>NZ_CP174303.1:4962500-5057993 GCF_052467225.1 Microbulbifer maximicatervae (SeqCode) | reverse complement strand
GTGACACTATGGCTATTGGACTCGAAGACAAGAAAGCGATTGTCGCAGATGTCCAGCAAGCTGCTGAAGGTGCTCTGTCTGCGGTTGTTGCGGATTCCCGCGGCGTAACCGTGAATGACATGACCACTCTGCGCAAAGAGGCTCGCGAGAACGGCGTTTGGTTGAAAGTCGTCCGCAACACTCTGGCGCGTCGCGCTCTGGCAGGTACCGAATACGAATGTCTGACTGACAAATTCGTAGGTCCTAGCATCATTGCATTCTCTAACGAACACCCAGGTGCCGGCGCGCGCATCCTGAGCCAGTTCGCTAAAGGCAATGACAAGCTGGAACTGAAAGGTGCTGCCTTCGAAGGCGCGATCACCGACGTCGCATTGTTGGCAAGCCTGCCGACTTACGACGAGGCGATCGCCAAGCTGATGAGCGTGTTGAAAGAAGCATCTGCTGGCAAGCTGGTTCGCACTATTGCGGCCGTTCGCGACCAAAAAGAGCAGGAAGCTGCGTAATTTTTTCGCTAGAGCGAATCGCAGTTTCAAAACGAAATACGAGCAGCTACTGCTCAAACCAATTCAGGTACTGAATCATGTCTCTGACTAAAGAAGATATCATCAATGCTGTTGCCGAAATGTCCGTTAAGGATGTTGTTGAGCTGATCGAAGCAATGGAAGAGAAATTCGGCGTAACTGCTGCTGCAGCAGTTGTAGCTGGCCCAGCTGGTGGCGAAGCTGCCGCTGAAGAGAAAGACTCTTTCGACGTAATCCTGACTTCCCCAGGCGACAAGAAAGTGAACGTGATCAAAGTTGTTCGCGGCATCACTGGCCTGGGCTTGAAAGAAGCTAAAGGTCTGGTAGACGGCGCTCCGAGCCCGCTGAAAGAAGGCGTAAGCAAAGACGAAGCTGAAGCAGCTAAGAAAGAGCTGGAAGAAGCTGGCGCAGTTGTAGAACTGAAGTAATTCGGTTCTTGCGTCTCCCGCTAGCTGTCGCGTAAAGCGGCGGGTAGCGGTAAGGCTGGTGGACTTTTGTCCGCCGGCCTTTTTGCCGTTTGCGGTACTGAGGTTTTTACCGGTGCCGGCGGGATTTAAAAACCGTGGCAAACCTCATTTAACCATAGCGCAGTAGCGCTACCCAAAAGCAAGCGGAGAGGTTTCTGGCCAGTGCAGGCAAGTTGCATTGACCAGAGGCTTCTCGCCCGGAGGGGCTCTGGACTGGAGTCCCACGAAGTCTTGTCACTGATCAAGCTGGGGAATTTGAATGGCTTACTCATATACTGAGAAAAAACGTATCCGCAAGGATTTTGGCAAACTGCCTAAGGTCATGGATGTGCCCTTTCTGCTTGCGATACAGCTCGATTCTTATCGCAACTTTACACAGGCCGACAAGCGCCCCGACGACCGTATGGACGTTGGCCTGCAAGCGGCGTTTAAATCTGTATTTCCGATTGTCAGCTATTCCGGCAATGCCGCCCTGGAGTACGTAAGTTATACGCTGGGTAAGCCCGCTTTTGACGTTAAGGAATGTACCCTGCGCGGCGTTACCTATGCATGTCCGCTGCGCGTGCGCGTGCGTCTGATTATTTACGATAAAGAATCTGCGAATAAGTCCATTAAGGACATTAAAGAGCAGGAAGTTTACATGGGCGAGATTCCGCTCATGACCGACAACGGTACCTTCGTAATCAATGGTACCGAGCGCGTTATCGTATCCCAGCTGCACCGTTCCCCGGGTGTATTCTTCGATCACGACAAAGGCAAGACTCACTCTTCCGGTAAGCTGTTGTACGCCGCGCGTGTCATCCCCTACCGTGGCTCATGGCTGGACTTCGAGTTCGATCCGAAAGACCTGGTGTTTGTGCGTATCGATCGTCGCCGTAAATTGCCAGCGACTATTCTGCTGCGTGCCCTGGGTTACACCTCCCAGGAAATGCTGGAAATGTTCTTCGAGACCAGCACCTTTGAGCTGTTGGAAGACCGTGTCAGCCTGGAGCTGATTCCGTCTCGCCTGCGCGGTGATGTTGCTTCTTTTGACATCAAAGACGGCCAGGGCAAGGTGATTGTCGAAGAGGGTCGCCGTATTACCCCGCGTCATATCCGCCAGTTGGAAAAGGCCGGCGTAGAAAAGCTGGAAGCACCGCTCGAGTACCTGTTTGGCCGTGTACTGGCGAACGACATCATCGATGAGTCCACCGGTGAGATCGCGATCGACTGTAACACCGAGATTACTGATGAAGTAATCGCCAAGCTGCGTGTACTGAACGTTAAGAGTTTCCAAACCCTGTACACCAACGACCTGGATCGCGGTCCGTTTATCTCCGACACCCTGCGTGCAGAGCCTTCTCGCACTGTGTTGGAAGCGCTGGTAGAGATCTACCGTATGATGCGCCCGGGCGAACCGCCCACCAAGGAGTCCGCAGAAGCGCTGTTCGAGAACTTGTTCTTTACCGACGAGCGTTACGACCTGTCCGCTGTTGGCCGCATGAAGTTCAACCGACGCCTGGGTCGCGAAGACGAAACTGGCCCCGGCACTCTGAGCAAAGAAGATATCGTCGAAGTTCTGAAGACTCTGATCGATATCCGCAACGGTCAGGGCATGGTCGACGATATCGATCACCTGGGTAACCGTCGCGTGCGTTCCGTAGGCGAAATGGCTGAAAACCAGTTCCGCGTTGGCCTGGTACGTGTAGAGCGCGCTGTTAAAGAGCGCCTGTCCATGGCGGAGTCCGAAGGCCTGATGCCTCAGGACCTGATCAATGCCAAGCCGGTTGCCGCTGCCGTGAAGGAATTCTTCGGTTCCTCGCAGCTGTCCCAGTTTATGGACCAGAACAACCCGCTGTCGGAAGTGACTCACAAGCGTCGTGTTTCCGCCCTCGGCCCGGGTGGTTTGACCCGTGAGCGCGCTGGCTTTGAGGTGCGCGACGTGCACCCGACTCACTACGGCCGCGTATGTCCGATTGAGACGCCGGAAGGACCGAACATCGGTCTGATTAACTCCCTGGCCACTTACGCCCGCGCCAACCATTACGGTTTCCTCGAGAGCGCCTACCGCAAAGTGGTCGATGGCAAGGTAACTGATGAAATTGCGTACCTGTCCGCGATCAATGAAGCCAACTTCATTATTGCCCAGGCGTCTGCGGAAGTAGATGACAACGGCAACTTTGTTGATGACCTGATCAGCGTGCGTCACCAGGGCGAATTTACCCTGAAAGCACCGGGCGAAATCCAGTATATGGATGTTTCCGCCAAGCAGGTGGTTTCCGTAGCTGCGGCGATGATTCCATTCCTCGAGCACGATGACGCCAACCGTGCATTGATGGGATCGAACATGCAACGTCAGGCGGTACCGACCCTGCGCGCTGAAAAGCCGTTGGTGGGCACCGGTATGGAGCGCACTGTAGCGCGCGACTCCGGCGTGTGTGTGGTTGCCAAGCGCGGCGGCATTATTGAGCGCGTTGATTCCAGCCGTGTGGTTGTTCGCGTGGCCGACGCTGAGGTGGAAGCTGGTGATGCAGGTGTGGATATCTACAACCTGACCAAATACATCCGCTCCAACCAGAATACCTGTATCAACCAGCGCCCGATCGTTAATACCGGTGATCGTGTAGTCCGTGGCGATATCCTCGCCGATGGTCCCTCTGTAGACCTGGGTGAGCTGGCTCTGGGCCAGAATATGCGCATCGCATTTATGCCCTGGAATGGTTACAACTTTGAGGACTCCATCCTCATCAGTGAGCGCGTTGTACAGGAAGACCGCTTCACCACCATCCACATTCAGGAGCTGACCTGTATTGCCCGCGATACCAAGCTGGGCAGTGAGGAAATTACTGCGGATATCCCCAATGTGGGCGAATCTGCCCTGAATAAGCTGGACGAGTCCGGCATCGTATACATCGGTGCAGAAGTAGGCGCTGGCGATATCCTGGTAGGTAAGGTCACTCCGAAGGGCGAAGCCCAGCTGACTCCAGAAGAAAAACTGCTGCGCGCAATCTTCGGGGAGAAAGCTTCCGACGTTAAGGACACTTCCCTGCGTGCGCCCAGTGGCACCCGCGGTACCGTGATCGACGTTCAGGTATTTACCCGCGACGGCCTGCAGAAAGACCAGCGCTCCCTCGATATCGAGAAGTCACAGCTGGACGAGGTCCGCAAGGATCTGAACGAGGAATATCGCATTGTAGAAGGTGCGACCTTCGAGCGTCTGCAACAGGCTCTGCTGGGCCAAAAGGCCGCCGGTGGTAAGGGCGTTAAGAAGGGCGATGAGATGACCGCTGAAGTCCTCGCCGCTCTGCCGCGCGAAGACTGGTTCAAGCTGCGTATGGAAGACGACAGCCTGAACGATCAGCTGGAAAAAGCGGAAGCTCAGCTGAAAGAGCGTCGCAAGCTGCTCGACGAAGCCTTCGAAGACAAGAAGAAGAAACTGGAGTCCGGCGATGATCTGGCTCCGGGCGTGCTGAAAATCGTTAAGGTTTACCTGGCGATCAAACGCCGCATCCAGCCGGGCGACAAGATGGCCGGTCGTCACGGTAACAAAGGTGTTATCTCCGTAATCAAGCCCGTTGAGGACATGCCTTATGACCAAAACGGTGAGCCGGTAGATATCGTCCTGAACCCGCTGGGCGTTCCCTCGCGGATGAACGTTGGTCAGGTTCTGGAAATGCACTTGGGCATGGCCGCTAAAGGCCTCGGCGTTAAAGTCGACAAGATGATCAAGGAGCAGCAGGAAATCGCCAAGGTGCGCGGATTCCTGGAAGAGGTCTACAACTCCACTGGCGGACGCAAGGAAGAACTCGACGAGTTCTCCGATGAGGAAGTCATGACCATGGCGCAAAACCTGCGTCGCGGTGTACCTATGGCGACCCCGGTATTTGACGGTGCCGATGAAAGTGAGATCAAGCAGCTGCTGCGTCTTGCCGATATCCCGGACTCCGGTCAGATCACCCTGCACGACGGCCGCACCGGCGATGCTTTCGAGCGTCCGGTAACTGTGGGCTACATGTACATGCTGAAGCTGAACCACTTGGTAGACGACAAAATGCACGCGCGTTCTACCGGTTCCTACAGCCTGGTAACCCAGCAGCCGCTGGGCGGTAAAGCCCAGTTCGGTGGTCAGCGTTTCGGGGAGATGGAAGTGTGGGCGCTGGAAGCTTACGGCGCAGCATATACCCTGCAGGAAATGCTTACGGTTAAATCCGATGACGTGGAAGGCCGTACCAAGATGTACAAGAACATCGTGGACTCCGACCACCGCATGGAGCCGGGCATGCCGGAATCCTTCAACGTACTGGTTAAGGAAATCCGCTCTCTCGGTATGAACTTCGAGCTTGAGCACGAGTAAATCCGAACCCGTACCGAAGCCTGTTGGCAGGTGAAATGAGACAAGTGCCAGCGCCCCTCGAAGCAGTGGGGCAGCTGGCTAGCCCGGCGGCTAGTGCGAGTGCCGGGTTGACTACCCCCTAGTGGAGGAAAGGCCTTGAAAGATTTATTAAATCTGGTGAAGTCCCAGGAGCAGCTGGAAGAGTTTGATGCGATTCGTATCGGTCTGGCATCACCGGACATGATTCGCTCCTGGTCCTACGGCGAAGTGAAAAAGCCGGAGACCATCAACTACCGTACCTTCAAGCCTGAGCGTGAAGGCTTGTTCTGTGCCAAGATCTTTGGCCCGGTAAAAGACTACGAGTGCCTGTGCGGTAAGTACAAGCGCATGAAGCACCGCGGCATTATCTGTGAGAAGTGTGGCGTTGAAGTGACCAAGGCCAAGGTTCGCCGTGAGCGCATGGGTCACATCGAGCTGGCCAGCCCGGTTGCACACATCTGGTTCCTGAAGTCCCTGCCGTCCCGTATCGGCCTGCTGCTGGACATGACCCTGCGCGATATCGAGCGCGTGCTGTACTTCGAATCTTACGTGGTTACCGAGCCGGGTATGACCACCCTGGAGCGCGGCCAGCTGCTGAATGACGAGCAGTACTTTGAGGCGATGGAAGAGTTCGCCGACGAGTTTGAAGCGAAGATGGGTGCAGAGGCGATCCAGGAGCTGATGGCGGACATCGAGCTGCCAGCGGAAATCCAGCGCCTGCGTGAAGAGATCCCTGCGACCAACTCCGAAACCAAGATCAAGAAACTGTCCAAGCGCCTGAAGCTGCTGGAAGCCTTCTACAAGTCCGGCAACAACCCGGAGTGGATGGTGATGAAGGCTCTGCCGGTTCTGCCGCCGGATCTGCGCCCGCTGGTACCGCTAGATGGCGGTCGTTTCGCGACCTCCGATCTGAACGACCTCTACCGTCGTGTGATCAACCGTAACAACCGTCTGAAGCGTCTACTTGAGCTGAACGCGCCGGACATTATCGTGCGCAACGAAAAGCGCATGCTGCAGGAATCTGTTGACGCACTGCTGGATAACGGCCGTCGTGGTCGCGCCATCACCGGCTCCAACAAGCGCCCGCTGAAGTCCCTGGCTGACATGATTAAAGGTAAGCAGGGTCGTTTCCGTCAGAACCTGCTGGGTAAGCGTGTTGACTACTCCGGTCGTTCCGTGATCGTGGTAGGTCCGACCCTGCGTCTGCATCAGTGTGGTCTGCCCAAGAAGATGGCACTGGAACTGTTTAAGCCGTTTATCTTTGGCAAGCTGGAATCCCGTGGCCTGGCCACTACGATCAAAGCTGCCAAGAAGATGGTTGAACGCGAGGAAGCTGTCGTTTGGGATATCCTCGACGAAGTGATCCGCGAGCACCCGGTACTGCTTAACCGTGCACCGACCCTTCACCGTCTGGGTATCCAGGCGTTTGAACCGGTACTGATTGAAGGTAAGGCAATCCAGCTGCACCCGCTGGTTTGTGCGGCCTATAACGCCGACTTCGACGGTGACCAGATGGCGGTACACGTACCGCTGACGATCGAAGCGCAGCTGGAATCCCGCGCGCTGATGATGTCCACCAACAACATCCTGTCGCCTGCCAACGGTGAGCCGATCATCGTACCGTCCCAGGACGTGGTACTGGGTCTGTACTGGATGACCCGTGAGCGCGTTAACGATAAAGGCGAAGGCATGTTCTTCTCCGATATCAAAGAAGTGAGCCGTGCTTTCTACGCCAAGCAGGTTGGTCTGCAAGCGAAGATCAAGGTGCGTATCCGCGAAAATATCGTCGGCGAAGACGGTGAGAAGCACGAGACTATCTCCATTCAGGACACCACTGTAGGCCGCGCGCTGCTGTGGAATATCGTGCCGGAAGGCCTGCCGTTTGCGCACGTCAACCAGCCGATGAAGAAAAAGGCGATCTCCCGCGCCCTGAACGAGTGCTACCGCAAGGTAGGCCTGAAGGCGACGGTTATTTTTGCCGACCAGCTGATGTACACCGGTTTCGACTTCTCTACCAAGTCCGGTTCCTCCATTGGTGTGAACGACTTTGAGATTCCGGCTGAGAAAGCTGAACTGATCGATGCCGCTGAAGCGGAAGTGAAAGAGATTGAAAGCCAGTTTGCTTCCGGCCTGGTAACCCAGGGTGAGAAGTACAACAAGGTTATCGACGTTTGGTCCCGCACCAACGACAAGGTAACCCAGGCGATGATGGCCGGTATCAAGAAAGAGAAGGTGATCGACCGCGAGGGCAACGAGACCAAGCAGGACTCCTTCAACTCTGTATATATGTACGCAGACTCCGGTGCTCGTGGTTCTGAAGCTCAGATCCGTCAGCTCGCTGGTATGCGTGGTCTGATGGCCCGTCCGGATGGCTCCATTATCGAGAACGCCATTACGGCAAACTTCCGTGAAGGCCTGACTGTACAGCAGTACTTCATCTCGACCCACGGTGCTCGTAAAGGTCTGGCGGATACCGCACTGAAAACCGCTAACTCCGGTTACCTGACCCGCCGTCTGGTTGACGTGGCCCAGGACGTGGTAATTACCGAGCTGGATTGTGGCACCGACGACGGTCTGACCATGGCGCCGGTAATCGAGGGCGGTGATGTTATCGAATCTCTCGGTGACCGTATCCTCGGTCGTGTAGTGGCCCGCGATGTACTGAAGCCAGGCAGTGACGAAATCGCCGTTTCTGCCGGCACTATGATCGACGAGAAGTGGGTAGAGCGCATCGAAGCCATGGGCATCGATGAGGTTCTGGTTCGCTCTCCGATCACCTGTGAGACTGCACACGGTATCTGTGCCCAGTGTTACGGCCGCGACCTGGCCCGTGGCCACCGCGCCAACCCGGGTGAGTCTGTGGGCGTTGTTGCCGCACAGTCCATCGGTGAGCCGGGCACCCAGCTGACCATGCGTACCTTCCACATCGGTGGTGCTGCAAGCCGTGCCTCCGCTGCGGACAGCATCCAGGTGAAGCAGGGCGGTACCGTACGTCTGCACAATGTTAAGACGGTTAAGACCGAAGTTGGCACTCTGGTAGCCGTGTCCCGTTCCGGTGAGCTGGCGATTGCCGACAGCGCCGGTCGCGAACGCGAGCGCTACAAGCTGCCTTACGGTGCTGTGATCAGCGTCTACGAAGGTGCCGAGGTAGACGGTGGCCAGATCGTGGCCAAGTGGGACCCGCATACCCACCCGATCATCACCGAGGTTGCCGGTTGGGTGAAACTGTCCGGTATGGAAGAAGGACTCTCCATCCGCAAGCAGACCGACGATATCACCGGCCTGTCCTCTATCGAGATTATCGATCCGGCCGAGCGCCCGGCTGCGGGTAAAGACCTGCGCCCAGCGGTAACCCTGCTGGATGAGAATGGTGAAGAGCTGACTCTGGCGAACAGTAATGCGCCTGCGCACTACGCCTTGCCGCCGCGCGCGATCCTCAGCCTGGCTGAAGGCAAGCAGGTGAACGTGGGTGACGTAATTGCACGTATTCCGCAGGAATCCGGCGGTACCAAGGATATCACCGGTGGTCTGCCCCGCGTTGCCGACCTGTTTGAAGCGCGTAAGCCGAAAGAGCCGTCCATTCTGGCGGAAATCTCCGGTACCGTTTCCTTCGGTAAGGAGACCAAAGGCAAGGTTCGTCTGCAGATTACTCCGCGCGACGGCAAGCCGCTGGCCAATGGTAAGGACCACTACGAGGTTCTGATTCCAAAGCACCGCCAGCTGACCGTGTTCGAAGGTGAAACCGTAGAGAAGGGTGAGGTTATCTCCGATGGCCCGTCCAACCCGCACGATATTCTGCGCCTGAAAGGTGTTGAAGAGCTGGCTCGCTACATCACCAACGAGATCCAGGAGGTTTACCGCCTCCAGGGTGTAGGCATTAACGATAAGCACATCGAAACCATCGTGCGTCAGATGCTGCGTAAAGTTGAAGTCACCGAGATGGGTGATTCCAGCTTGATTAAGGGCGACCAGGTTGAATACCAGCGCGTGATCGAAGAGAACGAACAGCTGCGTGCCGAGAACAAGCAGCCCGCTCAGTTCGAACGCCTGCTGCTGGGTATTACCAAAGCGTCCCTGGCAACTGAGTCCTTCCTGTCAGCGGCTTCGTTCCAGGAAACCACTCGCGTTCTGACCGAAGCGGCGGTAACTGGTAAGGAAGACAACCTGCGCGGCTTGAAAGAGAACGTGGTTGTGGGTCGCTTGATCCCGGCTGGTACCGGTCTGGCTTACCACAGCGAGCGCAAGCGCAAGCGCAGCCTGCAGTTGGAAGAGGCCTTCGGTGAAGGACCTTCCGCAGCTGAGGTTGAAGCAGCTCTGACTGAGGCACTGAAGTCCTCAGGCGAATAAGGCGTATCCCACTCTATCTGTTGGTGGAGTGGGGTAGGTTGGGGCACTCAGGTGCCCGATCTGATATTGGCGACTGTCTGTGATGTAAGCACTTACTTCCGTCGCCGATTGACTAGGCGGGTTGTCGCTTATAGAATGCGGCCCCCGCTTATGTGGGGTGTTCCGTTTGATCCCAGGATCGGACGATACACACAGACGATAGGCCCTCACTGTTAGAGGTGGGGGCATTTTATTTTTGGAGTGATTTTTAATGGCAACGATCAACCAGTTGGTTCGTAAGCCGAGAAAACGCAAAGTTGAAAAAAGCGACGTTCCTGCTCTGCAGGCTAGCCCGCAGCGTCGCGGAGTTTGCACTCGTGTGTACACCACTACACCGAAGAAGCCGAACTCTGCACTGCGTAAGGTTTGCCGTGTGCGTCTGACCAGCGGTTACGAAGTAACTTCGTACATCGGTGGTGAAGGCCACAACCTGCAAGAGCACAGCGTGGTACTGATTCGCGGCGGTCGTGTAAAAGACCTGCCGGGTGTGCGCTACCACACTGTACGCGGTGCACTTGACTGTGCCGGCGTAAACGATCGCAAGCAGGGCCGTTCTAAGTACGGCGCCAAGCGTCCTAAAGGTTAATCACCTTTAACGATTTGCGTTTCGGTTTCCAACCGGAGTAAGGCTGAGCTCGCCGGATTGTAATGTTTTACGGCGGCGTCTCAGAATAACCCTGAAGAGAGGCAATACCCATGCCGAGAAGACGAGTAGTCGCCAAGCGCGAAGTGCTACCGGACCCCAAGTTCGGGAACGTCACCCTGGCCAAGTTCATGAACCACGTCATGATCAGCGGCAAGAAGTCAGTTGCAGAGCGTATCGTATACGGTGCACTTGAAACTATTTCTGAAAAATTGAACAAAGATCCGATCGAAGTATTCGAGGAGTCTTTGGAAAATATCGCGCCTATGGTGGAAGTAAAGTCCCGCCGTGTTGGTGGTGCGACGTATCAGGTGCCTGTAGAAGTGCGCCCCTCGCGTCGTACGGCTCTGGCAATGCGTTGGTTGGTGGAGTTCTCCCGTAAGCGCGGTGAGAAATCTATGGCTCAGCGTCTGGCCAACGAAATGATCGATGCAGCCCAAAACAAGGGTGGCGCGGTCAAGAAGCGTGAAGATGTACACCGCATGGCAGAAGCCAACAAGGCATTCTCTCACTACCGCTTCTAAGTCTGATGAATACCAACATCGGAAATTAATACCGAAAGGCAGCACGGAAAATTCCAGGCTGCCTTTTGCCGTTATATCGAGGATACAACTGTGGCACGTAAAACGCCCATCGCACGTTACCGTAACATCGGTATCTGTGCCCACGTAGACGCCGGTAAAACCACTACTACCGAGCGCGTACTTTTCTACACTGGTCTATCCCACAAAATTGGTGAAGTACACGAAGGTGCTGCCACCATGGACTGGATGGAGCAGGAGCAGGAGCGTGGTATCACCATTACTTCTGCTGCAACTACCTGTTTCTGGTCTGGCATGCAGCAGCAGTTCGACCAGCACCGCGTAAACATCATCGATACCCCAGGACACGTTGACTTCACTATTGAAGTTGAGCGCTCCTTGCGCGTACTCGACGGTGCTGTTGTTGTGCTGTGTGGCTCCTCTGGTGTTCAGCCTCAGACTGAAACCGTATGGCGCCAGGCAAACAAATACGAAGTACCGCGCATGGTATTCGTAAACAAAATGGACCGCGCCGGTGCGAACTACCGCAACGTTGTGAGCCAGCTGAAAGACCGCTTGAACGCGAATGCTGTCCCTCTGCAGATGACCATCGGCTCTGAGGACGAGTTCAAGGGTGTTGTTGACCTGGTGAAGATGAAGGCCATTCTGTGGAATGAAGCCGACCAGGGCATGACTTTCGACTACGCTGACATCCCCGCTGAGCTGCAGGACGAGTGCGACGAAATGCGCGAGTACCTGGTAGAAGCGGCCGCTGAAGCCAGCGAAGAGTTGATGGAAAAATACCTGGAAGAAGGTGAGCTGTCCGAAGAAGAAATCAAGGCAGCTATCCGTCAGCGTACCCTGGCCAACGAAATTGTACCGGTTCTGGGCGGTTCTGCGTTCAAGAACAAGGGTGTACAGGCTGTACTGGACGCAGTTATCGAATACCTGCCGGCGCCGACTGAAGTTAAGGCGATCGAAGGTACTCTGGAAGATGGCGAAACTGTTGAGAGCCGCGAAGCTGACGACAACGCGCCGTTCGCTGCACTGGCGTTCAAAATTGCTACCGACCCCTTCGTTGGTACCCTGACTTTCTTCCGTGTTTACTCCGGTAAGCTGGAGAGCGGTACTGCGGTATACAACTCCGTAAAAATGAAGAAAGAGCGTGTCGGTCGTATGGTGCAAATGCACTCCAACGATCGTCAGGAAATTAAAGAAGTACTGGCTGGTGACATCGCTGCTGCGATTGGTCTGAAAGACGTAACCACTGGTGACACCCTGTGCTCCGAAGCCAACAAGATTGTTCTGGAGCGTATGGAGTTCCCCGAGCCAGTAATTTCTGTTGCGGTTGAGCCCAAGTCCAAGCCGGACCAGGAAAAAATGGGTATTGCCCTCGGCAAGCTGGCCCAGGAAGATCCGTCCTTCCGCGTGAAGACTGACGAGGAAACCGGTCAGACCATTATTTCCGGTATGGGTGAATTGCACCTGGATATCATCGTTGACCGCATGAAGCGTGAGTTCAACGTTGAAGCGAACATCGGTAAGCCTCAGGTTGCCTACCGTGAAACTATCCGCAACACCTCTGAGATCGAAGGCAAGTTCGTTCGTCAGTCCGGTGGTCGCGGTCAGTACGGTCACGTATGGGTGAAGTTTGAGCCCGCCGAAGACGAGTCTCAGGAAGGTCTGGAATTCGTTAACGAAATCGTGGGCGGTGCAGTACCGAAGGAATACATTCCTGCGGTACAGAAAGGTATCGAAGAGCAGATGAAGAACGGTGTTCTGGCTGGCTACCCGCTGCTGGGCCTGAAGGCGACTCTGTACGACGGTTCCTTCCACGATGTGGACTCCAATGAAATGGCGTTTAAGATCGCCGGTTCTATGGCGACCAAGAAGCTGTCCAGTCAGGGCGGTGCGGTACTGCTCGAGCCGATGATGAAGGTGGAAGTGGTAACTCCGGAAGAGAACATGGGTGATGTGGTTGGTGACCTCAACCGTCGCCGTGGTCTCATCCAGGGTATGGAAGACAACCCCTCCGGTAAGGTTGTCAATGCGGAAGTACCTCTGGCAGAAATGTTCGGTTACGCAACCGACCTGCGTTCTGCTACTCAGGGCCGTGCTACCTACACCATGGAATTCCTGAAGTACGCCGAAGCGCCGAAAAATGTTGCCGATGAGATCATCGCCAAGACTAAGGCCTAATTAACTTCTGCTTAAAGGGGGCCGGGCCAACAGCTGGGGCCCCTTTGGCAAACTTTTAGCTAGAGGACATCTAAAGATGGCAAAAGAAAAGTTTGAACGTTCCAAGCCCCACGTGAACGTGGGCACCATCGGTCACGTTGACCACGGTAAAACCACCCTGACTGCTGCTCTGACCCGCGTATGTGCGGAAGTTTGGGGCGGTGACGCTGTTGCTTTCGACGGTATCGACAATGCACCGGAAGAGCGTGAGCGCGGTATCACCATCGCTACTTCTCACGTTGAGTACGAGTCCCCGACTCGCCACTACGCTCACGTAGATTGCCCGGGACACGCCGACTACGTTAAGAACATGATCACCGGTGCTGCTCAGATGGACGGCGCTATTCTGGTATGTTCCGCAGCTGACGGCCCCATGCCGCAGACTCGTGAGCACATCCTGCTTTCCCGTCAGGTAGGTGTACCTTACATCGTTGTATTCCTGAACAAAGCGGACATGGTAGACGACGAAGAGCTGCTCGAGCTGGTAGAAATGGAAGTTCGCGAACTTCTGGATCAGTACGAGTTCCCAGGTGACGACACTCCGATCATCGTTGGCTCCGCTCTGATGGCCCTGAACGGCGAAGACGACAACGAAATGGGTACTACCGCTGTTAAGAAGCTGGTAGAGACTCTGGACGAGTACATCCCTGAGCCAGAGCGCGCTGTAGATCAGCCGTTCCTGATGCCGATCGAAGACGTATTCTCTATCTCTGGCCGTGGTACTGTTGTAACTGGTCGTGTAGAGCGCGGTGTGATCAACACTGGCGACGAGATCGAAATCGTTGGTATCAAAGAAACCACCACTACTACCTGTACTGGTGTTGAAATGTTCCGCAAGCTGCTCGACGAAGGTCGTGCTGGTGAGAACATCGGCGCACTGCTGCGCGGCACCAAGCGTGACGAAGTAGAGCGTGGTCAGGTACTGGCTAAGCCGGGCTCCATCACTCCGCACACCAAGTTCGAAGCGGAAGTGTATGTACTGTCCAAGGACGAAGGTGGTCGTCACACCCCGTTCTTCAAAGGCTACCGTCCTCAGTTCTACTTCCGTACTACCGACGTAACTGGTGCGGTAGAGCTGCCGGAAGGCACTGAAATGGTAATGCCGGGCGACAACATTCAAATGGTTGTTACCCTGATCGCTCCGATCGCCATGGAAGACGGCCTGCGCTTCGCTATCCGCGAAGGTGGTCGTACCGTAGGTGCGGGCGTTGTTGCCAAGATCATCGAGTAATAGTTACTCCTGATCTATATAAAAAGCCGCAGCGGACGCGCTGCGGCTTTTTTTATGGGCAGTTCTTTTTTATGGTGCCAATTCTTTGGGGCTGTCGATTTTTTGATTTGATATTGTATTTACTTTGAGGCGTTAATTGTGAATCCAATTAAGCAGTTTGGGGTTGATGTAAAGTCGAAGTTTCCGGTGGAGAGAAGGCTTGTTATTGGGGATGTGTACTGTAAATATTTTTTCTTCGACTGTTCTCGCCCACTTGTTGTTGCATTCGGTAATGCTGGAACAGTAACGTCAAAAAGTAATATAACTGATGACCGCTATAGTCCCTGGGGGTTTGATATTTCAAAGAGCCTGGATTGCAATGTCCTTGCTTTTTCGTGTATAGAGGATACCTCCTGGTATAGGGGGCGTGAACTGCATAGCTTCATTGAAGGGATATCAGGTTTTTTATTATCGTTTCCTTTTCGTTTGGGGTACGGAGGGAGTATGGGGGGGTTTGCTGTTGGGGCATTTGCCTCTGTGCTCAGGCTTGATCGGGTTTTGTTGCTAACTCCTATAACAACCTTAAGTGCCAGTATTATGCCTAGTGAATCGGGGCATAGAAAAAGCAAGTCGCTTAATTGGAGTGGGGGCTATGCAGATGGTGCGGACTTTAATGCTGGTGGATATGTCGTTTACGATAACTTATTACGGCGAGACACTCTTCATGCAAAGCGATATAGGAATTTAAAGCATTTGCGGGCTCCTGGCCTGGGCCATGGGTTAGCCCCTCGTTTGCAGGCAATTGGTATGCTGAAAAGGCTTGTAACTGATTTTATCAATAATGATGTTGATGAAGTTTGGTTTCGAAAGAGCGCTAGAAATAGGCGGTTTTTACCGAGATATTATAATGAGTTACTTCAGCGGAAGGATTTGTTGACCCCGAGGAGGGTTGCGATATTAAAGAGGTATAGGCGCGCTGCGTTAGCATATCAGGGGGAGGATGCCTTTGGTGACGGTTTCGTTGCAGCGTTGCGTGAGGCGGCAGTAAAAATTGAAGGTGATAATCTAGAGCTTAGTCATAAGCTGCTTGCCGGGGCTAGTATTCTGAGGCCTGACGGGCCGTGGATTAAAAACAAGTTGAAGGAATACGAGAAGAAGCTGGCAGCGATGTAGCTCCTTCTGTTGAAAATGAAAGCCTCAAAAGTTGGGGTGTGGCATTTTGTTATTTGAAAAAGTACCGCTGGTATTTGGTTGTTATTTCACTTGATTGTATTGAATGCGATAAACCCTATCAAATTGAGAAGGCCAAACCCCGTGTGTCAGTATGTTTTAGAGAGCCAAGTTAATTGATAGGTTCTTCGCTCTTCTGGAGTTCATGCTTTTCTGCTGGGCCAAATAATTATTTGGCCTCTAAGGCCTGAGTGCTATGGCGTTACGGTCGATACATGACTTAAAAGTCCGTTTTGTTTTTGGCCGGGGTGGGGGTTGGTTATGCCTCATGGGGCTATAGGGCAGGGGCAGGTTGTCAGACGGCTGCCCCATTCCTCTCTTTAAGATTATGGCCAATCCCGACTTAAATCACAGCTTCTGCTGCCCGCAAACAGCTTGGTGAATTGAGGGCCGCTCATCTCGACCAGCTCTTCGTGGTCGCCGGCCTCAAAGTAAATGGTTTCACGGTGTCCAAGACTGGTGTCTAGCAGGGTGGTGATGCCGTAAGCCTGGCCGAGGGCGGGTAGGGCGCCCAGTTCACAGTCTGGAAATATGGCGCCGAGCTCGGTTTCCGAGACCATTTGCAGTGAGTTTCGCCCGGTTTCACTGTGAAGAGAGCGCATATCGAGGCTGCTGCTGGCTGGGATCACAGCCATTACGTAACCCTCTATATCCTGAAGCAAAATCGCTTTTGCCACCTGATCCTCCCGCACATGGGCGGCGCGGGCGCTTTCCCGGCTGGTGCGAGTGTGTGGGTGCTGAATCAGGTGATAGTCGACTGACTGGTCATTCAAATATTGACTCAGTGTTGCGGCGATAGTCATTGTGGATACCTCGTTCCGCTTGGGGTACTCAATTGTAGTTTCAGCAGATTGAAATTTGATCAGCTTGTACAGTTGACAGCCTGCTGCGCTCCCCGTAGAATTCGCGCTCCTTTTCGCCCGCCCTCGGGGCTGCGTAAGAGGACGTTCTTTAGTTAATAATTGGAGTTTGATTCCATGCAGGGTCAACGTATCCGTATTCGCCTGAAGGCCTTCGATCACAAACTGATCGACGCGTCCACTCAGGAGATCGTAGAGACGGCTAAGCGCACTGGCGCACAAGTTCGCGGTCCTATCCCGCTGCCGACTCGCAAAGAGAAGTACACCGTACTGATTTCCCCGCACGTTAATAAAGACGCTCGCGATCAGTATGAGATCCGTACTCACAAGCGTTTGCTGGACATCGTTGAGCCTACCGAGAAAACCGTCGACGCGCTGATGAAGCTCGATCTGGCGGCCGGTGTTGAGGTCCAAATTAGTCTCGGCTAACACTTTTACTAACTACCGAATCCCGGGCGAAAACGGTCCGGGTAGTGTAACGCTCTGAAATTGGGCGGCCGCAGTGGGTTAAAGCCCCGTGCACTGAGAGGTTAAAAAAGATGACTATAGGTATTGTCGGCCGCAAGAGCGGCATGACTCGCATCTTCACTGAAGATGGCGTATCCATTCCGGTAACCGTTGTTGAGGTTGCTCCGAATCGCGTCACCCAAGTGAAAACTCAGGAAACTGACGGTTACAGCGCTGTTCAAGTAGCAGTAGGCAGCCGCAAAGCTTCCCGTGTCTCCAAGCCCGCAGCGGGCCACTTCGCCAAAGCCAATGTAGAGGCTGGCACAAATCTTTTCGAACTGCGCACTGACGGTTCCGAAGAGACTTTCGATATCGGTTCTGAAATTACTGTTTCCAGCTTCGAAGCTGGCCAGATGATCGACGTAACCGGCACTTCCAAAGGTAAAGGCTTCCAGGGCGGCGTTAAGCGTTGGAATTTCCGCACCCAGGACGCAACCCACGGTAACTCCCTGTCTCACCGCGCACCCGGTTCTATCGGTCAATGTCAGACTCCTGGCCGCGTATGGAAAGGCAAGAAGATGGCCGGACATATGGGTGCTGAGCGCGTAACCGTGCAAAACCTGGAAGTGGTTCGTGTCGATGCCGAACGCAACCTGCTGTTGGTTAAAGGCGCTGTACCCGGTGCACCCGGTGGCAACGTTATCGTTCGTCCGGCAGTTAAAGCCTAAGTCTGAGGGGAAATAGATATGGAACTGAATATCGCTACTCCCGAAGGCGCTAAAGGCACAGTAGCTGTCTCTGAAGTGACTTTCGGACGTGAGTTCAACCAAGATCTGGTACACCAGGCAGTTGTGGCCTACATGGCCGGCGCTCGCCAGGGTACCAAGGCGCAGAAAAATCGTTCCGATGTTTCTGGTGGTGGTAAGAAGCCATGGCGCCAAAAAGGTACTGGCCGCGCACGTGCCGGTACTATCCGCAGCCCGCTGTGGCGTTCCGGTGGCGTAACCTTCGCCGCTGATCCGCGCGATCACAGCGTTAAGCTGAACAAAAAAATGTACCGCGCTGCACTGCGTTGCATTCTGTCTGAGCTGGCTCGTCAGGAGCGCCTGGTAGTGGTTGAGTCCTTTGATGTGGACGCACCCAAGACCAAGCAGCTGGTAAGCAAACTGGCTCAGTTTGACCTGTCCGATGCGCTGATCGTGACTGAAGAGGTTAGCGAAAACCTCTACCTGGCCGCACGCAACTTGCACAAGATCGACGTCCGCGATGTACAGGCGATCGATCCAGTAAGCCTGATTCGCTTTGATAAGGTCGTGGTTACCGTTTCTGCGCTCAAGAAAATTGAAGAGGTGCTGGGATGAACCAAGAGCGACTCTACAAAGTACTGCTGGGCCCGGTAATTTCCGAAAAAGCTGCTGGACTGGCCGATAGCGCCAACCAGGTAGTTTTCAAGGTTACCACCGACGCCGAAAAAGCTGAGATCAAGGCTGCGGTTGAGAAGCTGTTTAACGTTTCTGTTGAGCAGGTTCGCACCGTGAACGTAAAGGGTAAAACCAAGCGCACTCGCAATGGCATGGGCCAGCGCAGCGATTGGAAAAAAGCCTACGTTCGCCTGGCTGAGGGCAGCGACATCAATTTTGAAGCTGCTGAGTAAAGGGGACCGTTACAATGGCAATTGTAAAAACAAAACCGACCTCCGCCGGCCGTCGTCACCTGGTTAAGGTTGTTAACACCGACCTGCACAAGGGTGCTCCTTACGCTCCTCTGTTGGAGAGCAAGAGCAAAAGTGGTGGCCGTAACAACAATGGTCGTATCACTACCCGTCACATCGGTGGTGGCCACAAGCAGCACTACCGTGTAATCGACTTCAAGCGCAACAAAGACGGTATTCCGGCTAAAGTTGAGCGTCTGGAGTACGATCCCAACCGCAGCGCACACATCGCTCTGGTGTGTTACGCCGACGGTGAGCGTCGTTACATTATCGCACCGAAAGGCCTGAAAGCAGGTGCCACCATTCAGTCCGGCGATGCCGCACCGATTGTTGTGGGTAATACTCTGCCTCTGCGCAACGTTCCGGTAGGTTCTGTAATCCACGCGATCGAGCTGAAGCCAGGCAAAGGCGCTCAGCTGGCCCGTTCTGCTGGTGCCTCTGTGCAGCTGGTAGCTCGTGAAGGTCAGTATGCGACCATTCGTCTGCGTTCCGGCGAAATGCGCAAGGTTCTCGCTGAGTGCCGCGCAACCCTGGGTGAAGTGAGCAACTCCGAGCACAGCCTGCGCAAGCTGGGTAAAGCTGGTGCTGCACGCTGGCGTGGTGTTCGTCCTACCGTTCGCGGTGTGGCGATGAACCCGGTAGATCACCCGCACGGTGGTGGTGAAGGCCGTACCTCTGGTGGTCGTCATCCGGTTACTCCGTGGGGCGTTCCGACCAAGGGTAAGAAAACGCGCAAGAACAAGCGCACCGATAAGATGATAGTACGTCGTCGCGGCAAGTAAGCCGCGCGATGTCTGAGCAGCTAGAGAGGAATCGACAGTGCCACGCTCATTAAAGAAAGGTCCCTTTATTGATCTGCATTTGATCAAGAAGGTGGAGGCAGCGATTGCAGCAAACGATCGTCGGCCGATTAAAACCTGGTCCCGCCGTTCCATGATTATGCCGGAAATGGTTGGACTGACGATTGCCGTGCACAACGGTCGTCAACACGTGCCCGTTTTGGTTAACGAAGAAATGGTTGGCCATAAACTGGGCGAGTTCGCTGCTACCCGCACTTACCGCGGTCATGCTGCGGACAAGAAAGCGAAGAAGCGCTAAGCCGAGGTTATAAAGATGGAAGTAGCAGCAAAATTACGCGGCGCACGTCTATCGGCGCAAAAGGCGCGACTGGTAGCTGATCAGGTTCGCGGCAAAGGCGTTGAAGAGGCCCTGGATATACTGGCTTTCAGTACTAAAAAGGGTGCGGCGATCATTAAGAAAGTACTGGAGTCGGCCATTGCCAACGCTGAGCACAACGAAGGTGCTGACGTTGACGAGCTGAAGGTTTCCACAATTTTTGTGGACGAAGGTATGACCATGAAGCGCATTAAGCCGCGTGCTAAAGGTCGTGCTGATCGCATTCTTAAGCGTACTTGTCACATCACTGTGAAAGTGGCCGAGAAATAAGAGAGCAGGCGAGAAAACCATGGGACAAAAAGTACATCCTACCGGCATTCGTCTGGGTATCGTTAAAAAGCATACCTCTGTTTGGTATGCCGGCAGCGACGAGTACGCAGACAAGCTGTACACGGATCTGAAAGTTCGCGAATACATTCGCAAAAAACTGGCCCACGCTTCTGTGAGCCGTATCGAGATCGAACGTCCGGCAAACACTGCACGTGTGAAAATTCACACTGCACGTCCGGGCATCGTGATTGGTAAAAAAGGTGAAGACGTAGAACGTCTGCGCAAAGAAGTAAGCGCGCAGATGGGCGTACCTGTGCACATCGACATCGAAGAAGTGCGCAAGCCTGATATGGACGCGGCTCTGGTTGGCCAGAACGTTGCCCAGCAGCTGGAACGCCGTGTTATGTTCCGTCGCGCTATGAAGCGTGCCGTACAGAACGCTATGCGTCAGGGTGCCGAAGGTATCAAGATTCAAGTAAGTGGCCGTCTTGGCGGTGCAGAAATCGCGCGTACCGAATGGTATCGCGAAGGCCGTGTGCCCCTGCACACCCTGCGCGCCAACATTGACTACGCCAATGTTGAAGCGAAGACTACTTACGGCATCATCGGTATCAAGGTGTGGATCTTTAAAGGCGAGGTAATCGGTGACGAAGTGCCCGATGAGAAGCCGGTAAAGAGCCGCAAAAAAGCTGCTAAATAAGGGGTACGCAAATGCTGCAACCAAAGCGTACAAAATTCCGCAAGGTACAGAAGGGTCGCAACCGCGGTCTTGCTCAGCGCGGCTCTAAAGTGAGCTTTGGCGAGTTTGGCCTTAAGGCTACCGGTCGTGGTCGCATTACTGCGCGCCAGATCGAAGCGGCTCGTCGCGCAATGACTCGTCACATTAAACGTGGCGGTAAAATCTGGATTCGTGTGTTTCCAGACAAGCCCATTACCAATAAGCCCCTCGAAGTTCGAATGGGTAAAGGTAAAGGTGGCGTTGAATACTGGGTAGCTCAGATCCAGCCGGGCAAGGTCCTCTATGAGATGGAGGGTGTGTCCGAGGAGCTGGCTCGTGAGGCTTTCGCACTAGCTGCGGCCAAGCTGCCTGTAAAAACAACTTTCGTTAAGCGTTCGGTGATGTAATGAAGACTGCAGATCTACGCGAAAAGTCAGTTGAAGAGCTGAACCAGGAACTGCTGAACCAGCTCGAAGCTCAATTTAAGCTTCGTATGCAAAAATCCACCGGTCAACTGGCTCAGACTCATCTGCTGAAGCAGACTCGTCGCGACATTGCTCGCATAAAGACTGTGTTGACCGAGAAGGCAGGTAATTAATCATGGCTGAAGCAAAACTGAAGCGTACTCTGACCGGCAAGGTTGTGAGTGACAAGATGGATAAAACCATCACCGTTTTGATCGAGCGCCGTGTTAAGCACCCGATCTACGGCAAAATTGTAAACAAGTCCACAAAGCTCAAGGCACATGATGAGAACAATGATTGCAGCATCGGTGATGTTGTAACCATTGAGGAATCTCGTCCTCTGTCCAAGAGCAAATCTTGGGCTTTGCAGAAAATTGTAGAGCGTGCGGCGAAGGTATAACCCCTAGCGCATTGACTGCCGAATTGAAAGGTTTCGGAGAGAGACAATGATTCAAGCGGAATCCTACTTAGAAGTAGCTGACAACAGTGGGGCTCGCCGCGTCATGTGCATCAAGGTGCTGGGCGGCTCCCATCGTCGTTATGCCGGCGTGGGCGACATTATCAAGGTAACCGTTAAGGAAGCCATCCCCCGCGGTAAAGTGAAGAAAGGTCAGGTAATGAACGCCGTTGTGGTTCGCACCAAAAAAGGTGTGCGTCGCGCGGACGGTTCCCTGATTAAATTTGACGATAACGCAGCGGTGCTGCTGAACCAGCAACTGGCGCCGGTTGGCACCCGTATTTTTGGTCCGGTAACTCGCGAATTGCGCGGTGAGAAGTTCATGAAGATCATCTCCCTCGCTCCCGAAGTTATCTAGGCCTCGAGCGGAGAAGAGTTATGCGCAAGATCAAGCGTGACGACGAAGTGATCGTTATCGCCGGTCGTGACAAGGGCAAACGTGGTTCAGTACGTAAAGTACTGAACGACGGTCGTCTGATTGTCTCCGGCATACAGATGATCAAAAAGCACCAAAAGCCAAACCCACAGATGGGTATTGCAGGTGGCATCGTTGAGAAAGAAGCTGCTATCCAGGCTTCCAACGTAGCCATCTTCAACCCTAACACCCAGAAGGCTGACCGGGTGGGCTTTAAAGTACTGGAAGACGGCACTAAGATTCGCGTCTTCAAATCCAGCGGCGAAGCCATCTAAGGCTCTTGACGCAAAAGCAGGTTGGTAGATCATGGCAAAGCTTAAAGAGCTCTACACTAAGGACCTCGTGGCCAAGCTAAAAGAAGAGCTTGGTCTCGAGAATGTGATGGCAGTGCCGCGCATCACCAAGATCACCATCAACATGGGTGTTGGTGAAGCGATTGGTGATAAGAAGGTGCTGGAGCACGCTGTCAACGATATGACAGCAATTACTGGTCAAAAGCCCATCGTTACTAAAGCGCGCAAGTCTATTGCGGGCTTTAAGATTCGTGACGGTTGGCCGATCGGCTGCAAGGTAACTCTGCGCGGTGAGCGCATGTATGAGTTCCTGGAGCGTTTGGTTGACATCGCGATTCCGCGTATCCGCGACTTCCGTGGCATTAGCCCGAAGCAGTTCGACGGCCGCGGTAACTTCTCTATGGGCGTGACTGAGCAAATCATCTTCCCGGAAATTGACTACGACAAAGTAGACAAGCTCCGCGGTCTGGATATTTGTATTACCACTACAGCTGCAAACGACGATCAAGGTCGTGCGCTGCTGAAAGCGTTCAACTTCCCTTTCAAGGGTTAAGAGGATTCCATGGCGAAGAAATCCATGATTGCGCGCGAAAACAAGCGCGCTCGAACCGCAGCTAAGTACGCCGAGAAGCGTCAAGAGCTGAAGGCGATCATCGCCAGTTCCACTGCTTCCGAAGAGGAGCAGTGGGAGGCTCAACTCAAGCTGCAGAAAATGCCGCGCGATGCAAGCCCGGTACGTCAGCAACGCCGCTGTCGTATTACTGGTCGCCCCCACGCTGTATACCGCAAGTTCGGCCTGTGCCGTAACAAGCTTCGTGAAGCTGCGATGCGTGGTGATGTTCCTGGCCTCGTGAAGTCCAGCTGGTAATTACCAGCTGGTTTAAGGCAGATTTGAGGAGTCTCATAAGATGAGTATGCAAGATCCGTTGGCAGATATGCTGACTCGCATCCGCAATGCCCTGGCGCGCGGAAAGGCGGAAGTCACCCTGCCATCATCCAAACTGAAAGTAGCAGTGGCCAAAGTCCTGAAAGACGAAGGTTACGTTACTGATTTAAACGTAAGCGAAGGCGCTAAGCCGGAACTGACCATTGCTCTGAAATACTTCCAGGGCAAGCCGGTTATTGCCGAGCTCAATCGCGTTTCCCGTCCGGGCCTGCGCGCTTACACTGGTAAAAAAGCTCTGCCTACCGTACGTGGTGGCCTGGGTGTCGCGATCGTTTCCACCTCTAATGGTGTGATGACTGACCGCGCTGCACGTCAGGCTGGTATCGGTGGCGAAGTGCTTTGCACCGTATTCTAAGCGGGGGTTGCAATGTCTCGAGTAGCAAATAGTCCGGTAGTTATCCCCGCAGGTGTAACCGTAGACCTGAAAGGTCAAAATATCGCTGTTAAAGGCGGTAGCGGTAACCTGGATATGGTTATTCACGGTGATGTAGAAGTGAGCGAGGCTGAAAGCCAGCTGACTTTTGCCGCGCGCAATAACTCCAAGCAGGCCAGAGCCTTGGCGGGTACCACCCGTGCTTTGGTCAATAACATGGTGATAGGCGTAAGCAAGGGCTTCGAGAAGAAGCTGCAGTTGCTGGGTGTTGGTTATCGTGCGAAAGCAGCCGGTAAAGCGGTTAACCTGACCCTGGGCTTCTCCCATCCGATCGATTATCAGTTGCCGGAAGGCGTGACTGCGGAAACTCCATCCCAGACTGAAATCGTACTGAAGAGCAGCAATAAACAGCTGCTGGGCCAAGTGGCCGCTGAGATCCGCTCGTTCCGTCCGCCGGAGCCCTACAAAGGTAAGGGTGTCCGTTATGCCGACGAGCGCGTGTATCGCAAAGAGGCCAAGAAGAAGTAAGTAGGGCATAGATATGAACGTTAAGAAAGCATCTCGCTTGCGTCGTGCACGTCGTGCCCGCGCCAAGATCCGTGAGCTGGGCGCCGTTCGCCTCACCGTGAACCGCACCCCGCGCCACATTTACGCACAGATCCTGTCTGCCGAAGGCAGCGCGGTATTGGCTTCCGCCTCTACCCTGGACAAGGACCTGCGCTCTGGTAAAACTGGCAACGCTGACGCTGCTGCCGCAGTTGGCAAACTGATCGCTGAGCGCGCGAAAGCCGCTGGTGTTGAACAAGTTGCCTTCGATCGTAGCGGCTTCAGATACCATGGCCGTGTTAAGGCTCTGGCTGACGCTGCCCGCGAAGCCGGTCTGAAATTCTAAGGGTTGAGTTATGGCTAGAGAGAAAGACAAAAGCAACGACGAAGGCCTGCAGGAGAAGCTGGTCCAGGTCAACCGCGTTGCCAAGACTGTTAAAGGTGGTCGTATCTTCGCCTTTACCGCACTGACCGTAGTTGGTGATGGCAATGGCCGTGTTGGCTTTGGTCGTGGCAAGGCACGTGAAGTGCCTGTAGCGATTCAAAAGGCGATGGAATCTGCACGCCGCAACATGATCCAGGTAGACCTGAATGGTGACACCATCCAGTACGCTACCAATGGTCGCCACGGCGGTTCCAAGATTTACATGCAGCCCGCTTCCCAGGGTACCGGTGTAATTGCCGGCGGTGCTATGCGCTCCGTTCTGGAAATGGCTGGTGTACACAACGTATTGGCTAAGTGTTACGGCTCCACCAACCCGGTGAACGTAGTACGTGCAACTTTCAAAGCTCTGGAGCAAATGCAGAGCCCGGAAGATGTAGCTGCCAAGCGCGGTAAATCTGTCGAAGAGATTCTGGGCTAATTACAGCTCGGATTTAAGGTTATTGGTGGGTTAAGACCATGGCTAAGAAGACCATAAAAGTGACCCAGACCAAAAGCATCAACGGACGCCTGAAAAGTCATCAGGCGTGCGTTGCGGGTCTGGGCCTGCGCCGCATCGGCCACACAGTGGAAGTGGAGGATACTCCCTCCGTGCGCGGTATGATCAACAAAGTAAACTACCTGGTTAAGGTTGAGGGGGAATAACATGCGTTTGAACGACTTGTCTCCAGCACCAGGCCACAAGCACAGCGCCAAGCGCGTTGGTCGCGGTATTGGTAGCGGAATTGGTAAGACCGGTGGCCGCGGCCACAAAGGTCAGAAAGCGCGTTCCGGCGGCAGTGTTCGTCCGGGCTTCGAAGGCGGTCAGATGCCTTTGCAGAAGCGTCTTCCTAAGTACGGTTTCACCGCTCGTGTTTCTCGCTTTACCGCAGAAGTACGTCTGGCTGAGCTGGCGAAGGTAGAAAATGACGTAATCGATTTGGCAGCGCTTAAGAATGCCGATATCATCGGCAGCCATATTAAACGCGCCAAAGTGTTCCTCTCAGGTGAGCTGACCAAAGCTGTTACCGTTAAGGGTCTGGGAGTTACCAAAGGTGCAAAGGCAGCGATTGAAGCTGCTGGCGGTAAAATAGAAGACTAATCGAGGCGCCAATGGCACGACCAGGATCCGGTGGAAATCCCCTGGGCAACAGCAAGGGATTGGGCGAGCTTTGGGCTCGCCTTCGTTTTCTGTTTCTAGCGATTCTTGTTTATCGACTGGGGACACATATTCCGGTGCCCGGCATTGATCCGGAAAAGCTGTCAAACCTGTTTAACCAGAACCAGGGAACCATCCTTGGCCTGTTTAACATGTTTTCAGGCGGCGCCCTGGAAAGGATGAGTATTCTGGCGCTGGGCATCATGCCCTACATCTCCGCGTCCATCATCATGCAGTTGATGAGCGCGGTGACTCCCTCTCTGGAAGCGTTGAAGAAGGAAGGGGAGGCCGGAAGACGTAAGATCAACCAGTACACCCGCTATCTGACGGTAATACTGGCCCTGATTCAGGGGATCGGTATGACTTTCGGCCTGGCAGGGCAGAACCTGGCTTACTCATCTGAGCCCGCGTTTGGTTTTTACTTTGTGGCGGTAACGTCACTGGTGACTGGTGCTGTATTTATGATGTGGCTCGGTGAGCAGATCACTGAGCGCGGTGTTGGCAACGGCATTTCCATGCTGATTTTTGCCGGTATCGTCGCCGGTTTACCCGGTGCGATCGGCCAGGCATTTGAACAGGCGAGACAGGGTGAGCTGCACATACTCATGCTGTTGATGATTGGCGTCATCGCTCTTGCTGTAGTGTTCTTTGTGGTTGTTATGGAACGCGGCCAGCGCCGCATTACGATCAATCACGCCAGGCGCCAAGCGGGACGTTACTCTGCAGCTCCAGCTGCACAGGCGAGCCACTTGCCGCTGAAGGTAAACATGGCCGGTGTAATTCCGGTAATCTTTGCCAGCAGTATCCTGTTGTTCCCGGCCACACTGGCACAGTGGTTTGGTCAGGGCGGGGAAGGTCTCGGTGCAGAGATCCTGCAGTGGATGGCGTTGCAGCTTGGACCAGGGCAACCGCTGAACATTATTCTGTTCGCACTGTTGATTGGTTTCTTCTGTTTCTTCTACACGGCGTTGATGTTCAACCCGAATGAAGTTGCGGATAACCTGAAAAAGTCCGGTGCTTATGTGCCAGGTATTCGCCCTGGAGAGCAGACGGCCCGCTATATCGATAGCGTGCTGACTCGCCTCACTCTGGTGGGTGCTGTATACATCGCACTGGTATCCCTGCTGCCGCAGTTCCTGGTGGTTGGGTTTAACGTTCCCTTCTATCTGGGGGGTACCTCACTGCTGATCGTTGTAGTCGTAGTGATGGACTTTATGGCACAGGTGCAATCGCATCTGCTGTCGCACCAGTACGAGGGTTTGATGAAAAAATCTAACCTGCAAAGCTACGGTCGTCGCTAGGGCGTCGCCTGCTCGCAGTTTGATTGAATTGAGGTAAGGTCATGAAAGTACGCGCTTCTGTAAAAAAGATCTGCCGTAACTGCAAAATCGTGCGTCGCAAGGGTGTTCTGCGGGTAATCTGCAGCGCTGAGCCACGTCACAAGCAGCGTCAAGGCTAAGAAGGGGCCAGCCCCTTGCGGAGAGCGCCCACAGGGCGCCTCTGTAAAAGCTGGAAAAATTCGCTACTCGATACAGCCCCGTATCGAATGGCAACACCCCGGGAAGTTTTTTGGGGTGGGAAGTTAGCAACAGCAAACTTCCAACTGGGGGCGTTGACTGTCGTCTTCATCCGCTTCGGGGGACCGATGCGGACGTTGGCTATTGCAAATTAGTGTCTGAAAAGCTATTCTTGCGCGCCTTTTTGGTGGCGCCGCCGGTTTTTTAGTCGCTGTCAGCGCCGAAATCAAAGTAGAGTCACATACTTAATATAAAGCAGTGACTCCAATACGTGGAGTACGCCTCTATGGCACGTATTGCTGGTGTCAATGTACCAGACCACAAGCACGCCGTAATCTCCCTGACCCACATTTATGGGGTTGGTCGCACTACGGCTAAGTCTATTTTGGCAGCGGTTGGTATCGCTGAATCCACCAAAATCCGCGAACTGTCTGAAGAGCAGATCGAAACCATCCGTGGTGAAGTTGCAAAACTGACCGTGGAAGGCGACCTGCGCCGTGAAATATCCATGAACATCAAGCGTTTGATGGATCTGGGTTGTTATCGCGGTCTGCGTCACCGTCGCAGCTTGCCGCTGCGTGGTCAGCGCACCAAGACCAATGCTCGCACCCGTAAGGGTCCGCGCAAGCCGATTCGCAAGTAAGCCTTAACTAAAAGGCGCGAAATCGCGGTTCAAGATGCCCCGTCCGGCTAATCGCCGAGGGGATTTGATACAGGATTTAGGATACTGGTATGGCTAAGCCAAAAACTACTGTTCGCAAAAAGGTCAAAAAGACCGTTGTCGACGGTATTGCCCACATCCACGCATCGTTCAACAACACGATCGTGACGATCACTGATCGCCAGGGTAATACCCTCAGCTGGGCCACCGCAGGTGGATCTGGCTTCCGTGGCTCGCGTAAGAGCACCCCGTTTGCAGCCCAGGTTGCCGCTGAGCGCGCAGGTACTGCAGCTCAGGAATACGGCCTGAAAAACCTCGACGTAGAAGTTAAGGGCCCTGGCCCCGGTCGCGAATCTGCCGTTCGTGCACTGAACAACTGCGGCTACAAGATCACCAACATCACCGACGTGACGCCTATCCCGCATAACGGATGTCGTCCACCTAAAAAGCGTCGCGTGTAAGAGGGGGCTGACAAAATGGCACGTTATATTGGACCAAAATGTAAACTGTCCCGTCGTGAAGGGACTGACCTGCAGCTGAAGAGTGGTGTTCGTCCGCACGACTCCAAGTGTCGCGCAGAATCCAAACCCGGTCAGCACGGCGCTGGTCGCGGTCGTCTGTCCGACTACGGTATTCAGCTGCGTGAAAAGCAAAAAGTTCGTCGTATCTACGGCGTACTGGAAAAGCAGTTCCGTAACTACTATAAGGAAGCAGCACGTCTGAAGGGCGCTACAGGTGAAAACCTGCTGCAACTTCTCGAGCAGCGTCTGGACAACGTGGTTTACCGCATGGGCTTCGGCTCAACTCGCTCTGAAGCGCGTCAGCTGGTTTCCCACAAAGCGATTCTTGTAAACGGCACTACCGTTAACATCCCTTCTTTCCAGGTTAAAGAAGGCGACGTTATCGCTGTACGTGAGAAAGCCAAGAAGCAGCTGCGTATCCAGAATTCCGTTTCCCTCGCTGCCCAGCGTGGCGATGTCGAGTGGGTAGACGTAAACGCGAGCAAACTGGAAGGCACTTTCAAGCGCACTCCGGATCGTGTCGATCTGCCGGCAGAGATCAACGAAAACCTTATCGTGGAACTGTACTCCAAGTAACAATAAGTCCACTTTAAGGAATGCAACTGTAAACAGGTATGGCTATGCAGACTGCTGTCAACGAGTTTTTGACACCGCGTCGTATTGACGTCACCGAGTACAATCCGAATCACGCCAAAGTGATTTTGGAGCCCCTGGAGCGTGGCTTTGGCCACACTCTTGGCAATGCGCTGCGTCGCATCCTGCTGTCCTCCATGCCGGGCTGCGCCGTCACCGAGGTGGAAATCGAAGGTGTCGAGCACGAGTACAGCGCGATCGAAGGTGTGCAGGAAGATGTAATTGAAATCCTGCTCAATCTGAAAGAAATCGCCGTTGTTATGCACGGTAAGGATCAGGCGGTATTGAGCCTGAGCAAAAAGGGCCCAGGTGCGGTGACTGCCGGAGATATCCAGGTAGATCACGACATCGAGATCGTTAATCCTGAGCACGTGATCGCCAATATCACTGGTGATGTCGAGCTCAACCTGCGTCTCACTGTAGCGCGCGGCCGTGGCTACCAGCCCGCCGATGCTCGTCGTGGCGAGGAAGAGGAAAGCCGTGCAATTGGCCGTCTGCAGCTGGATGCTTCATACAGCCCAGTGCGTCGCGTTTCCTACAGCGTGGAAAGCGCGCGTGTAGAGCAGCGCACTGACCTGGATAAGCTGGTTCTGGATCTGGAGACCAACGGTACCCTGGACCCGGAAGAGGCTATTCGTCGCGCCGCCACTATTCTGCAGCAACAGCTCGCAGTATTTGTGGACCTGGAAGGCGAGAAGGATGCACAGCCGAAGGCTGAAGAGCCTGAAGTTGATCCGGTACTACTGCGCCCGGTAGACGACCTGGAGTTGACTGTACGTTCGGCGAACTGTCTGAAGGCAGAGAACATTTACTACATCGGTGATCTGATTCAGCGCACTGAAGTAGAACTGCTGAAGACGCCGAATCTTGGTAAGAAGTCTCTGACTGAAATCAAGGACGTACTGGCTTCCCGTGGTTTGTCCCTGGGTATGCGCCTGGAAAACTGGCCGCCGGCCAGCCTGAAAGGCGACAGCAAGTTAAGCCCCCTGTAAGCATTTGGTAGTCGCGACGGTGTCGTGATTAGTAGAAAGAACCCGAGCGGTGCTACAGCTTAGCGCGACACCGCTCCAGAACGACCTGCTGTGACAGCAACTTAGGTCGTAAGGAATTGAGTCATGCGTCATCGCTATAGTGGCCGTAAATTCAGCCGCACGAGCGCTCACCGCAAGGCCATGTTCAAGAACATGAGCGCCTCTCTGGTGGAGCACGAACTGATCAAAACCACACTGGCCAAAGCCAAAGAACTGCGCCGCGTTGCCGAGCCGCTGATCACTCTGGCTAAGAAAGACAGTGTTGCTAACCGCCGTCTGGCTTTCGCTCGTATCCGTGATAAGGATGCTGTGCGTAAGCTGTTCGACGAGCTGGGTCCTCGTTACGAAGCCCGTCCTGGTGGTTACATCCGTATCATGAAGTGTGGTTTCCGCGCTGGTGATAAGGCGCCGATGGCATACGTTGAGCTGGTAGACCGTCCTCAAGTAGAAGACGAAGCTGCTGAAGCTTAAGCGTTATTAGCCATAGCGCTACGGAAGGCCGGTCTTTGACCGGCCTTTTTTTTGCCATAAGGAGATTTTTGTATGTCTTTTGAGCAACTGTTAAAGAGTTTGAATCCCGAGATTGTGGGCAGCTTAAAGCGGGCCATTGAACTTGGAAAATGGCCTAATGGTGTTGCGCTATCCCCTGAGCAACGCAGCCTCTGCGCAGAAGCGGTTTCCAATTGGGAGTCCGCAAACCTTCCGCGGGAGCAACAGGTAGGCTATGTGGCGCCGAAGACCAAGGATGAGCCCTGTGTAGGAAAAAAAGACGATGAGCAAGCTGTTAATTGGGTTGGCTAGCTAATCAGTCTGTAAGATATTGGCACTTTATTCATTGGTGAGGGCGTTATTTTCTTTCATGCTCTCCCAATTCTCTGCTTAGATAGTTACCGACAGACAAATACATAATTTCTAATTTGCTCGGTAACTAATTATGAAAAAGCTGATTTTGCTTGCCGGAGCAGTAACGCTCGCCGTTGTAGGGGTTGATCACTACGATATTGATGTGCGCTCAAGTGTGGCCAAGGTGCGCCAGATGATAGAGCCGCTAAAAGATGATAGTGAGTTAGTAAAGAATATTTCTGACAGCATACCCTGGTCCCAGCTGGAACATGCGGAGGTCGAAGAGTTATTAAATCATCCTCGGGTTCAGGCTTATCTGGACCGTGAGAATGTTAAGCAGGCGCTCAAGGACTACTTTGCAGACCTGGGCAATCTCTCTGGTGAAGAGGCCTGGGATGCAATTGAAAAAGTAGAGCGGGAATCGCGTATTACAGGCTATGAAGCGCTTTCAATGAAGTTGGCCTGGCTGGAAAAAAATAGCCTTAACCAGGCAGAGTTCACCCAAAGAGCTGAAGAGCTATTTAATATTTATCGGGATAAAGCGCAAACGGTGATCAGGGATTACGACCCTCATGTCGAGGTTCCGGGCTTTTCCACCTATAAGGATCTTGAGCGCTCGATCGTTGAGGAAGTTCAGCAGATGACGTCCTTTCCCGATGGTATGAGTAGACATGAATACTTACGTAAACGCCTTCAGGACGCCCGTGAGGCGGTATATGGCAGTTAGGCTTTCTATCATTCAGCGCTGCCAGCTAGTTACCGGCAGCGCTGGGGGCATTTTAATTACATAAACAAGCCGATCAGATCATAGAACCAGTTACTATTGTCCTCATAATCTGAAACCTCATCGGTTTCGTATGCCCGAATCATTCCTCCACCGTTATGATTGACGATGTTGTCGAGGAAATCTTTTAATTCAAGCCCGTGCTCGGCAATCTCACCATAGTTTAAATCGATAATGGTTGTGCAGTGGCTCTCGTTCAAGTTGCGGAACATCGGGAAGTAATAGCCCCAGTTACTAGTTTGATCCAGCAGTGGAATCAAATTTTCATGGGTATCTTTCTGCCAGCGCTGTCGCAATTTATTTAAACGGGAGTCTGCATCGGGATCATTATAAATATCCTCATAAAATCTCTCGTAGGAGTACGATGAAAAATTCCCGTCAGCAAGAAAGTGCGTAATACCCAATCGATCTGAGGGGAATTTATTGGAAAGCGCAGCATAAAGTGAGGCTAGCTGATTGGCTTCGAATCCCGGTGTTTTGGCTTTTAACATAGTGATGGGGTTTTCCGAGCTTTCATCGCTATCGGCGGTATAGGTAGTCCAAGAGCGCAGCACTTCTTTATGTAGCGGTAATGAGGGATATTGGGTGCTGTCACTCCCGTCTAAAGGTGCCTGATAGAGAGGGCCTGAATCATCGAGGAGATAGCCATAATCTACATTCATATCCTCGCGCAATTTTGAATAATTAAACAGGGCACCAATACTGCCTGCACTACAACCTGCAGCGAGCATCTGCTTCGGTTTTTGCAAATTATTTTTCACCCAGGAAGTAACTGCCTGAACGTTGCGTAATCCATTGTGGTGCCAGATAAGGTCGGGGTTCTCGCCAGTAGTGTCCTCGTATATTTCAGTTTTATCGCCTACGTAGATATCCCCAGTGCAGTATGGCACGTAAACCATATTCCACTCGCCAGTTTTATACTGGTCGTAGGGATGATGTGTATAAATCAAAGGGGATACGCCAGCGGTAGTAAGATTCTCGAAATTTGTAAAATCTAACAAGTGCACATTGCTTAGGTAATCATCGGGAATGCCATTGGGGTTGCGAGCCCCGCGAATACCAGCTTGTCCTGAGCAGCTTTCATAGTCCCAGCATGCCCCTCCACCCTCGAAATAGAAAATGGTGTTACTGGTATCTGGAACACGGTGAACAAAGAACTTATAGGGTGATCCATTCCCACACATGGCACCTGTACTGGTAGGTACATCAATTTTTTGCCAGGTGTTGTAGTCGCCAGGATCAAAATCATCATTAAAACTGGGATCATCCATAGTTAGTGGATACATCCCTTCAGCTTGCTGCGAGGTGACTGGCGCATCGGCATTGGGTGGATCAAACAAATGCTTTAGGGTAGTCCAGAAGTTGTAATCACCCGGTTCTGCATTTGCATGACCTGTGATAAGTAGAGAACTCGCTAAGAGTATTGAAATAAAACCGCGGAGAATTTTTATCATTATTAATCCCCTTAAGGTATTGTGTGTTTTCTCTTTGGAATGTGCTTTGTTGATCCTGAAATAATTGTATGGAGATTTATTTGCTCCCTATAGATAATCAACTTGCACGCTAGTCCAAATCGCTGTTTGGGTAAAACCCAATGAGGTTAGTTAATAATGATGTTTTGGTCTAGAAAGATGTGAGGGGAAACTTGCCGGTCACAGAATTTCTGTAATATTTTTTCTTTTTTTGTCCAAAAATATTCCATTTAAATTTTTAATAAAATTATTTTGTCTATTTTGGCGTAATTTTTATTCTCTACTTTATGCTGTTATTTTTGAGTATTAAATAGTTCTGTATCTGATAATGTTTATGCTTGCATTAAAGGGATAGTGCCTCCCTGTGATTAAGATTCAGGCTCTGTTGGAGTTTTTTAATTAGGTCTTGTTTCTTTTTGAAAATTTCACGCGATTCTTCAATACTTATTTCTTGAAATGTGATTTTGTTTTTTGGGGCTAGCTGACCCAGGCGATGAAGTTCCGATTTTATAATATGGCCTATTCGGGGGTACCCGCCAATAGTCTGTCCCTCAATAAAGGAAATAATAGGATTGGCATCGGGTGGTACTTGAATGCTGCCGGGATAGAGTCCTGCTGATGATAGTTGTGTCTTTCCGTTTGTAATTTTATGAATTGTAGAATTGTTTTTAGTGGATAGACGAATGCCCATACGATTGCTTTGGGTAGAAACCAGATAGGTTGAGCCGTAAAAGTGTTCAATAAATTTCTTGGAAAATAAATTGCTCTCTGGTCCAGCCACTAGTCGTAGCTTTGAATTATGTGAGTAGTGAAGGTGAAACCTTTTATTTAGTACAGATTCTTTTGCGGTGTGGACTTCTTTAAAGTGGATGACTTCGTTAGATGTGATCGGTTTGCCACTATTTGCGCCAAATTTACTTATAACGTGAGTTGCAGAGCTACCTAAGATATTGGGTGCGTCTATCTTGGCAGAAATCGCAAGGTAGGTTCTTGCACCGGAAATAGCTTGAGCTATATCCAAAATATCACCAGGCTTAACCCTATAGGTTCGGAAATTATCAATTGACTCGTTATTTAAGGAACCTCTGAATTGGCCTCCGGCTATAGCGATAGTGAGATTGCAGAGGAATTCGATTCTAGGACCGAGCAGGGTGATCTCAAAGGTTGGGTGCCCTAACGGGTTTCCTAATAACAGGTTGGCTATTTTCATCGATAGTGGGTCGGCAGCACCTCCCCATGGAATTCCACAGTGCATCATGCCTGGACGACCCAGGTCCTGAATACTTGTCTGTAGCCCTGCTCGAAGAAAGTGAATACCCATAGACCCTCCTTTTTAGGATGAACTACTTTTAGTACTCTGCGAGAGTATATGAAATTGCTGAGAATCTATTGCATAAAACTCAATTTCATCTAAAGGTGCAGCGATAAATGGGGAGGGTTCCGCAGGTTGAAAAAGACTAAGGGGTGTCTGGCCAATAATTTGCCATCCCCCCGGTGTAGCTTGTGGGTAGATGCCTGTTTGTTCTCCACCTATCCCGACAGCGCCTGCGGGAATTCTGGTTCGGGGAGTTTCTTTTCTGGGGCAATATAGCTTTGGGTCAAGTCCGCCAAGGTATAAGAAGCCTGGAGTAAAGCCCAACATATGCACTAAGTAACGTTGTGCGGTATGTCGTTTGATGATTTCCTGTGACGATAATTTGGTATGTTCTGATAATGCCTCAAGGTCTGGAGAAAAGCCTTCTTCGTAGCATACGGGAATACGCACTATGCGTGGTCTACTGGTGAAGGGGGCAGGGTTGTTTAGAAAGTCCTCGGTAGTTTTAGTGAGTAATTGGTATAAGGTTTTGTGATCCCATAGGGAAGGATTGAAAATAACAGTTAAGCACTGGTATGCAGGAATGATATCAATGATACCTGGATGCACTTCATTTAATAGAGCCGCTCTCAAACCGATAATTGTCCGGCTAAGAGCTTTGCATGGTTTGCCGGAAAAGCGGATATCTACTGCACAATCTCCGTTAATGGTAATAGCTAGTGGTATATGGGGGGCAGGGTGTGTCACCGAGCTATACTCACGCCGTTTGCATTGAGATGTTGATTAAGTTGTCTGGCGATAATGGGCGCTTGGGGATTATCGCCGTGGAGGCAGATGGTATCCACAGAGAATTGCAATTTTTCACCAAGATAATCGTTAAATTCTAAGCCCTTTGCCAAGCAGATAGCCTGCTGTAAGCACTGTTCTGTCTCAGCAATAACAGCACCCGCCATTGAGCGTGGAGCTAGCTGGTTATTGCTGAGGTACTGCCTATCCATAAATCCTTCGCGAATAAATGTTTTATTTTGTTTGGCAGCAGCGAACTGCATGGCAGCGTTGGCTAACCCAATAATTTTCAGTGAAGGATATTCTTTGTCGAGTAGGGTAATAATACTTTTAGCGAGTTCTCTGTTTGACTCTGTATCATTGTAGAGAGCGCCGTGTAGTTTAATATGGTCTAAAGTTGCTCCTAGGCTACGCGCGATATTTTCTAGTTGGTTTACTTGTGCGCAAAGAGAATCGAGTAATTTATTTTGAGGAATAACTAGAGATTTGCGGCCAAAATTTTCCCTGTCGGGGTAGCTGGGGTGCGCGCCGATTTTTAAACTATTTTTTAGGGCGTTTTCGATTGATCTACCCATGATCTCGGGAGTGCCAGCGTGACCGCCGCAAGCTATATTGCAACGGGAAATAAACGGCATGATTTGGGCGTCCCTGTCACAGCTGTGTAAATCAGCACCTTCACCCAGATCGCAGTTGATATCAATGTTCACTGTGGCATCCTGCCTGTATATATTTTGAATGGGTTTTAACGCTAAGAATCTGCCTATTAAAGTAGTTAATTGTCAGGGCACTGATTTACTTCCATAGAGATTTTCTTTGAATTTGATTCATAGCAATTTCCCAGTGGGGAGCAGAAGCAGGCGGAAATTGAAAGGTTCCATCTTTCTTGATTAATTTTTTCCCATAGTTCAGAAGTTGCAGTGCCACGACTTAAAGAATAGAAAGGGTACTCCGACTGTGAGGGAATGATAACTTCATTTATTTCTGAAGAGCTTTGAAAGCCTTCGTCAAGGGGTGGGTGGTGATTATTATAGTTTCTATTAAATTTATTTTTCATCATTTTATGCTCTTCCTGACAGCAGGCGCGCAAAAAATCATGGGTGCTTGAGTATTCTACATTTTTATATTTAAAGCTAACGGATTTTAGGATGGCAGGGCCGGCCCCAGCATTGCGAAAGCCAAATGTAATTTTGCTTTGATTGCTCTCCTCGTCATAGTTGCCATGGCTGAACTGAATAACAGGCATTGTCATTATTTTGACTTGTTGATTGGCAGCTCTGGCTTGTAAATAGGTGGCATAGAAGGATGCCAGAGAAATCATAATTGCACTTACTGCGATCACTGAGTTTAAGCGGTCGCGATTGAATAACTTCATATCTTGTCGCACCTACCTACTAGTTATTTTTAAGTGAATTGAGCTAGAAAGGATGCCGGTCTATAGATTGGCATCCTTTCCTATTCAATTAGTTCAGCATGGTTTTTAGAAAGCGCCCGGTATGGGAAATGTCCATTTCTGCAACATCCTCAGGTGTCCCCGTGGCAATAATTTGCCCGCCGCCAGAGCCACCCTCCGGGCCCAGGTCTACAATCCAGTCTGCAGTTTTGATCACGTCCAGATTGTGTTCGATCACTACGATGGTATTGCCGTGATCGCGCAGGCGATGGAGAACATCCAGCAGTAATTGGATATCGGCAAAGTGCAGGCCGGTAGTCGGTTCGTCGAGGATGTACAGGGTTTGCCCAGTGTCTCGTTTGGATAGCTCGCGGGAGAGTTTTACCCGTTGGGCTTCACCACCTGAGAGAGTGGTGGCAGCCTGGCCTAGCTTGATATATGAGAGGCCGACATCCATTAGGGTTTGCAACTTCTTCGCGATTGCGGGCACAGGGTCAAAGAATTCCCGTGCATCTTCCACGGTCATTTCCAATACTTCGTGGATATTCTTGCCCTTGTAGTGTACCTCCAGGGTCTCGCGGTTGTAGCGCTTGCCGTGACAGGTATCACAGGGTACATAGACATCCGGCAAAAAGTGCATTTCTACCTTAATCACCCCGTCGCCCTGGCAGGCTTCACAGCGCCCACCCTTGACGTTAAAGCTGAAGCGTCCAGGTTTATAGCCCCGTGAGCGGGCTTCCTGGGTGCCAGCAAACAAGTCGCGAATTGGGGTAAAAATACCGGTATAGGTTGCCGGGTTTGAGCGAGGAGTGCGCCCGATAGGACTCTGATCAATATCCACGCATTTGTCGAAGTGCTCCAGACCGTGCACCTCTTTATAGGGAGAGGCCTTAAGGGTTGTTGCTTTGTTAAGTGCAGTGGCGGCAAGTGGATAGAGGGTTGTATTAATCAGGGTGGACTTACCAGAGCCGGATACACCGGTTACACAGGTAAATAATCCTACTGGGATCTCCAGATCGACGTCCTGTAAATTATTTCCACTGGCCCCTTCGAGGCGCAACAAATAGTCCGGGTCGGGTACGTAGCGTTCTTCCGGTACGGCAATTTTCTTTTTGCCGGAGAGGTACTGACCGGTTAGGGATTTCTTGCATTTGGTAATTTTATCGGCGGTACCCGCTGCCACGACTTCTCCACCATGGACTCCGGCACCGGGGCCAATATCGACGATAAAGTCGGCACTGCGAATGGCATCCTCATCGTGCTCCACCACAATAACCGTGTTGCCGATATCGCGCAGGTGGGTAAGGGTGTTGAGCAGGCGCTCGTTGTCCCGCTGGTGTAGGCCGATAGAGGGCTCGTCGAGAATATACATTACGCCCACGAGGCCGGCGCCGATCTGGCTGGCGAGGCGAATGCGCTGTGCTTCGCCGCCGGAGAGGGTTTCTGCACTGCGGTTTAGGGTTAGGTAATTCAGGCCGACATCGACGAGGAAGCGGAATCGATCGCGAAGCTCTTTGAGAATCTTATCGGCAATCTCTTTCTGGGCGCCTTTAAAAGCCAGCTCATGGTCGAAATACTCGAACGCATCGCCTACAGGCAGCTCAGTAATTTGCGCCAGGGTGCGGTTATCCACAAAGACATGACGGGCCTCGCGGCGCAGGCGGGTACCGTGGCACTCTGGGCACTTTTGGGTACTCAGATACTTGGCTAACTCCTCCCGTACCGATTGGGACTCGGTATCCCGATAGCGGCGTTGGAAGTTGGGGATAATGCCCTCGAAGGTGTGCTGGCGCACGGTGACATCGCCGCGATCATTGACGTAGCTGAAGTCTATCTCTTCGTCGCCACTGCCCTGCAGGATAACCTTGCGGTGGGCTTTGCGTAATTTTTTCCAGGGCTTATCCAGATCGAAACCGTAGTGCTCGGCGAGGGAGTCGAGCATGTGGTAATAGTAAATGTTGCGTCTGTCCCAACCGCGAATGGCGCCCTCGGAAATACTGCTTTCCGAATCGATAATTACCTTGTCTTCATCGAAGAACTGTTTGACGCCCAGGCCGTCACAGCTGGGGCAGGCACCCGCGGGGTTGTTGAAGGAGAATAGGCGCGGTTCCAGCTCATCCAGTGAGTAATCACAGACGGGGCAGGCGTGGCGGGCAGAGAAGAGGCGATCTTCCTGGTCTCCATCCATAAAACTGATGGAGGCGATACCGTCGGTGAGATTAAGGGCAGTTTCGAAGGACTCCGCCAAACGCAGTTGCAGGTCCTCACGCACCTTAAAGCGGTCTACCACCACCTCAATGGTGTGCTTGCGGCGCTTATCCAGCTTGGGGGTGTCGTCCAGGTCGCAGATAACCCCGTCGATCCGTGCCCGCACAAATCCGTCCCGGCGCAATTGTTCAAATACGTGCTGGTGCTCACCCTTTCGATCGCGAACTACCGGCGCCAGCAACATAATCTTGCTGCCTTCCGGTAAAGCCAGTACCTGATCCACCATCTGGCTGATTGTCTGGGCTTGCAGGGGTTCGTCGTGCTCGGGGCAGCGGGGTTCTCCAACCCGGGCAAATAGCAGCCGCAGGTAGTCATAGATCTCTGTGATGGTGCCCACAGTGGAGCGGGGGTTGTGTGAGGTGGACTTCTGCTCGATTGAAATAGCCGGTGATAGCCCCTCGACGGTATCCACATCCGGCTTTTCCATCATCGACAGGAATTGACGGGCGTAGGTGGAGAGTGATTCCACGTAGCGGCGCTGCCCCTCTGCGTAGAGGGTGTCAAAGGCCAGGGAAGATTTGCCGGAACCGGACAGGCCGGTGATAACGATCAGTTTATCGCGGGGAATGTCCAGATCGATATTCTTCAGATTGTGGGTGCGAGCACCCCTTACATAAATCGTGTCCACGCTCTACCTATATGCTGCTAATACTGGGCCGGGCCTCGGACTTGCTCCGCGCGGGGCGATCACAACTGCGGTGCCGGAAAAACAGTCAAGTATAAACTCGCCACCTGATGTGCGAAAATTGTCTTTCGCAATACCCGACATTCAGGCAGATAGCATTCGATGATTCCTGTGATTCTCTGTGGTGGCACTGGCTCGCGCCTGTGGCCACTCTCTCGCGAGGCCTACCCTAAACAGTTCTTACCCCTTATCGGTGGTGAAACGATGTTACAGGCAACCGTAAGGCGCCTGGAGGGCATTGAGCCATTACAGGCGCCGATCCTGGTATGCAACGAAGAGCATCGTTTTGCCGCTGCCGAGCAATTGCAGGAAATCGGCCACGGAGCCCAGTCCATTTTACTGGAGCCCTGCGCGCGCAATACTGCACCGGCTATTGCCCTGGCTGCCCTGGCTGCCCTGGCAGCACTGGAGTCAGGAGCTGACCCTTTACTGCTGGTATTACCGGCAGACCACGCCGTTTCCGACGAGGCAAATTTTCAGGAGTCTGTAGAGTCGGCCCGAGCCCTGGCTGAGCAGGGGTATCTGGTCACCTTTGGTATTGTGCCGACCCGGGCGGAGACCGGATACGGCTACATTCGGCGCGGGGATAAATTGGCGGAAACTGCTTGGAAAGTGGCGGAGTTCGTCGAAAAGCCGGACACTGAAACCGCTGAAGCTTACCTGGCCTCCGGGGATTACTCCTGGAACAGTGGCATGTTCCTGTTCCGAGCTTCCCGCTATCTGGAGGAGTTGGAGCGGTACCGTGCAGATATTCTCACAGCCTGCCGCAGTGCCTATAAGAGTGCCGCGAGGGATCTGGATTTTACCCGGGTGGATAGAGAGGCTTTTGCAGCCTGCGCAGATGAGTCTGTGGATTATGCAGTAATGGAGCCGACGGAATCCGCGGCAGTTGTACCTATGGATGCGGGTTGGAGCGATGTGGGCTCCTGGCAGGGGCTATGGGAGTTGGCAAAACGCGATGCCAATGACAATTTGCTTCAGGGTGATGTGTTGCTAGAAGACTCCCAGCGCTGCCTGGTGCGTGGTGAGAGCCGCTTGGTCAGCCTTCTCGGTGTATCCGACCTAGTGGTTGTCGATACTGACGATGCGCTTCTGATCGCTGACCGGCAACGGGTCCAGGAAGTCAAAAAACTGGTCAGTAACCTCAAGAACACTGGTCGCAGTGAGGCCCAAAGGCACCGCAAGGTATATAGGCCCTGGGGCTACTACGACTCGATTGATGCGGGTCCACGCTTTCAAGTGAAGCGTATTGTGGTGAAGCCGGGCCAGCAGCTATCCCTGCAGATGCATCACCACCGCGCTGAACACTGGGTTGTGGTGCAGGGAACTGCGAAGGTTACCCGAGGTGAAGAAGAGGTCCTGATCACCGAGAACCAATCGACTTATATCCCCCTGGGGGTGGTCCACCGCCTGGAGAACCCCGGCACGATTCCCTTGGAGCTGATTGAGGTGCAATCCGGCAGTTATCTCGGAGAGGATGACATTGTCCGCCTCGATGATGAGTATGGTCGTAACTAGTTGTGGATAAAAGTTGTGCTGTTTCCCCTACAGCCGGGAGGCGGCTCACTGTACAATGCGCGCCCTATTTGATGCTGTTCCGGGATTTGCATGAATTCCATTGAGCGCCGCGCCCTGGGTGGGCTGGCTTCCCTGTATGTCTTTCGTATGCTGGGCCTGTTTATGGTCCTGCCGGTTCTCACTGTGTACGGCGAGGGCTATCGCGATAGCACGCCCATGCTGCTGGGGCTGGCAATGGGCGCCTATGGCCTGAGTCAGGCGATACTCCAAATTCCTCTGGGGCTCCTGTCCGATCGCTGGGGGCGCAAGCCGGTTATTTATACCGGCCTTGCACTGTTTGCCCTGGGCAGTGTCATCGCTGCACTGACGGATTCGGTTTACGGACTTATTGTGGGGCGGGTACTGCAAGGTTGTGGTGCTATTGCCGCTGCGGTGATGGCGCTGGTTGCCGACTTAACCCGCGATGAAAAGCGCGGTATTGCGATGGCGATTATCGGAGCGTCTATTGGCGTCGCATTTATGCTGGCGGTGATCCTGGGGCCAGCGCTAGCCGGTGTGGGCGGCTTGCCGGCAATTTTCTGGGTCACTGCTGGATTAGCACTGCTGGGTGGATTATTGGTTTGGCGCCTGGTGCCGACTCCGGAGGCGGCTCGGCGGCCCGCAGTTTATGGCAGTGGTTTTCGTTCGGTAGTTAAAAGCGGTCTTGTTTGGCGCTTGGTTTCTGGGGCCTTTTTCTCCCACTTGTTGCTCACGGCATTGTTCGTCGCCTTGCCATTGGTGCTAGTCGATAGATTGGATTGGCCGGCTAGCGAGCACTGGAAATTGTATGGACCACTCATGCTCGGCACCTTCTTGCTGATGTTGCCAATGATGAGGGCGGCAGAGAAAAGTGATCGGGTGCCTTTTGCGCTTAATTTTGCTTGTTTAGCTTTGATCGGTGGCAGTGCGGCCTTGTTGTCTGTAAGCACCTGGATGCTGGTAGTCTTGCTGGCAGTGTTCTTCACCGGTTTCAACCTGCTTGAAGCCCTGCTGCCGGCGCAGCTAACCAGGAAGGCTCCGGCGGAAGCGAGGGGCGCAGCTACGGGGCTCTACGCGACTTTACAGTTCTTTGGCACCTTTGTCGGCGGTAGCCTGGGTGGCCTGCTGTTCGGTCTGGGGGGCGCTTCCGCAGTTGCTGCTCTGGGTTTGGCGGTGCTGCTGCTATGGATGTTGCTGTGGTGGGGTTTGCGCGAGAGAGCGTGAAGGTAGCGCTTACTAACACTGAGCCGCTATTGTATCCTACTGGATAAAAATACAATATTTACTGATGGTGCAATGTAGCACTGACGGTATTTCATAACACTTGATAGATTAATTGATTGTTTAAATAGTTTATTGCCCCGGGTGGAGCCCGGGTTGACGAGAGGAGAGGGCCATGGCCAGGGGTATTAATAAAGTAATTCTGATCGGTAATCTGGGGAATGACCCGGAAACCAAATATATGCCGAGTGGCGGTGCTGTTACCAACATCAGCCTGGCTACAAGTGAGAGCTGGAAAGACAAGCAGACTGGCCAGCAGCAGGAGCGCACTGAGTGGCATCGCGTAGTATTTTTTAACCGCCTGGCTGAGATCGCCGGTGAGTACCTGCGCAAGGGGGCCAAAGTTTATGTAGAGGGCTCTCTACGCACCCGTAAGTGGCAGGATAAGAATTCCGGCCAGGACCGCTACACCACTGAAATCGTTGCCAGCGAAATGCAGATGCTGGACGGTCGCGGTGAGCAGGGCGGCTTTGGTCAGGGTATGGGTGGCGCTGGAATGGGCGCAGCCGCAGGTGGCCAAATGGGTGGCGGCCAGCCGATGGGTGGTTCCAGCGGTTTTGACCAACAGGGCGGCGGTTTTCAGGGTGGCTACCAGCAGCAGGGCGGCCAGGAGGCATACGGGCAGGGGCGTACCGCTCCCTCACCGATGGCACCAGCTAACCAGCAGCCCCAGCAACAGCCGAACCAAGGTCCTGCCGGTGGTTTCGATAATAGCTTTGATGACGATATCCCGTTCTAAGAACTGGATTTACCAGTGTCTGAATTGAATACAGGTTATATGCCGGATACCGTCGCCATTATCACAGCTGGTAATGAGGTTGATGGCGCGCTGCAAAAAAGACTGCAGCGCGCAGGCTTTCGCGTACAGCAGTTGACCCCCGGGGAAATCGATCAATTGAGACCGGGCTCAATTGTGATTAATGCCTCCGCCTGTGCCGACAATCGAGGCATGCCGGAGTCACTGCTGGTGAGTAAGCGGCTTTGTGCTGCACCCTGTGGACATATTATTCACCTCTCATCCTACCAAGTTTTTTCTGGTGGTGAGCGCCGCCGCTATGACGAGGATGAGCCCGCAGAACCGCAGTCCCCGAGTGGACGCGAATGGCTGGCTTGCGAAGATGCCTTTAATGGGCTGCAAAACCTGACGATTTTGCGTTTTGGCTGGATGGTGGATAGTGGTCAGGATGCCTTGTTAGGGCGTATTTTACGCAACTTTGTGTCTGGGGAGCCTTTAGCCCTGGATGGAAGGAACAGCGGCAACCCAGTAACAGTGGTGGATATGGCTCGTGTCGCAGTGGCGGTTGCCCAGCAGCTCGCTAGCGGGGCCAAGGCAGGAGGCGTTTATCACTACGGTAGTTCTGATAGCTGCACAGCGATGGAGTTTGCCCTGGAGGTGGTCGAGCGCGCCCAGGCTTTTTACGATGAAGAGCGCTTTGCGCAATTTACTTCATTAGGGGATGAGGCTGAGAAGCGGGATCGCAGCATAGTACTTTCATGTGGCAAGCTGCGGGATGTCTTTGGTGTTCAGCAGCGGAGCTGGAGACAGGGACTGACACGCCAGGTTGAGCTGTGGTTGGAGCGCCTGCACGCGACTCCGGAATAGTTTGGTTTCTGTTGCGCAGTCAATAAAAAGGGCGCCGCGAGGCGCCCTTTTTATTTCGATTAGATTTTATCGAATATCAGGCAGGCATTAGTTCCGCCAAAGCCAAAGCTATTGGACATAGCCCGTTTGACTTCAGTCTCACGCAGCTGGCGGACAAGGTCCATGCCTTCCGCAGCGGGGTCGAGGTTCTCTACATTGGCTGATGCAGCAATGAAGTTATTCTGCATCATCAGCAGGCTGTAAATGGCCTCCTGAACCCCTGCAGCTCCCAGAGAGTGGCCTGTCAGAGATTTGGTAGAGGCGAATGCCGGAACTGTATCCCCGAAGACTTCGCGCATGGCCTTCAATTCGGCGACATCGCCTACAGGCGTAGAGGTGCCGTGGGTATTGATATAATCCACGCTACCCTGCAGGCCTTTGCCGTCCATTCCGGCCAGAGCCTGCTGCATGCAGCGGGTGGCGCCTTCACCGCTTGGGGCAACCATATCGTAACCATCGGAAGTTGCGCCGTAACCGGTCAGCTCCGCATAGATGGTCGCACCGCGAGCCACGGCGTGTTCCATTTCTTCGAGCACCAGACAGCCACCACCACCGGCGATCACAAAGCCATCGCGATCGGCATCGTAGGGGCGTGATGCTTTTGTCGGAGTATCGTTATATTTGCTTGAGAGGGCGCCCATAGCGTCAAACAAGTGAGTCAAACTCCAGGCAAGTTCCTCACCACCGCCAGCAAACACTACATCCTGCTTACCCATCTGGATAAGCTCAGCTCCGTTCCCTATACAGTGGGCACTGGTAGCGCAAGCGGAAGAAATACTGTAGTTCACCCCTTTGATTTTGAATGGAGTGGCTAAGCATGCGGAAACGGTACTGTTCATTACCTGAGGCACGCGGTAGGCGCCTACACGGCGAACACCTTTTTCCTTCAGAGTATGTGCAGCGTCAATAATCTGCTGAGTGGATGTGCCGCCAGAGCCCATCACGATACCCGTGCGCGGATTAGATATCTGCGCCTCCTGCAGGCCCGACATCTCGATTGCCTCACGCATGGCAATGTACGCATAGGCTGCAGCGTCGCCCATAAAGCGAAGTTGCTTGCGATCGATATGCTCTTTGAAATCGATGTCCACAGGCCCAGCCACATGGCTGCGCAGGCCGAGCTCCTTATACTCTTCTTGGAAGCGGATGCCGCTTCGACCAGTTTTCAGTGACTCGGTGACTTCTTTAGTGTTGGTACCGATACAGGAAGTGATACCCATTCCGGTAATGACGACCCGACGCATAGTGATCTCCAGCATAGCTTGTCGGCAGAGGACTGATGGTTTCTACCGGTATTAGTCTTAAACGAGTTTAAAAATTGTCCGTACGGGTAAATAAGCCTACGCGAAGATCCTTTGCTGTGTAAATTTCTCTTCCATCCACAGAGACACTGCCGTCGCCAATACCCATAACAAGCCTGCGCTCAACAATCCGGCTCATCTGAATATGGTAAGTCACCTTTTTGCTGGTGGGGAGAATTTGGCCGGTAAATTTAACTTCACCACAGCCCAGTGCACGACCGCGGCCGGGGTTGCCTTTCCAGGCCAGGAAATAACCCAACAATTGCCACATAGCATCCAGGCCGAGGCAGCCGGGCATTACGGGATCGCCGGGAAAATGGCAGTCGAAGAACCATAGGTCGGGGTGAATGTCGAGCTCAGCGATCAGCTCTCCCTTGCCGAAAGCACCATCTTCCTTGGATATATGGGTGATACGATCGAGCATCAACATATTGGGAGCCGGCAACTGGGCGTTGCCTGGGCCGAACATCTCGCCACGGGAGCAAGTCAGGAGCTCCTCTCTGGTATACTCACTTTTTTGTACAAAATTACTCATCATTTCCCCGTTAGTGGGTGGTTATGCAATTGAGATTGGACACTTTTGCAAGAGCGGGCATTCTAAGGGCTGTGCGTTGCTTGTCCAGTCGGTCAAGGCGCTTTTTGTGACTGACGTGAGAATTGTCTTCACAAATCCCACCTATTTAGCGTATTAATTCCTCAACATATTCGTATAGTTTTGGTGTTTATCCTCGGGGAATTCACATTTTGGGCCAAGTTTAACGTTATCGAGTGTAAGTGCTTGCACTGCGACGCTATGATAAGTTGCCAGCCCTGCGCGGGGTGCGCTGTTTTAAATTGATTGGGGGAGCAGAATGCTCAAGAAATGCCTATTTCCTGTTGCCGGCTACGGCACTCGTTTTCTTCCTGCCACCAAGGCAATGCCGAAAGAAATGTTACCGCTGGTGAACAAGCCATTGGTTCAGTACGGCGTTGAAGAGGCTATAGAGGCGGGGCTGACTGAGATCGGTTTTGTCACAGGACGAGGCAAGCGCGCGATTGAGGATCACTTTGATACCAACTTTGAGCTGGAACACCAGATCGCGGGTACCGGCAAAGAACGTTACCTGGACTCAGTGCGCAAAGTGATCGATAAGGCGAGCTTTTCTTATACGCGTCAGGGCGAAATGAGAGGCCTGGGTGACGCTATTTTGCAAGGACATCGCCTGGTTGGCGATGAGCCGTTTGCCGTCGTGTTGGCTGATGACCTGTGTCTAAATGAAGATATGGGCGTTTTGGGGCAAATGGTTCAGCTTTATAAGCAATTCCGCTGCAGTATTGTTGCGGTAGAGGAAGTGCCGAAGGAGCAGATCCACAAATTTGGTGTGATCGGTGGTAATGAAATTAAGCCTGGTCTGTATCAAGTCACTGACATGGTCGAGAAGCCTGCAGCGGAAGATGCCCCCAGTAATATGGCGATTATTGGTCGTTATATCCTGACACCGGATATCTTTGATCTGATCCGAGATACTCCTCCAGGTAAAAATGGTGAGGTTCAAATTACCGATGCGCTGATGGCGCAAGCTCAGCAGGGCTGTGTATTAGCCTATGCCTTCAAAGGTCGCCGCTTTGACTGTGGTTCTGTAGAGGGCTTTATTGATGCTACTAACCACGTCTACGAAAATGTGTATTTGCCAGAGCAGGCTGCTGAGGAGAAAAGCAAGTGAGTGAGCTGACTTGCTTTAAGGCTTATGACCTTCGCGGCCGTGTACCCGATGAACTTAATACCGATGTCGCATATCGAGTGGGGCGTGCCTTTGCCCAGTTCCTGAATGCTCGTCGAGTAGTTGTTGGGCATGATATTCGGCTTACCAGTGGCGAGCTGACAGATGCGCTGGTCAATGGATTACGAGATGCGGGTGCCGATGTTTTCCATATCGGCGAGTGTGGTACAGAAGAGGTATACTTTGCCAATTTCCACGGGGGCTTTGACGGCGGTATTTGCGTTACTGCTAGTCACAATCCTATGGACTACAACGGCATGAAGTTTGTACGTGCAGGCAGTAGTCCAATCAGTGGTGATACCGGTCTACTGGATATCAAGCGCTTGGCAGAAGAAAACAACTTTGCTCCGGTTGAGCAAAGAGGCACTTTGCAGCGCTTTGAACATCGTGCTGATTTTGTGCAGCACTTATTGGGGTATATCGATAATACTGCATTGAAACCATTAAAATTGGTGGTTAATGCGGGTAATGGTGGTGCGGGGGCGGTTGTTGATGAGCTGGCTCCACACCTGCCGTTTGAGTTTGTGCGAGTTCACCACGAGCCCGATGGCAACTTTCCCAACGGTATTCCCAACCCAATTTTGCCAGAAAACCGCAGTTCTACTGCCGAGGCAGTGCGGGCAAGCGGCGCTGATTTTGGTATAGCTTGGGATGGTGATTTTGATCGCTGCTTTTTCTTCGATGAAAGTGGTGATTTTATTGAAGGTTACTATGTTGTTGGCTTGCTGGCAGAAGCTTTCCTGGCAAAAAACAACGGTGCCAAAGTTGTTCATGATCCACGCCTGCTCTGGAATACCGAGGATATTGTCCGCGCTGCTGGTGGAGAGCCGGTACAGAGTAAAACCGGTCATGCCTTTATTAAAGAGCGCATGCGCAAGGAAGATGCCATTTATGGCGGTGAAATGAGTGCGCATCATTATTTCCGGGATTTCGCCTACTGCGATAGCGGTATGATTCCATGGATATTGGTTGCTGAGTTGGTAAGTCGCAGTGGTAAATCGCTGTCACAGCTTGTTGGTGAGCGCATGGCCGCTTTCCCCTGTTCGGGAGAGATTAACTCTAAGGTTCAGGATGCTGCAGCACTGTTAAAGGCGGCAGAGGAAAAGTATGGACCTGCAGCTGACAGCGTTGAGCACGTGGATGGGTTGAGTATCGCTTACCCCGAGTGGCGTTTTAATTTGCGTATGTCAAATACTGAACCGGTTGTTCGCTTGAATGTTGAATCCCGGGGAAGTGAGGAATTAATGCGGGAGAAAACAGAGGAGCTGCTTAAGCTTATCGGTTGATACTCGTTTTTTAATATTAAAAAGCCCCGCAACTGCGGGGCTTTTTGGTTTGGGGGTACTCAAAGTTATTTATCTGGTTTTATGGAAGAAATTATAAGAGTCGGGTGACAGCTTGGATGGGGCCTTTGGGGGTCTTTACGTGTTGAGCGAAGATTTGCCACTGGTTCTTAACCCGTACTCCAATAACATAAGCGTAGTCTGTGTAGATGTGATGGTGGGGCTTTAGAGTTGAGCGCCCAAGGGATTTTGTGACGTTACCTAAAAACCTAAACTTTCCCCGGTTGATAATTTCATTGTGTGTGGCCTTGCCATTGAGTCCCTGTTTTTTCCTTGGGCGAACATGAGCAACGGCCGGCATATTCGTATTGCGCCCGCCAATACAGAAACAGCAGTCACTGAGTTGCCCGGTAATCATAATGTCGGCACCGCTGCGCATTTGGTAGGGCTCAAGGTGATCTAGGGCAAGGTCTTCATCCCAATCGATCATACGAATATGGTGGACCTTGATTGTTTGCGGATCTTCGATAAAGACCCCTTGGCGGTGGAAAGCAAAAATTTCATTGGGGCTATCGATACCAGGTGCGCCCATGCCCATGGTGTAGGTCCCGAATTGATAATCCATGACTCCAGTATCTTTTGTACCGGTAATCCTCACCAGGTTATTTTTTAAGAACATTTCCGGGTAATTTCTAAGCTGATAAAGCGCAGTAGAGCTTCTCATGTGCTGATCTCTCCATACCAATTATATTCTTCTCGTTATTTTGCCCCTGAGGAATTGGTGTTGGCGCTTGAAATAACAAGAGGAACAATCGTACCCAATGTTGGAGGGGTAGCGGGAAATAGATACGAATAAAGCTTGGAGGTTGGTCAGGTTTGGTAGCTGCTCGAGGGGGGAGCTGCGTTGTTTCGCATTGTGCTTAAGGTAGCGGCGCTGCCCGTGCTATCGATATAGCCCGAGCAGCATTTACTTCTAGACGTTTCTCTCTATAGCAAAACTCGCCAATTGCTGCAGGGCGGTTTTTTGTTCGCTCTCGGGCATAAAGGCCAATTGCTTTTTGGCGTCTTCTACAGCGGCCCGGGCACGATCCATGGTGTAGTCCAGAGCACCGCAGGCTTCAATGGCCTCTACTATTTCACTGAGCTTTTCCGCACTGCGCTGTTCAATTGCAGTTTTTACCAGCAGTGCCTGGTCCTTGCTGCCGTTGGCCATGGTGTAGATCAAGGGCAGGGTCGGTTTGCCCTCCGCCAGGTCATCCCCAACATTTTTACCCAGTTCTTCCGAATTACCGCGATAATCGAGAGCGTCATCAACCAGCTGGAAGGCGAGTCCCAGGTGTCGACCGTAGAGTTTCAGTGCAGTTTGTTCTTCACTTGAGCAGTTGGCTAATACGGCCGCAGTTTCACAGGCGGCTTCAAACAGTGCGCCGGTCTTTTTGTGGATGACAGTGAAGTAATTCTCTTCGCTTACTGCGGGATCACCGGCGTTGACCAGTTGCTGTACTTCACCCTCTGCGATGGTGTTGGTGGTTTCTGAGAGAATTGCCATGATGTTCATGTCTTCCAGGGCAACCATCATCTGGAAGGCGCGGGAATAGAGGAAATCTCCCACGAGTACGCTGGGCGCATTGCCCCACTTGGCATTGGCGGTAAGGCGGCCGCGGCGCATGTCAGAGGTGTCTACAACATCGTCGTGCAGTAAGGTAGCAGTGTGAATAAACTCAATAATGGTGGCGAGATCGATATGGTTCTCACCCTGATAGCCGCAAGCTTTGGCACAAAGCAGTACCAGTAGTGGGCGCAGGCGCTTCCCCCCGGCTTCGACCAGGTAGTGACCTATATTTTCCACCAGGGGAACGTCCGAGTGCAGTTGATCGAGAATGCGCTGGTTAACCGCAGCAAAGTCTTCGGCGGCGACCCGGTGAAAAGGCAGCATGTGAGAGTTCCTTATACGACTAGACAGAGGCCTCCCGGGGGCCGGAAGGCGAAGGGGCGCTATTGTATCAACCCGGCGAATTGATTAGAATCTGCGCCCCGCCAATTGCGGGCTCTTTGCGGCTATTGGGTCGTCTGCGGGCCTTTTGGCGAATAGATGTTAAACACACGGCGCAAGCTCCCGAAATGCGGAGCAGTGACTTACTGGTCCTCCCGCTGCTTCGTGTCGTCCTTACCGGAGCATAGAAATATGTACGCTGTTTTTGAGAGCGGTGGCAAGCAACACCGTGTAGAAGAAGGCGAAGTACTTCGCCTGGAGAAGCTGGAAGTAGCAACTGGCGAATCCATCGATTTTGATAAAGTGTTCATGGTTGTCGATGGCGACAAGATCAACATTGGCGCTCCTGTTGTAGATGGCGCTAAAGTAACTGCTGAAGTGGTAAGCCACGGCCGCGGCGAGAAGGTGAAAATCATCAAGTTCCGTCGTCGTAAGCACTCCATGAAGCGCCAGGGCCACCGTCAGTGGTACACCGAAGTTAAAATCACTGGCATCAAGGCATAAGAGAGGAGTAACGACTCATGGCACATAAGAAAGCTGGCGGTAGTACGCGAAATGGTCGCGATTCCGAGAGTAAACGCCTGGGCGTGAAGCGCTTTGGCGGCCAGTCTGTAGCAGCAGGCAACATCATCGTTCGTCAGCGTGGCACCAAGTTCCACGCCGGTGTTAACGTTGGTATGGGCAAAGACCACACCCTGTTCGCCACTGCGGACGGCGTTGTGAAGTTTGAAGTTAAGGGCCCCAACAACCGCAAGTTCGTTTCTATCGAAACTGCTTAAGCGGTCATTAGCCCAAGCTTCATAAAAAGCCCCGCTATTGCGGGGCTTTTTTGTTGGAAAAGTCGCAAAAAGACCGCGACGGGAAGTTAGGGTGGCAGTTGCCCACAGGAGGCGGCTTGTCGGCTGGTATGATGATAGTGTGCGTATCTGCGCACCGGATGAGACAACCGCTGTGGCGGTGGAGTGATTATGAAGTTTGTCGATGAGGCGCCCATCTCTGTGCAGGCAGGCAAGGGCGGCAATGGCTGCCTGAGCTTTCGCCGGGAAAAATTTGTTGAGAAGGGTGGTCCGGATGGCGGTGACGGCGGCGATGGCGGCTCCGTGTACCTGGAAGCTGATGATTCCCTGAACACCCTGGTGGATTATCGCTACCAGCCCCGCTACGCCGCTGAGAGTGGCCAGCCGGGTCGAGGGCGCAACTGTACTGGCGCCAAGGGTGAGGACCTGGTCCTTAAGGTGCCGGTGGGCACCACGATCATTGATGCGGATACCGGCGAGACTATCGGCGATATGACCGAAGCCGGTGAGCGTCAGCTGGTGGCCCAGGGGGGCTTCCACGGCCTGGGTAATACCCGATTCAAGTCCAGTACTAACCGTGCGCCGCGTCAGACCACGCACGGCACTGAGGGTGAGATGCGCAGCCTCAAGCTCGAGCTGAAGGTTCTGGCAGATGTGGGCATGCTAGGACTGCCCAATGCGGGTAAATCCACGTTTATTCGCGCCGTCTCTGCGGCCAAACCGAAAGTGGCCAACTACCCCTTTACTACCCTGGTACCAAATTTGGGGGTGGTGCAGGTTCAGAAGCATCGAAGCTTTGTGATTGCAGATATTCCCGGCCTGATTGAAGGTGCAGCCGAAGGTGCAGGGCTGGGGATTCGCTTCCTCAAGCACTTAACTCGCTGTCGTGTTTTGTTGCACCTGGTTGACCTGGCTCCCTTTGATGGCTCTGATCCGGTGGAGAATGCCCGAGCCATTGAGCGCGAGCTGTCCACCTTTAGCCCTACCCTGGCCGGGCGTGAGCGCTGGCTGGTATTGAACAAGACCGACCTGGTTCCCGCTGCGGAGCTGGAAGAGCGCTGCCAGGCGGTAGTGGATGCTCTGGGCTGGGAAGGGCCTGTGTTCCGTGTGGCAGCTATTCGCAAAGAGGGTACCGATGCCCTCGGTGGACGCTTGATGGACTACCTGGAAGAGCGCCAGGAAATCGAAGAGCGAGATCCCGACTTGGCTGTGGCGGAGCTGGAAGCGCAGCGTCAAATGCAGCGCGAAGCTCGCGAGCGAATTGAAGAGTTGAGAGAGAGTCATCGCGCCAAGCGCAAAGCTGCCAAGGGGCAGGTGGATGACGATGAGGATTGGGATGATGACGACGACCACGATGTGGATGTCGAGTATCGCTCTTAAATGGCGTGGAGCGAGCTGAGTTAGCTTGGCTCGCTCAATAGTTATCTTGTCCTGAGGGGGAAACATGGACTCCGCAACAGTGTCCCGGCAGGCGTTGACCAAGGCCCAGCGGTGGGTGGTAAAAATTGGTAGCGCCCTTCTGACAGATAATGGTCGAGGTGTGAATACCGCTGCCATTTCTGCTTGGGTTGCGCAGATGGCTGATTTGCGCCGTCGAGGGATCGAAGTTGTTTTGGTTTCATCCGGTGCTGTTGCGGCCGGAATGGACCGGTTGGGCTGGTGTCGCCGGCCTGAGTCTATCCACCAGTTACAGGCGGCTGCTGCTGTGGGGCAGAGCCACCTTGTGCAGGTCTATGAGCAGGCTTTTAGCCGTTTTGATATTCGCAGCGCTCAGATCCTGTTGGATCACGATGACCTTTCCAATCGCACTCGCTACTTGAATGCTCGCAGCACCTTGCGCACGCTCCTGTCACTGGGGGCTGTGCCTATCGTGAATGAAAATGACACGGTAGTGACTGACGAAATACGTTTCGGCGATAACGATACCCTGGCGGCCCTGGTTGCAAATCTGGTTGAGGCAGATGCGCTGCTGATTTTGACCGATGCGGATGGGCTGTTTACTGAAGACCCCCGCGATAACCCCGAAGCAGAATTAATTAGTGAGGCATCTGCGCTTGATCCCAGGCTGCTGGAGATGGCGGGGGATTCCCGCAGCGGTCTGGGTCGTGGTGGTATGACCACCAAGGTGCGCGCAGCGCAGTTGGCAGCGCGCTCAGGAGCTCGCACAGTGATCGCTGGCGGGGCCTTGGAGGCGGTGATAGATAAAGTCTGTGCCGGCGAGCAGCTGGGTACCCTGTTGCTGCCAGAGGCAGATCCCCTGGCGGCGCGTAAGCGCTGGCTCGCTGGACAGTTACAGGTGCGCGGAACCCTGTTAGTGGATGCCGGTGCCGAGGCAGCTATGACTGGGAGTGGTAGCAGTCTGTTGCCGGTGGGGGTTACCGCTGTTGAAGGGCGTTTCAGGCGAGGGGATCTGGTGTCTTGCAGGAATGCTGAGGGTCGCGAGATAGCGCGGGGCCTGGTCAATTATGACAGTAGTGAGAGTGGTCGGATTCTGGGGCAGTCATCGGAGAAGTTTGCCGACCTTTTGGGGTATCGGGATGACGATGAATTAATTCACCGCGACAACCTGATCCTGCTCTGAATTGGCAAGTGTCGAATACAAAAAAGCCCCGCAATGCGGGGCTTTTTTGTGTCTGCTGCCTAAGGGGTTAGGCGGCCAGAGCTTTGATCTGAGCGTTCAGACGGCTCTTATGACGAGCGGCTTTATTCTTGTGAATAATGCCTTTGTCTGCCATACGGTCAATAACGGGAACTGCTTCTGCGTACGCAGTTTTTGCTTTTTCCGCATCGCCGGCATCGATGGCCGCAACTACCTTCTTGATGTAGGTGCGCACCATGGAGCGCAGACTGGCGTTGTGCATGCGGCGCTTGTCGTTCTGGCGCGCGCGTTTCTTCGCTTGAGGTGAGTTGGCCACCGGTTGCTCCTGTCTGGAATCTATAAATCTGTAACTAACAGGCCCTGGGGCCCGATCGGGACGCGACATTATCCCCACAGTTGGTTGTTTGTCAACCATAGCGGGCGTCTCGGTGCAGATATGTTGTCAATCCACAACGGCGGTTACCCGGTCGGCAACTCCAGGCTGAACTCTACACCGCTGCCGTCGCTGCGGTTTCGGGCTTTTAAGGAGCCACCGTGGAAGTCTGCGATCAGTTTTGCGATATGCAGTCCCAGCCCCAGGTGGCCGGCATTATCGCCCTGGTTGCGCACAGAAACGAGAGAGTCGAACAGCTTGTGAGCGTAACCTTCCGGGAGCAGAGGGCCGTCATTGCCCACTGTGATCAAGTAGGTATCTCTGTTTGTTGCCACTGACAGGCAAATTTCACTGCCTTCGGGAGCGAAGCTACATGCGTTATCCACCAGCTTGTCCAGCAGTTGAGCCAATAACTCCGGTGCGCCGTGGCAGGCTAGCTCCCCAGTGGGTTTGTTTAGAGTAAATCGGTGTTCGCTGTGAGCATCGCCATAGCACTGTGTCATGACTTCAAGCAGGTCTGCCAGGTCGAAAGGCTCCCGCTCCGCTTGGTGGATGCTGGTTTCAAGATTGCTGGCTGCGGAGAGACTGTTGAGAATCCCCGACAGCCTTGCACTGCCATCCATAGCCCGCCCTGCATAGCGGCGGCTGTGGTCGTCGAGTTCTCCGGCGGCGAGGTTATCCAGGGATGAGCGAACCACTGCCAGCGGTGTGCGTAGCTCGTGTGACAACTTACTGGCGAGAGTGCGCAGGTACTGGTGATATTGGTCCAGTTCTGCGAGCAGGCTGGCGAAGGCCCGGTTTAGGTCTCCCAGTTCATCGCCAGCCTTTGAATGGGGAAAGTTGCCGCGCAGTTTGCCGCTGGAATCTACTGCGTTGCGGGCGGCCTGGTGTAGCTTGCGCACGCGCCAGGAAAGCCAGCTGGCGTAGCCCAAAAGGAAGAGCAGGGCAGTTGCGGCCGCGGCGCAGCTGATCAACCACAACCGGTGGGCTGCTCCCTCGGTGACTGATTGCATCGCTTCGCCAGATTGCAGGACGAGGACCTGCCCCAGAAGTGGCCGCTCAACCACTTCGTCGACCCGGGTGATAACGGGCACACTCACCGCACCAATTCGGGATTGCAGCGGTCCTGAATACCATTGCTCCCGGGTGCCACGGCTGTCAGGCGTTGGAAGAGGCAAGCTATTTTTCGGCAGCTGTGGCAAATCCTCTCTGGAAAGCAATTTGCGATAAGCCCAGTCTCTCAGCCACGAATTGCTCTCGGAATCTGCCAGCTGTAGTTGCCCGTTGCTGGCAAGAAGAAACCCCTCGCTGTCCACTATTGCGAGGCGTAGTCCAGGGCGCGCAAAGTGGTCGAGTTCTCTTTGAAGGTCTGGCAGAGGGCTCACCAGGCGTCCTGGGTGGCCATCTGTCGGAAGTGTGCTGGCGCTGCGAGTCGGTGAGGAGCCACTGCTGTTTGCCCTGTCGTGAATGCGGATAGCGAGGGCTCCACCGGTTAGGGTTTGTGGCAGAGCCAGCTCCAATTGGTAACCGGCACCAGAAGTAGTCCATCGGCCCCTGAAACGCAGCTCACGCTCGTAGCGGCCCTCTCTAGGGTTGTGCCACAAGGCGCTGGCGGCCCCTTGGCTGGCGACGGGCAGGATGTAGTGCTGTTCAGCGGTAAACAGTTCTACGGTGTCGCCTCCAGCGATTAGGCCTGTGCGGGGGTCCCGATAGGCGGGGGTTGAGTCTGAAACAGTGAGAAGCAGGTAGATTTGCTTATCCAGTTGCCCCAGCGTCACCTGGGCCATAGGGGATAGCTGCCCGTCCTCAAGGGTTCTGGGCTCAAGTTGCTGCGCTCGCCACTCATCGCCATAGCCGTCGACTCTCGGAGCTTGAGATAGGGGATTCAGGTAGAGCTGAGCGCCTGGTGGGCGCGATAGGCGCTGAGGATCTGGAGCGATAAGCTGGGGGGCACTGGCCAAGCGTGCGGCAATTGCCGCCGCAGTTGCCTCGATTGCCTGGATCTGGCCTTGTGCTAGGGCGGCGTCCACCTGGCGGAGGTACTGGCAGCCGGCCCAGGGCAGGGTGAGTGCGACAAGGCTGACGAGCAAGAGTTGGCGGCGTAGGTTCATACTTAAATTTTTGAAATTGTTCGCCCGATGGCGGTTTACAGCTGCCAGCGATACCCCATGCCGTAGGCGGTTCCTATGGCATTAAAGTCGGTGTCCAGCGCCTGGAATTTGCGCCTGATTCTTTTGACGTGAGAGGTGATGGTGTTGTCATCCAGCACTACGCGGGCTGCTTCCATTAGTTGGCTGCGGGATTTAACGTGGCCGGGCCTTTTTGCCAGGGCGTGGACAATCCAGAATTCGGTCACGGTTAAGTCCACGGGTTGCTCATCCCAGTGGCAATGGAGCCTGGAAATATCCAGCCATAGCTTTCCCTGAGTTAAGCTCTCGCCTTCATCGTTTTGATCTCGCAGCACGCTAACGCGGCGCAGTAGGGCGTTAATTCGCGCCTGCATATGGGGTAGGGAGATATCCTTGGTGAGGTAATCATCAGCGCCCAGGCGCAGTCCGGAAATAATATCCAGCTCTGAGTCCCTGGCGGTGAGAAATAATATTGGCAGGCTCGGCGCCATAGCGCGCAATTCCCGGCAGAGCTCAAAACCGCCCTCAACCTCGCTGCCCAGGCCAACATCGATCACGGCCAGGTCCGGCAGCCGCTGGCGAAAAGCATCCATGGCCTCAATCCTGGCGCTGTATAAATCGACCCGATAACCGTGGCGGCGCAGGGCATCGCGGTAGTTTTCTGCGATAGCGCGTTCATCTTCGACAATGGCGATGGTTGCACTCATGACAAATCCCGACTTAATTCCTTTCTGGCGGAGAATCATGCACGAAATTGCAGGGGTTAGGCAAAAAGGCGGGCGCAAGGCGCCCGCAAATACAACAGGGTTTCTATCAGATTGGAGTCGCATGAGTGGATTTGCGATCCACCCGTGCTTATGTAGTGCGGCTTGAAGGCGAAGGGATATGCGGATTTGTTGTCCGCCGTGCCCCTTTGACTCAGAAGTTTCCCGCCATGGACTCCGGAAGGGAGAAGCGGATGTCGACGCGGCGCTCCATGGCGTAGGCGTCTACATCGCCTCGGGCTGCCTGGGAATAGGTGGAGCCGAGTGCGCTGCGGCTGATTCTTGAGGCATCAACTCCCAGCGATACCAAAGCCTCTTCCACACTCAGGGCGCGTTGATCGGACAGTACATTGTTGTAGCCGTCGCTGCCGCGAGGATCTGCGTGTCCCTCCAGGTGAATTTGCAGGTGGGGGTGGCGCTTTAGGAAGTCAGCCATGGCACTCAGCTGGTGCATTTGGCCCTCCTGAAGCTCGTCCTCCCCAGTGGTAAACAGCATTTGGAATTGCAGTGAATCCAGGGCCAGTTGGCTGGCGTCGTTCGCGGACAGTTGAGCCGCATCCAATTGCTGTGCCAGGTTGCTGAGCTCTGCACGGCTCTCTGTCAGTTGTGTTGCCAGCATATCTGCCTCGTCTGCTTGCTTGATCTGCTCTCCGAGCCAGGCTCCGCCGAGTGCTCCGGCGATAAAGCCAACGGGCCCACCCAATGCTGCACCGGCAATTGCAGAGCCGGTAAAGACTGAGGCCTGCTTGGCCGGAGTCAAATTGGATTCGTTTTGTTCCTTAGCGTGGGCTCCGGTGGCAATCAGAGAACCCAGGGCGACGGCCATCACTACTTTTTTCATTGTTCTGCTCCTTAGCGGCTTTTCTTACTCGTGTGGGCCTGTTCTGTTGCGGCCCGTTTGAGTGTTATTAAAAAGCTCCAAGGAGGCGCTGGCGTGGCGCAGCTATGACCAACTGCGGCTCAATTGTGGCGAAATATGGCGATCGCTCCGAAACCCAGCTCGGAAGCTGGAAGGGGCTGGGCGACCGCAGCTATAGCAGGGGGTGGATGGACAGACGGGGCTGGGGCCATCAACAGCTGCTATGTACCGCACAATTGCCAGAACCAGGGCAATAATCAAAGCACTAATGGTCATCCCTTCTCTCCCCGCACCACCAGCTCCATGGGTGGCGCGACTAGCTCGCTCTTAGTATAGGCTCGCGGTCCCGCAGTCGCAGGGCCTCAGCTCTGTAGAGGAGCCCATATATCCCCAGGTTTTGGGGTAGACTTGCCGGCCAACAAGTTTCAACTTTCGCCAGGAGTCCGAGTTTTGTCGCAGTCATCCCCAGCTCAGGAACAGGCAGTCGAAAAATCTGGTGCTTCCAGATTGCTGCGGGGCAGTTCCGTTGTCGGTGCTGCCACTATGCTGTCGCGAGTGGCCGGGCTGGTTCGCGACGTGGCACTGGCCCGCTTTGCCGGTGCGGGCGATGCTGCCGATGCCTTTTTTGTCGCATTCAAGATTCCCAACTTTTTCCGCCGCTTATTTGCCGAAGGTGCATTTGCCCAGGCCTTTGTGCCGGTACTGGCCGAATACCGCCAAAAGGGCGGTAAGGCGGCTGCGCGAGAGTTAAATGACCGGGTTGCTGGCGCCCTTGGCGGCGTACTTTTGTTGGTTACTCTGTTTGGTGTTCTCTGCGCTCCACTAGTGACGGGTATTTTTGCTTTTGGTTGGTGGTGGGACGGCAGTGAGCGTGAGAAGTTCGATCTCGCTACCGATATGTTGCAGATCACCTTTCCCTATTTAATGCTGATTTCCCTGGCGGGATTTACCGGGGCAATACTCAATACTTTCGATCGTTTTGCGATTCCGGCGCTTACCCCGGTGATGCTCAACCTGGTTTTGATTGCTGCGGCGACTGTTGCTACCAGCTGGTTTGATCCGCAAATTATGGCGCTGGCTTGGGGCGTTTTTGTTGCGGGGGTGGTGCAGCTGCTGTTTCAACTGCCTTTTCTCGCTCGTGAAGGTTTGCTGCCTAGCCCTAAGTGGGATTGGCAGCACAAAGGAGTGCGTAAAATTTTACGCCTGATGGCGCCGGCGATTTTTGGTGTGTCAGTGACTCAGATCAGCCTGGTGATGGACACTCTGCTGGCTTCATTCCTGCCCAGCGGCAGTGTTTCCTGGCTCTATTTTTCCGACCGGCTCACCGAGCTGCCCTTGGGGGTGTTTGGGGTTGCAGTGGCCACGGTAATTCTGCCGAGCTTGTCGCGTCAGCACACTGACGGAGATCCTCGCCGGTTCCGTCATACCCTCGACTGGGCTTTGCGCAGTGTCACACTAATTTCTCTGCCCGCTTCTGTAGCCTTGGTGGTACTGGCTGAGCCGCTCCTGACAACCCTTTTTCAGTATGGGCAGATGCAGCCGCGCGATATGCAAATGGCCGCCTGGTCCCTGCGCGCTTATGCCATGGGGTTGTTGGCGTTTATGCTGATTAAAGTGCTGGCGCCGGGCTATTTTGCCCGCCAGGATACCTACACCCCAGTGCGCTTTGGCTTAATCGCTATCTCGGCCAAAATGGTGTTGAGCCTGCTGTTTGTGATACCGCTTAACTACTACTTCAAGCTCGGCCATATGGGTCTGGCACTGGCTACGGCTTGTCAGGCCGCTATTAACGCCTGGCTCCTCTATAAAGGCCTGCGTCGAGATGATGTCTATAAACCTGAGGCTGGGTGGGGCACTTACCTGGTAAGGTTGCTTCTGGCGAATTTGGCGATGGTTGCGATTTTGCTCGGGGCCCTGCACCTGTGGTCACAGTGGAGTGAATGGGCCTGGTATGACCGCGCCTGGCGTATGGGGCTGATCGTAGCTGCGGGGGGAGCGACCTATCTGTCCGTTTTACTGGTTTCAGGATTGCGCCCCCGCCACTTCCGCGCCACAAGTTAGTTTTTTAAGTGGGCATATCTGGATAAATATGGCCTCTGGCCGCCCAGTGGGAATCCGCTATACTGTGCGGCTCGATTTTATGAGGATGGGAAAATCGCTTTGGCCCAGGAGCGCGAACTAATCCGCGGGTTGCACAACCTGCGCCCCCGCCACCGGGGAAGCGTGGCGACAATCGGCTCGTTCGATGGTGTACACCTCGGTCACCAGGCGATTATTGCGCAGCTCAAGCAGCGCGCGCAGGAACATGATCTGCCCTCGGTGGCGATTATCTTTGAGCCCCAGCCACATGAGTTCTTCTCTGGGGAAAGGGCGCCCGCGCGTCTGATGCGCTTTAAAGAGAAGGTATTGGCGCTATTTGATGCTGGTGCCGACCGGGTGCTGTGCCTGCAGTTTAACGAGAAACTGCGCAATCTGAGTGCCGATGCCTTTGTGCGCCGTATTCTGGTGGACGGCCTTGGAATCCGCCATTTGGTGGTGGGAGACGATTTCCGCTTCGGCTGTGATCGCAGTGGCGATTATCAATTTCTCCAGGGCGCCGGGGCCGAAAATGGATTCACGGTGGAAGACACGGCTACGCTTGAGATTCGCGGAGCCCGGGTGAGCAGCACCCGCATTCGCGAAGCCTTGCAGCGGGGCGAGTTTGAGTTGGCCGAGGCCTTACTCGGACGCCCTTACAGTATTACCGGACGGGTTGCCCCCGGGCGCGCCTTGGGCCGGCAACTGGGTGCTCCCACAGCCAATGTGCGTTTGCACCGCTACCGCTCCCCGCTGGTTGGCGTTTACACCGTTCGCACCAAAGCCGCGAATGGAAGTGAACTCGCAGCTGGGCGGCCGGGAATTGACGGTGTTGCCAATGTGGGGTTTCGCCCAACAGTTGAGGGAGAGGGCGCCCGGCCACTACTGGAAGTCAACTTGTTTGATTTTGATGGCAACCTCTACGGGAAAGAACTAGCGGTAGAGTTTTGCCACAAACTTCGCAATGAAGAGAAGTTTGCCTCCCTGGAAATCCTCAAAGCCCGCATCGCTCAGGATATTGACGATGCTAAAGACTGGTTTGTGCAAAACCCCAAGGGGCACTAACTGGTGTATAGACGATGAATTTTTCTCTACTAGAGCTGAAGTAGACATCCAATGACTGATTATAAAGTGACCTTAAACCTGCCTGAGACCGACTTTCCTATGCGCGGCAATCTGCCCCAGCGCGAGCCGGCTATTTTAAAGAAGTGGCAGGAAACCAAGCTCTACGAAAAAATCCGCGAAGCGCGGGCGGGGCGCGAGCAGTTTATCCTGCACGACGGTCCTCCCTACGCCAACGGGGATATTCACATAGGTCACTCGGTCAACAAGATTCTCAAAGATATTATTATCAAGTCGAAAACCCTGAGCGGTTTTGACGCTCCTTATGTGCCTGGCTGGGACTGCCACGGCCTGCCGATTGAGCACCGCGTCGAGAAAAAGATTGGCAAGGCTGGCGCAAAGGTGGATCACAAAACTTTCCGCCAGAAGTGCCGCGAATACGCAGCCAAGCAGGTGGACGGACAGAAGAAAGACTTTATTCGCCTGGGGGTGTTCGGTGAATGGGACAATCCCTACCGCACCATGGATTTCCAATTTGAAGGCGATATCATCCGCGCGCTTGGGCGAGTGGTCAAAAATGGCCATTTGGCACGGGGTTTCAAGCCTGTGTACTGGAGCGTTGTGGGCGGATCAGCTCTGGCGGAAGCGGAAGTGGAGTATCAGGATAAAACCTCCTACTCCATTTACGTTTGCTATCCGGCGACGGAAGAGACATCCCTGGCTATCGCCGATGCGGCAGGTGGACACGCGGGTGAAGGCCCCCTATCCGTTGTTATCTGGACCACAACCCCCTGGACGCTTCCTTCCAGCCAAGCGGTTTCTGTCAATGCTGAGCTGGAATATGTTGTGGTGCAAACGGCCGAGCGCCGATTACTCGTTGCCGAAGCACTCAAGGACGCCGTATTGGAGAAGGCGGGGCTCGAAGGTGAAGTGGTAGGCCGTATTCGCGGTGCTGCCTTGGAGCACCTGAAGCTAAACCATCCTTTCTACGAGAAGCAATTGCCGATGATCCTCGGCGACCATGTCACCACTGATGCAGGTACAGGCTGTGTACACACTGCGCCGGACCATGGTCCCGATGACTTCCAGGTGGGCAAGCGCTACGGCATCGATTCCCTGAACTATATCGATGACAATGGCGTATACCGCGATATGGTACCGCTGTTTGCCGGTGAGCACGTCTACAAGGTGGACGACAAAATTGTGGCCCTGTTACAGGAGCGCGGAGTACTTCTGCACCAGGGTAAGATGGAGCACAGCTACCCCCACTGCTGGCGCACCAAGACGCCGCTTATTTACCGCGCGACTCCGCAGTGGTTTGTGAGCATGCAGCAGAATGATCTTCTGGAGAATGCACAGAAGGCAGCGGATGAAGTTCAGTGGATCCCCGGTTGGGGCAAGGCTCGTATCGATGCCATGCTCGATGGCAGTCCGGATTGGTGTATTTCCCGCCAGCGCACCTGGGGTGTGCCCATCGCTTTGTTTGTTCACAAAGAGACCCATGAAATCCACCCGGACACTCCCGCTTTGATGGAGAAAGTGGCTGAAAAGGTCGATGCCGAGGGTATGGATGTTTGGTTTGACCTGGACCCGCAGGAGCTCCTGGGAGATGAGGCAGACCAATATCAAAAGGTTACCGACACCCTGGATGTCTGGTTCGATTCAGGTGTGACTCACTATGCCGTACTGGAGCGCCGCAACGGCCTGCGTTTCCCGGCAGATCTGTACCTTGAGGGCTCTGATCAGCACCGAGGCTGGTTCCAGTCTTCACTGAAGACCTCCATCGCCATCAACGATTGTGCCCCTTATAAGCAAGTGTTGACCCACGGTTTCACGGTAGATGCACAGGGACGGAAAATGTCCAAGTCCATCGGCAATACCGTTGCACCACTGGATGTAATCAACAAGTTGGGTGCAGATGTATTGCGCCTTTGGGTTTCCGCTACAGACTTCAGTGGTGAAATGGCGGTTTCCGATGAGATCCTGAAACGCACAGCGGACTCTTACCGTCGCTTGCGCAATACGGCTCGTTTCTTCCTGTCCAACCTGGCTGGGTTTGACCCGGAAAAAGATTTGTTGCCGGAGAGTGAACTTCTGGCGCTGGATCGCTGGGCGCTGGATAAGGCTGCGCGTCTACAGGATGAAATTATCGCGGCTTACGATAACTACCAGTTCCACCAGATCTATCAGAAGTTACATAACTTCTGCGTCGTGGAAATGGGTGGCTTCTACCTGGATATCATCAAAGATCGCCAGTACACCACTAAAGAGGACAGTACTGCACGCCGCTCTGCGCAAACTGCCCTCTATCATATTGTTCAGGCATTTGTTCGCTGGATTGCGCCTATCCTGAGCTTTACCGCAGAAGAACTGTGGCAGTTTATTCCCGGTGCCAAAGCGGACAGCATCTTTATTGAAGAATGGTATTCGCTGCCGAAGCTGCCAGCAGACTCGGTTAAAGGTGCGGACTATTGGGCCGCCATGGCCGAAGTAAAAACTGCGGTAAACAAGGTGCTTGAAGAGCAGCGTGGAGCTGGTGCTATTGGCGGCTCCCTGCAAGCAGCGGTGACTCTGTTCGCCGAGGATGACCTGCGCGAAAAGCTTCTGGAGCTCGAAGACGAGTTGCGCTTTGTTTTGATTTGCTCCTCCACTTCTGTGCAGCCGCTCAGCGATGCTGCCGGTGCAGAGTCCACAGAGCTGGAAGGATTGAAAGTCAGCGTAAGCAAAGTGGATCACCCCAAGTGTGCGCGCTGTTGGCATTACCGTGCCGATGTGGGTGTATCAGCAGAGTATCCAGACATTTGTGAGCGCTGCGTGGAAAACGTTTCTGGTGAAGGAGAAGTGAGGCACTATGCCTAGTTCCAACCCTGTTTGGGGGCATCCATGGCGCTGGTACTGGCTGGCGCTGGTGGTGGTTGTCCTCGATATCGCCAGCAAAGTCTGGGCCGTGGATATGTTTATGCACGGCCCTTCAATGCAAATTATTCCCGGCTTGCTGCAATTTACTTATGCGGAAAACTACGGTGCTGCCTTTAGCTTCCTGTCTGATGCTGGGGGATGGCAGCGGTGGTTTTTCGGAATTATTGCCTTTGTATTTAGCGTTGTTGTCAGTGTTTGGCTATGGCGCCTGCCGACAACAAAGCGCTGGGAACCCTGTGCCCTGGCGCTAATTCTGGGGGGGGCCTTGGGCAACCTTTGGGATCGAGTGCTGCTGGGTTACGTAAGGGATTTTATTTCGGTCTATTACGGCAACTGGCACTTCCCGGTATTCAATGTTGCGGATATGGGAATTAGTATCGGCGCTGCAATGCTGGTTATTGAGCTACTTTTTTTTGCAGAAAAAGAAAGTGGCAAAGCAAAAAATAACGTGGAAGTCTAACGAACTATGAGTAATGCCGTTATCGGTGAACACTGCCGGGTGACACTGCACTTTAGCCTAAAATTGGATGATGGCACTGAGGTGGATTCAACCTTCAAAGGTGACCCAGCCTCTTTCAGTGTTGGCGATGGCAGTTTGCTGCCGGGCTTTGAAAAAGCCCTTTTTGGTTTAAAAGCGGGGGATGAAGCCGAGATCGAGATACCGCCGGAGATAGGATTTGGTCAGCGCAACCCGGAAAACCTGCAAAAGGTGCGCCGGGATACCTTTTCTCCCGATATGGAGCTGGAGCGCGGATTGGTAGTCTCTTTTGACAATGGCAGCGGCGAACTCCCCGGAGTAATCAGTGAGATTGGTGAGGACGATGTTACCGTCGACTTTAATCATCCATTGGCCGGTCAAACCTTAAATTTCCATGTGAAAATTATTGCGGTGGATTCGATCCAATAGGGTCGGGTTCCCTCTTTGTAGCAAGTAGGGTACTGAAGTAGACATGCAAATCCGAATGGCTAACCCCCGGGGCTTTTGTGCCGGTGTTGATCGGGCAATTGATATTGTGAATCGCGCCCTGGATGTATTTGGTGCGCCGATCTATGTCCGCCATGAAGTGGTGCACAATAAATTTGTGGTGGAAAGTCTGAAAGAGCGCGGTGCGGTCTTTGTCGATGAACTCGATGAAGTGCCCGATGATGTTATCGTTATCTTCAGTGCTCACGGTGTTTCAAAAGCTGTGCAGCGCGAAGCTGGAGAGCGCGGCCTGCGTGTATTCGATGCTACTTGCCCGCTGGTTACCAAGGTGCATATTGAAGTGAGTAAGTTCAGCACCGACGGTGCTGAGTGCATACTTATCGGCCACGCTGGGCACCCGGAAGTGGAGGGCACAATGGGGCAGTATGACAACTCTGCTGGCGGTGCCATTTACCTGGTTGAAGACGAAGAGGATGTTGCGAAGTTAACTGTTAAAGACGAGAGTAATCTCGCCTATGTTACCCAAACAACACTATCCATGGATGATACCGCTCGAGTAATTGATGCCCTGAGAGTGCGTTTCCCTGAAATCCGTGGGCCGCGAAAAGATGATATCTGTTACGCGACCCAGAATCGCCAGGATGCTGTAAAGCAGCTGGCTCTGGAAAGTGACCTGGTCCTTGTTGTTGGTAGCCCGAATAGTTCTAACTCTAATCGCCTGCGTGAACTCGCTGAACGCTGTGGTGCTGCTGCCAAATTGATCGATGGTGCAGATGATATCGATGCGGATTGGCTCCAGGGTAAGGCGGCTATAGGGATCACAGCCGGGGCCTCAGCACCAGAAATTTTGGTGCAGGGAGTCGTTAGCCGATTGCAACAACTTGGTGCAAGCCTTCCAGAAGAAATGGATGGGCGAGCTGAAAATATACGATTTTCCCTGCCTAAAGAACTCAAATAATCAAAACTTCTCGCGCCTCCTTTCCCTTTGGTTTTAGGAGGCTAGGAGCATTGGCTTTGATTCGCCTGCTCGACTCTCAGGCGACCGCTGTGAAACAATATCAGGGCTAGGCCCTGTGATCCATCAAGGGTGCAAACATAGAGGCTTCCCATTTGTAATGCGCCTTGTGGAGAGCCTGCCTTGCGACTTTCACCGGTTCCAATAAAGGAAATGTAATCTCTAAGTGGAGAGTTAGATAGAACCTGCACTTTATCTAATCCAGCCCCAGACATTACTAGAGTGTCTCTTTCACCGCGGGAACCGTCATTGTCGGCATCGATAAAAATCTCCCACCCAAGATCCCAGCTTCCAGAGTTGCGCATAGTGACGCGCTGATTCTTCACAACAGCCGTATTTCTTGTTAGCTGAATAGCACTAATTAGTTCCTCCCCCGCAAACTCCAGCTGTGTTTTTTCAATAATCTGCGTAAAGCTTGGCAGACCGATAAATAAAAGTATCGATAAAATACAAAGAGTGATTAGTAGCTCTAGTAGCGTAAACCCCCGCTGAGTCATGGCTCCCTCCAAGGATTTTTAGACGCAGGTCTCATTTAAATGACCATTGAATCTGCTGAAATGGCCGCTAGTCGGTTTGATCTGGTTTGATAACGAATTGAAATGCTACTTTTCCGACTATATCCACGGTCTTTTTCTCTTTCTAGGTGTTTGGCGGTAAAGTGAACTCTGAATTATTAGCACAGGCGTTTGAAATAGATGCAATTTAGGAACTTAGATCAGGGTAGTCTTATCCGGAAACAATATGGATTTACGCTAATAGAGTTGATGACCACCCTTGTGGTTTTGGCTGTCCTTGTTGGTATTGCAGTCCCGAGCTTTAAGGACATGATCAACAACAGCCGCTCAGTGGCGTTGGCTGAGGACCTCGCAGGGGCTCTTAACTTTGCCCGATCCGAGGCCGTGCGGCGTGGCGGAAGGGTTTCTATCTGTGCGAGTACCAATGGAGCAAGTTGTGGAGCTGCTGATACCTGGAACCAAGGATGGATAGTGTTTGCTGATGGCGCTGTTACTGACAGCGCGCTGGAGCCTGTAGTGAGTGAGCTAATAAGAGTATGGGAGATCGATGACGAGAGTGCTGAGATTCAAGTTGTACAGGGAGCCGCTACAAAGTTCATCCGCTATACAAGTTTAGGTACATTGGGGCGCTTTACCGATACCTCGATAACGGTGAAAAACTCTAAATGTACTGGCACCAATGAAAGAACAATGACGCTTGGAGCAGCCGGTTTGATAAGCGTGTCGAAAACCGACTGCTAAGGAGGGTGAAGTGAAATTACTAAATTCCCAGCGTGGAGTAGGGTTAATCGAAGTGATGGTAACTGTATTAATTCTTTCCACATCACTGCTTGGCTTAGCAGCGCTACAAAACAAAGCGCTGCAATACAATCACAGTGCTTATATGCGCTCACAGGCGAATGTTCTGGCTCAAGATGTATTTGAGCGTTTAAGAGCTAATCGTGAGAATTTATCAGACTATGAGATAGATGTTGATGATCCCACGCCAACTGCGAGTTCAAACCGCGCTGATATTGATTTAGGTGAGTGGCGAAACTTGCTGTCAGATCTCCTCCCGGCGGGTACGGGGGGAATTAGTTGTGATGTAAATGATGTATGTACGGTGATTGTCCAGTGGGGGGAGGAGGATTCCACTGGCACTGGTGATGATGAAGGTACTAGTAGCTTTCAATATATGACAGTAATTTAGTGGAAATTGTAATGTTTAAGCAGCGAGGAATCTCTCTTGTAGAGCTTATGGTGTCTATTACCGTTGGCTTGGTATTGATGGCTGGAGTGGTACAGCTTTTCTTATCGAGTAAAGTCACATTTACGAGTCAGCAGGCTATCGCTAGGGTGCAGGAAACTGGGCGCCTTGCAATTGATTTCATGAGTGAAGATATACGTATGGCCGGTTTTCTCGGCTGTATGAATACCGCGACCGGTGATTTTGAAAACATATTAAATGATAGCGAAACAACGCTTTATAATTTTGCTGATCCTGCAGAGGGAATCGATCATGACCAAATCGACCCAAGCTATCCAAACCACTCCGAAGATTCGGATGTTTTGTTGTTGAGAAGTGCGAATGGCACGGCTGTGGACGTAGCTGAGAAATCATTGAACGATCGATTTTATATTGAAAATACCGGAATTGAAGAAGGTGGCTGCGATGGAGATGAAGATAAATACAGCGGTATCTGTGCCAATGATATTTTGATAGTTGCCGATTGTACAAAGGCGCTAGCTTTCCAAGTGACTGGGTTTGACACTGGAAGTAGGCCTGGGGAAATTGGGCTATATCACTCAGATGCCGATGGCTTTACACCGGGAAATAAAAAGGGATATGAGACCTTTGGAGATAGCCAAAGAAACCAAGACAAATACTTCGATGACGATGATGCGCAGGTTTTTGTAGCAACCAGTACATTTTATTATATCGATAATGGTACCTCCGGCCGCCCAAGTTTGTTTCGAGAGGTAAATGGTGAATCTCAAGAACTCTTAACTGGGGTTGAACAAATGCAGATCACTTACGGATTGGATACTAATAATCCAGATGAATTTAAAACTGCTAAAGAAATCTCCAGTAACGACTGGGAAAGATTAGTCAGTATTAAAGTGGAGTTATTGGTTTCTTCCGACGACGACAATGTACTTCAGGAAACGCAGCTATACAGTTTCAATGGAGAGGAGGACCTCGACCCAGGTGATAGGCGCCTGCGTCAAGTTTTCACGAGTATCATATCTCTCCGTAGCCGTAGTTTGCCGTAATTGGGGGTGGGAAAATGAAAGAAAGGCCTTATGTTAAAAGCCTGCAACAGCAAGGTGGGGCAACATTACTTGTTGGACTGATCATTTTATTATTGATGACTTTTATCGGGCTGGCGGCGATTCGCGGAAGTGGTATGCAGGAGTTAATGGCCGGTAATATGCGCGATCGCCAGCTTGCATTCCAGGCCGCGGAAGCTGCATTGCGGGTTGCTGAGGTTAGGCTGGTAGAGGACTTTAACCGTTCGATAAGTCAGCTTTACGATGGAACTAATGTTGGATATGTTGAAAAAATGGATGGCTCTTCTGCGACTGAGTTTTGGCTGGATTATGACTGGGACAGCGTCTCGGTTTCGACCGATCTCAAACTCAGCGGGGTTGCCAGTCAGCCGGTTTATGTCGTCGAGAGATTTACTGGACCAGATTGGAATGCCAATGACGGTGGCTGTATTGATCAGGCTTGCTTAGCTGGTGATGAGGCGCCAGAGTACTACCGAATTACTAGTCGCGGCGTCGGCGGTAGTGATAGTACCGTAGTAATTCTCCAGTCTACTACTGTTCGTTAATAATTTGCGCTTGGAATAATGATTATGATTAGTCTTGTAAGAAAATTAAAAAGCGCCTCGACAATTTCGGCCGCATTTTTAAGTTTAGGAATATCACATAGTGCGGTATCCCTTGATTTTGCCCAACAGCCACTGTTTTTAAGTACTTCGGTCGATCCAAATATTATGTTTATTTTGGATGACTCTGGATCAATGCAGTTTGAAGTTACTCCCTCGGAGATTACCGACTATTTTTATATTTCTAAGAAAAAGGGATACACAAGTTATCCGGTCCGTTATACCTTTCCGCAGACTGAAGCTGGCAGTAGTAATACTGCCGTGCGATTAACGCCCTGCCCTTACAATAGCTCTTCATCTTCCGGTTGTGATTATTGGAATGGCTCCAACGATAAGCAGACCATAGCAAAATTTGATAGTGACAATAAATGGGCTGCCTATTATCGCTCTTCATACAATAACAAATCTTATTATGATCCGACTATTTTGTATCTTCCATGGGCTGAGGAGGACGAAAATGGCAATGAATTTTCTGATGCAAATCCTCAAAAGGCATATCACAACCCTTATGATACGTCTAAAGGCTGGCGCAATCTCACGGTAAATAATACGCAGAGTGCAAATTGTTGGATAAAAAATAGCGCTACTAAGGATTCGAGTAATTCATTTAACAATCTGTGTGAGAGCGGAGACCTTACTTTCTATCCCGCTACCTATTTTAATTATAAAGGGACAGCTTCATCAGACGTTTATTTTTCTAGTAGCTATGATCGTATCCAAATTAAGAATGATGGGAGTACCTATGCGGGGGGCACTGCGCGAACGGACTGCGCAGATTCAAGTGCTTGTACCTATGCAGAGGAAATTCAGAATTTTGCTAACTGGTATAGCTACCATCGCTCTCGTGTATTGATGTCCCGAGCAGGGATCGGACATGCTTTTTCAGCCCAAGGGGAGGGGTTGCGTGTAGGTTTTGGTACACTGAATACTGATGGTAAAACTATTGATGGCTATAGCACTGATGTGATCCTTGAGGGGGTGCGCGCTTTTAAGGATACCGATAGAGAGAATTTCTTTGAGAGGCTGTATGGAACAACGATTCCTTCACAAGGGACCCCTCTATTAAACGCTCTGGAAGCAGCGGGTAAGTACTACAGTCGCACGGATAGCAGGGGGCCTTGGTCTTCAACACCTGGAGAAAGCAGTAGCACTAGCTCTGATATTGCCTGTAGATCCAGCTATACCATTCTGATGACAGATGGTTATGGTAATGATTATGGTAGTGACGAAGTTGGTTATTACGGTAATGTGGATGGAACTTACGGCGCGCCATTCTCTGATTCATATGCGAATACATTGGCAGATATTGCCATGCATTATTGGAAAACTGACTTAAACACAAATCTATCAAATAGTGTAAACCAAGCTGAAGGAAGTATTGATACAGCAACCTGGCAACATATGGTGACTTTTGGGGTTGCACTTGGAGTTACAGGCAACGTTGACCCGACTACTGCATTTAATGCGATTGACACCAGCACCGCTATTTCTTGGGGAGATCCAGACTCTAGTGATGCAAATAAATTGGACGATCTATTACATGCCTCTCTGAATAGTCGTGGAGGTTTCTACAGCGCAAGTGATTCCAAAACTTTTGCTGATCAACTAACAGCAGTATTAAGTGATATTAGTGGGCGCGCTGGATCATCATCGGCAGTTGCTGCCAACTCCACCCGTCTGGGAACTGATACGTTGGTTTTCCAAGCACTATTTGATTCAAACGACTGGAGTGGTGAAGTCAAAGCTTTTGCGATGGATACAGATGGAAGCTTAAGCTCCACCGCTAAGTGGAGTACTTCGTCTTCAGGGAAAATACCCACGTCGGGTCGAACGATACTCACTTATGATGGCTCCGATACAGTGAGCTTTACTTGGAATAATTTAACAGACAAACAAAAATCAGCCCTGATTGGAACTGATAATGATTCTGTCGGTGAGGAGCGTTTGGAATGGTTGTGGGGTAAATCGATCTCAGGAATGCGTAGCCGAACTTATTTGTTGGGTGATGTTGTTAATAGCAGCCCAGCATTAGCGGATAATAAGGATATGTATTATTCGTCTCTACCCACTTACCTTGGTGGAGACAAATACGCTTCTTACTTATCAGATACTAAAGAAGCTCGCTCGAAAGAAATTCTCTATGTGAGTGCCAACGATGGAATGTTGCATGGGCTAAACTCTGCCACTGGTGTCGAGGAGTTTGCTTATATTCCATCGGGCGCTTATGAAAAGTTGGCTGATTTAACAGAGACTGATTACGGCACTGAATCTAACCCCCATGAGTATATTGTGGATGGCCCCTTATATGTAAGCGATGCTTACTTTAAGAAGGGCGCCAGTGAATCATGGCGGAATATTTTAGTGGGTACTTACGGTGCTGGATCAGAGGGCCTGTTTGTTCTTGATGTAACTAACCCATCGAGCCCAGAAGTTCTGTTTGAACTGGATAGTTCAGATGATGACAGTATAGGAAATATTATTGGGCAACCGCTTATTGCGCCTACACCAGCTGGTTGGAAGTTAATTTTTGGAAATGGATACAACTCCGATAATGATACTGCCTCATTAGTGATTGTCGATTTGGCTGATCCCAGCGATATTGAAGTATTAGAGGCCGGTAGCTCAACCGATAATGGTTTGGCTGGGCCATCACTATTACCTGATATCTACGGGATAGTTAGAGCTGCATATGCAGGCGATATTTACGGCAATATGTGGAAGTTTGATCTGAGCAGTGAATCTGAGAGCAGTTGGAAGGTTGCATTTGGAAGCGAGTCATCCCCCGAGCCTTTATTCACTGCAAATGACATTAATGGCCGCCCACAGCCTATCACCGCAGCGCCAGTGCTAGGAGCCAATTCGAAGGTGGATAATGCTATTATGGTGTACTTTGGTACAGGTAGCTATTTATCTTCAGCTGATGATGGGGAAGGGGATGTGGTCCATACTTTTTATGGCATTGTTGATAACGATACTAATATCACATCTACAGATAGGTCAGAGTTGTTTGAGAAAACTATCTCAGAGTCTTCTGGTTCGAGAACCATTAATGGGGATAGTGATACCTCTTGGTGGGATACTAAAAAAGGATGGTATTTAGATTTTGGGGCGGTTTCTGGATCTACCGTAAATGTAACAGGTGAAAGAATTATCAGTAAGCCCTTATTAATTCGAGATCGCTTAATTTTTCCGACTCTAATACCATCTGAGGACCCCTGTGCTTACGGTGCAACAGGCTGGACTATGGAACTTATTGGGCTAGGCGACCCTAGGTTTGCAAATGAGAGTATCCTGGATGAGCCCAATACGAAAGAAGATAGCGCTACCATCGCTTTTTCTGATGTTATTATTGCAGGGAAAAAAATATTTATCCCTTCATCAGATACGTCAGGTGCTATGGGAGGACCTGATGGCGAGCTTTATCGAGATGGTGATCGTTTATCTTGGCGGCAACCATAAAGAGTAGCATTTTATGAAGAACTCTAGTTTGAGTATAAATTACGGATTTACTTTAATAGAAGTTTTGCTGGTTGTTGCAATAGTTGGGATTTTGGGCGCAATTGCTTACCCCTCCTATATGGAGTCTGTTCGAAAAAGCAATCGGGCGGAAGCTAAAGTTGAAATGAATGACGTGGCGCAGCGCTTGCAGCGCTGCTTTACCGCTTATAGTGCTTATGATGATGCAGGTTGCTCTGTTGCAAATGAAATAACCGATGGAAACACGCTGTCTACACAAAATAACTATTATTCGATTTCAGGGGTCCTCACCGCGACGACATATACCTTAACGGCACTGCCGCAATCCGGGTCTGCGCAAGCGGGTGATAGCGACTGCACCAGTTTTACCTTAACTCAAGCGGGCGTTACGGATGCGACAGGAACTAGTGCAGATGATTGTTGGTGATTTTTAATTCATTTCTCGTGAATTGATACCAACAAAATTTGAGTGGCTCTCTATAGGTGTAGAGCTACTCAAATTACTTGGTTAAGTTTCTAGACCTAGCTTCTTTAGTCTGTAACGAAGTGAGCGGAAGCTTATTCCAAGGCGTTCTGCGGCCGCAGTTCTATTCCACTTTGTCTTGCTTAACGCGCTCTCTATAACTTCTTTTTCGATCTCTTGTAAAAATTCATCAATTGTTGTGTGCTGAGAGGAGTCAAATAACCCCTGTGAAGGAATTGATGTTACGGGGAGTTGGCCAAACTCAGGGAGTTCTTTTGTTGATGACGTATTTTGATCAAGCTTAAGGTCTGACTCTTTAATTTCTCCCTTCTCACATAAAGTGAAAGCTCTCTCGAGAATATTTTCCAGTTGTCTAACATTTCCTGGAAAATGAAATTTCTGAAGAGCTAACATTGCTTGAGGATGTATTTTAGGTCGGGGTAGACCGGGCTTCCGTGCAATTCTTTGCATAATAGCTTGTGCAAGAACAGGAATATCTTCAATACGTTCGCGAAGTGGTGGTATGGAGATCTCTATAACATTGATTCGATAGTAGAGGTCGCTACGAAAGCGCCCTTCTGCCACTTCAGCAGCCAAATTCTTATGAGTCGCGCTGAGAATGCGAATATCAATAGGGATTTCTTGATTTGCGCCTATGGGACGAACAGATTTTTCTTGTATAGCCCTAAGCAGTTTGACCTGCATATCCAGGGGAAGGTCAGCGATTTCATCGAGAAACAGAGTTCCCCCCTCTGCACTTTGAAGTAAGCCGATCTTGTCTTTATAAGCGCCAGTAAAGCTACCTTTTCGGTGCCCGAAAAATTCACTTTCTACTAACTCTTTTGGAATTGCTCCGCAATTAATAGGGACAAAAGGCTTATCAGCTCTGGCCCCTTGCTGATGAATAGACCGAGCTGCCAGTTCTTTTCCCGACCCAGACTCACCGCTGATATATATAGGCGCATCACTGCGTGCAACTTTTGCCAGTTGATTCCTTAAAACTCGCATGTTGCCAGCATCACCCAACAACAGCTCTGTATCACTCTGAGTTAACTCACCGCTTTGGTGATGACTCAAACGGAGAGCCAGTTGAGCAAGATTTCTCAAGCGCTCTAAGTCAACAGGTTTACTGACAAAGTCAAATGCGCCCAGCTTCAGTGCTTTAATTGCACTATCCATATTGCCATGAGCGGTGATGACCGCTGTAGGCAGATGCGATTCGATACCCTGCTGAATATATTCAACCAGTTGTAGGCCATCACCATCGGGAAGGCGCAAATCTGTAAGGCAAAACTGGTAGCTATTGTTGTATAGCAGCTCCTTGGCTTGTGCGAGTGTGCCTGCACTATGGCAATCCACATCCATTCGCTTAAGTGTTAGGCTAATTAAGTTACAAATATCTGGTTCGTCGTCAACAACCAGTGCCAGAGGTCGCATTATTTTTTGTCTTTTCTTGTTGTGTGAAATTATTTGGCGGTTTATCAGCTGAAATTATGTCAGAAATCTTCTTAATATAATGGCTTATAGGTCAAAAAATTTCTCTGAGCCAGATCAAGCAATTTCCTCACAGTTGGCAAATTCGATCCTAAAGCAACTTTTGTTGTCGCTACTCCGGCAGTGATAAAGGCTTAGGTTATTGGCTTCACATAGCTCGCGTGCGATATATAAGCCCAGCCCGCTGCCGTTTTTCCCTGTTGTAAAGAATGGTTCAAATATTTTATTGAGTAGCTCTTCGGGTACACCTGTGCCAAGATCTTTGATCTCTAAAATCGTATTCCTGCGCTCCTTATTATAGTAAGCACTAATATAGGCATGGCACACTCCTGTAGCTAGTTTTGAGTGTTCCAAGGCGTTCTCTGTTAAATTGGTGACTACTTGTGACAATTGTGCGGAGTCAAAATACACAGGTAGTGCTTGCCCTGTAGAGTCTAATTCGACGGCGTTATCCGCTTTCCCTGCACTGAAGTCTGCTAAGAATTGCTTGAGCCAAGCCCCAAGTTCATATTCTTGGGCTGAACGGGCGCGCTTCCGTGAAAGCTGCATCACATTTTCTACAATCTCATTAATTCGCTGGCTTTGGCGACAGATTATGTCCGTTAATTGGCGGTCCTCTTCTTTTAATTCTGGAGACTCTGATAGTAGCTGTGCCGCGTGTTGGATTGCCGCTAAAGGGTTGCGTATTTCATGAGCAATTGAAGCTGTCAGTTGGCCCAGGGAGGCGAGTTTAAGCTTTTGGGCTGCCTCCGCCAGCTTCCGGTTGTCCTCCACAAAAACTAATGTGCTATGGCCAGTATCATGCTGTAATTCTGAAAAGTTTGCATGAAGCTCGTCTCCATTTTTTGCGGGGATAAGGACATTATTTTGACTCTTATGACTGCGCCATTCCTTAACCTTTTGTCTCAGCTCTTCATGGTAGTCATGTGCTGCATCGACTTGGTTTTCTAGTAATCTTCTTGCTGATTTATTGATCAGTTCTGGCTTGTAAGTAGGGCCTAAAACTAATACACCGGTATTCATTCTTTCAATGATTTCTTGAGCCAGGCGTTGAAGGTGTGCAGCCTGGCGGCTTTGTTTGTCTGCGCGAATATTAGCTTTACGAATACGTTCCGATAGGTACTGGATGGCACTTACGGTTACAAATAGTAGTAAACCTAGTCCGCCAGCAGACACAATCTCCTGGCTAGAACCCGATTCAGTTAGTAAATGGTAAAGCTGGAGCGCGATAACACCCAAGCTAGCAATGGCCGCAAAAAATGCACTGAGGCGCTTATCAAGTAGGATGGCACCGATTGAACAACTGATAAGCAGTAAATAACCGAGGCCAGAGTTTAGTCCTCCACTAGCCTCGATCAACAACAAGAAAACCAGAATGTCACAACCCAAAATGATCCCGACTTGGCTGCTATTTGTCTGGTAAGCCTTCTGGCGCAAAAATAGTAACCACGCCACATTCAGAAGGGCATAGGAAGACGTTGTATATATAAATAGTGTTGGCAAGTACGTGCCAAGCGAGCCTCCACCTATATCGGAGTAGAATACTCCCAGCAGAACTAGGGCTATTGCTACTCGGTAAATTGCGCTTATGCGTAAAAGCTCATGGTGTTGTTGGGGGGATGTCTGGGAACTGCTCACTGTAGATGCCCGGTATTCTTGTAGTGGTGAGCCGCTGCTGTTGTTATCCCGATGGGGTTACAATAGCGGCCTGTCTTGTCCGAGGTTCAACGATGTCTACTTTGCAGTTAGTGCTGGCACAAATCAATTCCCTGGTGGGAGATATTCCAGGGAATACCAAGCAGGTGATAGAAATTGCGCGCCGAGCGCACCAGGAGCTGGGTGCTGACTTGGTACTTTTTCCGGAGCTGACCCTGTGCGGCTACTCTCCTGAAGACCTGTTGTTACGACCCAGTATGCAGATTCGTATTGATGCGGCATTGGATCAGCTCAAAGCTGCAGAACTGCCCTGTGCCATTGTTGTGGGTTACCCCAAGTTGCTCGATGGCGTTATGTTCAATATGGCGGGGGTAATAGTTGAGGGAGAGTTAATCGCAGAATATGCCAAACAGAAGCTGCCTAACTATCAGGTCTTTGATGAAAAGCGTTACTTCAAACCGGGTAAATCTTCCTGTGTAGTGCATATCAAGGGAGTTCCTGTAGGGCTGAGTGTTTGTGAGGATATTTGGTTTCCAGAGCCCATCAAGCAGTCAGTCGATGCTGGAGCCAAGTTGATTCTCAACATCAATGCATCACCTTTCCACCGGGGCAAGGCTCAACAGAGGCTGGAGTTGGTTTCCAAGCAGGCAAAGAATGCCGGGGTCCCCATTGCCTATGTAAACTGGTGCGGTGGTCAGGACGAGCTGGTTTTTGACGGCGGCTCAATCGTTGTTGATGCTGAGGGAGAGGTATGTGCCAGGGCTGAAGAGTTTACAGAGCAGTTGCTGCCAGCTTCCATATCTCTGCAGGGACAGGATTTGACGGTACTCCCTGGGGAAATTGCTTCTCCTCGCGGCGATTTGGCTTCTGTGTACCAAGCCCTGGTACTCGGGGTGCGCGACTACGTTAATAAGAATGGTTTCAATGGCGTTGTGCTGGGGTTGTCGGGTGGAATCGACTCTGCTCTGACATTGGCAGTTGCGGTCGATGCGCTGGGTAAAGAGCGTGTTGAGGCAGTAATGATGCCGTTTCGCTATACCTCAGATCTGAGTAAAGGCGACGCGGCCGATCAGGCGGAAAGAATGGGGGTTCACTATCGGGAAATTAGTATCGAGCCCATCTTTGATTCGTTTATGGGAGCTCTCGCTGAAGAATTTGCTGGCAGTGAGAGGGATACCACCGAGGAGAACCTGCAGGCCCGCTCTCGTGGTGTTCTTTTGATGGCTATCTCCAATAAGAAGGGCGCGATGGTCCTGACCACCGGTAACAAGAGTGAGATGGCCGTTGGTTACGCGACCCTATACGGGGATATGGTAGGCGGATTCAATGCCCTGAAGGATGTTCCCAAAGTATTGGTATTCGAGCTGGCCCGTTACCGCAACACAATTTCTGAAGTGATTCCTGAAACGGTCATTACTCGCCCTCCCAGTGCTGAGCTGGCCCCAGACCAAGTGGATTCTGACAGCCTTCCGCCTTACGAGATCCTGGATCAAATTCTCAACCTCTATGTTGATCAAGACCACAGCGCTGAGGAAATCATTCAGCGTGGCTTCCAGAGAGAGGATGTAGAGCGTGTGGTCAGATTAGTGGGACGCAATGAGTACAAGAGGCGCCAGGCAGCCATCGGGGTGCGTATTTCTGAACGCGGATTTGGAAGGGATCGTCGTTATCCCATCACCAATGGCTGGAAGCTGGGTGACTAGCTATCCTGAAAATAGAAACGGCGCCATTCGGCGCCGTTTCTATTTTCAAGTGATAAGTTACAGAAGCTCTGGAGGCAGGGGAGTCTCGTCCCGGTTGTATTCGGGATTATAGAGCTCCCGGCTGTCAAAGCCCCGCGGGTCAGATTTTTCAAACAGGCCCAGGGTAACCCTGTGCACTAGACTGCGGCCGCTCGGACCTTTGTAAAAGTCGTAGTTGAAAGTGCCGTCTTCGTTAAAAGCGGGGTGCTTTGGATAGTTATTGCGCAGTACATCCAGGGCATTAGCCTCGAGATCTTGCATTTCCATCAAATGGTAACCTTGAACCATAACTGCCAGGGCATCGGGAATTGCGGGTGTCTGCTGGAAGTTTTCCACAATGTAGCGGCCGCGATTGGCTGCTGCGAGGTAGGCGCCGCGCTTAAAGTAGTAGTTAGCCACGTGAACTTCATAGCGAGCCAGCAGGTTACGCAAGTGGATCATGCGCTTTTGCGCGTCTGGAGCGTAGCGGCTCTCAGGGTAGCGGGCCATTAACTGGGAGAAATAAGCGAATGACTCTCGAGCCGATCCTGGGTCGCGACTGGTCAAGTCGGTAGGCATAAAGCGCTCGAACAGGCCTGTGCCCTCAGTAAAGGAGGACAGGCCCTTCATGTAGTAGGCGTAGTCGACATTGCGGTGCTGGGGGTGTAGGCGGATAAAGCGGTCTGCAGCGGCGATAGCAGCATCGTTTTCATAGTTGCGGTAGTAGGCATAGATCAGCTCAAGCTGAGCCTGTTCCGCGTAGTTGCCGAATGGGAAGTTGTCTTCCAGGGCTCGCAGGTTTCTGATGGCAAGATCCCACTGGCTGGTTCGCAGCTGTCGCTGGGCCATCTCGTAGTATGCCTGCTCTGTACGTGAACCTGTGGGTAGGCCCACTTCCGAATCATCTGTGTTGGCGCAGGCAACCAATATTGCGGACACCAAGGCCAGCCACAGCATTTTCCAGGTCTGCATAGCCCCTCGCTCTATCATTCTTACACTCTACCTTATTAAACTACCCACCAGTATTAACCTGGCGCGTCGGACATTTAACCACAGTCGCGGAGCTGCCCAAAGTATTTGCAATTGATTGATGATTGAACACCTAAAACTAGATATCCAAGTTCCTGCCAATATGGCTGGTCGACGCTTAGACCAGGCCGCAGCCGAATTAATTCCCGATTTTTCGCGCGCGCGCCTCCAATCGTGGATCAAAGGCGGCCAGCTCACCTTAAACGGAGCCCCAGCTAAGGCCAAGGAAAAGCTCTTTGGCGGCGAGCTTATCCAGCTTCGCGCAGAGCTGGAACCCCAAGGTAGCTGGGCTGCCCAGGACCTCGACCTCAATATTATGTACGAAGATGACTGCCTGATGGTGGTCAATAAGCCCGCGGGCCTCGTAGTCCACCCCGCTGCCGGTAACCCCGACGGCACTCTGCTCAATGGCCTGCTTCATCACAATCCAGCCCAGGAGCTGATACCCCGAGCCGGTATTGTTCACCGGCTGGATAAGGACACCAGTGGCCTGATGGTTGTGGCTAAGACTTTGGCCGCTCAGACCCATCTCGTGGATCAATTAAAGCAGAGAACGGTGAGTCGACAGTATGATGCCTTGGTCCAAGGATATATCACCACTGCGGGTCGTGTTGATGCGCCCATCGGTCGGCATCGTCAAAATCGTCTCAAGATGGCTGTTTTGGACTTTGGCGGCAAAGAGGCGATCACTCATTATCGTGTACAGGAGCGTTACATCGCTTACACGCTCTTACGCTGCAAGCTGGAAACCGGTCGTACTCATCAGATTCGGGTACACATGGCCCATATCAGGCACCCGCTCGTGGGAGATCCACTCTACGGAGGCCGCCCAAAGTTGCCTCCAGAGGCCTCGGCAGACCTTGTTGAAGCTCTCCAGAGCTTCCCTCGGCAGGCTCTGCATGCGGCTGAACTAGCTCTAGTACATCCCACCAGTGGACAGGACATGCATTGGTGTGCGCCAATGCCTGCTGACATGCAAGCACTGCTCGATCAGTTGCGCGCTGATGAGCCCTGAAGTACCGGTTATAAATTCGCCTGGGCACCTATCGCCGGTTCTCGAAAGGACAATTTCGCAAAGCAAGATATCTCAATGCCAAGTAACCACTACCTGATACCCGATTGGCCCGCACCCGCAGGGGTGAGGGCGGCGACGACGCTACGCACTGGGGGCCAAAGTTGTGGCCATTTCTCCTCCTTTAACCTGGCTGCTCACGTGGGGGACAAGGAGTCAGCTGTTATTGCCAATCGCCAACAGTTGAGGGAGGAGCTTGAGTTGCCCTCAGAACCGCAGTGGCTGGAGCAGATCCATAGTGACAAGGTAGTGGAGGCAAGTGATGACGCCTTAGTTCGAACCGCAGATGCCTGCTTTAGCATGAAAAGAGGTGTTGTCTGTGCCGTGCTAACCGCAGACTGTTTGCCTGTTTTGCTATGCGATAAGAGTGGTAACCGCGTAGCAGCAGCCCATGCCGGGTGGCGCGGATTGGCCGGTGGTATATTGCGCAACACCGTACGGGCGATGAAGTGTGATCCTGAGGAGTTGATGGTTTGGTTGGGCCCAGCGATTGGTCCGGAGGCCTTTGAAACCGGAATCGATGTCCTCGAGGCATTCTTTGAAAATGCAATTAGCAGTCGACACACAGAAAAAATCGCTAGCTGTTTCCGCCCACACACTAAGAAACCACTGCACTTTTTAACAGATATCTACGCCCTGGCTCGCGCGGAGTTGGCAGAGCTGGGGATTGGCGAGGTGTACGGTGGGGGGCTCTGCACAATGTCAGAACCTGAGAAGTTTTTTTCCTACCGCAGGGAGTCTGAAACCGGTCGTATGGCAACTTTGATATGGCGGGATAAAGACTGAACTGAATTTCTAGATGGCTTATTTTTTCTGTGTAAGCCATTCGATAATATTGGGGCAGCTTGGGCAATTACAAGGCTGGGCGTTGACTGGGCTGTAAAAAATTATAAGAGATAGATTTGCCGCAAAACCACTTTGCATAGAATAAATGCCGCTATTGATTTAAATCATTGAAAACCCTTCCTGCGCCCCTATTTTACTTGTCAGTACCATAGCGAATGTAAAAGGCAAATTAGTGCCACTATTGCAGCGCTTCTGAAAAAATCGAGTAAAAGAGGTTTCGTTCATGCGAATTGACCGAATGACAAACCCGCTACAGGCGGCATTTGCTGATGCGCAATCCCTGGCGGTAGGGCGCGACCACAACCAGATTTATCCCGAGCACTTGATTCTGGCACTGCTTAACCAGAACAACGGAAGCGTACCCGCATTCCTGTCACAGGCGGGATTTAACCTAAACGGGTTGCGCAATGACCTTGCCAAGCGGTTGGATAGCCTGCCGCGGGTGACTTCCCCCACGGGTGATGTGGGGATGTCCCAGGAATTAATGCGCTTAATGAATCTCACGGACAAGCGAGCCCAACAAAATGGTGACAGTTTTATTTCCAGTGAAACTGTATTACTGGCGGCTTTCGACTCTGCGGCGGGAGAGATTTCCAAAATCCTAAATGCCAACGGCGACATTAAACAATTAGAGGCGGCAATTCAAAAAGTGCGTGGCGACGAAAAAGTGGATGACCCCAATGCGGAAGAAGCGCGCCAGGCGCTGGATAAATATACTCTCGACCTGACCGAGAGAGCTCTGGCCGGCAAGCTTGACCCGGTGATCGGCCGCGATGATGAAATACGGCGGACGATTCAAGTCTTACAGCGGCGTACCAAGAATAACCCTGTACTAATTGGTGAGCCGGGTGTTGGTAAAACTGCCATTGTTGAAGGGCTCGCTCAACGTATCGTCAATGGTGAAGTGCCGGAAGGGTTAAAGGACAAACGTCTTCTTTCCCTGGATTTGGGGGCATTGTTGGCGGGCGCAAAATTTCGTGGAGAATTTGAAGAGCGATTAAAAGCGGTACTCAACGAATTATCCAAACAGGAAGGTCGCATTATTCTCTTTATCGATGAGATCCACACGATGGTGGGTGCCGGTAAAGCTGAGGGGGCCATGGATGCGGGAAATATGCTGAAGCCCGCTTTGGCCCGCGGGGAATTACATTGTGTCGGTGCAACCACTCTGGATGAGTATCGGCAATATATTGAAAAAGATGCAGCGCTTGAGCGGCGTTTCCAAAAAGTACTGGTTGATGAACCAACTGAAGAGGATACGGTTGCGATTCTGCGCGGATTAAAAGAACGCTACGAAGTACACCACGGTGTTGATATTACCGACTCTGCAATTATTGCGGCGACAAAATTATCTCAGCGTTACATCACTGATCGTCAATTACCAGATAAAGCGATTGATCTTATTGATGAGGCCGCCAGCCGGATACGCATGGAGATCGACTCCAAACCGGAATCCATGGATAAATTGGAGCGCCGTTTAATTCAATTAAAGATTGAACGTGAGGCAGTAAAAAAGGATACGGATGATGAGGCGACTAAAAAACGCCTGTCGAAACTGGAAGAAGAGATTCTACAACTGGAGCGGGAATACTCCGACCTTGAAGAGGTTTGGAAGGCGGAGAAGGCACAGCTTGCCGGCAGCCATGACCTCAAGGAAAAGCTCGAGCAGGCCAAGCTCGATATGGAGTCCGCACGGCGTGCAGGTGATCTCAATAGAATGTCTGAATTACAGTACGGTGTAATTCCACAACTTGAACAACAGCTTAAAAGTGCCGCTACCGCTGAAGCTTCTGAAGAACCCCGCCTGCTGCGCAATCGGGTTACCGATGAAGAGGTGGCTGAAGTGGTATCTCGCTGGACGGGTATTCCTGTATCTAAGATGCTCGAAGGTGAGCGTGAAAAGCTACTGCGAATGGAAGATGAGTTGCACAAGCGGGTCATCGGACAGGGGGAAGCGGTGGAAGCGGTTGCTAATGCCGTACGCCGCTCGAGGGCGGGGCTAGCTGATCCCAACCGACCCAATGGCTCATTCTTGTTCCTCGGCCCAACCGGTGTGGGTAAGACGGAATTATGCAAGGCATTGGCTCAGTTCTTGTTTGACACAGAAGACGCCATGGTGCGTATCGATATGTCGGAATTTATGGAGAAGCACTCTGTGGCCCGACTGATTGGCGCACCTCCCGGATATGTAGGTTATGAAGAAGGGGGATACCTGACTGAAGCGGTGCGGAGAAAACCCTATTCTGTTGTGCTATTAGACGAAGTGGAGAAAGCGCATCCCGATGTATTCAATATTCTTTTACAGGTTCTTGATGATGGCCGCCTGACCGACGGCCAGGGGCGCACGGTAGACTTTCGTAATACCGTTGTCGTAATGACTTCAAACCTTGGCTCAGATTTAATTCAAAAATACGCCACAGCTGAAAATGGTGATGACCTGGACGCTGAAATTCGTTATCGACAGATGAAAAGTGCGGTGATGGAAGTGGTGGGGAACCATTTCAGGCCAGAGTTCATAAATCGTATTGACGAAGTGGTTGTTTTCCATCCACTGGATAAGGCAGAAGTACGCTCTATTGCAGAAATTCAGTTGCAACAACTTTGCCGTCGACTGACAGAGAGGGACCTGAAATTAGAGGTATCTGAAAGTCTGCTGGATAAATTAGCAGAAGTTGGGTTCGATCCCGTTTATGGTGCACGGCCATTAAAGCGTGCTATTCAGGTATGGCTGGAAAACCCGCTGGCGCAAGATGTTCTCGCCGGTAAGTTTTCCCCTGGAGCAACGATCCACGCGGATGTTGAAGGCGATAAAGCCGTATTCCGATAAAAAAGCACTTGGGGGTGCCATATAGTGCACCCCTAAACTCCCACCGATTCCTCACTCTCTCCATATCTATACTCACAGGTGCGCTAATCCGTTTGTTCGGATATTTACGTAGAGGGGCATCCCTCCGTAGCGCATAGTTTCCCTTGCAAGTATCAGTTTATAGTTTTTATTGACGACACCTTACGGGGGCCTGATATCAGTAAGCGTATGTTGCTAATGCTGCTGGGATGCCTTTTTCTCTTCGGCGGAATTTTTGCTTATAAATTAATTGGCAGGCATATGGTGAATCAGTTCATAGACAACTTAGCCCTGCCTGCGGCCACAGTGACTTCAGCAACCGCCCAGTTTCAATATTGGAAGGAAGACCTGAGAGGAATAGGCACCATTCGAGCTGTTAATGGTGTAGAGGTTACTACCGAAGCTCAGGGGGTTATCAGCGCTATTCACTTCAAGTCGGGCCAGCATGTTAGGAAGGGCGATTTATTGGCGGAAATTTTTGCTGAACCGGAAAAGGCGCAGTTGCAGGTGTTGGATGCAGAGCTTCGCTTGGCCCGTCGTAATTACGTGCGGATCAAGACTCTGCTGGGGCGAGGTGTAACAACCGAAGCAGATTTGGATAGCGCTCGCAGTACTTTGGACCAGGTGGTTGCCAATATAGAAGTTCAGCGAGCCAGGGTGGATCAGCGAGTCATCGTGGCGCCTTTTAGTGGAGTACTGGGAATTCGACAAATTGATCTTGGGCAGAATGTAAGCCCGGGGGAGTCTGTTGTTTCTCTACAGCAACTTGATCCTATTTTTGTTGATTTTTCCCTCCCTGAACAAAAATATGCCTTGGTTAAGGCTGGGCTTGCTATTCAGTTGACAACAGATGCTTTCCCTAAAAATACCTACGAAGGAAGAATTACTGCTGTTGACCCTCAGGTGGATAGTGCAAGTAGAAACTTTCTGATTCAAGCTACTCTGGAAAATCCCCAACACGATTTACGTCCTGGAATGTTTGCCCAAGTATCCGTAAAGATAAGTGCACAGCGAAAAGTGCTCGTCATTCCCAGAACCGCATTGGCTTTTGCTCCCTATGGGGTGGCGGTTTATGTGTTGGAGCCCGATAAAGATGGCGAGCATATGATCGCAGTTAAACGGTTTGTGAAAACTGGTGAGGAGCGTGGGGATCTAGTTGAAATTACACAAGGACTTTTGGTGGGGGACATAGTGGCTAGCAGCGGACTACTCAAACTTCGCAATGGAGAGAAAGCGGTTATCAATAATCAGAATCAACCCCCAGAAAGCGCAGACCCCACACCGGAAAATAGTTAAACCTGGAATTTATAGGTTGTGAATTTCACAGAGATTTTCATTCGAAAGCCAGTGTTGGCCTGCGTAGTCAGCCTATTTATTTTTCTATTGGGTTTAAGGTCGCTAACAGAATTAAATGTCAGGCAGTACCCGGAACTTGAAAATGCAGTTATTACAGTAACCACCGTTTATGTTGGTGCCGACTCAGATCTAGTGCAGGGGTTTATTACTACGCCGCTTGAGCAAGAGATTGCTACTGCAGATGGTATCGATTACATGGTCTCCACCAGCGTGCAAGGTCTCTCGACGATAAACGTTTATGTACGTTTTGATTACGATCCAAATGAAGTGTTAACTCAGGTCGTTGCCAAGGTAAATAAGCTGCGCAGTGAATTGCCTGATGAATCAGAGGATTCCAGCGTGGAAATGCAGCAGGGAGAAACCACTGCTGCAATGTACCTTTCTTTTTCCTCAAATATTCTCGCTAATAATCAAATTACGGATTATCTGACACGCGTTGTTCAACCTAAATTGGCGACTATAGCTGGTGTGCAGCGAGCTCGCCTTTTGGGTGACAGTACTTTTGCAATGAGAGTCTGGTTAAAGCCGACAGAGATGGCGGCATTGGAAGTCACACCTGCAGATATTTCTGATGCGCTTAGGGATAATAATATTCTGTCGGCAGTTGGTTCGACAAAGGGAACCCGTGTGGCACTGGAAATACGTGCGGATACAGATATTGCACGTCAATTGGATTTCCGCAAGCTAGTGGTTAGAGCCGATGGGGATAAGTTGGTTCGTCTAGGTGAAGTGGCGGAGATAGAGTTAGGAGCTGAATCCTATGACAGCTCTGTGACTTTTAACGGACAATCGGCCACTTTTATTGCTATTGAGGTGGCACCCGATGCGAACTCCCTTGATGTTATTAAAAAAGTACGCGAGGAGTTGGAGCAGAAAATTTTTCCACAGTTGCCAGAGGGTATGCTAGGCGAGATTCCTTACGACAGTACTGAATATATTCAGGACTCCATTGAAGAAGTCGTCAAAACAATTGTTGAAGCAGTATTTATAGTAATTTTGGTGATTTATTTGTTTCTGGGGTCAGTTCGCAGCGTATTGATTCCAGCAATTGCACTGCCGCTTTCTCTCGTCGGTGCATTCTTTTTAATGTTTTTAATGGGATTTTCCATCAATTTACTCACATTGCTAAGCATGGTTCTGGCTATCGGAATTGTTGTTGATGATGCCATCATTGTTTTGGAAAATGTCCATCGACATATAGAAGAGGGCTTGCCTCCAAAAGAGGCTGCGATCGTAGGGGCTCGAGAGTTGGCATGGCCTGTAGTGGCTATGACTACGACGCTAATTGCAGTGTATATTCCTATTGGTTTTCTCGGTGGTTTAACCGGGACCCTATTCATAGAGTTTGCATTCTCCCTAGCTGGCGCCGTATTACTGTCTGGAGTGGTCGCTCTTACTTTATCCCCCATGATGGCCTCGAAAATATTAAAGCCTCGCGATGGTGGAGGTACCCGGTTTGAAATTTGGCTGGAACGCCAATTTAATCGACTTCAGACGAGATTTGAAAAATCGCTCCATTCTTCTCTTGATGAGCGCCGAGTTATTTTGGTTTTCGGCTTAATTGTATTGATAAGTTGTTACTTCTTATTTGTGACGTCCCCTCAAGAGCTTGAACCTACAGAGGATAGGGGGCTTGTTCTTACAATTTCTACTGCCGATGCTTACGCAACTTTAGATTATGTTGAACAGTACAGTGGTGAACTTAATGTCATTGCTGAGAGATTTACTGAGGTTGAAAATCTTTTTCTGCTTAATGGGGCGGGCACCTTCAGTAGTGGTGTTAATAATGCGGTGGCCGGGTTTGTTTTGGCTCCCTGGGAAGGGAGAGACCGCGATACGGAAAAGATGCAGGAGTTGATTAGCAGTGATGTACAGCAAATAGCCGGGTTAAAAATAGCCGTTGTGGTGCCACCAAGTCTGCCAACTGCGGGAGGGCAGCTTCCGGTTGAATTTGTTATCGGTTCTACAGAGCCCATGGAGAATCTGGCATCGGTGGCAAGCGATATTATGACCCGAGCCCTTCAGAGTCGAAAGTTTATTTTTCTAGATTCTGATCTGAAAATTGATAAACCAAAAATTGTAATAGAAATTGATCGTGATAAAGCGGCCAGTATGGGTGTGGAAATGGTGGACTTGAGTCGTGACTTAGGTGCGATGTTATCCGGAGCTTATGTTAACCGTTTTTCCCTGGATAACCGCAGTTATAAAGTTATCCCTCAAGTCGAGAGAGTTGACCGCCTAACCCCTGATCAGTTGGAGCAATATTATATTCGGGCGGTAAACGACAAGTTGGTTCCTGTGAGTACTTTGATAAGGCTCACAGAAACCGTTGAACCACAGCAACTAAAGAGATTTCAACAATTAAATGCCGTCACTATTTCGGGTGTGCCACGCCCTGGGATTACGTTGGGTGAAGCATTGATGGTGTTGGATAATGCGGCTAAAGAAATCTTACCAGTTGAGTATTCTGTAGATTACTCGGGGCAGTCCAGGCAATTCAAAACTGAAGGATCGGATTTGGTGGTTACCTTTTTCTTTGCCTTGATAGTGATTTATTTGGTGTTGGCTGCTCAATTTGAATCCTGGCGCGATCCCTTGATTATGTTGGTCACAGTACCCATGAGTGTTTGCGGAGCGATGATTTTTGTCAGTCTAGGATTGACGACCCTCAATATTTACACACAAGTGGGGCTGGTTACCCTGATTGGGGTTATTTCCAAACACGGCATTCTGATAGTAGAGTTTGCCAATAAGTTACAGCTCTCAGGGCTTGATAAGCGATCAGCGGTTGAGCAGGCCACTTCAATCCGTTTGCGACCGATTTTAATGACTACCGCATCTCTGGTTTTGGCGATGGTTCCATTGTTAATAGCGTCGGGGCCAGGTGGAGGGGCAAGGTTTGCAATGGGCTTGGTAGTGGCGACAGGTATGACAATTGGAACGCTATTTACTTTATTTGTTGTACCGGCGATGTATATGTATCTTGGGCGGAATTTTGAGGCGGAGGCTGTAGCGGCCTCCTGAGTTTCTTTACACTTGTTTACGCTTCGAAAATATCTCTGTCGACATTGCTGCGACGGAATTCGGAAGGGGTGACTCCCTCATGTTTTTTAAAGAAGCGGGTAAATACTGCTCGTTCGGCAAAATGAAGTTGCACCGCAATACTTTCTACGGAATCACTGGTTGAGAGAAGGAGTTTCTTGGTCAGAGATAGCGTAACACTGTCTTTAAGCTGCTGGAATGTTACTCCCTGTTCTCTCAATCTGCGCTGTAAAGTGCGGCCGCTGGTGCGGAAGTGGGCTGCGGCTTGTTTGATAGTAATTTCTTCACTGAGCAAGTGCTTTTCGAGCCAAGCTCGCAAACTGGCTGCCAGGTTATAGCTGGTCAAAGTATTGTGTAAAACTGCCTTTAAAATATTTCGGCTCTGGCTGCGAATGATTTTATGGTAACTGGGTATAGGGAAGTCCAGTATCTGGGAGCCCAGGATAATCGCATTTTCATCAGCGGAAAATTCAATTGGGCACTGGAAAATCCTCTTGTGGATAGAGTCATCTTCTGGCTTTTCACTGCGTAACTTTAATCCCCGAACCTCGGGAAACCTCGGGTTAAGAGTACGCAATAGATCTACTCCACGGCTCATCAGCATTTCAGCAATAAAATGATTGACCGGAGCACTAAAGAGTTCCTGCTGCCAGTTGAGTGTGAGTACTTCCGCATCGGCTTCCTGGTAAGTCTGGAACCGCAGGAGGGGGGCCAGAGTTTGTGAGAGCACAATTTCTGCAGGGCGAAAGATCTCCCTCGGCCGTCTCAAGGAGGGCTGAGCTTCTATAATAGTTTCTTCAAGCCAAAGCATAATTGGGAAGCGACTAAAGCTGAGGCCTGGTGAGGTAACAGGGGATAGCGCCAGTATGCTTTCAATTAGAGCATTGAATTCACTGTAATTGAGCCATTCACTCTCTCCTGGATTCCAGCTAAATGAGAATGGCAATCGTTCAATTAGCGTCTCGGTGGGGATGCCGAGCCTGGCGGCGGCAACCACAAAGTAAGGCGCAAATATCTTGGGCACGCCGGCATGGCCGGACATATTTTTATTTTGGTCTCTCATGACTTACTGCCGTCCGGGTGGCGTTGCCGGCATCATAGCAAAGGCGCCTCAAAGCACGAGTATAAATTGAGGAATATGACGAATTGGTCGCTTCGCGTGGCGGATTCGACCCCCCTCTGGCGCCTTTAATCCTATTCCCTAATAGAGCGTAAAGGATAAGTTTTAGTCGTCTGCTGTACATTGCGTTATTCAGATTTTTTAAAACTCTTCAGTCACAAGAGTTACCACTTACTAAAACAATAAAGGAAAATAACAATGGCACTGTCTAAAAGGCTGGGTACAAGCCTGTCTATTTTTTTCTCGGCGATAATTGGAGCTTCATCAGCGGTAGCGGAAAACTGCTATATCCTGGTTCATGGACACGGAGTCGAAGGACACACTACAAGTGAAAGTAATGATGGGAGTTTAGTGCAGCCAGCACTGGACTATTGGAGTGAGGCGGTTTTCGACGAATATTCTAGCAGTGATTTTATTGAGCAATTGTTAGTTGATGGCGGCAATTACGGCGTTGTCGGTTATAACTCAACTGATGAAGGTGAATTTCCCTATTGGCATGATGAGACTGCGGGTGAAATTGCTCGTCAAATTATAGAGATCCGCTCTGGCCAGGGAGATCGGTTTGAACACGAAAACCAGTGCTCAGCAGAGGACACTTTCTGGATTATTTCCCACAGCCAGGGTGCCGCCCAAATGATGTATATCGCGGGTAACGCTGTTGAAGGATCCCCATACTACAATCGCGCCTACAACCAGTTCGATAGCAATACAGAAATTCAAGAAGTAAAAAAATGTTCCACGACTTGGTATGGCAGTAAATCCTGTAAAACAGTTGAAGAAGAAGTTCGAGTTGCCGGGCTTAACGAGAGCTACGCAGTGAGCGTTGATTTTGATGCGGCTATCAGCGGTGTTGCTGCAATATTCACCACAGGAGGTGCAATTACCGGTACTGAAGGCGTTGATCGGATATGTAATGGAAGCTGGTATGACGATTTGGTCAATGCACTATTTCTTGGGCGTGAGTGTTCGGCGGTTCGCTATATGCAGACTAATGATGTTTACACTGTGAGAAATTATGTAGGGACTAATCTCGGTGCGCCGGTGTACACCATTGGCGGTTATGCGGGCTTCCCAGGTGTGGAAAGTGCTACCTCCATGCTGCTGAATGGTGAGGATGACGGTTACATTAATTTGGCTTCGCAAATGAACTGTTCCGGATCTGCCAAGCGCAACCTGTGGTCGAATCTCAAAGAATATGAAACCCTGTTTGGCGTAGCTTACGGCAGCGCGATTTTCTCTTGTGATAACGACAGTAAAGGCACTGCTCGATCTTACAATTTGGCCAGTATCTATACAGATCATGATGCGCAGCGTAACGGTGGTATTCTATCGCCCGATTATGATTCTATTCCCGATGGACTGGACTGTGGTTCAGGAAAGAACAGCGCGGGTAGAATCTCAGCCTGCACGAATTAACTAAAAAAATAAAAGGCTTCGGAGGTATTGATGTCCACATCAAGCAAAGACCGCTCAAAGGCCCGGCTGGCAGGCTGGGGTGTACTGGCCGTAGTTACTGGACTGGTGGGTTACTGGGCCCTGACTGGTGGTGAAGAGGCGACGCCCGCTGTTGTAGCGAAAGCAAAAGCTGAAGAGCAATCTATCCGAAGCCGCAAGCCTGATAACGTTAAGCCGGCGGAACTGGAGCAAGAGGAAGAGGATCAGTCTGTAAAACTATGGAAGGGAATTCAGTCCCTGCCCAACAAGACTGAGTTACACGAATCCCTTCTCTCGGATCTGGCCCGCTTTCATCGCTATCCGCCAGAAAACCGAGCAATTAAAACTCCTGAACAGGACCCGATTACTCAGACATTTGCGGTGGATGAAAGAACCACGCACAGTGAGGAAGGGGATTCTCTGACTATATGGACAGATGAAAAGTTTTATTTGCGTGGGGATACTATTCGGGTTTTTGCCTATCAGGCCGATAGTGATGGAGATCGGGTCAGTGCTGACCTGACTGCGCTGTTGGTTTACGAAGATCAACAAGTCGTGGGTACCTTGGCTTTTAGTGATTCGGATGGAGACTTAGTCTACGAAGTATTGATGGAGGCGGGCTCCTTTAATAGCCAGGTGCTGGAAGCGGGCATTTTTAAGGTAATTGTGGATACGGATATTGATGGTCTCCGAGATGCGGCAGCATTCACCCTATCTGAGGATACGGGAAGCTATACGGGCTCGTTGCGGGATTCCGTTACCGCCGATGGCAATTTATTAATTGAGGCGGAAGTCGATATCAGCAGAGAGGGGCGCTACTATTTTCAGGGCTCCCTTTATAACGATGAGCAATCCCCGATAGGCACAACGCAAAATGCTCTTGAGTTAACGGCGGGGCGGCACTGGGTTCCCCTGGAGTTTTACGGGCTCTTAATTCGCGATGCCGGGCAGGACGGCCCCTATCTGGTGAAACAATTGAGTATTGCCAGGGTGACGGTACCTATGGCCAGGGATAGTGCTTTTGAACCAGGCTATTACACCGAACGCTATAGCCTGGATCAATTTACTGATAGTCCCTACCGTGAGCCTTAGGAATCGGTATCGCTAGAAGGGCGACTAGCAGTTTTTCTTGATTTGCTCGCGGGCTTTGGTAATGCGTTCTTGCCGCTCATCTTCTCCGAGCCTGCGATAGTTTCCATCTTTATCTTTTTCGCGCACTCTCGCGTGTGTGGTCAGGCTCTTAAGGTTCTTTTGGTACGCGACACAGAGCTCTGCTCGTTTTGCTGCCTCTTCTTTAGCCCTGGCCTCCTGTTGTCTCTGGTGCTCAGCGTCAGGCAGCTGTTCTTCCTTTGGCTGTTGAGGCAACTGAGGTGCACTTTTCTGTGCTTCACGTGCGGCTATCGCATGTTGTTCAGCTTCCCATTTCTTATAGCGCTCTGATTTGGGCTTTTTGATCACGTCCACTTGAGTGCCTCCTGGAGGTTGCTCACCGAAGTGGACAACACCATTCTCATCTACCCATTTATAGATGCCGTCGGCTTGAGTGGTCGTAGCTGTTACTGCAATCAATAGCGCCAGTAAGATGCGCATGGTGCTTACCCCTTGTGTTGATGTTCCTTCCGTCCCCTTATTGTACCGGTACTGGTGGGTTTTCCTGTAACTGTCTTAACACTTTCGCAGACACCTATTGACAGCTAGGACTCAATTGGCAAAATCGGGGGTTTACTCAGTGACTAGATCTCACCGCACACCCGTGGTTTTGAGTCTAACCCTGGTGGAACACCCTCCATCGAAATTCCACTGAGTGGCCCTCCCCACCCCTGGAGGCCTGCTAACCCCGTAGTGAACCTTTGTAGATTTACTTGGGGTTGGGTGTTTATGCGCGATCAGTTCATCCTAAAAATCGGCAGCTAAACACGCAACAGGCTGATATTTGTCACCATTTTCCCCTATAATTGCTGCCTGGCATTCTTGCTTGTAGGCGTTTTATACGTTTTCGGTGATGGCTATCCTATAAAACAGGAAAATTGAGGAGACTCAAGTGGAATTACTTTCCGGCGGCGATATGTTGGTTCGCGCGCTGCAGGATGAAGGGGTGGATCTGATTTTTGGATACCCGGGCGGCTCAGCGTTACATATCTATGATGCTATTTTTCGGCAGAAGTCGATAAAGCATATTCTCGTGCGCCACGAGCAGGGTGCGACCCATGCTGCTGATGGCTATGCACGGTCTACTGGTAAGGCGGGTGTGGTACTGGTGACGTCTGGTCCCGGTGCTACGAACGCGATTACTGGCATCGCAACGGCCTATATGGATTCTATCCCTATGGTGGTGATATCCGGCCAGGTACCCAGGGATAAGATCGGTGAGGATGCGTTTCAGGAAACAGATATGGTCGGTTGCTCGCGGCCGATCGTGAAGCACAGCTTTTTGGTAAAAAATGCTGAAGATATTCCTACGATCGTCAAAAAGGCATTTTTTATCGCCAATACTGGCCGTCCCGGTCCCGTAGTGATCGATGTTCCAAAGGATGTAACCAACCCGGCGGAGAGATTCCCCTACCACTACCCTGAAAAATTGCGGATGCGCTCCTATACCCCAGCCGGTAAGGGGCATAGCGGCCAGATTCGCAAAGCGATTGCTATGTTGCTATCAGCTCGCCGCCCGGTGATTTATGCCGGCGGGGGAGTGGTGCAGGGTGGCGGCGCCGAGCTTCTCACCGAGCTGGCTAGAAAGTTGAACTACCCGGTGACTAATACCTTGATGGGGCTCGGAGCATTTCCCGGAAGTGACAGGCGTTTCTTGGGAATGCTCGGTATGCACGGCACTTTCGAGGCAAATACAGCCATGCATCACGCCGACGTTATCTTGGCTGTAGGTGCGCGCTTTGATGACCGGGTGACAAATACTCCAGGCAAATTCTGCCCGGGTGCCAAAATTATTCATATCGACGTCGATCCGGCTTCGATCTCTAAAACGATTGTTGCCGATATCCCGATTGTCGGCACGGTCCAGGCTGTCCTTCGGGAGATGCTCGAAGCGTTGAAAGCCAATGATGAGCAGCCGGATCACTCCGCGATAGTTGACTGGTGGCGCCAAATCGATGATTGGCGTGAGCGTCACGGACTCTACACGGCTCCTCGTTATCAGACGAATGGTGCTCTGATAATGCCGCAGGATGTGATCAAGGCGGTGTATGACATTACTGAGGGTGATGCTTTTGTGACATCCGATGTAGGGCAACACCAGATGTTTGCTGCGCAATATTACCTGTTTGATAAGCCGCGCCGCTGGATTAACTCCGGTGGGTTGGGGACTATGGGTTTCGGCTTACCGGCAGCCTTGGGGGTGAAAATAGCTCACCCGGATAAAGAGGTTGTGTGCGTAACTGGCGAGGGAAGTATCCAGATGTGTATTCAGGAGCTTTCTACGGCTACCCAATATCATCTGCCAGTAAAAATCCTCTGCCTTAACAACCAGGCTCTGGGGATGGTGAAGCAGTGGCAGGAGATGCAATATGAAGGAAGGCTTTCCAATAGTGTTTACGAGGAATCGCTGCCTGATTTTGTGAAACTCGCCGAGGCATACGGTCACGTCGGAGTGAAAGTGGAGCGTCGTGAAGACCTACACAACAAGTTACAAGAAGCTTTTGCAATTAAGGATCGCACTGTATTTATCGACGTATATGTCGACCCATCTGAGCATGTCTATCCCATGCAAGTGCTACCAAATGGCTCCATGCGTGACATGTGGCTGAGCAAAACTGAGAGAACTTAAAGGGTAGGGCGATGCGTAGAATAATTTCGGTTCTGATGGAGAACGAACCAGGGGCTTTGTCTCGTGTTGTTGGCTTATTTTCCCAGCGTGGCTACAACATTGAAAGCCTCACCGTGGCGCCTACTGAGGATGCGACTTTATCGCGTCTCACTTTGGTGACGATTGGTGACGATCACAAGATTGAGCAAATTACCAAGAACCTAAACAAGCTTATCGATGTTGTGAAATTGGTGGACCTCACTGAAGGCTCTCATATCGAGCGGGAGCTGCTATTGGTGAAAGTGCGAGCCAATGGTGCCCAGCGCGATGAGGTGAAGCGTAGTGTCGATATTTTTCGCGGGCAGATCGTTGATGTCACCAGCAGTATGTACACGGTACAGGTGGCAGGAACCGGCGAAAAACTCGATGCGTTCCTCCAGGCGCTGGGGGAACACACAATTATGGAAGTGGTGCGATCCGGAGTTTCCGGGATTGCCCGTGGTGAAAAAGTATTAAGTGTATAGAGCAAAAAACAGGAATTGAGCGATGCAAGTTTATTACGACAAAGATTGTGACCTTTCTTTAATTCAGGGAAAAACAGTAGCCATTATTGGTTATGGATCTCAAGGTCATGCCCATGCCAATAACCTGAAAGACTCTGGTGTAGCGAATGTTGTTGTTGGGTTGCGCGAGGGGTCTGCTTCCTGGAAAAAGGCTGAAGGCGCGGGCTTGAAGGTAGCTGAAGTTGTC
>NZ_CP174303.1:4315000-4957500 GCF_052467225.1 Microbulbifer maximicatervae (SeqCode) | reverse complement strand
GCATTTAGAGTGAAATCGAGTAGGTCGGGACACGTGTTATCTTGACTGAATATGGGGGGACCATCCTCCAAGGCTAAATACTCCCAGCTGACCGATAGTGAACCAGTACCGTGAGGGAAAGGCGAAAAGAACCCCGGAGAGGGGAGTGAAATAGAACCTGAAACCGTATACGTACAAGCAGTAGGAGCCCTTCGGGGTGACTGCGTACCTTTTGTATAATGGGTCAGCGACTTATTGTCTGTAGCAAGGTTAACCGCTTAGGGGAGCCGTAGAGAAATCGAGTCTTAATAGGGCGTTTAGTTGCAGGCAATAGACCCGAAACCCGGCGATCTATCCATGGGCAGGTTGAAGGTTGAGTAACATCAACTGGAGGACCGAACCCACTAATGTTGAAAAATTAGGGGATGACCTGTGGATCGGAGTGAAAGGCTAATCAAGCCGGGAGATAGCTGGTTCTCCTCGAAAGCTATTTAGGTAGCGCCTCGCGTCTCACCCTCGGGGGTAGAGCACTGTTTGGGCTAGGGGGTCATCCCGACTTACCAACCCCATGCAAACTCCGAATACCGAGGAGTGCAATCGCGGGAGACACACGGCGGGTGCTAACGTCCGTCGTGGAAAGGGAAACAACCCAGACCGCCAGCTAAGGTCCCAAATATCAGTTAAGTGGGAAACGATGTGGGAAGGCCCAGACAGCTAGGAGGTTGGCTTAGAAGCAGCCATCCTTTAAAGAAAGCGTAATAGCTCACTAGTCGAGTCGGCCTGCGCGGAAGATATACCGGGGCTCAAACTGATAACCGAAGCTGCGGATGCTCTTAGGAGCATGGTAGAGGAGCGTTGTGTAAGCCGTTGAAGGTGGATCGGGAGGTCTGCTGGAGGTATCACAAGTGCGAATGCTGACATGAGTAACGATAAGGGAGGTGAAAAACCTCCCCGCCGGAAGACCAAGGGTTCCTGTCCAACGCTAATCGGGACAGGGTTAGTCGACCCCTAAGGCGAGGGCGAAAGCCGTAGTCGATGGGAAACAGGTTAATATTCCTGTACTCGCTATTACTGCGACGGAGTGACGGAGAAGGCTAGGCCAGCATGGCGATTGGTTGTCCATGTTTAAGGTTGTAGGCTGGGGACTTAGGCAAATCCGGGTCCCTAAGGCTGAGAACTGATGACGAAGCCCACTTAGTGGGTGAAGTGGTTGATGCCCTGCTTCCAGGAAAAACTTCTAAGCTTCAGGTAATAGTGAATCGTACTCTAAACCGACACAGGTGGTCAGGTAGAGAATACCAAGGCGCTTGAGAGAACTCTGGTGAAGGAACTAGGCAAAATGGTACCGTAACTTCGGGAGAAGGTACGCCGGTTTTGGTGATGGGACTTGCTCCCTAAGCTGAGGCCGGTCGAAGTGACCAGGTGGCTGCGACTGTTTATTAAAAACATAGCACTCTGCAAACTCGTAAGAGGACGTATAGGGTGTGACGCCTGCCCGGTGCCGGAAGGTTAATTGATGGGGTTAGCTTCGGCGAAGCTCTTGATCGAAGCCCCGGTAAACGGCGGCCGTAACTATAACGGTCCTAAGGTAGCGAAATTCCTTGTCGGGTAAGTTCCGACCTGCACGAATGGCGTAACGATGGCCACGCTGTCTCCACCAGAGACTCAGTGAAATTGAAATCGCTGTTAAGATGCAGTGTACCCGCGGCTAGACGGAAAGACCCCGTGAACCTTTACTACAGCTTTGCACTGAACTTTGAGCCTATTTGTGTAGGATAGGTGGGAGGCTTTGAAGCAGCGACGCTAGTTGTTGTGGAGCCGTCCTTGAAATACCACCCTGGTATGTTTGAGGTTCTAACTCTGGTCCGTTATCCGGATCGAGGACAGTGTATGGTGGGTAGTTTGACTGGGGCGGTCTCCTCCCAAAGAGTAACGGAGGAGTACGAAGGTGCACTCAGCATGGTCGGAAATCATGCAATGAGCATAATGGTATAAGTGCGCTTGACTGCGAGACAGACATGTCGAGCAGGTACGAAAGTAGGTCATAGTGATCCGGTGGTTCTGTATGGAAGGGCCATCGCTCAACGGATAAAAGGTACTCCGGGGATAACAGGCTGATACCGCCCAAGAGTTCACATCGACGGCGGTGTTTGGCACCTCGATGTCGGCTCATCACATCCTGGGGCTGAAGCCGGTCCCAAGGGTATGGCTGTTCGCCATTTAAAGTGGTACGCGAGCTGGGTTTAGAACGTCGTGAGACAGTTCGGTCCCTATCTGCCGTGGGCGTTGGAGATTTGAGAAGAGTTGCTCCTAGTACGAGAGGACCGGAGTGAACGAACCTCTGGTGTTCCGGTTGTCACGCCAGTGGCATTGCCGGGTAGCTATGTTCGGACGGGATAACCGCTGAAAGCATCTAAGCGGGAAGCCTCCTTCAAGATAAGATCTCCCTGAGGCCTTGAGCCTCCTGAAGGGCCGTGGAAGACTACCACGTTGATAGGCTGGGTGTGGAAGCGTTGTGAGGCGTTGAGCTAACCAGTACTAATTGCCCGTGCGGCTTGACCATACAACAGAGATGGTTACTAACGACTAGCTAAGCTAGCGGATTGTGAGTTAGAGACATACGATCGCTTGCGGTGTATTACTACAGATTGTTTTACCGACTTATTTGGGGTTATCGCCGGTCAATAACATGACCGAGGCAAACAGCGATAACGCGGCAGGCCAAGCACTTTGCTTATAAGACCAACGCCAACCCAAGCCAGTTTGCCTGACGACAATAGAGTTGTGGAACCACCTGATCCCTTGCCGAACTCAGAAGTGAAACGCAACATCGCCGATGGTAGTGTGGGGCTTCCCCATGTGAGAGTAGGTCATCGTCAGGCTTCTAATCCGAAAAGGGCCACCCAATAGGGTGGCCCTTTTTTTATGACTGAAAAATATTTTAAAAAAACAAAAACAAAAACAAAAACAAAAAAACTAAGAAAGGGAAGGAAGAAAGGGGAAGCAGGAATTACTTAGTCGAAATTAAATAGAAAAAATAAAATAGTTCTGAAAACTTTAATGCTCAACCTTCTATTTAAAAGTCCGTCAGTAAATAAAAAAGAAAAAGCTAAAATTATCAAAGTGCCTTAAAAAGCCTATAAAAATAGCTCTTTACCGTTCTTCTCTCCAAACGCCTTTACACTCACTCAAAAAATAATCCAACAAAAATAACTCGCGTAAAACTCAGAAAAGTACCCATACCACTCCCGCCAAAAATTAAAATTAGCCCATAAAAATATCGGTGATTTTTTAGTCTCTGCAGTAATCCCCTGTAACCACGGGGCCTGTAGCCCGTTTATTAAAGTTATACACAACTCTATCCAGACTTTCTGTTAGTAACACCTGGCTGTGGAAATCCGCGCAAAAAGTGCTGCTTTTTTACCCGCCTTCAATAGAGCCAAGCAATCACGGGGCTGGCCGGGGATATCCCGGAGTTATACACAGCTCTATCCATGGTTTCTGTTGGTAACAAAGACGCCATAAAACGGACATCAGTTATTAACAGTGTTATGAGCGATAAATCTGTGGATTACTGCGACTGATTGGTACGCCAGTATTCGAGAGAAGAAAAATTTGGGGATAAAAAAAGCCCCACCAGGTGGGGCTTTAAAAATATCGTCTGTATCTTTTATTTATTCAGAGGCAGTAGGAACTCGGCCCAAGTCTCCTTCCATTTCTGTGGTTAGGAAAGACATTACAACCCAGGCCGCTACATTCTGGCGAAGATTCTCAGGGTCGACTTTATCCAGGGTATCGTTGGGTGTGTGGTGATAATCGAAGTAGTCGGTGCCGTCCTGGTATAGACCAAAGGCTGGCACACCGCGCGCAACAAACACACTGCTATCTGGGCCACCGTAAGATTCATTATTTCCGCGCTCAATACCCAGGGGGGCGAGGAGTTGCATCATTTGATCTGCAATATCAAATTTGCTCTCAGGGAGACGGGTATCGAAACGCCAGACTTTCCCTGCTCCAAAGTCTGATTCGGAGACGGCAATAATATTGTCCAGTTCTTTTACGTGTGCCTCAACATACTGCTTAGCACCTACCAATCCGATTTCCTCTGCGCCAAACAGCACGACTCGCAAGGTACGACGGGGGCGCTGTGGCAGCTCAGCAATTAGACGTGCAGTTTCCATAACAATGGCAACCCCAGCTCCGTCGTCCAAGGCCCCGGTGCCTTCATCCCAGGAATCCAGGTGCGCACCGATAATCATGACTTCTTCAGGTTGCTCACGGCCAGTAATCTCACCGATGACATTAAAAGAGGGGCCGTCACTCAGTCGCTCAGTTTCAACATCAAGTTTTACCTGGACTGGCTTGCCGCGTTGGAGCATAGCCTCGAGCAGGTTTGCATCAGGAGCGGAAAGTGCGAGTGCAGGAACTGGGTTTTCCACATCATCAATCGACATCATACCGGTGTGTGCAAATCGGTCTGAATCGGTTCCTACGGAGCGCAACAGCATGGCAGCAGCCCCTTTTTCAGCGGCAGCGCGCATTCCCAACTTGCGGCCTTGCGCCGCAGGGCCGTAGCCATCCCCCGTGCGCGCTCTCTCCATACGCTTATTGATAAAAGCGATTTTACCTTTCACTTGGCTGGCCGGGGCCTTCAACAGGGCCTGCACATCGGGAAACTCAATAATTTCCGCTGTTAACCCTCCCTCAGGAGTGGCGGCGCCATAGCCGAGGGAGGAGACAACTAGTGGCTGGGGGAAAGGGGATATGACTTCGGCGTGAGCATGGCCACGAATCCAGCGGGGTACCTCAATTTGCTCGGTATAGACGCGATCAAAGCCAAATGCCTTCATTTTGTCTTGTGCCCAGGCAACGGCTCTTTCATCACCCTCAGTGCCTGTCCGTCGTGGTCCAACCTCGACGGTCAAAGACTCTACAATACTGTAGGCGTCGGAGCTTTCCAGTGCCCGGTCACGTAATACTTCCGCCACAGATACATCTTCCTGTGACAGAGGGGCTGCCTGGGCTATTCCCAGTGCCATGGTAGTGATCAGTCCCCCGGTAAGGGAAAGCAGTGGTTTCAACATCGGTCTATCCTTTGTTAATACTCTTCAGTCTTAAGCTTTTGGCTCGTTATTTGATGAGGCCGCGATCAGTTGCTCGCGAATTTCACGTAACTTACGCAGGCCTTTTTCTGTAAATAAGTAGGGCGGTTCGCCAGTATATTCGCTGTCTTCAATATTGAGGCAACGTTGTCGCATCTCTTCAAGCTTTGGGTCGTGTCGCATTGGGCAGGCGAGGAGTGCTCGCCATTCAGTATCGCTGGCTTGCCCGGTGATTACATCTTCAAGGCCCTTAACAAAACTGCCTCGGTCCATTCGAAATCTGGGTCTGCGCAGGTGCATAAGAACCCAAACCACAATAACAAAGGCAATGAAAGAAAGAATAAGCGTTGCCAGCCAGGTCACGATATCAATCCTCCACTAATAGTTTTATTGCCACAGCAATGGTGGCAATAATGATTACCGGTTTGATAATACTGGCACCTCTTGCAATCACGAGGTTGGAGCCGAGACGAGCTCCTACAACCTGGGCAAAAGACATAGCGATAGCGAGCAATAGAAAAATATGGCCTCCAGCGATAAAAATTAGCATAGAGGTCACATTGGTAGCGAGCACAATAGGTTTTGTTGATGCCGTAGCCGCACGCATATTGTAGCCGAGTAGCGCTGCGAAGGCGGCTGCACAGATAGACCCCATCCCAGGGCCAAAGAAGCCCCCGTAAAAGCCGAGTCCACCGCCAACAACTAGATTAAAAGTAACGTTACTGATTCTGGGTTTTGAGTCAATGTCGGAAATGCGAGGGGACAGAATAAAGTAGAGGGCAATAGCAATGAGCAGGATGGGAAGTAAGGTATTGAGGCCAGCCTCCCCAAGTGAAGCGACTGTTAAGGTGCCTAGGCAGGAACCGATAATTGCAGCAAGTAGTCCTGGCCAGAGGGGGCGTAAATTCAACTGGCCCTTTTGCAGGAAGTTAATGGTGGATGATAGGGTGCCAAAGACGCTTTGAAACTTATTGGTACCGAGAGCATCGAGTGGGGGAATGCCGGCCCAGAGTAAAGCGGGGAGGGTGATTATTCCCCCTCCCCCGGCGATCGCACTGACAAAGCCTGCGGTAAAGGCGATTACTGTCAGTATCAGGTAGGTATAAGTAGAAAACTCACTACTTAACTGTATCACGAGTGGACTGGTTACCCCTTTTCAAGAGTACTTTCATTATCGTGGTAATACCCCTGATACTTGCTAAAGCGCTTTTGGATCTCTGCCATATCCTGTTCCAGATCACCGATAGGCTGGTACAGGGAGTCAATACAAATACGCTTATTGGGAAAGTCCCAGGCAACAAGCAAAATAGGAACTTGAGCGGTATAGGAAATTCTTAAAAAACCGTTCTTCCAGCGCCCTACTTTTTTGCGGGTCCCCTCGGGAGTAATCCCCACCCACATTTTTTCATTTTCCCGGTAACTCGATGCAACTTGTAGAGCGATATTACCTGCGGCGCGCCTATCGGTAGGAACACCTCCAAGCCACATAAATAGTCCTTTAAACGGGAAGAAAAAAGCTTCCTTTTTCATGAGCCAGGAAATTTTAATACCCAATGCCATAATAAATGGCATGGCAACCACAAAATCCCAATTGGATGTGTGGGGAGCCAAAGCCACCATGACTTTTCTTTCTGGAGGGATTTCCCCATCCATTCGCCAGCCGAGCACCTTGATTATCAACTTGCCAATAGCTTTGGTGATGCGATTGCCCAGCCGAGGTACTTCATTGGGTACTTCAGTAGGTATTTCTACAAACTGACTCATTATTTGCCTCTTTCTTACTGCTGTCACACTAAGGTTTCAGCAAAGGTATTTAGCCTTGCTGCTTTAGTGTTCCCGCGTGGCATAAAAGCGAACTTCCGGATAGCGCTCTTCAGCCAATTGTAAATTAACGCGCGTCGGTGCCAGGTAGGTCAGGTGTCCGCTGCCATCGAGTGCCAGGTTGGTACTGGCCTTGCGCTTGAAATTCTCTAGTTCTTTGGCGCTTTCACTATCTACCCAGCGCGCAGTGTTCACGTTGACGTTTTCGTAGATGGCTTCAACTTTGTATTCGTCTTTTAATCGGTAAGCGACTACTTCGAACTGTAGTACACCAACTGCGCCCACGATAATGTCGTTGTTATCCAGCGGGAAAAATACCTGGGTGGACCCCTCTTCAGAAAGCTGCTGAAGCCCTTTTTGTAATTGCTTTAATTTGAGAGGGTCTTTTAAACGTATGCGACGGAACAGCTCCGGGGCGAAATTGGGAATGCCGGTAAATTTCAGTGCTTCGCCTTCGGTAAAGGTATCGCCGATCTGGATAGTACCGTGATTGTGCAAACCAATAATATCGCCGGCAATGGCTTCTTCTACGTGGGTTCGGTCGCCAGCCATAAATGTCACCGCATCGGCAATTTTTACATCCTTGCCAATGCGCACATGCTTCATTTTCATACCACGATTGTAGGTGCCGGAGCAGACACGCATAAAGGCAATTCTATCGCGGTGTTTGGGGTCCATATTCGCTTGGATTTTAAAAACAAAGCCGGAAAATTTATCTTCGCTGGGCTCTACTTTTCTCTCTTTGGTTTCCCGAGATTGGGGTGAGGGCGCCCATTCAACGAAACCATCGAGCATTTCCCTTACGCCAAAGTTACCCAAGGCCGTACCGAAAAATACCGGGGTCAGTTCACCAGCAAGATAAGCTTCCTGGTCAAACTCATGAGTGGCTCCACGAACCAATTCAATCTCTTCCCGAATATCCTCGGCGTACTCGCCAAGTAGTGCGTCAGCCTCAGCGGAATCCAGACCCTTAATTTGAATATCATCGGGAATTCTGTGGCCCTGACCTTGGGAGAATACATGGATGGTATCGGTGTAGAGGTTATAAACCCCCTTGAAACCTTTTCCTGAACTCAAAGGCCAATTGATAGGGGCAGCCTGGATATTCAGAACTTCTTCAATCTCATCCATTACCTCGATCGGGTCGCGAATATCCCGGTCGAGTTTGTTGATAAATGAGAGAATCGGTGTGGTTCGCAAGCGGCACACATTCATCAACTTGATGGTGCGGTCTTCCACACCTTTGGCCCCGTCAATCACCATCAGTGCGGAGTCGACGGCGGTGAGTACCCGGTAGGTATCTTCAGAGAAGTCTTCGTGCCCCGGTGTATCCAGTAGGTTTACAGTCCTCTCTTTGTAGGGGAACTGCATAACGGAAGAGGTAACAGAAATACCGCGTTCCTGTTCCATCGTCATCCAGTCAGAGCGTGCGTGGGGACCTTTTTTCCCCTTAACGGAGCCCGCTTGCTGGATTGCATTCCCGAACAAAAGAAGCTTTTCGGTCACGGTTGTTTTACCGGCGTCCGGGTGGGAAATAATGGCGAAGGTGCGGCGGCCGGCAAAGCCTGCCAGGGAAGAACTTTGACCCATACTTTAAGATTCGATCACTGGATATTCGAAAAAAATAGGGGCGTATTATACACGCAGGCGTTGCTCCGAGGGTGGGGTATACTGCGAAATTAGACTTGTCAGTTTACCAGCTCGGCGAATGGGGTCATGTCAATGGGCTGAGTTGCCAGCGGGACTGGCACACCTGGACAATTTGCTCAAATCCATTTGGATTAACACTGTACTCTGTTGTGGCCAACAGTCATCGAGGAGCTTTTAGCGGTGCAGTGGCAAACTCAGTTATTGAAGGGGAGAGGTTATGAGCCGGGAGCGTTTACAGGCATTGCGGGAAGAGTTGCAGCGGCAGGGTGTCGATGCTTTCTTGGTACCCCGGGCTGATGAGTACCAAAATGAAAGTGTGCCTGCGGCAGATGAGCGACTGCCCTGGCTGACAGGTTTCACTGGTTCCGCAGGAATGGCTGCGGTAGGCAGTCGAGAAGCGGCATTATTTGTTGATGGTCGCTATACCTTGCAGGCGCAGCAACAACTTGGTGATCAACCCATTGAGTTAATGAGCCTCAGTCAAGTCGCGATCATTGAGTGGCTATGTAGTCAGCTGGATGCTGGTCAGTCTCTGGGGTATGACCCGCGACTGCACACGGAGCCGGGATTGGCCTTGATCAAGAAGCGATTGGCTGAAAGGGATATCCAACTACAGCCGATGGAACAGAGCCCGATTGATGCCATCTGGAATGACCGCCCCGCATCTCCCTGTGGGCCTGCACGCCCACACCCCTTCATCTTTACTGGTGAGCATTCCAAAGAGAAACGGCAGAGGATTGCCCGACGTCTCGCAGAAAAACGAGCCGATGCTTTATGGCTACCAAATCCTGAAAGCTGTGCTTGGCTTTTTAATATCCGAGGAGAGGATATTCCGCACTTACCAGTGGCCTTGGCCAATGCAGTACTTTACCGGGATGGCAGTGCAACTCTTTATTTGGGGGAGGGCGCTGTAGGGGATGCGTTGATTGAGCACTTGGATAAAGATGTAAGTTTAGTCGTGGCCAAAGGGGAATTATTTGAAAATATTAAGCGCCGCCACGTCAATAAAATATGGATAGATCCCCTGATTAGCAACAGTTGTACTTTACAGCAATTGCGGGCACTGGATATTGAACTAATGCTGGAAGGTGACCCGGTCACTGAAGCCAAGGCCTGTAAGAATGCGATTGAACTGGCAGGCAGCCAGGCTGCACACGAAAGGGATGGTGCTGCGGTGTGTGAATTCCTGGCGGAAATACCTGAACAGGTTGCCACAGGCCATTTTGACGAATTGTCCGCAGTAAAGCTTTTACGAAGTAAAAGAGAGGCTCGCGAAGGCTTTCAGGGCAACAGTTTTGAGACAATTTCCGGCTATGGTCCGAATGGGGCCATTGTTCACTATCGGGTGAGCCCTGAATCCAGTTTGGCTATGAAGCCAGAAGGGGTATATCTGTGCGATTCTGGAGGCCAATATCCAGATGGCACCACTGACATTACCCGAACAGTCGCTCTGGGTGAGTTCCCGCCTTCGGCAAAAGAAAATTTTACCCGGGTTTTAAAGGGACATATTGCAATTGCGACTTTGCGATTCCCCAAGGGGACTTGTGGAGAGCAAATTGATGCGCTTGCACGCCGTTCGCTGTGGGAGGTGGGTCTGGATTATGCCCACGGTACCGGTCACGGTGTTGGTAGTTTCTTAAGTGTTCACGAGGGGCCACAGCGGATAGGTAAGGCTGTGACAGGTGTTGCTCTTCAGCCGGGGATGATCGTTTCCAACGAACCGGGGTTTTATCTCACTGGGCAGTACGGCATCCGTATTGAAAATTTGGTGTTTGTGAAAAAGAGTGAAAATTATCCAGATTTTCTAGAGTTTGAAGAACTTACGTTAGCTCCGATCGATCGTAATTTGATTGACGTGGCACTACTCACTGAGACTGAACGGGAATGGCTGAATCGCTACCACCAGAGGGTGCGAGATGTGATTACCCCGCTGGTTACTGAAAAAACTGCTGAATGGTTAAAATTGGCTACTGAAGCTTTGTAGTGTGAATCTGGGGGCTGCGTGCCCCCAGGCATAATTAATTTATCTCAAACTTATAGCCAGCACCGTAGACAGAGTGAATCAACTCTTTTTCAGGCATAAGCACTGATATTTTTTTGCGCACTTTTTTGATGTGGCTATCAATAGTTCGGTCGCTGATTACGCGGTAATCGGAATAGATGCGGTCCATGATTTGTTCGCGGGAAAAAATTCGACCGGGCTCACTGTAAAGTAGGTCAAATAGGTGGAACTCCAGCGCAGTAAGGTTGGCGTCTTTACCTCCGATTCGCAGTTGCCCGGTATTTCTATCTAGTTCGATGCCACCATTTCCGACTTCGCCCTTTTGTGGTCGACGGCGCAACACCGCTTTCACCCGTGCGACGAGTTCCCTGGGGCTGTAGGGTTTACAAACATAGTCGTCGGCACCGGATTCCAGGCCGCGCAAACGATCGGGTTCCTCAATTTGCGCAGTCATTATAATAATTGGAACGTCGTTGCCTTTTTGGCGAATCTCTTCGCAAATCTCCATCCCATGCCGCCCAGGTAGCATCAGGTCGAGAAGGATCAAATCCGGTTTCATAGTTTCCACTTTGGGGATAACCTGATTACCATCAGAAATGATCTCGGCTTGATAGTCGGCGGCATGAAGATAATCCAGTAGTAGGTGCGCAAGTTCGGTTTCATCTTCGACTATTAATATTTTGGCGCTCATAACTTCCTACCATTTAATCCTTTGGCTTAGGGGTAAAAAAATACTTATTTCAAGACCGCCCATAGTGGACGGAGTTGCAGAAATGCTACCCTCGTGTGCTGTAACAATATTTTGGCAAATTGATAGCCCCAAACCCGCACCGCCGGTTTCCCGGCTGCGTGAACTATCTGCTCTATACAGGCGCTCGAACAGGTGTGGTATATCAGCACTGGCAACACCGGGGGCGGAGTCGGCGAAAGTGATAATGGCTGTTCGGGCTTCACAGCGCGCAGTTACTTTGAGTTGTCCCCCACTATCGGTGTAGCGTAGGCTGTTGGTTAACAGGTTGCTAAATAACTGATTGAGGCGTGCTTCATCTGCGTAGACTAACTTATCTTCCGATAGTTGGAGGTCGCTGCCCAAGCGAATACCTTTCTGGTCGAATGGAATTTCAAAGTCTTCGATAACACTTCGTAGGATATTTTCCAGGGAGATGTCGGACTTGCAGTAACTTAGTGCCCCCGCGTCGGAGAGAGACAACTCATAGAGATCATCTATCAGGCGGCTCAATTGTTGAATTTTGCTGTGCAGTATACGCAGGTTCTCTGGTGTGGCTGATCTGATACCGTCTTGAATGGCTTCAATCTGCCCTTTTAATACTGCGAGAGGTGTGCGCAGCTCATGCGAAATATCTGCCATCCATCGGTTTCGAGCATGTTCGTTTGCTTCCAGCGTTGCGGCGAGCCGATTAAAGTCAGCACTTAATTGGCCCAGCTCATCTCGTTGCTCTATATCAATACGGGTTTTAAAGTTGCCGGATGTAAGATGGGATGTTGCTTCGGTCAGCTTACGGATGGGCCTTACCAGCTGCCAGGCAAGGGGGATGGCAATGGCTAGTGCCAGAATGAAGGTGGCAACAGAGATAAGAGCGAAAGTCCGCGATTGCTCTTTAACAAACCCTACGGCCAAATCATCATCTAACACCGGTAGTGGATTGATAGCCAGGTAACCAACGGTTTCTCCATCCACAACCAGAGGCTGCATTACCATGTTCTCAGATCTTGAATAACGACCTATCAGAGGTCTTTTCTCTTTGTTCAACAGGACCAGGCGGGCATTAAGCGACTTGCCCACTGCGTGTTCAGGTGGGGGCTCAGGCGGGCGGCGGGGGCCCCTCGTACCCGGAGGTGGACGATGTGGGGGTGGCATATCCTCAAAGTGACTGGACATCACGCGTCTGTGGAGTCTTTGCCAGCGCCTGCTATTGCCGTCGATAGATTGCCAGCTTCCTTCGCTGGCGTAGATTTCTTGTAACTCATCTACTAAATCGCCGACCTCGCGAAGCTCCTGAGACTGGATATAGGTCATAAAACCATGCTTAAAGCTCCACTGAAAGAATACGAACATTCCGCCAACAGTAATTGCTGTAGTCAATAAGAAAGCGAGGCTTAGTTTATAGCGAATATTTAACGACATAGCCGGTAGCTTGGATTTCAGTAGCCTGTGTTCACAGTGAGCTCAGGTGCATTTTACTCTGTTTCCACTGAGGAAACGCGGCTCAGAAGATCAAGCCTACACTTACTGTAAATATCAGGGCAATCTTTTAACACTCCGAGAGTCTCACGATAAGAGCTCAAGCTAAGTGCCAATAAGCTTAGCTTGGTTATCCAAAGCTGTTCTTGGGGCCTCCATGCCCTGAGTCGGTAGGAGAGATTGAGTCCTTACTGGTAGTTACTTCTATTATTATCCCGGTTTGCCTGTGCTTACTCCCGGCTTTATTGGAGATGTAGAAAAACGATGCAATATCAGATCGGGCTTATCGAGCCGGATAAATAGAGTTGCAAGAATTCTCTTCCCTCCCCGGCTCCAGGTACTGTGGTCATGGGCGTTAAGAGTGACAGTAATTTGGTTGAAGCCCGATTTAAACAGCTTGTCGGGAAGGTGTAAGTCTGGACCATAGATTCGCTGTATTTTCTTACCGTTGATATAGAGATGGGCATGACCTTCCAGATATTGCTTTGAGGCATCATTGGCGTGGCGAGGGGATTCTAATTCGAACCGGTCGTAGTCTATATGTAGGTTATATCCGGACATTTTATCGCGACTAATGTCCAGTTCGATGCGCGGTGCAGCATTGTGTAAAGGGATCTCGACTACTGGGTGTTGGTCGCCGTTATGGCCCGTGTGTGAGTCTGGCTGTGCTGTAGCAAGGTTGGTTATTCCCCAGATAAAAGACCCGATAAGAACGGCTCGAAGAATTTTCATTATTGTCTCACTCCCAGGTTTGGCGATGGGGCAACATACTTCATTCAAACTGCTGTTGCTGTGAATACTTCTGGTTACCAGTGCTTTTAGTCTATCGGGTGCTATTGCTCCAGTTACTTCCATTACCTGGGGTGTCGGTCCCCGTAAAAACAAGGGACCGCAAAGCTTACACTTACTGCGACTCCAGGGAGATTTCCGGCGTATTAGGAAAGTGGCTTGGCCTTCAATGTTAGTGCACCGCTGAACTACTGTGTTGAGCACTCATTGACAATAGTTTGATCATCTAGCTTGCCGTAAAAGCGGGGGCCAAAAGTATATGGGAAGGCGGGGACAAGCTCACCATCATCATCGACAGTGACAGTCAGGTGGTAATGGTATCCCCTTTCGTCATCTGAGTGACCGTTATGCTGGTCCAAATATACTCCGCCTTCATTAGTCAGGTCTTCGTCCCAGTAATAGTCCTCGTAGAAAAAGCCCGCTGCTGTAGTGAACTCATTGCCTGACAGGGAGGTATAAGAGCCACTTGTCGTGGGGCCGGTATTCGATGTTGTTTCGACTCCTTGGGAGAGGTCGTATTCATCCACCAAGAGACAGCTTCTCTCGCCTGCTACGCCGCAACCGCTCTCGGAGCTGGGGTCGTCATAATCTCGTACAGCCCAGCTGCTTTCTGCGAGTTCTCCTTCACTCTGCCAGGGGCCATAGATTGCATAGCCGTCGGCGGTATAGCCGTAGACAGGGGAGTGGTCGTCACCTATATCGCCAACAAGATCGGCTAGGCAATCGCTATAAAAGTGATGGTGGTAATCTCCGTTTGCGGCGTGTCCACCACAGATATCCACATCGTAGACCTCAGCAACCGGTGCCAGGGTTTGCCAGGTGCCATCCACTGATTGACCATCACCCCAATCATAAATAGAGACGCCATTTACCCAGTAGCCCTGTACGCCGAGCCCCGTTGCGCACTCCTCCGTTGCGGGCTCGGGTTCGACAGGGATGTATCCGACATGAGAGACGTTCTCTGGGCAAACGAGCCCTGGTGGCCAAAATCCATAGCCGGCATCTACATCACAGGTGCCAATACCCGTATAGCCAATATCTTGCCCAAAGCTGACAATATCTCCAACGCTGACAGTGGGGCTGCCGGTTTCAAAATCAGAGGAGGCTAATGGACGTTCAAGTAGTCCGTCTAGAATACTTTGAGTAATTTCAATCTCGTAGTCGGGAACACCGGTTGCTGATACAACGGTGTATTCCCGGCCATCTACGGTTTCTGATGCTACGCTCTGGACGTTGACCAGAACCTGCTCATTGCTGTTACTTTCATAAATGTAAGGCGCGCGTTCGTCATCAGTATTCATAATCCAGACACCAGTATCAGTGCTGGAATCTGACTCTTCAGAGGAGGTCTCAGAAGAATCATCGCCATCCTCATCTGAGGAAGAGCCACTATCGCATCCCTGAAGAACTCCGAGAGATATTATCAACGCTAGTGTATAAGAGAGTGTAGGATGGCCATTCCGGTCAAAAATTTTAATTATTTTCATATCACACCGTGGCATATGGAGGAGTTGCTCCCCGAACCTAGCGCACAAAAGTGAATGAAATGTGGATGGCCTGCTAGCTACATTTTATATCCTCTTTATCGTCTTAATTTTTTTCAGATTTGTGCACTGCGTTCAAAAGCGATACTCCGTGAGTCAGGTAAAAATATCTTATTGCTTTATTGTAAATAGCCTAAGTAGCCTTTAATTATTGGGCCGGCTATTAATTAAATATTTTTTTGGGTATTAGCTCCAATTCTTTCTTTGAAAAATTCCAGATCTTAATCTAATTATCAGGTCGGCTGACTTTGGCTATTTGTTTGTTGCCCCCGATAGGTGATGTTGAAAAGCGGTGTAATACCAGCTCTTTCTTATCGAGGTGAACAAATAAGGTTGCCAGTATTCGCTTTCCACCGCGGCTCCAAGTGCTGTGGTCGTGTGCATTGAGAGTCACGGTGACTTGGTTAAAACCAGGTTTTAGTAATTTTCCGGGAATATGTAAATCCGAGCCGTAAAGACGTTGGATTTTTTCCCCATTGATGTAAAGGTGGGCGTGCCCCTCCAGAAACTGCTCAGAATCGTCATTGGCAAAGCGAGGGGATTCCAGCTCAAACCGATCGTAGTCAATATGTAGGTTATAGCCGGACATATCGTCGCGGCTCATGTCCAGTTCGATTCTGGGAGCGGCAACATGCAGAGGTATCTCTATCACCGGATGCTGATCGCCATTGTGGCCTGCGTGAGGATTTGGCTGTGCCGCATACGCGGTCATAGAGGCTGAAAAAATCCAGGCCAAAGACCCAGCGATAAAGAACCTGTGCATTTTCATTTAACTCTTACTCCCAAGCTTGAATATGAGTTAGCGGCCAACGGTGGTTGAGCAGCGATTGACGATAGTTTGGTCATCCAGCTTGCCGGCAAAGCGCGGGCCGAAGGTAAATGGGAAAGCTGGGATTAGTTGGCCATTGTTATCCTGTGTAACTGTCAGGTGGTAGTGATAACCTCTTTCACTGTCAGTGTGTCCATTAAATTGATCCAAGTATTCGCCACCTTGCGCTGTCAGGCTTTCATCCCAGTAATAATCCTCGTAGAAAAAACCTGCCGGAGTTTCAAATTCGTTTCCGGATTGAGAGGTGTAGCTGCCGCTGGTAGTGGGGCCGGTGTTATTTGTATTGGATACGCCACGATCAATATCATATTCATCGACTAGCAGACAGCTGCGTTGCCCGGCAACGCCACAGCCGGTGTCTGAACGGGGATCGTCGTAATCCCGTATTGCCCAGCTGCTTTTAGCTAGCACACCTGCGTCTTCCCATGGACCGTAAATTGCGTAGCCATCGGCGGTATAGCCGTAGATAGGGGAGTGTCCATCGGCGGTGTCCCCGGCAATTTCAGCCAGGCAATTACTGTAAAAGTGATGGTGGTAATCGCCGTTAGCTGCATGGCCGCCACAGATATCTACGTCATAGACTTCTGCCATGGGAGCCAGGGTATGCCAAGTGTTATTTACGGACTGTCCGTCACTCCACTGGTAAATTGAGGTTCCATTTACCCAGTAACCCTGTACACCGAGCCCAGTTTCACAGCTGTCAGTGGATGCCTCAGGCTCAGCAGGAATATAGCCTACATGGTCGACGTTTTCGGGGCACACGGGACCTGGGGGCCAGAAGCCATAACCGGCTTCTGAGCCGCAGCTGGAATTACTGCGATAGCCGATGTCCTGGCCGAAGCTAACAACCTCACCAGTTTGTACCAAGGGGTAGCCATTGACGAAGTCTGTAGAGGCTTTTGGACGGCTGATGAGTGCGTCTAGTATTTCCTGGGTTATTTCAATCTGGTAGTCCGGGATACCGGTAGCAGATACGCGGGTATATTCCTTTCCGGCAACGGTTACAGATTCAATACTTTGCACATTAACCAGAACCTGCTGATTACTGTTACTTTCGTAAATATAGGGGGCGCGTTCGTTAGTTGAATTGATAATCCAGGTAGTACCGGAGCTCTCTGTTACCGAGCTTTCTTCGTTACCTGAAATTGTCGAATTATCTGAGGAGCCGGAATTGTCTTCGTTAACGTCCGAAGAAGTGTCCTCGTTATTATTCGATGTATTGCTTGTTTCGTCGGTAGTTGTTTCTGTTGGATTATCTACCGTAGTATCTGTTGGACTTTCCTCTTCAACTGTATTGCTGTTTGAGTCGGTGGAGGAATCTGCAGTGTTATTTCTAGTGTTTTCTGAATTTATCGAGTTGTTGTTTTGCCAGTTTCTTCCATTGCTATTGCGAACAGGTACTTCCCTAACCGAACGTTGATCGTTGTTATGCCCAGAGTTGGGATTAGGTTGAGCCACAACACTGGCTGCAGTTAGCCAGGCTAATGAGCCGGCAAGAAAGTACCCGTTAATTTTCACGAGAAGGTTACCTCAATTTATCTTTATTGGTTACCGCCCCACGGTTGTTGAGCATCGGCTGACAACAGTTTGGTCATCCAATTTTCCGTAAAAGCGCGGTCCAAAAGTGAAGGGAAAGGCGGGGATTAATTGTCCATCGCTATCGACAGTGACGGTAAGATGATAATGGTATCCTCGCTCATCATCCGAATGGCCATTGTACTGATCTAAATAGACTCCACCTTGAGCTGTAAGTTCTTCGTCCCAATAATAATCTTCATAGAAAAAACCAGCAGCTGTTTCAAATTCATTTCCGGACGCGGAGGTATATGAATCACTTGTAGTTGGGCCAGTATTAGAAGTAGTTTCCACGCCTTGGGAAATATCATATTCATCGATTAATAAGCAGCTGCGCTCGCCGGCGACACCACAGCCACTTTCGGATGAGGCATCATCGTAATCTCGAACAGCCCAACTACTTTCCGCTAATTCACCCTCACTTTCCCAAGGGCCATAAATTGCATAGCCGTCGGCGGTGTAGCCATAGATTGGAGAGTGGTCGTCACCAATATCGCCGACCATCTCTGCGAGGCATTCACTGTAAAAATGGTGGTGATAATCACCGTTTGCCGCGTGACCACCGCAAATATCAACGTCGTAGACTTCAGCTAGGGGGGCGAGTGTATGCCATGTATTATCAACACTCATCCCGTCACTCCATTGATAAATAGAGGTTCCATTTACCCAGTAGCCCTGTACCCCTAAACCAGTTTCACAACTGTCAGTTGCAGGTTCAGGTTCAACGGGAAAATAGCCAACATGGGAAACATTTTCAGGACAGACAGGCCCCGGTGGCCAAAAGCCATAACCAGCTTCTGCACCACAGGACGAATTACTTTTATATCCAATGTCCTGCCCAAAACTGACAATATCACCAACGCTGACATAGGGGCTGCCGGTTAAAAAGTCAGAGGATGCTTTTGGACGTTCCAGGAGTGCATCGAGAACAGTTTGTGTAATTTCGATAGTGTAATTTGGAATGCCGGTTGCTGATACAACAGTGTATTCTTTACCGTCGACAGTTTCAGATTCAACGCTCTGAACATTTACTAGTACTTGTTCATTGCTGTTACTTTCATAGATATAGGGTGCGCGCTCATCATCAGTATTTAGAATCCAAACCCCGCTATCGGTGCTCGAGTCTGAGCTGTCACTATCATCTGATGAATCGTCATCGTCATTATCCTCACCGGAATCTGAGCCGCTGTCGCTAGTATCTTCAGATGACGAATCTGAATCAGATGAAGAGCTGCCGCCTCCACCGCATGCTTGGAGTACGCCGGAAAGTAATACCAGAGATATTACATAAGGCAAAATGGACTTTCGGTCCGTGTCAAAAATTTCCGTTAATTTCATAGCACACCGTGAACTAGATGGGGGTTAGTCCAGAAATTAGCGGATAAAAGTGGAGAAAATGTGGATAAATATTAACCTAATTTGCAAAGGGTTAAATTGGCTCTCTATTTCTGCTTAGTTTGTGCGTAAGTTCAAAAGGATGGCTTTTCTTTCTGTATCAACAGTTAAAAAGTTATTTGCTGGAAAATTACTTATTTCGTTAATGACTTTCTTTGTATTTAATTTAAATAAAATATTATTCTTTCGATATTTTTTTTGACTTAAAGGTCTAGGGAGCCTCTGAATAACTCCGTAATGCCTCTGCGGGTCTTGAAGGCTGCAGATGTTAGGCGCAGCTCGCCGCGAATGGCCGTAGCCCTTTGCAAGAGCTGCAACGCAGCAGCTGTGGCCTTCAAGGCCCGCCCTTCGGGGCTTGCAGAGCGGTTCACACTCCGCGTTGCGACTTCTTGAAAGGTCTAGACATTCCTGCGAAGCCGCGCCTTGATTGTGAACCGCTCTGCATGCCAGAGGTATCACGGAGTTATTCAGAGGCTCCCTAGTAGTTGGCTGGCTGTATTTAGTGAAGCCAGCTACTGAAAGCAGAGGCCTGGGTTCTGAGACTGTATTTGGGAGAGTCGCCAGTCTGGAAGCTTTAACCGGTTCCAGGCTGGCGTGGGGCTTTATCAATGATTTATAGGTGATATAGGTAAGCTGTTTTCTGCTGGGCTAGTTACATGGGCGGTGGGCCAGGGGGAAAACCTCCGCCGACTTCATCGGAGCAAACATTCACAATTGTCTGGTCATCGAGTTTGCCGTAAAAGCGGGGCCCAAAAGTATAGGGGAATGATGGTGTCAGCTGCCCTTCATCATTCAGTTCTACCGTTAGGTGGTAGTGATAACCACGCTCGCTGTCACTGTGCCCATTGTATTGATCCAGATAAGCGCCCTCCTGATTGGTCAAATTGGAGTCCCAGTAATAGTCTTCGTAAAAAAAACCGGTGGTGGTTTGAAAAAGGTTGCCTGATAGGGACGTAAAAGTATCGCTGGTACTGGGGCCGGATTGGGCAAGTGTATTTGTGCCCTGTGATAAATCGTATTCATCTACCAGTAAACAACTGCGCTCACCGGCAATCCCGCAGCCGCTGGTAGAGTCGGCATCGTCATAGTCTCTAGTGACCCAGCTACTTACTACAAGTACACCATCGGCCTCCCAAGGGCCATAAATGGGATAGCCATCAGCGGTAAACCCGTAGACGGGGGAGTGGCTATCTCCAGTGTCTCCAACCAAGTCGGCCAGGCAATCGCTGTAGAAGTGGTGGTGATAGTCTCCCCGAGCAGCGTGTCCACCACAGATATCAACATCGTACATCTCAGCGACCGGTGCCAGAGTATGCCAGGTACCATTCACGGACTGTCCATCGCTCCACTGGTAGATAGAGGTGCCGTTGACCCAATAGCCCTGCGGTCCGAGTCCACTTTCACAAGCTTCTTCTGAGACCTCTGGCTCAGTTGGAAAATAGCTGTTGTGGGAAACATTTTCTGGGCAGACTGGGCCCGGCGGCCAGAATCCAAAACCCGCTTCGGCGTAGCAGGTATGTGGATTGCTGCTAAAGCCGATATCCTGACCAAAACTCACGATATCGCCAATTTGTACTGTGGGGCTGCCGTAGACAAAGTCGGTGCTCGCCTTGGGGCGATTGATTAGCTCGTCGTAGATAGCGGTGGTGATTTCAATTTCATAATCCGGGATTCCGGATGCTGTGACTTGAGTGTATTCCCTGCCGCCGACAGTGACAGTTTCGATGCTTTGTACATTGACCAGGACCTGCTCATTACTATTGCTTTCGTAGATGTAAGGCGCCCGTTCATCGTCGGTATTTAGCACCCAGGGGCTGCTATCATCGCCAGTATCGTCGTCTGAAGGGGGTGGGTCTGAATCGTCATTGTCACAACCTGTTAAAGGTGTGCAGGCCAGAAAAATTGCCAGTGTGTTGATTAACAGGGTGCGGGTTTGAAGGGGGGAAATCTCCTGAAGCCTCATCGAATCACCATCCATGTTTCGCAGTAAGAGAAGAAGGCGGGCTATGTTGCTGTCTGCCGGGGTTTGGAGGAATTTGAAGTTATCGGCAAAAATGGGAAGTAATGTGTACGCTGCCCGTTAAGGCACTGATTTCCTTGTGTTGTGTTTTTAGGGGTGGTGGATGGATATGGGCCGAATCAGGAGTGATTCGGCCCACAGATCGATCAGTTGGTTGACAGCTCGGGGCTGGATGTTGTCTCTGCTGTGCGCTGGTGCGTATCGCGGCGCAGCCACCACCAGGAAACAAAGCCGAGAATCAGGTTGGATGCTGCTGTAGCGACAAACAGGCCGGTCATGCCCCACAGGCTGTTTCCAATCCAGGCCAGGGGTAGGTAGAGACCCAGTACCCGCAGGAAAGAAATGACAGTTGCAGGCAGCGGTTTCCCGAGTCCATTGAATGCGGCATTGGCAGACATTACAAAGCCGTACCCGGCATAGCTGAGAGGTACCAGGGTCAGGTAGGCAACAGCGACGGCGAGAACTTCAGTGGAATCACTGAACAGACTTACGATAGGTTCTGCAACAAAGTAGAGAAGCACAGCCAGTCCCGCTCCAAATACCAGGCAAAATCTTGCCAGTACTCTCACGGTTTCCCGCAGGCGGTCGGTCTTTTCCGCCCCGGCGTTCTGTCCCATAAAGGGGCCGACCACAGAGGAAAGTGCGTAAAATACAATCAGTGCCAGGGGTTCTACTCGGAGTGCGACTCCCAGGCCCGCGACGGCATCTTCGCCGTGCACGGCAACGAGTGCAACGACAACACCTCCCGATACGGGAATAATGACATTGGTGAGCACAGCGGGAAGCCCGACAGCCAACACTTTGCGCCAGGATTCGAGTAGGCCGCTCAGCCGCCATTGTGGGGCTGTCATTAGGTGTTCTTTTTTGATGATGAAGTAAAGTGCAGCAATAAAGCTCAGGGCGCGCACGATAATCGTAGCGATAGCTGCTCCCTGGAGCTCAAGCCGGGGAAAGCCGAAAAGCCCAAAAATCAAAATGGGGTCGAGAATCAGGTTCAGTAGGGCTACCGCCACCATAATACGGCCGGTTACCGCGCTGTTACCAATGGCGCGAAGAGCAGCGAGCGCGACGGTCGGGACAATGACAAAGATGGTTCCCAGATACCAGGGGATCATGTAATCGGCAATAAGCGGAAGCATATCGGGGCCGGCGCCCAGCAGCTCAAATAGAGGGCGCATGGTGGCCAGGCCGACTGCAGTAATCACAACAGCAATCAGCAGTGCCAGTACAGATGCGTCAGTTACCAGGCGGCGAACGTTCTTTATATCCCCTGCGCCGTAAACCCGGGCCACAGCCGAAGAAGTACCTGCGCCGAGACCGATAGCAAAGCTGTTTATGGCCATCACTACCGGGAAGGTGAAACTCATCGCCGCCAGGGGGCCATCGCCCAGCTGGGAGACAAAATAGGTATCGGCGATATTAAAGGACATGGCGGCGAGAATTCCCCAGACCATGGGTAGTGCCAGTCTCTGTAAGTGACTGGAAACTGAACCTTCCAGCAGTGATGGGCTGCTTTTTGATAGAGACATGTATAACTCTTGTCAATCCAACGAGGGGGTTGGGAAGTCGGGAATAGTGTTACAGAGCAGGAGTGGTTGCCTGCCGTTCAAGGCCTTGTCGGTAAGGCGGGAATTCCGAATGAGAGGCTCATTCTACGACTGAGTGTCATTCAGAGCGAGACTCATGAGTACGGCGTCCTCGCGCATGCCGTTTTGCGCGGGGTAATAATTTTTGCGTATCCCGTCTTCAGAGAAACCCAGTTTGCGATAGAGGGAGCGCGCAGCGAGATTGGATACCCGCACCTCGAGCAAAATTCGCTCAACTTCGCAGGGTAATTCCGTTTTCACGCTGTTCAGCAGTGCCTCAGCGAGGCCCTGTCGGCGTCGCGCTGGCGATACAGCAATGTCCAGGATTTCTGCCTGGTCAAATAGGCTACTGATCACGCAACAGGCGATAATGTCATCGCCTTGGATCAGGACCCAGCAGTAGTGGCCGGCGCTGAGACTCTGCTGGTATTGGGCTTCACTCCACGGATGACTGTGGGCACTTTTTGCCAGCTGGGCCAGAGATGCACAGTCGTCGGCAAGGGCGGAGCGCAACTGTAGCTCAGTGTAATTTAAATGGGTCATTCTGCGCGGGTTTCAGTCGGGTAACTAGTGCGCAACAGATTCCACAGGGGGCGTTTTAGTTCGGGGGCTCGCAGTAGTTGCGAGAGGCTGGGCATACTAATTAAGCGGGCCTTCTGCCATTCGACAACCTGGCTTTCCAAAGGGATTGGAGTGCAAAAGTCTTGAGCTTCACTGCCCATCAGCCAGATGGATTTAACCGGCATACGAGAATAAGAGGCCTCCAACCAGCTGGAGAATGTATCGAGAGCCTGTGAGGCGTCTTCGGCTGGACCAAAGCGATTTTCTGTTAAAGGCCATTGCAGGCGCTCCTGTTGCCGGGGGAGCTGGTGCCAGTGCAAAGCGCGGAGAATATTGTTGAACAGGGCTTCCAGGGGAAGCGCTGCACCGGGCTCGTGGCTGTCCACGGCCAGGAGTTCCTCCCCAATACGCCAGCAGTTCAAAACAAAAGGTTTAACACTGTGCTGGGGGGGGGCAACAGGAGCTGGTGTCACTGCCACCGTCTCTTGTGGGCGTTTTGTCTGGCCGGTGAGAGCGCTTATTTCATCTAGCACACGGGCGTTGCGCTCCGGACTTTGCACCGGCTGGGTGATTATCTGATCTGCTGAGTGGGGCAGTGGGTTTTGAGCTATTCCACTTGCAACCGGAGGCTGCTGAGTCCCAGCAGCTTCTTCGGCGGGAGGCAGTTCGGCTTGGCGAGGATCGGGTGCGAGCGGCAATACGAATCGGGGCACATAGCTTGGAACCCCAAGTACTGATAAATATTCCGCTCGCTGAAGCTCGTTCACTTATACGCCCTGTTTCTTACTCTCACTGCTGGCGAGCAAGTTTAACGCATCCATGTAGGCTTGTGCTGAGGCAATCAGGATATCTGTATCTGCGCCAACGCCGTTGACCAGGCGGCCGTCTTTTTCCAGGCGCACTGTAACGGACCCTTGGGAGTCTGTTCCCTGAGTGACCGCATTTACAGAATAAAGTTTTAAGTCGGCGCCGCTGTTTACCAGCTGTTCAATAGCTTTGAAGGTGGCATCTACGGGGCCGCCTCCGCTGGCTTCAGTCTGTCGGGGCTCTCCGTCAATGGTGAGGCTGACAAAGGCCTGGGGGGCTGAGCCGATTTTGGTGCGCACATCCAGGTCACTCAGTTGGAATCGCTCTACCGGTGACTCGCCTCCGCTCACCAGAGAGTGCAAATCTTCGTCAAAGATCTCATGCTTCTTATCGGCGAGGTCTTTAAAGCGGGCAAATACCTGCTGGAATTCTTCGGTATCGGCGAAATCTACCCCCAGCTCTTCGTAACGGGCGCGGACGGCAGCCCGGCCGGAGTGTTTACCGAGAACCAGACGGTTTTGACCCCAGCCTACATCTTCAGCGCGCATGATTTCGTAGGTCTCGCGGTGTTTCAGAACACCGTCCTGGTGAATACCGGACTCATGGGCAAATGCATTAGCGCCGACAATGGCCTTGTTGGGCTGTACCGGGAAGCCGGTAATCGACGACACCATTCTCGAAGTGGGCACGATGTGGCTGGTATCCAGCCCTGTTTCTACCGGGTAGAGATCCTGGCGGGTTTGTACTGCCATAACGATTTCTTCCAGGGAGGCATTACCGGCGCGCTCTCCCAAGCCATTGATGGTGCATTCCACTTGGCGCACACCGTTCATCACGGCTGACAGGGAGTTGGCAACGGCGAGGCCCAGGTCGTTGTGACAGTGGGTCGAAAAGATGGCTTTGTCGGAGTTGGGAACGTTTTCGATAACACGGCGGAACATAGCCCCATACTCTTCCGGTTCCCCGTAACCAACGGTGTCGGGAATATTGATAGTGCCGGCCCCTGCCGCGATAACCGCTTCGATGATGCGATACATAAATTCCGGCTCGGAGCGGCTGCCATCCTCGAGGGAGAATTCCACATCGTCGGTAAAGTTGCGCGCTGTTTGAACCGCTTTCACTGCCTGCTGCAACACCGCTTCCGGTTCCATTTGCAGCTTGTATTTCATATGGATTGGAGAAGTGGCAATAAATGTGTGGATACGGGAGGCGTTGGCATTCTTCAGGGCTTCGCCAGCGCGCACGATATCGGCATTGACCGCTCGGGCCAGGCTGCAAACCCGTGATTCGGTAACGGCTTCAGCGACGGCCTTGACCGACTCGAAGTCCCCGGGACTGGCTATCGCGAATCCAGCCTCAATGATATCGACACGCATTCTCTCGAGCATGCGGGCGATGCGAATTTTTTCCTCTCTCGTCATAGAGGCGCCAGGACTCTGCTCGCCATCGCGCAGAGTGGTATCAAAAATGACTAACTTATCTTTTTTTGTGCTCATTTTCGTTTGTTCTCCTTATTTGCTTTGAGGCTAAACAGGGGGCCTTGCCGCTGTCTATGCATCGCTCAAATAAAGTTTGGAATTCTGTTGGGGGTGGGGGAGAGAAAAATTATATGCCGCGCAGGGGCAGTCGTAGCGAGAAAGCTAGGGCAAGAAAAGACTGGCGCTGAGTGATAAATGGAGTCTTCATATACAACAGTTTCCGCATTAGGTCGGATTCAGGGCATTATGAAGCGGAATCAATTGAGAGGTCAATGTATATCCTAATATTGGCGTATTATTTTCTTGTTTTGTTATATTGTTTTCGCTGCTGGCTATTTTTTAGTTTTTACATCCTGTTTTTGAAGGGCTGCCCCACTGAGGGTTTCAATGGGGGCCGCTATTAAAGGGTGGTATCGGTCAATTTATGCAGAAACTGCCACAAGTCTCCGTGTAGTTGCTCTACCTCGCTGCGGCTGATACGGCTGTTGTCCAGCTGTGCTGTCACCCACTCTCTGGCTCTTGGTTTAAGGGCAAGGCCTTCCTCTGTCAGAGTGATCAGGGTTATCCGTTCATCCTGATTGCTGCGGCGGCGCTTGACCAGGCCGTTTTGCTCCATCCGCTTAAGCAGCGGGGTCAAGGTGCCGGAATCCAGCATCAGCCTCTGCCCCAGTGCACTGACGCTCTGCTCTTCTTCCGATGGCGCCTCGGTGTTGGCCCACTCCCACAGAACCATTAAAACCAAATATTGCGGATAGGTGATCCCCAATTCCTTTAGCATCGGCTGGTAGGCGCGGGTCATGGCTCGGGATGCGGCGTAGAGGGCAAAACATAGCTGGCGGTTCAGTGCCAGCTCGCCGGAATCGTCATCACAGACAACCATCAGAGCATACGCTCGATTTCTGTCTCCAGGGATGCCGGTGCATCCTTTGGCGCGTAGCGTTTAACATTCTCGCCATTCTTACCGATCAAGAACTTAGTGAAATTCCACTTAATGCCCTCGGTTCCCAATAGGCCCGGCGCACGTTTCTTGAGCTCCACAAAGAGCGGGTGAGCTTCATCGCCATTGACGTCCAGCTTGGCGTAGACGGGGAAGCTGACTCCGAAGTTCAGTTCACAAAATTCCTGAATTTCCTCATCGCTACCGGGTTCCTGCTTGCCAAATTGATTGCAGGGAAAGCCCAGGACGGTAAATCCACGGTCTTTGTATTTTTTATATAAATCCTCCAGGCCCGCGTATTGCTTGGTGAAGCCACACTTACTGGCCGTGTTAACAACTAGCACCACCTTGTCTTTGTAATCGGCAAGAGTGGTCTTTTGCCCATCAGCGGTTTGCACGGGAATTGAGTAGAGATCGGTCATTGGGAGAGCCTCGACGGTTTGTATTTTGCTAAATTTAGTTGTGCACAACCTTTTTTGCAACCGCTTTATTTGGGAGTAGCCCTTTTGCAGGCTTTATTGTGAGAATGATTACCAATTATATTATGCGCCAGATTGATAAAACCCTTTTGCAATAACAGTAAAGGATTCTCCATGCGCCTCACCTTACACTTGGCCCGCCTGCTAGTGGCGCTACTGGCCATTACGGTTCTACCCGTCCAAGCCCAGGCCTCCGGTCTATCAGAGCAGGAATTGCGCCAGCTGATGCAGATGGCAGAGTACATCGGTGTGGATTATCCGGAAGCGGTGGCAGATGGGGAGATCATTAGTGACGATGAGTTTGCAGAGATGCAGGAGTTCGCCTCGGTACTGATCGATCGCGGCGCACAACTGCAAGAGTCGCCCGAAGCGGCGATGATCCGCACCGAGGCGGATGCGCTGCAAGCGGCGATTCTTCGCAAGGCCAGTGTGCAGGAAGTGCAGGCACATACCGCCAAGTTGCGTCAGGGGCTACTGTCTATCGCCCCCGCGCTATCTTTGCCCACTGCATTGCTGAATGTGGATGAGAGTCGCGCTATCTACCAGGCGCAGTGTATTACCTGCCATGGTATCGAGGGTAAAGGGGATGGCCCCTTAGCGGCACAGTTGGAGCCGGCGCCTACAAACTTCTACGAGTTGGAGCGCGCTGAGAATCGCTCCCTGCTGGGCCTTTACGATGCTATCAGTAACGGTATCGATGGCACTGCAATGACCGCCTTCAAAAACCTGAATGAGCAGCAGCGCTGGTCCCTGGCATTTTATGTTGGCGGCCTGGCTTTCCAAGGTGAAGTGGGGGAGGGCGAAGGCGTTGAGCCGAGCTTGCAGGATATCGTGATGTACAGCCCCAATGTGCTGCAGAGTGATCGCCCGGAACTGTCCGGCGCGGCAGTTACTTCCCTGCGTGCCGACCCCACACCCTTCTTTGCTGGTGAGGAGAGCCTCGGTACCCAGCCGATTGAGATAGCCCGTGCGCAACTGGAAAAGTCCCTGGTGGCCTACCAGGAAGGTAACTACGATCACGCTCGCACCCTGGCTATTAGTGCCTACCTGGACGGTTTTGAGATGGCGGAGAGCTCTCTGGATTCCCTCGACGCCGATCTGCGTAAAGCCACTGAACGGGAGCTGCTCGGGCTGCGCAGTCAGCTGAATGCCGATAGTAATCCCGAGCAAGTCAGGGCTCAGGTACAGGTAATTCTTGAGCAACTGGGGCGCGCCGAATCTTTAATGCAGGAGACAACTCTCTCTGCGGGTGCACTATTTATTGCCAGCTTGGTGATTCTTCTGCGCGAAGGTCTCGAGGCGCTACTGGTAGTGATTGCACTGACAACGATTCTGGTAAAAACCGGTCGTCGCGATGCGTTGAAATTTGTTCACTTCGGTTGGATCAGCGCCGCGGTCGCAGGTGTTGTTACTTGGGTTGCCGCACAGAGTTTGGTTTCCATCAGTGGCGCCAGCCGGGAAGTTATGGAAGGGGTCGCAGCGCTTCTGGCCGCAGTTGTGCTCTTCTATGTGGGTTTCTGGATGCACAGTAAGACCCAGGCGGATCAGTGGCAGCAATATATCCAGAACAGCATTAACCGCAGCCTTAGCGCTGGCGCCCTGTGGGGCATTGCCGGTCTCGCATTTGTCGCTGTGTACCGCGAAATTTTTGAAACCATCCTGTTCTACCAGGCCCTATTGGTGCAAACAGCTTCCAGTCAGTACAGCGCCCTATGGGGTGGCCTCGCTGCCGGTGCGATATTGCTGGTTGTGTTGGGCATTGCCTTTGTGCGCTTCTCTGCTCGCTTGCCTATAGGCAAGTTCTTCTCCATGACGACCTATTTACTGTTGGCGTTGTCATTTGTTCTTGCGGGCAAGGCAGTCGCGGCACTGCAAGAAGCGGCGTGGATTGCGATTTCCCCGCTGCCGGTAAATCTCAGCTTTGACTGGTTGGGTATCTACCCGACTTGGCAAGGTGTTGGTATTCAGGGGGCAATACTGGTTGTCGCTCTGTGGTTGCTACTGAAAGGCAGCCGCTCAGATTCCAGTTCCGCTAAAGCGGCCTAAATGGCCTTCGGGTACCCGCAACTCTGTGGGTACCCTATTTCTTCTTCTGGCTCCCATCACATTATTGTTTGGGCTGTTGTGCTCTTACAATTGGTCGCCTCTGAGTTCTGCAATCTTTCTTCTCAAGTTTTCTCTTTTTGCATTGCTGCCGTCGATCGGTTCTCCTGCGATGATATTGACCTTGGGGAAAAATCGACGCTTTTGTTTTTTGGGAAGCCTCGTGTCCTGTGGGCTGAAAATACTTCCCCAAAGTCCTTGAAGAGCTATTGGAATGACCGGAACTGTAGTTCGCTCAAGAATTTCCTCGACGTCTTTTAAAAAGGGTTGAAGGTTGCCGTCGAGTGTGATTTTGCCTTCGGGGAAGATACACATTATTTCTCCTTTTTTCAGCCCGTCCTCTATGGCCTGTAGGGCAGTTTCTCGACTTTTTGGATCATCACCTTTAAGGGGAATGGGAATGGCAGCATTAGTGCGAAATAGAAAGTGGAGCATTGGCATTTGGTAGATCGACTGATGAGTGATGAAGCGAATGGGGCGCTGTACGGCATCGGCGAGCAGTAGAGGATCTAAATAGCTAACATGATTACTGATGATTAATGCCGGCCCTTTAGTGGGAATTTTATCCAGGCCATCCAAACTGATGTGGCAAAGGGTATGGGTGGGAACCCATAGCAACATTCGCGTTGCAAGTTCGGGTTCTCGTGAAAAAATGATTGTCACAATAACAATATTCATTAGTGCGACTATTACGAAAAATTCAGGAATTCCGATATGAATAAAGTCGAGAATGAAAATGTCGAAGAGGGCGGCAACTGCCATAAAGAATGCGTTGACAACGTTGCTAATTGAAATTACCTGCCCTCGGATGGTTTCCGTGGCTCGGTCTTGGATTACGGCGTATAGAGGGACTGAAAAAATGCCCCCAAAAATTCCGAATAATGCGATAGCGATCAAAATAGGGTAGGAATTGGTATTGAGAATAAACTGATGGACTGTAGCATTGGCAGTGGCATCAAAATTAGCTGCAAGATATCCAAGAGCTAAGCCTGAGGCTGTTACTCCGATGGCACCTATAGGAACAATGCCTAGTTCAATACGCCCCTTAGATAAGCTGCTGCATAGCAGGGAACCCGCTGCTGTACCAACCGTCAGGCTGCAAAGTAATAGGGTAATAACTTGCTCATCACCCTTGAGGATATTTTTAGTAAAGCTAGGGACCTGGGCCAGGTAGGCGGTGGTTAGCATCCAAAACCAAGCGACGGCTAATATGGAGTAAAAAACGGCAGGTGTTTGTGTGGTTAGATGCAAAACTTTTAGAGTGTGAGATATTGGATTCCAATTAACCTTCAGGCCTGGTGTTGGTGGTGGCGCAGGAGGAATAGCAAAGCTTGCTAGTAATCCTAGAAAGGCAAAACCAATTAATGCGAGCGCTATATAATATAGGCCATATTGGCCTGGGCCAGTCATTCCAATCAGGAGGATTCCAATAATAGTTCCTATTAGTGTCCCGCTAAAGGAACCCATTTGGACTAAAGCATTGCCACTGAGTAGCTCGTCACGATGTAAATGCTGGGGAAGTAAGGCGTATTTTGTTGCGCTATAGAATGTGGCGTGAATACCATATAGAAGAATGGCCGCTAACCCCAAAGTATAGTTTTTGGTAAATAGCGCAGTGACACCGATAATGGCGAAAATAATTTCACAGACCTTTAGGATACGTATTATGGAGCCTTTATCATATTTATCTGCTATTTGGCCCGCAGATGCGGAGAGCAAAAAAAAAGGAAATATGTATAGGCTTGAAGCGATATTGACTAGAGTGTTTGCTTCTGTAGCGGCTAGTTGATAGACCAATAAAACGATGAGGGCATTTTTATAGAATTTATCATCCAGCATTTCAAATACGTGAGTGATAAACAGCGGGAGAAAGCGACGTTTGGTAAGCAGTTTAAATTGACTGTTCTGAGTCATGAACAGTTGCCACTTATATGATGGATGATCATTCTGAAAGAGTGTTTTTTATACAGGGTACCGTTTTCAAATGGCGCACCGAGACTGCAACAAAAGCTTCTGTTTTTTAATGAATGCAAACAAATTAATGAGTTCTATATTCAATCCTAGCAGATGGTGCTGGTTTATCGGAGATGTCTGTTTGTGTTTGGTTATAAATTACGTAAATATATATCTAATTTGTTATAAGTAGCGGCACCCTATTCGTTATTAGTTTAATGATCGTCTTTTGTCAATTGCAGATGATTTAATAGTGCTTGAAGCGATTGAGGGGTTATGTCGCTTGCTGATATTGACTTTCCAACTCTGACTTCTGCTTTTAATCTTTGTTTGCTGCCAAAAGCACCTCTGATGAAAATTGGTATTATGGAGATGGGATTGTTTTTTAGTGATTCCTTGACCAGGTTTATTTCCTTCATAGCACTAGTTGAAGATTCTTTTTCAATTAAGAAGCATATTAAATCCCCATTGTGCTCTAAGTGAGTAAAATATTTGTTCAATGTTAAATTGTTTTCTAGGGTATCATCTTTATGGGGTTCGTAGAGTCGGTTGCTCTTACTCAGAATTTTTTTAATTGATTGATTTTTGTTTAGGGCGTTGCTGGGGATAAAGCGGATTTTTCTTGTGGTTAAGCTGCTTATAATAAGCGGGGTGAAAGCATTTGAGTAAGTCGTTAAGATAAGGATGGGGCCTGTGGCGGGAAGATTTTTCAAGTTGTGATATTGAGTGCGCCTGGGTAGATGGTAGGTTAGCCACGCCAAAGTATCGAACAACATCTCTGGCATTTGAAAAAGTAAGAATATCAACATTACCAAATTTAGTGCGGCCAGCAGAGTGAATATCTGAGGAATCGCGATGCCAACAGGACCCAAAAGTCCAATGATGGCAAAAGAGATAATAACAACAAATACGGCATTGAATACATTATTCACAGAAATAACTTGTGCGCGAATTTTTTCTGCTGTTCTGACCTGGATGATTGTGTATAACGGCACTATAAATATTCCGCCAGCGACGCCGATGAAACTCGTGATAAATAGGATAGTAAAACCTCCGTCGCTCTGTAAAAACTGGACGAGGGACGCGTTGGATAGCATTTGATAATTTCCAGATAGGACTCCCAGCCAAAGTGCAGCTATTGTCATACCCAGCCCCCCGACTGTTACTAAGCCCAGTTCGGCACGTCCACGAGACAGGCTTTCACACATTAGTGAGCCTATGGCAACACCAACCGTCAGGCAACAGAGAAGCACGGTGATGATAGGTTCGCTGGCGCCCAACACATTCCTAACAAAGCTGGGAACCTGGGTCAGACATGCTGTGCTAAACAGCCAGAACCAGGAATTGGCGATAATGGCGTAAAATATAGTTGGAGTCTTAACCACCTCTCGCATGATTTTCAGTGTTTGAGTTAGGGGGTTCCAATCTACATTCAGGTCGGGGTCTGAAGGGGCGGCGAAGGGAATTTCCCTACTAATTAGATAGCTGAGTACAGCGACAACTACCATCACCAAACTCAAGTAAAGCAGCCCGGATTTTCCCTGGCCTACATCGCCGGCGAGTAAAGTTCCGACAATAGTTCCAACTAATAGTCCAGCAAAGGACGCGACTTGGGCCAGGCCATTGCCCCCGAGTAGTTCGGACGGTTTAAGGTGTTGCGGTAAAATGGCATACCTGACGGGGCTAAAGAAAGCTGTGTGAGTGGCATAAAGTATCAGCACAATGAAACTTAATACTCGATCATTAGTAAGTAGGGCAATAGCGCCGAGCAAACTGATGAGAATTTCTGCAGCTTTAATAATTCTTATCACACGTCCTTTTTCATATTTATCTGCCAACTGCCCCGCAGCTAGCGAAAAAAGGAAGTAAGGAACGACATACAGGCTGCTGGCAAGGTTGATTAATGTATTGGCCTCTGCCTTCGCTAAGTGAAATGCGAGTAAGACGAGTAGTGAGTTTTTGAATAAGTTGTCATTAAAAACACTACTTAGTAAGGACAAAAACAGTGGCATAAAGCGGCGACTGGCGAGAAGCTTGAACTGATTGCTTTGAGCCATGGTTAGGCCTTCGTCCCTTTGCCATTCTGGAGTAAAGGAATTTTTCACCAACCCGAAACTGGTAGGTGATATGTGTTGTTGCCAGCAGCAAGGTATTGGGGGTCCCGCTCTCAGAATAGGCGATACGGATGATATCTGGTGGAATGTGGGTGCGGCGAGAGGGGTGAGTAATCTACATGCCTGCCAATGAGGCAGGCATATATTTTAATTTGGTCGGGAATAAGGAGGGCTAGCGTTTCTCTCCGCGTAAGCCCAGCACTTGGCGGTATAGAGCCTCTGCCTTGGCACCGGCTGCTTCGACAGGCCTGCCGGCAACGACGCTCACCCGCGACCAAAAACGCTTGGGCAATGTAGTGAAGGCATGACCGCCTTTATGACTGAAAAAGCTTCCCCAGAGACCTTGGAGGGCCATAGGGATTACAGGGACAGGGGTTCTCTCCAGAATTTTTTCTATGCCTGCTTTAAATGGCTGTAGTTCTCCGTCTTTCGTCAACTGACCTTCGGGGAATATGCAGAGAAGATCTCCATCCTTTAGCCCGTCCTCAATGGCTTGAAAAGCCTGTTCATACCCTTCAGGGTCTTTCTGCTTGGAGCAAATTGGAATTGCCCTGCCTGTTTTGAAGACGAAGTGCAAAATTGGAATTTCATAAATGGGCTTGTACATAATAAAGCGGATAGGACGGCGGACAGCGCCGGCGAGTAATAGTGCGTCGACATAACTTACATGATTGCAAGCGATTAGGGCTGGTCCCTCTGTGGGTATCTGTTCAAGCCCTTGGTGCTTTACCCGGTACATGGTGTGGGAAAGGGCCCAGATCAAAAAGCGCATAGCAAATTCTGGCACTTTGGCGAACACAAAAATGGCGACAGCCGCATTCATAAGTGCAATAACAAGAAAGAACTGCGGTATGGTCGCGTCCAGCATATTGAGGAACAGAATTCCAAGTAGCGCCGAAGCCACCATAAAGAGGGCGTTCAAAATATTGTTTACGGAGATAATTTGTGCACGAATTGCCGGGTCGGATCGATCCTGGATCATGGTGTACAGAGGAACGATGTAAAGACCCCCAAACATCCCCAGTAGTACCAGACAACTGAGAAGAGAGTATGCACCATCGGTACTTAGAAATGCGGTAAAGCTGGGCTCATGGAGTTCTGCAAAGTTTCCCCCGACAATGCCCAGGGCGATACCACTTATGGTGAGTCCAGCAGCACCAACAGGCACCAGGCCAAGTTCAATAAATCCACTGGAGAGGCGCTCGCAGATTAAGGACCCAATCGCAATACCAATGGTAAAACTGCACAGCAGTAATGTAACCACTGATTCACTGCCACCTAGGACATTCTTGGTAAAACTGGGAATTTGTGTCAGATAGGCCGCCCCCATTAACCAAAACCAAGATATTCCAATAATGGAGTAGAAAATTGAGGGAGTATTCGCGCTGGCACGGAGTATTTTATGGGTTTGAGTAATGGGGTTAGGGTTTATTTTGAGATTGGGTGTGGGGGCTGGCGCTGCGGGAATTGAGCGGCTGGCCAGATATCCCAGGGTAGCTGCGCCCATAATTACGAGGCCTAAGTAGAGAATTCCCTGTTGCCCATGGCCTGTGAGGCCTGCGAGTAGGCTACCGACAATTGTTCCCGTTAAAATGGCCACAAATGTCCCCATTTCCACCAGAGCATTGCCCCCTATCAGTTCGGAACGCTTCAAGTGTTGAGGGATAATCGCGTACTTCACCGGGCCAAAAAAGGCGGACTGTATGCCCAGGAGAAAGAGCACAGTTAAACAGAGTGCGTTGCTTCCGCTAAAAAGGGCGAAAACTCCCAGTGCACCGATAGCGATCTCTCCTAGCTTAATCCAGCGTATTAACCTCCCCTTGTCGTATTTGTCTGCGATCTGACCGGCGGAGGCAGAAAATAAGAAAAAGGGAAGAATAAACAAACCAGCAGCCAGGTTAATTAGTGCGTTCGCTTCACTTTCCACCAAGCGAAAGGCGATCATGACAATTAGGGCATTTTTATAAACATTGTCATTGAAGGCGCCCAGGAATTGGGTGCTGAAGAACGGCAAAAAGCGGCGGCTAGTGAGAAGATGAAACTGAGACTGGTTAGCCATTGGCAACTCTCTTCTTATTTAAGTGAGCTAATGGTAAGTCATACTGCCGACGGGAGGTATCCCCCGTGATAGTGGGTAAATTGGTACGATAGATTAGGGGTTGTTGGGGGAGAGGTAGAATTGGTTGAAGGGAAACCCGGCCGCGTGGGCGGCCAGGTGAGGGTACCAGTTTACCAGACAGTTACCCGTTCCTCTTCAGGCAGGTACATACCGTCGCCTTCCTTAATATCGAATGCTTCGTAGAAAGCATCGATATTTGGTAGCACGCCTTTCACACGATATTCAGCGGGAGAGTGACTATCTACCTTCAAGCGTCCACTGAGGGCTTTATCGCGCATCTTGCTGCGCCACACCTGAGCCCAGCCCATAAACACCCTCTGATCGCCGGTAAAGCCGTCAATAACAGGTGCTTCTTCTCCATCTAGAGACATTTTATAAGCTTTATAGGCAATTCCCAGGCCTGATAAATCGCCGATATTCTCGCCCAGGGTCAGCTCGCCGTTGATGTGTTCACCCTCAAGCGGCTCGTAGGCGTTGTACTGGGATACGAGCTTGCTGGTCAGCTGCTCAAAATTGTTACGGTCGGAGTCGGTCCACCAGTTGTTGAGATAGCCGCGTCCATCAAATTTACTGCCTTTATCATCGAACCCGTGTCCAATCTCGTGGCCGATTACACCGCCGATACCGCCGTAGTTGACTGCATCATCCGCATTCATATTAAAGAATGGTGGTTGCAGAATCGCTGCAGGGAATACGATTTCATTCATGGCTGGGTTGTAGTAAGCATTCACAGTCTGTGGGCTCATGCCCCACTCATCGCGATCAATCGGCTTGCCCAGCTTATTGCGATCGTAAGAGGACTCAAACAAGTTAGCTGCCAGAACGTTGCCAATCAGGTCATCGGATTTAACTGTCAAGTTACTGTAGTCACGCCACTTGTCTGGGTAGCCGATTTTGGTGGAAAAATTGCTTAGCTTAAACAGAGCCTGCTTTTTGGTATCTTCGCCCATCCACTCGAGGGATTCGATGGATTCCCGGTAGGCGGCTTTCAGATTGTCCACAAGTACAACCATTCGCTCTTTGGCTTCGGGCGGGAAGTGCTTTTCTACGTAGCGCTTACCGACCAGCTCGCCTACAGAACCATTGACAAATTGCACGCCGCGCTTCCAGCGGGGTTCCATCTGTTCGATACCGTGAACAGTGGTGCCGTAGAAGTCAAAGCGCAGTTGTGCGATTTCGTCATGCATGTAGGGCGCCATTGCATTAAGCACTTTGACCTTCAGGTAGCGCTTCCAGGTTGCCAGCTCAGTATTGGCAATAATCTCATTGGCCGCTTCCAGGTATTCAGGCTGGCCGACAATAAAACTATCCGCCTTCTTCAATTGGGCTTTGGCTAGGTAGCTGTCCCAATCTACAACGGGCATTAGCTCTTTAAGTTGAGCAACAGTTTTCTTGTTGTAGTACTTTTCCGGGTCCCGGTTATCAACGCGGCTGCGATGGTGATTTGCCAAACTTTCCTCAAGTTTGAAGATCTTGTTGGCAAAGTCGTCAGCCCCTTTAAGTCCTGCGAGGTCTTGAAGATCAGTGAGGTAGGTTATATAGGCTTCGCGGAGCTTTTTACTCTTCTCAGTGTCTTCGAAGTAGTAGTCGCGATCAGGGAGTCCTAGGCCTGCCTGCCACAGGAAGGTCATGTAGTTTTCTACTTGTTTCAGGTCCTGCCAGATGCTGCCACCAAATGGTACATCGTAGCCGACGGTATCCGCATAGGCGAAGAAATCGGTAAGATCCTTGCGGTTCTTAATTGCATCGACTTTGGCGAGTTCGCCGGAAACAGCTGAGAGCCCTTTTTTCTCGATCAGCTTTTTATCCATAAAGCTGTTGTAGAGATCTCCGATTTGCTTGGCATCGGCGCTCTTAGCTCCTTGGCTGGCTTCCATAATCAGAGCTTTGACTTGCTCGGTACTTTGATCTCTCAGAATAGAGAAACCACCCCAGCGGGACTTGTCCGCAGGGATTTCAGTATTCTTCAGCCAAGTGCCGTTTACATAAGCAAAGAAGTCGTCTTGAGGCCGTACACTGGTATCCATAGCGCCCAGGTCGATACCCGAGGAAAGCTGAACCTGCTCAGCGATAGCTTTACTACCGGTGGAGTGGTCGTGAGCGACAGCAAACAGAGGGAACTGGGCTCCCGCCAGGGTACCGGCAATAGCGAGTGGTAATAGTAACTTTTTCATTTTTGCTCTTTTGGCTGAATATCCGCCGAGCATACTAAAAGCAGGGGGTGAGCTGGGGCAAGAGGGCTGCGCCTAGCCGGGGATAAGTTGCGTTGGAGTGAGTTTAACCAAAAGCCCCGCATCGCGAGGCTTTTGGTACAAGTTGAGTAGCTATTTAATCTGGCAGGCGGAAAGTGATAGGGATAGAAAAGTTATAAGTATCTGTACCTAGCTGCGCAGGGACTCCAGGGTAGGGTCCAGCTCTGCGTACAGCAGCTTGGGCCTCCCGGTTAAGGCTGGCATGACGGGATTCCTGTACCGGTTGGATATCTTGTACCTGGCCTTGAGAATCAATAGTCACATTGAGGCGTACACTACCTTCATGGCCCCGCTCTTGGGCTCGTTTGGGGTAGCGAATGTAGCGGAACGTGTGACGCAGCAAGCTGGAGTGGTAGATCTGGCGTGCCAGAATCATATCAGCCGTCAGGGGAGCCTCTTCTTCCTCTTCCATCATATCTTCGGCATCTGCAGCCAGGAGTGGGCCATCCTCAGGAGGTACCGTAATAAGCTCAATCTCATCCTCAGCTTGTGCTGGAACGGCCCCTTCCGGTTGAGGTCCCTGTTCACTGTCCCCTTGAATGCTATCAGCCTCAGTTACAACCGCTGCTGCGGGAGCGGTTGCGGCTAGGGCTAGAGTTGGAGGCGGAAGATCAGCAATTTCAATAGCCGGTTTAGGTTTAGTGGCTTCAGTTGGCGCCTCTTCGGCAGCAGTGGCCTCTTCCTGGCTTATTTGCTTGAGTTGTAATTCGGCAACTCTCTCGCTTGTTGGGGCCAGGGACTCGAATGTAGTTACCAGGCTACCTGACACTTGGCCGGCGGAAAGCAACCCATCTTTAAAGTCAGTAGAGGGGGGGACAGAACCAATCCAGGCTCGTAGCAAGGTATTGAAGAAGTCGGGATCAGCAATCTCTCCAAGTCGAATACTGTTAAGGGAGATTGTTGTCGAGCCGGTATCGGCGGCGAACTCGATACTCAATTGATCACCGTGAGCAAAGCGCCCCTTAAACAGATTGGCAAAGGTCACCATGTTTTCTGCCTGACTGCTGAGCGTATCTCCGCGGTTGTTAATCGCAATGGCTTCCATCCATTGATTGCGGAGTCGCCGTGCCGGCAGACTTTTGGTGATAACACGAACCTCCAAGCGCCGAGGAATATTGTTATCGAGTAGTGTGCTGGAATCCCGGGTTAGATTTTCCGAGTATATTGCAGCGATATAAATGTCTTTATTAAATTGTTTTTCTAGTGCAAGACCGTTTAAAAGTGGTGCAGCTTTCGCAGTGAGAGCAAATGTAAACACCCAAAAAGAGAGGACAATTTTTATCGATTTCATTGTTCTACGGTGTCTCAGTAGCAGGAGCAAAATGTTCCGCTAAGTAAGAATTCAGGGGCCCCAACCCCAATGCACACAAGTCAGATTAAAAAGTGCGCGCCCAAAGCTTGTGAGAGTACAATGTACTACTCACTACACCTAACTCTACTGTAACTGGAACGGAGTTCAAGCCTGATAAGGTCAGACTGTCCTCATTCGCCCAAGATAAAGGGTTGGTAAGGAAACGATTGTCACACTTAGAAACAGGTGTGCTAGGTCGATATCGTTTAGAATGGCACTTTGCAGAGTGGCTTAGGCCACTCTTTTCAGGAAAATGGAATAGTTTTCACTAAATTTGAATTGTGCATGGAAATTAAACCTCTAAGCGAGTATCCACGGGATGCTGTGGATCGTCTTCTCAATGTCATCCATCTATTTCGGGATATTCGTGCCTCGAGTGAGTGGCAATACGATGTATTGCTAAAGCGCTCCCGGCTGGTCAGCCTTCAGTCGGGTGAACAGCTGCTGCGTGCAGGGGATGTGGATCAATGGGTCTACTTCTTGTTACGCGGTGAGTTACATGTGAAGGTGAATAGTCCCGCAGCTGAGGAGGCTCCGGGAAATGAACGTCCTTTGGCGGTAATACGTCCAGGTGAGTTATTTGGTGATTTGTCGATGCTATTGGCGGAGCCCCGCAGTGCCGATGTATTTGCCGCGAATAATAGCCAGGATACTCAGGTTCTAGGCGTTGATTGTACGCTGTTTGGTGACCTGGAAGACTTATCACTTTTACAGTTGCCAGCAAAACTGGTTTTCTATCGCAATATGGTGCATTCATTGCGTTGGAAACTGGAGGTCTATAGATCCAAGTATCCGGGGCATCAGTTGGCGAATAGCCATAGAAAGCTGAAACTTTATACGGGACCAAAAAATAGCCGGGAAGAGTTAATTGCCTTAGCGGAACAGGCGAAAGCTTTGGCTCAAATTCTGCTCGACTGGAATGCGGAGTTTGGTTCTGGTGAGCTGGTTGATGATGAATCCGACATGCTTGGATTTCTGGAATCTATGCTGTCGTAAAGATTTCCCGTTCAAACCAAGGGCGAGAGAATTATTTTCTCGCTCCTGACTGCTCTCCCTCCTCTTTGTACTTATTTTTATTGGCACATGTGTACACCTTTCTTAAGGTGGGACTATCTGCTGATTCCAGTCTAAATTTGTAGATCACTCGGATATTTCATTTGCCCGACATTAACCACGTATTTATTGACAGAATTCGAGTAGGACACAGCGGAGCTTTTTATAAGTCGCTGTGATTGTGTAAAAATCGCTTAGCTTCAGTTGTTATCGCAGATCCCTTCGATTGGATTTAAGACCCGCTTTTGCGATGGCGCATCATTGCCCAACAGGTTTAGAAAGTTATGAATGTATTGGCATCAATCTGGTCAAGGCGCAATTACCGAATGGCAATTATTGTTTCGGTGATCGCTATTTTATGGCTGCTGAGTGGGCAGTTATTCTCCGGTGCAGAGGATGAGCAGTCAGAATCTAAAGAGGTAACTGCCAAGAAGCCAGAGCCTGAATTGCGAATTCAAGCCCAAATCATTGAGTCCAGCCCATACGCCACTCAGATACTAGTGAATGGGCGCACTGAGGCTAACCGGCATGTACGTCTGCGCGCTGAACTGGATGGCATTATTGCTGCACTTCCAGTTGCGGAAGGGCAGACAGTTAGACAAGGGGATGTCATTTGCGAAATCGAGGCTGAAGATCGTATTGAGCAACTGGCATTAGCTGAAGCGGCAAAACGCAAAGCAGAAATAGACTTTGCCGGTGCCGAGAAACTTAAGAAAAAAGGACTGCAGTCGGATACCGCAATGGCCCAGCAGCAAGTTGAGCTTGCCCGAACCAAGGCGGAGTACACACGTGCCAAAGTGACGGTAGAGAAACTACAAATTCGTGCACCATTTGCTGGAGTAGTGAATAGCCGAGCGGTGGAGCTGGGGGATTTTATTCGCCGGGGAGAGGAATGCGCGACCATTCTTGACTTGGATCCCATCCTAATTGTTGGCGAAGTTTCAGAGGATCAAGTGGGGAGCCTTGTTGAGGGCGGGCCGGCGAGAGCCCAATTACAAAGAGGACTGTTAGTAGACGGATACCTTCGTTATATCAGTCAACAGGCGCAGGAAATTACTCGGGCTTACCGAGTGGAGGTAGCAGTAGATAATCCAGGTAATCAACTTCCCGGAGGCTTGAGTGGTCAGCTGGTCCTCCCGACCGGTGAAATTACGGCCCACCATATTAATGCATCTCTACTCACGCTGGATGATAGCGGTGAATTGGGGGTGCGGACTCTCAATGATAAAAACCGAGTGCAATTTATTAATGTTTCACTGGTTGGGGATGGTGATGGCGGCGTCTGGGTTTCTGGACTGCCCGACACAGTGACTCTGATTACTGTGGGACAAGAATATGTCACTACGGGAGATTTGGTTCGTGCAGAAATACTGAAAACTGGGGAGGAGTTTTCCCGGGAGAACCAAGCGAAGGAAGCTTCCCCACTAGATTCCGCTGAGGTGACTCCGGTATCCGAAACTTCAGTGATTCCCGAGGGGGATTCGCGATGAAGCTGTTGGAAAGCGCTATTCAAAGAAATCGCAGTACAATATGCCTGATGCTGCTGATTGTTTTAATTGGCATAGTTGCTCGCGCAGCGATGACAATTGAATCAAGCCCTGAGGTGAACCCTCCATTTGTAATTGTACAGGTCACTCACGAGGGAATTTCCCCAGAGGATGGTGTACGCCTGTTGGTCCGCCCTCTGGAGAAGGAAATTCGTGCGGTAGAAGGGGTTGTCGAGGTGATTGCTGTCGCCCGGGAATCCCTTGCATATATCGTGATTGAATTTGACTCTGCCATTGGTGTAGATGATGCCGTCGATGATATTCGCAATGCTGTAGAGCGGGCCAGGGCTGAGCTGCCCCGGGATGCCGACGAGCCCACCGTGGAGGAAGTATCCGCTCAACCTTTCCCCACCATTGTCGTTACCCTATCCGGCGAGCAAGTGAATGAACGGGTTTTACTGCGCTCGGCTGAATTGCTTAAGCGAAAGATAGAGAGTATCCCTGAGGTGCTCGGTGCAGATCTCCACGGTAATAGGGAGGAGGTTGTAGAGGCAGTGATTGATCCGGTGCGACTGGAGCACTATCAAATCACCAGTGCGGAGTTAATCAATGCGGTATTGGGGAACAATCTCCTAATTCCTGCAGGGGAGCTGGAAGCCAATCGGGGCCGTTTTTCAGTGAAAGTCCCTGGGTTGATTGAGACCGCTCAGGATGTTTATGAAATTCCGCTCAAGAAGTCACGCGATGGAGTTGTGACCTTGGGTGCTGTTACAGATATTCGCAGAACCTTCAAAGATGCAGTGAGCTACACCAGTATCAATGGTCGTCCGGGGCTCGCTATTAATGTTGAAAAGCGCAACGATGCCAGCTCTGTCGATGTCGCGGATCGAGTCCGGGAAGTCGTTCAGGCTGAATTTGGTGTTTTGCCGCAGGGAATTACGGTTGAGTTTGTTTTTGACCAATCTGATTTTGCACGGGATATGGTCAGTGAGATGCAGGGAAACATCCTGACCGCGATGCTATTGGTAATGATTATTGTCGTTGCCGCGCTCGGCTTTCGCTCGGGAATTCTGGTGGGACTGGGAGTGCCCTTCTCTTTGCTGTTTGGTTCCATCATCACCTGGTATCTGGGTTATTCGTTTAACTTTATGGTGATGTTCGGAATGTTGCTGGCCCTCGGTATGTTAATTGATGGCTCCATTGTGATTACCGAGTTTGCCGATCGGAAAATGGCTGAAGGCTTGTCAGCAAGGGAGTCCTATATTGCATCAGTCAGTCGGATGTTCTGGCCGGTAGTTGCCTCAACGGCGACTACCCTTGCAGCATTTTTGCCGATTATGCTGTGGCCTGGAGTGGTGGGAGACTTCATGCGTTACCTGCCCGTTACAGTATTTGCAGTATTGGCGGGGTCACTCTTGTACGCCCTGTTTTTTGCTCCTGTGCTGGGTTCACTATTTGGCAAAAGCGCAATGGATGCCTCTACTCGTAACTACCTGAGCCAGTTAGAGGATGGCTTACCTCGAGCCCTGCCTGGAATTACCGGCTGGTATGCGCGTATTCTTGAGAAGGTTCTGCAGCGCCCATTGGGTGGGTTCTTAACCACTATTGCCATTCTGGTTGCCATCTTTATTGGCTTTGTCAATTTTGGTGCTGGTGTTGAATTTTTCACGGATACAGAAGAGCAATACGGCAATGTAGAAATTAGGGCCCAGGGCAATTTGTCCATGGAGGAGAAAAAAGCCCTGGTGGTGCAAGTGGAAAGAGCCGTGCTTAGTGTGCCTGAGGTCCGAATAGCTCACACTACTATTGGTTCTGGCGGAATTTCTGGAAATTCTGATCGTTCTCCAGATCAAATCGCCAATATGTTAGTGGAGCTTTATCCCGCAGAGGAACGCGAGCGACGGAGCCGCGACATTTTTGCCGATATCCGTTCCCGCACCTCAGATTTTGCCGGAATTAAAGTAACCGCAAATGTAATGGAGGGAGGACCGCCGGTGGGCAAGGATATTGTTCTGGAGTTGCGCAGTCAGAACTATGAGCAGCTACTGCTGGAAACCTGGCGACTACACCGTGCAATGGAGGAAATTGGCGGGTTGCGAGATATTGTAAACACCGCGCCACTACCTGGTATCGAGTGGGAAGTGAAAGTCGATCGAGCCAAGGCTGCTCTATATGGTGCCGATCTAACTGAAGTTGGCAGGGCGGTGCAGTTGGTTACCAATGGCGTCCGGGTTGCAGAATATCGACCCGATGATACGGATGAAGAAGTAGATATACGTATCAGGTACCCCAGAAGTGCCAGAGGCATAGCCGCGCTCGATCAGCTAAAAGTTAATACCGTGCAGGGTACCGTTCCGATTAGCAGTTTCGTACATACGGAAGCCATGCCCAAGGTCGATAAGATTGAGCGAATCGACGGAATTACTCGCATGCAAATTAAGGCTGATGCGCAAGAGGGGATTCTGCCGGATGACAAAGTGAAGGAAATAAGGAAGTGGTTGCAGACTAATCCGGTGGATAACCGGGTTGAGCTGCTATTCCGTGGGGCGGACGAGGAGCAGAATGAGTCTTTTCAATTCCTAGGCATAGCCTTCCTCCTGGCTCTGTTTTTAATGTTTATCCTGTTAGTAACACAGTTCAACAGCTTCTATCAGTCTTTATTGGTACTTTCATCTGTGATTATGTCCACTTTGGGAGTGATGTTTGGCCTGCTAATAACACAAAGCACCTTCAGTGTGATTATGACTGGAGTGGGTATTGTGGCGCTGGCTGGAATCGTGGTGAACAATAATATTGTACTGATAGATACCTATAATTTCGTGCGTAAGAATGAGCCAAGCCTCACACCAACGGAAGCAGCAGTAAAGGCATCGACACAGAGGCTGAGACCGGTCTTTTTGACAACGGCAACAACTATCCTCGGGTTGTTGCCCCTGGCGCTAGGCGTCAGTGTGGATATGGTCGGGCGCAATATTGTTGTCGATGGAGTGATAGCCTCTTTTTGGGTGAAGCTAGCCAGTGCAATTGTTTACGGGCTTACCTTTTCCACTTTGCTGACGTTATTGGTTACACCCATTATGTTAGTACTACCGGGCCGCTCCAAGAAGAGGGGTAATCCAGAGGGGGTTATTGAGTCGGTAGCAAGTTAGTGACGGCTATATAAGTACTGTAATCATAATTAGTGATCACAAAGTTCGGGGGCTTAGGCCCCCGTTTTTATAGCGGGGAATTTATGAATAAGGCTAAATGGCCGAATGAAGTTTTAGAGCGTAGTGGACAGCTTAAGGAGAGTTTATCGGGACCTTTTAAGGAGCTGTTGCGTGAGCATCAATTACCATGCGATTTCCTCCTGGTGCTCGAACAAATTTTTCTTCCCCTCGGAGTTTGGGTACTGACTCGCCATAAGCGCAGTAATCCATTAATAATTGGGGTTAGTGGGGGGCAGGGTACCGGCAAGTCGACCCTGGCGGATGTGTGGCAATGTATTTACCAGGCGATGGGCTATCGCTGCTGTGTTTTGTCTCTGGATGATATCTATTTAACTCTGGAACAGCGCCGCAAGCTGGCTACACAGGTACACCCTTTACTCGAAACTCGCGGTGTGCCGGGAACCCATGATATTGGCTTGGGGATCAGCACGCTCAAGGCCCTGTGTGCATCCAGTAGTGATTCCGCTATCGCATTACCTAGGTTTGATAAAGGACGTGATGATCGGATCCCTAAGCACTTGTGGCCCGTATTCAGGGGGCAAGTTGATGTTGTTATCTTCGAAGGATGGTGCCTAGGAGCCAAGCCTTCAGAAGGGTATGAAGGATCGCTCAATGAACTGGAGTGCAGGGAAGATAGTACTGGCGAATGGCGAAATTTTGTTAATCAACAGTTGGAAGATTCTTATCGAGATCTTTTTTCGCTTATCGATGTATGGGTGATGCTCAAAGCGCCGAGTATGGAATGTATCGTTGAGTGGCGTAAGTTTCAGGAACATAAACTCAGGGTTCGCTCCGGAATGGGGATGACGGATCAACAAATTGTTCAGTTTGTACAACACTACGAAAGAGTGACGCGGAGCTTGCTAGAGGATATGCCGGGTTGGGCAGATTGTGTTATTGAGTTGGGGGAGGACCATCAGGTGAAGGGCTTGCGGATGCAGTAAGATCTGTTTAAACCCTGGCGAGGCCAGGGTTTAAACTAACTGAATAAATCAGTTTTACTTAAGCGCTGGCTTACTTAGCCTTGGGCGGACGACCGCGACCGCGCTTTACAGGAGCAGCTTCAGTTGCTGCTGCGGCTGTGGCTTCTGCTTTTTTGGGGCGCCCTGGCTTTTTCTTAGCGGCTTCCGCTTTTGCTGGGCGACCGGGCTTCTTTTGTGCGGATTCTGCCTTAGGTGGGCGGCCACGACCGCGTTTTACAGGAGCAGCATCAGTTGCTGCGGCGGCTGCGGTCTCTGCTTTTTTGGGGCGGCCGGGCTTTTTCTTAGCGGCTTCAGTTTTTGCTGGGCGACCGGGCTTCTTCTTGGCTTCAGTGGCGTCTTTTTTGGGACGGCCAGGCTTTTTCTTAGCTTCTTCGGTCTTAGCGGGACGACCAGGCTTCTTCTTGGCTTCTTCAGTTTTAGCTGGGCGGCCGGGCTTTTTCTTAGCTGCGGTGGCTTTCTTCTTGTCAGCAGCAGCGGCTTTTTTAGCGGCAGCAGCAGTTTTCTTCGCTTCGGCAGCGGCTTTTTTCTTTTCAGCAGCAGCCAGTTTCTTAGCTACAGCAGCTTCTTCTTTAGCGACGATCTTAGCTACCTGAGAAGCCAGCTTGTTGGCGGCTTTGATTTCAGCCAGTGCATCTTTGGCTTCAGTTGCGGCAGTTTTGGCTTCAGTTGCAGCAGTTTTAGCTGCAGCGGCGGCTTCACGTGCTTTTTTCAGCTGTTGCTGTTGAGCAGCAGTCTTTTTCTTAGCTCTAACAGTCGCTACTTTATCTTGAGTAGTTTTTGCTTTAGCGGCAGCCTTCTTGGCACTGTTTGCCAATTTCTCTGCTTTGACAGTCAGGTCTTTTTCCTGCTTAAGGCGGGCAGTTTCCAGTTTAGCGGTAAGGGAGCGTAGCTCCGCTTCCATTTTTGCGACGTCGCTGGTAGCGACTTGAGCAGCTTTTTTAGTAGCCATTTAAATATCCCTGCAAAATGAATTGTTTTAGTAAGTGGGGGCATTCCTATCAATTATTCTCAGCCATCTTTAACGGAATTAGGCACCGTCCAAGATGCATGTTTTCGGCAGAAAACAATTGATAGTGAGTCCCCCCAAGCTAGCGGCGCTAATTGCAGCTTATTTGTATACCTAATTGCAAGTCCTTTAGATGTTTTTTTTCTATTTAATGTAAAAAAAATGGCTTTTTTTTACATATTTTTCAATTGGGGGCCGTTTGAACTGTGTTTTTGATCTTTTTGGGAACTTGAAAGCACTCATTACTGGTGATTCTTTAACTTCAATATTCTTTGTATCAAGTCAGTATCAGTGGCGTTAAATAGTTGAGTAATTTTGTAAGCTTTATGAACCTGTTGGTTTAGTTGTTTTGGCTTTTATAGTTGGATTTTGATGGTGGCAGATAGTTTCTGTACATCAATTAACAGAGAGCCGGATTAACAAAACTTAACTGCGAGCTTTTGCCTGCGTCAATTAGCGGGCAACTTCCATAGCTGGTTGTGTAACCTTGCGTATTGAAGTGTGATATTCAAATTGCGGAAAGTTGGCAAGTGTCAAGATGTCAGAGACAGCTTGAGTCCTATTGCCGTACCCTGGTATTTAGTAAGGAATTAAAAACTGGGGGAGAACTCACACTCATATACGGGATCTAGTGCCCCGTATATAAGTACCAACCGGCTGGGGTATTTGGGGTCTTGGCTGCCGGGATCTGCCATTACTGCTGCGAGGTTTACTTTTTCATGGCGGAAAGTAAACCAGTGATAAATCTAGTTATAACCATGTATATAATGAGACGGAACTGTATTAGTTTGTGCTCTTCAGTCGAGGTCTTTTTAATTACCGAGAAAGCGAGCGCTTGGTCTCCAGTCATTTGTTTTGCTATCACGTGACATCCCTGCTAGTCATAAAAGGAGTAGAGGGCAGTTATTCAGAGGCAAGTAATACCAGAAGCTATTTGAATGCAGTCCTGATTATCCGTACGTTGATCAACAATCTTAATGATATTTTTATGGGCAATGCTTCTGCTTTGGAGTGGCTGCTCTTACCAAAGGCAACCTTATGAGTTTTGCAATGGGAGAGGGAGAGGGAGAGGGAGAGAGGACTGACCCAGTAACAGAATATCTCTGTCACTGGGGTGATATGGAGTCAATCGTGTAGCTTTATAGTGGCCCGTAGGGCAAATAACGATTGTTGGAATTCTGGCGAATCCATAACAGTTGTTCTTTTGTTAATGGCGTCGAGCGTTGCTTGAGTACTTTGGCGAGGGGAATTACTGCAGACTCAGCGCCGGCGTCCCAGCCGGGCAGATTCATCTCTGCCAAGGTAAAGAAGCGAATCAGTTGCCATAGCTGGGCACTGTTCCAATGTTCGCTCTCTTCGATCCAGTGTTGGAAGGGAAGGCGAATAAGAGTGGAGGGTACTTTTTCAAACGCTCCTACTGACTCTGTAAAAGGTTTATCTGACTCTGCAATTTCGATAAGTCTGAGCAACTGCTCCCGGTTGAATTCTTCACTGGTTTCATTTTGTGGGCCACTTACCTGTGGCTCCCAGGCTCCTACGCTCATACTTACTCCTTATAAAGGTCCGGTTTCTTGCTGTTGCATTATAGCGAGGGGGGCTGCGTTCAGGGGGATCTTACTCTAGATAACAATGAATAAAGAGGTCTTTGTACTTCTTCGAATCTAATGAATCGTCTTGTAGTAATTTTGGAAGTCTTTATAAAGGAGTTGGGATGCGATAACAGGGACTAAACCTACGGGAAAATCAAATCTGTCGGTGCTTATTTGAGATACTATAGAAGAGACTCTTGATATTGAGGTTCAAATGGAATTTATTGCTAAAGCACTGCCGGCGACAAAGCGAGTGGCTCTGGTAGCCCATGACAACCGTAAAGATGCCATGATTCAGTGGTGTCTCAGACATCACGGTCTGCTCAAACAACACCAGTTATTGGCTACGGGGACTACTGGTGGAAAAATTGAAGATGCGACGGGTTTAAGTGTCGAAAAGCTCTTAAGTGGCCCTCTGGGAGGTGATCAGCAGCTCGGAGCGAGAATTAGCGAGGGGCAGGTGGACTTGCTGATATTCTTCTGGGACCCCTTTGAGCCCATGCCCCATGACCCGGACGTCAAGGCACTACTGCGTATCGCTGCAGCGTGGAATATCCCTGTGGCTTGCAACCAGAGCAGTGCAGATATGGTGGTACAGTCACCATTGATGGATCAATCCTTCGAGCATGAGGTGCCTGACTATCACAGCTATCTAGCAGGACGTTAGTCGGAATTTTTGCTTAAAATTTGATCTTTTCTATCGGCTCGATTCTGTAACTTATTGATTTTTAAAGTTTATTTATCTCTGTTATCGCTCGCACTTGCAATGCTTGCGAAATCGCGGCAATCTTGCCCACCAGATTAGACCGGTCAATCCGGCACCCCTGATATTTGAAAATTGCACGGTGTTTTATGAGTAGACGACGCGGAAAGGCCGTAGAAGAAGAAAAGGCAGATATCGACCTGACGCCCATGTTGGACGTTGTGTTTATCATGTTGATCTTCTTTATCGTGACTGCTTCATTTGTTAAAGAGAAGGCGTTGGACGTAAATGTGCCAGATCCGAACTTAACTGATAAGTCTGAGCCAGACCCCGACAAACAGAATATTCTGTTGATGGTCAGTGCAAATGATGAAATCACCATGGCGGATGGCAGCCGTATTGACAGCCGTGCTGTACGGGCCCGTATCGCTCAGATGTATGCGGAGAACCCGCAGGCAATGGTGATTGTGCGTGCACACAACAAGTCTAGTGCGGATACTTACGTACAGATTGCGGATGCTGCGAAGGAAGTGAGCCTGGGTATTCAGGTCTCCCTGGTACCTTACGAGGACTAAGTTCCCGGTGAGTTACCCGCGCTTAAAAAGCCAGCATATTGCTGGCTTTTTTCATTTGTGAATTATGGTTTTGAACTGGTCACAAATTGGGGGGTACTTAAGTACCCCTCAAATCAAATCCGATATCAGAATTCTGAACGAATTGCCCAGAGGTCGGGGAAAACCGGTCTAAATAGGGTTCCCTGTAAATAACCTACCCCGCTCGATCCACCAGTCCCCATTTTCCTGCCAATTGTTCGCTCGACCATTTTTACATGTCGGTAACGCCACTGTTGTAACGAAGTATCGATGTCCACCAAAGCCTCACAGATTTCACTTACCAGTGGATCATTGCGATAGATATCGATCAGTATTTTCTGGACGGCCGAAGAAGGCTCTGCAATTTGGCTAAAATCCCTTTCAAGCTCATTAGCGGGTACCTTATGCCCCTCGTGAACCAAAAAGTTTAGGAAAGCATCCCAAAGGGTCGGCGCCTCAAGGCGCTTCATCAAGCGCTGGTAGTGCTCTGAGCCAGGGGTATAGTTTTCCAGTTTTTTCGGGTCCTTGGCTCCGTAAAGAAATTCCAACTCGCGAAACTGGTACGACTGAAAACCACTAGCCGTGGATAGTCGATCGCGGAAAGACATAAACTCCAGTGGGGTTAGGGTTTCCAGGATATCGACCTGTTGAATCAAAGTACGATAAATCGTGTCGACACGTTTAAGTGTATGCGATGCGCGATTGCGTTCACCTGCGTTGAATAGTCGTACCAGGAAATCCAGTTCATGCAACATTTGCTTGAACCAGAGCTCGTAGCTTTGATGAATAGTAATGAAAAGTAGTTCGTCGTGCTCGGGACCATCGGAAAGGGGTTTCTGGCACTGCAAAAGCTCGTCTACTTTTAGGTAAGAGCTATAAGTTATTGTCATAGTCAGCTGCTTCCTGAGTGTGTTTTGACCAGTTACAAAATAATGCTCTCTTTAGCCGGTGTGGATCAAAACAAAAATTACGGCAAAGTGATTTATATTGGACCCATTATAAAGCCCGGAGCTCTTTGAATGGAAAACCCAGCACAAAACCTACGTGTCAATGGCGCTCGCCTTTGGGATAGCCTGATGGAAATTGCTGAGATAGGCGCGACCCCAGCGGGCGGATGCAATCGACAAGCCCTGACAGATGAAGACCGTGAAGGGCGCGACCTTTTCGTGCGCTGGTGCCGAGATATAGGCTGTGAGGTCCGAGTGGACCAGATGGGCAACATTTTTGCCCGCCGACCGGGAGCAGATAACAGCTTGCCTGCGGTAGTGACTGGTTCTCATTTGGATACCCAGCCCACGGGTGGCAAATTTGACGGTGTATATGGCGTACTTGCCGGCCTGGAAGTTCTGCGCACTCTAGAGGATCAAGGTATCAGGACCAAGGCCCCATTAGAGGTGGTTGTATGGACTAATGAGGAGGGTGCGCGCTTTTCCCCTGCAATGGTGGGCTCCGGGGTTTGGGCTGGTGAATTTAGCTTGGAGTATGGGCACAGCCGCGCGGATAAATCGGGTATCACTATCGGTGAAGAGTTGGAGCGGATCTGCTATCTCGGTACTGAGCCCGCTCAGCCGAGGGCTATTAAGGCTTCATTTGAAGCGCATATCGAGCAGGGCCCGATCCTCGAAAAACAGGATCAGGTAATTGGTGTTGTCACTGGTGTACAGGGTATTCGCTGGTATGACGTAACTTTTTACGGAACGCCTTGCCATGCGGGTCCAACTCCGATGGAGGACCGCCGTGATCCGGTCCAGGCAATGTCCATTCTGTGCGAGCGCATGTATCGTGAAGTCCGGGAGTATTCAGAAGATGCGCGTATGACCTGTGGGGATTTAAGGGCGGCGCCGGGCAGCCGAAATACAGTGCCTGAAGAGGTTGTGCTAGCACTGGACCTCCGTCACCCGTTACCTGAAGGCTTAAACCATCTGCATAAAGCCTTGTATAAGGCGGCTGAAAGAGTACAAGAAGAAACAGGTACCAGAGTCGATATTCGGGAAGAGTGGTACTCACCTCCCGTCGCCTTTGATAAGCATTGCATTGATTCGGTTAGCAGTGCTGTGCAGACCTTGGGATATAGCAATCGCAAGATGGTTTCAGGTGCTGGGCACGATTCCGTATATGTTTCCCGAGTCGCCCCTGTCTCTATGATCTTTGTGCCCTGTGAAGGAGGACTGTCGCACAATGAAGCAGAATCGGCGGAGCCGGATCATCTTGAGGCGGGTTGTAATGTGTTGCTCCACGCAATGCTAAACAGTGCGGAGCAGGCTTAAGTAGCGGTAAAACAAGTGCTTCTGTCAACTGTCGGCGTTGCACTGTCTTTGTTTTGGCATAGTTGATAACAAGTTGGAATTTAGGCGAATGAGTAATTTTACTTTGAAGCACCGTCAGGATAACGGCGGTACGGCACCCCTGAGTGAGTGGGGGATGGATTCGGAATACGGTGTACTGCGGGATGTTTTGATTGGGCCTGTGGATAACTTCAGTTGGCGCACTGGTAACGCGAGCGCACGACGTGCTGAGCGCCTCGGAATGAAGTTTGATCATAAGGTGGCAGTGGCACAGCATGGAGAGATGCTCGATGCCTACCGCCACGCCGGAGTGAATACGCACCTAATTCCAGCGGACAGCACATTGCCCTACCAAATTTACGGTCGCGACTCTTCGGTAATGACCCCTTGGGGGCCTATCGTGACACAGATGTTCAGCCCTTGGCGCCGTGGTGAGTGGGCGCCCATAGTGAAAAAATATGCAGAGCTGGATATCCCTATTTACGACATTATCACCGCAGGCTCTCTGGAGGGCGGTGATTTTATGGTGTTAGAGCCCGGTGTCATTCTGTGTGGCTACTCCGGCGAACGCACCAGCCCGCAAGGGTTTGAGCAGATGAAAAGTTGGGTAGAAAAAGAGGGCTGGGAAGTTAAAGGCTACCAGTTCGATCCATTCTTCCTGCATATTGATGTGATGGTAGCCATGCTCGCGGAAAAGCTGGCAGCAATTTGCGTTGATGCCGTTGAGCCGGAGCTGGTGCAGTGGTTTAAAAGCCGAAATATAGAGATTATCGATATTCCCTTCCCGCAGGTATTGGAGCTTGGAGTGAATGTCGTTGCCCTGGGGAATGATCGAGTGATGCTACCTAAGGCCAATACCGGACTGGCGGAGAAGTGCCGCGCACATGGTTTGGAAGTTATAGACCCAGATATTTCTATGATCACTCCGGGGGGCGGTGGCGTTCATTGCATGTGCCAACCTCTGCGCCGGGACTCAGCCAATAAAGTTTGATTACTATTGCTGGTTACCTAGAGGGCCCGGTCACTGGTGACCGGGTTAATCCCGTCAACGAAAGTGGTTGATTAGGAACTCGAACCTCTGGGAGTAGCGGTTAATATGAATCTCCTAAATAGATGGCCTACAGCGGATTAAAAGTGGCTTCCGTTGGGGTTCCATAATTAGGCTACTGAGAGTAGCCCAATCTACTTCTTACCCCGGAGAACAATATGCAAAGCGAATGCGCTGAAATTCAGGCTCAGCTTAAGGACCGCATCCTCGAGATTACGATTAATCGACCCGGGCGCAAAAATGCCCTGACTATGGCCATGTATACCGCGATGGCAGGGTTATTGAATAGCGCAGCTACAAACCCGGATGTTCGCGTCGCGATTATTACCGGTGCTGAGGGCATATTCACCAGTGGTAACGACCTGACAGATTTCCTGGGCGGCTCTGCCGAAGGGGAGGAGTCTCCAGTTTTCCAGTTTATGAGTGCTCTTTACCACTTCCCCAAGCCGGTAGTTGCAGCTGTTAATGGCCCTGCAGTAGGTATTGGTACGACCATGCTGTTACATTGCGACCTGTCTTTTGCTGGAGACGACGCCATGTTCCAGATGCCGTTTGTGGACCTGGGGCTGTGTCCAGAGTATGGCTCCAGCTACTTGTTGCCCAGGATCGCCGGCCATGCCAAAGCTTCTGAACTGTTATTGTTGAGCAAGCGTTTTAGTGCTCAGGAAGCCGTTGAGCTTGGTATCTGTAATGCCGCAGTGGCGCCAGAACAGGCCATAGTTCGAGCACGTGAAGCCGCAGCTGAGTTAGCGAGGAAAGCTCCGGCCGCCCTGCGTTTAACTAAGCAGCTTTTGCGCAGAGCAACTCAAGAGAAAGGGTTAGAGTTTATTCAAGATGAAGGCCGTTACTTTAAGGAGCGCCTCGCATCCGATGAGTTTAAAGAGGCTGCTATGGCCTTTATGGAGAAGAGACCAGCGGACTTCTCCAAGTTTGATTAAGTAAAAAAGGCCGCACTATGCGGCCTTTTTTTGATTTCATTTTTTAACGATCCCTATGTCCCCGGGAAAGATAATTAACGGCTCTGTCGGGGTGGTCGGTAAAGAGACCGTCAATTCGCAGCTGATATACAGCGAAATGCAGGAAGTCCTCGAAGCTTTCAAATTCTTCGGGAACCTTGCCTGTATCGGCGCGGAAGGTGTAGGGGTGAACTTCTAGCTGTCTGCGGTGTGCCCGGCGGACAACACTGTTAGCTCTTGGTTGGCCATCCGTTACTTCCATTAACATAGGATACCAGGGGCCAATCCCATCTGCGTAGGTGGCGATTTTGCGCAAGCCCCCCTGTTGCAGCATCCAGTCATAATTGTACTTTTCAATTTCTCCATTCACTTCGACCAATTTTTCCCCCCAGTCGGTGGCGGCGATCAATTGAACTAATGATAGATCCATCTCCATGGAGGGCATCAGTTCAAATTTAACTCGCTGGAGCTCTTCTGCGTCAAAGCACTGGAAGAAAACTTTGTGATCGCGATCGGTATAGCCGTATTTCTTGAGTGATTGCAAAGCTATAGAGGCAATATCTTTTCCTTCCCAGTGATGGAAGTAGGGTTTTTTAATCTCCGGGTAGATGCCAATATCGTAGCCTAGGGATCGGTTAAGCCCCTGAATTAATTCCAGTTCCTCCTCAAAGGTGGACAGCTTAAAGCTAGATTTCCATATTGGAAATCTCTCCGGATATTTTGCTTGAAGTCCATCCTCACTGTCTATGAAGGGCTCTGATACCTGAAGTTGCTTAAGTTCGGTCAGGGTAAAATCGATAGTGTAAAAGTGACCATCATCGCGAGCGCGCTGGGGAAAAACGTCGGCGACATTAGTTACACTATCTAGATAAATATCGTGCATTACGATCAAGTGATCATCTTTGCTGAGTACCAAGTCTTGCTCGATATAGTCTGGACGCATACCGTAAGCCAGCGCTTTGGATTCGAGGGTGTGTTCAGGTAGGTAGGCAGAGGCACCTCTATGAGCTACCACAATAGTTTGTTTATTTCTCTGATCAAAGTTATCCGCGCAGGTTAGTGTTGCGGCTACAGAAAAGCCAATCAACACTACTGATAGAATGTTTTTTAACATGTGATAAAGGCCCGTGATGAATTGTGGGGCACTTTCTAGCAGAGAAATATGACAGGGATATAACTGAATACGAGAGCCCCGCCAGGGCGAGGCTTTCGCAGAGCTATTCAGCGCGGCTTCGTCTATCTGATAGGCATTATGAACCCTGGTGACTCTAATTTCTTTTCTCTTGAAGCTTGGCTTTGAAGGCTGCTCGATTTTCTTCTTGAAGTTTTTTGAACTCTGCTAATTGTTGATCCGTCAGTACGGTGGACATTTCACTGAGCGTAGATTTTCTGATAGCGGCCATTTCTTTACCTAACTGGCGCTTCTCACGAAAGCTCATCTTTTGGATAGCGCCAGAGGGACTTTCTATGTTAACGCCGTATTTTGCAAGTACTTGGCGGCGCTGTTCATTGGCTGATTCCAGGATAGGCTTTACTTTTTCTACCTGCTCATCAGAGAGGTTAAGCTTGGCTTTAGTTGCCTCTAAACGCTCCGCAAGTTGTGCGGCATGGTCATTATCTGCCCAAACTAGGGTATTTGCAGAAATGGCAATTATTGCAGCGATCACCAAACTGAATAATTTCTTCATTGTGACTTCCTCGTTAATGAGTAAATGCCGTTGCTGTGAGGAGTATGATAATGGCTAGATTGTAAGCCAGTACCATCCAACGCAAGGAAGTGTAAATTCCCTATTCCCTCTCACATGGACTGAGATATTCCAGAATATCCACAGTCAGATACTTCTACTCAAGATAATTCTAGACAATTCTGGATGGCTAGTGTGCCTAGGTAAGTCAATAGAAGATAAACCGATATCCAGTCAGCTCGGAAACCATGAATCGATGAGAGTTAATAGTCAGCAAGCAAAGATTGTCGCCTATAGAGGAACCGGTGGAATAGAGGGTAAGAAGCAGCACTCTATAAGGGGCTTGCTTATAAATTGGTGTATCGTCTTGGACCGCTGGTTTAGGTATTAGTAGAAAGTTAAGCATTCTAAAACGGCGCTATTTCAGCGCCGTTAAAATTTAATCAAGACTTGAGGCAGGTTAAATTGCGTTATTACAGTGTAACGCTTTGCTATGCCGCGATGATGCCTGCCAAAAGCGTCTTAATCCCCTTCACACAGTGGCTTCGTGAGACCATAGATAGTCGGCATAGATTTCCCGAAGGTCTTTTTTGCTGACTTTGCCTGTAGCCGTATGGGGGATTTCCTTGGCAATGACACAGTCATCGGGAATCCACCAGTTGGCAAAATGCCCTTTAAAGGATGCCAGAATCTCCTCAGTTTTTAGTGTTTTGCCTTCAGCGGGAACAATGATCAGGAGAGGTCGCTCAGCCCACTTTTCATGGGCAACCCCAATAACAGCGGCTTCGGCTACTCCCGCCTGTGTCATAGCAAAATTCTCCAGCTCAATAGAGGAAATCCACTCGCCGCCGGACTTGATAACATCCTTAGTGCGATCAGTGATTGTCAGATAGCCGTCAGTATCGATCGTGGCAACGTCGCCAGTATCAAACCAGCCGTCTTCGGTAAGTGCTGACTCTTTGGATTGGTAGTAGCGCTCACAGACCCAGGGACCACGCACTTGTAGGGCTCCAAAAGCCAGCCCGTCTTGTGCCAAGGTATTTCCCTCTGGGTCTACAATACGCATCTCGACCCCAAAGCCCGCTCGGCCCTGCTTGAGCCTGAGGGTCTGTGCTTCGTCTTTAGAGAGGTTCTCAGGTATGCGGGCATTGTAGGTTCCCAGTGGACTCATCTCAGTCATGCCCCAGGCGTGATGGGTATATACCCCATGCTTTTGCTCGAATTCCTCCATAATACTCCAGGGGCAAGCCGATCCACCCACGACTACTCGATTCAAGCTGGGTAGGGTCTCTTCACTTTCCCGCAGGTATTTGAGCAGGGCGAGCCAAACGGTTGGAACGCCGGCAGCGATAGTAACTGCTTCCTTTTGAATTAATTGACTGAGCGTTTCTCCACACCCCATTTTGGGGCCAGGTAACACGAGTTTTGCTCCAACAGCCGGTGCCGCATAGGGTATTGACCAGGCGTTGACGTGAAACATGGGAACAACAGGCAATATGGCTTCGTCCCTTCTAATCGCAAAGACATCTGGCATCAATACGCCGTAGGTATGCAGCATCAGAGAGCGATGGGAATAAAGCACCCCTTTGGGATTGCCTGTTGTGCCTGATGTATAACAGAGTGCTGCTGCACTCTCTTCCTCTAATTCAGGCCATTGAAACTCAGTGGGCTCTGCTGCAATCAATGTTTCATAGCAGTAAACATTGCTCAGGCTTGTGGTGGGCATATGTGCTTTATCAGTTAGCACAATGATGCCTTCAATCGAATCTAGATATTCTGCCAGGGATTCGATTAGGGGCATAAATAGTGGATCAATAAACAGCCATCGATCTGCGGCATGCTCAATAATGTAAGATATTTGCTCAGGGAAAAGCCGGGGGTTAATGGTATGGCAAACGAGCCCGCTGCAAGAAGTTGCGTAGTAGAGTTCAAAATGCCGGTGATCGTTCCAGGCAAGAGTACCAATTCGATCTCCATCATTGGCTCCAAGCTTTTGTAGTGCATTTGCCAATTGCGAGACTCGCTCAAAAGCTTGTTGATAGCTATAACGAAAATCGGGGTTATCCAAGCTAACTGAAACAATCTCACTATCCGGTGAGTTGCTTAGAGCATGCTTCATAATACCGGTGAGGATGAGCTGGGATTGCATCATCATGCCGTTCATCACTTACTCCTTATTATTATCTTTTATTTTCAGATAGACACTAACCCTCCAAAATTTTGGAGGGTGGTAGAAAAAGGATTAGGGGCTGATTCTTATAAAATTATTGAACGATCTTTATCCATTCTCCGGGCTTGGGTTCTCCTCGGGGATAATAACCATTTAACAGGCGTAATTGCTCCTCTGCATATTCGCCGATTTCCATATGTTTTGCCAGGGAGGCAAAGGTAGTTTTTTCATTGGCCTGGACGTAGCGCAAGCGTTTGATATCCTTCTCTTCTACAATGTCAGTTTGTCGTAGCGGCCTGAAGCTTCTAATGCTAGTCAGGAATAAATTGTCATATTTATCAATAGCTTCTGGATCTGAGTCTTCATCATTTGTGACTTTTCCCTGCAGTACAAATTGTCTGCTACCATAAAAAATTACCGCAATTCTGTCTGGATCTGCATCCTCTTTTTCAAGCGGTGGAATTTTTCCGGTATGACCTTCAAGTCGATATTGATTGAGTTTCTCCCCTTTTTCCAGTTGTCGTAGATCGAACTCTGAGCGCAGAGCCATATCAGCGGGCTGGTTGCCATCGCGTTGGGTAACTGTAATGGTAATTTGTGCACTTTTATCAGGTGCAGAGCCGACAATGGCTGAACGTTGATTTTCTACCAACCAGCCATCGGGAAATAAAAGGGAAAAACCCAGCCGTTTATGGTTGTAGCGATTTTTAGTGGACTGCTGTGTGTTTTGTCCATACACAAGGCCATCTGTTTTTTCCCTATAGTATTCTACTTTGGTTTCTTTGTTGTCTTCGGGAAGCTGGCCGGCAGCGTTTACAACTTCCTGTAGGCGAAGGTCATTTCTCGGGTGAGATGCAAACACACCGTGGTAAGTTTGCGGTTTCTTGCCCTCAATACGGGCACGGCGCCGGGCAAATGTCTCCTGATCCTTTAATAGCCCAATAACATTGATCATGGCCTGGGGATCATATCCAGCGTTGAACATATACTGGGCGCCGAAGCGATCCGCCTCCAGTTCCATCTCGCGGCCGTAGCCCTTCACTGCAGCGGTGCTATATAAATTTGCAACATCTCCGACTACACCACTGCCGGTAACCAAAACTGACAATACTGATACAACGCTGGCTCCGGTCGCAGCTGTTTTTTGCCTTACGGCATGGCGGGCGGTGATATGGCCAATCTCGTGAGCTAGTACAGCCGCCATTTCAGCTTCTGAGTGCAGGTAAGTTAGAAGGCCTCGGTTGATGTAGATATACCCACCGGGAAGGGCAAATGCGTTGATATCCTGGCTGTCGATGATCGTAAATTGGTACTTGATATCCGGTCTGTCACTGGCGGCGGCAACTTTTTGCCCGACATGATTAACATAAGCGGTTAGGACTGGGTCTTTATAGATCGGAGTGCTCTCTATCAGCTTTTCATGCATCTCCTTACCGATGGAGATCTCCTTGTCCTCGGACATTAGAACCAGGTCAGGTTTATTGGTGGCAGGGTTAAATGCACAGCCTGCACTGAGTATTAGGATAGCGCTGGCAAAAACACGCTCAATGAATTTCATTACCCCTGGCCTCCCTAGCGTCTTAATTTTTATGAACTGGGTGTTACTGCTGGCATCAAGAATTGTTGGAGCTGCAGAGCCATTCCTTTACAGGCATTATTCTGGACTCTGGCGATTAGTGGTATTGGAACCACGATTGCAGGCATATAAGAGGTTCCTTTGGCATCTGCACTAAGTTTCCCAGACAGTTCGCGGTCCCTGAAATCCCATACTGCCGCTTCGTAGTCAGATTCTTTATCCCAAGTCCCAAAGCCAAAGCACCCTGCACCGCCGGTACTGATGGTACAGCTGATAGAGCCGGCACTGGCTGTGGTCTCTGTCGAACCATCAATCCAGACGATGTACTTCACTCCATAGGTTTCCATTCGCTCACGCACACTTTCATTTTCCATCAGGCGATCTAGGGAGCGAACATGCATAGGTGCTGTCCTGGGTTCAAACCAGGGGTACATAAGATCGACAAAATCTTGCTCTGGAATAATGTTTACACCTAACTCAGGGTTGTGTAGTTCTCTACCAACACAGGCAATTAAATCAGGCTCTGTTTCATATTCACTGGAGTGACGGCGGCCCAGGATGACGACAGAATCTCCTTCGGCAAGCTCACCATCGGAGCGTCGATACTCATCAATTACGACAGTGGTACAACCACTAATAAAGACTATCGCTGTAACTAGAAGTGGCTTGAACACGATTTACTCCTCTTATTCAGCCTTTTTGGCTTTCACCTTGATTTCTCTCAGTGATAGCGATCGACGTTTCCCAGAGAGAAAGGCCTGTAATTCAGGAACTTTCCCAAACCCGGTATAGAGGTTTGCTCCGGCATCGCGCAGGGCGATATTTATCGCCTGAGTTAATGCCTGTTCCTGGGACTGTAAAAATGCGGTAGGGGTTTTTCCGTAAGCGGTTATTACCCAGTTAGCAACCTGTCCGCCACTGGGGTCAAATGCGGTCATGTTGTATTTAATCCATACCTCAAAAATATTGACCCTTGTCTCTCTGGGCATTGTGAACTGCAGCTCTCGCACTTCTGGAACTATCACCAGTTCGACATTGGCGGGGACTTCTTGTGGATAACTGGATAGAGATACGGTATCGGTAAACATGGAACCCAATACTGTTTCAAACAGATTTTTTTGTGCTCTGCCTGTGCTTATATTCCATTCTTCACGATCTTCACTGTCTTCTTTATAAGTGAAACTTTTAAAGTCCTCACTGAGGTAGAAGCCTACTGTTATTGGCAATTGATCGCCTATTGGGGATGGGTAATTGCCATCCATCTGTACTGTATGACTGCAAGCACCCAGGAAGAAACTTACAAAAATAAGTACCTTTAGGTGTCCAAAGGAAGTCGACCTATACCTCATATGTTCCTCCTTGAATCATTTAACTAGCGAAAGTCATTCAACCCCACGAAAGTGCCGCCATTTCGATAGGTGAGTTCGCGCATAAGGGCCGCAAAGCGCAGCCCTGTGGTTTGTAGGTGTGGAGGGCGAGAGAACTGTACAGGGAATCCTACTGCATGGATTCTGATATTTCGTTTTCCCTCACCGTGCTTAGCATTTACCCGTTCGACAGCTAACATAACCCTGCGGATTGATTTTCCGGTGAATTCATCGCCAAGCACATAAATACTGATTTTCTTACTGGGATCATAAAAGCTGCGGACGGCTTTCTGGATACCTTCAACAGGGCTGGAGTTACTAAAAGGATTCCAGGACTTCAACCGCTTTAGTATCGCTTGGCGGCGCCCTGGGGTATCTGGTATCCACTTATTTCGATAATTGAAGAACATATAGTCCCCCATATCATTCATGACCTGGATACCTTTAACATTAGGATAAAGGTCTAGAGTATTGACCATCTCCGCCATCATTCGGTCCCAGCCGTAATTAAACATACTGCCGGAGGTGTCGATAATGAAGAGAATGTATTCGCTGTCGACAGGGATTCCGCCAATAACATTGTTTTTACGCTGGTAGTTCTCGCCCAGTAGGCGACGCATTTCATCAGTGATGGATTGTAGTGCAATGGTCAGCTCACCTTTGAGTTTGCCATCCTCACTTTGCCCCTCGGTTTTACTGGCAAATTCCGCTTGAAGTGCTTCCAACTCACCGCGCAGGTTGGCAATTCTCTTGCGCTCGATATCGATTTGTTCTCGCTTTGAATTTAGATCCCGGTTGATAACTGTGGTCTCACCACGGATTTCTGCCAGCTGTTGCTGTAGTTCCAATACCTGCCCTTCAAGGTCTACTTCAGCTTCCTCTAATACAATCGGTTCTGCAGTCTTGGCGATCATCAGCAGCAAAACAATTGCGCCAAATCCGCAGCAGATAACATCCAGGAAGGAAATGCTGAACTCCTCCTGGCGACGCTTTTTTTGTGCTCCTATCATGGCCAGTCCCTCGAAGGTGCAAGGAAAGAGCCTTTGCTTTGCATCGCCAGCTTCCAAAATTCACTAGCCGCAAATGGGTCCCCCTCCATAGGGGCAAGAATGACATTGATGGGGATATTCTTGGGGAGCACTTTGACCGCGCGCTTGAATAGACTGCGCCTGTCTCTACCAGAAATAGTGGGTTTTCTGGGCGCACTCATCCCTTGGGTCGGTAACCCATCGGTAATGAGAATAATGTTGTCGGGCAGTGGCGTCATAGCGTTAATAGCGTTAAATACTCTCTCTAGACTGGTACCATTTTCTGGCACTACTTCATCTAGCCCTTTGATAGCCTGGTCCAACTGGTCGCGGTCATCTACATTGAGCCAGCGATCTTCTGTACCGGCTATTGCGGCACGAAAAGAGGTATTAAAAGTATAGATCTGGTATTGGCTATCCCTGGGAAACTGAGCAGTTAGCCAGGAGACTGTGCTGACGGCCCTGCGCCATTTTTCAGTTTTGCGTTTGACCGGTGAAGACATGTTACGGGCGCGTATTATTTTAATAAGCTCGTCGCCGAGCATGGACGCAGATGAATCCAATAGTATCAGGATGCGATTACCGCCTAGGCGCAGGCCGGTGAGGTATTGACGGTCCCCATCACCGACAAATTTACGAACGTTATTTCCCAGCTTTTTATTTTCTTCCTCAAGGTTCTTTTTCGCCTGCTCCAGTTTTTTGAGTTTATCTTGTAGCCTCTTGATATCCTCTTCTTCATCGATACTGTCGATTTCAGCGATATTGCCTTTGGTTTCCTCTATTTTCTCCAAAATGCGCCTGGCAAGCCCTTGAGCCTCAACCAGTTCATCACTAACGACATCCAGAGTATTTCTGGCTTGAACTAAGTGTTCCTGTCCAAATTCCACCTCCTCTTCCAGAAGGTTCACCTCGGCAGTGAGATCTTCAGTCTCTACTTCAACTTGGTGATCGGAGCCGTGTTTGATAATAAGAAAAATTAACGCTACTGCCCCAAAACCACAGGACATGATATCGAGGAAGGACAGGCTAAATGTGGAAAAACGACGCTTTTTACGCCCCATATCGCTCCACGCTAATCGCAGTTATCACATCTTGATAATCTGCAACTCCAATTGTATCGCCGGCGTTGAGATTAACGGGTGACTCAATCTCTTTTCCATTGAGTGTGAGCTGAATTCCAGCATCCACCCGCAAAGCAAGTCTGCCGGCATGATTTGTGACTGTTGCGGCAGGGTGCTCCGGTGGTGTTGGGGTGACTTGAAATTTCTCGTCATGCCAGAAAACGAATAGAGGTTCCTGGGCGGCCAGTGCCTTGTGGCCAAAAAGTAAATGTGTCGCTACGGTTTCTGAGGATTTCTCTACATGCACCTTGACCTCGTTGGGGGGGAGGGCAGTGACAGAGTTGATCAGTTTCAATGTACTGCTATCACTGCGTAATTCTTTCCAGCGATGATTTATGGCATGTGCAATGGAGTCTCTTGAGAGAAGATGTACACGTTGGGCCAATTGAATTCCCCCTGGGATATCAGCCCAGCGATGGGAGATAAAACTCACACTTTGACTTTCCTCCAGGTTTTCAATCAGTGCTCGTATACGAGAAAGGAGAGGGGTTGTTGCATCTTGAAGCTGCCGCAGGCTGATCTTTGCTGTTCGATCATCAAGTTCAGCTAGAACTTCTCCGTGACGCATCGCTCGATCAGTCCACTGGGGCATCAAATCATAGAGTTGCTGTTCTGATTCAGCTGAATGGAGAGGGTCAAATCGGCACTGCATAATAAATGCATCGGTAAATACGCGAGCCCAGGATTCCTGGAAGTTGTGTAGTCCTGCGTCGGCAACAGTTTCTACCGTTTTCACCGTGGCTTGCTTATCCACAGCAATCTTTGTTACCAATGTCTGGTGGAGTTGTAGGTCGATATGCAGTTGGATTCCTGCAGGAGCCAAATTACCCAGGCACGCGGTTGCTGCATCAACAATGCCTACGATATTGATATCGCTGACTTTAATAACTCCCAGAAGTAAGGCCAGTTGTTCGTGGGTAAAATTGCCGGGAACAGCGAGAACAATTTCATCGGGAAGGTCACAGTGCTCCGCTATTTCCTGAAGGTGGCAGTAGACCAAGTCGGCATGGTGGCGGCAACGTTGATTTTCTGACTTTAGCGACTCGAGGCTCAGTCTTCTCCAAAACTGGTTGTTAACCTGAGTCGGGTGGCTCCTGGCACGCATTTGAGCTGAGGTACCAATATGAATTTTATTGTGTTCAATAACTGCAATTCCAGGACTTTCCAGTACTTCGTTAGTATTTGAAAATACACGTAATCCGCAGTCATTTATTTCCAGGACGCCTTGTCCCATGGGTTTATTCCTCGCTACGACTTATTCAGGTAAAACCGCTAGCTGATTTTCAGAAAACGCAGTAAGCGGTTGTCACAGTAACTTTGTGTATCCAACACCAGGCGCTCCTGCATGAGTTGTAGCTGGTGAGTGAAAAACATAATGACGATACTAATTACCAGGGCGATAAAGGTAGAGTTAAACGCGACCCCCAGACTTACCGTCACGCCAGCTATATCCCCCTCTACGGCTCTATGCGCCTGTGATAATGCTTCGCCGATACCTCGTACCGTGCCAATAAAGCCGATAGATGGAATAGCCCAGGTAATATAGCGAACCATTGCCAGTTCAGAATCGAGTCTGTCTCCCTCAGTTTCGCAAACCTCTTTTACAGAGTTGGAAACGGCGGCGACATTCTTGGTAGAACCGAATCGCTGCAGGGCGGTGAGTAGTGCCCTGGGAACTAAATATCGTCGTTCCTCTTCAGGAAGGGCTTGTATCGGGCGGGATAAATCACGGGTATCCTCTGGAAGAATAGGAGTTCCCTCGCTGATGTTAAGTAGAGCTTTGTCCAGTAATTTTCGCTCGCGAATGCTTCTCTGTGCCTTTAGTCCCATAATGGCCATTGCCCACAACATCAGAACAAAGCAGGCCTCTTGCTCATAGTCGCGCATCACAATGTAGATAGAGCGTTGTTGAACGTAGGTTTCCCCAGCGGCTTCTCTCGCCAGTTGCTCCTCAATTAGCGCATCTGCATTAGGGCGAATAATGGCGACATAAATCGCATGGACCAAAATAATAGACCCCAGAAGAGCAAAGACCTGGAAGACAAAATCTGATGATTTAAATTTCATGGCGATACTCGCTAGAGGCTATTTCTATATATCTACGGGAAAGGAAACCGATAAGTCTTCGGAGATTTCTTCCGAGGCCTTATAGTCATCTGAATTACTTTTATTCCTAGTTATTGGTGCTTCTTTCTTTGGAATTACTGCCGCTGTTTGTTGGTTCTCTTCCGGCTTGTTTTCATCTTCTGCGTACGCGAAGTTGATAAATAGAAGCAGTAAGGTAAGTAATAAAAATTTCACACTAGTCTCCTAATTCACCCAGCGGGCAAGGCGGAAGCCAATATCATTACGAGCGGACTCTCCGTAATCACGGTAGGAGAGGCGTAATTCAGTCAAACCCGAATGACGCCAACTGGAACCACGGATTACATGGAAGTCCCCATCCTCCGGACCGACAGGGTTTTCTTCGATACGTCGGGATAACCCGGTCCCTATCGTGTATAGATCGTGAATCCATTCAGAGACATTTCCACCTAAGTCATAAATACCAAAAGCATTAGGACTGTAGCTACCTACCGGTGAGGTAGCTGCGTAACGATCACTGTAGGTGCGAAGGACTGCAGGAACTAGTTTTGTGGCAGTAGTATCTGCGTAGTTTCCGGAATTGTTCTTTATTGGTAGCTCATTTCCCCAAGGGAATTTTTTCATGGTGCCTTGATCGTATCGTGCAACCCAGGCCCATTCGGCTTCAGTCGGTAAACGATAACCGTTGGCTGCGCCATCAAAGCCCACAACACGTCCGGCTTCCGTCAAATAGACCGGTGTGAGACCGTCTCTTTCACTGAGCCAATTGCAAAATAGCACTGCCTCTACCCAACTGACATTTACAACTGGCAGATTGTCATTGTCGAGACTGACACCATTTACATGGCTTGAGGTGTGTAGGCGCTTGAAACGCCGATATTCCCGGTTGGTAACTTCAGTGGTCCCAATATAGAAAGGCCGATTTAGAGATACTTGACGCATAACCTCATTTGCCCGCCGCCCCTGTTCTCGTCGGGATGATCCCATGGTAAATACGGCGTTGGGGCGCATGAGCTTCATGGTGCCGCCAGCTGCGTGACGCAAAGTTGAGGGGGTTTCTCTCCAGCGCGCTTGTTCGGATGTAAGCAGTACCGCTCTGACAGTTTGCTCCAGTTTGGTGCTGGGAATGACACGAGTGTCAAATTCCTGGTAGCCCTGTTTGCGTACGACAATGTTATGGCTGCGAGCTGGTAGGTTAAAAGTTTGTCCACTGTTCCCGGCGTATTGACCATCAATGTAAACTTCCGCATCTGGAGGGACGCTACTGACGTGTACCCTGCCGTACACAGCATTTAGGTTTATATTCAGGTCACGCTGTGTGCCAGCACCGAGGTCAACAGTGTGCTCAATAGAGGCGTAGCCATCCTTGAAGAAGCGAAGTCTATGCCTGTGGCCGGAGGCCAATTCCAGTTCCAGTGGGGTATGACCGCGAAACTCTCCGTTGACTGTCACTCCCGCTCCCTCTGGGGTGGTAACAACGCGTAAAAGTCCATCAGCGGGTCCCAGGCTGACGGTTGCTAGCGTTTGATCGACACCGGCTGTAACAGCGACAGGAATATCGACAGTTTTATGTTCCGGCAGTGAAATGGACACGGTTCTGTCGCCCTGAACTAATTCGGTGGTCAGTGGTGTTCTGCCGAGAACTTTTCCTTCAACCGTGACCGTGGCCCCGGGAGGGTTGCTGCTGACGGTGATATTGGCCCAGGCCGGTCGAAGCGCGGCCTCCAGTGTGTGGGTATTGTCTAGCCCCTCAACATTGATTTCACGGGTGAACGGCAAGTACCGGTCTGATAGGACAGTCACACGCATAGGACCTGCGTTGATCGCTTCCACAAGACCATTTCTATTGGGTACTTCCCGTCCATTAATAAGGATTTTTACTGGTACAGGGGGCGTTGTTTTAACCTGTAGGTGGCCTGGAAGTTTTTCCAGGGAAATAGAGTGGCGACTGTGTCCGTCACGTTTTACTTCGACTTCGCCGCTCTGGGGTAAGTAGCCGTCGGCACTGATCGTGAATTGATAATTACCAGGTAAAACCAAATGGCCATCGCCCAGAGGGATGGCGAACCCACTGACCTTGATGCGGGCATCAACCGGGTTGGTATCAAAGATTAATGACCGCGCCATAATCAGATAGCTGAGTGCAAAAATAGCGAGTAAAAGGCAACCTGCGACAATCAATGCTCGCTTAGAAAGAAAGAGTCGCGCGCGGGTAGATTTTATTTGTACCGGGGTGAATCCAACTGGCTCAATCAGGCTTTGTTCCTGAACTGGCGGCTTTTCATCCTGGACAGGTACTGCTTCCTTCACTGTCATTTATGTTTCCCTATTGCTGGTACTTATAGATTTTTCGCAATGGCATTGGTTTGGCACGCATCGCTTTATGCTCAGTCAGCCTGACCAAAGGTGGGTACACAATTTTCTATCTGCAGAAAGCTTAGCTTGCTGGCGTAATCTGCATGGGGATTTATAGGGTGTTTGTCACAGAACACCTCGTTTCGCTCAGCTCAACGAGGTGTCTGTTGTCATCGCAGCTCATTACGGAAAATCTTATTTTTAGAGTTTATGCTGCTGTCTGGGTTCTCTCATTTAACTATTATTGGCACCGTTTATCCTTTCGGCACATTGGATAACAACTTCCGTTGTGGGCTTACCTGGTTTTACAACAAACTCTTGGCGAACGTCCCGGTAACCTTCTCTGGTACCAATGGCGATATAGCGCCCAGGTTTCAGCGCGATTTCCCTCTGGTCAAAATTACCTAATTTCCCTACATGGTAAATGGTGACACTGGTGGTTCGATCCGACTTGAATTTAACCGGTAAGGGGATCAGGGCTTGTGTCAGGGCATTTTCAAGGTCTTCAATTTGTCTTTGCAGCCTTGGGGTTTTAGTATTGAGTTTGCGAGCGTCTGTTAGTACTTGTCGGGCAAAATAGTTCCTTTTACCTTCGCCAAGGGTTAATGGATCTTGAATTAAGTCTTTTAACTGGTCATCCAGCTTTGCTCTGGCAGCAGCTCTAGCCTTGCCTGTTATTGCGTCCACCAGGCTAGAGTCCTTCTTGACCAGATCTGTATAACTTTTTAGGGCTCTGTGCCATTCTTCCTTGGTTTCTTCCATGCGGGCTTGTTGGAGGAGTTTTTCTATCTGCACTCTGTCAGCTTCATTTTGTGCTTGTGCTAAGCCGATATCGGGGGCTTTTGCTGTTGGCTTTAAGTTCTTTGCTCGATGAAAATAGGATTTTGCCGATTCAAATTTTTCTTCGGCAATTGCACCGTAGCCAGATGACATCGCGCTTTGATAATCCCTTTCTGTAATTGCACCCTCAACCTTTGCTAATAGATCCTGAGCATCGGCTGTTTCTGAGTCGATCGCGAGAGATTTCTTGAGCTGTTCCTGAGCCAAATCCAATTTGGCCTGTTTAAATGCCTTTGTTCCTTGAGTTAAGTACCACCAAGCGAGGGGGAGTTTGTCGGCTCGCTCAATACCCTTAAGGCCTCTGGGATGGTTATTGGATATGGTTAATACCATCTTGAAAGCATCGCTGGCGGAATCCTTATCTCCCTGACTCAGAGCTCGATTACCTTCACTAATATGCGTCTCAATGCGCTCGGGAATACTATCTTTCAGGTACTCTAATGCCTGGAGTGATTCCCGGTATTTTTCGAGCGCTGCCATAAAATTGCGTTTGCGATAAATTTCATCAGCTTTTAGAGCCAGGTCTTCAGCAGAGTAGAATTCTTCAAAAGCCCATACTTCTACCTTTCGATCTTTGAGCTCTTCTTTGATTTCTAGAATTTCCTGGAGAACCTTTTGAACCTCCCTGCGCTGCTGCATTATTTCTGCATCGCTATAAGGAGATTTTTGGTTGCTCTCTACAGCTGCGCTGTTTCCAGGCTGTACGGAGACAATTGTATCGGCTGAACGCTTTGGTGGTTTTACAACTTGAGGAAGCCCCCAAAATACACCGACCAGTGCGCTTACCATTATCACCCCAAGAACGGCGGGCCAGTAGGACCTTTGCTCCCGTTGATGAATAGCGTTGGCAGTCGTTGACTCAGGGGATTTAGAGCTTTCCTCTCCGCCGAATGTGAATTCTGCGGGCTCTATATGAACTGTATCTTCCTTGGAGTTATCGCGGTGCTGCATAGTGATTCCGCCGTGTTATTCAATGACCCAGTGAAGATGTTGGGTATTCAGTAATAACTAATCACAATGATTAGCGTGCTTTTTGGGTACCTCTAACGTGATTTAAATGCTGTTACTGACTGCGCCAGTTTCGGCTTCATAGATTTCCTTTAGAATTTCCCGCCATTGCCGATACTGATTTTCTACAGTACCTGTGAGGGTAATAGTGCGATCTTCCAGCTCAACAATTTGCGGTTCTACCTCTGCCTCGATGGAGTCTCCTAATTCTTGCAGAGCTTCCAAATGCATCTTGGCATCGGATTTTCGGTCAAATGCACTTTTAACAAGATAGCCCCCGGCACCGATCCCAACCTGCCCAGCTGCCTGGGCGCTTCCAGTACCAGCGCCAGCAGCTGCAATACCTCCAATAATGGCTGCTGCTCCCATAATTGTGTGATTGCGGGCTTTGCGCTTTAACTCTCGCATCTCCCTTACTTCTTCATAGCTGCGGGCTCGCCATTCCTGATAGGGAACTTCCATACTTTTGGCGAAGGTGCCGTAGTACTCCTGCAGAGTGTCGACAAACAGATAATCTCTTTCCCGTATTTTTCTTACCCTCTGTAACATGGGGTCATTCTCTGCGGGTAAAGCACTTAAAAAATAGACACCCTCAGCACTTTGAGTTAAATAGCGATTGAATGCCTGGGGAGAAAAATCCCGTGCAAACCGCATCTCAGAAATTGTGCGCAGCTCTACGATTTGCTGATTTGAAAGCTTTTGTCGGTAATTCAGCATATCGTTAGCAATACGGTTATAGATTCCCTGAAAAGCATCTCCTTCAGTAGGGTGCTTTCGGTCGTAGGCATAGTGGGATGCGTTCTCTGAATACTGCTTGGTAAACCACAACTGCCCCCGGGAATCGGATACGGTGATTTCCACCGTCAGCTTTTCTCCATCAGATTGCAAAATACGCCCGGATACAGTCACATCAATATTGGTGCGGCTCGATGGAATAACCCTTACAGCTCCCCACCCCAGGCTGGACTGCAATGAATCGGCAAGGGTGACAGCCATATAGCGGGATTCAGCTTGACGAAGCTCGGGAAAAACAAGCTCATCTTCATCTGCTTGTACTGTATCGAGACCTGGATTGAATTGAATAACGCCGACATCCAGCAGTCTCTCTTCGGGAACATTGTTATCTTCGATTGTTAGCGGAGTAAATGCGGTAGTTCTGACTTCGGTAGTGGTACAACCATTGATAACAACAAGAGTTAGAAAAAATGCTGCGACTCTTGTTATGAACTGATACTTAACCGGTCGGGTTTTTTGGTTGGTCGACATATCGGCGTTCTCCAAGACTACTGCGTTGCACTTTTATACTTGCGATACTCTTCCCAAAGCTTTTCGCGCAATTCGGGGTCAGTCTCGCGTGTGGCAGCTTCACGAATCTGTCGAGCTACGACGTCATCATCTGTACCACTGGGTATATCGGCGGGCACAACTGCCTGTGAACCACCGTGATTAAAATCACCTTTACGTCCAGAAGCGGGCAGTCCGGGACCGGTTATTTGTCCACTGGAGTTATTATTTTTGGGGCCGTTACCTGATTTTGGGCCTGCATTGGGGGGAGGTGGAATTTCGGCTTCTGCAGATTGAATTAAGTCTTCTAGGGATTCCCCTGCTGGTGGTGCCTCATCCATCGCCTCTTCTTTATTTTCTTCGGAGGCTGACCCCGGTCTGTTTCTTACAAAGTCACGCTCCCGCAAAATCATGCCGTCATAGCTGACCATAGTGGATTCAAACTGGCCCTCAAGTTCTGCAACGCGATCTGCCGATGAAGTGGGAGCTTCATTGGGGGCACTGCCGGAACGTGGCGAACCACCGCCGGGTTGCCCAGAAGCTGAATTGCTGGCATGCGCGCCGCTGGCCGCTGAGCTACTACTGGATGAGCTGCTGCTAGAAGATGAACTACTGGAGGACGCGCTGGAAGACGAAGATGATTGCTCCTCCTCAGAAAAATCAATTTCTTCGGGAGGCGTACCATCTTCACCAGACGAAGGATCAGTAGGTTTCTCTCCATTTTGGCTGGTTTGTTCGGGATTCGTATAAATTGGTGACGATGGATCATTTGAGCCGTTGGGGTCCGGCATTTGATCCCCAGGTGAACTTTGATCCCTCGACTCTGATCCGCTACTTCCACTACTGGAGGACTGGCTCTGTTCTGATCTTGCTGTAGGCATATTCGCACTGGGCTGGCTGGAAGAGCTGCTACTAGGCTGCCCACTGCTCGAAGCCGTTGATTGACCAGATCTTTGCGAACTACTGCTGCTACTAGATTGCGATTGCGATTGTGATTGCGATGCAGAACTGGAAGATGAACTGGAGGATGGTAGAGATGGCATTGCTGGTGGCTGTGACTGAGTTTGTTGGCTCTTGCACCCACCGGTTAAGATCGCCGCCAACGCAATTGGTACCAGTACATTTGACAAACAGCTTTGGCGGTGAATTTTTTCTACCGCTGCTCGAGGTGTCATCTCTTTCTCTCCTAGGCTGTTTGCCGGTGTGACCGCGTGAGACACATGAAGTGTTTTTCCGGTACTAGCAAATGCTCAATGTGGAACTTTAAAAATAGTTGTTATTTGATTATTTGCGTAGATTCCACATCGAGCTGGTGTCAGTGGTGATAGGTTTCTCAGTCGAATATAAAGCGTTGCACAATTCCGCGGGTTTCCACCGCCTCTCCATCTTCAAACCTTGGTCTGAATTTGGCGCGTTTTAGAATGTTTCTAACTTTTGAGCGGATCTTCACTTTATCTGAAGGGTAAGCCCTGAGTATTTTTATATTCCTCGCCTTGCCAAAAGCCGTGACATCATAGGAGACCGTAATCCGGGAATTGGCTAGGGCTTTGCTGTCCGACTCCAAAACGGGGAGCGCGGGTAAAGCCACAGGCCGTCCAAATATGTCCTCAATTTCATCGTTAGAGGCACCGTTATCCCAAAGTGCCTTGTAGGCCTCGCCGTAGGTTTGGCGTGCGGAGTGCCACTTGTTAAACATCATGTACCAGTCGCCGAGTTCAACTTTGGCTTTGGCTGAGGCTGCCGGGGGGGACTTGGGGTTTCTTTGGTAGACATCAACGATACGGGTAATGGCTTTTTTCCCGGTGTTAAAACTCTTCATCCGGTAGTGATCTAATTTGGTTCGCTGATGTGAGTCGGGGCTACTACCACCAAAGCTGGCGTTAACAAAAACTGGAGAGTTGGGTTCACCCTTATAGGTGGCCAGATAATAGTTAGTTGCTTTTAATCCGCGCAGGGCATCAACAAGGCGAAGGTCGGTGGAGCCAAAGTTTTTTGTAATAATATCTACCGCCAAACTGTAAAGATTGGTTGCACTAATTAGATGCTCAAATAGCGTGTCTCCCTTTTCCTCCACATAAGCCTGTAAATGCCAACGACTCAAGTTGTTGATTACTGGCAGCATACGGGGGTCTTTTTCGCCGTAATTTTTCTGGTAGAGCCAGTAGAGGTACTGCTGGTTGTCGTTAGCTTCTTCCCACTGATTGAGCGCTATTTGACTCTCGATCAAGCGCTTGATCATAGGAATTTGGCTTAGGGAATAGAGCCCCTCATTGACTCTGCTAATCAGCATTGCACGACGAAATTCAGTGACAGCCTGCTCATGATCGCCAGCTTTCTGTAATGCGGTGGCCAGCCCCAAAAGCTGTTCATCAATACCGGCGCCATAAGCACCATATTGGGCTTCGAGCTCCTCTATACGTTCACGGTAATTTTCTACAGCCTCGGAGGGCCTTAGCTGTCGAGGGGTTTTCTTGAGTGGTTTCGAGGCGGCTTCAATAAAGGCTTTTGGAGGTGCATTAGTTTGGACTGCCACAGGTGCGCCATCGTCGGCCAGGGCGCCATTACACAGCAGTGCTGTGGCTGTAAACATCAAGCCGATAGCAAAGGAATTGCTGGTATCTATCTGTGTCACGATTGAACCACTTCCGTTTCATATTTGGCTTCACCGAATACCAAACAGCTGAGGTTGGAACCTGCACCTGTCAGTTATCGGGTCTTATTTCCGCTCGCCCACTGCAACAGCGAATACGGCGGAAGTTCTCTCCTGAATGTGGTTCTCGACCCTGAGCGCATTGAGGGGGTATCCTCAAGCTCACAGTGACGGCGCGACTGGATGCTTATAAATGCCTGCCTGGCCGCGTATTAGTCAGTATAGCTAGCACTATGTGCCAAGAAGGAAGCTGCGGCGGGTACTTCAGCCACTTAATGCCCATTGCGCCAGCATGCCTGTGACCACCCTTTTGGTTTAGCAGTTGGGAGTGCAAATTAGGGGTGAGGGACTGTAAGTAGATGCCAAAAATTTGTTGATTACGTCCGATATCGCGACTTGGCAGCGAAGTGTAGCGAGTGGCTTGGTTGGCGCTGGTGCCACATCAGGATGGCGGAAGCTAAATAGGTGGATCATCGTCCTAACAAGTGTGCTGAATTTGGGGTTAGATTACTGCTGTTGCTGTATCAGAGGTTGATCTATTTGGATTGCAGCGTAACAAGCGCCATAATCAGCTGATTCGAATTCAGAGGAGAGCTCAGTGAGTATCTATATCGATCCAGAGATCGCGGTAAGCCTTCGGGGCTATGAAGCACCCGAGAAGCTGGGCTTTGGAACCGCCATGGCCCCAGTAATGTTTCGCGCCATTTGGCAGGATGGTTGCTGGAGTAGTGGAGAGTTGATCCCCTATGCGCCTCTGACCGTCGACCCTGCTGCTAAGGTACTTCACTACGCGCAGTCATGCTTTGAAGGAATGAAGGCCTATCGAACTTCCGAGGGGGGAGCTGCACTGTTCCGGCCCGAAATGAATGCTGCACGAATGGCATATTCAGCGAAGCGCTTATGTATGCCTCCGGTTCCTGAGTCCCTGTTCCTGGATGGCGTTCGTGTTGTGACTGCTTACTGCGCTGGCCTGCTCCCGAGCAACAGCGGTGAGTCCCTGTACCTGCGTCCTTTCCTAATGGGAACCCAGCCGGACCTAACGGTTTCAGCCAGTAATGCCTATGAATTTTATGTAATAGCTAGTCCCTCGGAAGCCTACCATTCCGGCAATATGCGTTTGTGGGTTGAGAGAGAAGATGCTCGAGCTGCAGTAGGGGGAACTGGGGATGCTAAAGTTGGCGGAAATTATGCCAGTTCTCTACTTAGTATCGGCCGCCTTAAAGAGCGAGGTTATGATCAGTCGCTTTGGTTGAGCCCCTCTAATCGGCAGAGTATCGATGAGCTGTCAGGGATGAATTTTTTTGCGGTCATTGATGGTGCTATATATACCCCAGCGTTGAACGGCTCAATTCTCGAGGGCATCACACGATATTCTCTGATCCAGCTTGCGGAGGGATTGGGGTACAAGGTTGTTGAGCGGGCGATCCCCATTGATGAGCTGTTAGAGCAGATAGCTTCTGGAGACTGTAGCGAAGCTTTTGCTTGCGGTACTGCTGCAATAATCAGTCCTATCAGCGTAATTGGCGATGGTGATAGAGAGTACGAACTAGCCGATGCCCCAGGTCCTGTTGCAGAGCGTTTGCGACAAGCACTGCTGGATATTCAGGAGGGGCGTTCTGAGGATGCTTACGGGTGGATGCACTCTGTTGAGCCTGTAGTTTAAGTACTAAATCTTCGTACCCGGGCAGTTTCCAAGTCTGCCTGGGTCTAGTAACCAGCTTTTCCCCACCATAAATCCTGCTTTATCCTTCGCGGGTTTTTTTGTAGCAGTGTTTTCTATTTACTTGTTTCCAAGCGAAACGCTCGCGTAAACATTCCCGCCAATTTAATTGAGTTTGTTGACTTGTGCGACCTTAACACCTAAAAGTGAAGGGGTTAAATAAGAAATAAATTGGAGCTTGAGAGTGGCCTGATTGCGGTACACCTCATTTTGACAAGCAGTTCCAAGATCAATTTGAGCTAATAGGTCTCGCTTATAGTTCCTTGCACAGTCGAGGATAACGAGATGTTGACCCATATGCTTGGCCTTATGCTGCAACCACGTAGACAGTGGCAGCTTATTGGCAGTCTCTCTGAACGTAATCTGCGTAGACAGGTTCCTTATGTCATCGTTCTGGCATTACTTCCTGCAGCTGCTTGGTATTTTGGCACGACACAAGTTGGCTGGACGATTGGCACTGGTGCCCCGGTGAGAATTACGGGACAAAGTGCTTTGGAATTGGTCGCCGTATTTTATTGCACAATGGTTTTGGCTGTTACTGCTATTGGTTATTTTATCCATTGGATGGCCAAGACTTACGGAGCTGAAACTCACCCCCTTAAAGGCGTTGTTGTAGCGGGTTTCACTGCCACGCCTATTTTTATTGTGGGTATTGCGGGGATTTACCCTGTGTTGTGGCTGGACATACTGCTCGCAACTCTGGCGGTTGCTTACGCCGTCTATCTGCTTTATTTGGGAATTCCTATTGTGATGGGTGTTTCTGAAGAGCGTGGCTTCCTTTTTGCCAGTGCAATTATTACGGTGTCACTCGTCATGGCAGTCATTGTTATGGTTGCTACAGTTCTATTCTGGAGCTATGTATCCGCACCGGTCTTTTACTCCTCTTGAGTAGTTTGGGCTCCTAGCTATCACTAGATGAAATGTCGTTTCAGGCATTTTCGCCAGGCGATTTAGGGCTGTTGTTGTGGTGGGGATACAAGCTATCGACGTCGTACCCGGTGAAGGGGCTCATATTCACGGGTACGGCGAAGTCTCTTCTATCCTGGCTGTAACGACAATGCGTAAAGTAAATGACCGCCTTTCGGGGTTTCTTGAAGAATTCAACAGCTCTATGAAAGAGCTCTACTCAAAGGGCTTTGAGTTCAACCCCATCAATGTTCGGGAATCGACCACAAAGTTTATAGATAAGTATGTCACTGATATTCCAGATGTTGCCTCGGTACGAGATGGCATTATCTATGCCTCTGGATATGACGTACCTGTAAGAGTCTTTGTCCCCTATCCCGATGAAGTTCTACCTGTTCTTGTCTATTTTCATGGCGGTGGTCATGTAGCTGGAAACGTTTATTCATTTGACCCGATTTGCAGAAAGATTGCCCGGGAGACTCGACATATTGTTGTTGCGCCTGAGTACCGGTTGGCCCCTGAGAATCGCTATCCGAGCGCAGTAACAGATTGCTATGCCGCAGTTGTTGGGGTTTGGGCGGCACTGGATAGATTGGGCTTATATTATCAACCGAGTTTGTCGGTTGCTGGGGACTCTGCAGGTGGCGCTCTGGCCGCCACAATGTCTCACCTGGCTCAATTTGACTACAGCGTTAAGATTAAAAAGCAGGTTTTAATTTATCCGGTTCTCGATTACACCATGCATTTACGGTCCCATGAAGAGAATGCGGTAGGCTATTTTTTAGAGGCACGAAAATCAATTTGGTACTTGGGGCAATATTTTGCTGAGGGGCAGTGTAGAAAAAAAGCATCCCCTCTTTTTATGGATTTTACGGCAGCTCTTCCTGAAACCTTAGTTTTTACCGTGGAGTTTTGCCCGCACCGGGATACTGGGGATATTTACTACCGGAAAGTGGAAGAGGTGGGTGTTAGGTCTGAAAATGTTCATTTTTCCGATATGATTCATCCATTTTTGATTCTTGAAGACTTAGTGAAAGGGGAGTGCGCAAAAGTTTATGCCGGCATGAATAGTTTCCTGAATGACTAAACTTACGGTTTTCCTTTTGTAATTGAGTACTGGTAAGATAATTTATACCCGTTATCAAACTCTAGTATTTCTTCTGAATTTATTGATCTTTCGATCACTATCTCCGCTATTGATTTAATAACTTGTTTAGGTTCTGCGTCCATGCAATGTATGCTCATGGAGTTAATGGCCATGTCAGCGCTAATTACCCGGTGTTCAACAACCTGAATGAGCAGCTGCTTATCACTTTGGTAGAGCTTGAAACCAGGCCCCTCCGTCATCCATTTTTTGTACTTTGTAGCGCCCCACGGGCCTTTGCACTTTATTGCTTGATATTGAGTTGATGATATTTTGATATAGATAGGCTCGCTTCCTTTGATATCTGTACTTTTATCGATAGGTTGTTCTGTGTAGAGGTTTGATCCATTAGGAGCAGAGATCTGTATCGCTATCATTTCGGCAGCAGCGTCAAGTGAGCAGAATATGTAAATAAGAAAACACAAAAACTGATATTTTTTGATTGAAGTACTGGCCATCTTGATTTCAATAAGTGGTTTTTGTTTTTGGGAGTATGGCGCTTAAATGAATTTCTAGGGTTGTCTTCTGTATTAATAATAGCGCCTTGATAACGAGGTGTTGGTTGGATAGTATCAAAGTGTGTATTTAGTCCTGTTTTCATCTTTAAATTGGTACATGAGTACCAATTTGAGGTTTGAGTAGCTCAATTGACAATAATTTATATAAAAGGTGTGGCTATGAAGACTTTAGCGTATATGGGAGTAATTCTGGCTTTAATAGTATCCGTTGGATGTTCTGAACGGCCTGAATCCAGAGTTGAGGACAGTTACAGTAAGGTTGATTTTCAAAAGCAACTATTAAAAAAACTGATATCTGCAAAGACCGGGGATGTTATTACTATTCCTGAGGGTAAATTCCATATTAATCGTAGTTTATCCCTGAATATTGATGGGGTAACGCTACGTGGAGCTGGCATGGATAAATCTGTCCTCTCCTTTGAGGGGCAAATTCAGGGTGCTGAGGGGATATTAGTTAATGCCAGTAACTTTACTATTGAGGGGTTGGCTATTGAGGATACCATAGGCGATGCCCTGAAAATTAATGAGGGCAAAAACATTATCATCAGGGATGTTCGTGTTGAATGGACCAATGGCCCGTCTACCCAAAATGGTGCCTATGGTATTTATCCTGTACAGACTGAAAATACTTTAATCGATGGTGTGGTAGCTATTGGTGCTTCAGATGCAGGAATTTATGTCGGTCAGTCGCGGAATGTTATTGTTCGCAATAGCCGTGCAGAATTTAATGTGGCGGGTATTGAGGTAGAGAATACGATCGGTGCAGATGTTTACAACAATATTGCTGTGAATAATACTGGGGGAATTCTTGTTTTTAATATGCCTAATCTTCCGCAGCCAGGGCACAGTACACGTATCTACAATAACCAGATAAAGAATAATAATACTGGAAATTTTGGTCATGAGGGCACGCCGGTTGCTGCCGTGCCAGCAGGATCTGGGGTGGTTATTAACTCGAATGATCGGGTGGAGATTTTTGAAAATGATATTTCTGATAATGATACTGCTAACATATTGATCAGCAGCTATTTTACGGCTGGATACTATAGTGATAAGTCTACGCAAGCTGATTTTGACCCATACCCAGAGGGGATCTATATCTATGCCAATAACTTTTCTGGCGGTGGTACATCGCCAGATCATCTTAAGTTAAAAGCTCTGAAGTTAGCTATGTTTGGAATATCAGGTACATTGCCGGATATTCTTTGGGATGGGGTTGTTGATCAAAGTAAACTGGTGGATGGTCAAATACCTGAGGCATTAAAGTTATGTATTGATAACGAACCTGCAGGAATTCTCAACATAGATTTTGGAAATGAGTATAAGAATATATCCACGGATATAGCACCTCATCAGTGTCATTTGGAAAAGCTTGCCAAAGTAGTTTTAGACTTTGATCCAAAGCTGGAAAATGAAGACCATTTGGCAGTGATAGAGGTAGCTAATGAAGAATAACAATCAAATAAGTAGGAAGCTTATCTATTCTATTTGGAGCCTTGTATTACTGATTGGCCTTGTGGGATGTGATTCATACAAAAAGGATGTTCATTTATTCCCGGCAGAAGAGGTGCCCGAAAATCTCAGTGCATGGAATTTATTGAGACTGGAGAAAGGTGTGCTCTTCCCTGCGGAAAGAGCATTACCCTACGATTTAAATACGGGTTTATTTACCGATTATGCTCATAAGTTCAGAACCGTCTGGCTGCCTAAGGGGGCGTTTGTAACCTACGGAGAAGAACAGTTTAATTACCCTGTCGGAACTATCTTAAGCAAGACATTTTACTATCCACAGGAGAGTAGTGGTGTAGTTCGCCGTACCGATGACTTCTCTGCGGATTATGTTGAAGGGCGCTTTGGGCAGGCACTTGATTTAAATCGAGTCCGTCTCGTTGAGACGCGGCTTTTAATCCGCAGGCAGGAAAATTGGCAGGCGCTGCCCTATGTCTGGAATAAAGAGCAGACTGAGGCAACTCTTGAGATTGCTGGAGATGTGAAAAATTTTCAGTTGGTTGGCCTGAACGGACAACAGGAAAACCTTAGTTATGTAGTACCTGACGCCAATCAATGTGCTGGTTGCCATGCAGAAAAGTTTACTGACAAAGCCATTTCTCCTCTCGGCCCAAAAGCTCGACATCTGAATAAAGACTATCCCTACGGTAGCGGAGTAGAGAATCAATTGCTGTTTTGGCAGAAGGCCGGCTATTTACGTGGGCTGCCTGATCTGAAAAGTTTACCGAGAAATGCCAATATTTACGATGCGACTGTGTCGCTGGAGGATCGTGCCAGGGCTTATTTGGATATCAATTGTGGCCACTGTCACAATCCTACTGGGCCGGCAGATACCTCGGGGCTTATGTTGCATTATGGCGAAATTGATTGGCGCAAACTTGGGCTATGTAAACCGCCTATTGCTGCGGGTACAGGCAGTGGAGGGCATTTATTCGCAATAGTACCGGGAGAGCCTGAAAATTCTATTTTGAATTTTCGTGTAGAGTCTACCGCACCTGGGGCCATGATGCCTGAATTAGGTAGAAGCATGGTGCATACAGAGGGCGTTGAATTACTAAAGCAGTGGGTAAGCTCCCTACCGGGAAGCTGCACTTAATCTTTATTGGAAGCTATCTGGAAAGAGCTATATGAAGAGGAGTTGGGTATGGAGGGGACAACTCCATACCCGTTTCCTGGAGACGAGTAATTCAGAAAGATTCAGCCGTATGCTGCAGTTTCAGCAACAACTGTTGCCGCTGGAATTAATCCGTTGATCATCAAGGTGACGGTGCGTTCCAGCAGCGGCGAGTCGATGGCAATAGCACCGCTCAAAATTTCATACTCAAGGTTCAGGATCGTACCGTGAGCAATTTGTGCAGCCGCTTCAGAATCAGCCAGACCCAGTAATTGGAAGAATTCCTTAATCATTGACTCTCTGGCGTGATTGGCCATCCGCACCGCGCGGGTCAGCTGCTCATTGCGAAGCGCTTCATTGCGGAATGCCAGTTCAACCAATCTGCGATCCCGGTCTTCAGCCTGGGTGCGGACATGAGTAAGAATAAAACGGGTCAATTGTTGAATCAGCAGTTTACGACTGCTATGTGACGCCCGCTCTTGTGCGGATAAATTCCGTGCCGCACTAAAACTCTCTTCATGCAGTTGGCGTGTAGCCTCGAGTCCCTGCTCAACAAAATAAGTAAATGAATCGCTGATCAGGTCATTCAGGTCTTTGAAATAATAAGTAGTAGCCGCGAGAGGAACGTTAGCTTCGCGGGCGACTGCACGGTGCCTGATGCCGCGGATACCTTCTTTAACGATCAGTCTCAGGGTGGCCTCTAGAATCGCCTTGCGCCGCAGACGGCTATCTGCGCGTTGGGCCCGGCGGCCGTGGTAGACCAATTCAGACTTTCCAGTGTCTACAGTCATAGCATTATCCCTGTCTTATTGCGTTGGCGCCGATAGCAAGGTGAAGCTGGTCGGCCGTGCCATTCTAGCCAAACAAAATTAAAAAAAGGGAATAATGCTATTACATTCGATTACACGAATATTGCACTGGTACAGCGCAATAAATGTAAAAAAGTGGGGATTTGATGATGTATCTCATCATACTGAAAAAGTGAAAGATGAAAAATCCGCAAGATACAGATTAGTGAGGGGGTTCACATTTTGGCTTTTGGTGAAAAAATTAAGTTCTGCAATCGATTGGCAGGATAAATCGCCATTCAATTGCAGAATTAAATTGGTTAGCTGCTGCTTATCTTAAGAGATTTTTCCGGTAACACGTACGCGCTTTGAGCCTGGAATGATCTTAACTTTCTGGCTTTTATGTCTTTCAATACCGATATCAATGGCGTTTTTTGCTGCGATCAATAAGCCGGCGACAAGGAATGCACCGGGAGGAAGCACGGCAACAAGAACGCCTGGATAGTCACTGCCAAAAATGGAAATACCCCAATCTTTTGCCATTGAACCAAATAACAAGTCCATATCTGAAAATAGCGTGCCTTGGCCAAGAATTTCTCTGACTGCGCCAATGGCGATGAGTACTGCAGTAAAACCTATACCCATCATAAATCCATCTGCCAAGGACGGAAGTACGGGGTTTTTACTGGCAAAAGCATCTGCTCGTCCCAGGATCGCACAGTTGGTTACGATTAGCGGGATAAAAATACCTAGCACCAAGTAAAGCTCGTAGGTATAAGCCTTCATCAATAGCTCAACGCAGGTAACGAAGGTGGCGATAATCATAACGGAGGCCGGCAAGCGGACAGTATCCGGGATTTGTCGTCGGATCAGGGAGACTGCAAGGTTGGAGCAGGTAAGAACTCCAGTAGTGGCCAGGCCCAGGCCGATGCCGTTCACTACGGAACCGGTGACCGCCAGCAGGGGACAGAGGCCAAGCAATTGCACCAGCGCGGGGTTATTTTTCCACAGCCCATTTTGGGCGATTTCTGTGTAGCCGGGAGTTGCCATCAGTTCTGCTCCTCAACCGCCGCAGGTACTTGTTCCGAGTCGATTTCAGAGTTCTCAATCTCTACTGCTCGCTTGGACATTGGCGCATTAAATATTTGTTCGTGGTGCTGGGCTACAAATTCAAGCACCTGGTGCACTTCATTGACAACAGCGCGAGGAGTAATTGTTGCGCCAGTAAATTCATCAAAAACGCCGCCATCCTTTTGTACCTTCCAATCGGCTGAGGGCGGATTTTTTAGTGACAGGCCGTCAAACTGGAGCACCCAGTTACTTTTTTTCAGCTCGACTTTATCGCCCAGCCCTGGAGTTTCCGTGTGGCTTGTCACCCTGACGCCAGCAATAGTGCCATCGCGATTCACACCAACGAGTATTTTTATCGGGCCGGAATATCCATCCGGTGTGACTGCGGGCACAATGACTGCAGAGACTTTTCCGTCCTCTTCCCGCGCGAGATTGATATCTCCACCTTGTTGCAGGCCTAGCTGATTCCAGTAAGGTTTTGGAATTGGATAGGTGTCTACCAACATGTCATTACTGTGGCGTTCCAATGGGATAATTTCCAGTAGTGCTTTCGCCGAAGCTTCCCGGATAGCTCTCTCAATCGGTTCTTTAGTCGTAATTTGGGTCACTGCGAGTGTACCTGCAGTGACCAGGGCGATAAGAGTGAGAACGGCGGCATTGGAGGCCATTGACTGTTTAAGCATCAGCTCTCCTCCAGGTCGGTAGCGCGGCGGGAGCCCTTGTGGCCATAGGTCCGTGGAAGCGTGTAGTTATCAATGGTTGGTGTTGCAAAGTTCATCAGCAATACAGCAAAAGCCACCGCATCGGGGTAAGTGCCCCAGGCGCGGATTACGTAAGTGAGCAGCCCCACACCGGCCCCAAAAATCAGGCGGCCCCGGTTACTGGTGGCACCGCTGACAGGGTCGGTAATAATAAAGAAGGCCCCAAACATGGTGGCCCCAGAAAATAAATGCAGTACGGGGGATCCCTCTGACAAGGAACTGCCGCTGTCGTAGAAAAACAGGGAAATCAGAGTGAGGGTGGCGAGCATGGCAACCGGTGCATGCCAGGTAATAATGCCGCGAAATAATAAGAACAGCCCACCTAACAGGAATCCGAAGCTGACGGTTTCCCAACCGACTCCAGCAAATGTGCCTTTATTGAGGACCGGCTCCATTTCATAGAGCTGGGAGAGAAGCACTGACTCGTTTAACCGCACGATTTCCAGCGGTGTAGCGCGGGTAAAACCATCGACATTGTAGCTACCGATTACCAGAGAGAAGGCCTCTTCCAGGCTGGGTGTCCCGCCGATAACCTCTGCAGCTCCCACCCAGCGGGTCATATCTACCGGGAAACTAATCAGCAGGACAACATAGCCCACCATTGCGGGGTTAAATGGGTTGTACCCCATGCCGCCATAAAGATGCTTGGCCAGGACAATTGCCACCGCAGTGCCCACTATCGGCAGCCACCAGGCACAGTAGGCTGGAAGCGCGATACCGAGCAGCAGTGCAGTTACAAAAGCACTGCAATCCCGCAGATAGAATGCTGCCGGCCTGCCGCGCAATCTCATTACCGCTGCTTCACACAGAAGCGCTGTGATTGTGCACAGGGCAATATTGATCAGTACTCCGATACCGAAATAAATCACCATCGCCAGCACACCGGGTATGGTGGCCGCGGCGACTTGTAGCATGACTTTGGTGGTGTCATTGCCGGAGCGGGCGTGAGGGGAGGTGGCGCGCATCAGAGACATTATTGCTTTCCGTCCTGTGCTGCTTGTTGTTCGCGCATTTTGTCTTCCAGTTTCTTTTGTAGCTTCTCCAGGGCACTTTCGAATGCGCCCAGATTGGCATCATCTTCATCCCGAGCCTTTTGCAGGCGAGTCTCAGCTTTGGCGACGCGCTTGCGCAGTGCTTCGATATCTGCAGCAAGTCTGTCGGCGTCACTCATCTGGGCCCGCGCCTCAGCGGAGGCACGGGCTCTGGTAATTGCCCGCACAGCTGCATTGGTTTCTTCCTGGTTGGGCTCCCGGGTGGTATCCCTATCGGCGCGTCGTTCGGCAAGGGTCAACTTGTGTTGTGCTTCCTGCAATTTCACTTCAGCAGCCTTGAGTTGCGCTGCCAATTGGTCGCGCTGGCTCTCATCGGCAGCTTCCAGTTTATTGCGCATGCGTTCCACCCGGCTCTCGGCACTGGAGAAAGTACGCTGGGCGCGGGCCAAAAGCTGCTTAGGATCCTCCTGGCGGGACTTAACTCGCGCCAGGGCGGCGGCGACAACATCTGCTTCCTGCTTCTCAGCTTTGGCAGTCGGAGATTCAGGGTTTTGTTCCCTTTGTTGGCGAGCTTGTTCAGCGGCTTTGCGCCGGGCTTCGCGTTTCGCTTCTTTCTCTTTTTCAGCTTTTTCAAGGCGCAACTTGCGGAATTCGAAACGATCGCGTGCGCGATCGGACTTTTCTTTTTCCGCTTCAGCAGTGCGAATTGCACCCTTGGCAGCGCGGTAGTACTGAACCAGGGGAATCGTACTGGGGCAGACGTAAGAGCAGGCACCGCACTCGATACAGTCAAACAGGTTATAGGCCTGTAGCTTCTCCCGTTCGTCGGCGCGGGCATACCAATAGAGTTGTTGCGGCAGCAGGGAAGCCGGGCATGCCTCTGCGCAAAAACCGCAGCGAATACAAGCTTGGGCCACCGGTGCTGGCGGTAGCTCCTCACGGGTCGGTACCAGCAGGCAGTTGGTGGTTTTTACGATCGGAGCGCGTTGATCGTCAATCGTATAACCCATCATCGGACCGCCGATGATCACCTTTTGCATCAGGCCCCGATGGACACCGTGGTATTTGAGGATATGTTCTATGGGAGTGCCGATAGGCACATCGATATTGCGCTGCTGCTCCAGTGCTTTGCCGACAACAGTCGTCACTCGGCTGATCAGGGGTTCGCCAAACCGAATCGCGCGATATACCGCGCGAGCAGTGCCGACATTCTGGCATACAATCCCCACATTGGCCGGTAGCCCTTTGTTGGGCACTTCTCGGCCGGTAAGGATTTGAATCAGCTGTTTTTCGCCGCCGGACGGATACTTTGTGGGGAATACCACGATATCGAATCGAGTGCCTTCGACAGCTTTGCGCATCGCGCGGATAGCTTTGGGCTTATTGTCTTCGATACCAATCAATACCCGTTCGGGCTGGTCGAGGATATGGGCAAGAATTTCCACGCCGGCAATAATTTCGTCGGCACGCTCCCGCATAAGCATATCGTCGGCAGTGATATAGGGTTCACACTCTGTCCCATTGATAATCAAAGTATCAATTTCGGCGCCGCCGTGAGGGTCTAGCTTCACAGCGGTTGGAAACCCTGCACCGCCCATGCCGGCAATACCGCAGTCGCGGATCTTGTCCAGAAGCTCTATCGGTGAAATCTGGAGGTAATCTTCGCAGGGGGTGAGTTCGCACCAGGCATCGTCGCCGTCTGTGCGAATGACAATGCAGTCCTCCAGCAGACCCGAAGGGTGGGGAACTGGATAGGGTTCAATGGCCATAACCCTGCCGGAGCTGGGAGCATGCACTGGACAGCTAATGAAACCGTCGGCTTCGGCAATCTTTTGCCCCTTTAATACCTTATCACCGAGGTTCACCAGCGGTATGGCGGTGGTACCGGAGTGCTGTAGCAGTGGTACGATCAAGTCCTCGGCGAGGGGGATCACTCCTATAGGCTCACCGGTACTCTGGTGTTTGTTCTCGGGAGGGTGCACTCCGCCGGGGAAGTCGTTGGGGCGCAGCTCGCGCGCTTTTTCACTGGCAATCAGTTGTGCCTCGCGGGCTGCGCGTCTCTCCTGAACGGCCTCTCTTTGTTTGGTCTTGCTATCTACGGGGTTCAAACCGCGCCTCCCCCGGTATGTTCTTGAATAGTGCAGCGATCGCTGGCAATCAGCACCGAGCTATCGCTGGGCTTGTGTGGATGCCAATCCTGTAAAGCGGTTTCCAGGGGAACCATATCGATACAGTCAACGGGGCAGGGCTCGACACAAAGGTCGCATCCTGTGCACTCGTCGGTGATCACCGTGTGCATATATTTGGCGGCGCCCGCAATGGCATCTACCGGGCAGGCCTGAATACATTTGGTGCAACCGATGCACTCTGCCTCGCGGATAAATGCCACTTTTTTTACATCTTCAACGCCATGCTCGGCGTCCAACGGCATGGGCTCTATATCCAGCAGATTGGCCAACTCATTGATAGTGGCCTGCCCGCCGGGGGGGCACTTGTTGATGGTATCGCCGTGCACTATCGCTTCTGCGTAGGGGCGACAGCCGGGGTAGCCACACTGGCCACATTGAGTCTGTGGCAACAGGGCATCGACCTGCTCAACGAGGGGGTCACCCTCCACCCGGAAGCGAACGGCGGCGAAACCCAGCAGGGCACCGAATACCAATGCCATGCCACCGAGCACCAGCAGGGGAGAAGAAATTTGTGAAATCCAGTCCAGCATTTCGAAACCCTATACCAGACCGCTAAAGCCCATAAATGCCAGCGACATCAGTCCGGCAGTGACCATACCGATTGCAGCGCCGCGAAATGGCAGCGGGACATCGGCGGCAAAAAGGCGCTCGCGCATCGAGGAAAACAAGATTAACACCAGGGAGAAACCCACTGCTGCGCCAAATCCGTAAAGAGTGGACTGTATAAAAGTGTGCGCTTTCATAGTGTTCTGTAGAGCGACACCCAACACGGCACAGTTGGTAGTGATCAGCGGTAGAAAAACGCCTAACACCTTGTACATCAAGGGGCTGGTCTTCTGGATAAACATCTGCGTGAACTGTACGACAACAGCAATCACCAGAATAAATGAGATGGTGCGAAGATCTTCAATACCAAAGGGGGCCAACAGATAGGTGTTGACCAGGTATGAACAAATAGAGGCCAAAGTAAGTACAAAGGTGGTAGCGCCGGCCATACCCACAGCGGTCTCCAGTTTATTGGAAACTCCCATAAACGGGCACAGGCCGAGAAACTGCACTAACACATAATTATTGACCAAGATGGTGCTGAGCAGAATGACGGCAAATTCGGTCATAACAGGTCCGGTTAAAGCCCGAGGGCGGAGTGGCGCGAACAGCGGCAATGGCGTCGGCAGGGTTAAGGTGAGACTAGCACCTTCCTTGTGAGCACCGTCGAATGCCGCGCAGGGCGGCTATTATGGTTGAGTCGCTTGGGGGCTTCAACTCGTGAGGAGGGTGGCAGGGGAAAAGGGCCGACAAAGGGCCACCTCTGGATCAAAAGGACTCCACTTGGAGCAAAGGTGGAGGCCTTTGTGGATACTATTTGCAGTACCTATGTCAATTTGAAACGATAGGTACAAGATGGGTAACCCAGTTTGGTACTTGGTGTTAAGCGTGGGGTAGAGGCAATACAGTATATTGACGCGGCATGCGTGTTTTTGCTTGAGAGCAACCTTAAATTCAGTTGGAGCAGTTTAATGTCGAACGAAACCTACACTCCCCCCAAGGTTTGGCAGTGGGATAAGGAAAGCGGGGGCGCTTTTGCCAGTATCAATCGGCCGGTAGCGGGTGCGACCCATGATAAAGCGCTGCCGCAGGGGCAGCACCCGATGCAGCTCTATTCTTTGGCCACGCCGAACGGGGTTAAAGCGACGGTGATGTTAGAGGAGTTATTGGAACTCGGGTTTGAGGGAGCAGAATACGATGCCCATTTAGTCCGTATCACTGAAGGAGAGCAGTTTGGCAGTGGTTTTGTTGAAGCAAACCCAAATTCCAAGATTCCGGTCTTAGTGGATCACAGCACTACGCCACCAATCCGGGTATTTGAAAGTGGCTCCATACTGCTCTACCTGGCAGAAAAGTTTAATGTCCTCTTGCCTCATACGCCTGAGCAGCGCACCGAGGCTTTGAATTGGCTCTTCTGGCAGGTGGGCTCAGCCCCTTACCTGGGGGGAGGCTTTGGACACTTTTATGCCTATGCACCGGAAAAATATGAATACCCGATCAACCGATTTGCTATGGAAGTAAAGCGCCAGTTGGACGTATTGGACCAACAGCTGGCAAAGCATCCGTATGTGGCGGGAAGGACTTATACCATCGCCGATATTGCGATCTGGCCCTGGTATGGGGCCCTGGTGCGCAATGAAGCTTATAGTGCGGCGGAATTTCTCGATACCCAGAGTTACAAAAATCTCAATCGCTGGGTGGGGGAAATTGCAGAGCGGCCAGCAGTAAAGCGCGGACGAATGGTCAATCGAACCTGGGGTGAGCCCAGCGAACAATTACATGAGCGCCACAGCGCCGGTGATTTTGACAATAACACCCAAGATAAAGTGACCGACAAGGATGTTGATTAATACAGGGTATTAATAGGTGAGGCTGGCACAAAGATGTGCCAGTATCTATTTTCTATGGTTATTTTCCGGTGCCCCTCTTTTTAAAAGTGGCCGTTGAATTAATATTTTTATAAAGAGTAGCGTCGGCTAAAAAGCCCTCATAGACAGCATAAACTGAACCACCTGTGAGGTGCGGGGCAATTGCCATAATTTTTCCGCCGCGAACCCGGCAATTAAAGCCAGACCTAAAACCAGTGGCAGGGGAATTCCCTGTAAACGCTGCTGAACATCTTGCTGTTGTCTATTTACGATTGCCAAAACACTGAGCCGTTGTCGCTCCGTATCCCGGCTGCATTGTTCGATCTGTTTATTTAAAGACTTCAGTGACATCGTTTAAAGCCTCTTTAACTTGTCGCTTGGTCTCTTCAAAACCCAGTAGGGGCACCAGCTTCTTTTGATAAACGATAGCTCCCGCCAAAATAGCGACCTGGATAAGAATAAATACCAGAAATGCCAAATAAATAGACTGGGAAAAATAGTAGGCAATCAGCCCAACGCCTCCACAGAGACTGACGATGAGGGCCGCACTTAGAGGCAGTAACATCAGTTGCAGGGCAACAATACGCTTGCCGGCTGCAATCGTTCTATCCAACTCCAGCTGGAATAGCTTTTGAATATTAGCCAACCAGGCAGTCAGTAGGGTCAGTGTTGCCTCGGCGCGAGCAAGGGTAGCTTCAAGGCTATTTTCACCTTCTCCATCAGAGTCTTTCCCTGAGGGAGAAGGTGAAGACTGACCCGGGCTGCGCTCCTGCGCAGCGGGATCGGCATTCTCGCCAGACGCTTGGGACTTTTTTTCATTGCCCATCAGGGGGTGTCCTTACCAGTCGAAAAAAAGAGAGAAGCGTTACTTAAAGAGCTTCGCAATTGCCCAGCCAACAACGAATGCACAGCCAACAGCGAGAATGGGGCGCTCCCGAAGTGAGGACTCCGCTTTTTCCATTACATCGGTGGCACGTTGTCTCTGGGACTCTACAGAGGTCCGGGCCCTCTCTTTCAAGCTGCCAGCAGCTTGTGAAGCGGCCTCTCCAGCAAGATTATAGGCCTGTTGCAGCTTCTCCCTACTGGAGTTCGTATGTGGAGATCTTGCGGTTGCCATCAGGTTTCTCCTCTCGGGGTTTAATTGCCGAGGAAGTCTATAGTCCCGCGTGGTAATTCCCACTTGAAAAAGGGGTTTTTTTCACGCGATTTTTGCAGGAAAAAGTCCCTGTCTCTGCTACTGATCTTGGACTATGGCTGGCAGCTGTTCGGGCCCGGTCGTAGTTTCAAACGGCAAAAGCCGGCCTGAGTTCACAGAGGGGATTAGTCCTCGGACCGGCAGATGCCTGAGATGGCTTGGGTTAGATAAAAGCGAGTTGTTTATGGATGGCTGGTACTCTCACTTTTCCAGGTTTCAATATTCTCTACGACGCCGTTGAGTAGGCGCTGGCGTGATTCACGGCTGATCCAGGCGTTGTGGGGGGTGATAATCAAATTGGGGATATCTCTGTCCAATAGTGGGTGACTGGCGGGTGGGGGCTCCTGGCTGAGGACATCCAGCGCCGCCCCCCCAAGGTGCCCACTGCGCAAAGCATCCGCCAGTGCCTGTTCATTTACCAGCCCGCCCCGAGCCGTATTGACCAGGAGTGCGCCGGGTTTCATCGCGGCGATGAATTGCTCGTCTACCAGCTGATCGGTTTCTTCTGTGAGCGGGCAGTGCAGACTGATGACATCGGACTCTGCACACAATTGTTGCAGTGGCGTCCTGCCTTCAGCGGGTGTGCCGCTAAATGATTCAGCCACCAGTACCCGCATGTCCAGGGCTTCCCCCAGTTTTGCCACCTTCTGCCCGAGGGCACCAAAGCCAATGATACCGAGTGTTTTTCCTGCGAGTTCAACCACTGGGTGATCGAGCAGGCAAAAAATTGTAGATTGGCTCCAGCGTCCGGCAAAAACATCGTTGTGATAGCGGTGCCACTTGGAAGCAAGAGCCAGGATCAGGGCAAGAGTGTGCTGTGGTACAGAAGCCCCCGCATAACCTTTAACGTTGTACACCGGAATATTTAATTCCTGTGCGGCGGCGAGATCGATGTTATTTGTACCGGTTGCACAAACACAAATCATTTTTAATTTGCTGGCCTGCTCCAATAATGTGCGGCTTATTATGACTTTATTGGTTATTACCACCTCGGCCTCGGCGATTCGCTCCGCGACTTTTTCGGCGGGAGTCGTTTCATAGAAGTCCCACTGGTCTAGACTATTTGTTAGGGCCGAGGTATCCAGCTCCTCAAGCTTCATTGTCAAAGTGTCCAGAAATACGCCGCGCATGACATCTCCTCGATAGATTTGCAGTGTGGTGGACATGCTACGGCAGTGAAGAGGGAATGCAAAACTTTGCTGGCCAGCGGCCTTAACTGCGCATATTCGTGGCTACGGTTGGTTTGTCGGGGCCTTTCTGTCGCAATTGAAGAGGGCCTCTATGGGAATATCGTTTACCGCTGCCAGTCTTGTTTTAATTTCTGCATTTCTACACGCGGGTTGGAATTTACTGGGGAAGTCCCGCACACCAACTCCCGCCTTTTTTTGTATCGCGACTCTCAGTGTTGGAATTTTTCTTTTACCGCTAAATTTTTGGTTGCTATATCAGGTTGATTCGCTCCCGCGAAGTTTTTGGATCCTACTTATCGGTAGTGGTTTTTTTCAAATGATTTATATGGGGGGCTTATCCCTCGCCTACCAGCGAGCCAATATGGGATTGGTCTATCCCGTTGCTCGAGCATTGCCGGTATTGCTGGTTGCACTGGCAACGGTATTGTTGGGGCAATCGTTGCCTCCACTCGCCTGGGTGGGAATGCTGTTGGTGACAATTGGCTGCCTGCTGGTACCGCTGGTGTATTTCCGCGAGTGGCACTGGAGAGCTTATTGGCGCGCGGACTGCGCCTGGGCGCTGGTAGCAGCCATTGGCACTGTGGGCTATTCACTGGCGGATAAAGGGGCGCTGATTTACCTGGGGGATGCTGCGGGAGGCACTATCCCTGCGCTTGTTCTGGCCTACAGCTATTTGGGGATGCAGTTTCTCGCCTGTGGTGTATGGCTGCTTCTGGGGTGCTTGGGTCAGAGTGGCACTGCGCCATTGATCCAAAGTTTTCGGGATTTGAAGGTCGGGGCTCTGACCGGTGCCATGATGGGAGCGACTTACGGCCTGGTACTGCTGGCGATGACAATGACTGAAAATGTGAGTTATGTAGTCGCCCTAAGGCAGTTGAGTATTCCCCTGGGCGTGGGCTTGGCGGTCTGGTTACTCAAGGAGCCGGCACACAGGCCCCAGCTGCTGGGAGTGGGGCTGGTGTGTGCCGGCTTGATTGCAGTTTCCCTGCGTTAGCGCAGGGAAATTACATTACGCGCATACCGGGTTTGGCTCCCTCGTGGGGCTCCAGTATCCACAGGTCCTTACCTCCGGGACCCGCTGCCAGAACCATGCCTTCACTGACACCAAAGCGCATTTTACGCGGCGCTAGGTTAGCGACCATAACGGTGTGCTTACCTTCCAGGTCTTCAGGGGCGTAGGCGCTTTTAATACCGGCAAATACCTGGCGGGTTTCGCCGCCCAGGTCCAGGGTTAAGCGCAGCAGTTTACCGGCGCCTTCAACGTGTTCAGCTTTGGCGATCAGGGCGATCCTCAGGTCTACTTTGGCGAAGTCATCAAACTGGATTTCCTCGGCAATGGGGTCCTCCGCCAGAGGGCCGGTAGCAGCTTTGGTTTCCGCTTGTAGCTGGGCCAGGGATTCCGCAGCCGCATCCATAACCGCATCTACCTGGGTTTTCTCCACCCGTTGCAGCAGCGGCTTGAACTTCTTGATTTCGTGATCTGTCAGCGGTTTGGTTGCGCTGTTCCAATCCAGCTCACTGTTGAGGAACTCCGCCGCTTTTTGTGCAGTGTTGGGCAATACCGGGGCGAGCCAGGTGATCAGGGCGCGGAACATATTCACACCCTGGGAGCAAATAGCCAGAACCTCAGCTTCGGTGCCCTCCTGCTTGGCCAGGGACCAGGGAGCCTTGTCGGCGATCCAGGCGTTGGCGGCGTCGGCCAGAGCCATAATGTCGCGCATGGCGCGGGCGTATTCTCGCTGCTCGTAATACTCAGCAATTCGTGGAGCCGCTTCTACAAATTGGTTCCACAATTGTTCGTCGGCCAGTTCGCCGGCCAGCTTGCCACCGGACTTGCTGACAAACTTGGCGGTGCGGGAGGCGATATTGACTACTTTACCCACCAGGTCAGAGTTCACCTTGGCGATAAAATCGTCCAGGTTCAGATCCAGGTCATCGACGCCACCGGTCAGTTTGGCGGCGAAGTAGTAGCGCAAATACTCAGGGCTCAAGTGATCCAGGTAGTTGCGGGCATTGATAAAGGTGCCGCGGGACTTGGACATCTTCTTGCCGTTTACGGTAAGGAAGCCGTGTACGCAAACTTTGTTGGGGGTGCGGAAGTCCGCTGAGTCCAGCATGGCTGGCCAAAAGAGTGCGTGGAAGTTGACGATATCCTTGCCGATAAAATGGTAGACCTCGGCGTCGCTGTCTTTTTTCCAGTACTCCTGCCAGTCCAGCCCTTTGCTGTCGCAGTAGTTTTTGAGACTGGCCATATAGCCAATGGGAGCGTCGAGCCACACGTAGAAATATTTGCCCGGCGCATCGGGAATTTCGAAACCGAAGTAAGGGGCGTCGCGGGAAATATCCCACTCTTGCAGGCCCTCTTCCAGCCATTCGGCCAGCTTGTTGGCTACTTCATCCTGGAGAGTGCCGGAGCGGGTCCACTCGCGCAGGTATTCGGTGAATGCGGGCAGGGTAAAGAAGAAGTGCTCTGACTCCTTTTCTATCGGAGTGGCGCCGGAGATTGCTGATACCGGATCGATCAGTTCGGTAGGGCTGTAGGTGGCGCCACAGGCTTCACAGTTATCACCATACTGGTCGGGCGTGCTGCAGCGGGGGCAGGTTCCCTTGATATAGCGATCCGCCAGGAAAAGCTGTTTCTCTGGATCGAAAGCCTGGGTAATAGTGCGCGATGCGATGTGGCCGTTTTCGCTGAGGCGGCGGTAGATCATTGCCGACAGCTCGCGGTTTTCCTCTGAATGGGTGGAGTGGTAGTTGTCTACACCAATTAGGAAGTCGGCGAAGTCGCGCTCGTGTTCTGCCTGCATATTGGCGATATGCTGTTCCGGGGTCAGGCCCAGTTGTTCAGCCTTCAGCATAATTGCAGTGCCGTGAGCATCGTCGGCACAGATATACAGGCAGTTATTACCGCGCGCACGCTGGAAGCGGGCCCAAATATCGGTTTGGATATATTCGAGCACATGGCCCAGATGTAGGGAGCCATTGGCATAGGGCAGTGCGCTGGTGACGAGAATGTTGCGCGTATCGGACATCGGTTTTTCCATCGCTGTGGGGTTGCGGCCAGGGACTCACGGAGAGTGGGCCGAAGATCGTCAAAAGACCGCGGAATATAGCAGATTTGCACTATGTCGTGGAGGGATCAAGCTGGCTTATGTGAATCCTTGTTTGGCTGCTGTGGCTGGTGTTAGGCCGCGTCATCCGACACAATGCGAGCCAATCTAGAAGCGCTGAGAGGGAGATACCGTGAGCGATCATCATCACGATCATGACGAGCTGTCACAGGAAGTTCAGGCTGAACTGGAGCGACTGGCGGAGTGCCTCGGCCAGTTGCATGATCCTGCCAGTGGCTTGCCGCTGGATGATTTGGACGCAGAAATTGAAGTTGGGTATGAGGACGAAACTGTTTTCGCCGGGATTACCCTGGGATATCCGTGTGCCAGCCAGGAGGCAGATTGGCTCCAGCGGGTGGAGGAGAGCTGTCAGCCGCTGTTGAAAGCCGGGCCCCTCAAAGGCTCCAAGTTGCAGTTTGAGCTGTTCAGCGATATTCCCGCTACGCCGACTTCCGGGGCGCCGGAAACTCTGGCGAAGGTAAAAAACATTGTTGCTGTGGCGTCGGGCAAAGGCGGGGTTGGCAAGTCCACGACTGCGGTCAATCTGGCCCTGGCCCTGGCGGCGGAAGGTGCCCGGGTTGGTTTGTTGGATGCTGATATCTACGGCCCGAGCCTGCCCACCATGCTGGGAACTGAAGACCAGCGCCCGCATGTGAAAGAACAGAAATTCTTTGTGCCGGTAGAGGCTCACGGAATAGAGACAATGTCTCTGGGGTACCTGATGACCGAGGAGACCCCAGCGGTATGGCGCGGGCCTATGGCCAGCGGCGCGCTCAACCAGATTCTCAGTCAAACCCTGTGGGGGGAAAGTCGGGATGGGCTTGATTACCTGGTTGTGGATATGCCCCCGGGTACCGGGGATATTCAATTGACGCTGGCACAGAAAACTACATTGGCCGGTGCGGTAATTGTAACTACCCCTCAAGACCTGGCACTAAAAGATGCCATTAAGGGCGTGGAGATGTTCCGCAAGGTATCGGTACCTGTGCTGGGTATTGTGGAAAATATGGCGCTGCATACTTGTTCCAAGTGTGGTCACAGCGAGCCAATTTTCGGTACCGGTGGCGGTGAGCGAATCGCTGCAGAGTACGATACCCATTTACTGGGAGAGCTTCCGCTGGCACAGAAAATCCGCGCCGATGTGGATAGCGGACAGCCCAGTGTTATTTCCGATCCAGATAGTGAAATTGCTGGTTTTTATTGCGAAATTGCCCGCAAGGCTGCTGCCCAGATCTGGTTAAACAGCAGTGATGACAGCGATATGCCGGAAATCGAAATAAGTTGAACCCATTCGCGATATTGATCACAAAGAAATAATTTTCTTTGTTTTTCTGTTTTTACCGGGCTCCAATATTTTTATATTGATGCAGCCCGGTGTCCCTCATTGAAGTAAGCCGTACTAGTTTGTTCCTTGTTTTATGGTACAGATTTCCTTTTAGCGATAGCCCACTTCTGTCGCGCCCTGGGTAAATTAGAAGTTTCAAAATATTTCACAGAATTACCTGGTAAAAAACAGGGGTATTTTGATCGTACTAGTTACTTATTGTTTTAAAAATCATAAAGCCGATATTTTTTTGCGATATAGACCGCTTATGATTTTTAGGTGGCAGTATTTGCAGGTTTTTTGTCGCTTATTAAATGTAGTTGGGGCTGAGGGTATTAAAACGGGTTTACAGGTGCAGTATTTTCGCCGACAAACGTCAAACCCTTTATACGGATGTTGGATTGCCGTTGAGATAGAAGTAAATATCAGGAGTGTACGAGAAAAAAGTCTGCCTTATTTCGCGTTTTCAATACAGGTAAGACAATAAAAAGAGGCATTGCGGAAGCTGTAGTCGATAAAAATAAAAAAGACAAGCGCACGGGTGCTGTTATCAATGAATTTTCATATTAGCTATCGGCCGGCGGGTGGAATAGCGCGTGTGCTTTTTTTTGGTCCGGTGGGGTATAAGGACAAAATAGAAGCCATTGCACTACTGGTGGAAAAGTATCGCCACCGAAAACCCCTACGTGTACTACTCGACCTGCGTTATGCGCGCAGCAAAACCACACTGGAGGAGCACCAGAAATTTATTCACTTTATTGCTGAGAACCCTGTACTGCGACGGGCATTTATCGCGGTGTTACATCCGCGAGGGCGCTGGACCTGTCCGCTGCCCAGCCATGGCTCCTGCCTGTGTAGGCTCAGTTCTAGGGAGTTCGTTGTGGAGGCTGAGGCAGAGGCCTGGCTAGCCCAGATAAAGGTCGTACCTCAGCCTCTTGCTCTCTAGGGGAGGAGTTAGGCCTGCTGGTTGCGCGCCTGTTGGGCTTCAGCCTGGCGGCGGCGCTCCTCTCTCTTTTGCTCGCGGCGGGAGACGGTTTGCGCGCGGGCGTCCTGGCCAATGTGTACTTCACCGCGCTGTTTGGCCAGCTGAATTTGCTTTTCGCGCTCGCGGAAACGGGCTCGGTCAGCTTCAGGCACCTTGTCGTGGCAGTGCGGGCAGCTTACACCCTGCTCGAACAGGGGAGATTGCTGGTCTTCCTCAGTGATGGGCATGCGGCATGCATTGCATTGATCGTATTTGCCGCGTTCCAGGTTGTGGTTGACTGTCACCCGCTCATCGAAAACAAAGCACTCGCCTTCCCACAGGGATTCTTCTGCTGGGACTTCTTCCAGGTATTTCAAAATACCGCCGTGGAGGTGATATACCTCTTCAAAGCCCTGCTCTTTCATATAGGCTGTGGACTTCTCGCAGCGGATACCGCCGGTGCAGAACATGGCGACCTTCTTGTGCTTGGCCGGGTCCATATTCTCTTTTACGTACTGCGGGAACTCGCGGAAAGTTTCAGTTTCTGGGTTGATGGAATTCTTGAAAGTACCAACCTGGAATTCATAGTCATTGCGGGTGTCCACGACAACAACCTCTGGGTCGCTGATCAGGGCATTCCAGTCTTTGGGTTTGACATAGGTGCCGACGGTGCGCAGTGGATCAATGCCCTCTACACCCATGGTGACAATTTCTTTCTTTAGCTTCACTTTGCTGCGCAGGAAGGGCATTGCCTGGGTGATGGACTCTTTGTAGTCCAGGTTGGCGAGGCGTTCGTCTGACTTCAAATGGGCTAATACCGCGTCGATACCTTCGCGGGAGCCGGCTACAGTGCCATTGATGCCCTCTTGGGCCAACAGCAGGGTGCCGCGAACACTGTTTTCTTGCATCACCTCCAGCAGTGGGGCGCGAAGCGTTTCAAAGTTCTCAAGGGTAACGAACTTATACAGTGCACAGACAACAAATTGGTTCATGGTACTTCCTCAGTTGCGGGCCGGATCGCAAATCCGGAGCAGAAAAAATCGCCGCGCATTTTATCGCAAAAAAAGGAGCTTGTCGTACAGTAAGCAGGCGGTCCGCATCTGCAAGAAAAGGGATTTGTAGTTGACCGTCGGGCCGCAAGTTGTCAAAGTTCTGGCCGAAATTTCAAGGTCACAGCGAGGCGAATCCCATGGGCGAAGAGTTTGCACCGAAAGAATCGGAGTTGAGCCAGATCTATCGGGAGGGCGAGGTTTCCGTCCAGATCGATATTTATGAAGATGGTGAGGGCGGCTGGCTGCTTGAAATCGTCGATGAACACAACAACTCAACCGTTTGGGAAGATGCGTTTGAGACTGAGCGGGAAGCGCTGGATGAAGCGCTCGATGCTCTTAAAGAGGAGGGGATCGCTACCTTTGTTGGGCCAGTTCAGGAAGCCGACGGCAGCTGGTAAGTCCTCTTAAGGGGTGAATCGGCTGACTGGCAATTCCCAGCGGGAGTTGTGGCAAAAGTCGGCTGACATTTGTTCAAACTGCTATGGTTAATGTGAGAAGGGAATCGCGACTGTGTAACAGCACACCCAATCACAGTGCCGCCGCGAGACAATGGTGGAATCCAGGTCTCCGGCGGTACTACCTAACCTGCGGTTACCCTCCCCATGAACCTGCGCTACCTTATTCTGCTGGTGACTGTATTAAGTCCACTGGTATCCGCAGAGAGCATCCGCCTTTCCAATCGACAGCTGCTCACCACTGACCTGAAAGAAGCCCGACTTATCTCCGAATTGAGTGGTTATGCCATTGTTGCCGGGCGCCATTGTCTCGATTGCGACGAGAACCTGGCAATTTATATACAGAGAGTTGGCCGCGCCGATATGGGGATAAACCCAGAGAAAATTGGTATTGAGGCTGATCGCTATACCTATCCCGGCCGCTATCTAGATTACATGACCAAGAAACTGGTGGAAAAAACCCGCATGTTTTATGGGCTCTGTCACGAGGGGCAGCCGTCGCTTTTATGGCTAACGGAATACAGGGAGGGTGAGCGCTGGGTAAAATCAGAATACTTAATATTAATTGGCGAGGATGGATTAAAACATCGCTATACCGAGAACCAGCAGCCGAGCCTGTTTTATATCGGAAATTCAAATTGTATAGAGCTAGAAGGGTTTTTAATGGAGATGGAACCCTGATTGCTTTTTGTTGGATTAGGGAGCCTCTGAATAACTCCTTGATACCTCTGGCTTGCAGAGCGGTTCACAATTAAGGCGCGGCTTCGTAGGAATGTCTAGACCTTTCAAGAAGTCGCAACGCGGAGTGTGAATCGCTCTGCAAGCCCCGAAGGGCGGGCCTTGAAGGCCACAGCTGCTGCGTTGCAGCTCTTGCAAAGGGCTACGGCCATTCGCGGCGAGCTGCGCCTAACATCTGCGCCTTCAAGACCCGCAGAGGCATTACGGAGTTATTCAGAGGCTCCTTAGATATAAGTTCTTTTAACAATAAAAAAACCCCGCTGGAGGGCGGGGTCACAAGCTCTGTTGAAATTAGGTCTAATTACTTTACGGGTTCAAAAACAATCTTCAGTTTTTTCTTGCCCCAGGCGCGGGCTTTCTTAATGTCTTTCTCCATCCAAACATCGATTCGGTTAGTAAAACGCTTGTTCATACGGTCGCGCACGGTATAGGTGCCAGGCAGACCTTCAATTTTAACTTTGGCGCCGTTAGTCAGACCGTGTTTTTCCAGGTCACGGGATACGGCGATAATTTTGTCACCGGGGCGCAGGCGGTTGTTCCAAGCTGCTACCCAGGGATCACTGTCAGTTTGTCCGGGTACAGAGTTGTAAGCAGTTGCGTCAACAATCATGGTTTTCTTAAGTGCTGCTGAGGCATTAACGCTTACACCGATAGCGAGCAAGGCAGCAATAAAAAAGGCAGTATTTCGCAGAGTCTGTTTCATCATGTCCCATTACCTCCAGGTCATAAATGGTCACAAGCCAAGGGCTGCTTGTGAAATTTCCAAGTTTGTTTGGAAATCGTTGATCAATATTTAATCAACGCTGGCTATATTACCGGCGATTCCTGAGGTATCAACTTTTTCCTGCAAAGCGAGAAAAAGCCGTATGAATTGGCGGGTTACTTACAGAAAATAAAAAAATGGCTTAATTTTCAGATGTAAAGAACAATAAAATTGCACTGTATATATTTTGTACAGAAGGAAATGGCCGGATAGAACCCAGCTCCTTGGTAAATGGTTTCAAAAGAGAAAAATTGCGTGACAGCGATGTCATTCTAAAGAGTCGTGCTAGGAGTGGTGGAGGGCATTGCTTAGCATGACTGGAACAGTAAAAAATTCCTCATAAATTATTTGTGACTTATTCTCCATATATTGCTGATATGACAAAAAACAGCAGGTTTTAGCGGAAAAACCGGTGCGCCACATTAAAAAATGCAGGGAATCCCCAGTACTTACAGCGCGGTTTCGGGGTTTTCCAGTATCGGTTCCACCTGGCTGCGCAATGCGGATAAGTAGTCACTGTCTTCCTGGAGGTCCGGCAGCTTGTGCTGTATGTCCAGCTTCACCGTTTTTTCCAACCAGATGATGGCTTCCTCCAGGTTTCCCTGCCATTCACAGACTTGCCCCAGGTTGAAATAGGTGATGGCAAGGTTCTGCCATTCCGCCTGTTCGCGCAGGCCTTGAATTGCACTCTTATATAGAAGGTAAGCCGAGCGTAGAAGATGAGCTCGCTGAGTGTGCTCCTTCTCCGTTGCTGCTTGCTGATGGTAAGTGTGTGCCATGGCTGACCGCACTCTCGCGGTGGACTGCGGTAGCACCGCGCCCTCATCCAGGTAATTGAGGACCGATTCGAACTGTGCGCGGGCAAGGGGGTAGAGGTCAGGTCGCGCTTGGGCGCTAAATGCATTGAGCACAATGCCGTAGCGGTAGCGCAGGGCCTGTTGTTGATCCGGATAGTCAGATAGTGAGGAGATGGCCTTTTCGTAAAGTGGCAGTGCGTCGGCGTAGTTGCCCGTGCGGGCGTAGGTTTCAGCCTCAGTAACCAATGCCAGGGAGTGTTGGGCCTGGGATAGATGGTGCCCTAATTGTTTTTTCCCGGAGTTTGAGCTTATGGATATTGCTGCTAGCAATACGGCGATGCCAAGCAGTGCATAAAACAGCATGAGCAGGTTTGAGAGATGTTTGTGCATAGGCACTTCCCGCAGGCTACTTTGGGTGGACGGTAAGAGACCCGGAGATATGGGCCTCTTACGTCAGTAAATGCCTATTTATCCAGTTGTGCCAGTAGCCCCTGTAGCGGATGGCGCAAGGATACGCCTGCAAAGCGACTGGCCTGGCAACGACAGGAATAGCCGGTGGCCAACTGGTTTTCGCCACTGTTCAATCGGGGCGCCCAGGATTGCTGGAAAATGACTCGTGAGGTCTCTTTGTGATCTGCTTCGTGGCCATAGGTACCGGCCATACCGCAGCAGCCGAGGCTCTCGGTAGCGAGTTCCAGGCCCAGGGCAGTGAAAACATTTTGCCAGTCTTTCACCGAGGCGGTGGCATTGGTTTGTTCACTGCAATGGGGCAGAAGCTGGAAGTTGGCGGGCGCTATGCGGTGGCGCTGTTGTTCCAGGTGCTCCCGCTGGGAAGCCAGCCATTCCTGTAACAAGTGGACCTTGGGTGCCTCATCGCCCATCAGCTTTTTATACTCGGAGCGATAAGTCAGGGTCATTGAGGGGTCGATGCCCACAAGGGGAATACCGCTGGCGGCGAGGTCGTTAAGCATCTGGCTGTTTAATTCAGCGACCCTCTGGAACTGGCGCAGGAAACCGTGGACATGCAGGGGTTTACCGTTGGCGCGGTAGGGCGCCAGCATGGGGACAAAATCGAGCTGCTTTAGCAAGCGCACAATGTCGGCAACCACTTGGGCATCAAAATAACTGGTAAAAGCATCCTGCACTATCACCACTGCGCGACTGCGCTGTGCCGGGCCCAGGGACTCCAGGCAGGCGGCACTGGCGACAGGCACACCCAGCTCCGCCATAGTCGCTTTCAAGGTTTTTTCCGATAACAGTGGGCTGTCCACCATGCCGAACAGGCGCTCCATCAGGAAGGAAACTGGCTTGAGTTTTAGTGGCCAGTTGTATAACTGAGGTAGCTTGGCCAGGTGTGGCATCAGGAATTCCAGCCCACCGACGGCGTAATCTTTTAGCGGACGCAAATAGCGGCTGTAGTAGAGTTCGAGGAATTTGCTGCGAAACTCCGGCACATCCACTTTTATCGGGCACTGCCCTACACAGGATTTACACGCCAGACAGCCTTGCATCGCCTCGTTAACTTCGTGATTGAAATCGTACTCGCCACGGGTTTTTGCCAGGGAATTGATAATGCGCTTGGGGAGTCCGACAAAAAAGGAGCGTTCCCGCAGGCGCTGGGCACTGGAGACCGCATCAACATTTTTTTCGCTGAGCAATCGCAGCCATTCGCGCATTAAAGAGGCGCGCCCCTTGGGAGAGTGAATACGGTTGCGAGTGGCCTTGTAGGAAGGGCACATGGCATCGTCGGGGTTCCAGTTAAAACAGGCGCCATTGCCGTTGCAGTGCACACCTTCCTCATAGCCCTCCCAGACCTGGGCGGGAATTTGTCGGTCCCGCTCGCCTCGGGTGGATACCTCATCGATTTTCAGCAGCTGGCTGTCATCACTGGGGGTAGCTATTTTCCCCGGATTGAGTTGGTTGCGAGGGTCGAAGGCGGCTTTGATTTTTTGCAGCTCTGGGTAGAGCTCGCCAAAAAATTCCGGTGCATACTCTGATCTGACACCTTTCCCATGCTCCCCCCACAAAAGGCCCTTATATTTCTGTGTGAGGGCGACTACCTGATCGGTGATCGGACGAATTTGTGCGGCTTGCTGGGGGTCTTTCATATCAATTGCCGGACGCACGTGCAGCACGCCCGCATCGACATGGCCAAACATACCGTAGTCGAGATTGGCCTCATCCAATACCGCGCGGAACTCAGCGATAAAATCCGCCAGGTTTTCCGGTGGTACTGCCGTGTCTTCGACAAAGGGAATTGGGCGTTTTTCTCCCTGGGCATTCCCCAGTAAGCCCACGGCCCGTTTGCGCATGGCCCAGATTCGATTGACCTCGGCGTGGCCTCGGGCAATGGAATAGCCGAAACTTTTACCTGCTTGGCCAATAGCTTCATCAATATGAGCGGTAAATTGAGCTAGTGCCTGCTCCAATTCCTCTTCGCTATCGGCGGCGTACTCGACTAAATTAATGCCCTTGACCGGGCGATCGTCTGTTGGGAAAAATTCACTGACGCTGTGCCAGACAATATCCTCCATCGCCAGCTGCAACACTTTGCTGTCTACTGTCTCGATAGACATGGGACCGGCCAGCATCAGGTCTTTGGCGTCGCGTAGCGCCTCTTGAAAATGGTCGTACTTTAAATTGACCAAAGCGACACATTTGGGAATTGGCAACAGGTTGAGTTTTGCCTCGGCGATAAAACCCAGGGTTCCCTCTGAGCCACAGAGAACACTATTGAGGTTAAAGCCTTTATCGTCGCGAATATGAGCCAGGTCGTAGCCGGTGAGGCAGCGGTTGAGCTTGGGAAATTTTGCTGTGATTAACTCTGCTTTTGTACGCGCGATAGAGTCACAGACTTGGTGAACCTGTGCAGAGCGTTTATCCCCGACACTGACTTGTGCCAGCTCCTCATCGTCGATCGGGGCCGAGTGCCAAATCTCACCGCCCAATAATACGGTGTGTAACTCCAGCACGTGATCGCGGGTTTTGCCGTAGACACATGAACCCTGGCCCGAGGCATCGGTATTGATCATGCCGCCAATGGTGGCTCGGTTACTGGTGGAAAGCTCCGGAGCAAAAAAGAGGCCGTGGGGTTTGAGTGCTGCATTCAGTTGATCTTTGACCACACCGGCCTGTACCCGGACCCAGCGCTTCTCAACATTGATTTCGAGGATCTGGTTCATATGGCGGGAGATATCCACAACCAGTCCATCGGTCAGGGACTGGCCGTTTGTACCGGTACCACCGCCACGGGGGGATAGCACTACCGAGTGAAACTCCTCCCTGTCAGCCAGCTCAGCGAGCAGCTGCAAGTCACGACTGTCGCGGGGATAAACAACGGCCTGGGGGAGGACCTGGTATATCGAATTATCGGTAGCCAGGACCGTGCGGCTGGCATAACTGGGGGTGGTATCGCCACGGAAACCTGCGTCCTTCAGTTCCTGCAAGAACTGCAAATAGAGCGCCTGAACCTCGTCGACTTCGCGCAATGCTGGAATCATGAGCTAATCCGTACTTTCCGGGAGGTATGGGCCGCATCGCAGACCGGGGACTGGCGATAATAGTGCGCGCAGCGCTAAATCTCGGAATGAACGCGGCTTTGCATTGTAGCTTTGGTTTGCATTTGCGCAAGCCACGGCGACCTTGCAGGAGATTTTCAAAAACCTATACAAAGGCAGGGCTTGTATAAGTTTTAGTGGCAGGCTATAAAAAAGGTAGGCCATTACCTGCACACTTTGTGACTATGAATATTCAATTCCTGCCGCATAAGATTCCCGTTGGTATCAGCCGCTGTGCCGTGGGTGATCCAGTTCGATATAACGGTAGCCATAAGCACAGCAAAGTCTGCACTCAGCTGCTGGGTAATTGCTTTGATCTGCAAGCTTACTGCCCGGAAGTGGCAATAGGCTTGGGAGTGCCCCGCCCGCCAATTCACCTGATTGTCAGTGATCGCCTGCGCGCAGTTGGGCGCGATGACACCAATATCGATGTGACAGAGGACCTTGAAGCTTACGCAGACGAGATAAGTCCGGAGATCGAGCAGTTGCGCGGTTTTATCCTGATGCAAAAGTCTCCCAGCTGCGGTATGCGTACTACCCCCCATTACAAAGAAGATGGTCGCGGTGTACTGGCGCATTCGGCAGGTCTATTTGCTGCGCGTGTGAGAGAGAATTTCCCCCACCTCCCTATGGAGGAAGTAGGGCGACTGAATGCCAGCGATATTCGCGAGAACTTTTTAACCCGAGTATTTGCTTACGATGCCTGGCATCGCTATGTATCGCCGGATCCTCGACCTGCTAAAGTTATTGAGTTTTACACCGCTTATAAGTACCTCTTGCTAGCCCATAGCCAGCCTCTGACCCGTGCCTTGGGTCAGTTTGTTTCCAACTCTCGTGCGGTGACCCCCGAAGAGTTCGCTTATGAAATTCGTGGGCGGATTATGGATATTCTCTCCCAACATGCATCGCGCAAGGATCGAACCAATGCACTGATGCACAGCCAGGGGCATTTAAAGGGCTATTTAAGCCGGGAAGAGCGGGCTGAACTGGCCCAGCTTATCGAGGAGTACCGGCAAGGGCATAAACCGATTTCGGCGGTGCTTACTATGCTCCGTCATTACTTGCCGAGAAGCCCACACCACTTTATCCACAGCCAGGTCTTGCTCGCTGCCGAGCCGGCTGAATTAGGTTTATGTGAATTTCGATAATGAGCGTCATGTCCGACCCAGAAGTTGTTGAAAAAAACTATTTTCCGATTCGTGAGATAGCTCGGAGGACCGGGGTGCATCCCGTGACCTTACGGGCCTGGGAGCGCCGCTATGGTTTACTAAAACCCATGCGCACCAGCAAAGGGCATCGACTTTATAGTGAAGAGGAAGTCGAGCAGATTGAAAAGGTCCTGCAATGCCTCGCCAGGGGCGTTTCCATTGGTCAAGTGCGAGACCTGTTGGCGCGAGAGCAGGACAATTTAGGGGTGCCAGCGACTGCAGGCGATGGAAAAAACAATTGGCAGGCGATGCTGGATGAAACCTCCAGTCTTCTCAGAGACTTTGCAGAACCCCAGCTGCGCCGCCGTCTCGATCAGTGGTTTTCCTCATTCCCTGCAGCTTTGCTGTTGGAGCACTGGCTGAAACCTTTGCATGTGCGGCTTGAGCGATTTCGCCTACCTGAAGCCCATGGGGCGCAGACATTTTTCTGGCCTCTGTTAAATGAACAGCTACTTCTGACTAATGGTATGGCCAGGAAAAACCTGGACAAAGACAAGTCCCAGGCGAAGCCCCGTATTCTTTTACTGGAAATTGGCTTTCAGGGCCAACAGGCATTTATACAGATGTTTATTGCGGTACTCCTTGCCGCAGGAATAGAGGCCGTTACCCTGGCTTATCCTGCGGGATTATTGGAGCTGGGAAGTACAGTCAAAAAACTGGGTGCTCAGGGAGTGCTTTGCTATAGCCACAAGGCTATGCCGAAAAATATTCTTGAACGTGAGCTACCAAGTGCTGTTCAGGGGATGACTGATCCTCTGTGGCTTGCGGGTGATTTTATTGAGGTGCAGCGTTTGGCTTTGACTGAACTGAACCGACTCCCTTTAACAAAAGTACTTGCCGGAAATACAGAGAGCGCAGTTACACAATTGCGGGAGTCTTTAAAGCTATGAGTCGCCCAGTGACTTTGCCACGTGGCCTGGTATGGCTACGCAGTGACTTACGCCTCAATGATAATTCAGCACTTTACCAAGCCAGTATGCAATGTCAGGAGGTGGCTGCTGTATTTATTGCCTGTCCGGGTACCTGGCAGAGCCATGACGAAGGCAATCCATTGGTGGCTTTTCGTATCGCCTGTTTGCGTGAATTACAAGATGGATTAGAGGAGCGAAATATACCGCTGTACTTCATTGAAGTTCCTACATTTGCTCAGGTTCCAGGGGTTCTTCAGCAAATAGTTGAGCGCCTGAATATCAATGCTCTCTATGCGAATGCTGAATATCCACTCAATGAGCTGCGCCGTGATAATGCAGTAAAAGATTTACTGACAAATGAGGGGGTTCAGGTTCAATTCTACAGTGACCGCACCCTGCTTCCACCGGGAGCAGTAAGAACCGGCGGAGGGGAACCCTACAAGGTGTTTACCCCCTTCAAGCGTGCACTGATTCAATTGTGTGCCGATAGTGAAGTAAAAACCTTACCTAAGCCTCGGAAAATTTCTAACCGGGAAAATGGAGCACATTGGCCAAAGTGGTTTTCTCTATCTGAAGGGCAGAAATTAAGCCAAAAGATTCCAGCGCAACTGTCGACATACTCGATAGATAAGATCGACAATGAAGGCCTGATTAAAGGTTGGCAAGCAGGAGAAAAGGCGGCACTGAAACGGCTCAAGAAGTTCGGTGGAAAAATATCTGCTTATCAGGTAGAGAGAGACTTTCCAGCACTCGATAGTACCTCCTGCTTATCCCCCTACCTAAATAGTGGTGCTGTTTCGATTCGCCAATGTATAGCTATGGCGTTGGATATGAATGAGGGACGTTGGCTGGGTGGAGATGATGGGGCGGCCTGTTGGATTAGCGAATTAATCTGGCGGGAGTTTTATACCCATTTGTTGGTGGACTTTCCCCGTCTGAGTAAAGGGAGGCCATTCAAGCAGGAAACTGACCAAATTCCCTGGTCCTACAATAAGGATCAGTTTGAGCGTTGGACTTTGGGGGAGACTGGGGTTCCGATAGTTGATGCAGCGATGCGACAGTTAAATGAGGCTGCCTGGATGCATAATCGATTGCGTATGATAGTAGCTTCATTTCTCAGTAAAAATATGCTGATAGATTGGCGCTGGGGTGAGCGCTACTTTATGCAGCGCTTAATTGATGCAGACTTTGCTTCCAACAATGGGGGCTGGCAGTGGACTGCCTCCACGGGTACTGATGCTGCACCCTATTTTCGTGTATTTAATCCTTATAGTCAGTCGCAACGTTTTGATCCCAATGGAGATTTTATCCGCAAATTTATACCTGAGCTAAAGGAGCTGAGCGACAAAGCCATACACGATCCACCGCCGACTCAAGGCTATCCTCAAGTGATTTGCGATGTGGGGGCTGGACGGAAGCGAGCGATTGAAGTTTTTGCCAATTTGAAGTGAATTTGAGTGCGACAATGCGATTTAGAACGCTTCATCCTCAGTATGAGCCACGATAGATAGCTCGCCATTTAAATCGAGTTCCACAGAGAAAACGATAGGCCTACAGCAAACTTGGCAGTCCTCAGTGTACTGTTGAGGCAAAACTGATGAATCAACCAGTATTTTTATGATTTCACCACAATAAGGGCAGTAAATACTTCTCTCAACTATTACCTCTGGCACAGGATAACTCCGTCTGGTGATTGTCAGATTTCCTTCTTTAGTCCATGCGAGTTAATAGCATAACTATACTTCAACCTTTAGTCAGTCCCCTCTAATTGCAGAGTTACTCAGAAACTCCTTAAAATAGGAAGTGGTAGCCATGAAAATTGCTATGGCGCTGTTGGTTGTCGTATTTATTGTCTTTTCATCTGAGATGTATGCAAGCTCGCGTAGTGAAGTCTCTGATCTTATTAAAAATTTCTACAGCACATTTAATAGTTCATCTCCGCCGAGTAGTTTGAAGAAGTACTTTGCTCAATCCCCTTTGTTTTTTATCGGTGAGCAGCCGGGGTTGTCTAATCATCCCGATTTAATCCCCGTAATTATCGGCCAGCTGCGTAAAACTATGGATCTAGAGACATATCCATTTTCTGGATTATATATAGAGAAAATTTATGTTTCAGAAGATGGCTCAGCAACATCGCTTGTTGTTTTTCAGCGATCCAAATCAAAAGAAAGGAGTAGGAAAGCTGCCTGCAATATCTTGTCGATAGCAAAACTGGAAGGTGGCTGGAGAATTATGGGGTGGACATTGATTCCTTCTTCAAGTGAGAGGATCTGTACTTGGGGCTAAGTTAGTCTTGGTAAGGTAAAATGCGTTAACAAGGGTGAAGAAAAAAGTAGAGGCTTGTGGCTAGTATCGCCCATCATTGATGAAGGGGTTTATTGGGAAGTCCTCCTTTTTCGATTATAGTGGCACAATTATAAATATAGATAGAAGGAATGCCGAGTTTAGCTGGGCGTGAGTCGTCATTATGGGGTACTTTCTTGAGTTTGGATTTTTGGGGCTTTTCGTATCAGCATTCCTAGCAGCGACCATTCTGCCGCTAAGCTCAGAAATTGTATTGACAGGTCTATTGCTCCAAGGGCTCTCCCCTTGGGCCCTGATAGTAGTCGCCACTACAGGGAATGTAGCGGGCTCTCTTCTCAATTATGCATTAGGCTATTGGGCCAGTTTGGGCGTGATCAAGAAATGGTTGAGAATGTCTGAAGAGGAGTTTGTAAAGGCTGAACAGAGATTTAAAAAATATGGGGTATTCTCCCTGTTTTTTTCCTGGGTGCCTATTATTGGTGATCCCCTTACTGTAATGGCTGGTGTTTTACGAATTCGCTTGATTTGGTTTTTGCTGCTGGTTGCCACGGGTAAATGTCTACGCTATCTGGTGGTTTGCTATATGGTCTTGCAAGCATCTTGATGCGGATATTAAGTTAGTAAGAGATTTTGTTTGAGTGTTTTCACAAAAATTTGAAGTACGAAGAAAAGACATATTTAAAATGAAGTCAGGCTCTCCTTCAGAGCGGCAGCCAATCGATTGTAGCTTTATACTTGATTTGGCAGAAGTGGAACCGGGCATCTACTTGGTTGAGTATCCTAATGCATTTGGCACCTGGTTAACCTCGTTCCAAGGAAACTCCCATCTCCTGTCGAAAGTGGATTTTCTAAATCAGTTTAGTTTCTCCTTTTCTATTCAAGTGGGGGATGATGGAGAGCTGTCTTTAATCCATAAAGAAGAGGTTGCGAAGTTTTGCTCAGTAATTGAGTATGGGCTTGTTACACAAGGGGTTGATAAGAAAGAATTAGATTTATTGCCTCTAATAGATCAAAATATTTGTAATGAGGTTAAAACAATTCTTGGTGATTACAAACAGTTTTTAGATATGGAGGAGGGGTTTTACGATATAGAGAATGGGGCCATGAAATGTAGCTCCCTATATATTGGCCAGTATGATGAAGGTACCTATATTGTAACTCTCTCAGGGGTACGAATGGCCCAGAGTATTTCAAGTTCAGACTTAAAGAGAGCTTTTGTTGATTTTGAAAGTGGGGCTTTCCAATCTGTTGATGACTATAAAAATGTAAATCTAAAAGTCAAAAGGGTTTTTGTTAATGCTCTAGGTGAATTGATAGGGTATGCTAACCATCTGAGAGCTAACTCCAGATTGTATGATAAAAATCAACTTCTTGTAATTGAGAAGTGTGAGCCTTAATGAGTTTATGCAGTTATGGCTCTAGACAGTGAAGGTGGTGGTATCTAAGGTTAATCTTGACAGTTATTTTTTAGAAAATGACATTGTTTAAGAATTTCCTTTCTCTGTTGTGATGAAAATAGGTTTAAATCAACATGGGCTGAGTGGTTGTGTCCCGTTATGGAAATGGAGTTAGGTGGTTTGCCGTGTGTTTTAATTGAAAGTTTATCTGACATTGGAATGATTATATTGCCATAGAGTGATCTATAGATGATGTGACTATTCGTGAACTCAAGGCTATACTCGTCTACCTTTCCTTTTCCTGAGTTAAATATTAATAGCCAGAGTGTGGTCAGCACTGGGATTAAACATAATCCTACTAGATATATTTCTAGGACTTCCGTTTCTTGTGGGGCTTTAAATATATAAGCTAGTGTTAGGTATAGAGATAAAGGTAGACTGATTTGGATGGCCAGTCTTTTGAATCTAAAAATAATTCCCTGTGATCTAGATTGGGTAAACTTCATATTTTTATATATTGATTGTATTGCTGTGTAATGTAATTACCACAACATCTCTAACAGCCTCCCCTGGAAAAAGAGGGGTGATGGGGCTTACGTAGTGTTTGAGTGACCTGTCGTTCAAAACTAAAGCTTTTCCTGGGGTTAGTGTGCCATGAAATATAATTTCATTTTCATCCAAGCTGCTGATGAATGACTCGCCTCCATTGACATTATTCCTATTAATACAATTAATCGCCACATAGTCAAACCCATCTTGGTGAAAACCTTCAGGGGTGGGATAAGCGTTGAATTCATCTGTAGCACGAACTCTTATCTGGTGGCATCCGACCTGATACTCATTTGCCGGTATATATTGGCTGGATACTAGGTGCCTTACAATGCTCTGCGAAAATATTCTAGCACTTGGTTCCAGTGCGGGGTAGTGACGCTCTATATCCCCGAGGTATTTGTTAATCGTTTTACTTTGCATGAAAATGGTACTAGGGTTCCATTCGATTGAGTTGCCACGATATAATCCTGAGCAATATGTTCGATAACGATATGAATATTGGGATTTTAAATATTCATCTGGAGGGAGTCGAGCAAAGCTGTCCTCAAGATCCTCAGGGATATGTCTACGAATTTGGGTAAACTGAAACATCTGACTTGCCTCATAATACGAATAAGATGAGGTTTACATTAGGATTTTAATGTGAATGACTGTTCTTCAAAATTTTTAAACGCCGTTTTTTGTTTGTAAGATATTAAATTAATCTGGGAAGGGAAGCTAATGGCTAGGCCTCCCTCCTGATTTAATAGACTGAATACTTATTGTAAGGAGGGTGAGGTAATTTAAAGGCTAACGAAATCTTGTAGCTTTTGCTGGATTTCTTTTAAATGTTCCGGGTGTGCAGTAGAGATTTTGGCCTCTTGTAAGGGGAGTCTATAGGCTGTTGGAAATGCTTTCTCCCGGGATATCTCGATATCTGGTTTTACACCAGTCCCCTCCCAGTTAGCTTTGGTAATCGGATTAACTGCCTTGGCGATAGGGATTGCTATTTTATCTAATGAAGAGTGAATCGCTTCCAGGTTTTCTTGCAGGACATAGTTGGAGGCAATCTTTTTCTCGATAGAATTAATAAGCTCCAACTTCCTTTCCTGAGAAATTTCAGTGCCGATTGCCGTAAGTGAATAGGAGAGCAAAAGTAAGGTCAGTAATTGTTTCATCTTATCCATGATTTAAATTTACTTGTTGGTTTTTAGGTGTTAACGATAACACGCAATCAAGCCGTAATAGATAGTCTCGGAAGATCAAAGCTGGTTAACACTAAGTATATCCAGAGGCGCTAAGGGGCCAGTTTTGCACCTATACCGGGATTGGAGTTTGCCCTCCATCTTTGAAGATTAAAGTTAATCTATATACAGCGAAAACTTGAGGGAGATTGCTGCGAGTCAGGTGAAAGGGGCATGGGGAGCGGACGGGATGTCAAAAAAGAACATCGTAATGAAGCTTTGTCCATAGCCCTGGGATTTTCCTGGCTCCGGTTAATAGTGTTCAATTGCAGTGGGATGGGGTGATACCTTGCTTAAGTTTTACTCATTACTCGCTCTCTTTGGGGCGGCAGGATCGACCTGAGTAACTGAGACTGAAAATCTATTTCTAGTCGCGATCCACGTGAACACACTGGCCCCCGCATTATCTGCGGGAATACCTGAGAAAAGCTCCCTCTAATGCGAAATTGACGGTCATATAGCGGCACCGATTACCCAGATGGTTGTTACCTTAGCCCCTATAAATGGCTGCTAAATAGTGAAAAACGTGACAAATTTTACCCCCAGGTTCAGCTTGCAAAGTGAGGCTTTGAATGGTGAGGATTCCAATGTTTGGGCTGTGAGTGACCGGGCTCACGATCTCGCCAATAAAGGGGAGGATGTCATCTTTCTCTGTGTAGGTGATCCCAACTTTGACACCCCCGAGCCGATCCTCGACTTTGCCCGCGCTCGCCTGGGAGTGGGGCGCACCCACTATTCCCCTGCCGCCGGGGAGCCAATGTTGCGCAGGGCTATTGCGGACATCGAGAGCAAGGTCTCTCCCCACCCCTGTAATCCGGATGATGTTGTTGTTTTCCCCGGTGGAACCAACGCTATCTACGCAGTACTTGCCTGCCTGCTAAACCCCGGTGAGGAGATAGTAATTCCCGAGCCGATGTATATCGGCTATGTCCCCATTTGTGATGCCTTGCGCCTCTCCGTAAAGAGAGTGACTTGCCCGGCGGAGACCAATTTTGCTTTTGATGTCAACGCTATCAAGGCCTCCATCAGTGAGCAGACCAAGGTTGTTATGATCAATACGCCGGTAAACCCGACTGGCGCGATGGCTACCCCTGAACAATTGCGCGAGTTGGCGGCATACTGCCGCGAGCGCAATATTTGGCTGGTGTGTGATGAAGTTTATTCAATGATCACCTTTGCCCGCCGCCACACCTCTCTGCGTACGGCAGCGGAGTCGCTGGATAATATTGTTGTGGTTGATGGCTTGTCCAAATCCCACGCCATGAGTGGCTGGCGCCTGGGGTGGGCAGTAGCTCGTGGTCCCCTGGTAGATCGTTTGATTGCTTTTGCAGGGGCGACAATTTTTGGCTGCCCGCAGTTTATCCAGGAGGCCGCTGCCTTTGCCCTGGAATTTGATAGCTACTTCGTGAAGCAGATGCGGGATGCCTATCAGCAGCGTCGAGACCTGATTGTTGAGAGGATTGGCCAGATACCTGGCTTGAGTTGCTACAGCCCTGAGGCTGGGATGTTTGTTATGGTGGATGTCTCCAAGGTATCCAGCTCAGGGCAAACCTTCGCTGAAGCCCTTTTGGATGCTGAGCGGGTCTCGGTACTGCCTGGCGCGCCCTTTGGTAGCAGTTCAGTGAATCATGTTCGCCTCACCCTGGCAGCTGATGAGGCCGAGTTGTCGCGGGCCTTGGATCGCATTGAGCAGTTCGTCACCAGTGGTAACCGCCAGGCCGGTTAGGCCTTTGCCGGGAGGCTGGTTGTCGCCAAATTCGCCTTTGAAGTGATGACAAGTTTCCCATGCCGGTGGCTGTAATGTTTATGCCACCGGCGAATACCGCTATCCTTGCCCCCTTTCAGATTCAAAAGAAAATAGCTCCGTGAAAATTGACCGGCATAATTTGCGTATTTTGCAGGCCCTGCAATCAAACGCACGTACAAGTAACCTGAATTTGAGTGAAAAAATTGGATTATCGGAAAGTGCCTGCCTGGCCCGGGTTAAACGCCTGACCAGTGAGCGCTATATCCGCGAGTTCTTTGCCGAGATAAACCTGGATAAAGTTCGGCATGCAGAGTTTTATGTAAACGTTGCGCTTAAGCGGCAGGATGCCCGTACCAGTGAGAACTTTCGCCGCATTATTAGCGATATTCCACAGATTGTTTCCTGTGTGAAGATGTCTGGTGAGTTCGACTATATGCTGCATTTCGTCTGCCCGGACGCAGCAGATTTTAATCGAGTCTCAGAGCAGTTGTTGGCCAATGAAGAGGCGGCGATTTCCCGTATGACTTCTCATTTGGTGATTGAGAAAACCAAGCCTTTTACCGGCTACCCACTGGAACTCTTGTTTCAGGACTGAGCCTTAAATTAACCGGTGTCCGTGATTTTCAGGGCACCGGTTAGTGTTCTCTGTTATGGGAAAACAATAAGCAGGCTGCGCTCAATCACCCAGTAGCAGGCAGTGCCCCCCAGCGTATACGCGACCACCGTAGCGACTGGTATTCCGATACCTCCGCCTTCCCCGAAAGAGTATTGTTCGCGGTTCCGAATGGCATACCCTGGCCTGTGCTTAAGGAGCTTCTGATACAAGTTGATTGCTGCAAGAACAGCGGTGATAAATACTAATTGCCCCACTTCCACACCGAGATTAAAAGTCAGTAATGCCTGGGGAATAGCGCCCTGGGGAAGCCCAATTTCCCCCAGTACACCGGCAAAACCCAAACCGTGTAAAAGTCCAAAAGCAAAGGCAATTGCCCATGGGTAGCGACTGGTCAAGCTGAAAACACCATGCCTCTGGCGTACAGCCTCCCTGGCTGCCAGTAAAATACTGAGGGCGATAATCGCCTCCACTGGCGCCGACGGCAGATGGATATAGCCTAGTACGGCAGCTGCCAGGGTCATACTGTGGGCGATAGTGAAAGCAGTGATAGTGCCGATCAGCTGGCGAAGGCTTTGTTTGAGTAAGATCAGGGCCAAAACGAACAGCAAGTGATCGACACCGAGAAGAATATGTTCAACGCCCAGTACAAAGTAAGTTTGAGCGACTTGGAACTCGCTGGTGGGTTGGTCAAGGGTCCATTCTGGCTGGTCTGGTGTCAGTCGGATAACTTGCTCACGCCCATCTAGCCAGGAGATACGCACTAGCGCATCGGTCATAGTGCTCTGTAGGCCATCGATATGAATCGACAGCTGTTGTAGCTCCCTGGGGTGATGGATGGTCCAGTACTCTGTGTAGTAGCCGTTACTTATTTGCGCTCTGGGTTGGCTTAGGGGGGAGGCAGCTTGGTCCAAATGGACATTCAGAGCGAGGCGAAGATCGCCTTGTGCGGGCAATCGCCAAAGTACTTTAAATAATTGTGCATTAACTTGAGTGATGCCGAGATATGCCGGGCGCAGTTCGTGGGCAGATAGTATTGGAGTAAAGCTGAGGAGCAGAATGAACAGGAGTGGCCGGATGTGCATCACTTGACGGCAACCTCGGCTGAGAAGTTATCCGGCTTGTGGACAGTGACCTCGTAGTTTTTACGGTACTGGAGATACTGCTCCTGCAGAATCTTCTTTTGCGCCTGGGATTGCCAATCATTTAGTACGCGGCTGCGTATTTCAGCCAATGCCGGTAGCTGGGTGGACTTGATTTCCTCAAGGAGGACCAGGTGATCACCTAAGGTCGAGCGGACTGGACCACTCCACTTGCCAATAGGCAACTTGGACAATTGAGCGGAAAATCCCAGCCCAAATTGCCTGTCTATTCGTGGCTTTGAAGTGTCGATAAAAGCAGCTGGCAGTAGGGTTGAATCCCCAATCATTGGCGAAGCCTGACCGCTGTTTAGCTGCATGAGTAAGTCGTTAAAATCACGTGAATCTGATGAGGCCAGATCCACTGAGAAAAATCGTTGTTGGAAAGATAGGGTGGGGGGAACCCGGTATTTATCAGCCTGACCTTGAAGGAATTTCTCCAATACTCGATCGCCTGGGTCTTGAGTGTCAGCGAAATTACGCGCCGTAAGTTCCATTTTCATTCGTAGGCGGCGGCGGATTACTGTGTCGTTCTCGGCTAATCCCAGGGCAAGCGCTTCCCTGTAAAGTATTTCCTCTCTTAGGTAATTCTCAATAAGTTGCTCCAGCTCGCTATCAGTGGGGTACCTGTGCCACTTGCGCTCAAACACCGAACGTAGATGTTCGACGCGCCCCTCGCTGATAACAATCTCTTGTGCAGGCGGTTCCAGGATTTCTCCCAATCCCAATAGGATTAGGGCGATCGCAATAAAATACAGCAGGGGCTCTTTCGCCAATGACTTGAGGAAGGTAGTGGTATTCAAAAGCGCGGCCCTTATTTTGGAGTGGGTCGGAGTTGCGCTGTGGATTCTAATTATGGAAAGACATTCTCAGTTTGCCAGTAAGAAAATATTGATAAATCCATCGCTTTGTACCAAATTGGTGAATTGTTCCGGCGTATGGCGGGGTGTGGCTCATATATACTGTGACAGTACTCCAAAGCGGTGTTCCCCTTGTATAGGGGTGAGTAACAGAAATTAGAGGGGAGAATCGATTGAAATATTTGGGAAGAGTCTATTTGACACTCAATCTATTGGTTTTTGCTTCTATCGGCCTCTGGGCCCTGTTTAAACCGCAGAGCCTAGCGGATGAAGTGGATTTTTCATTTGATACCCCCGAAGCCATGCCCGAGTTTATGGCCACTTATGGCGGGTTTATGTTGGCCATCGCGGTGATTCTACTGGTGGCTTTGGCTATGCGCCCGCACCGCAGGGTTGCTTACGCTGCGATGTCTATTGCCTATATCGGCTTCGCTCTTGGGCGCCTCTACGGAATGTTATTTATCAGTGGTTTTGATCAGCGCAATTTAGTGCTTTTTGCTATCGAAGTCGTCTTTGTGATCTGGGGACTTTACTGTTACCGAGAATCCCGCTGGTTGCCTTTGCAGCATGGCCATTAACACGGTTGTTACGGCTAGTAGAAAGGAGCCGGGAGAACCCCGGCGCCCATTTAAGTGATTTGAGTGGGTTAAGCGTGAGCTTTTGCGCCTTCTGCTGCGCTGTTGTCTATTTCCACCTCTTTTTCTCCCCCGTGTAATTGCCCATCCACTGCTTGCCGGAAGACTTGCTTGTAGTCCTTAAATTCTGTGCCCATCCAGCGATCCCACCAAGTGAAGTAAAAGCCGTAGTTACCCTGGAAGCGCTGGTGGTGCAAGTCGTGGTGAGTCGTGGTGGTGAGCCTGTCCATAGGGCCGTCGACCCAGCTGCGGGGGTGGAACTCGCGGCCAGTGTGCAGCATGGCGTTGCGGAAGATGCTGATAAATAAAAAGGTGAACCAAATAGTTGGATTAAGTGGCAGTATCAGGGCTATCAGGGGAGAGAAAGCGCCCATCAGGACCGCTTCACCTACGGAAAAACTGTATGCCGTCCAGGGCGTGGGTGTTCTGGACTGATGGTGTAGGCGGTGGAAGTGTTTAAACACCTTGGGATGGTGCATACCTCGGTGGGTCCAGTAAAAATAAGCGTCGTGGATCAAAATCACTACTGGCAGGCTGGCAATACTCCACCAGAGTGGATAATCGCTCCACTGCCAGTAAAATTTGGTCAGTCCCAGATCGTGCATCATGGTGGTAATAATCCCTACCAGGGTAAAGATACACACCGTTAATAGTGAATAACTCACCTCCCGCCGAATATCTTTCCACTCGGCACGACGCTTTTGGATACGGCGCCGGTTCATCCAGGTGCGAAACAGCCAGCCGGCCAAAATACTCATTACTGAAGCGGCCAGCACATAGCGAAATAAACTCAACTGGAAATGTTTGGCTCCGTCCTGGGATATGTCGACTAAAAAATCCATATTCTCACCATCATTATTCTTCTATTGAAGGGAGACTCACCGGTGTTAAATCGGGTCTCGGTGAGCCGGGCACGCAGCGGGAAAATCGCTTTCACCGCGCTCCCAGTCTGGGAGCCTTTTACTTTGCGGGCTTACGGAATATGAAAAAATGCTGACGGATTCTTTCAGGAGAGGAGATTCAGGCGGGCAGCTTTTCCCGGCGGTACTCAGTGGGGGTTTGGCTGTGACGGCGCTTGAAAGCAGCGTTAAATGGGCTCAAGGAGCGATAGCCGATGTCCAGAGCAATGGTGAGTACTGGCAAATGGGCCTGTTCCGGATCTGCCAACCGGTTGCTGGCTTCATCAATACGAAACTGATTTAGGTATTCGTTAAAATTGCGATAACCCAGATGGCGATTAATCAGCACACGCAGCACATGTTCGCGAATATCCAACTGCTCCGCGAGCTCCCTGATGGTGAGTCCGGTATGGCGATAACCACCGTTGTGCATATGTTCCTGTAATTTTTGCAGCTGGGTTTGCTGTTGTTCATCCAGTTCAGGTGGCGGAGCTAAAGGCTGTTCTTCCTCCTCTGGCTCGCTCCTCTTCGGGCGCGGCAGGGATTCTCCCAGAGCGCTGGGGGAAAGGGCCAGCAACCATAGGCAGGCAACCAGTGACAACAGGCTGGCAAATAGTGCGTGCAGTGTCGGTACACCGTTGGGAAGCGGGCGGTAAGCAAAGATAGATTCTGCGCCAATTACTACCAGCATATAGGCGCCGACGGCGATAAGTAGGGTTGTGCGCAGGCGTCGGCGCTCTGCGACCAAGTCCAGGTGAAACTGTCGTTGTAGTGTCAGTAGGCCGAGGCTGATTAAACCGAGTTTGAGTAGCTGCGAAAGGGTAAATAGTGGGGATTGCTGATCTGACGTCAATGGCAAGGGTGCGTGGTAGGCGACTATGCCGATGACCAGGGTAATACCAATCGGAATCCAGCCCCACAGGGGAAAAGGTTCTTCCTCGCGGCATAACAGGTGAGTAAACAGCCAAAAAATTGCGGGAATCAGAGTAATTGGCAGGTTAAGCAAGAGCGCAGTAGGTCCACTTAACTGTGGCAGGATGGGCCAGAGTAAATAGCAGATCACGGCTATAAGTAGGGCCAGCAAGCAGCGCCCGGCAACAAGCCGGTAGTGATGTATAGCAACCTTGGTTGCTGCCAATAAAAGAAGAGCGCATGCACCGCCGGAGAAAAATAAGTAGCCGGCGGTCATCGTTTATCTCCAGCGCTCGGCCCAGGCATCCAAGACCTTGCTGCTATAAGTATGGCGGCCGTAGCTACCATTGTAATAGGCGAGGGCGTTGGCTAGATTGCCTTTGGCTTTCTTGATGTAGTGTTTAAGAATGGTACAGCCGTACCTTAGATTGGTGTCCATATCGATCAGGTTATCGTCGGGTCGACCGATTTCATTTTTCCAGAATGGCATTACCTGCATCATACCCAGAGCGCCAACGCGGGATATCGCATAGGGGTCGAAAGCACTCTCAATCTGGATAACCGCCAATACGATTTCCGGGCGTAGCCCGGCCCGAGTTGCCTCCCGGTGGACAGCTTTCAGTACGTGCATCCGCCGCTTGGGATCTTTGATATAGCGGGACAGAGGCTGGGATTTAGACATTAGCCACACTTCCGCATCGAAGCGGTCCACAAAGCTGTCGGCCTGGGTAACTGCGTCCTGCAGGGCGAGGCGCAACTCCGGGTCGATCTCGGCTCTACTGCTTTGAGCCTGGGCGGCACAGCAGGTAAGGCAGAGCAACAAGAGGGCGGTGGCTTTTTTTATCATGGGGTGATTCTACGAAAAGCCCGGCAAAATGGGCAGCGTGATTTTGTGACGCCGCCGATAAAAAGCACTTTTGCCGTAAGAGGTCCCGGCCTGCTTGGGGGCAGGCCGGGCGGCTCGACAATTATTGATTAAATTTTTCCAATAACACTTCTTCGAGCTGGGATACGGCAAACTCCTGGCTTTCCGCATCTCCACGACCTTTATATTCCACCACACCTTTTTCCAGGCCGCGATCGCCGATAACAATGCGGTGGGGAATACCGATCAGCTCCACATCGGCGAGCATAGCACCCAGTCGCGCTTTGGCTTCGTCCATCAGCAATACATCAATACCCTTGCTGCGCAGGGACTCATACAGGTGCTCGCACTTTTCCCTTACCACATCGCTCTTGTGCATATTGATTGGCACAATCGCCAGCTGGAAAGGTGCAATCGCAGTGGGCCAGATAATCCCTGAGTCGTCGTGGTTCTGCTCAATGGCCGCAGCAACGATACGGGAAACGCCGATGCCATAGCAGCCCATGGACATAACCTGCTCTTTACCGTTTTCATCCAGTACTGTGGCATTCATAGCGCGGCTGTATTTGTCGCCTAACTGGAAAATGTGGCCGACCTCGATGCCCCGTTTGATTTCCAGGGTGCCCTGGCCATCGGGACTGGCGTCGCCTGCCACTACATTGCGCAGGTCTTCGACGCGGCCCAACTCCACATCGCGACCCCAGTTCACACCGGTTAAGTGGTAGTCATCGCGATTGGCGCCGCAGATAAAGTCTGCCAGGTGCGCTGCAGAGCGATCCACAACAGTCTCGATCTTTATGCCCACCGGGCCCAGGGAGCCAATGTTGCAACTGAGTTCTTCGGCGATGCGCTCTTCCGAGGCGAACTGAATAGGGCTGGCGATTCCAGCCAGCTTCTCTGCTTTTAATTCGTTCAGCTCGTGATCGCCACGCAGTACCAGGGCAATTAATGGAGCGGTTTCACCCTCTTCGCACTCGCCCAGAACAATCAGGGTTTTTACTGAGTGGGCGGGATCACTTTTCAAAAACTCGCTGACATCGGCGATGGTTTTTTGGTTCGGCGTATGAACTTCCTGCATTTCCTGCGACGGAGCAGGGCGCTCGCCAGCTGGGGCAACCGCTTCTGCCAATTCGACATTGGCGGCGTAGCGGGATTCTGTGGAGAAGGCGATATCGTCTTCGCCGCTCTGCGCCAGCACGTGGAATTCGTGAGAGCTGGAACCACCGATTGAACCGGTGTCTGCCAGCACTGGACGGTAGTCCAGGCCAATGCGCTCAAAAATCTGGCAGTAGGCGCCGTGCATAATATCGTAGGTTTCCTGCAGGGAATCCTCGTTCACGTGGAAGGAGTAAGCATCCTTCATGGTGAATTCGCGCGCGCGCATTACGCCAAAGCGCGGACGGATTTCATCGCGGAATTTAGTCTGCACCTGGTAGAAATTGGCGGGCAACTGCTTATAGCTATTGATTTCACTGCGGATCAGATCGGTGATGACTTCCTCGTGGGTCGGGCCCAGGCAGAAGTCATTGTTGTGGCGATCCTTGATGCGCAGGAGTTCGGGGCCGTACTGCTGCCAGCGGCCGGACTCTTCCCAAAGCTCTGCCGGCTGCACGACCGGCATCAGTACTTCCAGGGAGCCAGCGCGGTCCATCTCTTCGCGAACAATGCGCTCGACTTTGCGCAACACCCGCAACCCGGTGGGCAGCCAGGTGTAGAGACCTGAAGACAGACGGCGGATCATGCCGGCACGCAGCATCAGCTGATGGCTGATCACCACTGCGTCGTTGGGAGTTTCTTTTTGGGTTGCGATGAGATAACGAGATGCGCGCATAGGAATTATATGGATTCTATTACGGGTAAGCTGGCTATTTTACGCTATTCGCTGGGCAATAAATATTGCCTGGGGGCAGTATTGCCTCAAAGCGGATTGCCTTTTGCTATACCGGGGTATCTATTTAGCAGGTGCCTGGGCACTGGCTTGGAATGGGAGTGAATAAAAAACCCCGCATAAGCGGGGTTTTTAAGCTGAGGCTTTACAGAGTGTATTAGTTCTCTGCCATTTCCTTCAGCTTCTTCAGTGGGCGAACTTTAACCTGGATGCTGGCAGGCTTCGCCTTGAAGGTAGTCTCTTCACCGGTGAACGGGTTGATACCCTTGCGAGCTTTCTTAGCTGGCTTTTTCACGGTGGTGATTTTCATCAGGCCCGGCAGGGTGAATTCGCCAACTGCGCGCTTCTTGATGTGGCCTTCGATGATATCGTTCAGCTCGTCCAGAACAGATTGAACCTGCTTGCGGGACAGCTCAGTGCTTTCTGCAATCTGATTAAGTACTTGAGTCTTAGTGTACTTTTCCTTGATTGCTTTTACTTTCTTGGCCGGTGCAGCTTTGGCCGCAGCTTTCTTTGCCGGGGCCTTTTTAGTAGCAGCTTTCTTGGAGACAGCCATGGCTTACTTCCTTCTTTGTTGTTCGGTATATATCCGGTAAAAGTGTGTTTTTTCTCCCGCTGCGCTGCATCCGTTACGGGTGTCTCAGCGGGTGATGGGGGAAGTATATATAGTTTTTGTTCGGCCGCACGAAGAAATACTAGAAAAATAGTGCTTTTTTTACATTTTTTAGCCTCACGTTGCCTTTATGGGACGCTTTACCCAGGGAAAAGACCCGTGCAGCTTCTTACCTCTGTAGGCCTCATGTATACTCTCTCCCCCTTTTTTTAAGCACCAGGTACTGTGTAATGCCGATATATGAATACCAGTGCAATGCCTGCGGCCATGAAATGGAAGCTTTGCAGCGGATGAGCGATGACCCGCTCAAAGACTGCCCAGCTTGCGAGAAGGCCGAGCTGCGCAAGAAAATCTCAGCGGCTGGATTTCGCCTGAAGGGCGCCGGTTGGTATGAGACTGATTTTAAAACTGGTAGCAAGAAAAACCTCGCTGGCGGTGACTCTGCCAACAGTGGTAAGGCCAAAAGCGACAAGTCTGGCACAGCGGCGGCAAAGACGGCCTAGGCGAGCTGTGCGGGGCTGTCCGTGCGGTGTACCCTCTAACTAATCTTTTCACCTATCGATAACGGGAATTTTCATCCATGCGCAGCGATTACTGTGGCGTCCTTCGTTCTGCGGACATTGACCGCGTAGTAACCCTCTGTGGCTGGGTCGACCGCCGCCGCGATCACGGCGGAGTGATTTTTATCGACCTGCGCGACCGCGAGGGAATTGTACAGGTGGTGTTCGACCCCGATGCGGCCGAACACTTCGAGATGGCCGATCGCGTGCGCAGCGAATATGTGCTTAAAGTGACAGGTCGTGTGCGCGCCCGTGCCCCAGAGGCCGTGAATCCCAATATGGTGACCGGTGAAGTTGAGGTTTACGGCACAGAGCTGGAGATCCTCAATACTGCTGAGACAGTGCCTTTCCAGCTGGATGAGCACACCGAGGTGGGTGAAGATATCCGCTTGAAATACCGCTATCTGGATCTGCGCCGCAACGAAATGCAGAACAACCTGTATTTCCGTTCCAAGCTGACTACCGCAATCCGCAATTACCTGGATGAGCACGGCTTCCTCGATATCGAGACCCCAATCCTGACCCGCGCCACCCCAGAAGGTGCCCGGGATTACCTGGTGCCGAGTCGCACTCACGAGGGCAAGTTCTTCGCCCTGCCACAGTCACCACAGCTGTTTAAGCAGTTGCTGATGGTTTCCGGTTTCGATCGCTACTACCAAATCGCCAAGTGTTTCCGCGATGAGGATTTGCGCGCTGATCGCCAACCTGAATTTACCCAGATCGATATTGAGACCTCCTTCCTCGACGAAGAGGAAATCATGTCGATCACCGAGAACATGGTCCGCAAGCTGTTTAAAGAGCTTAAGGGTGTTGATCTGGGTGAATTCCCGCGCATGACCCACTACCAGGCGATGCTGCGCTACGGTTCCGACAAGCCGGACCTGCGTATTCCGCTGGAGATGGTGGAGATCAAGGACCTGATGACTGAGGTGGACTTCAAGGTATTCTCCGGGCCGGCCAATGATCCGAAGGGGCGTGTTGCCGCGATTAAAGTACCTGGCGGTTGTAAGAAACTGACCCGCAAGCAGCTGGACGATTACGGCAAATTTGTCGGTATTTATGGCGCCAAGGGCCTGGCGTACATCAAGGTTAACGATCGCTCTGACCTGGAAAATGGTCTGCAGTCGCCAATCGTTAAATTCCTGCCGCTTGAAACCCGTGCAGCTATCCTCGATCGCCTGCAAGCAGAAGATGGTGACGTTCTTTTCTTTGGCTCGGACAAGGCCAAGATTGTCTCCGAAGCCCTGGGCGCATTGCGCTGCAAGCTGGGTGAAGACCTGGATCTGTACACCAGCGAGTGGGCGCCTTTGTGGGTTGTCGCCTTTCCAATGTTTGAAGAAAATGACGACGGCAGCCTGACTGCGTTGCACCACCCCTTCACTGCGCCTTCCTGTACCCCGGAAGAGTTGGAAAAGAATCCGCTCGAAGCACTTTCCCGCGCTTACGATATGGTACTTAACGGCACCGAACTGGGCGGTGGTTCTGTTCGTATCCATGACCAGTTGATGCAGGAAGCGGTATTCCGCATTCTGGGTATCGATGCTGAAGAGCAGCGCGAGAAGTTCGGCTTCCTGCTGGATGCGCTGAAATACGGTGCGCCGCCCCACGGTGGCCTGGCCTTTGGCCTGGATCGCTTGGTGATGTTGATGACCGGCAGTGACTCTATTCGCGATGTTATCGCTTTCCCGAAAACCCAGAGCGCCGCCTGTGTGATGACAGATGCCCCGGGTGCTGTAGATGCGAAACAACTGCGTGAGCTGAGTATTCGCCTGCGACAAAAAGAAGAGAAAATCAGCTGATTTTTCCCCGATGGGCCGAGCGAAGCGGGCCCATCCAATCGTAGTGATGGGCGATTCGCTTCGCTCTTTGGCCCATCCTACGCACTGACTGAAGAGAGACGGAAAATGGCCGGACATAGTAAATGGGCCAATATTAAGCACCGCAAAGCAGCTCAGGATGCCAAGCGGGGCAAGGTCTTTACCAAGATCATTCGCGAGTTGACGGTAGCCGCCAAATCGGGGCCAAATCCGGACGATAACCCGGCGTTGCGCGCCACTATCGATAAGGCTTTGGGCGCCAATATGAAGCGCGACACCATCGACAAAGCTATCGCCCGTGGCGCCGGCAATGCGGATGGTGAAAACTACGAAGCCGTAGTTTACGAGGGCTACGGCGTTGGTGGTGTAGCGGTCCTGGTGGAGTGCCTGACTGACAACCGCAACCGCACCGTGGCTGAAGTGCGTCACGCCTTCACCAAGCGCGGTGGCAACCTGGGTACCGACGGTTCCGTTAGCTATCTGTTTACCCGCAAAGGTCAGATGTTCTACGAGACCGGAGTGGATGAAGATGCGTTGATGGACGCAGCTCTCGAAGCCGGGGCTGAGGATATCGAATCCAACGATGACGGCAGTGTTGAAGTTACCACTGAATTCCAGGACTACCTGACGGTTAAGGACGCCCTGGTTGCAGCTGGTTTTACCCCGGACAGTGCCGAAATTGCCATGATTCCGTCCACCACGATTCCGCTGGATAAAGACGGTGCTGAAAAAGTACTCGCTCTGATCGAGATGCTGGAAGACTTGGATGATGTGCAAAACGTTTACACCAATGCGGATATTCCGGCAGAGGTGATGGAGGAGCTGGGCTAAAGCCGGTTCCGTAACTGGAGGCGGCTACTGTCCCGCCTCTGGTTTTTTATCTTTTCAAGCCCTTCTTACTCCCCCTCCCTTGACGCTTCCTGTTCACCTTGGGACACTCCCACCACTATATAAACATACAGATATTTGGGGAGCTGCCTTTTGACCCGAATCCTGGGTATTGACCCCGGCTCGCGAAAAACGGGCTATGGAATTATCGATGTGGAGCGGGGCAAGGCTCGCTATGTGGCCAGCGGGGTGATTCGTATTCCCGAAGGTCCCCTGCCTGAGCGTCTCAAACTGATTTTTGATGCAGTGAGCCAGATTGCCCAGCAATACCAGCCTGCTCAGATGGCAATTGAAAATGTTTTTATGTCCAAGAGCGCCGGCTCCGCCCTGAAATTGGGACAGGCCCGGGGGGCAGCTATTGTAGCTGGGACAAATAGCGGTCTGGCAGTAGCCGAATATGAAGCTCGCAAAGTGAAGCAGGCAGTGGTCGGCAACGGAGGAGCGGATAAATTGCAGGTCCAGCACATGGTGAAAACCCTGCTGTCCCTACCTGCGTCGCCCCAGGAGGATGCCGCCGATGCGCTGGCCGTGGCTCTGTGTCATATGCATACCGAGCAAACCCTGGTATTTACCGCTGGCGGTGCGCGCAGTCGTTTTCGTCGCGGCCGCCTGAGCGTGTGATCGGCTGGTAGAATTGGCCCCGTAAAGGGCGCAGACAATATAAACCTGGAATAACACATGATTGGAAGATTGAGCGGTACCCTGGCCGCAGTGCAGCCACCTCTGTTGTTGGTGGATGTACAGGGGGTGGGCTATGAAGTGCTCGCACCCATGACCACAATTTTTGAACTGCCCGCACTGGGGCAGCCGGTACAGCTGCACACTCATTTAGCGGTATCCGAAACTGCCCAGCAGTTATATGGTTTTATTCGCGATGGGGACCGCAAATTGTTTCGCACCCTGATCAAGGTGAGTGGAGTGGGTCCCAAGATGGCCCTGGCTATTTTATCCGGGCTGGACGGCGCTGCCCTGGCCCGTTGTGTGTCGGAGGATAATGTAGCGGCGCTGGTCAAAGTCCCCGGCGTCGGTAAAAAGACTGCCGAGCGCCTGATTGTGGAGTTGAGGGATAAACTGACCCCGGATTTTGGCGACGCCAACGATATCCCCCTGATGGCCGCTGCTGCCGAGCCCAAGGTGGATCACACCGGTGAAGCGGAGAGCGCCCTGGCGGCTTTGGGTTACAAGCCCACTGAAGCCAGCAAAATGGTGGCCCGCGCCAGCAAGGAGCAGCCGGATGCCGATAGTGCGACTTTGATTCGCCTGGCCCTTAAGGGAATGGCCCCCGCTTAAGCTGAGGCCCTGGAGTTGTTGCAATGATCGAAGCCGACCGTTTGGTGGCACCGGAGCCTGTGGGCCCCTCGGGCCAGGAAGAGCAGTACGACCGCGCCGTGCGCCCCAAAACCCTGGATGATTATGTGGGTCAGCCAGTGGTGCGGGAGCAAATGGAGATCTTTATTCAGGCTGCCAAGCTGCGCAAAGAGGCCCTGGATCACACCCTGGTATTCGGACCGCCGGGGCTGGGTAAAACCACCCTGGCAAATATCATCGCCGCCGAAATGGGAGTGGCCATTAAGACCACCTCGGGCCCGGTATTGGAGAAGGCTGGCGATCTGGCTGCGTTGATGACCAACCTGGAGCCGGGGGATGTGCTGTTTATCGATGAGATCCACCGCCTCAGCCCCCATGTGGAAGAGGTACTGTATCCGGCGATGGAAGATTACCAGCTGGATATTATGATCGGCGAAGGGCCTGCGGCGCGTTCGATTAAGCTAGACCTGCCACCCTTCACATTGGTGGGAGCCACCACGAGGGCGGGCCTGCTTACCTCGCCACTGCGGGATCGCTTCGGCATCGTCCAGCGGCTTGAGTTCTACAACGTTGAGGATCTCACCAGTATTGTCCGTCGCTCCGCTGGCCTGATGGGAGTGGAGATGGATGAAGGTGGTGCTCTCGAAGTTGCTCGTCGCGCTCGGGGTACCCCCCGAATAGCCAACCGCCTGCTGCGCCGCGTGCGTGATTACGCCGAAGTTAAAGGTGATGGTGCAGTGGATTTCGGCATTGCCGATGCCGCTCTTAATATGCTCAATGTGGATTCCCGTGGTTTCGACCAGCTGGATCGCCGTATGCTATTGGCCATGATCGAGAAGTTCGATGGTGGACCGGTGGGTGTGGACAGTCTCGCTGCAGCAGTCAGTGAAGAGCGGGATACTCTGGAAGATGTGCTGGAGCCCTACCTGATTCAGCAGGGTTATATCGCCCGCACACCGCGAGGGCGAGTGGCAACCGGCCTGGCTTATGAGCACTTCGGCCTGCCGAAGCCCGATAATAAATAGAGAGAGGATGGGGTGAAGGAAGTTTTCAGTATTCCGCTGCGGGTTTATATCGAGGATACCGACGCAGGTGGTATCGTTTATTACGTCAATTATTTGAAGTATATGGAGCGCGCGCGCACAGAACTGCTGCGCTCCCTCGGGTATGATAAGCCGGCAATGCCGGAACAGGGGCTGTTACTGGTGGTGCACTCCGCCGAGATCCAGTATCGAAAGTCCGCACTTCTTGATGATGCATTGCGCGCTACGGCCTCGATTGGCAAACTGGGGCGGGCCGCAGTGACTTTTGAGCAAAAAATCTGGCGCGGCGATGAGCTAATTTGCGAAGGTGTGGTCAAAGTTGCTTGTGTCGCTGACGACAGCCGCAGGCCCTGTGCCCTGCCGGAACCTATTTATTCAGCATTAAAGGCAGTTATTTAAGAAGATGAACGCCGGTGAACAACTTTCTCTTTGGGGGCTAATCCAGAACGCCAGCCTGTTGGTACAGTTAGTTATGCTGCTGCTGTTACTGGCCTCTGTGGTGTCCTGGGTGATGATTATCCAGCGTGGGCTTTACCTGTCCCAGGCCAAGCGCTCCCTGAACAATTTCGAACGCCGCTTTTGGTCCGGTGCCGACCTGAACAAACTCTTCCGCGAAGGTAACGAGCGAGCGGAAAAAGGCCGAACCGATGGTGTTGAGTCCCTTTTCCGCGCCGGTTTTACCGAGTTTACCCGCCTGCGCCAACAGGGCAGCAGCGGCCCTGAAGCGGTGATGGAAGGCACTGAGCGGGCCATGCGTGTGGCTATGTCCCGGGAGCAGGAAAAGGTGGAAATGAACCTGCCGTTCCTGGCAACCGTGGGCTCTGTCAGTCCTTATATCGGCCTGTTTGGCACTGTGTGGGGGATTATGAATTCCTTCCGTGGCCTCGCCACTATGCACCAGGCCACTATTGCTACGGTCGCACCTGGTATCAGTGAGGCGTTGGTGGCTACGGCTATGGGCCTGTTTGCGGCAATTCCTGCGGTAATGGCTTTTAACCGCTATTCCGCCAAGGCCGAATCGCTGTTGTCCAGCTACGAAACTTTCGCCGAGGAGTTTTCCTCTATCCTGCACCGCAAAGTGCATTCCGGCTGAGTAGTGAATAGGCGAACCCTATGAGTGTGTTTCGCAAGGGAACCAAGAAGAAGCTGGTCTCCGAGATCAATGTGGTGCCCTACATTGACGTAATGCTGGTGCTGCTAATTGTCTTTATGGTCACGGCACCATTGTTGATGCAGGGGGTCAAAGTCGACCTTCCAAACGCGCCGTCGGCGCCGATGGAGGAAACTGATGAGGAGCCGCTGATTATTTCTGTGCGCTCCGATGGCACCTATTACCTAAACCTGGGGACTGACGAGAAGAGCGCCAAGCCGCTCGCAGAAATTAAACAAACGGTCGCTAAGGTATTGCGCCAAAAGCCGGGAACCCCGGTTTTGGTGTGGGGTGACACCGAGGCCCGCTATGGCCTGATCGTCAATGCCATGACCGAACTGCAGCAGGCGGGAGCGCCCAGCGTCGGCCTGGTGACAGAGCCACCTCAGGGGTAGGGTGCCGGTGAATAAAGGCTTTTATGCATTGGCGATTATCATCAGCCTCGTGTTGCACGGGGCGTTGATAGCTGCCATGACCTACGGCTGGGAAGCCAGCAGTATGCCTGAGCGCAAACCGATGCCAAAGTTTGTGCAGGCTAAGCTGGTGACGATTGAAGCGGCAACACCGAAGAAGAAACTGCCGAAAAAGGTCGATAAAATAAAACAGCGTGCCGATCGCGCTGCGGAGCAAAAACGCAAGGCAGAGGTCGAACGTAAGCGCCGCGCGGCCCTGGAGCAGAAGAAAAAGCTCGAGGCGGAAAAGAAACGCAAAGCGAAAGTCGAAGCTGATCGCAAGGCACAGGCAGAGAAAGCCCGTCGCGAGAAAGAGCAGCAAGAGAAGGCGCGCAAAGAAAAAGAGCTGAAGGAGAAGCTGGCCCAAGAGCGCCAGAGTTCTTTTGATGAGGCCCTCCAGGATGAAGAGGAACTGCTGGATGCGAATGAGGCCGAGCAAGCGGTGATGTCCGTTGGCCAGGCGATCCAGCAGCAAATTGAGGCGGTATGGAGTCGCCCGCCCAGTGCCCGAAACGGTATGCTTACCAAGGTGAGAATAAACTTTGTCCCCACCGGCCGGGTGGTGGCAGCTAATATCGTCGAGGGCAGTGGTAATGCCGCCCTGGATCGCTCGGTACTGACCGCTATCAAAAAAGTGGAGGTATTTCCCGAAGTGGCCGACCTGGCCCGGGAAGAACCGGTGATATTCGAGCGGGAAGTCCGCACAACCATTTTGAACTTTAAAGTCGAAGATCTGCGCCAATGATCAAGAGTTTACTCAAGACAGTCGTCATTATTGCAATCGCCTCGGTGAGCCTGGGTGCCCGAGCCCAGCTGGTGGTGGATATCACCAGCGGTATCGATGACCCCACACCGATCGCTGTGTCCCCATTCAGCTGGTCTGGTGGCGGAGTACTGGCGGAAGATGTTTCCGGGATTATTTCCTCAGACCTTCGCCGCAGTGGCCTTTTCTCCCCTGTGCCCAAAGAAGACATGCTGTCTTTCCCCAAGGCCCCGGAAGACGTGGTATTCCGCGACTGGCGTATCCTCGGCACTGAGTATATTGTGACCGGCCGCATTGAGCCGCAGGCCACCGGTTACCTGCTCACTTTTGATCTGGTCAATGTTTTCGGCCAGCACAAAATGTTCACCAAGCAAGTGCGCGGCGGGCAGACCCAGCTGCGGGATATCGCCCACCGCGCCGCCGATGAGATCTTTGAAGCTATCACCGGTATTCGCGGTGCCTTCTCCACGGAAATGGTGTACGTGCAGGAAGAGACTCGTGGCGGCAAGCCCAGCTATCTGCTGATGCGTGCAGATATCGATGGTGCTCGCGCCAAGCAGATCCGCCGTTTCAGCGCGCCGGTGATGTCTCCCATGTGGTCCCCCAATGGCCAGGAGCTCGCCTACGTCTCCTTTGAAACCGGGCGCCCGGCAATTTTCCGCGAGAACCTGCGCACGGGTGCGCGCAAGCAATTAACTAACTTCAAGGGCATCAACAGTTCGCCGACCTGGTCCCCGGATGGAACCAAACTGGCGATGGTGCTCTCCAAGGACGGCAACCCGGAGATCTACGTGCTGGATCTGGTCAGTAATAAGCTGACAAGAATGACAAGGCACTTCTCCATTGATACCGAGCCGAACTGGATGCCAGATGGTAAATCACTGGTTTTCACCTCCGATAGGGGAGGGAAGCCACAAATTTACCAATTGACTCTTGCCACTGGTCAAGTCGACCGCTTAACCTTCGATGGCGATTACAATGCGCGGCCCCGTGTTTCTCCCGATGGAAAGACACTGGTGATGGTGCATCGTAATAGGGGCGTATTTACCATCGCTACGATGGATATCAACTCGGGCAGAGTGCGTGTCCTTACGGAGACTACGCTGGACGAATCCCCTAGTATCGCGCCGAATGGGGCCATGTTGATGTACGCTACCAAACGTGGGGATAAAGGTATTCTGGCAGCGGTGTCGCTGGATGCCGGGGTGAAGTACAACCTGCCCTCTCAGAGGGGTGATGTCCGTGAACCGGCCTGGTCGCCGTACTTTGAATAAGGCGGGGGTGCCCGACGCGCTTAAGCGAAGGGTGTGAATTAGAGCAAGTAGAAATCTTTCAGGATTTTCGATAACACTATATATAAAGCGGAGTAGCTTATGTTGAAATCAGTAAAAACAGGCCTTGGGTTAGCCTGTGTATTGGCAGTAATGGCTGGTTGTAGCAGCAATGACACCAAGACTGGCGGGGAGACCATCGTTGATGAAACCGCAAATAATACCGCGGTTGAAACCACCGAATTTGATACCCCGAAAGAGCCTGTAGCACCTCTGGAAAACGTAGTTTACTTCGATTTCGACCAGTCCCTGCTGAAGCCCGAAACCCGTGAACTGCTGATCCGTCACGCTGATCGTATGCGCGCTGCCACCGGTTCTGTTCGCCTGGAAGGCCACGCTGACGAACTGGGTACTCGCGAGTACAACCTGGCTCTGGGTGAGCGTCGTGCCAATGCCGTTCGCGACTTTTTGGTACTGCAAGGCGTAGACGCAGCTAACCTGGAAGTAATCAGCTACGGTGAAGAGCGTCCGGCTCAAATGGGTTCTAACGAATCTGCCCGTGCGATGAACCGTCGCGTTGTTATTAACTAATCGTAAAAATGGATGCCAATGGCTTTAACGATTAGAAAACTAGCGATCGCCGCAGCAGTAATGACTGCGGCATCGCCGGTATTTTCCCAGGCCCCGATTGTAGACCTGTCTTCTAAGAGCCAGGACCAGTCGACCATTACTTATACCGATGAAGTGGAAAGCAGTGCTCCGACACAGCTCGCCCGCGCCGGTATGTCACCACCCCGAGCCCAGGGCAACCCCCAGGCCGAAGCCTACTATCAAATGCAGGTTTTGCAGCAGGAAGTGCGGGAGTTGCGTGGCACAGTTGAAGAGTTGCGCCATGAGATCAAGCGTCTCAAACAGCAGCGCACCGAAGATTATATGGATCTGGACCGGCGTATTGCGCGCCTGAGTGGTACAGAGCCAGCGGCTCAGCCGCCGTCTACCGCTGAAGGCGGTGCTTCGTCCATGCAAGGGCAGGGGGGCTCAGCAATGCCGCCTAAACCCCAGGGCCCGAAAGACGGAAAGAGCGAGCGCGACCGCTACCAGGCCAGCTTTGGCTTGGCCCGCAATGGCGATTACGGCGGCGCCAGTGAAGAGTTCAAAAGCCTGTTGCAGGACTTCCCCAATGGTCAGTACGCCCCGAATGCGAATTACTGGCTGGGTGAGATTGCACTGGTTCAAGGCAACCTGGAAGAGGCTCGGGAGTGGTTCGTAGCCCTCCTCGACGGTTACCCGAATTCCAGTAAAGTCTGGGATGGCCGCTACAAGCTGGGTACTGTTTATCACCAGCTGGGCGACCAACAAAAAGCCCGCAACTTGCTGGAGCAGGTGGCAGCCAGTGACGCCAGAGCGTCGAATCTGGCGAAGAAGTATCTGCAGGAGAACTTCCAGTAGCCTTCAGCCGCTACTGACTGCCATCGCTGGTTTTTTGAGCAGAAAAAGCCTATGATCCCGCGCCCGGGTGGCATGTGCCACTCGGGCGTTTTTGTGTTGGGTGTGTATGACCGATCTTTCCAAAGAATCACTCAGAATCAGTGAAATTTTCTACTCCCTTCAGGGAGAAGCGCGAGAAAGTGGCCTTCCTACGGTGTTTGTACGCCTGACGGGCTGCCCGTTACGCTGTACCTATTGCGATTCCGAGTACGCCTTTTACGGCGGCGAGCGCATGACGCTGGAGCAGATTTTGCAGCAGGTGCAAAGCCATCCCGCTCGCCATGTGTGCGTTACCGGTGGTGAGCCCCTGGCTCAGCCTAATTGTTTCCCCCTGATGAAGGCGCTTTGCGATGCGGGCTATGCGGTGTCCCTTGAGACCAGTGGCGCTATGCCTGTGGATAAAGTGGATGAGCGGGTATCGAGAGTGGTCGACCTGAAAACGCCGGCCTCCGGGGAGCAGCACCGCAACCGTATGGAGAATATGCAAGTACTCACTCGCCAGGACCAGATCAAGTTTGTGATCTGTGATCGCGGGGATTACGACTGGGCTCGATTCACCCTGGATCAGTACCGCATACCTGAGCGGGTTGGAGAGGTGCTTTTCTCCCCCAGCTACGAGCAGCTGCAGCCGCGCCAGCTAGCTGAATGGATACTGGAGGATGGGTTACCGGTGCGTATGCAGATGCAAATGCACAAGCTGTTGTGGGGCGACATCCCAGGCGTATAAAGCGCCGCAGCGCCACATCAAGAAAAGAGGAAAAAATGACAGCAAAGAAAGCAGTAATCTTGCTATCCGGTGGCCTGGACTCAGCCACCGTACTGGCCATGGCTCGCGCTGAGGGCTACGAGTGCTACGCCCTGGGCTTTGATTATGGCCAGCGCCACGAGGCAGAACTATTGGCTGCGCAGAAGGTGGCGAAGGACTTGGGGGCCGTTGAGCACAAGGTGGTTAAGCTCGACCTGCGCTCAATCGGCGGATCGGCGTTGACCGATGACTCTATCGAAGTACCCGAAGAGGAAACCTCCGGTATTCCGGTGACCTATGTGCCGGCGCGAAACACGGTATTCCTGTCTATTGCCCTGGGTTGGGCAGAGGTGCTGGGCGCCCAGGATATTTTCGTGGGTGTGAACGCCGTGGACTACTCCGGCTATCCGGATTGCCGCCCGGAATATATTGAGGCCTACGAGAAGATGGCCAACCTGGCTACCAGGGCCGGTGTCGAGGGCAACAAGCTGTCTATACGAGCGCCGCTGATGGACATGAGCAAGGCGGATATTGTTACCGAAGGAACCCGCTTAGGGGTGGACTACAGTTTAACTGTGTCCTGCTACCAAGCCTTGCCAGATGGCGCTGCCTGCCGTCGCTGCGACAGTTGCCGCCTGAGGGCTGCCGGCTTCGCAGAGGCCGGCCTGGGGGACCCCACGGTCTACGTACCTTAATTGGCCGTTGGCGCCAATTTTTTGAACAAATACCTAACTCCTTAAATTTGTTAGATTTTTTTTCGAGTTAGGTATTGTCTTTTCGAAATAGATCCGTAAGATACGCAGCTCCTCACAACGAGGCATCGAAAAGGGTCGTTAGCTCAGTCGGTAGAGCAGTTGGCTTTTAACCAATTGGTCGCTGGTTCGAATCCAGCACGACCCACCATTTTCGACAGGGATGCCTAAGGCAGCCCACCCAGTTTTTACACTTCTGCGCGAAGGTAAAAACAACCCAAGTTGGACCGTTACCAAGTTAGTCCAACCATCCTGGGGGTCGTTAGCTCAGTTGGTAGAGCAGTTGGCTTTTAACCAATTGGTCGCTGGTTCGAATCCAGCACGACCCACCATCTCTCCTTTTTCCCCACCGTCAATTAACCATTTTCTCTGTATTACCTTCGTACTTGTGGGCTAGTTTCAGACTTTCTATCACCTTGCTTATTTGCTGTATTAATCAGCTCCTTTCGTTTTCGATTCTAAATGGTGAATTTTACTTGTATGGTGATTTATCAGAATCTTCCGTATTTTTAGGGCTCGCCGACTACACTGATGTGCTCGCCAGGGGGTGCTTTGAGTTGTGTGTGCTTAACCCTGGGCTCAATAGCCGCTATTTACTTTAGAGTGCCTTATGTGGGGCTTGGCGGCGGCTTTTGCCGAGTTAGAGAGTCTCGCCAGGTCGGCAATGAACACGATTTAGTGCTCGTTGGTGTCAAGGTTGCATGAGGAAGATAAGCTGCTGTGGAAACTTTTAGCTAAGATAAAAAGTCAGTTCGAGACAGTAAAAACACCTTTATCGATAATTGTGGTTAACACTTGAGCTTAAAAGGGGGCGTGTATAGCCTTTAGGTTATTCTGCCCTATAAGTCTCTCAGTCAAGGGTAGATCCTGGGCGCAGGGGCTGCTCTTGACCGAGAGTTTTGCCTGAGAAAAAGGCTAGTTCTAATTCGAGGCTTTAATGTAGCCAGACGCTTCCTGAGGGGGTAGGCTGGAACCAACCCTCCTAGCTCTTGGCTTTCTGCGTGCTAAATAAATAGCCAATCCAAAGCAGGACATTGCAATTAAGGCGAGTAATGTAATTACAATCAATATGTCACGCTTTTCAGCTCCTATTAATGGGCGTAAAAAATTCCACTTGTGAAGCAGTGAAAATGAAAGTGATTCCAATCGGTCAATCTTTCGATTTTGGTCAACTAAAATACCTGTTACTGGGTCAACAAAATACCTGCTACCGGCTGGGTCGTTCAAGTCGACCTGCCAAACTGGTAATCGTTTATTGCGGAAGTCATAGTTTGGGCCAAAGTGTGTAACCAGCTTGATTTCATCAATTTTACTATTGTCGATTGTATTGCTATTAGATTGGATGAATTGTAGAGCTAGTTCTTTGGCCAAGTCCTGATCCTTAACCGACTCTTTCTCCCCTGTTTGAGCGTTGATTAAAGCTGATGATCTTTCCAGAGGCAGTCCGCCAAAGCGTGCTTTACGCTGTTGGTAATTGGACATTGACTCTTCAATCGGAACGCTAATTCCAAGTCGATAAAGTGGTTTTTTATCGATGGACTGATTGAGCGAAATAGCATTTAAATGCGCTTTCTTAGGAATGCTACTCCCTATGCTATGCCGCCACTGAGCCATCTCGCTTTCCGCAACTGCAAAGCTTTCCAGTTGCACAGGTTCAAGCAGTCGCAAGCCTGAAATGGGCTGTATGTATTCTGCCTGTAATAAGTGGTAAAACCCGCTTGCTGACCAGCCAAGTAATGGCAGCCAAAGTAGGTATCCGAGGCGGCGATGCCAGCGTCGATTAGACTTGGGAATTTTGCGGCTGGGGAGTGCAAAAATCAGATAGAGTCCCGTTGAAGCTATCACTACAAGCGTCAACATAAATAGTGCAACAGTGAGCACACGCCCATGGCCGGTAGTATCTAGCCAGCTCCAGGTATGTAGCGCTCTGAAAAATAGTTGAGTTTTGGCTTTAAAACTATTGTTTAAAGCAGCTAAGGCACCTGTTTCGGTGTAGATAAAAGCTTTGAGTAAATTATCGTCGGCGGCAATGGTCACCTCATAAACTGGCAGCAGGCGATTAACTCGCGGGTAATCAGTGCTAAAGCTCTCCTTGAATTTAACATCAATAATATTTTCTTGTGGTAAGTCCAAGTAATGAGATGTGAGCCACTTTGCTTGTGCTATATCATGATCAAACAACTCACTTCCAGTTTCAAGGTTGAAATAACGCCTTGGACTGTTATCAGCTTCTGTAATCTGCAGTAGATTACCCTCACTTGAAGGAACAACTTTAGCGATAGCCGCCCTTTCGATAGGCAGCTTGTCAACAATTTTTTCAAGTTTATATAAGGTCTCTGCATTGGCTTGAAACGTGGGTGGCATTGTATTTTTGGCTTGCGGACCAAACCAAGCCATTATTGGATGGAATATTCCAGACAAAGACCAAGTTACAACACCAAAAAAAGCTATCCAGGTTAGGAATCTGTGCCATCTAATGAATTGCAGTTTCATCAAGCTACCTCGCTTATGTATTTCCTACTGTGAGGGGCTATTAAAAGTTAGTGCTGACACCAACATAGAAGGCGCGACCTTGACCTGGAGTAAAAACTGAATTACTGGAAGCCATACTAAGATCTGATACTGTTGACACATTTGAGATATATTTTTCGTCGGTTAGGTTTTCCGCAGATGCAAATAAGTCGATCGCTTCGTTTATCGAGATACCGGCAATAATGCCAATTAATTCATATCCCGCAGTTCTTTCAGTGTTGGCGTAGTCAACGTAGGCTCCGTTGGCAATATGTCGCAAGTTAATGCCTGCATACCACCTGCCATTGCTCGAGTATTTCAATTCGCTGGCGTAGATTGATTGAGGTATTCCAGGTAACTTGTTATCCCCTCTATCCGGATCATTATCAAAGCAAAAGTCGTTATAGTTATAGATGTTCCGCCAGAGAATATTCTTATTTATTTGTATATCGAGACCAAGCTCGACACCTTTGTGTAGTGTGTTACCTCTTGCGTTTTCTGTACTTGTTGTTTCGCCGCTAAACCCGGACTGCCCAACGTCTACAAATTCGTTGCTAATTTCACTGTGATAAATAGATGCGTCCCAGCTTACAATACCTTTCTGCCCGCGAGAGCCAACCTCAAAAGTCAATGACTCTTGTGCATCAAGAATTGTAAATGGATCCGCTCCACCCGAAGTTAGATCAGTTATTCCTGGTGGCTCATAACCTTCACTCACATTAGCGTATAGCTGATTTTCATCTTGTAGGGTATAAATAACACCAAGACGCCCATTGAATTTTTCGAAGCTCAACTTACCGGTGTCATCTTCCGGTCCACCCGTATCCTGAGCGGGGTCAGAGTTAAAGATATTTTTGTTTTCTCTGACGCTACTAATATATTGAGCTCCTGCGATTAGGTTAAGTGACTCGCTTAGGGAAAAGTCTAGCTGTCCATAGATGACAGTATTCGTCGCATTCCGATCATCTTTACTTGATAAATCCCCCTTCTCGGCAGTTGGTGTTGGGCTAAAAGGGCCCTCAGAGTACGCAAACAGTTCTGACTCATTGTTACTTTCAGCATGGGTTATACCTATAACCCAGGAAATATCAGTGATATCCAGTTGGAAATCACCAGTAATATCAGTAGATATACCAAACTCCATTCCGCTTTGCTCAATGATGCCGGCATATGGTGTTATAGCGTGATCCAAATATCTTGTTGCTAGCCAAGCCCCGGCTTCAATAGTGAGCGAATCCAGTGCAAAAACTGTTCGATTTGATAAGCGAAATACATCAAGGTTTCGATCCATGTCGCGTTCAATATTTGATTCTGGCGACATGTCAGGATTGCTTAGTGCTTGGTCGTGTGTCAAAGAGCCAGCCAGCTCAAAATTGTCTTGCAATGCGGTTAGGAAAAAGCGAGTTTCTAAGTTGTCACTAAATTTGTAGCCAACATTACCAAAGCTATAAATACTGTCGACTTCGGAATGTTCTCTAAATCCACTGCTATTTAGTTTGGTTACCGCACCGTAATAATCAAAAGCGTCATTTCTTCCTTTAGTGTTAATACTGGTTCGGTATGTATCGAATGACCCGCTTTCCAACCTTATATTACTTCCAGCTTTTGACGTAGCTCCCGTCGGTGTTACCACATTGATTGCACCTCCCAGTGAAGCTGCACCATAACGAAGGCCGTTTGATCCTTTATAGATCTCGATATAGTCAATAGATAGTGGATCTATTTCTTGATACTCGGTGCTGCCACTGGCACGTGAAATCGGTACTCCATCACGCAATACAGTAATTCCTCGGCGTTCATAAGTAGCATTCGCAGCGGATCCCCGAATAGAAATTCGATTGTCACGCTGCGCTGAAGTGTCTGCGTAAACGCCGGGTGTGAACTTCAGCGCGTCACCAATACTCTGCGTAAACTCAACTAAATAGTCTTCGGCACGAACCAAGTCAACTCCCCCTGGAACACGCTGAAGGTTATGAATTGCTTCACTTGCAGAGTGTGCAGATAGTGAATTGTCGATATCAGCTGTAACTACAACCTCCTCAATTGACTGGGATTGATGATCTTGGCCTTTAGCTTGAGGCGCGCTACTGATAGCAATAAGTGCTAAGGAGATGAGCAGCTTTCGAGTAATTTTCATGTATAGGTATCCTGTCGGAACGCTATGTAGCGTGCCGATAAAATAAATTAGATGCTGTAACGCAGACGATATAGCGACAGGCACAGGTGCTCTGATACTAGATTGGTAGTATCTACGAGCAAGCTGATTTGCTTATATCGAATGCCTTACTGGCTTCATGATTTGGGCAGGCGTAAACGAGCCCAAAAAGTGAAGAGCAAAGACTTAAATTGTGGACAAAGAGGTGAAGAAGGGAGGAGCGCGCTGCTGCTGTTTGCGATGTAGGCTGGCGATTACTTCCTCAGCCAAGTGTCGCTGCTGGATATAGCGTGTTTTTGACAGGCTAGATAGATAAGGGGTAGATAAAAATGTTACTTCGGAATTTGGCTTTGCAATACCAAACTTGCAGTCCAGCTGCCAATTACCTTCGGCATGGTGATCATGATCTGTACTTTCAGCAACTTTATCGGCTGACATACTCGCCATCTCATGGTGTATATGTTGATGATGGGAGTGGTGATTCTGCTCGCTCTTTGTACCGCTGCTTAATGGCTTTTGATTATGTCCCTGATGAATAATCGCCATTACTTCTGGTGAGACGCCACTAGGACAGAGTTTGATAGCTGTACCATCAGTAGCGATCGAGGCTGGCATGTACCCAGTGGGAATCAACGCTTGTACCAAAAATAAAAACAACGCTATACGAGGCAGTAGGTTTCGTGCGCCTCGTGATTGTTTGGTTTTGGTAAAGTAGCAGATTGACAAAGCTGGTACTTGCGAAGTGATAATTTGAGGCGCATTCTGCTCTACTTATTGAGAGTTATCAAGGGCTGGGAGTTGCTTTCTATGGTAAAAATACCATTGCCGTTGGCAACCTCGATCTCTAGTAAAAAATCTGCTGATAGGTTTGGCGTGATTCTGCTGGATGATTTTTGGTGGCTGGTTACCCAATTCCACATTCGTATATTGTTCTTGGCAGACAAAATATTTCCATACTAATTGATATTGGAGGAGTCGAGTTTTAGTGGCAGTAAATAGAGGCTTGTCGAACCTGTTTTGGATAGAGTGGTGAGTCGTTATGCAAAGTTATGGTTGGTTTAGTGAGATATCTCCAAAACAAGGCTAGTATAAGCTTTATATCTCGACTTTTAATCGGCTGACTGTAGGTATAAAACCAGTGCATCCAACAATTCCTTTCTTATAATCATCAATGTCTGGTTTTCTTAGTTCTTTCTAGAGGGCACTAAACCTGCAACTTCTATTCTTTCTAAGACATTTCACCCAGTTCTTGGACACTTTCTTCCTATAGATGGCTCAGCTTTTGCTGATAACATTTATTAAGCCTTTGAATTGCGTCTTGGCACAGTGGCGAGGGATCTCCAGCTAACAGAAGTTAAAGGTTCTGCTACTGAGAATAGCGTCGCGCTTTTGGAGGTGCTATCTCCTCAAGTTTTCCGTGTCACCAATTACGGTGAATGGTACTTACCTTGATGTTGCGGGTTTGATTTCTGAGTAGTGCGGTTCGATCTGTGTAGGTAAAGGAGCTGGTTTTAACGCGAGATATTTTCTACCAGGTAAGGATTGCCCAAATGAAAACCGTAACCCCCGTAACTGCCGCCATCTGTTTGGCGGTGCTAAGCTCTCACTCTTTTGCAGACAGTAATTCCACCGTCGTTGAGCAAAATGGGATTGGAAATAGTGCCTTGTCAGATTAATCAGATGCCACGGTCAATTTTAGCCAAGTCATACAGTCCCAAACTGGGGATGGTAATCAGGTTGCTGCAGAGCAATACACCAATGTAACTACTGCAGTGGTGACTCAGACGCAAATTGGTAATGGTAATTTAGCTACCTCTGAACAGTACAATAGTGCTACCAATGTCCAGTTAACACAGTTCCAATCCGGTGATGCGAATACAGTGATGAGTATCCAGGTGGATAATCTTTCGGACAGTAGTTTGACTGTGCAGCAAGTTGGGAATATGAATCTGGTTGACAATAATGTTCGGGGTCTTGGTGGTACTACTGCAAGTACCATGACGATAAATCAGCAAGGAGACATGAACACGGTCGGGCCCAGTTTTGCATTGCAACAGCAGGCAGTGAACTCTACTTTGGTTGCTACTCAAATAGGGCAGATGAACCAAATGGATGTCAATCAAAACTTTGTTATTAGCGATAGTACAATGATTGGTATCCAAGATGGCGTTGGAAATGTCGCAGCCCTGGATCAGCTAGGTTCGGTTAGCTTTCTTGTGATGGAGCTGTTGCAAATGGCTAATGACAATATGGCGCTCCTGGAACAGGTGTTTACGGTTGAAAATTCAACTATGATTGTCGACTAGTTTGGTGATATGAATATGTCTACGCTGGATCAAGGAAATGCCTTCTTTACCAGCGCTACAGTGTTGCAAACCGGCGACTCCAATGATGTAAATATTGATCAGAACAATATCACTACGGGTGTTGCCACAATATCCCAAACGGGTACATTGAATATGCATGTTACCTCTCAAGCGGGTACCGCCGAGACGGCAATAGCGACACAGTCTGGAGTAAGTAATACCGGCACAATTTTACAGTAGCAGTCAGTTCTTTGATTTCTGTGCTGCTAGGTTCTGATCTGTGTGGCACAGAAATTTAATCCCAAACTTTGTTCCTAGTTTTTCCCCACTTCCTTCTTATAGCTGTATCGCCGCTTATCGTTAACTCTTACCCAGTAGTTGGTCGGCCCATGATCAGCGATTTGAGAATAGTTTCTAAATATTCAGTCGTTCATTATCGCAAGTGACCTTGTGCCAGTGCATGTCAATTCCTCTTGGGATTTGTTGTTCGCATAATTGCCTGTGTCAATTTTATTGCCTCAGCGCTCGGGTTTGGCGAGCTTTAACACTTCTTTGGTGGATACTGCTGTTTGGAGTAGGGATGGCGCTAAATTGGATTTTGCGCATGCCTTACGCCGGCATGCCTATTGGTATCGATGTTGTTGATGAGGCCCTCTAAGTTGAGTCCCAAGAAAAGCTTGAATAGTTAATGAAGGATTGAATTATGAGGAAGTTGAAGCCTGTAGCTCTAGTTATATTGGCCGCAGTGAGTGGAAGTGCGATGGCCAGTAATAATACGACGTTAATAGATCAGCAGGGAATTGGTAATACGGCTAATGCCAACCAGGTTGACCCTACGGCCATAAACAACCTGATTGATGTGACTCAAATTGGTGATGGAAATTTTTCATCATCGACACAGTCGGGAGATGCGGTGAGTAATACCATGATCCACTACCAAGAGGGTGATGGCAATATGGCCGAGTCTTTCCAGCAATTTATCACTGAGGCCAGCTCGATCGAAATAAATCAGCTTGGTGATGCTAATGAGGTGGCTGCGGAGCAGTTTGAGTCATTAGGTTCCACTCAAGAGCTGAATCAGTCTGGCCAGATGAATTTTATGACCATTACCCAGACTGACACAGAGGCTTCCAGTATTGCAGTGACCCAAACTGGCGACATGAATGATGCGATAATAATGGGCCAGGTATTTGATGTTTTAGGAAGTGCTATCACCCTGAATCAAATTGGCAACGATAATATGGCTCAAATTGGTCAGCAGAGTGACGTGGAATTTAGTTCTATTTTCGTTGATCAAGTTGGCAATCAAAATCTATTTGTGGGTGAACAAATAATGATAGTTTCTTCTTCCACGATTAATGTTCTCCAATCCGGAAATATGAATGAAATTGACTCTGATCAGGAAAATGGAGTTATCGCCAGTACAGTTTCAATTACACAGATTGGTGATGGCAACTTTGGTGGGTCGCTGCAGCAAGACAATGTTAGAGGAAGCACTGTCAATGTGAATCAGGTGGGTAATGGAAACTTCGGTGGTGGAGTTCAGGTAGCAGCAGTCAGCTCCAGTGTAGGTAGTGTAAGCCAGTCTGGTACCACGAATATGGGGCTCACTCAGCAGGCGGGTGGTACTGCTTTTTCCGTCGCAACCCTCACTCAAATTGGGGAGTCGAATGAAGCAATGCTTATACAAATTGCTGCAGAACCAGTAACGGCAACTTCACTGCAAAATGGTGTCAGCAATGTGTTATCCATTTCTCAGATGGGAAACGCGCTCAGCAATGCGACTACTACTCAAGTGGGAGATATGAACCAACATGTGACTGAGCAAACACTCGACTCTCAGACGGCGATTGCAACACAAAACGGCACTTTAAATAACGGATTTATTTTTCAATAAGTTTGACTGGGGCTTCGCAATTTTAGTGTGAATACTGATAGATACTATACGGCTTCGGAGTTCCAGTCTTTTGCTTAATCTGATACTTGAGATTCAGGTGGTAGCTTTCAAGGCAATTTACTTGTTTCTCCTGTTAATTTTCTTCTATCTGGTTTTGACATTTAACTCAAATCTTCAAATAGCTTTTAGATTGTGATTTGGGCAGTTTTACTGCACCCCATGTTTGATGCATGGGGTGCGATTTATATGTAAGGGATCGTTTAAATGAAAATTTGGACTTTAGTTTCGGCAATAGCTGCATTTGCTGTCAGTGGTCACTCTATGGGCGGCAATAATACGACTGATATTGACCAGGACGGCAACGGACATCTGGCAACAGTAGATCAGTCTAATCCCACCAGCACCAACAATACCGTTTCAATAACCCAAACCGGAGACTCACATCAAGTGTCTGTTTTACAGGGAGCACTTACAGATTTGAATATGGGCACGGTGGAGCAATCGGGTTTGATGAATGAGGCGATTCTGGAGCAAATTGCAGAAGTCTCAGAAAGTACGGCTCTAATTAGTCAATCTGGCGATGGTAACTTGGGTTGGGTGGTTCAGGATGACTTTGTTGTTGCAGGTAGTGCCTCTGTTATCCAGTCCGGTTCAAATAATGAGGGTATTGCTGCCCAGGTGGATGTTGGGGGGATACAGGGAACTGTTGCTGTCACTCAGACTGGGACAATGAACTTTGCACAAGCAATCCATGAGGATTTTGCGCTTAATAGCACTGGGCTAATTAATCAACTTGGGAGTGAAAATAGTGCCGAGTTATTTCAGGGGGACCTAACTGAGTCAAGCTTTATCAGCGTCGAGCAAGATGGAACTCTCAACGAGGCATTGGTAGGGCAGGGCTTTGCTCTTTTCTCCTCTATTACCACCTTCCAGAGTGGTGATATGAATTATGTAGAAGTCTCTCAGTTGGGACTAAATACTGGATTGGCCACTGTCTCCCAGATAGGTTCTTCCAATATTCATGTCACGACACAAACAAATGATGGGCAGGTGGCTATGGCTTCTCAGGTCGGAACCGGTAACCAGGGAAATATTATTCAGTAGCTGTGGTGGGTTTCAGGTAGAAGTATTTATTTTCCAAGAATATTGGCTATGGCTCAAGTTCTTGGATTCAGTTTGTCTTTGAAAGGGACTTTCGATGAGATTTATGAAGCCATTGGCTGCTGCGGTGTTGGCAGTAGCTCACTGTGGAGCAGCTGCTGACAATAATGTCACGGAGGTCGCCCAACAAGGCTCCCTCAATATGGCTGCCTCAAGCCAGGTAGATCCACTGTTATGGATAACCAGATTGTGGTTATCCAGGAGGGGGCGGGAAATATTTCGAACGCGATGCAACTGGACAATACGATCAATAGTTTGATTGCCCATATACAAGTTGGTGATAACAATGAAGCGACATCGACGCAGGAGATGAATATTAATGCTGCTAATAATACGATTAATCAGCAGGCAGATCTGAATCAGGCTGAGTCCACACAGGAAAATACGGTTGAATCTTCAAGTTTAACGACCAACCAATTTGGTAATTCTAACAGTACAGATCTCAGTCAGGAGCAGGGAGTTACCCAGAGCTTGGTACTAATTACTCAGATGGGAGATATGAATGATGCGGAAGTTCCACAAGGAGATATCGTGGATAATAGCTCTGTGGTTGCGACCCAGTCGGGAACTGATAATGAATTTGAGTCCAGGCAGGATAACCAGATTAGCTTGAGTATTGTAACATCAATCCAGATAGGCTCCTCAAATGTAACCGAATTGGAGCAGGAAGATATCGTTGATAACAGTTCTATTAGTGGTAGTCAAAATGGAGATATGAACGATGCAGATGCACAACAGTCGACAGTGATTTCGGGCAGTACCATTATTGTCAATCAAGTTGGCGATGATAATGTTTTGGATGTCGATCAGTTTAGCAATATCACTTCATCCACTGCGACTATTACACAGCTGGGATCCTCAAATGATGGCGATATAATCCAAGTTTCGGCTGTTAATTCGACTACTGCAAGCATAGTTCAATCAGGTATAAGCAATCAGGCGGATGTAGATCAGGAAAATGGGGTTACAGGTAGTTCTGCTAGTGTCACCCAAGATGGTACTGACAATGGATTGTTTGTAGATCAAGAAGATCAGGTTTCCCTGAGTTTTATCACTGTAAGTCAATCTGGAGATAATAACTCCATCGGTGTGGATCAAGAGGGGGATATTTCCTCAACAGTTGCGACTGTTATACAAAGCGGAAATATGAATGAAGTAGATATTAATCAGAGTAATTTTTTAGACTTTACAACAGCAACAGTGACTCAAATCGGAGACAATAATAACGCCCAGTTGATGCAAATAGATGGACCTATTTCATTGAGTACGATAGCGGTGGATCAAGGTGGTTCCACTAATATGGTGACTGCGGAACAAGACGGCCTTATTAGTAATAGTGTGATTGATATCACCCAATCGGGAACGGATAATACCGCTGATGTTGAGCAAGATACATTGGTTGACCTGAGTAGTGTGACTACTTTGCAAACTGGTACATCAAATTTTCTGATGGTATTACAAACGGATGTCACATCATCCAATATCACCATTACCCAAGATGGAAATATGAATACGGTTGATGTCAGCCAAGCTGGGGTTTTCAGTAGCGCCAGTACCACCTCTCAAACAGGTACTTTAAATACTCATACCACCACTCAAGTGAATGATTTCCAAACCGCACTGGCAACACAGCTGGGTACGGGGAATATGGGTATGATTATTCAGTAATTCGGACCGTAAAAGCTAAGGGGAAAGATTACCCTGGGGTTTATATTGAACCTGATGTAGGTGATTGGTAGATAAATACTATTTCTACTTTATCACTTCAATAGCGTATTCTTTCTGCTTTCGTTGTGATTGTTTGAGTTAAACAGAATTTATCTTCCAGTGGGTAAATAATTAGAAAATCATTTTTACGATTACTTCTCCGAGGTATAGTGAAGAGGTCAGTCCGGGGGATTCAATTCCAAAAAATGCCACTAACTGAGATTTATCCGATAGGCTTTTGTGATAAATCTGGAAATCACCAGCGGGGTGGCCCCTGCGTACAATTTTGGAGCGAATGCCCGCATAGCCAGGCCGTAAAGTATTCTTTGATATTCCAGGCCAGTAGCGACGGATGTTGTCATAAAATGTATTTAGTTTACTCGGATCCACTTGGTAGTTAATGGACTCGACCCATTCCACATCTGGACCGAAGCGCGCTCCTCCGGCCAAATCCAGAGTGAGGTGAATACCCAGACCGGCACTTTCAGGTAGAGGGTAAATTAAGTGTGAAAAAGGCACCTTACTTGACTGGGTAAAGTAACTGCCCTTAGCAAAATACGTGGTGGGAATTTCTCGTTTTATAACTTCGCTATTTATCGTCCCCACTAGCGAGCTTGTGTGGAGGCCTGCGGCCACAATTAGATTGCAGGTTTTCAGTTTGTAGCCATCCTCCATCACGAGTTGGCAAGTTCCGCTGGATATTTCAATTCGCGCAACTTTGCTCGCAAGTATAATTTCTCCTCCCCTGGCTTCCATGGCACCCTCAAGGGCTAGCATCAGGCTGTGGCTATCGATAATGCCGGTTGTCGGAGAGTAAATGGCACCGGCACATTGTAATTCCGGCTCCATAGATCGGGCTTCAGAGGCGCTTAGTAATCGAAGTCCGCCAGCGTTATTAGTATCCCCCTGATTTTTGAGATCTCTCAATTGCGCAAGCTGTGCTTTATCGGTGGCGACTACCAGTTTGCCGAGCTGCTTATGGGGCACCGCGTATTCTTGGCAGAATTGATACAGTATGGATTTACCGTTTACACAGGCGCGGGCTTTCAAGCTGTCCGTTGGATAGTAGAGGCCAGCGTGAATGACCTCACTACTGCGAGCGCTGGTTTCGGTTCCAATGGCATTGTGTTGTTCCAGCACAATCACTTTGTGGCCAGCCCGGCTCATCTGGTAGGCGCAGGCAAGCCCCAATATGCCTGCCCCGACTATCACTGTATCCAATATCTCCATAGAGGTCCTATTGTTGAAATGCGCATCTTCTAGAGCGAACAGGCTGAATTCCCTCGGCATATTTTGCCTGTAACGCCAAGCTAAAATTGCTGTCGAAAGGGTGCGTGGTGGTGTCGTTTCATTGCGCTATAATGCGCGCTTTTCCGCGACTGGAAGTTAGTCATGACTCATAAGTCCATTGCCGCAGACAAGGTAGATTCTCGCTCTTTGGTGCAAGCGCACCTGGCGGAGCCGGTAATGTCTCAATATAGCGAAGAAGAGATGCAAGAATGGCGCGAGCGCATTAAGCGCTTGTTGAAAGAACAGAATGCAGTATTGGTCGCACACTACTATACCGACCCTTTGATTCAGGCCCTCGCGGAGGAAACCGGCGGCTGCGTTTCTGACTCATTGGAAATGGCCCGTTTTGGCGCTCAGCACTCCGCCGATACTCTGGTAGTGGCCGGGGTAAAGTTTATGGGTGAGACCGCCAAGATCCTTACCCCGAACAAGAAAGTACTGATGCCGACCCTTGAGGCAACCTGCTCCCTGGATCTCGGCTGTCCCCCGCAAGAATTCTCTGATTTTTGCGATCAGCACCCGGACCGCACGGTGGTGGTTTACGCCAATACTTCTGCTGCGGTAAAAGCCAGGGCGGACTGGGTGGTGACTTCGAGTATTGCGCTGGATGTAGTGGATCACCTGGATGCCAATGGCGAAAAAATCCTTTGGGCACCTGACAAGCACCTCGGCGGCTATGTCCAGCGGGAAACCGGCGCAGACGTACTGTTATGGGACGGTTCCTGTATTGTGCATGAAGAGTTTAAGGCCAAGGGGGTTGAGGACTTAAAGGCCCTCTATCCGGATGCTGTGGTTCTAGTGCATCCTGAATCTCCCGCCTCTGTGGTAGCCCTGGCCGACGTTGTGGGTTCTACCTCGCAGATTATTAATGCTGCCAAGACCCGCCCAGAGAAGCGCTTTATTGTGGCTACCGACCAGGGCATTTTCTACAAGATGCAGCAGGAGTGCCCAGACAAAGAGCTAATGGTGGCGCCAACCGCCGGCGCTGGAGCCACTTGCCGCAGCTGTGCTAATTGCCCCTGGATGGCGATGAACTCTCTGGAGAACCTCTGCGGTGTACTGGAACGCGGGGATAATGAGATCTTTGTGGACCCGGAACTGGGGCGCAAGGCGATGATCCCGCTGCAGCGGATGTTGGATTTCCGCAAAGGTTAGCTCTTGAGGGAGCGGCGGTGAGCAAACAAAAAGAGCGGCCAATGGCCGCTCTTTTTGTTGGGGGGAGTTACAGCTCCTCGATTCTTTCCTGCATTTTCAGCACATCTTTGAGGCGCTGTTCCAAGATGGCATTGACCTGGTAATCGTCTTTTGACATGCGAATTCCATGGCGCAGGTGTTGAATAGCCTTGTCGAATATGCCGTTGAGAATGTAATACTCAGCCCGGGCCTCGTGCACGCCAACAATATCTCCGGCTAATCCGTGGGTCTCCGCCAATAGGTACCAGACTGCCGGGTCTTTCTTCCGCGTACGGCTATATTTCGCCAGCAGGCGCTCTGCAGCCAGGTAGTTGCCGGCTTTAAAGTGGGCATTGGCGAGGCCCATGATTAAGGCGTGGTCTCCCGGGTTGCGATCGAGGGCCCACTGCAGGCGCTTGGTGGCACTGCTGTAGTCTTCTCGCAACAGGTCGATATCCGCTCGGGCCAGCACATAGGCTGCTTTTGAGGGAGTTTTGTCTAACAAGGGCTGCAAGGTGTCCAGCGCTGAATCGGGTCTACCTGCGGCTACTTGGGCCAGGGCGAGACCGTAACGGGCGGCATCCTCATTGTCATTAATGCCATTCAGCTCCGCGCTAAAGCGTTTTACTGCTTGCTGCGGCGTTGGTTCTGTGGCGAGCCGTACTCGGGCGCGCATCAGGTGATAATCCAGGTCCTCGCTGGGAGCCACTTTTTCCATACGCTGAGCGCGCAACTTGGCATCGGCAATACGCTTTTCTGTAACGGGGTGGGTCAGGAGAAATTCTGGGGGGCGTTGGTAGTAACGTGTGGCCTTGAGCATTTGTTCGAACATTTCACCGGCGGCCTCTGGATCGCGGCCGGATTTGGCTAGGGTATCAATACCGACCCTATCTGCCTCTTGCTCATTCTTGCGGCTGAATCGCAGCTGGTTGTCCAGGGCTGCAGCCTGGGTCACGCTCATAGCTGCTATTCCCGCTTCACCACCGGCGGTAGCCGCCAGAACCAAGGCACCGAGCATGCCGGCCAGAGTAGGAATTGTGCTGTTGCGCTGTGCTTCCAGGGAGCGGGCGTAGTGCCGCTGGCTGAGGTGGCCCAATTCGTGAGCAACTACCGATGCAAACTGGTCTTCACGCTCAGCAAACAGAAACAGGCCGGTATGGATCCCCATGACTCCACCGGGGACTGCAAAGGCGTTCATGGTTTTGTTGTTTACTACAACAACATCAATTTCTTTGTCTTCCAGTGGGCTGTACTCGGCCAATTCCTTGACCATGCCCTCGACAAATTGCTGGATCAGGGCATCACTGGAAGTGCGAACCTGACTGCGAAAAATACGCAGCCACATCTGCCCCAGTTCTTTCTCTTGGGTGTGGGAGACGACCCCGCTGGTCCTATCGCCCAGTTCGGGGAGGCGGATTTCATCGCTGTCCGCGATGGCAGCAAACGGGACTGCGCCGAGTAACAACCCCATACCCAGGCTTCGCAGTCCTGCGCGAAGTCGATGGAGGATAGCTGGGGGGCGCGTTCGGTGAAGCAGGCTGTTTTTGGAATCAGTCATCTTGATTACTGCTCGGTCTGTCCATGAAGGATCTATAGTCCAACTCTATACGCTACCCCGTTGGACTGTCGAGGTTTGGACTTAGTGGACCATAAAAGGTTCACACTTGCGCCAGGCGGAAAGTTAAAAAGCGTAAAGCCTGCGCGGGTTATGGCGTCTGGTTCGCGCTATAATCCCCGGCAATTCTGGTTTGTGACTAAAAAGGCAATGTCAGTAACTTCTTCTACCAATCAGCCCGATACCCAGATACCGAACTGGGACGCGGCCACTATTGTGGATGCAAGAAATCTGCCCTGCCCACAACCGTTACTGGCCATGCGCCGGGCATTGCGGGAATACCCAGAGGGAACGCTGCTTTGTGTGCTGGCCACTGATGAAGGGTCCTGGCGAGACTTCCACAGTTTTGCATCTTTAAGTGGCCGGCCCCTGCTCCGCGCTGAGCGACGTAATAATACCTTTCAATATTGGCTGTACGCTGGCAAATGAATAAAGATAAATCCCGAGAGTCTATGTTATCGATTGTAAAAGGCTGGGTGAACCGCTACTTCAGTCAGGAAGAAGTGGTGCTTCTGGTTTTAATATTGACCCTGGCCCTGGTGGTTCTGGCGACTCTGGGCGCTGTGCTGGCCCCGGTATTCACCGCGCTGGTGATCGCCTTCCTGATGCAGGGCATGGTGCAAAAGCTGAAGTCTTGGCGTGTGCCACACTGGCTGGCGGTTACCCTTTCCTGTTTGGTCTTGGTGGGCACTATTGTGGCCCTGTTATTTGTGGTGCTGCCTATTATCTGGCGTCAGTTGGTGCGGCTTGGGGCGGAGTTGCCCAATATGGTACAGCGAGGCCAGGAGCTTTTATTGTTACTCCCTGAGCGCTACCCGCGCTTAATTTCGGCCGGGCAGATCGATGAAATTTTCAATACCCTTGGCAGCGAACTGGGCGGCCTGGGGCAGACACTGCTGGCCTTCTCCCTTACCAACCTACCCATTTTTGCCGGCTTGCTGATTTACGTTGTAGTGGTGCCGATCCTGGTATTTTTCTTCCTGAAGGACGCAGAGCAGCTGATCCGCTGGTGTACCTCTTTCCTGCCCAAAGAACGGCCCATGCTCCACCAGATTTGGCATGAGATGAATGATCAGGTGGCCAATTATGTGCGCGGTAAGGTAATAGAAATTGGCATTGTGGCTGCTGTCAGTTATGCCGCTTTTCTGTTACTGGGGGTGAACTACGCCCTGTTGCTGGCAGTAGCCGTGGGCTTCAGTGTGTTGATTCCTTATATCGGTGCAGCGGTTGTCACTATCCCCGTTGCGGCTATTGGGCTTTTCCAGTGGGGGTGGAGTAACGAGTTTTTATACCTGATGATGACTTACGGCATTATCCAGTTACTCGATGGCAACGTACTGGTACCACTGCTGTTTTCTGAGGCAGTTAACCTGCACCCGGTTGCTATTATCCTCGCGGTACTGTTCTTTGGCGGTATCTGGGGTTTCTGGGGCGTCTTCTTTGCAATTCCCCTGGCGACCTTGCTCAAGGCCATTATGAGTGCCTGGCCCACCCATGAGCACCAGGTGGAATGGGAGGCCAGGAGAAGTTCGGAGTAATTGCCCGATATCTTTCTTTGTCGGTAGGCTATGGCATTTGCTAGAATGCCGCGCTTTCTTTTATTTGGTCCCTTCAAATAGGTGAGAGCCCATGAGCCTGGCTGACAAAGTTCTAGCGGTCAATAATGACCTGCCGATCCGCACCGACAAGCCTATCCACAGTGGCAAGGTCCGTTCCGTATACTGGCTGAGCGAAGAAGACAGCCGCCGCCTGATTGAGGAGAAGGGCTACCCGGTTTCTCCTGACACCCCACTTGCGGTAATGGTGATTTCCGACCGTATCTCCGCGTTCGACTGTATCTGGACTGGCGAAGGCGGTATGCGCGGCGTACCAGGCAAGGGCGCAGCACTAAATGCTATTTCCAACCACTGGTTCAAGCTGTTTAAAGAGCAGGGCCTCGCCGATAGCCACATTCTGGATATCCCGCACCCGCTGGTGTGGATCGTACAGAAGGCGCGCCCGGTTATGATCGAAGCGATCGCCCGTCAGTACATCACCGGCTCCATGTGGCGCTCCTATGAGAAGGGTGAGCGGGAGTTCTGTGGTATCGAGATTTCCGATGGCTTGCAGAAAGACCAGAAGCTGCCTGAATTGCTCATTACTCCCTCCAGCAAAGGTATTCTCAAGGGTATCCCCGGCGTGCCGGAAGTGGACGATGTCAATGTCACTCGCAAGAATATCGAAGACAATTTCGAGGCCTTTGGCTTCCGCAATGCGTGCGATATCGATCTGTACGAGAAGTTGTTAAAAGAAGGTTTCGATTTGATTTCCGCAGAGCTGGAAAAGCTCGATCAGGTCTTTGTCGATACCAAGTTTGAATTCGGCTATGTCACCGATGCCAATGGTGAAGAAAAGCTGATCTATATGGATGAGGTGGGAACCCCGGACTCCTCCCGTATCTGGGACGGCGAAGAGTATCGCGCAGGTAAGGTTGTGGAGAAATCCAAAGAGGGTTTTCGCCAGGCGCTGCTCAACTACTTCCCCGATGCCGATATCCTGTTGAACAAAGATCGCATGGATGAGCGCTCGGCTTTAGCTCGTGATAACGAGCTGCCAGAATCTATGCTGATGGATCTCTCTAATACTTATATTGGTATTGCGGAGAAGATTATTGGTACGAAACTTGAGATATCTGATAATCCTAAAGAGGAATTGCTCGAAGTTCTCCGCAAGGATTACGGTCTGGTCGACTAATCTGGATCGAACTGAAAAAAAGCCGGCGTTTTCGCCGGTTTTTTTATGTCTGCCATAATTCGCCACAATTCCTCCTGTTTTGTGTTCGTATTCCTGCCGCCTTTCGCCCGCTTCCCTCTGTTTAATGACTTCAACATCCAATTTAAAAGTGGAGGGAAGTGAGTGAACAGGGTGATGTTATTCGGGCAGCGGTTCCATAAAGACGATCTGATGTTGCCGACAGAGGAATACTATCGTCGCCGTCAGAAAACTGGTGGTGTAGGGCGCTGGTTGTTATTTGTTGTGGTGGTATTGGCGGTGGTTATTGCGGCAATCGGGGCAGAGGTCAATGCCCAGGAGCTTCCCGCTGTGAGTGATGCGATCCAGCGGGAGTTCACCGAGACAGTTACTCTGGACGATGTAAAGGGCGGGGACTTACTTTTTACTGGCAATGAACCCGAAACGTACATTCCAGCGGTGCACCTGAAAAGTCAGGTCAGTATTTCCGTACGGGGCCTGGTAGCGGAAGTCGAGCTTCAGCAGCAATTCAAGAATACCACCGACGGCTGGCAGGAAGCGGTTTATGCATTACCGCTGCCTGAGCAAGCTGCGGTGGCGGGGCTTGAAATTCAGATGGGCGAGCGCCGCATTGTCGGTAAGGTACACGAGCGAAAAGAGGCCTCCAGGATTTATAAGGCTGCTCGTGCGGCGGGTAAGCGTGCAGCTCTTCTAGAGCAGCAGCGCCCAAATCTGTTTACTAATAAAGTGGCCAATATTGCCCCCGATGAGAGGGTGCAAATTAATATCCGCTACTTGCAGCCGGTTAATTATGACAGTGGCGTTTTTTCACTGCGCATGCCCACGACATTGACTCCGCGCTATATCCCTGGCAAGCCAATACCCTCCCAGGCGTTGAACGGCGATGAACAGGAGTTGGTGGCAGAGAGTAGTGGCTGGGCATTGCCCACTAATCAAGTGCCGGATGCTGCATCGATAACTCCGTTTATGCAGTCAGCGCAGGAGCTACAGGCACTGGGTAGCCATAATATTTCTATCGAGGTGGATCTGCATGGCGGACTGCCGCTAGCAAAAATCGATAGCCCCTATCACCAGATTGATATTGATAACCGGGGTGACGGTCGCTATCGGATTCAATTGCGCGATGAAACAGCCGCAATGGATCGGGATTTCTTATTGAATTGGCAACCGCGCGCTTCTGCTATGCCGCGGGCGGCGTTGTTTAGCGAGAAAATCACAGCGCAAGAGGGGGCAGAAGAGCAGGCTGGTGCTTATTTACAGGTCATGCTACTGCCTCCCAGCGACGGTACTTCCGCGCAGCGTTTACCGAGGGAAGTGATTTATGTGATCGATACTTCCGGTTCCATGTCTGGCAACTCTATTCGCCAGGCGAAGGAGAGCCTTACCCTGGCACTGTCTCGCCTGCACAGTAATGATCGCTTTAACGTTATTGAATTTAACAGTACAACCCGTGCATTTTTCCCGCGCCCGATAGCCGCGAGCGCGGAGAATATTCGCCGCGCGCATCAGGAAATCGAAAACCTGAATGCAGAGGGAGGTACAGAAATGGCGCCGGCCTTGCGAATGGCATTCGGTCAGCAAATGCAGGACGACACCAGTACCGTTCAGCAAGTCGTATTTATTACAGATGGTGCGGTGGGCAATGAGCGGGCCCTGTTCGAGTTAATTAGCCAATCCCTGCATAACGCCCGGCTGTTTACTGTGGGTATTGGTTCGGCTCCCAATAGCCACTTTATGCGCAAAGCTGCTCAGTTTGGGCGCGGTACTTTCGTCACCATCGGTGATATTTCCGAAGTTCGCGAGCGTATGCAGGCTCTGTTCGCCAAGTTGGAAAACCCTATGGCTACAGACCTGCAACTCAGTTGGCCCCAGGGAGTCGTCGCGGATGCCTACCCCAAGCGTATCCCGGATCTCTATAACGGTGAGCCTATGCAGTTGGTGGCCAAGGTGCAGGGTGACCTCTTGCAGGGAGGTATCCAGCTGCGGGGCCGAATGGCGGGTAAACAGTTTGTGCGCAAACTAGCTCTGAAAGTAGAGAGTGATAGCGATACTTCAGGCATCGGCAGTGTCTGGGCGCGCAGCAAGATAGATTCTCTGCGGGACCGGCAGCTTCAGTCTGGAGAGCAGTCGGATGCGGGCTTGGCTCTGCGCGAACAGATTTTACAGATTGCCCTGAGGCATCAACTTGCCAGCCCCTATACCAGTTTTGTTGCAGTTGAAGAGGAAGTTGTACGCAGCGCTGAAGAGAAGTTATCTCGCAGCTCGGTCACCAATATGATGGCTAAAGGGCAAGTGCTACAGCGCCAGGCCTATCCGCAAACTGCTACAGGTCTCTACGGGCAGTTATTGGCAGCGGCGGTATTGTTGATGTTTGCGGCGATCTTCCAGCGCGGTCGGGCCTTGCGCAGCAACTTGACCCGAGCCCTGCGCTCCTTCCTGCGCAGGGTTTTACCGGACCCCCGTCAACCCAGCGGCGCTAATCCTCTGCAACGGGGAGGTGTGTAAGCGTGGCTCGCTCACTGCTCTTTATGCTTTGCTTGGGAACGGGCTTGTGGCAGCTGGGTTCCGCCAGCTGGCTCCTGGCCAAGGCAGAATTGGCCCAAGTGTTGATTAATAGTGCTTGGGAAGAACAGCTACAGGGCGGGGCTCTGCAAAAGCCCTGGCCCTGGGCGGACACCTGGCCAGTGGCCAAGTTAAAGTTGGAAGGACAGTCGCCATTAATTGTTCTCAGCGGCGGTAGTGGCCAGGCGTTGGCTTTCGGCCCTGGTCTCTTAGCTGGGTCCGGCAATCCTGGCGAGCCTCGCACCACGGTTATTGCCGCACACCGGGATACTCACTTTGCGGGATTAGAGCGTGTCAGGCGGGGTACCTCTATTTACCTGCAGGATAAACGCGGACGCTGGCATACTTATCGGGTTGCGGAAATGCGAATTGTGGACAGTGAGAGAGAGCGTTTGCCGATCTTTGCCGAGCGGGGTTTATTGCTGGTGACTTGTTACCCCTTTAATGCCCTGGCGGCTGGTGGCCCGCTGCGTTACTTGGTCTACGCTGAATATCAACCCGGTGGGGAGCTGGTTCAGCTGTGACTGATGTCTTTGTTTGAGACTCGATTTTGTAGTTCATTTTCTCAAAAATTCCACTAAATGTTCCGGTGAAACGGCCAAACGGCAAATAATTGTTTTGCTCTTTTGTTTTATTTGTTACTAACCGTCCTATCTGGAAAATTTTTTGTAGTAATACTACAATTCCCTCCGCTAACAACCGGGGATGGGGTTTTGTCCGCCAGTCTGCGCGGGCCCCGGAACAAATAATCACAGTCAAACTAGGCACTTGCGGCAATCAATTGCGCCGCTTTCCTCACCGTCATATTCGAGTAAAGATTCACAAACTTTGCATTTACGCCAACAAAGTTGGTGAATTGGCGGAACCAAGAAAAAAAGGAAGCTTTTTTTTGCTCGCGCTGTAGTTTGCCCGCGTACCGATTTTTGAGAAATAGACCGACTCGACGTCGCCTAATTCGCCGAGGAGCACTTGATGCACGAAGATACCGATAACCTCGAAACGCAGGAGTGGCTGGACGCGCTGCAAGCGGTTATCCGCTATAGCGGCAAAGAACGCGCAGCCTTCCTCCTGAAGCAGCTGTCTGACCGCGCTACCGATGTAGGCGTACAATTGCCTGCGGCAATCACCACTCCCTATCGCAATTCCATTCCGCCCAATGCGGAAAAGCGTATGCCTGGCGACTTATTTATGGAGCGCCGCATTCGCTCCCTGATTCGCTGGAATGCCCTGGCGATGGTGGTACGTGCCAACCAGAATGACGATGGCCTCGGCGGCCATATTTCCAGTTTCTCCTCTGCGGCGACACTCTACGATGTGGGCTTTAACTACTTCTTCCGTGGCAATGAAGGTGAAGAGCGCGGCGACCTGATTTTCTTCCAGGGCCACAGCGCACCGGGTATTTATGCCCGCTCCTACCTGGAAGGGCGTTTCGATGAAGAGCAGCTGGACAACTTCCGCCGCGAAGTGAACGGCAATGGCCTGTCCTCTTACCCGCACCCCTGGCTGATGCCGGAGTACTGGCAGTTCCCTACGGTTTCCATGGGATTGGGGCCGATCCAGGCGATTTACCAGGCGCACATTATGCGCTACCTGTCTGCCCGCGGCCTGTCCCCGCGCGGCGATCGCAAGGTGTGGGCTTTCCTAGGAGATGGTGAATGTGACGAGCCGGAAACCCTGGGCGCAATTTCCCTGGCCGGTCGCGAGCAACTGGAAAATCTGGTGTTCGTGGTTAACTGTAACCTGCAGCGTCTGGACGGCCCGGTACGCGGCAACGGTAAGATCGTGCAGGAGCTGGAAGGCGTATTCCGCGGTGCCGGTTGGAATGTTGTCAAAGTACTCTGGGGCCGCCTATGGGATCCGCTTCTGGAGAAAGATGACAAAGGCCTGTTGCAGAAAGTCATGGACGAAGTGGTCGATGGCGAGATGCAGAACTTCAAGGCCAACGGCGGTGCTTATACCCGCGAGCACTTCTTCGGCAAATACCCGGAGTTGCTGGAGCTGGTTAAGGATATGTCCGACGATGAGATCATGAAGCTCAATCGTGGCGGCCATGATCCTTACAAGGTATACGCAGCTTACGCGGCGGCGATGGCCCACAAAGGCCAGCCCACCGTGATCCTGGCCCAGACCGTTAAAGGTTACGGCTTGGGCTCCGCCGGTGAAGCGGCGATGGATACCCACTCTGTGAAGAAGCTGGACCTGGATTCCCTCAAGCGTTTCCGCGATCGCTTTGCCATTCCGCTCACTGATAAAGAGCTGGAAGAAGTTCCTTACTACCGCCCATCTCCGGACAGCCCGGAAATGAAATATATGGCGGAGCGCCGCAAGGCCTTGGGTGGCCCGGTTCCCCGTCGCCCGGTTGAGTGCCCGAAACTGGAAGTCCCTGGTCTCGATGCCTTCAGCGCACTGACCAAAGGTTCCGGTGAGCGCGAGATCTCCACTACCATGGCATTTGTCCGCGCGATCGCCGCCCTGGTAAAAGACAAGAATATCGGCAAGAACATCGCGCCGATCGTTCCCGATGAAGCCCGTACCTTCGGTATGGAAGGCCTGTTCCGCCAGCTGGGTATCTATTCCTCCCAGGGGCAGCGCTACACCCCGGTGGATCACGGCCAGATCATGTATTACAAGGAAGATAAGAAAGGCCAAGTGCTGGAAGAGGGCATCAACGAAGCCGGTGCTATGTCCGCCTGGATGGCGTTGGCCACTGCCTACAGCAACCACGGTGTGCCGATGGTGCCTTTCTATATCTACTACTCCATGTTCGGCTTCCAGCGCGTTGGCGACCTGGCATGGGCCGCTGGTGATATGCAGGCGCGCGGATTCCTGATCGGTGCCACTGCCGGCCGTACCACCTTGAACGGTGAAGGTCTTCAGCACCAGGATGGCCACAGCCACGTGCTGTCCTCCACTATCCCCAACTGCCGCAGCTACGACCCGGCTTACGGTTATGAGCTGGCGGTGGTTATGCAGCGCGGCTTGAAAGAGATGTACGAAGAGCAGAAGAACCTCTTCTACTACATCACTATCGAGAACGAAAACTACCTGCAGCCGGAAATGCCTCAGGGCGTGGAAGAGGGCATTATTCGCGGTATCTACAAACTGCAGTCCAACGTCAAGAAAGGGGCCAAGGGCAAAGCGGCGAAGAAACATGTACAGCTGATTGGTGGCGGTACTATTTTGCGCGAAGTACTGGCAGCGGCGGATATCCTCGCCGACCAGTTCGGAGTGACCTCCGATGTCTGGAGCCTCACCTCCGCTGTGGAATCGGCCCGTGAAGGCCAGGATGTGGCGCGCTGGAATATGCTGCACCCGGAAGCCGAGCCGCGCAAAGCCTGGATCACTGAGCAGTTCGAAGGCAATACCTCCCCGGTTATCGCCTCCACCGACTACATCCGTTCCTATGTGGAACCACTGCGCGAATTTATCGACGGTGAACTGACCACCCTGGGTACCGATGGTTTCGGCCGCAGTGACAGCCGCGAGCAGCTGCGTCGCTTCTTCGAAGTGGATCGCAACTACGTGGTAATTGCCGCACTGAACGGCTTGGCCAAGCAGGGCGTTATTGATGCGAAAGAGGTTGCGGAAGCAATCGTGAAGCTCAATATCGACGCCGAAAAAGTTAACCCGCGCATCAGCTAAGAGAAGGCAGAACTCCTATGGCAAAACAAGTCATTAAAGTGCCTGATCTCGGTGGTGCCGATCAGGTGGATGTGATTGAAATTTCTGTTGCTGTCGGCGATACCGTCGCGCAAGAGGATTCACTGATTGTGGTGGAGGGCGATAAAGCCTCCATGGATGTGCCAGCCCCAGTGGCTGGCAAAATCCTCAGCATCAGCGTGAAAGAGGGCGATAAGGTCTCTGAAGGCGACGTGATTGGGGAAATCGAAACCGATGTGGCGGAAGCGCCGGCAGAGGAGCCCGCTGAGGCCCCCGCCAAGCAAGAAGCTGCACCAGTTGCAGAGCCTGTGGCTGAAGCCCCTGTGGCGACGCCGAGCGGCGAGCCGAAAGAGGAAACGATCCAGATCCCGGATCTGGGCGGTGCTGATGCGGTTGATGTGATCGAGATCAGTGTACAGCCCGGTGATGTGGTTGAAGAGGGGGACTCCCTGATTGTGGTGGAAGGCGATAAAGCCTCTATGGATGTGCCTTCCCCCAGCGCCGGTACCGTGGTTTCTATCGCGGTAAAAGAAGGCGATAAGGTTTCCACGGGTGACACCCTGGGCGTGTTGAAAGTAGTTGCTGCAGGCGCCGCCGAGCCCACAGCTCCAGCTGCAGCTCCTGCAGCGACAGCGCCTGCCGAGAGCGCGCCGCAACAGGCATCTGCGTCTGTTGAACCCCCGGCAGTGCCGCAGAAAGACTTTCAGCTGGAGCGCAACCTTACCGCAGCAGCCCAGGTTTACGCCGGCCCTGCCGTGCGCAAACTGGCCCGCGAGTTGGGTGTTACCTTGAATAAGGTGAAGCCCACCGGTCCGCGCAACCGGGTCTCCAAGGACGATCTGCACAACTATATCCGCGACCAGGTGAAGAAAGCTGAGAGCGGTGCGGTTGGTGTCGGCGGTGGAATCGGTATCGCCAAGATGCCGGATATCGACTTCAGCCAGTTTGGCCCGGTGAATGTGGAGCCGATGAGCAAGATCCACAAGATCACCGCAGCCAACATGTCGCGCAACTGGCTCAACGTGCCTCACGTCACCCAGTTTGACGATGCGGATATCACAGAGCTGGAAACCTTCCGCAAGTCCATGAAGGCCGAGGCGGAGAAGCGTGGAGTGAAGCTCACTCCAGTGCCTTTCCTGCTGAAAGCGGTAGCCGCGGCCCTGCGTGCAGAGCCGAGCTTTAATGTGTCCCTGCACAACGATGGCGAGCACATTGTGCGCAAGGACTATGTGCATGTGGGTATGGCAGTAGATACACCCAAAGGCTTAATGGTGCCGGTTATCCGCGATGTGGATAAGAAAGGCCTGTACGAGCTGGCGGCCGAGGCCACTGAAATGGCCCTGAAAGCCCGCGATGGCAAGCTGAAGCCCAACGAGATGCAGGGCGCCTGCTTTACCATTTCCAGTTTGGGGGCTATCGGCGGCACCGGATTTACCCCGATCGTCAATTCTCCGGAAGTTGGTATCCTCGGTGTTTCCAAGCTGGCGATGAAGCCGGTGTGGAACGGTAAGGACTTTGAGCCTCGTCAAATGTTGCCCTTGGCACTCTCCTACGATCACCGCGCGGTAAATGGCGGAGATGCCGGACGCTTTATGACTTACTTGGTTAGCGTGCTGGCAGATGTGCGCAGACTGTTGCTGTAATTACCAGCGAGTTAAAGCCAGTAAAAAAAGCGGCCAATCGGCCGCTTTTTTTATAGTCAGGACTAAGGAGCCTCTGAATAACTCCGTGATGCCTCTGGCATGCAGAGCGGTTCACAATCAAGGCGCGGCTTCGCAGGAATGTCTAGACCTTTCAAGAAGTCGCAACGCGGAGTGTGAATCGCTCTGTAAGCCCCGAAGGGCGGGCCTTGAAGGCCGCATCTGCTGCGTTGCAGCTCTTGCAAAGGGCTAGGGCCATTCGCGGCGAGCTGCGCCTAACATCTGCAGCCTTCAAGACCCGCAGAGGCATTACGGAGTTATTTAGAGGCTCCCTACATTCCATATAAGTAAGTTAGCCTTTAAGTGGAAATGAACTATTCGCCGCGTAAAACAACAATAAGATGATTTACGCGCAAATCGATTCTGGGTTGCTGGCTGCTAATGCCTCGGCAGCTAGACTCACAGAGAGGCTACTATCATCGCAGCACTGAAAATGTGAGGTGTCGGATTATGGGACCTACAAGGAAATTCGCGTTGCCGCTTGTGGCGGTATTTGCGATGCAGGGCTGCTTGTTTTTGCCTGCGGACGAAGTGGAGGGTGAAGACCCTTTCTTTTATGAGGCAGAGGCTGCCGGACAAAGCGCCAGCTTTGTGGAAGTCGGCAGTAACCACACAAAATACCCACAACCCCTTACCGCCAAAAGCGAATGCGAGGCGGCGGATTGCGTAGATAGCTTGCAAGACTCCATGGCCTGGTTTTTCCCTATATTGCGGGTTTACTAACGACAGTAGCTGAGCCTAGTGTGGAGCTGTTGCGAAATAGCCGGATCTAAAAGTGCGTGGACTCTGTCCGCGCGGTGCTGATACGGAGCGCTACCATGCAAAAGTTTGCGATATTTATTTCTGCCTTGTCGATGGGTGTATTCCTTGAGGGTTGTGGAACCCCCGATACGCGCAATCAAGTGGTTTATCCCGTAAGCCCGCCAATTCCCCGCCATGCGGAATACCGGGGTTATCCCTCTTCTCACTCTTCTCATTCCTCCCATGTGCCAGATGCACCTGCGTCTCCAACAAGCTGCCCGGGAGACTCTGAGGAGCTGGCGCCGGGTTCTATTTGCCCACCCAGTGCCCGTTGTTTTGACATCTCCGGTGGAAGGCGTTGTATTTCCTATGAAAATTAGCGTTGTTTTTATTCTTATTCTTGTAGCGCAGTCCTTGGCGGGCTGCGTGGCTGACGGTTTCGGTTATGACTTAACCGGCACGGCAACTTACTACACCTACAAAACTACTCCGGTGCCACCGGATGAACTTACAGCATTCCCGCGTTTTTGTCTGGCCGGTGATCCCTATATGGGAAGTCTCGACAACTGTATTGCCGAGGGTGTGCACTGCTATCAACTGGACACCGGTGATTGGTGTGAAGGACCCTATTCACCATTTGAGTTGAGTTACAGTTTCTACTGACCAAGTAATTTTCCGCTAGTGCCGCTTTTTGAGCCGGTGCGAAATGGTGGTATGGGGGCACGCAGTTTATTTTGACTCCATTGTTTTTTCCTGAGTGGAGTAAAAATTAAGACTGGATCGTTTTATTTTGGGATGCCGATTTAAACAGGTTTCATAATGAGGGGTGCCAATAGAAGCTGGATGCGAAATGTAATTGTCGCAGTGGATCAGCTGGGAAATGCTATTGCCGGTGGTAATCCCGATGCAACAATATCGGCACGCTGTGGGTATTTTTCTAGAGTGACGGAAACCCGTTTTCGCCACTATTGGAGATTTTTGGAGCGGGTGATTAATTACACCTTGATGCCAATAGATGGGCCGGATCACTGTTACCAGTCTTATCTGTGGGATCGCGCTGAGAAACACGAAGAGGGCAGTGACTATATGCGAGCCCTTCTGGGGGTGATCGTTATTATTTTTTGTGTACCCATGGGGTTATTGATTCGGGTTTATGTAATTTTATTTCCGAGAGCCCGCTGGAAAAAGGAAACGCGCAAATAGAAAAAAGCCCGGACGCACAGCATTTATGCGCCCAGGCTAAGCGGGGTTAAGTGTTAGCCACTTGCTCCAGAGGTAAGTTACTCTCCTGGCTATCTGTAGTGCGGGCAGCTGATAGTTTACCGCCGGCAATCTTGCGCAGGGCAACATAAAATACCGGAGTGAGGAACAGGCCAAACAGGGTTACACCGATCATGCCGGTAAATACGGTAATGCCCATGGCATTGCGCACCTCAGCGCCAGCGCCGCCGGCCAATACCAGTGGAACAACACCGGCAATAAAGGCGACTGAGGTCATAATGATCGGGCGCAGACGCAGGCGGCAGGCTTCCAGTGCAGCCTCGACAGTGCCTTTGCCTTCCATTTCCAGTTCGCGAGCAAATTCCACGATTAAAATAGCGTTCTTACAAGCGAGCCCCATCAGTACAACCAGCCCGACTTGAACAAATACATTGTTGTCGCCGCCAGTAGCCCAGACACCAAATAGTGCAGCCAGCAGACACATGGGCACGATCAGGATTACCGCCAGTGGCATTACCCAGCTTTCATAGAGGGCGGCCAGTACCAGGAATACCAGTAGTACTGCGAGAGGGAAAACCACCATAGCGGCATTGCCCTGGTTGACCTGCTGGAAGCTGAGGTCGGTCCACTGGATTTGCATGCCCGGTGGCAGGGCTTGGCTGGCAACCTGCTCAACCGCTGCCAGTGCCTCGGAAGAAGACAACATGCTGGGATCGGACTGCCCCATCAGATCGGCTGCGGGATAGCCGTTGTAGCGGATCACCGGATCGGGTCCGTAACTCTGGCGCAGGGTCACCATGGTGCTGATGGGCACCATCTCCCCATTCATATTGCGAGTGTAGAGATTATCGAGATCCTGCACTTCATCGCGGAAGGGTGCATCAGCCTGGGCAACGACCTGGTAGGTGCGGCCGAAAAGGTTGAAGTCGTTGATATACATAGAGCCGAAGTAGAGCTGCAGGGTGCCGAACAAGTCGTCCATGCGCACACCTTGAGCCTTGGCCTGTAGTCGATCCACTTCCGCGTCCATCTGCGGCACATTGGCCTGGTAGGAGCTGAAGGGGTAGCTGAGGCCGCTGGCTTGGCTCAGGGCGCCAGCCAACATATTGGTGGCGTTTTGCAACTCACCGTAGCCGGCACCGCGACGGTCCTGAACATAGAGGGAGTAGCCGGAGCCGGCACCCAGACCGAAGATGGGCGGCGGCATAAAGGTCATGGCAAAGCCTTCCTTGATCTGTGAGATCTTGCCATTTAGCTCCGCAGCGATTTCCTGGGCACTGCGCTCACGTTCATCGAAATCGTCGAACAGGATAAATACCGTGCCCACGTTGGGAGTGTTGGTACCTTGCAGGGCATTGAAGCCGACAAAGGCCGCGGCGTTGGCAACACCTTCTGTTTCCAGGGCCAATTCACTCACGCGGCGAGCAACTTCCTCGGTGCGATCCAGGGAGGCACCTTCCGGCAGGCGGATACTACCCACCAGGTAAGTCTTATCCTGAACCGGAATAAAGCCGCCGGGGACCTGTTGGAACAGGGCGAAAGTACCGCCGAGCAATATCAGGTAAACACCAAATACGATACCGCGACGCTTGAGGCTACCACCAACGATCCGCTGGTAACGCTCGGAATTGCGCTGGAAGAAGCGGTTGAACGGGCGGAATATCCAGCCGAACAAACGCTCAATAATCCGCGCGGGCATATCCGGTTTGGCGCCGTGAGGCTTCAACAGAGTTGCTGCCAGAGCCGGAGATAGAGTCAGAGAGTTGATCGCGGAGATAATGGTGGCGATGGCAATAGTGGTGGCAAACTGGCGGTAGAACTGGCCGGTGATGCCGTCCAGGAATGCCATGGGCACAAACACCGCGCAGAGCACCAGGCTGATCGCGACAATCGGACCGCTCACCTCGCGCATGGCCTGGTGGGCAGCGGCTAAAGGCGTCAGTCCCTCCTCGATATTCCGCTCGACGTTTTCCACCACCACAATGGCGTCATCCACCACAATACCGATGGCCAGCACCATGGCGAACAGGGTTAGGGTGTTGATTGAGAAACCCAACATCAACAGCACCGCAAAGGTGCCGACAATAGATACCGGCACGGCCAACAGCGGGATCAGTGAGGCGCGCCAGGTTTGCAGGAACAGGATAACCACCAGAACCACGAGCAGCACGGCTTCCAGTAGGGTCTTGATCACTGAGCTGATGGAGGTGCTAACAAAAACCGTGGGGTCGTAAGCGACTTCCCATTTGAGTCCTTCCGGGAACTGGTCATCCAGTTCAGCCATTTTCTCCCGTACCGCCGCAGAAACTTCCAATGAGTTGGAGCCGGGGGATTGGAAAATAGGGATGGCGACAGCCTGGCGGCCGTTGAGCAGGGCGCGCAGGGAGTCCTGGGAAGAGGCCAGCTCTACACGGGCCACATCTCTCAGGCGTGTGATCTCACCATTATTGCCGGTCTTGAGTACAACATCGCCAAACTCCTCTTCACTTTCCAGGCGGCCTTTGGCGTTAATGGAAATCAGGAAGTCGGAGCCGTTCGGCATGGGGGAGGCGCCGATCTGGCCAGCGGAAACCTGTACGTTCTGCTCGCGCACGGCACTGACAATATCGGCAGCAGTAATGCCTACGGCGGCGGCTTTCTGCGGGTCCACCCACAGGCGCATGGCGTAGTCACCGGAACCGAATACGGCGGCGAGACCCACGCCGGGAATGCGCGATAGCTCATCGCGAATATGCAGTACGGCGTAGTTGCGAATATAGGTAGCGTCGAGGCTGTCGTCCGGTGAAATCAGGTGCACCGCCATCATCAGGTTTGGCGACTGCTTCTGGGTAGTAACACCTTGCAGGCGGACATCTTCGGGTAGGCGCGGCAGGGCCTGGGACACCCGGTTTTGCACCTGTACCTGGGCTTGGTCCGGGTCGGTGCCCAACTCAAAGGTCACGTTCAAAGTCAGGGTGCCGTCACTACCAGCCACTGACTTCATGTAGATCATATTTTCCACGCCGTTAATCGCTTCTTCCAGCGGCGTGGCTACAGTTTCTGAGATCGTCTTAGGGTTAGCGCCAGGATAGCGAGCACTTACTTGCACGCTGGGGGGCACAACTTCGGGATATTCGCTGACCGGCAGTGAGGGAATACTGATCAGGCCGACGACGAAAATAATGATCGACAACACGGATGCAAATATCGGTCTGTCGACAAAGAAACGGGAAAAATTCATATACTGCTACTCCGAGAGCGACTTAGTCAGCCGCTCGGATTCCATTGATAGGATTAGCTGAATGTATGGGCTCACTTCGGCAAGCCCTTTGCTCTTTGTTTAGTGGCCGGCGACTTGGGTCGCCTTTACCTGCTCCTGCATGGCCACCATTTCCGGTGCGACGGGCATGCCCGGGAAGAAAATCTTTTGCAGGCCATTCACCACAATTTTCTCGCCGGGCTCCAGGCCGCTGCGGATAACAACGAGGTCACCTTGGCGTTGGCCAGCGACCACGGGGCGCTTTTCGGTGACATTACTGTCGTTGACGATGTAAACATACCGGCGGTCCTGATCGGTAAGAACCGCTTTGCTATTGATTAAAACTGCCTGTGAAACCTCTTCAATTGGCATTTCCACCCGGGCAAATTGCCCTGGTCTGAAAAAGCCGTCCCTGTTGTTAACCACAGCGCGGAACTGAATAGTGCCGGTATGGCTGTTCAAGCGGTTATCAATAAAGTCCAACTCTCCACTGTGTGGATAGCCCTGCTCACCGGCGAGACCTACGCGCACAGCAGGTTTTTGCCCGCTATTAAGTAAGTCGCGGCCCTTAGCAAAAGTCTGTTCGTCACTTTCGAAATACACGTACATTGGGTCGACAGAGACCAGCGTTGTCAGCAGGGTGCTGTCGGCATTGGCGAGATTGCCTTGAGTAACCAGGGCGCGGCTTACTCGGCCACTTATTGGTGCTTTAACTTCAGTGTATTGAAGGTCCAACTGGGCATTTTCCAGCGCTGCCTCGGCGGCGCTGAGGGCCGCTCGGGCCGAATCTCGCGAAGCGATACGCCGATCGTATTCCTCGCGGGAGATGGCTTTGCTGTTGAGTAGCTGTTTTGCCCGGCCGGCTTGCTTCTCGCTATAGGAGAGGTCGCTGCGAACCCGAGCCAGGTCTGCGCGGGCGGCGCGTTCGCGAGCTTGGTAAGGGCGGGGGTCAATGGTGAATAGGACATCGCCCTGTTTGACCAGAGTTCCCTCGGCAAATGAAACCTTGTCGATATAGCCGCTAACCCGTGGGCGCAGTTCAACGGTTTCTGGGGCTGCCACACGGCCGGTAAAGCTGCGCCACAATGTCGTATTTCCTGCAGATACCTGGGCGACCTCCACGGCTGGGGGAGGCGGTTGTTGACCGCTGGGTGCGTCACTGTTGCAGCCGGCGAGTACCAGTGCAGATACGCCGAATAAAACCGTCGTTAATTTTCTTACCATTACGCGTGTACTCCCTTTGCTACGGAGGGGGAAGGGCTATTGGGTGCTTCTCCCAGTAAGGGCGTAACTCTAGCGGTGGCCAAGTTGGTTGCGGTATTCGGGAACTGTTAATTGATTGCCTATTTCTACTTAAGGCGTGCTTTTGGGTTAGAAAGATCACATTCTGGTGGGCGTGTAAAGAACTGGATATATAACTAGTTATCACAAAAAGTGATTAAGATATTACAGCGACTGTAGGGCTATTAATCGATTATGGTTACCTATTACTGCACAGTAATTGCCCAATCCTGCAAAACTGCACGGAAATTGCCTAAAACTCCGTATACTCTGTGCCACTTCGTGTTGAGTCGTGGAATTGTTAGCGGGCACAAGGGGAGCATATGAGCATTGAAAAAAGAGCGGAATTCAACTCTGTCGCCATGGATATGGAGTCGATACGGCAGAAACTGATTGCCTCCCTGATGCGTCAGGCACCGGAACAGGGATTAAATGAAACAGTACTGGGTGGCCTCTCCCTGATTCGCTGCAACGAGCCGGGAGCCTGTGCGGCATCGGTGTATACACCGTCCCTGAATTTTATTATTCAAGGCCGCAAGACCTTGGAGCTGGGAGACCGGGAAATTTCCTATATGCCGCTGAGCTATGTGGCAACCTCAGTGCACTTACCGATCCTGGGACGTGTTGAAGACGCTTCCCTGGATACTCCGTTTCTCGGCGTAAAGATAACGATCGATCCGCAAGAGGTGGCAGACCTGGTTATGGAGCTGGGTGATAAGGCGCCGGGTGTGGAGGCTGGCTACGACTGTCCCGAAGTCAGCTGCGGCCTGTGCCTGACTAAAATGGATTACGGTATGCTCGATGCGCTAAACCGGCTGGTCTCCTTGCTGGATAGCCCTAATGATGTCCCGATACTGGCGCCACTGGCCCGGCGTGAGATTATCTATCGCGCCCTGATGGGGGAGATCGGCGCGCGGATGCGTAAGTTTGCCATGGTAGATAGCCAGGCGAACCGGGTATCCCGGGTGATTGAAGTGCTGAAAGACCGCTTCTCAGAGCCGCTGCGTATCAGTGACTTGGCCGACCAGGCCAATATGAGTGAGTCATCCCTATATCACAGCTTTAAGCAGATCACCCGCATGTCTCCGTTGCAGTTCCAGAAAAAGCTGCGCTTACATGAGGCGCGGCGCCTAATGTTGACCGAGGGGCTGGAAGCGGCCTCCGCCAGCTATCGGGTTGGCTATGAGAGCCCCTCTCATTTCAGTCGTGAATACAGCCGCATGTTTGGTCTTCCGCCCCGCGCGGACGTGATTAAATTGCGCGGTGAACAACGGGTCCCAGCTTAATTTGAAACTGGGTTGCCCTGCTTCAAAACAAATAAGCTACACCACCCTTCGGGACTGATATCGCCCTCCACAACCAGGCAGGCATTGGGGGGCTCAAACAGCTGACAGTCCACGCACTTTTTCCCATCCTTGGGAGTATCCTGGTAATTTACCTTGTCTTTTTGCGCTTTGATTTGGGCCTGAGCTGAGGGTGTTGAAATAAATGTGGCAGGAATTAAAAGTAGCGATGTTCCTGAAAGCTTAAGAAAGTGGCGACGGGAGTTGTCTAGAGGCTTTTCCATAAATGAACGCCTGAATGATGAAAATAAGTTTCTGGCATTCAGGTTAGCTGGAGAAGGGAGTTTTGCTCAAATTAAAGGCTTTGTTTTAAGCTGTAATCTTATTCTATTTGTTAAATTGGAGACGGCGCCATGTAGGCGCCGTCTGTTTTTACTTCTTTACTTGGTTACGCGTATTTTAGCTACAGATTTATCTCCGCTGCGAGATACGACCCGAACCTTTAAGCCGTAAGGTGTGATAGCGCGGCCGGCATCTGGTATTTCTTCGCTGCTATAGCTCCGGGTGTCATTAAACAGTGGGTAGCGGCGGTTGTGAGTGTCACTTAAGAGTATGCCGTAGTCCTCGAGTAAATCCAGAACCATGTCGTCGGCTCTTTCGATGTTAAATGTGGCATCGTGAACCTGATAGCGGGTACTGGCAACGGAATCATCACTCCATCTCAATACATTTTGGTCGGCATCAACAACTCCGAGGAAGCCATTTCCTGGGTGTACGCCAACCCAGTTATTATCGTAGCTGGAATCTACGTACCAAACCAAGAGGCCTTCTGTGAAAGTGAGCATCTCGCCGGCTACATTCACATGTGCCAATCCGGCATCAACGCCGCGATGAGTACGCCATTCGAGTAAGTAGTAGTGATCGTGCTCAAGATAGCCTGGGTTTCGGCTAAAGCCTGCAAGGCTAAAGTTGCCATCAGTTTCAGCATCATCGAAAAGGAATGTTGTGTCATCAATTTCGATGCTGATGTCATCGGCAAAAAGACCTGAATTCGCTACGGCGCCATCAGTAATATAGGTAAGTGAAAGGCTAATTTCTTGCCCGGCGTAAGCGCTTAGATCGAATGCAACGTCAATCCAGCCCTCGGAGCTACCAGTAATACCATTACCTGGGTTGGTGCCGTTGGGGTTGGTATCTGTAGTTACTGAACCAGGAATGGAGACAAAGCCATCACCGGAATCTACCATGATCGCGGCGTAATCCCAATCCAGCTCAATGTCGTACCAAGCTTTGAAAGAGAGGCTTGCTGTTTCTGCATTGCTCAGATCAACAGATATTGTCATAGAGTTTTGCAGGTTGTTGCCGCTACCGCTGAAGTAAGCGTATTCTCCACTGCTGGGTTCGGTAACTATTTCTTGTTTTGCTGGTAGGTCAATTCGGACTGCATCGTTATTGGTCCCCTTATTAACCGCTTCATCGAGTAGCAACTCGATACCGCGGCGAGGAATTTCATCTAGTGCAATAGTTTCACCATGAAGCCAGTTCCCACCATGGTTGTGTTGCAGGTATTCCTTGGCATAGGCAGAGAAGCCGGTGGGCTCTGAACCCGGAATAATACCGGCCCAGCTACCACTGGACATAATGGACCAGGAGGAGACGGGTTCACCGCGACCGCTACCATCGGTATCGTATTCATCGGGCAAGCCCAAATCATGGCCATATTCATGGCTGACAACCCCTGCAGCGGCGTCCGCCGGCTGAATGGTGTAATCATAAGCAGCCATAGTGCCGCCCCAGTAATCTACCTCCGCAGTAGTTCCTTCAAGTGAATAGACGCTGCCAAGGTTCCAACGGTGAGACCAAATGGCGTCTTCACCCAGTTGCCCGCCACCTGCTTCTTCACCAACCGAGGAGTGGAAGATCATGATGTGGTCTACCAAACCATCTGCTTCCCAAAAATCGCCATCACCATCCAAGTCGTAACGGTCTTCAATATCAAAATCTGACAGGTTTACTGTGGGGTCGGCAGCTGCAGCTTCCAGGGCCTCACGAATTAGGGAGCGAGCATCACCATCAGTGTTATTGCCGTAAAAAGCTGCTGGTTGGCTGGCCATATACCAACCTGCTACAGAGCCTTCCACTGAGTAGCTGTTACCGGATTGCTGCCAGTAAAACTGTTGCATGGATAGCATGTTTTCCCCACTGGGGCCTTCAAAGCCGTTTTGGGAGAAAAGTAAGTCAGCGTAATGTTCAGCGGCGTAATCCGCATAGTACATATCACTCTCCCCGGGCTCGATGCTGTTATGGGGAAAATCGGGGAACTCCATCAAAATAGCGAGAACCCGTGCAGTTTGGGCTTCACCGTCGTAGCTCTCTAGTTGAATATTTCTAGGGTGGCGGCTGCCATGGTTGCGGTGAAGGGAGCCTTTGCCCCTTTTAAGCCGGGGGTGATGTTTTCCACGGGCATCGCGCATCATCGTTACGGTATCGCTGGAAAGATCTTGAGCCCCATTAATGCTATGGGTGGCCCGCTCTTTTAAGTAAGCCCTTAAAGTGCGTTCAGCTTCTGCAATAGAGGCATCTTGGCTGATGCGCCCAGAGCGCTTGAGCATATCAATTAATTTGGCTTCATTGGCAATGACCAAGTCAACTTGATCACCACCTTTTTGATGTGAATTAATCGCCTGGGCATTGGCTGCCATCAGGCTCAGTGCAAGTGTGCTGGCGGAGAGCAAACTATTTATTTTTAACATAGTCCCTTCTTGTGCGTTTCGAGATAAATTAAAGCTAGATTTGAAGCCTGACTCAATTAGAATTTTTTATGGTAGTCAGGTTTCGAACTTTGGTAGCTTGGTTTTTTTATTGTCAGCTACAAAGGAATGACGTTTTTGTAGGAGTTGGCCGCAATATTTTTGTGGGGAGGCGGAGTAATTTTACACCTTAGTATTACTTTTACGTGATTTTATAGTGTTTTTTAAAAGTAAAAACTCATTAGCTTATCAATAATAGGGGGTTAATAATGTAGGGTGTTGCTCACTTATGTGTTTTGGTTTTCCAGGGCATCCAAAGGCAAATCTGTAAGCCTCCATTAGGGCGATTCAAAAGCTGAATATGTCCATCATGCGCATCAATGATTTCTCTACATAGAGCTAATCCCAAGCCCACGCCTTGCTCTTTTGTTGAGAAGAAGGGGAGTAGTGCCTGCTCAAGTACTTTCTCACTCATCCCGCAGCCTCGGTCGGAAAGTACTAGCTTCTGTCCAAAACTGTCGGTACTAACTTCAAGTTCAATATCTTTGCTATCGCTACCAGCTTCTCGTGAATTCTTAATTAGATTTAGTAGGGCTTGCTCTATTTGGATGGGGTCAAAGTAACCGGGTTCATCTGGCAGGCTTCCCTTAAGGGAAAAAGCTTGAATTGGCATTATGCGGTTGACTAGCTCCTGCCAGCTAATAGTCTCATAGCTTGGAGCTGGTAGTTTGGCAAAAGAGGCGTATCCCTGAGTGAACTCTGTCAGGTGTTTACAGCGGTCTGCAATAATATCGAAAACCTTCTCCAAAGCCTGTTCTTTTCCAGGTTTTGTTACCAGCATTTTTCCAGAATGCGCGAGTGATGAAATTGGGGCTAGAGAGTTATTCAGCTCATGGCTGATCAAACGGATAACTTTTTTCCAAACTTCTACTTCTGCACGAGTTAGCTCACGGGTCATTTCGCGTAAAACTATTAGTCGGTGTTTTTGTGTGTTTAAAACAAAAGTACTGTTTCCGATATGCATGGAGTGGGGACCGTTGATATCGGCATAATTAAACAGTCCATTCTTCCAACTGTTAATGGCGCTGGCAATTTCTTTGGGACTCTTGGATAAAAGCTTCTGTAAAAGTAGTCCTTGTATTGGCCTTCCATTGTTAAGAAGTTGCTTGGCACTACTGTTTGAATAAATAATACGATCGTTTTGATCCACCAGTAGAAGAGCTTGGGGTGATGTTTGGATAACCGTATCCAAAAGGAGTTCCCGTTGATAAATATGGGCACGTTCCTTGCGTAAGTGTTCCCCTATCTCGTTATAGAGAATTGTTATTTGTCGGAGTTCACTATCCTTGGGGTGTACTAGGGAGATTGAGAAATCGCCGTCACGGAAATTTAGCAGGCCGTTTTGTAATGATTTCAGGGTGCTAGTTAGGGGGGCAATTATAAGGCGAACCAGTACAATTAATAACGGCAATGAAATGATAAGTCCCGCTGACCAGGCGAGTGATGGGCTAAAACCAGCCCGAGTACCGAGCCAGGATATGGTAATACCGGCGATTAAGGGAATGGCCGTTGTTGCAATAAGGCGGCCTTCTAGTGAAAAATATTTCGACATCAATAGGGTATACCGTGTTTTTCCAGACGACGGTATAGTGCTTGGCGGCTCATACCGAGTTCTCGTGCAGCCTGGGCAATAATGCCATTGCAGTTGGATAGTGTCTCTTGTAGCAACTCGCGGCTGGGCTCAAAACTCACTTCCACTTTATCGGTTGGCATTTGCTCAGGAAGTGCCAGGACGGCTTCATCGATAGTATCCTCCTGGCTTAGGACGGCTGCTCGCTGCATAACATTTTGCAGTTCCCGCACATTGCCGGGCCAATGATAGCGAGTAAGGGCGTTTAACGCTTGAGGAGATAGCTTTTTTGAATTGCCACTTTCCGCGAGGAAGCTTATCGCAAGGGGAGGGATGTCCTCAGGGCGCTCATGCAGTGGTGGGAGGCGCAGTTCTATAACATTGAGTCGATAAAATAAATCCTGGCGAAACTTGCCTTCCTCGATAGCCTTGTGGAGATCTCTATTGGTAGCACTGATTACCCGAACTTTAGTTTTGCGGGTTTGGCTGCTGCCTAAACGCTGGAATTCCCCGGTTTGTAGTACACGCAGTAGTTTCACCTGACCACTGGGTGATAGCTCGCCAATTTCATCGAGGAACAGGGTGCCGCCATCGGCGGCCTCAAATCTACCCTCCCGTGCCCGATTGCTGGCGCCGGTATAGGCTCCAGGTTCGGCTCCGAACAGCTCTGCTTCCATCAGATCTTCTGGCAGTGCACCTACGTTAACTTTAATAAAAGGCCCTTCTCTCGATGAAGAATTCGCCTGGACAATCTCTGCAATCTTCTCTTTGCCTGCCCCATTTGGCCCTGTGATCAGGATGGGAACTTCAGATTTCGCCACTTGAGTGGCCATCTCCAAAAGCTTTTGCATTTTATCGCTGCGGTAAATTATGCCTTGTAGTAAAAAGTCCTCCCGTAATTGGCTGCGAGCATTCAAAGCTTGTTGCTGGGATGCCTGCTGGCGCTTTTGTAGTTCTCCCAGCTCCAATAAATTGTTAATTGTGGATATTAGTTTATTGTCATCCCAGGGCTTACCCAGATAATCAGCTGCACCAGCTCTAACTAGCTCGACAGCCATTTCCAGTTGGGTCCAAGCGGTCAGAAGGATAATTGGTAAGTCCGGACTTATTTCCCGAATCGCAAAGAAGAGTTCTTTTCCCTCTTGTCCAGAGGTTGTATCAGCGGTGAAATTCATATCCTGGATAACCAGGCTGACATCGCTGTTCTCTCGTAGCAGTTGTAGTCCGGCTTGAGGAGTAATCGCACAAAGTGGCTGCAAGTCATGCAGGGACAACAGGATCTCCAGGGCGGAAACGATACTGCTGTTGTCATCAATAATAAGTACTTTGTCCATAGTTTCTAAGACACGCTATTAAGACGCCTATTATGCAATGTGTTGATGGCGAGGGGGAATGCTTGTGGCAGGTTTTCTCTGCCACAAATAGATCTGGAAGAGCTAGTGGCCGATATGTTGCTCGGCAGGTTTGTGGTCGAAGCTGAGCACCCTCGCTAGCAGCCACTCTCCATCTACCTGTTTCCAGAGATGAGTGAACTGAGAAGTTTCCCGTAAGACTTCAGATTTGTCGTCATTGATGCCGTAAAATCGATGGGTGCCAGATTGAATAGCGCCATAATGGTTGACTGGGTAGATTTTAGTGCTCTCGATTACCAATTCACGACGTGCACGAATACCACTTCCATTTTCACGCTGTTTACACATATTGGTAATGGCCTTGACAAACTCTTCTCCAGACTTTGCTGTTTGACCCCACTTGTCATGGTACATTTCAAAGTCATCGGTCACCAGGTTTTGTGCTTCTCTTAGATTACAATTATTGAATAATGCATCAAATAAGCGTTGGTCGGCTCTAGTAATTTGTTGTACAAGTTCTTCAGTTACTAGTGGGCCAGCAATAACCGGATGTTTTTCAGCTTGTAAGTTTGGGCTGATGAAGGTTAGCCCCACAAAAAATAAAGAAGATATTTTTTTAAACAAGATCAATGTCCTTATTGTTTTTTTACTGGGGGGTATGTCGACCGAATGTGGCAGATAAACCATGAAAATGAATGAGGAAAACTTTTACCTTATCTTGGGAGTGAGCAATTAGCTCACCCCCTAAAGGTTGTTGTTTAAATACTTCGGGTGGCTGTCGCCGGCGATATATTGGCTGCTCGTAGTGCTGGAGCAAGTGCAGCTACAAGGCTGACTAAGAGAACCAGTAGCGCACAAATAACTAGAGGTACAATTGTTAAAGTAGGCTGTGAGTAATCGCGAACCATATATTGATTGGCAATCAGTGCCGCTGCACTTCCCACCGCGATACCCAGGCTCGCTATCATTCCATTCTCTATAAGGAAATACCGGCTGATATTGGTACGGGTAGCGCCTAATGCACGTCTAACACCAATCTGCTTGGCCCTTTGATTAATCCAGAAAATGGTTAGACCTACAATGCCAAGAGCTACAATAAAGCTCAACATGGCTGCAACAATAGAAAGTACTTTAACCATCATATTGTCGATAGCATAGCTGCGCTTGACATACTTGGAGAGTGGTTCGACAGAGATTACTCGCTGAGGGTCTCGTTCAGAAAGCTTGTCAGCTAACACCTTCATTACTTCATCGCGTTTGCCCGGTTCAGTACGCACTATATATTTTGCATAACGCCTATTTTTTATTTCTGGGTAAAACATCACATTGCCAGCTTTGGACCATCCAACCCAGGCTCCCAGATGCCGCTCTACAACTCCGACTATTTCCATCGGTTCAGAGCTACCACCGGAGAAAATTGGCCGCCCTATAGGATCCTGATTGGGGTAGAACTTGTCAGCAAGTTGCTGGGTGATAATGACAACAGGTTTTTTTGTAGCCTCGTGAGAGTTGCTGGCCTGCATATCGGCCTCGGTAAAGTTACGACCTGCGACTAACTTTAAATTGAGGGTGTTAATAAAGTGTGGATCAACTTGATAGTAGTTGGCTCCTTCTCCGCCGATTTCCTGATTGGCTTTATTGTGATATACCGAAGACGATCCTGATTGCGATAGAGGGATTTGTTGAGTGATCGAAGCATCGACAACATTTGGAAGTTGACGGAGAATCCCCAAATCGGCTCGTACCGCCCCAATTGTGTCGTAGTCTTTTGGTATTGCCATGAACCCAATAGTAATAATGTTGTCGACATCGATTCCTGTGGGCCGGTTTATCTTTTCTACTCTATCTTGGATTATTATTGTTGTGTTGCTGATAATTGCCAGGGTTAAGCCAAGCTGAAGGGCAATTAGCAGTGCAGAAACTTTGTTGCGCCAGAGGGCGGACAGCATCGGTTTTATTTCAAGCATGGTCAGGCCTTACTGGGTTTTCAGGTAGATAGAAGGGTTGGTTTGACTGATCTTCAATGCTGGATAGAAACCTGCCAATAGGCTTGCGACAATAGCCAGGCCAATAGCCGCAACCATCATGACCCAATCCATAGTTGGGAGTGTGTCGATTTGGCCCATGGCCAGGTAGCGAATGCCGCTAAGGCCGAGTATGGCGAGAAAAATACCTGCTACTCCGCCGATGATTCCTATGGTTGCGCTTTCAATTAAGTGCTGGGTGAAAATCGCACTTCTACTTGCTCCCAAGGCGCGACGTACACCAGCTTCTGGTGCTTTGCGTAGAAATTTTGCCAACAATAATGCAACGGCATTGATAATACATACCAGGAGAAACGCCAGAGAAACCCACCCAAGAATACGGTTGTCATCACTGAGTACCTCATTGAGAACCAACCATTCAGATGGTTTACTCAAGGCAAATTTTAGTGGTCGCTCGAAACGCCCTTGAGCTTTCTCTTGCTGTATATAAGCGCGAAGAAAATTTTCATACTGCGCTTTTTGCTCGCTAGTTGTAAGTTCAACCCAGTATTGAACCCAGAGATATTCACTCTGTAGAAACTCTTCATATCCCTGCGGATCGGCATTGTCCCAGCCATTGGTGTTGCCCCAGCTGTGAATTTCCAACTTGCGGTGTAAGCCAAAGGGTATGAATAACTCTTCTACTGTATCAAACGGGCTGTTGTTGACATCATATACCTTTGGTGAGGGCTCCCAAGTGTCGATAACACCCACTACCGTATAGGGTTCGTCGTTGAGTTTTATTGTCTTTCCAACGCTATTTTGACCAGAGAAAAGCTTGTCATTTGTCGGCTTGGAAAGCACAACTACTTGAGTAGGAGAGCTATCAGCAGACTCCTCCCAGGTGCCGCCATAAATAAAGGGCACATCGAACAAAGCGAAAAAGTCCCGGGTAGTTACCCGGGTATGTGATTCAAAAGGTCTAATAGCAGAGTTTTCAATCTCAACGGTAAAACCGTAGCGATGCATGGCAACTTGACGGGTGGGAATATCTGAGCGCAATAACGCTTCGGCGTCCCGATAGGTCAGCTGCCAGGGTATTTCATTCTTACTTTTGTAAGCTTTATTAACATCCCAACTGTCTAGCTGTACAGCAAAGAGAACGTCGTCTTTGTGCTTTAAAGCATTCTGGGACATGGTGTAGTTCAGGGTCAGCACCGTCATAGAGGCGCCGACACCGACTGCAATAGCGGCAACCATTAAGCTGCTTAAAATCGGGGTTCCGCGCAAACTTCGTAGGGCCAGGGAAATATAATATCCAAACATGGTGCAGTCTCCTTAAGCAGTAACGGCAGCAGGATGCTCGGGGACCGCACGTAAATCGCAAACCTGTCCATCTACGATCTGGATGTTGCGGTGGGCACGGCGTGCAAGTTCTGGATCGTGGGTAACCATTACGATGGTGGTTCCCCACTCGTTAATAAACTCCAGTAGCTCCATTACCTGGCGGGCCATTAAGGAGTCGAGGTTACCGGTGGGCTCATCCGCAAGCAGAAAACGGGGTTCGCCAGCTAAAGCGCGGGCGATAGCGATACGTTGCTGCTGTCCACCGGAGAGCTGTGCCGGCAGGTGTTTAGCGCGTGCAGAAAGGCCTACCTGCTCGAGCACTTTTTCAATACGCTTGCGACGTTCTTTTGCATTGAAACCACGATAGCGCAGGGGAACGTCGATATTGTCGAATAAGGTTAGGTCGGGAATCAGGTTAAACCCCTGGAAAATAAAGCCTATTTTTTCGTTGCGCAGATGTGAGCGCTGGCGGTCATTGAGATTACTGACATTCTCACCGTCGAGCAGGTACTCTCCACTGGTGGGCGTTTCCAGTAGGCCGGCAATATTAAGAAAGGTGGTTTTACCGGAGCCACTGGGGCCGGTTACAGAAACAAACTCACCCTCTTTAACCTCGAGACTGAAATCGCGCAGCGCATGAGTTTCGATAGTATCGGTACGGAAACTTTTACGGATATTGTTCATTTTCAACATTGCGATATTCCCTTTTTCTTAAACTTTAAATTATTGATTGATTTACTAAGGAGCTATATCGAGCTCCAATTTGAATTCGGGGTTAATCTGTCAGCGCAATTAGCTGGGCATTTTCGAGTTCCTCGGAAGAGGAGATAATGATTCTGTCTCCCTCTTGTAGGCCCGAGATAATCTCTACCTGTTTTAAGCCAAAGGCGCCTATCTGGATGGAAACTCGCTCCGCCTGTTGTTCGCTGTTCAAACGAAAGGCATGGTTGCCACCGCTTTGATCGAGGAAGCCACCGCGTTTGACCAACAGTACGTTATTGCGGTTTTCCAGCAGTATGCGGGCGGTAAGGCGGAGATTTTGTCGCAGCTTTTTCGGCTGGCCCTCAGTGAAACGAACCCGTGCGACCACCTGGCCGTTTATAACCTCGGGGGAGATTGCAGTAATTTCCCCTGGTAATTCTTTTCCACCGAGTTTGATTACCACGGCCATGCTGATGCCCAGGTCGTCGGCATAGTTTTCCGGCACCTTGGCCTCGAGTTCAAAACTGGTGAGATCGACAACTGTAATAAGTGGCGCATTGGCACCCACGGCGCTACGCTGCGCCACAGCTAAGCTACCAACGGTGCCGTTAACCGGTGAGATAATGTTCAGCTCGCGGACACGGCGCTCAGTTTCTTCTACCTGAAGGCGTTGTTGTGAGACCTGGAGTTCCAGGTTCTGGGTTTCAAAGGTCAGTGATTCTTTTTCCAGTCCCGCATTTTGTACGGCTTGTTCGTACTCCAGCTGGGCGCGGGCCATATCGTCCTTAGTTTTTTCAAAATCCAGCCGCGAGATAATTTGCTTTTCCATCGACAACTCTGCACGCCTCAATTCTCGCTTGGCAGCGGTGAGGTTGACTTTGGCGAGGTCGGCCTTTTGCTGGTTTTCCATATGCTGACGTTTGGCCTGGATTTTCTGGCGCTGCAGGTTCACCGTCAGCTGGTTGAGTTGGGCGTTTTCCTGGGCCAGCTGATTGGATAGTTCCGGGCTGTCGACGGTGGCCAGCAATTGCCCTTCGTCAACGGTATCCCCAGCTTTCACTGCAAACTTCACAATGCCCTGGGCAGGGCTGAAAAGCGTGGGGCTGTTTGCGGCGACCACTTGGCCCTGAACCACCAGATCTCGCACTAGGTCTCCTCGCTGGACCTGGGCGATATTGACTTGAGACAGGGAGAGGGTGCTGTCGACAGAGCTATTGCTGTGCCAGGAGTTGATACCCCATGTCAGGAATGCCACTGTCAAACCGGCAAATACCGAGGCTTTGACGACCTTTTTGTTCTTCCAAACCGGCACGGCTTCTATCTTGGTATCTTGTCCGGAAGTATCTCTAATCATTGCGGCTTTCCGTTTCTCTTACTGTTTTGCCTGTCATTGCTATTTGGATGCAGGCTTTTAGAAATTTGGATTCAGAGCTAAGAATCTGCTTGTTAGGAGGGGTATCGCAATAAGCATGCCAACAGTTAATTTTTATTTAACTTGTTGAAATAAAAGGAATTTTTTGAAACTTTGTAGTTTTTAGTTTTCTTGATGGTGTCCGCAAAAAGTGTCCGGTGTCCGCCTTGTCCACGGTCGGACGGCAGTGGACAGTTCTGATATTTGTCAGAGGAAAAGTGGGGGAGAGGGAGGCTGCGCCATGCGGGGTTGCTGCCGTTTATGGTAGAGTGCGCGGCCTTTTTTTGATCAATCTCAATTTAATTAGCTGTCTCCTATGTTTCCTTCGCTGCTCTCATCGACCAAAGCCGACTGGTTCGGCAACATACGTCGGGATGTTCTCGCCGGCCTGGTAGTGGCCCTGGCTTTGATACCCGAAGCCATCGCTTTCTCGATTATCGCGGGCGTTGACCCCAGAGTCGGGCTCTACGCCTCTTTCTGTATCGCTGTTGTGATTGCATTTGTCGGCGGTCGCCCGGGAATGATCTCCGCTGCCACCGGGGCCATGGCTCTGCTGATGGTGACCCTGGTGAAAGAACACGGGTTGCAATATCTGCTTGCGGCAACCTTATTGACGGGGGTACTGCAGATTATTGCGGGTTACCTGAAGCTGGGGAGCTTAATGAGTTTTGTCTCCCGGGCTGTGGTGACAGGGTTCGTCAATGCCCTGGCAATATTGATTTTCCTGGCGCAAATGCCGGAATTGATCGGCGGCACCTGGGAAGTCTATGCAATGACTGCGGCGGGTCTGGGGATTATTTACCTGTTCCCTTATATCCCCGTGATTGGCAAGGCTGTGCCATCACCGCTGGTGTGTATTCTGCTCCTCACCGCAGTGGCAGTGACTATGGGATTGGATATTCGCACTGTCGGCGATATGGGTGAGCTGCCGGATACTCTGCCTGTTTTCCTCTGGCCAGAAGTTCCGCTTAACTTTGAAACCCTGCAGATTATCTTTCCCTACTCCGCAGGTCTGGCCGTTGTGGGCTTGTTGGAATCCCTGATGACGGCGACGATTGTCGACGACCTGACGGATACCACCAGTGACAAGAACCGCGAGTGTAAAGGTCAGGGTATTGCCAATATTGCTGCGGGTACCCTGGGTGGTATGGCTGGCTGTGCCATGATCGGCCAGTCTGTTATTAATGTGAAATCCGGTGGTCGCGGCCGTCTTTCCACTCTGGTGGCCGGTATCGGTCTGCTGACACTGGTAGTGTTTATCAGTGACTGGGTTGCTGTGATCCCCATGGCGGCGCTGGTGGCAGTCATGATTATGGTCTCTATCGGCACCTTTGACTGGGGCTCCATCCGCAACCTGAAGCACTACCCACTCTCTACAAATTTGGTCATGCTGGCCACTGTGGTTGTGGTAGTGTGGACTCACAACCTGGCCTATGGTGTATTTGTCGGTGTGCTGTTGGCATCGCTGTTCTTTGCCAACAAAGTCAGTCACTTTATGTATGTGAGCAGCTCCCTGGATGAAAAGCAGAGTCGCCGCACTTACAAGGTCATTGGGCAGGTATTTTTCAATTCAGCCGATAAGTTTACCGCTTCATTTGATTTCAAAGAGGTGGTGGATACGGTGGTGATCGACCTCAACCGCGCGCACTTCTGGGATGTTTCCGGGGTTAATGCGCTAGACAAGGTGGTGCTTAAGTTCCGCCGCGAGGGAGCACAAGTTGAGCTGGTAGGATTGAATGAAGCCAGTGAAACGATCGTCGACCGTTTTGGCGTACACGATAAGCCCGAGGAAATTGAGCGGGTTCTTGGAGGACATTGATGGCCGTAAGCAACAGCGAAAATAACAATGAGAACACAGGTAATGGCGGCAAGGCGCCATTGATACTCTCCTGTATCGATGGCTCTCATTACACTGGAGCGGTGTGTGATTACTCGGCCTGGCTGGCCAGGAGCCTGCAAGCACCGTTAAAGCTGTTGCACAACATCGAAAGAAGCAGTGTCCCTGCGGTAACCGATTTTACCGGCAGTATCGGCCTGGGAAGTCAGGAGGAGTTGCTGGAAGAGTTAACTGCGCTGGAGCAGCAGCGGGCGCAGTTAATGGTGCAGCAGGGCAAGCTGATGCTACAAGCCGCCCGCAGCCGCGCCGAAGATGCCGGTGTGCAAAATATCAAAGCCTGCCAGCGTCACGACAGCCTGACAGAATCAGTGGTGGAAATGGAAGACTCCATTCGTGCGCTGGTGTTGGGAATTCGCGGTGAAGAGCACGGGGATTCTGAGCGTGGACTTGGCGCTCACCTGGAGACAGTGGTGCGCTCACTGCACAAGCCGATTTTGGTGGTCAATCGGGACTTCACAGAGCCCAGCAGGGTGATGCTTGCCTACGATGGCAGTGAGGCCTCGTGCAAGGCATTGGCGATGGTTGCAGAGAGCCCATTATTTCGCGAACTCTCCTGTCACCTTGTCTATGTAGGGGCGGCTGAAACTGCGGAGAATTTGTTGGCTGAAGCCTCGGCCAAACTGGATTCTGCAGGACTCACTTGCACTGCCAGTAATCTCACCGGCAATACCGTTGAAGCTTTGGTGGCCTACCAAACCGAGCACCAGATTGACCTAACCGTGATGGGAGCTTTCAGTCACAACCGCCTGCACGACCTTCTAATGGGAAGCATCACCGTAAAAATGTTGTTGAAAGCCCGCCAGCCTCTGTTGCTGTTACGCTAGAAGCCCCTTCGCTTCCCACTTAAAGTGCCAGTGCCGCTTCCCGGGGGCTGGCAAACCAGCGTAGGGGTTCTGCCTCATCGGGTAGTCTTAAATCGTAGAAATGGGCTTCGCGACCAACTTTGCGAAGCTCTTTTTCTCCCATCATTAAATAGCTCTTAAGATCTAAGTTGCAACGGTTTTCCTGCTCTTGTTGCGTGTCTTTCTCAGTAAATGTCAGCTGAGAAATATCAAACGATGTCCTCATTTTCTTATCCTGATATCTCCATACGCCGGTGAGTGGGTCAAAACGGTAAAACGGCAACAATCTCCAGCCGTAGTTGGCGACCAGGGCCACTGCCTCCAATAAGTATTCGAAGGCCTCCTCGCTGATAAAATAGTTAAAGTTGAGTCTTATCCAACCGGGTCTCAGTACCTTCTGACCTTGCAGGATTTGTTCTTCCAGGGATTTACTGTGGGCCATATCGATGCCCAATAAAGCGTGTCCATAGGGACCGGCACAGGAGCAGCCTCCGCGAACCTGAATACCAAACAGGTCATTGAGCAATGCCACCACAAAACCGTAGTGAAGGTCCTTACTGTTCCATTTAATTCGCAGGGAGATGATGGATAGTCGTGCGGAGTCAGTATTGCCGAGTATCTCAATGGCCTCCTCCTCCGACCAGCGTTGCAGTGCCCGCTGTAAAAATTGGGTTTCGCGTCGACCAATCTCTTTTGCGCCCACCGTCTGTTGAAGTTTGAAAACCATACCGGCCCTGATCGACTCGATAATGGCTGGAGTGCCGCCCTCTTCACTGCGCTCGGCGTCTTCCAGATAGCGGTGATCTTCCGGTGTGACATAAAGGACGGTACCGCCTCCCGGTGTAGCAGGTACCGAGTTTTTCAGCAGATCTTCGTGTACAACCAGAATACCTGGGGTGCCGGGTCCTCCGATGAATTTGTGCGGGGAGATAAACACGGCATCCTTTTGGTAGTGGCTATCCGGCGTTGCTGGCCCTTGCATATTAATTTGCACATAGGGTGCTGCGGCGGCGTAGTCCCAAAATGATAAAGCTCCGTGTTTTTTAAGGAGTGCAGTCACTGCCTCTACATCTGTTTTGATTCCGGTTACGTTAGAGGCCGCAGAAAAACTGCCGATTTTGTGTGGTCTATGGGCATGGGCGCGCAGTTCTGATTCCAGTACTTCAAGGTCAAGTTTTCCACTTTGATCCAGTGGAATAGCGATTAAATCGGCAATGCTCTCTCGCCAGGGGAGTTCATTGGAATGGTGCTCGTATGGGCCGATAAAAATAACCGGGCGATCATGTTCGGGAATTCTACTTAAGAGCTGGTGTTGCCTATCCAGGTCTGCGGGCAGGCGCAAGTTGAGAATATCGATCAATTTGTTGATCGCCGCTGTTGCACCAGAACCACAAAAAATCACTTTATGGTTATCGCTGGCGTTGACTGCCTGACGAATTTCTTCACGGGCCTGCTCCCGTAGCGCGGTGGTATGGGCACCGGTATAGGAACTCTCGCTGTGGGTATTGGCATAGAAGGGCAGTACCTGCTGGCGGATAGTCTCTTCGATAAATGTCAGCGCACGACCGGAAGCTGTGTAGTCGGCGTACACCAGAGGACGTTTTCCAAACGGCGTTACGATTGCTTGCATATCGCCGATTACTGAGTCGCGGATGTGCTTTATCAGGTCTGTCATGATTTCCTTTCCCCTGTTTTGTGGGGCTCACTTTAGTCCCGAATGCTTGAAACAATGTCTCTACTTGTATCCTTTATTGTGTGATTTATGAATGATTGTGCCGATAATAAGATTTAAATCGTAAAACTGTGCCATTAAGCGTCATTTTGTGTGATTGGGCGAGGCGGGGACTGAGTGATGACTGAAGGATTAAGCAAACTGGATAGGGCAATACTCGAGCTGTTGCAGGCTGATGCGACCCTGTCAGTGGGGGACATTGCCGAGCGGGTTGGGATGTCCAAGTCGGCATGTTGGCGCCGCATTCACCGTCTTGAGAATGAGGGGGTGATTTGCGACAGGGTTACCCTCCTCGATCAGCAAAAACTGAACTTGCCGCTGACGGTCTATATTTCAATTCGTACCAACCAGCATAATGATCAGTGGGCCGCCCGTTTTAGCGAATTGATACAGGGGGTGGCTGAAATTCTTGAGGTCCATCGTATGAGTGGAGATTTGGACTATCTGATCAAAGCGGTAGTCACCGATATGCCTGGCTACGATCGTCTCTACAAGGAACTGATCAAGGCCGACCTGTTTGATGTCAGCTCCAGTTTTGTGATGGAGACGATGAAGCAGACAACCCGTTTACCGCTAAATCATGCATTGTCGAAATAGGGGTGGATTCTAGCCGCGTCGATTACTCCACCAGTGGCGCAATCGGGTTTCTCCCAGGGCGCGGTCACCCGGGGGGGCCTTAAGGCTGTTGCGAATCTCACTCCAGGCGTTGGAGTTCAACCACAGGTTCAGGGCGAGTACCACCAGCATGGTGGTGATAGAGCCGAGCCCCGCCAGCAGCATGTCTTTCTGCGCGTCCCAAATATCTCCTTGAGAGCCGAGGAAGGCTGCGCCCAATTCTGGAGAGACAGCTTTTGCCGCTTGCCACTCAATGATTTCGTAGATTGATGAGAGCGCAAAAGTCACGTCTACCGGGAAGAAATAGGCCCAGAATCCACGCAGCTGAGCCAGGCGCACAAGAATCTCTCGCACCGGATAGGCCAGGAGAAGGCCAAAGCTGAAATGCACCAGGCGGTCGTACATATTGCGATCGGAGCCCAGCCATTCCTGCAAGGTGTAGCCAAAAGGCGTTTCGGCATAGGTGTAGTGAGAGCCGATCACATGAAGGCACATGAAGATGGTGATCAATGTATAGGAGATATTCGATAAGGGAAAACTCCGTGCACTGATCAAAATGACCGGTAGAGCGGCAAATACCAGATAGTTCTCCAGCAACCAGTCATCGGGGTGCAGGGGGTTCCAGGCAGACCAGGCCCAGGTAATGGCAAAGGTGGTCAATAAGAACAGGTGGAACCAGTGTTGGCGAAGGAAAGTCTGCATATGTTTGGCGCCTCTACGTCGGGCTAGAGATTGGCGCCAGGATACACCATTGGAGGGGAATAGGAATTGCGTTGAATTACGGTCCGCTAATGCAATGCCGCGCGGTGTGGGAGTGCGGCAGTAATCGCGGCTTCCTCATCGAGTAATTCAGATAGCCTCGCTTCCACTTTTTCACGGGGAAAGTACTCCAGGGCGAGTTCGACAAATAGTTCGTGGTGGCGAGCTTCACTATCGGTGATGACCTGGTAGAAGGTCTTCAGGGGGCCAGATGGCAGTGCCTCAGCCACCAGTCCAAAGCGCTCGCACCCCCGCGCTTCGATGATCGCTGCGGTGAGCAGGCGGTCCATCAAGTATTCATCTGGCCCCTGGCGAATCAGTTGGCGCAGGGTGTTGATATACGGATCTTTCGCATCCGGTGCCTGGTAGATCCCTCGATCATGCATAATCTTGATAACCTGGCGGAAGTGGTTCATTTCTTCCAGTGCCAGGTTGATCATGGCTTCCACTAAAACGGGCTTGTCGGGATAGTGGGAGAACATGGATACCGCCATGCCGGAGGCCTTTTTCTCTGCGGCAGCATGGTCCTGCAGGAATCGATCAAAGTCGGCGAGCACCACTTGAGCCCAGGGTTTGGGGGTGTGAAATCGCAGTTCAAACATAGTCGATGGCGGTTAGTGCAAAGCGTCAGTATACCGCCACCGTTTCACTGCTCTAGAGCGTTATTGCTCCGGGGTAGAGTCAGCTGGCAATTCTGCGTTCGCGAACCTCCCGCTCTTGTTGAGTAACAATTCGGGCCTGTTCCAGGGACATGCCGGCCTTTGCGTGAGGGGTGGGCTTGCCATTTGCGTCCAGCGCGACAAAAACAATTTGGTCCACTTGCACAATCAGCTGTTGTGACTGTTTGTTGCGAACCTCGCAGTGGACTGTGAGCGAGGTTTGGCCGATACCAACCACCTCGAATCCAAACTCCACCACATCACCGCAGCAAGCGGAGCTGACGAAGTCAATTTCCGACATCAGTTTGGTGACCAGCATTGGAGTACCCATCTGGCAGCCGGCAAAGATTGCTGCTTCCTCATCAATCCAGGACAGTAGCTGTCCGCCAAACAGGCGCTGGGCGGGATTGAGGTCTCCGGGTTTCACACAGTGTCGCGAATAGTATTTCACTCTGACCTTCCTAACTTACTACAGGTTTAACAACGCTCGAGCCATCCCTGGCTTGCTGTATGACAGCGAAAAGCTTCCTTCACTGGTGAGACTGCATACAGCGTGCCAAGCCAGAAAAAGCGCGGTTGATGAATTTTCCTGTGGAAATATGTCAATTGGCCCTTTTGTGGCACCGGCTTGGCGCGACATTAATCACTGTAGCCCCTTTTATGTGCAGGAAAGTCAGGAAATATCGATTTCTTGTTTGGGTTTTGAACAGGATATGGCGCTTTGGCCGGGATAGTAGATATTTTGGACGTCATCTATCGATTGTGGGAAATACCGCTATGGGACTCCTCGGCGACAGAGATTAGAATGGCCCACGAACCTGACCCAGGCGTCGCACTCACGACCTTGGGTTGATAGTTCTCCGGAGCGCCACCAGCGTATCTGTAATCAGGTAACAACGATTCCCAAAAGACGAAGGGAGAGACTGTAAGGATGATCATCCAGCCGAAAGTACGCGGTTTTATTTGTACCAATGCCCACCCGCAGGGCTGCGCTGCTAACGTACGCGAGCAGATTGAGTATATTCAGTCCCAGCCAGCGGTCGAAAATGGGCCCAAAAAGGTGCTGGTGATAGGTGCCTCCACAGGCTATGGCCTGGCATCGCGAATTACAGCTGCTTTTGGTTGCGGCGCAAGCACCCTTGGTGTGTTCTTCGAGAAGCCGCCTACTGAAAAGCGCACGGCTTCTGCGGGTTATTACAATTCCGCAGCTTTTGAGCAGGAGGCCCACAAAGCGGGGCTTTACGCAAAGAGTATCAATGGCGATGCTTTTTCTGATGAGGTGAAAGCCCAGACTGTAGAGATGATCAAAGAAGACCTCGGTCAGGTTGATCTCGTGGTTTACAGCTTGGCATCCCCGCGTCGCACAGATCCGAAAAGCGGTGAGCTGTATAGCTCTGTCCTCAAGCCCATTAACAAATCTTACACTGCCAAGAATCTGAACACTGACAAGCTGGAGATCTCCGATATTACTTTGGAGCCGGCGAGCGACGAAGAGATCGCAAATACCGTCAAGGTTATGGGTGGTGAAGACTGGGAACTGTGGATGCAGGCCCTCGGTGATGCCGGGGTATTGGCTGATAACTGCAAAACTGTGGCTTATACCTATATCGGTGAAAAGTTGACCTGGCCGATTTATGGTCACGCGACTATCGGTAAAGCTAAAGAAGATCTTGATCGCGCGGCAAAAGCGATCACCGATAACGGTAAGGCTGCGGCTAACGTTGCCGTTTTGAAGGCGCTGGTTACCCAATCCAGCTCTGCTATTCCGGTGATGCCACTCTATATCTCTCTTGCGTACAAAATCATGAAAGAAGAGGGGACTCATGAGGGCTGTATCGAACAGCTATACCGCCTCTACACTGAGGGGCTCTATACCGATACTCCACGTCTCGATGATGTGAACCGTTTACGTATGGACGAGAAAGAGCTGCGCCCTGAGACCCAGGCTAAGATCGAAAAGCTCTGGCCAGAGGTAACTGCTGAGAACCTGTTTGACTTGACTGACTTCAAGGGCTATCAGGCGGATTTCCTCAAGCTGTTTGGATTTGGTGTTGATGGCATTGATTACGATGCAGATACCTCACCTATGGTAGATACCAAATTCGGCTGATTTTTTGCGGGACTCCATTTGGGAGTCCCGTTTCCCCTTCCGTAACGCACTCCTACAACTCTTCCTAGCAAAGCTGCATAATCCGGTTTTTCGGTTTATGGGGGTTTTTCAATGGAGTATCGCCAACTCGGCACCACCAACCTTAAGGTAAGCCAGATTTGCCTGGGCACCATGACTTATGGTGAACAAAATAATGAAGCTGAATCCGCTGAGCAACTCGACTATGCAATATCTCAAGGGGTTAACTTCATTGATTGCGCGGAAATGTATCCCGTACCGCCACGGCCAGAAACCCAGGGCCGAACCGAGGAATATATCGGCAACTGGTTGGCTGCGCGAGGAGGCAGGCACCAGGTTGTTGTCGCAACTAAAGTGGCGGGCCGCAGTGCCGCCAATTCAGGTGTTGGCCATATTCGCTCGGGTCCCCGCCTGAACCGAGAGCAGATTTTGCAGGCTTGTGACGATTCCTTAAAACGTTTGCGCACTGACTACATTGACCTCTACCAGGTCCACTGGCCTGAAAGGCAAACTAATTTCTTCGGGCGCCTGGACTATACCCACGGCAGCGACGATGGTGTGTCTATAGCTGAAACATTGGGCGCACTCGAAGAGTTGGTTGAGCAGGGCAAGGTTCGTCATATCGGTGTTTCCAATGAGACCCCCTGGGGTATGTTTGAGTACCTGCAGCAGTCGATTGCCTACGGGAAGCCAAGGATTGTATCGATTCAAAACCCCTACAGTCTTTTAAACAGGGCTTTTGAAGTTGGCTGCGCTGAAATTGCTATTCGCGAGAGATGTGGCCTATTGGCGTACTCCCCCCTCGCATTTGGGGTTCTTTCGGGTAAGTATCTGGGGGGAAGGAAGCCTGAGGGTGCGCGACTTACCCGCTATGATCGCTTTCAGCGCTACGCTGGAGAGCGAACCCTGGCTGCGACCCAGGCCTATGTGGATTTGGCCCGGGAGTTTGGTCTGGACCCTGCGCAGATGGCACTGGCATTCGTGAATCAGCAGCCATTTGTCACTTCAAATATCATTGGCGCCACAACTATCGAGCAATTGCGTTCCAATATTTCCAGCGTTGAAATTACCCTGGATGGTGAGCAATTAGCGGCTATCGAAGCTATACACCAGGGGAATCCCAACCCGGCGCCCTAAAAGGGCAGAGTCTGAATTCTATTGATGAAAGCCTGTGATGCCTCTGAAAGCCCCGCAGGAATAATGCGGGATGAATCAGGGGCTGCCCAACTATAATTGGGGTAGTCGCCATGAAAATATGGCTGCCAGAATAGATAGCGGTAATCGTTATGGAAACTACTGGACATCACACACTGAAGGACCTGTTTTCCCAGTTGGGGCTGGCGTCTGAAGATGCACAGATCCATGAATTTCTGGTCACGCACTATTTGCACCGCCATGAGAAGCTTTCCTCCGCCTCCTTCTGGAGTGATGGGCAACGAGAGTTCCTGGAGAATGCTATCTTGGATGATTCGGATTGGTGTGTCGCAGTGGATGAGTTGGACACCCTGTTAAGGCACTGACCTCCTGTGGCTGTTACGCAGTCCCTGCTCTCCTCGCATAGGGTATACTACGTCGTTTTCAACCGACTTAGGTTGCGCCTCGGCGCCACACCCTGATATAGATCTGATGGAAAAACCCCGATTTCGCGCGGCGCTGCTGCATCCTCGCTACTGGCTGACCTGGCTGCTTTTTGCACTATGGTTTTTGATCGCGCAATTGCCCTATCGCTGGCAGTTGGCCATGGGCCGTGCATTTGGCCGCCTAATGCTAAGAGTAGCTACCAGCCGGCGCACGATTGCTGAACGCAATCTCGCGCTGTGCTTCCCCGAGCTGGGGGAAGATGAGCGAGCTGAACTTCTTAGGCGTAATTTTGAGTCCAGTGGTATCGCCTTGATGGAAACCGGCATGGCCTGGTTTCGCTCTGCAGCGTGGTTACGGAAACGCTTTACCTTTGAAGGGCTGGAAGCCCTGCAGGCCATCCAGGCCCAAGGCCAGGGCGTTCTCCTGATGGCCATGCATTTCACTACCCTGGAAATCGGCGCCGCCATGATGGGGATGAGTATTACTCTCGATGGCATGTATCGGCCGCACAAAAATCCGGTTTATGACTACATGCAGCGCAAAGGGCGAGAGCGCCATACTGAGAATGGCAGTGTTTATCAGCGTAAAGATGTGCGCGGGGTATTGCGAGCCCTGCAGCGCGGGCGTGCGGTCTGGTATGCTCCGGACCAGGATTATGGGATTAAGCAGGGGATCTTTGCTCCTTTCTTCGATGTTCCCGCGGCGACTGTTACGGGAACCTCACGGTTCGCCAGGGTCGGCAAGGCCAAAGTGGTGCCCTATGTGGTAACACGACTGGATGATGGCTCAGGTTACCGTTTGAAGATTTACGATCCTATTGATCAGATCCCTTCGGGAGATGAGCTGCAAGATGCCATTTTGGTGAACCAGTTTATCGAAGCGCGTATTCGAGAGGCCCCAGAACAATACATGTGGGTGCATCGCCGTTTTAAGACCCGTCCTGAAGGGGCAGAAAACGTGTATCACGGGGTACGCAAAAAGAAAAAGAAACGCAAAAGAGTGGCGAGCTAGTCGCACTGGCGCAGATACCCTGGCCTAAGTAACATACTGAACTGACTCTGGCGGTGGTATTCCGGGTGGAGTGCAAAAATAAGGAGTGAGGATGTTAACCGGTAGTATGGTGGCCCTGGCCACCCCAATGTACGCAGACGGAAGCCCGGATTGGGACAGTCTGCACAACCTCGTTGAGTGGCATATCGAGCAGGGGACCCGAGCACTGGTTGCTGTGGGGACTACCGGTGAATCTGCAACCTTGGACTTCAATGAGCACATTGAGGTTATTCGACGTGTTGTGGACCAAGTGGCAGGTCGAGTGCCAGTGATTGCTGGAACTGGCGCAAATTCTACTTCTGAAGCGATTGACCTTACAGAGAATGCCGCCCGATGTGGTGCAGATGCCTGCCTGCTGGTTACACCTTATTACAATAAGCCCACCCAAGAAGGCCTCTACCAGCACTATCGTGCGGTGGCCAAGGCTGTCTCCATTCCCCAAATTCTCTACAATGTTCCCGGCCGCACAGCAGTTGACATGTTGCCGGAGACGGTACAGCGCCTGGCGTTGGTCAGCAATATCGTAGGCATCAAGGAAGCCACCGGTGATCTGGAGCGGGCTAAGGTTTTAATAGATACTCTGCCCGAAGGGTTTGCCGTTTACTCTGGCGACGATAGTACCGCGGTTGAACTAATGTTACTGGGTGGTCATGGAAATATTAGTGTAACCGCTAATGTGGCCCCCGCAGCAGTGGCCCAAATGTGTGAAGCTGCGCTGGCCGGTGATGCGGTGACTGCACGGACAATTGACCAGCGAATACAAATATTGCACAAAGTGCTGTTTTTGGAGTCCAACCCGATACCGGTGAAATGGGCTCTCCGGGAGATGGGTCGTGTCGACGGTGGAATACGCCTGCCTCTGACAAGTTTATCCCCTGAGCACCACGGAACAGTGCGCGAAGCTCTGCGCAGTGCCGGTGTACTCTAAACCCGCGAACTGAGAATTAACCAGGATAGCTTTAATGAAAAAATTGACCGTTGGAGCCGGGCTCTTTATCTCCAGTATTACACTGGCGGGGTGCGGTGTGTTCGGCAACGATGGCTATTTCCGCGATCGCAGTAATGATTACCAGCATGCCGATAGCCTGACGCCTCTGCGGATACCTGAAGGTGTTAATACCAAGCATCAGGAGGAACTCTATGAGATCCCCCAGATTGCAGGAGAGCAGCTGGCCCAAGGGGAATTTGAAGTTCCGCGTCCTCAAGCGCTTTCAGTGAATGCGGGTCTGGAGAGAGTAAAGATTCAAAAGCTCGGCGGAAATCGCTGGGTGCTGGTATCCCAGCCTCCTGAAGAGGTGTGGCCCCAGTTGCACCAATTCCTTCGCAGCTCAGGCTTGAGTATAGAAATGTCAGATGCCAATGCGGGTGTGATGGAAACTGCCTGGATGGCCTTTAAAGAGAGCCCTGACACTAAAGATAAGTATCGCTTGCAGGTAGAGACCGGTGTGCAACCCGATACGACAGAGATTCATGTACGCCACTTGTCTGTGCCTTCTGCAGCCCCGGTTGGCGGTAGCGTTAATTGGCCAGACCGCTCTTCGAGCCCTGAGCGAGAAGGGTGGATGATTGATGAAATGTCCACGGCACTGGCGTCAGAAACAGCTGCTGCTACAGCGTCTTTGGTTGCCCAGGCAATTGGTAGCAGCTCACTTAAGGTCCAGTTGAGGGAGCCTGCTGGTCATGAGCCCTATATTGCAATGGGGCTCGAAATGGATCGGGCCTGGGCTACTGTCGCTCATGCTGTGAATTCTGGTGCTTATCGTCTACACCGTGAAGATTCCGATATTGGACTTTTTTACGTCACCTACGATGAAGACCGTGCACTTGCTTCTGATGAGGAAGATGGCGACGGAGGCTGGTTCTCCTGGGGTAGCAAGAGCGATGAAGACGAGCTGGCAGAGAGCGCTGATCAGGTAAGCCTACAGCAGATCTTGGCTGGAATTGATATGACTGAGGGTGCTGAACCTGCTCTCTTCAAGGAAATCAAAGGCCTGGGAGTAGGAACCGCTACAAGCGAGGCTTATCCCGGTTATCTGATTGTTATTCGTGGCAATGACGATGAGATTGAAGTGCGCGTGCGCGATACTCGCGGACAGCCGCTTTCAAAGAATGAAGCTTCCCAGCTGCTTCAATCTATCCAGCAGAACCTTATTTAATGGGCCTGCGCTTCGCCTCTTTGGGAAGCGGCAGTAAAGGCAATGGAACAGTGGTCGCCAGTGGCGACCACTTTCTTTTGGTTGACTGCGGTTTTACCATCAAGGAAACCGAACGCCGTATGGCGCGGCTCGGTATGTCTCCCGCTGATATCTCTGCGATTGTGGTTACCCACGAACACAGTGATCACCTCTCTGGTGTAGGTCCACTTGCGCGCAGATATGGCCTGCCTGTCTACCTGACGCCCGGTACTTTTAAGGCGCGTGATATTGGCAGGTTACCGGAGCTGCACTTAATTGAGGGGCACCAGCCCTTTGTCGTCGCTGATATTGAAGTAACCCCGGTCGCGGTTCCCCACGATGCTCGTGAGGCGGCGCAGTTTGTGTTTCGCTGTCGCGGTAGCAGTCTGGGCTTGTTGACGGATCTGGGAACTATCACCCCTCATGTTGAAGCGCACTTTGGTGATTGTGATGCCTTGGTTCTAGAGGCAAATCACGACCCTCTGATGCTCGCTCAAGGACCCTATCCACCTTCGTTGAAGCGACGGGTTGGAGGTGCCTATGGCCACCTGAGTAATCAGCAGGCTGCTGGCTTTCTACAGCGCGTTGGCTATGAACAGCTACAGCACCTGGTTGTAGCCCATATCAGTGAAAAAAATAACAGTCTTGCCCTGGCAAAGGAGGCCCTGGCAGAGGTTACCGAAACAGTGGAGAGCTGTATTTTTGCCTGTCAGCAGGAAGGGTTTGACTGGCTTACAGTGGAAAGCCGAAGTTAAGGTCGCTATCTATCCCCAGCTTATATCTGTTTAAATGCGACAAAATTGTTTGTCGTATTTAAACGGGGTGGGCTATGGAAATACTACTGGTTTATTTGTTGGTCGGTGCTGCTGCTGGAACTATTGCCGGACTATTTGGCGTAGGTGGTGGCCTGATCATTGTTCCTGCCTTGGTTTTTGTTTTCACCGCCATGGGGATATCCCCTGAAATCCTCACCCACATGGCTGTGGGCACCTCCCTAGCAACAATCATTGTCACTTCAATCAGTTCAGTGCGCGCTCACAATAAGAAAAGGGCGGTGGACTGGAAGATCTTTGGAATTATGGCTCCAGGCATTTTAATCGGCTCCTGGGCCGGTGGTGCCACTGCTGAATTACTCCCCGGTGCCTGGCTGCAGCTGCTGATAGGCGTCTTTGCGATCGTGATTGCGGTGAGGATGTGGCTTAGTGGTGCCCGGCACGATCAATTAACGGAGGGGGCCGGCAACTTGCCAAGGTCATCTTTATTGCTATCTGCTGGGGGAGTTATCGGCTGGGTATCGGCGATTTTTGGTATCGGTGGGGGCTCACTAACCGTTCCATTTTTATCCCGTTGCCGGGTGAAGATGCAGCGTGCGGTCGCTACGTCGGCGGCTTGTGGTCTTCCCATTGCGGTTGCGGGTGCGCTGAGCTTTGGTTTCCAGGGCTGGGGCAATCAGCTTCTACCAGAATGGAGTAGTGGCTATGTGTACTGGCCTGCGTTTTTTGGAATCGTTGTCACCAGCACGTTTTTTGCCCGCTTTGGTGCCAATCTCGCCCATCGCCTTTCTCCCAAAATGCTTAAGCATTGCTTTGCCGTTTTGCTGTTTATTATTGGGGCGCGCTTTATCTGGCTGAATGTCGGTCTGTTACAAGGCTTGCTTTAGGCGAGGGAAAATAAAAAAGGCCACTGCACAGCAGTGGCCTTTTTTTGGAATACAGCTAAGTATTAGGCCGTTTTAGTAGAGCCTTCAGCTGTCGCAGTATTCTGGGGTGCTTCTGAGTCAGTTTCCCAGTACTTGGACTTGAGACTGATCAGGGCCAGGATGATACCCACTCCGATTGTGAACAAGCTGATTTGCAGGAACAGGTTTGGCATCTCAGCAACATTGTTCGGATCAAAGTTACCTGACAGAAGACCGGCAAAGAGGTTGCCGATAGAGTAAGTCAGAACAAAGACACCCATCATCTGGCCAGCAAAGCGGCGAGGAGAAAGTTTACTTACTGCACTCAGGGCCACCGGGCTCAGGCAGAGTTCACCGACAGTGTGCAGGAAGTAAGTAGCTACCAGCCAGTAAGGAGCAACTTTCAGGCCCGCTGCTGCGTATTGAGCGGCAAAGAACATTACCAAGAAGCCACTGGCCATGATGATCAGGCCAAGTGCACATTTCAGCCCATAGGATGGGGTGATCATGCGTTTGCCCAGGTTAATCCACAGCGCGGCAAAGAAGGGGGACAGGGTAATGATAAAGATGGAGTTAAAGCTTTGTAGCCAGGAGGTTGGCATTTCAAAGCTGCCAATCAGGCGATCCGTGTAGTCGCGGCCGAATAGGTTCAGTGAGGAGCCCGCTTGCTCGAAGCCCGACCAGAAAAAGGTAGAGGCTACACAGACTAGGAATAGCGCCCACATTTTCTTTTTCTCTGACCCGCTCAGCTGGCCGCCAAAGTAGATAAAGCCAAAGTAGGCAAGGAAGGTCAGGGTGAAGGCTACAGCTACGTACTTGGCTATTTCTACCGGGTTGATGGTGATAGTGCCATTCATCACGAAGCCGGTAATCACTGCAACACCGACTACAACAGCACCAATTATGCGCCAAGCCAGTTTTGCCTTTTCTGGCGAAAGTGGGTTCTCGGGATTGAGGCTTGCGTCCCCCAGATTGTGGATAGTGCGGCGATACTGGATCAGGCCAATAGCCATCCCCACAGCAGCGGCACCAAAGCCCCAATGCCAACCGACATTTTCACCGAAGTACCCGCAGACGGCATAACCGATGATTGAGCCCATGTTGATGCCCATATAGTACAGTGCGTATCCACTGTCGCGGCGAACATCATCTGGTTGGTACAGGTGTCCAACTGCTGCACTGATATTGGGCTTGAGCAGGCCGGTGCCGGTAGCAACAAGGATCAAGCCTATAAAGAAGCTCCAACTGGTTGGGATAGCGAGCACAATATGGCCACACATAATGATGATGCCGCCGTACCATATGGTGCGTTGTCCTCCTAGTAGGCGGTCTGCAATCCAGCCACCGGGCAGGCCGAGGAAGTACACGGCGCCAGTGTAGAGCCCATAAATAGCTCCGGCTGCTGCAACGGTAAAGGCCAAGCCCTCTTCCTGAAGGCTGGCTGTCATAAACAGCACAAGCAGGGCTCGCATACCGTAATAACTCATCCGCTCCCACATTTCAGTGAAGAAAAGTGTCGAGAGCCCTTTGGGGTGGCCAAAAAAGCCGGCGTCATTCTGGTCTGTATTTGACGACATAAGCTGAAATTCCAGTTGTTATAGCTCTAATGCAATATGCTGTTGCATATTAGGAAGGCAGCCTGGCCAGGGAACTGAAATTTCGGTGCCCTTTGGCTAGCCAGGTAATTCATCCGTGTGTCAGAGTACTATTTTTTTCCTGTATTGCTCTTGTTTAAAGAGGTTGGGACCGATCTGGATTTGGACTGGGTGTTTCCAGCCAGCTCAAAGGCCCAAATGTTTGTAGCGCCTACCTCCTGCGTAACTTGGAAAGTTTACCAGCTGTCTATTTAACAGGCGAACTGTTGTGAGGTTATTCATAAAAATGGCAACAGGGTACTTTGTGAGTCTGTAAATTAGAGTTAAATCCTGTTGTAGTCCTAATCTTGAGGGGAAATAACTGTGAAGCTTCTATTCGGACTTACTCTGGTGCTACTAACCACTGGTTGCTCCCAGTCTCCAATTCGTCATGTGGAAATTGCAGATAGCGACCTTGTGTTAAGTGGCAAAGCGGTTTTCGGCAGGGCAGTTGAGCATTTAGAACTACCAGATGAAGATTTATTAGATCTTGATAGCAATATAGAGTCTTACCTCAATACAATTTCTCCCGGCTTAGCTCCTGATACACGGTTAAGGGGACTACTAAGTGCTTTCCGTCAGGGAAATATGCAATTTGAATACGATGCCGATACTACCCTTCCCGCAGTAGAGGCTTACCACCGAAAGCGTGGCAATTGCCTGACCTTCACCTTAATGATGGTTGCTATGGCTAGGCAATTGGGTGCCCATGCCTATTTTAATGAGGTAGATGTACCGGCAGTTTGGACTCAAGATGAGGCCGAAATCTTCGTTGTCTACCGCCATGTGAATATGGTGTCCGAGCATGCGCGGGGTCGGCGAGTGGTTGACTTAAACTTGGCCGCTTACGATCCGATCTACAAGCAGCAAAAGCTTGAGGATCGAGTTGCTTTTGCGCTCTATTACAGCAATCGGGGGGTTGAGCTGATGCGCGAGGGGGAAGAGAAACAAGCATTTTTGTATCTGCGCAAAGCTATTCAGTTGCACCCGGATAGGGCGGATCTCTGGTCAAATCTAGGAGCTTTCTACAGCCACTTTAACCATCTTGATGAAGCTGAACAGAGTTATTTACAGGCGTTAAACCTACAAAAGGGAAACCTTGTTGCCATTAGTAATTTAGAGCGGTTGTACCGTAGTACAGGTAGGGAAGTGCTGGCTGATGGCTACGCTGACCGAGTTCGCTATCACCGTGAGAGAAACCCTTATTACATTTACTATCGGGCGCGTGAAGCTTATGAAAATGGCAAGTTTAAGCTCGCTGAAAAGCGCCTCCGAAGGGCTCTAAGAGCCGATAGTAGCGATCACCGATTTCATTTTTTGTTGGGGTTAACCCGGTACCAGCTTGGGGATGTAGCGTCTTCCAAGCAGAGCTTTTCGGAGGCATTTTCACTGGTAAATAATCTAGCCGTTAAAAATAGATATATAAATAAGTTAGAGTTCTTAATGGGCGCTGGGGAGTAGTCGGTGTAAGAGCGCTCGTAACTTTATTTTCGAATACTTCACTAGAAAAAATAAGGGCGCCAAATGGCGCCCTTATCGAGTTGACTTATAAAGTCAGTACTTAGAACTGGTAACTAACACCAGCCCAAGCGTAGCGGCCTTGGAAGTCGTAAGTACCATTCCAATCGCTACCAGAGGTAGTAGACGGCTCGCGATCGGTGACATTGTCGATACCAGCGGTTAGGCGTGTAGATTCATTAACATCCCAGCCTGCTTTCAAGTTCAGGTAGGTATGTGAAGGCATATCCACATAGGGGCTATGGCCATCACCGATGTACTGAATGTCTGCTCCAAAGTCCCAGCTGTCGGCATACCAGGTTGCACTGGCCAGTCCGCGCCACTTGGTGTATGCATCGCCGGTCGTACCAATGTAATCGACGTAGTCAGTAGTTTGGTCGGTTTGGGTGTTGTACTCCTCATACTCAAGCAGGTGGGTCGCTTGAGCGCGCAGAGCCAGTTTGCCCGCATCGTAGTAAAGGTTTTGTACTACGTCGATATCAATACCACTGGTGTTAATCTCGCCGATGTTCAGCAGAGAGCCTTCCAGGTAGTCAATTTGCCCACTGGTTCCACGGCTAACAAGGTCACAGGCAGTACTGATACCGTCGCGGTAGCAGTCATTCAAAATCTGCTGGGTGTCAGCATCTGTGATGGCATCTTTGATTTGAATATCGAAGTAGTCCAAAGTGATGGACAGGTCTTCGACAAAGCTAGGTGTCCAAACAATACCAGCAGTAAAACTTGTTGATTCTTCAGGTTGAAGATCTTCGTTACCACCGATGTTGGTCGGTACCTGTGAGCCTGCTTGGGTGAAGCTTGTGCTTACCATACCGCAGTTAGCGCCCTGGCCATCCTTATTGTTACTGCTAGTGTCACAGGGGTCAATCAGGTAGCTGTAGCTTTGTGCTGTGCCGCTATAGAGTTCATAGATGCCTGGAGCACGGAACGCTGTAGACAGGCTAGTACGGAAACGCAGGTTCTCAGTTGGTGCATATACTGCACCAAGCTTATAAGTTGCCTGGCCACCAAATGTATCGTAGTCGGAATATCGAACAGCCGCGTCAACAGACAGTTCCTCCGCATAGTTTAAACCGGCCAGAATAGGCAGGTTAAACTCGGCAAACACCTCAGTTACTGCGAAATCACCAGAAGTTGCATCTTGCTGATTGCTAAATGTAGAACCGGTTTGAGTTTCTTCACTGGGGTTAAATTCGCCAGACTCCTCTCGATATTCAAGACCAGCAGCAAACCCTAAGGCACCGCCTTGGAATTGAACTTGTTCGATGTCTCCAGTCAAGCTCGCGCCGACATTGAGCATATCGTACTCGTTGTCTTCGCGATCGGTGTAGCTGATGTAGTCGATAACTTCATCGCTCATGCCGCCGAGGAACTGAATATCCTCGTCAGCAATTCCACTTTCCCCATCCAGGATTTCCTGCAGCATTGTTTTGCTGATGGAATTTGCGACAGTGTTTTCACCTTCGTTTTTACCGTAGCTTACGAAAGCATCCCAGCCCCAACCATTGGCAAGATCTCCGCGCAAGCCGCCGAGAATGCGGTAGGTTTCAGTTTTCTGTTCGGAATCGCGAGTTCCACCGGCGACAGGGCGCAGACGAACGTCGGACAGGCCAGCTTCCCAGCTATCGCCATGGCCTGCTGTTGGTGCTGTAGGCTTCAGATCCTCAGGGCTACCTTGTTCTTCCCATTCGGCAACGGCGGCATTGTAAGCTGCGAGTTCAATCTGGTAAGCATCTTCAGCTTCCTGCCATGCTTCGGCCAATTGCTCTTGAACTTCATCTGAGAGATGGTCAGCAGTCAGGTTGAGGCCATTGCCAGCATACATGGGCTGAGCGGCAAGTTGCTGATTGGTTGTTTTCAGGGTGTAAGAGCCTTCCCCGTAAAACTCAATGTCGTCGGTGATAGAGTAAGAGCCGCTACCTGTGAAGCTAGTGCGCTCCATGGATCCGGAAAGCCACATGTATTGGCCGATATCATAGCTGGAGTAATCACCTAAAGTGACACCGTCATCGGCAACACTAAAACTGCCGTAGTCGGTAAATATATTACCGGTGGGAGACATGGAGCTTTGCAGGCCCGCCCAGTCACGGTCCTCATAAGTGATTTCGTCGCGTTTACTGTGAGTTACGTTACCGATGAACTGACCACGATCGAACTCTTTACCAAAGGTGATAGATAGTTCGCCATTCTCACCGCCACCGGCTTCGGTTGCACCCGCACGAGCATTTATGCGAACGCCATCGAAAGAGTCTTTCAAGACAACGTTAATTACACCTGCAACCGCATCGGAGCCGTATACAGCAGACGCACCATCAGTTAGTACTTCAATGCGGTCGATCATATCTACTGGGATATTGTTCATGTCTACAGCAGAGGCAACGCCGGAGCTGGAAGATACGAAGCGACGGCCGTTAACAAGGACCAAGGTACGTGCAGAGCCTAGGTTACGAAGGTCTACAAACGAAAGGCCAGCACCGCCATTGTTGTCGTTAGCATTGATACCAGTGGTACCCATTGATGGCAGCTGGTTCAGAAGCTCGTCAATGGTGCCAACACCTGAACGTGCGATGGTTTCGGAGTCAACTAAAGTGATTGGGCCTGTAGTGGATAGCGGGTCACGAGCGATGCGCGAACCAGTAACAATTACTTCTTCTACCTCTGCGCCAATCTCAGTGGACTCTTGGGCGAAAGCGCCTGTGCTGGCGAGGGTGCCAAGAGCAGCTATAGCAATGCTCAGTTTGGTCTTAATCATAGTGGAACCTTCTTATACTTAAGGTGCTTATAATGCTTTTTATGATATGGGTGTAAATGTGACAAAGCTGACTTTAATGCATTGCGCGGAAATATGGAACTATCTTGATGGTTTAATGATCAATCTGCTTGTATGCACCAGAATAATCAAGATGAAGTTTTTGGTTGTTTTTTGATTTTTTTAGGCTGAATAGCTCAATAAACTGATAAAAAAAGCTGTATTTTTCAATATATCGACTAATTGTAGTTGATAATGTTTTTTAGGCGGCCTGTTTGTCATAGGCTGGGTGATGCCAAATATGGGTGGATTTAGCCATTGTTCTGAGCATGAGGCCGAGGTTCAACTAGGGCCTTTGAAGGAATTGGATGCGTAGGAAATGATTCTATCGTGCTTTTATTTCGGTAATCTTTGCATGCGAGAGGCTTTTGGGTGCCCAGGATTTAATTGTATTTAAAGCATTTATATTTTTGCCAATTAGATTCCTTGCCTCATAACGTTAGAATATAGTCCCACACTCGTTCGATCCAATATGTATTTTTTAACACATTCCCCCTAAGCCTATCTGCAAGATTGAAAAATATGAGCTGAAATGAGTCTATTTTTGTAGCGAAGCTCGTATTTTAATGCCCCTCTACTTTGTAGGGAGGGCTTCGTGGTCACGGATTAATTGTTTCGGGTGGATTGGGTAGCAAATTGACTTTTCCAATAGTATGAATCTATAGCTTGCCCCCCTTTTTTATTGGGCTGATGCCAGATGGCTTGGGAGTTGTAGCTGCTAGGTTTTGTGTATAGGTGCATAAAGTATCTACTAATCTTATTGCACGTTGCAGGCGTTCTTCTTTTTATGGCTATGGGAAGGAGTGTTTATTTAGCCTTCAAAAAGATTGGGTTTTAATAAGCGTATTTGGTGCGATGGTCTTTTTAAGACAATAGTGCGGTTCTAAAAGAGGTTTGGGGCAAAGAAGATTAATATAGCGGGTTGCTTTTATTGTATCTCTGAAAGGAGATATATTTCGCGACCAGTATATGCGCTAGAGATGATATCAGTATAGAATCTAAGTTCGAGTCGATACAATAATGTTTTTTAATCAAGGAGAGGGAATAATGGGCTTGAAAGCAGTTTTAGTTGGTCTTTGCACGATTATGCTTGTTGGCGGATGCGCTACTAAGTCGGTAGTTGATGATGAGGGCGCAAAAAACGATCTTGCGGGCGCTTCGACTGGTAATACTGAATCATCTGAAAGCCGCTTAGTATGTAAAGTTCGGTCTATCACAGGGTCTCGCTTTAAAGAGAAGACCTGCATGACGGTGGAAGAGTGGCAGAGTGTTGCTGAGGACTCAAAAAATATGGTGGACTCGGCTCGTCGTAAGGGTGCACAGGGAAACCCTAACGAATATTAATGGTGCTTGAGTGACCCTTCTCTTACAGGGGAGGGTCTATTCTTTTATCTTTTGCTTTCCCTCCGATACTCTTCCTCCCATTCTAAAATTAGTTTGGCTGTAAAAATGACAAATCGATCAGAGTTTCTAAAAGAGCTAAGGCGTGCTCATAAAGCAATTGCATCCTCAAAATTACCTGAGGCAGAAGGTATATTGCTGGCAATGTTGAATTTAGGTGTTGAGCGTGAACTGATTTTTGCGGAGATTTGTCAGTTCTATATTTCCAGCAAGCAGGCAGAAAAGGCAGATTACTACCTGAAAAAATTTCTGTCAATTAAACCCTCTAATATGACATATGTCCTTAACTTGGCTTCAGGATGTGTATCTGCTGGGATGAGTGCGAGTGCGGTGGAAATGTACCGGTACGCATTGTCTCTCAATGCGAATCAACCGAATTGTTTGTTTAACTTGGCTTTGCAATTAAGGAAAGTTGGTGAGCTTGAGGCATCAGCTGAAGCATATAAAAAAGCAATTGAGCTTAAAATTGATGGGCAAGAAGAGGTCTACAATAACCTTGCGTTAGTGTACCTAGATATGAATTGTTTAGAGTTGGCTGGCAATTTTTTTGAGAGGGCCCTTTCTGTAGACCCAAATTATATTCCTGCTTTATTTAATCTTGCAGGGCTTGCTGAGGAGCGAGGGGATAAAGCTCATTCAAGAAAGTTATATAGAAAGATACTTTCACTTGATTCAAAATATTATCCCGCTCTTAGCAGGTTGGTGTATCAAAGCGATATTGAGAGAAAGGATGATCCACTTGTAGTTGAGTTAGAAGCTGCTTTGTTAGCTGGCATAGATTCTCCACTAGAGCGTGAAGAACTGCTGTTTTCTCTCGGAAAAGCTCTCGATGACTGTGCTGAGTATGATGCAGCCTTTGAGGCTTACCATAAGGCTAACGAGGTTGGTCGATTGAGGTTTCGTGCGTATCGAAAGGATTTGCAGGAGAAATACACTCAGGACCTTATCTCAACTTTTGATCAGGCGTGGGCTGACAGCTTGCCGCAAAGAGGGGGATTTGCTCCTATATTTATTTGTGGGATGCTTCGTTCCGGATCGACCTTATTAGAGAAAGTGTTAAGTGGCCACTCCCAAGTGACCGCTGGAGGAGAGCTTGATTTTATTTCAAGGCAGGTAAGGAACTTTGGTGATACATATTTTTCAAAAATTAAAAGTGGAACTGCTGATTTTTTTGAAACTATAGCTTTAGCTTATGAGGAGCATGTTACGAAGAGGTTTGATGTGAGAGGACATTTCACTGATAAGAGGCCTGATAATTTTTTGCATATAGGTTTTATTAAGAGTCTTTTTCCTCAGGCGAAGATTGTGTGGACGAAAAGAAATTTACTGGATAACTGCCTGTCTGTTTATTTTCAGCAGTTAGGAGCAGGAATGAATTATTCTGTAGATCTTGAATGGATAGGGCATTACTACCGGCAGCAAGAGTTAGTAATGGAGCATTGGAGGCTTCTTTTTCCTGATTCCGTCTGCTGTGTGGATTATGATAAGTTTGTTTGCTCTCCAGAAGATGAGCTTGAGAAGTTGTTGAAATTTATTGGGCTCGACTGGGAAGGTGCCTGTCTTAATTTCTCAGCTAGAGAGGGTGTAGTGAAAACTGCGAGTATTTGGCAGGTTAGGAAGTCTCTTTATAAAAAATCTTCTGGGCGTTATAGAAACTATAAGAGGCACCTTCAAGGAATTCAGTAGGTTGCTTTAAAGTGTAGCTTTTAGCTTTACTTATAAGTCCCTGAAATTTTAGGGGTTGATGTAGGGTGATTTGCTAGTCGTCTCTACGTTTCTTTTCCAATTACTCGTCAATATAGTTTTTATTAGTATTTTTGGAGGAGCTCTCGGTGCTTTGATTTTAGGTGTTTTCGGCCTTTCAATTGAATTTATTATGTTAGTGCCTTTAATTTTGATCAGGTTGAGGGGCTACCTTCTGTGGGACTAGTTAGTGATTGTTGCGAATAGCTAAAATGCTTGAGCTTGATCAGTATTTAAAGTAATTGGCTGGATGCATAAAAAAAGGCGCGACATTTTGTCGCGCCTTTTTTGACTTTCAATTTATGAACAAAGAATGTTTAGAAATCGACAGTCAGCCCCAAGAAGGCATAGCGGCCCAAGGCGTCATAGATGCCTGGGAATGTATTGCCGTTACCGTAGATGCCGGAACCGGCATCAGAGGTCAAGGGTGGCTCTTTGTCAAAGACATTGTTGATACCGCTGCGGATAGTTACGTTATCGGAAGCCACCCAGGCAGCAGACAGGTCAAAATAGTTGATTGCATCAAAGTCTGCATTATTTGCGCCTAGGTCAGTCACACTACCAATATGGCGCCAGCTACCGTTGATATCCACGTTCCAGGGAGTGGACCAGGTCGCTCGCAAAGTGCTGACAAACTCAGGTGTTGGGGTGCCACAAGAGCTGTTCCAGTAACCCGCACACTCTTCGGTCGGCTGGCCTTCGAACTCCTGCTGGTCCCACTTGGTGAGGTAGGTAGCGATGAAGTTCATATCTACAGCGCCGTAGCTGCCTACATCAAAGCCGTAGTTGGCATTGATATCAAAACCTTCGGTTTCGAAGTAGCCAATATTTACGTCAGTAGCGGTAATAGATGCGTCGCCAATCCACAGGTTGCCGTTGCCGCCACGGTTGATTGCGCCACAGAACAGGTCATCGCCGGTTTCGATACACTTGTCGAGGATGGTTTCTGGTTGGATAGAGGCAATTGCGTCTTCAACAGTGATATTGAAGTAGTCAATACTAAGGGTCAGCCCGTCAACAAACTCTGGAGAATAAACAAAGCCGAATGACAAGGTGTCAGAATTCTCTGGGGACAAATCTGGGTTGCCACCGCCAATATAATTGTACTGGCCGGCAGGTGAATCGATCTGGTTGCCGTAAGTTTGCGCAGTAATACCGCTATTCATACACTGTTCTAAGGTGTAGGAAGGCTCAACTACAGTGCCATCAGCTTCTGTGCGGGAGCCACATGGGTCGTAGTCCATATCGAACAGCTGGATGGATTGTGCGCGATACAGTTCACGGATGTTAGCGTGGCGTACAGCAGACTGGAAGCTGGCACGGACTTTGAGGTCGTCAATCGGTTGCCAGTCAGCAGCAACTTTGTAAGTGTTGGTTTGCTCGTCAGTTGAATAGTCGGAGTAGCGATAAGCTAACTCCAATCCCAAATATTCAGCACCAGGCATACCGCTGATAAGGGGGACATTCATCTCACCGAAAATTTCTTTAACGTTGAGAGATCCATCTACAGGCAGGGTTGGGCCGCCCTGGCCGGCACCTTCACCATTTTGGTAGCCCATGTCTGGTGAATAGTTCAGCTTTTCACGGCGACTCTCAAGACCCATTACAACGGCAATGCCACTTTCGGCAGTTGGAAGCTTCCAGCCGTAGTCGGTCAGGTCACCCGTTACATAACCAGAAAGAATTTCCTGATCGGTAGTACCGCGGGCATACAGAGGGAGAACCAGGTAGTCAATGGCTTCTTGGGTTACGCCATCTGCTGAGAAAATATCCCAAGGTACACAGTTGGGGTCGGATCCATCGATCACAGACTGACAAACAGCGTTGCCATCTTCATCTTCTCGAACATCCAGGGCGCGGCGGATATTGGTTACAGACATATCGTTGTAATAGGTCTGTTCCAGGCTTACCTCGGAGTACTGGTAGTAAACGTCGTAGTTCCAGTTGTCGTTGATATCTCCGCGCAAACCAAATACACCACGGAATGTCGTGTGGCGCATATCATCTTGACGAGGGCCGCCTTCAACATTGCGTCGACCAATGTAAAGGGCACCTGGGTTTTCGGTTGTCAATCCAGTGTCTTCGTCGGTATTTACGACGTTTAAGTCACTGACATAGTTATCTTCGGTCAGGCCGTAAACGCCACAGAAAGCTTCAAACTGTTCGTCAGAGAGCAGAGGGTTACCACAGTAAAGATCGCTGGTAACAAAGAAGGCGCCGGAGGGGGCAATCTGAGCAACGGTGCGGTCATCAGCGTACATCAGCTGGGCATAAGCTTCTGCGTGCTCATTGATTTCATAGTGGCCAAAAGCGCCCATAGTCCAGCGCTCATCTGGACGTTGGAAGTAATTCAGTGGGCCGTAGTTGTAAGGGCGAGAGAAGTCGACAAGCTCGCCGTTATCCCCGAGGCTGTAATCAAAGCCTTCAGTGGTGTCCCCGTCATTCAAACCGAAGTCGGTAAAGCGGCCCCAGGGCACAGTGGAGGAACCGCCACAGGCGAAGTTGTCAGAGCTGCCGGACAGGCTACAACCACTGTAATCGCGATCGGACTGAAGAACCGCATCAATTTTACGGTAGTTGGCATATGCAGTAACGTTACCGCGCCCATTGTCCAAGTTTGCACCCATGATCAATGAGAAATCATCGGTGTGACCGTCAGTTACGCTGCCGTCAGCAACATCGTAGCCACTCTCTTCTACCAGACGCTGCATACTGCTGTTGTCATTATTGTGCTGGTAGACACTAGTTTGAGTTTCAAAGCGTACCCCTTCAAAATCATCTTTCATGATGAAGTTGACAACGCCTGCGATTGCGTCAGAACCGTAGGTCGCAGAAGAGCCGCCAGTCAGCACTTCAACTCGCTCAACGAGTGCACCGGGTATTTGGTTCAGGTCAGCACCAGAGCCGCCGGCAAGAGGTGAGCCAGCAGGCATTCTACGGCCATCAATAAGTACCAAGGTGCGCTGAGATCCTAAGCCGCGAAGGGAAACGGTTGCGGTACCAGTGGAGCCATTAGCCTGCCCGGCTGTTTGGGTTGCGGCAACTTGTGGTAGGTCATTGATCAGGTCTTCAACACGAACTACACCTGTTGCTTTTAGGTCTTCAGCACTAACGGAAGTAACAGGGCTTACGCTTACGTCATTGGCGCGCTCGATTCTGGACCCGGTTACCACAACCTCTTCAACCATTTCTGCATCTTGTTGTGCAAAAACAGGAGTAGCAGGAACCATAACAGCAGCGGCGGTGAAGCCGATGGCTCCTTTTACGGCTGCAGATAGGAGGTTCTTTTTCATTGTCAATCCTCTCTTGATCGTTGGATTTATAGTCTGTTGTCATTAATGACGATTACTGGAAGTAGCTACCCCCAAGTGGCTACTTCCCTCCCAACACACCTATTAACGTTTGGCGGACGGAACCCCTCAAAAGAATCGTGTTTTTTTCTGATACTGCGTATTGTCAGGTTTGGTAGGTCAGCGCGTGCTCGCTCATCGATCTTTTTGTTTTATTTTTGGTCTATTTGAGAGCGTAAAAGGGGAGGCAGAAGGAGTTTGAGTAGAGAGGTGTAGCTTAGAGGCTTAGGGAAAAGCTTCCGTAAAAAAATCGGCCTGTAAGGTCATATGTTAGGTAGTCGTGGTTATTGCTCTCTGCGGTTGAAGCAAAAGGAGGTGAGCGATCAAGTAAATTATTGATACCGAACGCAAATCTCAGTCGAGTGCTCGGGGTGTAAGCAACCTGGATGTCGTGTGATGACCAGTCGCTGATATTGCGGCTTTGGCTAGTGCCGTCCAGGGTGGTAAACGTTTCTTTAAGGTTGTCTACATAATGGACGGTGTAGCCGGCATTCCAAGGGCCTTTTTTTAAGTAGGCTCCAGCATTGGCTTTCCATTTTGGCAATGATCCTGGGCCGCCGGCTGAAATATCTGTGAAGGTGCCAGATAGATCTTCTTTGGTTGAGTTAGGTGAGCTTTGATTGAAGTAGTGAAGCATTCTGCTGATGTTTAAAGCCAAATGCAGCTCGTTTTCACCCTCTAATTGGAAGTTATAACGAAAGGCTGCGTCATATCCGCGGATCTCACGGCTTCCTTGATTTATACGAGAAGCGTATATTTTGGTTATATCACCGCTCTGGTCGCGTATGACCAAGTCAGTATAAAGGTTGTAGTAGGCATTTTGGTCCAACAAAAACTGGGGGTTGGTGCCGATCACTTGGTCTTCGTCGATGTCATAAAGATCAAATTTAGCGGTAAAGTCGGGAAGCTTGAGGGGCTCCCATGTCACTCCGAGAGAAATTGTGCGGGATGTTTCAGGTGCTAGATCTGGATTACCGCTAAATTCAGTTAAATATTGTATCCGCGAGCTGTCAGACCGATATTGGCAGCCAGGAAGGTCACTTGTATTTGTGCTTGTACAGGGGTCGAATAGAAATTCTTGAGTTTGGTAGCCCTGTTGATTCATGTCTGTGAGAGTTGGGGCTCTAAATCCTGTGGTATAGCTGCTTCGTACAAGAAGTGAGGGGGTTGGTTTCCATCTCAGAGCCAGTTTGGGGTTACTAGTATCCCCGAAGTCGTCATAGTGAGAGCTTCTAATGGCACCATCTAGCCATAGCTTTTCTGAAATTAGCGGGATGGACACCTCAGCAAAAGCTTCTTTGACAAGCCGGGTTCCTTCTGTAGATCCAGGGGCATGCCCACCAATAAAGGACATTCCGAAATTATCATTGGAGTGAAGACTTACGCTTTCCCGTCTGAACTCAATTCCTGCTGCTGCAAGAATATTTCCTGCCGATATTTTTTTGATAATGCCGTCAGTTATGAATGTGAAAGATGTCATTCGCGAGTTGCTAGTGGTTATACTCTTGCCACGAATGAACTCTAGTTGTTCCGCATCAATACTGCCGCTGGGGCCAAGAAGGTTTACGGCCACACAGGAAGTTGTGGTATTGCAGACATCTGGTCCTTTTAGCCCTAGGGAGAGCGCAAAGGGATCTATTACATTGTTTAGTGTTTCTTTCTTAGAAGTTCTGTGGATTGAGGCACCCAGTTCCCATTGCCATTCATTCCAGAAGCCTTTAATTCCGGTATTGAATCTCCAGCTGTTTGTTCGGTTATTTTGTGTCCTTGGGCCAAGCTCGATAACGCGTCTGCGGACATCATAAATTTCTTCGTTAAAAGTATTGTAAATATTATCAGCCGCTATCGTTAAGTCCCCGTTGTCAAAGCGTGTGAATACAGGGGTGGGAGCAGAGGTTGATACTCCGCTGGATCGGACGCCCATAATTTCAGAAAAAGCTTGCGTGCTTTCGCCAATATCCAGGTTGCCGGCTATGTATATTGAGTCGCTTTGGGTGGGGGTAATTGCTGAGGTGTAGTCGCTGTAGTTAAATTTCTCTTCCGGCGACCAGTTCTGATAGGTCCCAGGGGAGAGGTTGGTTAATACCTCATTTCTCTCGAGGGCAATAAAGCCATCTGGGATGGCAGATGACCGCTGATCGGTCCCCCCAATTGCGCGACTATCCGCTGAGCTGGATAGGTCCCTGTCTCGGCTCATTACTTTTCCCTGGCGATTTTGGGCCAGGTTAAACATTACGTGAGACCGGTCCCCTCTCCACCCCCAGGTTAGGTGGTGAGATTCACTCTGTCGATCACCTTGCGAAGCTTGTCCGTAATAGCTCTTCATCGAGAGCCCTTCAAAGTCAGTTTGCAAGATAATATTCACAACTCCCGCGATAGCATCGGAGCCATAAACAGCTGAAGCTCCGTCTTTTAGAATCTCGACTCTTTCAACTAGTGCTAGAGGGATAGTGTTTAAGTCGGTCGCTTCACCATTAAATCCATCGCTGATGATTCGCCTCCCATTGAGGAGAACAAGAGTGCTATTGGCTGGTAGGCCGCGTAGCGAGACTGCTGCAGTACCATCGCTCTCCTGGCTAACTGAAGTGCTTGTGGAGTTGCCTGAAATGGCAGGTAAAAACTTTAGTAAATCGGCAATAGTCTGAGCGCCGGTCATCTCCAGCTGGTCTCGCGAAAGGCGGTCTACCGGCAGGTATCCTTCTGATTGGAAGTGGCGCAAGTGGCTTCCGGTTAGGCTTTGGCCGGTAACCGTTACTTCTTCGGTTTGCAAAGCTTCCGTTGCTATTTGCCGGGAAGAATCAGTCTGGGGTGATTCAATAACAGCTACTGATGATGGGCCTACTTTTTTGAAGGATAGCGGTACTCCTTCTAATAGTTGCTCTAGAGCGGGCTCAAAATGGCCATCGGGGCTAAGTAGTGTCTGCCTGTTAACTTGAAATTTTGCAGCTGATGAGGCTCTAACCAGTAGTGATATTTTACATTGCTGGCCCAGAGATATCAGGGCTTGAGAAAGGTTTCCTTTGGAGATTTCGATTCCTGACTCTGGGCACAGGGCATAGGTAGCGCTAGGGGAACAAAGCGCTAACACAAGGGATATTGTTATCCAGTGCCTAGGTGTCAATGAGGTGCCCATTCAAATACATGCAGCATGTCAAAATGCAGCAAACTGATAGTTCTTCTTAGATTCTGGGCGGGCTTATTTTGCTTGCCTAATATATAACCGCCGTGATGACGGTTATAACCTAGTTATGTGCGGGAGACAAGATAGTCAGGTTGGAGTTACTGTGGTCTTCGTGTAAGTCGAGCGCAGTAGCGATAGCTTTCAAGGTGCTGTCTGGATCGGAGATCTCGAAGGTCCCCGAAACTAATTTGTCCTCTACTTGGGGGGAGGCGGCAACGGGAACAGCTAAATAGCGGTTTAACTCAGTTAAAGCATCCTTAAGTGGGGTTTTTTCAAAGACTAACAGTCCTTTTGTCCAGTCGGTAGCTTCTTCCGGTGATGTTTGGCCAATTGGGCTAAGGCCTCTTTCAGAAACACTGACTTTTTCGTTCTTGATTAGTTGTACTGATTCGGGTCCTAAGCCGGGAGCGCTATCGGTCTCACTGACTGAGACGGTGCCTTCGGTTACGGATACTTTCGTGCTCTGCGGGTTGAGCTCAACGTTAAATTCAGTTCCCAATACGCGGATATTGGCGCTGCCGGCAGTAACAGTAAAGGGGCGAGAAGTTTGTCTTGCCACTTCGAAGAAGGCTTCACCTCGGACTAACTCCGTGCGGCGCTCATTGCGGTTATAGATTACCCGAAGTTCACTATTTGAGTTCAGTTTCACTTCTGAGCCGTCGGACAGACTTATGGTTTGTATTTGTCCGCGTTCGGTCACATATATTTGGGCTTTGAGTTCGCCGCCCATACCCTGATAACCAACCCACAGGGCAACTATTGCTCCACAGGTTGCCAGTCCTCCGCCCATAAGCCACTGAGGCAATGTCCATTGCTTCGAGCTCAGCTGCTTCTGTGTTTCGCTAGATGCGGAGCATGAGGCCGCTTTACTTTGTGGATAGGGGATGCTTTCAGGGAACAGTGTGTCGCTCGGCAGATGAGACAAGGCCCCCAAATCTCCCCAGAGTTCAGTGATTTCAGTAAAAGCCAGCTGATTCTCTTCTTTGGAAATCCACTGCTTGAATTGACGGCGGTCGCTAGATGTGATCGAGTCAGAGCGCAAACGAGCAACCCAAGCGCAAGCCTGATCCAGGCTATCTTCACTTAATGCTTGCTTAGGGTTAGTCTTCATGGCTGCTCTAGCACCTTGGATTTGCGAAAATTAACTTAGTACTTTGATACTAAAGGCGGCATATTACTCAAAGTCTCTCAATTTGTGCGACCTTTACTACACGGACCTATGAGTAAAAAAATAATTCCAACGTGTTTTTACTGTATTGCAGTAAAAAGTTCTGTTGTATGTAGAGTATTTAGGTTTACTCAATACGGCCCTTCGAAGCTGAGACGGCTGAACAGCTTCCCCCCTCAAATAATTTTGTGGCGCTGCTGCTAAGGTTTGAATACCGGTGATTCATCTTCTTTTTATCGTTATGTTAAGGATAGGTGTCATAAGTGGCGCAACTGACTGAAGGTCACCTTTCAGGAGTTACCTTTTTACGACACGCTTTCAAAGCCTGCAAAATATACTTTTCCACACTACTCACGGAGATATTCATCTCCTTAGCTATCTCGCTATAGGAGAGGCCCCGGGTCCTATGTAATAGAAAGGCCTGGCGGCACTTTAGGGGTAGCTTGTCCATGGTTTCGTAGATGGACTGTAGTTGCTGGCGGGCTGCCAGCAACCTTTCTGGTGACTGGTGGTCCGCATGGTCGTCGTTATAGGGTTCACCCTCCATGGGGATCTGCTGGCTCACGTACTCTACATGCAGCTTGCCCCGACGCAGCTGGTCTACGGCCAGGTTGTTGGCAATCTGGTAGAGGTAGGCCCGTGGATTCTCGAGTTCCTTTTCATCGCTGAGTTTTTGCAGGCGTAGATAGGCGTGTTGGGCGATATCCTCGGCATCGTCAGGGCTTTTTACAATGCGAGAGACAAAGCGCACCAAGGCCTGTCCGTGCTCGGTAAACAGCCTTTCAAGAAGCGTCTTCCTGGCCTTATTCATTACTGATCGTGATCCCCGTACCCTGCTCGCTGTAGTTATGGACTGATTGTTCTTAGTGCGAGCTGGCGCACAGTTATATCACAAGCATTGGTTTCGCTACGAGAGGTACGATAGAACTTGACTGGTCACACTCTTCGATTCTCTATGCCTGACGGTGGATGCCGGTATAATGGCGGCCGCGCCACAGGCGCAGACAATAAGACCTTGCAGAGGTGTGTCGAGCACCGGAGATTGAATGAGTTATCAAGTACTGGCACGGAAGTGGCGGCCGAAGCTGTTTCGCGAGATGGTGGGACAGGAGCATGTTCTCCAGGCGTTGATCAACGCCCTGGATAATGGTCGCTTGCACCACGCCTACCTCTTTGCCGGTACCCGTGGTGTGGGTAAAACCACGATCGCACGAATCCTGGCCAAGTGCCTGAATTGTGAAGAGGGGGTCAGTTCTGAACCCTGTGGCCAATGCCACACTTGCAATGAGATTGCTGATGGCCGTTTTGTCGACCTGATCGAAGTGGATGCAGCCTCGCGCACCAAGGTCGAAGATACTCGTGAACTGCTTGAGAACGTGCAGTACGCACCGACCCGGGGTCGCTTCAAGGTTTACCTGATCGACGAAGTCCATATGTTGTCGAACAGCTCGTTTAACGCGCTGTTAAAAACCCTCGAAGAACCGCCTCCCCATGTGAAGTTTCTACTGGCAACGACTGATCCGCAGAAGTTGCCGGTTACCGTGCTGTCCCGCTGTCTCCAGTTCAAACTGAAGAATATGAGCCCCGAGCGGGTTGTGGGGCACTTGAAGTTTGTGTTGGAGCAGGAACAGGTTCCGTTTGAAGAAGGGGCCCTGTGGCATCTCGGTCGCGCCGCAGATGGCAGTATGCGAGATGGGATGAGTCTTACTGACCAGGCCATCGCATTTGGTGGGGGGCAAATTACTGAGGCAGAAGTGCGCGGTATGCTGGGCAGTATCGATACCGGTTTGGTGTGGAAGCTGCTGCAAGCCTTGTCTGAAGAGGACGCACAGGCTTTATTTGCCACAGTTGCTGAGTTGTCTCAGCAGGCCCCTGATTACAGTGCAGCGCTGGCAGAACTTGCCGATAACCTGCACCGTATCGCAGTGGCTCAGGTGTTGCCGCAATCTATCGATAACTCTCTGGGTGATGGTGAGCGACTGAGAAATTTAGCTGGGCGTATCGCCCCGGAAAATGTGCAGCTGTATTACCAGATGGCTCTGCTGGCCCGACGTGACCTGCCCTTGGCCCCGGATCAGCGCAGTGGCTTTGAAATGGCTCTACTGCGGATGTTGGCTTTCCGCCCCCAGGGTGTTGCGGATATTCCCCGTTCGCCACTGCCATCGGCTTCCGAACCCGTTTTGCCAGCACCGGCTCCAGAAGCGCTACAGCCACAGGCTCCTGTAGCGCCAGAAGTATCGGAGGTCAGTCCGGCAAAAAAGCCTGAAGCGGCACAGCCGCAGGCTGTTACAGCGGTTGATCTAACTCCCTCGCAGGCAGTGGAAGGCCTGCAGCCGTTTAAGCATCAGACAGAGCAGCGAGAGGCAGAGTCGACAGCTCCAACTGAAATGATCAGTGAGCCAGCGACGGAGGCTCAGCCGGAGCAAATTACAAGCCCACCCCCTGTCCAGGGAATGGCAGAAGAGCGCCCCCAGCGTAAAGATGTCCTGGCCGAGCTTCGCCAGCGAGTTGCGGAAGTGGAGTCGGCGCCGGCACTACAGCAACCAGTACCACAAAATACGGTGAATACCTCGCGGGAGGCTCCGGTAGAAAGCCGCAGTCAGGAAGTGCCAAAAGGGCGTTTGGAAGCATTAACGCCTGGCAGTTGGCCGGTAATGTATGGACAGTTGGGTATTACCGGTATTTTGCACTCTATTGCCCAGCACTTGGAGATGGTGGGCAGGCAGGACAATATACTCTCGTTCACCCTGGATGAATCCTACAGCAGCCTCTACGACGAAGTTCACCAGCGGCGCCTTGGGGACTCTCTGGCTGACTTCTTCCAGCAGCCTGTGGTGGCGCAGATCCAAGTAGGGCAGGTACATGGGAGTACCCCCGCCCGATTAGTCGCAGCTACCCGCCAAGCGCGGCTAGAAGCTGCCCAGGATGCACTGGTTGCTGACCCACTGGTTCAAGAATTACAGACAGAATTGAGTGCGGAACTGGTGCCGGGCTCCGTAGAATCACTAGTAGTAGAAGATTAATGACAATTAGGGCCCGGTTTATTCCGAGGCTACATGCACAAGATAGAGGTTACCTATGAAAGGTTTGGGCGATTTGATGCAGCAGGCCCAGAAAATGCAGGCCGATATGCAGGAAAAAATGCAGAAGATGCAGCAGGACCTGACTGAGCTTCGCATCTGCGGTGAGTCTGGGGCGGGTATGGTCAAGGTGACGATGAATGGTCGCCACGATGTGGTATCTGTGGAAATTGATCCCTCCCTGATGACCGAAGAGAAGGAAATGCTGGAAGACCTGCTGGCCGCTGCGGTCAACGACGCTGTGCGTCGTGTAGAGGAAAAAACACAGGATCTGCAAAAGCAGGGGATGGGAGACCTGACTTCAGGTATCAATTTGCCTGAAGGCTTTAAGTTCCCCTTTTAAGAAGTGGCCATCCACTGGTTTTGAGTTTGTATGTTTAGTCCCCTGATTGAAGAGCTGATCCGCGCGCTCCGCTGTCTGCCCAGTGTGGGCCCCAAGTCCGCGCAGCGCATGGCGATGTACCTGTTGGAAAAAGACCGGGAAGCTGCCTCCCTGCTGGCCCAGAGTTTAGCGCGAGCGGTGGAACAAGTGGGGCGCTGTGGGCAGTGTCGCACCCTCACAGAGGAGCCCGTTTGCTCATTGTGTAGCAATAGCCGGCGCGAGCAGGACTCACTGTGCGTGGTTGAGACGCCCGCTGATGTTCTGGCTATTGAGCAGGCCGGTAATTACCACGGTCGCTACTTTGTCCTGCATGGGCATCTCTCGCCCATTGATGGCATTGGCCCGGGGGACCTGGGGATCGACTTGCTGGAGCAGAGACTCGCTACTGAGCAGTTGCGCGAACTTATTGTCGCCACTAACCCTACGGTAGAAGGTGAAGCTACCGCGCAGTACATCGCGGAGAGAGCTCGTGCCCAGGGGGTGACGGTGAGCCGGATTGCCCACGGTGTGCCCATCGGCGGAGAATTGGAATATATCGATGGCGGCACTCTCGCCCACGCCTTTAATAGTCGAACCGCATTTTTTTCCGGCAGTTGAGTGATATCGATGACAGAAATAGATACCACTCCACGCTGGGTCGACAGTTACGAGCAGCTGGTAGAGTTGTGTGCAGAATGGCGCAAGCAGAGTGCGGTAGCCCTGGATACCGAGTTTATGCGCAGCCGTACTTTTTATCCCCAACCGGCCCTGGTCCAGGTAGGTGATGGAAAACACTGCTACCTGATCGACAATTTGGCGATTGAGGAGTTACAGCCGCTTCGCGACCTCTTGCTCGATACCGCTGTCACTAAAATCATGCACAGTTGTAGTGAGGACCTGGAAACCCTGGAGCGCTTGCTGGGGGTGATCCCCGAGCCCATTTTTGATACCCAAATTGCCGCTGCGATCTGTGGTATGGGAGCGGGCTTAGGTTATGCGGCGACAGTTAACCAGCTACTGCATATTGAGTTGCCCAAGAGTGAAACCCGCTCGGACTGGCTGCAGAGACCTCTCAGCGATGCACAAAAAACCTATGCCGCCCTCGATGTCGCTTGGTTGCCGGTACTCTACGGCGTACTGGTAAAGGACCTCAATGCGAAGGGGCGCCTGGAGTGGTTGCAGGAAGACTGTGCATCATTGGTGGTCACGGCTCGAAACCCGAACCCACCTGAGGTTTACTACCAAAAAGTGAAAGGTGCCTGGCGCCTGCGCAGTAAACAACTGGCAGTGCTACAGGATGTATGTGCCTGGCGCGAAAAGCAGGCCAGGGCGCTGAATATGCCGCGCAATCACTTGTTGAAAGAGAATGTCTGTCTCGGCCTGGCCCAGCAGTTGCCCCGGCACAGAGGCGCCTTGAGCCAACTGGGTATGGAAGGGCGGGCTTTGCGTGAGCACGGAGAGGCCCTGTTAAAAATCGTTGCCCAAGCCTGTGAGAGAAGCGATCCACCTGCGCGAATGCAGCAGCCTCTCAACCGGCAGCAGGGAGAGATCCTCAAGCAACTGCGACTTGAGATGGTGTCTATTGCCGAGCGGGCCGGGTTGCCTGCCGAAATATTAATTCGCAAAAAAGAGCTGGAAGCCTTGGTCCAGGCCCGTCGACCCGAGTTAGAGGGGCGGCTCAGAGGGTGGCGGGCCGATGTGATTGGCCACCCTTTGCTCGAAGCTCTGAAACAATTGCGTAAAGAGGAATTGAAGTGAAAGTTTTATGCGATATTTATCGCAGTCCAAATAAAGACGAAATGTATCTGTACGTGGATAAGCGCGAAGGCACTGGGAGGGTTCCCAAAAATCTACTGGAGCTTTTCGGCAAGCCGCAGCACGTCACTACGATGTTGGTGACGCCGGACAAAAAGCTGGCCCGTGCAGAGGCGGACAAGTTGCTCAAAGAGGTGCGCACTCGCGGCTATTACTTACAGATGCCGCCAATAGCCGATTCCGAAATGAGTGAAATCGCGCTGAAGAACAGCAAGTTGCAACGCTGAGTCGAGCTAAATGGCACAGGAGCCTTTTTGGCGGCGGAAAACGCTGGAGCAAATGAGTCGATCCGAGTGGGAGCAGCTTTGTGACGGTTGTGGTCGCTGCTGTCTGCACAGTTTGGAGGATGAGGATACGGGTGAGGTCTACCTCACTAATGTGGCCTGCCGCCTGTTGGATACCCATTCCTGCCAGTGCAGCAAGTACAGCCAGCGCAAAGCCCATGTCCCCGGATGCATTCAGTTGCGTATAGAGGATATTGCCGAATTCGATTGGTTGCCGCTCACCTGCGCATACCGCAGTCTTGCGGAAGGGCGCCCTCTTGCGAACTGGCACCCATTGGTATCGGGAGACCCGGAATCCGTACATCGGGCGGGGATATCGGTGCGTGGGCGCGTTGTCAGTGAAGAGTCGGTTCATCCAGACGATATGGAGGATCATATTGTCTCTTGGGTTGAACAAGGTTGATCGCAAACGGGAACTGCGACCTGTAAACGCCTTTGAATATTGCGCATAATTAATTCGATTCTTCGAATTAATTATCGCTGGCAGTCTTTGTCTACGAAGCGGCGTAAATATGCCGGTTCCGAGCGAGTAACGATGTAAAGGACCCTGGCATATTCGCCCGATATTAAATCGGTGTGCCAGAAAGTAGAGTGAGAGAATGACAGAAGATTTCCAATTTGCCTGGATGGTATACGCCGCTTCAACACTGGTTATGCTGTTGGCGGGCTGGTGGTTTATGCGCAATTGGCGCTGGAGTTGGGTGCGCCAGACTCTACTGTTAGTGGCTGCGGCAGTGTTGTTGGCGCCGGCAAAGACCTCTGTAGCGGAGTCAGTTGCTGTGCCGGTGTTGCCGCTATTTGTTTATCAAACGCTGTTTGAAGAAAATGGAGCGGCGCCAGAGGTCACTACCAATTTGATATTCGCTTCGGGTGGAGCCCTGGCGATCATGGTTGTTTGGGGGATTGTCAGCTTGCTGATGAGATTTCGCCGGGACAGGCGTCGTCGCTTTGATGAAGATCCCTACTTTAACGAACAATAACCCAAGATATGGCTGTCATGCCTGAGGGCAGGGTGGCCATTCACCCAGTATTTTTTGTTGCACTTTAATTCACTTACGCAGCCATCGTCCCTCCTCGACGCCTATATCCAGGCCTTCACTCGGTTGCTCGTATCAAAGGCGCTAAAACCCTTTAGACCGACAACCCCAGTCAATGACAGCTGCTATATCTATTAAGCTGGTTCCCGCTGTGGCGCAAGGCAAAACAATGTAAAAGCAGTGTCACTTTTCTGCCAGGTATCCAGTAACAACAAGAGGCGGCTGTATCCAGCATGTGGGACATACCTCGCACCTAATAGGGGAAGAGGGCAAGGGCAGTCGTGAATAGAGTGAAATATTCAGTTCAATACCCACTTGCCCGGATTGGCAGTGAGAGCCGAATGGCTGAGGAATACTGATGCTCGATCACCTGCTTATATTGACTGCAGTAATGCTGGTTTCGGGCATTTTGGGTGGGTTGGTCAATTACTATCAAATGCTGTTTACTGAAGAAGATCCAGCGGGGCTCGCACGTTGCCTGATTATGGGGCTGTGTGGCGCCTTGATGGTGCCGATATTCCTTAAATTCACCCAGAGTGACCTGTTGATAGAAATCCAGGGTGACCCCTCGCGTTTATTGATTTTTACCGGTTACTGCCTGCTCGCTGCAATTGCGTCCCGTATGTTCGTGTTTAACGCCGCGCGGCGCCAGTTGCGCGACGCCAGTATTGCCCGCGCCCGAGTAGAGAATATGGAGCAGGAACTGCGCACCATGCAGTTGGAAATGATGCCCCTATTGGAGCATGAAATTGAGGGCGATCCCGAGCAGGGGCCGACCATCGATTTCAATCAGATCCGTAAATTGGATGACAATGCCCTACAGGTGCTGCATTTGTTAAATACCGGGGAGTGTGTATTTCGGTCTCTTTCCGGCATGGTGCAGGACAGCGGTATGGAAACCAATTCTATAGCCCGCGCCTTGAATAGCTTGCTGGTGCTGGAGATGGTCGGGAAAATTCACAGTCACCTGGGCATCCGCTGGTATATCACCGGCAAAGGTCGCCAGGTTGTACACCGCCGCAGTACCCAGATGGCCTAGGCTGCTTCGGAAAGCCCACGCGGGCTTTCAAGACTCGCCCTGCGGGACTGGCAAATTTCCCCAGCGCAAGCTGGTCATCCAAATTGAGCGTTACCGCCTCGCCCCCAACCTGTTGTTCAATTATCATTCGCTAAAAGAGATAGTTAGCCTCGACGACAGGATTGGAGCAGTTATGAAGTTTACCGGTACCGAAAGCTATGTAGCGACCGACGACTTGCAGATGGCGGTGAATGCGGCCGTTACCCTGCAGCGCCCACTATTGATCAAGGGTGAGCCCGGCACCGGCAAAACACTGCTCGCCGAGCAGGTAGCAGAGAGCCTCGGACTAAAGCTGATCCAGTGGCATATTAAATCCACCACCAAAGCCCAGCAGGGCCTGTACGAGTACGACGCGGTATCCCGCCTGCGGGACTCCCAACTGGGGGTGGATAAGGTTCACGATATTGGCAACTACATTAAGCGCGGTAAGCTTTGGGAGGCCTTTGCGGCAGAAGAGCGCGTGGTGCTGCTGATCGATGAAATCGATAAAGCGGATATCGAATTCCCCAACGACCTGCTGGTTGAGCTGGATCGTATGGAGTTCTTTGTCTATGAGACTGGCGAAACCATCAAGGCCAAGCAGCGCCCCATCGTAATTATCACTTCCAATAATGAGAAAGAGTTGCCGGACGCCTTTTTACGCCGTTGCTTTTTCCATTACATCAGCTTCCCCGATCGTGACACCATGCGCAAAATTGTCGATGTGCACTATCCAGGGATCAAAGGGCAGCTGGTGGCCGAGGCAATGGATATTTTCTTCCAGCTGCGCGAGGTTCCAGGCTTGAAGAAAAAGCCTTCTACCTCCGAGCTGATCGATTGGCTCAAGCTGTTGATGGCTGATGATATACCCGGGGAGATCCTGAAAAACAGCGATAGCAGCAATGCCATTCCGCCGCTCTACGGTGCCCTGCTGAAAAACGAGCAGGATGTCCATATGCTGGAGCGCCTGGCGTTTATGGCCCGTCGCGATAATCGCTAAACTGTGTTGGTTAATGTCACCGAGGGCTTAGGTTGTCCTCGGTGATTTCGGCCCGGTTTAACCGGGTGTTATTTTTTCCCTGTGCTGACTGCGAATTATTATGCTGATTGGCTTTTTCCAGAATTTACGCCGCTATAAATTACCGGTAACCATCACCGAACTGCTGGCCCTGCTTGAGGCATTACAGCAGCGCCTGGTATTTGCCGACCTTGAGGAATTTTACTTCCTTGCTCGCGTTTGCCTCGTCAAGGACGAGAAGCACTTCGATAAATTTGATCGCGCTTTCGACGCCTATTTTAAGGACCTTGAGACCCTCGACGACATTGTCGAGCAAATGATTCCCGAGGACTGGCTGCGTGCAGAATTTATGAAGCAGCTGACCGAAGAGGAAAAGGCCCAGGTACAAAGCCTCGGTGGCTTGGAAAAACTGCTGGAGGAATTTAAAAAGCGTCTAGAGGAGCAGAAGAAGCGTCACAGTGGTGGTAATCGCTGGATTGGCACTGGCGGCACGAGCCCGTTTGGCAATAGCGGTTATCATCCCGGTGGTATCCGTGTGGGCGGCAAGGGGCGCAATCGCTCGGCGTCAAAGGTATGGGAGAAGCGCCAGTTTAAAAATCTGGATGACAGTATCAGTCTGGGTACCCGCAATATCCAGGTGGCTCTGCGTAAGTTGCGTAAATTTGCCCGCACCGGGGCCGCAGAGGAACTGGATCTGGATAACACCATTTCCTCTACTGCACGCAACGCAGGGTTACTGGATATTCAAATGGTGCCGGAGCGACATAATGCAATTAAGGTGCTGATCTTTTTCGATGTAGGGGGCTCTATGGACCCCTATGTGCGCGTCTGTGAAGAACTGTTCTCCGCCTGTCGTTCTGAGTTCAAGCATCTCGAATATTTTTATTTCCACAATTTTGTTTACGAGCATGTGTGGAAAGACAACCAGCGGCGCTATAGCGAAAATACCTCGCTGCTGGAAATACTGCGCACCTATGGCAAGGACTACAAAGTAATTTTTGTCGGCGATGCGTCTATGGCGCCCTACGAAATTACCAGTCGTTTCGGCAGTGTCGAACATATGAATGAAGAGCCCGGTGCGGCCTGGATGGAGCGTGTTACCGATACCTACAGTAACCTGATCTGGTTGAACCCTGTAGGAGAGGAGTACTGGCAATATACTCCCAGTATCGGTATGACCCAGAGACTGGTGGACGGGCATATGTATCCGATGACCCTGGAGGGGTTGGATCGAGCCATCGCTTATTTGGTTAAAGGGCGTTAAAAAGCTGATCGCTTTTTCAGGTAGCACCTTAGGTGCTACCTGCTATTCCTTCGAGGGATTTTGTTAGTTGCGCAACTAGAGATAGAAGCGAAAAATCGCTTTGTGGAGTCATTATCAATGAGAAGCCAGAGGGTTTCTCTATCTCTTTTCCCCCAGTATTAATCCCATTTTCTAGGATAGAAAACAACGGCAGATGACATTGGGGGGCGCCCCAAAGCCCTGCAATAGCGGTTAAACCCAATAGTCGCTGGCGATTTGTTTGTACTTTGCTGGGTTCACTATCGGTCCCTTTCTTAATTGCGGTTGTGGGGGTGGTTGGTACTAGTAAAACGCTACTGTTGTCCGGTAGTAATGTCTCCATCAACTTGCACCACTGTTGTCGTTTTTCGTTGGCCCAGGATATCTCATCGTCGGTAATTGATAGGGCCATAGTAATTCTTGTGGCGGTGTCCTCTGAAAATACCGGCCGGTATTTTCGCAACCAGTCTCCGTGGGTATTGGCGATGGCGCGGCCCTGCAAAATTCTGAATACACCCGCCAGTTCGCCGAGTAATTCAATATCAGACAGGTGTTTAATCTCGCAGATAGGAAATTGATTATTTAATGTAGGAATAAATTCCTGGATTGCTGCTTGAATGGGCGTATCTGCCAGTTGACTGATCTCGGGGCAAATAACCAGGCGGGTTACTTTATTTGTGGACAAGTGCTGTGACGGGATGAGAATTTTGCCGACGTCTACAAGTAATGAAGGAGTTTGACTAAACCAACCGACAGTATCAAAGCAGGGTGCTAAACCGATAACACCGTCGGTAGGAATAAGTGAGTGACTGGTTCGAATGCCGAATAAACCACAATAGCTTGCAGGTACCCTCACCGATCCGCCGGTGTCGGTGCCTAAGCCAATATCGGCTGTCCCTGAGGCCACGGCGGCGGCCGATCCCATAGAGGAACCCCCACAAAAATAGCCGGGCAGTTTAGGGTTGTCGGCAGAACCGTAGTGTAAATTACTCCCCTGCATGCTGTAGGCGAGTTCATCAAGGTGAGTAAACCCAGTAAAGGTTGAGCCGGCCTCCAGTAATTGCTGCAAGCTAAGTGCGGTTTTATTGGCAGGAGGGTGAGTATTGAACCACTCGGGGCTGCCTGCCGTATTTTTCTCCCCTTTCAATTGAAAGAGATCTTTGACCGCTAAACGTACGCCTGTTAGCGGTCCGGAATCTGATAACGTTAAAGAGCGAGGTCCGTGCTCGCAAAATACGCCTTTTATGGGGTTGGCTCCCTTATTTGTCATTACCGCTAAAATGCTTCGGCGGTACACCGTCGTGATCGGCGGTGATGCTCAGTTCCTCCTTGGTGGTTTCGCCCACCTTTACATGAACCTCTTCTGCACCGTGCATCCAGTCCACCAGTTTCTCGCGAATAAAGTACAGGATAATTCCGGCAATAATTGCGGCCAGGGCTACTCCGCCAAAGGTTGCGAGTGGACCGGATACACCGACGAGTTTACCGATCTCTGCGGCTCCTTTGTTGGCAATACCAATAAAGGCAAACCAAAGCCCCATCATCAGGGATAAATAGCGCAGCGGAGATAATTTAGTTACGACAGAGAGCCCAATTGGCGATAGGCAAAGTTCGCCAATGGTGTGGAAAATATAGGCAAATACCAGCCACCAAATACTCGCTTTAATGGTCTCTGAATCGCCAATTTGCAGGGCGGCACCGCACATGGATAAGAATCCCACGCCGAGAAAAACCAGTCCCAAACTGAATTTGGCCGGTGAGCTGGGTTCCCGGTCTCCCATGCCTACCCAGATACTGGCCATAATCGGCGCGAGGATAATAATAAACAGAGGGTTTACCATCTGCAGCCAACTGGCGGGAATCTCCCACCCCAGCACATTCAGGTCGGTTCGATATTTGGCGAATAAGTTCATTGAGCCGGCAGCCTGCTCAAAGCCAGCCCAAAAAATCACGATAAACACACCCAGCACCAAAATAACTTTGATGCGGTCGCGCTCCTCTTGAGTCAGTGGGCGGTGCTTATCGACGTCCTCATCTTTCTTGTCTTTCAGTTCCAGGTGCGCAGAAGGTTCTACACCGATTTCTCCCAGGTAGCGCTTGGCTTGGGTCATCTGCAGGATTAGGCCGGCTAACATACCAAGGCCAGCGACGATAAAGGCCAGCTGGTAATCCACCTTTTCTCCAATCCAGCCCACCAGCAGGTAACCGAGGATAGAGCCCAGGTTGATACCCATATAAAAAATGGTAAAGGCAGTGTCCCGGCGGTGATCACCCTCTTCATAGAGGTCCCCGACCATAGTAGAGATATTTGGCTTGAAGAAACCGTTGCCGATAATCAGCAAGGCCAACCCGATCCACAACATATAAATTTGGCTGCCATTTGGCAGCCAACCGTGGGGAAATCCCAGGGCGAACTGTCCCAGCATCATCAAGGTGCCGCCGAACATAATACAGCGGCGCTGGCCCCAGCGATTATCTGCCATCCAACCACCAATAATGGGAGTTAGGTAGACCAGCATTGCATACCAGCCCAGGTAGCTGAGGGCTTTGGATTGCAATTCGGTATCGGTCAGTTGTTCCCAGCCGAAGACTGCGGCAGTCGCTGTAGAGGTCAGGTAGAAGACAAAAATACCACGCATGCCGTAGTAGCTGAGACGTTCCCACATCTCAGTACCAAACAACAGGAAGAGTCCTTTGGGGTGGCCAAATAGCTGGCCTGCGCTGGCGGGGGGCTTGGGCTTGATCTCTTGCATAGTACTGCTCGCAAGGTATGACCCTGAGGAATTGCACCAGCAGTAAAGGCCGTGCCCCTCAGAAGAAGTGCTATTCGCACCAGTATAGATGAGCGCCAGAATAAGGTTTGATAGCCCTGCGGTGCTCAGGGGGTATAATCCCGCGTTTGCCATTGCTGTACGAATTATGAGTCACACCGAAGCAGAAAAAGTACTTGGGGCGCTGCAGGCCCGAATCTCCGCGACCATGTGGCGTGACCGCTATGGGTTGCGCAGGACTGTCAAAAATGTGCGCCGGCGCCAGAAAGAGGGCAAGCCGGTAGATCGCATGTTGGCCCAATTGGAGCAGCAGCTCCAAGCGTCTGAGACCCTGGTGGAGGAGCGCCGGCGCAAGTTGCCAGAAGTGCAGTGGCCGGAGTCTTTGCCAGTGGTAGCGCGGCGGGAGGAAATCGCCGAGCAGATCGAGAAAAATCAGGTTGTAGTGATTGCCGGTGAAACCGGTTCTGGTAAAACCACTCAGTTGCCAAAAATTTGCCTGTCACTGGGCCGGGGAATTTACGGCCAAATTGGCCACACGCAGCCGCGCAGGATTGCTGCGCGCACTGTAGCCAATCGAATTGCTGAGGAGCTGGGGCAGCCACTGGGAGAGTCCGTCGGTTACCAGGTACGCTTTACCGACCACAGTACCGAGCATACCCACGTCAAACTGATGACAGACGGTATCCTGCTGGCTGAAATTCAGCGCGATCCCCTGTTAAATAAATACGATACGCTGATTATTGATGAGGCCCATGAGCGCAGCCTTAATATTGACTTTCTATTGGGCTATTTGAAAACCATACTGCCCAAGCGCCCTGACCTGAAACTGATAATTACCTCGGCCACCATCGACCTGGAAAAATTTTCCCGGCATTTTGACGATGCGCCGATTATCGAGGTTTCCGGTCGTACCTACCCGGTAGAAGTTCACTATCGCCCCGCAGCGGATACGGATGCAGATCTCAACGAGCAGGTGGTCACTGCTGTGGAGGAATTGCTGCACGAGGAAAAGTCCGGTGGGGATATCCTGGTATTTATGAGCGGTGAGCGGGAAATTCGCGAGTGCGCCAAGGCTTTGCGCGATGCACAGATGGCGCAATTGGAAGTGCTGCCCTTGTATGCCCGCTTGAGCCTTGCGGAGCAAGCCAAAGTTTTCCACGGCCATAAAGGCCGTCGCATTGTACTCGCTACCAATGTGGCAGAGACCTCTATTACCGTGCCCGGTATCCGTTATGTGATCGACCCGGGTACTGCACGAGTGAGCCGCTACAGCTACCGCAGTAAAATTCAGCGGCTGCCTATAGAGCCGGTTTCCCAGGCCAGCGCCAACCAGCGTGCCGGTCGCTGTGGCCGTGTCAGCGCCGGTGTTTGTGTGCGCTTGTATGAAGAGCGGGATTTTGAGCAGCGCCCGGAATTTACCGATGCGGAAATTCTGCGTACGAATCTGGCAGCAGTCATTCTGCAAATGTTACAGCTGCGTATCGGTGATATCCGCGAGTTTCCATTTGTCGATCCGCCGGACCCACGACTGATTAATGACGGCTATAAATTGCTGCAGGAATTACAGGCGGTAGATGAGCAGGGCCGGGTCACTAAATTGGGGCGATCTCTATCAAGGTTGCCTTTGGACCCGCGCCTGAGCCGCATGTTATTGGCGGGGGCAGAGAATGGCAGTGCGCGGGAGCTCTTGATTATTGTCGCCGCTCTGGCCGTGCAGGACCCGCGCGAGCGCCCGGCAGAAAAACGCCAGGCTGCGGATGAAAAACATCGCCAGTGGCAGCATGAACAATCGGATTTTTTATCCTTCGTTCAGCTATGGGATGCCTTTGAAGTCCAGCGTCAGGAACTGAGTCAAAATCAGTTGCGCAAATGGTGCCAGAAAAACTTCCTGTCCTGGCTGCGTATGCGCGAGTGGAGAGATATCCACCACCAGCTGCGTGTGGCCTGTCGCGATCTTGAAGTTAAAGAAAACAAAGAGCCGGCGGAATACGAAGCGATACACCGAGCCATCGTGGTGGGATTGCTGGGCAATATTGGCGCGCGGGATGAAAACAAGGAGTTTAACGGCTGCCGCAATCGTCGTTTCCATATTTTCCCAGGCTCCGGTCAATTTAAAAAACCTCCCCGCTGGGTGGTGTCTGCCCAGTTACTGGAGACCAGCCGCCTGTTCGCCCATACCGTAGCCAAGGTCGAGCCCGAGTGGATATTGGCCGCCGCGCAGCACCTAGTTAAGCGCAATTATTTTGAACCCCATTTTGACGCTCGCTCCGGGCAGGTAATGGCCTTTGAGAAGGTCTCCCTTTACGGTTTGGTGCTGGTGGAAAAACGCCGAATTCCCTACGGCAAACTGGACCCGCAAACTTCTCGGGAAGTGTTTATTCGCCAGGCGCTGGTGGAGCAACGCTATCGCGGTAAGGGGCGGTTTTATAAGCACTATCTCGACCTGTTGAAGTCCCTGGAAGAGCTGGAAGCCAAATCCCGTCGCCGGGATATTCTGGTGGATGATGAAGTGGTGTACCGTTTCTTCGATGAGCGTATCCCAGCGGATATCGTCAACCTGGCTGGATTTGAGTACTGGCGCAAGAAAGCGGAATCCAGCGATACACAGCTGCTGTTTATTCCCCGCGACTTATTGATGCAGCAGAGTGCCGATCATGTGGGAGAGGCCCAATTCCCTAATGAGTTGCAGGCGGGCGGTATTGTCTATCCGCTCAGCTATCACTTTGAGCCTGGCAGTGTGGATGATGGCGTCAGTATACAGGTGCCGGTTGCAGCACTGCACCAGGTGCCGGCAGCTCGCCTCTCCTGGTTGGTGCCGGGCATCTTGCGGGACAAGTGCATCGCTCTGGTAAAAGCCCTGCCCAAGCAGTGGCGTAAATATTTTGTGCCAGTGCCGGCTGCGATAGATAAGGCTTTGCCCCGACTGCGTGCAGACAATACCCCATTGTGGCAGTCGTTGGCTCTGGAGCTGAAGCGCCAGACAGCGCAGCAGCTGCCAGATGAGGTATGGGAGTCTGCGGAACAGGCCCTGGAAGATTATTACCGTTTCAATATCCAGGTGATGGATGAAGGCGGTAAATTGCTGGATCAAGATCGGGATTTGGCCCTATTGCAGGCGCGCTACCGGGATCGGGTACAGCAGGGGCTGGCAACAGCTGGCGACAGTTTTGAGCGGGAGGGTATTACCCGCTGGGACTTCGGTGATCTTCCAGAGACCCATACCCTCAACCAGGGCGGGCTCAAGGTGCGGGCTTACCCCGCGCTGGTTGAAGGAAAAGACAGTGTCTCCCTGAAGCTACTGGATAACCCCAGTGAGGCTCGCAGGCTTACTCGCGCGGGTATTTGCCGTTTGGCTCTGTTGCACTTGCCGGAGAAGGTGAAGTATCTGCGCAAAGAGCTGTTGCGAGGCAAGGAGCTGGGGCTTTCTGCAGCGGATCTGGGGCGCCGTGAGGAGGTAGCTGACGACATCCTGATGGCAGCCGTGCGCGAAGTTTTCTGGCCCAAAGAGGAGTTGCCGCGCACCGAAGCTGAATTCCTGGCCGCTTTGGAAAATGACGGTGACTTGGTGGGGGTGGCCCAGGAGATTGGTGATCTGTTGGTCAAGGCCCTGGCTCAGCTGGTGCCACTGCGTAAACAGATCAAACAGCAGAAAAACCTGGCGGTCGCAATGGCGGTGGGGGATATCCAGCAGCAACTGGCTGGGCTCTTCTACCGAGGCTGCTTGTTTGATACTCCGCTGTCATGGCTGCGCCAGTACGGCCGCTATCTGAAGGCGATCGCAATGCGCTTGGAAAAGGCCGCCCTCGACCCTAACCGTGACCGAAAACTGCAAGTTGAATACCAGAAGGCGGCGGAGCCTTACTTGGCGCAAGTGGAGAAATATTCACCCAGAGAACTTTCTGCAGAGGCAGAATTGCGTGAGTTTCGCTGGATGTTGGAGGAATTTCGTGTTTCCTTATTCGCGCAGACTCTAAAAACCCTGATGCCGGTGTCATCCAAGCGCTTAAGCAAGTCATGGGCAGAAATTGATGGGAAAGGTTTGCTTGGTTGATTTTCTCTATGGAAAAGAGATCACAAAAAAAATTTTGATCAAGTGTAAGAATTTGATGGAGAGCCCGACAGAAGTACTGAAAGCAGGCCTGGAGCCCAGAATGACCCCTTGATACCGGTTATTTTGTGGCGGGTTCTATTCAATGACTGATTTTTGTTTCGCAGCATTATACTTCTGCGGAGTGGAAAAAAGTCTCTTGTACTTTTTATTGCTAAGGATACCTAGTTAGGAGATTCACTATGAACAAGAAGCACCTTTCCCCTGTAGCCGCCGCAGTTGGCGCAGCGTTTATCGCCACTGCCGCTATGAATGTATCTGCTGCCAACAGCAATGCTAACCCCTTTGCCGCAGCAGACCTGAGCTCAGGCTACAACGTGGCGCTGGCTGATCACGATGGTGATGATAAAAAGAAAGAGGGTAAGTGCGGCGAAGGCAAGTGCGGCGAAGGTAAGAAAAAAGAAGGCAAGTGCGGCGAAGGTAAGTGCGGCGAAGGCAAGAAAAAAGAAGGCAAGTGCGGCGAAGGTAAGTGTGGCGGGTAATTTTTCGCTGTACTTAAAGAGGGTGGATACGCTTTAGCGATCCACCCTGTTTTTTATTGATCGCTGAAAAAAGTGAGACCTGAAAGTGTTGCGCGAGTTTTCCGTAGAAGGCGCTGGGTTTGGATTGCGCCGCTCAATGATGGGTGAAAACCTTGATACAGATGCCGTAGATTTTCTGGAAGTAGCACCTGAGAATTGGATTGGTGTTGGCGGTCGCTATGGGCGCTGGTTTAAGGAATATACAGAGCGTTTTCCCTTTTTACTTCACGGTTTATCTCTCTCGATTGGTGCACCAGAACCATTGGATATGGAATTGGTTGCAGCCATTAAAAAATTTATCAAGCAACACAATATTCGCGGTTACAGTGAGCACTTGAGTTATTGCTCAGATCACGGCCATCTGTACGATTTATTGCCCATTCCCTTTACGCAAGAAGCGGTGATGTATGTTGCCGAGCGAATCCGTATGGTCCAGGACGCACTGGAAGAACGGATTGCAATGGAGAATGTCTCCTACTATGCGGCGCCGGGCCAGGAGATGACTGAACTGGCTTTTTTAAATGCGGTGCTGGAAGAGGCCGATTGTGATTTGCTTCTGGACGTGAACAATATTTATGTAAACTCGATTAACCACCGCTACGATGCGCTGGACTTTCTATCTGCACTACCTACTGAAAGAATTCGCTACGTACATATTGCCGGGCACTATGATGAGGCAGAGGATTTAAAGGTGGACACCCATGGTGCACCGGTTATTGATCCTGTGTGGGAGCTACTCGATCGCGCCTACGATATTCACGGTGTGATGCCGACGCTACTTGAGCGGGATTTTAATATTCCGCCGATTCCCAAATTACTCGAAGAAGTAGGACATATTAAAACCATTCAGGCCAGTCACCAAGTGGAAGAGAATTATGTCCTCAGTCGTCGATAAGCCCGAGACATTCAAAAGTGTGCAGCGGGACTTTGCTGCCCATTTGCGCGCACCGGATCAAGTTGCGCCGCCGGCAGAAATTGAGGACCGGCGTGTCGCTATTTATCGAGATTTGATTTACAACAATATTGAATCCTTTGTTGCCAGTGGATTCCCGGTATTGCGCAGTCTTTATAGCGACGAAAACTGGCATCAAATGGTGCGTGATTTTGTCCACAAACACACATCCGTTAGCCCGTATTTTTTGCAGATCAGTGAAGAGTTTCTCTCATATTTACAGAACGAACGGGGAGAACAACCACAAGATCCTCCGTTCCTGTTGGAGCTTGCCCACTACGAGTGGGTAGAGTTGGCTTTAGATGTCAGTGATGTAGAATTACCGGAAGGGCTGGCGATAGAGGGGGATGTTTTACAGCAAGTTCCTGTAGTTTCCCCTCTTGTCTGGAGCCTCAGCTACCGCTACCCAGTGCATCGGTTGGGGCCGGATTTTCAGCCCCAAGAGCCGCCGGAGGTACCGACGTTCCTTTTCGTATACCGGGATCGTTCCGACAAAGTGAATTTTATGGAGATCAATGCCGTCACCGCCAGATTGTTGCAGTTGGTCTCTGCGGGCGATTACACCGGCTTACAAATATTGGAACAGATGGCTCAGGAATTACCCAATATTAGTCGTGACTCCTTATTTGATTTTGGTGCCGATTTATTAGAAAAACTACTGAATAAAGGGGTTATTGCCGGTTTAAAGGCTTAGCCTGTGATTGCCTGAAACTCCTTTATCTTTGGCAAATCCCAGCTGCTATGCTGCCGAGGGTAGCTTACGAATTATTAGGGCGTTAGAATCCTTGGTCTCACTAGTTTGATATAAGAGGAGCAGGGTTGTGCTTGGAAGCAAAACTTTATCGCCCTGGTTAATGGCAACTCTGATAGCTGTTACTCCAGTAGGGGCGCTAGCGCAACAAGATCCGTTTGGTGGTGCAGCTCAAAACCCGGCTGCAGTAGATACCAGCGGAGCAGAGGATGCCAGTGCCGATGACGGGGGCCTGTCTCTCGAGGATGAGTACGGCTTTGATCCTGCCGATGAATTTGGTGGTGCTGAGGGCGAAGATTTATCACTTCGCGACCCCTGGGAAGGTTTTAATCGGGCCATATTCTCCTTCAACGATGGTGCAGATCGCTATGTGTTGAAGCCCGCCGCTGTCAGCTATCGCCAAATTACTCCGATTTTCGTGCAGCACGGTGTCAGCAACTTTTTCGACAACCTGCGCGAAGTTACCAATACCTTTAATGATGTTCTGCAGGGTAAATGGGGCCAAGCGGGCAATGACGCCGGTCGTTTCCTGGTGAATTCTACGGTGGGTATTGCCGGTATTCTGGATGTTGCCCAGCATATGGGTCTCGAGCAGGGTGATGGCGAGGACTTTGGCCAGACCTTGGCTGTTTGGGGAGTCCCTTCTGGCCCCTACCTGGTTTTACCGCTACTGGGTCCGTCCACTGTACGGGATACCCCAGCCAGGGTCGTGGATTACTACACCAACCCCTTGACCTATGTAAATGACGACGCGACCAAATATGCATTGAAGGGGACAGATATCATTCAGAGCCGCGCCAGCCTGCTGCAAGCGGAGTCCCTGTTGCATGGTGATCGCTATGTACTCTTGCGGGATGCTTACCTGCAGCGCCGCGACTATTTGATTGTCGATGGTGAAATGGATGTTCAAACCGAAGAAGAGGCCGCAGAGGCAATTGATCAGGGTGAAGTGGAAGAGGCTTCCGACTACTGATTTGTCACCTAGGGCAGATAACTTTTTAGAGCCTTTATATGGCCGGCCCCAGTAGCCTGGTGCTAACCGACGATGAGCGCTCCCGCAATTTTTTGCGAGGGGCGCTTTCGCGTTTTGGCTTCCAGGTAAGTGTTGCCAACAACGGGGAAGATGGCATCGGCCAGTTCAGCCCCGGCGCTTTCCATATCGTATTGATTGATCGCTATTTGCCGGATATGAGTGGGCTGGAGGTGTTGCGGCGGATAAAGCGCATAGCCCCAGAAGTGGCCGCAGTAATTATTGCCTCAGACAGTGCTGCCGATGATGTACTCCAAGCGATGCGCCTTGGAGCCAAAGACTACCTGGTTAAACCTTTGGAAGAAGCGGCGGCTATTGATCGCATGATCTGCCGTATCAGCGGTGAAGAAAACCTGGCGAAGCAGAATCGCGAATATAAAGTGACCTTGGAGCGTCGCAACAGTGAACTGCGGGATCATGTGGAGCTGCTGCGCAGAGACCAGGAAGCTGGCCGTTTACTGCAACAGCATTTACTTCCCCGTACCCCCTATCACTACCCCAGCGGTGTGGAAGCATCCTACCGGCTGGTTCCCTCCCTGTACCTGAGCGGTGATTTTGTTGATTACGGCTTGTTCGGTGAGCGCTTTGTAGCCTTTTACCTGGTCGATGTGTCGGGCCATGGTGTCTCTTCTGCGCTGGTTACTGCCCTGATTAAGCACAGCATTATGCATCGCTTGCGAGAGCGCCCCTTATTTGCCCAGCTGGACTCCCTCAGTGATGACTTGTTGGATGTCCTTAATCTGGTCAATGGCGAGTTGTTATCTACAAAATTGGGCAAGCACGCCAGTATGTTTGTCGGGGTTGTGGATAGTAGTGCCCGGCAATTGCACTATGCCGTCGCCGGGCAAATACCTATGCCGGCCCTGGTTAGTGAGGCGGGTGCAGACTGGTTGCCGGGAAAAGGGCGTCCCCTGGGTATTTTTGAACGGGGTGATTGGCAAGTGATGCGTGCTGAGCTGCCGCCCGCTTGGCGCCTGGTCGCTTGTTCCGACGGTGTACTTGAATTATTACAGGGCGATCTGCTCGATAAAGAGGCCCAGCTTTTGCAGGCTATTTCAGAGAGTGGGGGAGAACTCGACAGGCTCTGTCAGTCTCTAAAAATGGATACTTTTGGTGCCCTTCCGGACGATATTACGATTCTCACTTTAGGCCGCCAGTAATGCCTAAAACTTCTATCGATAGTCTTCGACTATGAAGTCGAATTTTGTGCTTTATCGCACTTGTCAGTCTGCATAGTCAGGAGTAAGCTCCGCCCACTTTATGCACAAAATTGCACTAGGCGCCAAAAACGTCAAATGCTATTGTGTTCTCTACCAGTGAACTTTTGCCATCCGCCTGCACTTCTATCAAAAGGTGTATTCGGGTGAGCCAGGGGTTGTTATGCAGTCCGGGCAAATTATGGTTGGGGCCCACCAGGGCATCTACGTCATCAAGTTAGTAGGTGATGTTCGTCTCAACCTTTGTACCTCATTTGATAGCTTTATCGACAACATGTTTGCACGGGGTGATTTTGCCGGAGTGGCATTTGATCTCGGTGGTGCAGAAGGTGTCGATAGTACGACTCTCGGCCTGATGGCGAAGATTGCTATTCGCGCTCTGGAGCGGGGCTGTGATAAGCCGTTGGTATTCTCTGCGGGTAAAGGTATCCGCCACCTGTTGGACGCTATGGGCTTTGATTCGTTGGTTGAAATCAGCGATACGGTCCACGATTTGAGCGTACCCACCACGCCTTTGGTATGTAATAGCCCTGACGAATGTGCTGCGCGGGAAAAGGTGTTGGAAGCTCACCGGGTATTGATGAGCATGAACGAGCAAAACGCCGAGACTTTTCGCGACTTGGTACATACCCTTGAGCGAGAATGTTCCCCGGTTGCCAAATCTTCGGCGCATTATCACTAGCTCTTATTCTCTACTGATCCCCAGTCCTGGAAATCTCCCTTTCTTAGCAACGCTTCATATCCCTCGCTTCGGCGCGTGCCTTGGTGAAGAGTCCGTGTGGCAGATAAATTAGCTCTGCCACCCTGCGAATCAGGTGCTCCTCGAAAGCCTCGATAACATCATCTGAAAAAGCTACCTGCCACATCTGCAAAATCAGCAGGTATTTATCTCTCTCGCTGAACTGTTCATTCACCGCCTGGGTGAACTCGAACAGGGATGTGGCTCTGTCCCGTTGGCCAATAGCTTCACTGACTATTTCTGTGGCACTAGTCTGGTCGAGAGAGTAGTGCTGGCATAAGAGCTGTGTGAGCGTTTCACGCTCACACTCATCGAGCTTTTGATCGACAGTGGCGACCTCGACTAACAGCGCAGCGCTGATCATCCGCACGTCTTTTTCGTCACGTGCTTCAACATCAACGCTATTTCCTATCTGCTCAAACAGTTTACGGATTTGTTGCAGCATGAATTTCCTGCTGTCCCTTTACTCGGTTCTGTAACAATAGCTCTAAACGTTCCTGATCCTTCACGAAGTTCCGGATGCCATCGGCAAGCTTTTCAGTGGCCATGGCATCGCTATTCAATTGAAAGCGGAATTCGGCTTCAGCCAGATCCTGTGTCGGCCGGGATTTGGTTGCGGATACCGGTGGCAGGCCAGCAGCGAGAGGTGCCTCACTGTCCTCCAAGGCCTGTAATAGCTGAGGGCTGATTGTAAGTCGATCGCATCCTGCCAGGGCCTCGATCTCCCCGGTATTGCGGAAGCTGGCGCCCATCACAATGGTTTTGTAATCCCGGGACTTGTAGTACTCATAGATATTGCGCACCGAGATTACGCCCGGGTCCTCTTCCGCAGGGAATGACTCGCGGCCGCTGTTGGCGATATGCCAATCGAGGATTCGACCGACGAAGGGGGAGATCAGAGTTACCCCGGCTTCAGCACAGGCAATCGCCTGGGATTGACTGAACAACAAGGTCAGGTTGCAGTGGATTCCCTCGCGCTCCAGTACTGATGCGGCAGCAATGCCTTCCCATGTCGACGCGATCTTGATCAATACCCGCTCTTTGGCAATACCTGCGCGTTCGTACAAGGCGATCAGGTGGCGTGCGTAATCAATAGTAGCGCGGGTATCAAAAGAGAGGCGAGCATCGACCTCGGTGGATACCACCCCGGGCACCAACTGCAAGATTTCCGTGCCGATGCTGACAGCCAGTTTGATGGCGGCCAGGCGTGCAATATTTTCCGCGTTCGAGCCACCCTGGTGGCTTTCGGCCCACTGAAGTGCCTCGGCGATATGGTTGTCGTACTGAGGGAGCTGGGCGGCCTTAAACAGTAGGGAGGGATTGGTTGTGGCATCTTGAGGACAATATCGGCGAATTGCTTCAATATCTCCCGTATCTGCTACAACCTGGCTGCGCTGTTTGAGTTGCTCCAACTTGTTCATGGTTCCTCCCTTAATTATTCACTGGTCTACATATTGAAAGCGGTCTAAGCGGCTTGGGTGACCTGGGCCAGTGCCTGTTCAAGCACCTCGGGACCCGCCTCCGGCTTGTGGGCATTTTCGCTCAAATGGCGGCGGAAGCGCCGAGCACCAGGAAGGCCCTGGAATAACCCGAGCATATGCCGGGTGATATGATTCAAGCGCTGTCCGCGCTGCATTTCCTGCTCGATATAGGGCAGCATCTGCTCTACCACCTGGATGGCATCCGGGCCTGTTTCACCGCCAAATAATTGGCTGTCCACCTGGGCCAGGATTGTCGGGGTTTGGTAAGCCGCGCGCCCCAGCATAACACCATCCACGTGGCTTAAATGTTGCTGGCATTCCTCAATTGAATTGATCCCCCCGTTAATAACAATTTGCAGTTTGGGGTAATCTTTCTTCAACTGGTAAACCATGTCGTAATTGAGCGGAGGAATTTCGCGGTTTTCCTTGGGGCTTAGCCCCTTTAGCCACGCTTTGCGCGCATGGACGATAAAGGTATCCACACCGGCATTGGCCTGGGCCTCCACGAAGCGGGTCAGGCCTGGGTAGTCTTCCATATCGTCGATGCCGATACGGTGCTTGACGGTAACCGGAATAGATACCGCTTCCCGCATGGCAGTGAGTCCTGCGGCTACCACATCCGGTTCCGCCATAAGGCAGGCACCAAAACGCCCGGACTGGACTCGGTCACTGGGGCAGCCACAGTTAAGGTTGATTTCGCTATAGCCCCATTCCTCGGCGACACGGGCACATTCAGCAAGTTCTTGAGGGTCACTGCCCCCCAACTGCAGGGCGACAGGTTGTTCAGCTGCATCAAATTGCAAATGTCGCTGTTGGTCACCATGCAGTATTGCCCCGGTGGTCACCATTTCCGAATACAGGCGTGCATGCTTGCTCAATAGGCGCCACATATAGCGGCAATGGCGGTCGCTCCAATCAAGCAGCGGAGCGGTACAAAAGCGATGGGGGCTAAAATCGGACATAAACTACGGTGTAACAGACTAATAAAAACAGAGTAGCCCGCCATTATATGGGATGTAAAACGTAGACCCCATGTGGAAATGTATGTGGATGAGGGTATTTTGACCTCTTGAGCATTTATTGTGCCCAACATTTGTACCGGTTGCATGGGTCTGACAGCTGTCCCGCTGGGCAACGTATGCTTGCTGGGCTGGTTGTGTAGTTCCAGAACCGGGGCCTCTTTTGGTGAATACTTAGCGCTACTAGGCTCGCCTAAGTGGTGAGTAACTGGGATAAGGTCAGAGTATTATCTTGCCAGCAGTTCATTGAGAGCATGGACTCTGTATGGCGTTATTAAATAGCAGCTTCTTTGTTTAAATATCTCAGATAGAGCCCTCATAAACGCGCAGATTTAAGTAATCCTGATTCTATTTTATGGGTGTGGTGCATAAATAATTTTTCTTTCTTTCTTTCTTTCCTTGCTCTAATTTTGCAATAGTGCCCCGATTAATAATTTAGAAGTCATTCGAAAAATTTAGATTTATATTTTCTCGAGCACCTATTTCATACTGAGAAATTATTGGGAGGATCTTACCAGGGCGCTAATTAAATAACTTTTAATGATTTTCCTAACCTTTAATTTTTGTAGGAATTTCATGTTTTAAAGTGAGCATGGTTGGTGATGAACCTGCAGTATTTCAGGCACTTTTCTTTCGGCCTGTATCATCTTTTCTTCAATACGCAGACAGTGATTTAAATACTACCTACCTACCTCCTTTAAGATTTGAGAGCCTGACTGATAGCTGACCCTCCAGGTGGGCGACTTTCTTGCTTATGTTGGCTTTTGGTATAGCCAGGCGATTTGCGGCTTGGATAAAGCTAGCTGTTTCCACTACGGCTAAAAGCACCTTCATATCTTTGAGGTCTTGGCTCATAGAAATCTATTGTTGTTGAAAGTGGGATAGTCATATTCTGATTTTAGTGTATATCAAACAATAAGTTGTACCTAAGATACCTCCATCGCTTACATATTTTGGAGGCACATCATGAAAATCCTCAAACGTGACTCACTACCACTTGGCGGTTTTGCTGGACTTACCGAGCACAGGTTGGTGACGGATAGCCAGGTGTTCGGTCCGCACAAACATCCACATACCTCTGAAGGGCTCGATAATTTTGTTTATCTGGCCGATGCCCGCTTCAATCCGAAAGGCGAAACAGGCATGCATCCTCACCGTGAGATAGATGTGATCTCGGTCATGGTGGATGGACGAATACAACATGAGGGCTCTTTAGAGCATGGCAAAGGTTTAGATAAAGGAGGAGTGCAAGTCCAGCGAGCTGGAGGCCAGGGGTTTACACACAACGAGGTGAACCCGGATAGCAAAAAAAATCGAATGATCCAGCTATGGGTCTTACCAACTGTCTCTGGTCAAGCCGCAGGCTACAAGTATTACATGCCCAGCCAAAATAAGGTCACCCGGGTTTATGGGGGCCGCGATGATCAAACAGTGACCTTTGATAACAGTACGATTATCGAGATCGCCAATTTAAATGCAGCTGAGCAAATTTCATTTAATGGTGAAACTCTGGTTTACCTAACTAAAGGCTGGGGAGTCTTTTCTGAATCTGGGCAAAAAGAAAACGTGAAGGATGGAGATTTAATTAGGAGTTATAGCGGTAAGTTAATTGCAGATGTTAATACAAGTGCAATTGTTATTAGAAAGTTAAAACACTAAATAGGTAGGTGGCACCGTGAATAAGTTTTCAGAGACCTTAACTAAAGACAATTCTGTATTGGCATTAATTGATCATCAAACGGGACTATTGGTGAGCTGTCGGGATCTGGATCCGCATCTGATGACGGAGAACATAAAGGGATTGGCAAATCTTGCGAAAGCAGTAGATTTACCCACTGTTGTTACTGCGAGTATGCCTGAAGGCCCTAATGGTCCTATTATGCCAGAGATAACAAACATCTTGGGCAGTGAAATAATTGAGCGTGAAGGTGAGATAAACGCATGGAAAAGTCCGGAGTTTAAGCGAGCTATTGAGGCAACCGGGCGTAAAAAAATAATTATGGCTGGCATCGTTACGGATGTCTGCTTGATGTTTCCCGCTATCTCTGCTGTAGCCGAAGGGTATGATGTATATGCCGTAGTGGATGCTTCTGGTACTTGGAATAGTACAGTGACACAAGCTGCTATGCATCGTATGACGCAGGCGGGCATTAAAGTTGCTACCTGGTCATCCGTGTTGGCTGAGATGATGGATGATTGGCGAAGTGATCACGGCACGGAGCTTGGGGACATATTAGCTCAACACACGACCTATCGATGGGTATATAGCAGCTACCTTACTGCAGCAAACCAAAAGTAATTCAAAGCCCCTCCCATTTTACGGGAGGGGCGGGAGTATATCTATGGTTCATCACAATAAGCATTTTGCTACATTAATTACTTTTTTATCCCTGATTCCTTTGGTTTATTTTATTCCCGACAGCTTAGCCCTAATTTTCCCAGATCATAAATTGTTACAAGTAATTGCTGCTGTGGCGATTATAGTGCCGATTATTAGCTATTTGATTATACCGTTCGCTTTCTATTTGGTTGGGCACATTTACGGTAAAAAGGTGAAGAGATAATTTATTTGTCAGATGACTATTTTGGGTTGATATTAAAGTGACTTGAAGTCGAAAAATTAAACTGCACATTCAAAATGTATTTAAATATTTCGCTCTCTCTCGGAGGAACTATCTTCTGTTTTGGTCGGGGTATTTTTTGTAGCAATCGATCGACCAGCCTGGAGGGTGGGCTCCAGTTTTTTCAGTATCTTGCGGGCAGTAGCGCGGTAGCTGGTCAATTTGCCGCCTGCTACGGCCAACATCCGTGGCTTCTTATCGTCATCGCAGCAAATAATGGACTCCCGGGATCGCGCGAAGGGGCTCTTCTCCATTTCAGGGAGTACTCGCAGCCCCGCGTAGCTCTCACAAATGTCCTCGCCGTTCAGCCCTCGGGCTTGCGCAAAATATTTCTGTACGGCCTGTAAGAGATAGCTCTCTTCCTCGAGAGTCGGTGTTACGTCGCGAGCATCGCCGAAATAGGGCCGCTCTGTGGTCCCCACCAGGGTTTTGTCTTGCCAGGGCATTACAAAAATTGCGCGTCCGTCATCAGCTTCGACGTAGTAGATTTTGTCGCCCAGTGATAGAGGCAACAAGATATGGGTGCCTGCAACCAAGTCGATAGGTGGAATATCTACTGGGGGCGTACAGCGAGCATTGGTATTGGCTACCCAGGGGCCACTGCAATTGACCAGTGCACGGGTGCGCAGGGTGTTTAGCTTGCCGTTTGCCACATAATCAACCCGGACATGGTCGCGGGTGACTTCTGCGCCTACCAAACTGCCAGGGCAAATTATTTGAGCGCCTTGAGCGACTGCCGAAGCCACAACGTCACGGGTTAAAGCGGCATCGTCGGTTTGTGCATCGTAGTAGCGAAATACAGCCTTCAAGCCCTCCCGATTCAAACCTGGCAAGCTGTCCCATTGGGATTTAGGGACTTTTCGAAAGCGGGAATCGCTGTTGTTTATTCCCGACAACAGGCTGTAGAGGCTCAACCCCAAGCGGACCAGCCAGGCCGGTCTCTTGCTTTGCTGGTAGATAGGGATATAAAAAGGGACCATTCTCACGAGTTCGGGCTTGTTGTCCAGTAGCCACTTTCTCTCCCGCAGGCACTCGTAGACCAAACGGAACTGGCCGCTCTCCAGATAACGCAAGCCGCCGTGAATAAGCTTGGAAGAACGAGAGGAGGTGGCGGCGGCGATTCCCAGCTGTTCGAGTATCACCACGGAATAGTGATTGGTGGCCAGGGCCTCGGCGGCTCCCGCCCCCTGTATACCTGCACCGACTACCAGGACATCAAAATCCGTAGACATCACTCGCTTCCCGGGAGCGCATCAGCAGCGGCAAGTTGCCGGTGAGAATATGGTGAGCACCGCGCTTGCGCCAGAGTACTGCCTCTTCTGTCGAATTGATTTCATAGACAACCCATTGCCAGGGGCCTGGGGGCAACTCGTCACATTCAACCTGGCTGTCGCGAATTAGTAGATATTCTGGCGCCAAAGTAACAATGTCGGCAGATAGGCACCGGGAGACACTATTGATCTCAAGGGCAACCCGATGCCAGCCCATATTGCGGGCGGCTCTGAGGCTGCGGCAGTCTGCGGTGAGTAGAGCGAATGACTCATTCTCGGTGCGCATCAGCTCCATTAACTTTTTAACGGCGGTGACAAATCCAGTGGCGGCGATATTGGCAGGTGAGATACCGATAAACCAATCCAGGTGGCGATGGCAGCTGGCCCAGTCCACCAGCTCGATAAAGCGATTGATCGACTGGTGGTGTAACTGTGAGTCCCTAAGGGAGTGGAAGACCTGGGACTGGTCATTGCCGGGGATGTGCAGGCTATCCTCGTGGAAGCACCAGGGGGTGCCGTCGGCGCTGAAGCGGATATCGCACTGAATAGCGCAGGCCCCCAGATTATGGGCCGCCTCGAAAGCGGCAATCGTATTCTCTGGTTGGCGGGTCTTGTCGCCGCGATGAGCAATTAACATGTGAATCTGGTCCGAAAAGCGGGTGTTATTGTCGTCTGGAATTGGGCGTAATTTGGCCTTTGCCCAGAGATGAACCGGACCCTGGCTGGAGCCGGGTCATACAGGAAAAATAGACGGTGCCACCGCTGTTGCAAGGTTCACGGGGAGGAAATATGGGACCAGAGGGCTATCAATGGAGGGCTGGGGTTTTTACATAGTGATGATGCTGAATCGATTGCACACTGCCCATATGGATAGCGCGCCACTGAGTTAGCTAGCGGTATGTCCCGTCAGGATGATCTATTACGTTGGCAGTGTTTTACTTTTCAGGCGGTGTAGGGCAAATCAGTATTGCCTCTTATTTACTAGCAGGGCTGGTGATGTTGATTTAAGGGAGGCTCATTAGGTTCCGATTTGACTTGTGGATAAAACAGCCCGATATTGCGCTTACTATAAGAAGTTCTAAAACTACCCGCTCTTTATGAAAAAAGTACTGCTTTCACTGCTACTCTTTGTCGTCCAGCCAGTAATGGCAGCTATGTCTGTGGATAAAATTGTCCTTTACCTGGAAGATACTCCCAGCGCCCGGGATGATGTTCTCGTCAGCAACCCAGATAATGAGACGCTATATATCCAAACTGAAATATTCCGTGTGGATAACCCCGGCCATGATAATGAGAGTCGAGTCAGGGTGATAAATCCCGATGAATTTAAACTCCTTATCAGCCCCGCAAGAGCTGTCCTGGCCCCCGGAGAGAGAAAGCGCTTTCGCTTAATGGCCTTAGATAGAGATCTTGAAGAGGAAAAAGTCTACCGGGTGACTTTTAAACCCGTTGTAGGTGATATCAAGAGTGACAGAACGGCACTAAAAATCCTTGTAGCTTATCAAGCATTGGTATTTGTGCAGCCAAAAGGCGGAGCTTATAAAATTGATTTAGTGGCTGAAGGGGATCATTACCGACTCACGAATAGTGGCAATATTAATGTAGAAGTCGTGGAAGTACGTCATTGTGTGACTGAAGAGAAGTGTGAAAAACTTGAGGCCACCGGTCGGTTATACGCTGGCACCAGTATCGAAGTAACGGGTAAACCCGTTGGCGGCGAGCTGGAAGTTTTACTGCGAGGGCAGCAGAGTGAGCGGGTTCGTTTTCCTCTTAGTGGCTAATTAGAATTGGTTGCTTGCCTATAGCAGGCTGGGCGGATTAAAGGATTATTTTGTATTTAGCTCACTGGCTGCTCACCGTTACTGTGAGTACATCGGTGTAGAGAGGTTCGCCCGCGTTTTCCCAGTCTGAGGGCGCAATGGAAATATAAATTCGCGCATTATCAGAAAGGCAGTTTTCATCCGAAGTTCGGCTAAAACTGCCGGAGATATCGCCAAGGCTATCCGGGGAAATGCCTGAAGTTGCAGCCAGATTGTCTGAGAAGGCTACGCTGTAGGGGATTTGTTCACTGTTTCCCCCCAATTCATAGGCACTGCTGCCTGATCCCCCGGTGCTGCCATTGGCGCTGGACAGGTTTACTGTGTAACCGCTAAATCCTATACCGCCAACACAAAAGTCCTCACTGCCCTCAATGGCCTGTCCAAACAGGGTGCCACTGTTGCTGAGGTCAATATCACCCAGATTGCGAATGGCGATGTTTGGCTCTACGTCCAGCACAATGTCAAACTGAACTGTTTCGGTGCCGGCAGTCCAAATAATAAAATAATTATTCAGTGTCATCTCAAAGCTGGCGGAGTAGCGGCTGGAAGAGGGTATTTGGCTGCTGTCCAGCTCGATCACTAAATAAGTATCTGCATCGTCGCTGGTGCCGGCAAAAGTAGCGGACTGAGTTCCTGGACTGAGTGTTTCCGTGGTGCCGTTATTGGCTCGAAATGAAATATCAATATCCAGCTGTTCACCACTGTCCGCAAATAGTGCGAAAGTAGATCCACTGAGCGGGCTCACTTCTACATCGTAGCGCAGGGTCCAGCTTCCCAGCAGGCTTCGGGTAGTGAACTGAATTTCTTTAGGTTCTGATTCGTAATCAATAGTGTGTGAATCTTCCAGGCCACAAACTCGCAAATCGTTATTGCTGGAGCAATTTACCTGGGCTTGTACTGGTATATTAAATAGCGGAATCAACAGCGCAGAGGCCAGGCCAAGTTTGTGCAGCTTCTTAATTACGGACACGGCTTACCTCTGCTATTTGCCCAGTCTGGCAGTTGGCCTCTGACTCTTCTATGGTTCCCAGGTTGAGCCAGCTATCGCCCGATGAAGCGGCTTCGATTGAGGCTTTACAATTTCCCCAGCGAACTTCTGTATTTAGGATGGTGCTATGTTCACCGTGGAATTCCATTTGGAAAACACCATATTGGTCAGTTTGCGCTGAGTGTTCGCCAATGATTATTTCTGTATTTGCCAGCCCCTGGCCAAGGCTGGTCAATCGGCCCAGTACCAGGATTTGTGGCAGTATCTGGTAACTGCTGGCGCCCACATTGCCCGGATACAGGGTAATCGTTTCGGAGGTTTCCCGGTAATCGAAAAAGCCCTCTTCCAGGGGCCGGAGGGAAAGGTTGTAACTGCGATAAGCCGGTAAATTAATCACTGACGTTGTGCCGCCTTTGGCGTATCCACGGCGGCTGCCATTAACCAAAACTTCAAAATCTTTATCTTCACTGCCTTCGATATTTACGATAACCGCGCTCTGGAGATTTTGCTCACCGCCCCAATTGAGGGAATTTTTTGTGGCAATCAGGTTGGTGCTGAATCCTCCGAGGTAGTTGATCGCACGGCCTTCATCATCATCATAAAGACCAACTGCAGTATTCAAGTATCCGTGATGTCCCGCTAAATGCGTACGGGCCTCCAGGTAATTGGCTTCTGGGGATGCTTCCACAGAAAGCTGCTGCTCAAATTCAGCCGCCCATAAATCCCGGTCGTACCAGCGGCTTTGTAGTGCAAATCGCTCGCTGCTAGTGCTTTGTTCGCTGTTGTCGCTATAGAGATTAGCGGTGTGTTGCCAGTGTTTGGAGCGCATTCGGAACTGGAATTCCAGACTGGTGTACTGCTCGCCGTCTGCATCACCGTGGGACAGAGTGGCGTTGCCGAGCCAATGGGTGCTTTTAAAAAAGGGGTGGCGGAACTCCAGGGTTTTTAACTTCTGGGCACTGCTCAGTGAATCGCCATTGTCGATGCTGCCGGGGAGTTGGTTTTGGTCCCGCTCGCTGAATCTTAGGGATAGCTGTCCTCCCAGTACCGCTGTACGCAGACTCAGACTTGTTTGGGAATAGCTGCCCGGCAGCAATGTATATTTATCGTTATTGAACGGTGTTGTATTGGCATCCAGCTCGGTTTTTACTGCACTAAAAGTCCCGTAGGGCATTTTAAGTAATGCCTGCAATCGGTATCCGCTGCGTCCATCACCGGATGTGACCAAGCTTGGGGATACTTCAACGCCTTCGCCAATCCAGCGACCGCCGATTTCCAACAATTGCTGCTCCTCGGTTGCGGCGCCAGAAACAAAAAGACTCAATCCGGTCGTTAAACGGCGTGCGACAGAGGCAGTAGTAATTCCTTCTTCGTAGTGGTCCGGCAGAGTGTCGTCCCAAAAACTGCGGGTGGGCAAGCCTGCCTGCAAGCTCCAAAACCATTCGCCGGGGGCCGGCAGTAGCGAATCCTTGGCAAAGAATTCGATATGCCGGCTTAATACCCGCCCCGCTTCATCGTAGGTGCGCACCTCAATATCGTAGGCGCCGTGGGGTAGGGTAGAGGTATTTAATAGGCGGTTGCCGGCCTCCAGTAGTTCGGTGTGGATAAGTCGTTCATCCCGATATACCTCGACTCTACCGCGCACCGGCATATTAATTTCAACCGGCGCTCCCTGTTGATAACTGATATCGGTTCGGGTGCGCTGGGAAGTGCGTAGCTCTACGCCATAGATCGCTTCCTGGGGCCGGAAATAGCCAAAGCCCCCTTGGGGTTGTAAAAGGCCGGCCGAATAGGCTTGCCCCTGAAAATCCCGACTCCAATATAGATTATGGATCCGGCTGTCCTGCTCTGAGGCCACTGACCATTGTGAATGCAGAGCGCTTTCACCAAAGCTCACTATGGTGTTGCCATTTAATGCAGCGCTATAGCTGTCCGGGCCCCAATCACTTTCAACCCCACTCCAGGAACCGCTCAGGTTTTGTACGACAGAGAAGTCAGAACTCGCTTCCGGCAAATAGGGGTCATTGATTGCCGCTTGTTGCGGTAACAGATCTTGTGAGAAAAAAAGATCCAGCCGGTAGAGCTGCTCATCGTAAATAACGGCAAACTCCGAGGGCATTAAGTAGCCACAGCCAATCTGCCGGTTTGAGCGGCATACATGGTGACTGTTTCTTGTTTGCGGTCGTTCGAGGATGGAGTGAATTCGCTCGGTATCGCGAACCTCGGGCAATAGTTCGAGTACCTCAGACGGGGAGTCAAAGCGAACAAAGCGCGGGTCAATTGTGACTTGCGCAGCACCAATTTCCCGGCCGCCGTAGTAGAGATCCACCACGAGTTGCTGGGGTTCGGTGAGATCATCAAACCCTTCAGGAGCAGAGGTTTCCAGTAGGAAAGTCGCTGCGGTCGCTGCAAGGGCATCAGGGCAAGAGGCTTGCACCAGACACAAAGCCAGCGCAAGGCGCCCCAGATGACGTCCTGCCATATTGAGCTATGGCTGGCAGGGCCAGCCACTCTTTACTGTTACTCGGAGGCGACAGTGATCAGCAGGGTATCGGTATAGGTGGTGCCATTTAGCACAGTTGCAGTTTCCCAATCGCTGTTGGCCACAGTGATTTGGAAGCGCGCGTTATCGCTGGAGCCACAGGAAGCAATATTCCGGGTTTTGCCTGTCAGTGCATCGCCTATTGTAACCGTCTCGAAGCTACCGGAGATGCTGTTATCAAAACCAACACTGTAGGGCACATTGTTGGTGCCGTCGGTCAGGGTAAATTCCGTATCATTCTCACCGTCATTACTGTCGAAAGTGATGCTGTAGGTGGAGAACCCGAGGCCGCCCACACAGAAATCTTCGGTGCCTACGGCATCGGTACCCAAAGTGGGGTCGGTAATCGTGAGGTTGTCTACACGAGTGATCTCAATTGTGGGTGTGAAAGAGAGAGTGATATCACTACTTGCACTATCAGTAGCGGCCATTGAAGCGGCAGAAATGCTGAAAAGGGTACCTGCTGCAATAGCAGAAAACAGTGTGCGAACTACATTTTTTTGCATGGTATGCCATCCTGAGCGATTAATTTATCGTTCTTAGGGAGAAGCTGCTCGCGGAAACCCCTGCAAAATTTGGGGTAATACGTTAGTCAAGCCATTCCTTCTTTATGGCCGCAATAATACTTTTTTCGTGATGTATGTCACGTCATTAGCTCACAATAATGAAGTTATGGCGCGTAAATATTCTTATTGAGGAGAAAACCCCGCCTGTGCCAAGAGGCTGGCCAGCGCTATAATCCTGCGGTTTAACGAGTCCTCCATTTATCAATCAGGTTTATCATGACCGTAAGAACCCGAATCGCACCGTCTCCAACCGGTGATCCCCACGTTGGTACAGCCTATATTGCCCTCTTCAACCAGTGCTTTGCCCGCGCTCAAGGCGGCCAGTTTGTATTGCGTATTGAAGACACCGACCAGCAGCGCAGTACCCCGGAATCGGAGAAAGCCATTCTCGACAGCCTGCGTTGGCTCGGGCTGGATTGGCAGGAAGGACCGGATGTCGGCGGACCTCACGGCCCCTATCGCCAGAGTGAGCGCGGCGATATCTACAAAACTTACTGCGATGAGCTGGTACAAAAAGGGCACGCCTTCCACTGCTACCGTACGGCGGAAGAACTGGAGCAACTCCGTGAAGGATTGCGCGAAGCGGGCCGTACTTCACTGAAGCCCAGTGACCTGGCTCTGCCGGAAGAGGAAGTTGAAAAGCGTCGCGCTGCCGGAGCACCTTATGTAGTGCGTATGAATGTGCCTGAGAGCGGTACTTGTGTGGTGGAAGATCTGCTGCGCGGTACTATTGAAATTGATTGGGCCCAGGTAGACGCACAAATTCTGCTCAAGTCCGATGGTATGCCCACTTACCACTTGGCGAACGTGGTGGATGATCACCTGATGGAGATCACCCATGTTCTTCGCGGTGAGGAGTGGATCAACTCCGCACCTAAGCACAAACTGTTGTACGAATACTTCGGTTGGGAAATGCCGGTGCTCTGCCACCTGCCGCTGTTACGCAACCCGGACAAGACCAAGCTTTCCAAGCGTAAGAACCCCACCTCTATTCTGTATTACCAGCGTGCCGGCTTTATGCCCGAAGCACTGCTTAACTACCTGGGCCGTATGGGTTGGTCCATGCCGGATGAGCGCGAGAAGTTCTCCCTTGAAGAGATGCTGGAGCTCTTCGACATCCAGCGTGTCTCCCTGGGCGGTCCGGTATTCGATGTAGAGAAACTGTCCTGGTTGAACGGCCTATGGATTCGCGAACTGGAAAACGAGCAACTCGCCGATCGCCTGACCGAGTGGATGTTTAACCGCGACAACCTGCTTAAGGTTCTGCCCCAGGCGAAAGAGCGCATGGAAACCTTCGGTGACTTTGCCCCGCTGGTTAGCTTCCTCGCTTCTGGCAAATTGCCCCTGACCGAAGACAGCTTCAGCGGTAACAAGCTGCCCCTGGATGACCAGAAGAAGCTGCTTCAATTTGCCCTGTGGCGTTTGGAAGCCCTGCGCGCCTGGGACAAGGACAGTATCTTCCAGGCAGTGAAGGCCCTGTCCACAGCCATGGAAATCAAGCTGAAAGACTTTAACGCCCCACTGTTTGTCGCCATCAGCGGCACCACTGCGTCCTTCTCCGTGATGGAAGCCATGGTGCTCCTGGGCCCCGACCTCAGCCGCGCCCGCCTGCGCCAGGCGATCGACGTATTGGGCGGTGCCGGGAAGAAGGTGCTGAAGCGCTGGGAAAAAGAGTACGCTGGACTCAAGTAAGGCTGATTCGCGTTGGTGAGCCCCTGGAGGCGGCAGCCTCCGGGGGCCTGTGGTGTCAGCAGCTAACTAATTGATTAAAAAGTTATTTTTTCTGTTGACAGGCGCCTAAACCTTGCTAAAATGCGCCCCGCTTTCGACGGAAACGTCAAGCAACAAAATTTGGGGCTATAGCTCAGCTGGGAGAGCGCAACACTGGCAGTGTTGAGGTCAGCGGTTCGATCCCGCTTAGCTCCACCAAATACGGGGCCTTCAGCGATGAAGGGTCCATGTGCACAAAAACTGCACAAAAACCCGCACAAAAACTTGCGGGGATGAAAAAAGGGCCTTCAGGCCCTTTTTTTTCGTCTGTCATTTATCTGTTCTAATTCCCCATTCGATTGCATATTTGCCTTACTTCAGTATTGAATTGGCTGTACTGATGGTCTGAAGGTGAGCCCTCTTTCTATAAACTGCATAGTGCTTGATTTATTTGCGTTGTACGGGCGTTAAAGTGATATATATAGGAGCTTGCCAAAAGTAATTCTTATTAGGAAAGGGAAGTTCGATGTCACCTATAGATAGAATTTTTCAGGAAATTTTTGGTTATTCACCTTCGAAGCGGGGAACGGCCTATGAAATGTTGTCTTGTGTTGCCGAGCACTTAATGAATGAAGGCGAGATTACCCATGATAAAAGGTTGCGAGGGAATTTCTCTCAGACTTTATATCAAATTGACGTTTTGAGCGAATGTGAATCTGGGAAATCGATGGGAGAAGCAAAAGATTACACAACCAAGGATGAACCTGTAGGTAGGGGGGATCTCCAAAAATTAGGTGGAGCACTTCCAGATTTATCTGAGGTCGTTGATGGAAAATTTTTTTCTGCAACGGGTTATACCGCACCTGCAAAGCAATATGCTAAAGCTGCCCAAAATTTCCCTAATGGAAAGCCTATCCACTTATATGAATTTAGACCTAGTACAGAATTAGATGAAGAAGGAACAATAAAGACAGTTCGTATTGGTATGCATTTCATCATTCCGCGTCCAGAGCGTGGTAGCTGGCATCCTCATTTTACAGAAAAGGGGAAAGAGGAACTTCTGGAGGGTAAAAATGTGGTGAAGTATCAGTTGCTAGTTGATAGGTTCTACGATGAAAAAGGTAAAAATATCCTTTCTCTCCAAGATCTCACTAGTGGAGGATATGGTGAGATGAACCAAGAAACCAAGTGCGCACATGGTTGTTTCTTGTTACCAAATCATTTTATAGCGACATCCTCTGCATTAATAGAGCTAAGGGGGTTAGAGTATAAAATACCGTTATCTGAGTTTAGTCAGACATTGGAAATTACTGATGATAGTATGGCTAGATTTGTTATTAAAAACTCTAATGGAGATATCATTCGTTTTATTACCGATGACCAGATTAAGCAATATAAATTTTCTGATGATGGAGAGTTAATTGCTCCAGTAAATGTACCGCTAAGTGGTGCGCGAGATTTTTCTGATATTACGTGATTAATTATATAGAAAAATTATACTTGATTCTGGCGGCGTTAGTTATTTGTGGCTGTTACCTTAATGTTATAGGTGGGCTTTAGCTAAAGCCCCTTCTGAAGCCTCAGGCCTATCTCATTCTGGAATTTATATTCTCGCCCCGCAATTTATCTATAGTTGAGGGTGCGCAATTTTAAAACTCTCTCCCAATAGCCTGCTCATCCAAATAGATGCTAATCTCCTCATACTCGATGCCGTGTCCTGCTTGATAAGCCTGAGTAACTCGCTCATCAGTATGTGCCATCAATTGCTGCACTGACTTCACGTCATAACCCATACGCTTAAACCGGTCTGAGGCAAGGCTGCGCACTTCATGGAAGCTGGGTGGAGTTTGGTTTTTGGGTAGGCCGATATAGAGTCCGGTAGCATTACGGACTTCGGTAAACATATCGCTCAACCGGTCGGGGATTACCTGGCAAACATGCTCTTTAATTTTTCCCGTTCGCCGTTGCTTGGGTGTATGGCTCAGTATGTAGGGGCAGCGGTAATTTCTTAAGCTGAGTTCTCTTGCGCGGTTAATCAGTTTGCCAAGTTGTTGATGAGTTTTTAAATTAAAACTTAAATGGCTGGCGGCGAGGCTATCCCTTTGCGCTTCAGATTTATTAATCGTCTTGCGTAGCTGTTCGCCTTGTAGGTGTTTCTCAAAGTTCAGCTCACAAATATCAGTGCGGCGCATGGTGGTTAGCATACTGATACCCATAGCCACCTGTAACGCTTCATAGCCCAATTCCCCGGCCTTTTCATAGATGGTCCAGTAAGCTTCCAGGGTTAAGCGTTGGCGCTTTTTTATGGGCTTTCCCTTTTCCAGCAGGCGCGGTCGGTCGTCGGCTGTGGTGAATGGGTTGCTTTCCAGTTTGCATAAGCCTTCAGCCATGAGGTAATTAAAGAATTTATTAAATTCGGCGCGGCGTGCATGCTGCTGGTGATAAGTGAGGGATTCCCACCATTTACGCAGATCGGCTAATTTAGCTTTATGTATAGAGATAGCTTCGAAGTCTTCGCCAAATCGTTTTAGTGCATTACAGCGATTGCGCCAGCTGGCCTTGCCGGGTAATCGGGGGTCATTCTCTACACGCCACTCCATATAGCGCGTAGCATGATGTGCAAAGCTGGCCCTATCTGGCACCTTCATGGGTTTGCGTTTTACGCTATCACCCCGGTGAGCATTGGCCTGCTCGGCCATGCGCAGAGCATCTTCAAGAGATGCTTTGAATATCTTGTTGGAGCCATCCGGGCGGCGATAGCGCCAGTAGTTTTCCCTGTGGCGCGGGTCCGGGTAGAGGTTATCCGGCAATGTTGTGTCACCCACCATACGGGGCTTTCTAGGTCTGGCCATTTCCTTGCTCGCCTACTGCTTAATCTGTTCTCAGCCTGCCAACAGGTCTAGCCCGCTTCTGGGCTGGTCATCGTTGGCGGAGGTGTTTTGTGCTGGGGTTTTGCCGGTGTGGTCGCGTATGGCGAATCGGTCGGCATCCACATAGGGCTCCCCGGCGATGATCTGGCCGGGGATATGCTCGGCCTCTATCCACTCCAAGATTTTCTCTTTGCCTGGGCGGGAGCCTTTTTCGAATTGCTCTTTGGCCCAGGTGACCCCTTTAACCAGCTTACCCATTGGGCAGCCCTCCCTGACTCGCGAGGAAGTATCCCCGGCCATTTTTATTGAGTGTGCCTGCCTGTTGCAGGGCGTCGAAAACGGGTTTAACGGTTCCGTGCCTAAGGCGCATATCGTTGATGATGTTGCGCATTACGGGCTTGTGGCCGAACTCCCCGGCGCGGATTCGCTGGGCCAGTTGCTGTTGTTCTTCGCTCAAGTGGGTGGTGTGTAACAGTTGTGTTTCCACCGTTTCAGGCTGTTGCAACGGTGTAGTGGCGCGTTTCGCAACTGTTACGGCGGCGTTAAACGCGAGCAACGCAACCAATCCCACTATGTCTGTGATGATCGCCAGGGCAAGGAAGCCGATATGCTGAACCTTTGCCGGGTCTGTGTTGAGGGTGTTCGCCAAGCTGCTGAAAGCGCTGTGCGTGCCGGGTGTCTGTTCGATTGTGGATAGCTTTTCTATGAGCTGCGTGCGCTCAGCCTCCATTGTGGATAACTGTGCGGCGGTATTAATGGCGCGCTGGCGGTAGCCGTTGTTGGCGTCGGTGTTGATCAAGCCGTTTAGGGTGTTTATCTGCTGTTGCAAACTGTTTAACTGCTGTTGCAACGCTTTGTATTCCTGGCTGTTACGGGCGCTGCGCTGTTGCTGTTCGTCGCTGTGGGTGGCGAGGAATCCGACCGTTGCAACAATGCTGATCACTACCAGCAGGGGCCAGAGGCAGAGCAGGGCATAGCCACTGGCCTGGCCCTGGCTGCGCAACCAAAGGCCGAGAGGGGCGAAGCTGAACTTGCACAGCTCCAGCGCCACCGCCGTGGCCCCGGCCACCACCTGCCCGCCGAGACCTGCGGGCATAGATATCCACAGCTGCACAGTAAACGCGAGGCTGGTGCCGCAGAAGATTAGGGCGGCGATTCCGGTGAGGGATTGCCAGAGCTTCACGCGGCGGCCTCCGCCTGCTGTTCTACTCGACGAAACTCAATAACCCATACCCAGGGGTTTTGATTCCAGTTGTCTTCGCCGTAGACAGATCGCCATAACTCACGAAATCTCTTAATGGGCGTATCACATATCACGCAATCCACTTCTTCCCATCCAAAATGGATTCCCATAGCTGAATGAGCTTGATAACCCTCACACACTCTACACGGCCAAATATTTTCCTTTCCTGCTAAATCTGCATATTCTTCATTTGAGTAACACCCTTCGGCTTTCGCATCCTCTTCGCTGATGTCCTGAATACGCTCAATACGAATATCAGTAATCTCACGGACGATGCTCGGCTCCTCCTGCACCCGTAGGCGATCACCTATCTCCCCATACCTGCAAGCGACATCAACAAACCCACATTGCCAGGCATCGGTAATCATGCTGGAAAGGCTGCGACCGGGAAGTAGGCCACCTATTTGGTCGATAATTTCCCCGTTCGTGGCGCCGCTGAAAGGCTGCGGTTTTATTAGTCTGCGCGTCTGGGTTTTACGGTTATCACGTATTGCACGCACCATTTCCGCATTAAATAAGATTGGTTTCTCTTTCACTACGCAGCTCTCCCTTTTTCCTGTTTACGATTCGGTAGAATCTCTGCCTGCCAGCCGTGGTCTTTGTAGTGGTTGGGGTTGGCTTTGTTTTTGATGGTGTCGAGTTCTGGGCGTACTAATTCGGCTAGGTCATTAAGGCGGACGCCGTAGGCTTCGAACTCGGTCGAGTCTTTATAGAAATCGCCTTCAGAGGTTTTGCACTCAACAAATACCGTCACCTGCCAGTGGTGTTGCCAATTCAATATCTCATGCTGGTAATCAGCGCGGGCGATATCGCCTACGGCGCCGCGTTGGCGGCGGTGGGTGATCTTTAAAATAGGATCGCCGTCGGTATCCAGGCCGGTACTGCTGCGCGCAGTGAGGAGCAAACCGGGTAGCCAGCGGTTTACCCGACGGGCGTGCAGGGCGCGTTGGCTCATGGGCTTGCGGGGTTTACGCTTGGGCATTTTTTGGGGTCTCCACCATTTGCCGCGCATACCGCAAAATGCCGATAGTGCCTGTTATGCTTGTGCGGTAAGGGTTCTCTTCATGCTCTTCCCATGTTGCGGTTTTGTCGGCAACCTGATTACTCAATATGTACCAAGCGTCCCACCAGTCGTACTCGCCGGAATAGTCGGGGCCGGTATTAATCCCCCAGACGTATGCACACTCAAGCCGTCCCATGTGCTCATACTCTTGCGAGAAAGCATCAATAGGTTCACCAAGCGCAATTAACAGCGCACGCGCTTTCTTGCAGAGTTTTTTGTATTGCCGTGCTTTCACAATGGCTCCCTGATTCTTGTTGAGCTGATATCAACGGCTGGGCTTAATTCTTTCAATATCAACGCCGCCGGCTTTCCCTTCAATTTTTACAACTGGCGTGCCGCATACGTCCCAAGCAATTGAGCGAGTGTGCGTGCTTATTTCATTTCCAAAGTCATCAACAAAAATTACTGGGGTTCCGGGTGGGTATTGATTGTTGAATTCAGCCGTATTCATTACTCGATACTCTTACTATTGTTTTCTACCCACTTAGCCCGCACTGGGCGGGCTTAGAAAGTTATTGGCTGTGGGTCAGGCGGCGTTTGGTTCTGGGTGAGGGCAATCTGAGGATTTGTCCTCGGTGATTTTTTTATCGTCGATACGATAAATTTTTGCGGTGTCGGTTTTCTTGTCGAAGATCTGGGCCCAGTGTGTGAATGGGTCGGTTTGGGCAATGCGCTCCACCTCTTGGTAGGCTTCTTCTTCAGTGGCGTAGGAGCGTTTGAAATCTTTGATGCCACCCATCATTAAGTTGTAGGTGCCAGTGAATAGTGCGAATCTTTTCATGGAGTTCTCCAATTAATTAAAATTGGGCTCCGTACCGGCAGCCCTAACGGTTACAGCTGACTGATGCGCCTGGGGCGCGGTTAAATTTTTTGGCCGTTTAGGAATGCCACGCGATTGGCGGCAAGTTCGGGATCGCTGTGATCGGAGTCGGTATGCCAGGTGCCGCTAGGATCATAGAATCCTACTGTCCAAAGGCCGGGCTCGGTTTTCTGGTATACGTACATTTTTTCAATCCTTTGCTTTTATTTGTGGGTGATTAACTAGCTTCGGGTACGGTTTGTTTTTCGATAAGGTCGCGCATCCAAACCATGCCGTTAGATGTAACTTTGGTATTGATATACGGCACTGCCACTGGACCGCGTTTGTATTCAGCGTTTTCTGCTACGAGCAGGCCCTGCGTGGTGGCCCACTTTGTGGGGGAGTTGCGCATGGGTTCTTGGCTGTGTAATAAGCCGTTGTTCCGCATGAGTTTCATTAAATTGTTTCTGCCCATTCCCAATAGGCGGGCGGCTTGGGTGACGGTGAAGGTTTTTTCCTTTCTCACGCTGCCTCCTGATTTTCTTTTTGTGGGGCTTGGCCTTGGATGGCTTCGGAGAGTGTGGCGATTTGTTCGCGCATACTTTTCATTTCAACTTCTTGCAGCTTCGCCTTGGCCAGCAGCTCTTCGTACAGCTCTAAAATTCGGGTGAATTCACTCATGGCCGGGCCCCGTTTTTTTGAACTTCCTTTCTCTACCGATGGCGGGTTCCCAGTATCGGCAGGGTTGGCAATTCCAGCCGCGTAATTGCAATTGCCCATTAAATACAGGCCCTGCTGGCTTGCCACAGTGAGGGCAGGGCATTTGCGGTAGCGGCTGGGCTTGGTTCACGCGGCTTCCTTCCTCTGGATTTCCAAGTGGTTCCATTCTCGGTAGAGGGCATGGAATTTTTTATCGCCGTTTGGAATTACCCCTTGAGGCTCTTTGCAGTGGTAACGCAATGTCATTACGTTGATGGCGTGCTGATAGTTGGCGCTGTCGAGCAGTGCCAGATCTGCAACGGGAACTGCGAAGGCACTGCTATTCCAAGCAGAAAGCAAAACCTGTGCGGCAATTTCGCTGGCGCCGGTATGGCGATTTGCGACGGTGAGCAGGGTTTCCACACTGTGGGCTGGGTTGTTCTGGTTCATGCGGCATCACCTCCAAACGGTGGCCAGTTGTTATTTACTGGCTTTGCGGTGGTGGGTTTTGGCTGCACTAGGCGGGTGCCAATTTTGTGGACGGCGTTGGCAATATCGATGCGGCGTTTGAGGCGGTCGATATTGTTTTTACTCATCGCCGTGGGGTGTACAAACACGGTGGCGGTCATGCGATTCCCTCCCGGTTGTTTCGGATGGTTTGTGAGGTGAGGCGGCGTTGGAATCGGGTGCGTAGCTGTTCTTGCTCTGCGCCAATTCCGCTGACAATCGTGGCGATCAGGACGAACTGGATTAATCCGTGTTTTACCGCCTTGGCCACGGCGTCGGTGCTGTTGCGGGCGTGCAGTTTGTAGAAGCACTCGGCGAGCAGGTTGCTGACGTTGGTGACGGAGCACTGCATAGCCTGGGCGGTTTCCCGGTTTGAGAGCCCTCGGGCGCGATGTGCTAGCGCTTCCGCTTGGCGTGGTGCCAGGGGTATTAGGTGGCTTGTGGCGGTGTCCATGTTGGGTGCCCTATCCGTGGTGTTGATGATAAATATAGATAAACCGGTTCTCTAAAACAATAGGTATTCCTATATTTTTGTATGAGGTTGAATTCAGGTTGGCGGTTGATATGCTCGGAGTGCGTTTATCCATGGAGGAAAACAACAATGAAAACGCTAGGTTATGGAGTGGCAGCGGCTTTGGTGGTGGGTCTCGGGGGATGTGCGATGACCTATGAGGCGCCAGAGGTTAAGAATGAGCCGTTCGCTACGGAACACTTATCGAGCAAATCTGAGATTCTGAAGCAGGCTGAGCGGGCTTTGCTTTTGGAAGGGTTTCAGATCCAGTCCTCTGACCCAGAGTCTGGTTATATCTCTACTTCACTGAAGAACTGGAAGCTCACACCGGAACAGGCCAGCTGTGGTACTACTATGGGCATCGATTATCTGAAAGATAATCGGACCAAAACAGAAGTGGCCTTTAATGTTGTTGTAAATGATCGGGAAGTGATTATTCGCTCAAATATCCAGGGTGAGTACAAGCCAGGAGCGGCTACGCAGGATATTACGTTGACTTGTGTGTCCCTTGGTGTGATTGAGGCTGATATGGCGGAGAAGATACTTTTCTAGATGCTGTATCGGATAAGAAGAAGCCCGCTTTTGCGGGCTTTTTTGTGTGGCTACTCTGCGCGTGTTGGCTTACGTGGGGTGTTGAGCGCTTTTATTTGCTCTTCGAATATTTTTGATTGATCCTTACGTATCTGCTCCCTCAGTAAGTTTACTGGCTTCATTTGATTCAGGATCTCCTGAAGCTGGTTTTGCAGCGGATTCATCATTTGGTCCCTCATTTTCATCCTCATAGCCCTCGTCTTTAACCTCTTGGGCGTTCATATGTCTTAATATTTCTTCAAGCTTAAAGACCCTAACCTTTGGGTCGTAACTTTCAGGGGAGGTGCCGCTTGAAAGCATTGCTCTTCTGGCTACTTCGCCTATGAGAGCTTCTTCTTTTGATGGCTCTCTTACCCTTGAAAATAGCTCAGCGGCCTCTTTCCTGTCAATTACAAAGCCGTGCGTTGGGTAGGCGCTCAAAAGTTGGCGTATTTGTTCGTCGGTAGTATTGGAAAATTTTCTATTTAGGCGTTGCCCATATGCGTCTGCAATATTCATTGCGCGCTGATGTTCGCCTAGTCTAATGGGGTCTATTTGTGCTGCGATTGGTGCAAATAATCCAGATGTTAAGTTAGATGCCAGTTCAGCTGCTAATTTTGTACCAAGTCCTCCTTCAAGTTTTAGCTCAAAAAGAAGGTGTCTGAATGTCACCATGGAGGCGCTTTGGATGGCCGCGATAGCTTGGCTGATGTCTAATCCTGAGGCAAGCTCAAAAATCTCATCTTTCTTTGATAGTTGAATATCAAGCGGGCCAAGTTCTCCCTTATCGCAGATGACTAGCTCGTTGGCGCCAATACACATTAATGTGCCGGCGCTTTTGCATACGTCGGGTATCAGGGCTCTAACGTCATCTGGGTAGAGGTGGCCAATTGCTCTTGCTATTCGATAGCCTGCGTCAGGGTCTCCACCTACAGTGAGAGGGATAAGATAAGCTTTAGTTGCCGTTGAAGATTTATAATCTCTAAGATGGTCGCACAGCTGATCGTAGCCGCTTCGGCTTACCATCCCTGAGTAAGCAATTACATCGAACTCCTTATCTTCATGCTTGCTCGTATCTACCGTATTTGCTTCCGGCGATTCACTCATAAAGTCTTCCTTTTCTTAAATGTGCAGTTGTGTGTTTAGGTTTTTTGTTTTGACGAATGTGCTTGTTTAACCCTCCGAAAATCCTGCTCTTAGATCAGAGCTATTCGGGGCTGTAAGAGCCAATGATTACACCGCAAAAGGATACGTTCTTGCCGGTGATATCCATCGGTGCGTAGGTTGGGTTGATTGGGCGTAAATAGATATGCCCCATATCTTCGGCGTAGGTTTTAAAAGTGGCTTCACCGTTTAATTTTGCAATGACCCTGCAACCATTGATCAACGGTTTATCGGGGTCCACAAAAACAATAGTTCCCTCTGGGTAGCTCTTTTGACCTGGGTAGGGGCTGGTCATACTGTCGCCTTGAACACGTAAAGCGAAAGTGCGATCAGAGTGGTTAGAGGGACACGGTATCCAGTCTTCAGCATCGCCCGGTTCAAACAGGTCAATCGACTCGCAAAAAGCCCCGGCTTGAACCCAGCTGATCAAGGGTACGCGCCCTTGTATACGTGGGCCTGGTATTACATTGCTGCCCGTTTCTTCTGTTGTCTTGTCGTAATCCAGGACCCCAATAGGCAGCCCTAAGCCGCTCTCTATCGCTCTGGCCACCCTGCTATTGATGGCTCGGTTTTCAGTAATGGCGAAGTGAATGTGGCTCTCAACGTCAGGAAGCTTTTGCTTTAGTTCTTCCAGCCCGTGCTCTTCTACAAGTGATTCCAGATTTTTGTGCCGAACCTCATTGATGAGAGGTTTTCGCATGGGGCCTTTACCCGTAGCGAGCCACAAAGCGTTAACGCCAAGGTATTCGGCTATTTGGGTGGTATAGCGCGTACCGTAGGACTTTCCGCGCTCAAGATCGGAGTACGAAGGTTGAGAGATGCCTACGGCTTCAACAACTTGCTTTTGTGTCTTACCTGCGTGTTTGCGGGCCTCTTTGAGCCTGTCCTTTAGGTCGGTCACTGATGAGTTCCGTAAGGTTTTTTAGTTGATTTGTATGTTATAGGGCGGCCTATATCACTCAAAATCGGATTACCGGTTGACGACAGTATAGGCAGACCGATATTCTGCGGGCATGAATAGAAAAGATCCGGTTGAAGAAGCTGTCAGAAAACTGATTAAGCACTTTGGAAGCCAGAAAGCGGCAGCCAAGGCCCTGCGTATCAGTCAGCCCACCATAAGTAACCTACTAAATGGAAATCATGGTGCGTCGGCAGAATTGGCTCTGCGCGCGGAGCTGGTGGCAGGAGGGGTGGTTCGGGCTGTGGATCTTTGCCCGAAACTGGCTCGGTTGTTTGAAGCTGCTGATCAGCAAGCCATGCCAGAAGTTCGGCAGGCAAGTTGAGGCCTTGCGAATTAGTTTCTGAAACCAGAATAACAATCATTTTTCGATTCCCCATTTTATTGTCCTGCCATTTTGCGATGAATAATGGGCGGGATTAATTCACTGCGGTATATGGGAATTTGTACAGGAGAGGGAAGGATGGTGAGGAGCCAAGTTATAACCTTGCAGGTAGACCCAAGTCCTGCTCTGGATTGCCTGCAAGATATTAAGGAAGCTTTTCTAGAATTTGAAAGTTTTATTGAAACTCCGCTGAAGATCCTTCACTGCCTTATCAACTCCGGCGATCTCCTTTTTGAAGTTCGAAGCATCCACTTTGATGCTCGCCCCACAAGTACATCTAATCTTTGTCTGGTTGTTGAGCCGGGAGATACGCTGCGAGTGTTTGCGGCCGCACTCCGGGCAAGGGATTTGGATCGATTGATTACTTAGTGAAGACATAACTACTCCTTGTATGACTGTTTGTTGGCGCTTACAGCATACCGCGAGTGCCCGTCACCTGGGTAGTGGTGAGGCGGCCGGGGCTGTCCGGTGTTTTTTTCAAGGATAGGTAAAAACAATATGACCCATTCATTTGTTTATAGGGGGGCTGCTGCATGATTCGTCGAAGCGCTCGACCGTCTTCAAATTACTTGGTGGTTTCAAATTCCGTTGTATGTGATCGCCGTATTTCATTCGCTGCTGGCGGCTTGTTGCTGCATTTGTTGTCGAAGCCGGATCATTGGGAAGTCTCCCCCTCGGCACTGGCCAAAGAGGCTCAGGAGGGCAGGGATAAGATCTACAAGCTGCTGGGTGAGTTAATCGATGCTGGTTATTGCAAGAGAATTACTCGGCGTGGTGAGCGGGGAAAAATAGTCGGTACGGACTATGAAATCTCGGATATGCCGCGAAATGCTGATCCACTTCCTGAAAACCCGGATACGGATTTACCGGATACGGATTTACCGGATACGGATTTACCGGATACGGATTTACCGGATACGGATTTACCGGATACGGATTTACCAGATACGGGTTTACCGTATCCGGATTTGCCGACACAAGAAAGTAAAGATACTAAGAAAGTAACCACTCTAGAAAATAACCAGAGAGAGAGCGGTCAGGGTGGTGCCCTTGCTGTCCGTCAGGAACCCGCCCCGCCATCGAAGCGTGGTACCCGCCTTCCCGATGATTGGCGGTTAACCCAAGAATTTTACGATGAGGCGGCCAAGACGCGGCCAGAGGTGATGCACCAGATCTACGACATTGCGGCCAGCTTTGGTGATTACTGGAAATCTCAGTCGGGCAAGCAGGGGGTACGGCGTGATTGGTTGGCGGTGTGGCGCAACTGGGTGAGACGCGAAAAGTTTATTCCACCGCAGCGTGTAGCGTCCCAGCAGCGAACACGGGACCGGCCAATCGGTGAAATGCTGACAGACACTGGCTGGTAGACACGGATTTTCAAGGAGCGATGCTATGACCGTTGTGACTCTGACAGAAGCCCAAAAGCGAATTATGACTACCGTTGCGAGTAGACCCTTAGCGGTATTTCGTACGGATAACCCTCGCCAAGTGGATTTGGTGTTTGCCCATACGGTGGTGACTCAAAATAAAATTCGACAGGTGCATGAGGATTATTTGGGGACTTTTCATCGGGATAATCTGCATGTGGCGAGGAAGGTTTTTCAGGAGCATTTCGATAGTTTTCAGCAGGCTGCGTAATTGTTCCGGTTGAGGTTACCGTTTGATGTCTTGGGGGGAGTGATATGAGATTCGATACTGCGAGACAGGCTTGGCATGATGCGTTCGATGGGTCGGCAGCGGCGTTTGATTACGAGGCCATGGGCGGTAGGAGTACGGCCACCCTAAGCACGCGCCGGGGCCGGAAGGTGGTTATTCGGGGTGAGGTTGAGGGCAAAGCAGATCAAGTCATTTGCCGGATAGATGCGCCACGAGTGAGTGGTACTGAGACGGTTGTGGGGAAGGGAAGCGGTAGCCGGGTGATGGATGCCTGCGAGAGGGGAATAATTCAAAACGTTGTTGCTAGGTTGCGGGATAGTGATCCGTTGGCTTATTGCTGGGGCATGGCTGCCTACGCTCCTCCCGCAAAAAGATTTAAAGAACGGGCGGCGCTGTTGCAGTTTTTGATGTCTGAGTTCGATAAGTGGGAGGAGCCGCACCCGCGAGAGAAGGTTAGCCAGTTGGCGTTATTTTGTATTAGTGCGTGTGCGTTGCGGGATGTGAATGGGCGCAAGGTAGATGTGAAGCAGGCACGCGTTATTGTTGGTTGTCAAAAATCCACCTGGGATCAGGAGTGGAAGAATATTTGGCGGAAATTACAAAGGCGTTTAGATCCGCTCCCTGCTCGTGCTCTGGGGCCTGTGTCTGAGGTTGTCGAGGGTTACAAAGAAAAGTTGCTGAAGGTGGGTTGACAGACTTTGACCCAGGATGGTACTTTTTTTCTAGCTTGCGGTTTTTCCGCTTGCAACAGAAACCCGGCTCCCCCAGCCGGGTTTTTTCGTTTTGAATCACTCATTTTTCATCCTTGTTAATGTTCTTAATGGCGCTCTTTTGGGGCGCCTTTTTTTATTCCTCGGAGATTTATTGTGCTCTATCAACACTATTCCGAAATACCGGAAGGGGTGTGGCATTGGGACAATTTTTCCCCTGATGAGCCAAACCTGGCTTGTCCTTGCTGTGGTGAGTTTTATTTACACCGTCCGTCGATGGATGCGCTCCAGTTTACTCGTGACGAAATACGGCGTCCGTTAAAGATTAATAGCGGGCATCGGTGTGCATTACATAACGCGAGGGTGGGAGGGGCTGCGTTGTCCCGGCATAAGTTAATTGCATTTGATATTTCGTTATCTGGTCACAATCGTTTTGTTCTCCGTGAGGCTTGCCGTCGTGCTGGCTTCACTGGGTTCGGTTACTACCAAACATTTCTTCACGTCGATATGGGGCGTAGGCGCTATTGGTATGGCGCAGGAGCTAAAAAATTATGGAATGGTTAAGTGATCTTTTAGGTGTGGGCGCTTCAGCGGTATCTGGTGGTTTGTTCGGCTTCCTGGGCTCTATTGCTGGGCAGGTGTCCCGGTATTGGCAGGAAAAGCAGCGACAGGAGTGGGAGCAAAAGAAGTGGACCCACGAGACAGAGTTGCTTGAGCTTAATATGCGGGCGAAATCACAGGAGACCGAAGCGGAGCTAGCACTAGCTGCTCAGGCTGGTTCTTGGTCTGGATTGGAGGCTAGCCATCGTAATGCTGTTGATCATCCCTCTTACCCATGGGTGGCTGCGATTAAATCACTATTTAGGCCGCTGATTACTGTGGTTCTTTGGTGTTTAGCTGCCTGGATTTTTGCTGTGGTGGTTAATGATGTATCTGAATTGCTGTCAGCAGCGGAGCGGCATGAGCTGCTGATGTATATGGTTTATTCCGTGTTCTTTACAGCCTGTACTGCAACGGCTTGGTGGTTTGGTGATCGCGCGTTAACTCCATCTAATTTCAAGAATAAGTAACCGGCAGTGAGTGAGGCTAAGCGGTGAACACTGTAGCTCAAGAGGCAGCGAGGGAAGCCATGGTTCAAAAGGTCGCCAGTGCAACCACGACGGTTGCTGCGGGTACAGCGGTAGTCGGTGGATATGCAGCGCAAGAGCTGCTTGCTATGGGTGGTTTCCTGATTGCTTTGAGTGGGTTCATTGTGAATTGGTATTACAACCATAAGCGTTTGAAGCTGCAAGAGCAGCAGGGTGGGGACGATGGACGTTAGTGTAAAGCTGGATACTTCAAAGTTTGATAAGGCAGCTGCTGAATTAAAAAAGCAGCTGCCTTATGCCAGTTCGGTTGCTCTGAATAATGTGGCGTTTCGTATTCGGGGTGAGGAGCGGGCAGAAATTGGGCGCGTATTTGTAAATCCGGCGAAGCTGACACTGAACTCTGTACTGGTAAAGAAAGCTACTAAGCGTTCGGGCGTTGCGAAAGTCTTTATTCGCGACCAGGCCCCGAACGGCACTGCACCTAGTGAGTATCTGGCACCGTCGGTAATGGGTGAGAACCGAATTGATAAACGCTTTGAGCGAGCGCTTCGACACGCTGGCTTCTTACCGAGTGGCATGTATGTGGTGCACGGGAAACAAGCCAAGTTAAATAAGCATGGCAACATTTCGGTTGGTATCTATAAAAGGATCTTGTCAGAGCTGCGCGCTAACTCGGGTGCTAGAAAGAGTAAGGCTGATAGTTCTCAAGGCCCTAAGTCTAAATATTTTGTTGGGAAAATTAATGGTGTCCTGGGTATATGGAAAAGGGCGGGCGGCAAGCGTAATCCAACTGCTAAACCCATTCTTATTTTCCTTAAAGGCAGGCCGAACTACCGCCAGCGCTTCCCTTTTGTCCGAATTGCCGAGGGCATAGCGCGGCGACACTTCCCGATAGAGCTTGATAAGGCAATGGATCGTGCTATTGCGACCGCAAAGAGACGTTGAGCGGGTCCTCCTGAGCGACCCAAAATACGGGCAATTCGGGCGCGTGTTTTTAACAGCTATCTGAAATTTCCTAGGGGGTTATACCTTGGCTGACAACCTATCACTTGATGATCAGGCTACTCAGTCTGGTTTTGCTCGCTTGGTTGGTGCTACTCAACCTGCTATTGCCAAACATTTCAAAGCTGAGGTTTTTACCGTAGGCGCCAGTTACAAAGTTTGGCTTCATGAATATTGCGAGCGACTGCGAACTGAGGCCGCAGGCCGCCAAGCGAATGAGGCCCGCAATCGTCGCGATATGGCACAGGCGATTGAGTCTGAAGTTAATGCAAAACTAAAAATGCGCGAGCTGTATCGAGAGGATCAATTAATCCTTGATGTCGAGTCAACGCGCAAGGCGATGGTGGAATGGTCCACCGTTGGAAAGAATGAATTTATAGGAGCGGTAGAGAGCATCATTATTGCTATCGAAAGTCAGTATGCCATTACCGTCGACAGAGAACCCCTACAGCCAAACATTGAAGCTGCCCTCAGAACTATTGGCGGTTACGAGATTGAATTTACAGAGGCTGGTGAAGGAGGTACGCCAGACCTGGATACCGCAGCCTAAAATTCCGCTGATTGAGTGGTTGCCAGAAAATATCAAACTGCCCTCTGAAGATAGTGATAACGCAGGATATTACAGAGTAGATTTTGTGCCCTATTTCTGGGGCGTAATGTACGCGCTCGATAGCCAAGTCTCCTGGATGGTGGTAATGCAAAAAGCGGCGCAGATTGGCTGGACGGTACTGCTAGCGGCAGATATCTGTAAGGTGGCGGTGACTGATCCCGCGCGGGTTTTGATGCTCTTTCCTAAGGATTCAAAAGGCCAGAACTTCATGGACGAAAAGTTTGTGAAGATTGTTGAGGGCTCGCCGAATGTAGCGCGTGTGATCGATGTCTCCACCAGTCGCAAGCTAGGCAACAGATCTACCAGAAAAGTATTCCCGGGCGGGGAAGTGCGTACAGTCGGTTCTAACTCCGTCTCCAATGTTAAATCCACCACTGCCAAGCGCGGTTATGTGGAGGAGCCGGACGATACTAATAAAGACGTCGGCGATCAGGGCGACTCCATTCGCCACCTGCGCGAACGCCTCAAGCGGATGCGCAATAAGAAATTAATTATCGGCGGCACCCCTGCAGTTGCCGATCTTTCCCAGGTGGAGCACTACACCAAACTCGGCACCATGCGTGTATTGCCGGTTACTTGCCATGACTGCGGTGATTCTCATGTACTGGATTGGGAAAACGTCAGTTGGTTGGAAAAAGAGGGAGGCACACCGCACCCGGTATTCGGCTTGAATCAGCCAGAAACCGCAATTTACGGTTGCCCCAAGTGCGGCAGTGAATGGGATGACTACCGCCGCCAAGCCAACATATTGCAGACCTGTAAAACAGCGCGTGAAAACGGTGATGAATTTGCCGGCTGGGTTAAAACTCAATGCGGCGAAGACTATGAGCAGGATGAGATAGAACCGATAGAGACGTTTATGGAGCTATCGGAGCTTTATGTGTGTATCCCTGGCACAGGATTGGCGGAGGTCGTTAGGGATTTCTTAGAGGCTGAGCACGAAGCCAAAAGCGGCGATGAATCTGCACGCATCGTATTCCAAAACAACAAGTTAGGCAGACCTTATAAATATGCTGCCAATCGGTTACTGGACCACGAGAAACTTGAAGAAGCTGCTGAAGACTACCCAGAACTGTTTTGTCCTGCTGGTGGTTTGCTGGTGACTGCCGGTGTCGATGTCCAGCACGATCGACTCGCAATCACCATCCGCGCATTTGGTCGCAATGAAGAAAGTTGGCAAATGTACTGGGGCGAAATTGATGGCGACACGGTAGATAAGCGTGATAGCTGCTGGGATGCCCTGGATAAGTTAGTTTTTCAAAGCTTTAAGCACGAGCGCTTTGGTGAGATTTACGCATCTGCGGTGAGCATCGATTCCTCTGATGGAACTACCAGCGGCGCAGTGTATGAGTGGGTAAGAACCAGAAAAAGAAAATATCGACGCGTTCTTGTGATGGCGATTAAAGGCGATAGCAGAGACTTTGGTAGTAAAGAAATATTTTCGCACCCAAGGAAAGCAGAAGTTAGCAACCCTACGCGCACTACTAAAGCCGATCGCCACGAAGTGAAGGTGTATATGGTAGGCACCCACAAGGCTAAGGATCTAATTGCCCGGCGACTACTAGGCACCAGTGCCTATATGCACAGCTGTAAGCATGTGCGACAGGATTACTGGGAGCAGGTGACTGCTGAAGTAAAAGCACCGAGTAAAAAACACAAAGGTAGAGAGACCTGGCAGCAGCGACCCGGGAGACCGAATGAGGGCACAGATACCGAGGTCTACGCCCTGCACGCAGCCTATGCCATGGAACTACACAAGAAGACCGAGAAAAAATGGTCCACTATAGAATCGCGCCTGGGCCAGCGCACGCTATTTAGCGAACCTCAACAAACACCCGAACAACCCAAACCCGCCGTTAAAAAACCAAGGCAGCCCGCGCAGCCAGCCGGCTCTCTACTGGATAGTTAAATGTCGAAAACTGCACAAGAGATGGTCGACCTCTATATCGAGGCCGAGATAGACGTGCTCGCCGGAAAAACCACGGTGATTAATGGCCGCCAATTTACCGCCGAGAACCTGCAGGAAATCCGCGCGGGCCGCCAGGAGTGGGAGCGCCGCGCAACTGCTGAAACCTTAAAGGCCGCCGGCAAACGCCCTGGGCCCGCCTACGCGAATTTTAATTAATGAATAAATTAGATTCTGTCATCGGTTTTTTTGCACCCGAGGCTGCCTTGCGCCGTGTACAAGCTCGGCGTGCCCTGGAGATCGCCGCCGCCTATGAAGCCGCGCGCCCCAGTCGCCTGCGTAAAAACCCCGGTGATAACCGCAGCGGCGACCTGGTGCTGGAAGGCAGTGTGGAAACCCTGCGCGGCCAAGCCCGGCACCTGGAGCAAAACCACGATTTTGCCTTTGGCATTCTTACCACCCTGGTAAATAACATTGTCGGCCCGCGCGGTATCGATGTGGAATTCCAGCCCAAAACCTGGGATGGCGATATCCATGACGATCTTGCCAGCCAAATGAATGATGCCCACAAGGAATGGGCAAGGCGCCCGGAATGCACCCGGCAATTCAGCTGGGGCAAAGCGCAGCGGCTTTTGTGCAATACCTGGCTGCGCGATGGTGAAACTTTATTGCGGCACTTGCAGGGCACAGTGCCTGGATTAAAGCACCGCACTTCCGTGCCTTACACCATTGAATGCCTGGAGCCAGATTTCCTACCGGTGGATTACAACGACCCCAGTAAGCGCATTGTGCAAGGTATTCAAAAATCCGCCTGGGGTGAGCCGTCAGGGTTTTGGTTGTACGACGAACATCCCGGAGCCTCATTTAACTGGCGAATGAAGCGCAGGTTTCACAGTGCGGAAAATATCGAGCACCTGAAATTTGTGCGCCGGCTGCATCAAACCCGTGGGGCTTCCATCTTTGCAGCGGTGATGAATCGCCTTACGGATATTAAAGACTATGAAGAAAACGAGCGTGTCGCTGCCAAAATTGCCTCGGCCATGGTGGGCTTTATCCAAAAGGGCAGTCCAGATGATTACTCGCAGAACGACGTTGATGATGAAGGAAATCGCACCTTGGATATTCGCGCTGGTGCTATCTACGACGATTTACGCCCTGGGGAATCAGTCGGCACCATTCAAAGCAATCGCCCCAGCGGTTTACTAACGCCATTTTTAGAAACCATGCAGCGCATGACTGCCGCCGGCACCATGGCCAGCTTTAGCAGCATCAGCAAAAACTACAACGGGACTTATAGTTCGCAGCGCCAGGAGCTGGTGGAGCAGTGGGGAAACTACGAAACCCTCAGTCTGGAATTCTGCGAGGAAATTGTAGAGCCGGCCACCCGCCGCTGGGTGCAGATGGGTTTACTAGCGGATGCCTTCAAAGTGCCGAGTGATGTCGATCCATCCACGCTGATGCACGTCGATTTTATTACCCCGGTGATGCCCTGGATTAACCCGGTCCATGAAGCCAGCGCGGATGAAACCCTGCTGGAAAATGTACTGGCCAGCCCACAGCAGACCATCCGCCGCCGAGGCAAAAAGCCGGACGATGTGATAAAGCAAACCGCTGCCTGGCAGCGGAAGCTCAAACAAAACGACATTACCACCCCAACCAAACGCGAAGCCGTACCCGCGCAAGAAACTGAATCTGAATAGGAGGCAGCTATGCCGAATAAATCCTGGTACAGCATGACCGCTGCCGCCAATACCAGTGAAGCTGATATCTATCTGTATGACTCTATCGGCGGCTGGGGCATGACCGCAAAAGATTTTGCCCGAGACCTGAAAGCGCTCGGCGATGTCAGCAAGATCAATCTACACATCAACTGCCCCGGCGGGGATGTGTTCGACGGCACGGCTATTTATAACCTGCTCAAAGACCATAAAGCCGAAGTGGAAACCTGGATTGAAGGCATCGCCGCCAGTATGGGCAGTGTGATCGCCCTCGCCGGGGATACGGTCCATATTGCCGAGAACGCCTATTACATGGTGCACAACCCCAGTGCCGGTGTTCGCGGTGACGAGCGCGCTCTGGAAAAAACCAAGAGCCTGCTGGCCAAAGTTAAAGCCACCATGAAAAGCCTGTATTCCTCCCGCACCGGAATGTCGGATGAGGACATCAGCCAAGTGATGGATGACGAGACTTGGTATACCGGCACCGAAGCGGTAGAGGCCGGTTTTGCCACCGACACCACCGCAGCCATCGAGATGGCTGCCAGCTTCAGTGCCGATCACTTAAATCAATTTAAAAACACCCCTCAAGCCATTAACGCATTGGTCATGCAGGGGCCCGCTGAATTTAGATTCCCGTCTGCGGTTGCAGGCAATCCAACCCAAACCCAAACCAAGGAAGCGCAAGCTATGACCACAACTACCTCCACCACGCCAGCTGCAACCGCTGCGCCCGAGGTTACCCCAGAAATGAAAGCGCAGATTGCCGCCGATGCCAAAGCGCAATTTGCCGCCGATGAGAAAAAGCGCAAAGACGATATCACGGCCGTATTTAAAGGCTTCGAAGCGCACAGTGTTGTGATGCAGGAATGTCTCAATGATATGGACTGCACCGCTGAAAAAGCCAAAGACAAACTGCTCACAGCCCTCGGCAATCAAACCCCAACCCCAGTGCAAAGCTACAGCGTAGTGGTGCAGGAAGGTGAGGGGATGAAACGCCTCAAGGCTGATGCCGAAAATGCCATTGCCGTGCGTGCCCTCGGTGAAAAACGCACAGAGGGCAATGAACTCAGTGGCTACACCATGATGGAGATTGCCCGCATCCTGATGCAGGCCCATGGGCAGAGCTTGTCTGGCCTGGATCGGATGGGCGTGGTCGCCGCAGCGTTTACCCATAGCTCTGGTGACTTCGCGACTGTCCTTGGCAATATTGCCAATAAATCCATGCTGAAAGGCTATGAAGAAGCACAAGAGATCTTCCCGCGCTTTACCAGCGTCGGCAACCTCAGTGACTTTAAACTGACAACCCGCACAGACCTGGGTAGCTTCCCCTCACTTCGTAAAGTAGCAGCGGGGGCAGAATTTAAATATGTGACTATCGGCGAGCGCGCCGAGGCAGCCGCTCTGGCCACTTACGGTGAACTCTTTTCTATAAACCGCCAAGCCATCATCAACGATGACCTGGGCGCATTTACTCGTATCCCACAGAAGATGGGCCTGGCTGCTGTGCGCACTGTAGGTGACCTGGTATTTAGCATCCTGCTCAATAATCCCAATATGGCAGACGAAAAGCCCCTGTTCGACGCTAGTCACGGCAACCTCGCCAGCGCAGCGGGAATCAATACAAGCAGTATTGATGCCGCACGGGTATTGATGGGCAAGCAAAAGGATGGCGATGCGGTACTCAATATCCGGCCCAAGTTCCTGCTCTGTGATATTGCTGATGAAGGCAGTGCAAAGGTTGCACTTGAGTCTGAGTACGAAGTAGGCGCATCCACGAAAAACAACACCACGCCGAACAGCGTTCGCAATATTGCCGAAGTGCTCTCTGATGCGCGCCTCAGTGGCCACAACGGCTGGTACCTCAATGCCGACCCGGCAGTGCACGACACTATCGAAGTGCTCTATCTGGACGGCCAGCAAGCCCCAGTCCTAGAAGAGCAAAATGGCTGGAGCGTGGACGGCGTGGAATTCAAAGTCCGCCTGGATGCCGCAGCCAAAGCGTGGGATGCGAAAGGCATGGTGAAAACACCCAAAACCTAATTCCAATCCCAACTGAAACTAAACCGGAAAGGGCCGCAATACGCGGCCTTTTTTATTTCGACTGCTTTATCCACTGAGAGAAAGATTATGGCTACGAATTTTGTACAAGACGGGCGCATGCTCGATTACACCAACAACACCAGCGCAGCGATTACTTCCGGCCAGGTGGTAATCGCAGGTGCCGTCCTGGGTGTCGCGATGGACGATATCGCCGTGGGCGCCTCCGGGGTGATTGCCATTGATGGTGTATTCACCGTGCCCAAGGTATCCGCCGCAGAAATCAATCAGGGCGAAACCCTCACCTGGGTGGTTGCCTCCAGCGCATTCGATAGTAATGCAGCCACCGCAGCTACTAGTGATATCACCGGCTCCACCGCCTTCGCCGCAGAGGCTGCCGGGAATGGCGTTACCAGTTTTGCCGTGAAGTTTACCGGCGTCCCTGGCACTGTTAAATCCTAGGTGAACCATGGACTTGGACCAGAGAGCCGCAGAGCGCGCGTTCCGCAAATGGGGCAAAGCCGCTGCCTATACCGATGGTAGCGGCGGCGTCCCCATTGATTGCAAGGTAATCCTCGATCAGGAGATCGACGAGTTCGATGAGGAGGAGCGGCTGCGGGTGGCGCGTATTGAGTTGAGCCTGCTGGTGAGTGAGGTGGGGGCTTACAACTCAGAGGCGGTGATTACGTTGGGTGGAGTGGAGTATAAGGTTCGCAAGCGGCTGGCGGATGATGGGGTGGTTTGGCGGGTGCTGGTGTATGGGTAGCCCCAGCGGGTAGTTCAGCACAGGATTTATGATCGTTGTGACTGTTATTTTTTTGAGTTGCTCAAAATCACGAATAAATGCTTTAAAATCAGTGGGTTAAAGGGACGGTTAAAAATGGGGATAGTGGTCAAGTTGATCATTTTTCTAGATGGGCCGGTAGTACCAAATGATCGTAATCTATTGATTTAGTGGAAGAAGATGGCGTATTGGCGTAAATTTGTATCAGAAATAGTAGTCAAAATAATAGTGGTCATGATGACCACTATATAAATGTTAAGCATCAATATGAATACACTGCGCCATGAAATCAATGAAGTTATAAGTTCCGAAAAAATACAGGGACTTGCTTTTCTTCGCATGAATGATTGGCAATGGATAATGGACAAGCTGGCCGATAGTTTTCTATCTCAAGGCAGGCAAAGCCTCGACAGAATATGGCTTTGGGACTCCATTAAAGAACCGTTTACGAGCTATCAACCAGGTAATGGCATTAAGGAGCTCAACTCGCTTCTTAGCGAATCAGATTCTTACTGGTTTATCGCATCAGATGAAGATGGTAAATATTGGGTACTTGAGGGTACGGGAAAGGCAATTGTTAGGGTATTGTCCGAAACAAGATATTTCGAGTACTACATTACTAACAAAGAAATATCATGGCTAATTTGTGAAAACCACCATGGTGTGATGGTCCTTAAAGGCTCCATTGAGTCCGAGAGAGATAATGCTTAACAAGTCAATCAACTACGCGCCTTCGGCGCCGGACAGCTTACACTACGCTTCGCTACGTTCCAGCTGCCGGTTATTGAGGCGTTAAATTGCAAAACCATGGATAATTATCGTACATATGAAGAAGTATTAGAGGCCTATAACTCCGGTGAAATACCCAACGGAGAGGCATGTGATCGATTTCTAGAACACATAACGTCAAAGAATATTTCTGAAGTAATTGATTTGATCCCCAGTCAATACATTTTTCAAACGATGTTACGTACAGCGGCATACTGTCCCACCACAAACGAGGGATGGATGCAGAGAAAAATGAGGGCTTTAAATTATTCAGACTACTCAAAAAAACCTAAACCATTAGATGAGAATCATCCGTTTAGGGTTGGGATTGAAGCCCTGCGGGAGTATGTTTCTGGTGGTATGGAGAACTAAATTTAACAAACAAAGGCTACGGATGCTTCGCACCCGCAGCTTTGGGCGTTAGAGCTACCAATAAAACCGAGTGTAATTAATGTTCACACAAATATGGAAAGGTTGGACTACGGGTGTTTCCGTTATCTTTACGCCGCTGTTCTTAATTGCTGCTTTGGTACAACCTGACGCCCCTGGTAATATGCTTTTAGCCGTACCATTAGTTCCGATCATAGCTGCTGGGCAAGGCGTGTTAATTGGAGCGCTGGTTTGTCTTGGTCTCAAAATATTGTCATTTAAAAATTAACATGAGTGCCACAAACTCTAACAAGCAGCAGCACGAAAGCCCGGCAAAAAGCGCCAGGCTGGACGGCCTACACGCCGCTTCGCTCTGTTTCGGCCGCCCGTGTGCTGGGCGTTATGTGTAAATAGAGTATGGAAAAATTTCGAGTAAGACCTGGCTATAAATCGAAAGAACTTTTAGTAGAGTTCTGGTGGGAGCATCGAAGTAAAAGCTTTCCCGACATACAAGATATATTAGCCGAGGGTTTGAATGCTAAGCCGGTGAAACATCCAACATTAGATACGGCTACTATCTCTATGGCTACGGATGAATTTATCACGCTATGGGAGTACAAAAATGGCGAGTATGAATTGGATGATGATATCTGGGCTTTCTTTATCTATGCTCCCGAAAACAACACTCAAGTAATAGCTGATATCGAGAGTGTTTTATTGGCTAGTGGCCAGTTTATTAAAGAAAAAGCAGATTTAAGTGAGTACACATAACAAGTTGCTCAAGTACACTCCGGCCGCGAAAGGCACGGCCTCCGCGGGACAGCCTACACTGCGTTTCGGCTGCCCCTTAGCAAGACGTTAGGCAAACGTGAATGAAGAATTTATTTCCATTTCTCGTGCTGTTTACAAACTTATGTTTTGCTGAAGAAAGACCAGTAAAACTCATTGAGCGCGAGAGTGATTTTTGCGCAGGGAAAAAGCTCAACCCTCCGCATTGCCAGGAGGATGGCAATTGTTATCACTTTCTAAAGAAGCCTATCTATCCAAGAGAGGCTCTTAAGGATGGAGTGGAAGGCTATGCAAAAATAAAATTCGATACAAATGAGTCTGGCTGTACTTTAAATCATGAAGTTGTCGTATCACACCCTATTGATGATTTCGGTAAAGCGGCAATACAATCTGCAAAGTATTATCGTTACACTGGCCCTCAAAAGGGCATAGTGGTCACAATAAGCTTCGGGCTAGATGAATAGCCTAACAAGAAAATTATACCGTGCGCGAAAAGCGCGCACTGGGACCTACGTAAGCGTCGGCCCCATATTTAGGTGTTATGAGTCGCTATGAAGAAATTACTTTTACTCGTAGTAATATTATTTTCGGGCTCTACTTGCGCTTCGATGACATCATGCGGAGAAATCGATCACCCATTGATTAATGCTGATCTTCACGCCGCCCAAGAGATTGGGATCAGTTATGAACTTTTAGACGATGACGCATATCCAGGCTGTAAGGTCATTGAAATTACTACTGTTACCAAAATCGCTGAATATGAATTCGCTAGTTTTACTGTGCAGATGAAAAAAGATTCAGTTATTACTGGAGAGTTCTACCCATCAGCCATTAGAGGTGAAGACCATCTCCGTACAGTGTTTCTTCTCTGCGAATCAGCGGCAAAGGTCGCAGATACGGTGATTCATTTTGGGGATAACTGCCATGGAAAATCTATTGCCCTCTCAATAGCTATAGAGTAAGGGATACTTGGAGCCTATGTACCCATAATCCCTCATAACAATCGCAGGCAGATTGCTCCGGCCTTTCGGGCCTCCGCGGGACGCCCAACGCCATCCACATATTGTGCTGGTCGCTGCGCTCCCTTTTTAGCACAATATGTGCACAGCATTGGTCGCCCCTGTTGCGGGCGCTATGGGTCATGGAGATCTAAGTGAAGAATGTAGTTTTTCTGATGTACCTTATGTATTGCAGTCTTGCAAATGCATCATGTGAAATCGAGCAATACAAAAAATATTTAAATTCTCAAAGTGTATCGATGCTAGAAGCCACAAAAAAACTTTTCGAAGAGGATAAGGCAGCTTTCAAAATCATAAAGCCATTTGTAAAATTTCAGGTACGCTACAACAAATTAGATATCTATGTAGCAGAAAAATTGAATATTATCGATCCAAGTCTACTTAATACTGGTAGTACGATTGCGAAATTGGTGCCTAGATTTTCGTTAAAAGTAACTTCAAGTGGTTCGTTGGGAAGTAGAGTGGATTTAGCTATGGCCAATGATTCCTTCTATACATCAGAAAAGGCGGCGATGAGCGCTGATGAAGATTACTATCTATTCCTAAAAGGCATGTCTAGTGAAGAGAAAAAGCAGTTTTTCGCTGCTAGAGATGTTCTAAATAGTTTTGTGTCAAAAAGTAGCTACTTCCCTAATGTGCAATCAGCATTTAGCAAACAGTTCAGCGAGGTCTGCAATCCATAACAATGCGCTGCAGGCCGACGCCTAATTGTGAGCGCGGCGTTAGATCGGCAGAAATGGTGATTGTTTAAATATTGATCGGTTAGGGGGCAACTCAATAGTCATGGATTTTATTCTAAATAATCTTGAAAAAGGGATATTGATTAATCCAAATGATGTATTGTTTCTGGTGATACTTCTTCTTGTAGGACTCTTGCTTTTATACATAGGATTAGTGATTTTTAGTATTTCGGTGTATCAACGAACTTTAGGTGCTAAATATAATGCAATAGTCGCGGGTGGAGTCTCAGAAATTTGGGAAACAGCTAGAGGAACAAAAAGTAATCTATTATTTGCGGTTTTTAAGTACCAAGATGAAAATGGAATAGAACGCTATAGGAAATCAGTGTCCGGAGGCGATCATAACCTAAAGTATAAAACTGGAGAGAAAACGGTAATAGTTACATTTGAAGCGTTGGGTTATACGATAGTTTATGACACTAAAAAATACTCTGAATTAAAGATTTCATTTTGTTTTGTTGTTGCTGGTGCAACTCTTACATCTGTATCAATTGGTTTTATTTTTGCATTGGCACTAGGTTTTATTCCACTTTTATTAGGTGTGGCATATGCTCTCTATAAATGGTCAAAAAGAGACAAACCTAAAAACAGGAAATTTACCGATAGTGACATTGATTTAGATCGGATTAGATCGATTGAATCTTTTAAATCTGATCTAACTAGTGGCTATGAGTAAAGCTGTCCCTTTTTGTGATTTGTGTGGTTTTTTGATATTTAGGTAGCTGTCAAGGAGAAGATTGTTAGTTTGGTAAGCATTGCTGTAATGTAAACACTCAAACCCGCACCAGCGGGTTTTTTTATGCCCAAAATTCCTGGAGCAATCCCCAATGACCCAACGCATCACCATCCGCGATGCTGTATTAAGCAAACTAAAAACCCTATCCGGCTACAACTTCCCCTCAGCTGGTACCACAGAGAGCATCTGCCCGGAAAAGCTGCCTGCGATTATTGTGGGCTTTGCAAATGAACCGATCGACCACCAAATGGACGGCGGCACCAGTCGGCAATTGGATCTCACTATTGCCGCAGTAGTGAAGAGCAGCGGAGATATTTATGTCGAGCTGGATCAAGCAGCGGCCGATATTGAGAGCGTACTGCAAGATGACTCTCTTGAGGGCACCTGTGACTTATTCCTGCTTAGCCAAACGCAGTTTGCCCTGGATCAAGATCACCCTCTGGGCGAAGTGCGTCTTACTTACAGCGCCCAGTATTCCACTGAGCCCACAGACTTTTAATTACTCAACCCAATGAGATCATAACTATGGCACAAGGTTACAAAACCAAGTTTTATCGCAGTGATGATGGCAGCTCCTATTCCCAGGTGGCGGGCATGTTGGATCTTGAACCCGGTGAAGAGTCCCGCGGTTCTGTCGACATGACCCCGATTGATGGCACTAGCGGCTATATGGACTATGACCCCTCCGGCTTGCGGGATGCCGGCGAGGTTTCCATTACTTTGATCTGGAAAGAGACCGATAGCGGCCAGCAGGCATTGCGTGCAGATTACGACTCCGATACCAATAAGCATTACAAGGTTGAATACCCAGAAGGCACTACCGTGGAATTCACCGGCCATATTACCGGCTGGGGTAAGGCGGTACCCAAGGATGACAAGATCACCCGCACCGTGAAGTTTAAGATTTCCGGTAAACCCTCCGTAACCGCAGGTAGCTAACCATGAGTTTTGTTCCTGCGCCTATTTTAGAATCCGAAACCGTGCCTTTCGGTCAGCAAGAAGTCGAGCTTTTTGAGCTGAGCGCCTACCACCGCTGTGAGTATCTACAAAAAACCACTGACGATATTCCACTGCCCCAAGATGAAGAGTTACCGGAAACTCAGCTGGAGACCTTTGGCCAGCTTTGGGCTTTTCGTATGGGGGAGGTGAGTAAGAAACTGCTGCTGGTTGCCTATGCCATCTGGATGAAGCCGGACTGTCAGGATTCATTGGAAGATATTCATCAGCGGCTGATTCGCGGTGTTACGCCTAAATTGATCGATGTGCTCTATGTCCCTGCGGCTAAGCTATCCGGGCTGTTTGTCGATGTCCAAACTGAAGAGGCGGATAGCGAAACAGAAAGCGAGGAAACCGAAAAAAAAGGCTAGTGCCGGGTTTCTACTTTGCCCGGCAGCTCGCGCGGGATTTTAACCGTCCCGATTATTTCAATATGTTGCGCTCCATGAGTTCTACCGAGTTGGATCACTGGTATGAATTCCATTCCGAGCGGCCCTTACCGACCGAAGTCCAGCAGTGGCAGCTCGCCCATATCGCTGCCGGCACCCTGGGAGGCAAAGTCTCTCAATACCTACCTCAAGCGCGCAAACCCAAAACCGTGCAGCAGCAAATCGCAATCTGGAACTCCATGAGTTGAGCAATGGCAAAACAAACTTCCATGGCCACGATGGTGGCCAACCTGGAGCTGCGCTCCACGCAATATAAGCGGGAGATGGACCAAGCTACTGCACGCAATAAAAAGCTAACCCGAGAATTGAAGTCGACCAGTGCAGCGGGTGATATGTTCGGCCGCTCCATGCGAGGGGCCGCACAGGGTGTCGCTGCCATTGATGGACCTTTGGGGGGTATTTCTGGTCGAGTCGGTGCTCTCAATGGTTTGCTGGCCAGTGGTGCCACGAGTTGGGCCCTTTTTGGAGCGGGTGTGGCCGGTGTTGTCGCTACGTTTTATCAGAGTATCCGCGCCGGCGAAGAAATGGAACGGGGCCAGCTTAAGATTGAGGGGTTGCTCAGGGCTACGGGTAATGCCAGTGGCCGCACAGCACAGCAGTTAGATGAGCAGGCGAGGTCTGTTGCCCGCGCAACCTTGGCCAGTATTTCCGGCATTCGCGATGCGCAGGGCGTGCTGCTGACATTCAAGTCAGTGCAGGCCGATGTCTTTGATAATGCCATTGTGCTGTCGCAAGACCTTGCCGCGGTGATGGGGGGCGATGCCAAGAGTGCGGCATTGCAATTGGGTAAGGCGTTGGAAGATCCCGCAACGGGATTAACTGCGCTCAAGCGTTCTGGTGTTTCGTTCACTGAGGTGGAAAAAGAACAGATCAGAACCATGCAGGAAAGCGGCCGCGTAGCTGAGGCGCAACGCTATATCCTTGCCAAGCTGGCCCAGCAGGTGGGCGGTGCCGGCTCCGCTGAGGCCGGTGGGTTGACGGGCGCAGTGGATTCACTCGCTCAATCTTGGCAGGAATTTCTTGAGGAGTTCAGCCGAACTTCAGGCTCCACCGGTGTAGCTACGCGCGCTATACAAGGCCTCACAGGGGTGCTCGATAATTCCCATGAATTAGCCGAGGGATTGGGAACCGCGTTCACAGCGCTGACTGTATTAATGGCCGGCCGCTTTGCGGGCGCAATTGGCCCCCGCGTGGCACAGCTGGCGCTGCTGAATGCGGAAACGTACAAGGCCACCGTCCAGACTAATGCGTTTGGGCAGGTGGTCGGCCGCACGACTATTGCGACGCGCACAGCGACGATGGCCGCTGCGGGACTTAAGTCTGCATTTGCTTTTCTCGGCGGGCCGGTTGGAGTGATCACAGTGGCGGTGGCCTCTCTGGTTGCCTGGAACGCGTCGCAACCCACCGCAGAAGCGCATGCCGAAACGCTGACAGGCAAGATCAATGAGCTTACTAGTAGCTGGAAAAAGCTGACTGATGCACAACGTATCAACCGCGAGCAAAAGGTCTTGGTTGAGCGAGACGGTCTGCAAAAAGAAATTAATAAGCTCATTAAACAACGGGACCTGCTGCGGGATGGCGGCACCAAAGAGGGCTCGCGGTTTGGTTATCAGGTCGCACTCGGAAACGACGATTCTCGGGTGCGTGAACTGAACGACCAGATTGATACCCTCAATCAAGCCTTGAAAGAGGCTGATGCCGGCTTGGCAAATCTTGGAAAGTCGAATAAAGCGCGGCTTCGGGAGGAGACGGAAGCAGAGTTCAAGGCGGCATTGGAGCGGGAAGCAAGTGAACGTGCGGCTGCGATGGCAAGGCTCCAGGCCGAGCAAGAGTCTGGAGCCGAGCAGCTTTCCCAGCTTGATGAGTTTCTGGCCGACCGGCGCGGCAAGATTCAACTCGACCATGAACAGCGACTGCAGCAAATAGCCACGTTGCAGATTGCAGAGGAAGAGCTTACCAGGCGAGGCTTTGAATCTATTGAGGCACTGCGCACTGAATATGCGGAGCGTGAGAAAGAGCGTTACCAAATGGCCCTGGCCGAAGAGCAGGCGCGTACAGCCAATGGTGAAGGTGAAGAGGGCCAAGCCGGTGAGGATGGCCTTACCGAAGCTGAACGCCAGCGCATGCTCGCCCGTTTGGAGACATTGCAGCTCTCCTGGCTTACCGAAATGGAGCAGCTGCAAGTCCAGCAGGATGAAGAGATGGCCCTGTTGGATCAGGCCTTTGCTAGCAAATTAATTGCGCACGATACCTATGAGCGCAATCTCACCCTTTTAGAAGAAAAACACCGTAAGCAGCGCGATAAGCTTGATAAGGCCGGCAACAAAAGCAAGCTGCAAATGTTTGTCTCTGGTGCTGGGCAAATACTGTCTGCCGCTTCTGCTCATAATCAAAAGCTGGCAAAGGTCCAAATGGCTATGGCCGTATTTTCTACCGGGGTCGCATTGGCAACGAATATCGGCGAAGCCTCGAAGATTGGTTATCCGCAAAACATTCCCATGATCGCCGGTGCCATCACTCAAGGGATAGAGATCGCTGGCATGTTGTCGTCGTTGAAAGCACCCGGAGGGGTTTCAGGTGGTGCCAGCGCGCCCAGCATGAGTACCGGGGGTGCGGTAGCCGCCACTCCATCAGAAAGTTTTGGTAGTTCTGGTAATGATGGTTTTGTGGAAGGGGAGGCGCAACAGCCAGCCTCACAAGTGATTTTCCAGTTTATGGGAGATGTCGTTGGCGATAGTGGCGAACGTTTTATTGAAGAACTTAAAGCCCAGATGAGTGAGGGAGAACTGGTGCTGTTCGATAAGAACAGCCGCCAAGCTCTAGAGCTTACTGGATAAAGGAGTAGCTCATGCTGATTCAATACACTCCAACTCGCTCACTAGTCGGTGATGGTAGTGACTACCAAATTGAAGCCAAGCTAAAGCGCTATGACAGCAGTGACCGACTTGAAGGCAAAGAACATAAAGCACTCAGTGGCCAAAGCGAATACACGGTCTATCGCCTCGAAGAGGAATACGTTTGCCAGACGGTACCGCTAAAACTCACCTACACAGATTTGGCCCGTTGGCGGGAATTTAAAAGAAGCTGTGCCTTCGGTGAGTTTTTTACCTTCGATGCCTATGGCACTGCATCTACCGCCGATTTCCCCCAGCAAGTGCAACTCAAATTTAAATCCTTTAAAGAAAAGCGGCAGAAGGATGGTCGCTTTATTTTCTCGTTTACCACAGTCCAAGTGATTGCTTAATTATGCGCAACAACTCCGAAACCTTTGATGTATACAACCAAGCGCCGCAGCGGGAATTACGGTTAGTGGTTGAGATCGACTATGACCTGCCGCTCTATATCAGTAGTCATACGGATATTCCTGGGCTGCCAGCCAATTCGATTCTCGGCACATTAAAAAAATGCAGTGCAACTAGCCAGAAAATTATCCCTGAGCAAGGGCTGGCAGAAATAGGGGCCATCTCATTTGAGGTTGTGGATATCGCCGCTCAGTTATCCTATGTACTGCGTGATGAGCTGGAGCAGGGGCGAGGTATAAAGGGGCGCACCGTTCGTCTTTATCAAGGTTTTGCCGGCCTCGACTGGGAGGATTTCCGGTTAGAGCAGACCCAGATTGCAGAGGAATCTATTTCTTATGCGAGCGGTATCTATCGTGTGCGCTGTCGAGACATTCAGCGGGCAATGCGCAGTGATATTTTTGTGCTCAATACCACGCGACTGTCTGCGGATTTTTTAAAGTCGGCAGACACTTTGCCGGTCTATGATGCGAGTGAGTTCGAGCCCAACCCGCACACTGCCGCCTATGGTGATGCGTGGAACCAATCGGTGTACTACCTAAAAATTAAATATCAGGATGGTTTCGAAATTGTTCGGGCTACCGGTAAAACCGATAGCAGTTTTACCGGCTGCACGCGGGGCTTGTTCGGTACCCATGACCGCGATCATATCCTGCCAGAAGATAGTGATGATGAAAGCGGCATTGAAGTTGAGGAGTATATTTACCTGGAAGGGCCTGGCCCCCAGCTGGCCTATGCACTCCTCACAGGGAATATTCTGGGTACCAATGATGTCTTGCCCAGCAACTGGCACTTGGGGATAGATCCTAACTATGTGGTCCTCGATCAGTTCGAAAATATCGGCTCAGATTGGTACAAGCCCAGCGACCATACCAAAGGTAAGATTCTGCGTTTTGATGGCCTCGAAAAAACGGATGGCAAGAAGTTTATCGAGACCGAAATCAACCTGCTATTGGGCGCGTTTATGCCGGTTAATGCTGCCGGCCAGTTGGGGTTTCGTCGCATGGCGGGCGTGCTTGCCGACTCTGGCAGTGTATCGACTATCAGCCCTGACGATGTAACCAACCTGGGTGAGCTGAAATACAATTTAGCGGGTATACGTAATGTTTTTTCCGTTGAATGGAGTTGGTTTGAGCAGCCTGGATTTGATGGCAAATATTTGCGTAGTAATAACTTGCTTGATGTTGACTCTATCGCTACTCACGGCGAAGCCAAGCAGCACACTCTGCAATTTCGCGGGCTACATAACTCTCGCCACACTTATACCACGCTGAAAAATACCTTTGATGCTTTGCGAGATCGATTTGCCGGCCCGCCATTGAGCCTGCGCTTGGGATTACTCCCCAGTAAGAATGACCTGGAAGTAGGGGATATAGTGCGAGTGAGTTTACCGCAGCTGCGCGATCACTCGATTCGTGGTGATAGGCCCTATGATTTTAATTTCACCAGTGATGCGGAGGGCTGGATACCTCGTGACGGTATCACCGCATCCAACGTGAGCAATGGGGTATTGTCGGTTAATGTCCTTGGGGAGAATCCCTGGATTAGTCGCACTTTCTCCCCCACTTTTCCTGGTGTGGATCTGCCCTATATAAAGTTGCGCATTCGTCGTACCAGTGATGAGCCGATCGCTGCAGGCACCGGCAGTAAACTGTTTTTTAAGCACACCGAAAGCAGCAGTTATTTTTCGGCGGGCGCGAATGAAATGCTCGATCTTATCGAGCGGATGAACAATACCAAAGACGAGTGGCAGGACCTTGTATTAGACCTCACTCAAGAGAGCGACTGGACCGGCGGTGATATCGAGCTAATCCGTATCGATATTGGCCATGACCACACTGCAGACTATAGCTATGAGCTGGATTACATCAGACTAGTCCCCACTTTAGGCTTGGATGAGTACAGCCTGGATCGTGCTATGGAGGTTCAGAGAGTCAGCATTAATCAGGTGACGGGTGCGGTCAGTGTTGATCTGTTCGGAAGCTTCCAACCTGCCGGCATGATTGCCGATCAAGCAGAAAGCACCAGCGCCGAACTACCAGACGCGTGGTATGAAAGCGAAGGCACAGCAATGACCGCCGCGGGCCTCGCGATTGATGCTGATGGTTTCCTCACCGCAGATGGCACACTTGCCGGCAACGCCGACAGCCGCGCAATCTATTACCACACCGGCGACCTCACAATACCCGCAGGCAGCACGTTATCGGTAAGCGACAATGTGGAGCTGCGCGTGCGCGGGGTGCTGCAAATTGAAGGCACATTGCGTGGCTTGCCTAGCAACAGCGATGCGGGATTTTTGGGCTCTTGTCGCGGTGGCTCGGGCACACTGTCGGGCCGCTCCAGTCACAGCAGTCGCGTTAATCTAGCATCACGCGGCAAAGTGGTTACTGGCCGCAATGAGGTGATGCCGCCACTTAGTATTGAGAACTATGGTGGAGAGCTGGAGGGGATTCCTGATGATCTCTGCGGAAGTGGTGGCGCAAGTGGTGGTGCCTCTTTTAAATATATTGATGTCGATAGGAGTTACGAACCAACCGGCATGGGAGGTGCCGGGGGCAGTGGTGGTGCTGGCATCGTTGTAGTTGCACGCGGCATCGCCATAGGCGTCGCGGGTTCCATTGTTAATTCCGGCGGTGATGGCAACCCAGGTCGAGATCTGAGCGGCGGCACGTCTAGCCAATCTGGTGGCAGTGGCGGCGGTGGCGCACCTGGCGGGATTGTTCTTCTGGTGGATGGCACCGATAACCCAATGCCAGTACTGACTAACAGTAAAATAATTGCCTGCTATGGCGACAGCCCGAATAGTCCCGGCCGTGCTGGCCTCGGTGGTACCTGTTTAGGCACGAATGTCGTGCGCCTGCTGTTTGTGCCCAAGTCCCGTATTGCTTACCCAGATCATGAAGACCCTGCACTTGACCCAGATCTTCAGGCCGCGCTAGACGCAGCTGAAGAAGCCGCTCTTGACGCGGAAGCTGCACTTGAGGATCTCGGCAACATCTCTGCTGATGGTGTATTGCACAGAAACGAAAAGCTGCAGCTAATCCGCGAATACAACCAGCTGGAAAATGATCAAACCGAATTAGATACGCTGGCCAGTAATTTCGGTACCGCGCTCGATGCGGAGCGTGCGGCATTTACTAATGCTTTGACGGCACTGACGAGTTACCTGCAGGGATTGACGCCGGCATGGGATAGTCGCCAGGACGATACCTCAATCAGTCGCACTATTTTCGACAGCAATTGGGAATATGCCTACAACCAAAAAATGGCACTCCTGAAAGCTATTGTTGAGGCAAACCGTGAGCAGGCCTTTTACGCTACCCGCAATGTTTTTGGCTACGATGAGACCACGGGTCAGTTCACCGATGACGGCATACTGATTGGTTCAATGCAGAGTGTGCGCCGTGCCCAGCTGCGTGCACAGCAAGCCTCTGCTTCGGTTTTTTTTGATGCGTTTTTAGATAGCACCGCCACGAATGATTGGCCCATCGTTGGCGGAAATATCGATAGTAATGTTTATTACGTAAATAAAAATATTCCTGATTCGAAAGTCGGGGGCAACGTGCTGCGCATTGGTGGCACTAGCGGCAATTTTCCATCGGATGCAGAGGCATGGCTTGAGTATATTGAGCGCTTCCCATTTGATGCCGATGCGCTTTACCGCATTAAGGCTCGCGTGTGGGTTGCCGACGAATATGACACAGACAGAAACTTATTTATTGGGGTCAATGGCTACCGTGCTGACGGCACCCTCTGCAACCGCACGGGTGATGACTCATACAGCAATCAGCATTATGTGGCGTGTTCATGGGTGTCTGCTGCTGGGGATGGCTGGCAAGAGTACACCGGCTATTTTCAAGGGAATGCTAGCTCTGATGCGGAAGAAAACGGGACAGGGAAAAATACGATCGCACAGCCCGCTAACTTGCAGGCGGATGTGCGCTCTTTCTCCCCTGTAGTCATTGTTAATCATGGTGGCAATAAGCAGGGTAGGGCGCAGATAGATTATGTTCGCATTGATACGGTCGAGCCTACCGGCAATGGGCTTTACCTGAAAATAAATAGTGGATCGAACCTTGGAGATGATACGAACCCAGGTGAGGCGCAATTGTGTGGCTTTGATTCTAACGGTAATCCCGATGGCAATTTGCCTGGCTGGTTTATGTGGGGCGGCAAAAAAGTAACCACTGCAGCCATACAGCTGAATCCAAGCTTATCTGGTCAGTTTTATATTGTCACAGATACGGATGGAGACTGGAACGCAAGCGGTTCAGCGATGCCGGTATCTATTGAGCGCGGGCAATATCAGTATCATTACTATGATGGGTCTACGACCAAGCGGGTTTCATTTACGCCAACAGAAAAGCATTTGATTATCGGGGAGATTTATCTGTCTTCGTCAGAGATGATTGAGAGCGGTGGCATTTACCAAAACCCGCGCCCATTAATCGGCTTCGCTCAGTATTTGAGTGGACTAAATGAATCCGGCCAGATAGCCGACCAGCGCAGCTTGCAGCAAAATATGGGCAGCGTGGCTAGTTTACCGACTAGCAGCACAGTGTTGTCAGCAACGGATGACGGAACCACAGCAAAAATATCAATCTCTTCCCACACTATTCAGTACGCAGGTTTCACTGTTGCTTATAACAGTGGCTCTATTACCGGTTTGAGCTTTTCTACCACCTATTATGTCTACGTGGATGATGCTAATTATGCTGGAGGTGGTGTTACTTACTATGCAACGACGCAGATCTGGCAGTTGGCGGCTGGAATCGGGCGGCGAGCCGTGGGCACTATCACCACACCCGCCAATGGTGGGGGCACCACAATCCCAAGGGACCCGTATTGCATTGCCGCAGGCACCTACTTGCGCGTCGATTTGATAGCAGAGGATTGCCGCCCTGGCGATTTCATTCACTGCTGGGATCTTGGCGACAGCGATACCCATCTAGCACCGATAGAAGCGGTCAAGCCCGAAGATAAGGTGCTGTGCGTACTGCTCACCATGAAGAGCGGCGCACAGGTTATTTGCAGTCGAGAAACTCCAGTGACGGATAGTGCAGGCCGTGTCTACTTAGCTCAGGACTGCCAGGGCGTAGAGCTGGGAGTGCTGCATGACGACGAGCCGCTCACCTGGGAAACTGTCGTCAGCGTCAAATGCGTGGGTCCCCGCACCGTCTACAAAATCTCGGTTGGCAATATCAGCTATGCGGCTGGCGTTGATCCTAAACACCGAGTAATTACCCATAACGCCTACAAACCTTAATCGATTAGGAGCATCAGGAATGCCCAGCTTTTCCCCGATAACCGTGCCGGACTTAGAGGCCTGGCAGTTTGCCTACACTATCGACGACGGCCACAGTGCCGGCACGATTGTGCGAGCTGCAATTACACAAAAGACCGAGCCCGCAAGTGCTGAAGCTCAAGCAGCAGCTGTGCTTAAGTGTGTGATCGCCGTGATTGACGACCAGAACAACGTACAGACCGATGCCGCCGGCGATCCGATGGATATGGTTTACGTAACCACGAAAACACTCACCACCGATGCAGGGCAGGCAGTCAATGTGGTTGACGAGGCAGCGGGCCTTGTTTCTGACTGTATTGGTGAAGTGGCGAACCGCCTGGCGGTTCACAGCTCGATTGCGGCGATGGCGATTCCGAGTGGGTGAGTATGGTTGATGGTGACCGTTGTTCGTGGGCGAGGGTGCCAACGAGAGAGCAAGCCAGGACGGCCAGCTCGCCCGCTATGTGGCAGACCCCGGCTACTGGCAATTCTTCCCCGCCAAGGTCGCACTGAATCAGGCAGATGGCCTGCTGTATATCAACGGCAGCAGCGGCTGGCAGGTAGCCAACCGCCCGGCGACATTGCCGCAGATTACTGGGGATACTTCGACAGATTTAGCTGGGGTAGTCAGGTGAGTTAGGTAGCATTTTGATGAATGTAGAGGAGTAGAGGAGTAGAGGAGTAGAGGGAGTGCTGTTAAAGGCTAGTGAAAACTGTTTTTTACAGTCAAGATGGTGGCTGACAAATTGAAGTGAAGAGAGCGAGCTTTGAAGGTAGCAGCTGAATGCTAAACTCGTTGACTGGCAAAATACCAACCCCTTTGTACAAGGGGTTGGTATTACGGTATTAATTCAATTTATAAATTACTTGCAAGTAGTGTGATTGCGTTTGCCAGCATAGGCAGGTTTAACCTCGCATAGCTGTCCATTATATGGAAGCCTTACTTTATTAGAGCTAGGCAACAGTGGAACATAAACAGTGCATCTGGTGTTTGTGTTCCAGATGTATCCGTCTTGGACTTTTCCACCCCACATGTCGATTTTTTTAGTTGTACATTGTTTGGGGGTTACAACAGTACCTGAGTGCCAAATAGGAGTCATATCTGGTTTATAGATTACAAGATTACCGTCGTTTTGTAATATGAGTTTTGAGTTTTTGTTGTCGAAGCTTGCTCTCTTGAAAGTAGACCAAATAGGACCATTGTTTGAGCTGTAGACTACAAAATTACCATCTGAAGCTTGCATGACTGCCTTTATGCCGGTGTTACCAGTTTTACTTCCTCTCCAGTTATCACTTCCATGAACCATGGAGGACCATATAAGTGATGACTCTTGACGTAATTGTAGGCTTCCGTTACTTGCTAAGAGAAGTTCATGCTTTCCATTACTGGATACTAATTTATCACCTGGATAAAGATACTCGCCGCCGTAAAGAGTGTCTTTTGCGTGGGCTTGCCCACATAGAACAAAAAAGATGGAGAGAACAAGGGCAGAGAATTTTTTCATTGAGTTACATCCTTTAACTTTTTTTAGCTTGCCAAATTAATTTGAAACTATTTTGACGGGCACGGAGCCTACTCTAATGATTTATTTTCGTAAAGCGTTAAATGATTTAAAAATTTTTAGGTTAAATTTTATCTAAATTTTAAGTATGGTAGTCAGATACCTATCTATAGCCACCCATACGACATAGTTCGTAGTGAGAACGGTACGTCTGTACGCTTTCGAGCCAACGAACACCTACGTCTTAGAAAATCTTTCCTTATAGATGGTGAAATTTACGAGGGCTGCATGTATGCGCATTTCAACAAGAATATGAAAATACAGAAAGTATTCTATTGTGGGTAATCGTATAACAAGTGACTATGGTTATTCGTCAAGTTATTAAGCCATACTTTCATCCCAGTAAGTGTTATTTTTTAGGCAATTAACATGAAATATATAATTACCCTTATCTTGGTTATATCAACTCAAGCAATAGCAAATTCAGCTTATATCAATGAAATCCCTGACTTCACCCAAACGGATATCACTGAAAAACAGTATGGCTATGGTAAACAGCTATGTGGCCCAGTAGCAGCATCAAACTCGCTTTTCTGGCTTAACGACCAGAGAATAGATCAAAAAACATTGATTAAGAGGCTTGTATCAAAAAATTACATGAACACCAGTTTAAAAAATGGAACTGGTACAAGTGGCATGCTACGAGGCATTGATAAAATTTCTGCTGAATTATTTGGGAGAGTTAAATTACTTGAATATCAAGGATGGAGAAAACATCCAGCCCAATATTCAAGTGGCGTTAAAGTACCATCAGTTCATTGGCTTAAAGAAGGTGTTAGCAGCGACTCGACTGTGCTGATCAATGTGGGGTGGTACAAACTAGATGGTATTGATACATATAAAAGAGTGGGTGGTCATTGGGTCACTCTTGTGGGTTATACCTCAGGCTCTTTAATTATCCATGACCCTGCTCCTCGAGCTGGTTCATCGTTCGCTAATGAGTATGTTAAGGTTTCAACTATCCAAAGTGGCACTCTAACTGGAAACAAGAAAGGCCTACCAAGATCAGCTGGAGGTTATATTCAACTTGGGCAAGGTATGCATATTAAAAGTAGCGCAGACCTTGCATTAATTGATGGTGCAATAAAGTTAAAAATCTAAACATAACAAGCGCGTGAATTTCGTTCCAGCCCTACGGGCCTCCATCGGGCTGGACACGCTCTGCGCGCCCAGCCGATTACGTGGACGTTAGGTGTCATATGAAATACAGGCTTATTACTGCGATTCTATGCTCAAGCCTATCTTTTTTGGCTATAGGAGTGTCGCTGAAAATAGCTTTCCCGTTTTTCATTGCTGCATGGATCTTATATTTTTTAATTTTGTTTTACTGGGTAAGAGATAATCGCGCACCTAAAGCACTGGTTGTTATAGGCACTGTCGTTGGTGTTTTGTCCGTAGTATTTTCAGCATTCATAGCAATTTTTTGGGCATTTCCAGCAATAGCGTTAATGCTGCATGTAGCGAAGTGCTCCTTTTGGCCAAAAACACCATACAAGTCAATTAACTACGCGCCTTTGGCGCCGGACAGCTAAAAGCGTGGCTTCGCCACAGCGCTGCGTAGTCGCCCTGGGTGGCCAGCTAATCTGCAAAATCTTGGACCTAAAGCGAGCGGCTATTGTCTGCCAATGGCAGATATAGGCCCATGCCTATCAGGAAAGGACAAGAGTTGTTGGTGGGGGGCGTAGTTAAGGCGTCGCTGTGGTATCATTGAGGATAGTTAAGGACTTTAGATTGGAAAAGGCAGTTTTCCCTTACAAATCAGCAAGTTACATTTTTGTGTACGGAAGACTGGCAGTGTTGAGGTCAGCGGTTCGATCCCGCTTAGCTCCACCAAATTTCCCTTGTCTATCAAGGGGTGCGAGAAGAGATGGAAAATCTCTTATCCAGAACTCGCAAAATAAAAAAAGGGTCTTTTAGGCCCTTTTTTTTGCCTAAAATTCCTATCACGCCTTGCCTTCCAGTCAATCGATTTTAATCATCGGTGCAATACATGTATCAGCCAACAAAACCGGAGAAAATTGCTCGAGGGATAATGCTAGGCTGTATTCCGGTAACTCTTCTGCTTTTTTCTAATGTGATTTTAATTATGGGGTTCGCCCGGGGGGTAAACCCCAAAGGAGGTATGGAAGAGCTGTTTTTTCCTGGCCGTGAAGCCATATTCTTTTGTACTTTGTTTGTGGTTTATATCGCGGCTGCGATTTTCGGCTACTTTAAAGGCTGGGAAGGCTATACCAAAATATATTCGTTTTTTGCTAAATGGTTAGATATCACTGGTGGGATTCAGGTAGATTCGGGAGCAAGAGTGCTCACTCCGAAAGATCGTGTACGAAAAATGCATCATAAACAAGGGCAGTAAAAGCCGCAGCCTCTGGAGCGACTTATCTCCCCCTCCATTTTGCGTATGCTAATTGGCTCCTACTATTAGGTAAATGGTACAAAAGTTAAGCTGCCGAATCTTTATGTAATATGGTTCTTACAGATTTTGCTTGCTTATGCTTCTGGTTCTATGAGAGATGCCAAGATAGTGAATGATAAAGAAGTGATTTTGGTTACCTGTTAGTTCCACTTAGATCATACTTTAAACTTGGCTTTAGCTGCTTATAAATATTGTTGAAATTCATAGTCAAACCAGCCTGATATAAACATTCCTGTAAAAATCAGGGGGGAGAAGCTTCGCCATTTATTATTGGATTTAGTGACAAAGTTGGCCACTTTCAAGGTGGAATCGGTAATTGATGATTTTGTTGCGAGATAATAAAAAAATAATATTGGGCTCTCCATACATAATCGGATAATGTGATACATCTTTATTGACCTGTTCACATCTCGAGTAAACTATATCGATATCAAGTAATTGATTAATTAAGTACTTTAAAGGATTAAAATATATGGCCAAGCTATTCTTGACTTCGTATTTTGCTGAAGTCGCGAGCGCGATCGCGAGTTTTGATAAACGGCTTGAAGGTAAGAGGGTTACATTCATCCCTACTGCAAGCATTCCCGAAGAGATCACTTTTTATGTGGAAGATGCCAAGAAGGAGCTGGAGCAGTTAGGTCTTATTGTAGATGAATTGGAAGTGTCTAAGGCTTCAGTGGATGAGATTAAATATAAACTGCAAAACAATGAGTATATCTATGTAACTGGTGGTAACACCTATTTCCTACTTCAAGAACTTAGGCGAAGTGGTGCAGACAAAATCTTGTTGGAGCAGATTAGGCTGGGTAAGCCCTATATAGGTGAGTCGGCAGGTACTGTAATCCTCTCGCCAAATATCGCGTATATTCAGGAGATGGATAATCCCGATGCAGCGAAGAATCTAGAGTCTTATGAAGGGTTAAATCTTGTGCACTTCTATCCCTTACCTCACTATGGAAACCAACCGTTTAAGGATGCTGCGGAACTTGTTATTTCCAAATATTCAGATGAGCTGGAATTAGCTCCATTCAGTAACAATCAGTTGATCGCTGTAATCGATGGGGAAGCAGAGACCTGGATTGCGGTGTCTTAGTGAGTCGATATCCATTGTATGATAAGCCATACTATCTATATCTCATTAAAATTGCTGCAATTACCTAGTGGCGAAGAGAAATATAAATTCTCTCTTCTTTAGGGCTTTTTTTTCAAGGAGTAGCTTAAAATTGGGGGAAGCAAGAAGTTACGCTTGAGCTGAGCGGAATGTTAAAGAATACTGCCGGGGAGCAAGTGATAATGTGACTTGCTCCCTGGCAATGTTAGTGCTTATTCGCTTGCAGCACTACAGTTATAGATTTTCGCTGGGATATGCGTGCCTGTTACAGCCTTACCTGCTGATACTCCATTAGGCATATAGATATTGCCAAATTGCGCCATTGAAGAAGCCTTAACCACATGGGTTCCACCTCTTCGCACAGCCCTTTTTTGTAACCAAGGAGTACAAACATCTCCCTGGTTAACCCTGATCGTTTTGCATGTTACATCTTCTACTAGTACGCATCCAGCTATAGCCTCAGCGTTAGAAAATACTATCTTCTGCATCGCTTCTTTTTCCTGGGCACTTGTACATCCCATCAAAGTAATTGCGGACGCTAGGATGGTAAGGCCAGTTTTAATGGATAACTTTTTACACATTACATCGTTTCCATAGGCTGAAAATTAATTTACGTAGTTGAATATGATGCCACAACCAGACTTTGCTTGCTGCTTGGAAAATGCTCAAATGCTTTATAGGACTGTATTTTTTACTAATGAAGGTGGGAAACTTACAAGAAGTTCTTTAAGCGAACCTCTTATTTAGCGCATCGCGACATCTATGATTCGCGAACTCAAAAAAAGCTAAATATGACAGTCCTCTAATACCAACTAAATTATACGGTTTTCAGATCGCCTAGATTTTTTGATGTTGGGGTGAATACTTATTAGGGTATGCTTACTTGTGATTTGAGGGTGCCTACAAGAGATATTATGCACTTTTATCTATTAGACCAAATTCCTGATATTACGCTTCGGGTATTATGAAACGGTACTTTACGTGTAGCCTTTGCTACGTATGAGCTACTTGGAAACTTTCTTCGGTCACTATTTCGATGGTTATTTGTAGAGTCATTAGAAAGATAAAAATTAGTTCTCAATATCTATTCTCCACTTTAGAAATCTTTCGACTGGTCAGATAGAGAAAAGTGGCTCAATCTAAAATAAAAGAGGGTGTATTTATTGACTTCTTAGTCGGCCATATGTTCCTATCGTAAAGGATAAATAAGAAGTTTAAGAGCTAGTTCTAAAAGGAAGTCAATGAAAAAGCATAGTATCTTATTCTCTGGACTACTTGGATTAGTAGTTTCTCTTGGGGCTTTAAACGCTTTTGCTGAAGCTGATCCTGAGGAGAGTAAAGAGCAATCAGATGAGCAGCTAAGTGAATGCTTTGCTGCTACTTTATGGCAAGTATCTGGAAGGTCATTAAACAAAGGGGAAGTTCCAGAGAAAACTGTAAAAGTACCCGAGGGGTGGAAAGTTGTAGGGGGAGGTATTGGTGGAACAAGAGGTGAAGCTGTTATGATTCTTTGTCGATAATACTCATTCGTATAATCCTGAGTTTATTAATCGCTGAATACTCCGGCTTATTTGTGTCAGCATGCACAACGTATGCTGACGATTCACTGCCTCATAGAGTAGCTAAAATAAAGTCCATATTTGCACCATAAAATTACAATCAAGCTGATTTATACGACTAATTTAACTGTTAAGGATCACCAGATGTCAGAAGGATATCAGCGAATAAAGTTATCTATCAAAAAGTACATAGTAATTTTGTGTGCATTTGTGCTTGGTTTTGTTATTTCCAGTTTTTTGGATGCTAGGGCACAATTAGTGGAACATATGAATAAATATAATAGAGAAGCTATATTTATTGATAGGTTACTAAAGATTCACAGCGATACCTGTAATAAGTTTGAGTATGGTCAGTATTATTCTTTTCAAGAACATGCCTTAGCAAGATATGACTTTATTATATCCAGTAATAGTGGTTTTCCCTATTATTTGGATCCGAAGACTTTAACGTTCCACTATGATGCAAGTATTTACTATCGTGAAAATTGGCTTTTAACCAAAAATCAAATAGACAACTGTTAATCTATTCCTCATTAATTTGGGGTCTTATTGAATCCTTATTTGGATTTTGCACTTGAGGTAATACTATCTGGAAAGGTCCTTACTTATTAGGCATCAATACCGAGCTCTTTGTCCTTATTTGCAGACTGCCTGTAGGTATAATGCTCCTCTAATGAAGTCGAGAGTTGTAGATTGGCAATCTACGTTAATAAGAGATTGGATGGAAGATAAATCTACGATCTCTACTTTTGATATTTTGAATTGCAAGTAGAGGTTGATCAGCATGTTCATAGTATCCCTTACCTATACAAAACCCCTTGAGGAGGTGGAAAAGTTTATTTCAGAGCACATTGATTTTTTGAATAAGTACTACGAGCTAGGATATTTCCAGCTTTCCGGCCGTAAGGAGCCTCGCACAGGTGGGGTAATCCTGGTGACCATAGATAGTCGGTCTGCGTTAGATCAGGTACTAAAACAAGATCCATTCTATCGTGAGGAATTGGCTGCTTATGAAGTGACACAAGTTGTACCGACAAAATCCTCACCAGAGTTAGAGTTTCTGATTGATACTTAAACAAAAAATTAAGAAGGATGATAGTTTTTCGATTGCACAACTCTTTGGAACATATTGGCCTAAGTTGAGCATAATTGAACAAATAGACAAAATGAGGCAGCAGAAAATATGTAATTGAGGAGAGAACTATAAATCACCTGAAAGTAAAACTACTATGGGCAGTCTTAGGTACGCTGTTATTTTTGGGGCTTATATTCTACAGTATGCCCTTGTTCTTTTGCTTTGGTATTTACGATAAAGCTGAAAATGATTCTACCTATGCTTGTGATTTGTCAGGTATGAAGAAAGGTGAATACAGAGAGTAGGGTTTATTCTCAGTTAATCGAAGGACCAACAGAGATAAGCCACTCGTTAATCACTATTTAGAAGCACTGCAAGACCCATACTCAATGGGAAGCTTTCAGCCTAGGAGCACTGATAACGTATGGAATTTGGGAGGTGAGGACCTCTCTGTATTTTGCCCCTATGCCCTTAATCGCCACTGTTCAGTAGGTTTTTCGAGCTAATCATGAACCCTATGGAGAATGGATGAATACTAGCCATATCCATAACATCACACATTTTGTTGATCTCTGTGAAAGTAGGGTTTGGGATACAAGCAGAGGGATACTTAAAAAGGTCTTACTCGCCCCTTGAGGTTAATCTTACTGTGCCAAAAGCAAAGTGATACTTAAGTACCAAAATGGTCTTGATACTGGGCGGTTAAACTTTCTGGCCACTCCCAATTACTTCTTCTCATTAACCTACAGCGAGTTAGATGGAGAGCAGTAAGATCATGTTGTACAGATGTGCCAAATTTGACTATCAAATCTGGGGCAAAGTGTTGGGAGTTTCTACTTAGATAGAATAGCCTCTTCCTTAACACCTTAAGTTCCCTTTTAAAAGTTATCTTGGCGTGGATTTTGCTCAGAAATATTGGGTAAATCTTGAAAGAGTTATGTATCAGAGACTCGGAGCTGGTTATATCTTAATCAGTACGGGATCTCAGCAATTAGGCCGAATATGGCATTAAGTTCTCTATTAATGTCTGTTTGCGTCTGTTTCTCTCAGTTAATGCTTGTGTATTCACATTCGCAAAATGCGTGAGTGATAGCATTGTTGGACGCGACTAATATGCATTCTGGAGGTACCGCCTGCTTGTTCATAGAGAAATTGATAGTCATCATTGGCGATCATCTAGAAGGGCATATCGTCCACTATAGATAGCTTTCAGCTAGACTGTTGGGACGAACGTAATGGCACGTAATTAATTAAAAAATGACTAATAACGGGCGCTACGATAGGATTCCGCGTCCATTTTGCGGTGCCTTGAGCTCGAACTAAGCTTGGCGGCCCAGAGTGGTGGCGTCGTGTCTCGATAGAGCCGACCCAACAAGCGAAGGCATTTTAGCTTCAAGAATGCCCCGATATTATTTGAATTAATTGTCTCAGTTCTAACCCAAGATTGGGTAACGACTGGTTCACAGATTGCCAAGAAAGTAATCGCTATGCATCCATCAGTTCAACGCTCCGTCTGGCAAATTCAGCGTGATGTAATTTACGCATTGCTAGTGCGGGAGATGAAAACTCGCTTTGGAAAGTGGCGACTGGGATATGCCTGGATGTTGCTGGAGCCCTCGCTCCATATCATGGTACTCGTGGCCGTTTTCAGCTTTCTAAAAGATGAGTTTTACCCTGGGGTGCCAACCCCACTATTCATGCTTGGAGGAATTGCACCTTTCCTTTTCTTTAATCATTGTGTGCAAAAGGGGTTAGCTGCAGTGGCTTCAAACCGAGGGTTGTTCAACTATCGGCAACTGAGGCCGTTTGATGCAGTTCTAAGTCGTGTTTTGTTGGAGCTTGTTATTTATCTGGCAACTCTAGTAGTACTGATGGTGGTATTTGCATGGTTTGGAGTGTCCACATCTTTTAATAATTTCATACTTTTCACAGCAACTAACATTCTATTCTTCTTTTTTTGTCTAGGACTTAGCTTGGTGCTTTGTGTTTTGGGAGAGAGGTTTCCAGAAGTGGCTAAAGTGATCCCTATGCTTATTCGGCCTCTGTATTTTTTGTCTGGGGTTTTCTTCTCGCTTGAACAGGTTCCAAAGGAATATCATGTTTATTTAGTATGGAACCCCTTGCTACATGTTATTGAATTAAATCGCGAAGCATTATTTAGCAACTTTAGTGGACACTTTGGAAGTCTGGCTTATCTAGGATTTGTTTCTGTTTCGATGCTGTTTTTTGGCTTGCTTTGTTATAGAGCAAATTGGCGTGATTTGGTAAAAAGTCGGTGATTAGATTAGAACGCTTAACTAAATCGTACCGTACACCTCACGGACGAAAAGTACTTTTTGAAAATGTAAATGCGTCTTTCCCTGAGGGTAAAAATATCGGCATTCTTGGTCGAAATGGAGCAGGAAAGTCAACTTTACTAAGAATAATGGGGGGGATTGATTATCCCGACTCTGGCAGAGTGGTAACTAATCAGAGAATCTCCTGGCCGATGGGTTTGGCAGGTGGTTTCCAGGGAAGTATGACTGGCCGTGAAAATGTCGCTTTTGTTTGTGGCATACATGGGATTCGGGGAAGTGCACGGCGCAAAGTAATGAATATGGTGCAGGGTTTTGCTGAAATAGGTAATTATTTCGATGTTCCTGTAAGTAGTTATTCATCGGGAATGCGTTCACGTCTTGGCTTTGGTTTAAGTATCGCTGTTGACTTCGATATTTACTTAGTTGATGAGGTGATGTCGGTGGGTGATGCGCACTTTAAAAGAAAGTGCGAAGAGGTCATAGCTGAGAAAAGGAAGAGTTCATCTTTTATTATTGTGGCGCACGCTATGCCTCTTCTACGGAAGAATTGTGATGTAGGGATATACCTGGACCAGGCTGGGTTAAGAGTTTTTGATACTGTTGATCAGGCTATTGATTTGTATCAGGGTGAGAAATCAAATGTTCAAACAAAAAAGACTGCCACTGAAATACATAAGAGTTAATTATGGAATTTAAAGACCAGCTAGTTGAACAACAAGCACGGAATCCATCAAAGATAAAAGCTCTAATTGGGGTAGTGAGTAACGCTTCCAGGCATATTCCGAAGCTCAAAGGCTGGGCTTTGTTCGTTATCCTGCCTCTACTTGTTCTTGTGGCATATTATCTATTTTGGGTTTCTGAGCGCTATGTTAGTAGTGCGCAGTTGATCGTGAAAGATAGCACTTCCGCCCATGCTACCTCCCCTGCATTAGGTTTGTTAATTCCTGGTATGGGCGCTGATACTCAAGATGCTTTTCTGGTAGTGAATTACATCCATTCGCTAGATATGGCTTTGTACTTGGATGAAAAGTTAGAGTTGTCAGAATATTACAAGAGTACCCGCTACGATTTCTTTTCGCGACTGTCTCCAGATGCTACTCAAGAAGATTACTTAGAATATTATCGAGACCATATAGGTATTGGTCATGATGAGGCCACGGGAATTGTCACGATCGAGATGCAGGCATTTGATCCGATTTTTGCTAAAAGATTGATTGAGACAGTTATTCAAAAGTCAGAAGATTTTGTTAACGAGATCAGCAATCAGCTCGCAGATAAGCAAGTGGCTTTTGTGAAGAATGAAGTTGATTTAGCGCAAGCTAAGTTGCGAAGTACTAAGCAAGAAATTCTTGACTTCCAGAATAGTCATAAAGTTGTAAGTCCAGAAGAACTTACAAAAGGTATCAGTACCATTATTCAAGGGTTAGAGGCGCGATTGGCTGAGCAACGAGCTAACCTGACTGCAGCAAAATCTTATCTGAATGCTGATTCATCACAAGTAATCTCCATGCAGGCCGACATCGATGCGTTAGAGAACCAAATTGAGATAGAAAAGGTACGCCTAGTGGGCATAGGGGAAGAGGAAGGAGAGCAGCGGCTTAATTTTCTTGGTGCTCATTTCCAGAATCTTGAACTAGATTTGCAATTTGCAACCGATGCCTATGCAGCTTCTTTAAAAGCATTGGAAACTGCTCGTATGGAAGCGTCAGGTAAACTTAAGCACTTGATGGTGGTAACCCAGCCATCGTTAGCAGAAGAAGCAGAGTATCCACACAAGCTTTATAACCTGGTCAGCTTGGGAATTATTCTGCTAATGCTTTATGGAATAGGAAAGATGCTAGTTGTGACTATTCGGGATCATAGGATGTAGCGCCAGACAAAAGGCTTCAAGACAGAATAGTGTCGGTGAATTTTTGATATCGCTGACAGAGTAAATATCAATTTACAAAGAACAAGCAAATGATTACTGAAAAAATAAAGCGCTTTAGTTTTGGTGTAGGGTTGTTGGTATCACTATCCAGTATTCAGGCTGGAGCATTGGAAACTCAATTAATTGATGAGGTTTCCTCAACAGAGATCCCTAAGACAGGTATACCCGTTTTTGGGGAGTCACTGTTTCAGGGCGCGTTTAAAGATCAACCATTTAGTGGATTTAATCCCGACTATAGAATATCGATTGGTGACCAGGTTAACCTACAGCTCTGGGGTGCCTATAGTTTCAGTGCGACATTACCGGTAGATCCGAAAGGTAATATTTTTGTCCCCGAGGTTGGCCCAGTCCATGTTGCTGGAGTAAAGAATGGCGCATTGAATGACTTTGTACTGCGTCATGTAAAGCGAGTATTCAAGAATAATGTGCAAGCTTATGCGAACTTGGAGGCGAGCCAGCCAGTTAAAGTCTTTGTAACGGGTTTTGTGAAGAACCCTGGTCTGTATAACGGTTTTAGCTCAGACTCGATCCTTTACTATTTAGATAGTGCTGGAGGTATCGATGAGCAAAGTGGCAGCTTTGTTGATATCAGAGTAATGCGTCAGGGAGAGGAAATACAAAAGGTAAACCTGTATAGCTTCCTGGTAGATGGAATTATGCCTGCTTTACAACTTCGCAATGGCGATGTTGTAGTCGTTGCTGCCCGCAATGGTTCGGTGACAGTTGAAGGAGCGGTGCAGCAAGCCGCACAGATGGAATTTACTGGGCCCTACACCCAACTGGGCGAGATGCTCCTCGTAACAAAGCCTGACCCTCAGGCGAACTTTGCACGAATTACTCAGGTAATTGACGGTCTTCAGCAAGCTGACTATATGCCCCTTGCAAATGCCATGACCACACGCCTCTATCCGGGAGCGCATATAGAGTTGGTACGGGATAACGATATTGAGTCTATCTCAATCAGGGTATCCGGTGAGTTGGATGGGCCTGCAACTTATGTACTGCCCTATGGCGCTACTCTTGATGAGTTACTGAGTCAATTGAGTTTTCGCGATAATGCAGACAGAAACTCTATACAGCTGTACAGGAAGAGTGTCGCTGATCGGCAGCGGGCCGCTCTTGATCGTTCTTTAGATGCGCTTCAGATGGAGGTTCTAACTCGCCAGCCCAATACTGACCTGGAAAAATCTGCGCAAAAAGATAACGCCATGATGATTCAGAACTTTATCGAACAAGCGCGGAAGGCTGAACCCAGAGGCCAGGTTGTTATTGCGAACAATCCAAACGCTGCAGAAATGCTGCTTGAAGATGGTGATGAGCTTATTGTGCCTTTGAAATCATCAACTGTGTCGATCGTGGGAGAAGTAATTTTCCCAACTTCTCTAGTCTTTAGTAAGAAGCGCACTCTGGAAGACTATATAGAGTTAGCCGGCGGATTTGCCAATAATGCAAACCGCAAAGAGTTGGTGATTCTACATCTCGATGGGACGATTAATCGTATAGAAGATGGTGATTTTGATAATCGCTTGGGGGATAGATTACGCCCCGGAGATGAAATTATGATTATGCCAAAAATTCATTCCAGTGAATTACAAGTAACCAAAGATGTAACAGAAATACTCTATCGTATAGCTGTTGGAACCGCTGCAGTTCTATCTTTCTAACTTGGTACTAAAAGGTTGTAAACTTTTTTAAGGTTGGCTCCCATATTGCACGATATAAATCGGCATGGTTGGTTTCCTTACAGGCTGTTATAAGCTGTAAGTCTTATGCCATACCGATTTTAAGTGTTGTATGTAATTATTCACTCCGAATTTGTCATTCTAAAGTTTGATAACTTTCCTGGGTTGTAAAGTCTGTAAGTCCTGTACTTTTGCATCAGCTTTTATTGTTTGATGTGATTAATAAATGAATATTAATTCAATGTTGGGGGAAAAACTGTGAAGGGGTCTTCTGATCGGAAGGGAATTATCTTGGCTGGAGGTTCTGGTACACGCTTATACCCCTTAACAAAGGGTGTAGGGAAGCAGTTAATGGCTGTTTATGATAAGCCAATGATATATTATCCTTTAACGACTTTAATGTTGGCGGGTATCAGAGATATCCTAATTATTACGACACCAGAAGAGCAATCGTTATACCAGCGTTTGCTTGAAGATGGTGCACAGTGGGGGGTTAATATTTCTTATGCAGTGCAACCATCTCCCGATGGCTTAGCCCAAGCATTTTTGATTGGACGGGAGCATGTAGGTAATCACAATAGCGCTCTTGTGCTAGGTGATAATATTTTTTATGCGCACAACTTCAGTCAAATTTTGCAGCAAGCTGATGCTAGACAGACGGGAGCTACAGTATTTGGCTATCGAGTAGCAGACCCACGAGCATATGGAGTTGTTGAGTTCGATGCCGGTGGTCGAGCTGTAAGCTTAGAGGAAAAACCTGAAAAGCCTAAATCTAATCATGCGGTCACTGGCCTTTATTTTTATGATAAGCAAGTGTGCGACATTGCCCGAGAAGTACAGCCAAGTGCACGCGGTGAGCTGGAAATCACAGATATCAATAAAGTGTATCTTGCCCAGAATCAGTTAGATGTAGAGCGCCTTGGACGTGGTAGTGCCTGGTTGGATACTGGAACGCATGATAATTTGCTGGATGCCGCCCACTTTGTTCAAACAATCGAGCGCCGACAAGGCCAAAAAATAGCCTGCCCCGAAGAAGTTGCATATCGTAAAGGGTTCATCAGTGCAGAAGAGCTAGAAGCGCAAGTTCAACCCTTAATGAAAAGTGGCTATGGGAAATATTTGATGCAAATTTTGGTTGAGAATGGTGAAACCTCATCTCTCAATACGCGTCGCTATGCCTCTGGATTATAAAAGCCTATACGGAAAAAATTGAACTTTTTCTAGAGCCTTTAATTAGAAGTCGTTCAGGGATGAGCGGCTTAGCCTCTATTCTCTTCTTTAGAGCTGCAGTAGCTAGATTGCTTGCCTGCGCCTCGGCTAAATTCTTAATTAGTATGAATATTATTGAAACAAAAATTCCTGACGTAAAAATTGTAGAACCAAAAGTGTTTGGTGATGAACGTGGCTTCTTCTATGAATCATTTCGTGATGATGTTTTTAATAGTAAGTGTGCACATCGTGCGTTTGTCCAAGATAATCACAGTAAGTCTTCTCGAGGAATTTTACGAGGATTGCATTATCAGACTGAGCGGACCCAAGGTAAGTTAGTCAGGGTAGTACGTGGCGAAGTTTATGATGTTGCAGTAGATTTACGAAGAAGTTCGCCAACTTTTGGACAATGGGTTGGTGTGTATCTGTCAGCTGAGAACAAGCGCCAGTTATGGGTTCCTGAAGGGTTTGCACATGGCTTCTATGTAACAAGTGAAAGTGCTGAATTTGTATACAAATGTACAGACTACTATGCTCCGGAATATGAGAAGTCGCTCCTGTGGAATGATCCAGATCTGAATATTGACTGGCCCATTGTTGAAGGTATACAGCCTCAACTTTCGGAAAAAGATCGCAACGGTAGTTCTTTTAAGGATACGGTATATTTCGCATAGAGAGTATACGCTGGTTTCACTGACTCCGAGATTAGCTCCTCTTTAAAGATCAACTTTCCTATTTTGTTAAAAACCTGGCGGCACGTTAGATGCACCGTCAAACTATTCTTGGTCTGTATAAAATGGCAACTTTTAAAATCTTAATAACGGGTAAAAACGGTCAACTTGGACGTGAGCTTCAAAAGCTATGTCCTGTCGATATTGAGATGGTGGCGATGGGGCGTGAAGAGCTGGATATCTCCAATAAACAAGTTGTCCAGGCTGTGATTGGAGAAGTTAAGCCAGACGTTGTCATAAATGCTGCTGCCTATACCGCTGTTGATAAAGCGGAGCAGGAAGGAGATGTTGCTTTTGCAATTAATAAGCAAGGTACCGAAAATCTTGCAGAAGTATGTAAAAGCTTAAATATTCGCCTTGTTCACGTCTCAACAGACTTCGTGTTTGATGGTGAAAAATCAACTCCATACCTAACATCAGATAAAGTTAATCCTGTCGGTATATATGGCTCTAGTAAAGCTGAAGCAGAAACTGCCGTTTTGAAAATCCTTCCACAAGCGATAATTGTACGTACCGCGTGGGTTTACGCATCCCACGGGAATAATTTTATGAATACTATGCTTCGGTTAATGGCAGATAGGGATCAACTAAGTGTCGTTGCAGATCAGGTTGGCACACCAACCTGGACAGGAACCTTGGCGGAGATCTTAATCATACTTGCCCAAAAGCCTAGCGTGAGTGGTATATACCATTGTACCGACCTCGGGGTAGCTAGTTGGTACGACTTTGCGGTAGCTATTTATGAAGATGGTAAGGCTTTAGGTGTACTTCCGCAGGATAAACAATTAGACCTTAAAGCAATAGCTACACATGAATATCCCACTCCCGCGAAGAGACCTTCTTATAGTGTCTTAGATAAAACTCGATTGATTACCGAATTAGATATTGAACCTAGGCATTGGCGTGAGTCACTTAGATTGGCTCTTTCTGAAAAGAAACAACAACATTAATTGTCCAATTTTCCTATTAGGTATTAGGGCTTTATTTAAAAATTGTGGCTGATAGCGATCTTGATATGAAAAACTTACTGGTTACCGGTGGCGCTGGATTTATTGGTGCTAATTTTGTCCATTATTGGATAAAAAATTACCCACAGGATACAGTGATAGTCTTAGATGCACTCACATACGCAGGAAACCTCGCAAATCTAGATCTAGTTAAGGATCACCCTAATTATAAGTTTTACCAAGGCGATATATGCGATACAGCGTTGGTAGAAACTCTACTCCGTGAACACAGAATTGATACCTTAGTGCACTTTGCGGCTGAAAGTCATGTGGATCGATCAATTAGTGGGCCGGATGCATTTATACAGACAAATATTATCGGCACCTATAGCTTGTTGAAAGCAGCTAAAAGAGTGTGGCTGGATGAAGGCATAAATAGAGATACTCATCGCCTCCATCATGTTTCTACTGATGAAGTGTATGGTACGTTAGAAGCAGATGACCCGGCATTTAGTGAATCCACGCCGTATGCGCCAAATAGTCCTTACTCCGCGAGTAAAGCTGCTTCTGATCACTTAGTGAGAGCCTACCACCATACCTATGGCCTTGAGGTCACCACTAGTAATTGTTCAAATAATTACGGGCCTTTCCACTTTCCTGAGAAATTAATACCATTGGTAATTACCAATATACTTCGCGATCTTTCACTTCCTATTTATGGCGATGGTCAGCAAATACGTGACTGGCTATATGTCGAAGATCATGCAAGCGGTATCGATAAAGTAATCCGCCAAGGAAATATAGGCGAATGTTACAACATCGGTGGCATTAATGAATGGGCAAACATTGATATCGTAAAACTAGTTTGCAAGTTGATGAATGAGCAGTTTGCGAAGCAGTCGAGTCTAGCAGCACAATACCCGCTAGCTAAAAGCGCAATTGCTGGCAATTCTGAGAAATTAATTTCATTCGTAGAAGACCGTGCAGGGCATGATCGACGTTACGCTATTGACCCTACCAAATCAAATAAAGAGTTAGGTTATCAGCCACATGAGAGCTTTGAAACAGGCATACAAAAAACAATTGAGTGGTATTTGGATAATCCGGTTTGGTGGCAAGAACTGCTAAAAGGGAACTAATAGTAATGAAATCAGTAGTAAAGAAGTTTTTCGGAAAGGATTCTAAGTCATTGAATAAGAGCGGTATCGAAGTAGTTTATTTTTCAGGCTTATTTGATCACGATTGGTACCTAGAGACGAATCCAGATGTTGCTGAATCAGGGATGAATCCCCTGGAGCACTATTACTTCAATGGATACAAAGAAGGGCGCACACCCAATTATTTGTTTGACCCGGCTTGGTATTTATCAGCATATCCTGATGTATTGGATGCAGGGATTGAACCCTTAGAGCACTATATTAAAAGTGGAGAGGCAGAGGGGCGTCAACCATCGCTGGCATTTGATCCAGAGTTTTATAGAAGTGCAAGTTCATTATCTAAAGAGGAGTCTGCGTTAAAGCACTATTTAGAGAATGCAAAACAGCCGACTTGTGCCCCTACACCATTCTTTGATCCAGCCTATTATTTACAGCAATATCAGGATATTGAAGAGGCAGGACTAGACCCCTATAAACACTTTCTTTTACAAGGTTGTGCGGAGCGCCGTAATCCAAGTGCCAGCTTCGATACTGGATTCTATATAGATAATCACTTAGGTGATAATGTTTCTGAGCATGCTTATTATCATTACCTTTCTGTTGGAAAGCACAGCGAGCTGAAAACCTTAGCGCCCGCACCTGGTGCGACAACTTCAGATTCCGGACAAGCTTTAATTAATAGTGCTGATGAGGAGTTCTTAAAAGCGGGTCCTGGTTTTGAAGTTTTCAAGTATGGCTCAAGGCAAGTAGATCCAGAGGTAAAAGCGTTAGCCTACTATTTGCCACAATTCCATCCGTTTGAAGAAAACAATGAATGGTGGGGGCAGGGGTTTACTGAATGGACCAATGTGACTCGTGCGCGGAGTAGATTTAATGGGCATTATCAGCCACACCTACCGCGCGACTTGGGTTTCTATGACCTGCGAGTGAAAGACACCTTGGTGGCACAGGCTAAAATGGCCCGAGATGCGGGACTTGAGGGATTTTGTTTTTATCATTACTGGTTTAATGGTCGCCGCTTGATGGATGGCCCTGTCAATCTTTTATTAGAAAATACGGATATTGAGCTGCCATTTTGCTTAATGTGGGCAAATGAGAACTGGACAAGAACTTGGGATGGTTTTGACAATGATGTTCTAATCGCTCAAGACTATAGAGATGAAGATGATGTTGCGTTCGTTGCGGATATAGCGCGCCACTTTACTGACTCTCGATATATTTCCATTGACGGACGTCCATTATTCTTTATTTACCGTCCCGGTATTATTCCCAAAGCGTCAGAGAAGATTGCTTTGTGGAGAAGGCTATTTAGGGATAACCACAATATTGAGCCTCTTATTTACATGGCTCAGGCATTTGGTGATCTAGATCCCAGAGAATACGGATTGGATGGCGCAATTGAATTTCCCCCACATAAAGTGGCGGAGGGACTTCCATCTGTTGCGCAAAGTTTAGGGCTAAAAGATCCTGAGTTTGTTGGACATTATCCGAGCTATGAGGAAATGTCTACAAAGTCTCTGAATGACTGTTCTTTTGATTACGATGTAATCAAAGCTGTTACCCCTATGTGGGATAATGAAGCTCGAAAACCTAAAAAGGGAATGGGGTTCGTAGGTGCAACACCAGAAAAGTATGAGAGATGGTTAAAAGGCGTCGTAAAGTTTGCCAAAGAAAATCCTATCCAAGGTAAACACAAGTTTGTAGCTATTAACGCCTGGAATGAGTGGGCGGAAGGGGCGCACCTTGAGCCGGATCAGTATTGGGGAAGCGCCTATTTAAATTCTACTTATAGAGCCTTGCACGAACAAACCGTTATTCAAGGAAAGTACTCTTTAATACTGGTTGGGCATGATGCTTATAAACACGGTGCCCAGCTGCTGACTTTGAATATATTCAAGACGCTAAAACAGCAATTTGGAATTGATGTTCGGCTGGTGTTGTTAGACGGCGGTCCACTGGTCGCTGAGTATGAGAAAGTCGGTGAGACTTATGTATGCCATGGCAGCCTTGAAGTTTTTGACAGTGTCGTTAGAAAGCTAAAGGAAGAATCTGGGCTTAACAAAGCAATTTGTAATACTACTGTATCTGGCAAAGTTGCTCCAATCTTGGCAGGTCATGATATTAATTTTATTTCATTGATCCATGAACTTAAGAACCTTGTTCAAGAGTATAAGTTAGAGAAAGCTGCACAAGATATCGCGAATCACGCACAAAGGGTGGTTTTCGCAGCCGAAGCAGTGAAAGACTCTTTTGTTTCTTGTGTTGACTCAGTGAAAGAAAATAAGTTAGTCATTCACCCTCAAGGTATATATCAGGATCTAGTTAACGACTCAAACGCTTACAGAAAGATTAGAAAAGAATTGGGTTTATCTAAAAATGCTAAATTGATAGTTAATGTTGGGTATGCTGACCTGAGAAAAGGGTTTGATATCTTTGTGAATGTAGCGAAACTTGTAGTGGAGCAGCATTCTAATTACCACTTTATTTGGATTGGTGATATCGAGCCCTCTCTTAAGCACTGGCTTTCTGAGGATTTGGGAAGCGAATTGCTCAAGAGTAATTTCCACAATATTCCTTTCACTAATGAGATTTCCAGTTATCTATTGGCTGCCGATGCATTTGCTATGACATCGCGAGAAGACCCCTTCCCCTCTGTTGTTATGGAGTCTCTTGCTTTAGGCACGCCCGTAATTGGTTTTAAGGGTGGCGGCGGTTTTACAGAGCTACTTGAAGACAAGGCCAATGGAGAAGTCGTGCCTATGGCAAATATTGGTGCCATGGCAGAATCGATAATTCGCCAGATAGCAACGGATAGTGATGAGAAAGCTAAGCTAAGAGGTGAGGCTGCTACCAGTCGGTTTAAATGGGATGAGTACGTTTATTCTTTAGTCGAGTACTTAGATCCATCTATTAAGCGTGTCAGTGTAGCTGTCCCTAATTACAACTATGAAGATCATATAGAAGAACGCCTGAGATCAATCTTTGATCAGTCTTATCCTGTATTTGAAATTAATGTTTTAGATGATAAGTCTCCAGATAATAGTGTGTCTGTTATCGAGGCGTATGCAAAACGTAGAAATCGTAAAATTAATCTTGTAGTGAATAAGAAAAACTCAGGATCGGTATTCAAGCAGTGGAAAAAAGGCGCTGACTTAGCGAGAGCGAAGTATTTGTGGGTTGCTGAAGCCGATGATTCTGCGGATAACTTGTTTTTGCAAAAAATCCTCGAAGGACCGACCAATTTCACGCTTGCTTATACAGATTCGAAGCAAATTGATGAAAAGGATAAACATTTAGCGGATGATTATCGCTATTACTATGATCAAGAGTTTATTGACATATTAGATCGGCCTGGAATATACGATGGCACAACAGTAATTGATCAAGTGTTGTCCATTAAAAACCAATTTATGAATGTAAGCTCCATGTTGTTTGATACCACTAGCTTTGTAAATTGTCTTGAAAATAGTCTAGATAATATTCTTGAGTTTAAGGTGGCTGGTGATTGGTATATCTATGTTGATTTACTATCTGAATCCAACTCTAAAGTAAAGGTGGTATCTGATCCTATGAATATTCATAGGCGGCATTCAGCGAGTGTGACTAAGCAAAATTACGATGTACAGCTAGATGAAATAAAAAGGGTTCAAACTGTGACGCTCAAATTTTCACGAAATAGCTCAGATAAACAAATAGAGCAAAACAATTATTTGTCGGAAGTGAAGAAGGTGTTGGAGGGGTAAATGAAAACTATTTATTTTCATGTTGGGCCACATAAAACTGGTACCACTTTCCTCCAGAAGGTTTGTGAGGAAAATAAAGGCATTCTTCGCGCTTCTGGTATTGACTACCTTGAATTCGGAAAATTATATTTTGGCCATCATGAGATGGCATCATCTTTGAGTCAAGCTAAGTATAAGAAGGGTGATATTCAGAGAGCAATAGAGCAAAGTGCTTGTAAGAAAATACTGTTGAGTAGTGAAAATTTTGATGTGCTCGACTCTAGAGCTTTGAGTTATCTGTCGGAAGAATTGAAGCCTTATGAGGTTCGAGTTTTAGTCTTTTTTAGAACTCCAACCATACGTCTTTACTCATGGTGGCAGGAAGAAGTTAAGCATGGGAATACAAAGAGTTACTCCGAATATGTAAGTCCACACTACTCAAAACCTTTTGCTAGTGAAGTGCTGAACATAAATAATATGCTACATCGATATGTAGACAAGTTCGGTTCTGAAAGTATATCTATTTTTGACTATGAAGCATGTTTGGCGGAAAGTGGCACTCTAGATCCATTTTTAGAACTCTTGGGAGTGTCTGTTAAACCTACAGTGGCAATGAATCGAGTCAATGACGGGCTATCGATTTTACATGTTGAAACTATAAGAGCTTTAAATATTATTGCTAGAGCTAAGGGTGAATTAAAGTTCCATAATGTTCGTGATGCTTATTTGAGGCGTTGGAATAAGAATGATCCTCTTATGAAAAAAATCAGAGATATACAAGAGGGGCACTCAATAGCAGTAAGCTATGGCGACTCTTATGTGGATAAAATGCTTAAAAAGGCTACGATACAAACATATAAAAATAATTTTGTGACAAATATTAGTAATGATTATAAAGAAAAAATTATAGTTGTTCCGGAGGCAAGTTGGGTGGCGGATAAGATGGCTCAAAAGTCTCTTCAAACTATATATAAGTCGATAATGTAATGAATGAAAATACGATGGTTTATTCGTCTGGCAATGGCTGGTTGTTTTTGACTGGTGGATCGAATAATGTTTTGGACATTTTTTCGGGTGAGTATGATGATTCCACATGGGTGAATTCGTGGGCTAACATTTTAGAAAAAAGAGCCGATATGTTTACTGCAATGGGTGTAGATTATTGCCATATTGCAGCGCCTGAGAAGATATCTATCTACCATAGATATCTTAGTGATGAGATGCGTAACCTAGTGCAGCTACAGAACTCCCCAGCCTTTAGGGTGGAAGCCGCTATTCGGGAAAAAGATAGGCAGTTTTATATTGATCCTGCGATCTATTTAAGACGGCAAAGTGAAAACTACCTGATTTATCATAAAACTGATACTCACTGGAACTTCTTGGGGGCTTATAGTGCTTATCAGCTATTGATGAATCGATTAGGATACAAAATTGATCCTTCTATTCCCCTCAATACAAACCCTAAAGGTAACTGTATTATGGACTTGGGAGGGAAGTTTTCCCCCCCAATAAAGGAAAAGGTCTTTTTCTACACCCCAAGAAAATGTGTAAAACGGGTTTTTAGAAATGAGCTGGTAAAATATAAAGAAGAAAATCTTAAAGAAAATGAGCCAGGATTACATGTTGGATCTATAGTAGGGTTTAAGAATGATAATGCTATCCATGGTAAAAGAGTACTGATCTTTGGGGATTCATTCTCCGAATATCGACCACAACTTCTAACCGGACTGCTAGCTGAAACTTTTACAGAGGTAAAGTTTGTCTGGGGGCTAAATATCGATAATAGAGTAGTTGATGAATATCAACCCGATATCGTGATTACTGAGTCCGCAGAACGGTTTATGCCCTATACAGTACCAAGTGATAATATTGACTATGATAAAATGGTTTTCGAGATCCTCAACAAGTGATATGGAAAAGGCAGCATTAAATAGTTCACTCAAAATACATGCGTACTTTGTATGTTTTAATGAAGAAGTAATACTTCCATATATTTTGGATTACTATTCTGCATTTTGCACGAAAATATTTCTGTATGATAACTTGTCTACAGATGAGACGATAAATATTGCTCTTAATTACCCAAAGGTAAAAGTTATACCCTTTGATACTGGGGGAAAGAAGGATAACGCTAGGCATGTTCAAATTAAGACTCAGGAGTATAAAAAATATAGTAGAAAGGGAGGAGCGCTTTGTGAAGAAGTTGCTGACTGGGTTATTTGTGCTGATATAGATGAAATAATTTACCACCCCAATTTGGTAGACGTATTAGCCAAGTATAAGGAGGAGGGAGTCTCTGTACCGCAAATTACTGGCTTCAATATGGTCGGTAGAGAGGAACTCAAAGCAGGAACTCCGATTGAAAAACAATATATGAAGGCTGTTAGGGATCCTGTCTTTGATAAAAGGATGATTTTTTCACCTGATTTTGATATGGCTTACTCTAGAGGATGTCATCCATATGGAGCGGGATTTGACCTAATGAAAGAGACTTTAGGATATTTTACTTCTAATAAATATCCTTTGGCTCTGCTTCACTACAAATATATTGGAAGTATTCTATATGAGTCCGCACTTAAAAACTACAACCGATATGCGAAGGATGGTATTAGTAAGACCCGAGATGGCAGATATATGGGGCCGGGTGCTCAATATAGGACATATGTTGAAAAAGGTCTTGAGTATAACCCTTTAATTGGTAAGGCTAAGGATTTATTTGATGAAAATTGGGAGATTTGTTTTGATAAATTTCCACCAACTTCTGGAGAGGAAGGCGTACATAAAGCAAACATACCAAATAAAATATATACTGAGGACGTGGACTTAATTAGAGACTCCGCTTTAGCAATTGAAAGCTATAATTTATTTTTGGCTCAAGAGTTGATGAAGATTGCTCTAAGGTTTCGACCAAATGGACCTCTAATTATTCGTAAAGTGAATGAATACGAAGCTAAACTTAATGGCCAAGTAGTTGAAGAAAAATGAATGTATGTATTTTTGGGACTGGCTATGTAGGGCTGGTTCAAGCAGCAGTATTAGCTGAAGTTGGTCATAACGTTGTTTGTGTTGATATCGATATTAAAAAAATTGAAGCTTTAAAGCTTGGCCATATCCCTATCTATGAGCCTGGTTTAGCGGATCTAGTAAAGTCGTGTTATCAAAGTGGCACCTTGCAATTCACTACGAATGCCAAAGATGGTGTGTTGCATGCTGATATTATATTTATAGCTGTAGGTACTCCCCCGGATGAAGATGGATCTGCGGACTTGCAGTATGTTCTTAAAGTGGCTGAATCCATTGGCACCTATATGGATCGCTATAAAGTAGTAGTTAATAAATCTACGGTACCAGTAGGTACTGCTGACAAAGTTGCTGATCAATTAGCAGCAATGTTGGGGAAGCGAAGGGTGGAGATTGAATACGATGTTGTGTCAAATCCTGAGTTTCTAAAAGAAGGGGCGGCACTTTCCGATTGCCGGCGTCCAGATAGGATCGTTATTGGCACTGACAGTGATAAAGCTGAAGTCCAAATGCGCGAACTTTACGCTCCCTTTAATCGGAATCACGAGAAGATAATAAAAATGGGGGTTCGTAGTGCAGAGTTGACGAAGTACGCGGCTAACTGCATGTTAGCAACAAAGATCTCTTTTATGAATGAGATTGCGAACCTTGCGGAAAGACTAGGTGCAGATATTGAGGAGGTTCGCCAGGGAATCGGCTCGGATCAAAGGATCGGTTATCATTTTATTTACCCCGGTTGCGGATATGGTGGTTCATGTTTCCCGAAGGATGTAAAAGCCCTTTGCCGTACTGCGCATGAAGCTGACTATCCGGCACATTTGTTAAACGCCGTTGAAACTGTGAATGTAAAGCAGAAAGAGGCGCTTTTCGATAGGATTAGGGCAGTTTTACCTGAGGTAAAGGGAAAAACTATTTGCCTTTGGGGGTTGTCATTTAAACCTGAGACCGATGATATGCGCGAAGCCAGTAGTAGAGTATTGATGGAGCAGTTATGGGCCGCAGGGGCCTCTGTTCAAGCATATGACCCGAAAGCTATGGAAGAAGCTCGCAGGATCTATGGGGATCGTGAGGACTTAGCATTGGCACCAACAAAAGAGGCAGCATTAGAGGGGGCTGACCTAATGGTTGTTGTTACCGAGTGGAAGGAGTTCAAGAGCCCTGACTTTGCGTTGATTAAATCCCAATTAAAGTTTCCGGTAATAGTAGATGGACGGAACCTTTATTCGCCCAGCAGATTATCAGCGTTAGGACTTATGTATTTCGGTATTGGCCGGGGTCAATCAATATTTGAAGTCACTTGAAGCGTAAAAGTCGGGTATACAATTTATACTCATTAGTTAGGGTGCTTGAGAGTGTACCTCTAAGTAAATTTAGTTTATTTGAATGAATGACTGAATAAAAGTGTAGTTAGGCACAGATAAATATTGTTTAGTTATTGTAGTAGTTTACTCGTTAATTTATTGGTTTTTCTTTGAGAAGTTTTTTATTTGTCCATATCCCCAAAACAGCAGGCACAAGTTTTCGGCTAGCAAGTGACGCCTTTTTTGGGCGGGACTTTGTTTGCAAAGATTATGGGCCTAAATCACCTGTGACTAGCCCACTAATAAAGCGGTGGATAGAGAACTCGCCAGATTATTGGGAGTTCAATAAAGCGCTAACAGCAAGTAATGTTAGGCTAGTTGCTGGACATTTTCCTGCTGGAAAATATACATCTTTACTGGGTGTAGAGAAGGCAATCTCCTTTGTAAGAGATCCATTGCAGCGCTTAGTCTCTGAGTACCAGCATATGGTTCGAAATTATGGGTTAGCGAAACCCTTTCCTGAATTCTACAGGTTGCCGCACAATGTTAACAGGCAGTTCAAATTGCTAGGGCAGGCTAACTGGTCAACATTAGGGTTTGTAGGGGTTACAGAGCGTTATACTGACTCGCTTAGAATTATAAATAAGAAATATGGTTTGGATATTGGACACGCTATCGAAAATACCGGTAGAAGTGATATTTCAAGCCATTATGATATTGACTTAGAGACAAGGGAAGAGCTTATACAGCTTAACCATAAAGATACTGCTTTGTTTGAGTTGGTGAAAGAGCAGTTTAATTGGCGCTTGAAACTTGAGAATATGGGTTGCAGCTTTACTCGTGGTGCGTTGGTACGTATAGATAGTGGGAAGTTATTTGGTTGGGCTTTAGCTGAAGATAGTGATGATCCCGTCGATATTGAGATAAGGGTAAATGGTGAAATACGCTCGAGCTTGAAGGCAATGCAAGATCGGCCGATGCTCAGGGCCTTAGGTATAGGCAGAGGCGGATTTGTAGGTTTTTCGTTCGATATCTCGCAGCTAAAAGTTGGTGATAAGGTCGATTGCGTGGTCGCAAATACAGGGCAGCCACTGGTACACTCCCCATGGACGGTTCAGGGGCAGGTATAGCTCCATTATTACAACAATCCTATATGAAGTGTGCTGTGCTTAATCTTATCAAGTCCATATTCCGAGTGGACCTTGTTTCTTACTTAAGGGTTAAAGCTGCTATTGAGCCAGCTAGCCCTAAAGATGAGGGGTATCAGTGGCTGTCGCTCACTGAGAATCCTCAATTTCAAGTTTTAGAACGTAGCTTCCTGCCCGGTTGGTACATGCTAGAGCTTCAGGTAGCCTATGATGGAGGCGGGGCGGATGCGTCGCTTTTAGCCTATATGGGCAGCAGCCTGGAGGGCAGTTGGGAGAGAATTTCCCTGCCTCTACGCACTGGACGGGTTGTTAAGCGAATAGTTTATTTTCCGCAAAAAGTGACCCAGCTGGAGCTGTTTCCCATAGATGATCGTGGTTGTTTTTCCGTGGATCACTTTCGTATCGTTCGTCTCGCGTCTTGGTTTGCACGTGATCGTCTTGCACGACGCTTATCGACTATGCACCCCGAATTTAGGGGATTGGGGAAATTGGGGGTACTTGCAAACCTCAAATTTAAAGCCAAAACACAAGGGGTTAGTAGATATCAATATGCTTTGGATCGTTATGGAGAAACATTTGTCCGTAGGAGGCATGACAGGGACTATCGGCGGTGGATTGATAAGGTAGAGGGGAGTAGGAAGTTTCCCTCACTTAAAGCGACAGATAGTTCCACGAAGGAAGCGGTACTAATATCAGTGCTGCTACCGACTTATAACTCTAATATCTCCCATCTAAAAGCCTGTATTGAGTCAGTGTTAGCCCAGACATATCAGCACTGGCAACTCTGTATTGCAGATGATGCATCATCTGACCAAAAAGTCAAAGACTGCCTTCTAAGCTACCAGGCGTTGGACTCCCGAGTTCAAGTGAAGCTCAGAGAAAAAAATGGACATATAGCAGCGGCTAGTAATAGTGCTCTGGAGCTGGTAGAGGGAGAGTTTGTAACCTTTCTTGACCACGATGATGCCTTGGCCCCAAATGCCTTGCAGCGGATTTCGGACTTTCTTCTAGAGAACCCGAAGGCGCTTTTAGTTTATAGCGATGAGGATAAGATTGACGAGGTGGGAGAGCGCTTTGCTCCTCATTTTAAACCCAGCTGGAATCCAGACTTATTGCTGTCACAAAACTATGTTTGCCACATGACGGTCTTAAAGACGGAATTAGTTAGGGATGTTGGTGGCTTTAGAGTGGGGACTGAGGGTAGCCAAGATCACGACCTTTTACTTCGTTGCTTGCCAACACTCAATGGTGAGAATGTAGTTCATATCCCGGAGGTTCTGTACCACTGGCGTGCGGTCACGGGTTCTACTGCACAGGATGGAGCTAATAAGGCGTATGCTACTGAGGCGGGATTGCGTGCACTTGATGGTTATTTGCAGCGCACTGGGCAACATGCAAAAACCGAGCTGGGAATTGTTCCAAACTCTTATCGAGTTCGCTGGGCCCTGCCGGCGTCCGAGCCAATGGTCAGTCTATTAGTGCCTACTCGTGACGGCTACGATATCCTCAAACCTTGTGTTGATGCGATCCTATCAAAGACCGAATACTCTAATTTCGAGCTTCTCATTCTGGATAACCAGAGTCGCTGTAAAAAGACATTACAGTATTTTCGCGAAATCAGTCGTAATTCGAGAGTCAGTGTCCATCATTGGAATCATTCATTTAACTACTCCTCAATCAATAATTTTGGGGCGAAATTAGCAAAAGGGGATATTCTCGGACTTATTAATAATGACATCGAACCTATTAATGGGGATTGGTTAAGGGAAATGGTTAGCCAAGCTTGTAGGCCCGAGATTGGTTGTGTAGGTGCAAAACTGTACTACCCGAACGATACGATCCAGCACGGTGGGGTAATTTTGGGTATTGGTGGTGTAGCGGGGCATGCTCACAAATATTTCCACCGCAGCGAGTATGGTTATTTTTCACGCCTACAACTGGTTCAAAACTTATCTGCCGTTACTGGGGCTTGCTTATTAGTAAGAAAGTCCATCTTTGAACAGGTCGGAGGCTTGGATGAAAAGCACCTCGCAGTAGCGTTCAATGATGTAGATCTATGTCTGAAGGTACGTGAGGCAGGTTACAGGAACCTTTGGACACCCTTTGCAGAGCTCTACCATCATGAATCCGCATCCCGTGGTGCGGACGATACATTAGCGAAGCGACGACGGGCGAAAAGGGAGGCCGACTATTTACGCAGTCGTTGGGGGCGCTTATTAGACACCGATCCCGCCTATAATCCGAACTTGACACTGGTTCATGAGGATTTTTCTCTGATGTCAGTTTGAGCACACTCAAAACCGTGGATGAAGTTGTCCAGAATTAGTTCGAAGCGTTGACTGCTTCCCCCTATTAGGATATGGGGGTATTTTCTTAATGTTATCGCTAGACAGCCTCTGAATCACTCCGCAAGATACCTTCGGCCCTTGAAGACCTAGGATATCATGGATTTATTCAGGGGTTACTTGAGTCAGCGTTCATAGGGAATGACTGCGGGAAGCATAGTTTCGGTGGATTTGGCATGATCGGCATTCACCATTGGTGCATAAGTAATACTAATTTTAGCTACCGATAATTAAAGTGGCTTATCATTTTATGACTCTTTCTCAATTTTTTGTCGCTGGAATCTTTGTTCTTGTTATTGTGTCATTGATTCTTACCCGCTATCGCCCCTCATTGATCTTTGCTTCAGCTGCTGGTGCTTGCTTTTTGACTGGACTAGTACCGGCAGAAATCGTGCTGCAGAAAGCGGTTAACCCTGGATTGGTGACATTAGTTGCATTGATTTTAGTTTCACTAGGGCTTGAAAAAGCCCGGTGGTTGCGAGCTATTTCGGAAGGATTGATGCAGGGATCTTTAAAAGTTAGCTTATTGCGTCTCTCTGCTGCTACTGCCTTGAGTTCTGCCTTCCTAAACAATACTGCGGTAGTAGCAGCTCTCGCTTCTAGTGTTAAAGGGCAGCGACGCTTACCTGCGGCAAAGTTGTTATTACCACTTTCCTATGCAGCGATTCTTGGGGGTACTCTTACTCTAATTGGTACTTCCACGAATCTAATTGTCAATAGTTTTGTTCTAGACCGGGGGGCACCTAGCCTTGAATTTTTTGCCTTTATGCCAATAGGGTTGGCTGCAACCTTAGTCGGACTCATAGTTCTATTGCTGTGTAACCGATTACTACCTGAGGGCCGTATTGCTGAGGAGCCTGTAGATGAATATCTGTTGGAAGCAGAGGTTGTAAGGAACTCTCCTCTAGATGGGAAAAGTGTTGAGCAGAACAATTTGCGACGATTGGAAACCTTTTATCTAATTGAGATAGTGCGAGGTAATCAGGTAATTAGCCCGGTTGGGCCTTCGGAAGTGATTCGCTGTGGGGATAAACTGATTTTTACTGGTGACGTTCGTGATCTTGGCCGCTTGCAAGATATAGAAGGTTTGCGATTGTTTGCTCTCGCAGATGAGAAGTTAGATTTAAATCTAACCGAGGTGGTAGTTACTCCTAGCTCCAGTATTCTAGGGCAGTCCTTAAAAAGCTGTAACTTTCGCACTCGTTTTGATGCGGCAGTGGTTGCTATGCGCAGAGGCGGTGACCGGCTGTCAGGTAAGCTTGGTGAAATTGAGTTGCGTGCAGGAGATGCCCTTTTATTGGCTGTAGGCCCAGACTTCCGCCACCACTTAAATATTGATAAGAACTTTTATGTGATTAGTGGGACGGAGGTGCGACGTGACTTATCAAAAAGAGATAACTGGCTATTAGGCTTAGGTTTTGCAACAGTTGTAGTGGGAGCGGCTCTCGGTCACTTTTCCCTACTAAAAGGCCTTGTCGTGTTGCTTGGCGGTATGATTGCTCTTGGTATTGTATCTACTACAGAGTTACAGCGGCGTTTTCCTTTTCAAATTTGGTTAATTATTGCTAGCGCTTTAGTACTTGCGGAGGCATTCGCGGGAAGTGGATTGGCGGATGCGCTGGCAGAGGGGTTGAGAAGTCTTATCAATGGCTGGGGGCCTATAACGGGATTGGTCGGTATCTTTTTACTCGCATTACTTTTAACAGAACTGATGACCAATAATGCTGCCGCGGCCTTGACATTTCCTCTTGCATGGAGCTTGGCTGAGAGCTTTGGGGTTAGCTGGATGCCCTTTGTAATGGCGGTAGCTTATGGAGCTAGTGCCAGCTTTCTTACCCCATTTGGCTACCAGACCAACCTGATTGTGCAAAACTTGGGAGGATATCATTTACGCGACTTCCTCAGAGCTGGACTGCCCCTGACTATTGCTTATTCGATAACAGTTTTGATTTTGATTCCAATCGTGTTTCCGCTAGAGGGGTAGTAGTTTGGCACTTGACTTGATTCCCACAGAAAGCTGTTTAGTCATTGAAGAGGGTGCAAATCCATCAACGGACTATTTTATTCGGCCATATTTGTATGAGAGGGGAATCAACTTCCGGTGTATAACTTGGTCCAGCTCCCCAATTGAACAGGATATTAATGGAAAATCCTTAATCTTTGTTCGCTACATCCCTCGGAGTTGGAAGTCATTTATTGATAAAAACAGAGGTCAGTTTCAGAGAATCTACCTCTTTATCGACGATGATTTATTTGATTGGTATGCCTTTTCCAGCATGCCACTTCGATATCAAGCAAAAATATTACGGCTTAGTTGGTCTAAGCAGAGGTGGCTGAGATCTATCGGCGCACAACTATTGGTATCGGCCCCCTACCTTGCGGAAAAGTATCAAAGTTGGTCTCCAGAGTTACTGCAGCCTGCTCCCTTGAGTTGTGAGCAGGAGCAGCCTTTGACCGTGTTTTACCACGGATCTGCGTCTCACCTTGAGGATGTTCAGTGGCTGCGGCCGGTGATAGAGGAAGTCCTCAGCCGCAGTCCAATTCTCAATTTTGAGATAATTGGAGATCAGTGTGTCAATCGGCTCTTTCGAGGAATGCCACGGGTGCAGATACTGCACCCGATGAAGTGGCCTACCTACGTGTCGATGCTTCGAGGGCGAGGGCGATCAATTGGTTTGGCACCTTTGCTCGATTTGCCGTTTAATCGCGCCAGGTCGCATACAAAATTTTTTGATATTACCCAGGCTGGTGCCGCAGGTATCTTTGCTCAAGGGGACATATATGGTTCCGTAGTGCGGCATGGGGAAAATGGTCTGTTGCTGCCAATGGAACCCTCAGCTTGGGTTGAGGGAATATTGGATCTTGCCAACGATCATAGCCTTCGGGATGCACTTTCTCTCGAGGCAAGAAAATGCCTGTAATTGGACACTGCTCACTCGGGCTTCGGCGTTTATCTAACCTTGATAACTTCCTGGAAGCTGAGTGTCGCTATGTAGCTCTCAAGCCGGGTAGATCAATTTCCATGATGGCGGGCTGGGGGTTAAAAAAAAGCGCCCTTAAAGCACAGCGCCTTGCCACTCATTTGAGTTTGCCTTATATCGCTATAGAAGATGGGTTTTTACGTTCACTCGGCCTTGGCGTAAATGGCGCTGAACCGCATAGTTTGGTTGTTGACTCGACAGGTATTTATTACGACGCCTCCCGGCCAAGTGACCTGGAAATATTAATCAGTGAGGCTAATTTCTCGCCGGATGAACTTGTTCGTGCAGAAAAAGGCTTAAAGCTTATACGAGAGAGCCGACTGTCGAAATATAACCAATCGACTGATATATCACTGGAAATTTTGCCTGGGCAAAAGACCATTTTAGTGGTCGATCAAACATTTGGGGATATCTCCGTTAAAGGTGGGTTGGCTTCTGAGCAGCATTTCTCTCAAATGCTTGAGTCCGCAATTAATGAAAATCCTGATGCTGAAATTCTTGTAAAGATACATCCTGATGTTATCGCAGGGAAAAAGCGTGGCTATCTAAAGGAACTGGCTGAACTGAGGGGTTGTAGGATTATCTCGGAGGATATTTCTCCCTGGTCAATCCTGGATCGAGTCGAAAAGGTTTATGTGGTCAGCAGCCAGCTGGGTTTTGAGGCGCTGGTTGCAGGTAAGGAGGTCCATTGCTTTGGAATGCCTTTTTATGCGGGGTGGGGTTTAACTCGAGATAGGCAAAACTGTGGTCGCCGCAGTGTGAAGCGAACGTTGCTTCAGGTTTTTTGTGCTGCGTACCTAAAATACTCCCGGTATATTAATCCGTATACTGGCAATCGCTGTAACTTTGAAGACACTGTAGCATTAATTGCTGAACAACGCAGGCAATGGAGCCGCTTCGATGGTGACTGGGTCGGAGTAGGGTTTTCTCACTGGAAAAGGAGTTTTATTCCAGGTTTTATCGGTGGAAAGGGAAGGATTAAATTTTCCTCTGCAAAGGTACCAGATGCAAGGGCAGGAACGAATATTCTGATATGGGCAAGTCGGATTACAGATAGTTTGCTTGATGAGGCTAAGAAATCTGATTTAAATGTCTGGAGGGTTGAAGACGGTTTCTTGCGTTCCGTTGGTTTGGGTGCTGATCTAGTCGTTCCGAATTCACTGGTTCTAGATAGTCGTGGTATTTACTTTGACGCCAGACAGCCCAGCGATTTGGAGATTCTGTTAAATACCTGTAGTTTTCCTGATCCTCTTCTAGATAGAGCTAGAAAGTTACGAGATAAATTGATCGATAAAGGGATTAGCAAATATAACGTTGTAGAAGATAAACCTACAGTTGATTTTGATTTTTCTTCTGGTAAAAAAATTATTTTAGTTCCCGGGCAGGTAGAAAGCGATGCCTCGATAGCTAATGGCTCCCCAGTAATAAAAAGTAACTTGGCTCTTCTTGAACGCGTCAGGCTCAATAACCCCGATGCTCATATTATTTATAAACCACACCCTGACGTAGTTTGTGGTGCTCGCCTAGGTACTTTGCAGGGGAGTTCTGACTCCCTTTATGACACTTTGCTTGAACAGGGTGATATAGTTTCTGCTATTAAAGTCGCTGATGAAATTCACACCATGAGCTCCCTGAGTGGTTTTGAGGCATTACTGAGAGGCAAGCAGGTGGTAACTTATGGGTTACCCTTTTATGCTGGCTGGGGGCTCACAAGGGATACGCTTGTCGAAAATAGAGAAATCCCCACGGGTGAGTTAAGGGATTTTTTATCGAGAAGGCAGCGCAATTTAACTTTAAATCAGATGATTGCCGCTACTTTGCTGTTATACCCTGTTTATATAGATCCCAAAACGGCTGAATTTATCAATGCAGAAACTACTATTGAGCTAATTGAGGGGGCACGGTCTTTGGGGAATAAAAAAGGAGTTTTTTTTAAACTCTTCTCCTTGTATCGAAGAATATTTATGAGATATTGAAAGCTATACCCGAAATCCAGTATAAGGTTTTCTATTTAATTTCTTTTGATATATTGCTTTAAATTTTTAGACCTCGGGGAATATAGTTTCAAACTTCTACTTTGCTAACTTTTATATTTCCTCCCTTCTGCGTTAAGTATTCGGGAACTGGTTTCCAAGGCTTTCCGGCTGCAAGCCATTCTTACTCTATTACGCTCGATTACACTTCGGTGATTATAGTACCAATTGTACTGACACCTATTTTTTCCTGGTATAAGATGTGGGATTAAATGGAGTTGGAATTTATTCGGCTTGCTACAGGGGTATCTTTCTCTCGTGTGTCGCCAGATGTTAATTTCTTGGTGGACTGAGTGGTTGTACTTTTAGATAAATTGACTTTATGGTTTGTACCAAATACAAATTGTGTGTCGGCATTTTTAGACTATACAGTTTGATTGATGGGAAGATCCTTGAGGTAAGAAACCATAGTAGGGCAGTTTTTGCTGCCAAATTAACAGAAGTTTCTGCCCTGTTAGTAGCGGCTCTAATATCCAAGTTCTATGTTGTTAGATGGTTCGCATAGATGTAAAAAGCAGTTCAATATAATAACTGTGAAGTTAGCCTAATTTCACAGTCATTTCTTTTTTATTCATCGCCTCGTCTCAACGTATCCAGTGACCTTAGCTCAAGGAAAAGCCAATACATGTCTGTGGCAGTATTTTTACAAGGACCTCATGGCCCATTCTTTGCCCAATTGGCAAGGCGCTTGGCACAGAGCGGAGTCATTACTCATAAGATCAACTTTAATGGCGGGGATCGCTACTTCGCTTGGGCTGATTTTCAGGTGGATTTCACCGGGGGAGAAAGTGATTGGAGTGCCTTCTTTTCAGATTATCTATCTAAAAATAATGTAGATACTGTTTTTTGCTATGGGGACTGCCGCCGCCTGCATACCATTGCAAAATCCATCTGTGACTCCAAGGGTATCGCTTTTGGAGTGTTTGAAGAGGGATATTTGCGCCCGGATTTTATTACTCTTGAATTTGGCGGGGTGAATGCTCATTCGCGTACGGACTGGTCTCGGGAAGCAATTAATAGTTATCGAGCCAGGGAGCGAAATCTAGTTAAACCTGTTGGGCAAACTTTTTTTAGGCGAGCGCGCTTTGCAATTGCCTACTATCTTGCGATGCGGGCTTCTCAATCGGAATTTCCCCACTATCGGCACCACCGAAGTCTGAGCTGGCTAGGTGAAGGCGTTTGCTGGATCAAGAGTTTCTATCGAAAAGGCCTGTATAAACTGATGGAGCGGGGGCTTACGGCCCGTTTGACTGGTGAGTTCAGCGGCCGCTACTTTCTTTTTCCACTTCAAACCCGTGATGATTTTCAACTGCGCAAGCACTCTGATCTGGTTTCTATCGAAAATGCGATAGAGGTGGTGTTGCAGTCGTTTGCACAAAATGCGCCACAGGGCTCGATGATGGTAATAAAGCACCACCCTATGGATCGTGGGTTTTGTCACTATCAAAAGCTGATACGGGAGCTGGAAACTCGTTACCAGATTACCGGCAGGGTTATCTACTGTCATGACCTGCACCTGCCGACTTTGCTCGATCACACCCTAGGGGTTGTAACAATCAACAGTACAGTGGGCATATCTGCACTCTTCCACGAGGTGCCAACTCAAGTACTTGGAAGATCACTGTATGACTTACCGGGGCTGACTCATCAAGGGGGGCTCTCCAGCTTTTGGAGTCAACCCGACCCGGTAGACACGGAGTTCTTCCAGCGATTTCGGGCCTATCTTTATGATAAGACCCAAGTGGATGGCAGCTTCTCCCGCCATATTGCCGCTACTATCGATGGGGTTTGCAGGCGCTTGACGGAGGCCCGTGTAAGGGAGCGAAGGCAGCAGCCTGAAACTGAGGTGGATATGGTCTAAGGAGCGCTGTACTCTTTTTACCTCTAGATCAATGACGCTTTTCTTTTTATCTACCCATTATTGATATCCTATCTGTCGGCGGAGATACATGCTAATCAACTTGCCTAAAAAACAGGCTGATCTGGATCGTCTAACCTGTTAGACTGCGCGGCCTTTTACCCACCGCTCCGGTCCCGCGATAGGGACTTTGGCTTCAAGTGAATTCCGAAATGACCGATACCCCTAAAGCGGCCGGCTTCGACCAGTTGGGTCTGCCGTCTGAAATTCTCAGCGCCATCGAAAAGCTCGGCTATGAGACTCCCTCCCCGATCCAGGCACAAACTATTCCGTCCCTGCTGGAGGGGCGGGATGTGCTAGGCCAGGCCCAGACCGGCACTGGCAAGACCGCAGCCTTTGCGCTGCCGCTACTCTCCCAGCTGGACCTGAAGGATCGTCGCCCTCAGGCACTGGTGCTGGCACCGACCCGCGAACTGGCTATTCAGGTGGCTGAAGCCTGCCAGTCTTACGCATCCAAGTTGAAAGGTTTCCACGTTGCGCCTATCTATGGTGGCGCGGACTACCGCGGCCAGATACAGCAGTTGAAGCGTGGCGTTCAGCTGGTGGTAGGTACCCCCGGACGGGTGATGGACCATATGCGTCGCGGCTCCCTGGATCTGTCCAATCTGCGCACCCTGGTGCTGGATGAGGCGGATGAAATGCTGCGCATGGGCTTTATCGATGATGTGCAGTGGGTATTGGAGCAGATTCCTGAAGAGCGCCAGATTGCGCTGTTCTCCGCCACTATGCCAAAAGAGATTGCCCGCATCGCCCGCGAGCATCTGGATGAGCCGGTTGAAGTAAAAATCCGTGTTAAGACTGAGACTGCGGAAACCATTCGCCAGCGCTACTGGCCGGTTGGCGGCCTGCACAAACTGGATGCACTGACCCGTATTCTTGAAGCGGAGCCGGTGGACGCCACGATTATCTTCGTGCGCACCAAAAACAGCACTGTGGAACTGGCAGATAAGTTGGCCGCCAGAGGCTTTGCCAGTGCCGCCCTGAACGGTGATATGGCGCAGAACCTGCGCGAAGCCGTGATCGACAAGCTGAAAAATGGCAAGCTCGATATTGTTGTAGCCACCGATGTTGCGGCTCGTGGACTGGACGTAAAGCGTATCAGTCACGTGATTAACTACGATATCCCCTACGATACCGAAGCTTATATTCACCGTATCGGTCGTACCGGCCGCGCCGGTCGCGAAGGCGATGCGATCCTGTTTGTGGCGCCCCGCGAGCGTCGTATGTTGCGAGTCATCGAGAAAGCGACCAAGAAGCCGATCGAAAAACTCGATTTGCCCAGCGCAGATGCGGTTAACAGTGCCCGTATGCAGCGCTTCCGCGAGCGCATTACCGCGACCCTGGAAGGCCAAACTGATCTGGCGCCCTATCGCCAGCTGGTTGAGGAATTCCTGGCGCAGAATGAAGTTGACCCTCTGGATGTTGCTGCCGCGCTGGCTGCAATGGCCCAAGGTGACCAGCCCTTGCTGATTCAAGAGAAAGAGCAGAGACCGCGCAAAGAGCGTCGCGAGCGCGATGATGACTTTGACGGTGGCCGCCGCCGCAAGAAGGAAAGCTTCGAGAAAGATCGCAAGCTGCCGCCGCCCGATGAGGGGCTGGAGCGCTTCCGTATCGAGATCGGCCGCGAGCAGGGCGTGCGTCCCGGCAGCATTGTTGGCGCTATTGCCAATGAGGTAGATCTGGACAGCTCCTATATTGGCCGTATCGAAATCTACAACGATTTCACCACGGTAGATCTGCCTCAGGGAATGCCGAAAGAAGTGTTCCAACACCTGAAGAAGGTGCGTGTTTCCGGTAAGCCGATGAAAATCACCCGCTTCGATGAAGCGGCGGTGAAATCGAAAGGGAAGCCCAAGGGTAAGCCTAAGTTCAAGCCCAAAGGTAAGCCCAAAGCCAAGCGCGGCAATAACGACGAGTAAGTCGTACCTGTTTAGCAGGTTTATTCCGGGAGAGCGCAGGCCTGCGCTCTCCCATTCAGTTTCCTTTCTTCTACTTCTTCCCTGACTTGAATTAGCGCTGTGGCAGCATACGGGTGAGTGTGTTATCGCGGGCAATAAAATGGTGCCACAGGGCGGCGGCGATATGCAGTCCAACCAGTACGAGCAGGGCGGGCCACATTACATCTTTGTGCAGGAAAGCGATTTGCTTGCCCAGATCCGGGTTTTTGGCGAACAGGTTGGGAACGGCAAACAGGCCAAAAAACTCGGTATCGCGCCCAAACAGTTGGCGCATCACGATGCCTGATACCGGCATAGCCAGAATCAACAGGTAGAGTCCACCATGGGTCAGGCTGGACAGTGCCTTCTGCCACTTCTTGCCTTCAATCTGTGGGCGCTTGTGACGTGCACGCCAGTAGAGGCGAAGGGCCAGAAGCATCAGGACACCGACTCCCAGCGAGAAGTGCAGCTGCATAAACCAGCCGCGCATGGGGTCGCCGCGCTCGTAAAACTCATGCAGTTCAACCGCTCCCCACACAGAGAGCAGCAGGATTACAAAAAGCCAGTGCAGTCCTTTGCTCACTGAGTTCCAACGTTCAACCGGGTTTGACATAGAGGGTCTCCTACAAAGTCCAGGCATTTGGCCGGGTACAGGCCACTGCCGATAGTTATTTGTGTGATTTTACCGGCCTCTCCGGCCAGACCAAACCATTGATTTGTTTGATCTGAAAATATTCAGTTTGTTTGATAATTGTGCTGAGGTTGAATAAGTCATTATTTCCGCAAAGGCTTAAGCCGCCCAGTTAACTTTTGTAAGTGGTTAGGCAGGTTCTGCCACACTGGGGCTGGTTTTGGCCGCTCTCACACCTTGCAGATTGGCAAAGCTGGTATCCCGTGCGGTTTTGAGGAAGTCTGTGAGATAAGGTTGCTCGAGCATATCTTCCCGCACTGCCGCGTAGAGAGTGCTCCAAAGGCCCTCTTTACCAAGCTGGAATTGGGAAACAAACCCCTTTTGCAGGTACTCGTGCAGCGCCCAATTGGGCAGGGCGCAAACCCCTCGGCCGCTGGCTACTAACTGAACCATCATCACGGTGAGTTCTGCGGTTCGAACTTCTGCGGGTTCAATTCCAGCGGGGTCGAGGAAGTGCTGGAAGATATCTAGCCGCTCGCGCTCAACCGGATAGGTAATCTGGACTTCACCAGCCAATTCCTGCGGTTCTACCCAACGCCGTTTGCTCTCCTGCGCTAGAGGGTGTTTGCGACTTATGGCAAGGCACATTTCAAAGCTGAATAGCGGCTCGTAGTGCAATCCTTTGAGATCGGGGTCTGGATTAGAAGTGACAACCAGGTCCAGATCGCCGCGCACCAGTGCGGGCAGGGGAGCGAAGTGGAAGCCGCTGCACAGGTCCAGTTCCACTTCTGGCCAGCTGTCCCGGAAGGTATTCAATGCGGGCATCAGCCACTGGTAGCAGCTGTGGCACTCGATAGCGATATTGAGCCTGCCCGCTTGCCCAGATGCCAGTCGGGACAGGTCCCGCTGTGCTATAGCTACCTGGGGCAGTATGTCGTCGCCCAACTGCAGCAGTCTCAGACCGGCACTGGTAAATCGCAGAGGCCGGGATTTGCGTATAAACAGTTCTTGGCCGAGCCGGTCCTCCATTTCGCGAAATAAGTGCGAAAGAGCCGACTGGGTCAAGTGAAGGCGATCTGCTGCGCGTACCAAGCTGCCTGTCTCACGCAAAACACTCAGCGCACGCAAATGGCGCAATTCAATCATCATTAAAATTATTCATGTTATTTGCAAAAAATATGAAATTGATTGAACAGCACTGTGCGCACACAATCAAGTCAGGACTCTCGCTAATGCGACCGTTACCGAGATCGCAGCTGCGGGGTATTTTTCAATGGGGCAACTTTGTTCCCCTCACAGGAAAGAGCTTGGGAAGGCGGCCATGGTGCAAACACATATCCTCGGCTATCCGCGTATCGGAGCCAATCGCGAACTAAAGAAAGCGCAAGAAGCCTATTGGCGCGGTGATATGCCCCAGCAGCAATTGCTGCAAGTGGGCACAGAGATCCGCCGTGGTAACTGGCAGGCCCAAAGTGAGGCCGGTTTGAGCCGTGTGGCTGTGGGAGATTTCGCCTGGTACGACCAGGTTCTGAATCACTCCCTGATGTTTGGTGTGGTCGGTCAGCGTTTTGCAGAGGGAGCGGCAGACAACAAGCTGGACCAGTACTTCCGCTTGGCCCGTGGTCGCGCTCCATCGGGACAGCCGGTAGCGGCTAGTGCCATGACCAAGTGGTTTGATACCAATTATCACTATCTGGTGCCTGAGTTCTCCAATGATCAGATGTTCTCCCTGGATAGTGAGTGGTTACTTGACGAGGTACGGGAAGCCCAATCCCTGGGCTACAAAGCCAAGCCGGTGGTTATTGGACCACTCACTTACTTATGGCTGGGGCGAGGTGTGGATAGCCCTCTGGATTTAGTGCCAAAACTCCTGCCTTGCTATGCCGAGTTGCTGTCTCAGCTCGCTGACCTCGGAGTTGAATGGGTGCAGTTGGATGAACCCATACTAGGCCTGGATCTGCCGGATGAATGGCGTGGGGCTTTTGATAGCACCTACCAGCAGATTGCGGCATTAGCCCCGGGGGTGAATACACTGCTGGCTACCTATTTCTCACCTTTGCGCGAGAATTTGGAGCTGGTATTTTCCCTCCCTGTGTCCGGGGTACATATTGACTGTGTACGCGCACCTGAAGAACTTGAAGCTGCGGCCCAGCTGGCAGGTAAGAACAAGGTTCTGTCTGCGGGTGTGATTAATGGACGGAATGTGTGGCGAGCAGACCTCAACCGCTGGCAGGGCACTTTGCGGCCTTTGGCGAAACAGTTGGGAGATCGCCTGTGGCTATCAGCCAGTTGCTCCCTGCTCCATAGCCCTGTGGATCTGGATACAGAGATCAAGCTGCCCAGTGAGCAAAAACAGAAGCTTGCTTACAGCCGCCAGAAACTTCAGGAGTTGGCTCAATTACAGCAGCTGCTCAATGAGGACACAGAGATCCCTGTCTCAGGTGGAGAGAGTGGTGTAGCCGAGGGCTCCATTGCTGATCAATTACGGGATACCTGGCGCCAACAGTGCTTTCAGGATCGCTCTTTAGTACAGGCCAAGCGTTGGCAATTGCCACTGCTACCCACTACCACAATAGGCTCATTCCCACAGACGGATCTTTTGCGCGGTGTGCGCCGCAAGTACCGCAATAGTGAGATTTCTAAAGCGGATTATTTAGAACATCTACGCGCTGAAATTGCCGAAGCTATCCGTCGTCAGGAAATACTCGGTCTGGATGTATTGGTGCATGGTGAGGCTGAGCGCAACGATATGGTGGAATATTTCGGGGAGCAACTGGATGGTTTTGTACACACCGGTAATGGCTGGGTGCAAAGTTATGGCTCTCGCTGTGTGAAACCCCCGATAATTTTTGGTGATATCTCCCGACCTAACGCTATGACAGTAGAGTGGAGTAGCTATGCCCAGAGCCTAACTAATAAGCCGGTAAAAGGTATGCTCACCGGCCCGGTCACAATTCTCAACTGGTCCTTCCCGAGGGAGGACATCCACCGCAGTGAGAGCTGTCTGCAAATTGCCAAGGCATTGCGGGAGGAGGTGCTGGATCTTGAGGCGGCCGGTATCGGGATTATCCAGATTGATGAACCTGCTTTACGTGAGGGGGTTCCCCTTCGAGAGTTTGAGCACCAGGATTATTTTGCCTGGGCGGTAGGGTGTTTCCGCTACACCTGTAGCGAAGTAAAAGCGGAAACCCAGATCCACACTCATATGTGTTACAGCAATTTCAATGCAATTATGGATGCCATTGTTTCCCTTGATGCGGATGTAATTACTATTGAATCAGCTCGCTCCGATTTGCGCCTACTCAGCGCGTTTGCCGACAAGGCCGGTGGTTACCCCAATGAAATTGGACCTGGCATTTACGATATTCACTCACCCAATGTGCCGGAAAGGAGGGAGTTGGTTGAGCGACTTATGAAAATTGCACAAGTGGTGCCGGTTGAAAGACTTTGGGTAAATCCGGACTGTGGCCTTAAAACCCGTAACTGGGCTGAGGTCGGGTCATCCTTACTGAATATGGTAGAGGCTGCGCGCACTGTGCGCACAGAACTGGCCTAGCCAATTTAGAAATAAAAAAACCGGCAATCATTTGGATTGCCGGTTTTTTCTTTTCTGTTTTTTCCGCTTCTGTTTTTTTAACTTACTCGGACTTGGTGGCTACTGTAGTAGTGTTATTTAATTCAAATGGCACTGAAGGGTGGAAAGGTTTAATACCCAAGGCTGTGTAAAGCTCATCCGGGCGATACATATTCTGCCCCTCGAGCACCAGTGCAGTGCGACGCAGCGCAGTGATATCCTCAAGGGGATTTCCCTCCAGTAAAACCAGGTCTGCATTTTTACCCACCGCAATACTGCCAGTATACTCGTCGGCCCCCATAACTTGTGCCGGTACCAGTGTGGCCGTGCGCAGCACATCAATATTCGGAATACCGGCTTTGGCATAGAGCTCCAGTTCACGTAACAGGGTAAACCCGGGGATGCCATCGGAGCCTGCGACCATAGTGACCTTGTGTTCGTGTAGCTTGAGCATCATGGCCAGCAGGGCTTCCGCTGAAAGGTCGTAGTCATCCCGGTGTTCCGGCTTCACATCCAGTTCGGCCCCAACAAAAGCGCGCTGGATATTGACTGGAAGGTGGTCGGTAATATCGGCAAATTCAGGATCTACTTTGCCCGGCTGGCGCAGTAACATCGAGCTGAATACGGTGGTGGTTGCGTCTACGACAGTGCCTTTCTTGGCTAGCTTATCCAGGAAAGCAGACACTTCTTTGCTATCCAGATCCAGCTCGTGGGCGTGCTCACCGATTTCTGTAAAGCGCAGTCTTTTACGGGTATCTATCTTGCCCATAAAATTCAGAAACAGCATATTGATATGCTGAATTTCATCAAAGCCCGCGTCCACTGCCTCTTCGGCGGTCATAAATGCAGGAATATGACCGGACAAACGCATACCATTTTCGTGGATATGCTTGGCTAAGGGAGCGATCCACTCGGGCTCCATCGAGCTGTAAGTTTTAATTTGCTGATAGCCGCGATCGGCATACCACTCGACAATATCCTTGGCTTCTTCCAGGCTGTCCGCAGTCTTGCCCATTCGCATGGCATTTTCGCTTTCCCGGTCCATAAAGCCCGCACGGAAAAGGTCGCCGCCAATGATTTGCTCTGACTCAAACATCCCTTCAATACGCATGATACTTTCATGGGTATTACCGATGTCGCGAACATTGACAATGCCAGCGGCCATATTCAGAACACCATCGGTAGGGGATAAGTGGGCGTGCATATCCCAGAGGCCGGGGATCAGCGTATGGTTACGGGCATCAATGGTGGTTGCCCCGTTGGCTTTGATCGGTTTTTTACTGATTTTTGCGATCTTTCCATCTTTGATCAGAACATGGTGCTTTCTCTGCAGTTTGCCAGATTCAACATCAACCAGGTTGACGTTGCTGATCAGGATGGGTTGTGTTGATGTGTGGGTATGTTTCTTGGCAATACCTTGCAGGTACTGGTCTGCGGCTGCGACTTGCCGGGTTTTCAGTTCTTCGAGGTGAGATTTATCCCAGCCTTTGCGCAGGATGGCGAACCATCCCCCCTCATCGGAGGCAAATAAATCCCCATTGTCATCATACCAGGCGAGATCTGGGGTAAAGCCCAGGCCGCTTACGCCGTAAAGGTGGACCGTTTTCTTTTTCTTGCCTTGTTGCAGGGTCACTTTATCAAGCTTATGGAGGCGTGCTTTTCCTTGCGGCAGTAAATCAATACTTTGATCTGCATCGGCAATCAGTGCTTTTACCAATTGCGTCTGTACGGCAAGGGTACTGTTCTTGGGAATATAAAATTGGGCTTCGGAAGTTTTTGCACTGCCATGTTCATCGGAACCTTTCCAGCGAGCGATATCATTTTCCAGGGAAAATTCTTCGCTGACTGGAGCACCAAATGGGCTGATCCCTTCAATGGATAATTGCTCGGGCATTGCCGCCTCACCGATAGTGAAGCTCTCCTTGAGGTTTAGGCGGCGGTTATTCCAGCCGAGCTTTAATTCACCAGATACCTTTGTTCCATCCTGGTGAATAATTTCTGAGCCCGCAATGCCCTCTTTATCGTAAAAAATATACTCGATTGATTTTGCGTAAGCGGTATTGGCTGCGGCTAGTACTGTAGCTGCTATAAGCGTTGCCAGTGTTTTTTTTCTCATGAATTGTCCCTTTTCTTGTTGTAATACCGGTGATGGACTTTGGCTTCTTTTCGGTGAGGGGGCAAGCAGCTTAGGGGCGCAAGCGGCGAGAGGAAAAGCGGGAGCGGTGGGGCGTTCTTTAATGTTTTAACTTTCAGAGTAAGGTAAAGGTATTGCGAGAGCGCTTACTTGTAAGCACTCTCACAATATTGCTTTAGTCTATGAGCTAAGCGCTGCGAGAAAGGTTTTCGTTACCGGATGCGTGTACAACAATATTATCTTCAATACGCACGCCGCCGTAGGGGCGGAAGCTGTCGACCTTATCCCAGCTAACCTCGGCAGCGAGGTCTGAGTCTTTCAGCTCTCCCAATAGGCTATCGATAAAGTAGAGTCCAGGTTCGATGGTAAATACCTGGTTCTCCTCGATAGTTCGGCTGGTACGCAGGAACGGGTACTCGGCCGGTGGGGGTGTCGTGCCTCCATCGGGGCCGGTCTGGTGACCGCCGACATCGTGTACCTGGAGGCCGAGGAAGTGACCCAGGCCGTGTGGCAGGAAGGGGCGAGTTAATCCGGATTCCACGGCATTCTCGGCAGAGGTTTTGATAATGCCAAATTGGAGCAACAGCTCGCCCACGTTTAAGTGGCACTGGCGATGTAGTTTTGGGTAAGGCAGGCCAGGTTTGAGGCCGTCTACCAGCTGCAACTGCTTTTCATCCATGGCCGTTACCAGCTCTGCGAACTCATTATCGGCATAGGCGTAGGTGCGAGTGATATCAGAGCAGTAGCCATTGCAGTCAGCACCCGCATCGATCAGGAAGCTTTTCAGCTGCGGCTCAGGCAGCCGCTCAGTAGACAGGTGGGTGTAGTGCAGGATTGCGGCATGCTCATTCAGGGCAACAATATTGCCGTAGGGCATGCGGTTCTCACCCTGGCCTGCAGCGCCCAGGTAGGCCTGATTGATTTCAAATTCACTGGCGCCACTGCGGAAAGCCTGTTCGGCGGCGCGGTGCCCATTGACCGCAATACGGTTCGCTTCACGCAGGCAGGCGACCTCATAAGGCGTTTTATAAGCGCGGGCCCAGTGCAAGCGGTTGATCAGAAGCTCCGGATTTTCCTCCCCCAGTGACCAGCCTTGCAGCTTGTCGCTCTCACCGATAAAAGCGGCATTCTCCGAGCTCAGGAACGCCTGGGCATCGGCCGGCTTGCTCAGTAGCTCGATATCGTAGAAATCGCTCCAGAAGGTCTGCGGTGCCGGCGGTACATAGTGCCAAAAGTCTACTGGGCGGTAGAACAAAAGCTTTGGCTTTTGTCCGCGCTGATAGATAACCCAGCTGTGGGGGTTGTCGGTAATGGGAACCAGTGCCTTAAAGTGGGGATTCACCTTAAACGGGTAATAGTTATCGTCCAGGAACTGCACCCTGGGAGCGCCACTGAATACGTTGAGGGTATCAAACCCGCTCTGCTCGAGGATTTCGTCGTAGCGGCGGCACAGGGTGGCCATATGATCGGCGTAAAGGTTTTTATCCATGTTCTCCCCGGAATGGATCGCTGAATCGTAAAGTCGGCATAGTGTATAGTCTGGACTCTGGATATTTGGCCTGAAATTCGACCATGGAAAAGAAGATACTGCTGACCGACTGCCCCGATGATAAGGGCCTGATCGCAAAGATTACCAATATTTGCTACAAGCACCAGCTGAACATCATCAAAAATGATGAGTTCGTGGACCGGGTTGAGGGGCGCTTCTTTATGCGCACTGCCCTGGAGGGTATCTTTAACGATGCCACCTTCCTGGAAGATCTGGATATGACACTGCCCCAGGGCGCAGAGCGTCGCTTGGTATCCATAGAGCGGAAGAAACGCCTGGTGCTGATGGTTACCCGCGAGCCCCACTGCCTGGGGGATATCCTGATGAAGTGCTATTCCGGCGCTATGGATGTGGAGATCGCGGCTGTTATCGGCAATCACCCGGATCTGGAGGGGCTGGTACAGAAGTTTGATATTCCTTTCCACTGTATTTCTGCTGAGGGGATGGAGCGCGGGGCCCACGAGCAGCAAGTGGCCACCTTAGTGGATGAGTACAACCCTGATTATTTGGTGCTGGCCAAGTATATGCGCGTGCTAACCCCTGATTTTGTTGCTCGCTATAGCGGGCGCATTATCAACATCCACCATTCTTTCCTTCCTGCATTTATCGGAGCCAAGCCCTATCAGCAGGCCTACGAGCGTGGAGTAAAAATTATTGGAGCCACAGCGCACTTTGTTACCGATGATCTGGATGAAGGGCCGATCATTGAACAGGATGTAATACATGTGGATCATGCCTATTCTGCAGAAACCATGGCGGATGCAGGTAGGGATGTCGAAAAATTGGTTTTGACTCGAGCGCTGCAACTAGTTTTGCAGGAGCGAGTGTTTATACACGGAAATAAAACAGTGGTATTTAAATAGAAACGCAGTAAACAATACTAACTTTGCGCTCGATGTAGTAAAGCAGGTTAGTGTTTAGAGAGGATTTTGAGTGAATAATAAAAATATTAGCAGTTTTCAGGCCCGTTTATTTATTGCCGCTGGCCTAGCGTTACCTATTTTTCTCAGTGCCTGTTCCAGTAACAAGCCGATTCCCGGAATGAAAGAGTCGTTTGTAACTGAGATTGCTCAAAATGGAGCTAAGCGTTTTACATTTACTCTTGAGAAGGATCGGCAGGATCTTCCTCCCCCAGTTTCAAACCAGCCTAGTTCTCAACGTCGAATGCAGCGGGATACTATCGGTTTGGGAGGCCGTTCAAGTGACCGTGTAGAGCGTTATTTAGATTGGGCTCTCGAACAAAAGATGTTGGAAACCGGTTTCTGTGAGCGTGGCTATTTTGAAATTGAACGGGTTATTTCCGCGTATGGTGGTGAGGTGCGGGGAGAGTGCCGAGAAGGCGCTTTTTAGTGCCTTTTCTGCTTGCTGGATCTGTACAGTAATAAAAAAGGCAGGGACTCTTTACCAGCTATTATAGATAATAATAATGAAGTCTGAATCAATATTGGAAATGGTGTCTACCCAGCAGATTATTGCGGTTTTTGATTTAATATCAGATATTATTTTTTGGGTAAAAGATGATTCTGGTTACGTAGTACATTGTAACCGAGAGTTTATTGAGCATGTTGGATGCAGGTCCCTTAATCAGGTTGTGGGCCGCTCTGATATGGATTTTTCCCCCTCTTATCTCGCAAAAAACTATATGCGTGATGACCAAAGAGTGATGGAGGGCGAAACGATTACAGATCGACTGGAGTTGAATATAGGGAAAAGTGGAGAGTTGGTTTGGTTTACGACATCCAAGCGCCCACTAAAGAATTCCACTGGAAAAATTATTGGTACCTATGGCGTAGCTCGCGACCTTAATGAAACGGTCAAAACGCTCTCCAGAATGGATAAGCTGAAAAAGCCTGTTGAATATATTAAAAATAATTACAGTCAGCCGATTACTGTCGAACAGCTAGCAGAGGTAGCCAGTTTGTCTGTTAGCGCCCTTGAGAGGCGATTTAAAAAGTATTTGGAGAAAACTCCAATGCAGTTTGTCAGAGAGGTTAGGTTAGAGAACTCCCGTCGTATGCTGGTGGACACTCAGCGGCCAATTTCTGAAATCGCATACCGTGTCGGATTTCCATCTCACAGTTACTTCAGTAGACATTTCAAGACCATGTTTGGGCAGCTTCCCGCTATTTATAGAGAAGAAGTTCAGTCTCAACTTTGAATGCGATAGGCCATTCCTGAACTACTTAGAGATGGATAATCAATAGAAGTTTTTTGTTGAAATGGTTTGGTGCTGGCTTTCTTCTCTTTAAAAATAGTTTATCTATTTGTTGAATATCCTGTAAATCCATAATCGAATTTTGGCCTTTCATACCTTCTAATACCTTTCCCTTAGTGTCCTCCAAAATTCCAAACGCCGATTTTGTTCTATTCCTGTCTCAGTTTCTATTACCCCCTTATCCCGTTTTTTTCTTAGGGTTTTAGTGCTCAACAAGTGGACTGTCATTACGGGGTTTAGGGTCCCCTGACGGTTTCTCGCCCCTCTCCAATTTGGAGAGGGGCTCTTTTAAATAACTTATAAGAAAAGAAAGTTGGGATACTATGAAAACAGTCAAGAATAATAGACGAACCACGGTCAAAATCTGGAGCCGGGAGATTAAGCAGAAATCGCTAGTCTCCGCTATTTCATTAGCCATTAGTAGCGTGGCGATTGCTGATGATATCTCTGAGAAAGACAAACCGATGGATCATATTGAGGTAATCGGAATTCTTGAGAGTAATACCAGAAACCTGGAAATTAAGCGGGATTCTAATGCTATTGTAGACGCGATAACCGCCGAGGATGTGGGCAAGTTCCCGGATAAGAATGTTGCAGACTCTCTTCAGCGCGTGCCAGGGATCACAATTACACGCAGTGGTGGAGAGGGTAGTCGAGTCAGTATTCGTGGCACCAGTGCCGAGTGGACCTTGACTCAGTTAAATGGAAACTACATTGCAACCTCTGATGGAGAAGCGCCATCTCGAAGCTTTAATTACACTTTGCTGCCATCCAACATGATTAGCAAAGTAGAAGTTTACAAAAGCCCGGAAGCTAGAATTGATGAAGGAGGAATTGGCGGAACGGTTATTCTACACAGTCGTAAGCCTCTGGAAATGGATTCTGGTGAGGGTGTTATAACTACTGAAACCACTTACTCAGATACTAATGAGCAGTGGGAACCTCAATATAGTGCTTTTTACTCCTGGAAAAATGAGAGTGAAACCTTTGGTATCCTGGCTGGATATACCAAGCAGGACAGAACCGTAACCTCAATTGAAAACTACGCGAGCCATTGGCGATTCCATTCAGATACAGTTGAAGGTGCTGAGCGTCCGGCAATTGTTGACCAGGAAACTGGTGAAGTTTACAACAATGTTTGGGCGCCCAGAGCCATGGGTATTGGTAATCATGAGCAGGATAGGGCCAGGGATGGTTATCAAATTACTACTCAATGGCGGCCAACTGAGCGTTTGGAATTTTCTCTGAACTATTTCGGTTCCCAGTTGGGATACGATACCCGTAGTCAGAATCTCACCTTAGCTGAATGGAATGATAACCATAACCCTTACTTTGGCGTTGAGCTGGAAGGGGATACCGTGGTCACCTATGGCAACGGTGATAACGGCTTGCTAAATGCTGATAACTGGGGCGATGCTGATGTCAATGGTGGTGTTGAGGTAGAGCGAGGCTTAATGTCTCCGCAATTGACCGGGCAGGATAGCTACGGTGAATCAGAATCTCATACATTCGACCTCGAAATTCTGTATGAAGGTGATTCTTACACAGCAGCAGTGAATATTGGGCGCAGCTCTGCAAAAGGAGGTGTCTCCGAAAGAATCATGGCAAATATGGATGCACGTTATGGTTCCGTAAATAGTTGGCTGTGGTCTATTGCCGACGGGGAACCTAGCTACGAAATCTCTACAGATCTCACCTCGGATCAGGAGGCCTATCCATATTATGACTGGTTTAGTTCTGACGCTACCCAAAATCGGGATAGGGAAGATTATTATCAGCTTGACCTGGGATTTGATACCAATTGGGGAATAGTTAACAAAATCTATGTCGGTACTAAATATCGGGATCATGAAGCCAAGTCCCTAAGAGATACTTTTCTGTGGGATGACGGTATTTCGGATAACGGTGGTTATCGTGGGTGGTTGTCGGGTACCGAATGGTTCCACAACCCGGATTTTCATCCAGACACTTCAATCTTACTTGGCGGCAGCGTAATCGATAATAGCGCAGGCGATACCGGGGCTATTAACTATCTGCCTTTTGATATAGATGCGCTTAAAGCCTACGTTAGTGATAATTTTACCCGGACTGTAGTTCCTGTCTTATCCGGTACCTATACCATCGAGGAAAAAATATTTTCACTTTACGCACAGGCAGATTTTGAATTGGAAGCCTTCCGGGGTAATTTTGGTGTCCGCTATGTTAATACCGACTTAACTACCTCGACGTACGATGACATCATTGGTCAAGAGACAGATATCACCAATGCAAATAATCGAAGTGCTGACAGTGAAAACTTCCTACCAAGTTTGAATATTGCCTGGGATCTAACTGATGACCTTGTAATACGATTTGCTGCAGCAAAAACCATGTCTCGAGTTAGTTATGCTGATTTGGGGCAGGCTGAGTCTTATGGCCCCCCTGTAAATATTAACTCGCCGGATTCTTGGACCGGCCGTGGGACCGGCACCTCAGCAAATACTGGGTTAGAAGCGATGCTCTCCAATCAATTCGATCTGGGAATTGAATGGTATTACCTTGATGGTTCCGCACTTGGGGCAACACTATTTAGTAAGGATATAAGCAACCTTCCTATAACCACAACTGAAGTTGTATTACGTGAGCACAATTGCTGCAATGGACCCATTGAAGTCGATATGACCACAAAAACGGGTGGTGCTGAGGCAACTTCAAGAGGCGTTGAGCTGTTTGCACAACATGCGTTCGAAAGTGGTTTTGGTGTAATGGCAAATTATACCTACACCGACACTAGTACTTCAGGGGTGTTTGTTAATGGTGAAGAAACTGAGGCAGAAATTCCTGGAACGGCTAAGCACCAGTACAATCTTTCCGGTTATTATGAAAATGATTTGTACAGTGTGCGAGCATCTTATAACTGGAAAGATGATCGAGCTGGGGGGCTTCACCAAGGGTATAATTTATACGATAAAGCTTATGGGCAGCTTGATCTTAATGTCAGCTTTACCTTCAATGAAAACCTCAATTTCACGGCATCTATCATTAATTTAACGGAGGAAAAGGCAGAGGGGTTCTGGAAGCAGGAAAACAGAATGACTTATTATAATTACTCTGGGCGCAGACTATATATTGGTGCAAACTATAAATTCTAATACCTCGTTGATCGTAGTATTGGGTGTAGAGTGTAAGCTCTACACCATTTTTTTTGACTATCGATATTAGATTATAGAATTTACATAACCACATAATAAAAATGAGCATAAATATGAAACAATCGACACGTAGAGCAATGCAGGCTGCTTGTGCCACCATTTTATTTCAGGCTGGTGCATACGCAGATATTGAAGTGGTCAATTCGGATGACTGTCCCTCGGACACTACAACAGTAAGCTATTCTGAAGCGCTTAATTATCCTAATGAATTTTGTGATCTTCTCAATAATGGTGACTTGGTTGGTTTATCAGACGGGTCCTCAATAGAACATCTGGGAAAAAATTGCCAATTGACGAGTAACGAAAGTCGCCAATTATCCATGACATTGTGTAAATCCGAACCTTCAGCGCCTCATGTTGTTAGTGGAAGCAGCTGTGCATCTGATGCAAGCCCGGTCACCTATCTTGAGGCTCAAATCTATAAAGATGAGCTGTGTTCCGTCCTGGGGGACTGGGAAATTGCAAATCTTGCCGGTAATGCCTCCATGGATGGCAGTGGCTATGGGTGTGGTTCACGCAAGAATGAAATACGTCAGCTGGGCTCCACCCTGTGTAAATCTGATATTCCTCAAGAAAGTGGATCTGCTCCCAAAGTTGCTTACGTAGAAGTTAATAGTAATAACCTGGGCAATGCAGGCTGCTTTACAGATAGTGATGGCAGTCAGTTGTTTGATATAGCTGTGATCTTCGCGGCAAATATTAATTATGATGGTCAGAAAGCTGTACTGCATTTTAATGATCAAGTGTCGGACTTGCTCAATAACAATTTGAGTACAGTGCAAGACTTGCAAGACAAGGGTACGAAAGTAGTACTCAGCGTTCTCGGAAATCACCAAAATGCAGGATGGTCTTGTTTTGCCGATGAGCAATCCGCTGATGACTTTGCTCAGCAGTTGAAAGGTGCAGTGGATCAATATGGTCTGGATGGTATTGATATTGATGATGAGTACTCACAGTGCAGCCAAACCTATTCTGACTCCTTGGTAAAAGTGACTAGTGCATTGCGAGAGAAAATGCCGGATAAAATTATTTCCAAAGCACTCTGGAGTGATACCGATGCTTTTCAAGCTGAATGGAATGGCAAGAAACTAGGCGATCAACTAACCTATGGCTGGGAGATGAGCTATTGGTTGGGCTCAAGTTGTACTTCAAGAATCCAGAAGTATATCAACCTGGGTGTTGATAAGTCTAAGCTGGGTGTTGGCGCTTCTACTGTGTTGAATAGTGCTTCTGCAGCGAGCGCTTTAGCATCATGTAATGAGAATAATAACCTTGGTGGCGGTACTATGATATTTAATGTGACTAAAGATTCTAGCAGTTACCTTTCTACAATATGGCCAGGTACTTCAGCGCTTCCTAATTGCCTTAAGTAGTTCAAAAATATTGATAGTTATGGTTTAGTTAATTTTATTTAGTAAAGCTATTTCGGAGTGGGTAGTAAACACTCCGAAATACAATCCTTATACTCGGTTCCCAAGGGGTGATTTCTGGCATCTTACCAGATGCACCTATACTATTCCTTAATAAAGCCCTTTTTAAAGAAGGCCTCATTGGGGTGTGGCTTTTTCTTTGCCATTGCTTCCATATGAACTCTCTGTTCTGCTTTCAATTGGTTTTTCTTTTTCCTGCAGGGACGACAGCGAATCGCAGAAGTCTCAAAGTCTCCTTTGGCGATTTCATACCACCATTTTTGTTGCTTTGCCGTCCATACTTCATCTGAGCCACAATCTTTACATTGAAATTCTCGATCCAAGTAGTAGAGAGGAATGTCAATGTAGTAAGAGTGGTGCACAATTGCTGCCCTATCTACCGCAATAGCCCAGTCGGGAATGGGGCCACTGAACTGATCAAGGATCTTGCCTCTATTTAACTTCTCTATTCTTTTTCTTCGAGCTTGCTTAATTTCGGTTCTTCTTTGTTTGCCGCTTTTCATTGGGTGTTCCTTACTATTGATTGAGAGGAAAAGGGGAAAGCTTTGCGGGTGGTGCGAAGGTTAAATAGGCCTAATAAAAACGAAAAAGCGGGCATAAAGCCCGCTTTTAATCCTTTTGTAAAAAGAAAATCTTTTCAAGCAGCGTGTAAAACTACAACCTTCGACAACGGCGGTGAATTCACGGGCTATCAGTCGATCGAGCGAAAACTAGTCTGTGTAAGATGTATTTCATCCCGCTACATTGCTCATGTGAGGCTGGTTGACTGAAAATATCAATGGACTATTGAGATGTTTCTTCCCGAAAGGAATGAAGCTTGACAAGCTATCGAAATGCAACATTGACGATGGGGTGTTTCGTATTATTGCCCGGTAAAGAAAAAATTAAATTGTTTGTGACCACAGGAATTTCTGATGGGCAAGTGTGTATTTCTTATGTTGGCAATTTAACGTTTTCTGATTTTTTTTCAGGTCGAGCTATGCGAATTCAGTATAAGAAAAAGCCCCCAGGTTTACATTTGTATGTTCTGGAGGCTTACAGTTTAGATTTTCTTTGTGAAAATATACTCTAATAATAAGATTATGGGATGATAGTACTTATTCCGCAAATCTCATAACCTCCATCATCGATAGAAGTGGAGAGATCTATGTTTAGGTTTGTACCATTCTTTGCAGCATTATTGAATATTTTATACGAAGGTTGAAAATTTACAGTTATACCGCTATCTAATCTTTTTTTGCATGTTTCAGGTATTTCTGAGGTAGTGGAAAATGAGAAGGTAACATTACTTCCCGTTAATGATTTTATGGATGGGATAGCTTGAATGCTAATTGTTTCCGCTCCCAAATTGGCACTAGTTAGTACAAGTGTAGCAAGTAATAATTTTTTCATGTTTGGTCCATTTGATATTCGTTAGTCTATATATATTACTTTGCGAAATTGAGAATTTAAAGCCGTTTTTTAAATTGAATTTCCGAGGGTGACTATATGGTAGATGCATGAACAATGCTTCGGAAGTTTTTATGCTGTAATTGCCCCGTAACCACTGAGGCAATCATAAATGCGAATGATTTTTTCACATATTAGGTTTAGGCCAAAGTCGCTATAAATTCTATCCATAAGATGCGAGGTAAATGTACGTTGTTACCAACTGGCAATTGAAATAACGGTAGGTGTATCTTCCTGTACCTCCTTACTATCTTCAAATTTTAGTAAATTTAGCGCTGTGAGATGGGTATTCAAATGTAGGTTGATATTGGATTAGACTTGTGTACTGCTTCGCATCCTTAAATAAACGCTCTATTTAAAGTATTGACTTCTAATGCGAGATTATCTTAGTTGAATCTAATTCTGTATCTGTAGGGTACAGTAGTGCTCTTCTTTTTTGTTGCCATTAATTGGTTTGAATGGCGTCACATGTATGACGCATCTCAAAAAATTGGCATGTACCAACCTTGTGTGGACTGCGATTTTAGAAGCAAAAGTACCGGCGGAATCGAAATGGTATAAATCGTCTAGGTCAATTTTTTCCTTTAAGCTGCTTGGGACGCCAGAAACCTTTGTATTCCACCTCGTATAACCACTGCAAATTGGCATTAGCTTACAACTTCCTAGTGATATGCATTACCCTTGAAGAATTGGAGTGGAAAAGGTTTTCTTGTTATAAAAGGTGTCAACCGAAGAATATTTAATCAAAAATTTTTACTGCGTTGGTAGAGCTTTGAAAGTGTATTTTGCATATTGCCCATCCTTAAATAGCCATTCTTTATCGATGGTTTGTTGGGCATCTATGGTGTAGGTAGTATTTGTCTTAAAATCAGTGATGATAATTATGTAGATCTCAAGGTCACGTTGTGACTCTTGGTACTATCGATTTAAAAACAACCATAATCCATTAGGATTTTATCAGATTTACTGATGAAACTAGCATCAGTAGCAGCGATACAGTTACAGATTACTCTGTAACTCGCTAGTAAAAAATTGGTGTTAAACCGGGCGAAGTCAAAGTCTCTGTGCGACCCGTGTGATAAGGCCTTTCACTTGAGGATCTGAATCTGGCGATGTTTATATGCGTTGCCTTGCCCCGAAAGACCATTAACATCCTCAATAGAGTCAGTATAAATTTCTGCTAGTGTAGACTAACACTGGATATTTTGAGGAAATCTATTTTAATAGTATCTGCCATCGGCGGTCGCTGCGTTAATCAGGAAATCTTTGGGAAATTCCTAGCTCATTTGGTAGATATTCACCTATCTTTCAAGACTATCCATGAATCTTGCGCAGAGGCATCTTTGTTGAAGCAGAATACAATCTGAAACGCCGTAACATTCGTAAGAAAGTTTCTTTCTCAGATGAGCATTCTCATTCCATGGTAGGGGCTGGAAGTTCGGAAAGCCCTTAGTATCTACGAGGTAAGCGTGGCCGACGACCTTATCATTGAGGGGTATACTGGGTGTTCATCGCACGCAGTTGTTTTACAATCTCAGCGACCCAGCTATGGAAAATACATTATACGAGATTGAATCTATGCATAATTTTTCAGGATTGATTTTGAGTGGCCCATTTCCCGATGATGCAACGATTCTTAACTTTTTACTTGCTAGAGTTAAATTAGCTCGGCTCAACTCTATTTGAGGAAATCAATTAGTATCTTGCTGAAAATGGATTGGTTTGTGAGAAGTCACTATTGTAGATGCCACTTTCGGGTTCATGCATAGTATCGATACAACAGTCGCTAATGAGTATGGCATCGCAGCAAAAAGTCAATTGCAGCCCGACGAAGAAAATCGAGTCTGGGGGATTCTGGTTTCACTGGGGCAGAAAAACGCGAAGAACTGAAGTCTAAGGATATGGAATGGTACATTGCAGCGAAGCTAAGTTACTCAAAGCGTCGTTCAGGCTAGAATGAGTTGCGAAAGATGGACAGGATTAAGGTGCAAATTTGGGTAAAAGTAGAGCACTGATTCAGGTAGATAAAAAACATTTTTGGGTTTGGAAAATTCGCTATCGAGGTGCAAAGAAAAATATCCAGCGCCTGTGTATGCTGGCTTTAGCAATTCATTAATTGGGGAAAATAATTGCTGCAAAGTGCTTATGTCCCTAGCATCTGCAGCTTTCAAGGCCCTACGGGGTTGTTCGGAGATTTCTTAATTCTTTGCTGTGTGCCTCCCTTGGCCCCAATTTTACTTTTATATTTCCTGTTGATCTTTGGTGAAAGGGACCTTACACAGAAGGAGTTATGTCTAAAGAACATTGTTGAATGCAGGAATTGCTCTGTTGGATCGATTCTCACTTCTTTGATTCAAGTGGGGGTAGCTTGATTTGTATTTACATTGGTAATAGTGGTGCTTTCCCTTTTTTAGTAAGTAGAAGTAGCTTTACGAAGCCATTTCTAATTTATTCCCCTCACTATAGAACTACTGTTTAGTAGATCATACCAAAACGTAAAAGGTTTTCTGTCTGTGTGAGCTGCCAGGATTATGCTTTGTATTAGCTTAATTGATTCTACAGTTGCTTCCTGCGAATGCCCAACTTCAACATATCTACGTTTTCTGTCTCTGTCTGTACATGCGGAGTTAATGACTTGAGGAAAATTGATCTCCAGCCTTCCATCGGGCAAAACACCTACGCTTTTAGAAGCTTCATAGCTAGGCATTCCGACACTTGCCGATACTATTGATGAAAAAGAAGTTTATAGAAAGAATAGTCCAGTGGGGATTTTTCTATTTGGCGGCTCAGGTGAACCAAGTTACTTGCAAACTGTAAAAGGTCAATTTGGGGTAAAGGTAATGTTAATTAATCAATTGAATAATAAGCCTGGAGAAAAAAGCGGGCATTAAGCCCGCTTTTAAATCCACCTGTGAGAGTGTTAGATCTTACTCAGCGTAGCTCTCAATCGGAGGGCAGGAGCAGATCAGGTTGCGGTCGCCGTATACGTTGTCGATACGGTTAGAAGCGGGCCACACCTTGTGCTCTTTTAACCACGCCGCTGGGCGCGCAGCGATATCGCGGGAGTAGCTGTGGGTCCACTCTTCGCTCATCACGTCTTCGAGAGTGTGAGGGGCGTTGTGCAGCGGATTGTCCTCTGGGGTGTATTTTCCGCTGGTGACATCTTCCACTTCCTGGCGAATTGTTGCCATTGCTTCGATAAAGCGATCCAGCTCACCCTTGGATTCGCTTTCGGTAGGCTCGATCATCAGGGTGCCGGCTACCGGGAAGGACATAGTGGGGGAGTGGAAGCCAAAGTCCATCAGACGCTTGGCGATATCCTCTTCAGTGATACCGCTGGCTTCCTTGAGTGGGCGCAGGTCAACCAGGCACTCGTGGGCAACAAAGCCATTGGTGCCGGTGTAGAGTAGGGAGTAGTGCTCACCCAGCTTCTTGGCTACGTAGTTGGCGTTCAGGATTGCCATTTCGGTAGCCTGCTTCATACCCTGCTTACCCATCATACGGATATACATCCAACTGATCGGCAGGATGCTGGCGGAGCCCCAGGGAGCAGCGGAGATGGTGCCGTTATCCAGATTGGTTTCCGGTACTTCAGTCACCGGGTGGGCCGCCAGGTAGGGCTTCAGGTGTTCGCCAACAGCGATCGGGCCCATGCCGGGGCCGCCGCCACCGTGAGGAATACAGAAAGTTTTGTGCAGGTTCAGGTGGGATACGTCACCACCGAACTGGCCCGGAGCTGCGACGCCAATCAGGGCGTTCATGTTGGCACCATCGATATAAACCTGGCCGCCAGCCTGGTGTACCAGGTCGCAAACTTCGCGGATACCTTCCTCAAACACCCCGTGGGTGGATGGGTAGGTGACCATCAGTGCGGCAACGCGGTCGCCGTGCTCTTCGATTTTGGCTTTCAGGTCTTCGATATCCACATTGCCTTTATCATCACAGGCAACCACAACCACTTTCATACTCACCATCATGGCGGATGCTGGGTTTGTGCCGTGGGCAGAGGCGGGAATCAGGCAGATGTCGCGCTGGGTTTCGCCCTTCGCTTCGAAGTACTTCTTGATAGCAACCAGGCCTGCGTATTCACCCTGGGAGCCGGCATTGGGCTGCAGGCTCACCGCATCGTAACCGGTGCAGGCGGATAGCATTTGCTGCAGTTGGCGGAACATTTCCGCGTAGCCTTCCGCTTGATCTACTGGTGCGAAGGGGTGTAGCTTGCCGAACTCTGGCCAGGTGACCGGGATCATCTCGGCGGTGGCGTTCAGCTTCATGGTGCAGGAGCCCAGAGGAATCATGGAGTGATTCAGGGCGATATCCTTGGCTTCCAGAGACTTGAGATAGCGCAGCATCTCGGTCTCGGAGTGGTAGGTATTGAACACCGGGTGGGTCAGGAATTCAGTATCGCGCACCAGGGAGGCGGGTACACCCAGAGAGCCCTTGCTGGCAATTTCGCTGTCCAGAGTGTGCAGGTCGATGCTGTGTTCGGTGCCGATAAAGGCATTGATCAGGTCGGACACATCCTGCAGGGTGGCTGTCTCACTCAGGCTCACACCCAGGGCGTCTTCACCAATTTTACGCAGGTTGATCTCAGCGGCCAGGGCGCGCTGGTAAATCTCTTCCTGCTTGGCGCCAACGGTGATATTCAGGGTATCGAACCAGCTGTCGTGGGCCAGATTGAAGCCTTCCTGCTGCAGGGCGGAAGCGAGAATATCTGCTAAGCGCTGGATCCGGGCAGCGATGGTTTTCAGGCCTTCGGGGCCGTGGTAAATCGCATAGAAAGCGCTCATTACCGCCAACAGCACCTGGGAAGTACAGATGTTGGAATTGGCTTTCTCGCGGCGAATATGCTGTTCGCGGGTTTGCATGGCCATGCGCAGGGCACGCTTGCCTTTGCTATCGACGGAAACGCCGATAATACGACCCGGTGCGGAGCGCTTGTAAGCTTCGCGGAAGGCGAAGAAACCGGCGTGGGGACCACCGTAGCCCATGGGGATGCCGAAGCGTTGGTTACAGCCAACAACTACGTCTGCGCCCATATCACCCGGTGCTCGCAGGGCTACCAGGCTCATCAGATCAGCGGCCACAGTTACCAGGGCGTTGGCTTCGTGCACCTTGGTGATGATGTCGGTCAGGTCGCGTACACGACCGGTGCTGCCGGGGTATTGCAGCAGGGCACCGAACAGCTCGGCGGGAATATCTTTTTCCACATCGCCGACAACGACCTCGAAGCCGAAGTGCTCGGCGCGGGTCTTAACGACGGCGATGGTCTGCGGGTGGCAGTCCTGGTCTACAAAGTAGACGTTGGATTTGTTGCGTTTGACCTGGCGCTTACACATGGCCATGGCTTCAGCTGCTGCGGTACCTTCATCCAGCATGGAGGCGTTGGCCAATTCCATACCGGTGAGGTCCATAATCATCTGCTGGAAGTTCAGCAGGCCTTCCAGGCGACCCTGGGCAATTTCTGGTTGGTAAGGGGTATAGGCGGTGTACCAACCCGGATTCTCCAGCACATTGCGCAGGATCACATTGGGGGTAATGGTGTCGTGGTAACCCATACCAATAAAGGTGCGGTAGATCTTGTTGCGCGCCGCGATATCTTTCAGCTCTGCGAGGGCCTCAACTTCATTGATCGCGTCAGCCAGATCCAGCTCATCGGTCTTGCGAATGGCTTCGGGCACGGTTTTCTCGATCAGCTCTTCGAGGCTGGCAACTCCGAGCGTTTCCAGCATGGCCTCTACCTGTTTGGCATCGGGGCCAATATGGCGATGGATAAAGGCGTCGTGTTGTTCCAACTGCTGCAGCGATGGTTGGGTCATAAACTTCGTTCCTGTAGTCGCAGGGAGTCGTCGCGGTGCGCTCGCGGTTAAAAATAGCACCTGGCCTCAGTACCGCTTTTCCTGTGGAAAGCCTCGGGCCTCCGCGTTGCGGATAGGCGAGGGTAACGCTTGGGAGAATCGGTTTGCTGGCAGCCCCAGTGTCGCAATACGAAACCAAAGGGGAAGCCGGGCCATAGCGGCAGGCGCGCATCTTAGCAACCGGGGAGAGTAGGGGCAATCTGCGGGATTTAATCGAGGAAACTGCTAAATTTGGGCGCAAAAAGTGGGTTAAATCCTGTGATATTTTGGCTGAGGCGATTTTGTTCTACACAGGATGGAGTGGATTTGACGAAAGGGGTCATCTGGGAGTTTAAATGGCCTCGAAAGTGGAACAGGTTGGCTATAGACGCTTTGATGGGTTTAGGAACCCTCTGAATAGTCCACAAGAGCAATACAGAGTAGTCAAAAGGTTCCTATGCACTAACAGTCTCTTTGTTAATGCTGTTTAGCTCGACACTTAGCTCCCTTCCGCGCCGCATTAAAACGATCACGCAGGCGCTCAATCATCGCAGTACGGGCGGCATCGTGGTTGATACCCATAACCACATTTACTGGCAAGCCCTCGCCATTTTCAGCAAGGGTGGTTTTTCCCACAGTTGGGTCGAAGGTGATGGGATCATAAGGAGTCATACTGTCAGCCAGCCCGGCATTTAACTGGTCTACTTCGATAAATCCGGGTACCAAATCCATCTCTAAAGTTTCAGGCTCCAACAGTACCAAGGCAGCAATAATGTCCCACAGGCGAATAACGGCATCCATGGCGAAGTCACCATTACCCTGGAAATCCCCACCCTCAAATTCACGAATGGAACTGAGGAGTTGGGAGGTGTAGCAGGCTTCCGGAGTTGCGCGGCGCTCTGCGAGGGCTTCGATGGTGCTGCCTTGTACTTTGGCCATATCGGTTGAGTTGGTCGGAACCAGGTAGGTTTCAATACTATTTTCACTCAGGGCGTCGAAGGTCCATTGTGCGCTCAGTGGGTCGAGCAGAATATTGAACTCCTGATGGGTACTGAAGTCGCTGTCACAGCCGAAGCTGGGGTGGGAGAAAATATTGCCGCCCAGATTTCTAGATTTATCGCCAAAGCAGGCTGCTTCGTGATTCTCTGTAAACGGCTCATAATTCTCAAAGCCACCACCCATCATAATAACGCGGTCAATTTTAGCCAGCTGTTCTTCGCTGGCTTTGCCAAGTACCCGGGCCAGGGTGGTGAGTTTACCGGTGTTGAAAACTATTGGGCGTTGCTCCAGGTTATCCATCGTTTCCAGGATAATGTCTTCGGCCAGCTCAAAATTGAAGGAGACACCATTGTTACCTTGGTAGCGGTAGTGCTCCTGTTTGGCGCGCGGGATTAGGTGGTCAGTTCCATATAAGGTGGAGCCGTTGTCACGCCAGGGGCCGGGTACATACTGGCCGTAGAGATTGATACCCATGGCGTTGCGGCGCTCCAGGTTCCAGGTACCGGTGGAGAAATCGGAGGAGTTGGGTAGTTGATAGTCTTCTCTGCCGAGAACGGCATTATCGTCATTTACCGGAGATACTGAAGCTTTGCCGTTTGCGCCGTAGGCGACTTCCTCTGTGGCAAAGTAGGCTCCGCGAATAACCTGGGTATCGTTATTTCCCAGCCATTCGAGGATGTTGTAAACAGTGTTGGCCCCGTGCGCTACGGTATTGAAAGAGTCCTCAACGACAGCCAGCTCCAGGGTATAGCGTGGGTCTTTGGCGATTAGCATCAGTGCTACGGCATCATCAAAGTTATTGAAGTCGCCAATCCAGATAATGGGTTGGGCGTTTTCGGTCTTGATGGCCTGGTGTGGTTTCTTGCTGTGAGGTCCGCTATCCGCATTGCAAGAAGCCAATGTGGTTAGGCTGCCCAGTACCAGAGCTCCTGCAGAGAACCAGTGTTTTAATTTCATTTATCCTTCCCTAAATATTCGAGTGGTTTTACTCGGCAATCCAATAGCTCCTCCCTGATCTACTCGATTGCCACCTTGTAGCACCGTTTGTTGTATGAGTTAACGGTATTACACAGGTGTGAGCCGGAACATGGCCGGCAGCGATACTTCCCTGTAGCGCTTTATCTGAAAGCTATTTAAATCAGCCTTCAATAAATGGCTTTAAATTTCGTAATAGCTGTTGCTCCAGGGGTTCACTACCGTTAATTCCCATACCTGTCAGTTTTGATTTATCCAGCTGGCAATTGTAAGGGCGTGGCACTGTAAAATTGGGTTCGCTTTCAGCGCTCAGGTGTTCGGCATTCAGGTTACAAGCCTTGGCAATAATGTGTGCGAGTTCGTAGCGTGTGCAGGCCGTATCGCCACTCCACTGGTAAATGCCTTCAAAACTCATACCACTACGAATTTTTAGCAGGCATTGCTCCAATACTTCAGCCACTTCCTCAACACTGGTGGGAAAACGAATAGCCCAGTGATCCAACGTGACTGGCTTTTGCTTGCGCAAAGTATCCAGTAGGGCGGTGATGCCGGATTCCTCCAGATAGGCAACGGGCCCGAATAACCAGGGCAACCTCAATACCCAGTGACTTCCGTTATTCAGTACCGCCTCTTCCCCTGCCAATTTACTGCGGCCATAGAAGTTAACCGGGTTGGGATTGTCATCAGCTTTGTAGGGCGGAGTGCTGCCATCAAAAACATAGTCGGTGCTGATATACACTAATTGTGTATCATTTTCGTTACAGTATTTCGCCAGGAATTCTGTGCTGCTGACATTGAGCTGCCAGGCGGTGTCGGGGCTGTCGGCGCAGCGATCAGGCCAGCGCTCGGCGGCGCAGTGAATGACAATATCGGGATTAACCTGTTGCAGGCAGGTCTTCACTGCTTCGCTATCGGACAAGTCCAGGCGAATTAAATTATCTCCCGCGCGGGAAAAGGCGGTACCGGTAACAGAAAAAACCGGATTGCTGGAAAGCTGTTTAAATACACTGCGCCCCAATAGGCCGGAGGCGCCGGTAATCAGTATTTTCACGGGTGATTTCCTTTTGTCAGGCTGGGGGGAAACGTGTGGCCTGAGTGGGATAAAAGATGGTGCAGGATGGTTGGGTAGGCCACAACTGAAGGCCGCCTACCCGGGTGCTGCCCGATTTGCCTATCTGAAAAGTTACAGAAGGTGATACCGGGCTGGAGCAATTTACATCTGCTCCATCACTTCAATGCCAAGCAGATCGAGGCCAGTAGCGATAGTGCTGGCCACTAGATTACATAATTGCAGGCGGCTGTGCTTCTGCTGTTCACTTACGCCTTCTTTCAATACTGGGCAGGCTTCGTAGAAGCTCATATAGGCGCTGGCCAGTTCGTACAAGTAGGTGCAGAGTACGTGCGGGAAGGTATCTTTGGCTACCTGGTCCAGTACTTCGCCAAATTGGCTTAGTTTAATTGCCAGGGCGCGTTCCTGTGGGCTTTCCAGTTGGATATCGCCCTTGAGCTCGCTCGGCTCAATACCGGCTTTGCGGAAAATACTGCGTACGCGGGTGTAAGCATACTGTAGGTAGGGGGCGGTATTGCCCTCAAAGCTCAGCATGGATTCCCAGCTGAAGATGTAATCGTTAGTGCGGGTCTTGCTTAGGTCCGCATATTTCACCGCGCCGATGCCCACCTTGCGCGCGATTTCTGCACAGGTTTTTGCATCCAGCTCGGGGTTTTTCTCAGCCACCAGTTTCTCTGCACGCTCTACTGCTTCATCCAGGAGGGCTGCCAGTTTTACGGTGCCGCCGGTGCGGGTTTTAAATGGTTTGCCATCGTCGCCCATCATGGTGCCAAAAGCGCAATGCTCTAGAGAAACCGACTCCGGCAGGAAGCTCGCTTTGCGCGAGGCGACAAAGGCCTGTTGTAGGTGCAGGGATTGGCGAGCATCAACAACATATAGGATACGGTCGGCACTGAGTTGGTTGGCGCGGTAGCGGATAGCGGCCAAGTCGGTGGTGGCATACAGATAGCCGCCGCCTTTCTTCTGGATAATCATCGGGCTGGGGTTGCCTTCCTTATCGGCCATCTCTTCCAGGAAAACAACGATCGCGCCCTGGTCTTCAACGGCGATTCCATTATCCAGCAGCTCTTTTACCAGCACCGGCAGATCATCGTTGTACTGGCTTTCAGCGTAAACGTCTTCCTGCTTGAGGGTGACATTCAGCTTGGAGTAGATTTCTTCACAGTGGCTGATAGAGATATCAATAAATTGCTTCCACAGTTTCAGGCACTGCTCATCTCCGCCTTGCAGTTTTACAACGTATTCACGGGCGCGATCGGCAAAGCCTTCTTCATCATCAAAGCGAACCTTGGCTTCGCGGTAGAAGACTTCCAGATCGGCCAGTGCCACTTCTGCATCACTGTCTGCCAGCTTGTCGGAAAGGTGTGCCAGCAACATACCGAATTGGGTGCCCCAGTCGCCCATATGATTTTGGCGAACTACCTTGTGGCCTTGGAACTCCAACAGGCGTGCCAGGGCATCACCGATAATGGTGGTGCGCAGGTGGCCTACGTGCATTTCTTTGGCCAGGTTGGGATGGGAATAGTCGATGACTACGGTCTTGGGCTCTTCAACCGAGGCGATATTCAGGCGCTTGTCGCCTTGGGCGGCCAATAGCTGCTGGCTCAGCCACTGTTCGCTCAAGTGAATATTCAAGAAACCGGGGCCTGCGATCTCGACCTTTTCGATCATATCGCCCTTATCCAGCTGCTCAAGGATCTTGCCAGCCAGCTCACGCGGGTTGGTGCCCATACGCTTGGCAGCGCCCATAGCGCCATTGGCCTGGTAGTCGCCAAATCCGGCTTTCTTCGCAGGTGCCACAATCGGGCCGCATTCTTCGGGGATACCGGCGGCGAGCATGGCGGCCTGGAATTTGTCGGTGAGGAGCTGACGAATATTCATAGAGTGAAGTGCTGTCTTAAATTCGTGGAAACGCCGAATTTTAATGGGCGGTGGCGGCTTTGCAACCAGCGTTGGCAAAGGAGTTGGTCTGGAGTGCTCGAAATCTCGACTTGGGTGTCCAGACGAGGAGGTTCTCGGTGGTATGATGCCGCCAAATTATGGAGGTACCGTGAGTTCTACCACACTTTATTGGCACGATTATGAAACCTGGGGTACAGACCCGGGTGCCGACAAGCCGGCGCAGTTTGCCGGTATCAGGACCGACGAAGAACTGAATATCGTCGGCGAGCCATTGATGATTTACTGTCGCCCTTCAGTGGATTGCCTGCCACAGCCGATGGCGAGCCTGGTGACTGGCATTAGCCCGCAGAAAGCCCTGGCCAATGGAGTGCCGGAAATAGAGTTTATCCAGCGCATCCTCGCCGAACTGGGTGCGCCGGGCACCTGTGGGGTGGGCTACAACAGCTTGCGTTTTGATGACGAGGTAACTCGCTACACCCTTTATCGTAATCTGCTCGATCCCTATGAGCGGGAATGGCGCTCCGGCAACAGCCGTTGGGACATTATTGACATGGTGCGCCTCACCTACGCCCTGCGCCCAGAGGGAATCCAGTGGCCCACCCGTGAGGACGGTGCGCCGTCCTTCCGCCTGGAAGAATTGACCGCTGCCAATGGGATCTCCCACGAGGGCGCCCACGATGCGCTGTCGGATGTGCACGCCACCATTGATATGGCGAGGCTGATCCGCAAACAGCAACCAAAGCTTTACGATTATGTGTTCCGCCTGCGTCGCAAGCAGGAGGCCGCCAAGATGATCGATATGCGCGAGCGCCGTCCGCTATTGCATATTTCCGGCAAGGTCTCTGCTAATCATGGTCACTTGACCTATGTGATGCCCTTGGCCAGTCACCCGGTTAACCGCAATGCGGTTATTGTTGCCAACCTGGCAATGGACCCCGAGCCATTACTCAGCCTGGATGCAGACACTCTGCGAGAGCGCCTGTACACCTCTCGCGACAAGCTGGGTGAGGGTGAGTTGCCGGTAGGGCTGAAACTGGTGCATTTGAACAAGTGCCCGGTATTGGCGCCTGCAAATATGCTGGATGACAAGCGCGCCACTGAGCTGGGTATCGATCGCACAACCTGTGAGGCGAACTGGCAGAAGCTCAAAGATATCGATTTGACAGAAAAGCTGCACAACGTATTCCTGGATCGGGAATTCCCTGAGAGAGATGTGGAAGCGGACCTTTACGGTGGATTCCTCAGCGACTCTGACCGCGATATCTGCCGTGAACTGCACCGTGGACTGGCGGCCCGAGGTCCGGAAGCTTTGGCGGGTGAAGTGCCTTTCACCGATAAGCGCCTACCCGAGCTGCTATTCCGTATGCGGGCGCGCAATTTCCCCGAGACCCTGTCTGAGGAAGAGCACCAGCGCTGGCAGATCTGGTGTTTCCAGCGCTTAACTGACGCTACTGCCGGGGCCTCAATCACCCTGGAAGATTACTTCCGCCAGCTGTCTGAGCTGCGGGTTCAGTACCCGGAGCGCATCTCCCTGATTACAGAGCTGGAGAACTGGGGCGATAGCTTACTTGCCTAATGTGTCGAATCACGTCAGCGGCCGTTCTTCCTCTGGGCTCTTTCCTGGTGCCCGAGTAGAATGCCGCTCGCGAATACCCGGCGCCCACAAGGCGCAACCACTGGAGTAACCATGGACTTTATCGGAGCCAATATACTGTCGGTCAGCCAATTTGAGCGCGCCGACATAGAGCGTGTATTTGATGTAGCTGACGCCATGACCCCCTATGCACAGCGTGAAAAGGTAACGCGTGTATTGGAAGGGGCGATTCTCGGCAATATGTTTATGGAGCCGAGCACTCGTACTCGCCTGAGTTTTGGAGCCGCCTTTAATCTGTTGGGCGGTACTGTACGTGAAACGGTAGGAATTACTGCCAGCGCTATGGCAAAGGGCGAATCCCTTTACGACACCGCCCGAGTGCTATCGGGCTATAGCGACGTGATTTGTATGCGCCACCCAAAAGAAGGGTCGGTGGCTGAGTTTGCTGAAGCGAGTCGTGTGCCGGTGGTCAACGGCGGCGACGGCGCCAATGAACACCCCACCCAGGCACTGTTGGACCTCTACACCATTCGCAAGGAACTGGCTGCGCACGGCCGCACCCTTGATGATTTTCGTATCGCCATGATCGGCGACCTCAAGCACGGCCGCACGGTGCACTCCCTGTGCAAACTGCTGTGTTTGTTTGGCAAGGTGCAGATTACCCTGGTTTCTCCACCGGAACTGGCGATGCCGGAAATGATTGTGGAGATGCTGCGCGGGGCGGGGCACGAGGTGACGGTTACCGATCAGCTTGAATCCTCTATCTCCCATGTGGATATTGTTTACTCCACCCGTATCCAGGAAGAGCGTTTCGCCTCTCAGGAAGAGGCCAACCGCTACCGTGGGCGCTTCCGCCTGAATAAGGCTATTTTTACCCGCCACGCAGAGCCTAACACGGTAATTATGCACCCCCTGCCACGGGATTCACGGGCAGAGGCGAACGAACTGGATACCGACCTGAATGAACATCCGAGCTTGGCGATTTTCCGCCAGACCGACAATGGCTTGCTGGTGCGTATGGCTCTGTTTGCCATGTTGCTGGGTGTTGAGAATCAGGTAGATAAATATTCCCGCGATGTGAACTGGTATAGCCGACGCAATCGGGTATAAAACTACTCAACTGGGCGTAAATCCCGGTGGAAATAAACAAGGCCCCGGCTAATTCTGTTAATCTGATGGAATTAGCCGGGGTTTTTTGTTTCCGGTTTAGGGTGTCGTGAATGCTAAAGTGATTTTGCTTTTTCGCTGTGGCACTCAATATCCAAATATTGGCGTTGAGCCAGATGTCGCATCAGGGATGGATGCATGTCGAAGCAGATTTCGCCCATTTTGTTCTTTCGCAGCCTGGTTTTCCTGGCGCTGCTGCTCAGCCTTTTTGTGTACAAAAGTGCCGCCCAGGAAGAGCCCTTTCCCCATGTAGCCATACTCAAAATTGATGGGGCCATAGGTCCCGCGACGACTGATTATTTCAAGCGGGCTACGCAGGAGGCTGTGGACCAGGGCGCAGAGTTGGTGATTCTGCATCTGGATACCCCTGGGGGGTTGGATGCGGCTTCGCGGGATATCATCCAACATATCCTTGCGTCTCCTATCCCTATTGCCACCTACGTTTACCCCTCCGGCGCGCGCGCTGCCAGTGCGGGAACTTATATTCTCTATGCCAGCCAGATCGCCGCTATGGCTCCTGCTACCACCTTGGGAGCGGCTACGCCAGTGCAGATTGGCGGACCTCAGGGCACACCTATGCCGGGAGGAAAGCAGGAGGAAGAGAAAAAAGAAAAGGCGGAAGACGGAGAGGATGAAGAAAAAGAAAAACCGCTTGCGGGAACGGCCATGGAGCGCAAAGTCGTTAATGACTCTGTCGCGTTTATCCGAGGGTTGGCACAGCGCCATGGGCGCAATGCAGACTGGGCGGAAAAAGCTGTACGCGAAGCAGCGACCCTGACAGCTCCGGAAGCGTTAAAAATGAATGTTATCGATATTGTTGCGGATAATGATGACGATTTATTGCGCCAGGTTGCCGGTCGAAAAGTATTACTCGATACCGGTGATTATACGATTCCGGAAAATATTGCCGAGTTGCAAAGTGAAAGTTACGAGCCGGATTGGCGCAATGAATTACTGGCCCTGATTACCAATCCTCAAGTGGCCTATATTTTGTTATTGGTGGGTATTTATGGGCTTATTTTTGAGGGTTATAGCCCCGGTGCTTTTGTTCCCGGGATTGTTGGTGTTATCTGCCTGCTTCTGGCATTTTATGCCTTGCAAGTTTTACCGATTAATTACGCTGGTCTTGCATTAATTATTGTTGGCGCATTGCTGATTGTGGCAGAGGTTTTCATGCCGAGTTTTGGTGCCCTGGGGATCGGCGGAATTGTTGCATTGGTGATTGGCTCTGTAATGCTTATTGATAGTGATGTGCCGGGAATGCAGGTTTCCAAACAGCTGATTGGGGCTATTGCCGGTGTAAGTGGTGTTTTTTTATTGATGTTGTTGACCGCTGTTGGACGCAGTTTACGCCAGCCGAAAGTCCCGGCAGACCAGGCTTTTGTGGGTCGCTCTGCGGTGGTAAGCGAAGTTAAGGACGCAGAGATCTTGGTGCATCTCGATGGAGAGATTTGGCAGGCGACCTGTAACCAGCCTCTGAAGGTGGGTCAGAAAGTTAGAGTAGTGGCCCAACACGGCATGGTTTTACGGGTAGAGGTGGAATAGGTAGGGCAATCAATTGAGCTAATGACAGCGCTCAACAGTTAAGGTGGGATTAAGGAGAGTCCAATGATGCTCAGTTATTTTTTTGGGATACTGGTAGTCGCACTCATACTGCTACTGATGTATGCCATTCGTATTTTGCGGGAGTATGAGCGCGCAGTGGTATTTTTCCTGGGGCGTTTCCAAACAGTGAAAGGGCCAGGACTGATTATAATCATTCCCATTGTTCAAACTATGGAGCGCGTGGATCTGCGCACTGTGGTGATGGACGTACCCACCCAGGATGTTATCAGCAGGGATAATGTCTCAGTAAAAGTCAACGCAGTGGTTTATTACCGGGTAATTAATCCACAGTCTGCAATTATTAATGTGGAATTTTATCACGAGGCTGTAAGCCAGTTAGCGCAAACTACATTGCGTTCGGTACTGGGTAAGCACGAGCTGGATGAGATGTTATGTGAGCGAGACAAGCTAAATGTAGATATCCAAAAAATACTCGATGAGCAAACAGATGCCTGGGGTGTAAAAGTTACTAATGTAGAGATTAAGCATATCGATCTTGATGAAAGTATGGTGCGGGCTATCGCACAGCAGGCAGAGGCGGAGCGCGCGCGGCGGGCTAAAGTTATACACGCAGAGGGGGAGGCGCAGGCGGCTTTAAAGCTGACTGAGGCAGCGAATCAATTATCGAAAAATGCCAACGCGATTACTTTGCGATATATGCAAACCATGATTGATATTGCCGGCGCAAATAACAGCTCTACAATTGTATTTCCGTTGCCACTGGATCTAATTGAGCCAATGCTGAAGCGGGGCTCTGCATCCAGTTAACGATGTCCTTAGCAAAGATCAAAAAAGGCCGCACTAATTAGTGCGGCCTTTTTTGTAGAGTTTAGAGCAGCTTTTTCATCAGGCTGCGGGTTGAACTATCCCAGTCATCCTGAGGAATTTCACCCTTGGCAGCCTTATGGATTTTTGAACTCAACTGCTTACCAAGTTCGACGCCCCACTGATCAAAGGGGTTGATCCCCAGCAGGCAGCCGCCAACGTAGACCTTGTGCTCGTACAGTGCCAGGAGCGAGCCCAGGTGGAAAGGATCTAACTTTTCCAGGATCAGGGTGTTGCTGGAGCGATTACCAGGGATTACTTTATGTGGGGCTAGGGCGTGGGCCTCACGATGAGTGTGACCAGCTTCTTCCAGCTCCTGGCGGGCCTCATGCAGGCTTTTGCCTCGCAGTAGCGCCTGGCTCTGGCTAATACAACAGGCCTGCAGCCAGCGGTGCTGTTCGAGGAGTTCAGACGTCGGTTCCTTGACTGCGATAAAGTCTGCTGGAATAAGGTCGGTTCCCTGGTGCAATAATTGGTGGAAAGAGTGTTGGCCATTCGTACCCTCACTGCCCCAGATAACGCTGCCACTGGGGTAGCCCAGCGCCTGCCCGTCCTTGTCGACACTTTTACCCAGGCTCTCCATATCCAGCTGCTGTAACCAGGCGGGGAATCGGGCCAGGCGCTGCGCGTAGGGCAGCACGACATGGCTGGTCGTATGCCAGCACTGGCGATACCAGAACTGGGTCAACGCCATCAGTACGGGTAGATTGGACTCCAGTGGAGTAGTGGCGAAGTGCTGGTCCATTGCATTGGCGCCTTGCAGAAGCTGTTCAAAAACTTCATAGCCGCAAGCAAGAACAATGGGCAGGCCGATAGCAGACCAGAGTGAGTAGCGACCACCCACCCAATCCCACATTGGGAAAATATTCTCAGGAGCAATTCCGAAATCCTGAGCAGCAGTAATATTACTGCTCACCGCAACAAAGTGTTTGGCCAACTGCGACTCATCGCAACCGGCAGATAACATCCAACGGCGTGCGGACAGCGCATTTTCACGGGTTTCCAAGGTGGAAAAGGACTTGGAAGCAATTACAAAAAGGGTTTCTTCCGCATCGATACCAGCCAAGGTGTCGCTAAGGTCTGCGCCATCGATATTTGCTACAAAGTGCACATCGATAGAGTCTTTGTGCCAAGGACTGAGGGCCTCTACCGCCATGCGCGGACCCAGGTCGGAACCGCCGATACCGATATTCACGATATGGCGGATCGGTTTATCTGAGAAGCTGCGCCAGCTATGGTTGTGCACCGATTCGGCAAACTGTTTCATTTGCTCGCGGCAATCTTTTACCGCCCGCTCTTGTTCAGTTTTCGGTTGCCCCTGAAATCGCAGTGCGGTGTGCAGGGCAGGGCGGTGTTCGGTATTGTTGACAATGGCCCCGTTCACTAGCGCAGTAATTTGGTTGTTCAGACCCTGCTCTTCTGCATATTCCAACAGCAACTTAAGGGTGTCTTCACGCAAGTGGTTCTTACTGTAATCCAGATAGATTCCGGCTGCGTCTGAGCTGAACTTATCTGTCCTTTGGGGATCCGTTGCAAACAGCTCTCTCAAGGACCACTTATGTTGGTCAAAATGGGACTTCAACCGTGAGATTGCCGCTACACGGCTTAAAGCCAGGGTTTCACTAGTCATGGTATTCGGTTTGTTCTCTTCTGAGCCTTTTTATTGCCACTTGGCTAAAACGTACACAAATCAAATTTTATTTATTATTTCTGGGCGGCAATGCTAACGGCATTTTCTTTGCCGGGCCAGCGCCGCGGGCATCACAGTCTATTACAGGGAATGTTTCGAGATAAGGAACTGTGTGGGGAAAGACAAATGCCGCTCGTTAGAGCGGCATTTTGTGGTGATCCATACTAAATAAGGCTTTGTAAATCGGGTGTCTGTCAGCGGTGATTTGGTCAAAACTTCATTTAGTATGAATCACCACGCTGTCGGGCAAGAAAAAGATTTTACTTGACCACCTTCATGCAGCGCACTCTGTCGGAAGCCATCCAGCAGTCGGCATCTGCAGGACAAGCCATGGATAGAGGAATTTGTTCAGCGCCGGGTGGGCAGTAAGCTGGAGGTGCCGGAGGGCTACAGCAACCTGCAAGAACCAGTGCACTGATAATTCCAATTAAGTACTTGGCTGGAGTGAAATTCATCCCCTAACTCCTTTCCGTTGATGTTAGCCATTAGCATAGCCAATAAAACGTCACCTGTTGGTCAGCTTTGTAAAATCTGTTCTACAAAGGTACCGCCTATTTGAGTGTAATAGGCGTTGGGTTTAAATGTCTGTCAATGGTCAAGTTATGAAAAGAGGTGCGCCAATTTATTTTAAAAAACTACTTAAATAAGGGGTTTTTTAAAAAATGTGGTTTGTGCTGACCATTTTTTATGGTGAATTTCGGTTGTTTAATCTACGCGCTGAAACTGATCGCGCCAGTTTTGAGGCAGACTCTAAGAATTATTATTGTGGCTGACAATGCCGCTTGATGGATTGGGGAGTTTTTTTGCGATGCAAAGAAAATGGTTTCACGAGTAAGAGTTTTTTCTGTTAAAAATTCTCACTCGTGAAAGTAGCTTTAATGGGTGAGGGAGCACCAGCTGAGGCGTTATCTTTAGGCCTTCAGTGTGTCGGTTTGGGTCCGTGCAAAAAATTGCCAAAGGCTACTGCGAGACTTTCTTTTCTTGCCGGGTCACGGAGAGCACTCAATAGGGCGATTCGCACTTTCGGAATAAACATTAAATCGGAAAGCAGCAAGTTAAAAGTCTGCTGGTCAGCGGCATCAGCCAGTTTGCCAACCCACCGTGAGGCCAATTCCTGCTCTTCCAAATCTTGGACGCAGCGACTGCCTATTGCGGCCAGAACTTCTTTATTCCGATTGCTGGCATCTTCAGCAAAAAGTGACTGTATAAATGCCTGTCGCAATCCTGTGGCTGGTGAGTGAGATATACCCCTGATAGCAGCAGCGGCCACCGAGATATCCGGCGTGTTTGCGGTCAGTTCTTGCTCTGCTCGCTCAATAATGGCTGCTGCAAGACGGTGGTCGACCGGCTGGTTTTCCAGGCAATGGCAAATGTTAATAAAAACCGGAGCCGCGACTTTTCCAATCTGGCGCATTAGCAAAGTGCTTTCTTTTTCCCAGCGCGCGGCCAAGTCGGCAATCCCTTGCAGCGCAAGGTTGTCCCAGCGGTGATTTTCCGGGTCGCCAAAATAGCGCAGGACAGGCTCGTAATGTTCGCGGGGCTGGCGGCCCAGCAGAAGCGCTGTTTGGGAGTGAAATGCTGCCTGCCGCTCAGTTGATGGGGTAAACAGCAAGCCACTTTGCTGCAGCAGCTGGTCCAGCTGCGCAGCAGATTCAGAAGCGGGTCCCTGCTTGAGTTCCTGTGCCAGAGCGCGAAGTAATCCATCTCGGGCTTGAAGTTGCAGCTTGCCCTGCTCGTCCAGCGGAAAGCGCAGGAACCAGACGATGGGTTCACCGCCTTCGGCTGGTTGCAGCAGCAGGCCCGTCCAGGCCTGGCGCAAGTATGGGTGTGGCCAGGGAGCCAGACCTGCTTCGAAGGATGCCGCAGTGGATTTCGAAACCGACTGCAAGCGCCGGCCCAGATCGAACCAGCGCAATTTGAAGCCAGCCTGCTCGATCAGGGCGCTTAGGGTACCGCTTTCACTCATAGGGGTTTTGTCTATTTCCTTAAGATGCCGTAGCCGCTACAGAAATGGGCTTCTGTTTAAAGTGCAACCAGCCATAGGCGATCGCCAGCAGAGGGCAGATAATATTGAATAGGGCAAAGGGTAAATACTCCCAGGTAGCAATACCCAGCGTTGCCGCCATAAAGGCACCACAAGTATTCCAGGGAATCAGCACAGAGGTGATGGTGCCGGAATCCTCGAGGGTGCGAGACAAGTTAAGCCCGTGTAGGCCCTTTTCCTTGAAGGCTTCGCGGAACATACGGCCCGGAATAATAATCGCCATGTACTGATCGCCTGCGGCCAGGTTCATTCCAAAGCAGGTGAATACGGTGGCAGTTACCAGGCCGCCCACTGTTTTAACCAGTGACAAAACCCCCTGGACGATGACCTGTAGGAATCCGGCCCGCTCCATAGCGCCGCCGAAGGCCATGGCGGAGGTGATCAGCCATACGGTGTTAAGCATGCTGCTCATACCGCCTTTGGACAGCAATGCAGCCACGTTCTCGTTGGTGGAAGTGGACTTATAGCCATCGAATAGGCTGTACCAGGCGCCCTTCAGGGGGGCGAGTGCACCTTCACCGCCACCGAGGCGACGGGCGGCTTCCGGTTCGAAAATCAGTGCGATGGCACAGCCAACCAGGGAGCCGATGATCAATGTTGGGAAAGCGGGGACTTTGCGCCAAGCCATTGCTAGCAACAAGATCAAAGGCAGCAGGCTAACCAGGGAAATTTTGAACTCACTGCTAAGGGCGGTGAGCAATGATTCGATATCAGTTGCGGAGGCAGAACTGGCTTCAGAGGTAAAACCCAGGAAAGCGAAAACCGCCAGGGCGATCGCGAAGGCCGGGATCGCTGTGGACATCATATGGCGAATATGCTGGAACAGATCATTGGATGTTACCGCTGCGGCCACGTTGGTAGTGTCAGATAGCGGAGACATCTTATCGCCGAAGTAGGCGCCAGAGATTACGGCTCCGGCAGTGACCTCAAGGGATAGACCCAGAGCGCCGGCAATTCCCATCAGTGCCACACCCAAGGTGCCCGCTGTGGTCCAGCTGGAGCCAATACTCAGTCCTACTACGGCACAAATAATACAGCTGGCGGCGTAGAACCACTGTGGCGACAGAATCTGCACGCCGTAATAGATCATTGAAGGCACTGTGCCGGCCAGGATCCAGCTACCGATAAGTGCACCTACAGACAGCAGGATCAGAATAGCGCCAAATACCAGGCCAATGCCATGGAGCATCCCACCTTCCATGTCGTTCCAGCTGTGTCCGTTCTTCATCCCCATCAGGGCCACAACGCAGGCACAGAGCAGTAGCGCTATTTGATTGGGACCGTAGGAGGAGTCTGCACCGTAGAAATATACGGATAGTGACAACAGGGCGACGAGAATCCCGAGAGGGATCAGGGCGTCCGTTAAGCTGGGAGCGCGCGGCTCTGAGCTGGGGTTGGATTGAGACAAGGTGAACTCCTGCTTGACTGCGTGGCTAGCGCCGTATTCGTTATCGTTGTTTTGCCGTCGGCGGCGGTTAATAGCCTTATTCTCATAGCTTGGGGCGGTGAAGTCCACTTTGTATCATCGCACCATCGCTGTATTTTGGCGTTGACTTGGTCGTCGAAACCGGATTTATCACTGGGGTCAACTATCTGGTCGGGTCCAGTGCTGGCAGTTCGTCGACGCTTCCGGTATGTTCTGCGCCCAGTAGTCCCGGCTGATCCAGCCGCAAAATAAATAAGTGCGGGCCGCCTGAGGCAGGCCCGACAGGTAGTATTTCATGAGAGCAAGTGAGTTAGACCCCTCTCAATTCGAGGATATGCGCCCCTATCGCGATGATGAAGTGCGCGAGGTTATCAAAAGGCTAATTGCCGACCCGGAAATGTCCCACGCAGCTGCGCATTTCCTTGTCCCCAAACTGGCTCAGCTGGAGGGCGCCGTCGCCTGGTTGGTACGTCAGTTTCTGCGCTTTGAACTCCGCAATGTTCGCAATGTGCGGGATCTTCAAGAGATTGTCGGCAAATATATGGAGAAGGTGATCAAGCGCACCACCTCCGGCCTGAGCATTTCTGGTCTGGACACCCTGCCCAGGGATCGCGCCTGCCTGTTTGTCAGCAATCACCGCGACATCGCTATGGACCCGGCGCTGATGATTCAGGCGATGTTCCGCGAAGGGCATGAGACCTCCCGCATTGCGATTGGAGACAATCTGCTCAGCAAGCAGTTTGCCAGCGACCTGATGAAGTTGAACAAGTGCTTCACCGTGGTGCGCAGTTCTGGCAGTCGTCGGGAAAAGCTGCAGGCAGCAACCCAGTTGTCCAATTACATCTATCACTCCATCGTCAACGATAACGAGCATGTGTGGATCGCACAGCGTTCCGGGCGCGCCAAAGATGGCCTGGATCGCACCAATCCAGCACTCTGCGCCATGTTCGCCATGACTAAGGACCGGGAAACGCCCTTTGCCGATTTTTGGCGCAAGTTGCACATTGTTCCGGTGTCTATTTCCTACGAATGGGACCCCTGTGATGCACAGAAGGCCAAGGAAATTTACGTTACCGAGCACAAGGACGAGTACAAGAAGGGTAAAAACGAGGACTTGGCCTCGATTGGTAAGGGCATTGTCGGTCACAAAGGCCGTGTACATGCCGCCTTCGGCACGCCGATTGAAGGTGATTTTAACGATGTAAACAGCCTGGCTGAAGAAATAGATCGCCAAGTTATCGGCAACTACACATTGCATCCATCCAATATGATTGCCTACGAGATGGTTTACGGTGAGGTTCCGCAATTACCGGTGGGATATCCGGCTAAAGCCTGGGACCCCGCTGCACATAAAGAAGAGCGGGAGAAGTTTGAAGCGCGCATGGCTCGGGTCGATGAGCGCTGGCGCGACAAGGCTATTCAGGCCTACGCCAATCCCGTGGTATCTCGCCTCGCCTATGAGTAAGGCCCGCTGAGTTCAGAAGCTGGTGGGGAGAGGGCGCTTAGTGGATAATAGCGCCCCCTGCGCCAGCCACTTAGCGAATAGACCTCACCCCCGTGCTCAACGAAAAACACAAAAGCGCCATTCAGGGCGCCTATAGCCAATTCCTGTCCGGTCGAGGGCTGAAAGCCCGCTATGGGCAGAAGCTGATGGTAGCCGCCATTGCCCGCTCACTGGGTTCCATCACCCAGAATGCCAGTGGTGAGCGCGATAGCGACAAGACTGATGGTGAGCATATCTGTGTAGTTGAAGCGGGTACGGGCACCGGTAAAACCGTTGCTTACCTTCTCGCCTCTATTCCCCTGGCCCAAGCCCAGGACAAGACCCTGGTGATATCCACCGCCACGGTGGCCCTGCAGGAACAGATTATCCACAAGGACCTACCAGAAGTTGCTCGTCACAGCGGGCTCAAATTTGAGTTTGCCCTGGCGAAGGGCCGTGGCCGCTATCTCTGCCTATCCAAGTTGGATCAACTCTTGTCCAGCTTTTCTGCCTCCGGCACCGGGCTTTCCCTTGGTCTCTATGAAGATGAGCTCCCGCAGGTGGAAGCGGAGAGTGTCGCTCTCTACCAGAAGATGACGGATAGCCTGACATCGGGTACCTGGGATGGCGATCGGGATAACTGGCCGGATACAATCGAGACGGATGATTGGAGTCGGGTTACCACTGACCATCGCCAGTGCAGTGGCCGCCGCTGCCCCCATGTCACCAATTGCAGCTTCTTCCGAGCGCGGGAGAGCCTGGGCAAGACCCAGGTGATCGTTGCTAACCACGACCTGTTGCTGGCGGACCTGGCCCTGGGTGGTGGCGCGATTCTTCCGCCCCCGGAAGAGACTATCTATGTACTTGATGAAGCCCACCATCTACCGGAAAAGGCTCTCAATCATTTCTCTCACCACAGTCGTGTAGGGGCTTCCACCGGTTGGTTGGATCAAACCAATAAGGCCCTGGGGCAGATGCTGGGTGAGATTGGTGACGGCGCCCAGATCGACCGCTGCGGCGAGCAGCTGCCGGCGGTTCTCACCTCTGCCAAGCAGGGGTTGGAGCAGATGTGGCCGCTGATTGAAGAGCTGTGTGAATTTGAAGATGAGCGGGGCAATACCATCCGCCATCGCTTTGAAGGTGGGGTAATCCCCGATTCCATGTCGCAGCTGGCGGAAAAGCTGCGGGAAGACTTTGATGAGTTGGAAAGCCTGCTCAGCAAGATGTTGCAGACCGCCCAACGCATGATGGAGGACGGCCACTCGCCGGTACCCCTGGCAGATCTGGAGCGCTGGTACCCCCAGTTGGGCAGTTGGCATGGGCGCGCTGAGGCCAATCTTCTGTTGTGGGCGAATTACGCCCGTGCCGATGCTGATGGCGCATTGCCCCAGGCGCGCTGGGTCACCCTGGTGGACTGGGGCGGCTCCACAGATTTTGAGGTTTGCAGCTCACCGATACTCGCAGGCAAAACCCTGGAGTACAGCTTGTGGCGCCGCTGTTACGGCGCGGTACTGACTTCGGCCACACTCACAGCTTTGGGGAAATTTGATCGTTTGCAAATGCGTGCCGGTACTCCAGACAATGCCAGCTATCAGGTGGTGCCGAGTCCTTTCGATTTTTCCCGTGCAACACTGCAAGTGCCCCCGGAAGCTGTGGATGCGGGCAATGCAGAGCAACACACAGACGCCATTATCGATGCGTTGCCAGACCTGTTGAAAGGGGAGGGTGGCGCTCTGGTACTGTTTTCCTCCCGGCGCCAGATGGAGACGGTTTACGAGGCGCTCCCTGGTACCTGGCGCAACCGAATCCTGATGCAGGGGCAGCAATCCCGCCAGCAGTTGCTGGATAGCCACCGTGAGATTATCGATGGCGGCGGCAGCAGTATCCTGTTCGGGCTTGCGAGTTTTGCCGAGGGGTTGGACCTGCCAGGGGATTACTGCCGCCACGTGGTTATTGCGAAACTGCCTTTCGCGGTGCCCGATGACCCGATTGAGGCAGCGCTGGCGGAGTGGATTGAAGCTAAGGGCGGCAATCCATTTATGCAAATCACAGTGCCGGATGCAGCCCTAAAATTGGTGCAGGCCTGCGGGCGCTTACTGCGGGCAGAAGGGGACAGCGGCACAGTCACTTTGCTGGATCGCCGGGTGGTTACCCGTCGCTATGGTCAGGCAATACTCAATTCACTTCCGCCCTTTAATCGAAAAATTTAGAAAATCTTTGGTCGTATTTGCGCTGTTACTCAGATTGGGCAGGTGGCTATTGCGTATTATCACGGCTGTAAATGTGAAGGTTCTATGAGTTATGCAACCTATTTATTCTGAAATCGCTGATCAGCTCCTGTTCCTTGAATCCGAACTGCGCAGCCTACAGGTTTGGCAGGATAATGCGCCACCCGCAGAAGCCCTGGCCAGCACCGAGCCATTTTGTGTGGATACTTTGACCTTGCCCCAGTGGCTTCAATTTATTTTTTTGCCGCGTATGCAGGTCCTGATTGAAGGGGAGATGCCCCTACCGGGCCAGTGTGGTATTGCTCCGGTTGCCGAAGAGTTCTTCAAGGGGCGGGATGATGCTGCGGCACTGCTGGCTATTTTGGAAACTATCGACCAGCGCCTGCAGCAGGGCTAACCAGCTTCTGATTCCCTGAGCCCAGTGCTCTCAATCACTCTGGGCGGCATGTCACATTGTTAGTGTTGAGTCCCGCGACTCGGCGGACATCGCTGTGCAGTGGCCGCGCTCATGAGCTAATATCGACCTTTTGCCTGAGGCGGGGAGCAATTTCTCCGTCAGATAAGCGAACACCGCGCGTTTGTAGCGGTCCGAATGGCATTGCTAATGGGGCTTGAGGTAATTGGTCGGTATGCAGAGATTTTCCCTTCTGTGGTTAATGTTGACGCTTTCGGTGCTCGCCGGTTGTGAGTCACTGATGTATCCGGGGCGGGACAGGGCCGCTCAACCAGCGGAAGTTGCACCACCAGTAGAATCACCAGATTCTGCAATGCAGTGCCCAGAGCCTGCGGAAGTGATTTGTGCGGAACCGGAAGTGAAGGTTGTTGAGCGGGTAATCGAACGAACTGTAGAAAAAGTAGTCGAAGTGCCCGTTGCCAAAGATAAGTTGGTTTTGGGATCGGTAGAAGAAGTGGCCATAGAGCCTCCCGGCCTGATTCTGGAATCCGTTGTCGATACAGGTTCACCAACCTCCACACTGCGGGTCAGGAAGCTGACTCCGTTCGAGCGGGATGGCAGGGACTGGGTCAGGTTCCAGATTGTTCAGTCGAGCAAAATGGACCCGGTCTCAGTAGAGCTGCCGATAAAACGCCATGTCCGAGTGGAGCGCCTGGGTTTCGATAATCAGCGCAGGCCGGTAGTGGAGCTTAACCTGACTGTTGGGCGTATTACCCACCAAGTCGAAGTTAACCTGACCGATGAGGGCGGCTCTGATTTATTGATGCTGCTGGGACGCAACTTCCTCAAAGATGCCGCTGTTGTCGATGTGAGCCGGCGCAATGTCCAGGGCCAACCCCAAATAGACGGGGTTAAATAGGCCAGTTATCCAATTGGGTTCCTAATTGGGACCTCAGAGTTACGGGGAATGGCGAATGTCGCCGCGTGTCCAAGTTTATGTAATTGCGGCGTTACTCGCATTGGTAGGAGCAGGCCTGACCGCCTATAAAAACCTCGAGTTGGGTTTTCCGCTGTTGCCGGGTGAGTACCGCACCGTGTGGACCATCGAAGCAAAAGTGGGCTTCGATGCCGATGGCGGTCCGGTGAAGGCCGCACTGACCCTCCCGCGCGAGCAGCGCAATATGGAAATACTGGGGGAGACCTTCAGCTCCTCCGGTTTTGGTTTCTATATCGCGAGAGAAGATGATGCCTATCGGGCCATTTGGTCTCGCCGGGCCGCAAGAGGCCCCCAATCTCTCTTCTATCAGCTGGATGTCTACCAGCGTCCCGGTGCCGCGCTGGCGCAGCCTCTGGATCTGAGCACTGAGATACAAAAACCCTTCCTGGGGGCCCGTGAGCAAGAAGCGGTGCGCTTGGCGATTTACTCCCTGGTTGAGCAGGCCCGCGAGCGCTCTTCCGATGTGGAATCTCTCACTACCCAGTTACTATTCGAATTGAATGACGATGAAAATCAGGATCGCAACCTGATCTTCCGTCATTACGCTGACCGCTCTTTTGTGGATGTTGCCCTGCTTGTACTGGCGACAGCCGATATCCCCGCCCACCGTATTCGCGGCCTCTACCTGGAGGATGATCGACGTCGACTATCTCCAGAAGATCTGCTTGAGGTCTATGATGGCAAGCGTTGGATCGTGTTTGAACCCAGCAGTGGCCAGCCTGGTGTGCCGGAAAATTTCTTTATTTGGCAGCGCGGCGGCAAGAGTCTTTTAGATCTTGAGGGCGGTCGTAACTCCCAAGTGACTTTCTCTGTGATTGCCAATGATGTCCCCGCTCGCGATGTCTCTATGCGCAGCACCAAGGATGAGAAAGATGCGCTGGTGGATTTCTCGATCTACAGTTTGCCCATTGAGCAGCAGAGTATTTTCAAGCTGATCCTGCTGGTGCCTGTGGGGGCCCTGGTGGTGGTGCTGCTGCGTGTATTTGTGGGCCTGCGCACCTCCGGTACCTTTATGCCGGTACTGCTGGCAATTGCCTTTATCGAAACCCAGCTGATTACCGGTTTAGCGATTTTTACTTTGATCCTGATCCTCGGCCTTTGGGTGAGGTTCTATCTCAGTAGGCTCAATTTGCTATTGGTGTCGAGGATCGCCGCCGTCGTGGTGACGGTGGTGATAATAATGGGGGCAATCAGTGTGGTCAGCTATAAGCTGGGCATTGAGCAGGCTCTCACAGTGACCTTCTTCCCGATGATTATCCTTGCCTGGACTATTGAGCGTATGTCGATTGTGTGGGAGGAGGATGGCCCCTACGAGGTGGTAGTGCAGTCCGGGGGCAGTTTGTTAGTGGCGATACTGGCTTGGTGGGTAATGACCAACCGCTATATTGAGCATTGGACGTTCAACTTCCCCGAGTTACTGTTGGTATTGCTGGCCTTTATTCTGGTGGTGGGCAACTACACCGGATATCGACTCAGTGAGTTGATGCGTTTCCGTCCGCTGGTTCGCTAGGGGGCGTTATGCTGCAGTTTTCAGTTAAGCATATCTTCAATAAAGTTCGCGGCGGAGTGGTATCTCCGCTGACCCTGCGCCGCATGGGGGTGCTAGGGATGAACGCGCGTAATATTGACTATATTGCGCGCTATAACGACCGCAAAAAATATCCCATCGTCGACGACAAGCTAAACACTAAGCGCGCGGCTAAGAAAGCGGGAATTCCTGTGCCCGAGTTGATCGAGGCATTTGAAAGCCCTGCCAGCCGCAAGCGAGTTATGGAGGTGATTGACCCTCTATGGCAGTTTGTAATCAAGCCGGCACGGGGCTCAGGTGGTAAAGGTATTCTCGTTATTGCTGGTCGCAATGGCGACAAATATAAAAAGATATCCGGTGCTGAAATTGATGCGCTGGATATTTTGCGGCACGTGAGCAATATTCACAGCGGCCTATACAGTCTCGGTGGCAAACCTGACAGGGTGATGGTGGAGGCCCTGGTGGACTTTGACCCGGTCTTCGATCGCTACTCTGTTGAGGGTGTGCCTGATGTGCGGGTTATTGTTTTTCGCGGTTATCCGGTGATGGCCATGCTGCGCTGCTCAACCCACGCCTCAGATGGTAAAGCCAATTTGCACCAGGGCGCTGTAGGTGTAGGTATTGACCTGGCCACGGGTAAAAGTTGTCATGCGGTAATGCGCGGGTTGCGAATTGACCAGCACCCGGACACTGAAGTGCCTTTCGATGCATTGCAGGTGCCAGGTTGGTACGAGCTGGTCCGCTTGGCGGCAAGCTGTTACGAAATGACTGGGCTGGGTTATTTAGGCTGTGACATTGTCCTGGATCGTGAACGTGGCCCGCTCTTACTTGAGGCCAATGCGCGCCCGGGATTGGCAATCCAAATTGCCAACGGTGTTGGCTTACGTGAACGTTTGGGCTTTATCGAAAAATTTGATGAAGAAATGTTCAGGAAAAATGTGGATGAACGGGTGGCATTTTCCATGCGCAAATTTGCCAGCGACTAGGAAAGTCCGCTAATAGTTTATCGATTTTATTATCTTGCGAAGCAATACCTATTGTCTGGTTAGGGGGTGGCCGCCCCTTCGTTTGGTCGAATTTTTCCAATTAGAATCTTTAGCCGTTTTCCTTGCATTTTGAGTCCATATTCAAGTTCTTGGATTTTCGTTTGGATCGAAGTGAGTTCCCACTCGCTGGGTGGCTGACCATGTTTTTCTCCATGGCGTAAAAATTGAAGAGATTTCCAGTTCTTCAATAACTTGGCGAATCCGCGAGCCTCACTTTCCAGAATCTCTTGCCAGCTCTCTTTATCTTTAATCTTTTCAATTTTCTCCCTGGCTTGTTTGAAAAGCTGCTCTACCTTTACTTTTTGGACCTGAATAGGTGGGGCAACCCTTAAATTATAGGTGAGCCCAACAAGGCTCAATGATTTGATCAACCACTTGGTAGGGTCATACTGGAACCAGCGAATACCACTTCGATAATCTATCTGAAAGGTGTGGTGATAATTGTGATAACCCTCGCCAAATACAAAGAGGTTGAGGAAAGCATTATCTCTTGCGCTGATTGATCCCTTATAGGGGCGCCGGCCCCATAAATGCCCAAATGAGTTAATCATAAAAGTCGTGTGATGATTAACCACAAGGCGCAATACTCCGGCCAGCAAAACCATACCGAGAACGTCTCCAGTAATGATCCCCAAGATTATGGGTAGGCCAAGGTTCATGGCGATAATGATGGGAACATAGTTATCGTGTTGCCACATTACCAACTGGTCCCTTTGAAGATCCTTAACATTTTTGTAATCGAGATAACTGCTGGGATATTCGTGCATCATCCAGTCGATATGGGAGAACCAGAAGCCGCGCCCTGCTGAATAGGGGTCTCGATTGTTATCGTCGATAAATTGGTGATGGTATCTATGGCTTGCACACCAATTTAAAGTGGTGTTTTGCATGGCTGCTGCACTGAATAAAATAAATAAAAGTCGAATTGACCAGTGGGCTTCGTAGCTTTTGTGTGACCACAGCCTGTGATTTCCTGCTGCTATGGAGAAGCTGCAAAGTGCACCAAAAATGGCAAATGCAAGCCATTGATACCAGTGGTATCCATAGACAAATCCATAAATCGGTACTGCGGTAAGTGCTAACAAACCTGTGCTGGCAAATAAAATTGTGGGAATCCAAAAACGTTTTCGCTGATTGCTGGAACTTAGAGGAGTTGCGTTCATAGCAGGCCCCTTTATTGAGGATTGCCCATGACTATTTTGAGATAGGGGTGGAAGTATTTCCTTTGGCCAAATTTTACTTTTTCTTCGTAGCTTTTCACTTGAGTGCATTGTTTTGGTGCATTTTGGCCATCTGAAGGATCGCATTGGTTCGCTATTCCACAGAAGCGCTGGAGTATGAAAGCTAAGGCCTTAAAAAACGCTGTTTTAAAAGTTGGCATAAGGGTTGCATTGGTAAATGTGCGGGGCAAAGGACCCGCATTTCGGGAGAGTTTCTTAGGGTTATGGCAAACCATTAACACTGGGTGACTTCCCGTTTTCTCTCATCATCGCTGATTACGGCCCCGCATTGCGGGGCCTTTTTTTTGCCCGCACTTTGCGCAAAGCTCATAATGCTTTAGTTTAGGGTCTCCCGAGGCGTTCCCAAATTTCAGGGCCCCGGGGGAGAGGCTCTCTTTTATGGCAAGGATGCATGAGCCAGGTAACTAATGAGCTAATTTCGATAGTCGAGCCCTGTGTGTCAGAGTCACTAACCCCAAATCCGTCCAGCGCAGTGTTCCAGTTGGCAACCAGCGATGAGCTTTCCTCTTTGGATGCATCGCGCCTGCCTCGTCATAACGCCTGTTTGCAAGATTTGTTTTTGGATTCAGATTGTGGATTGTGGGAGTGGCATCCGGATTCCGGTGCCCAGCGTGCTCAGGGTGAAATTTGGCTCCTGTTTGCAGAAACTGCAGAACTTGCTTTGGCTTCCCTGTGGACGGGTGATGAATTGCGTTCGGTTCATTCTGATGAGCGGGATCGAATTATCACTGTGCGACGTCGTCTTACTAACAAAGGTGGACACTTCGATACTACTTTTCGGGCCTACGACAGTCTCGGTCAGTTGCGCTGGTTACGATTGCGGGGACGCGCAATAAACCTTGAGGATGACAGTGGATTTGTTTTGATTGGAAGTTGCGCTGACTTCACTGAAACCTTGGCCCAGCGCTACCTATCCAACCTGCCTGGCGAGCGCCCCTTACAAACACTGTCTGGAGTTGGAGATGGTTTATGGGAGTGGGATCTACGCGCAGATGAAATGGTACTTGATGATGCCTGCTGGGGGATTCTGGGTTACGAAGTGAGCCCGATACGCAGTATCGGTATTTCAGCCGCGGAGCAGTGGAAGGCTCGAATTTTAGCGGAGGACTTCCCTCGGGTTGAGCAGTCCATGCGGGATCATGTGCGCGAGGGGTTACCGCTCGATGTGGAATTTCGCATCTGGCGTTCGGATAGCAGTGTGGTTTGGGTTCGCTGCCGCGGCAAGGCCCAATTAAATAGTCGCGGTCAGCCCGTGCGGGTGTTGGGAGTTTTACAAGACGTCAGCCGCAGCCGGGAAAGATTTTCGCAAATGGAGCGGGAGCTGGAGTTGCAGCGGGAGGAAAATGCGCATCGGGCAGATTTATTATTTAGCCTGAGCCATGAATTACGCACGCCACTTAATGCAATTTTAGGTTACAGCCAAATTGTCGAATTAGATCAGAGTCTCAACGCAGACCAGCGTCAGCGCTTATCAGAAATTCGTCGAGCGGGGCAGCATTTATTGCATTTGGTTGGCGATGTATTGGAGCTGGCCAGAATCGACAGTAGGCGTTTGGGCCCCTCGATGGAATTAATTCGTCCGGCCGATTTGGTTGCAGAATGTAAACGTTTACTTGAGCCCCTGGCTGAAACCCGTCGAGTAAGTTTGATGTTTGAGCCTCTCGGCTGGGAGTCAGCTTATATTTGTGCGGACCCTGTGCGCTATAAGCAAGTTGTATTGAACCTGGCGGGCAACGCGGTGAAATACAATCGTGAAAATGGCCGTGTCATTATTAATTTTACGCCGCAGGCCGATGGCTGGTTGAGACTGAATATTTTGGATACCGGCAAGGGGATTGCAGCAGAGAGACGCAAAGAAGTTTTTGAGCCCTTTAATCGTCTGGGGGAGGAAAAAGGGCATATCGAGGGTACGGGTGTCGGTCTTGCAATTGCCAAGCGTCTGGCGGAGGCGATGGGGGGGCGGATCGATTTTGACAGTCAGGAAGGGCAGGGCTCAGTATTTTGGGTTGAATTCCCAATGGTCGATGCAGCGGAGTCTTTCCTGTCATTTGCAAATTCTGTTGATGCCCCGTCAACATTACCCGACTGTAGATTGCTGCTAGTGGATAACCGTCCTGAAAGTGTGGCTCGGGTGGAAAAACTTTTGCAGGGGGCGCCGCAAGTACAGCTTTCTGTGGCCGCAGATGTTGTTGAGGCCATATTTATGGCGCGTACCCAAGCATCGGATGTAGTGTTGTTTCACAATACCTTACCGGGAATGTCGGTTGGGGATTTGGTAAGTATCCTCAAGCAGGATCAAGTCACTCAAAAAACCTGTTTGGTGGTTATGGGAGGAGAGGCTTCCTCGGGGGTGACAACCGCTTTGCCGGATAACTTTGATCGACCGCAGCTTGCGCGAGTTTTGGTGGAGTGTTTGACGGGGAAGAGGTGAGCTGGGCTCTTGGAATCAGCACCCCGGCATCTTATTTGCCGGAGTGCCGTTCAGGCTTTTAGCGTATGTGCCCCATATGTTTGCCCACGATTTTCACCAGGGGCTTAAATACTTTCGGAGTGGCGCAGACCAGGTGGCCGGAGTCCAGGTAATCTTCACCACCGCGGAAATCGCTGATCAGGCCGCCGGCTTCTTTGACCAACAGGGAGCCCGCTGCGATATCCCAGGTGTTCAGGTACATTTCCCAGAAGCCGTCGAATCGCCCGGCAGCAACATAGGCAAGATCCAGCGCTGCGGCGCCAGGGCGGCGGATTCCCGCAGTTTGCCCAGCGATATCTTTTAGGGCGGCCAGGTAGGCGTCGATGTTATCCAGCGGCAGGCCGTTGAAGGGAATGCCGGTGCCAATCAGAGAGCCGCGCATGCCCTGGCGTGAAGAGACGCGGATACGGCGGCCATTCAAGGCAGCGCCGCGACCGCGACTTGCGGTAAATTCTTCGCGTTTGATGGGGTCCAGTACGACTGCGTGCTCAATGCGGCCGCGATAGCGACAGGCGATAGAAACAGCGAACTGTGGGACTCCGTGGATAAAATTGGTGGTGCCATCGAGAGGGTCGATAATCCACTCGTAATCGGGCTCAGCGCCCTCTTGCAGGCCGCTTTCTTCAGCGCGGATGCTGTGCTTGGGGTAGGCCTTGCGCAGGTGATAGATAATCTCCTGTTCGCTGGCCTTATCCACTTCAGTAACGAAATCGTTGCGCGTCTTTTCTTCGAATTTCATCAGGTCGCCGCGCTCCCAGGCCCGTTCGATCAGTTCTCCTGCCTTACGCGCCGCGCGCAGGGCAATATTTAGCATGGGTTCCATAACTATTCCGCACAAAGTGGTTAAAGGGGTTAAAAAGCAGGCCGCAGGTTAACTGCGACGGACGCGATTGTAGGGATTCCGATTGGTTTTTGCTACACTCGCGCGCCCCCATGACACCGATTTATTACTTTCAGTATGGCCAAGTCACCTTTAGACACGACTCCACTTGCCGCGCTCGACAATGTGCGCGTGGTTCTGGTTAACAGCGCACACCCCGGAAATATTGGTGGTGCGGCGCGCGCGCTCAAGAATATGGGCCTGAGTCAGCTGTACTTGGTAGCGCCTCGGGAATTTCCTGCAGCCAATGCTGTTTGGCGTGCAGCCGGGGCAGCTGAGTTGCTCGATAGCGCAGTTGTGGTGGATACCCTGGAAGAAGCCGTGGCTGATTGTGGTCTTGTTGTGGCCACCAGCGCTCGCGAGCGCCGAATCCCTTGGCCCCTGCTGACCCCGCGCCAGTGTGGAGAGCGTACCGTCGCCGAGGCCGCGTCTCATCCGGTTGCTTTGGTGTTTGGCCGCGAGGATCGAGGGCTTACCAACGAAGAGTTACAGGCCTGTAACTACCATGTGCATATTCCTGCCAACCCGGAATACAGCTCCCTGAACCTGGCGACTGCTGTTCAGGTACTTGCCTACGAAGTGCGTATGGCGGCCCTGGAAGCTGAAAAAGGTGAGCCCGTGAATTACACCGATTGGGATCGTCCACCGGCCAAGGCCAGCGATATGGAGCTGTACTTCGATCACCTGCAGCAGGCGCTGGGCGAGCTGGGCTTTATTGACCCGGATAACCCCCGTCAGACAATGACCCGCCTGCGCCGACTGTATAGTCGGGTGCGCCCCGATGATATGGAGCTGGGTATCCTGCGCGGTATGTTGACCTCAATCCAGAATTACATTCATCGCTCTGGTGGTAAGGGGCGACCCGACTAGTTGAGTACCCGAGTGTCCCGCTGGGTTATATACTTGACTACAGTAGTGGGTTATTCCATACTCGCGCCCCGATCGGAAAAGGGCTGTACATCAGTTGGGAGCTGATATGCGTTTGACAACCAAAGGCCGCTACGCGGTGACTGCCATGCTGGACCTGGCGTTGCACGCTGATCGCGGACCGATCAGTCTGGCAGACATATCCAAGCGCCAGGGTATATCGCTGTCCTACCTGGAGCAGCTGTTCTCCCGGTTGCGGCATTCTGGGCTGGTGTCCAGTGTGCGCGGGCCCGGCGGTGGCTATCGCCTGGCGCGGGATGGTGAAGAGATTTTTGTGGCGCAGATCATTGATGCGGTCAATGAGTCTGTAGATGCCACCAGCTGCGGCGGCAATGCGGATTGCGCCAATGGCGAACAGTGCCTGACCCACTACCTCTGGTCAGACTTGAGTGATCAGATTCATAGCTTCCTCAGCAGTATCAGCTTGGCCAACCTGGTTTCCCGAGCTGAGGTGCAGGAAGTTGCGCGTCGGCAAGATATGCGCGAGGCGCCGGAAGAGAGGGTCGCTGTACTCGGCGGCCTGTGATTGGGGCCCAAACGGGCCAGCAGACAGATATTAGAGATTTACTAAGCGGAAACGGTATGACTATGAAGCTTCCCATCTATCTGGACTATTCGGCTACCTGTCCGGTTGACCCACGCGTCGCCAAGAAAATGGCAGAGCAGCTGACGATGGAAGGCAATTTCGGCAATCCGGCCTCCCGCTCCCACCTGTTTGGTTGGAAAGCGGAAGAAGCAGTGGAGAATGCCCGACGCCAAGTGGCGGAGCTGATCAACGCCGATCCGCGCGAAATTGTCTGGACCAGCGGTGCCACCGAGTCCGACAACCTGGGTATCAAGGGTGCGGCCCACTTTTACCAGAGTCGCGGCAAGCACATCATTACCTCCAAAATTGAGCACAAAGCGGTTTTGGATACCTGCCGCCAGCTGGAGCGGGAAGGTTTTGAAGTGACCTACCTGAATCCCCGCGAAGACGGCATCGTCTATCCGGAGCAGGTTGAGGAAGCCATGCGCGAGGACACCACTGTGGTGAGCCTGATGCACGTCAACAACGAGATCGGGGTGATCAACGATATCGCTGCAATCGGTGAACTGTGTCGTTCGCGCAAAGTTATTTTCCATGTGGACGCGGCCCAGAGCGCCGGCAAGTTGCCGATCGACCTTCAGGAAATGAAGGTTGACCTGATGTCCTTCTCCGGCCACAAAATTTACGGCCCCAAAGGTATCGGTGCCCTTTACGTACGCCGCAAGCCCCGCGTCCGTCTGGAAGCCCAGATGCACGGTGGCGGCCACGAGCGCGGTATGCGCTCCGGTACCCTGCCGACTCACCAGATTGTCGGTATGGGCGAAGCCTTTGGTATTGCCAAAGAAGAAATGGCTCAGGAAGCCGAGCGTCTGCGCTCTCTGCGCGACCGTTTCTGGGATCAGATCAAAGATATGGAAGAGGTCCATATCAATGGTTCCGCCGAGCAGCGAATTCCGGGCAACCTGAACGTGAGCTTTGCATTTGTAGAAGGTGAGAGCCTGATCATGTCGCTGCGCGACCTGGCGATTTCCTCCGGTTCCGCCTGTACCTCTGCGAGCCTGGAGCCCAGCTACGTACTGCGAGCCCTGGGTGTTAACGACGAACTGGCGCACAGCTCACTGCGTTTCAGCTTTGGTCGTTTTACCAGCGAGAGTGATGTCGACACCGCTGCCGCAGAAGTGCGCAAGGCAGTGGAGAAACTACGTGAATTGTCACCGCTTTGGGATATGTACAAAGACGGCGTAGACCTGAACAAGATTGAATGGGCCGCTCACTAAGCGCGCGCAAGAGTTAGGAGAAAAGTCATGGCCTATAGCGATAAAGTAATTGACCACTACGAGCACCCCCGCAATGTTGGACGTATGGACGACAAGGCGGACAATGTAGGCACCGGTATGGTGGGCGCGCCCGCCTGTGGTGACGTGATGCGCCTACAGATTCAGGTAAGCGACGAGGGCGTTATCGAAGACGCCAAGTTTAAGACCTACGGCTGTGGTTCCGCCATTGCCTCCAGCTCCCTCCTGACCGAGTGGGTGAAAGGCAAGACGATCGACGAAGCGGAGCAGATCAAGAACACTGCCATTGCAGAGGAGCTGGCGCTGCCGCCGGTAAAAATCCACTGCTCGGTTCTCGCTGAAGATGCGATCAAGGCTGCGGTTCGCGATATCCGTGAAAAGCGCGGTGAGTCTGATGACGCTGTAGAAGCCAAGGAATCTGCGGCGGGTTAACTTTTCGTCCAAATGTAGCGTCTAAACATAGCGAAGGTGTTGTTTTGGCTATTAGTATGACCGAGGCCGCTGAGGCCCACATTCAAAGTCAATTGGCCAAGCGAGGCAAGGGAATCGGCATTCGTGTCGGTGTCAAAACGGCCGGCTGTTCCGGTCTCGCCTATGTGCTGGAATTTGTCGATTCGTTCGAAGCCGAAGATACGGTATTTGAGCAAAACGGCGTCAAGTTGGTGGTGGACCCCAAGAGTCTGGTTTACCTCGACGGCACCCAGCTGGATTTCGTCAAGGAAGGCCTGAATGAAGGCTTCACCTTCTCGAATCCCAATGTAAAAAATGAGTGTGGCTGCGGCGAGAGTTTCCACGTCTGATTCGCTCTCGCCCCACAAGGCCGGGTGCGCTGCGCATACCGGCCTTTTTATTGGCTCCTCGGACAGTTGGGGGCCGTGCAGCAGTAAGCGGCAACTTCAGCCGCGTCCCAGGCTGTGCCCCAGTAGGTATATTCAGATGGCAACCAACCTGAACCATTTCGAAGTTTTTGGTCTGCAACCCGCGTTCGCGGTCGATCGCAGTGCCCTGGCGACCCGCTACCGGGAATTACAGCGGGAATTCCACCCGGACAAATACGCTTCCCATTCTGAGGGCGAACAATTGTTGGCCATCAAAATGGCGGCTCAGATCAATGAGGCGCACACCGTTTTGCGCGACCCGGTACAGCGCGCCGCCTACCTACTCAAGTTGGCCGGGGTAGATGTGCCACCTGAGCAGACCACCAAAGATACTGAATTTCTGATGCAGCAGATGATGTTGCGCGAGCGCCTGGAAGAAGTGCGCGAGCAGCCCGATCCTGCAGCTGCGCTGGATGAGCTCAATGCTGAGGCGCGTGGGCTGATCTCCAATGAGGAACAGCGCTTTGCCGAAACTTATGACGGGGGCGATCTGGGGGCAGCAGAGGACTCGCTGCGCAAGCTTCAGTTCCTGGCCAAGCTTGAGAAACAAATTGACGAGCTGGAAGAAGACCTTTTCAACGACTAGTTGCGAGAGCACTGACTGAGAGGGCCAGACGGTACCGCGCCCCGCTTAAAGAAGAGATAACTAATGGCATTACTGCAGATTTCTGAACCGGGCCAGAGCCCAGCTCCCCACCAGCGCAAGCACGCAGTGGGTATCGATTTGGGGACCACTAACTCACTGGTAGCGACCGTGCGCAGTGGATCGGCAGAGGCCATTGCCGATGAGCAGGGCGAAGTGATCCTGCCATCAGCGGTGCACTACGGAGCCGAGGCGATTACCGTGGGTGCTGAAGCCCGCGCGTGCGCTGCAGAAGATCCCTACAACACTATGATTTCTATCAAGCGCCTGATGGGGCGGGGTGTTGCGGATATCAAAAGTTTCGGTGAGCAGTTGCCCTATCGCCTGGCTGAGAGCAGTGGCGGTATGCCTTCGATTGAAACTGCAGCCGGACCGGTAAACCCGGTGCAGGTATCGGCAGAAATCCTGAAAAAACTGGCCGCGCGCGGCCGCGAAGCGCTCTATGGCAAAGCGGGCGGTGAGCTGGATGGTGCGGTGATCACCGTGCCGGCCTACTTCGATGATGCCCAGCGCCAAGCGACCAAAGACGCCGCCCAGCTGGCGGGCCTGAAAGTCCTGCGCCTGCTCAACGAGCCCACAGCAGCGGCTGTTGCCTACGGCCTGGATAAAGGCGAAGAGGGTGTGATCGCGGTCTATGACCTCGGTGGCGGCACCTTCGATATCTCTATTCTGCGCCTGTCCCGGGGTGTGTTTGAAGTCATGTCTACCGGCGGCGATACAGCCCTTGGTGGCGACGATTTCGATCGCACTATCGCTTCCTGGATTGCCGAGCAAGTGGGATTGGGTACCGATCTCGACGCCGCGACCCAGCGAGTCCTGTTAGACAGCGCCTGTGCTGCGAAAGAATCCCTGTCCAGTGCCGAGCAGGTGGAAGTGCAATACGGTGATTGGTCCGGTGTGCTCGACCGCGACACCATGGCTTCACTGCTGGACCCCCTGATCGACAAAACCCTACGCGCCTGTAAGCGCGCCCTGCGCGATGCCGGTATCGGTGCCGATGAGGTGCAGGAAGTAGTTTTGGTGGGTGGCTCCACCCGTACTCTGCGCGTGCGCGAGCGGGTTGAGGGTTATTTTGGCCGTCCCCCCCATGCGGAAATTGACCCCGACCAAGTAGTAGCAATCGGCGCCGCGATTCAGGCTGATGTACTGGTGGGCAATAAGTCCAGCGAAGAACTGCTGCTGTTGGATGTTATTCCCCTTTCCCTCGGGATTGAAACCATGGGCGGCCTCGCGGAAAAACTGATTGATCGCAACACGACCATCCCCGTCTCCAAAGCCCAGGAGTTCACCACTTTTAAAGATGGTCAGACTGCCATGGCGATCCATGTCGTGCAGGGCGAGCGGGAGCTGGTGAGTGACTGCCGCTCACTGGCGCGCTTTGAATTGCGCGGCATACCGCCGATGGTGGCCGGTGCCGCCCATATCCGTGTGACTTTCCAGGTGGATGCTGACGGTCTTTTATCAGTGACAGCCATGGAAAAAAGCAGTGGTGTCAGTGCCGATATTACGGTTAAACCGTCTTATGGGCTGGAGGACAAGGATATTGCGCGAATGCTGCAGGAATCCTACACCCACGCGGCTGAGGATATCGCCCTGCGTGCGCTGCGCGAGGCCCAGGTGGAAGCGGAGAGAACCCTGGAAAGCATGTTGGTGGCCCTGCGTGAGAACGGTGCCCAGCTGCTGGACGAAGGTGAGTTAAACGAGCTTGAGCACGCGATGGAAGCTCTGCGCCTGGCCCATAACGGCGGCGACGCAGAGGAAATTCGTCGACGTATCGAAGCCTTGAATAAGCTGTCTGAGCCTTTTGCTGCCAAGCGTATGGATGCCTCCATTAAGCGGGCTATGCAGGGCCACAGCTTGGATGAATTTGATAAATAACCATGATCAGGCGCAGACTCTGCGCTGCCGGCGGCCGGGGAGTCGTTACTTTCTCCCCGTCGGATTGAGACCACAGAGGTTCAGTACCCCATGCCGAAGATAGTATTTTTACCCCATCCGGAAATGTGCCCCGAGGGCAAAGTGGTGGAAGCGGAGAGCGGTGTCAGCGTGATCGACGCGGCCCTGGCCAACGATATTGAAATTGAGCACGCTTGTGAAAAAGCCTGTGCTTGTACCACCTGTCACGTCATTGTGCGCGAGGGCTTCGATTCTCTTGAAGAGCCGGACGAGCTTGAAGAGGACCTGCTGGATAAAGCCTGGGGCCTGGAGCCGGAGTCTCGCCTGTCCTGTCAGGCGATTGTGGAGGATGAAGACCTGGTGGTCGAGATCCCCAAGTACACCATCAACCAGGTGTCGGAAAAGCACTGACCTGCACGCAGAGGAAGCCGAATCATGAAGTGGACTGATATTCACGATATTGCCATAGAGTTGAGCGAAGCTCACGAGGATGTGGACCCTCTGACGGTCAACTTTGTCGACCTGCGCAACTGGGTGATGGCGCTGCCCGGATTTGATGATGATCCCGATCGCTGCGGAGAGAAAATCCTCGAGGCGATCCAGGCTGCCTGGATCGAAGAGCAGGAGTAACCGGCCTTCGGGGCAGTATTGGCAAGAGAGTACAAAAGTCGATCAATACCCCGTATAATCCGCCGGCCGCGAAATGCGGTGATCAAAAATTGAGTACCCCCGGTGGGTATGAAAGGAATACTAGGGAAGAGCAACTGAGTAGGTTGCTCTTTCTATATGTAAGTTAAGTTACAAAAAATCAATTTGGAGATAACCATGGCCCTGGAGCGTACCCTTTCCATCATCAAGCCGGACGCAGTAGCCAAGAATGTAATCGGTGAAATCGAGAGCCGTTTTGAGAAAGCTGGCCTGAGCATTGTTGCCATGAAGATGGTTCAACTGTCCCGCGAAAAAGCTGAAGGTTTCTACGCTGAGCACAAAGAGCGTCCTTTCTTCAAAGACCTGGTTGACTTCATGACTTCCGGTCCAGTTGTTGTACAGGTTCTGGAAGGCGAGAACGCTATCCTGGCAAACCGCGACCTGATGGGTGCTACCAACCCTAAAGAAGCTGCTGCTGGCACCATCCGCGCTGACTTCGCTGACAGCATCGACGCCAACGCTGTACACGGTTCCGACTCCGCAGAGTCCGCTGCTCGCGAAGTAAGCTACTTCTTCGCCGACGACGAAATCTGCGCGCGCGCTTAATCCGCGCCACAAATCGCACCGGTCTGTCCGGACCGGTGCAACTCTTCCCCCGAGGTGAAATGAATGACCACAGAGAAAACCAACCTGCTCGGCCTTTCGGTAGAAAAGCTGGCCGCCTTTTTTGAATCATTGGGCGAGAAGCGCTTCCGCGCTGTTCAGGTTTTAAAGTGGATTCACCAGAATGGGGTTGATGATTTTGCTGAGATGACCAATGTCAGCAAGGCCCTGCGTCAAAAGCTGGCGGAAGTGGCCGAAGTCCGTGCCCCGGAAGTATTGAATCAGTGGGATTCCGCCGATGGCACACGGAAATGGTTAATTAAAGTCTCCGGTGGCAATGCTATCGAGACTGTCTATATCCCCGATGGTGATCGCGGCACCCTTTGTGTCTCCTCCCAGGTGGGCTGTTCCCTGGATTGCAGCTTTTGTGCAACTGGCAAGCAGGGCTTTAACCGCGATTTAACGGCGGCAGAAATTATCGGGCAGGTCTGGATTGCCTGCAAATCTTTCGGTCAATTGGACCCGAAAGGACCGCGCAAGGTTACCAACGTAGTGATGATGGGCATGGGTGAGCCATTGCTCAATTTCGACAATGTGGTCGATTCCATGAACCTGATGATGGAAGACAACGCCTACGGTATTTCCAAGCGCCGCGTTACCCTGTCGACCTCCGGTGTAGTGCCCGCACTGGACCGCCTCGCCGATGTGACCGATGTGAGCCTGGCAATTTCCCTGCATGCGCCCAACGATGAATTGCGTAACGAGTTGGTGCCGATCAATAAAAAATACCCTATTGCGGTGCTACTGGATTCCGCCAAGCGCTACATCGACCGCATGCCGGATACGCACCGTAAAATGACCATTGAATACACGCTGATGCGCGAGGTTAACGACCGCCCGGAGCACGCTGAGCAATTAGCAGAGCTGCTTAAAGAGATTCCGGTGAAAATTAACCTGATTCCCTTTAACCCGTTTGAGTTGTCCGACTATCAGCGAGTGAGTAATAACGCACTGCGTCGCTTCCAGCAGATTTTGCTCGACAAAGGTTATACCGTGACTGTGCGCACTACACGCGGCGATGATATTGATGCGGCCTGTGGTCAGTTGGCAGGCAGTGTTAATGACCGTACCCGCCGCTCCGAGCGCTACCGCAATGCAGAGCGCCCCGTTCGTATTGTTAACTAGTCGCTGGTAATTTTTTGTATAGGTTGCCAAATTGTTGGCAGCCTATTGGCTTCGATTTTCCCCTTCTCAAAAAAACTCTGTTTAGCCTAAAAGTTCCTTTCTATTCTATTTTTCGTGTCAACGAAATTGCTTTATCTAACGTTTAACGCTCGAGGAAAATTTACCCGGGAAGGGAGCGTTGGATATATGCATGAGATTAGGTCAAAACGATCATATTTTTTTAATTTGCATTTTGCTTGCAACATTTTGACTTTGAATGAAATAGCTGGCCATTGGAGAGAGGTCTTCACTAGACCGTCTGGCACTGGATCTTTGCAGTAGCTACACCCGTATCTCCAACATCCATCAAAACATTATGAAGCTATAGCGTGCTATCCAGTCATTTTCATTTGGCCTGGAGCTGTTACAGCGTGCTTAGGTTCAGGAAAAACAAAGTGTAGAAATGCTTGCACAGCTGTGTTGAGAGTTGAAGTGCATGGAGTTCACTGAGTTGCCTGGCTTAGGAAAAGAAAAGTTATCGACGGGACTGTTCGAACATTATGAACGCGGAAAAAAACCAATTAACCCAATTGCTTGTAGCGCTGAATAAGCTGCTGTTCATTTCTTTATTTCTATTTATGGTGGGCTGTGGGGGAGGTGGTTCCTCTAGCGGTGAGGATGATTCATCGACAGAAACTACTGAAAATGATAGCGGCTCTGGGGATAGCTCTGGCTCAGACGATGGTGACGATTCGGACGGTGATACTGATGGTGGTTCGGATGGTGATACTGGGTCAGATGATGAATCCGATTCAGAGCAGGGGATCTTGGTTGCTGAACTGATTGCAAATCCCTTCTCCGGCACCAGCATAGGGCTCTCCTGGGAGGACTCTGAAGAGACCTACAGCATCTATCGCGATGGCGAATTGATCGCAGAAACTACAGATAACCATTACGTGGATGAAGGCCTCTCAGTTAATACTGAATATAGTTATTGGGTCGGTGTGGGGAGTATTGATAGTGATACTAATAGTGTTACTGCAAAAACACTGGTTAATAACACGAATGATGGCCTGAGCAATGGTACTGAAGCAGAGGCCATTGAAAAGCGCATTGTTGATTTTGATGAATGTCAAAATGAGCGCTCAGCCGTAGATGTTGACGATAGTAGTCTCGACAGTTGCTTGCAGGCTGTGCTGGATGAAGTGGGAATGGCAGAGCAATTGGAGGATATGCGCGCTTTCGCTGCTCGAGTTAGAAGTGAGCAAGACCCGGAGATGGTTGAGTTGGGTATGCGGTTATTCCACAGTAAAAGTCTTAGTGCTAACGGTGATACCGCCTGCTCTTCTTGCCACCACCCGACAATAGGCTGCGCTGGTGATGATCTTTCCATGTCTGTTGGGGTTAATGCCGTTGATCCCGATTTGCTTGGCCCAGGGCGTTCCGATGGTGAAAACGAAGTGCCGTTGGTTGCACGCAATGCCCAGCCTATTTGTAATGTGGCGCTCTGGGATAATGGATTATTCTGGGACAACCGCGTTCTTTTCACGAGCGACGGTGGCCTTAAAACAGACTCCAGGGATGTAACCAATAATACTGAAGCGGCGGTTGGTACTGGTACTTTGGCACTTATGATGGCCCAAGCCCATTTTCCGGTGACAGATGCTGCTGAGATGGGGGATATTTCTGAATTTGGCTACGACGAAAGTAGCGACGATGACCTTACTGACTACCGTGAGGAATATCTTATACCAAAGCTCAATGAGGAGTCCTGGGGCCCCTTATTTGCTGCCGCTTATGGAGACAACAGTATTGACTACAGTAGGGTCGCACAGGCGATTGCTGCCTATGAAGCGGTATATATTTTTATTGATAATCCCTTCTTTGACTATATCGACGGTGACCTGACAGCGCTGGATGACGATGCGAAGCGGGGAGCAATTACTTATTTTACGCCAGGCTCTGGTTGTACTGCTTGCCATACGGGCGCCTTCTTTACTAACCAGGGTTTGAGGGTCGTTAACTATCCTCAAATTGGTGTCGGAAAAGAGGATGATGGCGCTGATTGGGGAGGGGCAGTACTCGGTGGCTTTCGTGTTCCAACACTGCTCAATGCAGGCATTACTGGTCCCTGGGGGCACGCCGGGCAGTTTGGCTCCTTAGAAAGAAATATTGAGCACTATGCCGGGCAAGCAGATTCGGTGTCCCGGTATTTCGCAGATAGTGAAATGTGCGACCTGGATCAGTTTGCTGAGCTAGAAGACTGCGCAGCGAAAGTTGCGCCCAATGGTCTGGAGTTGACCGAGGCAATTCTGGAGATAGATGGTGATGCAGCACTTCCGATAGACGACGATGAAGTGAAGCTGTTAGCGGCATTTCTTGAGGCGCTCACTGACCCGGATGCTGAGAATGTAAATTCAAATGCAACCCAATCCCTGATTCCTCCCCGTGACGGCGGACCCGATGGAATGCAGCTGGATGCCTGGGATCAGGACGGCAACGAACTTTAATATTCCTGCATTTTATTTGAGCATCTCACTAATATTGACTTACTGGTGAGATGCCAACTCTTCATTAGCGAACTTTATTCGCATTCATCATTCAGGCAACTACCTTCTGCCTTAAAATTCACCACAGTTTCATTCTTACTTTGCTTCCAGAGCCAGGCCGAAGTTGATCTGAGAGTGAATTCCTGCGATCAGGGCTAGGTATAAGTCATCGTCTGGATTGCGAAGTTTTTAGTCAGTTGTTGCTGGAAAAAATGCCATCCCCTGAAATTCTGGTGAGCTGGTCGTTCCCTCCGGGATTCACTCCGGGCTTTTGTTCACATTTCTTCCTTAATTGGTCAACCAAATCTATTGGTGTCGCGTTATCACCTATGAATTATTAAAAATATATGGAAGGGATCACTAGGATTCTTATGAGTGCTCAGAAGTTCGATCAAAAAGTCTTTCCCAGAGTCCTACTTAGACTCTTTTTCCTCACGCTGTTTTCGCTGTTAGTTGGTTGCGGCTCCGGGTCATCTGGTAGTGAGGATAATTCGCCTGCAGATACCGTTCAGGGTGATGATGGTTCCGGTTCCGGTTCCGGTTCCGGTTCCGGTTCCGGTTCCGGTTCTGGTTCTGGTTCTGGTTCTGGTTCTGGCTCAGGGACGGGCACCGATCCTGATCCTGATCCTGAGCCTGAAGAAGCCGGTGAACCCGCTGAGCTAATTGGCTATGCCCACTCGGGAACCAGTATCGGTCTTAACTGGGAAAGAGATGGTGAGACTTACTTTATCTATCGAAACGGTGAAAAGGTCGCGGAAACCAGCAATAACTATTATGTCGAACAGGGCCTCTCAGTTAACACCGAATATGTTTACTCTGTCAGTACAGTTGATGCTGCAAACGAATCGGAAACTTCGCAGGTTACGGTTAAGACATTAGTTAATGACACCAATGCTGGCCTGAATAACGGTACAGAAGATGATGTTTTGAATGAGCGTATCTCCACGTTTGCAGAGTGTAAAAATACTGCGACGGCACTAGATCTACTCGAAGAGGACTTGGACAATTGTTTGGCAGCCATGCTCGAGTACAATCGCATGGTTTCTCTTGTCGAAGATATTCGGGCTTTTGCCGCACGGGTCCGCAGTGAGCAGGATCCTGCCAAGGTGGAGCTGGGCATGCGTCTGTTTCACAACAAGTCTCTCAGTGCTAATCAAGATACTTCTTGTTCATCCTGTCACCACCCTGCGATTGGTTGTGGGGGAGATGACCTTTCGATGCCGGTTGGAGTGAATGCTGTAGATACCGCTTTGCTCGGGCCAGGTCGATCTGATGGAACTAATGAAGTGCCTTTAGTGCCGAGAAATTCACAAGCTATTTGTAATGCGGCGTTATGGTCTCGTGGACTGTTCTGGGATAACCGGGTCTCACTGAGTCCGAATGGCGTTCTCCGTACGGATTCAAGAGATGTTACCGATAATACGAATGATGCTGTGGGATCTGGTTCGTTAGCCCTACTTATGGCGCAGGCGCATTTCCCGGTAACGGCCCCGCCAGAAATGGGTGACATCGCGGACTTTGGATACGATGATTCTGTCGATGAAAATTTCACTGCATACCGCGAAGATATATTAGCGGCTAATCTGGATGTCGAAGCTTGGGCTCCCCTGTTTACGTCTGCCTTTGGGGATTCTGAAATTAATTTCAGTCGTATTGCTGAAGCAATTGCAGCTTATGAAGCCGTGCAAATATTTATCGATAACCCCTTCTTTGACTATGTGGGCGGTAACCTGGAAGCGCTCGATGTAGAGGAAAAGCGTGGTGCTATTACTTTTATGTCAAAGGATGCTGGGTGCACGTTCTGTCACAAGGGAGCTTTCTTCACCTCTGAAGCCTTGATGGCCGCAAATTATCCGCAGATAGGTATAGGAACCGATGAGAGTGGCAGTGGGGAAGATCTGGGTGGAGAGGGTTCCTTAGGGTTCGGAGCATTCAGGGCACCAACCTTACTGAATGTGGCGATCACTGGTCCCTGGGGGCACAACGGGCAATTTGGTACGCTGAAGAGAAATGTTGAACACTATAGTGATCATGGAGCCTCCATTTCCAGGTACTTTGAGAATAGTGAGATGTGTGATCTCGCTCAATTCAAAGATCTTGAAAGTTGCGCCAGTAAACTGGCTCCCAATGGTTTGGCACACTCTCAGGCGATCTTAGATGGAAATGAGGGTGGGGGTATAAATCGCCTGAGCGAAGAAGAGATGGACCTTATAGTGGTATTTCTGGGAGCTCTTACTGACCCCAAGGCCGCGAATACCAACTCTAATGAGATTCAGTTTCTGATTCCTCCTCGGGATGGTGGACCAGATGGAAAGCAGTTAGATGCAAAAGATAGCGATGGTAAAAGTTTATAGCCTTCATTCCATAACTCTTTGGGAAATGGTTGCGTCAAGAGCGCTTTGCGTTTCTCCTAAGTTGGATTAGCCGGCTATTTGTCGGTAGTCACCACTAAAAAGCTGTCGGTTATTGCCGGCAGCTTTTTTTAATCTATCTGAAATAATCCTGACACAGTTTGTTTTTACAAACTTTCCTTGCTTTTCCCACCTCTGATTCAACGGCGCAAAAATATTTTCATTGGGGTTTTGGCGTTAACGCCCAAATTTCATTGATTGAATTTACATATTATCTTAAGCAAACACTGAAACTACTAATTTTTATTAAATTCCTGACTATGAGAACGGATGTAGTAGCTTACTGCGACCTTATTAGCAGTTATTCCCGTTTTAAGTCATTACAGTAGGCCCTGGGAGTAATTGGGTATTTTCGCAATGCCGCTGATTTTCAGGACGGTCCGCAATCACTGCGAGGCTCCCTAGATCTTTCATTAGGTTGCAACGCAGAATTTATTCTTAGATATAGTAAGTGTTTCCTTACCCTTTGATGCCAGCGCTGGCACTTAGGTCTGTATTTGCTGTCCAGAACTCGGAATAAGAAAAGGTCATTGACGGGCAGGTCAAGAACTATGAATGTTGATAAAAATCAAATCACACTATCGCTAACGGCTCTGGTAAAGCTGCTGGTCCTACCTCTATTTCTTGTGATGGTGGGCTGCGGAGGAGGTGGTTCCTCAAGTAGTGGCAATGACACGCCTACTGAAACTTCTGATACTGGCAGTGATGGCGATTCTGGTTCAGGTGATGATGATAATGGCGATGGCGATGGCGATGGCGATGGCGATACAGGCTCAGGTCAGGGAATTATTCCTGCAGAACTGATCGGTAACGCATTTTCCGGTACCAGTATCGGTCTTTCCTGGGAAAGCACCGGTGCGACCTATGTTATCTATCGTGGCAGCGAGCGAATTGCTGAGACGACTAGCGGATACTATGTCGATGAAGGTCTCTCATCAGACACTGAATATACCTACTCAGTAACCACCGGCGATGTCGACAGCGAAGATGAGACCGCCAGCGTCACTGCCAGAACATTGGTAAATAATACTAATGACGGGCTCAGTAATGGTTCTGATGCAGATGGTTCTGATAGCCGAATTTCCGATTTTGATGAATGTCAAAATGCGCGTTCAGCGGTCAATATTGCTGATGGCAGTCTCGATAGCTGCTTACAGGCAGTGCTGGATGACGTTGGCATGGCCGAGCAGTTGGAAGATATGCGCGCCTTTGCTGCCCGGGTCAGAAGTGAACAGGACCCTGCCATGGTAGAGCTGGGTATGCGCTTGTTTCACAATAAAAATCTGAGCGCTGATGGCGATGCATCTTGCTCTTCCTGCCACCACCCGGCAATAGGTTGTGGTGGCGATGACTTGTCCATGCCAGTTGGTGTTGATCCCATTGATGCCGAATTAGTCGGTCCCGGTCGCTCCGACGGCCAGAATGAAGTTCCGCTGGTACCTCGAAATGCCCAGCCTATCTGCAATGTAGCTCTTTGGGATAATGGCTTGTTCTGGGATAACCGAGTGGCGATCAATGGTAATGGAGGGCTCAGGACAGACTCCCGGGATGTTACTCGCAACACAGAGGCGGCCGTGGGTACTGGTACCCTCGCACTGATGATGGCCCAAGCCCACTTCCCGGTCACTGAAGCTGCAGAGATGGGGGATATCACCCAGTTCGGTTACGACGATACCAGCGATGATGGTTTTACTGATTATCGTGAGGATATTCTCGCTGAAAAATTAACCCAGGACTCGTGGGGTGCAATGTTTACCGCAGCATTTGGCGATTCGGCAATTAACTTCAGCAGAATTGCAGAGGCAATTGCCTCTTACGAAGCGGTGCAAATTTTTATCGATAACCCCTTCTTTGATTATGTTGATGGAGACCTTGCGGCCCTCAATAACGATGAAAAGCGAGGGGCAATTACCTTTATGACACGAAATTCAGGGTGTACAAATTGCCACTCAGGAGCCTTTTTCTCTAATCAGGGGCTGAGAGCTGTCAGTTATCCACAGATTGGTGTTGGTAAAGATGAGAGTGGTAGTGGTGCTGACTTGGGTGGTAATGGAAGTGGCAGTTTCCGCACGCCAACGTTGCTTAACGTGGCGCTCACTGGCCCCTGGGGGCACGCAGGTCAGTTCGGTACATTGAAAAGAAATGTCGAGCACTACACTGGTCGAGCCGACTCTGTTTCCCAGTATTTCACCAACAGTGAGATGTGCGATTTGGATCAGTTTGCAGAGGTGGATGAGTGTGCCGCGAAAGTTGCCCCCAATGGCCAGGCACTGACTGAAGCACTGTTGGCTGAAAATGGCGACGGCGCTGTGAATTTGGACGACGAGGAAGTTGATTTACTGGTAGCGTTCCTCGAAACCCTAACTGATCCAGATGCGGCAAATGCTGACTCCAATGCAGTCCAGTCATTGATTCCGCCGCGGGACACTGGTCCAGATGGCATGCAGCTGGATGCGGTAGACCAGGAAGGTAATCAACTCTAACTCTTCTAAGCCCTTTTTATTTATTCCGCCGGTACACCGGTACTGGCGGATTGACAATACTCGACAAAGTCATCACTAAATGGAATTGATTGGGTTTTAGGGCTGCAACTGGCAAGGCTTTCCGGCAGTATAGGGATTTGGAAAGTGCCAGCTGAGGCGGAATCAGATTTCTCACACAAAATACCGATATGTACTTTTACCACTGCCAGTGGATGCCGGTGGTCGATGTTGGGTTTTGCTGTGTTTTGCGGGCTTGCTTTGTCCAGGGATTGGCGTTAGCACTCATTGGTGTATTGGTGACACCCGCGCAATCTCGCTGGGCCGATAAGTGAAAAATAAAGATACAGGTGATGTAGTGTCCGCGAAATTTAAGAGCCTGTCGCTCCTGGTACTGCTCGGTACCCTGCTGGGGGGGTGTGTAACCTCTGGGGGACCCGAGCGCAAGGAAGTTGATCTGGATAAGGCATTGGAGACCCATGTTCAGCTGGGGATTCGCTATTTGCGGGACCCGAACAACCGGGAGCAGTCCCGTCGCCATTTTAACCGCGCCTTGGAGTTGGGTAAAAAAAACCCACTGGCGCACCACGGTCTGGCACTGCTTTATCAAGCGGATGGTGAGCTGGATATTGCGGAGTCTCACTTCAAGAAAGCCTTGCGCTATAGCGACGGGTTTTCTATGGCCCACACTAACTACGGCGTTTTTCTCTATAAACAAGAGCGCTATAAAGAGGCTCTCAAGCAATTCGAGCTCGCCTCTACAGACCTCACCTATAATCGTCGATCTTTTGCCTTGGTTAACTACGGTCGTACGGCCGCGCGACTCGGCCTCACTGACAAGGCGGAAGGGGCCTATGCCAGGGCGTTAGCGCTGAACTCCGATTTGCCGCTGGCGATGATCGAAATGGCTGAGCTGAAATTTAACGCCGGTGATTATGCAAAATCCAAGGCGTACCTGGATCAATTTAGTGAAAAGAATCGCCAGACACCCCAGTCACTGTGGCTTGGGATTCGTATCGAGAAGGTGTTTGGTAATCGTGACAAGGAGCGGAGTTACGCCCTTGCTTTGAAGAATTTGTACCCGTACTCTGCGGAGACACTGAAATATCAGGAGTTGAGTGGTAATGACGGATAGTAGTCCCGAACACTGCGAAGGTGGTGAGGTCGTATCCAATACGCAAACTTCTAAGGGTTCCGCTGGCAATCTTTTGCTGACGGCTCGGGAAGCGGCTGGGCTGTCCCGAGAGGAGTTATCGCAGCGCCTGTGTATTATTGATAACACAGTTGAGTGGATTGAAAGCGATAATTACGAAAAGCAGCCAGAAGCTGTCTACACGCGAGGCTATATCCGCAATATTTGTCGCGAGTTGAATATTCCTGCTGAGCAGGCTTTGGAAGCCTATGATAGGGATCGGCCGCAGCCAGCACAGCGCAGTGAATCCCGGCGAACCACTAAAGCCGAGGCATTTCGCCCTGAGCGCAAGCGTGGACATGGTGCCCTGGCCCTGATTCCCCTGTTGCTCGCGGGTGGTGTCTTCTGGTGGAAGTACGGTACCCCAGTCAATATTCCCGGTATGCCCATGGGTGAGGATACTGCGGACCTGGTTGCCGAAGCCCCCGTTGCCAGTGAAGTTGTAACTGATCCGGTTGCTGAAGTAGAGCGGCAGGAAGTTGCAGTTGAAGAGTTGAGCTCAGAGCCATTTGCACCAGCATCAAATGGAGTTGCTGATGTTCAGCTTGAGGTTGGTAGTGCTGAAACGGTGGAGAATAAACCCGCTGCTTCTGTGGAAAAAGTGGTTGAGCCTGTTCCCGTCCAAGTAGCCCAGTTGGACCAGGCCCTGAAAGGCGCATTGCGGCTTCGCTTTGATGAAGATGCCTGGGTTGAGGTGAAAGACGCACAAGGTGTGATTTTACTGGCCGGGGTCCAAGCTGCCGGCAGTGCCAAATCTTTAGATGGAGATGCTCCATTTGAGCTGATGTTGGGAAATGCCCGTGCAACCCATGTGGTTTACCGCGATGAAACTATCGACAGCCAGCCTATTGGCGACCGCCGCACTCGTCGTCTGATTGTCGGCGATTAAGATGATCTTCCCCGTTTGGGCGCGAACTCTGTAGGTTTGCGCCCAATCTCTCTATAATCTCCCCTCGATTTTTATCAGTAATACCACCAGGTCAGCCTATGCAATTTGAATCTCCCATTGTCCGCCGCAAGTCGCGCCAGATCATGGTGGGTGATGTACCGGTCGGAGGGGATGCCCCGATCTCGGTGCAAAGTATGACCAACACCGAAACCTGCGACGTAGCAGCTACTGTTGGCCAGATCCAGCGCCTGGAACAGGCTGGAGCCGATATAGTTCGGGTTTCTGTGCCCAGCATGGATGCCGCAGAGGCGTTTGGAGAAATTAAAAAGCAGGTGAATGTCCCGTTGGTCGCAGACATTCACTTCGATTACCGTATCGCCCTGCGGGTCGCAGACCTGGGGGTGGATTGTCTGCGTATTAACCCCGGCAATATTGGCCGAGAGAAGCGTATTCGGGCCGTAGTGGATAAAGCTCGCGATCTGAATATCCCGATTCGTATCGGTGTCAATGCGGGCTCCCTGGAAAAAGACCTGCAGAAAAAGTATGGCGAGCCCACGCCGGATGCTCTGGTAGAGTCGGCGCTGCGCCATGTATCGATCCTCGACAGCCTGGACTTCCAGGACTTCAAAGTCAGTGTAAAAGCATCCGATATCTTTATGGCCACGGCTGCCTATCGCAAGCTGGCCCAGCAGATTGAGCAACCGCTGCACTTGGGTATTACCGAAGCTGGCGGCTTGCGTGCCGGCACAGTGAAGTCGGCGATTGGTCTCGGTGCCCTCCTGCTCGACGGTATCGGGGACACCCTGCGGGTTTCCCTGGCTGCAGACCCGGTAGAAGAGGTCAAAGTGGGCTGGGATCTGCTCAAAAGCCTGCGTCTTCGCAGTAAAGGTATTAACTTTATTGCCTGCCCCAGCTGCTCGCGCCAGAACTTCGATGTGGTGAAAACCATGAATGAGCTGGAGACGCGCCTGGAAGATGTGACCACACCGCTGGATGTGGCAGTAATTGGCTGTATCGTCAACGGCCCCGGCGAAGCGAAAGAAGCCGATGTAGGCCTGACTGGTGGTACCCCAAGCCATGCCATCTATGTGGATGGGCAGCCGGACCGTAAGTTTAAGAATGAAAATCTGGTGGATGATTTAGAACGCTTGATTCGCGAGAAGGCGGCCGCCAAGGCCGAGCGCGAAGCGGATATCATCGCCAAGGCGTAGAGGGCAACAGCTCCCTGCGCAAGACCCAATTAATTGAGTGAAAAATTAAGGAACAGCGTTGAAACAGCTTCGCGCAATTCGCGGCATGAACGATCTGCTACCGGAACAGTCCCCGGTATGGCAGTACGTGGAAGCCACACTGAGTGAACTTACTAGTCGCTACGGCTACACCGAAATTCGCACTCCCTACCTGGAGTCGACCCAGTTATTTTGCCGTGCGGTGGGCGAGGCTACCGATATTGTCGAGAAGGAAATGTACACCTTTGATGACAAGAGCGGTGACAGCGTTACCCTGCGCCCTGAGGGCACAGCGGGCACTGTGCGTGCAGCAATCCAGAGCAACCTGCTGAACCAGCCACAGCGCCTGTGGTATTTCGGCCCTATGTTCCGCTATGAGCGCCCACAGAAGGGGCGCCTGCGTCAGTTCCACCAGTTTGGTGTCGAGGTGTTTGGCATTCAAGGGCCGGATATCGATGCAGAAATCCTGATCATGACTGCACGACTGTGGCGTCAGCTGGGTATCAGCGAACATGTGACCCTGCAGCTCAATTCCCTGGGTAACGCCGAGAGCCGCGCTGCTTATCGGGATGCGCTGGTCACTTATTTAAGTGAGCGTCGTGACCAGCTGGATGAGGACAGCCAGCGCCGTCTGGAGCGCAATCCGCTGCGAATTCTCGACAGTAAAAATGCGCAAACTCAGGAACTGCTGGCGGATGCGCCCTGTCTACTGGACTTCCTCGATGAGGAATCCGCCGCCCACTTTAGTCAGTTAAAGGCACTTTTGGACGGGGCAGGCGTTAAGTATGAGATCAATCCCAAGTTGGTGCGCGGTCTCGACTACTACGGAAAAACTGTATTTGAGTGGGTGACCGACAGCCTCGGTGCCCAGGGCACTGTATGTGCCGGTGGCCGCTATGACGGCCTGGTAGAACAGATGGGTGGCAAAGCCACCCCGGGAGTGGGTTTTGGCCTGGGTGTTGAGCGTCTTGTATTGATGCTAGAAACCCTAGAAGTGTTGCCTGAGTCCCTTTCGCAACAGGTAGATGCCTACCTGGTTGCCGTTGGTGATGTACAATCAGCTGCCATGACAGCCGCCGAGCAATTGCGCGACGAGCTGCCCTGGTTGCGACTGCAGTTGCACTGTGGTGGAGGAAGCTTTAAAAGCCAGATGAAGAAAGCTGATAAGAGCGGCGCCGATTATGCGCTGATTATCGGCGAAGATGAGGCTGCAAGTGGTCAGATAACTGTGAAGTACCTTCGCGCTGACCAACCGCAGCAAACGCTGGCACCGAAAGAGCTGGCAGCACTGCTGCAAGGCTGAAAGAAACACTGAGGGAGGCGGAGGCCCCCGCCGGGAAAGTTAGTAATCTACAGGAAAGGCAAATTACCCAATGGCTGAGCATCTTACCGAACAAGAACAAATAGAAACGCTGAAGCGCTGGTGGGCGGAAAATGGCAAGGGAATTGTGACTGGCGTTGTGCTGGCCCTGGCCGGTTACTTCGGTTATCAGTGGTGGCAGGGAGATCAGCGCACTAAGGCTGAAGCGGCCTCTGACCTGTACCAGACTTTCGTTGAAGCGGTCTCCGCCAACAACAATCAACCGGACAACAAGCAGCTTACCACTGCCAAGAATGTGGCCGAGCAGCTGAAAGACGATTTTGCCAAACGTATCTACGCCAGCCAGGCTGCACTGCGTCTCGCGGCTATTTCAGCGGAGAGCAATGACCTGGAAGCTGCCGAGCAGCAGCTGCAGTGGGTACTCGACAACACCAGTGAAGCAAGCCTGGAGTTGCTCGCTAAACGCCGCCTGGCCGCTGTTTTGGCGGCCCGTGGTGAGTCCGATGAAGGCCTGAAATTGCTCGAGGGCACTATACCCCCGGCATTCGCGGCCCTTTATTCTGAGACTCGTGGTGATATCCTGAAGCAAAAGGGTGACATCGCCGGTGCGCGTGCCGCGTACGAGCAAGCACTGACAGAGCTTCTGCCAGAGCAAGCGGGCAACACCCAACTTCTGCGCCTGAAGGCTGAAAGCCTGGCGGTAACCGAGAGCAGTGACGCTCAGAACCAAACCGAGCCTGTATCTGAGGGAGACGAGTAATGGGATTTCTGAATCGCGCTGCGGGTCGCACTGCAGCGGTGGCGCTAGCGGTGGCCCTGGCTGCCTGTGCCTCTAATGACGAGAAGGAAGATGTCGACCCCGTCGAACTGGTGGATATTAACTCCACTGTTGCCCTGCAAGAGGTGTGGTCTGCCGATATTGGCGGTATTGACCAAAAGCGTTACGCGATGCTGCAGCCGAGCCTTATCGATGGTCGCCTGATAGCTGCCAGCAGCGATGGTGAAATCAGTGCTTTTGATCGCAGCTCCGGGCGCAAGCTCTGGGAGACAGATCTGGATGTAGATCTGAGCGGTGGTGTGGGTACTGGCCTGGGCATGGCGGTAGTCTCCGACTACCGCGGCCGCGCTGTGGCTCTGGATCTCGAAAACGGCGCTGAGCTATGGAATTACCAGGTCTCCGGCGAAGTAGTTGCCGCTCCAGCGATCGGTGCTGGCGTGGTTGTCCTGCAGACCGTAGATGGCAAGCTGGTTGGCCTCGACGCTACCAGCGGTGAAGAGTTGTGGAGCCACAATACCAATTTGCCAGTACTGACCCTGCGCGGTACTGCAGCACCTGTTATTAGCGGTGGTATGGTGATTGCCGGCCTGGATAATGGCAAACTGCTGGCCCTGGACGCCCGCGATGGCATTCAGCGCTGGGAACAGCGAGTCGCTATTCCCCAGGGCTCTGCGGAGCTGGAGCGGGTAGTTGATATCGACGGTGCTCCAGTAGTGCGCGGTGATTTGGTGTTTGCCGCCAGCTACCAGGGCCGTGTTGTCGCCCTGTCCAAAGATAATGGCCGCGGCCTCTGGGCTCGCGATGCCTCTACCCACCACGAAGTGGCAGTAGGTGGTGGCCATGTCTACCTCAGTGATGCCTCCGGTAGCGTCTATGCCTACAATGTGGGCAGCGGCCAGATCGAGTGGAGTAATAACGAACTATTGCGCCGCGAATTGAGCGGACCGGCTTTCTTCCAGGACGTGGTCGTTGTGGGAGATCTGGAAGGCTACCTGCATGTGCTGGACCCCAATTCCGGACAATTTATTGGCCGCGAGCAGGTGGACGGTGATGCGATTCGCATCCCCATTCTGGTTGATGGCGATCTGATTTTTGTGCTGTCGGATGACGGCAAGTTATCAGCTCTACGCCTCGCTGATTCCTGATAATCGCAGCCAACTGACGAGAGGCGGACAGGCTGTCCGCCTTAGGGCTTAGAGCCCGCAAATGGAGCCTGCAGTGCAGGCAAGTTGAAATCGCCCGCCTCGCGCGGGCTTTTGTATTTTTTTATTCGGCTAAAACCAGAATTTGTATGCTGCCAGTAATTGCCCTGGTCGGGCGCCCCAATGTGGGCAAATCCACACTTTTTAACCGGTTGACCAAGTCTCGCGACGCTTTGGTGGCCAACTACGCCGGGCTTACCCGCGATCGCAAGTACGGTGAGGCGGAGATCGACGGGCGCAAGCTGTTACTGGTCGATACCGGTGGTATTTCCGGTGGCGAAGAAGGCATCGATGCGGCTATGGCCGAACAATCTATGCAGGCCATTGAAGAAGCAGACTTCGTACTCTTTTTGGTGGACAGCCGCGCCGGCCTGACCCCAGCCGACGAGATGATTGCCGAGCGCTTGCGCACCCGCTCCAAGCCCACTTTCCTGGTGGCCAACAAAGTTGATGGGGTAAACCCGGATATTGCCCTGGCACCTTTCTATGAGTTAGGTATTGGTGAGCTTTTCCCGACGACTGCTACCCACGGGCGCGGTGTTCGCTCCCTGATGCAGCGGGTCATCGAGGACCTGCCCGAGCAGGAGATTGAAGAGGAAGCCGAAGAAGCGACCGGAATCAAGATTGCCATTGTGGGCCGCCCCAATGTGGGTAAATCCACCCTGGTTAACCGCCTCTTGGGTGAGGACCGGGTTGTTGTCTACGATCAGCCCGGCACAACCCGCGATAGCGTCTATATCAATTATGAACGGGACGAAAAGCCTTATACCCTGATCGATACTGCGGGCATTCGCCGCCGGAAAAATATCAAGGAATCGGTGGAGAAGTTCTCTATCGTCAAAACCTTGCAGGCGGTGGAAGATGCCAACGTGGTGGTGCTGGTGATCGATGCCCGCGAAGGCCTGGTGGACCAGGATATGCACCTGATGGGCAGCGTAGTACAGGCGGGACGCGCGCTGGTAGTTGCCCTGAACAAGTGGGATGGGCTGGAAGCGGATCATCGCGACTATGTGAAAGCCGAGTTGGAGCGCCGACTGCGCTTTGTGGACTTTGCTGATGTGCACTTTATTTCTGCATTGCATGGGACCGGTGTTGGGCATCTGTACGAGTCCATTGAGGGTGCTTACCAGAGCGCTACAGACAAACTGTCCACTAATCACCTCACTCGTATTCTGGAGTGGGCGGTAAGTGAGCACCAACCACCTTTGGTGCACGGACATCGTATCAAATTGCGCTACGCTCACGCCGGTGGACAAAATCCGCCGGTTATTGTGATCCACGGTAACCAGACTGAGCAGGTACCGGCACATTATGTGCGCTACCTGGAGAAGACTTTCCGCAAGGCTCTGGATTTGCACGGTACTCCGGTAAAAATTGAGTTCCGCACGAGTGCTAACCCCTACGCGGACAAAAAGAACAAGCTGAGTGACCGCCAGAAGGCCAAGAAACGCCGCCTGATGAAGTTTGTTAAAAAGAAGAAAAAATAAGAGGCGGTAACTTAGGTTACCTGTAAGCCGGCAAGGGATAATGCCGGTTTGCGCACCACTCCAGCTTTAACCCACAGTGGAATGGCATTGTGGGATTTCTATCGTACCAGTGATCCCGTTTTTGACGGGGCCAGGGAAGAAACCACAAGGAGAATACGATGTTGAAGCTGAAGAATCCTGCATTGCTGCGCAACCAGTCCTATATCAGTGGCCAGTGGATTGACGCTGATTCTGGCGATACCTTCGATGTGTTGGACCCGGCAACTGGCAAGGCGGTTGCCAGTATCGCCAACTTGGGGGCCGATGAGACTCGCCGTGCTATAGAAGCTGCTGATAAAGCCTGGCCTACCTGGCGCGATACTCCGGTAAAAGAAAGAGCGAAAATACTCAGGCGCTGGTATGAGCTGATAATTGCTAACGCCGATGATCTAGCCATTATTTTGACCGCAGAGCAAGGCAAGCCACTGACAGAGTCCCGTACCGAAATTGTGTATGGTGCTAATTATGTCGAATGGTTTTCGGAAGAAGCCAAGCGCGTCTACGGGGATGTTATTAGCCCGCCTTCCAGTGATAAACGGCTCTTGGTTATCAAGCAGTCAATTGGTGTGACCTGTTCTGTAACGCCATGGAATTTCCCCAGCGCTATGATCGCACGCAAAATGGCTCCCGCTATTGCCGCAGGCTGTCCATTTATTGCCAAACCCGCCTCCGAAACACCTCTATCCGCACTGGCTCTCGCAGTTCTCGCTGAGGAAGCGGGAATTCCCCCAGGTGTTTTTAATATTGTCGCAGGGGATAAGGCACCGGAGATTGGCGCAGAAATGACGGCCAATCCCTTAGTGCGGAAATTTACTTTTACTGGTTCTACTGCTGTCGGAAAATTGCTGCAAGCCCAGTGTGCAGCAACCATGAAAAAAACCTCTATGGAATTGGGCGGTAATGCCCCATTTATTGTTTTTGATGATGCTGACATTGGCGAAGCTGTAAAGGGCGCAATTGTTTGTAAATATCGCAATGCCGGTCAAACCTGTGTATGCGCCAATCGCATTTTCGTGCAGGAAGGTGTTTACGATGAATTTGCACAGAAATTTTCCGCTGCGGTAAACCAGCTTTCCATGGGCAGTGGTTTTGATAGCGGTGTCGACATGGGCCCTATGATTACCATCAAAGCAGTGAAGAAAACGGAATCTCTGGTGGAAGATGCGCTGCAAAAAGGCGCGCAAACCCTAGTTGCTGGTGGTCCCAGTACTATGGGGGAATGCTTTTATTCTCCCGTAGTATTGGGTGGGGCCACCGATCAAATGCACTTGTTCAAAGAAGAGATCTTCGGTCCGGTAGCTCCGCTATATAAATTCTCCTCTGAAGAGGAAGTCATTAAAATGGCCAACAATACGGAATTTGGTCTGGCTTCTTATTTTTACTCCAGGGATATCGGTCGTATTTGGCGTGTTGCAGAGGGACTTGAATACGGTATGGTCGGTATCAATGAGGGTATTATTTCCAACGAAATGGCACCCTTTGGCGGTGTAAAAGAATCCGGGCAGGGGCGCGAGGGCTCAAAATACGGTATTGAGGATTACCTGGAAATAAAATATCTGTGTGTCGGCGGTATTGATAAGTAGTTTGTTAAAGTGTTTGGATTTTAAATGGTTGTAGAGCCTATTGCGCGGGTGCATTCCTGCTTTGGAGAAAAGTTTGGAGTACCCCGCCAGCCACTATTGGCGGATGCCAGTCGCGCCAGTATTGCGTTGTTACCTCCCCTGGATACGCCAGATGCAGTTGCCGGTCTGGAGCAAAATAGCCATATCTGGGTAGTGTTCCAATTTCACCAAGCCGCTGGGCAGTGGTCAGCTAAAGTGCGCCCGCCCCGTTTGGGCGGCAATAAGAAACTGGGTGTACTCGCCACTCGCTCGCCCTTTCGTCCCAATAATATCGGGCTGTCAGTAGTTCGTCTTCTGGAGGTGCGCACCTCTCCTAAAGTGGAGTTGATAGTTGCCGGGGCAGATTTGGTCGATGGTACGCCAGTATTGGATATTAAACCCTATGTTCCCTATGCGGATGCGTTAACGCATGCGCAAAGTGAATTTGCTGACGCAGCTCCAGTGCAAATTCCCGTTACTATCCCCGAGCCAGTTCTGAATAAAGCCAAAGCCTACCGCGATGACTGGGGTACAGATCTCCCCCGTTTAATTGAACAGGTGTTATCCCAGGATCCAAGACCGGCATACCAAAAGACCGATCCTCAGCGCATTTATGGCATGCAATTGTGTGAATTCAATTTGCGTTGGCGCTATACCGATGCCGGAATAGAAGTGGTGGCACTGGAATAACCCTCGACCAGCTAGTTTCAGTATTCTGCAGCAAGTCAGGATGTGTCTCCTCCGTAACTGTCTAGGGTTCGGAAAGGATATGTCATTCATTTTCATGGGAAATACAATTCCCCAAGATACGGCATTCGCCTAAAAATAACGCCTAGCTATCCAAGGGCACAGCTATGCCAGTACGTGAAACCTTTAATTATCAAGGCTTAGATGCTATTCGCGTCGGCCGAGTCAATATGGGTGTTAATACAACCTTTGTTGTTTATCGCCTCAATGGAACCGTAATTGATACGGGTCCCAGCAATCAGTGGAAGTATGTTAAGCCGTTTATACAAAGCGCACCGCTAAAGCAGTTATTGCTGACTCATCACCACGAAGACCATAGTGGCAATGCCGGCGCTATCCAGAAACTTACCGGTGTGCAGGCGGTGGCCCCGGATCTGACTATTGGTATATTAAAAAAAGGCTTCCGAATTCCCCCGATGCAGAAGTTTTTCTGGGGAACTGCGGGAAAAGCGGAGGTAGCACCTCTCCCAGCGGAGGTCTACATTGGTGAAGAAGAAGTATTACCAGTATTTAGTCCTGGGCATGCAAAGGATATGACCTGCTATTTGTTACCTGAGCGTGGCTGGCTGTTTAGTGCTGATTTATTTATTGCCAACTACTTAAAGTTCCTGCGTATTGATGAAGATGTCCCTACATTAATGAAAAGTATAAAGGGAGTCCTGGATCATTCATTTGACGTTATCCTTTGCCCTCATAGAGGTGTGGTAGAGGATGGTTGGCAGCAGTTGAATAAAAAATATGAGTATCTGCTTAATCTATCTGGAGAGGCGCAGAAGTTGATGCAGCAGGGACTGCCCTTAGAAGAGACTACTTTGCGTTTATTAGGTAAAGAAGGATTGTTCAGCGCTTTGACTGGTTATAACTTCTGCAAGAGAAATTTGATTGCTTCATGCTTACAGGTTAACTTGGATGAGATGCCTAGACTCTAGGTTTTCATTACGTACTAGCCAGTAGCCAATTTCGATGCAAAGTTATTTGTTAAGATGATCGTTGCTTCTGGATTAAGAGTTGCAGAAGAAGGGTGTTTTGTGATCAGGGAGTCGCTAAGGGTATTTATTTTTGGGTTGCTTGCCTGGCCATTACTAAGCAATATATTGAGTTTTTTAAAACCTTTCCTGATAGCACTAAATTATGATGAATCTTCTGGGGGGCTTGCACCTAGTTTGATAGATATTATCTATCCCTATTTTACATTGGTATCTATTGCTTTTGCCTATGCCTTCTTTATATTGACTCGGATGATAACGGGGCGGTTAAAGCGTTGGTTGTGTGTTAGTCTGGTGGTAGCTTATCTAGGTGTATCAATTTATCCACTATTCCCTGAAGAATCTATTGTGTATTTGACTTTAAGTGGCACTCACTACTTGATTGAGTTAATTATGTTAATAATTGGTGCAACTATTATTTATAAAAATATATCAGAACCCTCTGTGGTAGCAGGTGAGAGTGTTGGTGCTATGAGGAAAGCTTGAAGAGAATCTATTTCTCTGCCTCAATAATAAATCGTTTGATTCTTACCCCAGCATCCTTTCGCATTTCCGGGTGGATTTTCTTATAGTATTTGTTCATTACCTGGTCGGCAAACTGCTTTCTTTCTGGGTGGCCTAGATGGCGGAATTGGGGAACCCATGATAGAAAGAAGGTGGTGAGCTTTTCCCAGGTTTGAAAGTTTTCCACATGGTAGATTTCATCGAATCGGGGTAAGTAGAAGCCTGCTTCTTCAGCATAGTTTCGCATTTTCTCTAGCGTATAGTGATTATAAGGATCGTGAAAACTTTCAAAATAGGGTTTCCATGTAGCTGTTTCTTGTTCCTCGTATACAGTCTCCCAGAAATTTTCATGATCAACCTGAAAACCACAAACTACTTTACCGTTAACTTTTAAATATTTATAAAAACTATTCCAGACTTGAGCTTGGTCCGCTACCCAGTGTAAACAACTAAAAGAAAAAATAATGTCGAATTTGTAGTCGAACTGGATTTCATCTGCACTCATTTGCTCGAAGGATAGGTTGGGTATATTTGCGTAATTTTTATTGGCATAACAAATCATATCCTCGGTTAGATCAATACCGATAATCCTGCCATTTGTCATACGCTCAGCTAAATAGCGGGTTACCTTGCCATCGCCACAACCCACATCAAGAATAGTGGCAGCTTGGCGATAATCGCAGCGATGTATGGCTTCCATAGCGTGGCGCCACTGCATGTCAGAGGCGTTTACGTACTCTTGAGCCTGCCACTTATCATGTCTGATAGGTTCATTCATTGGTGTGACGCCCTGAGTCTCATTGGGGATGGGTGAATCAGTGTAGCCTGGATACACTTATGATCTGTGTAGCATTTTCAGCCATCGACAAATATGGCACAGGAATCTGCACAGTTTGTAAAACCGTCATTCTGGCCACCTGCGGAACGAAAGGTAAAAGTCTGGGGGAATACTGTGAAACTCAAAGGATCTTGCCACTGCCAATCGGTTAAGTTCAGTCTGAACTCCCGGCAACCTTATCCCTTCAACCGTTGTTACTGCTCAATATGCAGAAAAACCGCTGGAGGAGGTGGTTTTGCTATTAACCTGGGGGCGGATTTCCAAACCCTGAAAGTGGAGGGCGAGGAATATTTAAGTATCTATCAGGCTGAAATTGGGATAACGGGTCAGGAAAATGGCGGGAAAAGTCCGGCACGGCGACATTTTTGTTCAAGATGTGGCAGTGCGTTATGGCTTTGGGACCCGCGTTGGCCAGAACTGGTACACCCCTTCGCTTCTGCGATTGACTCTGAGTTGCCGGTACCGCCGGTTCGTAGCCATATGATGCTGGATTCTGCTCCGGGTTGGGCGCAGCCAGATATACGGGAAGGGGATGAAGTGTTTGAAGGCTATCCAGAGGAATCCCTGGCTGAATGGCACCAGCGGAATATTCCCAGTGCTTAGCAGGGGATAAAGAGAGGCGGGGCGAGCCTGAGGCCGCCCCGCTTCAGGTCTATAGCGGTGACCTAGTGTTTACTCTTCCGCGAGATAGAGCACCAGATTATCCAGGAAGTTGACCAGGTCTGCCTTTTCAGTGTCACTCAGCGCATTAAACTGTTCTTTACTGGATTCAGCTTCACCACCGTGATAGACAATCGCCTCGGTCATAGTGGTAGCGCGTCCATCGTGTAGATAAGGTGGTGTTGAGCCAACGCCCCAGAGGTTTTCGGTGAGGAATACAGAGGCTCCCACATTGCCCTCATCAATTTCCTCGGCCATGGCTGTGCCCATATCGTGACGCTTAAGGTCGCCATACAAGCGGACTATTGCTCCGCCATTTTCCGACTCCTCAAACTGTCCCAGCGTTTGTCCGGATGGAAGCTCCTGGGGGTTATCCATGATCTCTGTGAGCAAGTTAAATTGCAGGGATCTGCTAGGTAGGCCGGCTATATCGCCTGCGGGATAAGTCTCATCGCGGTAGTTGGCGTGCTGAGAGGGTTCATAGAAGACTGGTGATGCAACTTCCATCTCAGGGGAGTGGCAAGAGGCGCAGCCAATAGAGCTAAATAGCTCTTCGCCATTTTCGATACTGGCGATTTCTCCGTCGCTTAGTGGTAAGCCGTAAGTCTCCTGCTCTTCCTCGGTTAGGGAATCGATCACGCTGTTAAGCTCGATTTTTGTCACCGGACGGGGCTGTGCTGCGTTGTAGATAGTTAACGCGGTAATGTCACCAACGCTGAGCTCGTTAGTGATCGAATCAAAGTCGCTGTCTGTATCACCGACCAATTCAGTGGCCTGCATGCCCAGCTCCTGGTGTGCCGCGCCACGAACGAATGCGCGTACAAATCCGGTTAGGCCTTTCCATTCAAAGGGCCTGACTACCAGGTCAGCATCGAGGCCTTCGACGTTATCGTAGTTGACCTCATCACAGGAGACGGAGATCTCACCAAAGCTAACGCCTTTTGCGGTTAGTGCGACAGTCGTATCTGTGCCGGATGAGCAGCTCTCACTGATAGCCTCATCCCGCAAAGTGTGCAGCTCGGTAGTCATTTCTTCCGCTACCAACTGTACAGCCCCCATACCGAAAAGGTGGGGCGACTGGCGCTCGATAAAGCCTTTTTGCTTACGTTCAGGGTCCATACGAATCACATTATCGTTCACGCCACCACCGCCATCGGCTACCGGTACGTTGTGACAGCTGATGCAGGAATCACCGTTGGGGCCTGTCGCACGATGGGGCAGGACATTCGCCCATGCATTAGGTCCTTTCAGGTCGGGCCTTGGGAAGCTGGTAAATCTTTTGCCGTTGCCCACATTGACCCCGACCCCGTCGAGAGCGTTGTAATTCATCTCGAATAATTCATCGCCTTCCTCAAAAGCATGAACATAGGCTTCCAGGGTTTCCATGGATTCGAGATCAGATTGCTCCAAATGCCCACCCAGGTGAATTTCAATTGCTCCAGCATGCAATATCTGTACGGTATCGAAGACTTCACTGAAGTCGAAGGGAGTGGTTCTTTGCTGTCTTTGGTTTTTTCTTGCGTGCTTGGGAACTCGGTTTTTATCGTGCTTGGAACCAAAGTCGGCAAGCGCTGGAGTGGCATTAAATGTTAAAGCCGATATTGCCATAGTGACAGGCAATAGGTGTTTTTTAAGTATCATCAGCTATATCTCCGGGTACTGATATTGAGCGGACGTAAGGTGAGTTCTTCTACGAAAATGCACTCGATGCGGAGACACTCGACCACTTTTCTTTTAAGCACGATTCCCCAAAAAACTGATTATCAGTTGTGCTACAAGGAAAAATTGATAGAGATTTTGGTAATAACATTTTTATCTCGCAAAGTGCATCCAGTAAAGGTTTAACAGCATCCTTGCAAGCTTCTTATAGGTAGAACTGTGCCTGTTCTGCCACTTATGGCAGGCGTCAAGACCACGGGAGATACAGTATTGCGATAGCAGATTTTAAAGCTCAGATTAACTGGCCTAAAGATCTAAAATGCGATCCCGATTGTGTCGATTTTGCCCATAACCTACCGCGCTAGTACGCGGCTATGTTTTTGTTTTTCGGCTTTTTTAGTTGCCGTTTGTGATAAATAAGTTCCTTTGAAAGGGTAGGTATTTGCATATTTGCCTTTCGGTGACAGGCTTTCCTGCTTCACGGAAAGTCCCTATTCCTGGTGGTTGTGACATTAGATTTAGGAAAAAGTGCTGGTTATTAACGTTACTGAAGGCAATGGATATTTTGAAAAACTTATAATTATTTTCGATTAAGAGTGAATTCCCCAATTGTGGATTCGTATTGTCTTCAGGTGACACATGGTTTGTAGGCTAATAACTCATCTGTTTGTGGAATTTAATTTCACCTTTGTTGATAGGGTTTATGGAAACGCTTCTTATCTTCGGTGAGTGGCCAGTTCGCTATACCAGATCAAAATTCAGCATGTACTTGTGAGCGTAGACACAGAGATGAAGGGTATTTGATCGCTGTCTTACTTACAGAAAGGTGCTTTGGGGGGGGCGACTAATTTGAACCGTATGATTGTCAAAAAAGTTTAGCTTGATTGAAAACATTATTGGCGTATTTTCCTTTCTAATAGAGGGATAGAGTGATCGGTCTAAAACAATAGTGTTTCCGTTCGAGTGCTCAATGTATTTAGGCTTAAAGTAAAATTGGCGCACTATTCATTTGAATGGCGCGATAAAGATCTTTGTCGCCATATATTTCAATATAGAAACAATGAGATAGTTCTATTATTGCGCCTGTAGGCGAGGAAGCCCCCAACTTACTATCAACTACAAAGCTGCTGAGAGATATTTTAAACGAGTGGTTCATTTTTTCTCATTGTGGCGTACAAGGAACATGGATAGTGATATGGATTGTCACGACAATGTCACAAAAAATCGAATAAATTTGTCTGTATGGCCTCGTTTCACGGCAGTTGGTACTTTTGAATGAGGTAGGTTAATTCGAAGCTGATAAAAATATTAGTGTATTCGAATTGTATAAATTCCTAAGAGTTTTTAGGGGGTAGGGTGAGGAAAATATTGATTTTGGGAGGTGATGGATTTTGTGGTTGGCCTACATCTCTCCACCTTTCAGAGGCGGGTTATGAAGTTATTATTGTTGATAACTTATCACGGCGAAAAATTGATATTGAGCTTGAGGTTGATTCATTGACACCAATCAGGCACCTGTCCGAGCGGCTTCGTGTATGGCGTGAAGTTTCCGGTATGTCCATCAGGCATGTTTATATTAACCTCGGACAGGATTTTGATCGATTGCTCACTCTCTTAAAAGAGGAAAAACCAGACGCGATTGTACATTTTGCTGAACAGCGTGCCGCACCCTATTCGATGAAATCTGTCCGGCATAGACGTTATACACTTGATAATAACTTGAATGCTACCAATGATGTCATAGCGGCTATAGTGGAAAGCGGATTGGATATACATTTGATTCACTTGGGTACTATGGGTGTCTACGGGTATGGAACAGCTGGTCTCACTATTCCCGAAGGATATTTAAAAATCCAGGTAGAGACTGAAGGGCATTTGAGTGAGCAGGAGATTCTTTACCCTAGTAATCCAGGTTCTATCTATCATATGACAAAGGCTCAGGATCAATTGTTATTTGCCTTCTATAACAAGAACGATCAGGTACGTGTCACTGATTTACACCAAGGGATCGTTTGGGGTACCCAGACCCGACAAACACAGAGGGATGAATCTCTGATTAATCGATTTGATTATGATGGTGACTATGGAACAGTCCTCAATCGATTCCTGATGCAAGCGGCGATTAATTACCCACTTACCGTTCATGGCACTGGTGGCCAGAAGCGGGCATTTATTCATATTCAGGATACCTGTCAATGTATTCAGTTAGCTATTGAAAATCCTCCAGAGATAGGCGATAGAGTCAAAATTCTGAATCAAATGACAGAGACGCATCGTATCAGGGATCTAGCAAATTTAATCTCCAACAAGACAGGGGTGGGAATTGCCTACTTAGACAACCCCAGGAAAGAGTCAGCAGAAAATGATTTGTTGGTAAATAATGATCAGCTTATCGAGATGGGGCTCAATCCTATAACCCTGAATGATAATCTTCTCACTGAAGTTGAGGGTATTGCCAAAAAATATTCACATCGATGTGACCAAACTAAAATCCCTTGTGTATCGAAGTGGTGATTTTTTCATACTTCAATGGCCCTGGTTTATATGAAATCAAGGCTGCCTGTGGAAGGTGAGGTTTTATGTCTATAGCTGAAGAGTGCAAAATATGAAGATTTTGATTGCTACGGATACTTATCCGGAGCAACTAAATGGTGTTTCCAGAGTGCTGGAAAAAACTGAGAAAGAACTCACAGCGCGGGGACACCAAGTAAAAATTGTTTCTGCTAATGATTTTACTAATTTCCCCTGGCCAGGCTATAAAGAAGTGAAAATTGCAGTATTTCCCGGTGGGAAAGCTGCCCGAATTATTGAGGATTTTTCACCGGACGCTATTCATATCATGAGTGAAGGTCCAGTGGGGTGGGCTGTTCGTGGCTACTGCAAGCGGAATAATTTGCGTTTTACGACATCTTGGCTATCCCGTCTCTCTGAATATGTATCGATTCGCTATAAAGTTCCACTGAAGTGGTTACACGGTCTCCTGCGTCGCTTTCATAATTCCGGAGCGCAAACAATGGTGACTACAGATGGTATGGCAGCGGAAGCTCGAGCCTTGGGAATTGCCCGTGTCACCCGCTGGCGTAGAGGCGTAGAGTTAGAAAAATTCCATCCGGTTGAGACAAAACTTTTTGAGGGCCTAACTCGACCTATCATGCTCAATGTAGGGCGTGTTGCAGTGGAAAAATCACTGGATAAGTTTTTATCGCTTGAGCTACCGGGAACAAAAGTTATCGTAGGGGATGGTCCTCAGCTCAATGAATTAAAGAGGAAGTTTCCACAGGCGGTATATCTGGGAATTAAAGAGGGTAAGGACTTAACTGAATGTTACAGCGCTGCGGATGTTTTTGTATTTCCTTCGGTAACTGATACTTTTGGTCTGGTTAATCTTGAGTCTTTAGCCTGTGGTTTGCCCGTTGCCGCCTACCCTGTGACAGGTCCGAAAGATATCATTGGTGATGCCCCCGTTGGAGCGTTGGATAGCAATCTGCAAGTGGCCATAGAAAAGGCACTATTATTGGACCGATCGGACTGTGTTACTCATGCCAGGACCTATTCCTGGGATGTGGCCACTGAGGATTTTATTTCAAGCCTGGTTCCGGTAAGTGCAGTAGAGGCTTTGCCTGTTGATGGCTAGATAAAAGCGTTGCTCGTAAAGTTCGCAAGGCTTACTTACGAGCTGACTTGAGCAACTCAACCCAGCAGTACTTGTTAACAAATGCATAGTGTCCCAGCTGGTGCCAGCTTTGAGTTGAGCTATTTGGCATTATACTTGAGAGGTATTCTGGCATTTTAATATCAATTATATCGTCGGCATCACCATAAAATATTTTGGTGGAAGTAGTGATTTCACGAGGATCAAACCCCCAATTCCAAAGCGCCATTATCATTTCAAAAAAACCCTCCCCATGCTGCGTTGCTCCAGCAGAGAATGATTCTTCAAACATTTTCTTAAGAGCCGGGTCTCGAATAAACAGTGCGGCATCAGAGGCGTCTTTCTTTGCAAAGAGCTGAATATAATCTTGTATATTGCTATTGGCTTGGTATGCACTTAATCGGCACAGACAACGAGTAAGAAATTGCCAACGATGGATCTTTGCGATAAGTCTGATATCCGGGTTTTTTAGCAGGTCAGTCATTCCTGGGTAGTCCAGTGGCGCAACAGGGGCTGCAAGGGCAATTTTAGAGACTCTGTGGGGAAGTTTGTTAGCGATAGAAAGTGCATGAGGGGCACCACCTGAATGGCCGACTACCGAAAATGTCTCGATATTTAGACGATTAACCAGTTCTTCAATATCCGCCCCCCAATCAACCATTCGCCGGCCTCTATGGGGAGATGATCCCCCCACACCAGGTTGATCCACAGAGATGATTCTTACGCCAAGAGATGCGGTAAGGTCCTTATCAGGATTGCGAATTAGTCGCGAATCTGAGAAACCATGATTGAAAAGCACAGGCCAGCCATTTGGATCACCATAGTCATCATAAGTAAGGATACGGCCGTCACTTATCTGCAAGGCAGGCATTCTGGGCGCTTCTTTAGGTTAGGTATGATCGGAGTATAGTGAGACTTTGTTTTGTGATGGGTGAGGCCAATGTTGTAACTTGTATCTGACCCAAAGGGGGAGTACCAGTTGATTAGGCGAGAAGGAGAATCACATTGAAAATAAAGACCACGCTGATCAACATCTGCTGTTTAACGTTACTGTTGGTTGTGGGTCTCCCTGTAGCACAGGAGACGGCATCTGGTGATCACGTCAAGGTGCGTTGGCTGGCACCTGATACATTTCGCCAAGGAATGAGAGAGACGGTTGGATTCTACTTTGAGGTAGATCCTGGATGGCATGTGTATTGGCGTAATGCTGGAGATTCAGGGGCGGCTCCACGGTTTGATATGGAGGCTCTGGGCGCTTTATTAGGGCCGATCGAATGGCCATTCCCAACGCGCCTCCGGGTAGAGCATCTTACTAACCTGGGGTACTCCGGGAATGTTGCCTACCTGTTCCAGCTCCTCCCAGATAAGCGCACGCAAGAGATCATCCTGCATGCGGACCTGGAGTGGTTGGTTTGTAAAGTGGATTGCATACCGGGCTTTGCCACTATGAGCCTTGTACGGCCGGTTGCAGAGCAGGCGGCTTGGCCAGCTACAGATCTGGCGTTAAGGAATTACTTTGCCAACAGGCTTCCAGGGGGAGAAGGTGAGAGCCCGTGGCAACCAGTATCCATTTCAGCGCGAGGTAATGAGCATATTACTTTGCAGCTCAGCGGGAATCGTAGCGATGAAATACCTAGTATTTTCCCCGTAAATGGTGACTTGTACTCTGCGTCTGAGCCAGAAGTTCAGCGCGAAGATGAAACTCTCCTCTACAAGTTCAAGCGCTTGCCAGGCTCTGAGATTAGTGAAAGCAGCGATTTTGTGATTGCAGACTCGAGCCGGGCCTGGAAAGTCTCTGCCCCCCTCTTATCCCAAGAGGGAATTGAGACGAGTGCAACCTCTATATGGCTTTTACTTCTGTCAGCATTTATTGCCGGTATCCTATTGAATCTGATGCCCTGTGTTTTCCCGGTGCTGTCCATAAAGCTATTTGGAATGATTAACGGTGGTAATCGCCCAGCCGAGCGTTTGCGTGAATCTTTCCTATATAGCGCCGGCATTATGGTGACTTTTCTTGCTTTGGGGCTTGCTTTATTGGCGCTACGCTGGGGAGGGTTGGCCGTTGGCTGGGGTTTTCAACTTCAGTCACCGGTTGTGGTAATTGGGTTAATTATGCTCTTCTGGCTGATGGCCCTATCCTTTAGCGGCTTTTTTGAGTTTGGGCACCGATTAATGGGGTTTGCTAGCTCCAGTAGCCGTGGCTCCTTTACCACCGGTGTTTTAGCTGTCTTTGTTGCCGCCCCCTGTACCGGTCCATTTATGGGAGCAGCTCTGGGAGCAGCGGTGGTGATTCCTCCACTTCAGGCTCTACTCATCTTCTTATGCCTCGGTTTAGGGCTCGCTGCGCCATTTATTTTGATGTGTGCAAGTCCTGTAATACTGAGGCATCTGCCAGCTCCAGGTCCATGGATGGAGAAGTTGCGTCAGTTTCTGGCATTTCCGCTTTACGCAACGGTGATATGGCTACTATGGATTTTAGGGCGCCTAGCTGGGGACTCTGGTTGGTTGGCCGGTTCAAGCCTGTTGCTCGTTGTTACTCTTGCAATCTGGCTAGTAAAAAATTTTTCCAAAAGGGGGGGAGCAGCGGGTCTGATTTGTGTCGCTGCTATTTTGCTAATATCTCTACCGGCAATCCGTATGGAGGGTGGTGAGCAACCTGCAGAAATGGCGTATGACTGGCATCGTTATGACAAGGCACTTTTGACGGAAGCCTTGGATAATGGGCGCCCTGTATTTATTGACTATACCGCAGCCTGGTGTATTACCTGCCAGGTAAATAAAAAGCTGGTGCTTGATACCCCAAGTGTACAAGCATTATTTAAAAAGAATAACGTGCTTCTTATTCGGGCCGACTGGACGCGTTATAACCCTGAAATTACCCAAGCTTTGCAGGATTTAGGGAGGAACTCTGTACCTGTATATGCATGGTATCCTGCAGGAGAGAAAAAACCAGAGTTACTTCCACCACTGCTGCAAGAGTCTTTAATTGCAGCTCTGTTTAGTAAACATTTAACTGTTAATAGTGAGGATGGTTAATTATGAAGTTATTTTTCAATGTGAATAATTCGATACTTAAAGGAATTTTTATTTTATTCCTGATGTTACCGAGTGTTGTGTTGGCAGCAGCCGTTCCTGGACAAAAAGCGCCAGAATTCTCAGTAGTGGATGCTGCTGGAAAAACTCACAATCTCTCCGATTACACAGGCCAATGGTTGGTTATTGAATGGTTTAATAAAGATTGCCCCTATGTCAGGAAACACTATGGCAGTGGTAATATGCAGTCCCTTCAAAAAAGGTATACAGCACAGAAAGTAAATTGGCTCACGGTTATTTCTTCAGCTAAAGGAAAGCAGGGCTATTTGGAGCCAGAGCAGGCTATGGCAGTTGCACAGAGTCATAACCTCGGCGCAAGCGTACCCTTCTTGCTGGATACCTCTGGAGTTATGGGGCGTGCTTATGGGGCTAAAACTACTCCGCATATGTTTATCATTAATCCTCAGGGGGAAGTCGTATATGCTGGAGCCATTGATGATAATGACTCAGCCAATCCTGCGGTTATAGGCAGTTCACACAATTATGTTTCTGCTGCACTGGATGCTTCACTGAAGGGACTGGCTGTGCCCAAGTCTTCATCGCGGGCTTATGGGTGTAGTGTGAAGTACTAAAGGAGTTTATTTGGGGTGGAAAAAGCTCGTTATAGCTACCTGGTTCAGGCGTTGATATTTATCACCTTGGCGGTACTAATGGTTACTGCCGTGGGTTATTTCCACCAAAGAGATATCCCTGAGAACCAGGCCCCTCAGTTAGAGGGGCAATCGCTGCAGGGAAATCTAATTGATTTAAAACAGATGTATCCCAAAGGGCCAGTATTAATTTACTTTTGGGCAACCTGGTGCCCCTATTGCCGGATAGTTTCCCCCGCTGTGACTGACCTGTCTCGGGATTACCAGGTTGTTGGTGTTGCGATGCAGTCTGGAACAGAAGAGGTGGTTACCGAATATATGCGGAATCACGAACTTGCTTTTCCTACTCTAAATGATCCATATGGTGTTTTAAGTGCCCAATGGGGCGTTAAAGTGACGCCAACCTTGCTGATTGTCGACACTGACGGGCGCGTTGCCTGGGTCACTACTGGAGCCACATCCAAGTTGGGTTTGCAGTTGCGCTTAAAGATGACAAAGTAGCTCGTCACCATTAATGTCACTGTGTCGTATTTAAGCTTATATCAAACTTTCTTTCCCCGAGCCTGCGATGGTTGGCGTAAAAATTGCTCAATTGCCGGGGAGGACAGCCCTTATAGATATACTTCTATAATTCCTTAAAGGTCTGTCTCTTGCGCTGGAGAGTGGCGTGTCGGTTATTGATTCTTTTGACTATCAAGATCTGGATGCGCAAAGGGTCGGCCGTTTCGATTTTGGTATCAATACAACCTTTATTGTATATCGGTTGGGTGACACTATTATCGATGCCGGCCCCAGTAACCAGTGGAAATACGTCAAGTGGTTTGTAAAAAATAAACCTTTTCGGCAATTAGTCCTCACCCATCACCACGAAGATCACAGTGGTAACGCCGGCGCAATTTATAAGCTTACTGGTATACAGCCAAGAGCCCCTAAGGCGACAGTAGAGATATTAAAGAGAGGTTTTCGGATACCGCCAATACAGATGCTGATTTGGGGGAGGGCCGGGCGTGCGGAAGCTGCGCCACTACCGGAAGATTTAAGGTTCTCCGGCGAAAAGGTAGTTGTTATCCCCGCACCAGGGCATGCCAAAGATATGACCTGTTATCTGGTTCAGGATCGAGGGTGGATATTCACTGCTGATTTGTATGTAGCTAGTAAGTTAAAGCTGTTGCGTAAAGATGAAAGTATTCCAATTTTAATGCACAGTATCAAAAAAGTGCTCACTTATGATTTTGATATTATATTTTGCCCTCATAGAGGGATTGTGGAAAAAGGGAAAGTTCGCTTGCAAGCCAAGTATGATTATTTATTAAATCTTGCAACTGAAGCACGGGAATTGGACCGGCAAGGTTTGCCTCTTGGTGAGATTACCCACCGGCTATTGGGAAGGGAAAACTTGATGAGTGTCGTGTCTGGTTTTAATTTCAGTAAGAGGAACTTGATTGCCTCCTGCATGCGCTTTGACCCTACAGAAGTATCTGATTATTGATCTCTCACTAAAAAAAAGAAAAATAGTAAATTGCTTCCGTATGCAATTTGCATTGAACGCCGAATTTAAACAGAAAGTACAAATTGGTACTTCTAAATAAGTTGTCGGTATTCTTGGTCTCTTTTTATTTGCAGTCAGTCTTTCGATTCGCTCATGTTAGTATTCGCAACATGTATTAAGGGATATCAAGTGAGTTTGAAGATGAAGAAGATTGGCCTTTTGGGTGGAATGAGTTGGGAGAGTACGGCAATTTATTATCGCCTGATTAATGAAGGAATTGCTCAAAGGTTAGGAGGGCTGCACTCGGCCGAAATTCTACTTTATAGCGTCGATTTTGAAAAAATTGCACGGTTACAAATGGAGGGTGATTGGGCTCAGGCAGGTAAGCTATTGGTTGAGGCGGCAATATGCCTGGAAAAAGCCGGTGCTGAGGGCATTTTATTGTGCACTAATACTATGCATAAAGTAGCTGGAGATATTATCGAGACTCTTGATGTACCTTTTTTACATATTGGTGATGCTACAGCTGAAGCACTTAAGAACAGAGGGATAAAGACCGTCGGCTTGTTGGCGACAGCTTTTACTATGGAGCAAGATTTCTATCGTGGCTATATGCAGGAAAAGTATGGGATTGAGGTTTTGATTCCGGAGCCTAGCGATAGAGAGATAGTCCACAGGGTTATTTACGAAGAGCTCTGTAAGGGGAGAGTCCTTAACAGTTCAAAAATGGAATTTATTCGTATTGTGGATTTGCTATCCAATCGAGGTGCCGAAGGTGTGATCCTAGGGTGTACAGAGATTTGCATGTTGCTTTCGCAAGAGGATACCTCTACTCACCTGATGAACTCCACAGAGATTCACGCTCAAGCCGCAATAAAGTTCGCACTTGATTGTTGAATAGTGTTGCTAGGTTTACTTAGAGATATCTTTGTCAACCAAAAGTTAGACTGATGCTCCACTGTGACATCCATTAAAGCCACTCTACTAGCTTCGAAGCGTATCAGTGGGTGGTTTTTTTATAACACAAATCTACTCTTGTTAGGTTTGCTTATCCCATATTCGTTAGTTTTTTAGTATTAACCTCTTTTGTTAAGTGGGTTTTCTGTGGATGTTTGTCTGTGAGTTAGAGCTAACAAGATAAAATATCTTCACAGTATTTGTTTGTGGAAATGATATTTATCATGTTTATTACGGTAGGCTAAGGTTATTTTTTTACCTCAAATCATCAAATAAGTTTCATTTGTCCTCTGTAGAAGTTATTATTTGGGATATACCCTGCTTGTGTATGTATGCTCTATTTTGCTCCCTCTTGTAATTAAATTTAATTTAATCATCTAATTATATTTATTTTATTTTTGGCAGTTTTGTCAGTATTTACATTTTTAGTCGTTCTTAATTTTTAAATTGCCTTTTTTGCTCTTGCAAATTGTAGTTTTTCTGGCATTTTCTCTGGTTGTCACACTTCTTGCAGTGAATGTATTGGTGGTAACCTCCCTCTGCATAAGCGAGCTTTCAAGTGCGTAAAAAATTTTTATTGATCTCCTGGAGCACTACCTTAATTAGCCAATTTATTTTTGCTGTAACGCACAAATTGGTTTAAGTGAAAGCTGGTTGATTTGGCTCGGAAGAAAATAAGAGATAACTAAAACAGGGTATTTCTCCTATGAATGAAAAAAAGAAGCGCTGGCTTACGGCCTGTGGCGCTCCCTCTCTGCTGGCAGCTTCGATTGCTGCATTAAGCAGTCCCACTTTTGCTGAAGATGCACTCCTTGAGGAAGTGATAACAATCGGTACCCGTGTTGAAGGGCGTTCCGCTACAGATTCCTCCGCTCCCATCGATATCGTGACCGGAGAAGAATTTGTAAACCAGGGTGATGGAGATCTCAGTAACCTGCTTAGAAACGTTGTTCCATCCTACAACGTTAATGCAAAGCCAATTTCTGATGCTGCCTCAATCGTTCGCCCTGCAAACCTGCGTGGACTGCCACCCGATAGCACACTGGTTCTGGTAAATGGTAAGCGTCGCCATCGCGCTGCCGTCATTTCCTTCCTCGGAAGTGGTGTTTCAGATGGTGCCCAGGGGCCAGATATCTCTGCAATTCCGGCGATTGCTCTGAAACAGGTTGAGGTCCTGCGTGACGGTGCCGCAGCCCAATATGGCTCCGATGCGATTGCCGGCGTTATCAACTTTCAGTTAAAGGATGCAGCTGAGGGCGGCACGGTTGAAGCCAAGTATGCTACTACCGCTGAAGGTGATGGTGATCAGAGTACGATAGCGGCGAATTTTGGCCTGCCTCTGACAGACTCTGGTTTTGTGAATGTCAGCCTTGAGTATCGTGAGCAGGATTCCACCAGCCGCAGTGTGCAGCGGGATGATGCAGCCCAGTTGATCGCCGATGGCAATACCTATGTTGCCAATCCTGCGCAGATCTGGGGCCAGCCAGAAGTTAATGACGACACCAAGTTCTTTGTTAACAGTGCCATAGAGCTAAATGATACTGCTGAGCTGTATGCCTTTGGTAACTATGCCAGCCGCGAAACAGATGGGGGCTTTTACTTCCGGAACCCGGAAACTCGTCCCGGCGTTTATGCGCTTGATGATGAGCCCTTAATTGGTGATCTGGATGCTAGCAATGGTATCTATGATTGTATTGGCATGACCCATGAGGAAGCACAGTCTAGTGATGAGTGCTTCTCATACACCGAAATGTTCCCAGGCGGATTTACTCCGCGCTTTGGCGGTGAGCTAGAGGACTACTCAGCAGTATTTGGTGTTCGTGGTGAATTTGCAAATGGCATTGGCTACGACGTAAGTGCCAGTACCGGTCACAACGAAGTAGACTTTTTAATCTACAACACCGTCAATGCCACGCTCGGACCTGACAGCCCGACCAGATTTAGCCCTGGTGGTTATATACAGGAAGAAAACAACTTCAATATCGATTTGACTAAGAGCATTGAACTTGCCGGAATGCCTTTGTTCATGGCCACGGGCTTTGAATGGCGTGAAGAAGAGTTTGAAGTCAAACAGGGTGATACTGCCTCCTGGCAAGTTGGTGATCTGGCGGAGCAGGGTTTCCTGATTGGTTCGAATGGATTCTCTGGTTTTGGTCCTGAGGTTGTAGGCACATTTGACCGGGATAATATTGCACTTTACACCGACTTCGAACTCGAAGTCGTCGAAGCTCTTCGATTAGGTGCGGCACTGCGTTGGGAAGATTTCTCTGATTTCGGAGATACTTCCAATTTCAAATTGTCAGCCCACTATACAATCAACGATGTGATTGCCTTGCGCTCTACGCTGAGCACCGGTTTCCGTGCTCCGACTCCGGGTCAGTCCAACATTACCAATGTCACTACGGCTTATACCAATGGCGCATTGGCTAACCGGGGAACTATTCCGGCAACCAACCCCATTGCAGTATTGAAAGGCGGTAAGCAGCTGCAGCCAGAGGAGTCTCAGAGCTTTACTTTCGGTACAATTATTGCCGCAGGTGATTGGGATATTACCCTGGATTACTTCCTCATCGAGGTGACAGATCGAATCACTCAATCTGCTAACCAGGAACTGACTGATGAAGAGCGGGATCAGTTGGTTCAGGATGGCATCAGTGGTGCTGATTCCCTTGAATATTTCCGTTTCTACACCAATGACTTCGATACCCAAACCCAGGGTATCGACTTGGTGGCGACTTACCCACTCGGTGATGCAACAGATTTCAACCTGGCTTTCAACTGGACGGAAACGGAAGTTACCGATTTCAGTACGGATACCATGGATGAAATGCGTATCAGGCAGCTGGAGGATGGCTTACCAGAGGTGCGCGGTAATGCATCTGTCACCCATAGTGGTGACAGCTGGCGGGGCCTAGTGCGACTCAACTACTACGGTAGCTACTGGGAAGCACATTTGGACGATTACAGCTTGCCCATTGATGCCGGTGATGAGTGGACTGTGGATATTGAGGCTGCTTATGACTTCAATGATTCCATGACCTTGATCGCAGGTGCGGAAAACGTATTCAACAACTATCCAGATAAAAACCCCTGGTCCGGTGTTGCTGGAGCGGAATATCCGGAAACGGCACCTATGGGATTCAATGGAGCTCTGTATTACGTAAGAGCGCAGTATGAGTTCTAAGTAATCCCCGCTGTAGCTGGAATTTTGTAACTGGCTAACCTGGCGTTTCTTAATACCGGGTTAGCCGACTGCAGAATTATGTGACGATTAGATCCCGCTGTAAGTAGCGGGATTTTTACATATCCCACAGTGAATTTGTGGCCATAGATAAGGTAATTCTTTCCTTATCTTGTATCTGCTTTAGGTCTTCAAACACCTCTTTCACCTCCATCGACTCAATTGCACCATACACCGCTTGATAGAGTTCTGAGAAATAGCGATCTACCTCTCGTCCCATATTATTAATTTCACGAATTGTCGGTGGATCACTCAGATTGAGGCGGCGAATAAAGTCATTGGCACTTTCTTCATGGGTGTATTGCAACCATGTCTTCATCACCTTATTTTGCGCTACATCATTGTAGTTCTGCAGGTTTTTCGCCATTCTCTGCTCATGCTCAAGCATGTGTTTTAATAGCAATTGGGTTCGGTAGTCCTCTGATTTGTCCAGTAAGGTCTCGTAAACAGCTGCCATTTCCAGGTGAAATCTCTCAGCATCCTTGATGACTTCAAATGCTTGTTTGAAAGTCTTCATAGTAAGTACCCTCTGATGACCAGGCTATTACCTGGGCTTTAAAATATTTTTACATCAGCACTCGCTCTCTACTTTATATAGCATTTATCCAGTTAATAAGGACCTGTGGGAATATTCCGAAAAAAACCAGTACGGCAGCGAGAGTTGCGATTAAAAACTGCCCTGAAGTGGTAATTTGTAACGTTTCGCTGTTACTGCTAGTGTCAATGGCATCTCTTTGTACCATCGTAAGTAGAAGACGAAGGTAATAGAAGAGGCCCAATGCACTACCAATAACCACACCAGCGAGAAGAGCCCACATTTTTCCTTCAACACCTGCGGTAAAGACGTAAAACTTCCCAATAAATCCAATAGTTAAGGGAATTCCAGCCAGAGATAGCAGCATTAGAGCAAGACAGCTCGCCAGCCATGGACTACGCCAGAGTAATCCCCGGTAAAAGTCCCTGTGATAAGGATCATCTGCACTGTTGGTCACGTCGCTGACATTTGTTCCATTGGTTAGTTGTGTGGCCTCGACTGAATCGGCTATCAGGCCAACAATTGCAAAGGCTCCTAGTGTAGTAATGACATAGGCGACCATGTAATAAATAACCGCCTCTGTACCAAACGCGCTATTGCCGATGATAAACGCCACAATTAAATAGCCTATATGGCCGATTGAGGAGTAGGCCAGCAGCCTTTTGATATTGTTTTGCATCAGGGCCAGTAAATTTCCTATCAGCATGCTAGCTATGGCGGCGATTGTCAGTAAGTCAATAAGAATAGGGCTCTGGTAGAGATTTAAGGTATTAAAGAATCGCAACAGAAAGGCAATTACGGCTGTTTTTCCCACTGTGGCGATCAACGCCGTCGTAGGCGTAGGTGCGCCCTGGAATACATCGGGTGTCCAGATATGAAATGGAACCAGTGATAACTTGAAAGCAACAGAAATGACCAGCAGAGTGGCGCCGGTTGCAAAAAGAGCAGAAGTCTGTGAAAGATCCTGTATACGTGTAGCGATACTACCAAAGTCCAGTGCCCCAGATGCCGCATAAATTAATGCGATACCGAATAGCCCGAGAGCGGTAGAAAGTGCTGAAAGGATTAAGTATTTAAAGGCAGATTCCAGGGAATTTACTTGATCTTTACTTGAGGATAAATTGCCAGTAACCGCAAATCCCAACAGTGGATACAGTGCGAGGCTAATTAATTCTATACCGAGGAAAAAGGTGGCAAAGTGGCTGGCAAATACCAGGGTGCTTGCTCCCAAAATGGCAAGTAAAAGTAGTATATAAAACTCTTCTGGATAGCTATCCGGGTTTCTATTCAGGTCACACCGAAGTTTTAAGTAGTTGTATCCCATAACGCTGACGGCTATGGCGGTAACTAATATCAGCAGACAGAAGAACAATGAGTTGTAGTCAATCGAGAGTAGGGCAGTCACTTGAATGGACCCGTTATTGCCCGATAGGGTGGCTCCAACCCAGAAACAGGCAATGATAGCGGCTACCAAAGTGATAAGAGTTGTAACCAGAGCGCCCGCATGATTTCTCCAGAAGGATACTTGGAGCAGCAAAATTACAATACCGGCACTAATCAGTAAAAGCGGTAGGATAGAAAATAGTTCTTGGGCACTCATAGAGATGTACCTGTATTAGCGCTTTTAGCAGTAGGAGAGGATAAGCTTGCTGAAGTTTCCGGCCCTGTCTTTTCTATGACGACTTCTTCATTTTCAGGGGCCTGAAATTTTTGCATTGATTTAGCAATCGTAGGCTCGGCGATATCAAAGATAGGCTGGGGGCGGAGCCCGAAGATCACGAGAAGCACCGCCAGTGAAAGAAGCGCAGAGATCTCCCTGAGGCTTAGATCACTGACAGTTTTCCCCTCTGTAGCTGGTTTCAATTTGTCATTAAACTTGCCAAAGAAGACACGCTGCATCATCAATAGTGCATAGAGTGCTGCTCCAATAAGCCCAATTGCTGCAATAACCGTTAACCAGTGATTAGCTTTAAAGCTACCAACAAGAACCAGGAATTCGGCAACAAAATTACCCAGCCCAGGCAGTCCCAGCGAGGCAATGGCAAAGAAGAGTGCAACGGCGGATAGCTTTGGCAGAAGAGGCCAGACACCGCCGAGCTGGCTCATATCCCGAGTATGGAGACGATGCTGTAGTGCGCCTACTAATGCGAAGAGAGCAGCGGTACTCAAGCCGTGGGCGATCATTTGCATCACTGCGCCCTGCAGGGCGATAGTATTCAGCGCGTAGAGCCCCAATAGAACAAATCCCATATGGCTCACACTGGAGTAGGCCACAAGCCTTTTCATATCCTTCTGAGCGAATGCCAGCGATGCGCCGTAGACCACACTGATGGCTCCAATGGTCATTGCAACCGGTGCAAAAGCTTGTGAACTCTCCGGGAATAAGGGCAGTGTAAAACGCAATAAACCATAGGCTCCTGTTTTCAACAGAATCGCTGCCAGCAGAATACTGCCGGCAGTAGGGGCCTGGGTATGGGCGTCAGGTAACCAGGTATGGAAGGGCAGCGCTGGCAACTTGACGATAAAGGCAATAAAAAATCCGAGCATTAACCAATAAGCTGCTGTTGCAGACAGTTGAGCACCCAACAAATCCATATAGTTAAAGGTCAGTTGTCCGCTATTCCGATAGTGGATAAATGCCAAGGCAACGATGGCAATCAGCATTAACAAGCTGCTTGCCTGGGTGAAAATAAAGAACTTTATCGCAGCGTAGACTCTGCCCTCATAGCCCCAAACTGCAATCAACAGCAGCATGGGAATCAGCATGACTTCCCAAAAGAAAAAGAATAAAAACAGGTCGATAGCGGTAAACACACCGACAATACCGGCCAGTGTCCACAGGTAGTTAAAATAAAAGAAGCCGCGCCGGAAGGTGACATCATTCCAGGTCATTACTAACCCAAAGATTCCCATCCCCATTGTCAGTAGCAGCATAAGAAAGCTGAGTCCATCAATCGCCAGATGGAAGCTGATCCCAAACCTGGGTATCCAGGATATCAAAAGGCTATCCCACCACTGACTGTCACCTGTAACAGCTGTGGACTCTGCCTGGGGGAAATAGCTGATCAAGAGCAGGGATGCGATAATCAGGGAAACCAGGCTGATTAAGCGTCCACCCTCATAGAGATGTCTCTCTGCCAGCCAGGCTAATATTCCCCCAACAAATAAAATTATAATTATTGCCAGTAATGTCATAGAGCCACCAACAGGGCTAGGAATAAAATTGATCCGGCTACAAAGGTGGCCAGGTACCAACGTATTTGGCCGTTTTGTGAAGAGCTGAGGGCGTTATTTAGATGTGCACTCAGCGAAGCGGTACCCTTGTAGATGCTGTCGATAATATCTTTGTGGTTAAGGGCGGTGATAAATTTAAAAGGTCTTACAAAGACTCGGTCATAGACCCAGTCAAAACCCCATCCCTTAAACCAAAACTGCATTAGTGGAGAGCGCTGCTCCCCAACCTTTTTCTCGAACAGGAACATTTTCCAGGCGATAAACAGGCCGATCAGAGGCATTGCAATGGCAATGGCTTCAATGACCCAGGAATGGTGTTCATCGGTTGGGGTGCCAAAGACTCCCTGGAGAGGCGGAGCGAGAATTCCACCAAATAGGGCAAGTACAGCGAGGATGCCCAAGGGAAGCATCATCACCGTGTTATTAGCGTCTTTACAGTGTGAGGAGGCGCTGCCCTCACTGCCCAGAAATGCAAGAAACAGAACCCGGAAGCTATAAACCCCTGTGACCAGCGCTCCCAATAGACCGGCAAGCCAGAGCAGGTTTACTCCTTGATGGTATTCATAAGCGCTGAGCAAAATATGATCTTTGCTGTAGAAGCCGGACGTAAATGGGAGCGCTGCCAGACAGGCGCAACCGATGGTAAAGCAGATAAAGGTAAAGGGGATTTTGCGATAGAGGCCGCCCATGGCAAAGATATTCTGCTCGTGATGTACGCTCAGGATTACTGACCCTGCGGAGAGGAAGAGCAGAGCCTTGAAGAAGGCGTGGGTCATCAAATGGAAGATGGCTCCTGACCAGGCACCCACACCCAGGGCCAGGAACATATATCCAATCTGGGAGATGGTTGAATAGGCCAGGACCCGTTTGATATCACTTTGTGCGATAGCACTGAATCCGGAGATTAATAGAGTCAGAGCGCCGACAATGGCTACAGCTGTCATGGCGGTTCCAGACAGCTGATAAAGCGGGTGCATGCGGGCGATCAAGTAGACCCCGGCCGTCACCATGGTGGCAGCGTGGATAAGGGCGCTGACGGGAGTGGGGCCTGCCATCGCATCGGGAAGCCAGGTCTGGAGTGGAATCTGTGCTGACTTACCCACAGCGCCACCCAGTAACAGCAGCATAGCGATAGTGACAATTTGAGTATTGACCTCGGGATTCCCTGCCGCTGTGATGAGCTCCGGTATATTTAGTGTTGAGAACTCAAAGAACAGCAGGAACAAGCCGATCGCCATGGCGGTATCGCCGACGCGGGTGACGATAAATGCTTTCTGCGCGGCCGCGCCGTTTGCAGGGTCCTTATACCAAAAGCCAATGAGCAAGTAGGAACAAAGACCAACGCCTTCCCATCCCAGATAGAGAAGTACCAGGTTGTCCGCCATTACAAGAATTAACATGGCAGAGACAAATAGATTCAGGTAGGAAAAGTAGCGGCGGAAATCCGGATCTTCACGCATATATCCGGCTGAGTATAAGTGAATAAGGAAGCCCACTCCGGTAATGATCATCAGCATTACCAGGGCTAGCCAGTCCACATGAAAGGTGAAGCCGAGTTGGAGGTCAGATACTCGCATCCACTGCCAAACTGACAGCGTAACGACCGATTCCGGGTTGCCCAGAAAGGTGGAGAGTGCGAGGTTAAAAACCAGAATCGCTGCGATTCCCACACTGCCCACCCCAATCAGGCTCACTAACTTTTGTGAGGGCTCCTTTTGTGTAAAGAGTGGAATGCTGATGAGGGTTAGGAAACCAAGAAAGGGAAGCAATGGTATCCAGGCAAGTGATCCGTTCATATTAACCCCTCAATCCATTGAGCTGGTCAATATCGACCGTGTGTTTGCGATAATAGAATTGCAAGACCAGGGCCAGTGCAATGGCTACTTCGGCAGCGGCCAGGGTGACAACAAAAACAAACATCACCTGCCCATCAGCATTGCCCCAGTGTGCGCCGGCGACAACAAACATTAATGCTGCGGCATTGGTGCAAATTTCAATACACATCAGCATAAAAATAATATTTCTTCGGATGAGTAATCCGGCTAACCCCAAGCAAAACAGGATGGAGGCCAACAGCACGCCAGCCTCCAAACCAGGTGCAGATTCGATAGGCATAGCTTTACTCCGGTTTAACTGTTCTTCTGTGTCGAGCGAGGTGGAAAGCTCCAACAAGCCCTGCCAAAAGCAGCATTGAAGCCAGTTCGACAGCGAGAACGTAATGACTAAAAAGTGCGATACCGACCTGTTTGGGCCCGATATAGTGATAGGTTTGCTCTGAAGGGATTTGTCCGCTACTAACCAGCAAAAGTAACTGGATTAATAAAATGGCTGATAGAAGGGCTGGGCCAATCCAGGTGTGGGGTTGTAACCAGGCTTGCTCCTGTGCAACTGAAGCGTCTCCCTGGTTGAGCATCATGATGACAAAAATAATCAATACCATGATGGCGCCGGCATAAATAATAACTTCCAAAGCTGCTGCCAGGGGAGCGCCATATTGATAGAAAATAACGGCAACCGATAAAAGTGAAGTGACAAGATATAGTAGCGCGTGGACCGCGTTCTTGTGAAAGATAACCATGGCGGTTGAGACAATGGCAACCGCAGCGGTTAAGTAGAAAATGTAATTCACTGGGAAAACCTCTTTTTAGTTATTAGCCTTATTGAAATCAGAGATTTAGGCTTTTTACATTAATGGGCTCGGCCTCATTTTGAGCTTCTCCCTTGTCCTTTCCTGAGATGGCCTTTCCTGCAATTTGATAAAAACTGTAATCGTGATACTTACCGGGACCACTAATTAGAAGATCTTCCTTTTCGTACACCATGTTTTGCCGATCGTACTCGCACATCTCAAAGTCAGGTGTTAGCTGGATGGCATAGGTTGGGCAGGCATCTTCACAAAGCCCACACATAATGCAGCGGGAAAAATTGATACGAAAATATTCGGGACGCCAGCGGCCGTCTGGATCTTCTGTTTTTTGCAGTGAAATACAATCAGGAGGGCAGGCAACGGCGCAGAGATTACAGGCAACGCAGCGCTCGTCACCGTTGGGATCTCGGGTGAGCACGATCCTGCCACGATATCTGGGTGCCAGGTAGGGCTTTTGGTCGGGGTATTGTACGGTAACGTTCTTCCGGAACAGGTGTTTAAATACCAACCACATGCTGCGAATTTGGCTTGAAATCATTTCTTTGGCCTCGCACGCTTATTTTAATTTTCTAGGCAGTCCACAAAAGTACCGCTGCGGTAGCCAGTAGATTGATCAGGGCCAGAGGTAGCATGACCTTCCAGCCGAATTTCATTAATTGGTCGTAGCGGGGGCGTGGAATCGCCGCCCTTAAAAGAATAAACACACCAACCAGAATGGCGGTCTTCAGGCAAAACCAAATAAATGGGGGTAGTAGGGGGCCGTGCCACCCACCGAGAAACAGGGTGGTTATTAGCGCTGAAATTAGGATTACTGCCAGATATTCACCCACAAAGAACATACCGAATTTCATACCGGAATATTCGGTATGGAATCCGGCAGTCAGTTCGTGCTCAGCTTCCGGAAGATCAAATGGAGTTCTGCGGCTCTCGGCAATACCGGCAATAAAGAAAACAATAAACCCCAGAAATTGAGGGATGATAAACCAACCATCTGCCTGGGCATTAACAATCTCGCGCAGATTGAAACTGCCCGAGAGCATAACAACGCCCATCAGGCTCAAACCCATAAATACTTCATAGGACACGGTTTGAGCGGCAGCCCTTAGCCCACCGAGCAGGGCATATTTATTATTTGATGCATATCCCCCAAGGATTACGCTGTAGACCGCAATAGAACTCATTGCCAGCACAAACAGTAATCCGATATTCAGGTCGGTGACCCCAATATTGGGCGATATGGGCACTACGGCAAAGGCAATCAACATGGTTGCCATAACTACGGTGGGTGCCAGTACAAATACGGGAATATCTGCAAATTTCGGAGTGAAGTCTTCCTTAAAGAACAGCTTGATCATATCTGCAATAACTTGCAGGGTGCCAAATTTTCCGACCCGGTTAGGGCCCGGGCGATCTTGCCAAAAACCCAATAGGCGGCGCTCGCCCCAAGTTAAAATGGCTGCTAGCAGCACGGTAACTATCAATACGCCGAAAATATTGAGCAATATGATCCAGATATTTGTGCTCATAATTAGTCCTCTTGCCCGATTGCGGAGCTTTCTTCCACTGGCAACAGATTGGCGCCACCCGGTAATACGGGGGCAAGAGTTTCAAGCCCTGGAAGACCATAGGGCACACCCAGGCTGCCCGAAGGTTGGCTATCGGAGATAACCACACTGCCCCGGAAAACACCGCTATTGGTGTCTAACGCCACTGTGTCTCCCTGGTTGAGGTTGGCACTTTCGGCATCACCGCGATTTAAAGTAAAGAATGGCTTATCGATCACTGTAGCGATGGCCATTGCGCGGTTACTGAGCTCTTCCGAACCAAACATTCGGTAAATCGGCAGTGTCGCTAGACTGTGGTTATCGCTATCTGTATCGCCATCGGAGGCTGTGGGCAAGGACCACTCCGATAGTGCTTGCTCTCGCCGCTGGATATATTTACCCGAGGCACCACCACGGCGTTCGCCACCCACTTCCTGCTGAAACTTGAAAATTGATTGGTTGGAGTTCCATCCGGGAGACCAGATATTGGCTTGCAGCGGTGATCGGTTTGGATTGTGCACACCTTCCATGCTAAAGCTCATAGGAGCATCGGGGTCTTGGTGTGGGGGCTCCTCTGAGACATGTTCCTCTGCGTGAATAGCCGTGCGCCCACTGTAGCGAGCGGTCTGTCGAGCAACCTTCAGCCCGTCAATCCGGAAGTTTTCATCCGGCCCTAAATCTTTGATGACCTTGAGTGAAGCAACACTTTCCGCCAGGGAATCGGTGATATCCGGGCAGTGATTCCAATTGATAATAGTGTCGATACTCTCGGAGTGTTCTGTGCAAAAACCAGCGGCATCTACCAGCCAGCGCCAGCTCTCCTGGATATACCCAGTGCCTTCATAGACCGCATAAAATCGCTGTGCCAAACCAGTATTGTTAACAAATGTCCCTTGGGATTCGGCCGTTGCGGATACAGGAAAGATTAAGTCGGCATGTTTGGCGGTTTCATTGAGCAGGGTGTCCAGCAGAATGATATGGTCGACGCTGGCAAACAGACTATTTAACTCTTCACTCACGATTCTTAGGGAGAGGTCATTCTCCAGAATCACTAGGGTTTTATCGATATTGGTTTTGTCATTCTTGAGTTCAGTGATCAGATGCTCAAGGGAACCGGTTTCGGGCTCAAACAGCTGAATAACTCCTAAGCTATTAGCCTCTTCACAACATAAGTATAGAGAAGTGGGTTTGCCATTTTTTTCCGCCAGAGCACAGGCGATTTTGGCTGCGCTGTGGGTAAGGTGGATATTCTTGCTACTGGTTCCAGAGATAATCACTGGGTTCTTGGCCGCAGTTAATATTGCTGAGATTCTTTCAGCTTCCTCCAGATTCTCTGCACTCAGTGAAGTTTTGTTGCTTTTTACCTCCAGAATATTATTGGCAATTGCTTGGCCGATTTGGGCAGCCTGTTCCGGCAGGGTATAGATCGCTTTACAGGTAATATCTGAAATCTGATTGAGTTCGGTGCCGATAAAAATAATCGGGCTGGGTTCACCCTCCAATTGTCGAACAGAAGCATCCTGCCACAAGGGTATTCTTAATGATTCAGCTTGTTCTTTTTGGCGGCTCCGTGCTGCTTGGCGAACTGCCAGGGCAACCCTGGGGGCTGTATTGTAGATATCTTCCCCGAGTATCAATACAACATCTGAATTTTCTATCTCAGGGATGGTCGGGCTGTGGATATTGGCATCGCTCTGAATTCTGTCTACAAGGTGTAGTAGCTGCATATCCCGCTGGTTGAGGCCAGAGAAGAAGTTATCCCGCCCTACAAACTTTAATAGGGCGAAGTTATTTTCCAATGATGCCCTGGGTGAACCTATGCCTATTAAATGATGCTCACCTCTTTGCGCAGATGCGAGTTTTTCTGAAAGTGAGAACACTGCATCCTTGGGGGAAACCTCTTTGTGCAAACGTTCATCAGTTTCTGCTGTAGAGCTGATCACATCATCTTTGCGCGCAGAAAGTACCTGGGTTATCCGGCTCTTACTGTTGACATATTCGTATCCAAAGCGCCCCCGATCACAGAGAAAATAGCCGTTGATATCGTGGTGATATAAGTTGACCACACGGCGCAACATCGGGTCTTGGTTGTTGCCGGATTCCCTCGCTCCAGGCGCGGTGTTGCAACCCACGGCACAGTGTTCACAGACTGAGGCGGCTGTTTGCAAATCCCATTTTCGGACAAAGTGCTGGCTGAAAGTCTTATCGGTAAATACTCCGGTGGGGCACACTTCGACAAGGTTCCCACTAAAACCATTTTCCAGCATGCCCTCGGTATTGCGGCCAAAAAAGACCTGGTGATTGCGACCCAGTGCTTGTAAATCCTCGCCACCGGCATAGTCGTGATAGAACCTGACACACCGGTAGCAGGTAATACAGCGATTCATTTCGTGATTGATAAAGGGGCCGAGATACTGGTTTCGGTGGGTGCGCTTGGTACCCTGATAGCGGCGCATGGTATGACCGGACATTTCAGTCATATCCTGTAAGTGGCACTCGCCGCCCTCCTCACAAACCGGGCAATCGTGAGGGTGGTTGGTCATCAAGTCCTCTATCACAGAACCGCGAAAATCTTTCGCAGCTTCCGAACTGACACTGTAAATACCGCCGTCTTTTATCGGCGTCATACAGCTCATAATCAACCGGCCTCGTTGATCTTCGCTGTCCTTATGCTCGATAACCGCACATTGGCGGCAGGCGCCAACAGAACCCATGGCGGGGTGCCAGCAAAAATAGGGGACATTCAAACCCAGGGACAGGCAGGCAGTGAGCAGGTTTTGATCTCCATCAACCTGGTATTTATTACCGTCTATTGTGATGGTTGGCATTTGAAATCCATTTTCTTTTTATTAATGCTTTCAGGGGCAGGGTTGTCGCGCTAATTTATTGGTAGGGGCAACAACCGCCTTCAATATGGTCGATAAAATCCTGTTCAAAGAGTTTTAACGCGCTTTGTATCGGCTCTGCGGCGCCGGGAGCCAGGGCACAAAAGGTATTGCCGGGGCCAATACGCTCGCACTGTTCCCTGAGGAGTTCCAAGTCTTCTTTAGTTCCCTGGCCAGACTCTATTCTCTCCAGAATTTTGACGGCCCAGGGCAAGCCGTCCCGGCAGGGGGTGCACCAGCCACAGGATTCCCGCGCAAAGAACTGGGTCAAGTTCAGTACCAAGCCAACGGGGCAGGTTTTATCGTCGAGCACAGTGATCGTGCCGGTCCCCATACGGCTGCCGGCCTTGCCGATAACGTCGTAATCCATGGGAAGATCGAGGTGGTCCGGGCCGAGGAAGTCGGTCGATCCTCCACCGGGAAGAATGCCCTTCAGTTGCAGGCCATCTTTCATGCCACCGGCATGTTGTTCAATAATTTCGCGAATGGGCGTCCCCATTGGGAGTTCCCAAGCCCCTGGATTATTAACCTTGCCGCTAACACCAAATATTTTGCTTCCCGCATCGTCACCCCGGCTAAGGTTTTTGTACCACTCCACGCCGTGGTTAATTAAATGGGGGAGGTTGCACAAGGTCTCTACATTGTTAACGACAGTGGGTTTTCCCCAAAGCCCGCTGACCTGTGGAAAGGGTGGCTTGGCGCGGGGAATGGCCCGCTTGCCTTCAAGGGCGTTTAGCAGTGCGGTTTCTTCACCACAGATATAGTTACCGGCGCTGCGGTGCAGACAGATCTCCAGATTAAAGCCACTGTCGAAAATGTTTTCGCCAATCATGCCCTGCTGCTTGGCTTCATCGATTGCCTGTTCGAGACGGTTTGCAGCCAGGTGGTATTCACCACGAATAAAAATATAGGCGTGAGAGGCGCCAATGGCATAGGCGGCTATAGCCATCCCCTCAAGAAGGAGGTGAGGATCTCGCTCCATTAGCAATCGGTCTTTGAAGGCGCCGGGTTCCATTTCATCGGCGTTACAGACAACGTACTTCTGCTTGGGCGAATCTTTACCCCTAGGTACAAAACTCCACTTCAGCCCAGTGTTAAACCCCGCTCCACCGCGTCCGCGCAGGCCTGCATCTTTTACTTCGTTGATAATATCGTCCGGTACCATGGTGATGGCTTTGCGCCAGCCCTGGTAGCCGTCGTTTTCCACATATTGCTCAATAGTGGCGGCAATATTTTCACTGGAAATATTTTTAGTCAGTGGATTTGTCAGCATGGTATTTTTTCTTCTTATCGATTAATTCATCAATACCTTTCTCATCCAAATGGCGATGCATCTCTTCGCCGAGCATAAGGACTGGGGCTTTGTCACAATCTCCCAGGCAGGGCGTTTCCAGCAGGGTGAAAATCCCATCTTCGGAGGTTTCTCCAGGCTGGATATTTAAGCGCTCAGATATTTTTTTCTGCAAATTATCGCAACCCATAATCCAGCAGCTGGAGCTTTTACACAGGTAGATCACTTCCTTACCTACTGGTTGGCGGAAAATCAACTGGAAGTAGGTGGCGACACTCTCAAGTTCTGCAACGGGAATATCCAGATAATTGGAAATTGCCTGGAGGCTCTCATCGGAAATCCAGCCGCGATGTTTCTGTACAATCCGCAACGCCTCGAGCCCCACTGAAGTTTTTTCGTGGTAGTGGGTGGCTTCCTGATCAATTTCCTCTTTTTCTTGTACTGTTAAGGTCGCCTGGTTGTCTGCTGAATTGCTATTGCCTTGCTCCATTACTTCAATCAATTCCGGTTCTAATAAGCTGGACATAGTCGCCCCCGAGATAGAACTTGCGGAGGTTTCGTTGAGGCGCTGCCGCCATCTGTGTTTGCGATGGCTGAAACGCTGGGTGTATTTCCGTGCACTTTTCTACTCCGCTGCTGTACGGCCCTGTGCCTGCCGTAATTCTTTATTGTTATCTGTCCACATCCGCCATGACGAAGTCGATGCTGGCAATAATGGCAATAAGGTCAGCAATCAACAGTCCGTTGGACATCAACGGAATCATTTGCAGGTGTGGGAATGAAGGGGTGCGAATTCGGGTCCTGTATGAGGTGGTCCCCCCATCACTAACGATCTGGTAGCTGTTGATTCCTTTAGTGGCCTCAATGGGATAACACACTTCGCCGGCTGGCATTACCGGTCCCCAGCTGTTATTCACAAAGTGCTGAATTAAAGTCTCGATATCCTCCATGGTGCGCCCCTTTCGCGGAGGGGTAGTCAAAGGATGGTCCGACTTATAAGGGCCTGCCGGCATATTTTCCAGGCACTGGCGGATAATCCGCAGACTCTGCCATATCTCGTCCACCCGGACCCGGCAGCGGTCGAAACAGTCCCCACCATCGTAGCTGGGAATCTCGAACTCGAACTGATCATAGCCGCTATAAGGGCGCTTTTTGCGCAGATCCCAATCCAGGCCCGTGGCACGAAGGCCTGGCCCGGTAACCCCCCACTCAAACGCCTCCGCCGTATCGTAGACACCAATGCCGCGGGTGCGGCGTTGCAGGAGTTTATTTTTAATCACCATGCCGTCGTAATCGGCTAAGCGTGCGGGCATATAGTCGAGAAATTCCCGCACCATCTTGTCCCAACCCTGGGGTAAGTCCTGCGCTACACCGCCGATACGGAACCATGCCGGGTGCATCCTGCCGCCGGTAATGGCCTCAACTATTCCAAACAGTTTTTCCCTATCAATAAACATATAGAACACGGGAGACATCTGTCCCACGTCCTGGGCAAAGGTGCCAAAAAATACCAGATGACTGGATATGCGGAAGAACTCGCACATCATCACCCGTATCATCTGTGCGCGTTCAGGGACCTTAATGCCGGCGAGTTGCTCCAGTGCCATCACATAGGGCAGGTTGTTCATGACACCGCCGAGGTAATCGATACGGTCAGTGTAGGGCACATAGGTATGCCAAGCCTGGCGCTCGGCCATCTTCTCCGCACCGCGATGGTGGTAACCGATATCTGGCACTGCATCGATAATCTGTTCACCATCCAGCTGAAGGGCTACACGGAATACCCCGTGTACACTGGGGTGATTCGGGCCCAGGTTGAGGAACATAAACTCTGAGTCTTCATTACTCCTGGCCATGCCCCAGTCTTCCGGCCGGAACAGCAGGGCGTCTTGTTCTTTGCGTTCTTTCTCTTCTGACAGACTAAATGGGTCGACTTCGGTAGCTCGGGCGTGGTGATCCTTGCGCAGTGGATGCCCCTTCCAGGTCAGCGGCATCATGATTCTCTGTAAATGGGGATGACCTGGAAAGTCGATACCGAATAGATCCCACACTTCCCGTTCATACCAATTGGCATTCTCCCAAACGGCAGTAATAGTCGGTGCGCTCAGATCACTCTCGGGAAGAGCCACCTTGATACGGATAAATAAATTGCGGGTAAATGAAAGTAGTTGATATACCAGGGTGAAATCGCTGGAAGGCTGTTTTTCGGTTCCCTCCCCACGGTTGACCCGCAGCCGTTCGTCGATAGCACTCAGGTCATACAGCATTTCAAATGGCTGGGCGATATCCCGCTTGAGAAAGAGCAAAAGAGGGATCAAGGCATGTTTCTCGATCCACAGTGTGGGCATATCATCACAGTGTGGCTGCCACCAGAACGAGTGAAGCTTGTATCCGGTGTCGAGATCCCGAATAAATGCCTCTGCTGCTTTCCTGTAGGGAGTTGCTGTGTGGACAGTTTTCGCAATTACGCCAGTCATTGGCTATTCCGTTGTTTTTTTCTTATTCCATGAAGCCTAAACACTGTCGGGCGCACGTAGCATGTCAGCTTTCGTACGTTCCTCCCTATGGAGATCACGCTGACTGGGCTTTGGAACCTTGTGAGTTCCTTGATCATCCACAACCCAGCTGAAGGCTCGTCTCTCCGCAGCCACCGACTTTTGCAGCAAGGTCAATCCCTGCAGTAGGGCCTCTGGGCGTGGTGGACAGCCGGGCACATAAACATCGACCGGGAGAAACTTATCGACCCCCTGAACCACACTGTAGATATCGTACATACCGCCGGAATTTGCGCAGGAACCCATGGAGATGACCCAACGGGGCTCGATCATTTGCTCGTAGAGTCGCTGTACCACTGGTGCCATTTTCAGGAAAACCGTCCCTGAAATTACAATCAAATCCGCTTGTCGCGGGGTTGCACGGATGACCTCAGCGCCAAAGCGGGAGATGTCGTGGCGGCTGGTGAAGGCGGTGGCCATTTCTACATAACAACAGGACAACCCGAAGTTAAATGGCCATAGGGAATTTGAACGGCCCCAGGAAACCAGTTCTTCGAGTTTGGTAAGGAGAATATTTTTTTCTAAATCTTGAGTGCTTATTTCTTCAGAAGGATTGCCGTGTTCGGTAGCAATCAGGTCGTCGGCTTTGCTCAGCTTCCAGCGCATTATGAATTCTCATTGTTGTTATTGGGGTTTTTGGCGTTTCTCCAAACTCTTCTGGTATCCGCCCCAGTCAAGTGCACCCAGGCGCCACAGATAAATAAGCCCCACCAGCAGTATCACGATAAATACGGTGGCCTCGATAAACCCGAGCAGGCCAGTTTCATAAAATGCGATGGACCAGCTAAACAGGTAAATCGCCTCCAGGTCGAAGACGATAAACAGGATGGCAACAAGGTAATAGGCGACAGAGAGGCGCAGACGCGCATTGCCCTGGGAAACAATACCCGACTCATAGGGCTCATCGGTAGCCGGGTCTCTGCGTTTCTGACCGAGAAAATAGGAAAGGCTGAGCATTAAGGTAATTAGGGCAAATACGGCCAGACAATAAACAATCAATGGCCAAATCTGAGGAGTGAACTGATCCGGGTAATTCAACTTCGCTCTCCCATGTTTCTGCGGGCGAAGCCCGTATCAATCACTGGTCTTGCAGTAAAAGGGCAAATCAAGAATTCTGATTTTGAGGGTGCTCTCACGCAAGAAGAGATAATTTGAAAAACGATTATTGCTTTTCTGAGAAATTTTTTAGTTGTCGGTAATCCTATTCGCTTGTCTGATTTATAAATCGTTGCGGGAGATAGCGCCAGTGGTGCGAAGGAACGTTTAATTCTTATGTGTATACTTTTTATTCGGTAGGGTTATGTAATGTCTTGCGACAGCTGAATAAATGAAAATGTGCGCCAGTTTTCAGAAGATGAAGGAGGGTCCTATTGCTATTAAACTATTCCTCTGATTAAAAGCAGATCGGTATTTTAGGGATACGCTGTACTGGAATTAGAATGTGATGTTATTGATTTGTTTGGCACCTAATAATTCCATCATAGTGCACTCCACTTGCGGTTCTGTATGGGACCTTCCACTTGTTATGAGTGAGGTAGTTTGGCCAAGCAAGTACATTTATCCAATTCTTCTCGGTATTTCTAACAAGGTACACATCGCTTGCGTTACATTGAAGCTTGTACCTACGGAACCCTTCTTCTATCACGGAATAATCTCGCCCCTTAAACTGAACTTCAGAGTCACCCCAATGGCCATCTGAGCTTTCAAAGCTTACATCGGGGTTGTGGATTTTTATAATGCCAAAGAGGAATGTGATTCCTAAAGCCAAAATTAATAAGCAAATTGCTCTTATTGTGGTGGTAGTCATCGCTTGCTTCTGAGTAACTTTTAGTCTCTTTTTAGGCATGCTTTCGGCGTAGGTATATAGAGCTTAACTTCTATAAGAATTGTAATATATAAGCAGTTTGTTGATTGGCGACAATGATTTGCTATGTGTAGATTACTTGCGAATTACAAGGTCACCACCACTAAATCGAATTTTCTGTCCTTCGAAGATAGCTTCCTCCCAGTTATCAGGGTTGGACGACTCGTTTTCATTTACCACTAAGTAGCAAAAATTTGGATTTTCAGTTTTGGGTAAACTACTTACTAGTGAACCTGCACTGATGCCATACTTTTCGCATAGTTCAAGCTGTCCTATCGCCGACTTTACCTGAATTAAAATGCCAATATGTTCAGCTTTAAGTTCTATCGATTCAAAGTCATTCACCGATTCTAGCTCGATTAAATATCTTTTTAATTCTTCTATGGCTGGGTTCATAGTGATTTACTCATGATGCCTCGCTGAGCCGAGGGCATACAGAATTTATTTTGTGATTAGCTCAACGAAGCATATGTAAATATTGTGCACATTCTAGTTATGATTTGTACCAATCTTTAAATGGAAAATCTAAAAAATTGGAATTGTAATACTTTGGATCTCCAGTAACCTCTTTATCAATCCACTCCGGCAATTCCACACTCTCAGATTCACTTTGCATCTCGACCTCAGCAACAATCAAGCCGTCATTATCTCCATGAAAGATATCTATTTCCCAAGTGTGTTTTTCGTGTTCTACTATGAACCTCGTTTTATCTATGAGGGGACCATCACATAGCTCCGCAATCATTTCATTTGCGTCTTCAAAGGATATTGGATACTCAAACTCAGTCCGTGTAATTCCTTTACTTTCACCTTTCAATGTTAGATATGCATGATCTCCGATTACGCGAACTCTGACTACAGCTTTGGACTCCGTACTTATATAGGCTTGTTTGATTCTCTTTCCACCTGTAAAAGAAGCAATAGCCTTTTTATCAACTAAGAACTTCCGCTCAATTTCCTTTGCCATACTTTCTCAACCCTAAAATCTTAACACTTGCTTAATAGGCATATACGAGGTGGTCAAAATCTGAAACGTAGCGTAGTAGTCAGCCAGTATATGCCCTTGTTGGAGCACTTATAAACTGTTCTTGCCGACTTCTTTCAATGCAATCAACGCTTCCCTTGCTTTTTCAGATTGTACAAAAATATGGTCATGGAAGTATGCTGCAATTACATTTGCACTAATACCCTTCGAAGCTAGTTTGTTAGAAACAGAGGCTGTTAATCCAACAGCCTCTAAGCTAGAATGTACGGTTAAAGTTATTTGCTTGTAAGTATTTTTAAACTGCAAGCCCTCACGGCTTGCGATATCCTTTGTTAAGACAAGTGTTAATCCTTCTTTTTCGTTGAAGCTCGCAAGTGGGCCCCATTCAATATATTGAGCTAATGAGCCTGAAACAGTGCAAAATACAAATTCATCTTCAATAAGTTCGGGATTCATTTCGCTCAAAAGACGCTCTAGTTCTAGTATTCCTGACATTGCTTGAAAATTCCAAATTTTTACTTGTACAGCAAGCGCCAATCAATATGGAGCATGGCTGCAAAATGGTGGTGGTCCAACAAATACTTGTTCTTGTGATCGTGCTTGGCTTTGTATGGTTGTTCTTGCCTGATTCTGATACTGAATTCCTTTTTGTTAGCGGAAAATGAAAGCCCATATTCAATGGTAACCTAAGTCCTTGATTTGTAACATATTGTTTGATAGCCAGCCTATCAAGGGCCGCATAAACGGGGACTTATCAGAAACCTATTAGGTGTAAATTGCATAGTCAGGTTTGGACTTGAGGCAGAAAAATAAGATCACAAGAGAATGAAGAAGAGATAGAGGAACCTTTGGTGTTGTAACATTTCGTCATACATAGAATTTTATATCCCCTGATAGTTCCATGCATAGGAATATGCAAATCATTGAACTTTATAATTTTCCATTTTAGTAATTAAGAAGTCCCAAAAAGCCTTGATACGTGCTGTGTTTCTCAGATCCTTATTAGCCAGAATCCACAAAGATGAGTTGTACTTAGCGTCCAGTTGATAGAGTTCAACTAGATCGTATGAATCATCAGCTGGTAACAACGCTATCCCTTGATCATTAAGCGCAGCGTTCAATGCTGTAGTGATAGAATTACAATATATGGATTTAGTGTTGTGTTTAATTCGTTTCTGATACCAGTGCACTGCTGGGTTATCTAAGTGCACGTAGTCAATAGCTGTTAGGCGTTCAATTTCGGACAACTTGAAAGGAGCGTTATACCCACTAATCGTCAAAAAGTCTTCAGAGGCATAGATGCTTAAGTTTACATCTCTCATTTTACGTGCAATAAGGTTTTCCGGTGCTGTATGACTTGCCCTAATGGCAATGTCCGCATCGCGATGCTCGATATCCAGAGCCTGCTCACTTTCAAGGATCTCAAATTCAACGTCGGGGAATGACCTCCGGAATTCACTAACCCATTCGGGCAAAGTGGTCGTTGCCATTGTTGAGGGTGCGGTAACACGAATTAAACCTTGAACTTTGTCATGTTGCAGAGAACTTTGAATGAGGATGCCATCGGCCAATGACTCCATTCGCTTGGCACTATCCAAAACAGTTCGCCCCGCCTCAGTCAGTTGGTAGCCGCGACGACTAACAATAAATAGCTGCGTTGAAAGCTCGCTTTCAAGCTGCTGGATCCGCCTCCAAACAGTGGTTGAATTAACATTCAACTGGCTAGAAGCCGCCTTTAAGGTTCCTTTCTCTGCAAGCGCGATAACGACCTTCAAATCATTCCAATCCATGACATTACCCTGACGTTGCATTCATGCAATAGAAGTTTGCCTTTTTGTCTATATAACTGCAATAAGAGAACACCTAGTCTGTGCTCGTCATTTAACGAAATAGGGTTCCCTTCATGAGAAAACAGGTAGTCATCTTTTACGTGGCCTCATCTATGTTCGCGGTGCTGATGATGATATCAGGCATGGCCAAACTAACAGGACAGGAATCCATTGTTCAGGCAACGGTTGATTTAGGCTACCCGCTTTATTTGTTGAAAATTTTAGGAACCGCCTATTTGATTGGCGCGATTGCAATTCTTCAACCAAAGTTCAAAACACTTAAACAGTGGGGATATGCTGGCTTCTCGATAGCTCTGATCGGGGCTTCGGGATCGCACCTACTGGCCGGGCAAGCGCTCAGCACCGCTTTACCAGCTACTGTCCTATTAGCCGTTTTAGCGGTTGTTGTAACCTTGAATGCGAGACTGACTCGCCTTAATTTTTCTGATGAGGAAGTCAGAAATAATATCTCCTCACCGCAAAGAGCAATGTCAGAGGCCAATAAGATATGACCAGTTACGGTGTATTGGATAGAAATATGTCGGCTTACTCCGTTGACTGATCTGACAAGAGTAGCAATCAACAGGAATATAGTTTTATGGAGGTTGCTAATGTCGGATCACTGGGTAAATAGCCTTACCTGACACTCTTCAGGATACCTTGGAAGATGAGGTAACCGGTTCAGGCCGTATTAGCTGTCGCTCGAGTGAGTGTCCTGAAGAATTTAAACATTGCATTTACAGTCAGGACTCTCTATCTGTTAGCCTCGACTTGCCTCCAATAAAATTTTCAGGAGCTGCTGGCAATTCTTTTTAAAAATTATATACATTGAGGACAATCTTACGCCCTCCGTGTAAAGGCTCAAGGACCATGCGTGCTTGTTGTAGCTCAAGGATATTGTACGTATATTCTTTTTGTTCTTTCTCATAATATTGATCGTATTCTACATACAGCACAGAGTCTTCTATAGACCAAACAAAATCATAAGTGAGCGGAAAGTGTGGGTGGCCAATATATGTATTGAACTCGCCTTTCTCTCCCTCTTGATAGGTCCAATGTTCTCCGGGCCTACTCCAAGTTTGAATTTACAGGCTTCTGGTAAGGTTGTCGTCACCTTCGAAAGGTACCTGAATTGCGCAACTGATAGCAGTAGCTATTACTAAAATAATCAGAACGATACGCATAGTATCCTGGAAAACGTACTGTTTTGTAAGATTCTAGCAGGCTATCTACTTTTTTAGTTTTCATTAAGTAGTAGTTTCCATCGCTCTTAAAGTATACTCCACCTGATTTACCCTCATACCGCTTGCTTGGTCAGTTAGGCACTTTATCCTCGAATTTTGTAGCTATAGACAGATTCATGGATTTTTTTATAGCTGGGGTCAGAGCCATCAGATTCTACAACAGTGACTCCCTTTGCAGGCATATACAAACCGTACTCTGAAACGAATACATTACCATATTTGATATAAGCCCCACTTTGGTCGCAATAGGAATGCCTTTTTCCGATTGGCTCAATATGTTCTACTTCACTAGAAAAATACTCCCCTTTCTCTGTACATTTTAATAATAGCCGCTCCAAAGACTCAGTCGCAGATTCTATATTTATGCTGTCTTCATCTATACTTGACGAACAGGAGCATAGAATTAAAACCATAGGTAAAAATATGTTTTTCATTACAGCTATATTTTACTCCTGACACTTTAATCGATCGGCTGTATTGATTTGTTGGTAATTAGTTGTACTCTGGACTCAGTACTAGGTACTTGCCCTGAATCCTAAAGTTTAGCTTTTGTAGATCGGGCATCCATGTCCCTTTATTGCTCCCCTGTGAATCCCATTGAGCTTGTTCATGCCAACCTTCATGGAGGCTGGGATCTTTGCAATAAAAGCCATCTTTTCGAATGAGAAATTTGTTACATGGCAGAAAAGGGCGCTCCCAGGTGGGGTCTGGTAACCAATAGGTCCCATCGGAGTAGGGCACTACGAAAACTGTCATTTCAGGATTTTTGACCACAAGAGCTTTATACCATTGATAATCGACTTCTAGTGCTCCAGCCTCTGGGATCTCGGACAAATCTATTCTGATTTTTGAGCTGCTCTTAGCAGCTTTATTTGGGTTCATAGAGGCAAAAAATGGTGTTGCGACAAAGACTAAGCCAATTAAGATGCTCAAAGTGGTAACTAGTGATAATAGCTTGCGTCGATTCATAGGATTACTTACGCCTTTTGCACGTCCTATTACATAAAGCCTCCACCGGTAAAGTAGACGCTAGCTTATATTCATCTTATGCGGTCATTTTTTCATATTGATCTTAAGGAAGGACACATCACTTGTCCATTAGGAGTCTAGCTCAGTCGGTATACTTGATTCTCTTTACTGGGATCTCTTATATTAGGGTTGAAAGTTTATAAAGAGATCCCAGTAAAGAGAGTTAACGAAAGATACTTACTGCTTTACAAAAGGTTTCAGTCTCACTCTTATGGAACTCAACGCATTTGTGGTTTATTAGTGCATCATTAACTTTCGGCTCTAACCAAATTTTGGGTTTCATAACTACCATTACACTGGGGTTAGGTACCCTGTAATTCGACGGTTTTCTCTGTCTCGCATGCTCTCCTCACGGCTAAGCTGTTTGTAAAAGACGTGAGAGGGTGTAATTGAATATCTATACATATATATGGCACCAAAGTTCCATTATTTGTGGGCAATGAATGTAAATCTTTCAGCTTTTAGAAACGCGTCGCACTTTTTTGGAGAATCAACTTCCTTATGCAGTTTCTAACTTGTTTTGCTAGATATTCGTCTTCTGTCCGAGGTTGAGGTTTCATCCCTTTGCATACTCATACTACCGCTGGTCTTCTCGACCAACTGTTCCTCTCTTCTTTCCTGTTGTCATCTATACACAATTTTTGGATGCAGGCTGATGATGTCGGCGGTGGTATCGTATCTACCATTAGTTGATTAATGATAGCTATCACTCTAGCTGTGAACACTGTTGAGAATGCAACAAGGTTGCGCATGTATTTTCAGTACCTTCTCCCGATATATCCAAAGAGGAGGCGACTACTCAACGGAGCAAAATTTCATCCAAGATTTGATTCACGATCTTCCAAGTACTGCTTAGTAAATTTCTTCCACCATTACCGCGCACCGGTCAAGATAACGCACGCAATAGAATTCATAGAGCTTGCATTACTTATTGCCATTATAGGTACGCTTGTTTTGTAATTGATATCTATTACGCCTGAAGTCTTTACTAGAAAAGTATATATTTTGACTTACAGTCGTCTGTAAATATGAGATAATGCTGGAAATAACTCTGTCGATAATAGACCTGTCTTCCATCCCATTTGTAAATTGGATTTATCTCAATGAAAAAAGTATTAACAGTATTGCTTCCGGCAGCAGTGCTTACAGGTGTTGTTGCGCCGAAAATTGTTGGCATTCAACTAGAGTCATCCATTGATGAAATAGTCACTGCCGCGAATGAAAATTCGGCATACACGGTTGAAGTAAAAAGCATGGATTCATCCTGGTTTTCAACCCAGACCACCTTTTTGGTGAGCATGGATGTCAGTGCTTTCTCGGATGTATCAGGTGCCCCTGAAATTGATCCTTTTTCTGTAGAAGTAGACTTTAGTGCTTCCCATGGCCCCTTCCGTTTCGGTGAGCATGCTGGTTTTGGTTGGCTCGGCTGGTCGCTAGAAGTTGCCGGCGATCAATTGCGTGAACATTTGGTTTGGGCTGAGGAAGCTCCTTTTTACCAGGTTCATGGTAATATGAATGCCTTAGGTGGTTATTACTATAACGATAGCATTGCGCCATTTACTACTGATGTTGAGGATCAAAAAGCTCAGTTAACTTTTAGCGGTTTTCAGGGTAACGGGCAATATCAGGGGGAGCAACTAACTTACCTGGGGAGCGCCGATAGCCTTACCGTTACTTCCGAGCTAAGGGACGTTAAGGTTGAAAGGTTGACTGTAGATATGACCATACCTTCCTCCCTTGAAGCAATTTTTGAGAGTGCTTTTTATGATTCTGATACAACAATTAACCTTGGCGTCATCAAGTTAAATGATAAAGAGGAGGAAGAAAATGTTGACATTGCTGATCTATATATAAAAGCCAGTACTGAACTTAACCCAGAAAATCAGCTGGGGAATATGCAAGTTGCCTATGGAACTAAAAAGGTCGATATAGCTGAATTCCATGGTGAAGACCTGGCCCTTGAGCTTGAGGTCACCAATATCAGCCAGGAATTTATGAAGTCTTATCAGGAGTTTGCCATCTCACTCAATAAACTACCTACGGAAGAAGCAACTGCTAAGACAATGGAGTTTATGAGTGAAAACTTGCTATCTTTAGTGGCTGGCGAGCCTCAACTGAACATTACCAGCTTACGTGGAACTTTCCCACAAGGCAGCTTTAACAGTAACCTTCATACTAGCTTAGTTGGCATCAGTGCGTTACCGGAGCAACCGCTAGATCCGGCTTTTTGGCTGTCACATACCTTAGTTGACGGAGAGCTAAGTGGCGATAAAGCTGTGATTGAATTTATTGCCGTACAAGTGATGAAAGCTCAATTGAAAAATAACCCTCAAACTCAAGGTATGAGTGAAGAGCAACTGGAGCAAATCGCTGCTCAACAAGTGCCGACCATATTAGCGTCTCTTGAACAGCAAGGTTTGTTAGTGTCTACCAATGACGGCTACATCTCAAATGTCAGCCTGAAAGACAGCGAGCTTAAGGTGAATGAAAAACCTATGCCGCTACCGCTTTAGTAGATATTAGCCTTTTGTAATAGAAGTGGCTTATCTTAAGCCACTTCATACTTCCCCTTCTCTTGTTACCCTTCCAAGGCTGATGATTTATTTGTTTTCCTGTTTTAACTGTGTTGCCAATAAAGTTGGACATAAGTTAGTGTTGTAGACGGTATAATCGCAATAATATCTCATCTAAACATTGCTGCCCCGTGGTTATCATGAACTCATATGTGACTCTCTAAATACTGATGATGTAGTTATTAAATCAAAGCTAAGTAATAATAAGTGTTAAAGCTTGTGGTGCTCTATTTTTAATTTTAGTATTTTTTTTGGTAAGTAATTATCAATATATTTAGATTGCGAAAGATCGCTTTGTGGATATCTTTAGGGTGGGGTATTGTTAGAACTCTATTTTCAGTTTTTTAATTTCTGATTTGCTAAATTTTTTATCTTCAATATCACATGTATCCCTTACTTTATTCATGTGTTCTCCGTTCGGCATTTTACACTTGTGTATATAATGTGTGTATTTAGCACTGTTAGCACCTAGCAAAACATGTAGTGCTGAGTCTGGTGCCTAATCAAGTTACGTGACTATGACTTTTTGCTTTTGCGGATTTTAAACATTATTATTTTCAGAACTCCTTGCATCAATTAGCTACGAGACCGCTGGATCAATATTTCCTGAAAATATTTTACTTGTAGATGGATCATTTCCATAAGACTATTAACGCTTGGGGTTATCGGTAAAGCTTTGCCGTGTCCAGCTAATTGATTGTTGTTAGGCGATACCTTATCTCTCTCCTGACTTGCGTTGACCAGATTGATTTACCTCGCTGAGTATAAAATTACGAAAAGCCTGTACTCCAGGACTATCAAGTTTTTCGTATGGGCAGACAAGATAATAAGAAAAGTTGGAATCAATACTCACGTCGAATGGTTTTACGATTCTTCCAGATTTTAAGTCATCCTCGATTAGAGATATTCGACCCAGTGCAACGCCCTGGCAGTTTTCGACGGCAATTGCGAGAGAGTTACCATCATTCATGACGCTACCTGATCGCGGATCGACATCGTCGACCCCGGCTGCTTTGAGCCAGGATGCCCAATCGTCGAAATTATCTTCATGCAGTAAGGTTTGATGCTTGAGGTCGGAAGGCACTTTCAAAGGATTTTTGCCGTTAAGCAGCGAAGGGTGGCAAATCGGGCTTAAATCGAGTGGCAACGAAAGCCTGGTCACTGAACCTTGCCAGTTTCCGTCACCAGCTCGAATGGAAATATCGACACCATCGTTAGTGAAATTGGCGAGAGCCAGGGTATGGTGAACATTCAACTGTATATCAGGGTAGGCTCTCCAGAAGTTACCTAACCGCTGTATTAACCATTTGCTGGCAAAACTGGGGGTTACGCTCACGGTTACCACCGGAGATTGACTCTCGGCTTTGATGAGGTGGAGCGTATTTTCGAGTCGATCAAAACATTCACTGGCTTCGGATAACAGCTTTTTCCCGGCATCGGTAAGAGAAATCGACTTTCCCGCACGATGGAACAGTTTTACACCCAGTCTCGACTCCAAATTTCTCACTTGGTGACTGATCGCCGTTTGCGTAACACTCAACTCCTTCGCAGCATCGGTAAAACTCATATGCCTTGCCGCAGTCTCAAACCCACGCAAGCCGGCCAAAGATGGTAAAGATCGTGTTTTGGTATGAATTAAACTCATAAGTACATGTAATTATATCCTTTTGCTGCCACTTTTAAATATCGTATATTGACCTCCACCCATGAATTATTTGCACTAGAGGATAGCGTAATGTCCGAAACAAGAGTTGCTATTATGACTGGAACTGGTCAGGGAATTGGTGCCGGCTGCGCCCGCGAAATGGCTAAGGTGGGTTACAAGGTCTCGTTGATGTCCCCTTCCAACCGCAGTGTTGAACTGGCCAAGGAATTAGGTGGTATAGGGCGGTAGGGTTCGGTTCTCGAAACCGCAGATCTGCAGGCAATGGTCGACGACACGATGCAAACCTATGGCCGTATCGACGCCGTCGTTAGCAATATGGGCCATGGTGGCGGGGTGCCGGAAGAAATTAAAACAGTAGGGTTCGATCCTGATTTCAACGGCCCCCTACTCGAGCTAAGTGATGATCTCTGGCATGAGAGCCTCGATATGTACGTGCTCAATGTCGTCAAACTTGCCCGTATCGTCACGCCGATTTATATTGAGCAGGGAGGAGGGGCATTCGTCAACATTTCTTCAATGAACACGGTTGAGCCGAGAGCGCCTTATCCGATGAGCATGCTGCGTGGCGCTTTACACAGTTTTGCCAAGCTCTATGGTGATCGTTATGCAAGATACAATATTCGCATGAATAATTTAATGCCGGGCTTCTGTGAAAACGTAAACCTGTCGGAGTTTGCCCGCAGATCCATACCCGCACAGCGTACTGCCACGTTCGAAGAAATCGGGCAGACCTGTGTCTTTCTTGCTTCACATGAAGCCCGATACATCAATGGGCAAAGTATCTTGTCTGATGGCGGTATGAATCGGGCGGTTCGCTAGACACTAGTGACTACTTGATTTAGCTGAAAATCCTATTAGAGCGCTCAGTACTTTGAAGCCCAAATTGCCAACCTATGCATGATTGCCTTCTGTGATATCTTGTCTTCTGGAAGCGGTTGAATTACTTTATCGTGAACTAAAAGACGGTAAATATATTCGAGTTTCTCGTGAGCTGAATCGGTAGCTTCGAACTCAACAACTCCTCGCTTGGTGCCATATGCAGTACCGAGTGCTATAGCCTTTTTCACTAACTCTTTTTCATTTTTGAGTTTCTTCATTATTATGTCTCAAAGAGGTTGTCGATATTACGCACCTACCGTTTTTAGCAGAGGGAAATTGCGGAACCGCAGGTGTAGTAATTTTTCAGCTTACCTAAATTTGTTAAGGACTGAACCTCGGCACTAACTCTCCAAGTACGCCCCAACAATGGATTCTAATTCTTGAACTAACTCCGGGTCCATGTACTTGTATTCATCTAGAATATCTAAGACATGAACTGGCTTATGATCCAGCATTCTAGAAAATTCTGCTAATAGCCTATTTTTATGCTTTTGTTCCATGACGAATATCAAGTCAGCCCAGCGAACATCTGCTGAACTGACTGTTTTTTTAGCCCGCGAGCTGGTACCCGCAGACTTAGCGCTGAAATCAGGGTGTTTTCTCCAAATGGCTTCAGCTGTAGGACTACGCCACTAATTCCGGCTGCATATGAATAGGAGATTTCGCATATCTTAATCTTTCTCAGGAAGCTCAGTATTTAGGACTTGAAGCATAGTTCGCTAGGGGTACTCGATCCCTAATTGCTTAGCTCTACGAAGCTTTTCAGAGCGTGTATACATCAACTTCCAGTTTTTCTCCGAAATCCATGGATTTTCAGTTCTAGCACTATTCTTATGGGGCTTAGCTTTGGTCTTGGATCTTCTCGCAGCCCTGCTTCTTAAATCATCCATTATCCTTTCCTCTATCAATTATCGGGTTCAGCAGCCGCGATAAAACGGAGAGGGCTCCTAATCTTGCGTGTGTTTAACACTTGGCGCGGCGACGAAGCACACAATACTGAGATCCAGCAGCCAATTGGTACACCTAGCATGGGCATGGACTAATGGAGTTATAGCCCACTGTAGGAAGAATACCGTTCAATGGGTTCCATTAAATGCTAACTACTAGCGAATGGCAACTGCAGCACTGAGAGATCTTGTGGAGAGGAAGCCGCTAGTAAAACGGAGATTCATTACGGATAGGGAACCGCCAATTGCGGAGCCGCACGATGGGTGGAATGGGGGGCTAGAAACTACCGGCTACCCGATTTAGATTTTCTTTTCGCTACGATGGAGAATATATGCCAATGATGCGGTGTACCATCTGTAGTTTCTCCTGAAAGGTCATGTTCAGTCCACTTTAATAGCTCAAAGTTACTGAGGTGTTTTCTTATCTTCGATTCATTCATAACTAGAGTATCACTCCAAAATGCTTCCTTATCATACTCAGGCCCAGCCATTGTGTCTTTCGGCCCTAGGAATGAACCACAAAAGATTCCACCTTCTGCTAAAGAGTTAGTTATTTTCAACCAAACTGACTCAAAATCTTTTTCAGGACAAAAGAAAAGACTGGCATCAGCAACTACCAGCGAGGACTCAGGATAGTTAAAAGTATTAAAACTATCCTTTGATAGAATAACTTGCTCATCATCTTTGAATCGTTTACGACATCTAGATATAGACTCATTTTCGATATCAAAGGCATGAACTGTGAAATCTTTACCGCGCAAATAAGCGATATCTGATCCTGCTCCACAGCCACAATCAATAGCAACCTTTCTTCCTTTTACTTCGCTAAGAGCAAAAATTAAATCTTCTCGAGTATCACTGTGTTCTGTTGAGTCATAATATTTGGAGATTTCTCTCGTTGACATTCCCTATCTCCGATGAGCAGAAAATCTAACGCCGCCAACAGCGGCCGAGCGTAGCGAGGTCCAGCTCCCGAAGGGGGGTGCTACTTGGCCTTGGTATTCCCAGTATGGGCGTGGACCAATCCCCTGTAGGAATATCACTGCTGAATGGGATCCATTAAATGCTAACTACTAGCGAATGGCAACTGCAATACCGTAAGGTATCGTGGGGAAGAACCGCTGGTAAGACTACGAGCTGACGGACCGAAATATCCTAGAAGGCTTAGCTTGGAGGCGAGGTGGACAGGGATACCGAAGCCATATGATCTAACGGGTAGAGTAAATGATATCGTTGCGTGATCGCTGGGTAGATACTCATTACCGATAGCGAGCCGCCCGTTGGGGCCCGCACGATGGGTGGTGTGGAGACCGGTAGATAAAAACTACCGGTTACCCGATTTATAAATCGTTAACGGGGGATCAGGGTATTTAAATCGATGTCAGTTCACGTTTATCCGACGCAATTCGTCCTGATAGAACGACCATCTTGATATTTTTAAGGTCACGAATATCACTCCAAGGCTGACCATCGACAAGTAGTAGATCAGCAGATTTACCAACTTCAATAGTCCCCAGTTGATCAATTAACCCTAAAGCTTCCGCACCATTTCTAGTGGCGGCTATAAGCGCTTTCGCATCAGGTAGTCCAGCATCAACCATGCGTGACAATTCATTGTGGTAGCTGTCACCAGCAATCATTTTGCCTTGTGTATCAGTGCCAACACCAAATTGAACTCCAGCCTCGTGTAGGGCCGGTATATTCAGGTGTCCTTTGGGTTCTCGACCTAAAGTTGGCACATAAACTATATTGTGCTTGACAATTAATTGCATTGTTTCTGGGCTAATGAGATTGCCATGTCGCACACCATGCTCAATGGTAGTTATTCCAGCTTTAATAGCTTCATTAGTTTCTTGTGGAGAGCCTGTGTGTACTGCAACCCAAAGACCATGCTTGCGAGCTTCCGTTGTAATAGCCTGCAAGGTTTCCTTTGAGATGCGTGGTAACGTGATTTCGCCTTGTTCATTTGTATGGCCCTGATAGACGGCTTTAATACCGTCAATGCCTTGCTCAACCAGAGCAGCGATTTTCTCCTTTACATATTTTGGATCATCGGATTGCACGACCATTTGCTCGATCATCCGATTTGGTATTCTTTGAACCGGATGTCCACCAGGAGCAGTAAATATAGGCCCTGCAATAAACATATGTGGTCCAGCGACCTCCTGGTCGTCAAGTGATTTTTTTAGCTTATAAATTCCCGAGCTGGGATCGCCGACGGAACGATAACTTGTAATACCTGATTCGATCAGCTTCCGCCTAACATCTGGTTGCAATCGGATCGAATTCCAAATCATTACAGGTAAGCTGCTCTCACTAGAATCAGCTTTACCACTGAAAAAATGACCGTGAAGCTCTATGAGGCCAGGTACAATTGATTTACCTGCTGCATCAACTTGAATAGCATCTATTGGTACTTCACAAGTATCTCCCAGACAAGAAATTTTACCATCCTCTACAAGGATTCCAGGGTTCTCAATGGGCAACGTACCAGTACCATCAAATAAGCTACCATTGCTAATCCACATGCTTCTACTTGGTTGCTCCCAAACATATAGATTATGGTTGTAGGCGACTATAAATGCGATCCCACCAAGGACAACAAAGCTGGCAAAATATTTTAGAAATTTTATCAATGAGAATCTCCCTTATAATTATAACGCCCGATCACCGAGCAAATTTTGATAGCGATTTGTGTGTAATTTCGCTTAAAAAGTGACAGCTAAAATTTATCCAGTGCAGCCACCTGGTACGCCCAGCATGAGCGTGGACTAAGTGGGGTGAAAGTCCCATGTAGGAGGATCACCATTTAGTGGATTCCATTAAATGCTAACTACTAGCGAATGGCAACTGCAACACCGCGAGGTCTTATGGGGAAGAGGTCACTAGCAAAACTACCAGCTGACAAATAGAAACATCCTAAAAGGCTTAGCTTGGAGGCGAGGTGGCCAAGGATACCGAAGCCAGGTGATCTAACAGGTAGAATTAATGATGCAGTTGTGGAGTGAAAGATCACGCTCCTATCTGGGGGGATCTGTTTCACTTGCTGCTGCGAAGCTGTCAGCCCAACCCGTTAGTTGACATCGCGGGGAGAGAAAATAAGTGGCGGAACACAGCTGCGCCTCGGTCAGTAATGATCAAGGTAATTAAACAGAAATCAACCGACGGCATAGTAGCTAAGTGCCAAGATTAATACCTTGGATATGGTGCAAGCCTAGACCCTAAATCCACGCGCTAAAAGGCAGGGCTAGCGTACCGATATGTTTCCAGTTGGATAAAGTTGAGGTATCGCACTGCCATGATACTCAACTCAATTGAAGAGCTGTTTGAGACTATCGTTCGCCCGTACAGATAGGGAGCCGCCCATTGCGGACCCGAACGATGGGTGGTGTGGGGGCCGGTAACTAGAAGCTACCGGATTTAGATCAATTAACCTTGATGAGCCCACCAAAACACCCCTTTGGCCCACCAACACCATAGGTATACTCGTATATTTCACCTGCTTTGACGGTTAGCTCAAACTCATTTTCATTGCCAGCGCACGACATAGTAATTGTATGTTTGCCTGGGCTGACTGCTACAGGGCCATTTTTTGTATTTGCAGGTAGGCCATCAATGGCAGTCAAAGAAACCGTTGAGCCGCCGCTTGTTATTGACCAAATATTGGTTGAGCCTCCCCTAATAAATGCTGATTTCTCTAGATCTTCCTTTGGGATAGAAGCTGCGCAACCAGCTAGAAAAAATACCAGTGACAATGCTATTAAAATACATCTCATTTTTTTCTCCTTAGATTTTGCGCCCTGTTCCACTTTCGGGGGTTAGATTGCAGCTGCATGTTATGGTTGGAGCTTACCCTGTCGTTGAAGCCAAAGTGCCCGCTCCTGATCTTTTGATAATCTTGGCCTTGTAATTGTTATAACTATAAACATGTTCATTAGACCGATGAAAAAAGTAAATGGATTTCCTGTTACCAGTAGCAACAACGGTCCAAGTAGAAATATTAATCCAGCAGGAATAAGCCTAAGCTTAATACTATGGGCGCTAATTGCCAGCTTAACAAAACCTCCGAGGACTACTCCTGGAATAACCCACCCTAAAACAGAAACAAATAACTCCGGCGCAGCATAAAAGACTGCTAATGTTGGAAAAATTCCAATCAGTGTGGCTATCAACATGCCCCACAGGCTTTCTCGTTTATTCAAGTTTCGTAATATCTCTTTTTCTTCTTGATATTTTTCTATTGTCATCTCTTACTCGATTACCAACTTATCCATAGTACGTCAATAACCCGCAGCTGAAACGTAGCGAAGCGGATTGTAAGCATTTGGCCGCTTAGAGTGCGAAGTTAACTGACTTAGTGCACCCAGCATAGGCGTGAACTAATGGGGTGAAAGTCCTCTGTGGAAAGGTCACCGTTTAATGGGCTCTATTAAATGCTAACTACTAACGAATGGCAACTGCAATACAGCGAGGCCTTGTGGAGACGAAGCAGCTTGTAAAGCTATGAACTGACCTACAGAATCATCATACAAAGCTTAGCTTGGAGGTGAGATAGTAAAGGACACCGAAACAGGTTGATCTAACGGGTAGACTAAATGATGCAGTTGTGTAGTGAAATTATCTGGGGAGATCTGTTTAGCTCACTGCTGTGAAGCTGTCAGCGTGGCCGCTGACTCACAAGTAGGCCCTCTTCTAAGGCGGGGCCAGGACAAATTGGTGGGGCATAGTAGCGCCTCGGCCAGTAATGGCTAAGGTGATTAAACAGAAGTCAGCTAATGGAATAGTAGCCAAATGTGCAGATTAATACCTTGGACACGATGAAGGCCTGAACCTAAATCTATGAGTTAAAAGACAGAGCTAGTCTACCGATATGTTTCCAGTCGGTTAAAGTTGAGGTGGCGCGCTGCCATGACACTCAGCTCAAATGAAAATCTGCTAGACGTTGATTACGTTACGTGATCGCTAGGTAGAAATTCATTACAGATAGGGAGCCGCCCGTTGCGGGCGCACATGATATGTATTAGTTCAGACCAAATCTGACACATCCTCTTGAAAAAGAGGGGTTTACCGGTTTTGATGAAGGTGCCTAAACCTAAAAACAAAACCAAGGATAAACCCCATGATCCATACTAATGATCGTATCATCAAACACAAGACCGGATTGCTCAATCTTGCAGAAGAGCTTGGCAACATCTCAAAAGCTTGCAAGATGCTTGGTGTTTCGAGAGACACTTTCTATCGGTACAAGGAAGCTGCTTCAAGTGGCGGTGTGGACGCCCTTCTTGAAAAGAGTCGACGGGTGCCTAACCACAAGAACCGTGTTGACACAGCAATTGAAGAGGCCGTGTTGACTTATGCCCTCCAAGAGCCTGCCCATGGACAGGTTCGAGTCTCCAATGAGCTACGTAAACGTGGCGTATTCGTGTCCCCTAGTGGTGTTCGGAGTATCTGGTTACGGAACGACCTGGCTAACTTCAAGTTACGATTAAAAGCACTTGAAGCCAAGGTGGCTAAGGAGGGGCTAATCCTCACGGAGTCGCAGGTTCAGGCCTTGGAAAGAAAGCGACATGATGATGAAGCCTGCGGGGAAATTGATACTCAACACCCCGGCTATCTAGGTTCTCAGGACACCTTCTATGTAGGAACATTTAAGGGGGTTGGGCGTGTTTACCAACAAACCTATGTCGACACCTATGCAAAGGTAGCCCATTGCAAGTTGTACACCACTAAGACGCCAATCACAGCAGCAGATCTTCTGAATGATCGTGTATTACCGTTTTACGCCATGCATGATCTGCCGGTGTTGCGTATTTTGACTGACCGCGGTACTGAATATTGCGGCAAGCTGGAGCAGCATGATTATCAGTTGTACTTGAATATCAACGAGATAGAACATACCAAGACAAAAGCCAGGCACCCACAAACAAATGGTATCTGTGAGCGCTTCCATAAAACTATATTACAAGAGTTCTACCAGCCATCGTTACGACGAAAGATCTATGGATCAATAGAAGAGCTACAAAAGGATCTGGACGAATGGCTCGTATATTACAATAATGATCGAACTCATCAGGGTAAAAAGTGTTGTGGTCGCACACCGATGGTAACCCTTGAAGAGGGTAAAAGTATCTGGAAGGAGAAACTCGTAAACTGAATTTGACCTGACAGAGTACCTTCTGAAAAACCGGTAACTGTCAGATCAAGTCTGAACTACTACATGGTGTGGGGCCGGTATCTAGAAACACCGATTCCCCGATTTAAGCAAACTCGAGGCGAGAATTTCCAGCTTCAAACTTGCATATTAGTTTAAAACTACCCTTATCAAACTTCATTCTGAGGGTAATTTCACTATTAGTTCTTCCATCGAAGCTTACAGTTGCGGATAAAAGGGGCTTGCCTCTAAACCAACCGGAATGATCTGCCCAAGAGATATCGTCATCCTCATCATTACAAGATTGATCTTTAGGATATTTATCAATTCCGCAATAGAGTCCATCAATAAATATTCGATACCACGAACCGGATAACTCATCATAAAGCCAAAGAAGGTAAATATCCTTGTCAACATCGTCAATTAACGACTTCACGATAGTAAATTTGGAGCCTTCCAGCTCGGGTACATCGCCTTCGTAGTCTTGAAATATTCTATCCATCAGTATGTGTACTTAACGCTAAGTTAACCGGTGCACAATGCGATATACATCAGGTAGAGGCCGTTTGTAGCTGGAGTGTTGTTATGCGCTGCACCAAAAAGCCTATTTTCAACGTTTGTAATTGTCATACTCCCATTGAAAATACTGAGATAACTGCGCGCTAATACCAGTCCAACTGATGCCTTGGCAGTGCTCAAGTATGGCGTCAACTTCAGCTAATACAATTGCCCAAGTGTATTCGTTGAGAACAATTGCATGTTTTGCTGAGTTCTTTCCATGAAGATTGTTTGGGGTAACGACTCGAACCAGGAAGTTGTCGCCCCCCTTGATGTCTAGGCCAATTGTGAAGTTCATCCAGAAATCCACATTGTAAGCATCCTCTGGTACCCACTCATCTATTGGGTCATGATCAGTACAATCGTAACTAATGATGACTGGCTTCATCAGAACTCTCTGGATGCATAACGCTTAAGGCGCTCGATATCAAAACCAAAGCGGCGGTTTTGATGTCGAGTGTCTTTATTTATTACGCCCAGCATGGGCGTGAACTAATGGGGTGAAAGTCCCCTGTAGGAAGATCACCGTATAATGGGTTCTATTAAATGCTAACTACTTGCGGATAGCAAATGAAGTAGGTGTATAGCGAAAGTTCACGCTCCTATCTGGGGAGATCTGTTTAGCTTGCTGCTGTGAAGTCGTCAGCGTGGCCGCTGACTCACTACCATCGCGGGGTAGACTAAAGTAGTGAGGCATAGCAGCGCCTCGGTCAGTAATGACGAAGGTGGTTAAAGAGAAGTCAGCCGACGGCATAGTAGCCTTATGCCAAGGTGAATGCCTGAACCTAAATCTTGAGTTGAAAGATAGGGCTAGCCTACCGGTATGTTTTCAGTTGGATATAAAGTTGAGAAGGCGTACTGCCATGACACTCAGCTCAAATGATGCGCTGCTCGGCACTATCATTGGATAGAGATTACAGTTAGAGAATCGCTTATTGCGGACCCGCATGATGGGTGTTGTGGGGCCGATAGCTAGAAACTGACGGCTACCTGATTTAAGTGATGAAACATGCAAAACTAAATAGTATTTATATTAATCTTCTTAACATAAATTAATTCACAAGCTCCTTTTCCAGTATCTTCACGAGTTTGTGAACTTTCCCAATACCAATTATCGGTGGTAGATTTTACGTTTACCAAACTCCCTGATATTTCTATAATATCTCCCTTACGAATTTCATCAATGAGGCCTTCTATAGCATCGTCACCAGGAATGAGGTGCATATTAGCACTATAGGTTTCAATTTCTCTTCTAGGTATTGGAAATGAGTCTACCCGCCACCAATAAAATCGACGTGATTGTGATATCCTAATTTTTTCTAGGATACTCTCATCAGACATATTTCCCCAACCTAATACTAAATCAGTAGGTGAAAGCTCTGCTTCTCGACCAGTACGATAATTTTTCTTTGAAAGTACTTTTGCTTTAATTCTAAATTCTGCAATTTCTGTAATGTTGTATTTTCCAAAACTGAAACCAAAAATAGAGTCAATTTTCTCCTGCTGCGGTAGCTCAGGTGCCATTACACCAGGCCCAAACGATACCTCAGGTGAGTGGTTGTAAAATTTCCAAATTCCACCAACTATCAAAACTAAAAAAAATGCTTTTTTCATATTTATCTAAGATTCACATAACGCTTAAAGCAAGCGCGAATTTATGCGTCGTCTTGCTTTTTTTTGATGCGCCCAGCATGGGCGTGGAACAATGGGGTGAAAGTTCACAGTAGGAAGATCACCGTTTAATGGGCGCCATTAAATGCTAACTACTAGCAAATGGCAACTGTAGCACCGCGAGGTCTTGTGGGGAGGAAGTCGTTAGCAAAACTATGAGTTGAGGAACAGAAACATCATACAAGGTTTAGCCTGGATGCGAGGTGGCCAAGGACACCGAAGTCGGGTGATCTAACGGGTGGAGTAAATGATGCAGTTGTGTAGTCGAAGTTCACGCTTTTCTTAGGTAAGATCTGTTTAGCTTGCTGCTGTGAAGATGTCAGCGTGGCCGTTGACTCATAAATAGGCCCAGCCCGCTAGCGACCATCGAGGGGATAGATGAAAGTGATGAGATCCAGCAGCAGCTCGGTCAGTAATGACCGAGGTGATTAAACAGAAGTCAGCCGACGGTCGGTATAGTAGCCAAATGCCAAGATTAATACTTTGGACATGGTAAAGACCTGAACCTAAATCCACGAGTTAAAAGATCGGGCTAGCCTAACGATATGATACCAGTCGGATATAAAATTAAAGTAGTGCGCAGCCATGGCGCTTAGATCAAATGAAGAGCTACTTGGTACTGCCGTTGGGCAGAGATTCATTTCGGATAGGGAGCCGCCTATTGCGGACCCACATGATGGATGGTCGTGGGGGCTGGTAGCTAGAAACTATCGGCTACCCGATTTAAATGCCTCAATCTGTGCCGCCGCCATCCATACCATGTGAACCGCCACCAAAGTCAGAGCCAACAGATGCAACATCGTTACTACTAAAGTTTGCATTTCCGTAAAAATGAAGATTTCCTATTTCTCCATGCATTGCTCCGTAATTCCAAACCTTACCAATTTCATGATGATATGCATCAAATTCCTTCTTTGAGCAAAAAATTGAAATAGCGTAACAAGTATAAATAATTGAGAGCCCTGACCTCTCAATCGTAGCCCTTACTTGTTTTGACGATACCTTTTAGATTTTCCATAATCTTTCGCTTGCAACCTAGGCAATTTCCGCAAGTACGATTTTATCGCTCTATTTCGTTGTATTCTTCGAATGAACTGCATTACGTGTTCCTTGTGCGTATTTAACGCCTTGCGAAGAGGAAGCCTCGTAGAGGCGTCGCGCTTGGGAAACATGTTATGTATTGTATTATCTGCATTGTAGGCACAATTTTTATTTTTATTGAAATCAATATTTACCCTTAATCTTGGTAACTATCTTATTAGTTAATTCAGCAGGTAATAACGATTTGGACAAGTACTGCTGCCCCCCAGATTTAGCCACCAAAATAAGCCCTAAATCGGTTTCAATAATACGCTCGATATCTGCCCACGACAGAGCTGTTATCGTATAAGGATTCTGTGTCTGGATTCCGTCATTATCTATGGTTAATTTCACTTCACTACCGGCACTTTTCCCAAGCATCTGCCGTGCTAGCCACCAAGCTCGTCGATATCGAATGTGAATCAGTTCCAGCACGCCTAATGCAATTAACGTGCAACTTGCGATCTTAGGTTGCTCAGTAAATAACAGTAATCCCGCACCAGAAGATAATAATAATGTAGGAAGAAGGTAATTGGGCTTGACATTTTTCCCATGGGGTAGAGACTGATCAAAGCATTCGGCTAGATAATCTCTAGATAAGGTAAATTGAGTATTAAAAGGCTGCATAAAAAAATTATTGTGTCTGCTAAATTTGTCGTAGCACTACAGTGAGTGTCAGGGTGATTCTTTAAGCTAATGTCAATTACGCTACATCTCTCAATAAGACCTCGATTTAGCCCCTTATAACGCCTTTAGCAATGGCAAATTACGGAATCCAAGGCGTTGTAATTTGTCCGCTTGCCTAAATTTGGCACGCCCAGCATGGACGTGGACTGATGGGGTGAAAGTCCCCTGCAGGAGGGTCACCATTTAATGGGTTCCATTAAATGCTAACTACTAGCGAATGGCAACTGCAATACCGTGCGGTCTTGTGGGGGAGAAGGTCGCTAGCAAGAGGCGAACAGAAACATCCTATGAGGCTTAGCCTGGAGACGAGGTGGCCAGGGGCATCGAAGCCGGGTGATCTAACGGGTAGAGTCAATGATGCAGTTGTGTAGTGAAAGTTCACATTCTTATCTGGGGAGATCTGTTTAGCTTGCTGCTTTGAAGCTGTCAGCGTGGCCGCTGATTCATAAGTAGGCCCAACTCGCTAGCCACCGTCGCGAGGATAGACAAAGGTGGTGGGATGCAGCAGCGCCTCGGTCAGTAGTGACCAAGGTGATTAAGCAGAAGTCAGCCGACGGCATAGTAGCTTAATGCGAAGATTAAGACCTTTGACATGGTGAAGGCCTGAACCCAAAATCCACGCATTAAAAGACAAGGCTAGCCTGCCGATAGGTTTCCAGTCGGACAAAGTTGAGGTTGCGCGCTGCCATGACACTCAACTCAAATGAAGAACTGCTCGGCTCTATCGTTGGGTGGAGATTCATTGCGGATAGGGAGCCGCCCATTGCGCACTCGCACGATGGGTTGTGTGGGGGCCGGTAGCTAGAAACTACCGGTTACCCGATTTATATGATTACTCGCAGTAACTTAAGAACTCATCAAGTTGTACTTCATCAAACTCTGGAGCCCCTTGCTTGACTTGCTCTGGAATCATGGAGCTCCACTGTTTCGCTTTTTGTGATACTCGCTCAATGAAGTCTTCATCTTCTTGTACAATCTCGTCTGCATTCTCTAAGGGTAAAGAAAATGCCACTTTTGTACCTTTTTCATCTAATGCGTAGTATTCGTAGCTACACTCATCGTAGCAATTACAACTAGCGTAGACTTCGATACCTTTACCTTGTTTTAGAAGAGCATTAGCAATGTAACTCCATTCACAGCAGGCCTGTCCATATGTTGCGATTAGATAGTCGCCTATTAACTCCGACTTATCGAATCTATAGCTCTCGCGCTTGTATGTTTTTGACTCTACACCAGAGTACGAAAAAAGCTCTTTTAGGACCTCTGTTAAGTCCTCCCCATTTAGCTCTACAAGCTTTACCAAAAGCTCCTTAGGTGCTTTTAATACAAACTTTCCGGCTTCTTCAGACAAAACAATTCCTATTATTAAAATTGATTAATTATAAACCTCAGCAAACATTTCGATACCTTTAAGCAAGCTACTAAACTCTGAATTTAGGTCATCTTCTGTTTGGCTATCCATTTCTGCTTTCACATTATTAAGAGCCCCGGCTAAGCTTTCATTATTAAGCCTTTCTGAGCTCATTTCGATGGTCTCACCATCAATTTTATAATGAAATCCATTTCTCATAAAAATGGAGCCTAGTTCTATTTGTTTCTTTAGAGTATTTTTTGCCTCTGCTAGCTTCTCTTTTAACTCCTCGTAGTTGCCATGAGAGCGATAATACTCAGCTCTTTCTTCAAAAGTCTTAACTGTTATGAATATTCTTAAGGTCGGGGTTGCAACCCTTAACTCCTGCTTTAGTACATCGCGTACTGAAATATCTTTTCCAACCTCTAAGAGTGCTTCACCCCAATCAGCAAGAATCTCCCTTACAAGTTGATCCTTTCTATCAATATCTTTCTTATCCATGATGATTCCTCGTATTCATATAACGCCCGCCAGCACAGGCCGGAGCTTTGAAGCAGCGGCGGTCCAGCCCAGAAGGGGCGATTGTGCCTGGCCTTGGTACGCCCAGCATGGGCGTGAACTAATGGGGTGAAAGTCCTCTGTAGGAAGATCACCATTTAATGGATTCTATTAAATGCTAACTACTGGCGAATGGCAACTTCAACACTGGGAGGTCTTGTGGGGAGGGGGCCGCTAGCAAAATACGAGCTGATGAACAGAAACACCCTAGAAGGCTTAGCTTGGAGGCGAGGTGGCCAAGGTCACCGAGGCTGGGTGATCTAACGGGTAGAGTCAATGATGCAGTTGTGTAGTGATAGTTCACGTTCTTATCTGGGGAGACCTATTTAGCTTGCTGCTGTGAGGCTGCCAGCATGGCCGTTGACTCATAAGTAGGCCCAGCCCGCTAGTCACCGTCGCGGGGATAGATAAAAAAGTGGTGGGACATAGCAGTGCCTCGGTCAGTAATGACGAGGGTGGTTAAACAGAAGTCAGCCGGTGGTGTAGAAGCCTAATACCAAGATTAATACCTTGGACATGGTGAAGGCCTGAAGCCAAAATCCACAAGTGAAACGACAGGGCTAGCTTACCGATATGTTTCCAATCGGATATAAAGTTGAGGTAGAGCACTGCTATGACATTAAACTCAAATGAAGAGCTGCTCGACACTATCGTTGGGTAGAAACTCATTACGGATAGGGAGCCGCCCATTTCGGACTTATACGATGGGTGATGTGGGGGGCGGTAGCTACTACCGGCTACGTGATTTACCGCTGGACAACTTTCCCAACATAACGATACTTTCCGCTAGCTCCTAATCTTTTCTCATTTATTTTAGCTTCCTCTCGGCTTTCAGTAACTGTAAATTTCAAACGGCAACATTCATTAAGGAATGAACACCTACCGACTTCTGTTTTTAAATTATAGCCCCTGTCTGCATAATCATTTGTTATTTTCGAATCGAAGAATAGATGCTTTGCCAATATTGATTGTTTTGATTCTATATCTTTGGAAAGAAAGATTTTTGGACATGATTCATCTGCCCGATGTACAGTTTTTAGTGCGCTCTGTTTTGAGCGAGCATGCTGCATCAGTCTTTTCTTAAGGTTTTTAGCGATCCCCACCTTTAACAGAGTGCCTTTAGTTGTGTATATTTCATAATACCCCGGATCAGTTGGCACCTCTTCGTTAATTTGATCAAAGCGGATTTCCATTAATTCTCCGTTTAAGCTGGATAAATGTTCGCAACACACGCGGGTATAGCGCGAGGCGGAGGTTTTGACGTCGGGTGCCTTTACTTGCTACGCCCAGCATTGGCGTGGACTAATGGGATGAAAGCCCTCTGTAGGAAGATCACCATTTAATGGATTCCATTAAATGCTAACTACTGGCGAATGGCAACTGCAATACTGAGAGGTCTTGTGGGGGGGAGCGGCTAGCAAAACTACGCGCTGGAAAATAGAAACATCCTATAAGGCTTAGCCTGGAGGCGAGGTGGCCAGGGACAGCGAAGCCGGGTGGTCTAGCGGCTAGAGTCAATGATTCAGTTGTGTATTGAGAGTTCACGTTCTTATCTGGGGAGATCTGTTTAGCTTGCTGCTGTGAAGCTGTCAGCGTGGTCGCTGATTCAGAAGTAGCGCACTGCCATGACACTCAACTCAAGTGAAGCGCTGCTCGACACTATCGTTGGGCAGAGATTACGGATAGGAACCGCCCATTGCAGATCTGCACAATGGCGGGTGTGGGGGCCGGTGGCTAGAAACCACCGGCTACCCGATTTATATGACTGTAAGCGTCATTTGGTAAAATCTATCATCTTCGTTTTCTATGACAAACCCTAGGCGACCATAAAGTCTATATGCTGGACTACGTTTAAATACTCGTAGATCAATGAACCCTAGATTTTTTTGCCTTGCAAGCTCGGTTACTTTAGAGATAACTAAAGCGCCTAACCCTTTGTTTTGTTGATTAGATACAACTTGAATATCTCGTAGTTGACAGCGATTGTTTTCAAATGAGAGTCTAACAATCCCAAAAACTCCATCATCATTCACTACATCATAATTCTCAAGATTTTCAATTGCACTGCGTACATCTGATAAAGTCCAGTCTACGCCATACATGTCATAGTACTCCTGCATGTTGGCAAGAGTAAGTTTTGCAGATTTATCCAAGTCTTTGGTTTTAATAAATTGTATCATTGGTCAAGTCATAACGTCTCAAACACCGGGCGTCGCGACAGTGGCGTCCGAATGATTTGACTTGTTGGAAGTGAAGTGGTCAGCAATTTGAGCTTCCACTTCTTTTCTACAAATCTCAATTACTTTATCGCCCACCTCGTCATTGAATGAAGATTTAAATATGCATTGAATAAAAACGCCTTTTTCACCAGAACTAAAAGACACATTTTTGGAACGAAGACCTAAAAGATTACTTAAATCTTGATCTTGGAGCTCTACAACTTCTTTTTGAATTTGATGATGTAAATTGCCATTCCAGACAAGGTTTGCTATGACAGGGGCGGCCTTGAGGTTCTCCTCATGATTCTGGCCTCCCTCAACTTGAATAGTATAATTCTTTGAAGTGGATACTTCGCAAGCACCAAGAAAAAGAATGGTTATTAATAAAATGGCCCTCATTTGAAACTCCTTACCTTGGTCTTGCCCACAAAAAGTAGACACTCTAACTATGTGTATTTTCGCTCATACTCTGCTGGACTTACATAGCCCAATGCAGAGTGCCTACGAACCCTATTGTAGAAAATCTCAATGTATTCAAACACCTCAGATTTTGCTTGCTCTTCGCTTTCGAATGTTCCGGCATAGACCAGCTCGACTTTTAGCCTGCTAAAGAATGATTCCATTGCCGCATTATCCCAACAGTTAGCCTGGCGACTCATACTCGGCTTGCACTTGCTTTCGGACAAGAGATCCTGGTATTTCTGCGATCGATATTGCACACCCCTGTCAGAGTGAACTAGCAGTCCAGGCTTTATTGGTCGTCGCTCTAGGGCCATTTTCAATGCTCGACGTGTCAATTCATCGGTCATCTGCGAGTCGAATGCCCAACCTACAATACGTCGAGAGTACAGATCCATAACTACCGCGAGGTATAGCCACCTATCCAGAGCCCAGATATACGTAATGTCACTGGTCCAGCGGCAATTTGGTCGATCCACATCAAAGCAACGCTTAAGTAAGTTGGCGGAGACGTTAATGCTCCCCTCTACGGGCTGACTATATCGAAAGCCTTTGCCGTTTCTCGCTTTAATATGTTCCTGCTGCATAAGCTTAGCGACGTAGTTCCGCGAGCATGGCTCACCTAACTCTTGAAGCTCGCAAGCAATTCTAGGCGCGCCATAACGACCTTTAAACTCAACAAACGTCTCTCGGATTTTCTCGATTGTTCGTATCTCTCTAATCGTGCGAGCAGATGGCAGTCGCCCCCGCCATCGATAATAACCCGATCTTGAGACTTCTAAACACCGACACATCAAGCTAACCGGGAATGACCCTACATGCTCTTGTATCAATGCGTACTTTACTCTTGGTGGTTCGCAAAGTACGCAGCTGCCTTTTTTAGAAACTCAACCTCCTGACGAGCTTCATGCAGCTCCTTCTTGAGTTTGCGAACTTCAGCGCTTTCCTGTTTGGAATAGTCGACACCGTCTAAACTATTGAACTGCTTATCAGACAGTCGATTAAATTGACGACGCCAGTTGTAGATCTGCTGTGCGCTGACGCCTAGCTCTCGCGCCACAGAAGCCGTTGTTGCTCCAGGCTTTTCCGCTCTCTTAACTGCTTCTCTGCGGAACTCCTCCGTATACGCCTGAGTTCTTTTCTTACCCATGATACACCTCCGTGTTAGGCCTAAACCTAACTATACAGGGTGTCTACTAAACGTGGGTAAGTCTTACCTCTAACGCCTAAAGCACCTGTGGCAAAACCAGAGCGAAGCAGCGGTTTTGACATCGGGTGCCTTTACTTGATGAGCCCAACATGGGCGTGAACTAATGGGGTGAAAGTTTCCTGTAGGAAGATCACCATTTAATGGGCTTCATTAAATGCTAACTATTAGCGAATAGCAACTGCAATACCACGAGGCTTTTTGGGGAGAAAGCAGCTAGTAAAGCTATGAGCTGACGGACAGAAACATAATATAAGGCTTAGACTGGAAGCGAGATGTCTAAGGACATCGAAGCCGGGTGGTCTAACGGGTAGAGTCAATGATGCAGTTGTGTAGTGAAAGTTCATGTTCTTATCTGGGGAGATCTGTTTAGCTTGCTGCTGTGAAGCTGTCAGCGTGGCCGCTGACTCATAAGTAGGCCCAGACCACTAGCCACCATCGCAGGGATAGAAAAAAGTGGTGGGGCACGGCAGCGCCCCGGCCAGTAATGACCAAGGTGATTAAACAGAAGTCAGCTGACGGCATAGTAGCCTAATGCCAAGACTAATACCTTGGACAGGGTGAAGGCCTGAACCTAAATCCACGAGTTAAAAGACAGGGCTAGCGTACCGATATGTTTCCAGTCGGATAAAGTTGAGGTGGCGCACTGCCATGACACTCAACTCAAATGAAGAGCTGTTCGACACTATTGCTAGGGAGAGATTCATAGCGGAAAGGGAACCGCCTATTGCGGACCCACATGATGGGTGATGTGGGGGCCGGTAGCTAGAAACTACCGGCTACCCGATTTATACGCATGTATCATTTTGCTAATACCAAAATTAAGACTACAAAACCTAAACCAACTACCATGACAGCTGCTAAGCCTGAATCTATGGACTTTGCAGTTTCTATTAGTTTGATGACTTGCTCTATCATTTGTCACCTACCACTTTTAATTTTGGCTTACCGCGCATAGTTGGCCTAGTTTTATCCTCTTTTCTACGCTTATCACGTTGAGTGATCATGTCTTTTGAATAGGGCAGTAATACCTCTATGAGAGGTGACAACCGGTATATATTGGTTTTGCTGCCAGTTTTACTTTCCCGCCGCTCAATCCGCTCGATAAACTCCGCTTTTTCCATTTCTTGGATACGCTTCTGTATTGTTCTTGGCGTAACGCCTATACAGTCAGCGATCGTTTGTTTTGCTGGGAACGGGTGATTTCCAGGCTCCCACCAATAGCGAGCTATTTGCAGGATGATATTCAAATCCATTGGAGTGAGTCCCAATGTGGATTGATGTACTAGCAATGCATTTGGGATCAGCGTCCACCCCGCATCTATATTTTCTTTGCCCCACTTTTGCTCGTTAGCTTTAAGCGTTGGCGGTTTTTCTTTTGTGCCCATAAAAAGTCCTCCTATTCAGCATGCCTCTAGTATCTATAGATTCATGGCAATGGCCAAGTATAAGGGGGAGAAATTTTGTTCTAGGGGGCTATTTGTAATATTGGTGTGTGTTACTGTGAGTATGTGTTAATGGTTGTACTTATTTGGGAGAAGCTTGTATCTCCCACCTGGGAGAAAAACATATCTACCGGAGGGAGATTGAAATTTCTCCCGGTCTAGATACTTGGATAGCCTAAACGGCTTTAGTACGCGCCCAATGCCGGAGCCTGGATTTGTGCGATTGTCTTTTCTTCACGAGCTCCAGCGGAGTGTGTTGGAACGCTGCGGCAAAACTACGCCGAGCATGGGTGTGGACTAATGGGGTGAATGTCCCCCCTTTAGCAAGATCACCGCTGAATGGATTCTAACTATTAGCGAATGGCAACTGCAGGACCGCGAGGTCTTGTGGGGAGGAAGCCGCTGGCAAAACTACGAGCTGGCGAACAGAAACATCCTATAAGGCTTAGTCTGGAGGCGAGGTGGCCAAGGACACCGAAGCTGGATGATCTAGCGGGTAGAGTCAATGATGCAGTTGTGTGGTGAAAGTTCACGCTCTTAACTGGGGAGATCTGTTTAGCTTGCTGCTGTGAAGTTGTCGGTGTGGCCGCTGACTCATAAGTTGGCTCAAGCCGTTAGCCACTATCGCGAGGATAAAAAAAGTGGCGGAACACAGCAGCGCCTCGGTCAGCAATGGCCGAGGTGATTAAACCGAAGTCAGCCGATGGCATAGTAGCCTAATGCCAAGATTAATGCCTTGGATACGATGAAGGCCTGAACCTAAATCCACGAGCTAAACGACAGAGCTAGCCTACCGATATGTTTCCAGTCGGATAAAACTGAGGTAGCGCACTGCCATGACATTCACCTCAAATGAATAGCTACTCGACACTATAGTGGGTTATAGATTCATTACGAATAGGGAGCCGCTCATTGCGGACTTGCACTATGGGTGGTGTGGGGGCCGGTAGCTAGAAGCTACCGCCACACGATTTAGGTGGATTCATTGCTTTGTTGCCCGGTATGCGGGAAGGTCGCTGTACTACCATCTGCAAATTTCAGTAACCCGTTCCAGCTTAACCCAATAAAAACAGGCTTTCCTTTTTTTCGCGATATAACGATGGCGCCTGGGTGGTATAGGTGCTTTAAGCCATCCTCTGAAAAATGTGGTAAAAGACCTGGAATAGCACCCTGTTCTAGCCTTTGGGCTAAATCATCATGGAACGATGCAAATAACGGCATCCCATGAACGCTTACATATGCCCCGGCCAATATTACTTCATGGGGGGTAGGTAAGTGGATAGGGATACAACTTACGCCGCCAGATGGCCGATGATTTGGATCTATGCCATCTACACTGTACAGGCCGTAACCGTTTGGAATATCGCGCATACCAAATATTGCCTCTACTATTTCAGGTGATGGAAGCCATTTTTCAGAGCCAGCCCAGCCCGCAGCCGCCATGTTAATTACAGTTTTCAATAGCCACCGCTCTAGTAGCTCACCTTCTATATAAAGGTTTTCCTCAAATTCTTTTTCATTTGATTGTGCTTGAAATGAAGCAATCTTCCCGGCAACGTTGTCAAGTGGACTCAAGATTGAATTGTGGTGACGGCACAAGATATTTGATTTTTCTGCACCATAAGTCGGAGCGCCGCCCCGAATTCTCTTAACTCCATCAACGATAATTGGGCAAGAACAACCTGCTTTAAAAATGGCATTACTGAAAATATGCTCGCCAGACATAGTGTCACAATCACCGAGGGAATTAGCCCAACATCTACTCATATGTTTCTCAATTTCAGAGTTTTTACGCGACCTAAATAAGGTGTACCACCTAACGCCCGTATTAAGGCTGGCTTGGAGCATAGCGGAAATTCAGTCCGTCAACATGCGCTTGGTACGCCCAGCATAGGCGTGGACTAGTAGGGTGAAAGTCCAATGTAGGAGGATCACCATTTAATGGATACCATTAAATGCTAACTATTGGCGAATGGCAACTGCAACACTGCGAAGTCTTGTGGGGAGGAAGTCGCTTGCAAAACTACGAGCTGACAAATAGAAACATCCTATAAGGCTTAGCCTGGAGGCGAGGTAGCCAAGGACAGCGAAGCCGAGTGATCTAATGGGTAGAGTCAATGATACAGCTGTGTAGCGAAAGTTCACGTTCTTATCTGGGGAGATCTGTCTAGCTAGCTGCTGTGAAGCTGTCAGTGTGGCTGCTGACTCATAAGTAGGCCTAACCTACTAGCCATCATTGCGGGGATAGATAAAAGTGGTGGAACACAGTTGTGTTTTGGTCAGTAATGATCAAGATGATTAAGCAGAACTCAGCCGACGGCATAGTAGCCTAATGCCTAGGTTAATACCTTGGACATGGTGGAGGCCTGAACCTAAATCCATGACTTAAGAGACAGGACTAGCTTACCGATATGTTCCCAGTCGGATATAAAATTGAGGTGGCGCACTGCCATGACACTCAGCTCAAATGAAAAGCTGCTCAACACTATTGTTGGGTAGAGATTCATTACGGATAGGGAACCGCTCATTGCGGACTTGCACTATGGGGGGGGCGGTAGTTAGAAACTACCGCTAGGCACTTACGTCAATTGTGATTTTTCCTTTATTGAATTTTGTCGAACTCAAAGATATTTTACTTTCATTCGTATTAACAACATCCCTGGCTTTATCAATTTCTGAACCTTTCATATTCCAACCAAGAAAAACTCTTGAAATACATGTGACCGGTATATTCATAGTGTAAATTGTGTGATTTTCGAACTTCGATGAGCTACAACTAGCTAAAGGAAGTACTACACGAACTTCTTTTTCATACGACCAATCGCTAAATTTGTAAAAAAAGAGTGCTTCATGTGATCTTGGATCAAAGGTGACGCCATAAAATTCACGCTCGTACTTAACGTCTACGAGTTGATTTAGTATGCCGGTATCATCGCCAGTAAAAATACTATCTAAATTTTTAAATTCAACAACTAAGCCGTTCGCATTATTAGCATAGTGTGCCCACATGGGTAATGAATCAAACCGCTTGGAAACACAAAATATGCCAACTTTACTAGATATTTCGTTCGTTGTATTTTCTAGTAATGTTTCAAGCAGATCGACACGCTCGTAAAACGACGAACGTATCAGTTGTGTCGCTTGTTCTTTTGTTTTTGGCGTTGGAACGGCTTGCGACCCCGGTGACAACTTACTCAACAAGACTCCTTGCTGTTGCAAGCAATGAAGATCCTCATCAGAGTAGCCTCTCTCACGCAAACGATCGAGAGACGCCATAACATCCTCTCTTATTATGTTAGAGGTAAGCTCTGAAGGATCATTTAGCTCACTAATTGGTGTAAACTTTATTGATCCCTTGAGTAAATAGGGCAAAGCACGCCAATCAGAAATGTATTTATAGTACTTCATTAAAACGAACTCTTTGCCAAACGTCAAAAGTAAGCACATTCATGCGTCGCATTGCCTTTTTTGGTTTTGTTTTTAGTTGTACTCCGATATATAAATAGTATGCAGAGATTAGCTTCCATCTCTCTTCCACTTTCTCGGAGAATTGCTCTCTCCAATCAGGGCAAAGGCTTGTGGCATTCAGTCACAAACGAACACCGCAGAAGGCAAGTCCCTCTCAGCCGCCATTGTTATGCATTATTCTATCCGTTTGTATGTTTTTCCCTGAATAATATTTCTTATTTGCTCACTACTTTTACCGTTAATAATTTTTTTAATTTCTTCGATGGACCGTCCATCTAGTGCGGCCTCTCGAATTACACCAACCTGTTCGACAGTTAATCTACCAGCTCTTCCGCAAATAACTTTTGCAGCATAATCTGGATTATTCCAGTGTTCTGAAATAGCGAGATTAGGCAACCCTTTCCGAGGGTTTTCTCTTAGATATTTACTGATTATGTTATCTTTTTCAGCATCGGTTAGTATGGATTTGTTTTTCGATAGCAAATTATGCTTATGTAGGTAAGCGATACCCTCTCTTCCTCCGGGTATCATGTTTAGCCCATTGTTATGTGAAAAACTATATTTATTAACAAGATATTCCTCTGTTTCAAGAGCTTTCTCTTCTGAAAGCCCTGCCCCACACACAACATGATGATTACCTACCAGTATTTTTTCTACGAACTCTTTAGATTGGCCACGGGTACTTGATTCCCCATACAATTGAGTTAACCTACCTAGAATCCCTTCTCTCAGAGTTCTATGGAATAGCAAATTAGATTCGTTTTTTAATGAGCTAGACATATGCTCATTAAACCTTTTCATCCAGCCTCTTTTTGTAATTCCGTAATATACATAATTTACCCCATCCTCCATTTTCAGCACATGGAGGTAAACCATATGTGTTCCTTCGAGTTTAGGAAGACCTTTTAACACAAACCTTAAAGGGATTTCTACACGCTGAGGAATATCAAGAGAGAGGCTATTTAAATTGATGTGTAATGAAGGAGCTTTATCTAATATGTTGTTCTCTTTTACCACCGGAGCCATAACAAAAGGCCCTTTTTCCGGAGAGTGCATTTTATTTAGATTGACGATTATTTGGGGACCAACCTCTACGAAGGACTTGCTAAATCCATGCTTCTGATTGTGCGACACAATTCTAGAAGGAAGTTTGTTTATCTTATCTAACCCTACTAACGAATTATCTAAAACAGCCAAATCTCTTTTGTCTAGGGTAAGCCCCTGACATAGGTAACGAAACTTCCTTTCATCTAGGAATTTATATCTTTTCACGGAGCTTTCTTCTTAGGGTATAACGTCCAGCTCAACGGTGTAGCAAGCTGGCGGGATTTTTGTAACAAAAGCGTGACAAGTTGCGGAGTCAGATTGCAGCTGCTTGTTATGCACGCCGTTTCTCTGATGCGATTTTGATCATTTTTTGAATTGATATATTTAATTCTGAAATCTCTGAATTCCTAAACTCGCTAGAACCAGACCAATGACAAGCCTTACCCAAGCATCTCTGGTATAAGTCATGATCAAAGCTTCGAACGGCCTTTGCAGCAGAATTCCATGCAGCTGATAATTCATGCTCACTTTCAATGTTAGCGAAAGTCATATCTTGTTCTAGCTTTCCAAGATATTGCTGAGTAAGACTTAATGCATCCAAGAAAAGATCCATAGCTTCTTGCTCTCTCGTAGAAGAGTGCAGCATCCAACTCTCTAACCTCTCAAAAACCCACTCCAAACTTGGTAAATACATAAATATTGCCCTTTAAATTGCCTTACTTAAATCTATAGAAAAGCCTGCTTGGGCCAATTCCTTTGAAACATCCATTTTCCAAGCTCCTCTGTCGTCAAGATCTATATAAACTACGCCACTAATATCATTTGGAGTTTCTATATGACCTTTTACTAAAGCGGCCACCTTTGAGCGACCGAGCTTACCTATAAAATAGCCATGTTCGAAAACTACATTTTGCCTTGCTCTCGGTGCCGGGTCATTACCTTCTTTCGCGCCGGTATCGCATGGCGTATATAAAACAATAGCGTAACCGACATCACTATGAGACTCGATTTTTTCAATGATAGTTTGGCTTGAACTCGCCTGTTCATGCAAAATAATAGGCTCTAGCCCTACTTGATCCAGAAATCTTGCAAGTGTGACTTTTGCTAAGTCATCATGACCGTGTACGATAAAAACTTTGTTATTCAAGGTACTTCCTTTTATTTCTGAGACATCACCTACGATAGACTTTTGTGCTCTTTTCACTTCCATTTGATAGCCGGCTTTTATACTGCCTATCCCTTCATGAAAGCCCGGATCAACAACTTCATATTCTTCAGTTCCACCGTTGGACATCTTACGGAGAATTTGGTCTGAAGCTTCAATCAATATATCTGAACGTTGAATAATTATTTTATTCTTCTGAACGCTGCCTTTAACATTCTCGAACGTATCTCCATTAACTTTCATAATGGTCAAATTGTCATTTAGCATATTAGAAAGTGCCATTCATTCCCCTTGATGATTCGATGAAATAAGTGCATGACAGTGTATTCAAAAGCAATCGCATTATATCACCAGTCAATATATCCCAGGTGCAGAAAACTCCTCTCGCCAGAAAAAATATACAAGCCATTATATAAGCCTGCACCGGTGGAAGACTACTCTAGTAGATATATTGCGCCTGCATTATATCCTGATATTTTGCTGCTTTTGATCACAGACGTAAACCATTGAAAATCAATAAGTTAACTTTCTTCTTGCTGTGGATATGTGCAACTGCTCTTGATTTTCGAAATGGAGAACACAGAAAAGCAACAGACTGTATATAAAAGCAGCAAAGTGAAGCCTTTAGGGATGATCTATTGTTTCCGGACTCCAAAGTGAGTTGCGGGGAAGAGTATCAGTCTTAACGGCCATTTTTATACGCAACCGAAATTTTCAAAGCGTGAGTAATCAAAAATATAGGCACAGAAATAATCTTATTGGATTTTATTCAGTTTGTTTTAGTGTCAAAGCTGCGTAAAATCGGTGAATATTTATCGGTATTTGGGTCGTCATTGAACAGCCTTCTGAAGGCCGATGACCAAAGAGATTCGAGAGAATCAAGAATTTTCTAAAAACCATTCCCTCAAAGGAGAACGGTAGCGTGACGTAAGAGTAAGTAAAAGGCGCTGACCCAAGGTGGTGGAACACCATGGGCCAGCTAACCAAATTGATAAGCACAGTATCAAAATGGCTATATGGATCATACGCTAGAAACCCGCTCGTCTTCAATAAAGTGGAGTCCATTCAGCAGTTTGGGGCATGTTCCCTGGCTCTGGAAGCGTTGCGTCTGCCTTTTCTACTTCTATGCCTACCGTTCTCGCGCCCCACCTGATGCTTCCTTAAGAGTTACTTTCATATCCTTCCATTAAGGGAGGTCTACGTATGGTTTGAGTATTCATAGGAAGCAAATATGTTGATCTTAAAGCGCCGAACGGGTGAAAACTTACGGATTGGATCGAACGTCTCAATTACGGTATTGGAAGTTAAGGGTAATCAGGTAAAGATAGGCATACGTGCTCCCAAATCTCTACCCGTTCACCGTGAGGAAATCTATAGACGTTTACAAAAGGAGAGGGTGTTGGGGGATGGAGTTGGTTGAGATTACGAAGCGCCCTAAGCAAGGGCGCGCGTTGGCGAGTCCAGTCCGCTGGGCGATCTAATAACTGGCAGATGGAGCGTATCGTAAGCTGCCCGACGCGTGTCTTTCACGCGTGAAGTTTATTAGCTTGTTATAAGCTACCATGTACCTCTCTCTTATTTTCAAGATCTTCACCACAAAATGGGCAGTATCTTATAAGGAGGTGATGAGAGCACATCTGTGAGCCAACTTCCCCTTCATAACCATCCTCAATATCAAATTCAGTTGCAGATTGCCACTGCGAAAGAACCCAACCCCATTCCACCCGATTAATTTTTTGATAGAAAATTTCAGCATCTTCGTACTGATTTTGTCTACAACGATGCTTTAATTTTTCTTTACTCATATGGATTTATAACGCCTTTGTAATGGGCAGCCTTGTGGCGAAGACACGCTTAAGGTCGGCCAGTCCGAAGGACGATCGTCGACAAACTTGTTATAAATCGTTGCTAAGTACAAGTGAATGAAAACGTTAACCGACAATCTATGTGTTTTAGCAATTGGTTCACAATATTTGGGGCTTCCCATATTTCAGTATCACTGCCAGTAGATATCGAAAGAAATATATCACACGACTCTGCGGCAATTTGGTATTTACTAAAGAAAGCCACTATTTCTGCCATGGTATCTTCATTCAGAGGAATACGTCCCACAAAGCAAGGATTCTTGAAATGTGCCCGATACTTTGACAGCTTAACCTCATGGACGAGATTGCCAGCTTGCTCCTCTGTTAACTCCAGAAACCGAAAGCTAACATAGTCTTTAAAATGATAATCTCGATGATTTGACATATTTTAGGTTTATAAAGTTTATATAGTAATCATTCTGACTATTATTATCATGATTACCATCCTGGGATCAATCTTACGAAGAAGTGCGTAAAAATTTCGAGGAATTAATAAATCACATACAAGTCCGAATTCTTGCTCCAGATGCGTAAATGATCACTTTGCCCACTATCCCCAATAAATAGACTTTCTTTAACTCATTTCCTTAAAAGTTACTTTCAAATCCTTCCATTAAGGGAGGTCTACGCATGGTTTGAGTATTTATAGGAAGCAATTATGTTGATCTTAAAGCGCCGGACGGGTGAAAACTTACGAATTGGAGCAAGCGTCTCAATTACGGTATTGGAAGTTAAGTGTAATCAGGTAAAGATAGGCATACGTGCCCCCAAATCTCTACCCGTTCACCGTGAGGAAATCTATAGACGTTTGCAAAAGGAGGGGGTGTTGGGGGATGGAGTTGGTTGAGATTACGGAGCGCCCTAAGCAAGGGCGTCCCTCTGGCAGGTCTTCTTAACTCTCTATGATGCCTTGCTTAATTAGTGTTTTTTTCGCAAACCCTACGAAGAAATAGATAGCGACGGCATGAATAGCTCCGATAATCGCAACTGAGAACAAAAGAACTGAACCACTTACTTCATGACCGGATTCGGAAAGTGCGATAGCTCCGAAAATAGCTTGAATAAGCATGTTAATTGCGATGAGGCCAATCACTACCCTGGTTTTTTCACTTTTATTGAAATAGCGACGATTCTTATTCGCAAAAGAAGAACATACCCAAAATATCGTGCCTAATAATATTCCGAAATTTACGCCGCTATTACTGTCAACGCCAAAGTAGTTAAGTGTAAATCCTACGATGAAAATCAGTGTTATATAAGTTAAAGTGAACCGGGTTAATACTCCTCGAATGCTCATTACTTCTCCTTGTGTAGTTAGTGCCCTCAGCATAAGCGAGGAGCGCGGCGACGAGTCTAGCTGGATGGGCGTTTATGGCTGAGCTCGTTATATGATTTATGCCACACTTTCTCGTTCCTTATTTGTGACCAAACCACCTGCGTTACTAATTATTTTTTGCCTTATCTCATCAGATGATGTTTCTTTTGCAGCCTCTAATTCTGATGGTGTGATACCCACAACCTGAATAAGATCGACTGCTCCAGATTTAATGGCAAAGTTTTCTGGGAAATTTACAGGGTGAGTAAACATCATCGTTTTTATGGAAGTAGAAAGTGCAAGGGGAACACGGTGCCCATAATAAAGGGGAGGAAAATTGCCCATCTGACCAGAAATGAGAAGTAAATTATAAGCCATTAAGGTTTGTAAAACTCCAATTGCCCAATCCGCCTCTTCGTCTGTTTCCATGACAAACTCTACGCCCAATCCAGAAAACTCTTCTGGTTCCTCAGTCTCCCAAGGGTTGGACATACCAGATGTAACATAAGCCCAGGTATTCCTTGTTTCGGATGGCTGACTCTTGAAAACTCCATGCGTTAACCAGCGAGGATCAACAGCCTTAGCATTCATGCGATCAAAGGTTTCGTTTGATAAAGTATAAATTCCGGGTCCTAGATCACCAAATATTCCCCTGTATATTGTTTCTTCTCGTTCTTTCCAGGAGTCTTCAAGGAAGCTCATACTTTTTCCTTCACATAATATTTATATAGATAATCAATCTGACCACTATTATCATGATTATGATCCTGGAATCAATCTAGCGAAGAAATGCGTAAAACCTTGAGGAATTAATAAATCACACAAGCTTGAACTCTTGTCCCAAATGCAAAAATGAACACTTTACCCACTGTCCCCACTGAATAGACTTTCTCTAGTTTCCTAGAGCTTTCAATCATTCATGATCTTTGTAAAAAATAACAGCCAAGCCGATTGAAAATCATGTTGATTTCTTATCAGGGACTTAGAGGGTTGAAAAATGGTTTGGTGCTTGAAGCGTTTTAGGTCGAAGACCACTTCGGTAAAGCTGATATTAGAGCCGGCAAACCCACAAGCGATGCAGGTACATTGGGCAAATACTTGGGTTCTGAAGTTGATAGAAAATCGAAAGGCACTAGTTCAAGAAGGGGCAGTTTGATTTATATCAAAAAAAGAAAAGGGGGCAGAGCCCCCTTTTTTTAAGTCAGATCCGCTCTTTAATGGAGTAGATTACCAGAACCATTAAAGGTTACTGATTTCCTCAAGCTGCTGTTGCAGACGCTCGTGAGCACCTTTCATTTCTGCAAGCTTGTCCTTCTCCTTGGCAACAACGGCTTCGGGGGCTTTGTCTACAAACTTGGGATTGTTGAGTTTGCCTTCGACCCGTGCGAGTTCTTTGGAGAGTTTATCAATCTCTTTTTGTAGACGGGCGCTTTCGGCTTTAACGTCGATCAGGCCAGCCATGGGTACCAGCAATTCCATATCGCCGACCAGGGCAGTGGCGGAGGCGGGTGCAGCTTCACCACTTTCCAGCCAGGTGATTTCTTCGAGGCTCGCCAGTTTGATCAGCAGGCTGCGGGCTTGCTCCAGCAGTTCTTTGTCTCGGCTAGAACCGCCGCGCAGGATCAGTGGGATTTTCTTCGCTGGGGAAATATTCATTTCACCGCGAATATTACGCACGCCTTCAATAACCTGCTTCAACCAGGCAACAGCCGCTTCCGCTTCCTCGTCGATCTTGGTGCTGTCGGCCTCTGGGTACTGCTGCAGCATAATGGTGTCACCGTTGGAACCGGCGAGTGTTTTTACACGCTGCCAGATTTCTTCGGTGATAAACGGCATCAGCGGGTGGGCCAGACGCAAAATGGTTTCCAGTACGCGGATCAGGGTGCGGCGGGTGCCTTTCTTCACTGCGTCGGAGGCGTTGTCGTCCCACAGTACCGGCTTGGACAGCTCCAGGTACCAGCTGCAGTACTCGCTCCAGATAAAGTCGTACAGGGCCTGGGAGGCGAGGTCGAAGCGGTAGGTATCCATGGCTTCGCGTACGGTGATTTCGGTGCGCTGCAGCTGGGAAATAATCCAGCGGTCGGCGATGGTCAGTTCAAAATCCGTGCTGCCGTCCTGTCCACAATCGTGCTCTTCGCAGTTTTGCAGTACGTAGCGGGAGGCATTCCAGATCTTGTTACAGAAATTGCGGAAGCCTTCGATACGGCCCACATCAAACTTGATGTCGCGGCCGGTGGATGCCAGTGAGTAGTAGGTGTAGCGCAGGGCATCGGTACCAAAAGCAGAGAAACCTTCGGGGAAGTCTTTGCGAGTTTGCTTTTCGATCTTTTCGCGCAGGTGCGGTTGCATCAGACCAGAGGTACGCTTCTCTACCAGGGTCTCCAGGTCGATGCCATCAATCAAATCGATAGGATCGATCACGTTGCCCTTGGATTTGGACATCTTCTGGCCGTGGTTATCGCGCACCAGGCCGTGCACGTACACGGTGTTAAACGGCACTTCCTTCTTGAAGTAGAGGGTCAGCATCATCATGCGTGCAACCCAGAAGAAAATAATATCGAAGCCGGTGACCAGTACGGAGCTGGGGTGGAAGGCTTTCAGTTCTTCGGTATCTTCTGGCCAGCCCAGGGTGCCGAAGGTCCACAGTCCGGAGGAGAACCAGGTGTCGAGTACGTCGTCGTCTTGGCGCAGGCTGATATCGGCGCCCAGGTTGTGCTTCTCGCGCACTTCTTCTTCGCTGCGACCAACGTAGACTTTGCCTTCGTTGTCGTACCAGGCGGGGATGCGGTGGCCCCACCACAGCTGGCGGGAGATACACCAGTCCTGGATATCGCGCATCCAGGAGAAGTACATGTTTTCGTAGTTTTTCGGTACGAACTCAACGCGGCCATCTTCAACGGCGGCGATGGCCTCATCGGCCAGGGGCTGGGTTTTTACGTACCATTGATCGGTGAGCCAGGGCTCGATCACGGCGCCGGAGCGGTCCCCGTGAGGTACCTTGAGGGTGTGTGGCTCTACTTTTTCCAGCAGGCCGAGGGCGTCCAGGTCATCGACAATTTGTGTGCGCGCGGCAAAGCGCTCCATGCCCCGGTATTTTTCCGGCACTGCGTTGTTTAGGTGGGCGTCGGCATCAAGGATGTTGATCATCTCGAGGTTGTGGCGCTGGCCCATTTCGTAGTCGTTGAAGTCGTGGGCCGGGGTGATTTTTACACAGCCGGTGCCGAATTCACGATCGACGTATTCGTCGGCAATAATCGGGATTTCGCGGTCGGTCAGCGGCAGCTTGATGGTCTTGCCAATCAGGTGCTGGTAGCGCTCGTCTTCCGGGTGTACGGCTACGGCGGTATCGCCGAGCATGGTTTCCGGGCGGGTAGTGGCAACTACCAAGTGGCCGGAGCCGTCTGAGAGCGGGTAGCGGAAGTGCCACAGGTGACCCTGCTTTTCTTCGTTTAATACTTCCAGGTCTGAGATCGCAGTGTGGAATTTCGGGTCCCAGTTCACCAGGCGCTTGCCGCGATAAATCAGGCCGTCTTCATACAGTTTGATAAAGACTTCCTGCACCGCTTTGTAGAAACCGTCGTCCATGGTGAAGCGTTCGCGAGACCAGTCGGGGCTGGCGCCCAGACGGCGCAGCTGGCGGGTAATGGTGCCGCCGGACTCTTCCTTCCACTCCCAGACCTTCTCAATAAACTTGTCGCGGCCCAGGTCGTGGCGGGATACGCCTTCGGCGCCCAGCAGGCGCTCTACCACCATCTGGGTGGCGATACCGGCATGGTCGGTGCCCACTTGCCACAGGGTGTTGTCTCCCTGCATGCGGTGGTAGCGAATCAGGGCGTCCATGATGGACTCCTGGAAACCGTGGCCCATATGCAGGCTGCCGGTAACGTTCGGCGGCGGGATCATAATGCTGTAGGGCTTGGCCTCAGTATCCCCGGAAGGCTTGAAGTAGCCGTTCTCCTCCCAGGTTTTGTACCACTGCTGTTCGATGGCGTTGGGCTGGTATGTTTTGTCCATGCGGGCGGGAAACCTTGTATTTAACTGACTGCGTGCACAGCGTTTTGGCTCAGGATAGTCTGGTGCTTGCTCGGGCTGCGCGGAAAAGGCGGCAATTATACCGCCGGGGTCTGGTGGGCAAAAGGCGGTATTTGAGCTTACCGCTCAATCCCAAACGCCGAGCTCGTCGACCACGTGTTCTATTTGGGCGCGCAGGCGGCGCTCCAGTTTGGGCAGCTGCTGGGCGACGAGTTGTTCGATCAATTCCTGGCGCTGGCGCTCTTTGGCGGAGGGCTCAGGGTCTGCGGCCGGATCTTCTTCGGCGGCTTGGGCCTCAGTGCTTGGAAGTTCAGCTTCTTCCTTTACTTCAGGGGCTGGTGCCACTGTTGCTGGGGCTTCTACTTCCGGGAGCACTGGGGCTTCGGTTACTTGGGTATTTTCTTCAACTGGTAGGGGCCGTCCACCGGTGAGGCGGGAGCGAATATGATTTGGCAGAAATGGGTTTTCCGCCCGGGGCTCCGGCTGCGGTTCGGGCTCTCTCTCCAGTTCGGCCTCTGGGAAATCTTCAACTTTGGTTTCCCGGGAAATCTGCTCTAACGGTGTTTCAACCGGTTTATCTTCAACGGGCTTTTCTTCGATTTGCCCGGTTTCTGCGGAAGCTTGTGGTTCCTCATCCTCTATAGCCAGCTCTTGAAGCGGGCGCAATAGAGCCAGGTCAGACTCTGCCAGCGACAGGGATTGCTGGGCCAGCATCTCTTCTTCAACCGGTGAAAATAAAATCGGCAGGTCGATATCTTCCAGTGAGGTATCGATATCTTCGAACTCACTGGTAGCTGGTGTCTCACTGGGTTTTGGTATGTCGGCAATAGTGGGGAGTGTGGGGGGCTCAGGGGTTACAGGATTACCCTGCTTGGCCACCTGGCTGAGCACGGGGATTTCTTCATTGTTCTCGTCGGTGACAAGCAAGTTGTGCAGTGAATTAAGTTCATCCAGAAATTCACTGGGCTGCTTGCGCTGCTGTCCGCGGTGCTTGTGTTTGTTTTTTTTGCCGGACATGACTCTCGGACGTAGTTAGAGGCTCTAATTGATCTTATGGGATTGTAACGGATATCCGCGATCGCGGAAGTGACCAAATCGCAATCGGGACCGTTTTAATGGTTCCGGTTGTTGGATCACAACTTCTGCCAAGCGTTCAAAGCGGCTAAACCACTTGGGTACTTTGGAGCAGAGATTGATCAGTAAGCCGTGGTGATCAGCGGGGTCTTCGCCGCTGTTAATTTCTATTTGCGCCTGTTGGTTTTCAGTTTGCGGGGCGTGGGGCAGAAAACTGTCCTCGCGAAATGTCCACAGCAGTTGATCCATCTGCTCCGCCCGTTGCGGGTCGTCTACCGCGATTAATACCCGCATACCCGCGCGGAAGGCTTTCTCAGCCAGGCGGCAGGCAAAAACATCGGCGTGTTCCGGTTGGTCGGAAGAGAGAATATAGAAATCAATGCGAGTCATTACAGATACTGGTCAAATAATCCCGGCCATATTGATATGCCGCCAAAAACAAAAGCGGCCCATTAATCAATGGACCGCCCGGCGGCCGGGCACCGATGGTGCCGGCGGCTATTGTGCGCTTTGGCTACTTATTTGCCCAGTAGATATTCAACCAGTAGGGGAACCGGACGGCCGGTTGCGCCTTTCTGTGCGCCGGACTTCCAGGCGCTACCGGCAATATCCATATGTGCCCATTTGTAGTCTTTGGCAAAACGCGCCAGGAAGCAGGCAGCGGTTACTGAACCGGCTTCGCGCCCACCGATATTTTGGATATCGGCAAAATTGGAATCCAGGGAGGACTGGTACTCGTCCCACAGTGGCATTTGCCATGCGCGGTCGCCAGTAGTTTCGCCGGCCTGGAGAAGGCTCTTGGCCAGTTCTTCGTTATTGGCGTAGAGACCGGTGGCGTGATGGCCCAGGGCAATAACACAGGCACCGGTGAGGGTGGCGATATCAATCACTGCGCTGGGCTTGAACTTGGCTGCGTAGGTGATCGTATCGCACAGAACCAGGCGCCCTTCGGCATCGGTGTTGAGGATTTCGATGGTTTTGCCGGACATGGAAGTCACAACATCACCGGGCTTGCTGGCGCGGCCGCTGGGCATATTTTCAGCAGCGGCAACCAGGCCTACTACGTTGATAGAAGGCTGCAGTTCAACCAGGGCGTTCATCACGCCGAAGACACTGGCGGCACCGCCCATGTCGTATTTCATTTCGTCCATAGCCTGGCCCGGCTTGATGCTGATGCCGCCGCTATCGAAGGTGATGCCTTTACCGACCAATACCACAGGTTTTTCGCTGGCCTTGCCACCTTTGTAGTTCATGGCAATCAGGGCGGGGGGCTCGTCGCTGCCTTTGGAGACGCTGAGAAAAGCACCCATGCCCAGGGCTTTCATTTTCTTTTCGTCCAGCACGCTGGTGGTGAGCTTTGCATGTTTTTTAGCCAGCGCCTTCGCCTGGGCAACCAGGTAGTTGGGGGTACAGATATTGCCTGGGAGGTCCCCCAAATCACGGGCGACATTGCTGCCCAGTGCTTGAGCGGCACCTACTTCCATGCCGCCTTGAATAGCTTTCAGCTGCTTTTTCTCTGGAGCGTGGATGGTGAATTTCGCCAGGGGTAAGGGTTTTGCATCGGTGCGGGACAGGGTGTAGCGGTAGCTTGCCAGACCGGCGGCCATGGCGATTTGCTGTGCTTTCCAGCGATTATCGGCACCTTCTACCTCCACTTCGCAGAGGTAGCTCGCGGCTTCTTTAAAGTTCTTCACTCCATTGGCACTGCTGGCTGCCAGCTTGCGGAATTCCGCCTGGCTGATGGTGCCTTTACCGGTGCGCACGACCAGAACGCGCTCGCTGGGAACGTCGATAAGATTGATCAGCTGGGTGCTGCCAGATTTGGCCCCCAAGTCCCCGCGCTTGAGGATTTTTGCAATCATTCCCCCGGTCAATTTATCCAGGCTTTTTCCACTTTCGCTGAGGTTATTTTTGGCATCTGCTGAAATAATAGAGCAGGCACTGCGTTGTTTACTGATATCTGCAACCTTGGCGGAGAACTGCATTTTTCGCTTTCCTTAAAATCTGACAATAGATTGCATGTCTCTAGGCCGAGACATAGCAAGAATTTTTAGTGATAATGCGTCGCACAAGTTTAACCCGCCTGCCTGTGGATTGCTGTACCTAGAGGGAAACTTGCTCGTTTTTGATTCAGACACCATCACACCGCTGTCACCAAGGAATTTGTTCGCCCTGTGATTATTTTTCGCTATCTCTGCCGCGAGCTGCTGTTTGCCACGCTAGCGGTTAGCGCAATTTTGCTGTTAATTGTGATGAGCGGCCGATTCGTGAAATACCTGGCGGAAGCTGCTGCCGGTGATATTTCGGCGAATATCCTGTTCTCCCTGATGGGGTTCCGTTTACCGGGATTCCTGGAACTGGTGTTACCGCTGGGCCTGTTTGTGGGGATTCTCCTCTCCTATGGCCGCCTTTATATAGAAAGTGAAATGACGGTTCTGCACGCCTGTGGCTTTAGCGATTGGCGTTTGCTGGGCTATACCATGATTCCAGCACTGATGCTGGCGCTGGTGGTGGCGTCCATGAGCCTGTATTTCTCTCCGGCGGGTATGGAGCGTTCCACCAGCCTGTTAAATGCGGAAAAGGCGCGCAACGAATTTGATCACCTGGTACCAAAGAGATTTGTGTCCTCCCAGGGCGGCCGCGCGGTTTATTACGCCGATACGCTGAGCGAAGACAAGTCCACCATGTTGGGGGTGTTCCTGGCTGAGTTGGGTGGTGCGGAAGAGGAAACTGAGGCAGACCAGCAGATTGTCATCCGTGCTCGTGAAGGTGTACAGGAGATAGATCCTGAGACAGGCCTGCGCTATTTGGTCCTGCGCGACGGTTTTCGCTATGAGGGTGTTCCCGGTGAGCGGGAATACCGCCAGATGAAATTTGACAGTTACTCGGTGATCCTGGAGGTGCCTCGCGAGCGCAGCCGCTTGCAGGACCAGATGGAATCGGCTTCAACCCTGGATCTCCTTAAAGGCGATGATCCGCAGCAGCGGGCCTACCTCTACTGGCGCTTCAGCCTTCCGATATTGGTATTGGTGGTTGCAGTACTCGCAGTGCCATTATCCCGTACCAACCCTCGGCAGGGGCGTTTTGCGAAGATGATCCCGGCCATTCTGCTGTATATCACCTACCTGGTAATCCTGCAGGGTGTCAGGGGGGCGATTGAGGACGGCAAGATTTCCAATCCGGCAATGATCTGGCTGGTTCATCCGCCGTTCTTACTGCTCGGCTTGCTGCTGTTAGCGGGAAGAAATTGGCGCAAGGCGCCGCCCAAGCGTTTGCCCGAGGGTGTGAAGGAGTCGCCAGGTGAGTAAGCTCGATTTATATATCGCCCGCACCGTTATTGTTGCTGTGGGTGGCGCGCTGATGATTATTCTTGGCCTCACTGTGGTCTTTGCGTTAGTGGACCAGTTGGGAGAGCTGAAGAAGGATTACGGCTTTATCGATGCCCTGAAGTATGTGGGTTGGACATTGCCAGCGCGTATCTATGAACAGCTGGGCTTTTCCGCACTGGTTGGATGTCTGGTGGGGCTGGGCTCATTGGCAGGTACCAGTGAGCTGACCGTTATGCGGTCTGCCGGAGTCTCAATCGGTCGGATTACCTGGGCGGTGATGAAGCCCATTATGCTGCTGATTTTACTGGGTTTGGGCCTGGCGGAATTTGTTATTCCCAAGACCAATGTAATTGCCGAGAGTGACAAAGCCCGGGCATTGGGTGAGCTGGAGGCGAGCGGTCTGGAAAGTGGCCTGTGGCTGAAAGACAGCGGCGAGTTTGTGCACTTCAACGCGGCGCTGCCGGATGGTGAGCTTTACGGTGTTACCCGCTACCACTTCGGTGCTGATCGAGAGCTGGAGCAGGTGGAGTTTGCTGAGCGCGGCCATTTTGACGGCAAGCGCTGGGAACTGGAGAATAGCCGCACGACTATCTTCACCGGTGAGCATACCGAGAGTGAGGCGTTACCTACGACCGAATGGAAGGCGGAGATTTCGCCAGAGTTATTCGCTTTGGTGGTGCCTTTGCCTGCGGATCTGTCACCGCGCAATCTGTGGGCTTACGGCAAATTCCTCGATCGCAAAGGTGAAGACTCCAGTCGCTACTGGTTGCAGTTCTGGAAAAAAGTATTGCAGCCTCTCACTATCGCCAGTCTGGTGATGGTGGCGATTTCTTTTATTTTTGGCCCTCTGCGTGAAGTAACCACCGGACTGCGTGTGTTTACCGGATTGGTGGTTGGCCTGGTGTTCCAGTTTGTCCAGGATATGCTGGGGCCATCTTCCCTGGTATTTGGCTTCCCGCCTTTCCTCGCGGTGCTGCTACCGATATTGCTGTGCTTTGGCGCGGGATGGTATCTACTGCAGCGGGCCCGTTAGGGCCCCTGGCCTTCTACTTTTTAGACTTCTTGGGAAGTACGCGCACCTCGGATTCGGAGATAAGGTCATGCCACGTGGCCTTGTCGGATCTGGCCCAGGCAGAGAAGTAACCGAGTCCCAAACAAGCAATAGACAGCGGCGCTACGATGGCGCGAAGGATACACTGGCGCCAAGTGAGCTGGGCTCCGTTTGGGCTCGCCAGCAGCAGACGCCAAGCGCGCATCCCCACAGTTTGACCCGCAGCCCTCCAGGACCAGAAGTAATACCCTACGATAACCGCTAGAGCGCCCAGCTGGAAGAATGGTCCGCTGACACAGGGGTTGTAGTCATTTGCCTCGGGCTGGCAGTTGAGGCCCACCACGGTAGAGGCAACCATCAGCGCGATAAAGCCGTAAACCACCAGTAGGCCCATCAATATCAGCAGGTCGTAGAGCAGTGCGGCCAGGCGTGGACCCACCCCGGCAACAGGGAGTTCAGGAAAGGATTTGGGGGTGTTCGAGCTACTCACGGTTATCTCCGCCGGTTTTAAGTGGCGGAGATTCTAACAAACCTGTAAACGGGGAAGGAGAGGTAGCGCGCCTGAGTTCAGGGGCTCCCTAAAACTCCAGCTCAAAAGAGAACTTGAATTTGTCATCGGACAGAGAGATGCCATAGTCCACCGAGCTGCCAATCTTACCCTTATTGTTGGTGTACCTGAGCAAGCCTGTACGTGCGGCGCGGGAGTTTTGTGCCTTGTAAGTCTCAAGCCCCATTCGCAGGATTTTGGACAGGGCTTTGCCGCCTTTCAGGGGCTTAAACTCATCTGGATTGGTGTGCATCTGCAGCCATTGGTAATTTAGGCGTCGCTGTACGTTGCTCATACTATTGGTGCGTAAGTACTCGGCGGCCTGGACCAGGGCTTCGTTATCCATTGCAAATGCACTGTCGGAGAAAAACAGACTGCCGGATTCCATATTCAGGGTTTCATGGGAATCCGGGATAAATAACTCATCGGCAGAACAGACGCAGCACGCGGGCAGAAGAAATAGGCCAACGGTTTTTGGCACTAGTTGATTGGCGCTGAATCGGAAACTGCAGAGTAGCATTCTGTTTACCCCTGGGTGTCAACTTCTCATTTCGATGGCCGCAAGCGGTCGTTGAATTTATTATGGGTCACCCTTAACAAAGCATTTTTTCGAATTAATTAGGCGGCTGATGCAACTCCACTTACTGGACAGTCCGAAAAAGTCATCTCTTTCCTTGGAGGCCGCATGAAATGGATACTTTTTCATTTTTGTCTAAGTGGTCGCGAGCGTGAGCAGGAGCCCGCCAATGTTTTTTTATTATTGTTTTGGTATTTCTGTGCCAATGCTGATGAAAAAATTGTCTTGAATAGCTCCTCTTTCCACCGGATCGGGGCTTAGGTGCCAGGAAAGAGTTCCAAAATGCGCTACCGCAAAATTCTCCCACAAATAATCAGTGAGGATGGGGTTGGTTGGCTATCGGCTCTGGGTTCGTGAATCGCTTCTATGGCAAAGCTGTTGTCACGAAATAGCTGGACCCAACTTTCCAGGGTGCGGAAATACCAGGGAGCGGCCTCTTCAAAATCTCCGTCAATACCTTCCCAAGATCCCGGGCGCCATCCATCTCGATAGGGCTCATTACCGCAGGCCTGATGGGGGTGAAGAGTTTGGATGACAAAATACCCACCGGGCAGTATTAACTCGCGTGCATGGCTGAATAGTTGCTCGACAGATTCCTTTCCGATGAGGGAGAAGTTGCACACGATAAGTTCAAACTGCTGTTCCAGTTTTTCGGCGCAAATTTCTTCGTGCTGCAATCGCCGGTAGGATTCATTGGCGCCTGCTCGAGCGCTGGCAATATCCACTAAATCCTTAACGCCATCGACACCACAGACTCGAATACCTTGCTCCGCCAGTTTTCTACTGAGCCAGCCTTCACCGCAACCGATATCTAAAATGCTCGCAGGTTGGTACGCCATGATTGTGCTGACAATGGCAGCATCAGTAACTAGTCGGCGGCTGGGAATGGCGGCATTGTCTACTACTTTAGTCCACTCATGAGCATTCTTATGCCAGCAGGTGAGTACCTGATCATCACTGAATTCGGAATTGGGCATGCTTGGGTGACCTCCAGCCTGTCATTATTCACAGCTTGAGTGTACCGTCAGTGGACCATCCAGCTACAAAGGTGCTGAGGTCCCATGTCCACTCAAATGATTTTTGATTATGTGATCGTAGGTGCCGGCTCCGCCGGTTGTGTTTTAGCAAATCGGCTCAGTGCCGAAGAGCAGAATCGAGTTTGTCTTCTGGAGGCGGGTCCTAAAGACCGGAGCCCCTTGATCTCCATCCCTGTCGGTATTGGCGAGTTACTGCCGGGTACTCGCTACAACCTACACCACCATACCACGCCACAAAAGCACCTGAATGACAGGAAATTATTTTGGCCGAGGGGCAGGACCCTCGGGGGTAGTAGCTCTATAAATGCCATGGTTTATATTCGTGGAAACAGCGATGACTACGATGCCTGGGAAGCGGAGGGTAATCCCGGTTGGGGTTGGAAGGGCTTGTTGCCTTACTTCTTAATGTCGGAAGGCAATGAACGGGGTACTGATGCGCACCACAGTGGCTACGGCCCTCTGTCGGTCTCGGATTTAAAGTGGAAAACCCGATCGGGCCATGCTTTTTTACGCGCAGCTGAGTCCCTGGGACACCGGCCGAATAATGATTTCAATGGCAGCCAGCAAAATGGCGTGGGTTTTTACCAAGTAACCCAACGGCGCGGCCGCCGCTGCTCTGCGGCTACAGCTTATCTGCACCCAGTTTCCAGCCGCTCTAACCTACATGTTCGTACCAACAGTCAGGTGGCGAGGATTATTCTCAGGGGAGAGAAAGCGACCGGCGTCGAATTGCTTGATGGCACTAAAATCCTGGCGAACAAGGAAGTGATTTTAAGTGCCGGTGCTATCCAGTCGCCACAGCTATTATTGCTGTCTGGTATTGGGGATCAGGACCAATTGCGTAAATCTGGTGTGACTTCGCAAGCGCATCTTCCCGGTGTCGGAAAAAACCTGCAGGACCACCTGGATATTATTCAAGTAGTGGAAGCCTCTGAAGCGGTTAGCTTTTCCGAGGCACTGTGGCCGAAGCTTCTCACCGCAATGCGCCTGCCAGAACTGATCTTTTTAAATAAAGGGCCCTTAACCAGCAATGTGGCCGAGGCGGGGGGCTTTGCCAGTTCCAGTCTGGCGGGGGGTAACCCGGATATTCAGTTCCACATGACGGCAGTTCCGACTTTCCAACATGGGTTTAATAAGCGCACCTGCTACGGTTACTCCCTTCACGCCTGTGCCCTGAGGCCTAAGAGTCGCGGTGAGATCACCCTGGACTCCACCGATCCACGCAAACTGCCCAGAATTGAACCCAACTACCTGAGTGAGCCCGAGGATCTGCAGGTAATGGTGGAAGCATTTGAAATGGCACAGGATATCCTCGCCCAGGAGGAACTGAGTCGCTACAAGAAAAAGTCCTTGCGTCCAGAGCAGAAGTTGAGTGATAGAGAGTCAATCATCCACTATATTCGCCAGCATGCAGAATCCATCTACCATCCGATAGGTACCTGTCGAATGGGGAGTGATGAATTGGCTGTAGTGGACAGCGAGCTAAAAGTACACGGTGTGGATGGACTGAGGGTTGTGGACGCCTCCATAATGCCCACCCTGATCAGTGGCAATACCAATGCGCCTGTGATCGCTATTGCGGAGAAGGCGGCAGATTTGATTATGCAGCGGTCTTCGCGCTCGTTTGTAAAAGAGAATAGACACACTCAGGAAGTTGAATGATTTGGCAATGCCCGCTTTGTGCTGCCCCCTTAACTCTAGGAAAAGATACTTGGCACTGTACCAATCGACATAGTTTTGATCGCGCGCGTGAGGGCTACGTCAATTTGTTGCCCGTTTATCGCAAGCGCCGTAAAGATCCCGGTGACTCTTCGGAGATGCTTCACGCGCGGCGGCGCTTTCTTCACGCCGGTTACTATCGGCCTTTGGTTGATAGTATTTCGGCGCTCTTGCCCTACAAGCCCGGCCGACGTTTACTGGATATCGGTTGCGGTGAGGGGTATTACCTGCGGGAGCTTGAGTCCGCTGGCTGGCATGGCCACGGCCTTTCCGGTATCGACATTTCAAAATCCGGCGTGCGTATGGCGGCCAAGCGCGACAGTGGCGCCCAGTTTGTGGTTGCCAGCAATGTGAATTTGCCGGTGGTCTCGGAGTCGGTGGATAACCTGCTGAAGATCTTTGCCCCAGCCCCCGATCATGAAATGGAGCGGGTAATCAAAACCGGTGGTCATTTGGTAGACGTATCCCCTGGCCCCGATCACTTGTGGTCACTAAAGAAGTACCTCTATAAAGAGCCGCGTAAACATCCCGCACCAAAAGTGATTGAGAAGTTGACCCCGGAAGTCGATATGCGTTGCTGTTTCCCTTTCGCATTGAAGGGCAAGCAGGCCATTGCAGATTTTCTCGCTATGACGCCTTTTGCCTGGAAGGGCAACCGTGAAGAACGGCAGAAACTCGAAGAGCGCGACAGCCTGGAGCTGGAGGCGGACTTTGTTATTCGTCGTTTTATTAAACATAAATAACAGGCATTTGCTAGGTAGAGGTAATAGAGCAGCTTTATGGCGACTCCCAGAGACTTTGGATTTATGCGGCGAGCCCTGGAGCTTGCACAACTCGCTGCTGAGCGCGGTGAAGTACCGGTGGGTGCGGTTTTGGTCCAGGATGGAAAAATCATAGGGGAGGGCAGTAATCGCCCGATTGGGAATTGTGACCCCAGTGCCCATGCGGAAATCGTAGCCCTGCGGCAAGCGGCAGATAAACAACAAAACTACCGCCTGCCAAACACCACTTTATATGTGACGATTGAGCCCTGTACTATGTGCTTTGGCGCAATGGTACATGCGCGGGTAGGGCGGCTGATATACGGCGCTACCGAACCCCGGGCCGGTGTTGTTGAGAGCCAGCTGGAATTGGCACAAGCCAACTTTTTCAATCACAAGATTACGGTGGAGTCGGGAGTCATGGCGGAAGAGGCAAGCAATTTAGTGCGCGAGTTCTTTCATGATCGACGCTGATCTGGCATTTGCTTTTGTGGTGAATTCGATAGTTGTCGCCACGGTCGTCCTGATTCATCACGAAGTATTGAGTGCCCTTGCCCGTATCGGTCGCTGGATACCAATTAAGCATAACCTGGCGATTGTGATGGGGGTGTTTGGCGCCCTGATCGCCCATGTGGCTGAAATATGGCTGTTTGCCTACTGTTACTACTTTATGGTGAATTCGCCTTACTTTGGCACTTTGGTGGGTAATTTTAATGGCAGTCTGCTGGACTGCGCTTATTTCTCATTTACTACTTATACGTCACTGGGTTTCGGTGATATCGAGCCCTTGGGGCACCTGCGTTTTACCGCTGGCCTTGAAGCCCTTACGGGACTGGTGATGATTACCTGGACCGCTTCTTTTATGTTTTTAAAAATGCAGCGTTATTGGGAGAATTGATCATAGGGTTTTTAAGATTTAATTCGCGCCGTACGCCCTGTGCGTTGTGTGGGTTTTTCTGCTGGATAGAACTCTTTTGAGTGGAGCCTTAAATAAAAGTGCCTGCCCACACTGCGCCAGAGTTTTCCGAAAGGGTGCAGCCAATAGAGCCACCGGGCGACTTTCGTGCGGTGGATATTGGATTTAACAATATTGGAGATGTGCTCGTTTTCCCACAGAAGGTGGGGTTCAACGCCATACAGTTTTAGGTCAAATTGCCAGAAGTGATCGAATACCTTGTCGATGGGTTCGAAAATACGGCTGGCATATTTTAAGACTTTCTCCATACCGCGCCGGTTAATCAAATATCCCTGTGCTCCACACCACCCCCGCTCTGGTCGCACTAACTGATGAACACCGTCATTCAAGGTTTGCACGACTTTTCGCTTGCGGACTTTAAGTCCCATCAGTCGAATCATCTCGATATTTTCAGGGAGTTGCTCTAATTCCGCTAAGACGCGGCCAAATGCGGGTTCTAGCTGTACATCATCTTCCAGAATACAGACCCGGTCCAAACCCGAGCGGTATGCCCGGCGAATTGCTCTCAAATGGGCGAGATAGCATCCAATTTCGGAGCTTTTGAGTTCGCACAAGTGGCGCCACCGGGTGATGTTACTTGCGATATGCTCATCATCTTCCAGTTCTGGAATGCCTGAGCGCCCATCAATCCCCTCAATCGTGTTGATATGCAGTCGCTGCATTTTCCCGGCGCTGAGTAATAGATCAACGTCATCACTGTTTGGTTGCAGAGTGATAATCCAACAGGGGGTATTGGCGATATAGGGTCGCTGACGGCGGCCGCGTGGGGTAATTGGGCGTCTGGAGCTTAAAGGGAGGCGGCGACGTTGTCTTGTTGGTGGGGAAAGCGGGTGCCGCTTGGGCTTGTGGCTGGTAGCAGCCAGCAGGCCAGGCAAAAATTCCTGAGCTACCACAGTTGCTAGAATGACAGGGCTTTTCCACCAAGAGGCGCTGAACAAGTGCCGGGCACCACAGGAGCCCCTTGGACGCTTGGAGGTCAGGGTTGGAAAACCTTTAGTTATACCGTCTGCAGACGGTATAGAAGCGTCATGGGCCATTAACTCCCCTGATCTTATGGTCCTAAGTTAAGTTGCTACGATTGAAGGTTAAGGTTTGACCTGCCAGTCCGAAAAGGATGAGGAAACTTACTACTGGGGTGGAAGGAAAGAATACATCGCACTCGAGACACGCTGTGAATACATCCCTGCAAGCTCCTAATCGGCATCCATGCCTCATAGGGTCCCAAGCGCGGTGTATTCTTTCCTTCTCCCTTTTTAGTAATTGTGAGAGGTGTCTTGTAGAGGTGCCAAGGTGGAGTTGGTTCAATAGGGACTGTGGATGAACTCAGGCTTTATAAAAATGGCGTTGATCCTGGGGCTTTTGAGCTCTGTTGGTCCTATGGCCATTGATATGTATCTGCCTGCATTACCTGCGATGACAAAGGCCCTCGACACCTCAACCCAGGTCGCGTCCTATACGTTGATGGCTTATTTTATTGCGTTCGGGGTGTGTCAGATTTTTTATGGCCCCGCTTCCGATATGTTTGGCCGCAAACCGCCGCTCTATTTTGGTTTGCTGGTTTTTACTTTCGCATCTATTTGTTGTGCCCTGGCAACCACTATCGAGTGGTTGATTGCCTTTCGCTTCCTACAAGGGGTGGGTGCCGCCTCGGTAATGTCGATTCCCCGAGCAATAATTCGAGATTCTTATACGGGTACTCAAGCAACTCGCCTTCTTACGACAGCAATTCTTGTCCTTTCAATTTCTCCTATGCTGGCGCCATTAATTGGTAGCCTGCTATTAATTTCGTTTGGTTGGCGCAGCATATTTTGGGGGATATCCATTGCTACTTTTTTAAGTCTGATACTTGCTATTACGAGCCTTCGCGAAACCTTACCAGTGAATAAGCGCATACCATTTAAAATAGGTACGCTGCTTGAGTCTTATTCGATATTGCTACGTGACCCCATCTATATAGGGCTTACTTGTATAGGAGGGTTTGGCTTCGCCAGTGTACTTGCTTTTTTTGCGGCAGCTTCATTCCTATATACGAATTACTACGGATTGACCCCAACCGAATTTAGTCTCGCCTTTGCTCTGAATGCGCTTAGTTTCTTCTTGTCGAGTCAATTTTCGGCAAATTTCGGTGCCCGTTTAGGGATGGTGAAGCTGGTGAAGTGGGGTGTGACTGGATTTGTAATAAGCTCGGTGACTATGTATTTAGTGATAGAGGCTGGTTTTGATCATCTCGTACTACTGATATGCATGCTTATCGTATGCAATATGTTTCTCGGTTTGGTTCTTCCGACGGCATTTATTCTCTCCATGGAAAGACATGGCCCTATAGCGGGAACGGCTTCTGCCCTGGCTGGTACTATGCAGTTGTCAATCGGGGCTGTAGCTATCCTGATAACCAGTTTGGTTTTTAATGGAAAACCAGAATCGCTTGCTGGGGTAATTGCGGTGTGTGGGATTTTGGCCTTTGTGGTTTCCTGGTTGGTTTTGCGTAATGTAGTCAGCATCACAGCAGATCAGAGCGATTGAGTAATGTCAAAATAAATTAGGGAGCCTCTGAACAACTTCGTGCCGGTATTTCACTCAGCATCGTTCGAATGATGCTGAGTGAACTCTGGAGTGCTTATTATCAGTAGGCGCCAGCACTGTAGATCAGCTCATAGCTGTGGCTGTAAATTTCCAGAATGTTGCCAAAAGGATCTTCCATATAAATCATGCGATAAGGCTTTTCACCGGGGTAGTAATAACGAGGCTCCGGCATACGTTTTTTACCACCGGCCGCCACAATCTTATCCGCCAGTTCTTCCAGGTTAGGGTCTTGCACGCAGAAGTGAAAGATACCGGTTTTCCAGTATTCAAAATTATCTTCTGGATTTTCCTGATTGCTAAACTGGAATAGTTCTACGCCAATCCTGTCCCCTGTCGACAAGTGAGCAATGCGGAAACTACCCCAGTTTGGGCCAAATACGTCGGTGCACATTTCACCGATAGCGCTTTTGTCCTCTGTGATATCTGTGGGCTTCATAATCAGGTACCAACCAAGTACCTCGGTGTAAAACTTCACAGCTTCTTCAAGATTCGGCACTGAAATACCGATATGAGAAAAGGTTCTCGGGTATGCGCTACTCATAGCTGTCTCCTTTGTTGAATGCGGTTAAGTTACAGCCTCTAATGCATTACGTATAATTATCATTTGTAATCTTTTTAAGTAGCATTCGTAATGATAAATCCAGTGTGGTTAAGAAGCTTCTGTACTTTAGCTGAAGAGGGGCACTTCACTCGTACGGCGGATCGCTTGCATATGACTCAGTCTGGGGTCAGCCAGCATATACGCAAGTTAGAGGAGCACTTAGGTGTCGCTCTGTTAGTTAGACAGGGTAAACACTTCACGCTCACGGATGCTGGTGATCGGCTCTACCGGGAAGGGCAGGGGATTATTCAGAAGCTTGCCAGCCTGGGGCAAATTGTTGGTGAAGACCCTCCCCACCATGGGGATGTGCGAGTAATGTGCCCCGGGAGTGTGGGGCTGAAGCTCTACCCCAAGTTGTTGTCCCTGCAGAAAATCCACCAGGGTTTATCGATTAGCTGCCGTTTCGCACCCAACCTGGATGTAGAGAAGGCCATTGCGGAAAACGGTGCTGATATTGGATTAATGACCAGCCCGCCACAAGCAGAGGAGCTTGACAGTCGGCCGGTCGCCAGTGAAAGGTTGTTGCTAGTGACGCCGGCTGAAGTAAAAACTCCTGACTGGGAGAAGCTTTTAGCGCTGGGCTACATAGGCCACCCGGACGGTATACACCATGCGAGTCTATTATTGGGAGCAAACTTCCCGCAATTTAGAAGTCTTGAAGCTTTTCAACAAAAAGGGTTTTCCAATCAGATCAGTTTAATACTGGAGCCCGTTAGTATGGGATTGGGTTTCACAGTTTTACCTGCCTATGCGGTAAGTGCATTTCGAAAGCCGAAATTGATTAAGGCACATAGCCTTGAAAATCCTGTTAGTGAGACACTATATTTGGCGCTTAGGCGCACTCAACTTGTACCCGCCAGAGTCAGGTTTATTATTGGTGAAATGGAGAAATGGCTTTAATCGGGCTCCTAAGTATCAAAAAGCTGAACAGTTTTGGTAAAAATACCGGGTTGCTTCGCTTCCTGCTATTTTGGGCTCTATCACAACTTTCTCTTGTGGGAATAGCTGAAGCTGAGAGTGTTAAGGATGAGCAAGATAAAATACTGATGTTGTTGGCTTATTCTATAGTATTCCAGGACTGGGTCAGACCTACTGATAAAAATAAAAGAGGCCATAATATTGGTGCGGTTTTATTTGATGATATTTCCAAGCACATTGGGGGGGTTCAGCTTAATTCGGTTTCAGTCTGTGAGGATAAGACCCAGCACGCTGAAGTGCGTGTAATGCAAAGATGTCTTGAGACAAAATGCTTAGGGCCTCAGACCAAATACTTAACTAATTCCAATGTCAGTATTTATACAACTCTTGAACCCTGCATGATGTGTAGTGGAATGATGATTTTCTTAGGAGTTTCACGCGTTGTATATGGGCAGACCGATCCCGACTACGGTAAAAGTATAGAGCGATTAAAGCAAAGTTATAATGGAAACTGTGGCAAGGAAAATTCCCAGTGTATCGTGGATAAGCCTGGAAATTATTACACTCGCCGTATAACTTCTGAACCGTCGAAATTAGTACAGAAAGAAAAGCTAGACGGAGCTTACTTCGCTTATGAGTTAAAGCATGGAGACCAAATAGTTAGCTTTTTATTGGGAGGCGATGCGAAAGAAATTTATCAGGAATCCTATCGGGGCTTCAAAAACCTAAATGTTCGACATAAGGAAAATCAACCAATATATCATCAAGCACTCTCAATCCTAGAACAGCTGGAAAATGGCGAACTGCAGCTGGACTACTGTCCATACTGGCAGTTGCACCATCACTGAGTATTTGAGCACTACTGACTTAGAGCTTTTCGAGCATGCTCTGTGAGGTTGATAGTGATCTCTTTAATCAATTTCGATTTTAAGTTCCAAACATGCCAGTAAAGAGGAATCTTCAAATACTGGTCTTCAGCGAGTTTCACCAACTTTCCACTTTTTAACAGGCTGGCGATCTGAATATCTGGCGCCATTCCCCAACCCAGCCCCAGAGTTAAGAAACTGAGGAAGCTCTTTGAAGAGGGGATTTCATGAGATGGGTACTGACCAGTCTCCACTCCCCAAAACTGTTTAAGGTAACGACTCTGCAATTGATCCTTATAGTTGAACTCCACTGTGGGAGCGTAGTGGAGCTCTTCAACCTTAATCGGGTCTGAAAAAAACTTCTTCTTAAAAGCCTTGGTGCATACCGGGTAATAGGCCATGTGACCGAGCAGTACTGATTGGCAGCCCTGGAGGTTACTGGTTGTTGAACTGATACAGCCAATGACTTCACCATTCTTCAGCAGTTCATGGGTAGCGTCCTGATCGTCAACCTTTAAATCCACGAGCAACTGCTGGGATCGAATCAATGGTGTGATGGCGGCCAGGAACCAGGTATCCAAACTATCTGCATTCAGTGCGATACGAACCTTATTCTGATTGCTATAGCGAGTCTTACCTCCCTCTGGATCGATATCAGTGAGAAGCTCTTGCTGTAACAAGTGCATTTGCTGGTAGTACCCCAACACTTTGAGGCCGGCTTCAGTGGGTCGTAAAGGGGTGGAGCGTATCAATAGGGCTTGGCCAACCTGGCTTTCTAAGGCTTTGATTCGTTGGGAAATCGCAGACTGGCTGACATGGAGTAGGGCGGCAGCCTTGTCAAAACTGCGCTCCTCTATGACAAAGGCAAAGGCCTGGAGTTGCTTTAGGTCTAGCATAAGAATTTCTTATGAGGGATCAGTATAATTAAGTTTACTTATTCTAGTTTGACTCTTAATCTCGCGCCACTATTAAGGCCCGCAGCCCTGCGGGCACTTCCAAATTAGAGAATGAAACACAGGAGGCATCGTGTTCTCAGGGTTGTTGCTGGCGCCGCTCGCAAAAGGTTTTTTGACTACCATCAGTTTGATTATGGCGATCGGAGCGCAGAATGCGTTTCTGCTGACGCAGAGTATCCGTCGACAATATCACTTTAGTATCGCGGCTTTATGCGTACTGATGGATATTGCCTTGATCACAGGGGGCGTGTTCCTGGTTGCAAACCTCGCACAAGCGGGTGGCGACTGGATGATCTGGTTGACCTGGCTCGGTGCTGCTTTCCTGTTCTCCTACGGTGCTATGGCTTTCCGTTCGGCCTTCACTAATAAAGGTCTTGGAGAGCAAAAAGAGTGGATGAAATCCCGCCGCTCTGCATTGATTACCGCGGTAGCCTTAACCCTGCTTAATCCACACGCGTATGTGGACACGGTTGTACTGATTGGCTCAGTAGGGGCGCAGTATGCTGGCAATGGAACCTGGTTTTTTGTGCTGGGGGCATGTAGTGCATCCCTGCTATGGTTCACCCTTCTTTCAGTGGGTGGCAGTATGATGCAGCCGCTATTTAAGAACCCCAGAACCTGGCAGGTACTCGATGTACTGGTGGGCATTATGATGTGGACTATTGCTATCAGCTTGTTGTGGGCGCAGTAGACGCCCGATAACAGCTGCTAAAAATAGCTGTAGACTAATAAGTCTACGGCTATTTTTTTGCTTCCAGGCCCCTAACTTATTCCGATAGTTCTCCACACTAACTTCCCCTTAACATTTCCCCTGACTTGTTTAACCCGCTGTTTCGATCGCTCAAAAAGCGCCCAAATTGCATGCAGGGCCTCTCCACCAACCAATAAATGGCTGCCGCTAAAGCGAAGCTAAGTAGTGTTACTGCCACGAGCAACGTGGATAGAGACATACTTGTAAGCCCTTGTCCCCAAGGTTGGCTTATGGCCCAGCTGACGACAAAGACAACGATTAAATGAAACAGGTAAATGGAATAACTGATAGTCCCCAGAGCGGCTAAATGTCGTATTGGCTTTGGTGGAAGTAATACAAAAACGAGGAAGATAGCTAAAGCGATGAAATGAGATGATACAAAGCGGAGGGGAGTTTCGCTGATCGACCTACCTAATAGGTGCATGGCCATAACAAGTAGTGGTATCGAGAAGGTCGAAACCAGGCCCCAAAGCATATAACGATAACCACGCCTTGTTTCGTAGCAATACCTGAGTAGGGTTCCGCAGAACATAACTGCGATAGCAAAGGGGAGGTAAGTAGTGGTGGCGGGAAGCTGGGAAATTGGAGTGGATGATTGCCCTAAAAGTTGCATGCTGACAAATACCGATAGTGCCCCCCAGCAAATTAAGAGTAGATATCTCGGATTCCCTAGTAGTCGAAGGGTGAACATCAGTGCGCAGAGACAGTAAAAAAGCAGCTCTGCAGTGAGAGTCCAATATAGAATCTGAACACTTTCAAATCCCATAAGGCCTTGCAGCATTGTGGTATTGGCAAGAATGGTAGATGCAGAGAATGTTCGGTCAGTGAGCAACCATGTAAGTCCGATAATTGCAGTCAGAGATAACCAGTAAGCGGGATACAAGCGGAAGAAGCGGCGGATAGCAAAGCTCTTAAGAATACGGTTAGATGCAAGAAGACTGTGGGGAATGACAAAGCCGGATATTAGGAAAAAGCAAAGTACACCTATCCGGCCAAAATCCAGTTGACTGATAAATTCAGCCAGTGCCGAGCCGTGCTGGGCGATGGATGGGTTGTGGATAAAGACTTCACTACTGTGTTGCCAGACAACCAAAGTTGCAGCAAGCCCCCGTAGTACATCGAGATTAAGAAGGCGTGTGTTCATTGCAAACGACCTATATCCATGGTCAATCCAAGAAGGTATGGGTATGATCTTACCTTGCCTTAGTTGAACACACTATCTGTATTCAGTGTGATTCAATTCAAATCTTCTGGCTTTAATGCATGCAAACCCACTATGGCTTCTCATCCAAGGTAACACTGAAAGGCAAGTTCAACTGATCAGGTGGAGTATTCTCCAGCGTTATAGTTACCCTTTGTCCTTGAGGATGTTTACTACCTGATCAACCTCCGTTTTATTTTCCTCAAGAAGCCTATCTGCTAGAACTTTCAGATTCTTACTTGCTGTGTAGTCAAATGGATCAACATATGGATTAACAAGATCTACATTTAAGTAGTTATATTTAATTCTCCCTTTAGGGCTAAGGGACTGTGCGATTTCCAGGGTGTATACTTGTTGATCATCCATGGATCTCTGTACATTAGATATAAGGTCTTTCACCCAATTAATCCTGCCCCAGTTTTTTAAGTTTCTGTAGTTAGCTTCCATTGTACTTAGTGGAGATGTACCGGCCCCGAGAATCAGCACATAGTAGTTTTTTTCAGGGAACTCTCTAATAATTTCGCGTAAAACAATACTAGCCGGATTATTTGCGTATATACCAGCATCGGCATAATAGCGCTGGTGCATATCCCGTCCCGTAGTTACAAAATCGACAGGCGGGTATAGGGTTTCCGCGCTAGCTGCCGCTGTTACGAGTTGATAAAGTGTGTCTGTGGGCAGCTTACTGACTGCTTCACCACGGTTTTTAAATAGTTGAAGCTGGCCCATATGAATATTGAGAGAGGGGATGATGACGTAGTTCTTCAGGCTCGTAAACTTCAATTTTTCAGTGTAATGCTTTTCCATGGTTTCGCTTAAGCGCTCACCGCTAAAGCGAGGAGAGATAAAACCATTAAAGGTTAGTAATTTGTGATACCAGGGTACAGAGAATACGTATCTGCTATCTTGTTTATAAATATCAATAATTTTATCACTTTGGGATTTAAGGTTTTCAATCCCTGGATGATCATCGTCAAATGATTCTTGAGTCACATTGAGGCCAGTAGCGATGATAGCGCCAGTGGATACTCCACTAAAAACATCAAACAATTCATCAATAGGCTTGCCGGTCTGCTCTTCGATATGTTGAATAACATAGAGTGGTATCAAACCACGTATTCCACCGCCATCTATGATAAGGATGTTGATAGTATCTTTGTCTTTAAGGGAAGCATTACTTTTTATGAACTCTTTATTAACAGGGTGGGCGTCATACCGAATACTTTGGGTCAGTCGATAATTGTAGACGTACACCAAGCCTAAAAACGCTATGATAACTAGTATGGTGAGGGCTGACGCTAGCCGAAATCTCATTGATCTTCCTGAACGCTAAACTCTTAATACAGAGAGTGTGACAAAGCGAATTAGTTTTATTTCTTTGCGTTATTTAAAAGTTACTTAAGACTGTTTTATTGTCTTGTTTTGGGGGGGGAAATAAGGAGTTAAGCAGTGTGAGCGGTTTTAATTGGCAATAGGGAAGTTCGTACTTTCTATTCTATTAGACCCTTATGGAAAATTTCACTATCTATAAAGCGAAAAGCACATAAAGTAACCTGATGACTGAATGCCCAGGTAGTGAACAGTAATTTAATGGAACTCCCTCAAGTTAGTAGCTGAAGGTTGTACATTTCCCTTCGAATTTTATTTTACGGGCTTGATATAAGTATTGGTGGAGCGCTAGACATTATAAGTTGGTCGTTAACCAGGAAACCGTTTAGTCTACTGACTGCTATGTCATATACACAAAGTAACCGCAGGGTTGAATGGTTACAAGTTATCAATGAGCTAGTGACTGGAAACCCGCGAGCTCAGCCAAAATTGATTAGAGCGAAAGAAGCCCACCCCGAAGGGTGGGAAATAGTTTAATGAGCTTGATGTTCTAAAGCGTTTAGGAAAGTTGCAATATCATCTACTTGTTGTGTGCTTAATTTCTGTCCCAATTGGTACCAAGCCATATCGTAAATTGCCTGCTCGATGGTTTCTACACGCCCATCATGGAAGTAAGGAGCGCTTCTGCTTACGTCGCGTAACATTGGAACTTTAAACATCATTTTATCGTTTTCAAGGCCTGTAACTTTATATCGACCTAAATCTTCTTGGTGTGGATATTGGTTGACCAGCCCCATCTTCTGGTACATGTTTCCACCCAAGGTTGCGCCATTGTGGCATGCTGAACAACCAGTGTTGATAAAGGTTTGCAGGCCCTTTAACTCACTTTGTGTCATAGCCTGGTCATCACCATTTATAAAATCATCAAAACGATCATTTGTAATCAGTGTGCGCTCAAACGCAGCTATGGCTTCAGCAATATTGTCGTAAGAGATAGCATTCTCTTTACCAAAGGCGTGTTTGAAACTTTCTTGATATTCGGCAATTTTTGAAATCTTTGCCTCAACAGCCTCTTCTGAAGGCATTCCCATCTCTACAGGGTTTAGAATTGGACCTTTGGCCTGTTCCTTCAGGTCCTCTGCGCGACCATCCCAAAATTGAGCCACTTGAAATCCGGAATTCCAGACCGTTGGAGAGTTTCGATCACCCTTGGTACCAGGTAAAGCTCCCGGTGATGTCGCTTCATTGTCGACACCCGAGCCGTTGTAGTTCCCTACTTGATGGCAGCTGTTACAGGACTGGCTATCATTGACTGAAAGCCGTTCGTCCATGAACAGTGTTCTTCCAAGCTCAACCATCGCTGGGGTGTCATTCTCACTGCCTGGCATAGTTTCTGAGAGAGTGCCGAACATAATTTTTGATTGTTGACGTAATTGATTTATATCAACTTCGGCCGTTGCCGATACAGTTGTTGATAGCAAGCTTGCTGCCGCTATCAAGCCGCCAACGATTGGAAGCTTTAGATCTCTTTTCGAAAAAATTTTCTTAATCACTTTGGTATCTCTCCCACATCTCAAAAAACAATGACAACTAACCTATTTTTAATCAAAGTTAGGCGGCGCCACTATATAGGGAAGCTCGTTCGGCTGATACCATGATTTAAGAAAAAAGCTGTGGAGTTTTAGAATATCCAGAATTGGTCACAAAATATTTTTTCAAATATTATTCAGAACTTGGCCTATACATTGAATGCACTGGATTTGGCGAGATTGAAGTCTTGCTATTTACCTTTAAAAATTGCAGGACAATTTCTGAGATGGCGAGGAAGTGTAGGGTTTAGGGGATAGCTATCAGAATCTCCAAAGAGAAATGATTCGTATTTCTGCTAGCCGGTTGGTGGTGTAATATCTACTCGAAGATTAAAGACTCATTAACTATCTGAATGTGGTTAATTTTTTAGGTAGGACCTTTAGGTTTTAGGAAGCTTTTAATCTTATTGTTATATCTGGTTAACTTTTATATTGGTCTACGTATTCTAAATAGAGGCGTTTCGCTACCTATCAAGCTACCGGGCTTAATGAGAATCTCTTCGACTATTCCGCTGCAAGGGCTGGGCAGCTCAATTGTGTAAGTTCCAAAATCGGCAACGAGTATCGTTTGTCCACCGTAAATTGGATAATCAACACCAACCATGACTTCTACTACCTCACCAAGTTCTTTTGGGCGGACTGAGCCGGACAAAGGTTCTTGTTTGTGCGGAATCGAATCAAAAGAGGGGGCGCGTACGATTCCATCGGATGGAAAGCGTTCTTCCTCTAGGGGTATTCTCTCACCACTTTCAATGGAACTTATACCAAGAGCACCATTTATAAAATCAAGTATGAATTTCCACATATATTTCTAGGCTGTTTAGTGTAATTGCCTATAAATTAACCGGTTATTTTAAATTATTCCCTTATCCAATGATTCAGGGCTGTTTACGGGATAAAGATCCCCGGTGGCTATAGTATTAGGATCATCATCGCGTCTCCAAGTAACATCTTTATCCAAAACGATATCTTAAGCTAATAAACTATATCTACCCTTTAATAGCTTAATTTTCAAGATTTATAGTTTTATACATGTAAATTGATCTGTAGTAGAAATTTAATCCTATTTATCTTTAAACCAAAATTCGATCTCATCGGTTTCGACATCAAATGTCGCAGAGTGTTCTACATGTGCTGGTACATGGTACCACTGTCCAATGCCAATCCGTTGGGTGGCACCATTCATGGTGAGTATTAGTTCCCCCTTTGTGATAACGCCATGATTATCTGTGTCATGAGTATGGGGTGGAATGAACGTTCCAGCTGGATATGATGCGAAAAGAACATCACTGTTTTCTGCCTTAAGCTTGTAAGCATCAAAGCGACCATCGTAGAGAGGTAATTCCTTAATTTTACTTGGATAACTGCCTGACATCTCTGCTTCCTTGTTGAGTGCGTATAAAATAGCTTTGGGTTAAAGGTCCTGTAGGTAGAGTAAATCACCGCCCTTATAGTTCCAAGACTATCTTTATTATCTTTGTAGTTGGATTTTTGATCTGTTCTTTTCTATTGGTATGCGAAAGGATGGAGTTTTGGGAATAGCGTGCTAGTTATTGGTCTAATTAAGAAGTAGCATGCCGTCAATAATGTCCCAATATTTAATGAGATAAATTGTTAGTGGAACAAAATGGAGTCAACATTAAGTGCTCAAAATCCATCTTACCCCACTCTCAAAAAATCCCATATTGACTACCCAATAGGAAGTGATAAATGAGCATGTCGTTACCCCAAGAGCCACTTTTATTTGACCAAATCTCCATTTCTCACGAATTCCTAAGTATATTAGTATTCCTATGGTGGTTAGCATCATAGGCTCGTAAAAATACCTAATAGGAGCATTGAAGGGAAATAGGAATAAACCGTAGATAAGCCTTCCTAGTCCCGGCGGTAGTATAGCTACCAAGCTCAGCATCATGCAGAGCATATGCTTTTGGGGAGACTTTCGGTACTGGAACCCAGATAACAGAGAGAATACAAAAAGTGGTAATAAGAATAAGTCAACCCAATATACAAGTTTAAATATTTCACTCTTCTCTAAGGTTGATTCAATAGTGCTGAAAAATGCCCAGTATGAAGTGCCTATAAATATTGTGGCAACGACAACTGACAGCCAACCTAGATATTTGTGAAGAGATGTGCTCCCTTTGAGCATTAAATAAGACTGTAAACACATGATTCCAATCCATAGAAGGGAAACTATTCCATGGATGTGATGCATTGTGGATAGGTTTCCGTAGGCCATAACATAACTTGGTGTAAATCCAAGAATAATGATTGCCGATAAGCCGCAGAACCAAAAGAAAAGTGACCTAGGATTCAAATAGCTATCCTCATGTACTTATACCTAAATTAAGAGGATTTTCTGTTTTAGGTGGTAGGGTTAATGGTTGGCAGCATCCTAGCCATACTGTTAGAATTATGCAAATATGTATCTCATTACAGGTCAAGCTAATAGGTCAAACCTAAGGGTTCATTGGGTTTGAACCGTCAATACGTATTGTAAATTTTTCAATTGAATAGCTATTTCCCGTGGTTAAAGATATAGCTTCTTATATATTGTCCTAAGGTAGCGTCCGATAAACTTAAACCAAATTAAGCTGCAGATATTTACTCTTTCTTATTGTTAAACTCAATAAATGAAATTAGCTTTAAACCTTTACTGAAAGCCCGAATACCTTAATCCTGTCACAATAAATACCCACATGTCCTTACGCAGCCTATCTCAAGAGAGGATGCATCATAGGGAATGGTTAAGGGGCAATCTCTATCCGGAAAAGGGAGGATCGGATGTCAGGTGTGAGAGCTTACTTGCTTATTACAACACCCTCAGAATGCATGCAATACAGGGTACTTATAAAATATATTTTTATTTTGAATTGATTTGCATTGCGCTAAAGGCCCAAAAGTATGTGCAGAATTTCTAAATAAATGTTCTATCTGCGTCTAATTTTTTCCTAAAATAATCAATATAGAGGTTGAGCAATAGCGTAGTGTAGAGTAAGTTGTATTTTATATTTATATTCAAAAAAACCGGTTGTCTGGTTAGTATTCTATTTTTGACGCTGAAGGAATAGTAATGTCAAAAGATCCAAAGCTCGTTGCTGAGCAGCTTAGAAAACCATCTGGTACATTGGCTTCAGAAACCGCGCAGCAAATGAACAAAGCGAATGAAGCAACGAATCTTGCCGCTTTAACAGCTCTCAAAGTGGTAGATGGTGATTCTGTTCTAGAAATTGGTCCGGGCAATGGCAAATTTGCAGTCGACGTAATTCGTAAGGGGTCTAGTGTCCGCTATACCGGTATTGATTGGTCGAGCGATATGGTTGCAACCGCAAAGGGTCTAAATTTTAAATATATAGAGTCGGGTCAAATGGATTTTTTAGTTGGTAGCTCAGAAAGCCTGCCATTTGCCGATAAACAGTTCGATAAGGTTCTAGCCGTACACACAATATACTTTTGGGACACCCTAAAAACTCATCTTGCAGAGATCTCCAGAGTACTAGCACCTAAAGGGAAGTTATGCCTGGCTTTTGGCGATAAATCTTTTATGCAAAATCTACCGTTCACTCAATATGGATTCAGGCTGTTTGATGAGGGTGATATTTGTACCCAATTGTCTGACGCTGGATTCAAAGTTGTATCCCGCGGGAAGCACAATGAGTATGGAGAAAGTAATACAGGGCAGCTTGTGGAGAAGAAAATTAATATAATTGTGTGTGAGTTGAATCCATAAGCAATTGCCAATCTTGGGGAATTGTATCTTTCCGAAGAACACTTTTTATTTTGACTGATTAAATAGAACTTCTGGATTGAATTAACTCCCTATCTTCTAGTGATTACTCTCCTATCGAGTATATGTAGCAGCATATACTCAGTCATTTGTCAGAGATTACAAAAATGCGGAAGTCAACAGTTCAGGTAGCTCTAGCGCATGTTAGGGCTACTAAGAGTCCGTGGAAATAGCATTGGCGCTTACATAGTCCTGCAGCTATAACGTTGCTTCAGCCGAGGAAGCTAGGGAGCCTCTGAATAACTCCGTAATGCCTCTGCGGGCCTTGAAGGCTGCAGATGTTAGGCGCAGCTCGCCGGGAATGGCCGTAGCCCTTTGCAAGAGCTGCAACGCAGCAGCCGTGGCCTTCAAGGACCGCCCTTTGGGGCTTGCAGAGCGATTCACACTCCGCGTTGCGACTTCTTGAAAGGTCTAGACATTCCTGCGAAGCCGCGCCTTGATTGTGAACCGCTCTGCATGCCAGAGGTGTCACGGAGTTATTCAGAGGCTCCCTAGAGCTACAATGATCAAGATCTAGTTACATCAATACTAGAAAGCTCCAGCTCACTCACCGGGTATCCCTTTATGCCTATGAATCTCGCGCAGAAACTTATCCAAAGCCACCTTGTGAGTGGATCAATGGAGCCTGGCAGCCCAATAGAGATAAAGATAGATCAGACGCTAGCTCAGGATGGGACGGGAACACTTATCATGTTGGAGCTTGAGGCACTTGGTTTGTCTCAAATCAAGACCGAGCTTTCAGCACAATATGTAGACCATAACCTGTTACAGACGGACTTTAAAAACGCCGACGATCATATATTCCTGCAAAGTGCCTGTCGTAAATTTGGAATTTGGTTTTCGCGGCCCGGTAATGGTGTCAGCCATCCAGTACAGATGGCTTGTTTCGATGTGCCTGGTAAGACGTTACTTGGTGCCGATAGCCATACTTGTGCAGCGGGTTCTATGGGGATGCTGGCGATTGGAGCCGGTGGCTTACAGGTAGCAATGGCCATCGCAGGCGTCCCTTTTGCACTGAAAATGCCCAAAATACTCGGTGTGAAGCTCGAAGGTGAGCTGCCGCCATGGATTAGCGCTAAGAACATCATTCTGGAAATGTTGCGTCGGCAGACCGTCAAGGGCTGTGTCAACAAGATTGTTGAGTATCACGGCCCAGGTCTAGCCCATTTGACTGCGATGGATCGCCATGTGATCGCCAACATGGGGCAGGAGATGGGTACCACTACCAGCGTCTTTCCTGCGGATGAGGCTGTGAGAGCTTTCCTTAGACAGCAGCATCGTGAAAGTGACTTTGTCGAGATGAAGGCTGATGAAGGCGCGAGTTACGACGAAGAAGATACTATTGATTTATCAACTCTCGAGCCGCTAATTGCTTGCCCATCAAGCCCAGACAAAGTTGTGACGGTCCGAGAAGTGGCGGGCCGTTCGATCTACCAGAGCTATATAGGCTCTTCTGCCAACCCTGGATTGAGAGATTTTGCGATACCGGCACGTATGGTTTCAGGTCGCCGAATAGCCGATGACGTTTCCTTTGACATTAACCCGACCTCACGTCAGTTGCTCGAAGAACTCAGTCGGAGCGGCGATCTAACAAAATTGCTTCAAGCTGGAGCTCGTTTGCATCAGACAGGATGCGGCGGCTGTATTGGCATGGGGCAGGCTCCCGCCAGTGGTGGTATCAGCCTACGTACAGTCCCTCGCAACTTCCCCGGCCGCTCCGGCACCGCAGATGACCAAGTCTATTTGTGCAGTCCCGAAGTAGCCACTGCCAGTGCGTTGAGAGGGGTGATCACCGACCCTCGTGACCTGGATATGGACTACCCCAGCTTCCATGAGCCGGAATATCTACCTGATATACGTCCGTTATTACAGCCACCTCAAGAAATCCCAGTAGCAGTGGAGTTAATTAAAGGGCCAAATATCAAGCCCCTTCCTGATTTCGAAAAGCTACCGAAAATTTTAACTGGCCCATTATTGCTGAAAGCAGGGGACAATGTTTCCACAGATGAAATATTACCTGCTGGAGCAGAAATCTTACCGCTACGCTCAAATATCCCCGCCATCAGCCGTTATACATTCTCACGAATCGATGAATCGTTTTATGATCGGGCAGTGAAGCTCAATGGAGACTGTTTTGTTGTCGGTGGTGAGAATTATGGGCAAGGCTCCAGCCGTGAGCATGCGGCAGTATCTTCACGCTTTCTTGGGGTAAGGTGCATAATTGCAAAAAGTATGGCCCGTATACACCGGCGTAATCTTATTAACTTCGGTGTGCTGCCATTGCTATTTGAGAATTTTGATGATTACAATCTTCTTCAACAGGGGGTAGCTCTTGAAATTGACAATCCAATTGCACAGATAAAGTCAAGCAGTTCAATTAAATTAATAATTAAATCATCAGGAGAATGTATTAACTTGCGGAGTGATTTGGCTAAGGACGAAATTGAAGTGTTGGAAGCAGGAGGTATGATTAATCAGGTAAGAGAAAAATACCTAAGCTCTAATAAGTAGAATGACTTTCTATAGCTGTAATTTGATAAAGTCAGCGCTGGTCCCGATCGGTAGCATTACTGATACCTATGGCTCCCTTGGTTGTTGACTAATATAGTAGCTATTTCTTCCAGCTCTTTATCAAAATACTCTGCATTCCTTTCTCCCGCTTTTTTTAACTTCTTCAGGTTTTCTGGTGTCGCATTGTCCATGGCTGAGTCAGCAGCGTAAAGCTTTGGTTGTATCCGGTAGTAATTTGAATTCTCTACGGTAGATGAAATTTGATTCATATAGTAATGAACCATTTGCGCGCTTCCATTTACGGCGATATCAATGGCCGGCCTTGCCCAATTGAGTATCCCCCAATCTTTAACCTCCTTGTATTTGTATCCTGAAAGTTGCCTACCAGTACCCAGAGATACAATTACCATATCCTTCATTCCAGAGACCCCGCTGAATTTGATGGCTTCGGAGTAGGCGCATAAAGCAGGATCACTGGCTACCATACCGCCATCAATTAAGATATATTTATTGTGGGATGGAGGTAGTGAAAAGATGCGTGCTGGCTCAAAATAGGTTGGTACCGCGGTGCTTCCCAGTAGAAGGTCTTTAACCAGAAAGTCTTCATTCTTTACTATGGCACAATGTTGCCTAAAAATGACTTGTTCCCGCTTTTTGATATCATAGGAAACAAAGCAGCAGGGCTTTAATAGATTACTAAGTTTCATTTTCCCAAAGAATTGCGATAAAACCCTGTCCAACTCCATGGAACAGTACTTTTCCTCCTTCAATAACTTTAACTTTTCTAGAAAAGGCCATGAGCCTGAGCCAAATACCTTCTCGCCTTCCTTAAGGTAGAGGCTGACAGCATCCTGGGCAGAAAATTTTGGTTTTCCTTGCTTGTTAGGGCAGATGTAGGCGGCACCTAATATTGCACCAGTACTTGTTCCGGCCACCAGGTCGAAGTACTCGCCTATCCTGGCGTCAGGATTGCCTGATTTCACCTTTAGCTTGTGCTCAAGGGACACCAGTATCTGGCCAGGCAAGATTCCCCGGATTCCTCCACCATCGATAGAAAGGATTCTGATAGCCATTGCCTTCTGGTTCCGTAGATTGTACGCGACCCTAGAAACATAGCATTTGGTAACAGGGGTAATACTTCATATACCCTGAATACCACTAAAAAAGCATATAATATCAATAAGTTAGGCGCACCTATCACCATGCTGAGTTTATTAATATGGTTAAGGTAAAGAAACTAATATAATGATTGATAGGCATGGGAATTAGCGGGTCTCTGAGCTGACGCCTAAAGCTCAACGGCTAGAGTCTCGTGGAGTTAGTAGGAACATAAAATTAGATTCTTACACAACGCCGATTACTGTGCACCGGTGCAGCCGTTTGAAGTCTCTATGGTATATTTGGCGACTCTCAAGCTATTTTTATAAGTGATGCTTGCAATACAAACCGTATCACCTGGGTGTAGGTTCATATCGCTGCCCACATCAATCACCTTGCGATTCTTCAGCTCTACTTGATATTGGTATTTTGGTATGTGAGCGGCATTGGAGCGACCAATATAAAATTTTGATTTGATTGTACCATTTTGCTTTACAACCTTCTCGGTGTTACTGGCCAGGTTAATAACATGAAGTAACACCAGTAATAGAAGGAGAACTATTAGGCTAAATCCTTTCCACTCCCTAAAGTAAAATAATAGAATCTTGAGTGTTCTCATTGAGTATATATAAAAATAAATTATTCCTTAATTTCAGAGTCAAGTATATTTAGGAGAAAATTTGCAGTTTTACTAAAGTCCCTTTCCACATCGGGAGCAACACTTAGTCCATTCCAGCGCTGAACGGTCCTTTTTTGGCCTCCATAGGCAGCCTCAATATAAACGGTCTCCCCATCGAACCCCAAAGGGCATTTATTAGGTTCGGAGGAATCTATTTTCGTTGATAATTTTGGAGGCTTGGCACAGTACAAATCAATTAATCTATCATAACTTTCTAATTAACAGTTAGGTAAACCACCGCCTCTGGCGGTGAGACTTGACAGGGCTCTGCCGTTCCGGCGTGCAGAGTAAAAATATGGCCTCCATGAACCGGCAAGTTCTATAAGGGGGCCATATGCGAGATTGGCAGTGCCAAGCTTACGTGAAACATTATTGCAGGTACCACGTGGTGTTTGTGCCCAAGTATCGAAAGAAAGCGTTATTTGGGACATTAAGGCGGGAGATTGGAGCAATATGTCGAGACTTATGTCGTCAAAAGGGCATTGAGTTGGTCGAGGAGTACGCAATGAAGGATCACATCCATATGTTGTTAATGATTCTTCCGAAGTTCAGTGTTTCCAATACGATTGGGTTTCTGAAAGGGAAATCTGCGATCCAGATATTTCGGAAGTACAAGCATGTACAGAGAAATTTCACAGGAAGACACTTTTGGGCTCGGGGCTACTGTGTGAGTACATCAAAAATCAAGAGGTTGAAGAGCGCCGCCAAGAGCAGATGCGACTGGCAGGGTTGTAACTAGCCCCCTCTGGGGGCTTTCACCATACCACCCGCTATGCGGGTGGTTGCTGATTCAAAGAGGTTGAGATCCTTAAATTGGGAAACCATGTCCATGTACTGAGATAACGATAGAGGATATTTACCATTTACATCTAGTGTCCCGTCATGGCGTTGGTAAACCGTTGTTATCTTGGCTTGTCCGAATGATGGAGCAAAAACAATACGAAATCCTGCAACATACTCAGGACTTAGGCCGCATAGTAGCTGAGCATTGAATTTTTTGAGCTGATTTTTATAGCGATCTGAGTCTCCGTCGCTAGTACAATTTATACCTCCTGCAAAAACTGCTGCGGGGATAAATGTAATCAAGAGTACCAATATACGCATAAAATCTCTAAACGGTACCATTTAGCTTTTCTAGTTTTTGACTATGGGGATTGTGAGGGAATCTTATAGATCACATACTGACGCCCACGATAGTCGATACCTTCTGAAAGGTAAAGCCATCTTGATACGGCGACTTTAACGGGGGTATCCCATGCTTTATCAGATGAACCTTCGATCTCTATTTCCCCAGGAACAAGACTTCCACCTTCAGACGTCGGTTTCTCTACCAGTCTAAAGGACACGACTACGCATACGGGTAAGTTCCTGTTAGTGCCTATTGGACGCAGTGGTGCGACCTTTATTACTGGGTTGGCTTTAGATTCAGGAATGTTGAGATTTAATTTAGGGCAATTATTTACATCCCCACTTGCTATAGAAGCCATAGAGAATAGGGTCAAAATTATAACGAATAAGTTCTTCATTTGTTGACGCCTTGAGCCTTACTAAGGTGTTATTAGATAGTATAAAGGCCAATAATAGACTTGTCTGTTGACTAACAGCATAGATCTTTAATCTAAAATCACAAAAGTTAATAGATGGTGATTTTGAGCGAAATTTATTTAAAGCCAATAAGTACCAGTTACCTATTTGAATTTGAAGGAGGGATAGCTTTTCAGACTGCATTCGCACCTCAATTGAAGGGTAGAGTGTAATAAGTACATAGAGACGTATAAGAGCGCCAGTTAGTCGCCTTGGTAGTTATTACAGCAATAACCTATCTTCAATTGGAGTGAATTTGCTCGCCGCATTAATTAATGCTCCAGCCGTCAATTCCGGAACACCATATACTTCAACCTTCTTGCCTCTATCTAACCTGAGCTTATGGGCAAGAATGTCAAAGTCGCCATCTCCTGACACTAAAATCACTGTATCTACCGAGCTTGAATATTCCATAGCATCAATAGTTATGCCCACATCCCAGTCGCCCTTGGCTGAGCCGTCGGATCTTTGGGTGAAGGGCTTTAATTTCACTTCGAAACCAATCGACCTTAAGATGTTTTGAAATTCATACTGTTTTCTATCACCACGGTCGATGGCGTAAGCTATGGCTTTAACAACTTTTTTACCCCCTGTCACTTCCCGCCAAAACTTGTTGTAGTCAAAGTTTCGTTTATAGATTTGTCGACATGTGTAATAAACATTTTGCACATCAACAAATATGGCAACCTTTTCCATTTGGGAATCCAGTTATTATAAAATTCTGAAATTGACAGTGAAGTTATGATCTGCCTGCACCAGAGTGGATGCATTAAGCCACTAGTTTTACATACTTAAGGGATGATTGTCAGCCAAATTTAGAGGTGAGGAACATCTCGGCAACAAAGCCAATTTATCAGTAGCTGATGAGTTGTATCGAGATATATAGTGTTGAGCAGTGGCCTTATGAAGTAGCATGTCTCGCTTATATGCACATGCTATCCCCAGATGGCCACTTTATAGTGAGTATCCTACCGTGAACGCCTTCTTTGCGGGATTCTGTGTGGGTAATCGGAAAGGGAATTTTCTAGAGAAATGGATACTAAGTAGCGGATTGCTGTTCCAGCCAGTTTAAAATCACTTGATTGGTTTCTTCCGGTCTTTCCTGTTGAATCCAATGGCCGCAATTAAGGTTCACCTCATCTACATTGGGGACGAAATCTTTGATATCTGGAGACCTAGGTATCAAATCATGATCGCCGTAAATCATAAGGGACGGCTTTTGGATAACTGGGTCTACATCTGCCAAGATATGCCAATTGCGATCCAGGTTTCTATACCAATTTATGCTACTTGTAAAACCCGTTTTTTCAAATGCGGAAACGAATACAGCCAGTTCATTATCATTCAGCAAGGGGGCACCAAGCGGTGATACTGCTCTCGCGAGATTGATCATTACCATACCAGGCTCCGGCGGTGAAGGAGGTACGTCTTTGCGGAGCAAATTGCGAAGGAACTGGGAAGCGTTCTTGTCTAACACTGCGTCCGCAACACCTGGCTGCCTATTGAAGTGCACAAAATAATAATCGCTCCCAAGGAATTCCTCCATAAACTCGATCCAAGGTTTCTCTGTTCGGGCTTGATAGGGCAGTGCGAGGTTTAGAATTTTATTTACGCGGTTTGGGTGTAATAGCGCTATTCCCCAAACGACCATTGCACCCCAATCATGACCGATGAAGGTGGCATCTTGATATCCGTAGTGATCCAGAAGTGCAGCTAGGTCGCCGGTTAATTGTTCGATGTCATAGCTGGTTACTTCTGTTGGGCAGGATGAGTTGCCATAGCCTCGCTGATTGGGAACGATAACGTGGTAGCCCGCTGCGGCGAGAGCGGGTATTTGGTGGCGCCAGGAAAAGGCATGTTCCGGCCATCCGTGACAAAGCACAACGGGGTTTCCTGTGTTCTGTTGGCCCGCTTCAAAGACCTCCAGCTCTATACCATTCACTGAGATAAGAGTAGGTGTGGGGAAATCGGGTATTCTAGACAATTTACTTCCTCTTTTTTGGGGAGGTCTTGAGAGCTGCTATTTACCAACAGGCTCCGCTTTCTATCCTTAAGGGTTGTTCCAACTTCAACATCCCTTTGCTGGATCGTGAGTGCATAGGCTAGAATCTAATGGTGCCAAAAACTGTCACCATTTATTAATGTCTGTGTAAAATGAATGTACGTCTCCGACAAGACGCCATAGTGCGAAGCCTTCGCCGAAAGGGCACTTTGACGATTGCCGATTTAGCCGCTGAAGTTGGCGCATCCAGGCGCACCGTGCTGCGTGATATCAGCTCGTTGCGGGATGAGGGCTTTGTTATCCGTTCTGAACCTGGCCCTGGGGGCGGCCTGCAACTTGATCCGCAATCGGTTCAAACTACAGCTCGGCTCTCGGTCGCTGAGATTTTTGCGTTGCTTATTAGCGTTGCATCCGTGCGTGCAGCAAGGAGTTTGCCCTTTTCGGATCTTGCAGATGCCGGGCTGGCAAAAATAGAGAAGGCTTTACCCGTTGATAAGGTGCGTGATTTACGCAGGTTTATGGATTGCCTGTACATCGGTAAGCTTTCACCGGAGGTAGACATATCTAATGTCGGAGAGATGGCGCCCTTACTACTGCCTACATTTGAAACGGCTTTTCTTCAGCGACTATACCTGAGCTTCCAATATCGTGATGCAAAAGGGGCAGTAACTAGCCGGGTTGTTGAACCGCAAGCTATGTTGATCTTACCACCCTTATGGTATCTGGTAGCTTGGGACCCTGCTCGCAATGACTTTCGTCATTTTCGAATGGATCGGATTAGCCAACCGGAATACCTTCAGGATAAGAAGTTTCAAAGACGACATATAGTCTTCGAAGATGGCGTATCTCCAATTCGTGATAATCCCAAAGTTTCAAGATGATTGGGTTCTTGACGATAAGTATGATTGCTCCCGCGAAAGGCCAATAATTGGTGGCAGTGTAACCCATTAGCTTACTCGACTCTGCCCCCAATAATTGGTCCAGGTTTTCCGCTCACAGATTTTACTTGCCTATCTTCTGTTCCCTCTGGATACGGTTATAAATTTCTTCGCGATGAACCGCTAAAGATTTGGGGGCTTTTATTCCTACTTGTACTTGATTGCCTTTAACGTTCAATACAGTGATTGAGACATTAGCCCCAATTCTGAGGTTTTGGCCAATTCGACGAGTCAAAATCAACATATGTTATTCCCTAATGATACTCAAACCATGGGTAGCCTTTCCGCAATGGGAAAGCTTAGAAAGAAAGTTGAAGAGTGAATGCGGGGTGGCGCACGGGAACGGTAGGCATAAAAGTAGAAAAGACGGACACAACGCTGCCAGAACTTGAGAAAGTGCCTCAAGTTACTGAATGTGCTCCACTTTATTGAAGACGAGCGGGTTTCTAGCGTATCATCCATACAGCCATCTTGATAGTGAGTGTATCAATTTGGTTAGCTGGCCCCTGGTGTTGGTAGCACCTTGGGTCAGCGACTTTTACTTACTTTTATGTCACGCTACCGTTCTCCTTTGAGGGAATAGGCTATTTATAAAGCTCTTCAATATTTTGCATTCGATTTGCTTACAAATAACGCTGCTCAGCAGCGATCAAAATATCGAGAAATATTCAGTTACCTTACGCAGTTTTGTTACTGAAAACAATCTTAATAAATTCCAATAAGATCATTTCTGCGCCTATCTTTTCAGCTGTATTTGCGGTTTTAAAATATGTTAACTGCTATTGGAGTTTAATATTGTTGGGCCATAGTTGGTCGAGATTGAAATAATCAAAATATCTTGAATCACTGGTATAAATCGCAAACATCTCTTTTAATTTCTGTAAACAAGTAGGTGCTTTAGTTCAAGAGTGGTTTTTATTTTTCTGTTTTATTTGTGGCGCTCTTATCGCAGTAATTATGGTCGCGAATTGAGATTTATGAAATGGCACAAATTGAAGTAATCTCACTCTTCGTTAGGTTTCGGTGAGGCAGGATGTGGAGGAGGCACTTTAGTCGTTGCGTTAAAAGTTGTAATCTAGGCAATGCTGAAACTTATAAATATTTAAAATATAGACGGTATGAGTACGCAAGAAATAGAAAGCCGGCTTCTGGGCATCAAACAACAGCTTAAACGGCTGAGTAGTTTGGATAAGGATTGTTCTCTCTTTGGTGCAGAGCGCTGGAACTATAACTTCCGTCGGTTTTCGGAGGAAGAAGTTAACGGTATCGAGAAACAGTACAACATTTCTTTACCGCAGGAGTTTCGGGCCTTTCTTCTTGAGATTGGTTTTGGGGCTGGGCATTCTTATGGTGCTAACGTAGAGGGTCTTCCGCACTACTACCAGGATGACGAAGATGAATATCCGATGTCAGCAGGCACCATTGATATTGCAGAGATAGGCTGTGGTATTGAATTTATGTTAGTTATTAACGGTGCTCATAGGGGAGAAGTATGGGTTACTCAGAGTTACCGTGAGCCACAGCCTTGGTCTAGTAGCTATCTTAACTGGTATGAAGACTGGCTGGCTAAAAGCCTAGAGAGCTTAGAGGTACCGCAAAACCCTCCTAAGGGCTGACTACCCAAGCTTTCCCCAAAATACTCCCGGTAGCTAGCAGGATACACATTGTTCTATGACAACCCCTCTGCTACTCCCATGCATTGAGTTGAGCGATGTAGCCTATGTACTACTCACCGGTGTTCCCTCACCTTAAGCCTTATTATTCATTTTTTAATCAAAAAATAGATCACTGATCGTTTCTTATACAACCTATGGCTTGTCCAAGCACTTTATACGACTGGGTTGCCAATACACAGGAAGTGTATATCTGCGGCTATGGCGTAAGCGGTAATTCCCCTCGTACCAAACTCCTTGATAACACTAGTAATTTTGCGTGCAGAAGGGCGATATGGGCGGAGTGGGCCCTGGACTGGCGGTAATAGTGACTTGACAGTTCCTGAACCTTTTACCGTATACTGTATACATGTACAGTATTTTGAGTGGGGGGTAGCAATGGGAGCCAGAAATATCACTATTGACGGAGAGCCGATCCGGATCTGCCGTTACCGATCGGGTTATAACAACCGGCCAATGTACGCTATCTGTATCCTTAACTATACAAAATACGTACGCAGCTTTTCGGTATCAGTAGAGATGAATCTACGCGAGGAGTTAGAGCTGACCCTAGCACAGATGCGAGGAGTTGAGCGAAGTATAAATTGGATGGAAGTATCAGCTTAGGAGTGTAAGGGCTTAAGCTGTTTTTATGGATAAGGAGAAAATTATGGGAAGAAAAATTAATCGCTTCGCAATTTTTGCAGAGCGGATTCATTTAATGAATGGAGGTGCAAAAAGCTTTAGGGATTCTGCACCCACAGAGGAAGCCGCAAAGGAACTGGCAGAAGAAATTGCTAAATCTGAAAAAGCACTGTTTTATTCCTGGCTACAAATTCTCGATATAATGACTGGGAGTTATACAGAATACTCAATCAAGAGGGGTGGGGTATTGGAAGAAAGGGAGTGCCCAGAATAATAGGAATCTGGTAACTAAGATAGACTTAATGAACGAAGACAGAGGGTAGGAAAAGTAAGTAACTGTTACATGTATAGCGTGAGTAATTTAAAGTTCAGGTTAAGGCAGGTTGTGGTTTGATAATCTCCCGAGTGACCAGAGCTATTTCCAGGGGTAAAGTTGAATGGCTCTGGCTACAGCACCGTTAGAAAAACTCCAAGTTGAAATTGATTAAAATCAATTTCTGAAAAATATCATTAAAATAAAGCCCCTTTGTACATAATCAGGCTCAGTAGTGGTAGAGTCTAGTTCTAACAGAAATAGAACGCTGGCGGTCAGTACCTAACTTATCCATCTACTCAATTTACGAATGAACCGATGGTTATTAGCAACTAACTGGATGGTAAGCACACATAGTTAACTTCACTCTCGACTTTCTTAGCCCAGGAAGTTTCAATCCAATAGTTTTCTTGAGCAGAAAAGGCATGACAGCGATAAAGTTGTGCCGTTGGCAGTATTTATAGGGAGCCTCAAAATGGCAAATCGTTCTTATCTTTATAGCCTTAGTAATCAACCTAAATCCTATTCAGACCGCCCCGAGACTATCTCAGGCTTATCTGAATGGCCATATAGTATTCCCTTCACCTACCGTGTACTAATGTCCGGGAATCCCAATCTGTGCGCGTCACTGGTCTCGGATGGCTTTGAGGACGATTCACCTGATGATAAAACTCAACTTTATGCTATTAGTAGTGACTTTGAGGCAGGATTTGCGCGGTTAAAGAAATTTGTTGAAGTTCTGCGAGTTATTAGCAAAGACATTATGGATCTGCCGGATTCAATGTTAAATGAAACGTTAGAATTCCTTCAAGAGCATAAGGATAGGCATCTACTGCTTGAGACTATCGAGCTCGACTGTATGGATGACTCTGAAGAGTCAGTCCTGCGTGGCTACGTTGAATCTGAAATTATCGCTTGCCGTGAAGCTGGAGCAGCTATTGATGCACTTCCTGAAGACCCAAAGGTATCGGCTGATATTGTAAAGAGTGCAGCAGAAAACAATTCAGAATCTGCTTTAAGTCCATTTTATGGGCTCCAGTTCAATGATAAATTTGACAACGTTGAGAGTGAGCCTCCGGTGGGTTTGTATTGGAGTGATATCCTTTATTACGATTTAGAGAGCAAAAAGGAATTTGAAGAGTCTCTTGAATAATTGAATATCGAAACTCTTATTTCCACTTAAAGAAATGCTGGGCTAGTTTTAGAGGCTCCTGTGTCTTTCCCAATGTATTGAATTGGTTCAGCACTTTATTTTTGTCGATATGGTTTATGATTTATGATGTTGGGATGATTACTTGATAGTGCTTATGAGGTGGTATCAAGAACGTACTTGCCAGTATTCCAGATTAAACTCAGCCCGATTTCCATTTATGGTGTAAGCACGGTCTAATCATGTAAGAATAAAGAAATAAATAGCGATTTCTAGCTTCCCTGCTCGAATATCATTTTCAATCTATCGGCTCCGGATCGGCTAGATATTAAAGTGGTTTTCTGTTCATCATCAATAATCACTGCCAATTTTCCGTTTAAGTAACGCTGAATTTCCGAGACTCTGTCCAGGTTAATCAGGTAGCTGCGGTGTAGGCGTAGAAATTGATCTGGGTTAAGCTTTTGCTCCAGTTGATCTAGGCCCATTTGTAAGGGTTTGATGCCTTTCACTGTATGAGCAATAATTGAACCTTGTTCAGACTTAATATAAGAAATATCGTTCAGATCAATAAAGGTCATGCGATCATCGCACTTACTTACGAGGCGCTTTAGTGCTATCGAATCATCCCCTACCCGAGTACTGTTATGAATAAGTTTGATTCGCTTCTCCGCTTTTTCGATGGCAGCTTTTAAGCGTTGCAATGGGAAGGGTTTAAGCAAGTAATCGATTGTATCGTGGTTAAAAGCATCAATAGCAAACTTAGAATACGCTGTTGTGAAAATAATATAGGGTTGGTAAGTTAGGGCATCTAGTACATCCAATCCACTAAGATGAGGCATTTCAATGTCCATCAGTAGTAGTTGTGGTTGATGCTCCTCAATCAATGTTAATGCTTCCAGTCCAGATTTTGCTTCTGCAACCAATTCAATAGAGTTAATAGTCGCCAGCTGAGCTTTTAATTTATTCCTTGCCGGTGCTTCATCTTCGGCAATAATGACCCTTAAATTCATACAGACATCTCAACTTTAACGTGGGCACCGCTTTGATTGCTTAGAGTAAGTTTTCCATTTGGTCGTAGCTCAACGCGCTGGCGCAAATTATGAATTCCAGTTCCCTGTGAGTGGATAAAACTAAGAACGCTTTCCTGAAATCCATATCCGTTATCTGCGACTTCAATAATTACCTTGTCATTCTTTAAGTAGATACGACATTGAATATGTAAGTTTTCTATTGTACGACAATGTTTGAAACAATTCTCAAAAATTGGCTGTAATAATAGGGGCGGGATAGAGATATCACTGGCTCTTGGGTCTACCGTAATCTCTACTTTCAAATTATCACCAAAACGTACTTTTTCTATTTCTAAATACTTATTAATCAGTTCAATTTCTTCTTTGATTGTAGTTTCTTCTAGCTCGCCAGTGTCGAGAGAATGTCTCAAAATATCTGCTAGTTTATGTAAAACTTCATCAGCAAGGTTTGGATCGCTATGAATATAGGAGGAGATAGCATTAAGACTGTTAAACATAAAGTGTGGATTTAGCTGATAACGTAATGTTTGTAATTTTGCTTTCTGCATGGCGAGCTTTTGCTCAGAGACTTTATGGCGGTATTCCAGCATGGCGTAAGAACAGTATAAACAGGTAGCCCACATTAGCCCATTAAAGATAATGCCCATTCCCATATTCAAGCCGCCTTCGACATTAAAGGCGTACTCTATAAACCAGCTAACGCACTGATTGCCGATAGTCATATGGACTACCAGGATCATCCACTCGATTAACAATGAATGATACCCTCTGCGTCTAAGGCGCAATACAATGAGAGCTGTGGACCAGGTGGGTAGCCAATAAAAGAAAACAAACCATATCGGAGCACCAGTGAGAGCATTGCTGACCGAGCTTATATCTCCTGATTCAAAAAAAACAAATACGCAAGCTATATCTAGTAATAGAACGACGACAAATGACTTCGCAAAGAAAGGATGCTTAAGATCTTTTAGTATTGACATAAAATATTGATGAGCAATAGCTATCATAGCTTATTCTGTATTGGTCAATTATATTGGGATTAAATAAGATAAGATAGTTTTAATTCAAGCCCGCTTGATATGTTTGCTTATTAGCTAAAGGTGAGTATCAGCACCCATAAATTACAATTTAAATGGGTGCTGACACTATGAAGTTCTTTTATATTCTATGGCCTTTCGTCTCCGATGAAGATTCACAACTAGAACCAATGGGGGGAGTGGCGTAACTCTTCTCGATAAGCTGTTTTCTCTCTACCGCCACACCTGCAAGATAGATCTTTTCTGGGTTTGTAATTGCTTGTATGTTCTCAATAGGATTTTTGTTTAGCAGAATAAAATCAGCTCGTTTTCCCTGGGATATTGACCCTATATCGTCACTTGCATTCAAAGCTTTTGCTGCAACCTGTGTTGTGGCGAGTAAGATTTGCTGGTTGGATAGGCCCGCTTTTTGCAAGGCTAATATCTCGCTTATTAAGCCCAGTCCGTGTGGCGAGTAGGGGTTGCCGGAGTCAGAGCCAGCGCCAATTTTTATTCCGGCTTTAGCTAGCTTGATCACGTTATTATATGCGATAGATTTTTTCTCCCAGGCTAGTTTTCTACTGGCCGTTGGTGCCTGGACTTCATTGAACAGGCAGTCCTTCATTTTTGGGTGTATAGGTGCCAAGTCTAACTGAGTGATAGATTGATTTTCATGTTCATCAGCCTGATTATGAAGCACTGATAGAGTGGGTATATAGGTAACCTCGTTTTGTAGCATGAGCTTTATAAATTCATTGTCCACTGGTTCAAAATTAATACCGTGGGCTAAAGCAGTAGCCCCGGCCTTGATTGCTCGTTTCCCATCTTCCAGGGTGGAGACATGAACAAAAAACGGTAAGTCGGCGCTTTGGGAGCGTTTTCCAATCTCTTTGAGTACATCATCTGAGAGTGGGGCGACAGTACCATTAAAAGTTTCTATGATGGCTTTGGTCAACTTTGGCTGGTAACTTAAATGTGCATCCCAGCTCGCACTGATTTGCTCGATACTGTCAATCTCATGAACTTTCACTCCGAATTGGGTACCGTGACCTCTGGGGTTGGTGAAGGCGGGTCCGGAGGCAAATACTTGTGGAGCCGAATCGTTCAACTGGGATATAGATTGCATCATCTCGCTCGACATCAGAAGGTCAGTGACAGCGGTAACGCCATAATAGAGTTGATTGTTTAAGTTGGTTTCTAGCGGCAGATGCTGATAATTCTTATAAGTTGACCCAGATGCACTCAAGTGCACATGTAAATCGATCAAACCCGGTATCGCATATTTACCCTGTGCGTCGTGGGTATTCTCGGCAGGTAGGGCTGTCCTGGTCATCGGAGTGATTCTGGCTATGCGGTCATCTTGAATGTAAATACGGCTTTTCTCGCTAAAGCCTTCCGTATCGTTGGTTAATATTTGTACATTGTCGATTCTCAAATCGTAGTCATTCTTTTTGGTTTCGAGGGCGAAGCTATTACTTGAGGCTAATAGTAAACAGGAGGCAATGGCTGTAACTTTCATAAGAGTTTCTTTTCCTATTGAGTTTTGACCTAGCTTATAGCGACAGTAATCTCGGTGTTTAAAAAAGTGACGAATCGACATATTCGTAGACGAACGAACAGTTAAAGCCTGTGAGTGGTATGGCATTGAAGTGAGTTGTGGTGTCTGCTCCTGGCTTGTCAAGGCTAGCCTTGGCTATGGAGGACAGTTCAAAGCGGTCTTTTTATTGATATAAAGGACGGCAGGCTTGTAATTGCTTGTTGTGGTATAAGTTGCCGCATCTTGGGAAATCTGCCAGCTGGCTTTTGCCGCCCCAATTGAGACGATGTCCATATCTTTTACCCGGCCCCATGCTTTTGACATCTTTATGTACTCAAGCAAGTGCATTGGCCACTCATGAGATTTGCGCGCTGCGTGGAATAGGCATTGGTTACCCCCTATTTGGCTAGCCATTTATACAGAGTTTGATTCAACGTTTTATGCGGTATCAATATGGATTGTCTTTGAAGCTGCTACTTTTGTGGGTGCCCAGAATTGTTGGGATAAAGGCTTGAGATGGTAGTAGTACTAGTCAGCTCAACACTAAGCTGGTTTGTAAAGCTTCTATTTTCAATTCTTGAATAATGAGTATTGGTACTATTAAGCCTGTTTACTCACTCTACACCATACATCGTAGAAGCCTACTGATTGCATATAATCTGATATTTCATATTCGAGATCAGGTAACATTTCAAGAATACCTGCGCTGCCCATTATCTCTATTTCGTTTTCCTGGTCATCATGAATAGAATCAACAACCCGCCAAATAAAGAGAGAAAACTCTTCTGCTTCACTAGTGCTATTTACCCCTTCCTTTAGTATTTTAAGTATTGAGTCATCTTTGTATGATTTTACATAGTAAAGCATTAAGGAGCCTCTGAATAACTCCGTGATACCTCTGGCTTTCAGAGCGGTTCACAATCAAGGCGCGGCTTCGCAGGAATGTCTAGACCTTTCAAGAAGTCGCAACGCGGAGTGTGAATCGCTCTGCAAGCCCCGAAGGGCGGGCCTTGAAGGCCGCACCTGCTGCGTTGCAGCTCTTGCAAAGGGCTACGGCCATTCGCGGCGAGCTGCGCCTAACATCTGCAGCCTTCAAGACTCGCAGAGGCATTACGGAGTTATTCAGAGGCTCCTTAAGTCTTCAATGTGAGCATATCTTTTAAATTCAATCATAAATAACCAGCACTTTTTGGTTTTAGTAAAACTATTAATAAAAGATAGACTTATGTGGTTGCTCACCCATTTGTCTGACGGATAATATCCTCATTCTAGACGCGCGCAAGATAGCTAAGATCTATTGGTGATCATTACCAATGAGCAATGATTTCACACTTTGTGAACTTGCTTCAAGAAATTTTTTGGTTGACAAAGAATCCCCTCAGAATGCTATTTTTTTCACATTTGTTAAGTACCTAGCAACGTGAACGCTACCTTATTTACTCTAAATACGTGAACTATATATGATCAGGTGCAAAAGCTGCCTGCATAGATTTTTGTAGGCTAAAAGCAGTATTCATTGAGGTAATAATTATGTTTACACGGAGGAAGTCTTACAGCTTTCTACTGGTTATAGCTTTTATAGGCTACTTTGTTTCTTCTCCTGCGTGGTCTCATGTACGCTGGTTTGTACAAAACGATGGTAATGCAGTTGAGTTTGAGTGGAATTGGATATATGCGTTAGTTCTTTTGGGGGGCTTTCTATACTGTATGGTGAATAGATCCTTACAGTCACTTGAGGTAGTGGCAGTTCACAAAGCATCTAATAAATTTCCCTACCTCTGGTCCGACATTGGTCGTCACAAAATTTGGCATATCACGTCTGCATTGATTGGGTTAACCTTTGTTTTTAATTATTTTTCGGGTGTATTACTGGCCCCTAACCTGGAATTCTCTGCCACGCAAAGTCTTGTTAATGAGTTTCAGCTGGTAATTGGTATTGTGTTAATTTTAGATGTCAGCCTAAGAAGCTCCGGGTATCTAATCTTCGCGCTTTTGCTCTCAATAATGGCTACTTACCCATTCTCAATCTGGATTGATTACGGCTTTGAATTTTTAGGGCTTTCACTAGCATTTATATTGTACCAAAAGCCAGATCTTGGACTGCTTGCTTTACGCTGCGGGCTAGGCCTTCAGCTAATGACTCTGGCAGTTCACAATAAGTGGCTCAACCCTCATCTGGGCCTTGAGTTTCTACAGCACTATCATTGGAACTTCATGTCTAATCTGGGGTGGTATTCTTTCTCCGACTTGACCTTCGTTTTTTCTGCGGGAATGGCTGAGTTCTGCTTTGGGTTGGTTATCTTGTTGGGCTGGTCAACGCGGTTAGCAACTCTTACGGTATTAAGTTTCTTTCTATTAACTGCATCGATTCTTGGTATTCATGAGTTGATAGGGCATTTGCCAATACTTGGGGCCGGAATTCTGCTGGTTGTATTTGGTGGGGGAGATTTTGAGTTAAAATATACTAGAGTAGCGTAAAACCGGGTGCATTTAACACTAAGAAATATTCAGTGCTTGTTATTTACAAGGAGGTTTTATCCCTTTATGTGGGCGTAATTGATCTGCTAATAGAGATCTAAAGCCTCCATAGAATTGCTGGGCATCTCATCTATGAACTGGATGTTTTTCAACTGAAATTTTAAAGGTTTCTTTTTATAGATTAGTGGGGTAAGTGGAGGCTGCAGAGCGGAGCTAATTCTCCGCTCAATAAATACTGGGTACATGGTGTTCGACATTTCCTATAATCCGCGCCTGGCTGATCTACTCCTTTCGGTAGTTTGAATCTCGCTCTTTTATTCAGGATATGAATATAAATTCAGAGCATTTACTTGTAAATCAAATAGAATGAGTTACCAGATGGGGAGCTAGTTCCCTAAGTTGGATCATACTCCAAATTATGGGGTCATAAATTGTTCCTGGTAACCCAATTTATATACTAGCTGTAAATAATTTACTAACTAGATCGATCAGGCTTTATATTTTATGTCGATATAGTTAAAACTCTAATTTTGCCACATGCATATTGGTTCTAATATTGGCGCCCTTACTACCAAGGTTGTTTCCTGACTTATACTTCATATTTCTAGGGTCTGTAACAACTGAAGAGGCTCCTCCATCTTTCATTGCTTGATGTAAATCTTTCTGAAGAATTTTTGGGTTTATATTGGAGCTATATACATGGAGATTTACTTCACTATTTATACCAAAGTGCCTGCAGGCCTCCATGATAGCCTCAGTTGTTGCTCTATATAAATCTTTATTCAGCTGGACCAAGAAGTTGAGTTCAAGACCGGCTTCTCCTTCGGCATTCAGATTTTTCACATATATATTACTAAGAATATCCCTAGGCTCAATCATGTAGAATTGGGAGGCTACTGTTACTGCGTCAATTATATGGTTTGAATTAGTGCCATCTATACCAAAAACCCAGATTTCATTGTCAATTAAAGCTGCCTCTTTAATGCTGGTCTTTAGGCGGGGATACACTGACTGCATATTTGGTTTTCCAAACTGACAGTGAATCAAAAGCAGTACGAAGAACATATTGATGTTCTTGTACTCCGTTTAAAATAAGTGTTGCATCGGTTTTAAATTTTTTGTCCTGACTTCCTTCGGCTATTGTCATGGCTCCCTTTGTCACAATTAATCCTCCATTGATAGCTCTGACGAAAAACAACCGAATGCGATCTCTCCCGTTTGGAGGGCTTCCTCATAAGATTCCTTGGTCTCAAAGTCTTCATCGGCTTCGGTTTCCCACTGCTGACTATCATATGTAGTCACGTTGGAAACCTCCTCAACTAGCATGAAGTCCTCTTCAAGTGCGGCGGTTAATCTAACTACAGCACTTTCTTTAGATTCGTCTGGAACTATAGATCTTCCAAAGTAGAAGGTACTACCATCTTGAGGTAGCGAGCTTTGTGGTAAAACTCTTACTTTAGTATCAACCACCCAGAAAATAGACATATACATCCCTCTTGATGTTACTGGTTTGGAATTAAAAAACCAAATGGTGCTGGAATTATCTAGTGATGTTATAAATAATTCAATAACATTCACTTTCATATGAATTTCTGGAAATCAATATTTTTCTAATATGATAATGTTTCAACTATCGGGTAGAATCTTAGAGGTTCATTAGGTAAACCAGTCCGATAACAAATGGACTTAGGTGTCTGCAGCTTAATGAGTAGTCACTACCATATAGCGCTTTATGTGAACACCAAATCTGCAAATAGGCAATCTCCTTCAGGGGTAATTACTCCTGGTAAAATCTATTTAAAGCTTCCAGTTTTTCCCAGTGTTAGCCTCGAGGCAATACCCTTGATCACTGTGAAGTAAAAGTGCTACAAGAAGTCATCTCCCTATAGCGGGAGCGTCTAATAGATATCAGCTGGTTTATGAGCTGTTCAAACGAATCTATCACTCGCCAAGCTAATGCTTAAGACTACTGTGCTGGCGTTTTGGAGGGGGGGCGTTTTAAGCCCTAAGCTTTACTTGATGTGCCTGTATGGCTTATGCAGATCTCAGCTCAATCTGTGGCAGTATCGTCAAGACGCATGAGGAGCCTGTCCACACTTCGATTCAGTCCGGTAGTCTTAGGTAATAATCCCAAAATCTGTTCCATTTGACGGTGGTGAGTATTTGAACATACCGAAAGGGGTGCTTTTCCAGCTGAATCACTATTTGGAAGTGGTGGGCTGGAGCAGACGGTATTTAAGCCCCTGAAAACGAGGCTGCATTACCGAAAACATGCCCCTATCTCTCTGGCTCAAAAAAACATCCTATTTGTAGTCATTGACTAGCTGCCCATCAGATGACCCCTTGAATTGAGGGTGTTCGTCATCAATTTCGTAAAAATCCGATTTTTCGCCGGTGAAAATATGCCCCATAGTTTTCAACCCGGTTGGGCCATCTAGTGATCCTGCAATAATTCCAGTTGCATCGAGATTAAATGGCTCCCAGAAAAGGCTTGAGCCACATTGCTGGCAGAAGCCTCTGCGGGCCACTTCTGATGTTTTATACCACGCCAGCCCGTCATCTTTTGTTATTTTAATGTTGACCTTGCGAGCTTTGGTATGCGGGCCGAAACTTCCATGTAGTTTTTGACACATACTACAATGACAATTAACTACGTTGCGTAGTGGCCCTTTAACCTCATATCGCACAGCTCCACACAAGCAGCCACCGGAAGTGATTTTATTCTTGCTATTCATATATTGAGCCTGTAGATGCAAAACTTTATTTAAAATAAGGATCTAAATTAAGTATGCCTTTTACCATCAATAAGATTTTTTGTTTAAATTATAAATGCTAGTCTAATTAAGTGATGTAAACATAAATATTGATAGCTTGGCTAGTTATTTATCAGTTCTTTGTCGATATAAGTTACGAGACGGTAGTGGTTTGTTACTTGATCGCTTGCCATTTTTCATACTGTTACCGTTGCACTATGCAGGCAATGGCGTATAAGCCATTTATTTGCACGGTGTTATCGCACAGGGTAGGACTCCCAGCGCTCGACCGTGAGGATTTAGCATGGCAGCAAAGTGACTCAGTACGACAGAGAGTAGACGCCCACGCAGAGTGGAGCCGGGAGACCCATGGGGATATTCGGGAAAATTCACTACGCAGAATTATTAAGGCTGCGGAATTACAAAGCAGCTGTGACAACGAGTACCGGCAAGTTAAAGAGCACTCGATAGAGGAAATTGCCGGGGTTAAAATTATTGAAGTACTGGGCGCTTTGCGTTTGCTGTCGGGTGGTAGTTTAAATATTGGTGCGCTTGATAATTTGAACCTATCAACAATTAGCGATATTAACAGCTCAGTAGGTCGCGACCTAAAAGAGCAGATCGGGAATGTTCGAGAGTCTATCGCCAAAACACAGCAGAGCATAAAAGTTAGGGATGGTGGCAAGGCCTGGCTAGGTAGTGAATCTGTAAATGTACTTAAAGTACTGGAAGAGTTAATTGATGTAGTGTCGGCGCTCGCTGGTACGTTAGCAACTCACTCACACCCAGGCAGCGGACAAAAGCCAACCCAAGAGATTGCAATAACTGCACATCAAACTAGCGCAGACAATTTGAAAACGAAGCTAACGCCAATAGTGGCTTGAGCTGATTATTAAAAAGTAGGGGAACAAAATGAAAAGGAAGAACAACAGATACGCAATTTTTGCTGGCCGTGCCCACTTAATGAATGGTGGTGCAAACAGTTTTAAGGTGGCAGCACCTACCAAGAAAGAGGCAGTGGAGCTGGCGGAGGAAATTGCCCAGTCAGAAAAAGCTATTTTTTATAGTTGGTTGAATATCTTAGATGTCCAGACGGGGGAGATTACACGCTATTCAATATTACGAGGCGGGGTATTGAAGGAAAATCAGTGTCTATAGCGGCTGACGGCGAGTTGATTTAATTTGGCTCGCCGTCAAGTATCTTTTAAAAGCTATCCTGTTTGATTTTCCCCCATAGGTTTCACTAGATCTCTTATGGGTATATATTCCAAAGAAATCAAACCTGGCTCGTATGTTAGATCATATCTCATTAATGCATCAGCAGAGTTGAATCTAAAAATTGCTGTCCTATTATTTTCGCTTTCTTTTATATTGGTCGTACGGTCAATTTTCCTTAGTGCCGTGTGATAAAATGATCCAATGGCAAAAGGGCGTACCGAGGTGACGCTTTCGGTGTAAGATATTCTATTTATTTCTTCGATAACTTTATCTATCGCCCTAATGGCTTCATCGAAGTTTATGTTTCTATAGTTGTTGAATGTGTATAGCTTATGGTCTTTTACATGGAGCATATTGTAAATATTTGCTAGCTTCTGGTAGTGATTGATAATTACTGCTTCGGAAATAAATCCTTGCCCTATATATTCTGTGTATTCTTCAATGATAGTTTCAATGCCAGCTTTGGCTTTTCGTATTGTAGACTTTGCAGATATTTCTATTTTGAAATTTTTTATTTCATTTTCCGGGAAGCTATCACTGTAGAATGTATTTATATCTTTGAATTCTATTTTTAGATCTTCTTCGATACTTTTGATGGTTTTCTCGAATAAATTGCGGTGTTCAATGTAGCTTGAAAATGAAGATTTATTTTTCTCATACTCTAAGACACCTTTTGCATGATCAAGCTGTCGGGCAGTTTGTTCGCTGCGAAATATCAAAGAGATGATTCCGATTATTGCTATGCATCCTGCTGCAACTTTGAACGCCGGGGAAAGGTATTTAATAAACTCCTGAACCCACTCTATCCCGCTTTGGTTGGAATCTGTTATGGGTCTTTCTATAAATAGTCCAATCATCACCACAAGCATAAACGCGGTAAGACCAATTCCGAGATGGAAGAAAAATATATATCTGTCGTCTTCGGTTATTGTTCTTGCATTTGGTTGGTCTTTATTTTCTTTTGATCTATCTTTCATTCTTGCTACTTTATTTCCCTATTGGTGCGTTTACTAAGGTGAATGCTAGGTATTCTTTATTTTCAGAGTTAAAAGCCTGGATGTCTAAAGTTACCGTTTCATCTATGCGTAAAGCCACATTTGTAAACGGACTTCTGGTATGGCTGTAAGCTTTGTTTCCCCAAAAGCAAACTGCTTTAATTTTGTCTTCATGCTCAATTGAATTAACTGAAATTTCATTCTTGATAGAGGCTCCTAATATTTGGATTTCACATTTTCGTGTGTGTGATTCACCAATCCTAATAAATACGCCGCTTTCGTTATCCTTAGCTTCTAGTACTTTTAGACGTTTACTTTCAATTTCTATTAGGTTCTCTGTGGTAGGGTAGATTTTATTGGCTTTATTACAGCCGGTTAGTGTGGTTATGATTTGAGTAAGCACAATCATTCCTGCGAAGACGCGCATTATTAGTGCCCTCTGATTGATGGATAGCTAAAATCGTAACACTCAAAAATAATGTATTAAAATCTGTAGCACAGTAATAACTGTTCACCATCCGATTTCAAAATCCTTCAAAGCTTCCTCAAGTGATCAAAACGATCAATCCCCCTTGAACTCCACGATTTTCAAGGCCTACAGCTTATTCTGATCAGAAAACGTACCGTAAAAAGTGCCGCCGGTCACTCCTCCCCACGCCTGCCGATTTTTGGCGTTCTTTTAGTTGATGAAATGAGATTGGCGGCCAGGGCCTGAGCTGGTGCGGGGTTTGGGGATGCTTTGGATTTCACACTTTGAAGAGATTGGAAGAGAAATGAAGAGGAGTTTCACAGGGGGAAAGCAATAGATTGATGGTGTCCACATGTGGGCAAGGGAGAGTCAAAAAAAACCTGTGTGGACACAATGTGGACACTTTGGGTCTTTCAAGCGCCAATCTTCAAAATTTAGGGAAGGTAAGCCAGAATTAAAAAACCCGCGAAAGCTAGAGCTGACGCGGGCTTGAGAGATGGTACCAGAGGCCGGACTCGAACCGGCACGCTTTTAAGGGCGGGGGATTTTGAATCCCCTGTGTCTACCAATTTCACCACTCTGGCACTTTCGCTGCTCGACCTTGGGGTCGGTGCGAAGAGGGCGTGATTATAGCAATGCTTTCGCTTGGGTCAACCAGTGATTTCAATAACTTAGCGCATTTTCTGTCGTCCGAGTTGAGGAGCCTCTGAGAAACTCTGTAATGCCTCTGTGGGTCTTGAGGGCTGCAGATGTTAGGCGCAGCTCGCCGCGAATGGCACAGTCCTTTGCAAGAGCTGCAACGTGGCAGCTGTAGCCCTCAAGGCCCACCCTTTGGGGCTTGCAGAGCAATTCACACTCGGCGTTGCGGCTTCTTGCAAGGTCTAGACATTCCTGCAAAGCCGCGCCTTGATTGTGAACTGCTCTGCATGCCAGAGGTATCACGGAGTTTTTCAGAGGCTCCTTAACAGCTCCTAAAATTTCCTATAACCTTCGCGACCTCTCCATAGTTTCTAGATTTCCAGGATTCCATGCAGCGTCAGGACTTTGACTTTCATCTGCCCGATGAGCTGATTGCCCGCGCGCCCACTGAGGAGCGCCGTGGCAGCCGTCTTTTGTGTCTGGATGGGCCCAGCGGGGCCATTGCACATCGGCAGTTCCCAGATATTCTCGATCAGGTCCAAGCTGGTGACCTGATAGTCTTTAACGATACCCGGGTGATCCCGGCGCGTTTGTTCGCGCAGAAGGAGACCGGCGGTAAGTTGGAAATCCTGGTGGAGCGGGTGCTTAACGAGACGGATATCTGGGCCCATGTGCGCTCCAGCAAGTCGCCTAAGCCCGGCTCTACCATCGTCCTTGAAGACGGTACCCGTATAGAGGTGACCGGCCGCAAGGATGCACTGTTTGAATTGTCCTTCCCTAAAGAAGAAGGTGTGCTGGCGATTCTGGATCGCCTCGGCCATATGCCGCTGCCTCCTTATATTGATCGTGAAGACGATGCCAGCGATCGCGAGCGCTACCAAACCGTATACGGCCGCAATGCCGGTGCTGTGGCGGCGCCGACGGCGGGGCTGCACTTTGATGATGAGATGATCGGTGCATTGCGGGATAAAGGTGTCGAGGTTGTCTTCGTTACCCTGCATGTGGGCGCCGGTACTTTCCAGCCGGTGCGCGTGGACAATATTTATGAGCACCAGATGCACAGCGAAGTGCTGGACGTCTCCCAGGATGTGGTGGATGCGGTAACTGCTTGCCGCGCTCGCAATGGCAGCGTGATTGCGGTGGGTACCACCAGTGTGCGCGCGCTGGAAAGTGCGGCGCGCAGTGGCCAGTTACAGGCCACGGTGGGGGAGACAGATATCTTTATTTACCCCGGTTATGAATTCCAGGTTGTGGATAAGTTGATCACCAACTTCCATCTGCCGGAATCCACCTTATTGATGCTGGTGAGTGCCTTCGCGGGGTACCAGCACACGATGGCCGCTTATAAGGCCGCTGTTGAGGAGCGCTATCGCTTTTTTAGTTACGGCGATGCCATGTTTATTACCCGCGATCCCAATGCCAAAAAAGAAGAAGTCGCACCAGCGAAAGGAGATACCCAGTGAGCCGCGAATGTTTTATGCAGTTTGAAGTGGATACCACTGATGGCAAGGCCCGTCGCGGCCGCTTGCGTTTCCCTCGCGGTGTAGTGGAAACCCCGGCGTTTATGCCGGTGGGCACTTACGGCACCGTGAAAGGTATGTTGCCGAGGGATATCGAAGGGATCGGTGCACAGATTATTCTGGGCAACACCTTCCACCTGATGCTGCGCCCGGGTACCGAAGTGGTTAAAGCCCACGGCGATCTGCACGATTTTACCCAGTGGTCCGGCCCGATCCTCACCGACTCCGGCGGTTTCCAGGTGTTTAGCCTGGGTGAACTGCGCAAGATTACGGAAGAGGGGGTTTCTTTCCGCTCGCCTATCGATGGCAGTCCGGTATTCCTGGACCCGGAAGAGTCCATGCGCGTTCAGCGGGACCTGGGTTCCGATATCGTCATGATCTTCGATGAGTGCACCCCTTATCCGGCCACCACTGACGAAGCGCGCAAATCTATGGAGTTGTCCCTGCGTTGGGCGGAGCGCTCCAAGAAAGCTCATGGCGATAGCCCGTCGGCGCTGTTCGGAATTGTGCAGGGCGGTATGTTCCCGGAGTTGCGCGATGTGTCACTGCGCGGCCTGACTGAGATTGGTTTCGATGGCTATGCCATTGGTGGCCTGTCTGTGGGTGAGCCTAAAGATGAGATGATCAAGGTCTTGGATCACCTGGCTCACAAGATGCCGGAAGATAAGCCGCGCTACCTGATGGGCGTGGGCAAGCCGGAGGATATTGTCGAGGCGGTGCGTCGCGGTGTGGATATGTTCGACTGCGTTATGCCTACTCGCAATGCGCGCAACGGCCACCTGTTTACCTTCGAAGGCGTGGTGAAAATCCGCAACGCCAGGCACCGTCACGATACGGGTCCCTTGGAGGAAGAGTGCGATTGTTACACCTGTGAGAATTTCTCCCGCGCTTACCTGCACCACCTGGATCGCTGCGGTGAAATTCTCGGTGCGCAGCTGAATACGATTCACAATTTGCGCCACTACCAGCGCCTGATGCAAAAGCTACGCGATGCCATTGCCGCCAATGAGTTGGAGGCTTATGTCGCCGAGTTCTACCGTGGTCTGGGCCGCGAGGTTCCGGCGCTGGAGGCCTGATCAGGCGTCGCTTTTACCCTGCCTGGGGTGCTGCCCGTCTCATTGCGGCACCCCTGTAATTTGTCCGTTCCCACGATCCCCGTATAATCAGCCCCCACTTTTATTGGGGGCGGTGTACCTTGCATTCTGCGTATACTGCCCGCATATCCAGGCAAATTGCTTAGGCAGATTGCCAAGATTTACCGGCCCTCGGGGTCACACTAGAACAATGAGAACAGCATGAATCGCTACCCGATCTGGAAGTACTTTCTGATTCTCGCGGTTGTGGCCTTTGGCCTGATGTACGCCGCGCCCAATCTCTATAAGCCGGACCCTGCCGTGCAGATTTCCGGGCAATCCAGTGCACTCACCATCGGCCCCGATGTCCTTGCGAATGCACAAAAAGCCCTGGATGAAGCGGGTATTGCTCACTTCGGCGGCGAAGTTGGGGACAAGTCAGTACTGATTCGCTTGAACTCCATGGAGGAGCAGTTGCCGGCTAAAGAGGCGATTCAAAAAGCGCTTGGAACCACCAACTATGTTGTCGCCCTGAACCTGGCTTCCACCACACCCCAGTGGATGAAAGATATCGGCGCTAGCCCGATGAAGCTCGGTTTGGACCTGGCGGGTGGTGTGCACTTCCTGATGGAAGTCGACACCAACACCATCGTCAAGAACAACATGGAAAGCTACGAGCAGGAAGTAAAGAGCAAACTGCGCGAAGCCAAGGCCCGTTACCGCAATGTGGAACTGGTAGATGATCGCGAGATTATTGCCCGTTTCCGCAACGATGAGCTGCGCAGCCGGGCGATGTCCACCCTGCGCAAGGAATTCCCGCAGCTTCAGTTGCGGGAGTCCGGCAGCGGCGAAAACCTGGAGATCCGCGCAACCCTGACCGATCAGGAAATCAAGCAGCTGGAAGATTACGCAGTAACCCAGAACCTCACTACCCTGCGCAACCGGGTGAACGAGCTGGGTGTTGCTGAGCCGATCGTACAGCGCCAGGGCCGTAACCGTATCGTTGTGGAGCTGCCCGGTGTACAGGACACCGCAGAGGCCAAGCGTATTATCGGTAAAACTGCCAACCTCGAATACCGTATGGAAGCTCGCCCGGATGAGCTGGTTTCCAACAAGGAATACTTCGATTACCGCGATGATCGTCAGGCGCAGATGTATGGTGGTGCCTGGTTGGAGCGCCAGATCATTATCAAGGGTGACAGCGTTACCAATGCCCGCGTCGGTTACGACGAGAGCGGCTTCCCGCAGGTAAATATCACCCTCGACGCCCGTGGCGGCGAGATGATGCACCGCGCTACCTGGAAGAATGTCGGTCGCCGTATGGGCACCCTGTTTATCGAGACTCGCTTTGAGCCGGTAACTGAGATCGACGAAAACGGTAACGAAGTTACCGTGCAGAAGCGCACTGAAGAGCGAAAAATTATCAGCTTGGCTACGGTACAGAGTGCCTTGGGCAAGCAGTTCCGCACCACCGGTCTGGACAGCCCGGCCGAAGCCCAGGAATTAGCCCTGCTGCTGCGTGCTGGTGCCCTGGCTGCGCCCATGTACTTTGTGGAAGAGCGTGTGATCGGCCCATCCCTGGGTGCCGATAACATCAAGGTGGGTGTGCAATCCGTACAGATCGGTCTGCTGGCCGTGATTATCTGTATGCTGATTTCCTACCGCGTATTTGGCTTGGCCGCGAACCTGGCCTTGGCGGTGAATATGATCCTGTTGGTGGCGGTGATGTCGCTGCTGGGTGCAACCCTCACACTGCCTGGTATCGCCGGTATCGTATTGACCGTGGGTATGGCGGTGGATGCCAACGTGCTTATATTCTCGCGAATACGGGAGGAGCTCAGGAATGGGATGCCTCCCCAGACAGCGATCAGTGCCGGTTTTGACAATGCTTACAGCACCATTGTGGATGCGAACATCACCACCCTGATTGTGGCGGTGATCCTGTATGCCATTGGTTCCGGTCCGGTACAGGGCTTCGCGGTAACCCTGTCTATCGGTATTCTCACCTCCATGTTCAGTGCCATCATGGGTACGCGAGCAATTGTTAACTTGTTCTACGGCGGTCGCCGTGTGCAGAAGCTCTGGATTTAAGGGAGTCAGTCATGAGTGAGACCAAAGTGGATAACGGCAAAATTACCGAGTACATGGGCAAGCGCGTCTACGACTTTATGCGCTGGCGCAAGATCGCCGGGATTGTCTCGGTGGTGCTGGTACTTTCCTCCATCGCCGCACTGGCAATGAACGGCCTGAAGTTTGGCCTGGACTTTACCGGTGGTACCCAGGTTGAAGTGGGCTACGAGGTAACGCCTTTTATCAGCGATGTGCGCGACCAGCTGGAAGCAGCGGGTTACGACGGTGCTACGGTAGTGAATTTTGGTTCTGAGAAGGACCTGCTGATCAAGTTGCCCCCTGCGGTGACCGAGGAAGAAATCCAGATCAGCGCTACCGATCAGGAAACAACGACGCCGATCGGTGACAAGGTTGTGGCTCTCCTGAGAGAGGGCAGTGAGGGTGATGTTGAGCTGCGCCGTGTCGAGATGGTGGGCCCACAGGTAGGTGCCGAGCTGCGCGATGACGGCGGCCTGGGCATGATGCTGGCCCTGTTCATGGTGATGATCTACGTTGCCCTGCGCTTCCAGTACAAGTTCTCTTTCGGCGCTGTAGCGGCTTTGGGCCACGATGTGATTATCGTGCTGGGCTTCTTTGCGGTGATGGGATTGGACTTCGATTTAACCGTGCTGGCGGCCGTGTTGGCGGTGATCGGTTACTCCCTGAACGATACCATTGTGGTATCGGACCGTATCCGCGAGAACTTCCGCAAGGTGCGCAAGGCTGAGTCTGAGGAGATTATCAATATCTCTATCAGCCAGACCCTGGGCCGTACCTTTATGACGTCCTTCACCACCTTGCTGGTGCTGTGGGCGCTGCAGTTCTTCGGTGGCGAATTGATCCACAACTTCTCCCTGGCCTTGATCGTGGGTGTGGTTGTGGGTACTTACTCCTCTGTTTACGTGGCTGCCAACGTGCTGATGGCTTTGAATATCAACAAAGAAGATCTGATGCCGCCGGTGAAAGAGGGTGCAGAACTGGAAGAAATGCCCTGATGTGAATGAGAAGTGGCTGCGTTGACGCAGCCATATTCGAGCGGCCCCGGCCGCGCTTTGCTGTTGATCAGTGGAGCGCCGTCGGGGTTTTTTATTGCGCGGAGGTTAGTCTCTGGGCTTTTTGCCGAGGGTGATGTGCTTGGGGCCGGAAGTGTTGGTCTGGCCGCTCACCCCTTTGGGCACCTGCTCGATCTCACCGCCACCGGCGAGGAACGCCTTTACCTGCTCTTCGATACTTTCGCTGGTCTCGAGGGGAGCGGCTTGTTTGCGATTGGAGGAAGAGGAAGGTTTCTTGGCCACGGCGCTATCCGGTTTTTATGTGTAAGCGGGCCATATTAGCATGGTTTGAACAAAAAATCACCCAAGTGGCCAGAGTCTGCGCATAGCGGATATTTTGTCGACAGTTTTCGAGTAATTCTGTCGTTTTTGGATAAATCGGGCCGCTTCGAGGCAGCCCGGAAGAATAGTGCGTTATTCAGCTTCTTCTGTGGTCTCTTCGGTTTCCAGCGGCCAACCGCCCATCTCTTTCCACTTGTTCACGATGCCGCAAAACAGGGTTGCGGTTTTTTCTGCGTCGTACTCGGCGGAGTGGGCGCAGTTGTTATCAAACTCGATTCCAGCAACCTGGCAAGCTTTGGCTAATACGGTCTGGCCGTAGGCGAGGCCGGCGAGGCTAGCGGTGTCGAAGCAGGAGAACGGGTGGAATGGGTTGCGCTTGATGCCGGTGCGCTCGACGGCTGCATTGACGAAGCCCAGGTCGAAGTGGGCATTGTGGGCAACCACGATGGCGCGGGTGCAGCTGTGCTTTTTCACCGCGCTGCGAATCTTGCGGAACAGCTCGGGGATGGCGATTTCTTCCGGCCAGGCGTCGCGGTCCGGGGATTCCAGGTCGATGCCAATAAAGTCGAGAGCGGATTGCTCAACATTGGCGCCCTCAAAAGGCTCCAGGTGGAAACTGTGGGTCTCCAGCGGGAAGAGGTTGCCGGAGTCATCCATGTCGAGGATAACCGCAGAAATTTCCAGCAGTGCATCGGTACGGGCGTTAAAGCCGCCGGTTTCAAGGTCGATGACCACGGGCAGAAAGCCTCGGAATCGCTGGGCGAGAGAGCTTTTTGGTCCTGTGGGTTCTTCGGCGGGTGTCACGGTGGTTCCTTGTAAATCTTGTCTTCAGGCCAGCAGCATTTGGCGCTGGTGGGGCAGGGTATTGTATTCGAATTGCGGCGCCTGCCGGGAGTGTTCTCCCTGCAGGCGCTGTAATCAGGGCACTCGCCGATTACGCAAGTTGCCAGTTTAAGGTTTCACCGGCTGCGAGGGGAATCAGATTTTCACCACCCATATCCAGTTTTTCCGGCAGGGTCCAGGGGCTCTTGACCAGGGTGATGGTGCCCTCGTTGCGCGGCAGCTCGTAGAAGTCGGGGCCGAACTCACTGGCAAAGCCTTCCAGCTTGTCCAGTTTGCCCGCGCGCTCGAATACTTCGGCGTATAGCTCAATAGCGGAGTAGGCGGTATAGCAGCCGGCGCAACCACAGGAGTGTTCTTTCTTGTGGTGGGCGTGGGGGGCTGAGTCGGTGCCGAGGAAAAACTTCGGGTTACCGCTGGTGGCCGCTTCGATCAATGCATTTTGATGGTAGCCGCGCTTGAGGATCGGCAGGCAGTAAAAGTGCGGCTGGATACCACCAACCAGCATATGGTTGCGGTTGTACAGCAGGTGGTGCGCGGTGATGGTTGCGGCAACGCCTTCGCGGGCGCCTTGTACAAACTCTACTGCTTGGGCGGTGGTGATATGTTCAAACACCACTTTCAGCGTGGGGAAATCATCTACCAGGCGGGACAGGGTTTTCTCGATAAAAGCCTGCTCGCGGTCGAAGATATCGATATCGCTGGTGGTCACTTCACCGTGTACCAGCAGCTTCATACCGCAGGCCTGCATCTCTTCCAGGGCCGGGTAGATGTTGGCGATATCGGTAACGCCGGAATCGGAGTTGGTGGTCGCGCCCGCTGGGTACAGTTTGGCGGCGATAACACCGGCTTCATGAGCCTTGCGAATAACGGCAGCGTCGGTCTTGTCAGTGAGGTAGATCACCATCAAGGGTTCGAAAGGAGTGTCGGCGGGAACATTGGCGTTGATACGTTCCTTATATGCCACTGCACTTTCGGCATCGGTCACAGGGGGTACCAGGTTGGGCATTACAATCACGCGGCGGAATTGTTTTGCGGCATCGGGCACGGTGCGCCCGAGAGCGGCGCCGTCGCGCAGGTGAATGTGCCAGTCGTCGGGGGCGCGAAGGGTAATTTGCTCCGTCATGGTACTCCGTAAAGCTTCTTAGCGTAGTGAGTCGTTGTGCGGCGCGAATGCTACCCGAAGCTGTACAAAATTGCGATGCACGAAAAGGTTAAAAATCAATCAATTGTGCTTACTCGCGCCTTGGCGCTAGTCGATCGCGAGCTTAGGCGCTACAATCGCGCCCCGACAAAGAGTGTGGGTATTGTTGTGCCCGCAATTTACCGATCCTGGGCATATCTCCAAGAATAACTCCCCCAGACCGACACTAGTTTCGCGTAGTGGCATTCCCCGTCTCCGCGTTTTTGTCGCGGCGGCGTATTTCCGGCAGCAGAGGACAGCAATGAGCAAAATCGAAAAGGTGGTACTGGCATACTCCGGTGGATTGGATACGTCAGTAATCGTGCGATGGTTGCAGGAGACTTACGGTTGTGAAGTGGTGACTTTCACCGCTGATATCGGCCAGGGTGAAGAGGTGGAACCGGCCCGTGCCAAGGCCGAGGCCCTCGGGGTTAAAGAGATTTATATCGACGATCTGCGCGAAGAGTATGTGCGCGATTTCGTTTTCCCGATGTTCCGCGCCAATGCGATTTATGAAGGGGAGTACCTGCTGGGTACCTCTATTGCGCGCCCGCTGATTGCCAAGCGCCTGATTGAGATTGCCAACGAGACTGGCGCCGATGCCATTTCCCACGGTGCTACCGGTAAAGGTAATGACCAGGTGCGCTTCGAACTGGGCGCCTACGCGCTGAAGCCGGGCATCCAGGTAATCGCTCCCTGGCGCGAGTGGGACCTGAACTCCCGCGAAAAGCTGATGCAGTACTGCGAGCAGCACAATATTCCGGTGGACTTCTCTTCCAGCAAGAAGAAATCCCCTTACTCGATGGATGCCAACCTGCTGCACATCTCTTACGAGGGCGGCAACCTCGAAGATCCCTGGGCGGAAGCCGAAGAGGATATGTGGCGCTGGAGTGTGAGCCCCGAGGCGGCTCCGGAAGAACCCACCTACATTACTTTGGGTTTTGAGAAGGGCGATCCCGTTTCTATCGACGGTGAGCGCTTAAGCCCTGCTACTTTGCTTGAGAAGCTGAATAAGTTGGGCGGAGCCAACGGTATCGGTCGTCTGGATATCGTGGAAAACCGCTACGTGGGAATGAAGTCCCGCGGCTGCTACGAAACACCGGGCGGCACCATTTTGATGAAGGCGCACCGCGCCATTGAGTCCATTACCCTGGATCGCGAAGTTGCGCACATGAAGGATTCCCTGATGCCGCGCTACGCCGAGCTGGTTTACAACGGTTACTGGTGGTCCCCGGAGCGCAGCATGCTGCAGGCTGCGATCGATGAGTCCCAAGATGTGGTTAACGGCGAAGTTCGCCTGAAACTGTACAAAGGCAGCGTGAGTGCTGTGGGCCGTCGCTCTGCGGACAGCCTCTTCGATGAGCGTATCGCTACCTTCGAAGACGATGCTGGCGCTTACGACCAGAAGGATGCGGAGGGCTTTATCAAGCTCAACGCCCTGCGTCTGCGCATTGCCGCAGGTAAAGGAAGAAAATTGATTTAGTTGATTTAGATCAGCAATCACCGGGCAAGGATGCGCTTAAATCCTTATCCGGCCAATAGTAACCACAGTGCCTCACACATTGTGGTTACACACCTTCTGTGGTGGGCCAGTCCCGCACAGTGGAACCGAATCTTAAAAGCAACGGAAGTAAAAACATGACGACAACGGTGGCAAAGACCGGCCCTGTGCCGGACTATGACTACAATATCGTGCGCCAGTTCACCATCATGTCCGTGGTCTGGGGCATTTTTGGTATGGGCATGGGCGTATTGATCGCAGCCCAGCTAGCCTGGCCTGAACTCAACGACTTTTGGCAGCCCTTCTCGCACTTTGGGCGCTTGAGGCCCCTGCACACCAATGCGGTAATTTTCGCCTTTGGTGGTAGTGTTCTCTTTGCCACTTCTTACTATGTGGTACAGCGTACCTGTCAGGTCCGCCTTTGGGGTGGCTGGCTGATCCCCTTCACCTTCTGGGGATGGCAGGCCGTTATCGTCGCCGCGGCAATTACTCTGCCGATGGGCTTCACTTCCACCAAGGAATACGCTGAGCTCGAGTGGCCTATCGATATCCTGATCGCCCTGGTTTGGGTTGCTTACGCGCTGGTGTTCTTCGGCACCATCATGAAGCGTAAGACTTCTCACATCTACGTGGCGAACTGGTTCTTCGGTGCTTACATCGTAACTATTGCTGTTCTCCATATCGTTAATAACCTGGAGATTCCTGTTGGCCCGTTCAAGTCCTACTCTATCTATTCGGGCACTAAGGACGCAATGATCCAGTGGTGGTATGGCCACAACGCAGTAGGGTTCTTCCTGACTGCTGCCTTCCTCGGCATCATGTACTACTTCGTACCTAAGCAAGCTGGTCGTCCGGTTTATTCTTACCAGCTGTCTATCGTTCACTTCTGGGCACTGATCTCCCTGTACGTATGGGCTGGTGGTCACCACTTGCACTACTCAGCGCTGCCCGACTGGGCTCAGAGCCTGGCGATGGTTATGTCCCTGATTCTGCTGGCACCTTCCTGGGGCGGTATGATCAACGGCATCATGACCCTGTCCGGCGCATGGCATAAGCTGCGCACTGATCCGACTCTGCGCTTCCTGGTGGTATCCCTGTCCTTCTACGGTATGTCTACCTTCGAAGGTCCGATGATGTCCATCAAGACTGTAAACGCCCTGTCTCACAACACTGACTGGACCGTTGGCCACGTACACTCCGGCGCTTTGGGCTGGGTTGCCATGATCTCTATCGGTGCTCTGTATCACTTGGTTCCGGTTCTGTGGAAACGCCGCGAAATGTACAGCTCCAAGCTGATCAACGCGCACTTCTGGCTGGCCACTGTAGGTACTGTTCTGTACATCGCCGCTATGTGGGTTAACGGTATTACCCAGGGCCTGATGTGGCGTGCATTTAACGCCGACGGCACCCTGACTTACAGCTTCGTAGAGAGTGTTGTAGCCAGCCATCCGGGCTATGTAGTTCGCTGGTTGGGCGGCGCCATGTTCCTGGTGGGTATGCTGCTGATGGCTTACAACGTTTACCGCACGATTACCGAGAAGGTAAACGATGCCGAAGCCGATAACACCGTTCGAGCAGTGCCTGCGGCATAGGAGTTTAGATCGTGAAGAATCATGACCTCGTAGAAAAAAACATCGGCTGGATGATCTTTTTCACCATTATCGCCATCAGTTTCGGCGCCCTGGTTGAGATCGTTCCGCAGTTCTTTACCAAGGATAACTACACGCCGCTGCCGGGGCAGAAGCCGCTGACAGCAATGGAGCTGGAAGGTCGCGATATCTACATTCGCGAAGGCTGCCACGTTTGTCACACCCAGATGATTCGTCCTCTGCGTGCGGAAGTTGAGCGTTACGGCCACTACTCCATGGCTCAGGAATCCATTTACGAGCACCCCTTCCTGTGGGGCTCCAAGCGTACCGGTCCAGACCTGGCGCGCGTAGGTGGACGCTACTCTGATGAATGGCAGCGCGCGCACTTGTACAACCCGCGCAGCGTTGTGCCTGAGTCAATCATGCCTGCTTACCCCTGGTTGTTCGACAATGTGGTAACTGGCGAATACACCGCACGTAAGATGGAAGCGCTGCGCTTCGTCGGTGTGCCCTACACCGATGACGACATCGCCAACGCCGCTGAGCCTTTCAAAGGTGGCAAGGTCAAGGAAATTGACGCGCTGGTCGCTTACTTGCAACAGCTGGGTACCCTGGTTACCCAAAAACGCTAATAGCGAGGAAGGAAACTCGTGACTATTGAAACTTTGCGGGAAATCGGTCTGGTTCTGGGCTCTGTGGCTTTTCTGGCTATCTGCTGGTGGGCCTTCTCTCCGAAGCGCAAGAAGCGCTTCGAAGAAGATGCCAATTTGCCATTTGCCGATGAAGAGCGACAAGCCGACAAGGACAAGTCGGCCGCTCAGCAGGACGAATCCAATTCCGGGGATAAACCCGGAGCCAATCGAAAACAGGGGCAGGATAAGTAATGAGTACATTCTGGAGTGTGTGGGTAATTGTGCTCACCCTCGCCAATCTGGCGTTGATTACCTGGGTGCTGTTCGCCAACCGAAAGGTGGCAGTGGATGACCAGGCTGAACCGGAAAACAAAACCACGGGCCACGTTTACGATGGCATCGAGGAATACGACAACCCGCTGCCCAAGTGGTGGTTCATGTTGTTCATTGCCACCCTGGTGTTCTCTGCGGGATATCTGGTGGTTTACCCGGGTCTGGGTAACTTCAAAGGTGTCGGCAACTGGACTTCTGTCGGTGCATTGGAAGCTTCCCAGGCCAAGGCTCAGGAGCGATTCCACGAGACCTTCGGTAAGTACGAAAATATGCCGATCGAGCAGATTGCGCAGAGCCCCGAAGCCCTCAAGATGGGTTCCCGGATCTTCGCTAACAACTGTGCGGTATGTCACGGTGCAGATGCCGGCGGTAACTTTGGCTTCCCGAACCTGACCGATAACGCCTGGCTGTACGGCGGCACCCCGGAGAAAATCCTGGAAACCCTGTACAACGGTCGTCAGGGCATGATGCCTCCTCAGGGTCCGGTGATCGGTGAAGAAGGTGTTAGAAATGCGACAGAGTATGTTCTCTCCCTGAACGGCCTGGAGCACGACACCGCCATGGCAGCCGAAGGTCAGAAGGTATTCAACACCGTGTGTATGGCTTGTCACGGTATGGATGCCAAAGGCAACCAAATGCTGGGTGCGCCGAACCTGACCGACGACATCTGGCTGTACGGTAGCAATCGCGAACAGATCCAACACACTATTCGCGGTGGTCGTACAAATATGATGCCCGCGCAAAAAGATAAACTGCGTGAAGACAAAATCCGCCTCGTAGCGGCCTATGTCTACAGCCTGTCCCAGCAGGAAGAAGAAAAGCAGTAATTAACTATTGAGGCCCGGCATTTGCTGGGCCTTGTTTTATCAAGGGACTCCGGGCGCTGCAGGGACGGAGAAAAAAGCCTCAACATAAGGGGCTACCTGGCCCACGTACAAGATGTGCCCGTGCGAGAGTGAGGTTTGTGTGAGTGATTTAATTCCAACCCGTGAGGAACAGGAAGGTGATGGCGAAGTTCGCTATCGCATGCTGTATGAGTCGGAAGACAAAGTCTACATCCGACATATCAAGGGTGTTTTCACCCGTGTTCGCAAATATACCGGCCTGCCTTTGCTGCTGGCTTTCTTCTTCCTACCCTGGATCAATATCGACGGGCGCCAGTCGGTCTTCTTTGATCTCCCCACCCGCCAATTCCATATTTTCTGGACTACTTTCGGCCCCCAAGACGGCTTCCTTCTAGGTTGGCTGCTGATCATTGCCGCCTTCGCGCTGTTTGCGGTCACCACTTTGCTGGGCAGGGTGTGGTGTGGCTTCACCTGTCCGCAGACCGTCTGGACCATGATGTTTATCTGGGCAGAAAGGGTTTGTGAAGGCGATCGCAACAAGCGAATGAAGCTCGATAAGGCCCCCTGGAACCTGGAAAAGGTTCTGCGCAAGGGTGGCACACACACCATCTGGCTGTTGATCTCGCTGGCAACTGCACTGGCCTTTGTGGGTTACTTCTACGGTGTGCGCGAGCTGGTCGTGGATCTGGCGACGTTTAACGCGCACCCGCAGGGTGTTTTCTGGGTCGCTTTCTTCACTTTTGCCACCTATATGAACGCCGGCTTCCTGCGTGAGCAGGTGTGTAAATACATGTGCCCCTATGCCCGTTTCCAGTCGGTGATGTACGACGAGGATACGCTGGCGGTTTACTACGATGCCAAGCGGGGTGAGACCCGTGGTCCGCGCAAGAAGAACGTGGACTACAAGGCGGAAGGTATGGGCGACTGTATCGACTGCTACTGGTGTGTTCAGGTGTGTCCGGTGGATATCGATATCCGCGACGGCATGCAGTATGAATGTATCAACTGTGGCCTCTGTGTCGATGCGTGTAACAGCGTGATGGACAAGATGGGCTATGAGCAGGGCTTGATTCGCTTCACCTCTGAGGACGAATTGCAGGGTGGAAAGACCCGCTTCCTGCGCCCGCGCCTATTTGGCTACGCGTTGATACTGGTTGCGATGACCGGCCTGTTTGCACAGCAAGTGATGACTCGAAGCCCTATCGAGGCAGAAATCACTCGCGACCGCGGTGCTCGTATGTTCCGTGAGTCCCAGGGACAGGTGCAAAACGTCTACACGGTAAAAATCAACAATATGGATCAGGCTCCCCACGAATTCACCATCAAGGTGGAAGGTAAGCCTGAATACGATTACTCCATTCGCAAGCCGAAGACGATTTACCTGGTGCCTGGAGAGATGTTCTCCGTCCCCATTCGGGTAAGCGTTCCCAGAGACCAGCTGAAAGATACCAAGCACGATATCGAGATTGTTGTCCAAGCAGTCGACAATCCTGAGCTGGTTGATAAGCACCGAACGGTGTTTATTGGTCCAAAGCAGTAGACGGGACGCCAATCCCGTTGCAAAGTACGGGCCCGCCCAGGCGGGCTCGACTTTTGTGCACAAACGGTAACTTTTTGGTAACGCGATGAATGAATCAACCCCAAAACCCTGGTACCGGGAACCTTGGGCGTGGATGGTACTGGCCCCACTGATTACAGTGGTGGTTGTCTCCACAATTACAGTCTCGATAGCGGTGCGCTTCGCTGACGATAAAGTCAGTGATACTTACTACAAAGACAGCCGCATGTATCACTTCAGCGCCGAGCAGGACTTGCGCGCGAAAGACCTGGGTCTGGCCGCTTTGGTCCAGTTTCAGCCCTCTGAAAAATCGGTTGTCGTGGAGCTGAATGGCGACCTCGACTACCCCAAGGCCTTACTGCTCACATTGAGCCACCCGGTGGAGTCTGACCTCGACAAGCATATCGAGCTCTCCCAGCTCTCCGTGGGTCGCTACCAGGGCACCTTGCCTGAAGGCGTTGGGAATCGCTGGTATCTGCGCTTGATGCCGGAGCTTGATCCCGATGCGCATCAGGACGCCAACTGGCGCCTGAAAGGTGAAATCAACTTCGATCTCGGCAATGCCGCGCCACTGAACGCAGTAACTCAATGACTTCGTCTTCCTCCTCCTGTTATCACTGCGGACTCCCAGTCCCTCCCGGCAGCAACCACTCGGTGGTGATCGACGGGGCCGCCCGGGATATGTGTTGTCCAGGTTGTGAGGCGGTAGCCAGCGCTATCGTTTCCGGTGGTCTGGATGGCTTTTATCGCTTCCGGGAGAAGGAGAGCGACAGGCCGGAGGAAGCTCAACCCCAGGACCGCTGGGCGGCATACGATTTGCCGGAAGTGCAGCAGCAGTTTGTCCACGATTGGGATAACGGCAACAAGATTGCCTCGCTGTTGATTAGCGGTATTACCTGTGCAGCCTGTGTGTGGCTGATAGAAAAGCACCTGGGGCAGTTGGACGGGATTGAGAAGGTCTCTGTCAACGCCAGTACCCAGCGTGCCCAGATCGGTTTTAATCCCGACAAGATCAAACCCAGTGAGCTGTTTGGCGAACTGGAACGGATTGGCTACCGGCCGGCCCCGGCTACTGCGGCCAACCAGGAAAGTGTGATCCAGAGCGAGCACCGCGCCGCCCTGCGCCGCCTGGGTGTCGCTGGACTCGGCACCATGCAGGTGATGATGTTTGCCATCGCCCTGTATTTTGGTGCTGCAGCGGAAGAGGGCGTCGGCGAGTTTGAGCGCTACTTCCGCTGGGTTTCTCTGCTGGTGGCAACGCCAGTGGTTTTCTATGCGGCGCGTCCATTTTTCAGTGCCGCTTTGCGCAGTCTGCGCGCTCGACACCTGAGTATGGATGTGCCGGTGTCCCTGGCGATTGGTATGGCCTATGTCGCCAGCTTTTACGCCACGGTATTTGGCACCGGCGAGGTGTACTTCGAATCTATCTCCATGTTCACCTTCTTCCTGTTGTTGGGACGAACGGTGGAGATGCGCGCCCGCCATCGGGCTGGCTTAGCCAGCGGTGGTCTGGCTCAGTTGCTGCCGATGACGGCGGCCAAATACCAAGGTGACGATATTGTCCATGTACCGGTGGCCGCATTGGTCGCTGGGGATAAAGTCTTATTGCGCCCGGGAGACACTATCCCCGCCGATGGGGAGGTGCTGGAGGGCGTGAGCGGTGTGGATGAATCCCTGCTCAGCGGTGAATCGGCACTGCAACAGAAGTCTGCAGGCAGCCCGGTTTATGCCGGGAGTGTCAACGGCGATTCCACCCTGACTATTCGAATTACGGCAGCGGGGCAGTCGACTCGCTTGTCCGCTATTGAGCGCCTGGTAGAACGGGCGCAATTAGATAAACCCAACCAAGTGGCCCTGGCAGATCGGGTTGCGGGTATTTTTGTCGGTGTCGTTTTATTCGCGGCACTGGCGGCGTTTGTTGTCTGGTGGCAAATCGATCCCAGTCGCGCTTTTTGGGTGTCCCTATCTGTTTTGGTGGTGACTTGCCCCTGCGCACTGTCGCTGGCAACCCCTGCTGCCCTGGCTTCCGCCACCCTGCGTTTACAGCAGTTGGGACTTCTTGTGGCTGGAGGCAGCTTACTGGAAACATTGCCGCGTATCGGCCGGGTGCTGTTCGATAAAACCGGTACCCTGACGCGCGGTGAACCGAGAATCCTGCATATTGATTTGCTGCGGGCCAACTGGACCGAGCAGCGGGTTAAGGACGTAGCCGCCGCACTGGAATCCCAGACCAATCACCCCCTGGCCAGAGCCTTTCGCGCCTGGCGTGGCAATCTCACCGCCAATGAGCTGAAAGTCCATACCGGAGCCGGCCTGGAAGGGCAGATTGAGGGGGATAATTACCGGCTGGGTAAGGCGAGCTTTGTCTCCAGTGAGGAAGTTTCTACGCCCGAAGGGGAGGGGCAGTGGCTGCTGCTCGGCGACTCCCTGGGCCCTATTGCCTGGATCGCGTTGGGGGATAAGTTACGGGATTCGGCAACTACCGCTGTTGAGGGTTTGACTGAGCAAGGTCTTTCAGTGGAACTGCTCAGTGGTGACCAGTCTGCGGAAGTTGAGCGACTGGCGGGGCGAGCGGGTATCAGCAACTACCGCGCCGGAGCCTCGCCAGAGGACAAGCTCAGCCATATGAAGCAGCTGCAAAGCGATGGTGAGAAGGTGTTGATGGTGGGGGATGGCATCAATGATGTGCCAGTGCTCTCCGGTGCCGATGCCTCTGTGGCGATGATGTCTGCGGCGGACCTGGCCCAGTCCCGCGCCGATGCCATTTTGCTGAACGGAGATCTCGAAGTGCTGCCCAAAGCTATAGAGCTGGCGCACAAGTGCCGCCGGATTGTGCGGCAAAATCTGGCATGGGCTCTGGGTTACAACGTGATTGCCCTGCCTCTGGCATTTTGCGGTCTGGTGCCGCCCTGGGCTGCGGCAATCGGTATGTCCCTGAGTTCTCTGATCGTAGTGCTAAATGCGTTGCGTCTGTCCCGTGGACAGGAAGTCGACGAAAACCCTGTGGGCGCTGCGGCTTAATCCCGTGCTCACAGAAAGAGAGGAGGTGTAACTGATGGAAAGTCTGTATTTCCTGATTCCCATTGCGGTGATTTTGGTTGGCTTTGCGGTGAAGCTCTTTTTCTGGGCCGTGAATAACGGACAGTACGATGACCTGGAAACGGAAGGTCGTCGCATTTTGTTTGATGACGATGATGTTCAGCAGGACAAATCTGACGCGGAAAGGAAGCAGGAGAAGTAAGTGGGGGACTGGGGTTTTTTAGCGGCGGCGCTCGCTATCGGTTTTTTGGGTAGCAGTCACTGCATCGGTATGTGTGGGGGAATCTCCGGAGCGCTGGGTATGGCGACACCGGGGAAAAAGACTGCTTGGGTGCAGCTGGGCTCTTACCAATTGGGTCGCCTGGGTAGCTATGCGCTGATGGGAGCGCTCGCCGGTGCCCTTGGTGCGGCGATATTGCCCGCTCTAACTCCACTGCGATTTGCTGCAGGGATCATGCTGATCCTGATGGCGCTGTATATCGGCGGTATCTGGCAGGGATTGGCTTGGATTGAAAAAGGGGGCCGTTACCTTTGGCGCTATGTGCAGCCACTATCGGCCAAATTGTTGCCGGTTCGCTCAGCGGGGCAGGCATTGGCACTGGGATCCCTGTGGGGCTGGTTGCCCTGTGGTTTGGTTTATAGCGCGCTGACGTTCGCCCTGGCCCAGGGCAGTGCCGAGCGGTCTGCCCTGGCTATGTTTGCTTTTGGTTTGGGCACCGTGCCCGCCATGCTGGCTACTGGTGCTGCGGCGGCGCAGGTGCGCGGCATAGTGCAAAAGCCGGGGGTTCGCTATGGTTTCGCCGCAGCGATTTTGCTGTTTGGTATCTGGACCATTTGGGGGGCTATGGGCCACGGTGGACACGGAGACCACGCCAACCACGGGCAGATGAGCGGGATGAAAGCTCCCGCAGAAGACACGGAAGAGCAGGGACACCATCATCACCATCACTAAGTGCAGTGATGATGGGTCCTGTGGGCGCTAGAGATCGATCCGCAGGGATAGGTCGATAGCGCGCAGGTGCTTGGTCAGGCTACCAGAAGAGATATAGTCCACTTCCAGTTCGGCTAACTGAGCGATGCGATCCCGGTCGACACTGCCGGAAAGCTCAATTTTGGCTTTGCCTTTGGCCAGTTTCAGGGCCGTTCTAGTGTCTTCATCATTGAATTCGTCGAGCATAATCACGTCCACACCGACGGCGAGCGCCTGCTCCAGCTCTTCAATATTTTCCACTTCGACTTCAATCAGGGCTTCCGGCTTGATCACTCGCGCTTGGGCGACGGCGTGTTCAATGCCTCCGGCGGCGAAGATATGGTTCTCTTTGATCAGGAAGGCGTCGTAAAGACCGATGCGGTGATTGTGGCAGCCACCGCAAAGTACGGCGTATTTCTGTGCGCTGCGCAGACCGGGAATGGTCTTGCGGGTGTCGAGAATCTTCACCTCAGTGCCTTCAGCTCGCGCGGCGAACTCCGCAGCGGTTGTGGCAGTACCGGATAAGGTTTGCAGGAAATTCAGTGCGGCGCGCTCGCCGGTCAGGATAGCGCGGGCATTGCCTTCCAGCTCAAAAATAACGGCATTGGCGCTGATACGGTCGCCGTCCTCGAAGTGCCAGGTGAGGACGAGCTCCGGGTCCAGGGCGTGGAATACAGCCTCTACCCAGGCGCGACCACTCAGAGTGCAATCTTCGCGGGTGATTACCCGGGCCCGCGCATTGCGGTCCTCTGGGATCAGCTGGGCGGTGATATCGCCACTACCAATATCTTCTTCCAGGGCCACCTGAACTGAGCGTTGCAGGTCGGCAGTGATATTGGGAATAGCCGTGTCTTGTGGTCGCATTGGGAAACCTCGAAATTAACGCCGGCGCAGTTTACCAAAACACTCGGGGTTTTGACTGCTCAACTCAGTCATTGGCAAGTAGCAGTTGGCTCTACGAATAGCTGTGACAAGTGTCTCAAATATGTCGCAGAACTGTGTAAAACAGTCCTATAACGCGAGTAGAATGACCGAAGAGTTAGGCTTGATCGCAGCCTGAATTGTTTCAGAGCAGGGCCGGTAAACGCTGTTCTCTCGCGGTCAAAACTTGAGTGAAATCAAGAACTTCGGCAGATTTTTCGCGCATGATCGCGGCGGGATTTCAACAGTTTGGGAATGTGGTTAACGGGGAACAGAAAGCCCCCGTTTCCGCTAGGGAGACCACTTTTCCATTCACTAATTTTTGCTTTTGGCCTCAGCGCTACAAGTCGGACGGCATTCGAAGGACCTCTTGGAAATGAGTGAATCCAGAAAGGTAGTTTCCCTCTCAGAGAAAAGTGGAGCGCGAAATATTTCTGCATCAGGTAAGCCCCCTGTTCTGCCCGCCGCAGTAACAATGCTGAAGGACAAAGCGACGGCACAGCTGCTGGAGCGGATTAAAGCGCTGTTTGGCAAGGTGGATGATTCCCTGTTTGCAATGGCCGAGCGAGCTCATGGCCAGGAGGAGCAGGATGGGCTTTTCCAGGCACTGCGCCTGCTGCGCGTTGAGCGCCGCAATATTGCCGAGCACTTTATCCAGAACGTCTCCCGCGCTTTTCAGGTCCGCCAGGAAGAAAAGACGGAAAGCAGTTTCGCATCAGATAACCTGTCGCTGGTTCACAACGATGACCTGGAGCAGTTGGTCGCTGCCGACACCATGGTGGCCAATGCCAAGCGAGATTTCGCCGAGCCCCTTACCGAGCTGTGCATGAGGCTCGATACGCTCTACTCCGTCAAGGTGTACGACAAAAACAACCCTCTGGGGCCAGACGTAATCTGTGACGCCTTTGTAGAGGCGATTCAGGATCTGGACCTCTTTATCCGCGCTCGCCTCACCCTGCTGAAAAAGTTCGAGCAGGTGGTCATGCTGCAGCTGCGGGACTTCTATGAATTCTGTAACCAATTACTTGTAGAGCAGGGCGTACTGCCATCTCTGCGTGAGCAGCAGCGTGTAGCCAGGCAGCGTTCGGCCTACAACGGCGCTCCCCACGCCGCCAGTGCCCCCACTGGTAGTGCCGGCGGTGTAGAGGCTGGCAGCCAGCCAGTACAAGGTGGAGTCGCAGCTACGGGGCACTTCCCTCCAGGATTGGTGCCCGCAGCCGCAGGTGTTACTCCAATGCCTGCAGGGGATCTGCTTTCCCACTTGGGCGCGCTGCAAAGTGGCAGCCACTATCAAGGTGGAAGTGCGGTACAGCTTTTGAATGTGGGCGAATTGCTACAGCAGCGCTTGGTGGATTCCAACCAAGCTGCTTCGCTGGCAAAAGTCGATAGCGATGTGATCAAGCTGGTAGAGATGTTGTTTTCCTTTATCCTGGAGGACCGCAGCCTTGCCACCCAAATCAAATCACTTCTGGGCCGCCTGCAACTGCCGCTGTTGAAAGTAGCCATTGCAGACAAATCATTTTTCAGTAAAGGCGGCCACCCTGCGCGCAAATTGCTGAACGAGTTGGCCGATGCCGCTACCGGATGGCAGGCGGGGGATAACTACGAATCCGATCCCCTGTACAAAGAGATATCCGAAATTGTTGAGCGCGTGCTTAATGAGTTTGATCGGGATATCAATATCTTTGCCGTTTTGCTGGAATCCCTGCGCGAATTTATCGTCCGCGAGCGCAAGCGTGCCGAGATGTTGGAGCGCCGCGTGGTGGATGAGGCTGATGGTCGGGCTAAAACCCAAGCTGCCCGCGCACGGGTTGCCGCAGTAATGGATGCCTTGGTTGCAGAGCGGGATCTGCCACAGGTGGTGCAGGATTGGTTGAACAAAGTTTGGAACAACGTGCTGTTCCTGACCTGTGTCAAAGAGGGGACAGAGAGCGACGCCTGGAACCGCGACGTGCGCACAGCGAGAGATCTCGTGTGGAGTGTGCAGGCCCCAATGCCGGATTCCCGCAAACAGTTATTGAGCTTACTGCCTGTTTTGCAGGAGAGATTGCGCGAGGGAATTGAGGCGCTTTCCTATAACGCTTTCGAAGCGCGTACCCTTTTCACCGGCCTCAAAGAAGTTTATCGCGAGCGCTTTGCCCTGGCCCAGCAATTGGCGGAGCAGCGTGAACGTGAAGTGGCAGAGCAGGTTGCCCGCGAAGTGCGCGCAGCGAAATCTGCTGAGCCTAATGTTGCTGACAAGCCTGTTGCCCCTGTCGTGGAGCAGGAAACTGCTGCTGATGCTGGATTCGCTGATGTTACTGAAGCTACGGTTGATGAAGCTGCAGTGACTGAAGCGGTTATTGCAGAAGCCGTGGTTACCCAGGAAGTGATTTCAGACACTGCCGAAGACCAACTTCCAGATGAGCCAGCTGAAGTTCCTGTTGAAGCTGTCCAAGCCGAGCCCCAGGAAGTGGCCGTGCCGCAGATGGAAGAGCTTGAGCAGGCAGTTGCTGAAGCAGAGGTGGCTGCACCGGAGCAGGGTGGACTGGCCCCCCTTGACGAAGATGATCCCCACTGGCAGATGACCTTCCGCCTGGCACAGGGCAGTTGGTTCGAGCTGAAGCGCTCTGAGGACGAGCAGTTCCGTTGTCGTCTGGCGGCGGTAATTCGCGATATCGACCAATTTATCTTCGTTAATCGCAATGGCGCCAAAGTCGCTGAATTCGCCCGACTAGAGCTGGCCCATGCGCTGCGTTCGGCGCAACTGTTGCCGCTAGATGACGGCATGTTGTTTGAGCGGGCGCTGCAGTCCGTAATTGGCAATGTGCGCAAGAAGCGCAGTGAGCAGCGCTAATTTTCAGGAATGTAACGAGCGGACGTTGAGTATTTAGCAGGGATACTCAGTGGCCAGTGGTTTTCCGCAAGTTATGTCGCGATACTGCTCCGATCAGATTGGCATATCGATCAACGCTTCCATAGAATGGTAACTGCTGAAGCCTCGGGCGATACCGGGGCTATCAATAGGTTGCAGCGGAGATCGCAGATTGAAATATCAAGTGGAGTCTGGCTGGTTGGCGGGCGCGCGCCGGGTTCCGAGTCCTCATTGCAATAGCCGCCCGGAAGACTGTGCGGTGGATCTATTGGTGATTCACAGTATCAGCTTGCCGCCCGGACAGTATGGCGGCCCCTACATTGATGCCTTTTTCCTGGGGCAGTTGGATATCGATGCACACCCCTATTTTGCCGATATTGCTGCGTTACAGGTGTCTGCGCATATTTTGATCGACCGCGATGGCCTGGTAACCCAATACGTGCCCCTTGATCGTCGTGCCTGGCACGCGGGCAAGTCCGAGTTTAAAGGTCGCACTAATTGCAATGATTTTTCCATTGGTATTGAGCTGGAAGGTTTGGATACCGATATTTACACCGACTCCCAATATCACGCACTTGCCGAGGTGAGTGCTGCGATTATGCAAGCTTATCCCGCTATTGATATCGATAGAATTGCCAGTCATTCGGATATTGCTCCCGGAAGGAAATTGGACCCGGGTCCGGGGTTTGACTGGGAGCGCTACCTCAACAAGCTGAAAGAAATCGTCTGATACCCAGTAGCGGACCTTAAAAGTGGGAAGGGTTTCTGTAACAGGAGCCGCAGCACGATTTTGATAACTGAAACAGTCTCGGATTATTTATGACTCTGTTAATTGTTCTGATCACCGTTGCCCTGGTGCAAATCTGGGGCTCAGGGGCTCCGTTACATCGCGATGGTTGGTTCAGTCGCTGGAGTCAGTACTTACAGGCGTTGCCCAGCATTAATGGCAATAGCGGCCTGCTGCTTGGTGTCACTATCCTGGTTCCAGTATTGATCTCTGCAATTGCGATGACGCTGGCAGAGGGCGCTGCGGGTGGTCTGGGCTACCTGCTGTTGGGGGTGCCACTGCTGCTCTATTGTCTCGGTCGCGGCAACTTCAACGATATCGTCGCAAACTACCTGCGTCACTGGTATAGCGGCGACCTGGAAGGTGCCACCAAAGCAGCGGCGCCCATTTTGCGCGAGTTACACGAAGCGCCCTCCGATGACACTTGTCTGCATGAGCAGGTATTTCGCGGCGCTGCCTACTGCGCCTTTGAGAGACTCTTCGCCGTGCTGTTCTGGTTTATTTTGCTGGGTATTCCCGGGGCTGTACTCTTCCGCTTGAGTGCTTTGTACGCAGAAAATACCCGGGGCTCCTCCGAAGAGGCGACGGCGGCGCGTTGGTTGTGGTTGTTGGAATGGCTGCCGGTCCGTGTGATGGGGCTGAGCTTTGCCATTGTGGGTAACTTTGCCGGTTGTTACCGCGCCTGGCGCAGGGTGTTGATGTGTCGTGAGAGCCATACCGATCAGGTTCTCGAGGCTTACCTGGAAGGAGCTCTCGGCGGTATTGACGCCAGTGAGTGCAGTGGTGGTTCCGATCTGTCTCAGATGCAGCGCCAAAGTGGTGCGGAGATTGAAGGGCTGCAAGCGCTGCTATCCAGAACCTTGCTACTGTGGATCACTGGTTTGGCCCTTCTGGTTCTGTTTATCTGAGAAGCCTCTGAATAATCCCACAATGCCTGTACCATTGCCCCAGAGCTACTTTTGTCTGCTGGGGCGATTGTTGAATTTGTCGCCATTTTCAAAATTTTCTTTCCTTCCTATCTTGACTTATTCCCCCCTTCCTACGAAATTGCGCGCCCCAGCGGCCGGACTTCGGTGCTTTGCCATATCAATAAAGCGAAGCTAGTCATTGCCTGCGAAGGCTTATACTCATTGGAGGAAGTAGGGTTTGGAAGTTTCGGTATTGGAACCGCAAATGTTGTCAGATCTGGCTAGGGCAAACGATTGGAACGCAGCCACATTAGTGGCGGGCTTGCGAACCTATTTTCGCAGCGGCAGCACCACTGAATTGAGTTGGCGGCGCAAGCAACTGTCTCAGCTGCGCAAGATGATCTCCGAGAACGAGGCACATTTTGTCCAAGCCCTTCGCGATGATTTGCGCAAAGCTCCCCAGGAAAGCTACCTCACTGAAATTTCATTTCTCTACAACGATATCGATCACACCCTGAAGTCCCTGAAGAAGTGGGTGCGCCCGCGCAAGGTCCAATCGCCGATGATGACCCAGCCGGCCAAGAGCTATGTGCAACCGGAGCCACTGGGTGTTGTGCTGATTATCGGTGCCTGGAATTATCCGCTGCAATTATTGTTATCGCCGCTGGTACCGGCGATTGCCGCCGGCAATTGTGCGGTGGTAAAGCCCTCTGAGTTATCGCCAGCAACCTCCCGGTTAATCGCAGAATTATTACCGCGTTACCTCGACAATGATGCCTTTGCGTGTGTCGAAGGTGGTGTGGCAGAAACCACGGCGCTGCTGGAGCAGCGCTGGGACCATATTATGTACACCGGCGGTGGCCGGGTTGGCAAAATCATAATGAGTGCGGCGGCTAAATACCTGACTCCGGTAACCCTGGAACTCGGCGGAAAGAGCCCTTGTATTGTTGCCGATGATGCCAATCTGGAAGTGGCTGCACGGCGAATTGCCTGGGGTAAATTTACCAATGCGGGGCAGACTTGTATCGCCCCGGATTATGTTCTTTGTAGTCGGCGGACAGCCGATCGGCTCACCCCCATGTTGCAGCGGGTGCTCTGGGAAATGTATGGGGAGCATCCGCGAGAATCTGCCGACTATGGGCGCATTATTAATAGCCAGCACACCCTTCGCCTGTCGGATTACCTGGGGGATGGAGAGGTGGTATTTGGCGGTGAAGTCGATGTGGACGACTGCTATATGGCGCCCACCATAATGCGCAACGTCAATCTCTCTGCGGGAGTTATGCAGGAGGAGATCTTTGGCCCGATACTCCCCATTATTGAACTGGGTGATTTCTCCAAAGCGGAGGAGTTTGTCAATGAGCGAGAGAAGCCCCTGGCCCTGTATGTATTTACCCAGGATGAAGCATTGGCGGATCGGCTTCTATCCCGTTGCAGCTCCGGCAACGCCTGCGTGAATGACTGCATGATGTTTATGCTGGCCCAGGACCTGCCTTTTGGAGGCGTCGGTGCCAGCGGTATGGGGTCCTACCATGGAGAGCATGGCTTCCGCACTTTCAGTCATTACAAGGCCGTAATGCGGCGCAGAAATATCCTCGATATCGATATACGATATGCACCCTTCAACGACAGGAAAATGAAATTCCTGCGTATGCTCAGCAAATAATTCCTTATCGACAGGCACGGTTTTCCACTGTGCCTGCTCCGTAGAACACTGGATGTTATCGGCGGTGGATAAGCTGGATTATTCCCATGTAGTCGAAAAGGATACACAGTGTTATGCCCCTGGATCGCAACGAGATACCTGCCAGTGAGGATGTATTTAGTGCCGCACAAAATATTGCAGGCATGGTACACGAGACCCCTCTGCTCAGCTCTCGGCAGCTGAACGAGCTGACGGGCGCCAATTTGTGGTTTAAGTGTGAGCACTTGCAGAAAGTGGGTGCCTTTAAAGCGCGGGGCGCGGCTAATGCGCTTTCGCTGCTCCCAGACGGGGTCGAGGAAGTTGCCACCCATTCGTCCGGTAATCACGGTGCGGCGCTCGCCTGGGCAGCAGCCCAGCGGGGATTGGCCTGTACGGTGGTGATGCCCGAAACGGCTCCCAAGACAAAGCGCATGGCGGTTGAGGGGTACGGTGCCAAAGTGGTGACTTCGGGCCCCAGCCTGGCTGATCGCGAATCCACTTTGGCAAAGGTACTTAAGGAAACCGGTGCGCACGAAGTCCCGCCCTATGACGATAAGCGCATTATTGCTGGGCAGGGCACTGTAGCCATGGAAGTGCTCAAGCAGAGCCGCGAACAGGGCTTTGCTCCAGACGTTATTGTGGCGCCAGTGGGAGGCGGTGGACTTTTGTCTGGCGTGGGATTGGCAATGGCTGCGCTTGCCCCCGATATTCTGGTGATTGGTGCGGAACCCGCCGGAGCGGATGATGCCCAGCGTTCACTGCGCGGTGGAGTTCATATCACCACACAACAACCCGATACGATCGCCGATGGTCTGCGCACAACATTGGGCGGCAAAAATTACGCCGTTATTGAGCGCACGGTGCGGGATATTGTGACAGTCAGCGAAGCTGGTATCGTCAATGCGATGCGGCTATTGTGGACGCGAACCAAACAGCTGGTAGAACCGTCGGCTGCGGTGGGTCTCGCTGCGATCATTGAGCACAGCGCGCGCTTTCGCAATAAGAATGTCGTGGTTGTTCTGACCGGCGGAAATATGGATCTGGACAAAGTGGGCCCACTGCTGTCCAGTGAAGAAAACTAAAAGGGGAACTGGGATATGAGCCATTTATTGAAAAAGGGCGGCCGGGGTTTGGCCGGGCTGCTTTGTGCTGCTGCGCTGTCACTGACTGGAACCAACGCGATTGCTGAGAAGCTGACACTGTCATCCAGCTCCCTGCAAGCTGGAAAGAAAATGCCCATGGCTCATGTTTATGGCAGCTGCGGCGGTGAGAACCTGTCTCCCCAATTGAGTTGGAGTGGGGCACCGGAGGGCACAAAGAGTTTTGCTATTACCGCTTACGATCCCGACGCGCCTACCGGCAGTGGTTGGTGGCACTGGGTGGTATTTAATATCCCAGTGGATACGACCAATCTTCCGGAAGGGGCCGGTGACCTGAAAAACGGCCTGATTCCAGAAGCAGTACAGGGGCGCAATGATTATGGTAATTCCGGTTACGGTGGTGCCTGCCCGCCCAAAGGGCACGGGGATCATCGCTATCGTTTTCGTGTCTATGCCTTGAAAGTGGAATCCCTGCCGCTGGATGAAAACACTTCTCCTGCTAAAGTTGGCTTCAATATCAATGCCAATAAGTTGGCCGAAGCGGAGCTGGAAGTTTTGTGGGGCCACTGAGTAAATAAACTAATCTAAGGAGCCTCTGAATAATTCCGTAATGCCTCTGCGGGTCTTGAAGGTTGCAGATGTTAGGCGCAGCTCGCCGCGAATGGCCGTAGCCCTTTGCAAGAGCTGCAACGCAGCAGCTGTGGCCTTCAAGGCCCGCCCTTCGGGGCTTGCATAGCGATTCACACTCCGCGTTGCGACTTCTTGAAAGGTCTAGACATTCCTGCGAAGCCGCGCCTTGATTGTGAACCGCTATGCATACCAGAGGTATCACGGAGTTATTCAGAGGCTCCCTAATACTCCGCTGCACAGGAACACCTGTTGCAGCGGCTGAGGCTCTGGAGGCCCGCGCTTGACCAACTTACAAAAACAAATGACATGGGGGCAAGCGCTGGCCGCTTATTTGAAGCCCCGTGTACTCACCATGTTTTTCCTCGGCTTTTCCGCCGGCCTCCCATTACTGCTGGTTTTCTCTACTTTGACTGCCTGGCTGCGGGACTACGGTGTCAGCCGTACCGCCATCGGGTTTTTTGCCTGGGTGGGGATCACCTTTTCTATCAAAGTTCTCTGGGCCCCTATTGTCGATCAGCTGCGTCTGCCTTTTTTCACGGATAAATTGGGCAAGCGTCGGGGCTGGATGCTGGTATCCCAAATCGGGATAGCGATTGGCCTGATAGGTATGGCCAGTGTAAATCCCCAGCTCTCCCTGATGCACGTAGCCCTACTGGCCCTGTGGGTCGCTTTCTGTTCGGCCTCTCAAGATGTAGCGATTGATGCCTATCGAATTGAGGCCATGGATGACGACTATCAGGGCGCTATGGCTGCCAATTATGTATTTGGCTATCGGGTGGCAATGTTGATAGCCGGAGCGGGCGCCCTGTTTATTGCGGATATCTTTAGCTGGTCCGGTGCTTATCTTGCGATGGCTGGATTGATGGGAGTGGGCCTGATTACCACTCTGATTATTGCCGAGCCCGATCACAGCAAGGTAAACAAAGAAGCCGATGAGCTGCAAAGCGAGTGGGCCCAGCGCCTGTTGGGCAAGGGGGAGCATGGTCGCATGAAGCAGTGGTTTATTCGCGCCGTGGCCTGCCCCTTTATCGAGTTTTTTCAGCGCAATGGCCGCTTTGCAATCATTCTGTTGTTATTTATCGGCATCTTCCGTTTAAGTGATATTGCGATGGGGGTGATGGCCAATCCTTTCTATTTGGATCTGGGCTTTACCAAAACGGAAATCGCTGAAATCAGCAAGCTGTTTGGCTTCTTCTGTACCATTATCGGTTCCTTTCTAGGTGGGCTGTTAGTGGTGCGATACGGTGTTGTGCGTCCGCTGATACTGGGTTCGGTTATGGTCGCCTGCACCAACCTGTTATTTGCCCAACTCGCTGTGATCGGTCCCGATAAAGCCTGGTTGGCGCTGGTAATTAGTGCGGACAACATTAGTGGAGGAATTGCCAATGCGATACTGATCGCGTTTCTCTCCAGTCTTGCCAATAAAGCTTATACCGCCACTCAATATGCTTTGTTCAGCTCCCTGATGACCTTGCCGGGGAAATTTATCAGTGGTTTTTCCGGCATCGTGGTGGATGCTCAGGGTTATGCCTACTTCTTTATTTATGCAGCGCTTATGGGAATTCCAGCCATTCTGCTGTCCATTTATTTTTGGCGCCGCGAGCAGCGCGACTGGCCGGGAGAAGAAGTGCAGCCGGGAGCGGGCACTACCTAAGGTTTACAGGGATGCTATTTCCTCTCTAAGAGTACATCCTGAATTCAGCTCTTTTCTAAATCCCTATGTCATATCAAAACTCTTCGCCGGGCATTCTGCCCGGCTTGTGTCTATGGTGGTTGTAAAGGTGAAACCCACCCCTCCATAGACTCGCCCTTATGTTTGATTGTGTGTCTGTTGCCTGTCGGGTCGGGTATCACTGGTAGACGATGCTCAGCGAATAAAAGCGACAAACTATGGCCCACGAAACCATCCGGGAGGCGGTGTTTAATCGGCGTATGCTGATTTGTATTGGCACCGGTTTCTCTTCGGGGATGCCTCTTTTTGTATTGATACAGTTGGTGCCCGCTTGGCTGCGTACCGAAGGCGTGGATCTGGCCACTATCGGTATTTTTGCATTGCTCGGATTGCCCTATACGTGGAAATTTATCTGGTCTCCATTGATGGAGCGCTACGCATTCCCGATGCTCGGTCGCCGGCGGGGCTGGATGCTGGTAATGCAGCTGTTATTGATTGTTTCCATTGGTGTCCTGGGGATGTTCAGTCCCCAGTTTGATATTTGGTCAATTGCCGCAATTTGCTTTGCCGTGGCTTTTTTTAGCGCCAGCCAGGATATAGTCCTGGATGCTTTCCGACGCGAGATTCTGCCAGACCAGGAGTTGGGTCTGGGCAATTCCTTTCATGCCAACGCCTATCGTATTTCCGGCTTGATTCCGGGATCCCTCAGCTTGATCCTGTCGGACCACCTGGCCTGGGACCAGGTGTTTATGATTACTGCGGCCTTTATGTTGATTGCCGTCTTTATGACCTTGATGGTGGCGGAGCCAGACCATCCAGCAGGTCGTCCTAAATCTTTGCGCGAGGCCATTGTTTTACCCTTTGTCGAATTCTTTAATCGCAATGGCGTAAAACAGGCGGTGCTCGTACTGGCCTTTATGTTTTTGTACAAGCTTGGCGATAGCATGGCTACGGCACTGGCGACGCCCTATTACCTGGATATGGGATATTCCAATACGGATATCGGCATAGTGGCAAAGAATGCCGGTTTGTGGCCTGCGGTAATTGGCGGCTTCTTTGGCGGCTTATTAATTGTAAAGATTGGGATTAATAAGTGCCTATGGATTTTCGGGGTGGTACAGCTGGTTTCAATTTTCGGATTCATGATTTTGTCTGAAGTGAATGGCGAGCTGGTGGGCACTCCAGATTTCAATCCTAGCCTCTGGCTATTGGCGATAGTAATTGCCTTTGAGTATCTCGGGGTGGGGTTGGGGACAGCGGTGTTTATTGCATTTATCGCCCGCACTACCAGCAAGTTGCACACTGCAACTCAATTTGCCTTGTTTACAGCGTTGACTTCGCTCCCGCGCACCTTCGCCAATGCCTCCACCGGCTATTTGGTGGAGGGAATGGGGTGGACACACTTCTTTCTCCTGTGTGCCGTTTTGGCGGTGCCTGGAATGATCCTGTTATTTTGGGTCGCGCCCTGGGGGGCTGATGAAGTAGCGTAGTTTTCTGTCTGCGATTGGGGCTAAGGTTTCCAGCGGTATTTGCCCATATCCACTCGCCCTTTCAGCAGTATGACCCCCTCTCTTTCCAGTCTTTCACGCTGGCGGCTGGCGCCGGGTTCCGGCAGGGAGATGCGCCCCTGGGCGTTGATCACCCGGTGCCAGGGTAGCTTGGTACCCCGGGGTAATTTACGCAGGGTCTGACCTGCAAGTCTCGCAGCGCGTGGGTAGCCGGCCATCTCAGCCAAGTCCCCGTAGGTGACAACCCGCCCTTTGGGGATCGCCGCCAAGGCTTGGCATATTCTTTCCAGGGAGTTCTGTTTTTCCATAAAAAGCTCTAAATATCGGCGAATTACGCCAACTGGGCGCAATTTTTTACTTTGTAATCTCCTGAAAATGAGATTTTTATTCGCCATTTATGGATACTTTACCAGCTCGCAAGGTCACAGTCCCCTGGGCGCGAAGGCCTCCGCTGTGACGGCGTGCCACATGATTCTAGTTATGGCATCATGGTGCGATTGTTGAGGCTGTTTGCACCGTTCATACACCTAAAAAGTCCAAGGTTTCTTAGTGGTTTTATCGACACGACTTCCCAAGCTCTTTGCTCGAACTCTCTTGTTTCTTGTGCCCTTCCAGGCCCATGCCGGTGTGCTGACCCTGGAAAATGGCGATCGTATTCAGGGCGAGTTGGTGCTGGTAGAGAAGGATCAGGTCACTTGGAAGTCAGAGACTTTTGGTGAAGTTAAAGTCGACAAATCCAAAGTGGTGTCGATGGATATCGATACCGATATCAAAATTGCCGGCAGGGATGAACCTTGCACCTTGGCTGGCCACCGCCAGGAGCGCTGGGAAGTGTACTGCGATGAAGGGCGCGGTTGGTTGATCGACTTCCCCGGTATTGAGCGGGCAGAACCCTACAGCACATTTACCACCAGTCCGGTGTTATTCAGCGGTGATGTTACCGCCGGAGGCGTATTCGAGAGCGGTAACCGTGAGCGTGAAGACCTCGATGCCAATATCAACTTGGATATCCGCCATGGAGATTTTAACCACCTGATTGGGGCGGTTTACCAGAACCAGGAAAGTGAAGAAGATGGTGACCTGGAAAAATACCAGCTCAACTATGACCTGCGCTGGATCTTTGCTGAGAAATGGTTTGCCGCTGCTAACAGTGAGTTGGAAAGGGAAGAGGCCCAGAACTTAGACCTGGGAACTACGCTCGGTCTCGGTATGGGTTATCTGTTTTACGATACCAGTAAGACCACTTTCTCCCTAGAAGGTGGCTTGAGTAGCCTGCACGAGAGTTTTATCGACGAAGAGTTGAGCGAAGACCAGGATGAACGCTATGTCGCCGGTCGAATTGCACTTAACTACCGCTACAAGTTTTCCCTTGGACCGGAAATTTATTTCGACCAGGAAACCTTACAATCCTTTGATCACAGTAACGACTACGAAGCTAACGCCAAGCTGGGGGTGCGCACACCGCTGGTTGAAGGCGTGCTGATGGAGATCGGTTACGAGTGGCAGTACGACAATACGCCCTCCCTGGAAAGTGAAAAAGAAGATACCAAAGTGACCGTTGGTGTCGGTTACGAATGGTAATTCCCCCTCGAGCCAGCATAGGGCAGGTTCGAAGGCAGTCATAAACGATAAATCTAAAAAACGAGCGACGACGAGGAGTTCAATATGCAAATCGCTGACAGTATTGTTGCGATTACCGGTGCGGGCCAGGGGTTGGGCCGAGCCATGGCCGAGTATCTGGCTGCGCGGGGCGCCCGCCTGGCCCTGATCGATGTTAATGAGGAAGGCCTGAAAGACAGCGTTGCAGCTTGTGAAAAGCTCGGTGCTGAGGCTCGCAGTTACTTGATCAATGTTGCCGATGAGGAAGCGGTGGACTCCGGTTTTGCGAAAATCGCAGCAGACTTTGGCGGACTCCAGGTTCTGGTTAATAACGCCGGCATTATGCGCGATGGCATGTTGCTCAAGTGTAAAGACGGCAAAGTGACAGATCGCATGTCCCTGGCACAGTGGCAGTCTGTGATCGATGTGAACCTTACCGGTGTATTCCTTTGCGGCCGTGCTGCAGCGGGCATTATGGCGGAAAGCGGCAAGGGTGGGGTGATGGTCAATATCTCCAGTTTGTCCCGTGCGGGCAATATGGGGCAGACCAACTACTCCGCCAGTAAAGCGGGTGTTGCAGCGATGACGGTATCCTGGGCACGCGAACTGGCGCGCTACGGCGTGCGTGTTGCCGGGATTGCCCCGGGTTTTATCGGCACCGATATGGTTGCGCAAATGCGCCCTGAGATTCTTGAGAGTCTGGTAAAACAAGTGCCCCTGCGCAGGTTGGGTGAGCAGGATGAGATCGCCTCGACAGTAGCGTTTATTCTGGAGAACGACTACGTCACCGGTCGAGTGGTAGATATTGATGGCGGAGCCCGTTTGTAAGCTTCCCTCTTCCCGAGCATAAAAAGGGTGAACTGAGTTCACCCTTTTTTGATTCTGTAATTAGTTTCTGGATTTACAGCAAATAGTGCTTTAACTCAAACGCGTAACACCATCGGCGCGGAACTTCGAATACATTAGCTGCCATAGCTGAAGTGTGCGCCCCCGGAATGCACCGGCGTAAGATAGTAGATAGTAGCGCCACATCCTGTAGAAGCGCTGGCCGTAGCGATCGGCAAAGCGCGGCCAGTTTTTCTCAAAGTTTTCATGCCAGGCCATCAGGGTTTTATCGTAGTAGTATCCAAAGTTGTGCAGGTCTTCGCACACTAGCAAGCGATCGGTCGCGTCGCCCAGCTGCCCTACGGAAGGTAGCTCACCACCTGGGAATATATATTTTTCTGTCCACAAGTCCGTAGATGCGGTGCGCTGGTTGTTGCCGATCGTATGTAACATCATCAACCCATCTTTGTTCAGACAGCGCGCTGCTGTTTCCATAAATTTTCGGTAGTTCTTGCGGCCGACATGCTCAAACATCCCTACGCTGGCAATGCGGTCAAAAGGTTCTTTGAGTTCTCGATAGTCCTGAAGGCGAACAGTAATTGGCAGTTCACCATAGCGCTCTGTCACATAGGCTTTTTGCTCTCGGGAAATCGTAATCCCTACACACTCCACTTGATACTTTTGCGCGGCATAGCTAACCAGGCTGCCCCAGCCACAGCCAATATCCAGCAAGCGCATCCCGGGTTTCAATTCCAGCTTGCGGCAAATCAGGTCCAGCTTGGCTTCCTGGGCTTGGTCGAGGGTTTCAGCCTCCTTCCAATAGCCGCAGCTGTACGTAAGCCGATTGTCGAGCATGGCACTATAGAATTCGTTGCCCAGGTCGTAGTGTTGCTCTCCCACATTAAACGAGCGGTTTTTGCTTTGTAGATTCACCAGATAGCTGCGTGTGGCGCGCCAAAAGTAGCGCCAGTTCTTGATACTGTGATGAATCTCAGCACTGAGTAACCGGTGGAAGAACTGATCCAGGTCTTGGACATCCCAATCGCCGCGCATATAGGACTCACCCAGGCCCAAGCTGTGCCGGGCGATGACCTCATCAAGGGCTGCTTCCCGATGAAGTTGCAGGTCCCAGGGTCTTTCCCCGTTAATTTGAATGTCCGCTTTCGCCAATATATCGTCCACTAAGTGGCGACTGCGTCCGATGGCTGGCACTTCTATAGCATCCTGTTGCTCGCTTGCCATTCAATCCTTCCTCTCTCCAGTTACTGTGGGGTGGAATAAGGCGCCCTTGAATAATTTGCCTCCCCACTCCATTTACTACAGCATATTGAAAAAACCGTGATCGCCCCGGCTCTCAGCGAAGCTGGTTAACTAGGAATTTCCGCAATGCGCCCATTATTACTTCTATTTATAGCCCTACCTGTACTCGAAATGTGGGTGTTGATTGCCGTAGGCAGTGAAATTGGCGCCCTGCCAACGATCGGCCTGGTCATTTTGACCGCAGTAGTAGGAGTGACACTGCTTCGCCGCCAGGGAATCTCTACCCTGATGCGGGCCCAGGAGAAGATGCAGGCTGGAAATATTCCCGCCAAAGAGATGGTTGAGGGGATATTCCTCGCGGTGGGTGGTGTGCTGTTGCTCACCCCGGGCTTTATCACTGATTTCTTCGGCTTTATCTGCCTGATACCGGGGCTCAGGAACCTGTTGCTCGGTTTTATCCTTCGCCACGTCAAAGTGGTTCCTCCGCAGAATTTTAACCAGTCGCCAAATCACAAGCGAGGCGATGACATTATCGAGGGGGAGTATTCGAAAGATGAGAAGCGCCCCGGAGAGAGTCAACACTCCGTTGAAGATAAGCGCCCCAAGTCCTGATTGGGTTAAAAAATATACAAAATGTCAGTGATGAGAATTTGCTTTGCAGTTTTTTCACCTGATGGTGTTGAAATCCTTATTCCCGCCCATAGATAGGGTTCAACTGAGAATTAAGCCCCGCCTCTGAGGATCAGAGAGGGGTGAGGTTACCGGCCCAAAGGGCCAGTGCCGCCCATGTTGGAAACCATTAAAACGACTCAATGGAGAACTTATCCATGAAAATTCGTCCTTTACACGACCGCGTCGTAGTACGCCGTAAGGAAGAAGAAGCGATGTCAGCTGGCGGTATCGTGCTGCCAGGCGCTGCCAAAGAAAAGCCGAACCAAGGTGAAGTGGTAGCCGTGGGTGAGGGCAAGCAGCTGGACAATGGCGATGTTCGCGCACTGTCTGTGAAGGTAGGTGACACTGTTGTTTTCGGTCGCTATGCCGACAGCAATACCCTCAAGGTGGAAGGCGAAGAGCTGATCATCATGAGCGAAGGTGACATCTACGGCGTGTTGGAAGGCTAAGGCCAGCCTTTAACTTTACTCGCAAAAAGAATTTGAGGAATAAGAATCATGGCAGCTAAAGACGTAATTTTCGGTGACGACGCTCGTCAGAAAATGCTGAAAGGCGTAAACATCCTGGCAGACGCTGTAAAAACTACCCTGGGTCCCAAAGGCCGCAACGTAGTTCTGGACAAGTCCTTCGGCGCTCCTACCGTAACCAAAGACGGTGTTTCCGTAGCCAAGGAAATCGAACTGCAAGACAAGTTCGAGAACATGGGCGCGCAGATGGTTAAAGAAGTCGCTTCCAAAGCTTCTGACACTGCCGGTGACGGCACCACTACCGCTACCGTTCTGGCTCAGGCTATCGTAACTGAAGGTCTGAAATCCGTAGCCGCTGGCTTCAACCCTATGGACCTGAAGCGCGGTATCGACAAAGCGGTAATCGCAGCTGTTGATCACATCGCTGGCCTGTCCACTCCTTGCGCTGACACCAAGTCTATCGCTCAGGTAGGTACTATTTCCGCTAACAGCGACGAGAGCGTTGGTACCATCATCGCTGAAGCCATGGAAAAAGTTGGCAAAGAAGGCGTTATCACTGTTGAAGAAGGTTCCGGCCTGGAAAACGAGCTGGACGTAGTAGAAGGCATGCAGTTCGACCGCGGCTACCTGTCTCCTTACTTCATCACCAACCAAGAGAACATGACTGCCGAGCTGGACAATCCGTTCATCCTGCTGGTAGACAAGAAAATCTCCAACATCCGCGACCTGCTGCCCCTGCTGGAGCAAGTAGCTAAAGCTTCCAAGCCGCTGCTGATCATCGCTGAAGACGTAGAAGGCGAAGCACTGGCAACTCTGGTAGTAAACAGCATGCGCGGCATCGTTAAAGTTGCTGCTGTTAAAGCACCTGGTTTCGGCGACCGTCGTAAAGCCATGCTGCAGGACATCGCTATCCTGACTGGCGGCACCGTGATTTCTGAAGAAGTTGGCCTGGAGCTGGAAGGTACCACTCTGGAGCACCTGGGTACTGCTAAGCGCGTAACCCTGTCCAAAGAAAACACTGTAATCGTTGACGGCGCTGGCAATGTTAAAGACATCGAAGCTCGCGTTAGCCAGATCCGTGCACAGATCGAAGAGTCCTCTTCCGACTACGACAAAGAGAAGCTGCAAGAGCGCGTAGCCAAGCTGGCTGGCGGTGTTGCGGTAATCAAAGTAGGCGCCGCTACTGAAGTAGAAATGAAAGAGAAGAAAGCCCGCGTTGAAGACGCGCTGCACGCTACCCGCGCCGCAGTAGAGGAAGGCGTAGTACCTGGCGGTGGTACCGCACTGGTTCGCGCTACCCAGGTTATATCTGTAACTGGCGACAACGAAGACCAGAACCACGGCATCGCTGCAGCCCTGCGCGCTATGGAAATGCCTCTGCGTCAAATCGTTTCCAACGCTGGTGACGAAGCTTCCGTAGTTGTTGACAAGATCAAGCAAGGCGAAGGCAACTTCGGTTACAACGCTGCTACTGGTGAGTACGGCGATATGCTGGAAATGGGTATCCTGGACCCAGCTAAAGTAACCCGCTCTGCTCTGCAAGCGGCAGCTTCTATCGCTGGCCTGATGATCACCACCGAAGCCATGGTTGCAGAAATCCCGGAAGACAAGCCGGCTGCTCCTGACATGAGCGGTATGGGTGGCATGGGCGGTATGGGTGGCATGATGTAAGCCGGCCTTAAAGCCTATCTAAAAAGCCCCGCAATTGCGGGGCTTTTTTTTTGCCTTGTGGAAAGTGGTTTACTGGGGGCAGATTTATCCAAGGTGTGAATTGGCGTAGATGAGAGCACTTAACTGCTGGAACTTGGTGTGATACAGGGCAGCAGCAAAATCGAGTGGAGCAGGGCTGGTAAGTGATGGTGAATCTGACTTAAGTTGAAATAACAAACATAGAATGGAATCGGTGCGGAAATATGGATATCTACGAAATGGTCGAGTCGGGAGATCTGCCAGTACCTGAGTGTGCGAAAACTCTGGGATTTGAGTTAATAAGCTATTCACGTGAAAAAATGGAGATGAAAGCCCGATTTTTTGCCAGGGAGTCATTCTTAAACCCTGCGGGAACAATACAGGGTGGGTTTCTGTGTGCAATGCTCGACGACGTAATGGGTCCTGCACTTGTATTTTCGCTGAATATTGGTCAGTTTGCTCCGACACTAGAGCTAAAGACTCAATTTGTTCGCCCAGCTAAAGTGGGGCCAGTTGAGGGTGTTGGCAGAGTTGTATCTAGAGGTGGAACTGTCTGCTTTCTGGAAGGAGAGCTTCTTCAAGAGGGGAAGCTTATTGCTAGGGCAACCGCTACGGCTTTAATAAAGGGACACAATTTATAAATCCTTGATGAAGGATGTGATGTTTTCTGAGGTAAGAATGAGTTTTGAACAAAGCATATATAGCTCCCCGGAAAGTGAGCTTTGCCCGGAGGGGAAGAAGCGGGTTAAGTTGGGGAGCGTTCTTTCTATATTGGGTGCTGTTCTTCAAACCCCGATTATTGTGTTCTTTTATTTGGGGATGTTGAGTTTTTGGGAAACTTTTCAGATCGCCCAATCACTTGATACATCCCCTGAAGTAATGGTAGGCATGATGAGCCAATCCCTCTCTAATTTTGTTATAGGAGGTCTATTGTCTGCTCCAGGCTTGTTGATTTCCTGTACTGCTTTGTTTTTATCGTCTTTTCGAACTAAGTGGTTGTTTTGGTATTCTTTAATACTCTCACTGATTTGGACTGGCTCTTTTCCATTTGGGACACTATTTGGTTTGATATATCTGTTAATAATTTTGATTAAACGAAAATCGTAAATGCATATTTGATCCATTTTTTCCTGATTTGTAAGGTGAGGTGAAATAAATGTTAGACACTATTTGGGATTATTTTCAGCAGCGAGAAATCGATGATGCGAGATATCGAGCTCAAAATGCAAAGCAGATGGCCGCTAACCTGGAACTGGAAGTCGGTGATATTCAGGGGCGCATAGATACATTAGTGTTGGCGAATCAGGCTATGTGGGAGCTTTTATCGGAAAAATTAGGGGTTACCGAGGCCGAACTTATTGAAAAGATGGGGCAGATTGATCTGCGAGATGGTAAGCGCGATGGAAAAATATCCACTGGTAACCTGAAAGAGTGCCCTTCTTGTGGCCATAAGGTGAGAAAGCAAAGGGCCAATTGTTACTGGTGTGGAACAGAGCTGACTTTATCCAGCCCGTTTATGGACTCAAAGCGGACTGATTAATTTCCCATTTGATGGAAGAACTACCAATATGGTTTTTGGCATACTTGGATAGCCACTTGGCATCATCGGATTCTTAGTTGGCGCCTTCTGATCATATACTGATTTCAAGATTAACGCTTGGGAGACAGATAGATGGAAACGGCACTTATTACTGGGGCCTCTGGTGGCATCGGCCTTGAACTGGCCAGGGTACATGCATCTAAGGGTGGAAACTTGGTTCTGGTTGCTCGGTCTGAAGGGAAGCTTTCAGCACTCAAACAGCAGCTGGAGAAGGAGTTTGGTATCCAGGCAATGGTTATTGCCGAGGACCTTTCTGACCCTATGTCCGCGCAGAGAATTTTTGAGCGAACCCAAAGTGAGGGTGTGGAGATTGGCACTCTAATTAACAATGCGGGTTTTGGTGGTCATGGTCTTTTCCATCAGAGGGATTTGGAAGCTGAGCAGGGTATGATGCAGGTGAATATGGTTTCCCTTACCAATCTCACCCACCTGTATTTAAAGGGGATGGTTGGCCGCAATAGTGGACATATTCTTAATGTTTCATCTACAGCCTCTTTTATTCCCGGCCCTTTACAGGCGGTTTACTACGCAACTAAAGCCTATGTAACTTCATTTAGCCAGGCACTGGCTGAGGAATTGAAAGGCACAGGTGTAACAGTAACGGCTTTGTGCCCCGGTGCTGTTGCAACAGGGTTTGTGGCCGCTGGTGATCTTCAGGGTGTCGATATTTGGAAAAATGCCCGCTCGGCTGAGTCTGTTGCCAGATGTGGCTATCAGGCAATGGAGCGGGGAGATCTGATTGCTTTTAATGAGACACGGCTCAAGTTGTTTCTGAATTGGATAATGCCTTTACTGCCCCGTAAAATGGTACTGAAGTTTTCCCGTCAGACGATGGAAAAGTCTTAATTGCAGGCAGGTCCGGTAATGATCAAACGTGCAGCGAAATTCCTGGTACCTCCCAGCTGGAAGTTGATATTACACGATATGAATATCGATACAGCGCTGTCTCTTGCCTATGCCGGGTTACCTGCGGATCTGTTACAGCGGGAGGCTGTGACACTCACGCCGGTGGAATATTTCCGTTTCTGGTGTGGTATCGATCAGGCCTCTAAGGATCGGCCATTACCGCTTTTACTAGCGGAGCACCTTTCGGCTGAGTCGTTTGACCCTCCCATATTTGCGAGCCTGTGCAGCGCAAATCTGAATCAAGCTCTACTGCGGATACAGCAATACAAACCATTGATCGGCCCCATGGAATTGCACTTGGATATTACTGATGAGTACACCAAGCTCAATTTAGAGTGCTATGGAAGTGATGGAAATATCCCTGAAGCTTTGGGCCTGAGCGAATTAATTTTCTATATCCGCCTTGCTCGGTTGGGAACCCGGGAGGAAATTCAACCATTGGAATTGGCACTACCGCAGCTGCCTGAAGATCAAACGCCTTATCGGGAGTTTTTTGGTTGTTCAATTAAGCAGTCAGACCGGGTGAGAATTTGTTTCTCAGCGCAAGATGCACAAAAGCTATTTCTGACTGCCAATGCCCCTATGTGGGATTTCTTTGAAGGTAAATTGAGTCAACAGCTCAAGGATCTGGATAGCGAAGCCACAATGGGAGAGCGGGTAGGTTCAGTATTGATGGAGTTACTACCGGCCGGTGAGAGTTCTGTCGAAGCGGTGTCTGAACGCTTAGCTATCAGTAAAAGGACTTTGCAGCGGAAACTGGGGGAGGAAAATCAATCCTTCCAGGCAGTATTGCAGGGAGTTAGATCAAGTTTGGCTGATCACTACCTCGCCAAATCCAGCCTTCATCTGGGAGAGATTTCTTTTATGCTGGGATTTAAAGAACCCAATTCATTTATTCGGGCCTACCGGGGCTGGAAAGGAATGACACCATTGCAATACCGGGACTCTATTCACTGAATAGATCCCTTAGTTAAAAACCAATGTTTGAATATCACTGTAAATTTTTGTGACCAGTTTGGACTTAGAGGTTTAGTTTTAACATTTAAACAGCGATTAATTGGCTGGCCGGTCAGCAATAATTATTCCGTTGTCCGGATTCACTTCCAGAGCCCTCAATTCTCCTCCGTAGACCGCCTGGATTTTCCATCTTCCGCCCACAAATTCGATATGCGTGATGGGATTAAACCCAAGACCATGCAGTTTCGCTTTAATAGTGGATAAGTCCAAGGCAATGACCGAGGGTTCTGCTCCGTAAAGGTCGGGGCTGTCGTAGATGGGGGCGGGTTTATTGGGATCGAGGCCGGGGGGGATTGGGTTAGTGAGATTGCCAACTAAAGCTATGGCGGTAAGAAAAATCATCTACGGCTCCATACTGCTAACAAGCCATAGTTTTAGTTTGGACTAGGGATTATCGCAGTGCCAGCGGGCTGTAGTGATTTCGGTCTTACCTGAGCGCGATTATAGCAGTGGATGGCCCAGCTACAGGGTGTAGCCGGGCCATAAAAATACTAGCGGGTAAGTTTTAGCATAAAATCGATAACACGGGTTGAGAGTTTGCCATAGGGAGGCCGCAGTAATTTTAATAGATCGATTGGGCCCTGATAGAAGATGGGGCGAAGTTTAGAGAAGGTTAAAAACCCCTCGTAGCCATGGTAGTGACCCATACCGCTTTCACCAACGCCGCCAAATGGAATATCGTGCTGGCCAACGTGCAGTACACAATTATTTACCGACACACCCCCAGACATTACTTTGTTGATATATAAATCTTGTAAGGTTTTGTCGTGAGTATAAGGGTAAATCGCCAAGGGTCTGGGGCGAGCATTAATATAATCAATAACTTCCTCTGGCTTGGAGTAAGTGATAATCGGCAATAGAGGGCCAAAAATCTCACGCTGCATTGCCAGCATCTCGCTGTCTACGTTGGTCAGGATATGTGGGGGAAATTTTCGCAGTTTATTGTCCCTATCCAATTTGCCAGCACTTAAATCTATGGCATTAGCACCCTTAGCCTTGGCGTCATCCAGGGTTGCCCAGATTCGCTGGTAGGATGTGTCGTCGATAATAGAAGTGTAATCCTGGCCATCTAAGTCGGGGTAGCGCTTCTGAACATAATGTTTTGCGTGCTCGATAAACTCTTCGAGATGCTCCTCCGGCAAGAAAAGATAATCCACGTTGACACAGATCTGCCCGGCGTTTACCAGCTTCCAGTAAATTAGTTGCTCGGCGGCTTTCTTAACCGGGTAATCCGGGCCAACAATTGCCGGTGATTTACCACCAAGCTCCAATGTGACTGGAGTCAGGTTTTCTGCGGCGGAGCGCATTACTGCACGGCCGGTATTACTGGAGCCGGTAAAGATTAAGTGATCGAATTTAAGGCTGGAAAATACCGGGCCTATTTCATCGGCATCGGGAACAAAAACCAGCTTTTCTTCCGGGAAGTATTGTTCACAGACGTTACTGAGTAATTCTGCAAGGTGCTTGGAATTGGTGGACATCTTGACCATCGCCTGATTGCCTGCGGCGAAAATATTGGTCAGTGGTGAAAAGCTTAAGTTTATTGGGAAGTTCCACGGCACTATGACACCGATTACCCCCAGAGGTTGTGGGACCACACGATTTTTAGAAAGGGGATAGGATTTAAAATCTGTATGGCGCCCTCTGGGCTTCATCCACTTCTTTAAGCGCTTGATAGTCTCTTTAATACCGGAGAGCGCTGGGTAGATATCGTAGAGCAATATCTCTTCCCTGGCTCGATTGCCGTAGTCGTTACTGATTGCCTGGATAATGGGCTCCTGCTGTTCACGCAGGAGCTGGGCAAGGGTTTTAAGATCCTGCACACGTTGCTGATAGCTGGGAGCCGAGTCGGCCAGGTAGGCGCTGCGCTGTTTGTCCAGATAGTTTTGCAGTACCGCTTTGTCTGCATCCTGCCGGGTCAGGGTATGTGTTGTCATTTTATTATCCTGTGGCGTTGATCTCAGAAAGACTAAACGAAATTGAATCGGAGTGATTGACCAATCCGGTAAATTCCTTTGATGATCGGATAACAAATTTTATCCGGGGTATGGCCAAGTTTGTTTTGCCATCGCAATTTATGGCGCGGATTACATCACTATGTTCAAGCAGAATAGGTTAGGGCCGGCTTTGGCAGCCGGCCCTGGCAGGATAGCTCGGAATGAGGACGCTAATCCTTAATCGTTGTCCGGTTTTTCCGACAAAACTTCCGCAGAGTTGGGGTCTACGTGCAAGTCGTACTTCTGGTCACCCTTATAGGCCTCAATCTTCCACTTACCCTTGTCCAGATCGACCTCAACAATTGGGGTGTAGCCCTGCTGTTCCAATTTGGTCAATACGGTGGAAAGGGCCATAGCTCCGGGTGGGGGCTTTTCTTTGGCGAGTGCATAGGGTAGTGCTGTTGCGGCGATAAAGGCCAGCAACAACTTGCTGATAGGCTGCATGGTGCTATTACCTCGCTGTCTATTTGCTAAATCGCAGTATCCTATGAATCAAATCTTCCCTTAACCGAGCGATCGGTATTTCCAAACTGTAAAATAAAAACTGATGCGTCTGCGTTTGGTCTCCAGGCACTTACAACGGGTTTTGTGGACTGCCCTCGGTAAGATGCTTCTGGATAGCCTCGCACCACTCCATGCCTCCGGGTTTGAGACCGTTGGTATTGGCTCCGCTGAGCCGGGTGATGGCTGTGAACCACTCCTCACTACCGGTAGTTGGCATGCCGGATGGGTATAGTTTCGCCATATCGCCATTTTGCTGGGCAAGCACTTGCTGTTGAACCCAGGCAAACCATTCCGGGGTGCATATAGCTGCAGCTTTCTTTTCCGCTTCCGCTCCTTTGCCCTGTGGGGCAATGGGCTCCTTCATGGCGCTGGTAGCCGACTCATCTGCAGGAGGGGTTGCAGGTGACTTGGAGTCCTTCGGGCCCCCACAGCTGCAGAGGACAAAGATCAGTGCTATTAAAGGACCAAAGCGGTACATAGGACCTCTATGGGTGGCGGTATCAAGCCTAAGCATAGGAGGAAATTGACGACTTTGCCTTATCGCCTTAGGACATATGTATTTTTATTGACATTGCCATTAAATCAAATGAGAATGTTTCTCGTTTAATCCAAGGGTGATCTACGATAATGTCTACCAGAGCTCTATTTCAAAAAGTGCTGGCTGTAGCCGGCTTGTTGGGTGCTGTGGGTGCCAGTGCGGCCGAGCAGGTAAATATCTACTCTTACCGACAGCCTTTCCTTATAGAGCCGATCTTAAAGGAGTTCACCGAAAAAACCGGTATTGAGGCCAAAGTGGTCTACGCCAGCAAAGGCTTGAACGAGCGTTTGCAAAGGGAAGGACGCAATAGCCCCGCTGACCTAGTCCTGACTTCCAATACCAGCAGCCTGATGGATCTGCTTAATAAGCAGCTGACCCAACCGGTAAGCAGTGAAATCCTGGAAGACAATATCCCATCACAATTTCGCGATAAGGCCGGCAACTGGTTCGGCCTGACCACTCGGGCGCGTTTGATCTACGCCTCCAAAGACCGCGTTAAGCCCGGTGAAATTACTCGCTACGAAGAGTTGGTAGACCCTAAGTGGAAGGGCCGAATCTGTACTCGTAGCGGCAAGCACCCCTATACCCTGTCCCTGATCGCCTCCATGATCGCCCATCACGGTGAAGCAGAAACCAAAGAGTGGCTGCAAGGTGTGAAAGCGAATCTGGCGCGTAAGCCCCAGGGTAATGACCGCGCTCAGGTTAAAGCTATTAGCGAAGGTGTCTGCGACCTTTCCCTGGGTAACAGCTACTACTTCGGTAAAATGATTACCAATAAGGAGCAGCCGGAGCAGGTGGATTGGGCCAAGTCTGTAAACCTGGTCTTCCCTAACCAGAAAGATCGCGGTACCCATATGTTTATTTCCGGTGCGGCGCTGACCAAGCACGCCCCTAACCGTGAAAATGCCGTTAAGCTGCTGGAATTCCTCAGCGGCGCCGATGCTCAATACTCTTACGCTGAGAAAAACTTTGAGTTCCCGGTACGCCCTGGCACTGCCCGCTCTGAATTGATTAAGGAGTATATGGGTGAGTTTAAAGAAGACGATCTGAGTCTCACGGAGATCGGCTCCTACGTTCCAGCGGCTTCCCGCATGGTTGATGAAGTACGCTTTGACTTTTAGAATGGTTAACTGAATGGGAATTGCTGCCGAGTAAATTGACAGCACTATCTCAGCCTTATTCGAACGGCCCTGTCGAGAGACCAGGGCCGTTCTTTTATAATGAGCTTTTGATTCCTTAATCCATGCTAAACCGAGCCAACTTATCAGCTTCCCGCTGGCTGCTATTGGTAGCTACTATCTCCCTTCTAGTAGCTCTGCCAGTGCTATCCATTTTTTGGTTGGCATTTTTCCCTGAAGAAAATATCTGGCCGCACCTGGTGGACACGGTGTTGTTTCACTATGTGTCCTCCACATTGATTCTGGCTGGCGGTGTCGGTTTGGTAACACTGATAACAGGCGTGGGCAGTGCCTGGCTGGTGAGCATGTGCCAGTTTCCCGGGCGTCGTTTGTTTGAGTGGGGGCTGTTATTGCCGTTTGCTGTTCCCGCCTATGTGATTGCCTACGTTTACACGGACTTGCTGGAATATGCGGGCCCTGTGCAAAAGTCCCTGCGCGCCTGGTTTGGTTGGCAGACAGCCAGGGATTACTGGTTCCCGGAGATCCGTAGCATGGGTGGGGCGATTGCCATGCTGTCACTGGTGCTCTTCCCTTATGTCTATATGCTCGCGCGAGCAGCCTTTATCGAGCAGTGCGGCAGTATACGTGCCGCGAGCCGGTCATTGGGCTGTACGCCTTGGCAGAGCTTCTTGCGCGTATCCCTGCCAATGGCACGCCCGGCAATTGCGGTGGGTTTATCACTGGTATTGATGGAAACCCTGAATGATTTCGGCACAGTGGACTTCTTTGCCGTACGCACCTTGAGTGTCGGAATTTACGATACCTGGTTGAGCCACGGCAATTTAGGAGGCGCGGCGCAAATTGCCTGTAGCACTCTGATTTTTGTTGTTCTGTTAATTACGCTGGAGCGAATGGGGCGGGCGAGACAGAAGCACTTTGTACAATCGCCAAATTCCCAGCGTGAACGCTATGATTTGCGCGGCTGGCGATCCGGTGTAGCCCTATTGTTCTGCGGGTTACTGTTGGTGGCCGGTTTTATTATTCCCCTGCTGGTTCTGGGAGGTTACGCACTCAGCAACTTCTCCAGTTATTGGAGCGAAGATTTTATACAGATCGCCAGCAATAGCTTGTTACTGTCAATCGCAGCGGCACTGGTCTCTGTACTGCTGGGCCTGCTGTTGGCTTACGGTAAGCGACTGCAACCCAAAAGATCCGTACGGGTCTTGGTCGGCTTTTCCAAGCTGGGTTATGCAATGCCCGGGGCAGTACTGGCGATTGGTGTCCTGATTCCCCTGGCCGCTTTTGATAATGCGGTGGATGGTTTTTTACGTGAACACTTTGATATCTCCATAGGGCTGCTGTTAAGCGGCAGTATTTTCGCCATTATTTTTGCCTACACGGTGCGCTTCCTGGCAGTGTCCACAGGGGCCATAGAATCCAGTCTGGAGAAAGTAACCCCTTCAATGGATCGCGCTGCCCGCTCCCTGGGACGCAATAGCTGGCAAACCCTGTGGGCTGTACATCTACCTTTGGTGCGTACAGGTCTACTAACGGGTGGCTTGGTGGTCTTTGTGGATTGTATGAAAGAACTGCCGGCGACTTTGTTACTGCGCCCCTTTGGCTTTGACACCCTGGCGACTTATGTTTATCAGTTCGCTTCCGATGAGATGCTGGAGCGCTCGGCCCTGGGGGCTTTATTGATTGTCCTGGTGGGATTGATACCGGTGATTTTACTAAGCCGTTCCATTGGTTGGCGCAGAGGTGAGGAGCGCACAGCCGTGGCGGACTCAGAAGCGCCCGCCCTGTCCTGATAGCTTTTATCGGGCCTGGTCAAACACCAGAGCAGAGGAAAGGTGCAGGGGAAGTTTATCACCGGGAGCCGCTTGAACATCTGCATTCAAAGCGGCCTCGACAGTTTCCCCTGCGGCTAGCTGAAAGCGATAGCTCACCTGGTTGCCGAGAAAATTCTTTTCCACAACCTGAGCCATCACAGCACCGGGATGTTCGCCTGCGGCAACATCCTCACTGCGCACAAACAGTTCGAGCTGATCTCCACTTTCGTATGCGGCTGTCGGCACCTTCACTTCCCCTAGAGGGGTACTGATCAGGCCATTGCCCACAACAGTACCGGAAATGATATTCCCTTCACTAACAATCCTTGCAACTGCCAAGTTTCTAGGTGTTTGATAAGTGTCTTGAGGGCTGTCCCACTGCTGTAATTGGCCTTGGCTGAGTACTCCCAGCTTATCTCCGGCAATAAAAGCCTCATGGCGGTCGTGGGTAACAATAATTGCAGGGATCTTCTCTTCGCGCAGTATATGGCGGACTTCGGCGGCGAGACTGCGGCGCAACTCGGTATCCAGGTTGGAGAAGGGTTCATCCAGGAGTAACAGCTTGGGGCGCGGTGCCAGTGCCCGAGCCAGAGCGACACGCTGCTGCTGCCCCCCAGAGAGCTGGTGTGGGTACTGTTGCCCGAAACCTTCCAAGCGCACTAACTTTAGCAAAGACTGGGTGCGGGATTGCCGCTTGCTTTTCGGCATTGACTGGATACCGAAGGCAATATTCTGTTCAACGGTAAGGTGTGGGAAGAGGGCGTAGTCCTGAAATACCACCCCAATATTCCGTTGTTCTGCGGGAACCTGTAATTCAGGAGAAGAGATTACTTCTCCAGATAGCTGAATATTCCCCTCAGCGATTGGCTGGAAGCCGGCAATGGCATGTAGCAGAGTTGTCTTACCGCAGCCGCTAGGGCCCAACAAACAGGCAATTTCTCCCGCTTGTAAAGCAAAGGAAACCGATTCGATAACTACCTGCTCACCGTAGCGGCATTGCAGGTTTTCTATAGAGAGTATAGGGAGCACGGGTCTTCCGGTAGTTTGGCCTGTAAACGATTAGGGCAGCTTTCGGGTTCATAGTTATCACTACACTAACCGGTAGCCAGTCCAGAGTGAAGTATACTTTTAGCTGTGCAGTAGTGTTGGATGTTTTTTAGGCTAGTGAATTATCTAAACACTCGCCATCAACCTCGTATACTAAGGTATCCATTCTCGTGGATATTGAAATCTCGCCTGTTCCAGATTCACAGTACTCAGCTGAATAGTAACGATATTTGATTTTAAGATAAGCCGGCCCAACTCCGATTATACCATCAGCCCCCGCATTTGGTGCATGTATCGGACTATGAGTGATCTCGAGAGAAGATAACAATACATTTCTTACATTGAATTTTTCAGGGAGGGATATCTTCACGGGTCGTTCATCAATACTGAGGTCGATATAACTAACGGAATTATCATCTGGTGTGAGGGAAATTTGCAGCGAAAATTCTTTGAAGGGGCTAATTAAACTTCCGCTTACTCTTGTGTTTAGAATCTCGGCATAGAGATCTTGAGCTGTATGCGCTATAGCAGGTGAAATAGCAAAAATTAATACAGGTAGGTACTTTATCAAGTGAACTACCTAGCGCTTGCTGACAACGATATGTACTAGTGCGTTGCTTTATTGCCAAGCATTTTTGTCACTCTTGGAACTTCCTCCCAGCAATCGCCGAAAAAGCCCGGAGAAAATATCTGCAACGATATCCTCTTTGTTGATAATGTCTTTTTCTCTTAGGTTCTCGGCCTTTCTGGCTAGTTGTGTAGCCGTAGAATAGTTATTGCGGGCCCTAGCTTCCTCTGCTTGAGCTTCAAGTTCGTTAGCTTTCGCGTTTCTTTCATATATGTTTGGGGTTGAGGCACACCCGGAAATAAATAAAACGGACAGTATAAAAAATAAACCCTTCATGTTCGGTAAAATAAATTCGAGTTTCATAAAATTATTACTGGTAGGTGTTGGCCTGTATAGGATTACCAGCAATATACCATAGTAGCCAGCTAAAAGCTGGGCTCCATATAATTGCAGCCCTCAAGATGAGAACACCAGAACTCTACGCTTTTGTTGTAAGACAATCTTATAGGGTTATTTAATTCTAGATGCCTGATCCAGGGTGCATATAGCTACTTGTTTAGCTTTATCCCAAGCAGGGAGTAGGTCAAGGCCTGAGTGAAGAACCCTAATATGTAAATGGTGAGTAACGTTAAGAATGAAATTACTATCTTTTTCATAGAATTGTACTGATCTTGTATTTAACACTTAAAGTGTGCCACACCATAACAAAATAGAGGCATTCCCACCACGACTGCGGTAAAGTCACAGTACATTTAGTGCGCGATCTATATGCAGGCAGATCAGAAATGTCAGGCTACGCAGCGTACGTATAATTTTAGGTATTACGATGATTTATTGATGTCGCTCTTCAATACAAGCACTGCAAGATATATCAAAGAAAGCGGAGGGATAAATGAGGTTAGAAAACCTAAAATAGAACCAATGATAGGCGTGTCTGTCTTTCTCGCGCATAGATAAATTGAAAGAGTCGTCGCTAGGGGGACCCATACCATAAAGAATGTTCCCAAAACACTGATGTTTATATTCATTTCCTTCCTTAAAATCTCATAATATTTATTTCCCTTAAGTATACATTAATTCTCAAAAGCATTCATGGCTCTTAGAGGGGCGATTCCATTCACTCCAGTTTTTCTTCACTTTGCTAGCACTGAAATTTAAATCGATAACAAAGTAACACGTAACTTGCATTACACTAAGTATCAACATGTTGACGATTACTAAAAAATACAATTACATAAAGCAATGGCGCCTATGAGTATTTAAAAGATTGAGTAAGTAGTTTTTGGGCTTTAGCCCTTGATTGGTACATGGTGTGAGTTGCTTTTCGCATAGAACGCGATCGCTCCTGAATATACATCTATTATTATGTGGGCAATGATTGCAACCACAATACTCTCAAAGTACAGATATACACCGCAAAAGACGACGCCAATGATAGCAGTTCTAAGAACATGTCTCCAGCCAAGGTAGAAATGCCATAACCCAAAAATCATACTGCTGCCTAAAATGGCAACTATCCAATTGGTTTGCTGCTCAAGAAAGCTGTACAAATACCAGCGGAATATCAGCTCCTCACATACCCCGGCAGTAACTGAAACTAGGAAAGTGAATAGTAAAAGCTCCTTCCGTGATTTTGGCAGTAGATCGACAAGAGAATTGCTGCCATTTTGTAGTTGACCTAGAACCTGCTGCCTAATATGTTCGTTGTTATTTATGGAGTAGATTAAATATACAAAATATGCAAGAAATGTGATAAAAATAGAAATGGCAAAATAAATCTTCCAAGTAGAGGCAGGGAGACCGTCTGGAGCTTGAATGCTTAATTCGCCTCCAAAAAAGCAATAGCACAAGAAGCCTGTGATGACCCACAATATCACTGCCGTCTTTACATATTCTTGACTTTTACTTTTAAGTCTATATTTCTCTAAGAGTAAATCTGCTAAAGGAAATACCAATATTATAGATAGTAACGCTATTTCTGATGCCTGCATACTAATCATCCTAATTCAACACTAATGGTTTATAGTCTAGATTACAGCATTAATCCGTATAATTTTCCCCTAGACTACATTTGTGATATTTGTCTGTCTCTAATATTGGAAATCCTTTCTATTAATAAATAAAGGTCCATCATCGGTGGCTACTTGTGGCCTTGATTGCCGCAGCTTGTTAGAACACCGAGTTGTAGAGAGTTCTAACAAGTACGAACGTAATAAGCTGTCTATAGACATAAATCGTGTATCTATGTGGGCCACGAACCAGCGTATGTAGGCTATCTTAAAGAGCCTTGAGAGATCAATATCGGCAAGGATAACAACAACAACTTCGTTGATATTTATGCGAGGCCGGAAGAATATTTCCTAAGTGGTGTTGTAGATGAGGGTGGTATTATTGGCTCATTAAAAACTAAGAGCTCTTTACCTGAAAAGTGTACTAATTGAATCTATAGGGATATTTGAAGTAGAGTTTATCTGTGTGTAGACAAGGGTGGTCAGTTTATTACTACTTACAGCCCATTCTAAGTAAGAATATTCACCGAATCCTCAGGGCAACTCAGCCAAACTAGATGCAACTAAAACCATTCGCCTTGGTCGGATATCAAACCGGAGCCATCGGTGTTTAGATTAGAAAATCGTAAAGGTATTTGTAAGCTAATAACTTTGATAAATTAGCACTTCGATGTCAGTATAACCCCAAAGGACCACCTCTAGCGGATGGCTACATTGATACACAACCATATAAGGCCGACCCAAATACCCTAAAAAAAGGAGGTTGACCATAAAACGAATCTAAAAGACTAACAAGTAACAATGGCCAGTCTGACCATGTAAAATTCACAAGAAATAAGTTACTTAATGCGATCAATCTATACACTATTTCCAACTACCGTAATGTTTAGCCAAGGGCAAATCTGATGTTATATACGCGATAATGGAAGCGCAGCAACCGTACATAAGGTTTAGCTGTCAGTTTGTAGCGCAATGTTATACTTATCGTGGAAAGTTTTTTTGTAACCACACTAAAATCTCAGCACTTAACTTTTCGGGGTTTTCTTCAGAAGGGAAATGGCCGCAATTCTTAAGTTCCACACTTTCTAATTTGTGTATGAATGACTCCATGTTAACACTGAGACCTAGCTGATTAATGGGGTCTTCATTTGGCCACAGGTAAAGATATGGGAACTCAACCTCATAGGTTCCACCTTTCTTGCTGAGTTCGTGCCATGAAAGTTCCATAGCTCTATACCAGTTGATACTCCCATTGAACCCACTTTTTTGGAAGGCGCGAACATAGAATTCAAGCTCTTCATTGCTTAGAAACAGTTTGCCAGGGAGGATTTCTCTTTTGAGAATCTTAGGCAAATCCATTTTTCTTTCAGCCGAGCTAGTTGGAAGACTCCTTAAGTATGAAGCATGAAAGAATTTACTTCGCATAAATGTTGTGAAAAATTTTTCAACATTTTCATTAAGAAGTTTCTCGGAAATTAATGGTGTTTGCAAGAATTGATTGAAGGCTAACTTATCTATTACTGGTACAGATTCAGAAGGAAGTTCGACCGCGTATTCTGGACGAAATGCATGTGGTGCACCAATATTAATAACTCCTAAACAGCGCTGCGGATACAAAAATGCTATTGACTGTACAATGAAACCACCCCAATCATGACCACAAAAAATAGCCTTGTCTAAATCTAAATGATCTAACAGACCAACTAAATCATCACAGATTTTAGGTGCGGTATAATCCTCAATATTGTTAGGGCTTTGAGTAAGGCCATATCCGCGCAAATCTGGAGCAATTGCTCTATATCCATTTATCGAGAGAGTCTCAATTTGATGTCTCCAAGTAAAAGCCAGCTCTGGAAATCCATGACAAAACACTACAGGAACCCCTTCTCCCTTCTCATAGTACGCCAACTTAATTCCATTTACATTTACAAAATTCAGTGAACTGAAAAAATTAAACGAACTTTGCGATTCAGCTAATGCTGCAGTGAGCTTCGATTGCAATAATGCTGCCAGACCAAATGAAAGGTTAAGAAAGCTCCTTCTTTTCATTATTATTTACTCTTTGCTTCTTATATTGTTGAAGGATAACGCTCTGCTTGTATTTTATACATATATTTTAATGCTATTCAAAGCCTTGTGCGGGAAAATAGCTCAATTACCCCTTTAAAACACATGTAATTCAATCATTTGTACTACTTATTTCTCTGGAAATCGCTTGAATTTTACGATAAGCCTAGAATATTCGTTGATGTAGAAGATATGTTACTAGGATGTTTTTTTGTCTTCCTAGCTAATGTGTACTTGGGCTTATTTTGAATTGATAGTACAAAAGTACTCGGTACTCTCGTAAAATTCATTGAAATAGTGGTTTTCACGGTCGTGTTTGTGGATAAGGTTCACCGACCGGATCATGGAACAAACTGTTTGGTGAAATTTATGGGAAAGGGTAATGCTGGGTTTTTCCGGTGGAGTTGTTGTTTAGCTTTTGAATTTATATAGCTGACAAATCTGTCTCTACTAATTGAGGCCAATTTTCCCAAAGATGTTTTGAGTTTTATTTGACGATACCATAAATGTTTACACCGCTAGTTCTGGCCTCAAACACAAAACCATTTTGATATAACCGATTAAAGGTACTATGGTAAACGAAGTTAGGTCTGTCTATTTCATGACCAGGGCAAACTTCAGCTGAGTATTGATGGACTAATTCAGGGTAGATACCAGATATTTAAGTAAATCAAAATCCATACCAAGTACAAAAATAGTAGTGATATTTAGGTAGCTTTTAGCTGATCATAGGCCTCCAGTTACTGTCACGTTTGAGCATGTCTTTTATTGTTGGTCACTTGAGTTTGGGTAAGGGGAGCTCTCTAATGAACCTTGGCTCATAAAATAACTGTTTTTAATATTATCCTTGATGTTGAGGCCCTATTTATCTTTGTTACTACCGCTATAAAGTCTATTTATTTATTTTTGCTTTATAATCATTTGTTAATAAAAAATAAATCCATAATGTGGATATCGCAGCAAAGAAGCACCAGGTTGATACCCATGTTTCGCGTTGAGTGAAATAAACGATAACACCTAGTGCCATGACAAGTACCCAAAATTTTATAAAAATTCGATTGCTCGATAATAAAAATAAAAATCCAAGTAAAGAATAGATAATATGTCCAGTTGTTATGGCGAATAAGCTGTAATCGGATGTGATGTAGCATAAGCTATGGCCGCATACGCTCGTTTTTATTAAGTGTCTTGGTCCTGTTTCTAATAGGATGGGTATCCAAAGATATAAGCCAAAAATAAAACCTATGATTGTTAATATAATAAAGAAAATTCTTTTCCATTTTTTTGTCTCAAGACTAAAGGCAACGATTGGTATCCAGACAAGCCAAAAAAATAGAGCAAAAAATAAGTAAAAAATAGAAGACGCTGCAGTCAGTGACACTAAATTTTCGTTGTATCCAATCCATACTACCCCTTCACTTGCTTGCTGTAATGCAAAAAGAAGGGGGGTAACTGCGAGTAATAAATAGGTTTTATCATTTTTCATAGCATGTGTTGTACACAAAGCACCACCGACAATAAGCAGAGCTGCTGATCCGAACGATGCCGTGGCTGAAAAACACATAATGATTTTCTCTATATGTAAGATATTCTAACTTAAGCCAAAGCCATATAATTTGATATGCAACATAACAATATCCTTAGCGTAGAAAATCAGTTGATTTTGCTATTTTGTACTAAGCTTATGAATTAGCCTGTGATGACTAGGCCTACTTCAACGTTTTCAATTCACCTTATTAGTTAAGTCTATAAAATTCGAAAAGATACATTTAGTTTGCCTTTGGATATTGATGCTTACAGAAGTAAAGCCTATTTCGATAGGGCCTAACAAGCCCAGTGTAATACTAATTGGATAGTTGCTGTTCTTTATTCCACTTATCAAAATTGGTCACCTATATAAGCCTTGGATTAAGGGTTGCTGGTTGAATGCTAGAGTAATTATGCTTCCACTAAATTGGGGGATTTATTCTAGTCGGTACTCTCCGGTTATTCATGTTGAACTAACTAAGCGGGGATCTCCAATGGCTAGGAGGTAACAGAATTGTTGGACGTGTCACGACTACAATCCGATTTTTGCATGTTTATTCGAGTATTAAATACCCCCAATTCTATTGGTAGCGTTAATACTTCTTCGGCCGGAAATTATTTGTTGTCTGTTTTTACGAATTTTCAATAGCTCATCTTTAGAGTGCCAATCTATACATACTAATATACTGCGATCATGAAGCTTGTTTTTTCATCTTTGCTTTAAACTCATTTATTAATAGGAAATAAATCCATAACGTTGATATCGCAGCAAAAAAACACCAGGTTGATACCCATGTTTCACGCTGAGTAAAGTAAGTGATAACACCGAGTAGCATGACAAGTGCCCAAAATTTTCTAAATAGATGATTGCTCGATAACAAGAATAAAACACCTAGTAATGCATAAATGCTTTCTCGAACTGTGACGGGTAGCAAACCACCTTCGGATAACTCATAACATAAGCTATGTCCACATACACTTGTTTTTATTATGTGTCTTGGTCCTGTTTCCAATAGAATAGGCACCCAGAGATATAAGCCAAAAATAAATCCTATAATTATTAATATGATATAAAAATTTCTTTTCCATTTTTTTGTTTCAAGCATATAGGCTACAAGAGGTATCCAAATAAGCCAGAAAAAGAAAGCAAAAAACAGATACAAAATAGAAGCTTTTGTCGTTAGTGAAATCAAATTTTCGTTGTGCCCAATCCAAACCATCCCTTCACTCGCTTGCTGTAACGCAAACAAGAGAGGGGTAACTGCGAGTAATAAATAGGTTTTATCATTTTTTATAGCATGTGTTGTACACAAAGCACCACCGACAATAAGCAGAGCTGCTGATCCGAATGATGCCGTAGCTGAAAAACACATAATGATTTTCTCTATATGTAAGATGCTCTATTTAAAACAAAGGTCTTATAACTTGATGTACAACATAACAATACCCTTAACCAAGAAAATCAGTTGGCTCCGCTAATTTGTACTAAACTACTTAATTTATTTACGAAGACTATTTCTACTTCAATGCTTTCAATTCATCTAATGAGTTAAGCTGAAAAGACTAATAAAGCTATGTTGAGTTTGCTTATGTAGGTCGATACCTATATAAGTAAAATCTATAGCGAGAGGGTTAAACAAGCCAGTGTAATGTTGCTGTGGTGGTTGCATTATCTATTCAGTTAATCAAAGTGGGTCTCAGTTTTGCCTCTTGGGATTGGCATTTACACTTAGCAGTCTTAATACGTCCGTTAAATTAAATACATTGGGGGTATTAATCCTAGCGATACTCGCCGGTCATTTACGGTGAACACATTTATCAGAGAGCGCTATTAAGTCGTTGATACCAGAGTAATTGCCTTTTACTCAAGACATCTTAGATTTCAGATGTGCGTGTCACGAATAAGCCTATCTACCGTAAACGAGAACTGACAGTCAAAGGTCATCACTGCCATGCTTTACGACTCATTTTGGATATTGCGGTTAGGGCTGGCAGTCACGTCCATTCGACCCCCTATTTTTCCAGATGATTGGTCATATAAGAATGATTGGGGTGTTTAAAATGGCGTTGTATTGTTCGCGGTGATTGTAAATGAGGCAATTAAGGTTTAATCCAGCAGCTTGGTGAATGGATATACCTTATTTGTTTAGTCTAAAACTCATATTCAAATCAATAGGCTTTTAACAAAGAGTATGGGTGGGGGTATTGGCGCCATGCTCAACATTAAAGGGGCAATATTTTATGATTGCTGATTATCAAGCTTTTGGAAGTAGCCGCAGTCCTTGCACTTAACTCCATGTTGATAGAAAAATAAAGGCATCCCCAAAAGTAGGAAAACCAAAAATGCGGGCTTTTTCCCCTTGGTAAATGGCTCGAGATTTCGTGATGAGCAGGACTCGCATACCCTTTCTTCATCATGCCCTAATTCTTGGTCTACAAGATTGGAACGGTCTTGATTCAATATTTCATTAGCTTCATCTAGGTCGCTTTCCGACACTTGAAGCCTGACTCCACCCATAGCATTAGAATATAGCCACTGCATATTGACTGTGTGCTCATCTGCAATGAAAGCGTGTATTCCTTCAGACTCAAGTCGTGCTCTTGCAATCTGCGCTTCATATGGAAATGAGAATCTAGCAACGGTTACTAGCAAGTGATCACCTTAGCGCTTAACGTCTTGAGATGCGGGGCGAAGTGTCTGAAAGTTTAGACGTGTTATGTTTTTATAGCCCACTAAGGAAACCCCACAACTTACCCCACCGTTCTAGCTTTTGATCAGCGCTCAATAGCCTCGGCTGAACTTGAATAGGGTCGCCAAGTTGATCTACACCTTTCAATAGGTTGAGATTTACTGCGCCGCGAAGTTGACCATTTATATTGCAGCCTACGGCTAGCAGTTGATTACAACCTTTGCAATGGTAGAAATCAGAAAGCTGATCCCCATTTTGTTTAGTTGAGATTCCATCGCCAGTGAAAATCGCAGACATAGTTGGGTCACTTATAATAGGGGAAGGACTGGATTGGCAATAATTGCAATCGCAAATGCGCGGATTCAAAGCTTCGAGCGGCTCTGCTAACTGAACTTCAACGTGCCAACGGTTACATTCACACGATCCCTTAAAGAGCATAAAAATTAGTTCCAATTATGATGAAGTATAACGTCTGTATAATGGGCAAGTGCAGCGCCTCGACAGCTATATTGCACCTGCCACCGTAAGGGCTGTAGCGCGAATGCCTGGTTCATTTGATTGTAATGCCACTCAGCTTGAACAGGACACATCATTTGCCCCCCCCAACAACAATTACGAAGTTGGTGAAAAACTCACTCGCAGTGAAGTAACCACATTCCCCAGACAAATCCACACCAGAGTTCAAAGCAATTGTGTATTTGTAGCTTCCATTATTTTGCTCAATGACCGGTAAATTGTCCGGGACTCATCTGGTGCTACAGCACCAAACCTAAGTCTATGGCTTGGAAGCTGAACAACTGCCGAGTCTACCTATATTCCACTTTGGTTCTTGATCATCACATTCGGCATCACCCCAAAGAAGCCTTTCTAACACCAATAATCAGCAATACAGCGGTAACTAGTAAGCAATATCTTCTCTTCAAAATCTGATGCTCCACAGAACGGAATAATACCCGCCAGCAGTGGCCGCAGAGAAGTGGAATTTCCTCTGGCTGAGCTTGGATTACTGAAATGAAAGCCCCTTTAACACGACCGCCGTTTTTGACTTCCATTAAATGCCAACTACTAAAGAATGGCAACCAAAAGACGGCGAGATTCTGGGGGAAAGACGCCCTATAAAAGTAACGAGTTGACGAACAGAAAACGATATAAGGCTTGACGTGTAGGTGAGGTGGTCAGGGACACCAAAACTATATGATCGTGAATGCAGAAGTTGTATTGTGAAAGTTCATATTCTTATATAGCGAGCTACTATAAAGCTATCAGTGTGGCCGCTGACTCATAAGAGAGTAGTGTTGGAGCCGGTAGTTTTAAACTATCGGCTACCCGATTTAGGCTGGCTGTATCTTTGTATTGCGCGGATTAGAATTTGGGTCTGTGTTTTTCTATGATTTGGGTATCTACCCAATAGATATCGCCCTCAGGATCGACATCATCTTCTCTCTTAATGGGGTTGTGATTGAAGAACAGATACTTACCGTCTGGTGACACATACGCGCTGGCTTCATTGCCAGCTGTGTTTATGGTACCTCCCAGGTTTATTGCCTTACCCCAGGAACCATCTTGTTGGCGGAAACTGATGTAGAGATCTTTGTCACCGTAACCGTCGTCTTTTTCGCTGTCCCAGATGAGGTAAGAGCCATCGGCGGCAATGAAGGGGTGGGCTGTCCACTTACCAGAGTTGATATGCGGCCCCAATAATACAGGTGGCTGCCGCTTGCCGTTTCTAACGGTTGAAACACGTAGCACGTCATCGCTTTTGTAGTCGTCAAATACTATGGTGCCATCAGCTGAAGACGTCAGACGCATTATGCCCCAATCTTTGCGGTCGAACATCGTCCCCATACTTTTAAAATCTGACCAGCCTGATTCGGTACGCACCATGTACTTGTTCCCCAAGTGCATGGTTTTGCCATCTGGGGCAAGTAGAGGGCGGCCGACCCTTGGGCCAACAACGGATTCGTGCCACTGGTTACCTATCTGCTTGAAACGAATGAGCAACCACTTTTCAGTGTCAACATCCATTCGGCTAAAGTAAAACTCGGTCATATCTGGTGTGAAAGAGCCGCTATAGTCACGATGCCGGGTTGCGACATAGCCCGGCGCGAATATTTTGGGTGTTAGTCCCGGTGGTGTTTGTCCAAGGTAGGGGCCTTCGAGCAGGGGAAGTGCTTCTTGGCTACAACCGTGGCTACTCACCGCAAAAAGAGAAATCAGGAGGCTAATAGAACTACAAAAATGCTTCACAGCTTGCCCTTGTTTTTACATCAACGAATAAATGAACTGCGGGCAATTTAATCAGTTCGACATGAAAACACCTGAAGTACTTATGATTTTTAAATGATTTTGAGCTGACGGCACGAAACTTTTAAACCTAAAGTGCACAAAACCGACACACTTGGCAAAAGTAAAGGCCGGCAGCTGGGTACTGTAGACTGGTCAACTTTCAAATATCTAGGGCAGGAAGATCATGGGAATCCGTACCAACCAGCTGTCCTTGAAAGAAGGATACTAGATGGAAGCGCTTATTGGACTGAAATCTTTAGTCTGGAGCATCGCATAGTGCCTCCATCAAGGGTATAAGGTCGCCTCTCGCTGCTGTGCCGAGAGTACTCACTAAGGATGTTGCAGCGCCAGCACGAAGTTTTAAACACACCAAACTCAACTCTGCCATATCGGTGTAAATTGACCACCATTTAAGAAATTCAGGCCTTGAGAAATCGCTAGGCGAATATGGCTTGGAGGTGTGCGAAAACGGTCAGCTGTTTAACGATTCATTGCTGGGTGGTCGATATGAAGTTAGAATTTGCTGCGTAAATGGCTTTAGGGCCGGATTTCACAAGATCGATGAAATCACCAATAGTGTTCGATGCTTGAGTAAATGCCTAAAGCATTTCTTGATCTTGATTATGCGTGTTCCTGAATAACGGTTCGATCATTCTCGATCTTTCCTTGCCCGCTAGCGCCCAGTATATCAGCGACCAAAGCAAGGCGAAGTAGTACGTAGGCAGTCCAACTCAGTGTTTTTTAAGAGTGTACGCGCTATTGTTTGTTATGTATTTTATACGTGTTAAAACTGTCTGGCAGCAAATAAGCCTGCTATAACTATTACAACAAGGCCGGTGGCACTACACCAAAAACCGTGACTATTTGTTGTGGTCAACTCCAGCCGGACACTTCTTTAAGCACATTCCTCAAATTCGATAGGGGCTAGATCTCCCAGTGTTGTAGTGGTCTAATCCTTCCGGACACTTCGCTAAGATGGCGTTAAAACTATCTGGTTCGAATTTTAGTGAACCTAAGGTGCCTTGTTTAAAATTTATGTTTTTTATGGAAGCAATTTTTACTTTTTGCTTAGCAATATCCAGCATCTTCTCGGAAATATCAGTAGCAGTTATACTGTTCACATAGGGAGAGTGATGAATAGCGGTGCTGCCGGTGCCGCATCCAAATTCCAGTACAGACCAGTCTGCCTGAAAATATTCTTGTGTTATAGCCAGTTTTCTCTTGTAACTTTTTAAATCTTTTATAGGGCTTTTGGCATAGCGCGCTGCAGTTTTATCCCAAAACTTTTTTGGCTCTATCATTTTTCCTTCCTACCGTAGATGTTCAATGAGTATGCATTCGGTCGGCGGATAATCTACTACTAGATGATTACCTTTTGATTTTAAGTATATGTAGTATATTTCCCGAATCGTTAGACTCTAAAAATTATCTCCGTAGAGGTGCTCATATATTTATACCTTGTAATTCTTGCTGCATGTTTTAATTTAGTGCCACAATTTTTTATGGAAAGGGTGCATAACGTGTCATAGGTATATCGATAGAAAAGTGGCTACGATACTTGTGTGCTACGATAGGGGTTGATCAAAATTTAAACGATTTCAACCTTTTCTTTACGTAAGTTATTTCTTCGAAAAGATAGCTTGCTCCAAAAGTTTTTTAGAAGTGCTCACTCACCTTTAGCTTCATCAATACTGTGACCTAGAGCGAAGTCGCGGTTCTTAGTTTTTGCGAACTATGTCACATTCATCTAAGCCTCCTTTTCTTTATGACTAAATAGTCATATTGCTTGTCGCCCTAAGATTCTGTTTGGCGCTATTAGTCATATTCTTGGCACTAATTAACCAGATACCTTTCGCAAGCCATAAAACAGTCTCGGCAACATAAAAAGACAATTTAAAAAATTGGGATCAAGCCCGAGCAAAAATAAAAGGACATCACAATGACACTTTATCAACGATTGGGTGCGAGCTTCTCTTTACTATTAGCGGGGCTTTTGGGATCAGCCTCTGCTAGTGCGGATAACTGCTACATCCTGGTTCATGGCCATGGTACTGAGGGCCATATTAAGCAGCGTACTAACTCCCAGGGTAATCTTGAGCAGCCGGCTTTAGATTATTGGAGTGAGGCTTACTTCGATGAATACGCGGGTAGTGACTTTATTGAACAGTTGCGTGTAAATGGCGGCAATTACGGTGTGGTTGGTTACAACTCCACCGATGAGGGCGAGATGCCCTACTGGCATGACGGCACAGCGGGTGAAATCGCTCGGCAGATAATCGCTATTCGCAATGGCGAAGGCGATGATTATGAGCATGAAAACCAGTGTGCTGCTGATGATACTTTCTACGTGATTGCCCACAGTCAGGGTGCCACCCAGATGATGTACCTCGCAGGCAATGCCGTACCGGGGTCCCCTTACTATAACCGTGCTTACAACCAGCTGGATTCCAATACTGTGACCGAAACCTCGAAGGTTTGTACTGGCTCCTGGTTCTGGAAAAGCTGTAAGACGAAAACCGAAACCGTTAATGTCGCAGGCCTGAATGATAGTTACGCGGTTGAAGTGGACTTTGACACTGCCATTAGCGGTATCGCGGCAATCTTTACTACTGGTGGTGCAATCACCGGTACTGAGGGGGTTGATCGACTGTGTAACGGTAGCTGGATCGAAGATTTGATCAACGATTGGTTTATCGGTCGCGAGTGCGCAGCAGTACGTTACCTGCAGACTAATGATGTCTATGCTGTGCGCAACTATGTCGGCACCAACCTGGCTGCACCGGTTTATACCATTGGAGGCTACGCCGGTTTCCCTGGTATTGAGAGTGCTAGCTCTTTGCTGTTGGGCGGTGAGGACGATGGTTACATCAATCTGGCTTCCCAGATGAACTGTTCTGGTTCTGCTAAGCGCAACTTGTGGTCAAACCTGAAGGAATACAAGACCTTCCTGGGTATCGCTTACGGAAGCGCTATCTTCTCCTGCGATAATGACAATAAGGGGACAGCGCGTTCCTATAACCTGGCGAGTATTTATACCGATCATGACGCTCAGCGTAACGGCGGTATTATGGCCCCAGACTACACTGGTATCCCCGATGGCCTGAACTGTGGTGCCGGTAAAAATACGGCTGGTCGTATTGCTGCCTGTACAGAGTAATTAGCTCATCGTTTTAAAAAAGCCCGCTTAAAAGCGGGCTTTTTAGTTTGCGGGAATCACATATTTACTTCTATTAGTTTTTAGCTCTAGTGATCCTCTACCACTTGCAAATTGTTCTCTGCTTTCATACGAGATATTTCGATCTCTTCTGCAAAAATCTCGTGGATGCCGAAACGGTAACTGTCAGTACTATTTGCCGCATGGGTACCGCCTGGAATCGTTGTAAATGCAATGCGCCAGGGAGTGGTCTCTTGTTCTTTCCAGTGCTTATGCCAGGAGAGTGCATCTTTGCGCAGGTTTGGCATGTCTTTGGAGCCACTTGTTACTACCAGAGTCAGATCCTCTCTTGTCGCTTGTACAGGTTCCCTGTAGAAAAATTCCTGTTGTGGTAGGAAGGTGGCATTGCTGGCTATCAATCCTTTAAACAAGTCGGGCTTAGAAAATGCTGTGTAAAGCACAAAATATCCCCCTCGACTTTGACCGAAGAGAACTCGTTGATGAGGGTCTACCGAGTAGCGGCTTTCAACTGTTGGCAAGAGCTCCCGCTCTAGAAAGTTGAGAAACTGTGCTGCACCGCCATACGTAAGTGTGTCACTGTCACCGGGTAGTGAAAAGTCAAAACTGCGATGATTGATCTCGGGTTTAAATGAGCCGTAAGCAATACCTACGATAATCGCCTCGGGGGCGTAATCATCGTAATGCATAAACAGGTGATTAGTAGCCAAAATTGGGAACAGTGAATCCCCATCGAGGAGATAAATGACCGGGTAGGTTGTATCCTCGTTTGGATTATAGCCCTCAGGCAGGCGAGTATAGATATGGTAGGGGCGCCCAATAATCGCTGAATCCAGCTTAAAGTAGTCCCCTTTCAGGGCAGGTAAGAACTCAAGAGGCTGGGAATGACTTTCAGGAGAAGAGTTACTTTGGTGGTTAGCAGGGCAGCCACTTAGCAGTCCGGCTGCTAATAGCGTTGATAGAAAACGAATAAGGGGCTTTTTCATCGAGTCTCCTATACTAACGGTGGGATTCATTGGTTGACTAAGTCTCTTCTTATATTCTCAAGTGGGGTGCTAATGAGCAATATAAAGCTTGCTGCTGGTATCGATTTTCCTGCAATAGAAGTAAAGCGACTTGGTGGAGGTGAGTTGGTACTGGGGAAGCTTGAAGGTAGTTTCCCTTGGCAAATGGTAGTCGTTTACCGAGGTAAGCACTGCCCACTATGTACCAAGTATTTGCGTGTCTTGAGTGTACTACTACCCCGCTATCATGCGGAGGGTATTGACGTGGCTGTTGTCTCTGCCGATACGGAGGAAAAAGCTTCTCTGCATATGGAAGCAATTCAGCCGGGATTTACTGTCGGTTACGGTTTATCAATACCCCAAATGCAGCAGCTTGGGCTCTATATTTCAAAACCCCGCTCCCCTGAAGAAACAGATAGGCCCTTTGCTGAACCGGGTGTTTTTGTCATCAACGAATCTGGAAGGCTGCAAATAGTCGACATTTCCAATGCACCTTTTGCGAGGCCTGACTTGCAAACGCTATTGGTGGGTATCGAGTTTATCCGAAATCCTGATAACCATTACCCAATTAGGGGAACATATTAAGATTTTTTAAATACCCTGCTAATTCAGGGAGCTATATTTTGGGTTAAAAGTTTGTAGTAAAGTTAGAGGTCTGGAATTTAAGGGGGTAGGATAGTGACGAACGCTTTTCTCTCTGAGGTGAATCACTTCAAGCTTAATCCAATTGATAATAGTAAAGTCGTATTAATTGATGGCCCCAACCAAAGAGCTATACCCGTTTATGGTAGAGAGATTGTTGCTCAATACCAATTTCTCGATAAAGTGTTAGTTATCCTACATGATTGGTGGTCTCTGGATCAGGGAGTTAATATCTACCTACTCTCTAGAGGAAGAGTTTTGGATTTTGCTTTGAGTTCGGATATCGACTTATGGGGAGATTTAGATGACGTGAAAGTTATCCAACCGGATACTATTTGCTTTTCTTTTCCGAATGCTTTGCACTGGCGACTGCGCTGCTATAAGCGGGCAAGGCCGGCTTTATATCTTTCTCTTCCTTATAGTTTTTGGTGGCGTCGAAACTTATTTTATTCCTGGTTTTCATTGCAGCGCCTCAAGTGAATAGTATATATAAATATCAGGCGGCGAATCTGTAATTGTATATTACCCAAGTAAGATAACAGGTGTTTACCCTGTTATCTTACTTTTATTCAATAGAGCTGAACTTTCTTTGTCGGATTTTTGAAGCGATAGCTTCAACGTGAATAGCCTATTTAGAAGTTGTTCAGCTCTTCCCGTAGATCGATCTCTAGTTCCTCTGAGCTAGTAATCCATACGCTTTTATCCGGCGCAGGAAACACACCTATTTCAATGTCGTCACCTTTTAAGCCAGAAAGCCACTTCTTTAAAAACTGTGGTAAGGGAATGCTTTTAGGGGTGAGGCCCGTTTCATTCTCGGCATAGGCTTGGGCAAATTCAGCGCTTGGCCATACTGGCAGATATTCAAAGCCACCATCTTCATCGGTGTGTATTTTAAGAAAGCAATTTTGGCTATCGATCAGTATCCAGATCTCCCGCTCTTCTCCGGCTATGCTCAGAAAATACTCGTAGCGATCTTCACAGCTGAGATTAGTTATTTCACTTAAATCTGGGGTGCTCATATATCAATTCGTTGTAGCTAGGTAATAGGCGAGTAGGGATAACTGAAGGCCTGCTCATCTAGAGGCATAGCTGTTATACCAATTAATGCGGGGCATTATGCGCGAATACAAGCCGCTATCCAAATGCTTTGCCGAGATGGTCAGCGGCAGGGGGAGAGAAAGAGTTTCTATAGAACTTAAGTCTATGGTTAGAGTGAAGAGGAAACTGGAATGCTCAAAATAAAAAAAACGGGCATTAAGCCCGTTTTCAATACTTCTCTTCCTGTGAGCGACTACTTTCTCCTTTTTAGTAATTCGCTAACCAGGAAGCGCTTACCACTGCAGTGCGCCGCCGGTTTGGTATTCGATAACGCGGGTTTCAAAGAAGTTTTTCTCTTTGCGCAGGTCCATAATTTCAGACATCCACGGGAATGGGTTCTGAGCGCCAGGGAACTGCTCTTTCAGGCCCAGCTGGCTAAGGCGGCGGTTGGCGATAAACTGGAGGTACTCCTCCATCATATTCGCATTCATGCCGAGTACGCCGCGGGGCATAGTGTCGCGGGCATAAGCTACTTCAAGCTCCATACCCTCGAGAATCATCTGGGTGACTTCCTGCTGGAATTCTGCTGTCCACAGGTGTGGGTTTTCCAGCTTAATCTGGTTGATGACGTCGATGCCGAAGTTCAGGTGCATAGACTCGTCGCGCAGGATGTACTGGAACTGCTCGGCAACACCGGTCATTTTGTTACGGCGACCCATGGACAGGATCTGGCTGAAGCCACAGTAGAAGAAGATACCTTCAGTGACAGCGTAGAAGGCGATCAGGTTGCGCAGCAGCTCCTGGTCGGATTCAACGGTGCCGGTTTTGAAGTTGGGATCACCGATGGCCTGGGTGTGAGATAGGCTCCAGGCCGCTTTTTTGGCAACCGCAGGCACTTCGCGGTACATATTGAAGACTTCACCTTCGTCCATACCCAGGGACTCTACACAGTACTGGTAGGCGTGGGTGTGAATGGCTTCTTCAAAAGACTGACGCAGCAGGTACTGGCGGCACTCAGGGTTGGTGATATGGCGGTAGATCGCCAATACCAGGTTGTTAGCAACCAGGGAGTCTGCGGTGGAGAAATAGCCCAGGGAGTATTCCACGATGCGACGCTCGTCCTCGGTCAGACCGTTGGGGTCTTTCCACATGGACACGTCTTTGTTCATGTTGATTTCCTGGGGCATCCAGTGGTTGGCGCAGCCGTCCAGGTATTTTTGCCAGGCCCAGTCGTATTTAAAGGGAACCAGCTGGTTGAGGTCAGCGCGGCAATTAATAATGCGTTTTTCATCTACCTGGATACGGGCCGCACCCATTTCCAGTTCTTCCAGGCCGGGAGCCGGGTCCATATTAGCAACTGCGGCACGGGCGGCATCAACGGCAGTGGAGCCGCTTTGGGCCGCAGGCGACGCCGGAGCGGCTGTGTAGGAAGCGCTGGGCTCCTGCACGGATTTTGCCTGGGCCTCCGGCGTCGGTCGCGGTTCGGTTGCTTTTTCAGGTTGTTGGGGCTTGGTGTCGATGTCGTCCCAGCTCAGCATAGTTGGCCCTTTTGATCGGTCTCACTATCGAAAGTTCGATAAAAAATTCTTAAATCTTCCTGGTGTATTACTCACTAATTGTGTGTAACCAGGGATGACATACCGGTGATTTTTTTACCGGCAATAATTCATTACAGGCTCGTATTTTTAACTCGCCTGGGCACAGAAAATCCTGTGCCAGATCAATTTTTGCTGCGCTTTTGTGCATTTATTTGCACTGAATTTTCGCTGGCAATTGCACTGGGTTTTCTCGGGAAATAAGCCGCAGCCGATCCCCGGTCCCTATGGTATTACCCACTATTAAAATAATGGGTGGACCGGGGTCGCTGCGCATGGTCATGCCCGCACTTGCGGTTACGACGCTCTCCCCCGAGAGTCAGTGCAGCCCCTATAAAAAAGGGGCTTAAATTTTACTGGCAGGCCTCGCAATCCGGGTCGTCCAGTGAGCAGGCCTGAGGCACTGCGGCCGGTGCGGGTGCAGCTTGTTCAGCAGGTGCTGCCGCAGCCATTCCATTGCTACCGCCGTGTGCACTTACCGCGTTCAGGGTGCCGCTATTTACCGTAGATTTCTCTGTGGTAGTGGCAGCCAGTGCGCGCAGGTAGTAAGTGGTTTTCAGGCCGCGGAACCAAGCCATGCGATAGGTCAGGTCCAGCTTCTTGCCGTCGGCGCCGGCAATATACAGGTTCAGGGACTGGGCCTGGTCGATCCACTTTTGGCGACGGCTGGCAGCGTCCACGATCCAGCGCGGCTCCACTTCAAACGCGGTGCGGTATTTTGCTTTCAGGTCTTCCGGTACGCGATCGATTTTCTGTACAGAACCTTCATAGTATTTCAGGTCGTTAACCATGACTTGATCCCATAGACCGCGATCTTTCAGATCGTGTACCAGGTAGGGGTTTACTACGGTGAATTCGCCGGACAAGTTCGACTTCACATACAGGTTTTGGTAGGTCGGTTCGATCGACTGGGAAACCCCGGTGATATTGGCAATGGTCGCAGTAGGAGCGATCGCCATCACGTTGGAGTTGCGCATACCTTGGGCTTTTACTTTCTCGCGCAGGCCGTCCCAGTCCAGCGTGGAGCTGGTGTCCTGTTCGATAAACTGCTGGCCGCGCTGTTCAGCCAGGATCTGGATGGAATCCAGCGGCAGAACACCTTTGCTCCACAGGGAGCCTTCGTAGGTCTGGTACTTGCCGCGCTCGGCAGCCAGGTCGCTGGAAGCGGAGATGGCTTCGAAGCTGATCGCTTCCATGGTGTTGTCGGCAAAGGCGACGGCTTCATCGCTGGCGTAGGCGATGCCGGCTTTGTACAGTGCGTCCTGGAAGCCCATCAGGCCCATGCCCACAGGGCGGTGACGCATGTTGGACTGACGTGCACTTTCAACTGCGTAGTAGTTGATGTCGATAACGTTATCGAGCATACGCACCGCAGTTTTTACGGTATTGGCCAGCTTGGTGCGGTCGAGTTCACCGTTCTCACCAATGTGTTGAGCCAGGTTGACGGAGCCCAGGTTACACACGGCGATTTCGTCGTCGGCCTTGGTGTTGAGAGTGATCTCGGTGCACAGGTTGGAGCTGTGAACCACACCGGCGTGTTGCTGCGGGCTGCGCAGGTTGCAGCTGTCTTTAAAGGTGATCCAGGGGTGGCCGGTTTCGAACAGCATGCCCAGCATCTTGCGCCAAAGGTCTAGTGCGCGGATCTTCTTGAACAGACGCAGCTTGCCTTCGGCAGCCAGTTGCTCGTAGTGGTTGTAGCGCTCTTCGAATGCGGTGCCGAACAGATCGTGCAGGTCCGGGCAATCGGCCGGGGAGAACAGGGTCCACTCTTTATCTTCGAACACGCGCTTCATAAACAGGTCGGGGACCCAGTTGGCGGTGTTCATATCGTGGGTGCGGCGGCGGTCGTCACCAGTGTTTTTGCGCAGCTCGAGGAATTCCTCGATATCCAGGTGCCAGGTTTCCAGGTAGGCACAGACAGCGCCTTTGCGCTTACCGCCCTGGTTGACGGCTACTGCGGTGTCATTGGCCACTTTCAGGAAGGGCACAACACCTTGGGACTTGCCGTTGGTGCCTTTGATATAGGAACCCAGGGAGCGCACCGGCGTCCAGTCATTGCCGAGACCGCCTGCCCACTTGGACAGCATGGCGTTATCGCGGATCGCGCCGTAAATGCCGTGCAGGTCGTCCGGTACCGTGGTCAGGTAGCAGGAGGACAGCTGCGGGCGCAGGGTGCCGGCGTTGAACAGGGTCGGGGTGGAACTCATGTAGTCGAAAGAGCTCAACAGGTTGTAGAACTCTACCGCGCGCTCGTTTTTGTTCTCTTCATTGATGCTGAGGCCCATGGCGACGCGCATAAAGAAGATCTGCGGCAGCTCGAAACGAATATCGTCGCTGTGCAGGAAGTAGCGGTCGTACAGAGTCTGCAGGCCCAGATAAGTGAACTGGTGATCGCGCTCGCCTTTTAGAGCTTCGCCGAGTTTTTCCAGGTCGAAGGTGGCCAGCGCAGGGTCCAGCAGGTCCAGCTCGATACCCTTTTTCACGTAAGTGGGCAGGGTAGAGGCGTACAGCTTTTCCATCTCGTGCTGGGTGGCGCGCTCGGCAACACCGAGGAAGCGCAGAGCTTCGGAGCGCAGCTTGTCCAGCAGCAGGCTGGCGGTAGCGAAGGTGTAATTGGGCTCCTGCTCAACCAAGGTGCGCGCAGTGATTACCAGCGCGGTATTGATATCGTTTTCGGAAACACCGTCGTACAGGTTTTTCAGGGCTTCGTTAAGAATTGCCGCGCTGTCGACATCTTTCAGGCCTTCACAGGCTTCTTTGACAACGGTGCGCAGGCGCTCCATATCCAGAGGTGCAAGGCTGCCATCGTCCTGCTTTACACGGATGCTGGGGTGGGCATCGACGGCTTGCTCGGCAATTTGAGCAGTTTTTTCTTTCTCTGCGCGCAGGCGGGCGTGTTCTTCGCGGTAGAGTACGTAGTCGCGGGCAACCTTTTGTTCACCGGCGCGCATCAGGGCCAGTTCTACCTGGTCCTGGATCTCTTCAATGTGGATAGTGCCGCCAGAGGGCATGCGGCGTTTGAAAGTGGCACTGATCTGGCTGACCAGTTCTTCAACTTGCTCGTGGACACGGCTGGAAGCAGCGGCGGTGCCGCCTTCAACAGCGAGGAAGGCTTTAGTGACGGCGACGGCAATTTTGCTGTCGTCGTAGGGTACAACGGTGCCATTGCGCTTGATTACGCGGATCTGGCCCGGTGCAGTAGCGGCCAGAGTCGTGCCGCCAGTCGCCTGGTCGCTGGAGGTGCCTGATTTTTCCGCAGGCACGGCTTGAGAGCGCCCTGTCTCTGTGTGCATGTAAATCTCCGAAAGGTTTGTTCTGTTGTCTGTCCGCGTGCGTTCAAAAGAACGGCGGCCACATGACTGTGTGGCATGGCGGAGCGTGTCCTTCGCTTTGCCAGTGTTTATCCACAGCTGTGGACACTGGAAACAGGCGGCTTGTCACCGGCTATCTGAAAAGGTTTGCCAGCTGCTGCCTGTGGCGGAAATTCCATTCCGCCCGCTTACCTCTGATTCTGCTTTGAAAAAAGCAGCGCCTGACGCCCACCGCCAAAAAGTGTGGTGGTGCGCCGGAATTTGCCCCACATAATGGGGGTGCTCTTGAGCCTCTACCCCAATATATAGGGGGTCGGCCTCGAGTGCGCTACAAGATAATGCGGTAGGCGGGTCAGTTCAAGGCGAATAACTATGTAGTTGTTTGTGGATAAATTGTGGGTAGTGGGGCTGAGTCAGTAGCCACTTTCGCGGCAGAGCCCGCCAGCTCTGGGCTGCAAAGGAGTGGGTGCCGGGAAAGAACGCTGGGTACAGTGTCTTACAATTTTTTTTAATAGCTAGAGCGCTGTAAATTAACAACGGCAATAACCATTTGCAAATGGCTGCTCTTTGAGCAAAGTGGTACTCAATTGCTCAATTTGTTGACGCTTATTTAATTCTGACATCTTGGCTGGCTGTAAATTAGTCGTTGGCGCCGATTGCTAAATTTAGCGATCTCTTGGATGTTTTGGCGCCAATCGCATCTTTTATACGTTGTCGGGAGGAGAGGCGCAGGGGAGTGGGTACAGGTAGCAGGGTACAACCGCAGGAGTGGCTGTACCCTTTTAGGGTTTATCGACTGTGGTCTTGGAGGAATTCCATCAGGGCTTTTTGCGCGTGAAGGCGGTTTTCAGCCTCATCCCATACCACCGAGATATTGCCATCCTCTAAAAGTTCGGCGCTCACTTCCTCTCCACGGTGGGCGGGCAAGCAGTGCATAAAGATGGCATCGCTATTGGCGTGGCCCATCAGCTCATGGTCCACCAGGAAGCTCTCGAAGGCTTTCAGGCGGATCTGTTGTTCAGTTTCCTGTCCCATGGAAGCCCACACATCGGTGGCCACCCAATCGGCCCCTTTAACAGCCTCCACCGGATCGTGTACTACGGTGACCCGATCACTTGCCGAAGCGAGGATATTGGCGTTGGGCTCGTAGCCGGGCGGGCAGGCTATACGCAGCTCAAAATTGCACAGGCGGGCAGCATTAATATAGGAGTGGCACATATTGTTGCCATCGCCGACCCAGGCGACCACCTTGCCCTCAGGGCTGCCGCGGTGCTCCACAAAGGTTTGGATATCTGCGAGCAGCTGGCAGGGGTGGTAGCTGTCGGAGAGGGCATTAATCACCGGTACCTTTGAATATTCTGAGAAGCGCTCCAGTACCTGGTGGCCAAAGGTGCGAATCATCACCATATCCACCATGCTGGAAATTACTCGGGCGCTGTCTTCAACGGGCTCCCCGCGGCCTAACTGAGTATCGCGGGGAGATAGGAAGAGGGCGCTTCCCCCCATCTGTGCCATACCGGCCTCAAACGAAACGCGGGTGCGAGTAGAGGATTTTTCAAAAATCATCCCCAGCACTTTGCCGCGAAAAAGGTCGGTATTTATTCCTTGAGCGCGCAGTGTTTTGAGTTCGATCGCGCGCTCAATAATTTGCTTGAGCTCTTCCGAGGACAAGTCTGTAAGGGTGAGAAAATGTCTGATCGCCATAAGCTGTTCTCCTTTTTTTGCATCAGACTGCTTGCAGTGCAAACTGGTGAATCAGTGAGCTGACATCGTTTGCCAATTGATGGCACTCGTCGTCGCTGAGTGTGAGTGGGGGGAGCAGGCGTACTACATTGCCGGCGGTAACATTAATCAGCAGTCCGCGCTCGCGGGCTATGTCCACCAGTTTGGCACAGGGCTGCTGCAATTCTATTCCGATCATCAGCCCCAAGCCCCGCACCTCTTTGACCTGGTCGCAATCGGATAACTGTTGTTTGAGTTGATGCAGCAGGCGTTGCCCCAATGCCTCGGCGCGCTCTAACAGCCATTCACTTTCCAGCGTATCGATCACTGCCAGTGCGGCACTGCAGGCTAGAGGGTTGCCGCCAAAAGTGGAGCCGTGGGTGCCCGCAGAAAATAATTGAGCGGCAACTCCCCTGGCCAGGCAGGCTCCGATGGGGACACCGTTACCCAGTCCTTTGGCAGTGGTCACCACGTCGGGCAATATGTCCGCATGCTGGTAGGCAAACATTTTGCCGCTGCGGCCGTTTCCGGTTTGCACTTCATCCAGCATCAGGAGCCAGTTATGTTGATCGCAGAGTTCGCGCAATTGCCCCAGGTAGTTGGAAGTGGGCACGCGTACACCGCCCTCTCCCTGAACCGGCTCAACCAGCACTGCGACAATATCGTTGCGCTCACCTGCGAGCTTTTCGATGGCTGCAGTATCGTTAAACGGCACACGCAAAAAACCCTCGGGCAGAGGACCGAAGCCCTCTTGGATTTTTTCATTGCCGGTTGCTGTCAGGGTAGCCAAGGTGCGGCCGTGGAAAGCGCTTTCCATTACCAGGATTTGAGGGGTCTCAATATTGCGGCTATTGCCTAGCCGCCGCGCTAGCTTAATCGCTGCTTCATTGGCCTCAGCTCCGGAATTGGAGAAAAACACATTGTCCATGCCGGATAGCTGTACCAGCTTGTCTGCCAGTTTCTCCTGCGCAGGGATATTGTAGAGATTGGATACATGTAACAGGGTCCGAATCTGCTCGTGCAGGGCCAGGGTCACTTTGGGGTGGCAGTGGCCAAGGCCGCAGACGGCGATTCCAGAGATTGCATCCAGGTATCGTCGGCCCTGATCATCCCATACATAATTGCCTTCACCCCGAACCAGTGTGAGGGTTCGATCGCCATAGTTTTGCATGAGTGTCGGGGTGGCCACCGGGGCATCTCCTTAAATATTGACTATTTGGATTATCTGTTTTCCGCAGAAAATTCTGTTTAAGCTTTTTAATCTGCACTTTATATTGGTTGAGCAATGGTAACACAGCCTTTATAAGCTGTGTGCTATCTGGCTGGCTGAAATTTCAACATGGTATCCGGTGTTGTAGATCTGCGGTTTTTGCTTTCATCGAGGGGATGGTGTACTTATTGCCGGCCCCACTGGGGTACAATGGATGCCGGCGCGCTATACCAGGTGATGGTATGGTGCCTGTACACTTACTTTTTGCTTCGACCACCTGAGGTTTTTCACGCTTATGGATACACTGGAGAACATCAAGCAGCAGATCGCTGATAACACCATTCTGCTTTATATGAAAGGTAGCCCTAATGCCCCCCAGTGCGGCTTTTCCATGCGGGCCTCCCAGGCGATGATGGCTTGCGGTAAGCGCTTTGCCTACGTTGATATTCTGGCTAACCCGGACATCCGCGCTGAGCTGCCTAAGTACGCGAACTGGCCGACCTTCCCCCAGCTGTGGGTTAAGGGCGAGCTGATCGGTGGCTGTGACATCATTATGGAAATGCATGAGAACGGTGAGCTGAAAACCTTGATTGATGAGGCATCAGCGGAGAGCGAAGGCGAGGATTAATTTCCGCTTTTGCTCCAATATGTCTGCTGCTATAGATGGTAGGCATACTGTAGAAACAAAAAAACCGCAGCGGAAGCTGCGGTTTTTTTATGCCTGTGAGAGGACTTAAGCTACTTGCCAGAGTGGCCGGCTGCAGTTTCCATTTGAGTTTGCAGGTAGTTTTGAATGCCAACTTTGTCGATCAGCTCCAGCTGGGTTTCCAGCCAATCTACATGCTCTTCCTCAGACTCGAGGATTTTCTCCAGCAATTCACGACTGCCGTAATCCCGAACGGACTCGCAATAGGCAATGGCTTCACGCAAGTCGGGAATGGCCTTGGATTCAATTTTCAGGTCGCACTTGAGCATCTCTTCGGTATTTTCGCCGATCAGAAGTTTGCCCAGATGCTGCAGGTTGGGAATACCTTCGAGGAAAAGAATGCGCTCGATCAGCCAATCGGCGTGCTTCATTTCATCGATGGATTCGTGATATTCCTGTTTGCCCAGCTCTTTTAAACCCCAGTTGTCATACATGCGGGCGTGTAGGAAATACTGGTTAATAGCTACCAGTTCATTACCCAGCACTTTATTTAAATGCTCAATTACCTTGGGGTCGCCTTTCATAGCCTGTGCTCCTGAAGCCCTGCCAACTCAATTAGGTTTGCAGAGAGTTCCTATTTGTTAGTCGCTAGAGATTAGTTGATATTTTTAGTTACTAAAGTTTATTAGTCACTAAAGTCTGCGGCTGCCTGATTTACCTAATTTTATTTTAGGATTTCAGCTGCAATCGGGGCCGAGTTTGCGTTGCGATTTGCGGCAAGTCAAGAAAAAAATTTTCTTGTAGAATGCAGGAAAAACAAGGGTTTTAACGCAAATTTAGCCGAAAATAGCAACGAAAATAATTCTCATTTAGGTTGCAGGGCTATATTTCAGCTTTTTAGTTTTTCTCTAATAAAAACTAATTTGTCATTAATGATTTGTTGATCGACTTTGCTTTTTATAAAAACTGAGTTGTCGTCATTCAGGCGCTTTAAATAGTCCTTTAATGCCTGTTTATCTGTTTTCCTATGACAAACCTCAACAAGTGTTTCTAGTGCGTTGAGTAAATGGCACATAAATACACTACTTGATCTGCCGTGTTCGACAATTTCGTCGAGAGAAGCTTGGAGCAGTTGAGAAAAGTCAAGCTTACTGCAAATTATTCGCAATTCCCCCGATGAGTCGGTAAAACAATTTGCGGGCTCAGGTCGATATAATACAGTACCAAGCCCCTCAATCAGGCGATCAACGCAGGAATAAGCAGTAAATGGGTCATTAATGCCTGGAGATAAAGCTCGCACAGCAATTTGTGAAAGCTGCTGGATAGAAAAGACCACATCTTGTTCTGCCGTTGGCTGGGTGCCGATCTGTATTGCAGACTGAATTGCAGGAATTATTCTTTCTGGGTTATTTGCCGGATAAACCTGGCCGATCATCTCCCAGTGATGCAGGTAGCTTCCCGGGTGGCAGTTCAGCTTTAGGCAGCATTGGAAATTCTGGGTTGTACGCGTAATTCTTTGCTTATCGATAAATTGGACATAACCGCCCTTTGGGGTGGGGATGTCGATCCAACTTGAGCCGAGGTCCAGGCGTTTAGTATCGAATACTTTTTTGTTCGTAGATTCATGGCAATCTGGATATTCACGCTCTATGGCCTGCTGAAACTCGAGATTAATACGGTGGGTAATGTTATCGACCTGAATTGACTGTGCAACATTGTGAATAAAGTAAATAAGGTAGATAACACTGATTAAAGTCAGCACCAAAGCCGTGAGCACGCTAATGCCATAGTTAGCTATTTCGTTTTCCGCTGTGCCAATCGAACGCATAGTGACAATGGCATAGACATAGGTCGCTAGGAAAATCCCGAGGGATATCTGGGTCGCTCGGTCCCGGATAAAATTTCTGATCAAATGGGGGCCGAATTGATTAGAGGCGAGGGAGAGGGCAACCATTGTTATTGAGAATACCGTTCCGGCTACCGTGATAGTGGAGCCAGCAATGACTGACAAAAGGGCTCGAGCATTTTCGATATTACCCAAATCAAACCATTGCAAACTGCCCCGGAATAAAAGGGGAGGAGCAGGAAGCTCTGTGTCCAGGTGAACGGTAAAGGCGCAGAGCGCTAGCGCCGCTAGGATCATAATCAGCGGGACGCTCCAGAAACTGGAGTGGAGGCGTTCATAGAGGTGTATAAGATACTGCTTCATAGATGGAGAAAGGCACGCCAGCGTGCTATCAGCTTAGCCTATGAGCTTTAGAGGGAGCATTCGGGAAGGTAACTTAGTGGTTATAGATTGTGGTTGCCGGGATTCGGGGTCAGCTTGTGAAGTAGAATCGGCGGTAGTTAACTGAGTAGACCATACTCCCGCTCATGGTCTATTCGATAAGCTCATTCGTTTATTCGGCCTCCCGCACAGGGATGAGACCGCCAACTGGTGCCCCAAGGCCCTTACTGAGATAGCACCACCATAGATTATCTCTTTGGTCTGGCGGTCTGCTAAGAACTTACAAATACATATTTCTGGTTCATTTCACTGCACTTGTTGTTGTCAGTGGGCGGTACAAAAATGTATGGATCAGGAATATTGCTATATCTAAATACAATCGTTTTTGTGTGTAGCAGGGAAAACTGAGGCACCATTTTTGAATTTCAGTTGAACCGCGCTAAGCCGTTAAAGGGAAGAGCCTGACTCAACTAGCAGGTGTTGAGTGGAAGCTGAGATATAAGAAGAGGGGAGGCGATCGCCAGGGACACGATCGCAGGTCAAAAGCCAAAATCAGCTGGCGGAGTAGAAGAGGCCGTTGTTGGCAGAGGATACCATCCCACCGCTCATGGTCTCATCGATGATCTCCTTGGTCTGCTCGGCACAGCGTCCACATTGAGAAGAAACGCCCAGCTGGCGTCTCAACGCCTTCACCGAAGTGGAGCCATCATAGATCGCCTCTTTAATCTGGCGGTCAGTTATGCCCTTACAAATACATACATACATGGCGGTGGCTCTGTTCAACTCTTACTCAATAGTAGTCAGGTAGGAATCCTATTGCAATTGAGAATGAGTGTCAATAAGATTCCGGAATGGTCGCATTTTACCCTCTTTGTTTGCTATTTGTACATTTTTGCGGGTAGGTCATCCTATTTTGGGTGTTAGTTCACGCATAGCCGTTCTGCTATCAGCCTGATTTAAAAAATTTATGGGCCTGAAATAAGTGGGTGTGTATCATAGCGGCCCACTATTAATTCCCATTCGATTTATAGCTGTTGCTCATAAATTGAACACTCTACGTATCATCAACAACCCATCATTGGATTGAGGAGGTTTTCATGGCAGTTCTGGTAGGCAAGCCGGCTCCGGATTTCACCGCTGCAGCGGTATTGGGTAACGGCGAGATCGTCGATACTTTTAACCTGAAAGAAGCAATCAAAGGTAAGAAGGCTGTAGTTTTCTTCTACCCGCTGGACTTCACCTTCGTATGTCCTTCTGAGCTGATCGCTTTCGACCACCGTTTCGCTGAGTTTGAAAAGCGCGGTGTTGAGGTAATCGGTGTATCCATCGATTCCCAGTTCTCTCACAACGCATGGCGTAACACCTCCGTCAACGACGGTGGTATCGGCCCGGTTAAGTACACCCTGGTTGCAGACGTTAAGCACGAAATCTGCCAGGCGTACGACGTAGAAGCTGACGCTGGTGTTGCTTTCCGCGGTTCCTTCCTGATCGACGAAGAAGGCAATGTACGTCACCAGGTAGTTAACGATCTGCCGCTGGGCCGTAACGTTGACGAAATGCTGCGCATGGTTGACGCTCTGGCGTTCCACCAGGAGCACGGTGAAGTTTGCCCCGCCGGCTGGCAGGAAGGCGACAAAGGTATGAACGCTTCTCCGGAAGGTGTAGCGGCTTACCTGAGCGAGAACGCTGAGAAGCTGTAAGACGCTTTTTGCGCTGGGGTCTCCGGACCCCAAAAAGAAGAACCGCCGCAAGGCGGTTTTTTTGTTTGTACAAGCCTTGTTGCGCTGACCTGCGCTGATTGGCATGGCCGTCCCCGCGCCGGAGAAAAGTGCAGACTAGAATTCAGCAGTCAGTCCTGCGTGGCGCCTAAATAGAGTTTTTGCCCGCTGGCTGCTAGTCTTATCTGCAACTACCGGATTGCTTTGGCGGCTCGATTTGCTTATGAGACCTGCAATTCTTTCAAATATCGTCTACGTCATGCGCGCCTCTATGGCACGTTTTTTTCTCTTCCTGGTGATTCTGGGGAGTCTGTCCCTGCCTGCGCAAGCGGCTGATATAGACGACAGGGCCAAACAGTTTGGCCGATACTTCAAACAGATGATGGCGGGTAAATCTATACCCGGCGGCGCCTATGTCATCGTGGATGGCAACCGGGTGGTCGCGATGGATACCTATGGCGTCAGGGTCAGGGGTAAATCCGGCAAGGTGGATCAGGACACGGTGTTCCGTCTGGCCTCGGTATCCAAGACCTTCGCTGCCAGTATGGCCACTATGTTGGAGCATGAAGATCGCTTCAAATGGGATGACAAGGTGGTCAACTATGTGCCGGACCTGAGCTTTAAGACGCCTTCACTGTCTCGCCAGCTTCAGGTGGAGCACCTGCTCAGCCATTCCTCGGGCCTGACCCCCAACGCCTACGACAACTACCTTGAGGACAACAAGCCTCTCAGCAAGATATTGCCCAAGTTTGCCAATATCGATCCGCGCTGCACGCCGGGAAAATGCTACGGCTACCAGAATGTGTTGTTCAGTCTTATTGAAGATGTGATTTTTGAGGCGACCGGGGTCTCCTTTGCCAGCCAGCTGAAAAAGCGGATTTTTGTCCCGCTGAAAATGCAGAACGCATCGGTCGGCTGGGAGAGCTTTATGGCCTCCGACAACCGTGCGGCACCCCATATTCAGACAGGCAGCGGCTGGCGCCCGGTAAAAGTGGAGAAGGAATACTACTTTGCTGCACCGGCGGCGGGAGTGAATGCCAGTATTTCCGATATGGCCCAGTGGTTGAAAGCGCAGATGGGCTACTACCCGAAGGTGCTGTCACCGGAAGTGATCGCCGATATGACTACTGAGCGAGTCGCTACGCAGCGCCATATGCGCCATCGTATCTGGAGAGATTACCTGTCTCACGCGGGCTATGGTCTGGGCTGGCGCCTCTATACCATTGGTGACGATCGTATTATTTACCACGGCGGTTGGGTTGCGGGCTTCCGTGCAGCGGTGGCCTATTCGGAAAAGTTGAAAGTGGGTATCGCCATCCTGATGAATGCGGAGTCCCGTGTGATCTCAGATCTCACTGCCAATTTCGTGATCGATATTACCGGTAAAGGTAACCTCGCTACTGCTCAAACCAGTGGAGATCGCTGATCTCCACTGGCAAGTGTGAAGTCCCCCCTTGAAACCTGCTGGCTGATCCCAATATTTGCTCCCTGTTCCGATTGACGTTTACGGGGAGACCGAATAGATGACCGTTGAGGCCCAAAAAGAGAGCCATGGATTCCAGACGGAAGCCAAGCAGCTACTGCACCTGATGATCCACTCGCTCTACTCCAACAAGGAGATTTTCCTGCGCGAGCTGGTATCCAACGCTTCTGATGCCGCCGACAAGCTGCGTTTTGAATCGTTGTCCAAGCCCGAATTACTGGGCGAAGATGCAGACCTGCGCATTCGCATCGAGTTTGACAAGGAAGAGGGAACGCTCACCATTACCGATAACGGTATTGGTATGAGCCGCGATGAAGTTATCGAAAACCTCGGTACTATCGCCCGCTCCGGCACCTCTGCGTTTATGCAGCAGCTGACCGGAGACCAGAAAAAAGATGCGCACCTGATCGGCCAGTTCGGTGTGGGCTTTTACTCCGCCTTTATCGTCGCTGACAAAGTGGACGTATTCACTCGTCGCGCCGGTTTGAATTCCGACCAGGGTGTGCACTGGGAGTGTCACGGTGAAGCGGAATACTCCGTAGAGACTGTTGAATGGCCCCAGCGTGGCACCCGGGTGGTTCTGCACCTGAAAGAAGAAGCGAAAGAGTTTGCCGATAACTGGCGCCTGCGCTCCATCATTAAAAAGTACTCCGATCACATCGCCATTCCGGTGGAGATGTTGAAAGAGGAAATGCCGGCGGCGGAAGAGGGCGAAGAGCCGAAAGAAGAGAAGGCGCCTGAGTTTGAAGCAGTAAACGCTGCCCAGGCCCTGTGGACTCGTCCCCGCTCCGATGTGAAATCTGAGGAGTACAAGGAGTTCTACAAGCATATCTCCCACGATTTCGACGATCCCTTAACCTGGAGCCACAACCGCGTAGAGGGCAAACAGGATTACACCAGCCTGCTTTACATCCCTGCGCGCGCACCGTTTGATCTGTACCAGCGCGATGCCGCTCGCGGCCTCAAGCTGTATGTGCAGCGCACTTTTATCATGGACGATGCGGAGCAGTTCCTGCCGCTGTACTTGCGTTTCGTGAAAGGTGTTCTGGACTCCAACGATCTGCCGCTGAACGTATCCCGTGAAATCCTGCAAAAAGATCGCAATACTGATGCGATCAAGAGCGCACTGACCAAGCGTGTTCTGGATATGCTGGATAAATTGGCGAAGAAAGATGGCGATGAATACCAGAAGTTCTGGGATCTGTTCGGCAATGTATTGAAAGAAGGTCCGGCTGAAGATTTCTCCAACAAAGAGAAAATTGCCAAGCTGCTGCGCTTCGCCAGCACCCATACCGATACCGAGAAACAGGATCAATCCCTGGAAGACTATGTGGGTCGCATGAAGGATGGCCAAAAGGCGATCTACTACGTGTGTGCCGACAACTTCGCTACGGCCAAGTCCAGCCCCTACCTGGAAGTATTCCGCAAGAAGGGTATCGAAGTGCTGCTGCTCACCGATCAGGTGGACGAGTGGTTCGTGGGCCATATGAACGAGTTCGACGGCAAGCAGTTCCAGGACGTGGCCAAAGGTGCGCTGGATCTGGGTGAAGCCGAGAGCGACGAAGACAAAGCTGAGCGCGAAAAAGTTGAGCAGGAGTCCGGTGCCCTGGTTGAGCGGGTACAGGAAGTTCTGGAAGGTCGCGTTGAATCCGTACGCGCAACCACTCGTTTGGTGGACTCCCCAGCGTGTCTGGTGGTGAGCGAACAGGATATGGGCCCGCAAATGCGCCGCATCCTGGAACAGGCCGGCCAGGCCCTGCCAGATGCCAAGCCGATCTTTGAAATCAATCCGTCCCACCCACTGGTACAGCGTCTGGACCAGGAGGCGGATGAAGATCGTTTTGCGGACCTCACCAATATCCTGATGGACCAGGCTAATCTGGCTGCCGGTAACCAGTTGGCAGATCCGGCGGATTATGTGCGCCGCCTGAACACGCTGTTGCTGGAAATGCACGGCTAAGTCAGCGCTATTGATTGGTGCTAAGCGATGGCCAGCGGAGTTGTTTTAGACTTTGCTGGTCCGAGAAGCGGCCCCTGCCGGATCGAGCGGTGTTTTATCGGTTGGTCAAGGCAGAGGGCCGTTTTTGCTATTTACTGTGCCGTTTCGCACAATTGGCAGAAGTTTAAAACAAATTGACCCCATTGGGCTCAGCGGGTCATGCCTCTATAATCCGCAAGTCTTATAAGAAGCTTTATCGGTGTGACAATGCAAAAAGAAACTTCCAACCCCCTCGCTATTGCCGTATTGGGCGGCGGCAGTTTCGGAACCGCGATTGCTAACATTGTGGCGGGCAACGGCCACGACACCCGCCAGTGGATGCGCAATGCGGAGACGGCGGCTGAGTGTCGCGACACTCGAGAAAACCATAAATACCTGCCCGGCGTGCCGCTGCACCCGGAATTACAACTTACCAGCGACCTGGAGCAAGCGGTCGATGGTTGCAGTATCGTTTTTGTTGCGATACCCAGTAAGTCCTTTCGCGAGGTGGTAAAAAAAGTAGCCCCGTTGTTGGCGCCGGGCACCATGCTGATCTCCACCACTAAGGGAATCGAGCATGACAACTTCCACTTAATGAGCGATATCCTGCGCGAGGAAACCACCGACATGCGTGTCGGGGTCTTGAGCGGACCAAATTTTGCAAAAGAAATTGTTGCGGGGCACTACACTGCAACGGTGGTGGCCAGTGAAGACGAGGCACTTTGTAAAGCGATTCAATCGGCACTGCACTCGGAGACTTTCCGGGTTTATTCCAGTAGCGATGTGTTTGGAGTAGAGCTTGCCGGTGCGCTAAAAAATATCTACGCGATCATCACTGGTATGGCTGCGGCGCTGGAGCGCGGGCAAAATACCATCAGTTTATTGATCACCCGCTCTCTGGCAGAAATGATGCGTTTTGCCGAAGCGATGGGTGCTGATCCCATGACGTTTATTGGTCTTGCCGGTGTTGGCGACTTGATTTTGACCTGTTCCTCAGACCTCAGCCGAAATTACCGGGTGGGGTATATGGTCGGTAAAGGCAAGCCGCTCGATCAGGCTGTCGCAGAAATCGGTCAGGTGGCCGAAGGTGTGAATACGGTTCGTCTGATTAAACAGAAAGCTGACGAAATGGGTGTCTACATGCCCTTGGTTTCCGCGATTCACGCCATATTATTTGAACAGCGGCCGATTCCTGAGGTGATTCGCAATTTGATGTCGGGCGCACAAACTTTTGATGTGGCCTACTCGGCCAAGCCTTAAATGGAAGCCTCATATGAAAAATGACGATCTAAAGCGCAATCTTACTTCCGGCAACCAGTGGGTGCGCCTTATCTATATGGTGCTGTTTGCAGTGTGCCTTCAGGTTGCCGCGTGGTTACTGATGGCGGTAGTGATACTGCAATTCCTGTTTTCGATTATCAGCGGGAAATCCAACGATAATCTGCGTCGCTTTGGCGATCAGCTCGCCTCCTATGTTTACCAGGCGATCCAGTTCCTGATCTACAACTCCGACGAAAAACCTTTCCCGTTTTCCGAGTGGCCTGAATCTGAAGTAGAGGATTTGTCCGGTTACGAGGGCGCCGAAGATGTTTCTGCAGAAGTGGTTTCTACGGAAGTAAAGCGTGAAAAGGACAAGGCTGACGACGAAGCCGAAGATGCGATTATCCTGGGTAGCTCCGAGCCCGAGAGCAGTGAAAAGCCCGAGCTGGTAGAGGAAAGTGCCGACGACGCCGACAAACCTGTCGACAAGAATTGATCGCTTTTCCTATCGCCAGTTTATCCGGTGCCTTATCCGTGGGCACCGGATAAATATCCGCTGCCCTCCCTACGAATATTCCCGCAGATATCAACAAAGTCACAACCCACCCTTGAGGAAGCCCCATGCAGCTGTTTATTTTGCGTCACGGTAAAGCCGAGCCCATGCTCGCTAATGATGCAGAGAGAGCCCTGACAGAGCGCGGGCGCAGGCAGGTTGCACAGGTTTGTAAAAAGCGCGCCGAGGAACTGGCGGCGGTAAAGGCTATTTGGGCCAGCCCATTTGTACGCACCCAGGAAACCGCTGAGATTGCTGCTGCTCAACTGGGACTGCCCGTTATTACCGAACCGCTGCTGATCGGCAATATCCACCCACAGCAACTGCTCGACCATTTGCAAACCCAGGATACCTTCCCGCTTCTCCTGGTTAGTCACCAGCCTCTGGTGGGCAGCCTGCTCAATGGCCTCTGTGGCAGCGGTAACGAACACCCGATGGGCACTTCCAGCCTCGCCTGTGTCAGTGCGGATGTATGGGCTAATAGCTGCGCTGACCTGGAGTGGTTGCAGCACGCAGAGTAATTTTTCCGGTCGTGTCTGCCAGTAAATTCCTATTGCGCTGATCACAACTGTCATTGCGGATGTCGTTGGTGGGCCGCACCATTTCACCACCTGTTTTTAGTCACTATCCGGTGGATATCACTTTGGCGACAAATCAAATCACTCCCCGTGAAATCACCCTTGAGTTTGATCACAAGTCGATTGCCGCACGCCAGTGGGGCGATCCGGAGGGAGAGCCGGTAATTGCTCTTCACGGCTGGCTGGATAACTGTGCCACCTTCAGTCGGCTGGCTCCCCTGCTGAGCGGAATTAATCTGGTAGCGATAGATATGCCGGGCCACGGACGCAGCTATCACCGCTCACTCGATGCCAACTACAACATCTGGGAAGAGGCGGAAGATATTTTGGGGGCGGTGCACGCGCTCGGCTGGCGCAAGTTCTCCATTGTGGCGCATTCCCGAGGTGCTATTGCCGGGGTGATTACCGCTGGCGCTTTTCCCGATCGGGTAAAGCGCCTGGCGCTGATCGATGGCCTGGTGCCCCCCTCCACCGAAGATGAAAAGGCTCCGGAGAACCTGGCCAAAGCTATTGCCCAGAGAGCCCGTTACGGCACGCGCAAGCTGCGGGTTTACGGTACCTTCGAAGAGGCTGTCGAAGCGCGCAAGAATGGCATGTTTCCGCTAACTGAGTGGGCTGCGCAGGTATTGACCGAGCGGGGCACCCGGGAAGTGGAGGGTGGCTATATGTGGAGTAATGATCCCCGGCTGATGGCGGCTTCCACGGCCAAGCTCAATGAGCCACAGATTAAAGCTTACTTATCCCGATTGAAGATGCCGGTGCAGCTGGTTCTCGCTGAAGATGGTATCGCAGATATGCTCAAGCGCCTGCGCCCTGTACTGCAAGAGTTTCCGGGTATTGAGGCACGTGAGATTCCCGGAAGCCACCACTTACACCTGGAGGAGAGTGGTGCCCAGGCGATTGCAGAGTGGTTTGGGCCTTTCTTGCGCGGTGAAACCGCTTAGAAGGGAACCCGCTTGGAATAGCAGCTGGCATCCATCTCCCGCACCTCTACCGAGACTGCGGGAACTCCCTCGGCAAATTGGCACAGGCTGTTAAAAACCGCCGAGCTCAATGCTTCCCTTTCCCGCGTAGAGCGCCCTTCAAGCAAGCGGATCTCTGCGTGGATAAAGCTGTTGCCATTGTCCCCAGCGATAAACTGATCGTAGGACTTGGCGCGAGTCTTGATATTGTGAGAGGCGAATAAACCGGAACGGTGCATCGCCTCCTGAGCCGAGCTGACCAGTGCAGCGATAGAAATCTTCTCTTCCAGATTTTTCGCATACTCTATGATCAGGTGAGGCATAGCGGTCACTCCTCGGTCAAAGCGGCCCTGGCGGCCGCTGGGTACCTGTGGCGTTTACTGGCGCAGCAGGGAGAGGAACTCGTTGCGGGTGGCCTGGTTGCTGCGGAAAGTACCGAGCATAGCCGAAGTCTTCATCACAGAGTTCTGTTTTTCCACACCGCGCATCATCATGCACATATGCTTGGCTTCGATGATCACGCCGACACCGGCAGCACCGGTAACGTTTTGCAGGGTCTCGGCGATCTCTACGGTCAGCTGCTCCTGGATCTGCAGGCGGCGCGCAAACATATCCACAATGCGTGCTACCTTGGACAGGCCAACGACCTTGCCATTGGGAATATAGGCTACGTGGGCGCGGCCGATAAACGGCAGCAGGTGGTGCTCACACAGGGAGTAGAGTTCGATATCCTTAACCAGCACCATTTCGCTGCAGTCGGACGGGAAGAGCGCGTCGTTGACTACATCTTCCACGGTCTGTTTATAGCCGCGTGTCAGGTATTCCATGGCTTTGGCGGCGCGCTCCGGGGTGTCTTTGAGCCCAGGACGTTGCGGATCTTCGCCGATTGCTTCAATAATTCGCGCGTAATGTTCGTTCATGCTGCTCTTTCCAACATCTCAGCCCGAAGGGCGGGTGCGCTACCCTAAGCGTTTGTAACCCGAGAGTAAAGATCCACGCGGCCCGAGGAGCTTGTTAGTTGTTATTTGACGACCACTGACGAAGGCTATTTTGTTAGCAGGGCGGAGCGAAGTTGGGCGGAAAAATGGCTTAGGGCCTTTAGGTAGCCGCTGTAAAATGGCCACTTAACCTTACTCGTCGCTTATTTGGTGTGAGCAAACTACACTCCCCGGGCATTGATTGGCCCCTCTGCAGCAACAACAGAGGGTACCCGCTAGTGATAGTGGGCCCCGACGAGATACAAAGCACTTAAGGATAGATTGATGATAGAAAGGCGTGAAACAAGCCTCCACGAACTGACCACGGTTTTGGACTATATCCGCTGGGGGACCAGCCGATTCAATGAGGCCGACCTCTACTACGGCCATGGCACCGACAACGCCTGGGACGAGGCCGTTTTACTGGTAACCCACGCCCTGCATCTCCCCCCTTACAGCAAGCCAGAGATACTCCAGGCCCGTTTGACCATGGAGGAGCGCCGCGACGTACTCACTATCCTGGAGCGGCGCTTTAGCGAGCGGGTACCGGCGGCCTACCTGACCAAGGAAGCGCACTTCTGCGATATGACATTTTATGTGGACGAGCGGGTACTGGTACCCCGCTCACCGATTGGCGAGATGATTCGCCACAACTTCCAGCCCTGGCTCAATGTTGAGCCCCTGGCGATTCTGGACCTCTGTTGTGGTAGCGGTTGTATCGGTATCGCCTGTGCCGAGGCCTTCCCGGAAGCGCGTGTCGATGTGAGCGATATTTCCGAGGACGCGATCGAAGTTGCACAGATCAATATCAATCGTCACGAGTTGAACGAACGCGTGCGCGCAGTTCAGTCGGACCTATTTTCCGGCCTGCACGGTATGAGTTACGAGTTGATCGTGTGCAACCCGCCCTATGTCGATGCCCGCGATCTGGCCGAAATGCCCAAGGAATACCACGCTGAGCCGGATATAGCCCTGGGCTCTGGCGATGACGGTCTCGATTTTACCCGCCGCTTGCTGCGCGAGGCTGCCAACCACTTACAGCCCGACGGGCTGTTGATCTGCGAAGTGGGCAATAGCTGGGAAGCCCTGGAAAAAGCCTTCCCGGAGGTGCCGTTTATGTGGCCCGAGTTTGAGGATGGCGGCCACGGTGTTTTTGCCATCAGCCGGGAAGAACTACTCGCCTATCAACCCTACTTCGAAAAGGAATAATTCCTTTTGCCTCCCCGGCAATCTCGGTTGCCGGGTTATGGGTACAAGCCCGGTTCTGCGGACACTTGTGCTTTTTGCCCCAGTCTGCGCACTGAGGCGGGCAGATCATTTATAATGCGCGCCCCTATTGTGGGCCATCCTGTTTTACTACCTACTAGCTGGAAAAGTCGTCTATGTCGGGCAATACCTTTGGCAAGCTGTTTTGTGTCACCACCTTTGGCGAAAGCCACGGCCCCGCGCTCGGCTGTATCGTCGATGGATGCCCTCCGGGTCTGGAGATCAGTGAAGAAGAAATTCAGCGAGAGCTGGACCGCCGTAAGCCCGGCACTTCCCGTTATACCACCCAGCGCCGCGAGCCCGACCAGGTAAAAATCCTTTCCGGTGTTTTCGAGGGAAAAACCACCGGCACGCCTATTGGCCTGTTGATTGAAAATACCGACCAGCGCTCCAAGGACTACAGCAATATCGCTGAACAGGTAAGGCCAGCCCATGCCGATTTCACCTATTGGCAAAAATACGGCATCCGCGACTACCGTGGGGGTGGCCGATCCTCCGCCCGTGAAACTGCCATGCGGGTTGCCGCCGGGGCCATCGCCAAAAAATGGCTGAAACAAAAATACGGCATTGAAGTGCGCGGTTATCTCTCGCAATTGGGCCCGATTAAAGTACAAAAACTGGATTGGGATCAGGTAGAACAAAACCCCTTCTTTTGCCCGGATGCCGATCGGGTCCCCGAAATGGAGACCTATATGCAGGAGCTGATCAAAGAGGGGAACTCCATCGGTGCGCGTATCTCAGTACACGCCAGCGGCGTCCCAGCCGGACTGGGTGAACCTATTTTTGATCGCCTGGATGCAGATCTGGCCCACGGCTTAATGAGTATTAACGCGGTAAAAGGCGTGGAAATTGGAGCTGGCTTTGACAGCGTGGAGCAGAAGGGCACTGAGCACCGAGATGAAATCACTCCGGAAGAGGGGTTCCTGTCGAATAATGCTGGGGGTGTCTTGGGTGGTATTTCCAGTGGCCAGGATGTCATTGCCCATATCGCCCTGAAGCCGACTTCCAGTCTGCGTATTCCCGGCCGCAGCGTTGACCGCTCCGGCAATCCCATTGAAGTCGTTACCAAAGGCCGCCACGACCCCTGTGTTGGTATTCGAGCAACGCCTATCGCAGAGGCCATGATGGCCCTGGTTCTGATCGATCACGCACTGCGCCATCGCGCGCAGAATGGCGATGTAACACCGGGATAATTCGATCGGCTTTTTTCTATTAGATACCGGCGGGAGCCGGTATCCGGTCTCCGCACTACTAAGATGCAGCCAATAAGCTAAGCCCCTGTACTTCCCCAACTTTACTCCCAACAAAATAGTTAGCTCCATCCTCCTCAATTTTATTAATGTTGCGCAGTCGATCTGAGGGGCTTAAAACGCCTTTATTTCCCCGATTTACGACATGGGTATAAATTTCAGTAGTACTAACATCCGAATGCCCTAGCAACTCCTGAATCGTACGCAAGTCATAACCTGCTTCGAGCAAGTGAGTCGCAAAGCTATGGCGAAATGCATGGCAACGAGCCGGCTTGTTGACTCCCGCTAGCTTGACAGCTATACGAACCTGGCGCGCTAAAGTTGACGCGTGCATATGGTGCCTTCTGTTTTCACCGGAGCGAGGACATTGGCCGATGGTGCTGGAAGGGAAAAGGTATTGCCAAGCCAGTTGTCGGCTTGCACTTGGATACTTTCTTTCCAAAGCGTTAGGTAAATAAACCGAACCAAAACCAGCCAAAATATCTTGTTGGTGTAATAGGGAAACAGTCTCTACCTGCCTATGTAGCTGCACAATTAACCCGTTAGGTAATATCGTAGTGCGATCCTTATCCCCCTTACCACCTCGAACAAAAATATTATTGCTGTCGAAGTCTATATCCTTTATACGCAAAGAAAGCAGTTCGGCGCTGCGAAGGCCACTACCGTACATTAGCTCAACCTGTAATCTGTAGGTGCCTTCAAGGTGATCCAAAATTGCTGATATTTCTCTACGGCTATAAACCACGGGCAAGTACTTTTGTTGTTTTGCCAGTTTAAAGTCCAGAGCCTGAATATCCCTACCTAAGAATCTCTTGTACAGATATATCAAAGCGTTCAGAGCTATTCTCTGTGTATTTGCGGAGCAAAGACCCTGAACTGCAAGGTGAGAGAGAAACGTCTCAATCTCAACAGCTCCCATATCGTCAGGGTGCTTCTTTTTATTGAAATGAATGAAACGTTTAACCCAATGGGTGTAAGTTTGCTCTGTTCGGTACGATAGTCCCTGCTTTCGAATGTGAAATCGCAGATTGTCCATAAATCGTTCAGGCTTACCTGGGATTTTGTGGCGAATGTCGTCCATGATATTGCTCTTAGACTGTTTTTATATACAGTATTTACTCTTTTGTCCTGCTGTCAATATCAGAATTCAAGAGAAGCTTCTCCTATTTCTGGGGGGTGGCGATCTATCTCTTTGATTTTTATAGGGTCGGTAATGTTATAAAGAGCAGAAAAAGCAGGTAGATATATAGCGCCTGCTATATATCTACCTGTTGAGAAATATGCCAAATTTCTTAACTTTTTGATATTATTGGGTTTTTGAGGTTATCTTGAAAGAAGTGAGTAGAATTATATAGAAGGGTGATATAAAGACGCTTCTTTTGAATTAACTGTTATTGGTCGCTCGCTCCAGTTTTGCGGGGGTTCAATAAAGAATAGCAGGTAATTATTAGGTTGCTGTATAAAAAAACAGTATTGGCGGGAAAGCCCATAGCCAACGGTTCGACCTTCATGTAAGCTTCGAAGCTTCAGCGACGCTCGCATAACGAAGTTAATGCGGACGGCGCAGCCGCTTCGAAGCAAGGCCGCGAACCTAGTGCTGCTAGTTTCTCTCTCCGAATCGTGGTAGACAATAAAAGAAAGATATTTGTAGTGGATTTGTACACAGTGCCACGAGCAACAAATAACAACCCGATTATGCGGAAACCTAAAAGTTGTCATTCCCTTTGCTTGCACAAAGGCACTGCCAACTTTCTTAACGGTTCCGCATATCTATTTTCGTTAAGCCCCTAGGAGAGTATGGATACGTTTTTAACAATTGGGTCAATGCTAATAGAGTTCGGTCTTCCGGCTCTTTTGGTTTATCTCATATTGAAGAAGCCAGCTAAACGTAGCTTACTAGTTCCTGTTCTTGGGGCAGTCACTCCTATGGTCCTGCTTCTAATTGTTGGCACTATCGATCATTACGTGTTTCCCTCAGAAGAGCCTTCAATGTTCATGGCTGCGTTTGCAATGAGTTTGTTTATATATTGTATTTTGGCAGGTGTAGGCTTCCTCCTGGGACTATTTTTACCAAAAACGGTAGGTCTTCGCTGGCGGTATATAGTTGGGTTTCTTCTTGGGCCGGCTTTTGGTTTAGGGTTAATCGCAGCATGGTAGTGAGAAGGCTTAACAAATCAATTAACTACGCGCCTACGGCGCCGGACAGCTTACTCTACGCTTCGCTTCGTTCCAGCTGCCGGTTATTGAGGCGTTATTGTGGCGGTCATTTTTTAGGTAGTTTGAAGTTGCTGCAAGCACCAATCTCTTCCTGAGCACATTTCTCCAGAGAGTTTTCCTGCAGGTTGGCACCGCAGTTCCGTTCAAGTGTCTTCGTTTTAAGCCAACAAGTTCTGCAAGCTAGCAGCAGCATTGTGGAGTGCCAGTCAGTTAGTTAACTGGTGGGGAAAGTATGGTATTTTTCCCAGTAAATTTATTGGGCAGTGGCCAGCCAAAGGTGGCTGGCAAAGAGCAAGTAGGTTGTTCAGAGCGCGCCAGCTATAACCAGGCCAGGCAAGCTCGCCCAGCCGGAGGCTGGGCTGGACAGCCTACGCTCTGCTTCGGCTGCCCTTGCTGGCAACGTTATAACTTTCAGAGGATATCGAAATCGGTCAGAGAATTACGAACGATCATGGCTTTGAATGCGTCTCTCTAACGAGTAAGACAGTTGAGAATTTCATTATCATTTATACGGAAGAGAGTGAAAACAATGTTTTAATGCTCATTTTAAAGTTAAAAGAAGTTGAACTCTACCAGCGTTTTTTTCTCGATGCTGCGCTCGGATTTTGGGAAGAGTGGAGTGAAGAAGATGCATTTTGTGACGTGGATGATTTGGAGCATGTAGATCTTGCTAAAGAGTTCGACCTGAAGCATAAGAAAGTTTTATCAATTACTTGCAAAGGGTCTTTCGAAGAGTTCTCCTCAATAGAGTTTAGATTTGAGGGGATCAATTTATTGCTAAGGCTCAGTGACAATACTGATTTTGAATCAGATGTTGTGCTGGAAAGGTTATAACCAAGTGCTGCAGTTGACAGTCAAAAGCGTCACGCCTTTTGATTCAAAAGTCGCGCTACTTTTGCCAGCAATTGAGCACGGCGTTAAGCATCACGAGGGATCGAGTGGGAATCTACGAAATAATTACAATGACTTTGCTTTCTACCTGGCCGTCTCTTCTGGTTGCGATAGTCGCCGGATACAGCATCTTAAAGCAAAGCTCGTCCTCCTCCGGGTTGTTTATCATTGGCCTCACCATAATGCTACTGCCTAGCATGTTAGCAATTCCTACAATGGAGTGGCTGTCGGCTATTTACCCTGATTTATTATCTAGCTCACCCACTTACACTGCTATTTCCGTAATGTCTTTTGATTTTGTATATTCCGTAGGGCTGGCTTTGTGTGCCTATGCATTTTATAAGAGAGGACATCATGCTTAACAAAGCAAGGCAACACCGCCCACTACGTGGGCTGGACCTACATTCCGCGGCTTCGCCGCTACATTTCGGCCGTTGCTTGCGGCGTTAGTGCGTCAAGCTAAGCTTGATGCTTCTTGCAGGGTGGAAGTCCCTGTCGGGTAAGGCCTAACCAGCCACCCGTATCGAGTGTTGCGCGTAGGGCGGAGCAGAAGGAAAAAAAAATATACTCATTTTTTTCTCACTGTGAACAAACTATGTGAAGCGTACACAGAGAATTCTATAGGCCATAGGGGTTATCGTGATCCTGAAGTGCTGGTATCGCTCCGATAATAAAGTGAGCTCCGATCGACGAGATGTGTAACGCCATCGAAGTCCAGGCAAAGCAACCGCATTGGTGAGGTTGTGGCGGATCGGCGGGGTTATCAAGCCATGGCATGTAGAAAGAGAGGTATTGAGAACTTGAGAGATCCGAGCAGGTTCCTGAAGGAGCAGGTAGGGAAGTTAAGCCTAATGGTGAAACCAACGAAGACCACTCGGAAGTCGGATCAGCTCATAGTAGTCCGAGAGCGGGAAAGCCGCTTACATGGCGAAGGGGCTGACAGTAATATCGGTGTGCAACAGAAACATAGTCCGGACAAAGTAGGGCTGGATACACTATGACAACCGCCTTGCACGCCATCGCATTTAAAGCACAGAGCCACCCCACGCACAGGTTTCAGAATTTATACGGACTGCTAAATTCCAACCTGCTGTATCAAAGCTGGGGCCAGCTCAACAAGCAGGCCCGCTGCGGTATTGATGGAGTAACAACCGAAGTTTACCGGCAAGGTCTGCCGCAAAATATCCAATGCCTACATCAACGGCTGTGTGACAAACGCTACCGTACCCAGGCGATTAAGCGGGTATTGATTCCCAAAGGCAACGGCAAGCAGCGCCCACTGGGGCTGCCTACGGTGGAAGACAAACTGGTGCAGCAGAGCGTAGCGCAGCTACTGCAAAGTATCTGGGAGCAGGATTTTCTGCCCTTTAGCTACGGCTACCGCCCCAGGAAAAGCGCCCACCAAGCCGTACATAGCCTTGGCTTAAACCTGCAATTCAAAGGCTACGGCTACATCGTTGAAGCCGATATTAAAGGCTTCTTTGATCAGCTGGATCACGACTGGTTACTGCGCATGCTAGCCCTTCGTATCGACGACAAAGCCCTGCTGACACTGATTAAACAGTGGCTTAAGGTGCGCGTGCAAACTCCAGATGGTAAGTTCAGTAAAGCGGCAGCAGGCACCCCGCAAGGTGGCGTGATCAGTCCGGTACTGGCGAACATCTATCTGCACTACGTCCTGGATTTGTGGTTCGAGAAGAAGGTTAAGCCGCGTATGCGTGGCAGAGCCATGCTAATCCGGTACGCCGATGATTATGTAGCGGCTTTCCAATTGAAAACGGATGCAGAGCGCTTTTACCGGGTACTACCGCAACGGCTGAACAAGTTTGGCCTGCAGTTAGCCCCCGAGAAAACGCACCTGAAGCGCTTTAGCCGCTTCCATCCGGGCCGAAAACGGCAGTTCCAGTTTCTGGGTTTTGAGTTCTACTGGAGCTTGGACGTCAACAAACGTCCCAGGCTCAGGCGCCGGACTGCCGCAAAGAAACAGAAGGGCACAATGGAAGCGCTCTACCACTGGATCAAAGCCAAGCGCAGTGAGCGTCTGAGAGAATGGCTGTCCACACTGAAGCGCAAGCTACAAGGCTTCCAGAACTACTTCGGTCTGCCAGACAACAGTCGAAGCTTGTCCCGTTTGTACAGCTATGTTCTACACAGCATACACAAATGGCTCAATCGACGGAGTCAGCGCAAGAGTTATAACTGGAATAGTCTAAAGGAAATGCTGGGATATTTTGGGCTAAAGCCACCGCGAGTATACAAACGCAGTATACTTGTGGACTGGTATTAGGGTTCGTGCTTTACACGAGCGAATATATTACTGAAGAGCCGGATGCGGTAGTTCCGCACGTCCGGATCTGCGTGGGGGCAGTTAGGGTAACCGGCTGTCCTACCACTACTGAGCCTCTCAAGGTATGAGTATTTTTAGAGTAATTTTTATAGCTTTATTAATGGCATCTTGTACAAGCCCCGAGAATAACCGAGAGGGTTTTGACTGGATTTTACACGCCAATCCAGAGAGCGAGGCTATCTCTGCAGCTGATAATGGTGATTTACGGCTGATTGGCCTTACGGGCATGCTTCTAAACGAAGTTCCTCTCATTGATAAGAGCTGCGAGTATGGCAGCAATGTTAGGTATTTAAAGATTGACGACGTAATAGATAGCTTTGCAGAAAGAAAGTATCAAGTAATTGCGCCAGTTTATGCAGAAGCATATAACTATCATCTCATCACCTATCTTAGGAAAAAGGGTATTGATATATGCAGCTCATAACAAGGTACTCAAACATCGTTTCGGCCGAAAAACAGCCTCCACTAGACGCGCGAAAGGCGCGCGCCGTTATGCGTTGAAGTAGTCTTAGAATGAAAGTTCTCCTGCAATTTATACTTTTAATCCTAATTTCTTCTTGTGCAACTCAAGAAAACATGGAGCACACAAGAGATGTAGCCTGCAGCGAGAAACGAAAAGAGCAGGAGAGCACCTGGCATCAAATACATAGAGTAAGGTGCTACCTCCATTTTGGTAGAGTAGCTGAAGCTAAACAGCAATTAGAGGTAGCAACGCTCTCTATAGCTCATAGTCCAGAGGATGAGCAAGACTCTTACCTAACTGTTCTTAATGTCTATCAGGAATCTATATATTCAGGAAAATATAAAAAGCTTCAAGGAGATAACCATCTAATTGACGGAGATTTCTGGTTAATCCAAAAAAGTAAAGAATACTATCCCAGAGATGCGCTAGAAAAGAAGATTGAGGGATATGTATTAGTTGAATTTACGATTGGAATAAATGGCGAAGTTAAAGATGCCATAGTTCTCGAATCTAAACCAGCTGGTATTTTTGATAGAACTGCTTTGTTTTCCGTTTCTAATGACAAGTATTTACCACGAGTAATTGATGGCAAAGCCTATGAGGTAACTGGCGTTAGAAGTAGAATAAATTTTGGAATTCCGGAAGAGTCGGTGAATTAAGTTCACATAACAAAGCAATACAGTCGACGTTTTACTTTGTGTACTTCTTGCACGGTCGCTGCGCTCCCATTTTTGAGCAAAAAGCACACAAAATAAGCCGCATCGTATTGCGGCGTTAAATGTAAGAATTGCCCACGTTTAGTACACACACTGTATAGTTAGGTTTAGGCCTAACACGGAGGTGTATCATGGGTAAGAAAAGACCTCAGGCGTATATGGAGGAGTTCCGTAGAGAAGCAGTTAAGAGAGCGGAAAAGCCTGGAGCAACAACGGCTTCCATGGCGCGAGAGCTAGGCGTCAGCGTGTAGCAAAATTGTATCTGGCAAGTTTATTTTAAGAGGCTATTTGATGTGTAATTCAATGGCATGGATCATATTGAATATTCGAAGTGATAAATAGCTGAGGTTTACTAATAAAAAGGACGTATTTAACGTTCGCTAAGAGGTAACGTTACCTTGGTAAAGTCCTCTATCCTATATGATTTACGAAGAGTGTACAACGGTATACCTGATACACTCGGTATATCAGTTATTATACTACTTAGAGTTTAAAGATTTTCAATGGATAAAATTTTCACTTTGGTATGCCTGGAAGGGCCTTTGTGGATTTATTGACTTTTTATTATCACAATGAATGATAAGCTCTGATGGTCAGCATAAAAGATAAGATATATGCTACCGTCGGTAGCATCTTTAGTTAGATTAAGTATGGAAATATTGAGTCATGGAAGTAGGCATAGTTACATTTATTTCTTCATTGGGGGTTTCTTCTTTTACTGCTGTCTGGCTAACAAAATTACTTGTTTCTCATCGGCTTAAAAAAGATTTGCAAGTCCATAAGGTTAAGCTTGAAAAATCACTTGATGCATTTAAAGGTGAGCAAGATGGTCAGGTTAGGAAAGATGTTGAACTATATTTAAAACAGCATGACGCAGATATTAAGTATAATTTTGAGGCCAGGGCTCGTCTTTATCACGCTATTGGGCCATTAAAATTTCAGCTTTTGTTGGCTGCTCGAGACTTTAAAGTCAGGGTATCAGAGATGCCAAGAAATCCATATAGTATTAATTTGGGTGGGCACTATGGTAAAAGTACCATATATCGTTTGGCTAGACTTCTCTGTCTTGCAGAGCTTATAGAAAGCAAGGTCGCGTATGCTGATTTCGCTGTAGATGATTCATCGATTAAGTTACTAGAATTTAAGAAAGCTTTGTTTGTTATGCTGTCTGGCTCAAAAGTTATTTGCCATCACCCTAAGGCTAATTGGAAAACACAAAAAGAACATATATTTTTTGATGTACTGTCGAAAATTGGTAATGCTCTAGTTGTTCACGAAGGTCAGTCAATAATGCGATGTATGTCTTTTTCAGAATTTTCTGACGAGCTTGTGAATGTTGGTTTTGTGAATAAACTTTCGCCCCTTGTTGATGTCATGTCTGGGTTTTGTCTCAAGGATACACCAATTCTTTGGGTTAGATTATCTTGTATTGCCGTACTGTGTAACAAATTAATCGATGAAATTGGCCGGCCAGTTGGGTTCAAATATACTTCTATTGATTTGGTTTCTCTTTTAAAAAACAGTGATGATAAATATATTCATTGTAAAGCTGATAAGTATGTAAGATTATGTCGTGAAACAATGAGTGAGGGACTTTAGTTGGGTTCATGATAGTAGGCTCATGTATGATGTTTTCTAAATATGATATGAGTGTTATTTAACATTAGGTTCTGCCTATGCTGCCAGATAAAATCTACTTAATTAATAAATCCAAGGAGCTTGTGGAAGCTTGGAGTGAAGTATTTGAAGACGTTGAAATTGTAGACGTTATCGAGAGTGATTTTTTTTTCCAAGCCAGTTGACGCAATGGTTAGCCCTGCTAATAGCTTCGGAATTATGGATGGTGGGTTGGATTTGCTAATTAGGGATAGGCTCGGTTTTCAAGTAGAGGATCGGGTGCAAGCACGGATCAAATCCGACTTTCATGGTGAATTCCCGATAGGATCAGCTGTATTAGTACCTACCTCTTATGAAAATTGGCCATATTTAATATCAGTTCCAACTATGCGAGTGCCGGAAGATGTTTCCAATACGCTAAATGCATATTACGTTTTTCGAGCAATCTTAAACTCTGTGCAGCCATTTAACCGATCAAACTCCTCGGAGAGAATTAACTCGATTCTATGTGGGAACAGGTATAGATAGCTTATCGGCTAGGCGTTGTACAGGCCATATGCGAGCAGCCTATAACTCCTTATCCAAGCCTTCAAGAATACCCAGTTATACAGAAATACATACAACACATAGAGGGCTGCAATTAGCTTACTAGTGCATAGCAAGTATCTTTATAGAAAGTGAGTGAAAAATAGTCAGGAAAGCCTTAAGCTGCATTGAGTTGAGAAGTACATCTTCTTTTAGCAGATTAAGGCGTTAAGCATAAGTACCAGTACTAAGGGGATACTCTATGGCGTTTGATTACGGCTCGATTGATTTGGGCCTGAAGAACCCTTTTAAGAAAGAAGGCCGGGTTACCGCAATTAGGGGGGGAATTCAGTTCATTGTTGCCCTAATCTTGCTGTTTATTGCTGCTGGCCAAGTGAAGTCGGACCCCGTAAGTGGTTGGGTGCTTGTCGTAGTGGGGGCAATCCTGCTGGTCGGCGGTATCAGGGCTCTATCAGGCGGCATTTTGGCCTTATTGCGCTTCTTTGTTGGTCGAAATCATCCCGTATCATTAGCTTTTAACCATTCTAAATCTGAAACGAGTACGGCATCAGAAGAGAAAAATGAAGTGGCTTATACTGCTTCCGGCTTAGAAGAGATGTTAGTTGGCCGTAAGAATCCAACCTTTCTAGAGCCTAAGGGCTTCTTGGCTCGGGTATTACACAGTATCTTCCCTAAATTGCTTTATATGCCATACCCCATTCGAAATATGGCTCAGGCACAGTTTGGCGCATGGGTAAGTACATTAACTGTCTTGCTCTCTTATGTCATTGTCGCTTTTATTTGTCTCAGTGGCTTTGCTGGCGATATGGGAGAAAAGCTATTCCCGATGTACTCTGCCATCGCTTTACTTTATACATTGATTGTATGGCACTCTGCGAGTAAAGGTATTTCACGGGAAGCCCAGAAAAGTGTAGCGAGTCTTACGGGGGGAAGTATTGCAAAAACGATATTATTCTCGATTGTGGTGCCTCTGTTGCTAGGATTGGGGTTAAGTTTAGGCGTTGTGGCTTTTAAGGGGGAAGGTACTACTTCCCTAGATGAAATAATCAGTGTGTCCGGTGTATTGACTGAGGCTTTACCGAGCTTTAGCCCGTTCTTGTATATTCTTGGGGTTATATTTGTAGGCGCTGCTTGTAGTTTTGCTGTTGTCTATATGCTGCGCTTTAGAAGCGAAATAGCAAACCCAGTCACTGAGGTTTCTGAATTAAGGGATAACTGGCAGGAATCGGTTCACCCGAAGGAAATCTTTATAAACTTGGATAACCTTGTGATGGCAAATCGTCGTTATAAGGAAGTGCCCAATCGTATTTACAGAGAGCTTGATCCAAAACTTGAAGAGCAAGTGGATGGTAAAGGTTCATTCAATGGGGAAATGATCCAGGAAGTACAACCTACCGTTCGTCCTGTTGATTTGGGTGATAAATTCAAGCTGATTCGCGATATTAGTCTTTTCGCAGGTAATGCGCTTTATATCGTTGTTACTGCGCTAGCTATTTGGCTTGCATATTCTTTGATTGATGTTATTCACTTCTTTCAGCCGGAATCTCTTACAGCCATTAAACAGGAGTTTGGAGCCTTAGACGAGGAAGCTGGCCGCTTAGCTCTGCTAGAACAGTATATTTCAGCAGGCGGCGCGCTCTGTATGACGCTAATTCACCTGCTATTGATAGGATTTATTCTTAATACATTTGCTCGCTTGTTGGTCAATGCGGCACATATCTTCTTTGCTGAGATGCAGTTTGAATCACTATTGGTGTATTTTAAATGCGAAGGGACATTCACTGAATCTAAGATCTCAACGGGCACTGGAATACATGACAGTACTCGTTCTGAAAATGTACTAGTCAGAAGTTCGATTACGCCCTGGGTGATAGTAACCAGGGTTGTCTCAAGTACATTTGCCGCATCTGGCATGAGAAACTTGGAGTATCCAAGGCATATACTTGAAATGCATAAGTCTGAACGCGACTTATCTGAAATCAGGGATGACGTAATTAGTTTCTTGAAAGATAGAGAGTCTATTGCCTCCATTACAAGCAGTAGAGACTTGGAAAACACTTCGAATATTCATGCTATTAATCAGCAAAGTCGTGCTCTGCCAATGACAGAACAGGGACAATTAGCTCAAGATGAAAATGCGGCTGGTTATTTGAGGCAAGAGGATAAGGACACGGTTGAGTAGGATTTACAGCCTTTTCTTTGGCTCTACTGTCACTTACCTTGAGTGAAAGTGATAAAAAAAGCTGGCAAGGTTCGGAGTCTCTGGACCAGAAAGAGAATTCCTGGTACCCCTTGCCAGCTGAGGGTACTAGGCTAGCAAATTACGTATTTTTAGTAATACTGAGCCCCTAAGATTGACCGTATTTGCTGGTAGAATTACAGAAAAGTACTGTTTTATCTTTATTGTTAGGTACACAAGACCACTTTTGTTGGTATTTAACAAGCTAGGTTATTATTCTGGAAGCAGCTCTAGCACTGTGTGAGACTCTTCTTTTGTGACTTTCAGGTTATAAGATTTGCTCAGACAGAGGACGGTATCTTCTATATGATTCAGGTCATAAACCCCACTAACAAGTAGTCTACTAGTGTTCTGGTCTCTCGTCACAAGTGGTGTATTTGTAAAGCGATTTAGCGATATTAGAAGTTCTGTTAATCTGATGTTATCAGCCTTTGTAAATCCACTTCCCCAATCCTTATAGCTGGAAACCTCAAAACCTTTGATTGCACCGGTGTTGTGCTCAGTTACTTTGAGCATCTCACCCTTCTTTATTTCGGCGCGATTTTTATTTTGTTTTATCGGGCTGACAGTGATATTCCCTTCGAGAACAGTGACTTCTGTTATTCCATATCGCTGGTCAATATTGAAAGTGGCTTTATGTGTACGGATCAATGCTTGTCGTGATTCTACTATAAATGGCCAGGTTACCTCTTTACAAATGCTTATTTGGGCCTCCCCATTTAATAGACGTATGCGTCTGCGTGTCTCTGAATAATTGACGAGTACTTTAGTTGTGGCACTCAACTTTATATGGCTGCCATCAGGTAGGGTTTGTTTAGATATTTCCTTGGGGGCTGTTTGGTAACGGCATTTAAATGGCTCCCGTGTCTTTAAATCTTCCATACTTTTCCCCTCGGCTTGGCTCGAAAGCAGAATTGGTCCTGATAGGTGGTACCTTTATCCACTTTATATATTTTATTGTTAGCGCCTGACTTTTTATTATTCCACCTGATTGGGGAATTGATAGGGCATGCTTGTCTCCGATACTGGCTGTTATTTTGCGACGCTTTCTTTTCTTTTTTAAGGGGGATTTGTTGTGGTTTTATTAAATGGTCATGACTCGAGAGCTATTTCGCTATGGTTTTGCCGTACTACGATAAATTTTATCTGCTTGGAGGTAGGTTATCTTGGCCTGAACCGGGGATTGTTGCTGTTTTGTGAAATAAACAGGGGGCTTATTAGGGTGGCCTGGGTTACTTTGTGATAGGCGATTCAGAGAGTTTCCACGGGGACACTTACTTTTTCGATGTAAAAGAGCTTTAAACGCCATCAGGGACTAAAGTTGGAGACGTATGAGTTTGGTACATGTGTGATATTTGGCATAAAGATTGCTCCTTTTATCTTGTGGGTAGAAGTTCATATTGTGGGAATCGTAAAGGAATTGTTCATCAAGGGAGCTGAAAATGTCGTCACTCTATTTTTCATCGCATGCCATGCCACTTAGAGTCCCAAGTTACTGCTGCTTTGAACTTGGGTCCTGTTCGGACATAGAGTATGAAAGTTATAAGATAGCCCTGTTTAAAAAGGGGATTGCGCTTATCCATCTCAAATTTTCTGATGATTCTGCTGAAGTGATGGAGGATATTGTCAATACCATTGGGTTGGTACATGAGCATGATTCTATGGGGCGAACGGTTTGGGATGTGAGGATTGGTGGTGAGACAGGCGATGAGGCATTGGCTATATCTCATAGTGATAGAGAATTCTTCTTGCACAATGACGGTGCTTTTGAATCGGAGATGCCTGGCTACTTTGGTCTCTTCGTTGTGCACGCTGATATGCATGGAGGCGGAGAAAATATTCTTGTCTGTGCCGACAGGATAATCGAGAGCCTCTCCGATAAAACTTTCCAAGTGCTTTCAAGTAGTAAGTTTAAACTGCGTGTTCCTGAAGAGTTTCGCAAGTCGTCTGAGTTTATAGAGGCATCCTTAATTGATGAGAGTCATGGTTTCAGATACAGGTATGATATTATCGAGCGTGAGTATTGCTCTTCAGATGAGCTTGATGCTTTACGTGAGCTGGAGCTAAAAATATCGTTGCCACATAATATGTTTAAGGTTAGGTTGAATAATAATCAGATATTGTTATTGGATAATCGACGATATCTTCACGCAAGAACTGGAATAAAGGATAGGAAAAGGCACCTTAAACGAATACGTTTTAATATGCCTGCTATATCGAGGGTTGCTTAACGGGTGGTCATAGAGATAGTTATAGTTGGGTTGTTGCTTATTCTGGTAGCAGGTATGGCTCACGGAGCATTGGGGTTTGGTTTCCCAATGCTTGCGACGCCTATTCTGGCACTTGCTTATGATTTGAAAACGGCAGTGGTGTTAACCATCTTGCCGTCGCTTTTGGTAATTATATCCAGTCTTTATAAGTGCCGAGATTATAGGATTAATTTTTCTAAATATAGTTTAGTAATATTATTGGTGTCTCTTGGAAGCCTTGCTGGAACATGGCTGTTAACCTGGGCAAATCCGGATATTCTCAAGTTGTTACTGGCGGTATCAATCTTAATTTACCTGTTTTCCAATCGTTTAAGGGGTTATTTGTCCAAATTCTCCAGTCGGCCAGTACTTTTTCCTGTCATTATGGGCGGCTTGGCTGGGGTGATTGGTGGCGCGACTAATGCGATTGCGCCTCTACTGATGATTTACTTATTGGAAGTTGCCAGATCATCAAAGGAAGTAATCCTTATTTCCAATATTTGTTTCTTGATTGGCAAGCTGATACAGCTTTCTGTACTTTCAGTTTACTTGAGCTTTGATGATTTGGAGTTGATGTCGCTATCTGCAATTACCGTATTTGCATATTTTGGACTAATTATTGGATTTAAGCTTCAATCTAGGATTGATGAAGAGCGATATCGATCGATTATTCGATATGCCTTATCAATTTTTATGTGCGTGCTAACCTATCAGGGGGTTTCTAATTTGATATTTTCTGGTGGTGTGATTGTTTAGGTTCTCTGCTTGAGGCCTCACTCACTGTGATTATCAAATGCCCTAAGTTGGCTCTGCTGAATAGCTCTGTTGTTGCAGGCTAATCATCTTTTCAAATGGTTGCAGAAGCTTGGAATACTCATTTTTATCTTCAAGTTGAGCCATAGCCAAGGCAATACTTTCAATGGTTGACAGACCATCCGCAACGGTGGTTTTCCGAATAGCGTAGTTGGATTTCAAGTCTCCACTGAGATTGACTCTTGGAAGCTGTTGTAGCTTGGGATTCAGGTGAAGAATCTTTTTTGATTTTTTCCAAGTCGCATCAATAACAATTAGCTGTTCAATCTTTTCCAGCTGATTCTGGTGGCTAGGGGTATTGTTCCCTTCAGCTAATCGGGGTGTTTGGGGTAGCCATGATAGTGACGGATAGAGTAGAGCGCTGGGTGTATCGAGTAGCCTGTCCAGCTGTTGATTAGGAAGAGTTTCAGAAATAAACATTTCACTGTTATTTAAACACAGGTTCGCCATACGCCCGGTATTGAACGGGTGCTTCTCTTCTTGTGGGTGCTGTATGATCACCACTTTTATGGTATTAGCCAAGCTCACCAACGCACTGCAGTAGCAGACATTGGGCGGGCGCAGGCAGGTGCTACAGGTCTCTCTGGGCATTTTTCTACTTCAGGGGTACAGGGGCAGGTTTATGGCGAAAACGCAGCCTTCTAAAAGTGTTCAGTGGCTGGCAGATATAGAGATTCCGCTAGCGAACAAATTTTATCGCATGTATGGATTTCGTGGCAAAGCCAAACGCCATGAGGACTGCGGGATAGTGCGCGGCGAACGGGGGGAGGTGATTGCCTGCGGTTATTTGCGGCGCTATGAGAACTTTAAGCTCCTGGCTGGAGTTGCTGTTGCACCAGATCATCAAGGGCAGGGTGTTGCAAGGCAGCTGTTGACGCTCCTTGCTGAACGTTTTGATAGTGACACCTATACATTTCCCTACGACCACCTGGAGCCTTTTTACTCCTCTTTGGGGTTTGAGAGGGTTGAAGTGAATGAGTTAAGTGGCCCTGTTGGGGATTTATTCCGCGGTTACGTGAAACAGGGGCGCTCGATTCTGGCGATGGTCTACCGTTAGCCTTGGGAAGGTTATTATTTTCAGGTTGGCTTTGAATTAGAAAGAATTACTGTGCAAAGGTGTGTAGCACCTCTAGCTTTGGAATTTTAGTTCTTTCGGTGGCAGTTTATAGGTAGGGCAGCACTGTAAAAGTGCTGCCCAAGTTGCTACTACCAGCTGCTATTAGTAAGTGCTAATTTCCCAAATGGAGTAGCCGTACACGGTATTGCGTTCGGTGCAGTCAATCTTCAGGTAACGGTAGTTCCCCTCTACGGTGATTGCGTCGGTGCGTTCACCGTTTCCCATTCCAGAAAATGACTCAACAGTTGTCCAGTTGCTGCCATCGGTACTGCCGAGCAGAGTGTAGGCAGCCGCATTGGCAGTTTCCCAGTCGATATTGAGGGTGCCAATGGACTGTACAGAGCCCAAGTCATAAGTCAGGCTGACATTGTCCACACCGTGGGCACTCTCCCAGCGGGTGCTACTGTCTCCGTCGATTGCCAGTTCAGCACTTTGCAGTTCAGAGGTTGCAGAGATACTTGAAGCTTGGCTGTCGCCACCAGTTAAGCCCAGTTCCCAGATGGAGTACCCATAGCTTGTGCTGCGCTCAGTGAAGTACAGGCGCACATATCGATAGCTTCCACTTAGAGAGTGCTCATCGGTTCTCTCTCCGGCGCTACCACCACTAAAGTTGGCCAGTGTGGTCCAGGAAATAGTGTCGTTACTGCCTTGGACCGCATAGGTCGCAGCGTTGGCTGTTTCCCAGTCGATTGTCAGGGTGTTCAGAGCTTCTGCTTCACCCAGATCCAGAAGTACCCACACTGAGTCACCGCCATGGGCGCTTTCCCAGCGGGTGCTGCTGTTATCATCAACTGCATTTGCGATGGGCTGGATTTCGTTGCTGGCGGTGACGGTAGCCTGTGCAATCAGGTCCTGGCTGCCAGCTTCACCGCTATCGCCAGAGCCTTCGCCGTCGTCCTCGTCGCCTCCACTATCGGAATCGTCACCGGAGTCATCGTTGCCGCCAGTACCGCCAGAGAAGTAGATATTGTCGATCTCGATATCGCTGATTTCTCCATCTACGCCTAGAAGCTCGAATAGTTGAACCACGTTAGACATGTCTACTTCGTCACTGAAGTCGCTTACGGGGATAGAGATCTGGTGCCATTGGCCATCCCGCGCGAAACCGTAGGGATCGGCGCCATTGGCAAAGTCAATCCACTTTTGTTCTACATCGTCAATGCTGCCGCTCTTCATGCCGATCTTAAAGGTCGTGGTGGAGCTGCTTTTTAAAGCAAAATTGAGCGTGGCGGTATCGTTGTCGAAGGCTGACATGTCGTAGTAATAGTCAGCAGTGAAAGCCATACCAAACCAGCCAGCACCTGCGGAGGTGTAGGACAGGGATTCAGAGCCTTCGTAGGGGGAAGGAGAAGTCTCGATCAGGGTTTCGCCCCAGATATACAGATTGCCATCAGTGCCCAGTTCGAAACTGGAGTCGGCCTCGGTGTTTTCACTGTATAGAGAGAAGGTGCCGCTTGGTGTGGTTTTTTCGACGCTCTCACTAAAGTAAATATCGTCAATGGACAGGGTGAAGGCTTCTGACGGCCCATCGCCGCGTACCATAAATGCCTGGCTAATGGTGTTGTAGTCCACCCCAAATTTGCTCAGGGGGATACTCACCTCGTGCCATTGCCCATCCCGTTCCAGGCCAAAAGTATCGCCTTCTACGCTCAGGTCCACCCAGGACTCACCACCGCTGGTACTGTTGATACCGATGCCGATAGTCTCTTCGCTAGTGGTTTTCATGCGGAAGTTCAGATGACCATTTTGATAGTTCATCAAGTTCAGGTCGTAGTGCATCCATACACCCATGCCATACCATTCGCCGATATCGATTTGGAACTCCAGGGCATCACTCTCGTCGACGCTGGATTGGCTTTCCATATTGTTCCAGACGTAGAGCTCGATATCAGTGCCAAACGTCAGGGATTCGGAAATATCGCTACTGTCCCCGAATACGTCCAGATTGCCGCTTTTTGCGGTATCGGCAGCCAGGGAAAGCTCGGTGCTGTAGCTGCTGTCATCGTTGTCGTAGATACGTACGTAGTCAACATACATCTTGGCGGGCATTGGGGCAGTGATCTCGCTGTTGTCATAGATCTGCGGGAAGATGCCACCTACTGCCAGGTTGAGAATTAAAAAGTTATGCTGGCGAAATTCATCGAATGCGGAATCACTGGTATCCGTCAAAGCTGCGATTTGGTTGGATTCGTCATCCACCCACATAACGATGCTATCGGGCGTCCAGGTCATGCCGAAGATATGGTAATCCTCAGTGAGGTCGGAGCTGGAACCGAAGTCCTCAACCAGGTTTTGCGATACACCATAATCTGCTTGCCCGGTGTAGTCGTCGGACTCGTGCCACCAGTGGAAGGCTCCGGAAATTTCAGAATTTACGACGCCGGCTTCTAGCGCTTCGGCCATACCCGCTTCGAGAATATCCAGTTCGCCACAGGCAGGCCAACCGGCTTGACCGTAGTCGCTGCCCAGTTGCCAGAATGCTGGCCATAGCCCCGCATCCAAATCCGGCAATTTAATTCGAGCTTCAATGGTTCCGTATTTGTAGGACAGACGCCCGAGAGACTTTAGGCGAGCAGAAGTAAAACTGCCATCACTTTCCTGTACGGCCTGAATAATCAGGTTGCCGTCTTCGACATAAGCGTTGTCGCTGTCATCGGTATAATTTTGTAACTCGTTGTTACCCCAGCCGGAGTTGCCAACATCGTAGGTCCAGACGGAGGAGTCGATAGTGTCTCCGTCAAAATTATCTTCCCAGACCAAAGTTTTTGCATTGGCTATTGAGGACACAAAGGTGCCGGCAATAGCTGCGGCTATCGCTGATTTTTTAATAATCATAATTTTCTTTCGTTGTTAATTATTTATAAGAATAAAACGCCTGATAGGAATGGAGTGACTCAGTCAAATTTTACTCGTGGATTTAATGAATGCAGATTACTTAAATTGTAATTGCCTAAAATTCACGCGAAAAACAGGTGCTGGTCACGGGCAAAGCCTAGCAAAACGATTGTTCCACAGGAAAGCGAATCTGGACCCCTTATCGTAGTTGTAGTCCTGCTTGTCGCATACACTTGAAAAATTATTTTCTTGTAATTTTTTTACACGAAAATAAATTCCTTTTTGTGTTTTTGTTTGCAAGTGTTTTGTGCGGGAATTCTGTTTTTGATCTTTCTGTGTTGGGCAAAAGCGCAAGCAAATTTAATCTGGATTTATTGTTGTTGTGCTTTCCCTCACACAGGATCATATCTTTAAAAGATAATATCTGCCAACAGACAGGGCGGGTTTTGATGCTGGTGAAAAAATTGGGTGGTGTAAAAAAGAAAAGGGCGCTGCTATTTAGCGGCGCCCTTGTATTTTTAATGTCTACGGGGTCCCTGTGCGCATCGTGCAGGTGGGGTGCAGTTTCCATGGCGATGCTTGTGCCTTTTATGATGAGGGTGGCACTTGTGGGAGTGTGGACGACAGTTGTCATTACTATCGCTGTCTGAGCTTCCGCCGGAGAAATAGATATCGTCAATTTCAATATCGCTGATATCTCCATCAACGCCCAGTAGCTCAAATAGTTGGATAACATTTGACATATCTACTTCACTACTGAAATCAGTAACGGGGATTGATACTTGGTGCCACTCGCCATCCCGCGCGAATTCGTAAGGATCAGAGCCGTTGGCAAATTCAATCCACTGCTGCCCAATATCGCTGACGCTACCGCTCTTCATGCCAATTTTAAAGGTGGTTTCTGAGCTGGTTTTCAGGGCGAAATTCAGCGTTGCAGTATCATTATCGAAGGCGGATAGATCGTAGTAGCTGTCGGCAGTAAATGCCATTCCAAACCAGCCGGCCCCGGAGGAGTAGTAGGAGAGCGACTCTTCACCTTCAAATGGGGTTTGAGTGGCTTCCAGCAGGGTGTCGCCCCAAATGTACAGATTACCATCAGTTCCCAGTGTGAAAATTGAGTTGGCCTCTGTAGTTTCGGTGTATAGAGAGAAGACACCGGTTGGCGCTGTTTTTTCAACACTTTCGCTAAAGTAGATATCATCAATGGACAGAACAAAATCTTCAGAGGCGGCATCACCTCGAATCATAAATGCCTGGCTGATAGTGTTGAAGTCCACTCCCAGTTTGCTCAGGGGGATACTGACCTGATGCCATTCGCCATCGCGCTCCAGGCCGTAGGTATCATCACCATCCACCAGATCTACCCAGGCATCTCCGCTACCAGTACTGGAAATACCAATGCCGATAGTCTGGCTGCTGGTGGTTTTCATTTTGAAATTGAGATGACCGTTTTCGTAGTTCATTAGGTTTAGGTCATAGTGCATCCAGAAGCCCATGCCGAACCATTCACCAGCGGTAATATCAAACTCCAGGGCTTCATCACCCTCGGCAGCTTCGGCGCTGACAGTAGCTGACATGCTGTTTTGGTTCCAGACATACAGCTCGGTATCGGTGCCAAGCTCCAAGGATTCGGAGAGGTTGCTGCCCTCGGAAAATACGCCGATATCACCTGTTTTGGCGGTGTCTTCAGCCAGGGAGATTTCTGTGCTGTAGCTGCTGTCGTCGTTATCGTAGATGCGAACATAGTCCACATACATTCTGGCGGGCATCGGTGCGGTGATTTCACTGTTAGCGTAAATCTCTGGGAAGACGCCACCTACCGCTAAGTTCAGGATCAGGAAGTGATGTTGACGGAACTCGTCAAATGCGGGGTCTTCACTGCCGATGCTAATAATTTCATTGGCTTCGTCGTCGACCCACATGACGATGCTATCCGGTGTCCAGGTCATACCGAAAATATGGTAGTCCTCAGTGAGGTCAGTGCTGGAGCCGAAGTCATCAATAAGGTTTTTCGATTGGCCGTAGTCTGCCTGGCCGGTGTAATCATCGGATTCATGCCACCAATGGAAAGCGCCGGAAACTTCTGAGTTGACCGTGCCGGCACTGAGAGCGTCGGCCATGCCCGCCTCGAGAATATCCAGTTCGCCGCAAGCGGGCCAGCCCACTTGGCCGTAGTCGCCACCCAGCTGCCAGAAGGCGGGCCACAATCCGGCATCCAGGTCAGGTAATTTAATGCGGGCTTCAATAGTGCCATATTTATAAGTCATACGACCCAGGGATTTCAGGCGGGCGGAAGTAAAACTGCCGTCGTCGTTTTGCAGTGCTTGAATAATAAGGTTGCCATCTTCAACATAGGCATTGGCGCTATCATCGGTGTAGGTTTGCAGCTCATTGTTACCCCAGCCTGAGTTGCCCACATCGTAAGTCCAAACGGACTTATCAATACTGTCGCCGTCGAAATTATCTTCCCAGACCAAAGTTTTTGAATTGGCAAGTGAGGACACACAGGCGCCTACAATAGCAGCCGCGATCGCTGATTTTTTTAAATTCATGATTTTGTCTTTCTTTAATTATCTATGGAGGTGCCAACTTCATTGTATTTTTATAGTGGCGGTGATCTGCCACGATGATTAATGCTTGTTGGGCTTGGGGATTTATCTGCTTTTTTATTGTGATATTTATATATTCAGTACAGCAGTAACAGACTAACAAAAAGCCGATTGTTGCATAGGGAAAGCCCGGGCCCTTTATCGCGAGACTGGTCCAACTTATCGCATATACAAAATTTTTCTGCTTTAAAATTAGAATCAGCCAGTGCGTATTAATGTGTTTTTACATTGTTTACGTTTTTACTTTTAAATTTGCTGTTGCTTATTGGATTGCCCGCTTGAAATTATTTGCTGATTTAAGACTCCTTTTAAAATTTAAATTCTAATTTGAAGGTGGACCGGCGGCGGAAATTAGAATTGGCAACCCGGCTCCCATAGGTAGTTTTATTTTTTAGAGTGTTGGCGTCGCTTGCGAGCGCTTCGACAGCGTGAGATTTATCTTTTGGTGTCGGCGCCGGTGTGCAGCCGGCGTGGATTGAGTTTTTAAAGGGGTTGTGGCTTCACCACTGAGGGGCGGTTGTATATTCGGTATGGGGCAGCTTACTTAAAATGGAATTTGTAAGCTTGCTGCAGGTTGGCACCCAGAATAAGAGCCCACTTCTGTGCTGTAATATTTGGTTGTGGCCCAGGAGCGGTTGAATAGGAAGAAACGGTGGAATACAGAGAGATAACTGAGCTTGCCAGAGAGTTGGGCGGGGAGCTGGAAAAGAGAGATTGGCGTGTGACGTCGGCAGAATCTTGCACCGGTGGTGCGATTGCGGCGGCTATTACCTCTATAGCGGGTGCTTCGAATTGGTTTGATGGATCGATCGTGAGCTATGCGAATCGTATCAAGAACGGTGTTCTGGGTGTCGACAGCAATGATCTCAAGCAGTTTGGGGCAGTGAGTGAGCCGGTCGCCCGGCAGATGGCTTGTGGGGTTCTGGCGATGATGGATGCCAATCTCGCCGTTGCGGTCAGTGGTATCGCGGGGCCTGATGGCGGCACTGCCGAGAAGCCGGTAGGTACAGTTTGGATTGCCTGGGCCCATGCGGAGGGGCAAGAGCCAGTGCAGATAGATGCGAAGTGTTTTCTGTTCAGTGGTAACCGGGCAGAGGTGCAATCGCAGACAGTTGTTGAGGCGCTGAAGGGAATGTTAAGGATTGTCCGTGAGCACCCGGTTTGAACTTGTCCGCCGGGTCAATCTTTGTTCGTTTGCCCCAGCTTTAGGCTTCTTTTTGAGGGGCGAGCAACTCAGCCTGAAGCTGGTACTCAGTATGTGGAATTACTGGTTGCCTATACAGTAATCCTTCGTTAAGCTTGCCACCACTCAATTCAGCTCAGAAATACGGGAATGGTCATGGATTCCAATAAAGACAAGGCATTAAAAGCGGCGCTATCTCAGATTGAACGTCAGTTCGGTAAAGGCACTGTGATGCGTATGGGAGACAAGGAGCGCGAGCGTATTCCTGCAATCTCCACCGGCTCCCTCGGCTTGGATGTGGCCCTGGGTATAGGCGGCTTGCCGCGTGGCCGTATCGTTGAAATCTATGGACCAGAATCCTCCGGTAAAACCACCCTCACCTTGCAGGTGATTGCCGAGGCCCAGCGCAATGGTGGTACTTGTGCTTTCGTAGATGCTGAGCACGCCCTCGACCCTATCTATGCTGAAAAACTGGGTGTCAACGTCGATGAGTTGATCGTATCCCAGCCGGATACCGGTGAGCAGGCTCTGGAAGTTGCCGATATGCTAGTGCGCTCCGGTGCCGTTGATGTGCTGGTAGTGGACTCCGTTGCGGCCCTGACCCCGCGCGCTGAGATCGAAGGTGAGATGGGTGATTCCCACGTGGGCTTGCAGGCTCGTTTGATGTCCCAGGCTCTGCGTAAGCTCACTGGTAATATCAAGAACACCAACACCCTGGCGATCTTCATTAACCAGATTCGCATGAAGATCGGTGTTATGTTCGGCAGCCCTGAAACCACCACTGGTGGTAATGCCCTCAAGTTCTACTCTTCTGTGCGCTTGGATATCCGTCGTATCGGTTCCGTTAAGGATGGCGATGAGGTGGTGGGTAACGAAACCCGAGTGAAAGTGGTTAAGAACAAGGTAGCTCCTCCGTTTAAGCAGACCGAGTTCCAGATCATGTATGGCGAAGGCATTAACATGATTGGTGAAATCGTCGATTACGGCGTGAAGATGGGGCTGGTGGATAAAGCGGGGGCTTGGTACAGCTACAAGGGCGACAAGATTGGCCAGGGCAAGGCGAACGCTACCAAGTTCCTGCGCGATAACCCCGACATTCGCAACGAGATTGAAGGTCAGCTGCGTGCGCAGCTGCTTGGTGATTTAGTGCCTGCGACCCCTGAAGAGGCTGCGGAATTACCGGAAGAGTAAATGCCGTACTCAAAAGCGGATTTTTCCGTTGATCCAGCTCAAGCGCTTTTCAGCGCGGCGCTTGAGCTGTTGACCCGCCGCGAGCACTCCCGCCATGAATTGAGGCAAAAGCTCGCGGCAAAATTCCCCAGCGCCGATTTCGACACGCTTTTTGAGCGCCTACACGAACTCAACTATCAATCCGATCAACGCTTTGCCGAAGTTTTTGCCCGCTCCCGTGTCCAGCGCGGTCAGGGGCCGATGCGTATTCGCCAGGAGCTACAGCAGCGCGGTGTGCGCGGTGAACTAATTGCCCAGGCGCTGGATCAGTTGGAAGTGGATTGGTTTGAGTTAGCTGCGGAAATGCTTCAGAGAAAATACCGGGCCCCTATGAGCGCAGAGCTTCCACGGGATCAGTGGATGAAGGAGCGAGCGCGGCGCCAGCGATACCTGGCTTACAGGGGCTTCCCCACAGATGCGATTAGCTGGGCGCTGGACGGCAATTAATCGGGCTTATACTCTGACTACTACCTGAATGACTGGTCGATAGGTTTCGGCCATTTTTCAGGTACAGAAAGAGACTAAAAGAATAAGCGCGAGAACCCTATGATCCTGTCTATTGACCAGGGCACCACTGGTACCACAGCTTTTATCTTCGATAGTAAGGGCCACCTGATTGGTCGCAGTTACTCGGAAATTCCCAATCGTTATCCCCAGCCTGGCTGGGTTGAGCAGGATGCGGAAGAGATTTGGTCGGTAACTCTCCGGGTCTGTGCCGCAGCACTCCAGCGCGCTGGTGTTCGCGCGTCGGATATCACCGCAGTGGGAATTACCAACCAGCGCGAGACCACGATCGTCTGGGATAGGTATACCGGCGAGCCGGTTTTTCCTGCGATTGTGTGGCAGTGCCGGCGCTCGGCGGAGGTATGCCGGGAGTTGGGGGGGGGCGGCAGGTCTGATTGGTTGCGAGAGCGCAGTGGCCTATTGCTGGATGCTTACTTTTCCGCAAGTAAGTTGACCTGGCTGTTCCGCCGCAACCCGGATTTACTAACCCGAGCTCAAAATGGCGACCTGTGTTTCGGCACCGTAGATAGCTGGTTGATCTGGAAAATGAGCGGTGGCAAAGCCCATCTCACCGATCACACCAATGCCAGTCGTACCCTCCTGTACAACATAAAAGATAAAGCCTGGGATAGAGAGCTGCTGGATTTTTTCCAGTGCCCTGAATCCATTCTTCCCAGAGTTCTACCGTCGGCTGGCCACTTTACCGATACAGACCCCCACGCTTTTCTCGGCACATCGGCTCCGATTTGTGGTGTTGCCGGGGATCAGCAGGCAGCACTGTTTGGCCAGGGTTGTACCGAGCCCGGTAGTATAAAAAACACCTATGGAACCGGCTGCTTTATGTTGGCTTTTGCCGGCGAGGATCGCCCGGAGCTTCCCCAGGGGTTGCTGGCTACAGTGGCCTGTGATGCACAGGGTAATCCGGCCTATGCCGTAGAGGGTTCAGTTTTCACAGCGGGCTCCGCTATACAGTGGTTGCGGGACGAGATGGGAATGATCCAGCAGGCGGTGGATACCGAAATCATCGCCCAGAGTATTCCTCATACCCGCGGCGTTTATCTTGTGCCTGCATTTAGTGGACTGGGTGCGCCGCACTGGGACCCATCGGCACGGGGGACTATTTGCGGCTTGAGTCGGGGGGCTGGTCGAGCTGAGGTGGTGCGTGCCACTTTGGAATCTATAGCTTACCAGAGTGATGAGCTGGCTCGTTTGATGGAGCAGGCCCTGGGCTTGCCGATTACCCATATGCGTGTGGATGGGGGTGCTTGCGCGAATAATTTCCTGATGCAATTCCAGGCGGATGTTTCCTCTTTGCGTGTTGAACGGCCCCGGCAGATTGAGTCCACAGCTATTGGTGCTGCGTTGCTGGCTGGTATTGGCAGTGGAACCTGGCGACCAAAGGAATTACCGGAGTGTTTGCAGGAAATTGAACGGGACTTTATGCCGGCAATGACTCAGGCGGAGAGGGAGCAGTTGTTGGCTGGTTGGCGGAGGGCGGTAAAAGCCTGTAAAGCTTTTTAGGCTGGACCGCCTATCCTCTTAGCGTAATAACCTAAGGGAGGGGTAGAGATGTCACATATCGATATGCTGGAGGAAACTGTAGCAACATTGGTCGATGGTCAAAGAGGCATCCTGGCTGCCGATGAGAGTGGCGGCACTATTGCAAAGCGCTTTGCCACGATTGGAGTGGATTCCACTGAGAAAAACCGGCGCGACTACCGTGCTGCGCTGCTGTCCTGTAAGGGGTTGGGTGAATGTATCAGTGGCGTTATTTTGTTCGAGGAAACTCTGGGGCAAAAAGATGCCGAGGGTCAGCCCTTGCCGGAAGTGGCAGCGTCACAGGGGATAGTGCCGGGCATTAAGGTGGATAAGGGCAAGGGCCCTCTGCCTGGAGCGCCTGGGGATATGATCACCTACGGGTTGGACGGGTTGTCTGAGCGCTTGCAGCAATATAAAAAGCAAGGAGCTCGCTTCGCCAAGTGGCGTGAAGTCTATCCTATTGGTCATCACAACCCCACGCGCCTGGGGCTTACCGCAAATGCTGAGATGTTGGCCCGCTATGCAGCGGTATGCCAGGCCGAAGGGGTGGTTCCTATTGTCGAGCCAGAGGTTCTGATGGACGGTGAGCACGATATAGAGCGCAGTGCGGCGGTAAATGAGCGGGTTTGGCACTCTGTGTTCCACGCACTCCACCAGCACGGGGTAATACTGGAGCTGATGTTGCTAAAGCCCAGTATGGTAACCCCTGGTGCGGAGGCGGAAACGGCTGACCCTGAGCAGGTGGCCGAATATACCCTGCGCAGCTTGCGGCGAACGGTCCCCGCAGCAGTGCCGGGAATTAACTTTCTTTCCGGGGGGCAGGGACCGGAAGAGGCCACGGCCAATCTCAATGCAATGAATCAGCAAGGTGGTGGCCCCTGGCAGTTGAGCTTTTCCTATGGGCGTGCACTACAAGAGCCAGCACTCGCTGCTTGGCAGGGGCGCCCGGAGAATGTTGAGGCAGCCCAGGAAGCGCTACTTAAACGGTCCCGCATGAATCATTTGGCCATGCTGGGCAGGTACCGCGAAACCCTGGAATAGCGATTAGCTAGCAAAATAATAATCAATAAGGAGATTGCAATGGAGTTTGTCACCAGGGGAGTGACGCTGTATTACCGGCGCTGGTGGGTAGAAGAAGCTGTGGGTGTAGTGGTTATATCCCACGGGTTGGGCGAGCACAGTGGGCGTTACAGTGAGCTGGCGGAAGATCTCAATCGAGCAGGGTACAATGTCTATGCCTTAGATCATTATGGCCACGGATTGTCGGATGGGAAGCGCGGGGATATTGAGGATTTTGCACTTTATAGTGAGGATCTAAATGAATTTATCTCTTTGGTAAAAAGTGGAAACCCCGGGCTTGGGATGCATCTTCTTGGCCACAGTATGGGAGCTGTTATCGCCTGTGGCTGTGCTATTCGATATAAATCTGTCGACAGCTTAAATCTTTCTGCACCGGGCTTTCGCGGTAAAAGTGAGCCCAAAGGCCTTCTGTTATGGCTCGCGCTATTTTGGGCTCGCTGGCTTCCGGGGTTGGCTCTTTCCAGCCAGATAAATAGTCAGTGGATATCTCGTAGTCCGGATGTGGTCAAGCGGTATGTCAGTGATGAACTTGTACATCACAGTATCTCTCTGCGCTGGTTCAAGACTTTTTTGCAGGAGCGGGAGTTTTTATCTGGCCGGTTGGATGGGATATCCATGCCTTGCCTTCTGTTATTGCCGGAATCAGACCATATTGTCGATGTGGAACTCAGTCGCAAGTGGTTTGGGCAGGTGGGGTCAAAAAACAAGCAATTGCACTGTTTTTCAAGGTCTTACCACGAGGTATTTAATGAAATAGAGGAGGGGCGTTTAGCCCGGGAGCTGCTACTTAGCCATCTCAATTCTGTTTCAGTAGAGACTGCTTCTGTCATATAAGGGTAAAAAAGCGCAAAGCTAACAGGTGGCGCAGCAGAAGCTATGGCGAATACCGTGTAAAAGCGTATGAAGCATTGTATGATACGCGGTCATTTTTGCCCATCGGAAGTATTACCGAGGGAAAATAGTGGGGTGGAACATGGATAAAAAGTTGCTGAGCCTGTTGGTATGTCCGGTGAGTAAAGCGCCGCTTGAATACCGGGAGGACACACAGGAGCTGGTCTGCAAGGCCAGCGGTCTAGCCTATCCGGTGCGGGACGGTATACCGGTAATGCTGGAATCTGAAGCGCGGCAGCTGACAGCCGAGGAAAAGCTGGAAAAGTAAACCAATGGGTGAACCCAGCGTTTTCAGTCAAATTATCTCGGGAGATATCCCTGCTGAGATGATCTACGAGGACGACCAATGTGTCGTTATTGAGGATCGCGCGCCACAAGCGCCGACCCATCTCCTCATTATCCCACGCAAACCCCTAGTGAATTTATCCGCGGCTCAGGCTGAAGATAAATCCCTGCTCGGCCACCTTATGTGGCTGGCGGCAGAACTGGGGCGCAAGCTGGGGCTCGAGGGCTATCGACTGGTAGTTAATAACGGTCGAAGCGCAGGTCAAACCGTATTTCACCTGCATGTTCACCTGCTTGCCCAAAAAAGAATGCCCGAACAGGGGCTGGCACAGTAGTGGAACAGAAGTGACACCGTGTCACTGACGCCAATCAAATAAAACTCAACTAACGAAGTGGAATTACGCCGGATGAAAAGCGCACAGATTCGCGACGCCTTTCTGAATTATTTTGCTGAGCAGGGTCATGCCATTGTGCCCTCCAGTTCCCTGGTTCCGGGCAATGACCCGACGCTGTTATTCACCAATGCCGGCATGGTGCAGTTTAAGGACACCTTCCTGGGGCAGGAAAAGCGTTCCTACAATCGCGCCACCAGTTCACAGCGCTGTGTGCGTGCAGGAGGCAAGCATAACGACCTCGAAAATGTCGGTTACACCGCACGGCACCACACGTTTTTTGAAATGCTCGGTAATTTTAGCTTCGGCGACTACTTCAAGCGCGAGGCGATTCGCTTTGCCTGGGAGTTCCTGACCAAAGTATTGAACTTGCCGGAGGAGCGTCTTTGGGTAACCGTACATATCAGCGATGATGAAGCCGCTGATATTTGGTTGAAGGAAATGGGGGTGAGTGCCGAGCGCTTCTCCCGTCTCGACGAGGATAACTTCTGGCAGATGGGTGACACTGGTCCCTGCGGTCCAAGTTCTGAGATTTTCTACGATCACGGTGCCGATGTGCCCGGCGGTCCACCCGGTTCCGATAATGACGACCTTGATCGCTATATCGAGATCTGGAACCTGGTATTTATGCAGTATGAGCGCACCGCTGATGGTGAACTGCACCCACTGCCCAAGCCCTCAGTGGATACCGGCATGGGGCTGGAGCGTATTGCCGCTGTAATGCAGGGAGTACACTCCAATTATGAAATTGACTTGTTCCAAGCGCTGCTGAAGGCGGCGGGAGAAGTGGTTGGCTGCAGCGACCTGGAAGAGAAATCCCTGCGAGTGATCGCCGACCATATCCGCTCTTGTTCATTCTTGATTGCCGATGGCGTAATGCCTTCCAACGAAGGCCGTGGATTTGTACTTCGCCGCATTATTCGCCGCGCAGTGCGCCATGGTCACAAACTTGGGCACAAAGATATCTTCTTCTACAAGCTGGTAGAGGCGCTCGCCGAGCAGATGGGTGACGCATACCCGGAGCTGCGTGAAAAGCAGCAGGTGATTGAGAATGCGCTGCGCAAAGAGGAAGAGCAGTTTGCGAAGACTCTGGATAAGGGAATGGCGCTGCTAGAAGATGCCCTGGCTTCCCTCGAAGGCAGTGAGATCCCCGGTGAGTTGGTATTTACTCTGCATGATACTTACGGCTTCCCGACAGACTTAACCCAGGATATTGCCCGTGAGCGCGGTCTATCCCTGGATATGGATGGATATGAAGCTGCTATGGAAGCCCAGCGCCAGAGAGCTCGCGCTGCCGGTAAATTTAAACAGGACTATACCGATGTCCTCGAACTGGAAGGGGCTACAGAGTTTCTCGGTTACAACGCGATCGAGGCAACAGGCAAAGTGTTGGCCATCGTTAAAGGTGGTGAGCAGGTTGAACGCTTGGAAGAAGGTGAAGAGGGTGCAATTGTTCTGGATCGGACTCCCTTCTACGCAGAGTCCGGTGGTCAGGTAGGTGATAGTGGCTATTTGAGTTCCGGTGACGCCCGCTTTGAAGTGCGCGACTGCACCAAGCAGAGCGCGCATCATTTGCATACTGGTAAGTTGTTGAAGGGGGGTATCGCTGTGGGCGAAACCCTTGAGGCAGTCGTATCAGCAGATGTTCGTCAATCCACCGCCCTGAATCACTCTGCAACCCATCTATTACATGCCGCCTTGCGCAAAGTGCTGGGCGAGCATGTCACCCAGAAGGGCTCCCTGGTGGACTCCGAGCGCCTGCGCTTTGACTTCTCCCACCCCGAAGCCGTAACGGCAAAGCAACTGCACGCGATTGAATCCCTGGTTAATAGCCAAATTCGCGCAAATACCCCAGTTGAAACTCACGAAACCGATATTGAGTCTGCAAAAGCGATGGGCGCTATGGCTCTATTTGGCGAAAAGTACGGCGATACTGTACGTGTACTTTCCATGGGCAAATCTGATGACAAGGCTTTTTCCGTTGAGTTGTGTGGCGGTACTCACGTGAAGCGCACCGGTGATATCGGTTTGATTCGCATTGTTGGGGAAAGCGGCATTGCTTCCGGCCAGCGTCGAATCGAAGCGGTTACTGGCGCTCACGCAATGTCTCTGTTCGATCAGGCACAGCAGCGTCTGGAGCATGTAGCGACTCTGCTTAAGGCGCGTCCGGACTCCTTGGCTGACAAAGTTGAACAGCTGCTGCTTAACAATCGAAAGCTGGAAAAAGAGATTGCCCAGTTAAAAACCAAGTTGGCCAGCGGTGCTGGTGGAGACCTTTCCACTCAGGCTATTGAATTGGCGGGCTTTAAGTTGCTGGCAACCTCTATTGACGGAGCTGACCCCAAATCACTGAGAGATTTGGCGGATCAAATGAAGAACAAGCTGGGCAGCGGCGTGGTGCTGCTGGCGGCTCCGGGCGATGAAAAGGTGGCTTTGGTTGCCGCAGTGACCCAAGACCTGACAGATCGGCTTTCTGCGGGTGACCTTATGCGCTTTGCTGCCGGGAAGCTGGGCGGCAAGGGTGGCGGTCGAAAAGACATGGCCCAGGGTGGTGGAACCGATGTGTCCGCGCTCCCTAATATGCTGAAAGAAGTGCCAAATTGGATTGAGCAATCCTTAAACTAGTTAAGTTTTGTCAAATTCGTGGTCTGAATTCGTAGTTGAGTTGATTTCGCAGAGGTTTGGTGATTAAGTGCGCGCCTGCACGAGTTGGGCAGGAAGCGTACTTATTGTGGAGCTAAGGAAACACAGTAAGTTATGAGTTTGTTCGTGCAGAAGTATGGCGGGACTTCAGTTGGCTCAATTGAGCGAATTGAAGCTGTGGCCGATAAAGTCGCCGCGTTTCGCGCTCAGGGACATGACATGGTTGTCGTATTGTCTGCCATGAGTGGTGAAACAAATCGCCTGATTGATCTCGCTTATCAAATCCAGGAAAAACCAGACCCCAGAGAATTGGATGTTCTGGTTTCCACAGGAGAGCAGGTCACAATTGCCCTTTTGAGCATGGCTCTGAAGAAGCGTGGTTATGACGCCTGTTCCTACACGGGTGGGCAGGTAAAAATTCTTACGGATAATGCTCATACCAAAGCTCGCATTCAAAGTATCGATGTGGAGCGAATGCGCACCGATCTCGATGAAGGCAAAGTCATAGTTGTGGCTGGTTTTCAGGGGGTGGATGACGACGGCAATATCACCACACTTGGGCGCGGCGGGTCTGACACGACGGGTGTGGCGTTAGCTGCGGCGTTAGATGCTACCGAGTGCCAGATTTATACCGACGTGGACGGGGTCTATACCACTGACCCTCGAGTGGTCGACAGTGCACGCAGACTCGATCGAATCACATTTGAAGAAATGTTGGAAATGGCCAGTCTTGGCTCCAAGGTTCTGCAGATCCGCGCCGTAGAGTTCGCCGGTAAATACAAGGTTCCCCTGCGCGTACTCTCAACTTTTGAAGAGGGTAACGGAACCCTGATTAGCCTGGATGAGGAAGATAACGATATGGAACAGCCAGTTGTATCCGGTATCGCGTTTAATCGCGATGAAGCAAAACTGACAATTCGTGGAGTGCCGGATACCCCTGGGGTTGCATGCCGAATCCTGGCACCGGTCGGCGCTGAAAATATCGAAGTCGACGTTATTGTTCAAAATATCAGTGCTGTCGATGGCACGACTGATTTCACCTTCACTGTTCACCGCAATGATTTAGGTAAGGCTCGTGATGTTTTAGAGCGAGTTTCTGCGGAACTTGGTGCGCGGGAGGTGATCACAGACGACAAGATCGCCAAGGTTTCTATTGTTGGCGTAGGTATGCGTTCACATGCAAATGTGGCTAGTCGTATGTTTAGTGCCCTGGGTGAAGACAATATTAATATCCAAATGATCACTACTTCTGAAATTAAGATCTCAGTGATTATTGACGAGCGTTATTTAGAGTTGGCTGTCCGGGCGCTGCATAGCGAATTTGAGCTTTCAGACAAAGAAAGGTAGCGAGATTTTATAGCCGGCCTGCAGGCGGAAAAAACAACCAATTACAATTCAGTGGCTCGACGTAGCATG
>NZ_CP174303.1:827500-4310000 GCF_052467225.1 Microbulbifer maximicatervae (SeqCode) | reverse complement strand
GAACTCTGGTGAAGGAACTAGGCAAAATGGTACCGTAACTTCGGGAGAAGGTACGCCGGTTTTGGTGATGGGACTTGCTCCCTAAGCTGAGGCCGGTCGAAGTGACCAGGTGGCTGCGACTGTTTATTAAAAACATAGCACTCTGCAAACTCGTAAGAGGACGTATAGGGTGTGACGCCTGCCCGGTGCCGGAAGGTTAATTGATGGGGTTAGCTTCGGCGAAGCTCTTGATCGAAGCCCCGGTAAACGGCGGCCGTAACTATAACGGTCCTAAGGTAGCGAAATTCCTTGTCGGGTAAGTTCCGACCTGCACGAATGGCGTAACGATGGCCACGCTGTCTCCACCAGAGACTCAGTGAAATTGAAATCGCTGTTAAGATGCAGTGTACCCGCGGCTAGACGGAAAGACCCCGTGAACCTTTACTACAGCTTTGCACTGAACTTTGAGCCTATTTGTGTAGGATAGGTGGGAGGCTTTGAAGCAGCGACGCTAGTTGTTGTGGAGCCGTCCTTGAAATACCACCCTGGTATGTTTGAGGTTCTAACTCTGGTCCGTTATCCGGATCGAGGACAGTGTATGGTGGGTAGTTTGACTGGGGCGGTCTCCTCCCAAAGAGTAACGGAGGAGTACGAAGGTGCACTCAGCATGGTCGGAAATCATGCAATGAGCATAATGGTATAAGTGCGCTTGACTGCGAGACAGACATGTCGAGCAGGTACGAAAGTAGGTCATAGTGATCCGGTGGTTCTGTATGGAAGGGCCATCGCTCAACGGATAAAAGGTACTCCGGGGATAACAGGCTGATACCGCCCAAGAGTTCACATCGACGGCGGTGTTTGGCACCTCGATGTCGGCTCATCACATCCTGGGGCTGAAGCCGGTCCCAAGGGTATGGCTGTTCGCCATTTAAAGTGGTACGCGAGCTGGGTTTAGAACGTCGTGAGACAGTTCGGTCCCTATCTGCCGTGGGCGTTGGAGATTTGAGAAGAGTTGCTCCTAGTACGAGAGGACCGGAGTGAACGAACCTCTGGTGTTCCGGTTGTCACGCCAGTGGCATTGCCGGGTAGCTATGTTCGGACGGGATAACCGCTGAAAGCATCTAAGCGGGAAGCCTCCTTCAAGATAAGATCTCCCTGAGGCCTTGAGCCTCCTGAAGGGCCGTGGAAGACTACCACGTTGATAGGCTGGGTGTGGAAGCGTTGTGAGGCGTTGAGCTAACCAGTACTAATTGCCCGTGCGGCTTGACCATACAACAGAGATGGTTACTAACGACTAGCTAAGCTAGCGGATTGTGAGTTAGAGACATACGATCGCTTGCGGTGTATTACTACAGATTGTTTTACCGACTTATTTGGGGTTATCGCCGGTCAATAACATGACCGAGGCAAACAGCGATAACGCGGCAGGCCAAGCACTTTGCTTATAAGACCAACGCCAACCCAAGCCAGTTTGCCTGACGACAATAGAGTTGTGGAACCACCTGATCCCTTGCCGAACTCAGAAGTGAAACGCAACATCGCCGATGGTAGTGTGGGGCTTCCCCATGTGAGAGTAGGTCATCGTCAGGCTTCTAATCCGAAAAGGGCCACCCAATAGGGTGGCCCTTTTTTTATGACTGAAAAAACAAAGAAAATAGAAAAAACCGCCCGTTACGTGCTGAGTTTTGCCCGCCTTCTAATGTAGATCACGGCACGTTCAATAGCTTATTAAAAACCTAAAAGCTCTGACTTGTATCAAGAAAATTCAGGAAAAAAGTTTATAAATCATATTGATTTTTTAGCGGTTAATTTTTTTATAGAACAATAGTGCAAGGTGGATGTAAAAAACTTGATTTTATTCCATTGATTCTGGATAGTCGCCCGTTGCCTCTTCTTGTTCACTGAGATGGTGCTTTTTTGAGCAGCTCTTACGCTAGACACCATAGATGCAACAGTTGACTTCTAGCTTGGGTGAGTAGTCGACGATAGCTAAAGACGCATTAAGCCGTATCGGGAAAAACTATAAACACCCGATTGGAGATGATGGCTACTGCCGCTGGGCGCTAAAAATATTGAAGGAAATTTAGATGCACATTCTTACGCTGTACCAATCAATTTTGCGATGGCTTCTATTGATGACCGTTGCTGTTTCACTGACCGCTTGTGGTGGCGGTGGTAGTGCCGGCGGTGATGATGATGATGGTGGTACCACGCCGGAAGCCACATATAGTATTGATGTAGAGCTGCAAGACCTAGAGACGGGTGAGGTGGTTCAAACTCCAAATCCTGAGGAGCCTGTACTTGTCCAAGTGACTGTCAAGCTTGATGGAGATCCAGTTGCTTCTAGCAATATTTTGGTTACAACGACTTTGGGTGAGTTGGTGCCTGGCAGTGGGGTTGTGACGACGAATGATAGTGGCGTTGCATCTTTAGAGTTGGATCTTGAAGGAGAAGAGGTCGGGAATGCTGGTGAAATTGTTGTAGTTTATGACGATATCAGTACTGACCAGGATCCATACTCACCTAAGGTATTTACAGTTGGAGAGCCCTCCCTGCAGTTGGGTTATTTGGATGATAACCAACAATTCGTGCCTGGTGAGCTGGAAATTACGGCTAGTGAGGATCTATCCCCTAGAGGCACTACGCCTGTTTATGTCTATGTACAGGGGCCTGATGGCAATCTCTACACCAAGCGGATGTCAGTAGAATTTTCTAGTAATTGCAGCTTGAGCGAACCAGCCGTTGCTACCCTAGATTCTCCGGTTACTACTATCGACGGGAAGGCTACTTCGACCTATGCAGCACTGGGCTGTGAAGGTGAGGATAGCATTACTGCGGTGCTATCTGCCTACCCAGGTATATCAGCCACTGGTCGTGTTACCGTGATGCCTCTAGTCTTCGACTACATTGAGTTTGTGAGCGCTGAACCTGAAGTCATCAATATTCGAGGTACTGGAGGCAAGGAAACATCAGAAGTGCGTTTTAAGGTCCTCAGCGAAGAAGGCCTGCCAGTGAGTGGGGTGGAAGTTAACTTCACCTTGGATGAAGGGGAGGGAAATGTAAGCCTTGCCAGTAGCTCCGAAACGACTGATTCTGAAGGTGAAGTAGTTGCGCTAGTTTCCTCAGGAAGTGTAGCACTGCCAGTTCGAGTAAAAGCCACGATTACTGATGATAATGGGGCTACTTATAGTGCCGTATCTAGTAGCTTAGTGGTTTCAGCGGGCATTCTTGATCAGAACTCTTTTTCTTTGTCAGCTAGCATCCTCAATGTGAATGGTGATAGCTATGATGGGGTCACGTCCGAAATTACTATCAGGGCTGGCGACGCTGACAATACAATTCCTGATGGTACCGCTATCTCCTTTGAAACGGAGTATGGGCGCATAGCCGGCTACTGCACCACTGTAGATGGGAATTGCTCAGTGGATTGGAATAGCCAGAGTCCCCGAGCACCGTTGGAATATGAGTTCCTTGGTGATGACGGTGAGATGCATTCACTTCGGGATATATGGAATACGGAGTGCCCGGTTACAGCTGAGACTGGTTACCCCTGCCCGCAATCTCTGGGCCAACCTTATGGCGGCCGCTCCACTATTTTAGCCTATGCCCTGGGACAGGAGAGTTTTACTGATGCGAATAGTAATGGGCAATATGATGTCGGCGAAACGTTTGTAGATTTGCCAGAAGCATTCTTAGACCACAACGAAGACGGAGCCTTTGGGAACTCGAACAGTACTGGTAGCTGCTATCCCAATTGCCCAGATGTGGCCGGCGATGAAGAAGTGTTTATCCCTCTAGATGATAATCGCGAGTACGATAGTGGTAACGGTATTTATAATGGACTTAGCTGTTCCGACGCTGCTGAAAGTGCGGGAGCATGCTCTAAAGAGTTAGTTCATGTGCGCGATGAGATCGTAGTTCGATTGGCAGGAAGTACGGCCTATGGAATATTTAGAACTACAGATGATAATTATGAATCTCAGCCTGAGGTTGAAATTGGCGTAGGCGAAGCGACTAACCTTTACTTTTATGTTTCCGACGTCTACAACGGGCGCTTGCCTGTCGGGACGACGGTGAAGGTTGACTCAGAGAACTGCGAAGTAACCCCAGAGTCCACTGAGATTTCCAGCGGTGCGACTACAAATCCGCTTCCTGATCTGCTTACTTTTGGTATCATTGCCCCCACTGATGCCGAGTTAGGATCTGAGTTTGTAAAGGTTGAGGTCCATGTCCCAGCGCCAGGTGATGATTCAGATGGCGGCGTTACTTCGCCCTTCCAGTTCATATGTACCGTTAATTAACAAACCTTTACCTGGCGAGAGTTAGGGTTTTAGTACCGATTTTGACTTATAGCGGGCCGCAACAGCGGCCCGCTTTCGATTAGGAGGTGGTAACTTCAAATTGGTTGGCTTCAATTCTTATTCTGTACTGAAGCTAATAGTAATTTCCCGGGATTTGACCGGTTCAGGCATTAGAAGGCTCTACCAGACTTATCCGAAAGCGAGAACCGATAGGTTGCCTTTCTGGGCGCGCATGGTGTCTTCCTAAACTATTTTCACTCACCAGTTTTCCCCAGTACCCTCCCCCTCTTTGAGAAATAATTGTTTCTCCAGTTCCTAGATTGTTGGCTCTGATGCCAAAAAGCATGTCTAGTTCCCATTTTGTGATTGCAGCAGCGACAAATGTCGATGTAAGAGACTGAAATGAGAATTGGGCGGTAAGATTGGTCAAAACCGGTAAAAGGAGAATTGCCAGTGAATGGGCTAGGACGCATTTTAATAATCTTAATTGTTTCCGGGAGTTTGGGTGTAATTAATGGTTGCGCCGAGGATACGAAAGCGATTGCAGAGGGTAGGGTAGCTGATCAACATGTTGTCGCTGCGAGAATAGGCGGGAAGGAAGTTACTGTACAAGAACTGGACAGAGATCTTCAGTTTGTTTTGTACGATATCGCGGAGATGGAACACAAGCTGCGCCTGAATAAGCTTCATGAATTTATTTCTGACACCTCAGAGGCTGGTACAGATGTTGAAATTCTTCTGCCTGTTCCTAAGCCGCCGCGTGTCGAGCTCTCTTACGAGAACAGGGCTGTACGTGGTAATCCTGAAGCGCCTGTAACAGTAGCCGTTTTTTGTTCTTTTCAGTCTCCTCACTGTAAGTCTTTCCAGCCTGTACTGAGGCAGTTACTAAGTGAATATCCTGGTTGGGTGCGACAAGTTAATTTTGATTTCCCCTTAAAGTTTCACCGCGAGGGCGTTAGGGCGGCTGTTTCCGCTCGATGTGCTGGGGATCAAGATGCTTTCTGGGAGTACCACGATGCCCTTTATGCAAGAACTCCAAATTTAGGAGGTGGCGCATACATTCAGACGGCCAAGCACTTGTCAGTTGATAGCGCTTACTTTGCAAGTTGTGTAGGGGATGAAAGTTACAGGGCGCTAGTCCTCGAGGATCAAGAAACAGCTTTAAAGCTGGGGCTCAAAAACGTACCGGTGGTTTTTATCAATGGACTCTACTTAAAGGGGAAGCGATCCTTTGAGCAGTATTCTTATTGGATAGAAAGGGAGTTGGCGAAACTTAATATAGATCAAAAACAAAAGCATACCTGGGAGCAACAGAGAAATAGTAAAAATAAACTTCCCGTAACGAATCTTCCTCTTGCTCTAGTGGGTATTAGTGAATCGAGCATAGAAAAAAAGTCTAAAGCTCTAGTAGAAGTAGAGGGGCAGAAGGCTCGATATTATTCCTTGGGGCAGCCACTTCTCAAAGATGTTTCCTTGAGGAGTTTGGAGGGTAACTATGCTGTTATTAACAATCAGGGCACACCGGAGCGTTTATTGCTTCAAGGGAAGGAAGGTAATACGGTATCTTTAACTTATTCTCGTCAGCACACTGAGGAACTGCGCCAGCGCATTGAACAGCCTCATGGTGAGAAAGGAAAAAAATTAATTGAGCCTGCGGGAGTGTTGACTCTCGGACAAGAGTGGCTATCGAAACAGCTTGAGCAGCGCGAATCCTTAGAGGCCAAGTTTACCAAGGCGGAATTAGAAGTTGAAGGGCACCATTTGATACGTCTGGAGGGTGTGGCTGGCAATGAATTTTTTACTGCGTTGGGATTTGAGGATAATGATGTACTATTGAGAGTCAACGATAGTTGGGTTCACAGTGGTCAAAATGGGTTGTGGAGTGCCCTTGCCAGTGGAAAGGTAATAGATGTAGCTTTTATGAGGAAAGGTTTGCCACACCGATTACAGTATGTGGTTGAAGAGCTTGGCTACTTTGAAGAAAAGTCAAAATAGCCAGTTGTACGAGGGGACGTTAGTCATCACTAGGGTTGTATAAATGGTGATAACGTAGCTAGCAGGGCAGCTGTTGAAAGCAGTTCCGCAAGGCCAATACCCCCTTGTCCGGTTTGCCTGGCGGTTATAGATCAATAGAGTCACCGGCCCTATGTCGAGGTGGGAGTTTTTCCTGATAATGGCTTATTTTAGGTCTCAAAATAACCCTTCATAGATTAATCTGCGGTTTCCTTGGGGAAGTGTGGTGAAATCTTAAATGGTAGCGCGGGGCTGTAATTATTTAGTTTCCCGCTACTTTTGTGTGGCAAGCTGGAGTGTTTATTTTGGGGGACTTTGATGTCAAAAGAACCATTCAATTATAAAGTTGCTTGGTTTATCAATGTTCGAGGCTTAAATTTCAGAAGGATAGTCTAAAAGTAGTTGCTAACTCAATTTGTCTAATATTGAAACATTGGCGATGATGATTGAAATAGTGAGAAAAGCTAGCGGGTACATTTTACGCCAACGTTAAAGCTGTAAACAAAAGACCTATCGCTATTGCCAAGCTCTTCTTCTAAGGCCGGGTTAAAAATAAACTTACTTTTAAAGAAATCGGGAATTCTTCTCTTTGTAATAAAGTGACGCATACATAATATACAGTTTTCATTGCCAGCTGAGTGTATTGAGTTTAGTAGGGAGATGAAGTTTTCTTCGTTGAGATAAGCGGAAACGTCAGAAATCGAAAATTTGTCAATCTTGGTTTCTAGTCGATCTAAATATGCTTCTAGTGGTGATGTTACTGTTTCTATGATGGAGTTATTTAATGCATCCTTTATTATCGGATAATTTTTTTTCTCTAAATATAAAGGTAGCCCATGTTCTGGGTTATATTTTCCCGTCAATAAGAAAGTCATAAAGAAATTTTCAAGGATCAGGTGATTCATTAGGGAGTGATCCATCCTGCTTATCAAATACTCGGGAATCGATACTTCTTGAGGAACATGCTGGTAGAATCCGGGGTCTTTCAGGAAAAGCCTGAAGATAGACTCGCTGGTTAGAAAGTGCAAAAAGTGTTTCCAGGCTGGGGTATTCCATTTTTGCTCAACAAATTTACGTTGCTCTTCAATGTTCTTGAATGTGACTAACGTTCTTATCTTGCTTGGACGAATAGTTTTAATAATGGTGCTAATCAATTTAAAGTGCTTCTCAAAGGCTCCTTCGAAGATAGGTCCCCTCTTGATTGTTTTTGTGTTTTCTCTCCAAAATGATTCCGCTTCTTTTGAGAGGTGGTGTTTTATTATGTTGTAAAAATGCAACCTTTTATTGCATGGAAGAACCCCTGTAAATTTCAGGAAATCCTCATAATTTAACTCCTGTATCCCGGCTTTTTTGAGTTCTAAGAGGTAATTTTGGCATGGGTTTAGATCGATTGCGGTTATTTTTTTAGGTTTGTCTAACAAGAGGCTTAATACGCGATCTCCGCCGCCAGTAACACATAAAATATTGTCGTTTTCATTTATATTTAAGGCTTTTAATTCGGATCTGGAATCTTCATTTGGGCCGGAGTAACTGATTCTGTTTGCGTAAGTGGATTGTAATATGTCATTGGGGCTATTCATGATATATTTGATTGGGGGGGGTTGTTTCAATAACTTGTTTGGTTTAAAAAGTAGTCCACAATCTTGGTTAGGTAGCTATTGCTATTGCGCCATTGGTTTTGTACAGGGTGGCCTAATACTCTTTGGCTATTTTTACTACAAAATCTAAAGTCACTGTTCAAAAAGGGACCGTTTTGCATTCTATTAATGATCTTAAGTAGGCGCTTTTCCAATTCAGGCAAGTTATTTAATGCTGTGTGATCATCTTGGAGCTGTCTTAGGTCTAGATTAAAGTAAATCCGATTAAATTGAACAAAATCATCGATTGTCATTGGCTTGGAATCTGCAATGTTAAAATATTGACTTGCTGTGGTTTCATGGTTGTCTGAGATATTTAATATCGCATCGCAACAAACATCTACAGGGATAATGTTAATGGGTCGACCTGAAAGATACTTTAAATGAATGGGTAGTTTTACATTTTTTTCTTTTAATCGATTTAGCAGCTTCACATATTCATAGTAGCCAGACTGGGAATTTGTATAACCGGTCACTGAGTCACCTAAAACAATCGTAGGCCTGTAAATCGTATACTGTAGGTTTTTGGATGCCGCGATTAAGTTCTCTGCCATATTTTTAGTGTAATCATAGGCGTTAAAAAACTCTTTTGGCTGATAGAGGGTCTCCTCGATTCTCTCCCCGTTGGCGTAGTCTTTACCACCAATAAAGCTAGTCGATATTTGATTGAGTCGACATCTGGTTGTTACCGCGATGTCAATGAGTCGCTTTACACCATTGACGTTAGTATTCATACTTTGCTGCAAATTGTTAAAGCTGTAACGCATATCTGCTGCACAATTCCATATGGAGTCAATGTTTAAGGAGCATAACTGGCTGTAAGATGTAGAAGACAGCCCCAAGCTGGGTTTGTTCAAGTCACCTGATATGATTGTAAGCCGATTGAAGTCATTCTCTGTGAGCTTATAAATAGGATTGACAGCGCTATTTTTTTGCTTGAGTTGTTCGAGTCGATTGTGGATATCACTTCGAGCAATCAAAACTACATTGAAGCCTTTTCTTAATAATCCCCACGTCAAGTATTGGCCTATAAAGCCAAAGCCACCGATAATGAGCTGTATTCTTTTTAATTCTTTTATTTTAGAAATTTTTTTCAAAACATATTGATCTTGATTTATTAAATTATGCGAATCAGTCATGGGGTTGAAGTGGGATTTTTCTATAGGCTAAGTAGTATTGCTCTTCCATTAAGTTATTTATGGTTGCTGCTTTTTTTATTAAAAAATACAAAATATGTACTAAAGCAGATTTTTTCACAAGGGCGCCTGTTACTGAAGTAGCGAGATTGTTCATCCGGTTTCAGAGGTTAATAGGCTGTAGGTAAAATTAGAAAGTAGTATTGAGCGGTAGACACAGCACAACGTGATTGTCCATGGTGATAGTTGTACCACTAACTCTAACTATGGAGTTTCAGTTGGGTATCGTAGAATAATTGTAGTAGATCTGAGTAGATCGTTCATATATTGACTGCATATCCATTTGTCCCAGCAGTCGAGATCAAGAATAATTCAGGTGCTTCTCCTTGAGCCTTGAGTGCATTAATTTCTTGTCCCAATTGCTTATGGAAGGTTTGGTGTTTATTGTAAAAGAAACTTTCGCTAAACCGATTTTCATACTTGTTTAATTCGGATAAATAATCTTCTAGGTTCATGATGGCCTGAGTGGTTTGTCGAGGTTGTAGTATGTGCGGGCTAGTAAAATTTGAATAAACTGGTTTTACGAGATCGCTCTCAATTAGCTTAAGTGACTATTTTCTCTTGTGACAGGAATGGGGTGAGGAGTGCTCTTACCAGTGGAAAAGTAATTGATGTCGCCTTTATGAGAAAGGGTTTGCCGCATAGATTGCAGTATGTGGTTGAAGAGAATGGTTACTTTGATGAGGATTTAGGTAAGTGAATTGATTAGGGCCCGCGCTACTTTATTGCGGGCCCTGAATTTACCGAGCAGTAAAAGTTACTTATTTATCCGGATTTCCTTGCCATAGTAGGTCAGCGACAATATTTTGCCCTTGGATACTGGGATGGAAACAATCTCCACCATCAATATCGTCTTTATTGAATTGAAAAGTCCCGGCATTTAACTCATCCTCACCGGTATATTCAGCAACAACTTCTACCCCGTTCATACCGTTGTAACTTTCTGCTTCCTCAACAAGGATTTCGTTATAACGTTGTTGGGCTGCGGCTATTCCGTTATAACGAGTAGCAAAGCTCTCTCCATTCATCGAGCCGCCATTTGTTGCAATTCGGCAGATTCCGAAAGTCGACCAGACACTCTCGCAATCTACGCGGGAATTACCGCTTTGCTTATCCAGACCCGCTGCCCGGAGATCGTGTACTCGCGGTACTGAGCCGAGTACTATCGTTGAGCCGTTAGGGAGTCCATCGACTAATTTGTCCAGACCAGCTTGAACTGCCGAGCGCCACTCACTATCGGTGTAGAGTGGATCGTTACAGTTGGCTGGATCGACGCAATCCCTGTTACAGATGTCATTACCGCCCAATACTACCTCGACATGATCAGGTAAATTACTTTGGGATAGAATCCGATCGGCTTGAGTGGAGAAGTTGTCGCCTCCACTACGCATCTCAGCACCGGATTCCGCTGCGCTTTTATTGGCAGCCATATTGGGGTAGTTAACTTTATATTTATCGTGAACACTCTCCACTGAATTGTCGTCGCCGTCAAACCAGGAATGCTCGGGTTGGTCTCCGCCGAGAAGACAAAACAGGTCCCAGAAATACTTATTGCGGGTACAGTCTGCACCGAATGCCATGGTAATACTGTCACCCGCAGCAACAGACTTGGAGGGGGCTGCCATTGCTGGCTGTATCGACAAGATGCCCAAACAGAGCGTTACTAGAACTCCATATTTATTCAACATTGTATTTTCTCCCACACCGACTTTCGCCGTAAGTTGTTATCGTTTTATTCACTGCTCCGGTAAACGAGAAGGAGTGTAGGACGCACTCAGATATTGTGAGTGGTGAATGCTTGAGACCCTTTGGTCAGTTATCAATAAATTGAAGTCTGTTAGAGTTTTGTCGCCAAGAGCATTGATTACTTTATTGGCGTTTCAAAGCTTTAGTTTTTCTGGCACAGTTTTATGCCATCTGTTCTTCTTCTGGTGCTTCCACTATACTGCGCTCTACTTGTCGGAGTGCCTGTGGGCTGAGATCGCTGTTGCGAGATCCGTTGAACCTGATCGGGGTAACCCCCGCGTAGGGAACAAGATCTGAAGTCGCCTGTTTTGTTACAGTTTGGCGTCTTTTCTCTTTGTATGTGCCCTGGATGCTGCGACCTTTAAATTTCCAAGTTTTAAGGTTACGCATGTCTGAGATCATTGAACAATCCGGTAAAGCCGGAAAGTCCTCCCGCGCTGCCAGTCGCGATTCCGCTAAAGAATTTCTTGAGAATCTCACAGTTCAGTCTTTCCCCAACTCGAGCAAGGTGTATTTGCCCGGTGAAACTGCCGACATCCAGGTTGGTGCTCGTCAGATCTGTCTGGGAGATAGTTTGGTAGGGGGGGATGCAGAGAATCCGGTGTTTGAACCCAATGAGCCCCTCACCATTTACGACACTTCGGGCCCCTATTCCGAGCCCAATTTTAAAGTGGACGTACGGGAAGGGCTGCCCAAATTGCGCCAGGGCTGGATAGAGGCCCGCAGAGATACTGAACTGCTGGACTCCCGCCAAGCGGCCTACAGCCAGAAGCGTATGGCGGACCAGGGGTTGGATCATATCCGCTTTGAAAACCTTCCCAGCCCTCGCCGGGCCAAACCGGGACAGAATGTATCGCAGATGCACTATGCCCGCTGCGGCATTATTACCCCAGAGATGGAATTTATCGCAGTACGCGAAAATATGGGGCGAGCCAAGTTGGCAGCGGAAATGAGTGAAAGTGAATACCAGAAGGCACGTGATGGTATTTACATCCCCGAGCAAATTACGCCGGAATTTGTGCGCCGGGAAGTTGCAGAAGGGCGGGCAATTATCCCGGCAAATATTAATCACCCGGAAGTGGAGCCGATGATTATTGGACGAAACTTCCTGTGCAAGGTGAATGCAAATATTGGTAACTCGGCTGTGACTTCTTCCATTGAAGAGGAAGTGGAGAAACTGGTTTGGTCTACCAAGTGGGGCGCGGACACGGTGATGGATCTGTCCACCGGTGCCAATATCCACGAAACCCGCGAGTGGATTCTGCGCAACTCGCCAGTGCCCATTGGTACTGTGCCGATTTACCAGGCGCTGGAGAAAGTAAACGGAATTGCTGAGGACCTTAACTGGGATGTGTTCCGCGATACCTTGATTGAGCAGGCGGAACAGGGGGTGGATTACTTCACGATTCATGCTGGCGTGCTTTTGCGCTATGTGCCGCTCACAGCCAAACGGATGACCGGGATTGTTTCCCGTGGTGGTTCCATTATGGCCAAATGGTGCCTCGCCCATCACAAAGAGAATTTCCTCTACACCTACTTTGAGGAAATCTGCGAGATTATGAAAGCCTACGATGTGAGCTTTAGTCTAGGTGATGGCCTGCGCCCGGGCTCAATTGCGGATGCTAATGATGAAGCGCAGTTTGGCGAGCTGCACACGCTTGGCGAGCTGACTGAAATTGCCTGGAAGCACGATGTTCAGACCATGATCGAAGGCCCCGGCCATGTGGCAATCCATAAGATCAAAGAAAATATGGATGAGCAGCTGAAGCACTGCCACGGCGCACCTTTCTACACGCTAGGTCCATTGACCACGGATATTGCTCCCGGCTACGACCACATTACTTCCGGCATCGGCGCTGCACTTATCGGCACCTACGGTTGCGCCATGCTCTGCTATGTGACCCCCAAAGAGCACCTGGGCCTACCCAATAAAGAGGATGTTAAAGAGGGCCTTATGGCCTATAAGATTGCGGCTCATGCCGCAGACTTGGCCAAAGGGCATCCGCGAGCACAGAAGCGCGATAACGCCCTGTCAAAGGCGCGCTTTGAATTCCGCTGGGAAGACCAGTTCAACCTCGGTTTGGACCCGGAGCGGGCGCGCACCTATCACGATGAAACCTTGCCAAAGGAGTCAGGTAAGGTTGCTCACTTCTGTTCCATGTGCGGCCCGAAATTCTGTTCCATGAAAATTACCCAGGATGTGCGCGATTATGCAGCCAAGCAGGAAGCTGCACAGGGCATGGAGGAAATGTCGATTAAATTTAAGGACATGGGCAGCGAGATTTATCACAAGGGCTAATGAGTATTTGGGGGGGAGAGTCCTCTCCCCCAAGAATCGGATAGCAAAGGTGCGGCGATTACATAGGGCTTATCGCCGGGTGTCGATTTGGATTTGCGAAGATAGGTGGTCTGTGACAAGCGAAACCAAAGCCAAAGTAGCTATTGCCGGTGGCGGTCTGTTGGGCCGATTGCTCGCCTGGCGCCTCTGCCAACGGGAACTGGATATCACCCTGTTTGAAGCTGGTGATTTGTCGGTACCAGTCGGGGGAGCCTGCTGGACGGCAGCGGGAATGATCTCGCCGCTATCGGAATTGGTGCACAGTGATAAACAGGTTTACAACCTGGGGCTGAAAAGTCTTGAGCTTTGGTCTGAGTGGGCCAGGGAACTGGAGCAGCAAAGCGGACTGGGGGTAGAGTACCGCAGAGCGGGATCAGTTCTGGTGGCGCACGGCAAGGACAGAAATGAACTGCTGCAATTCCTGCGAGAGTTACAGGGCAAGTTGGGCGAGTCTGCTAAGGAGCAGGTACAACTGCTGGATAGTAGTGCTTTGGCGAAATTAGAGCCTTCCCTTCATGGCTTTGAGCAGGGGCTTTACCTGCGGGATGAGGCGGATATCAACAATCACCGTCTATTGCCTGCGTTACTCAGCGTATTGTGTCGAGGTACTGTTACCCTGCGAGAGCACAGCAAGGTAAATTGTGAAGCCGGATATATTTATGTGAACTCGGAGCGCGAACAATTTGATTGTGTAGTCGATTGTCGCGGATTAGGTGCTAAAGGGCAGATCGAAGGCTTGCGCGGTGTCCGTGGTGAGGTAATTGTGGTGGAATCCCACGAAGTGGCTTTGCAGCGTCCAGTGCGGTTGCTCCACCCACGCTATAAGCTCTACGCTGTTCCTCGCAGTGATGGTCGAACTGTGATTGGTGCCACAGAAATTGAGAGTGAAGACTTCTCCCCCATTTCCTTGCGCTCATGCATGGAACTCTCCTCGGCGCTTTACTCCCTCAATCCAGCTTTTGCTGAGGCTCGCATCGTTGAGACCCGTGTAAATTGTCGCCCCGCCACTATGGATAATATGCCTTATATCCATATTGAGAATGGGCTGGTTCGAGTGAATGGCCTCTACCGTCACGGTTATCTTTTAGCGCCAGCGTTGGTGGAGCAAGTGGCACAACAACTGTTACAGGTGGTTTGATGCAGGTACTAATTAATGGGGAAACACAGAGCCTTGAATCCCCGCTAAAACTCTCTGCGCTTTTACAGCAGCTCGGCTATCGCGGAGAAACATTTGCCGTTGCGATCAACGGTGGATTTATTCCCCGTACGGAATATAGCAATACACAGATAAATAACGGCGATAGCCTGGATATTGTTGCTCCGGTAGTGGGGGGGTAAAGGTGAGCGACCTATTAACACTTTACGGAAAAACATTTAACAGCCGGCTCTTGGTGGGCACCGCCCTGTATCCCTCCCCAGCGATTATGCGCGAATCCGTGCAAGCCTCAGCTTCGGAAATTATTACTTTGTCTCTTCGCCGGCAAAATCCGGCACAGCAGCAGGACAATCGATTTTGGGATTATATTCGCGAGTCCGGTTGTCAGTTGTTGCCTAATACCGCCGGTTGTAAATCGCCGCGAGAAGCGGTGGAGCTGGCAAAAATGTCCCAGGAAATTTTCCAGACCGATTGGCTCAAGCTGGAAGTGATTGGCGATGATTACAATTTGCAGCCAGACCCCTTTGGTCTGGTAGAAGCTGCACGGGAATTAATTCAGTTAGGCTTCAAGGTTTTGCCTTATTGCACAGATGACCTGGTTCTGTGTCGAAAACTTTTGGATGTGGGTTGCGAGGTATTAATGCCCTGGGGGGCTCCCATCGGTACCGGGCAGGGCCTGCTCAATAAATATAACCTGCAAACACTGCGCGAGCGCCTGAGTGATGTACCGCTTATTATTGACGCCGGAATCGGTGCGCCATCACAGGCGGCAGAAGCACTGGAGATGGGCTTTGATGCGGTGTTATTGAATACCGCGATTGCAAAAGCCCAGGATCCGGTACTGATGGCTAGTGCTTTTAAACTGGCTGTGGAATCCGGGCGCGCCGCCTTTAATGCCGGCTTGATGCTCAGGCGTCAAACTGCCAGCCCCAGCACCCCCACCCTGGATATGCCTTTCTGGCAGCAGGCAGAGAGCATATTGCAGGATTAGTATTTTTATGCGCGATCAACTCCAATTGAAAAAGCCAATTGTCTGGACCATTGCCGGCAGTGACTCCGGCGGTGGCGCCGGTATTCAGGCGGACCTGCTGACTATTGCCGACCTCGGCTGCCATGGTTGCAGTGCTATCACGGCCAATACTGCACAGAATACGGTGGAAGTTACTGCAATTAATGCAGTTTCCCTAGAGGTCTTGGGTTCTCAGTTACAGGCTTTACAGCGGGATCTATTTCCTGCCGCAATTAAAATCGGTCTGCTAGCGAATGCTGAACAAGTTGTTGCGGTGGCAGATTTCCTGCGCCAGCTGCAAGCGGTGCAGCCGGTTCCGGTTATTTACGACCCGGTTGCTGTTGCTACCAACGGAGCCGGGCTCACCGAAGGGAATATTACCGCAACGGTGTTGGCTCAGTTGATGCCACAATGTGATCTGGCTACTCCCAATTTACATGAATTGGAATGGCTTACCGGAGCCAGTGTCACGGGTTCGGAATCTATTGTGCAAGCTGCGCATCAGTTGCACGCCTACGGCGGTACCGCAATTTTAGTTACCGGCGGCCATACGCAATTGCGTGCGGGAGAAGTTGCCGACTTACTGTGGGATGGTGAAAAAGCCGATTGGTTTATTGGCCGGGAAGTATCCAGTACAGGCACACATGGCACTGGCTGCACCCTGTCCTCCGCTATTGCCGCTTGCCGCGCTTTGGGCTACCCGTTGCGAGATGCCTGCGTTGTGGGTAAAGCCTATGTTCAGCGGGGCTTGCGCCGGGGAAATAATGCACATATCGGCGCTGGTGCTGGACCTGTAGGTCACTGTGGCTGGCCCCTGGATTTCATCGACTTCCCGGAGATTTTGGTGCGGGGAGAAGAGCGTGCGCTGGATTATGGTTTTGGTGCGGCCCAGCCTCTTGTTCAAGGGTTTGCCCAAACAGACTCTCAAGCATTGGGTTTATATCCGGTAGTGGATACAGTGGAGTGGTTGCAGCGCCTGGCTGAGCTGGGGGTGCGTACTTTACAGCTGCGAATAAAGAATCCGGGTGGGGACCTGCGCGCACAGATTGAGAGGGCAGTGGCTATTGGCAGGACATATAACCTGCGCCTGTTTATCAATGATTACTGGCAGTTGGCGATTGAGTGCGGCGCCTACGGCGTGCATTTGGGCCAGGAGGATTTGCAGTCTGCTGATCTGAGGGCAATTCAAGCGGCAGGATTGAAGCTGGGTATCAGTACCCACGGCTTCTATGAATTACTGTTGGCCTACCGTTATCGCCCCAGTTACCTGGCCATTGGTGCAATTTATGCGACCAACACCAAGGATATGTCGGATCAGTTGCAGGGTGTGCAGAAACTTGCGCGAATGGCAGCACTATTGCCCGATTATCCACTCGTGGCAATTGGTGGTATTAATATGCAGCGAGCCAGTGAGGTTATCGCTAGCGGCGTTGGCAGTATCGCCGTGGTCAGCGCTATTACTAAAGCAAAAGATTACAAGCAGGCGGTTGCCGATTTTAATGTCCTGTTGAAAGGTAAGCATGCGGAAGTAGAGCCATGTTAAGTAGTAAGGAATTACAGCGTTACAGTCGCCAGATAATGTTGCCCCAAGTGGGTGAAGAGGGGCAGAAAAAACTGTCTTCTGCGCGAATTCTGATTGTTGGCTTAGGTGGGCTCGGCAGCCCGGCAGCGATGTATCTGGCCGCAGCCGGTATTGGAGAGTTGCACCTGGTGGATGGTGATCATATCGATCTCTCCAATTTACAGCGCCAGGTTTTGTACAAAACCAATCACCAGGGAAAATCCAAAGCCATGGTGGCTGCACAACAATTGGCTGCAGCCAATCCAACTATTCGCATTCACCCCCACAGCCAAATGGCGAATGAATCCTGGCTGCGCGAGCAGGTAAAACAGGTGGATCTGGTGTTGGACTGCACCGATAACCTGGAAATCCGCCATACGATCAACCGGGTTTGTTATCAGGCAGGGTGTCCGGTGGTAATGGCATCGGTGCAGGGGTTTTCCGGCCAGCTGATTAGTTTTGATTTTTCTGAAAGAAAAGGTCCCTGTTATGCCTGCCTGTTTCCGCCCCAGGAGCAGGCTGAAGTCCAGAACTGCTCTACAGCAGGTGTGATCGGTCCGGCGCTGGGTGTGGTTGGTAGCATGCAGGCTCTGGAGGCCATGAAATACCTGATGGATTTGCCGGTATCGAGCTTGAATAAATTGCACTTAATCGAGACGGAAACCTTAGCCCTGCAAACTTTGCAGCTGCCGAGCCATAGTAATTGCCCGGTTTGTAGTGCCTGATTTCTTGTATTGCCAGCAGGGGGCTCGATAAATAGTTTTATTTGGAGAGTCCCTTATTGGCAATGTCTTGTCGCAAAATTTTCTTTCAATAGCCGGGTTAAAATTCACGCCATTTTTGTACCTTATAAATCTTACTTGTCTATATAAATAAGCTATTGGCTCGATAGCTTGTGAGAAGTGAATAAAGGTACCAAAATGGCCTTATAACCATTTCGGTGACAACAGTTTTTGGAAGAGGGATTTGTATTATGAAAAAAATCGATATTGGTATCAGTGAAAAGGATCGGGAAAAGATTGCTGCCGGCTTGAAACATTTGTTGGCAGATAGCTACACCCTTTACCTGCAAACCCACAACTTCCACTGGAATGTTACTGGGCCTCTGTTCCGCGAATTACATCTGATGTTTGAAGAGCATTACACCGAGCTGGCCACTGCGGTGGATGATATTGCCGAGCGAATTCGTACCCTCGGGGTTTCCGCTCCCGGTACTTACCAAGCGTTTGCCCAGCTCAGCTCCATCAAAGAAGTTGTTGAGGTACCACCGGCGGAAGAAATGGTAAAAATTCTCACTAAAGGGCATGAACAGGTGATCAAAACCTGTCGTGAAGTTTTAAAAGATGCCCAGGCGGGAGAAGATGAATCCACAGTTGCCCTGGTATCTGATCGTATGAGAGTTCACGAGAAAACGGCTTGGATGCTGCGCGCAACCAGCAGTCACTAGTCGCTCAAATAAGTAGAGGCACTTTTATAGACCTCAACCAGTAATCGCGGATAAAAACGCGGTTGCTGGTGCCGACAAGGTGCCTCGGCTCTTTAATAATATCCCCACCTCCTGACTCACTACTGGTGCCGATAGCGGCAGGCATTCCAGCCCATATTCCCGAACCTGTGTTTCGCACAAGCTCGGCACTGCACTAATCCCCATTTCCGCACGTACTAACTGGCCGATTGTGCTTAATTGATTAGCTTCGCAGATATAGTGAACGCCTTTGCCACTTTGCCCGAAGGCCTCATCGGTCCAGCGCCTCACCGCTGAGCCGCGGTTCATAGCTATAAAAGGAAAACTGGCCAGGTCACTCCAGCGCACTTTTCCTTTTTCGCTGAGGGGGTGCTGGGGTGGCATGACCGCGATAAAACGATCCCTGTGTAGGGGCACAAACTCAAGCCCGCCTAAATCCTCGGGGCGAAAACTGATGCCCAGCTCTGCCCGGCCATCCTGCACCGCTTGGGTTACTCGCTCCATCACCACATCTTCCAATAGGATATTGATTTGTGGGTGTTGGCGGTGAAAATTGGCTAATAATTGGGGGAGTTGGTTGAGCGTATAGGCGGGAATTACTGCCAGGCGCAATTGCCCACGCTCCAGGCGAAAGGCCTGCTGTACCGCATCCAGGGATTGATCCCAGTTGTGCAGTAGTTGTTCGGCGCGGGAGAGAAATTCTTCGCCCTCCGGGGTCAGAGTGAGTTGGCGGGCTTCTCGACTGAAAAGCGGGCCGCCAGTCGCATCTTCCAGGTTGCGGATGGCAATGGACAGGGCTGGCTGGGAAGTGTGCAACTGAGCGCTGGCCTGGGCCAGGCTGCGGCTGCGGGCCACTGTGACAAAGGCGCGTAGTTGTTTGATCGTGGCACTCACAGCGGCAGGTTCCTGGGGAATTGATAGATTTGGCTATGTTAACTTTTATTTAACAAATCTAAAAAAGATTAAAATAGTTTTAAGTGGTGGGGCAGGGCATGATTGCTCCCCTTGTGCCCGAGAGGGCGATTTGAAAACACAATAATGAGCCACAAGGTCTGTTGAAATGAAGGACAACTCCCAACCGCTCTGGCAACCCAGCGCAGAGGCTATTGCCGCCACTCAGATGGATGAATTTCGTCGCAGGGTCAACCAGCAATACCAGCTGGATCTCAATGATTATGCGGCTTTATACCAGTGGTCAGTAGATAATCGCGAAGCTTTCTGGCGGGAGTTGTGGGATTACACCGGAGTTATTGCTGCAGATAAGGGTGATGAGACACTCGGTAACGATTCCATGCCTGGTGCGCAGTGGTTTCCACAGGCACGCCTGAACTTTGCTGAGAACCTGCTGCGATATCGCGATGACAAGGCTGCCCTGGTCGAGCGCCTGGAGAACGGTAGCCGCCGCGAGCTGAGCTACAAGGAGCTGTACGATCGGGTGGAGCGCCTGTCAGCGGCCCTCGTTGCCCAAGGCGTTGGTGAGGGAGATCGGGTAGCGGGCTTTATGCCCAATGTGATCGATACCGTAGTAGCCATGTTGGCCACCACGAGCCTCGGTGCTATCTGGACCTCCTGCTCACCAGACTTTGGTATCAATGGAGTATTTGACCGCTTTGGCCAGGTGCAGCCGAAAGTGCTATTTGCCTGTGAAGGATACTTCTATAACGGTAAGGTTATTGATTCATTGCCGCGTCTGCGCGAGATCATGCAGCGAATCGAATCCATAGAAACTTTGGTAGTGGTACCGGTTGCGCGCTCAGAAGAGGAAACTGCTCAGGTACTAGCGGCAGAGCCGCTGGGTAAGGCGGTACTACTGCAAGCTTTTGAAGCTGCGGCGCCCGCTCGCGAACTCTCCTTTGTACAAACAGAATTTAATCACCCCCTGTACATCATGTACTCCTCAGGTACTACTGGTGTACCCAAGTGCATCGTCCACGGAGTGGGGGGCACTTTGCTCCAGCACCTGAAGGAGCATCGCTTGCATGGCGATCTGCGCCGTGAGGATACACTTTTCTACTTCACCACCTGTGGCTGGATGATGTGGAACTGGCTGGTGAGTGGCCTGGCTTGTGGGGCGACTCTAGTGCTGTTTGATGGCTCACCTTTCTACCCTTCATCCCAAAGTCTATGGGATATGACCGATGAAGAGGGAATCAGTGTGTTTGGCACCAGTGCCAAATATATTGCTGCGCTGGAGAAGAGTGGCTGCAAACCCCGGGAGACCCACAAACTGGAGAAATTGCGTGCGGTGCTCTCCACAGGCTCTCCGCTGGCCCACGAAGGCTTCCGCTATGTCTACAGAGATATAAAAGCAGATCTCTGCTTATCCTCTATTTCCGGCGGCACCGATATTGTGTCTTGCTTTGCCCTTGGCAACCCAACCCTACCGGTCTATGCCGGTGAATTGCAGTGTCGCGGCTTGGGTATGGCGGTGGAAGTCTGGAATGATACAGGCAGTGCAGTGGTTGAAGAGAAAGGGGAGCTGGTTTGCTCCAAATCCTTCCCCTGTATGCCGATTGGCTTCTGGAACGATCAAGATGGAGCCAAGTACCGCGGTGCTTACTTTGAAAATTGGCCTGGTGTGTGGGCGCATGGGGACTATGCCGAGATTACGGCACACGGTGGTGTTGTGATCTATGGCCGCTCCGATGCAGTACTTAATCCCGGCGGTGTGCGTATCGGAACCGCAGAGATTTACCGCCAGGTGGAGAAAGTCGAGGAGGTACTCGATAGTATCTGTATCGGCCAGCCCTGGCACGACGATGTACGGGTAGTGCTGTTTGTGGTTTTGCGAGAGGGTGTTGTACTGGACGAGGATCTGACCCAGAAAATCCGCTCCACGATTCGCGCCAATACCACGCCTCGCCATGTACCGGCGAAGGTGATCCAGGTGGCGGATATTCCTAAAACTATCAGCGGTAAGATTGTGGAACTGGCTGTGCGCAATGTGGTGGAGGGTAAACCGGTTAAAAATAAAGAGGCCCTTGCCAACCCTGAAGCCTTATCGCTATTTGAAAAGCTGCCGGAGTTGGCAGAGGAGTAAGTTAGGGAGCCTCTGAACAACTCCGTGATACCTCTGGCATGCAGAGCGGTTCACAATCAAGGCGCGGCTTCGCAGGAATGTCTAGACCTTTCAAGAGGTCGCAACGCGGAGTGTGGATCGCTCTGCATGCCCCGAAGGGCGGGCCTTGAAGGCCACAGCTGCTGCGTTGCAGCTCTTGCAAAGGGCTACGGCCATTCGCGGCGAGCTGCGCCTAACATCTGCAACCTTCAAGGCCCGCAGAGGCATTACGGAGTTATTCAGAGGCTCCTTAGGAGTAAGGGAGCGTAACCCGGCGCCATTTAGTTTGCTGCGGTTCTGCGCTACCCTTCACTTTATAAACACCAATAATTTACGGTAGAAAAACAGTCATGGTTACTTATTTGTACTGGGCAGCGGTGATTGCCCTGGTTATTGCTTCTCTTTTTATCGGCAGTCGCCTGGGCAGCCTTAAGATCGGCGCAATCGTGGCTGCGGTTTTCTTTGTTGGCGGCTGGCTTGCCTACTACTTTCACTATGAGCAGGTTTTCGTGAAGCGCTTTGGCGGGGTCATGCGTATCTCTGTGCCCGATGGGTACCGCCATATCGGCGCCACCTGGAAGGAAGATAATTTGTGGATCGAGAATTATAACCCCAAAACTAACCAGTGTATTTTCACGGAGTATTCCAAAGGAAATATTCTGGAAGGGCGGGTGATTATCCAGGATTGTAATCCCTTAATGCCCAGCCAAGGCACACAGCCATAGAAGTCCCAAACGCCGAATCGGCTTATTGGCTGCTCAATAAGTCGATTTAATTATCCCAGCTGTTGTCATCAGCTGGATATTCCAGCCTACGGAGGGAACGGATACCCGGATTTTTTGCGGAGTAGCCGCTACTGACATTGGATAAAGATCTTGCGAATTCTCTTTGTCTCCCTACTTGTTGCCCTTCTAGCGCTGCCAATGCAGCTGGCAGCAGCCATCCCATTTTTTGATCGCTTGCCGGGTTTTACCCTGCTGGTGCAGGGCGATCCCCAGCTGCAGGAAAAATTGACCTCCGAACTCAACGAGTTGCGCAAGAACAGTAGTGCGCTGGAAAACTACGAAGATCCGGCAGATATTGCGCACTATGAGCGGGGTAACCTGGAAAAATTACTGCGTGCGCAGGGATATTATGATGCCACTGTGTATGAGTCTGTTTCTGGCAACCAAATTTTCTATAGTGTCACTCCCGGCCCCCAGTACCATATCAAGAGCCTGGATATTATTATGCCGGCCGGTTTGCGGGCAGGCTTTAGTGGTTTGCCTATCCATGTTGGAGATCCCCTGATTGCCAGCAAGGTACTTGAGGGCGTAGAAAAAATTACCAAGTACCTCAATGAAAATGCCTGTCTGTTGAATGTGGATGTCAGCTACCAGGCAACGGTGATTCACCGGGAAGCTGCTGCGAGACTGGAATATCGGGTGGCCCCCAGTCCCGAAGTCCATATTGGCCAAGTCCGCATTGAAGGAGTCACCTCTATCGAAGAGGACTACCTGTTGGATAAGGTCAAGATTAAATCCGGGGATTGCTTCAGCCGCAGTAAACTGGATGCTGCGCAGTTGCGTCTGCTGCGCACCAACTTAATTGCCAATGTAAATACTGAAGTTTCTGAACCCTACGATGGGTTGGTGGATGTTACTTTTGTTATTCAGGAGCGCAATCACCGCACCATAACCTTGGGGGTGGGGTACACCTCCGATGAGGGAGCCGGTATTTCAGCAGCCTGGGAACATCGCAATGTTTTCCATCGTGGGGAAAAAATTGAAGTCGAAAGTAAGCTGAACGAGGTAAAGCAAACCCTGGAAGGCAAGCTCACTATTCCCCGTTTCTTCCATGACAAGCAACGCTTGACCGCCAGTATTGCTTTGGAAGGAGAGGATGTTGATTCCTACCGTTCAGAGTCCCTGACATTCAGTGCACTGGTATCGAGAAAAATCAGTAAGCATCGCACGCTGAGTGGGGGCGCCGAGCTGAAATTCAGTGAAGTGGACGAGAAGGTGGAAGGGGCAGTTGAAGCAGATGACCCCGATGAAAACTACACACTGTTAGCTTTCCCCCTGGGCTTTAAATTAAACACGACAGACAAACCCCTGGATGCCCGCCGTGGCGCCACTTCTGCGTTGGAAGTAAAACCCTATATCGATCTTAGAAATACCAACACCACCTTTATTAAAAATACCCTACAGCTCACTGCGTATAAAACAGCCGATGACTGGCGTTATAAGCCCACCTTGGCAATAAGGTTGAAAGCCGGGGCAATTACAGGGGAGTCGAACCTTGAGCTGCCTGCGGATGAGCGCTTTTATGCCGGTGGCGGTGGCTCCGTGCGGGGTTATGGTTACCAGGAGTTGGGTCCGCGACTTATTGAGATTAATGATGAGGGTGAGGAAACCCTCTCCGATGCTATCGGTGGTCGGGGACTTAGCGAGATTTCTTTTGAGGGCCGTTTTCGTTTTACGGATACCTGGGGAGGTGTGATTTTTCTCGATGGCGGCAATGCCTATGAGGACGCAGCGCCCAAGTTTTCCGACCTGTTTTGGGGAACGGGTTTTGGCGTGCGATATATTACCTCCTTTGCCCCCATCCGCATGGACATCGCCTTTCCCCTCGATCGCCGTGAGGGCATCGATGATCGCTATCAGGTGTATGTGAGCTTGGGGCAGGCATTCTGATGCGCTGGTTGGGCCTGTTTGCGCTGGGCGTTGCCCACTGGGTGGGTGCTTTCCTGCGTGGGCTCTGGCGCTCTCTGGGTGCTGGGGGTTCCCTGGTAACAGGCTTTTGTCTGTTCCTCCTGATGTCCGCTATCTATTTCCTCAGTACGGAACCGGGGCGCGTCGGCCTTACTCGCGGGGCTTTTTACGCTGCCGAGCAATTGGTGGACGACCTTGAAATTGAGGCAGAGGGAATTCGCGGTGAAAAATTAGGATTTTGGTTTTTCGAGCGACTGAGAATTGACTATCGAGCTAATACGCTTGCCGAAGCCCAGGACCTGGAAGTTAATCTCAACAGCTTGTCCCGAAATCCCATCGATATCGAGCGAGTGGGGGCCAAAGATTTACTGCTCAACCTGAATATCCTCAATGAACTTCTCTCTGCGCTGGCAGATTCCGGCGAAGAGGAGGTTGAAGTTGTCAGTGAGGAGCAGCCATCGACTACTTGGGAGTTGCTAGTTCCCGGGTTTCGCTTGGCGCAGCTGGATATAGCTCGCCTGCAATTGGTGGACAGCCGGTTGAAGGGGATTCCCCCTGTTGCTATTCAGGCTAACGCCCAATACCGCTGGCAGGGTAAACCGGCGCAGCTATTTATCGAAGTGAGTGAGCTGAATGGTTCCGAGTTTAATCTCACTGTAAATGGCCGGATGCAGGGCGAGCGCTTTGTAATCGATTTCTCTACCAGTGAAGTGGGCCAGGGGTTTGTCAGTCGACAGCTGCATCTGCCGGAAAATCAGGTATTGGATGCTCGCGGTGAATTATCCCTACGTAAGCAGGGTGAAAAACTGCTGCTGGATATTAATTCGATCGCAGCTCCTCTAGCAGAACATCAACTGGATCTGACAGGAAGAATCGAAGCCGATATTAATCCCTGGCGCTTATCTTCAACGGGGATTTGGCTGCGAGTGGATGAGCGGCGCAGTACGATTAAAGGCAACATTAGCGCGGACGGTGTCAATGGGACAGTTAACCTCAATCAAATCCCGCTAACACTTTCCCGCCCTTGGCAGGATATCCTGGACAGTGGTTGGCTCAGCGCAGATTTTTCGGTGCAGGGCTCCCTGCAACAGCCGAATATTAATGGCAGCTTACAAGTGGAAAGCAGCTATCGGCAGCAGCCCCTGCAATTGGAAGGCCGGGTCGAGACCCAGGCAGGTGTGATTGACTTGCAAGCCTTGTCTTTGCACTTTGCCGGTGCACGGATCGAAGTGCTCGGTACTGTAGATACGAATTTGAAAGCACTGGATTTGGTGGGAGAGATTGATGAGTTGGGTGTTGAAGAAATTCGCCTGCTTGCAGCTTCGCTACCCCAGGCTGATAGGGTAGTTATTCCCACTGCTTTATCCGGCACCTTGCACCAGTTGCGTGTGGAGGCAATCGGCTCATGGAAAAACCCAAACCTCAATTTGTCTCTGAGTGCAGTGAGTGCTTACCACGACTTACAGGGTGAGTTGTCGGCGGCGATAAGTGGAAACCTGCACGCGCTGACCATTGATGAATTGGTGTTTACTGGTGAGAAGCTAAATCTGGAAGTAATCGGCCAGCTTGATATTGAACAGAAGCAGCTGGATTTACACGGGCAGATCGACGGCAAAAATATCAGTTTGCGCGATGACCTTGGAGTTACCGAGGCAGAGGGGGTAAACCTAGGGGGATCTTCCGAAGTAACGGTCCAGGGGGAGTGGAGTAATCCCCAGGTGAGTATTTTACTGGATTTCAATGGCGTCGCGCAGGATTACCCCTTTAACTTAAAAGGGGAAGCCAGTGGCGATATGGACCTGATAGAGGTCAGTGACCTGCGATTGGAGTTATTTACCAACGGCAATGGCAACCAGTTTGGTTCATCCTCGAGTAGAGGCCCTCAGTCCCCCGTGATTGCCTCAGGTTTTGATAAAGGGGAGCCGGAGCCCCTACAGAGCCAGAGCCGCCTGACAGCTCTCGCTGAAGATGCCCAGCAGTTGGGTCGGGTGGGGGTGGCATTGTTGCAGGCCGATGGCTCCATCGAACCTAGGCAAGACCGATTACAAATTGATATGGGCGCGCGCAATCTACCGCTGTTCCTGGTAGATCTCGTCGGTCTCTCTCTCCCTAACTCCCTTGAAGGGGAGTTGAGCTTGGATGGCAGGGTTGATGGGGCTATTTCAAACCCGCAGATTAAAGCCAACCTGATCGCCCAGGGTGAATTTCATCTGGAGCCCTGGCATGTACAGGGTACTTTGGACTATGCAGACAGGAGTCTGGTAACTGATGGTATCGAGCTGCTATGGGCGGGTCGCAACCAATTATCGATACTGGGTAGCTTGAACGCAGAGCGACTGGATTTAGAGTTGCGCGGCCAGGGTGATCTATCGGATTTGGCGAATAGCTTTTCCAGCGGTAGGGCGGGTAATGGTGATGTCAGCTTTTATGCCAGTATTGGCGGAAGCCCCCAGCAGCCTGAATTCCAAGGGGAATTGCGCGCTACTGGAGAAGCCCTGGGGCGAGGGCAGCGCGGAATCCAGGTTCAACCGCTTTCGATAGTATTGGATTGGCAGACAGAGAATGGAGAGCTGGATGCATCCCTGATTGCCCAACACGGCGGTAGCAACGCAGTAAATAGCCAAGTAAGTGTATTGATTGCGCCGATCTTCGAACAATTATTTGCTGAGAATAATCAAACTGGTGGCCTGCGAAATGTGCCCTTCCAATTGCAGGGGCGCGGTACGGCCGATTTGTCAGTGATTGCGGAATATATTGATCCCCGTGTCCACCGTATGCGCGGCTTGCTCAGTTTCAATGTTGACGGTACCGGAAATTGGCAGCGTCCTCTATTAACCGGTGATATCGAATTGAGTAATGGTCGTTATGAGCACCGACCGAGCCATACTCGCATTGCGGATATTAACTTCTACGCGCAGCTGTCTCCTGAGGAGTGGCGGATTGTACGAGGAAGCGCTACCGATGGTGATGGTGGGCGGATAAACCTGGGAGGGGCGGTCTTTTTACCTCCGGATAGCTCGCCCAGTTTTGACATCGTATTAAGCCTCAGTCGGGCCCACTTGCTGAACTCACCGGGAGTACGCGGTGCAATATCCGGTGATGCCCGTTTGTCGGGCTCAACCCAGGATGCAGAAATTACCGGGCGATTCACTTTGAAGCCGCTGGCCTTACAGATTGAGCAATGGATTGGCAGCAGTGTTCCGGAAATCCAGGTGGTGGAAGTTCAGGTCGATGGCCCACAGGTGCAGCGATCTTCTCCCCTGTTTAGCAAAATTGGATTGGATGTAGAGATTGTTTTGGACCAACAATCCTATGTGCGCGGACTTGGCTTAAATTCTCAATTGCGCGGCGTGGTGGATATTCGAGGCACCGCAGATAAGCCAAAAGCCTCTGGCGAATTAACAATTGTTCGCGGCAGCTTTGATTTATTCGGTAAGAAATTTGATCTGGAAGATGGAGAAATTCGCTTCGAGAATAATGAGGTCGCTATCCTGGTTGAAGGTGTCTATGAATATAGCGATGGAGAAATAACCGCGCAGATATCAGGCACTGCTGCGGACTTGGATATTACATTTACCTCTGACCCCTCGGCCTCTCAGGATGAGATACTGGCGCAATTGCTTTTTGGGAAGTCATTATCAGATATTTCACCTTTACAGGCTGTTCGCTTGGTTAGTGTTGTTCGCAGTTTGCAGTCGGGTCGAGCGGTATTGGACCCTATCGCTAAGACACGCGAGCTGTTGCACCTGGATACACTCAATATTGAGCAGGAGGAGGGAGATGAAGGTGATGAGTACGCATTGAGCTTGGGCAAATATATTACCAATCGAATTTATGTGGAATTACAGAGAAGTACCGATCCTCTCAGTCCCTGGCAGGCGGAGATGCAAATAGAACTTAGGGATAACCTCAACCTGGAGTTCAAAAGTGCCGATGACGGTGACAGTGGTTCCGGTAGTGTAGAGTTACAGTGGAAAAAAGATTATTAGGGTTTTCGCCACTAACCCCCTATCGTTGTAGAAAGCATCGCTAATATTTGGTGATTAGCATATCCGTTATTTTTAACGTGCAACCTGGCTGGGGTGGATTGTTGACGCCCCAGTTGTCGATCACGATCATCATGGATTCATCAAAAATTACAGGCCCCTTTTCCCGGTAGGCATGCCAAAGCTGATTTGAATCATCGCACTTAGACGCAGATGCTTCACACACTCTTATATCCCATTGATAGGTTCCACTAGCTTCACCCGATATGATTTTCCTGGATGTAAAAGTTATATGCTGTTGGGCACCACTCTTCACCTGTAGGGGACCTGTTTGGCTTGTCCACGCCGCCTGTTTGGGAAGCCCTCCCCAATTGGAAGCGAAACCTCCCGGACCATTGGAGCCTGTTGTTTCTACAAAATCGACTTCCCGCTGCCCCCCGGCCCAACATCCACCGGGTTGTCCACACCAGGGGAACATATAAACGGCAATCCACTCTTTAGCACCACATTTACCTGGGGGCACGTCAACCTTAAAGTCAATTGCAGAAATATCTTTCATTCTAATCTCGGTATTCCCGCACTGAACCGCAGATGTATAAGCGCAGGAGCCTTTGGTATCGCCATCCATAATAATAACAGCGGATCCTTCCGTATTGCTTGGTTGAAAGCTGATTTTAGTGCAGCGATTGTTCTTGGCCACTTTGTCATCTTGATGATTGAATATGGGCTTACATGTTGTTGCTGATGCCAGATTTAAGGTAGATAGGGCAGCAAAGATCAGGAAGAGTCGGGTTGCTTGTAGCATGGCGTGGAGCTTGCAAACTATAAAACTCAATAAATTATAGTTTGTGTCTTGATGATCAGGCTTTAGTAGAAATGTTTAGCCTGTCAATAAGATCAATTTTGGCTGGTAGCATAAAGGTCACTTTCACTTATCCAGAAGGTAACCTTTTTATAGATGAAGTCCAATGATCATTGAGTGCTTACAAATGATTCTGAACGTAACTTAAAACATCTGTTGGAGTGCAATTGTCCATAAATCTATCTTGCAGGCTGTAGGCCATTTTTTCCAGAGGTGCACCGTTGTAGCCGTAGGTCTGAATTTCACTGATATAACGTTTGATAAATGACTCTGCTCCCAAGAGAGACCATTGGTGGACATGGACTAACTCATGGAAATGGAGGGAAATGTCCGCAGCAAAAGGTGTTTTGACATAGTAGGTATCTTTGTAAGTGATACCGGCTACTTCCATGTCGACAAAGTCACCCAGACCAGCCTGGTAGAGCTCGGGAAACCTCGGTTTTGGAATATTATCAACCACTACAAAGTAGCTTTTGCTAAGAAATTCTTCCGTATAATACCCTGAAAACTTCTCTGTGAACCTTGCGCAAGATTGTCTCTCTTCTTTGAAGTCTATCAGTGTTTGATCAATCCAATGGTCTATTTTTTGCAACATCTATATCGTCCTGATTGGGAGGCAACTCTGGGGCTTTGCTCACCCCAGAACAGAATTTTCAATATACGAAATAAAGTTGTGCTGAGAGTTATACGTAGGAGTATATCACCGATCCACTTTCTTTTTTCTTTTGAAGATATTTCTTACAGGGATAGTAAAGTATCGCAATCAGAGCAATCCAGTAGGCATAGGTTCTCAGTAAATTAGGTGTGTAGCCTTCAGGCCATACTTTGGAGCCGTTGAAGAAGTTGGTTGCTACTCCAAACTCTAAGTAGCTCCATAGATGTGCGGACAGATTGATCACTGGGACATGGAGTAAATAGAAGAACAATGAGGCCTGCCCAAAGAGGAGCAATACATCCAGTATTCGGTTTTGTCGATTTTCAACGGTAGCCATGATCAAGAAAACTATACTCATTGTCATAAGGATATAGCTGAACGACATTGGGTATTTGGCGGTGTTGATAAAGCCCAGAAGCCCCTGCTGTGAAATCCAATCATTGGGGTCGCCAAAGCCTATTAGTCTAACCGCAATAAATATAATCGATAGCGCAGTTGCTGTTGTTATTAGTAGACGCACTCGTTGCTTGTTTGCCATCTCGTAAAGAGGCCCAAATACATAACCTAGGTACATAAGAGCAAAGAGGGGAATAATATTGTAAGCAGCAAAAATCCCGGTGTTGAACTCGAAAAGTCTAAAACTAGTGCGTACATGCGCAAGAATCCAAAGCCATTCATAGCCACCTAATAGCTGGCGCATGAAGTCATCATTCAGGTATCCATGTAAGGATATTACGGCCAGGCAAACGATGGTGGTCCATATCATTGGCAAATAGATTAAGCCCGCCAGTATGATCATGGATACGCCCAGGGCCCAGATTACCTGTACAAAAGCGTAATTATAAGCAAACTGCCAAGAGAGGTTTACCAAGGTTAGTTCGAGGATAACTAGTACTAACCCTCGAAGTATTAAGAATTTTGCCAACTCCGGCTTGGAGTTAAGTTTTTTACCGTGAAAGTAGGCACTCAATCCTGTAAGAAATATAAATCCAGGGGCACATATATGCGTGATCCAACGAGTTAAAAACAAAGCGATGGACGATTGGGATAGGTCCAATGGGTCAAACTGGGTCGAAGTCCAATAATCTCGAGTATGATCGAGGGCCATAATAATTACTAATATACCTCTAGTGATGTCTATTGCTGGATATCGCAATTTGTTATCTCCAAAGTTAGTGAGTTCTATAGTGTTTTCTCTCTAAGGGTTCTTGTTACCATGAGGTTGGAATGTAGAGGCGGTTAAAGAGGGCTATAAATGATGTCTCTCGGTCTTTGTTTATTGTTGTTTAGGGGCAGGTGGGAGCTGTCTACCTTTCATATTGTACATATATTCTTCAGGCAACCAATTGCTTTTTAATTGTGTGATATGTAGGAGGAGGGACGATAGTGCAGGCATTTTGGTTCTGGCAAGTCCAAGGAATTTTGCCCACCTAATAATCAATATTATTTAATTTGTTTGGTTTTGCTTTTAGCCTGGGGGCAGCTAGAGGCCGGATCATGGATTTGAAAGTAAGACAAAATCAGTGATCGCGGCCTGTTCCCAATAAATATATTTTTCTGTGGTTAAAAGAGAGATTTTTCAGTTGGGCTTATTAATAACTACTTTAAAATTATTAAGCTACAGGTGGAGCATATCAGTTTACTTCGATATTACCATGCTTCGCTTGAGTCACTACGGTATACGGTAAAACAACGGTATCAGCGGCTACAGAAAAAACAGCATCTATAGCTACCAGTGGAACACGGTTGATAGTTGATCCAGTATTTACAGTCTGACTGGGTTCGCTATTTAGCAAGCAAAAGGAGTAAGAGGTTCCGCTATAAACTCTTGGAATACTTTCGCAATAGCTTTTGTGGCCTCTATGAGTAATATCTACCTGATTATTCTTAGGGTTAACTGTCTTCACTGTGGCGCATGAGACACAAACTAGAGAGGCTGATACTAAAGAAATAATACGTTTCACAAACTAATCCTTGCTGATGTGATCTTTTGCGGGGCTATAGAGTAGTGTTTTCTAAATTGGTTCCAGATTTTGTGTGTACTATAAGTATTATCTGTACTCAATTGGAAGTGAAGAAAGTCAAAATTTTCACATCTGAGGTTTACTTTGTCGCTGCTTAGCGGTATCTCAAATTTAGAACATTAGTTTCAAGTAATGGGCAGGCTGATATACGATATTGGTTGGAATTTAAATATTTTTTACCTGATGGTAATTTTTTAGAGTTATACCCATTTGGCCTCTATGCCTTTTCTTTTGAAATCTTCTAAAACTTCTGGATTTTCTTCATTGTAGAAAAGTATGAGCTTTTTCAGGTTTGGTAGGAGGTTTGTGTCTTCGGTGGAATGGATATCAAAGTCGTCAGTAGTTCCACACCAGAAGGGAATGATTTGTAACCAGATATGGCCACCCCCATCCTGATGAAGGTCAGTAATATCGTTTAGCCATTCTTTCTTAATTGGAATGGACCGGAAGTGGTCGAGAGCTTCGGGGATAGGCTCGTACCCTTCTTCTTCTATATCTATATTTCTTTTGGTGTAACTATCGGCAAACTGAAAAATATCGAATTCAGGCTGTATTATCTTATAATGGTACATCAACTTATCCAAGACTAATAACCTGAAGTTTTCATCTTTGAATTCTGCATATTCGCTCATTTTTAAGTCCGCCTTTTCTTCCCATATAAGTATTGTGAAATCCATTTTTTTCATTGTCTACAATATATTTCGCAATAGGGGAAGTTCTTTCGGCTTGAGAGAATAAAAGTAGTTTTTACTAGGTCAATCAAGAATTTTAGGTATTTCTTTGGCGGTTAAGTAATGCCGGAAAGTTGGAGAGTTTGAGTTATCGTACTAATTGCGAATGTTGCTTGCCTCAAATGCCCGCCAAAAATCCCGCTCATAGGCTTGGATTAACCGCACACGAATGGCAATATCATTTTCTCGAACACCTGAAGCTAGTCCTCTTGCAATTATATCGATAGCCTGTTCCCTGAATCCTTCTGGAAGTTGGCTAAAAGTCATTAAGAAACTGAGCTGTTCATTGGTAAAGCGTTTATTTTGTTTGAGAGCTTTTGCAACGCGCTCAGCATTTTTGCCAAAACTCTGAAAGTTTATTAACAGGGCAGCGGCAATTTCGGCGGGTGTAGCGTAGTTGGCTAGCCAGGTAGTATAGGCTGGATAGGCTTGGGCACCTGCGAGTGGTTGGTACTGGGCGATCTGCTCGGGTGAGATGCCCAATGCTTGAATCAGATTGGGTAGCAGGGTATTAGCTTGAATTTCTGCTGTCGTAATTCGAGTAAAAAATGCTCTAGTACTATGTCCCGGTAAGCCACCAAAACGATGCAGAGATAGTGCATTACTTCTCAAGTCCGATAAGTTAATAAGGCGTTGCTCCATTGCAAAAGCCTGTAACTTAGCGTCCGGTAGAGTATTTTTTTCCAGCTGTAGAACAAAGACAGGAGTAGGGCCCTTGAGATACAGTTTTTCAAGGCGCTCTATCAGAGCTTTTGCATCCTGTTGGTTTGTGGCGATATCTGCTGTGGCCGGTTGAGTCATGACCAAAAGAACAACCAGTCCCACAAGAGCGAATCTTAAACAATGCGTATTGGCCACTATTCCAACTCCGCTGGTGCACGAAATAAGCATAGCAGGAAGACAGAAACCGGACTGGTAGCGTATTTGTCAGGCCACAGTACTTTTTCCGCGTATTAATTCGGCGGGATCAATTCGATAGAAATGACTTAACTCCTTATAGAGTTCCGGGTGTAAGGCGTGCATAGCCGTTGGGATCGTATAGAAACTTTCTGTTGCTACAGCAAAGAACTCAGCGGGAGACTGGGCGCCGTATAAATCGAGCACAGAGGGTGTATCACCAGGAAACTCACCGAATTCAGCTCTTTGTCTCAAACGGTGGAATTCCCGGCTCATAACCTCAGCCCAGGTGGCCCCTTCATCACTGCTTTCAAATAGAGGGCGGCCATCAAAGTAACCATCCTCTTCATCGACTTTGTGGGCGAACTCGTGCAGGGCGACATTGTGGCCCCGTTCAGGCGACTGTAAATCTTTCTCCAGGTCACCCCAGGAGAGGACTACGGGTCCACGATAATGTGCCTCCCCTTCACGGGCACTGTGCCTGGCTGTTTCTATATAGCCTTCCCGACGTGTTTCGTGAGCGACATAGGTGTCTGGGTAGAGCAACAGGCTGTAAAGGTTGGGGTAGCATTCATTCTTGCGGCCCAATAGGAGTAGGCAGGCATGGGCAGCGATGGCCACCTTCATGCGTTCATTGACCTGAAGCCCCTCGCAACCGACAAACTCTTTGCCGTGGAGAAATAGGGCGATATTACTGCATAACTCTTGCTGTTGATTGGAGTTAAGGTAGTGATAGAGAGGAAGATTTTCCCTAATGAGTTGTAGCTGTTCCCGTGTTAAGGGTTGTGAGCGGAGGTAAAAAATGCGCCACTGTCGGTAGAAGTGGGGAACCAGCCATATCGCCAGGGCCAGCAGGATAATTGCGATAAAAGCACTCACAGCTTAAACACCGGTTGTTTGCGTGAGATATTATCTTCCAGCTTAAATTCTTGGCAGGGAGTCCCCTGGTGAAATTTCATTTGCCACTGCCCTTTACTTCTAACCCAAATAGATGATCGCTTACAAAACCCCTTGTACTCCCCTTGCTGGCCTCGCCGTGCAGATTTATACAACAGCATAATGACTGTGTCAGAGAGAGGAATGCATTCATAGTTTTGGCTGTGAATTTCCCAGCCCGTATTTTCCTCCTGTTGCATTGATCGCACTATTGCCTTGAAATCAAAGGTCCGCCCGGATTTCCCTACCTCTATAAAATCAGGGCTTAGCAGCTTGCTAATGACTTCAGGGTCTTTGCGTATCTCGAACTGATGCAGCTTTGTTTCATTCTCAATCAGAATATCGGTAATCTCATGTATCACTGTTTTACCCGGTATGCCCCAGTTGCGACAAATTACTATTTGCCTGATTTTAGAATGGGGAGTTTACTGCCGAATTCAAGGTTTCGGATGGATAGAGTTATCCGGCAGCGAAGCTTGATAAATGGGGGATGTCTGCCAACACTTAGAGCGTCTGGGTGATTTTCCTGTCACTGTGGAGAAGCTTATGCGTTCGCTATTGGCCCTTCTTATCTTGATGTTTGGAGTCTGTACCCAGGTGCTGGCCCAGTCCGGTGAAACTCCGTTAAAAGTGGCGATCGCCGGGGATGCACCACCCTATGTGATTGACGGTGCGACCAGTGGTTTGGAAATAGATATCGTTCGGCAAGCTCTCCCTGGCTATAAGTTGGAGTTCGTACAGATGGGGTTTGCGGAGACGGCCCCGGCACTTGAGCAGGGTATGGTTCAGGCAGCGGTGAATGTACTCAAGAAGAATGATGGCCTATTTTACTCGAACAATATGATCAGCTTTGCCAATTACGCCATTGCTAAAGCCAGCGCAGAAATGAAGATTGGCAGTATTGCAGATCTCGCGGGTAAGAAAGTGATCACTTGGCAGGGAGCTCCCATGGATCTTGGGCCCGAATTTGAAAAAATGTTTGGGCCTAATGGCACCCAGAAACAGAATGTTATGCAAGCGCCAACAGCTCGTGACTTGGTTGCCCAATTCTGGAAAATGCCAGATGCGGTCGCCGTGGTGGATATGGAGCTATTTAAGTACTACAGCAATAAAATGGGTCATACCATGGCTCAGGTTGACCTATTCCAGATATTCCCGATGATGACAGACTTTCGAGTCGGTTTCCGCGATGAAAAAGTGCGAGATGACTTTAATCGCGGGCTGGCAGAGCTGTGCAGCAGTGGCCGCTACAAAGCCCTATTGCAGAAATACGATGTGGTGCAAAAGCAGGATATTTGTAAGTAGAAAGCCTGAAATTGCGGAACAATTAATCGAGAAAGAAGGGACCTGGATCTTGTGATTTAGGCCTTTCTTGATTGGTGTGGTGGGGCGGGTTCGGACCTACTGCATCTAGTTCGTTGTCGGCAAATAGAAACTTGCTGTTTAATGAATTCTTGCGGGATTATCGATAAATCTTATCGGTCTTAGTGCCCAGTTTCTGAGTGCTCATAACCTCTGGCCAGTTTGATAAAAGCGCTCAGGTATTCAACTTCGCTATCGTCTTCACGAGTTCCTAAGAAAATCTGTTTGGCAATACCTTGTCGCCCGAGGCGCACCACCGATAGGGCCAGCTTGGTAGAGTATTCCTCTGCAAGCCAGCGCGGCAGGGCCGCGACCCCGCGGCCGCTGGCCACCATCTGTAGCATAATATCGGTAGTTTCACTGGTCTTGTGGCGCAGTGGCACCACGCCAGCAGGGTTGAGAAACTGGGTATAGATATCCAGGCGGTCCGGCGGCACGGGGTAAGTTAACAGCACCTGATCCCGTAGGTCTTCTGCTGTCAGGTACTTTCGCTTTGCCATAGGGTGATCTCGAGGGACTACCAGCACCTGCTCGTAGTCAAATACGGGATCGAAGCGCAGTCCGGCTTTATAGAAAGGGTCAGGTGTAACTAGCAGGTCGATTTCGTAACCCAGTAAAGCGCCGAGACCTCCGAACTGAAATTTCTGCTTAACATCCACATCCACGTCCGGCCAATCTTCCAGAAATGGCGACACGACTTTCAGTAACCACTGATAGCAGGGGTGGCATTCCATACCGATACGCAGGGTACCGCGCTCACCTTGAGCCATTTGCTTTAGCTTGCTCTCAGCGTGTTCCAGTTGTGGCAGGACTCGATTGGCCAATCCAAGCAGATATTCACCAGCCTGGGTCAAGCGCAAGCTGCGGCCCTCACGCAACCAGATAGGGGCCCCGAGGTTCTGTTCCAGTTTGCGTACCGTGTGGCTCAGCGCCGACTGGGTTAGGCAGAGGTGCTTGGCCGCTGCGGTTAGCGAACCGTGATGGTCTACGGCCTGGATTATTGTTAAGTGCGCGCGCTCTAGCATAGCTGTACCCGAGCAATCCATGAATAAATTTAATGGATAGTTGAAAATATACCATTTTTGTTCATTTATAAAGAAGCTTATCCTGCCTGGCAATGTCAATCACCAAGCAAAGAACTCAGTTTTTGCCTTAGGAATCAGGATACCAGGCCGCAATGAATAAAGAGTTTGCATTCAGCATCAAGAACTTACGCTTTGATGAAAACTATCGTCCAGCGGATAGCACGCGGATCACCACCAATTTTGCGAACTTGGCGAGAGGGGAGAGCCGTCGGGATAACTTGCTCAACACCTTGAGAATGATTGATCGTCGTTTCAATGCCTTGGCGCATTGGGACAACCCTAGTGCAGATCGTTACTCTGTAGAGCTGGATATTATTTCCGTTGATATTGATATTGAAGGCAACGGAGAAGCCTTTCCTACCATTGAAGTATTGAAGACGAATATTGTTGATCATAAAAACAATCAACGGATTGAGGGCATAGTAGGAAACAACTTTTCTTCATATGTGCGGGATTATGATTTCAGCGTGTTGTTGTTGGAGCATAACAAGAAGCAAGACAAGTTTAGCCTTCCTGAAGGTTATGGCGATCTTCACGGGAAAATTTTTCAATCGTTCCTGAATTCAAGTGCCTACAAGGATAACTTCAGCAAGCCCCCTGTTATTTGTCTGAGTGTATCGAGCAGTAAGACTTATCATCGAACTGAAAATCAGCACCCCGTACTCGGTGTTGAGTATCGACAGGACGAATACTCTTTAACTGATGAGTATTTTGAGAAAATGGGTTTGCAGGTTCGCTATTTTATGCCGCCGGATAGTGTTGCCCCTTTGGCTTTTTACTTCCAAGGTGATTTGCTTGGTGATTATACGAATCTTGAGCTTATCGGCACTATCAGCACGATGGAGACCTTTCAAAAGATATACCGACCTGAAATATATAATGCAAATTCTGTAGCGGGGACCTGCTATCAGCCCAGCTTGAAGCACCAGGATTATTCACTGACTAAAATTGTTTATGACCGGGAAGAGCGTAGCCAGCTGGCTATAAAGCAAGGAAAGTTTACTGAAGAACAATTTATCAAGCCATACAGAAGTATCCTTGATCAGTGGGCCGCTAATTACGCGCTTTAATTAACAAATATAGATAAGATTATTTTTCATGAATCGCCTATTGCCAACTTCAAGCGCTGGAAGCTTGCCTAAACCATCCTGGCTTGCAGAGTCCGAAAAACTTTGGTCCCCCTGGAAATTAAAGGGCGATCAATTACAAGAGGGTAAGCAGGATGCCTTGCGCCTGACATTACAAGAGCAACAACAAGCCGGTATCGATATCGTTAGTGACGGAGAGCAGACCCGCCAACATTTTGTGACTACATTTATTGAGCACCTCAACGGCGTTGACTTCGAGAAGCGGGAAACTGTTAAAATCCGCAATCGCTATGAAGCGAGCGTGCCGACAGTTGTTGGCGAAGTATCTAGGCAACAAGCAGTATTTGTTCAAGATGCTAAGTTTTTACGCAAGCAAACCAGTCAAGCTATCAAGTGGGCATTACCTGGTCCCATGACAATGATTGATACTCTCTACGATAGCCACTACAAAAGCCGCGAAAAGCTCGCTTGGGAATTTGCCAAACTTCTCAATCAGGAAGCGCGTGAGCTAGAGGCTGCGGGTGTTGATATTATTCAATTTGATGAGCCCGCATTTAATGTGTTTTTTGATGAGGTGAATGACTGGGGGATTGCCACTTTAGAAAAAGCCATCGAGGGGCTGAAATGCCAAACTGCCGTACATATTTGCTATGGCTACGGTATCAAAGCCAATACAGACTGGAAGAAAACTCTGGGTTCAGAGTGGAGACAATATGAAGAAGCGTTTCCAAAGCTGCAAAAATCCAATATTGATCTAATTTCGCTCGAATGCCACAACTCCCATGTTCCAATGGATCTCCTTGAGCTTATTCATGGTAAAAAAGTGATGGTGGGCGCTATTGATGTGGCAAGCAACACGATTGAAACACCGGAGGAAGTCGCCGATACCTTGCGCAATGCACTCAAGTATGTGGATGCTAAGGATCTCTATCCCTGTACGAACTGTGGTATGGCGCCTCTATCCCGTCAAGTTGCGAACGGTAAGCTCAATGCGTTAAGTGCAGGTGCAGAAATTGTTCGAAGAGAGCTCTCGGTTTAGCTGTCCCCAATATTCAGGTGCTCCCATGTCACTTTCCAGTACAGCCATAGAACCGTTGCGCTTTCGCGAAGCACTGGGGCATTACGCCTCCGGTATTACCGTGATCGCATCGCACTGTGAGGGTGAGCCGATAGGCTTCACCTGCCAGTCGTTTTATAGCGTATCGATGAACCCGCCATTAGTGTCATTCAGCGTTATGTCGAGTTCGTACAGCTACCCCAAAATTCGCCAGGCAGGCCGATTTTCAGTCAATATCCTGTCGGATGATCAGGTCAAGATTTCCAACCAGTTTGCTCGTCAAGGCGCGGACAAATGGAGCGAAGTTGAATGGCAGGAATCGCCGCTGGGGAATCCCATTATCGCCGGCAGCCTACACTGGCTTGACTGTGAAATTCATGCTGAACACGCTGCGGGAGATCACCTGATTGTGATTGGTGAGGTGAAGGCGTTAAACCTACAAAAAGCTGCTGCAAGGCAGCCACTTCTGTATTTCAAAGGTCAATATCGCAACCTTACTGCGGTGCCCCCAGCCGGGTAATACATGTGAGCAACGGGTTGCGGGCATGCGGCCCCATCGCCTGCCTCCAGAAGAAACCCGCATTAATTAACAGTTAGGTAAACCACCGCCTCTGGCGGTGAGACTTGACAGGGCTCTGCCGTTCCGGCGTGCAGAGTAAAAATATGGCCTCCATGAACCGGCAAGTTCTATAAGGGGGCCATATGCGAGATTGGCAGTGCCAAGCTTACGTGAAACATTATTGCAGGTACCACGTGGTGTTTGTGCCCAAGTATCGAAAGAAAGCGTTATTTGGGACATTAAGGCGGGAGATTGGAGCAATATGTCGAGACTTATGTCGTCAAAAGGGCATTGAGTTGGTCGAGGAGTACGCAATGAAGGATCACATCCATATGTTGTTAATGATTCTTCCGAAGTTCAGTGTTTCCAATACGATTGGGTTTCTGAAAGGGAAATCTGCGATCCAGATATTTCGGAAGTACAAGCATGTACAGAGAAATTTCACAGGAAGACACTTTTGGGCTCGGGGCTACTGTGTGAGTACATCAAAAATCAAGAGGTTGAAGAGCGCCGCCAAGAGCAGATGCGACTGGCAGGGTTGTAACTAGCCCCCTCTGGGGGCTTTCACCATACCACCCGCTATGCGGGTGGTTGCTGATTAATTCGAGGAATTTATGGAATTTCTACTCTACCTGCTGCTAGGAGCTGTGGCTGGGGTGCTGGCCGGCTTGTTTGGCGTTGGTGGTGGCATCATCATCGTACCCGTGCTGGTATTTAGTTTTACTGCCCAGGGTATCGATCCGCATGTGCTGACCCACCTGGCTGTGGGCACTTCGCTAGCGACTATTGTCTTTACTTCGATTAACTCGGTTCTGGAACATCAGCGCAAAGGCGCGGTGCTATGGCCAACTTTTGCCTGGATGAGTCTGGGTATTCTTCTCGGTGCAAGTCTCGGCTCGTTCACAGCGGCAGCTATCCAGGGGCCGGTACTGCAAAAGATTATTGGTGTATTTGCTATCACCATTGCCATTCAAATGGCACTGGAACTTAAGCCCAAGGCCAGTCGCGTTGTTCCCGGCAAGTTGGGACTGACAGCAGCCGGCGGGGTGACAGGCTGGGCCTCAGCCATCTTTGGCATCGGTGGCGGCACGCTGACGGTACCCTTTCTAACCTGGCGCAGCGTGCCGTTGCAGCAGGCAGTGGCAACTTCCTCAGCTTGTGGTTTGCCGATTGCTGCCGTTGGCGCTCTTAGTTTTATGGTTATTGGTTGGCAGCAACCTGAACTGCCCCAGTGGAGTTTTGGTTTTATCTACCTGCCAGCCATGGTTGGTATCGCCATCACCAGCATGTTCTTCGCCCGTTTTGGAGCGCGCCTGGCTCACAAGTTATCTCCGCGATTGCTTAAGCGCTTGTTTGCCTTGCTGTTGCTCTGCGTGGGTGGGAGTTTTCTACTTTGAGGCATCAGTGAATTGCAGTCTATCGATTGTTATCTCGGTGTAGGCGCAGCTGCAAAAGTGGAGGGGGGCTTCAACCCTCTTCCAAATGCGATCGGGCCTAAGTGAAGAGCATTAACTCCTAACTTTCTTTTGTGTGTCGAAATCTCTAGTCGAGCACAGGACCCTAGCGAAATGAAAATGGATTGACGTATCTGGAGGTTGCACAGTTGGTGCAATTGCTCCCGCTGACTGATGTGCGTATATCTATCCGCTGTATGGAACGAATGAAAGAGATTGTTTCTAACTCTGCTGGGTCATTCAAGTTGTTTGTGATTGCTTAAAGTGAATGGGGGTTGCTGGGGTGGGGTGAGGCCGCGAAGAATAAATTGTGCAAAGAGCAGTTTGGCATTAGCTGCTCTGCAACAAAAAAGGGCTTACGTCGTGAGACGTAAGCCCTTTTCTTTGTATGGCGCGCTCGGGAGGATTCGAACCTCCGACCGCCTGGTTCGTAGCCAGGTACTCTATCCAGCTGAGCTACGAGCGCGTCGTTATGGGTGCGAACTATAGAGAGTTGATTCGTTGCCGTCAACCTCTTTTTGGAAAAAATCCTTAAAAATCCGCAACTTATCGAGTTTCTGGGCCCCTCTGGGAGCGGTCGACCAGTCTCGACAGGGCGCGAATTCTGCCGTGCCTTTCATCAATTTGCAAGCCTTACTTTGAAAAATATGCCTTGGGTACCGATTGCGCCAGCTATCCAGGGGCGAGGCATTAAATTCCTCGGTGTGATTGGCGGCGAACTATACTCATTACTCTACCGGGATTTCGATGATTCGCACCTTTTCCATTGCCCACTGCCAAGTCCGGTCTATCGTCCGGCGGCAGGCTTCTCCAGAGATATAGTGAGAAAATATGGCGGACGAGCAGGACCAAGAGCGAAAGCTGCCGCAGGGGGAGTCTCCTTCACCGCCATCGGGAAAGCCGGTTCCGCAAGGGCCGCTGAATTGGCTCCAGTACTTCCTGTGGATTTTCCTTTTAATACTGACTGTACAGTACTGCACTAACGGACAGCTTTCTGGCAAGCAGACTGAGCTAGCTTACAGTGACTTTAAGAAAGAGGTCGCCGAAGGCAAAGTTGCCAGCGTGGTTATCGAGGGGGATAGAGTCAGCGGCACTTTTAAGCCAGAGGCGAGCAAAGTGCCGGCGCCAAACACTGACGAGAAAGAAAAAAAGGCTCCACCGCCGGAGCACTTCACAACCATTTTACCTTCCGTTCAAGACCCCGAACTGCTGCCCCTGCTGGAAAAGGAGAAGGTGGAAATCCTGGCAGAGTCCCCGGGAGGGGGCTTTATGCAGCGGATGTTGATTCTGCTTCTACCCTGGATACTGATTATTGGGCTCCTGGTTTGGATGGGGCGGCGAATGCAGGAAAAGATGGCCAGTGGGGCTCCCGGCAGTCCCTTCGGTTTTGCTCGATCACCAGCAAAGCGGTTTGAGCGCAGTGAGTCCCAAGTGACTTTCGATGATGTTGCCGGGTTGGCAAATGCGAAGAAGGACCTGCAAGAAGTGGCGGGGTACCTCAAGAACCCGGAGCACTATCGCAAGCTCGGAGCGAAGATCCCCCGGGGCATTTTACTGATGGGCCCTCCCGGCACTGGCAAAACCCTGATGGCGAAAGCGCTGGCCGGTGAGAGTGAAGCGCCATTTTTCAGTATTAGTGGCTCTGAGTTTATTGAGATGTTTGTAGGGGTGGGCGCTTCCCGTGTGCGGGATATGTTTGCCGAAGCCAAGAAAGATGCCCCTTCAATTATCTTTATCGATGAGATTGACTCCGTCGGCCGGGCGCGGGGAACGGGTGTTGGTGGCGGACACGATGAGCGGGAGCAGACGCTCAATCAGATCCTTGGTGAGATGGATGGCTTTGATCCCCAGGAAGCGGTGGTGGTGGTTGCGGCAACCAACAGGCCCGACGTTCTCGATGCGGCGCTACTAAGACCGGGGCGCTTTGACCGAAAAATTACTCTGGACCTTCCAGACAAGGCCGCACGCAAGGAAATTCTTGAGATTCATTCCCGCGATGTCCCATTGCACGGCAAGGTGGATCTGGAGCGGCTCGCGGCCCTGACCGCGGGTTTTGCCGGCGCGGATCTGGAAAACCTGATTAATGAGGCCGCACTGTTGGCGGGGCGAGAAGATAAGTCTGCGGTGGATATGGATTGTTTATTGAGGGCGAGGGATAAAGTGGTTCTCGGTGGCGAGCGCGAAATGGTTATCAGTGAAGAGGACAAGCGGATTATCGCCTACCACGAAGCGGGACATGCGCTGGTAGCAACGCTATTGCCCAATGCAGATCCTTTGGAGAAGGCAACTATTATCCCCAGGGGACACAGTCTCGGCGCTACCGAGCAGATTCCCACCGAAGAACATCACAGTATGCAGGTCAGTTACCTCCGCGATCGTATCGGCGTAATGCTTGGGGGGAGGGTCGCTGAGCGGGTGGTGTTCAAGGAGGTGAGCACTGGTGCTGAGGCAGATTTAAAGCAAGCGACGCGACTGGCCCGTCACATGGTGACGCACTGGGGGATGAGCGAAAAATTAGGTCCCGTTGCTTTCCGCCGGGGAGAGGAACATATATTCCTGGGGCGCGAGATGGCCCAGCAGAAGGACTTCAGCGAACACACCTCAGAGATTATTGATGACGAAATTATTGCTTTGATCAGCGGTATTGAGATGAAAGTAGATCAGTTGCTGACAAAAAATCGCAAAAAATTAGATGCATTGGCTGGGGCTCTTTTGGAAAAAGAAACCCTCGATGCAGCGGAAATAAATGAAATACTTTCCCATGTGGCTGCGGGTGGTGATGACACATCTATTGCGCCGAAATAGCTCCTGGCTTTAATGGAAATTTATTTTCCAGGCGGACCCATTGGTCAAATTTAATGTATTTAAATGTACCAGGTTAATTGAGTTTATTAGTTTTGAATTGCCGGTAACCTGAAATATCGAAGGGCATTTTCAGGCTGAACTAAAAGAGCTGAGAGTGTAATAATTTAAAATAGACAAAAAGTTTTGTGTTTTTGGGGTGGTTTAGATACATATTGTCATTGGCTTTTTTGAAAATAATCAATTTTCTATGTAATAGGGCAACTTAGGGTATCGCCCTTAAACAGTGCATAATTTTATTTTTTCCATTCCCTTTAATTTTTTTCTTCAAGTTGAAAGAACTTTCCAGACTAATTGAGTTATTTTTACAGACATTTACGTTAAATAGACTTCCACACACGGTTGTGAGCCTGTAACCTGTCCATGTCACAGATTCACTACGAAATCTGTGCCTCTTTATCAGCGCGGTCTTGAATCGGAGCTTCACTTAGTCGGAGCCTCTTAATAGAGGTAGAGCGGTGGAGCCAGGCAGTACCGATTGCGATAAGTCCGTTGTTGTACATAAAAAAAATAAAACAATGGAGAGAAAACATGGGAAGTCCGTCAAAACCCAAGCAGCACTCTGCTCTGCTTTCCGCCTGTTCCGTAGCAACTCTTTGGTTAGCCAGTGGTATTAGCCCCAGTTATGCCGCAGAGGGAGCAGTCGGCACCCTTATGGAAGAAGTGCAGGTAACAGCCCGTAAGCGTGCAGACGCAGAATTACTTCAGGATGTTCCGGTAGCGGCAACCGCCTATTCCGGTGACCAACTGGAGGCTCTACAAACTAGGGATTTACAAAGCCTTTCTTTCAAAATGCCCAATGTCCAGCTGGAGGATGTGGGTACCGTAAAAAATACGGCAAACTTCACTGTGCGCGGTCTTGGAGTGAATAGCTCTATTCCATCAATTGATCCCACAGTAGGGGTCTTTGTCGATGGTATGTACCTCGGTGTGAATGCGGGTGTTGTTACCGATGTGTTTGACCTGGAGGGTATCGAAGTTCTCCGTGGTCCGCAGGGCCTGCTATTTGGTCGTAATGTTACCGGTGGTGCTGTCGTAGTTAAAACAGCGCGCCCAACTGATGAATTCTCTGCTCGCGTCAAGGTGTCAACAACGGATAATCTGGATGTGGTGACTGCGGGTTCAATTAATGGTGCCATCTCTGACGATGTTAACGGCCGTCTGACCGTTTACTACAACGATGACCGTGGCTGGTTCGAAAATGTTGCCACCGGCAATGATAATGCCGGTGCCTCTGACAGCTGGTTTATTCGCCCTAGCTTTAGTGTTCAACTCAATGAAACGGCAGAGCTGCTTGTGCGGATGGAGCACGGGCGCATGGACTCCGATGGGGTGGTTGCGCAAAACCGGGGTTATGCAAGTTATGAGATACCACTAGGAGATGGGAGCTATCAGTACCCCAGTGCCACTGAGTGGGCTGAGTGGGCAGGAATTTTGGGCTGGGATAACAGTGAGGATTCCTTTGAAGTAGCCCAGGACGAAGAGGGTTATCAAAAAGACGAGTGGTCCCAGATCATTACTGAGTTCAATAAAGACGTTGAATTCGGTGATGGCACCATCACAAATATCCTGGCTTGGCGTGAATATGAGGCGCGGGGTTTGGGGGATATTGATTCCCTGCCTATTGTCGGTTTCCATGCGGACTCAAGCGTAGATCAGAGCCAGTTGAGTAACGAGTTGCGCTATGCCGGCCGTTTCGGTCGCACGGCCATCACTGCCGGTGTCTATTGGTTCTCTCAGGATGTGACCTACCTGGAAAATCGTTTGCTGGCCGATGGTGAGGGCGGCACTATCGATTGGACCGGTGGTGGTGTGCAGGATCACAGCACTTATGGATTATTTACCCAGGCTGATATCGACCTGAACGAGGCCTGGGTGTTGACCCTGGGTGGACGCTACTCGAGTGAGGAAAAAGACGCAAAGATTGCCTCTATCCCGCTGAATTACTGCACCCTAAGTGGTTGCTCTAACTACGATCTTGATGATAGTGAAAGTTGGAGTGCGTTCACTCCCAAACTGGGCCTGCAGTGGACGGTTTCCGATGAAACTCAGCTCTACACCTTCTGGACCAAAGGCTTCCGCAGTGGTGGCTACAACTTCCGCAATACAAGTTGGAACTTCAAGCCCGAGGCAACTGACCAGGAAGAGCAGAGCAGCTTCGAAATTGGTGCCAAGGTAGACTGGCTTGATGGCCGACTGCGCACCAATATGGCGGTGTTCCACAATAGTATTGACAATATGCAGCGGGAGGAGAATTTCTCCTCCCCTGAGGCTGGGGTGGTACAGGTTATCCGCAACACCGCAGATGCGACAATTCGTGGTGCTGAATTGGAGACCATGGCTGCGCTCAGTGAAAACCTGCTGCTTACCTTCAACGTGGGCTATGTAGATGGCGATTACGATAAAGTACTCGGTGACCTGAATGGTGACGGCTTTGTGGATGATGAAGACCTGGGTCTTGAGATCCCACGCCTGGCGCCATGGACTTATGGTATAGGGTTAGTGCACGATTTGTCTCTAGGTTCCTACGGAACAATCACCTCCCGCATTAACTACAATCATCGCGATGAAGCACCTTATACGGATGATAACAAGGGTATGCTGTCTGAAGTAGAAATGGTGGACTTTAGTATCGGTTATACTGCGGATAGCGGCCAATATACAGTTTCTATATTCGGCAAAAATATGCTTGATGAAGTTACTGAGGGTAATGATACGCAGCTACCAGTTAACCTTGGTGGTATCGGTGCCAGCTTTACCCCGCTAAATAAAGGTCGTGTTATGGGGGTTGAGTTTATTTACGAACTCTAATCTCGGCTGAGAATTTGCTGCTTAGAGAAAGTTATTTTTAAGTCAGCAGACTTCGAAACGGCCAGTTCCTTTTCGCAATTAAATGTTGTGATGGGGCTGGCCGTTTTTTATTGGGTTGCGTGTTGAGTAAAAATTGCTTGATGATTTTTGGTACTCTTGTGTCGATAGTGTGGCAATAAAAGTGAACCTATAAAGGGGAAAAATATGCGGTTTATTGATCTGCCTACATTTGGTGGGCCTGAAGTCATGCAATTGCAGGAGATGGATAAGCCTGCTCCCGGCGCAGACGAAGTCCTTATCCGTGTAGCCGCAGCTGGGGTTAATCGCCCTGATATTGTGCAGCGCCAAGGGCATTATCCGGCACCTCCCGGAGCATCGCCGGTATTGGGGTTGGAAGTGGCTGGTGAGGTTGTTGAAGTTGGGGAAAAAGTTGTGCGCTGGCAGGTGGGAGATAAAGTTTGCGCCCTGACCAATGGTGGAGGTTACGCAGAGTTTGCAATAGCTCCAGAGGGGCAATGCCTCCCGGTCCCCGAAGGCCTTAGTCTTATTGAGGCAGCTGCATTGCCGGAAACTTTTTTCACCGTATGGACTAATGTATTTGACCGCGCCGGTTTAAAACCGGGCGAGGTGATTTTAATCCATGGTGGTTCCTCTGGCATTGGTACCACGGCGATCCAGCTGGCCCATCAATTGGGAGCCCGGGTTTTCACTACTGCGGGAACAGAAGATAAATGCGCAGCCTGTGTGGCTTTGGGAGCGGAGAAGGCGATTAACTATCGGGATGAAGATTTTGTCTCCGTTGTGCGCGAGATGACTGATGATCACGGAGCTGATGTTATCTTGGATATGGTGGGCGGTAGCTATATCAATAGCAATATTCGTGTGGCCGCAAACGACGGCAGAATCGTAAATATTGCCTACCTGGCTGGCGCTAAAGTAGAAGTAAATATGATGCCGGTGATGTTGAAACGACTTACATTGACCGGCTCAACTCTGAGGGCACGCTCGCCAGAAGCGAAAGCCGGTATTGCGAAATCGCTGGAACAGAAGGTTTGGCCGCTGATTGAAGCGGGTAAAGTGCGGCCGCAACTAGCCGCTGAATTTCCGCTGCAGCAGGCGGTTGAGGCCCATAAATTACTGGAGTCCGGCACTATCACCGGAAAAATCGTTTTAACCTTGTGAGGGCTTGTGGCTGCCTAGGGCGAGGAGTAAGTGGGCATCCGCTGAATAACGCCCTCAGGCACATCCCCGGGTTCACAATAGATTTTGCCGGGCAGGCGCTGTAGAGGTGGGCGGACTGTCACATCATCGCTCATCATTTCCACATAGGCTTTGTAGAGGTTGCTGATATTGCGTACATACTGCACGGGCTCAGAGCCTCTCACATAGCCGTATCTAGCCCGTTTAAAGTACTGGGGCTGGGCCAGTTTCAGCATGGCGACTTCCACATTGTCGAACCACACATTGGGATCCAGTCCCAGTTCTTTAGCCAGCCGCTGGGCATCGAGTAAGTGGCCGTATCCTGCATTGTAGGAAGCGAGAGTAAACCAGAGTTTATTTACGGTTGGCAAAGCGGGATTAAAGCGATCGCGCACCCAATCCATATATTTTACCCCCGCTTTAATACCTCTTTCAGGTTCGAACAGCGGCGGAGGAAATCCCATTTCCTCGGCTGTGGCAGGCATTACCTGCATCAATCCCTGCGCGCCAACTGGAGATACGGCTTTAGGGTTGAAATTGCTTTCCTGCCACATCTGCGCGACGATCATGCGCCAATCAAAATCGTATTTAAAGGCGGATTCCTTCACCAACTCATCGTAAGGAGAGAGGTTTTCTCCCGGTATTACCCGGGAACTTACTCGCTGGGTAAATCGTTTGTTCGGCTCAAAATAAGCCTGGTATTGTTTTTGATATTGGCTCGTTTTTCTGTAATTTTTCAAAAACTTATTCAAGTTCTGTAGCAGGTGCCAATTTTGTCTTAATACCATCCAGCCCTGTGGACGCGGGTCACCGATAAGAGTTCCGAGTACCAGTTGTGGCTGAACGGATGCCTCAATCTTGGCTCGACCGGAGTGGGATATAGTCGCATCTACCAGCCCGTCGGCGATTAATGAGAAGATTTGTGACTGGGAAATATCTGGCGGCGCCACACGGATATCGACATCAATACCTGCTTCTTTCAGTGTTTCAGCGGTTTCAATAAATGATGAATAGGCGCGCAGGGTTAATTTGCGGCCATTAAGATCCTGAATCTGGGTAATAGGGGGGCTGCCTTTACCACTGACGATCTGGTCTGTGGATTCGACATAGGGCTTGGTGAATACCATGCCCTGGTCTTCACGGGCACTGGTAATATTGAGTTCGGCCCCGGCAAAGTCACCGCGACCCGCCCTCAGCCAGTCGGCAAGGTCTTCTTCGTAGGGGACAACAATAACCTGGAGTTGGAGTTTGTGCTTATTGGCAAAAGCCTGGGCCAGGTCGTAGTCAAACCCCATTAATACCCCTTTCCATAAGAAATAGGTTGTCGGCCCGTTATAAGTGAGTAGCCTGATTACTCCAGATTTTTTAATACCCTTCCAATCGGTAATGCGTTCTTCCTGGGATTTAACCAGGTTGCGGGTCAAAAAATTATCGAGAGTGGTATGCAGGCGTTTGGAGTCTTTGCGTACGCCCCAGGCAATATTTTGTACTTCAGATACATCTGCACCAATCCGCATGTCATCGCGGTAATTGCGCAAATCCTGGGCTGAAAAATCTTCCAAAATAGCAACACGGTTCTTTTGGCCATTAATGATATCCAGCAAGGTATCTCGGTTACCATTAATATCAATTTCTCGAATAGTTAGGTTTGAGTTTGGATTTTCGGCAACAAGTTGCTCTGCAGTTTCTTTAATAGAGGAGCCGGCGGGGATAATAAATTCCAGGTCCTTTAATTTGTTCGCATCTGAAATATCTGGACCCTCAGGACCAGTGACGAGTACTAACCGCGAATGGCGGAGAGGAACCGTGAAGTCAATAATTTCTTCACGGGCGTCAGTGACAGTCAGGTTATAGGCAATTACATCTGCCTGGCCATCGATCAGCATTTGCACCGCGTCATCGGGCGTTTCAGCTTTTATCCACTTGGGTTCCAGCTTTAACTGTTTGGCCAGTTTGTTGGCCAGTTCGAAGTGACGGAGACTCACCACATCGTCACGAGGTAACAGGTCCTCGGAAGCACCGGTTAGATTAACGAACCGAATTGTGCCGTGTTTTCTTATGTCCCTAAGGTCACCGGTTTCGATGTAGTTGACTTGCTGTTCTTTAGCGGGGGTTACTTCAGGCAGTTGCCCTGATCGCTTGTCGGCATCCTGCGCTTCGGCAGCTGACATGGTGACTGATTCGGCTACTCCAGAATCACGCTCTGGTTCCGTGCAGGCTGCAAGGGCAAGCAGTAGTACTGAAAGTAGTATCAAGGTCCACTGGTTGAGGTGGATAGCAGTAGATTCACTATCCATATATTGCTCCGAAGGCACTCTACCTCAACCATTATAGTGTCGCTTGATTTGCGCCCTTTAATTGTTAAAGAAATCAGTTTTCGATGGTTTTAACTTCTGCAGTGAAGTTCCCTTTGGCCAGCTTAATATGGACTTGCTGGTCGGTATCCAATTCTGAACTATCGCGAATTGCGCGATTTTCTGAATCCAGAACAATGGCGTAGCCTCGCTGCAATACTGCCAGAGGACTGATGTTTTGTAGTAATTGGGCCCCGTGGGAGAGTTTGTCACTGCCGCGCTGTAATATCAGTTGCATCGCACGCTCCAGGTTTCCCTTGAATTGAATTAACTGCTTTCGACTATTGTCGAGTCGGCGTGTCGGCAGGTTGTGGGCAAAAGCTCTGGAGGCGGAATCCAATTGGGATTTGCGACTTTGGATTTGTTGTTGGCAAGCTGCTACCAGGCGCATCTCCAAATGATCCAGCCGTTGGGCTTGGTTGAGGAGCTGCTCCTTGGGATGGCGCAAACGGTTGCGTCGCAATTGAACCTGTTGAGATAAATGCTTCAGTTGGTTGTCCATGGCGCGGTGTAATCTGCGCTGGACCTGGTCAAGCCGCTGTAAAATTTCTGCAGCATTGGCGCTGGCTATTTCCGCTGCGGCAGAGGGGGTGGGGGCGCGCAGGTCTGCGGCTAAATCTGCAATAGTCGTATCGGTTTCGTGGCCGACTGCAGAAATAGTGGGAATAGGGCTTGCGGCCAGTGCGCGGGCGACAATTTCTTCATTAAAAGACCACAGGTCCTCCAGGGAGCCTCCGCCGCGACCGACAATTAATAAATCGTGGCGACCACTGCGGCCCGCTTTTTCAATCGCTGCCGCGATTTGCTGAGCGGCCCCCTGGCCTTGAACGGCTACGGGCCAGATTTCAATTTGTGCAGAAGGGTGTCTCCTGCCCAATACGTGAATCATATCCCGTATTGCCGCGCCTGTCGGCGAAGTGACAATGCCGATATTGGTTGGCAAAAACGGAAGAGAGCGTTTTCTGCTTGTTTCAAACAGGCCCTCGGCATTCAGTTTTGCTTTGAGCTGTTCCAGCTGGCGCATCAGGGCGCCAAAGCCGGCCTCCTCCATATGCTCAACGATTAGCTGAAATTCTCCGCGCCCTTCGTACAGGCTCACCCTGGCCCTGATTAAAACCTCGCGACCATTTTGCGGCCGAAAGGCGACACTGCGATTGCGACCGCGAAACATGGCGCAGCGCACCTGGGCCCGCGCATCTTTAAGGCTAAAATACCAGTGCCCGGAGCTGGGCATGGAAAAATTGGAAATCTCCCCACTGATCCATAGAAGGGGCACACTGCTTTCCAGAAGATGTTTAACTTCCCGATTCAGGTCACTTACCGACAGCACGCTACGCTTGGCATTTTGACTAGGGGGAATTGTCTGCATCGGTGAATCTCGTCGGGCGTATTGGGCGGAGCAATATTGCAGTATCGCCCTTGTAGGTAAAGAGCTTTACTGTACAAATCCGTTTTTCTGCAAATTGATGTTTGCGCTTTGGGCGCGTAGAGGTATAATCGCGCCGATACCCAATCCCGCCCATTCGAGGTTTGAGTGTCAACAATGTCTGAATCCAATCTGCGCATCGCGCGCGAAGCCCTCACTTTTGACGACGTCCTACTTGTGCCCGGATATTCCGAGGTCACGGCCAAGGATGTGAGTTTAAAAACCCAACTCTCCCGCAACATTACCCTGAACATCCCCATTGTGTCCGCTGCTATGGATACGGTGACGGAAGCTCGCCTGGCCATTGCGTTGGCCCAGGAAGGGGGTATCGGCATTATTCACAAGAGTATGTCGATAGAAGAGCAAGCTCTTGCCGTTCGCGCGGTGAAGAAGTTTGAAGCCGGTGTTGTAAAAGACCCTATTACTATTGAGTCCGATGCCACTGTGCGCGAGTTGATCGCGCTGACCAGTCACCACAATATTTCCGGTGTACCGGTAATGGATCGTGGCGACTTGGTAGGTATCGTTACCAGCCGCGACGTTCGCTTCTTAACTGATCTCGACGTCAGTGTCGCCAGCATCATGACGCCGAAAGAGCGTCTGGTGACGGCCCACGAAGATGCGAGCCCCGACGAAGTCCGCGAACTGCTGCATAAGCACCGTATCGAAAAGGTACTGGTGGTTAACGACAACTTTGAGTTGCGCGGCCTGATCACTGTTAAAGACTTTAACAAAGCAGAGCAGTACCCGAACTCCTGTAAGGATTCCGACGGTCGCCTGCGCGTGGGCGCGTCTGTGGGTACCAGCCCGGATACCGATGATCGCGTAGCTGCATTGGTAGAAGCCGGCGTTGATGTGCTGGTAGTAGATACCGCCCACGGCCACTCCCGCAACGTGATTGAGCGCGTGCGCCGCATTAAGGAAATGCACCCCCAGGTGGATGTGATCGGTGGCAACATCGCTACGGCTGACGCAGCGCGTGCACTGGTTGAGGCCGGTGCGGATGCGGTTAAAGTGGGTATCGGCCCCGGTTCTATCTGTACCACCCGCATCGTAACGGGTATCGGCGTACCCCAGGTGACGGCAATTGCAGAGGTTGCCACGGCCCTTAAAGAATTCGGTGTGCCCATGATCGCCGACGGTGGTATCCGTTACTCCGGCGATATCTCCAAGGCAATTGTTGCCGGCGCCTCATCAGTCATGATGGGTTCCATGTTCGCAGGTACCGAAGAGGCGCCGGGCGAAGTTGAGCTCTATCAGGGTCGTACTTACAAGTCCTATCGCGGGATGGGTTCTCTCGGTGCTATGTCTCGCACCCAGGGTTCTTCCGATCGCTATTTCCAGGATGCGAGTAAGGGCGCTGAAAAACTGGTACCGGAAGGTATCGAAGGTCGAGTGCCTTATAAAGGCCCGCTGTCAGCCATTGTTCACCAGATGATGGGTGGTTTGCGTTCAGCTATGGGTTACACCGGCAGTGTCGATATCGAGACCATGCGCACTCGTCCTGAGTTTGTGCGGGTCACGGCAGCCGGTATGGGTGAGTCCCATGTTCACGACGTTCAAATTACCAAAGAAGCCCCCAACTATCCGGTGGGCCGACGCTAAGCCTTCGACCTTCTCCAGGTGAAAAAATTTAGACGGAACAAGCAGCAAACGGACCTTTAAGGTCCGTTTGCCGTTATTTAATCCAGTTATCGAGTAAGTCATGAGCCAAGATATCCATTCCAGCCGAATACTCATTCTCGACTTCGGGTCCCAGTACACACAATTGATTGCCCGCCGTGTCCGCGAGCTGGGCGTATTTTCTGAAATTCGCGCTTTCGATATGACCGAAGAGGAAATTCGTGAGTATCAGCCCAAGGGCATTATTCTCGCCGGCGGCCCCGAGTCGGTACCGGAGGAGGGCTCCCCGCGTGCGCCGGAAGCGGTTTATAACCTGGGCGTGCCGGTACTGGGCATTTGCTATGGCATGCAGACCATGGCCCATCAGCTTGGAGGTACCGTACAGGGTAGCGATATTCGCGAATTTGGCTATGCCCAGGTAAAAGTTGAAGGCCAATCCAACCTGTTGAGCGATATCAAAGATCATATCGCTGATGATGGCAGTTCCCTACTGGATGTTTGGATGAGTCACGGCGACAAGGTAGTGGCGATGCCTGAGGGCTTTGAACTGCTGGCTTCCACTGATTCCTGCCCAATTGCCGGTATGTACAACGCTGAGAAGAATTTCTTCGGTGTACAGTTCCACCCGGAAGTGACTCATACCCTGCAAGGCATGCGTATTTATGAGCACTTTGTGATTGATATTTGCGGGTGTGAGAAGCTCTGGACTCCCGCGAACATTATTGAAGACTCTATTGCTAAAGTCCGCGATCAGGTGGGCGAGGGCAAGGTGCTGCTCGGTTTATCCGGTGGTGTCGACAGCTCTGTGGTAGCCGCTTTGCTGCACAAGGCTATTGGCGATCAGCTGACCTGCGTATTTGTAGATAATGGCCTTCTGCGTAAAAACGAAGGCGACCAGGTAATGCAGATGTTCGCCGACAATATGGGCGTCCGGGTTATCCGTTCTGATGCGGAAGAGGATTTCCTTGGGCGCCTCCAAGGTGAAAAAGACCCTGAAGCCAAGCGCAAAATCATTGGTAATACCTTTATTGAGATTTTTGATCGCGAAGCTTCCAAGTTACAGGAGGTGAAATTCCTGGCTCAGGGCACTATCTACCCAGACGTTATTGAGTCTGCCGCCGCAAAAACCGGCAAGGCACATGTGATTAAGTCTCATCACAATGTGGGCGGCCTGCCGGAGGATATGCAGTTTGAGCTGGTAGAGCCTCTGCGTGAACTGTTCAAAGACGAGGTTCGTAAGATCGGCCTGGAGCTGGGCTTGCCTTACGACATGGTTTACCGTCACCCCTTCCCGGGACCGGGTCTGGGCGTGCGGATTCTCGGTGAGGTAAAGCGGGAATATGCCGATATTCTGCGAGAGGCGGATGCGATCTTTATCGAGGAGCTGCACAACGCCGATTGGTATCACAAAACCAGCCAGGCCTTTGCCGTATTCCTTCCGGTAAAATCTGTGGGTGTTGTCGGCGATGGCCGCCGATATGAATACGTGGTAGCTCTTCGCGCGGTAGAGACTGTGGACTTTATGACAGCGCGCTGGGCGCATCTCCCCTATGAGCTGATTGAGAAGGTCTCGAACCGCATTATCAATGAGATAGAGCACATCTCTCGTGTGGTCTACGACGTTTCCAGCAAGCCTCCCGCGACAATTGAGTGGGAGTAACTGCAGAATCGAGAGGGGGTGCTTAGCACCCCTTTCTTTTTTTGTTTTGGGCTTCGCGTCTCATTTTCCACAGCGGCCCCTTCTCTCTATTCGATCTTTAATTGGTACGGATTGTCGCTAAACGCTTAGCTAAGTTTTCTCTAACTCGTTGATTTTTTGAGCGTTTCCCAGGTTGTTTATTTTTTCTTCATATTGTCACAAAGACCAAATGGCGGGCCTTTGCGGCCTACTACTCTAAGTTAGCCACAGAGATATCCACAGAATCTGTGGGTAGTGGATAATCCTGGATAGGTTGGGATTGAACCCGTGGGATAAGTTGAGGGAGTGGGAGGAGGGTACCTCCCACAAGGGCAGAGTTAGATTTCTCGACGGAAGCTAATTAGTGCGGCCGTGACCGCCACATTCAAGCTTTCCACACCGTTTTGCATGGGGATACGTACCAGTTCATTGCACTGAGCTGCGACGGCATCGCTAACACCGTGGGTTTCATTGCCCAGCACAAAAATTGTGGAGACTTTACTGGAGACCTCTTTCAAGGTGGTTCGGGCGTGGGATGACAGCCCACAAACCTGAGCCCTCGCTTTGCGGAACTCCCCCAGGGTGGCTGCCAATTTGTCACAGCGCAAAATCCGGGTTTTAAACAGGGTGCCTGTGCTGGCTTTGATAACGAGGGGGTCTATTTGTGCACAGCCTTTCTTTGGCAGGATGATTCCATCGATGCCGCCGGCACAGGCTGAGCGAATAATCATGCCCAGGTTTTGAGGGTTGGTTATGCCATCCAGGGCCAGAAGTTCATAGGTGTTTTGGTGCTCTGGGGCTGCAACCTTCTGTAAAAAGTCCTCTGCTCTGCCGTAGTGAGGCAGGGCCAGGTCGAGGGCTACACCTTGGTCCTGACGGGAATTCTTCGAAATCCGGGACAGGCCCTTACGATCCCAGTAAGCAATTTCAATCTGACGCTCTTCCGCCAGGGTTTCCATTCGCTGGATTAGCTGGTCGCGGCGGTTGCTGCTGGCCAGATGTAATTTATGGACGGGTACAGATAAATCCTCGAGAGCCTCGAGCACAGGCTTGCGCCCATAAATTGTCAGGAGGCTATCGAAGAAGGCTTTTTTTTCCAGGTATTCGGAGGAGTCTTTCACCGCGTTGGCTCACTCAGCAGTTCGATCAATCTGGCTGCGCTCTCAGGTGAGAGCGAGCCGCGCCGCGCCAACTCTACACAGGCGAGGCCCAGATGGCGATAGCAAAGTGCCAGTTGGCTATCTACTGAAGCTAGGCTTTCCACCTGGGCGCCAACGGTTTCCACATCCCCCCTGGCAATGGGACCTGTCAGCGACCTCTCTGGTCCCAGCGTCAAATTGTTTTGCAGAGTCTGTGAAACAATCGGCGCCAACAGGCGAAGAGCACTGTCCCGCTCTATGCCAGCGGCTGCAAAGCTTTGTAAGCTCAGGTCCATCAGGGTGGTGAGGTAGTTGGAGGCGATCACTGATCCAGCGTGGTACAGAGACTTGTTAAGGGGATCAATAGCCAGTGTTTCACAGCCAATGGCTGCAAAAGCAACAGAAATAACCTCTACTGCATGACTATCCCCTTCGACAGCGACGCTGGTTTTGGCAAATGTTTGCAGCGAGGTTTCCGGTTCGGCAAAACTGTGAACCGGGTGAGCGCTGGCAATCAGGGCGGGTCTCAATGGGGCTAGTTCTTTAGAGCTGAGAGCGCCACTGCAGTGGAATATAATAGTGCGCTCGTCGACCAGCCCGCTATCGGCAAGTCTCTGCGCAAATATAGCGATTTCACTATCGATACAACCAATCAGCCATAGGTCTGCTGACGGCATTGCTGAGAGGGAATCAACAGCATTGCCTGCACCGATAAATCGACAGGCACTTTGTCCACTCTCGAGACTGCGGTTATAAATTGACTGCACCCCAAATACACCGCTCTCCTGCCACAGCCGCCCCAGGGTTTTACCAAGGCGACCTGCGCCAATAATATTGAGGCTTTGCATCAGCTACCAGCGAGGCAGTCGACGTAGGCGTTAACGGCATTCTCCAGGCCCATGCTGATAGCATCGACAGTAAAGGCGTGGCCTATGGAGACTTCCTGCAAGCCCGGTAATGTGCGATAGCGCGGTAGGTTAACCAGGTTGAGGTCATGGCCGGCATTAATCCCCAGCCCCAACTGATGTGCGTGCTCAGCGGCGGCACAGTGGGCAGAAAAAATTGTTTCCAGCTCTGGGCTCTGTTTGGTTACGGCTTCGGCGTAGGGGCCTGTGTAGAGCTCAATACGGTCAGCACCGACCTGTTTGGCCAGGCTGATTTGGTCCAGGTCTGGATCCATAAACAGGCTGACACGTATCCCGGCATTTTTAAGTTGATCAATTATCGGAACTAATCGATCTCCATCTTGCTTGAGGTCAAAGCCGTGATCAGACGTGAGCTGATCATTAGTGTCGGGAACCAAAGTGCATTGGTCTGGTTTGGTTTCCAAAACCAGCGGTATGAGGCCGGGGTAGTCCCCCAGGGGAGCGGCGAAGGGGTTGCCTTCAACGTTGAATTCTATGTTTTTGCGGCTGGCGCAGAGTTCTGCCAGGTCGCGCACGTCGCCGGGGCGAATATGTCGTTGGTCTGGACGGGGGTGTACGGTCAGCCCCTGGGCTCCGGCGTCGAGGCAAATGCGCCCGTGGGCGACCACATCGGGAAAGTTGCCTTCGCGGGAATTGCGAATTAAGGCGATTTTATTGAGGTTTACACTGAGAGCTATCACTGCTTATTCTCCCTTGCTGTGTTCAGCGACACTGTTGTCGCTGGAGGTAACTCGTTTTGCTGAAAGTATGCGGATTGGAATGTTGGGGGCCTCTGGGTGTTGGCGATAGAGGCCGCGGGGTTCCTGTTCGATTTTTTCTACGATATCCATACCCTCGATAACCTTGCCAAAAACCGCGTAGCCAGGCTTGTTCTCGCTGGCATCCAGGCGGGTGTTATCGACCAGGTTTATAAAAAACTGAGACGTGGCGCTATCGGGGTTGTTGGTCCGTGCCATGGAGAGAGTGCCGCGCAGGTTTTGCAGTCCGTTAGCTGATTCATTAGCGATAGCGTCGCGAGTTTCTTTCTTCTGGAAGTCGAAAGTGAAGCCCCCAGCCTGGACGACAAATCCTGGCACAACGCGGTGAAAAATAATGCCATCGTAGAAGCCGCTATCGGTATAGGTGAGGAAATTCTCTACTGTGACAGGAGCTTTCTTGGGGAACAGCTCGACGCGAATAATGCCCAAGTCGGTCTTAAGCTCCACCTGAGGGTTTTGAGCAAATATTGGAAGACTGAACAGAGTACAAAAAAGAAAAGTGAGTAACTTACGCATCATCCGTGTCCTTTGAATGTCCGGGGTCAATCGGTTTACTACTGTGTCAGCGTATGGCTAAAGAGAAAGGATAAATATTTGGGTATCGCTGCCTGCGGGGTGCTTCTCAGCACTCCCGCAGTCGTATAGTAAGCGATTTTGGTTGTAGCGAGGGAGATCAGTTGGCCCACTCGGAATTGCGTTTGCGCGGGCGCACATGGGGGGCAATCATCGCCAGAATAGCGCCTAATGCAACGGATAGGGCACCATACAATTGCCATTTGCGGGCATCGCTACCGGACAGGCGCTGAATTTCCGCTTCCGCCATGCTTTTTTCCTGTTTCAGCAACTCGTACTGATGCAGAAGCTTTTGATGGCGATCGTTGAGCGAAATTGCGTCGGCAGAAAGGGACTTCAGGCTTTTGAGTTCGGCGGCCAATTCCTGGCTCTGCTGCTGGGCAGAGGTCAGGGCGCTATTCAGTTCGCCGTTTTCTGTCTCCAACCGGCGAACTTCTCCCCCCAGATTACCTTCCATTTTTTCAAAGCGGGCCAGGTTGGCTTCTGCGGTTGCCAGCTTTAGTTTTGCCACGGGCTCACTGACAAGGTATTGGCGTCTGATCCAGCCCTCAGTGCCGTTGGGGGTGCGCACTTTTGCCCAGCCGTCCGAGGCGGCATCTTCGAGTAGAGCCAGCTCGGTACCACTGGCCAGGCCGCGGTGCAGAATCCGGAATTCATTGCCTTTGCCAGAGCGCATGGGCACGTGAAGTTGGTCGGTAATATAGCGGGTCTCCGCTGCAAGTGCTGCTGGCGCTGAGTTCAACAGCGCTACAGCGAGCACACCGGACAGTAATTTCTTCATTGTGATGCAGCTTGTTAGTTAGAGTTTTTATCAGGGCAGTACAAGCTTGTAGGGCTTGACTGTAACCGATGCATAGACGCCAGCTTCGATATAGGGGTCACTGTCAGCCCAGGCTTTGGCCTCTTCCAAAGAGGGGAACTCAGCAATTACCAGGCTGCCGGTAAAGCCAGCTTCACCGGGCTCTTCGCTGTCGATGCTGGGGTTTGGGCCGGCGGCCAGGAGACGGCCTTCATCTTTGAGAAGGTTGAGTCGGGCCAAATGACCGGCGCGGGCTTTTTTGCGTAAAGGGAGACTATCGCTAACATCTTCACTGATGATTGCGTACCACATTGTTTTTAATGCTCTTGTTAGTTTTTTTAAGGTGTTATTGCGCAACCATCACTTCTTCCAGTTTCAACCCGGTCAGCTTGCCGATACGGGAGAATAGGAAAAAGAGTGCACCCATCAGAATCAGGGTTGATGGGATCGCAATAACCAGATATCCATAGGCGGTCATTTCGCCAAGTTCGGTGTTATAGGCCTCTGTGCCCGGCGGGCTGGTGACGATCATTTTGGCGAGAATGTAATTCAGTGCCGAGGAGAAAAAGAATGACCCGGCAACGATCCATGAAGTCTGGCGCAAGGTGCGGTCGAAGGCTGGCTGGTTACCATTGGCCTGTAATGACTCGGCGATCTTTGTCGTATTCAGGATTTGATCGTTGTAAAGCAGGGTTTTGACCAGCGGCCAGCGGGTGTAAACGGATAGTGCCGTTGCAACACCCAGTAGGCCAGGGATTGCAGCTTCCTTAATCGCAATATACTGCGGGTCCAGCTTGAGCAAGCTGATGCCGCCAGTGAGCAGGATGCCAATAAACCCGAGGGCTGAGAAGAAATTGACCTTGCCCAGGCGCAGCAGGTCGCGAAGGCCATAACCCAGTGGGAAGGCCAGGGCCACTATCAATGCCCAGGTTGGGCCCAACCAGTCATCCCCGGAAAGCTTGGTCAGTATCAATGTCGGAATAATGACATTGAAGGCGATATTGCTGAGAAACCCTTCCTTTTTAGGCTTCTCGGGAGATGTCGTGGTCGAATTCGTTTCGGTCATACTCAATTCCGGTGATAATGCCCGCTGGAAACTGATGGGGTTGATAGCCCGTTCAATTTCCCCGCTGACAAAACTACTGTCAGACTTCGGCCCTGGCGAGTCACCTGTGAGTGACTGCTAGTTCGGGCCTTATCCCTGAAAACGCCGAGTGCCGCATAGACAGCGCAATAGGGCGATTGTTCCTGAAAAGACGGATATGGCGATCTTTTTCATCGTCGAACTGAGTGAGAGCCTGTTGTTGAAGACCCTTTCAGCCGATTTGAATACAGACCTGGTAGATCTGCACTGCCACAGTACCGCGTCTGACGGTATTTTAAGTCCTGCGCAGCTGGTGTCGAGAGCGAAATCCCAAGGTGTGACGATGCTCGCCCTGACCGACCACGATACGGTGGATGGTGTGCCTGAGGCTCAACAGGAAGGTGACTGTTTGGGCGTAGATGTGGTGGCGGGGATTGAGTTCTCCAGTCTTTGGGGGCGCAGACCCGTACATATTGTAGGCCTGAACATCAATCCCGAATCGGGGCCTTTGCAAGAAGCCATTCAGCTGCGTGAGCAGTTGCGCGAGGAGCGGGCAGAGCGTATCGCGGAGAAGCTGGAAAAACGCGGCTTTAGCGGTGCCTTGGAGGGTGGACGTGCCCTGGCGGGCGACTCGGTACTGGGTAGGCCCCATTTCGCACGATGGCTGGTGGAAGCTGGGCATATAGATGATACGGGTAAGGCATTTAAGCGCTACTTGGGTGCCGGCAAGGTGGGGGATGTGCGGGTCGAGTGGCCCCAGCTGGGAGAGACTATCGCCACTATTCACCAGGCCGGTGGCTGTGCGGTATTGGCTCATCCCCTCAAGTATGGATTGACCCGCACCCAGTTATTGCGATTGTTGGGGGCATTTCTGGAAGATAAAGGAGATGCTGTCGAATTGTTGTGCGGTCGGCAGAACCCGACACAGACGAGGGAGTTGAGGAAACTACTATTCTCAGCTGCGGAAGCGGCGGGCAAATCAATGCCATATTGCTCTCTTGGCAGCGATTTTCACCAGCCGGAGCAGCCCTGGCGTGAATTGGGTTGTGTCAGGTTGCCCGCAGACGTCGAGCCGGTGTGGAATCTGTGGCACACTCTGCACCGGGAACAGCGGGGTCACGTTTCGCTGCCCTAATTCCGGCTTGTGAATTGGGGGCCATCGTCCGGCTTTAAGCCTGGTGGATGGCAGTGAGGTATTTTCAATCGGTAAGGCTTTTGGGGGGCTTTGTGGCGCAGTTTTTTCAGATTCATCCGGATAATCCTCAAGGCCGCCTGATCACTCAGGCAGCAGAGATCGTCGCCCAAGGGGGCGTTATTGTTTTTCCCACCGATTCAGCTTACGCCATAGGCTGTCGACTGGGAGAGAAGCTGGCGGTTGAGCGCATTCGAGGAGTGCGCCAGCTGGACAAGCAGCACAACTTCACATTGATGTGCCGAGACCTATCGGAGCTGGCGACCTATGCGAAGGTCGACAACCAGATGTTTAGGCTGTTAAAGAATCATACGCCGGGTTCCTATACCTTTATTATGCCGGCGACCGCCGAGGTGCCGCGCAGGTTAATTCACCCTAAGCGCAAGACCATCGGTATTCGCGTGCCGGATAATCCCATCGCCCTGGCTCTGATTGAAGAATTGGGCGAGCCGTTGATGAGCTGTAGCCTGATTATGCCCGGCGAAGAGCAGCCCCTAACCGAACCTTACGATATCCGCGATACCCTGGAGCACCAGGTGGAATTGGTTATCGATGGCGGTTTCTGCGGGTTGGAGCCCACCACCGTGATCGACCTGACGGGTGATGAGCCCCAACTGATTCGTCAGGGATGTGGGGCAACTGACGAAATACTCGGCTGAAAGCTGCGGCGCCGTGTATAATCGCGCGTTTGCACGATTGAGGGTGGGGCAGGGTGTCCAGTGATGAGTTACTAGCAGAGGTCGAGGAGCAAGTGCTGGCCGAGGTTGCGGCGAGCGATGATGAAGCTCCTGCCCAGGCTGGCGATGCGGAATCGCAGGGCCAGGACTCGGATGAGGATTCCCCCCTGGCTTTGGTGCAGGGCGAAATCTTTAACGACCTCCCGCAGGATCTCTTTATTCCACCAGATGCTTTGGAAGTTGTTCTGGAGGCTTTCGAGGGGCCTCTGGATCTCCTGCTATACCTGATTCGCCGCCAAAACCTGGATATTCTCGAGATCAACGTCTCCGACATTACCCATCAATATATGGCGTATGTGGAGATGATGACGGCAATTCGCTTTGACTTGGCCGCCGAGTATCTGGTAATGGCCGCTATGTTGGCGGAAATAAAGTCGCGGATGTTGTTGCCGCGACCGCCTGAAGCGGAGGAGGAAGAGGGCGAGGACCCCCGCGCGGCTCTGATTCGCCGTTTGCAGGAGTATGAGCGTTTCAAAACTGCGGCTGAGGATCTCGATGAAATCCCCCGTGTTGGCCGGGATGTCCATCAGGCCAATGCAGAGGCTCCCGATCGCAGCATCACACGCCCCGACCCTGAAATTGACTTGAAAGAAGTCCTGGTCGCCCTGGCTGATGTGCTGCGGCGTGCGGATATGTTTGAGAGCCACCAGGTTGAGCGGGAGAAATTGTCCACCCGCGAGCGTATGACCCAGGTGCTGGATAAGATCCGCCACGGCCAGTTTGTGCCCTTTGTAAGCCTGTTTACCGTTGAGGAGGGTCGCCTCGGTGTCGTAGTGACCTTCCTGGCAGTGATGGAGCTGGTAAAAGAGTCACTGGTGGAGCTGGTGCAGAATGAAGCTTTTGGCCCGATCCACGTACGCGCTCGCGCTGCTACCCACAGCAGTGAAAGCGAAGACGGTGCTGACAGCGAGCCTGAGGATCAGATTCTCGAAGAGGTTGAAGATCCAGAGGACGCTATAGAGGCCTCGGATAAAGCGTCGGAAATGTATTCGAGTTAGAAAATAGAAGATGACAATCGCCCCCGAATTACTGCGCAAAATCGTCGAAGGCGCCCTGTTGGCCGCGGGCCAGCCTCTCAGTGAAGAAAAGCTGTTGTCTTTGCTGGACGAGGAAGAGCAACCCTCCAAGACTACCCTGAGAGATGTGCTTGAAGAAATCGCCCAGAGTTGTGCTGACCGAGGGTTTGAACTGAAGAAAGTCGCGAGTGGTTGGCGTTTTCAAGTGCCGGAAGACCTGGCTCCATGGGTGAATCGGCTGTGGGAGGAAAAGGCGCAACGGTATTCCCGTGCAACCTTGGAGACCCTCGCCATTATCGCTTATCGACAGCCGGTAACCCGTGGTGATATCGAGGATATCCGCGGCGTCGCGGTGAGTTCGCATATTGTTAAAACCCTGCTGGAGCGCGGTTGGATTAAAGTTGTGGGGCAGCGGGACGTGCCCGGTAAGCCGTCTCTCTACGCAACAACCCGGGAGTTTCTCGATTATTTTAATTTGAGCACCCTGGATGATTTGCCGACTCTGGCGGAGATCCGCGATATCGAGAGTCTGAACCAGATTCTGGGGCAGGAAGGTTTGCCTCCAGAGCCGGTTCCCGAGGAGGGAGAGTCCGAGATGGACAATGGTGCTTTGGAAGATTCTGAGTCAGAGCAAGACACCGAGGCAGAATCCTCTACTGAAGCCCCTGCGGCTGAACACGAAGATATAGACGATGCCCTGGTAGAGGCTTTGGCTGAGGAAGTTGCTGCTGAAGCATCAGGCGCCGAGACCGAGACCGAGACCGAGACCGAGTCTGAGCCCGGAGTAGATGCCGATGCAGCGCCCGCCGAGACGGATGCAGAGGAAGACTCAGTGGAAACTGCGGCAGCAGAGATCCAGTGGGAAATGGAGCAGGAAGACTCTGAAGGTAATTCGGAGTTGGATGTAAATGTTGATCTAAGTGAAGAGAGTGAACTTCACAGTGATGAGGGAAGCAGCGCTGAATCGCTGCAAGCAGAAGAAGAGAGCGAGAACTCTCTAACGGCAACGTTACCACCCAGCAGTATGTTTGCCGAAGACGACACAGCTGAAGAGGTCGCCGAGGAGTCGGTGGAGGCAAATGCTGATGTCGATGAAGATTCCAAAGAAGTAGTACAAGTGGAAAGCACCACCCCATGAGTGATGGTACCCCGCCAGCAGGCGAGAAATTACAGAAAGTATTAGCGCGCACCGGCCTCGGTTCGCGCCGTGAAATGGAGCGCGCAATTGATGCGGGCCGCGTAACCGTAAATGGAAAAGTGGCGGAGCTTGGCGAGCGCGTAACTGACGCGGATCATATCGAGTTTGATGGTAGTCGGCTGCCTTCGGCAGAGCAGAATCGCTGCCGGGTAATACTCTACAACAAACCGGTTGGAGAAATATGCTCCCGCCACGACCCGGAGGGCCGCCCGACGGTCTACGATCGCCTGCCGAGACTGAAAACCGGCCGCTGGATTTCTGTTGGGCGTTTGGATTTCAACACCAGTGGTTTACTGCTGTTTACCAACAGTGGAGAGCTGGCCAATAAATTGATGCATCCCTCCTCGGTAATCGACCGCGAATATTTGGTTCGAATCCAGGGTGATGTGGATGAGGAAATGAGGCGGCGTCTGCTCAAGGGCGTGTTGTTGGATGATGGGTCGGCGCGCTTTACCGACATCGTGGAGAGTGGAGGTGAAGGTAAAAACCGCTGGTTCTACTGCGTAGTGATGGAGGGCCGCAACCGCGAGGTGCGTCGTCTGTGGGAGTCCCAGGGAGTTAGAGTTAGCCGCTTGAAGCGTGTGCGCTACGGCAGCGTCTTTATTCCCTCCCATGTGCGCGTCGGGCAGTGGATTGAGATGGAGCCCCGCGAGATCGATGACCTCTGCGTAACGGCGGGAATGCCGAAACTGGGCCAGCGCCCATTGACCCAGGGTGAGAAACAAAACCTGGAGCGCCAGCGCAGGAAGTTGCGCAAGTCACCGGCGCCAGCCGCGCGACGCAATCGACCGAAGTCGGTTTAAACAGAAAAAGCCCGCAAATTGCGGGCTTTTTTGTATTTCAGTAATCGCTACTCTTAATTGCTGAGTGTTACTGCTGGTTTTCCGGTGTTTCTCCTGCTTCCTCTTCATTCTGGTCTCGCAGTTCACTGGGGACACCCTGAGGGCCATCACCCATTGCATCATCTACATCGGATGGAATATCTGAAACTGAATCGGTGGAGGTTCCGTCGGAGGTGCTATTTTCCGGTGCTGTTTCAACCAGGTTTTTAAGTTTTTCCAACCCTTGTTCATAAGACTCTCCCACCATTTTTTTCACTGCCAAGCCCATCCAGCGTTCTCTGGGACCACCGCCGGTATCGCTGTGGAAGTTCCAGGTAAGAAGGGTGCCGCCATCCTTTGGTTCCAGCTGGAAATCTGCCGTGGCCCGGCTGCCATCACCAAAATCCAGCTTGGTGGCGACTACAGAATCTCGCTTGCTGGCGAAGATAGTTTGACTGCCGCTTCCGGCTTTGGAGTTTTCGCCGCGCCAAGTCATTTTGGCGCCGACGCCTTCCTGGGGACCGCTGTACTCATAGAGTACCGAGGGGTCGATGTGGCGCCATGGGGACCACTCGTTGAATTTGTGGAAATTATTAACGTAGGGGAAAACCACTTGTGGTGGTTTGTTGATAAATACGCTGCGATGAACAGTGACTTCGCGTGGGAATAAGTATCCCGCGAGCACGAGAATTACCAAAGCAATAAGAATATAAATAATCCAGCGCATAGCGGGTTCCTTTGCTATTTGCGGGTGCAAGGAAGCAACCGCCAGAAAACTCTGGCGGTAGAGATGCTTATATTAGCTGCTGCGATGCTTAATCGTCGGCAATATGTAGCAGGGGGAGCTTAATCTCAACACACAGGCCCGCATCCCGGCTGTTTTTGGCGCTGATGCTTCCCTGGTGATGCAGGATGGTGCGCTGGGCGATAGCGAGTCCCAGTCCAAAGCCACCACTTTCCCGGGTGCGTGCACTATCTGTGCGATAGAAGGGGCGGAAAATAGCCTCCAATTCCTCATCTGCCACGCCGGAACCTGAGTCAATGACTGAGATGGTACAGGATTCTGAGGATTCTTTAATCGACACCTTGACCCGGCCGTGCTCGGGACTGTACTTGATCGCGTTGCGCAGGATGTTCTCCAGGGCAGCGGTCAGGGAGCTGCCCCGGGTTGCGACAAGGAGCTCTTCCCCTTCGGAGCGAATTTCAAAGGACAGGTCTTTGTCAGCAGCTTCGCTGTGGAGGTCTTCCGCCAGGGCGCTTATCAGGGCATTAACTTCCACTACGTCATCCAGGGGACGCTGCTCCTGGCTGCTAATAGGAAGTGATAGCACGTCGGCAATAATATCTTCCAGGTAATCCGCAGCCTTGCCGATTTTATCCAGTTCTGTATCGAGCCCGTTTATTTGCTTTTGGCGGGCGATGGCCAGTGCCACTTGCAGGCGTGCTAGTGGCGAACGCAGTTCGTGAGAGACATCCTTGATCAGACGGCGCTGCTCGGACATCGACTCCTGAAGCTGGGCGGTCATGGAGTCGAAGTCCAGGGCCAGGTCTGTCAGTTCATCATTCCGGGACTTTAGGGACGGAGTCACGCGGTAGTCCAGTTCGCCGGCAGCGACGCGCTTGGTGGCGGCACTTAGCTGTTCCAGTGGACGGCTCAGGTAGCGGGCCAACCAGTAGCAGGCTAGACCTGAGGCAATCATGGAAAGCAGCAACATCGGCCAAAAGTTGCGCCATAAGAAACGCAGCAATAGGCCTTCCTTGCTGTCCCCAGCAACGACGACGATACGCAGGGGGTCTCCGGTGCGCAGCGGTAGGAAGAAACCTACAGTGGGTTTGTTATTTACCAGTTTGTGAGCTTCGCGATTGCGGTAATCGAGGCTGTCGATCAACGAGCCCATATTTGATGGCACTTCGCGTCCGAGGATGTCGTTGCCTTGTTGATCAACTGCATAAACCCGCCGCTTGACTTTTTTGGGGGCTTTCTCGAGCCAGTGCTGGAATTGTTCGGGGCCGTGGCGGCGAGCGATACGCATATTTCGCATCACCTCGCGAAATAGGGCGGGGCCCTCCCAGCGTTCCTCTTGTCGGGGATCGCCGAATTCACCGAAGTGGGTAATGTAAATGGCGGCTACAACCATCACCATGGCGGTGATCCAGGCCCCAAAGAACATTTTCCAGAAGAGACTGCGCATCGTGGAAAACCTACTGCTTGCTCTGGGTGAGCATGTATCCGGCGCCTCGGATGTTGATAATCAGGTCGCGGCTGGCACCTTTATCCGCGAGCTTTTTGCGAATGTTGCTGACATGGACATCGATGGAGCGGTCGTAGGGCATCAGCTTACGGCCAAGGGCACTTTCAGTGAGAACCTCTTTGCCAACCACTTCGCCGGCATGCTGAACCAGTACCTTGAGCACGGCGAACTCTGCGCCGGTCAGAGCCAAAGCCTGATCGTTCCAATAACCCTGATGCTCTGCAGGCAGTAGTCGAATCTGGCCACTGCTAAGACTGTCGTCACTCTCTTCAGTTTCGACTCGGCCGCGGCGGAGTACTGCGCGCAGTCGGGCCGCCAACTCCCTGGGATTGCAGGGTTTGGGCAGGTAGTCGTCGGCACCCATTTCAAGGCCGACGATACGATCCACAGTGTCTCCTTTTGCAGTAAGCATCAAAACCGGCAGGGAGCGGCTTGCTGCTGATGCCTCCTCCCTGAGTTTGCGCAGCACTTCAAAGCCATTGTGAACAGGCAGCATGACGTCCAGAACCAGAGCGTCAAAGCTCTCGCTCTGAGCAAGCTCTAATCCCCGGCCACCATCATTGGCAGCAGTTACTTGAAAACCCTCTCCAGTAAGGTACTCCCTTAGCAAGTCGGTGAGTTCGGTGTCATCGTCGATTAAAAGGATGCGGCTCATGGCGTTCTCTCAGTTTCTGTGTGGCCATTATATGCAAAGCGCTGGCGCTGGTTACCGCCGGCGATGGAGCTTTTTACCGTTCTTAACAAATGTTTACCGGCGTTTTCCCCCGTTTACATAAGCTGCGCTTACTATGAAGTCACTGAACGCGAACATGAGGGCGAAGGAATGAAACACTGGAAACAAGCGATAGGAAGCTTGGCCTTGGTAGGTGTCCTGGTTGCTCCAGCAGCGATGGCTTTCGGCGGTGGTGTAAGCGGTCAGGGGCGCGGATTTGAATATATGGTCCGCCAGCTTGAGTTGACCGAAGGCCAGCAAGCACAGCTGAAGGCCAATCGTGAGAGTACTCGTGAAGCGCGAATGGCGCAACGTGAGCAAATGATTGAACTGCGCCAGCAAATCAATGAAGCGATCGAATCTGGTGCTGACCAGACGACACTGGACCAGCTGGGTGAGGAGCTTGGCAAACTAAAGGTTCAGCAGATGCAGAATCACGATACGATGAAAGAACAGTTCAAGGCCATTCTGACTGATGAGCAGAAGGCCAAGCTGGAGCAGCTTAAGAGTGAGCGCAAAGCGCGCCAAATGAAACGGCGCGATGAAAGCTCTGCGAGCCAGGATACTGAGTCCTAGGCCCCCCAACCAAAGACTCCTTGTGCGATCCGCTGGGTGCACCCTTCCCCAAGGCCCAGCAGGTTCATAACCCTTAGCCCCCGCTGCCCCGGGGGCATTTTTCTTTATTCTTGCCGAAACCTGATCAGATAGGTAACTTGCTGAGCCCGGTTATTGCTGGGAGAATACGCCGCCTTGTAATTTAGTATGTAGCGGCCCGGATTGGGCGGAGAGGGTTGACTGTGAGTAAAATCGGCTTGTTCTATGGCAGTGATGAGGGTAATACCGAGTCTGTAGCTTTGCGCATCCGCGCCCGCCTTGGCGAAGACAATGTAGACCTGTTTGATATTGCCGATGTCACCCAGTTGGATATTGCTAATTATCAGTATCTTATCTTTGGAATCCCTACCTGGGACTTTGGTCAGATTCAATCTGACTGGGAAGAGTTCTGGGAGGATGTGCAGGAAATCGATTTTAGCGGAAAGACCGTCGCTTTATTTGGCCTGGGAGACCAATTTGGGTACGGCGACTATTTCCTGGATGCGATGGGCATGCTCCACGATGTTATTGTGGAAAAAGGAGCCACTATAGTCGGTCACTGGTCCACTGAAGGCTACGAGTATGAAGCCTCAAAAGCTGAAGTCGAAGGTGGAGCAAAGTTTGTCGGCCTGGCTATTGATGAAGACCAGCAGGAAGAGATGACCACAGAGCGGCTGAATCGCTGGTGTCTGCAAATAGCTGAAGAGCTTGCGCTTGATAGTGATGTTCTTGAGTTGGATGACTGATTCGTTATGAAAAGCTCTCTGTTGTTCAGCGAGTTTTGGCCCTGGCTGGCAGAGCATACAAATTGCATCGTCAGGGCCGGAAGTAGTGATTCGGTAGTATACGATGATGATGACTACCACTGGCGCTTCACCGCTGAAGATGCCCGTACCAAGTTGGTTCAGGTAATGCGCGGTAAACGACCCGTCGCCGAGCTGTTTATTGAGCCTGAACATATAGCCGCTGTGCGTATTTCTCCCGGGGAGCGGGGAGAGTACAACTTTGACCTGGTAGCAGAAGTCCAGGGGCGCGAGCAGGTTGTTTATTACTTTGTTCTGACTCACTCACTGGAAGATGTGGATACGAAACAAAATCCCTCCTCAGCCGCTCTCCATTAAAAACCTCTAAATGTTGTGGAAGTTATACTAGTCAGCCCTGTATAACTTCCGGATTAAATTTCCAATTTAAATTCTATCCCTCTCTTTTATTTCCCTTCACAACCATTAATTTGAAAATTTTTTTACAGTCGGTGCATTTTGTAAACTGTATTTATTATAAAAAGCGCTTGTTGTGAGTTCTTAACAAAGGTTTACCACAGTTATCCCCCGTTTACACGGCGCTCACTTACTATGTACTTACTGAATGCAAACGAGAGGGTTGAACGATGAAAAACTGGAAAACTGTAGTAGGTAGTTTGGCTTTGGCTGGCGTTGTAGCAGTACCAGCCGTTGGCATGGCATGTGATGGTAAAGGACGTATGGAAGGTCGCGGCCATGGACCAGAAAAAATTGCTAAAGAGCTGGACCTGACGGAAGCTCAAAAGGATCAACTGAAGGAGCTTCGCGAGTCCAACCGTGAAGGAAAAATAGCTAAGCGCGAAGAAATGCACAAAGCGTATGAAGAGTTGCGTGAAGCAATTCGTTCCGGGGCCGATCAGCAAACACTGGCAAGCCTGGGGGCGGAGATTGGCAAACTGGAAGTCGCTAAAATGCAGAGCCGCAACCAGATGCGTACTCAATTTGAGTCTGTATTAACAGATGAGCAGCTCGCCAAGCTGGAAACCCTGAAGGCTGAAAAAAAGGATCGTCATATGAAGAAGTGGAAGGCATATCGCGATCATGGTTAAGTGATCTTCTTTTCTGCTGTGACGGGTAGCTTGACAAGTGTAGCCCCTGAAGTAAGTGGGGCTACATTTTCAGTTTAAATTTTATCCTTTATTTTTTTCGCTAGCCCCAACGCCAATATGTTGATCCAAAAAGTCCAATATTTCTGTGTAGAGTTTCATCCTGTTCTCTTCGGCATAGAAGCCATGTCCTTCTGTTTTTACAAATAGGGTTTGGATAGGTTTGCCTTCCTTCTTGAAAGCTTTTACTAATGCTTCTGCGTGTTCAATAGGAGCTCGCTTATCTTTTTCTCCGTGAATCAAAAAAATCGGTAATTTAAGTTTGTCTGCGTTGTGTATTGGGGAGTTGGTTTTCAAAAGATTCTCATCTTTACTAAGAGTTCGATTTAGGTATGAAATACCACGCTCCCTTTTTTTGATATCCCCTTTGGTGTATATCATCTCTAAGTCATATACGCCAGCATAGCCTATCGCGCACTGGTATAAATCGGGGTAGCGAATGGGATTCATTAGTGCTGAGTATCCTCCAAAGCTTGCACCATAAATACAAATTCGCTTAGGGTCGGCATAACCTTTCTCAATGGCCCAGCCGACGGCCTCTGCGATATCCTGTTGAATTTTTCCTCCCCATTCTCGAAGACCTGCAGAATAGAATTTATCACCATAGCCGGTGGAGCCACGGAAATTCACCTGAAGTACAAGGTATCCATTTTGAGATAAAATTTGTGCGTTTCGGTTATAACCCCAGTAGTCGCGTGAGTGAGGGCCACCATGCGGCAATACAACCATAGGGTTGTGTATTTTAGATTCTTGAGGGAAAGTAAGGTAAACGCCTACGTTTAAATTATCTGTGGTGGTGAAAGTGTCGGCTAACATCGGATTTAGCTGGCTAGGATCGAGCCAATTAGCAGATGATATTAAGAAATCAACAGCTTTGCTTGTCAAATCTACTATATAGTAGTCGCCGGGTAAGCGATCTCCATAAACTTTTAGTATTCCTAAGTTCCCGTCAGTTGTAAAACTGGTGAATTTAATTCGAAATCCATGAAAGGCTTTCTTAATTCCCCTAAAAATTTTAGGGAAACGCTCCCCGTGGTCAATGAACTGCTCGACTGGATAATCTGGGTGTAGATAGACGCCTGTCGGCTTATAGGAGGCTGGTGAATAAATGATGCCACTAATGTCGGATGCTTGATTCTGATAAACCAGTGAATAATCTTCGCTTTTGGGCTTTAATTTAATCAGGGCTTGAGTTTTGTTTTTTTGATTCGTAATTAAGTAGGCTTCCCCTGTATCTGTATCAAAACCTACTGGTCTAGCTGAATCTAGTGTGGAATTTTTGACTCTATGCCAATTGTTTTTGGACCTGAAAAATAGTTGTCGATTGTTATTTTTATCAGTGCCAGTAGCATAGAGGAGGTTACCTGCTCCATCAGTGTAAGCTCGCCCATCTATTTGGGGTAGCTTTATGACTTGATTTTTAACTCCAGTATATATGTTAAGTTTGGCAACTTCTCCTTTGGACTCCCAATCGTTCCTCCAGGGGGATGTGGAGATAAGTATTTCTTTTTTCTTATGTGGAAGAGGGTCAATAATCGTAGCATGTGCATAAGTTGATTCGGCCTTCTTAAAGCGGGTGCCAGTTTGACGTTCTCCGGCCAAGTAACCAAAAATGTTTTTTCCCTTGGAGCCGTCGTAATTGATGGCATACAGGGAGCCGTAGTTGACAGGGGTTTCTAGAGCTGCCTTTCGTGACATTACTTCAACTACAACCCTTTCGTTGTTTGCCCAGTAGAAATTTCCTACTTCCTCCCTGCCTCTAAAATGTAAGAATCCAGTGAATTCTAAAGATTCAATAGACATAAAGATCAGTATACGTTCACCTCCATGTAGTTTCCTTATGGCTAGATGTGAGCCTGTTGGAGATATTTTTACTTCCTCAATATCTGCGTGGCGTATGAATTTTTTTAGTGGTACTTGGCTTGAATATGCAATGGTGGGCCATAAAAAAAGGATAAGTAAAATTTTACGCATAATTTCTTCCTTATAAATTATGCTGTTGATTATGCGTTAAATTGGGAGAGGAGAATAGAGAAATAGAAAGCGGGCTTTGAAAGCCCGCTAGGAAGGTTTTAGCTTTGGTTTATTGGTACAGATTGTTAGTTTTTGCTAAGTCTTCACTTTCCCGATTGGACTTGTGCTGATCAAACCAATATAGAATCGATGCAACTTTTGCCACTAACTGACTTGGCCTGGCAGCGATACTGTGGGATGCCCCTGGAATGCGAACCATGGCAGCGTCAACGTCATTAAGTTTTAGTGCTTGATAAAACTGTTCCGTTTCTGACATTGGTGTACGGTAATCCTCTTCCCCGGTTAAGAGCATAGTGGGAGTGGTAACGTTTCCGACATAGGTGAGCGGTGAGCGACGGCGGTATTCCTCAGGTTTCTCCCAGGGCATCCCTGAGAACCAATAGCTAGTAAAAAACCTCGAATAATCAGCAGTTAAAACGAAGCTCTCCCAGTTGATGACAGGCTTGGCAACAACAGCAGCTCTGAAGCGATCGGTTTTGCCAATAATCCAGGCTGTCAGTGTACCCCCACCACTGCCACCTGTTACAAAAAGCTGCTCTTCATCAATATAACCTTGAGCAATTACTGCATCGACGCCAGAAATCAGGTCGTCGTAATCCTGGCTCGGGTAGTTATGGTGAATTAAGTTGGCAAATTCATGGCCGTAGCTGGTGGAGCCACGGGGGTTAGTGTACAGAACAACATAACCAGCAGCGGCAAATAATTGGACTTCGGCGGCAAATCTGGGGCCGTAATTAGAGAAGGGACCACCGTGAATTTCCAATAGAAGGGGATACTTCTTCTCGGGGTCGAAATTGGGTGGGTAAGCGACCCAGCCCTGAACATCTCGGCCATCATAGCTCGATTTGTAGTTGATCTCCTCAATATTTGCCATCTCGCGCAGTGGCATCAGGTCGCCATTGAGCTCGGTGAGTGCCTGGGTTTTGCCGTTGCGCGCTAGAGCCAGTTCGGCGGGATTCTGAGGGGTCGTTTGTGTGTAGGCGATGTCCCCGCGTTTGGAAACTGCAAAATTGGCACCGGAGTAAGGGCGTCCCAGCGAAAGGCCTCCTGCGTCGCTGGCCATCAGGGTTTCGCTGGAACCAATTTTCTTGATGGCTATTTTGGTGGAGCCGTGATCGTCGTAGCTATAGGCAATTCGCTTGCTATCGCCCAGCCAGTGGAAGTTGGAGATGCTGCGATCCTTGGCAGTTTTTATTTTACGGGACTTCCCGCTATTGAGATCCAGGACGCGCAGAGTATGTTGTTGGTATCCGAGCTTTTGATCTTCAAAGCCTAAATAGGCCAGCTTCGTACCATCTGGAGACATCTGCGGGTGATGGTCGGGACCATAACGTTCGGTAATTTGCTCGATACTGCCGTTTTGTAGGCTTACCTTGTAAATTTCCGAGTTCATCAGCTCGATTTCGTGATCGGGATGACGATTGGCTGAGAAGTAAATTGCATCGTTATTTTTACTCCAGGCGAGACTGCTGTGGTGATCGTACTCGCCTTCGGTAAGCTGGCGAGGGGTACCGCCCTCTCGAGGGATCACAAAAACCTGTACATGCCCCTGCTTTAAATAGCCCATGCCATCTGAACGATAAATGCTGCTGTCGATAAACTGTGGTGGCTTAGCCCACTCTGCGCCTTCCGGGGCACTGGGGAGCTTTACTGGCAGAGGTTTGCTCTCCGGTACGAACATAGTGAAAGCTATTTGCTTACCATCCCGTGACCACTGGATATTGGAGGGGGATTTTGGCAGGTGAGTAATCTGCAGATTCTGGCCATTATCTAACCACAGCAGGTGGATCTGCGGGCTGCCACTGCGGGTGCTGATAAAAGCGATGGTCTTCCCGTCTGGGGATAGCTGTGGGGAGTAATCGGAGTAGTCTCCAGAGGTCATAGGGCGGTGATCTTTGCCATCGGTACCGATACGCCAAAGGTTCGCGCGCTTGCCGTCTTTCATTTTGTTCATTGAGTTGCGGACGTAATAAATACTTTTCCCGTCACTGCTGAACTGAGGGCTACTCGCGTATTCGAGGTTAAATACATCCTCGTAACTAAAATTGGGTAGTTGGTTATCAGCGAGCGCAGGGCTGGCGATAAACATCGCTGCGACAATTTTTATTAGCCGGTTCATGATCTTTAGGCTCCTCCTTCTTGTTTCCTAGAGGATACCTGAGGAAGGGGGGGTAAAGGGAGTGATCCGTTGACTGGTGTGCTCGATGGGATAATCCGTGATGGAGCAGCAGGATGGCTGACCTGCTACTCCGTTATTTGGCCGAATATACCTGTAAAATTTTGAATTAGTTGGTTGCTAAGTCCTCGCTTTCATTTTCTCTATCGGGTTTGTGTTGATCAAACCAGTAGAGGGTCGAAGCTACTTTAGAGATTCTCTTGCTGGGTCTATCGGAAAAGTTATGGGATGTGTTTGGAAGGCGCACCATAGCCGCCTCTACATCATTTAACTTTAGTGCTTGGTAAAACTGTTCGGTCTCAGATATCGGGGTGCGATAATCGTTTTCTCCGGTCAATAGCATGGTCGGTGTAGTGACATTGCCAATATATGTGAGTGGAGAGCGGCGTCGATACTCCTCGGGGGCCTCCCAAGGCATCCCGGAAAACCAGTAGCGAGTAAATATTTTGGAGTAATCGGCAGTTAGAACAAAGCTCTCCCAATTGATTACCGGTGCGACAACTACCGCAGCCCTGAATCGTTCAGTTTTACCAATAATCCAGGCCGTCAGTGTGCCGCCGGCACTCCCACCTGTGACAAATAATTGATCCTCATCGATATAGCCTTGGGCGATAACTGCATCGACACCTGCCATTAGGTCATCGTAATCCTGGCTGGGGAAGTTGTGATGGATCAGGTTGGCAAACTCATTGCCGTAGCTGGTAGAGCCACGAGGGTTAGTGTAGAGCACGACATAGCCTGCGGCGGCAAATAGTTGCATTTCGGCAGAAAAGCGCGGGCCGTAGTTAGATAGTGGGCCACCGTGAATCTCAAGTAACAGGGGGTATTTATTTTGGGGGTCGAAATTTGGGGGGGTAGGCTATCCAGCCCTGGATATTGCGACCATCGAAGCTGGATTTATAGTTGATCTCTTCCACATGGGCCATATTGCGTAGAGGTATCAAATCACTGTTGATCGCCGTGAGAGTTTTTATCTTGCCGCCACGAGAAATTGCAAGTTCTGCGGGAATTTGAGGTGTGGTTTGTGTATAAACTACGTTTCCATGTTTGGAGACAGCAAAATCTGAAAAACTATAGGGCGCGCCTAGTGTCAGTCCACCGGCGTCATCCGCTATCAAGGTTTCCATTCCGCCAATTTTCTTAATGGCAATTTTGGTTGAGCCATGATCGTCATAGCTGTAAGCAATATGCATACTGTCAGCGAGCCACTGAAAATCGGAAACGCTACGATCGCTGGCAGTTTTTATTAGCTGGTTTTTTCCACTAGCGAGGTCGATCACTCGCAAAGTGTTTTGGTGGTAGGAAAACCGCTGATCTTCAAAGCCTAAATATGCTAGCTTTCTTCCGTTGGGTGAGATTTGAGGTTGAAAATCGGGGCCAAATCTTTCGGTTACTTGCTCAATATTCCCATCGTCGATATTTACCTTGTAAATTTCTGAATCCAGCAGTTCAATTTCATGATTTGGGTGGCGATTTGCTGAAAAGTAAATGGCCTTATTATTTTTGCCCCAGCTGAGTTGGCTATTGTGCTCGTAGTCCCTACTGGTGAGCTGGCGGGGAGTACCTCCTTCACGAGAAATCATGAAAACCTGTGAATTGCCCTGCTCTAAGTATCCCTGGCCCTCAATGCGATATAAGCTCTTGTCGATAAACTGAGGTGTTTCCTCCCACTCGCCCCCTTCTGGTGGTGTGGGAAGCTCTACTGGCAGCGGTTTGCTCTCGGGCACGAACATGGTGAAGGCGATATGCTGACCATCGTGTGACCACTGGATATTTGATGGGGCTTTGGGTAGATGGGAAATTTGCTCACTTTTACCATTATCCAGCCACAATAAATGTATCTGGGGCTTTCCACTCCTGTCGCTGATAAAGGCAATGGTTTTTCCATCTGGAGATAGATGTGGCGAGTGGTCGTGAAAATCTCCCGAAGTTAAGGGGCGATGATCTTTGCCATCATCGCTGATATACCAGAGGTTTGCCCTTGTGGTATCTGCCATTTTGTTCAGGGAGTTGCGCACGTAATAAATATTTTTATCGTTAGTGCCAAACTGTGGGTCGCTGGCGTACTCCAGGTCGGAAATATCCTCGTAGCTAAAATTGGGTGAATGTTCATTTGTATTTGCGTGGGTGGAAAATGCCGGGCTTGCAATAACTGCCGCAGCGATAAACTTTATAAACCTATCCATGGTCCGTGAGCTCCTTTTTATTATTAGATGCAGCATACCGAAGGGGTGTCAACAGAGGAGATAAATACGCTGAATTGTAGTATTGAAGGGATAGTCAGTTTATTTGGCGGATAAACCTTCTGAAACCTTATTGCTCCAGTGGTATAGCTGGGGCTTCTTAAAAGCAGGTTCAAAAATTCTGTCCTTTTAATGAGTTAGGCCCATGTCGAAAAAAATTAAGTAATTGCCATTTTTAAACTTTCACGATAAATGCCGTAGAGGATGCCTAAGTTTTTGGTCTCTGATGAGCTGAGAGCTGTTTGCGCATTCTAGGTTAGAGATATCTTCATAGCTGAAGTTAACTTGTATGTTTACTGCAGTGGTCTATATCGATATCTTCAGGAGCAAGCAATTTTTCTGCAAGATATCTAGTTATTAGCTAATTCCGGACTATTTGGGTCAGGTTTATGATGCTCGAACCAGTAGAGAATAGATGCAACTTTAGTTATCAACTGGCTTGGTTTGCGAGCAATATCGTGGGAGGCATTGGGCAAGCGTACCATTGCTGTATCTACTTTGTTTAGTTTTAATGCTTGGTAGAACTGCTCGGTTTCAGAGATTGGAGTCCGGTAGTCCTCCTCTCCAGTCAAAAGCATGGTAGGGGTAGTAATATTACCTACATAGGTTAAGGGAGAACGCCGGCGATATTCTTCAGGTTGCTCCCAAGGGGGTGCAGAGAACCAGTATTTGGTGAAATAGCTAGAAAAGTCAGAAGTTAATACGAAGCTTTCCCAATTTATGATAGGCTTCGCCGCTACAGCAGCACGAAAGCGATTTGTCTTGCCAATGAGCCAAGCTGTCAATGTGCCCCCGCCGCTACCACCAGTCGCAAATAGCTGATCTTCATCTATATACTCCTGTGCAATCACGGCATCGACCCCAGATATCAGGTCATCGTAATCTTGACCTGGATAATTGTGATGAATTAAGTTGGCAAATTCATGGCCGTAACTAGTAGAGCCTCGGGGGTTGGTGTATAGAACTACATAGCCAGCTGCAGCATATAGCTGCACTTCTGCGGCGAATCTTGGACCGTAGTTATAAAATGGACCTCCGTGGATTTGTAACAATAGTGGGTATTTTTTCATTCTATTGAAATTAGGTGGATAAGCGATCCATCCTTGGATGTTGCGATTATCAAATCTGGATTTGAAATTAATCTCTTTTACTTTGGCCATTTCACGCCTGCGGATCAGCTCGCCGTTTAAATCGGTAAGTGTGCGAATCTTGCCGTTGTGAATAAATGCTAACTCAGCAGGACGTTGTGCGTTGGCTTGGAGGTAAGCTATATCTGCATTCTTGGAAACTGCAAAATTTACCCTGTAAAATGGTCGGCCGGGAAACGCGAGTGATGATCCGCCGGCATCACTTGTTATTAGGCTTTTCTCGCCGCCTAATTTTTGGATCACTATTTTTGTGGAGCCGTAGTCGTCATAACTATATGCGATGCGGTTACTGTCCTCCAGCCATTTAAAACTTGAAATGCTCCGATCTTCTACTGTTTCAATTCTATAAGAACCTCCGCTATTCAGCTCCATTATATATAGCGAATCCTGGTGATACCCCAGACGCTGATCGTCAAAGCCCAGGTAGGCAAGCTTTGTGCCGTCGGGAGAAATTTGCGGGAAGTAGTCGGGCCCAAATCTTTCTGTAATCTGTTTAACTTCTTGATTTTTAATTTCGACTCTATATATATCTGAATTTAATAGTTCAATTTCTTGGTCTAAATGTATGTTTGCAGAGAAATAAATTGAATCGCCATTTGCGCTCCAGGCGAAGCTGTCTATGCGATTGTGTTTGCCGCTGGTAAGTTGATGTGGTTTGTTGCCCTCTAGAGAAACTACAAAAATCTGAGCGTATCCTTTTTGCAAGTAACCCAGGGAGTCAATACGATAAATATTACGGTCAATAAACTTCGGAGTAGGTGCCCATTTTGCTTTTTTAGGGGGTGTGGGAACCTGGAACGGAAGCTTTTCACTTTCTGGTACAAACGTAGTGAAGGCGATTTGCATGCCATCTGGCGACCACTGAAGATTCGAGGGAGGCATTGTCAGTTGGCTAATTTGGTGGTTTTGGCCGTTGTTGAGTTCAAGAATGTGAATCTGAGGGCTGCCACTGCTAGTACTTATGAAAGCAAGATTATTTCCGTTTGGGGATAATCGAGGCGAGTGATTCAAAAAATTGCCAAAGGTTAGCTGGCGGTGAAGTTTCCCATCAGTAGTTATTTGCCAAATATTAGCGCGTCTACTGTCCGATACTTCATCTACTGAATTACGGGTGTAGTAAATACTATCGCCGTTGGGACTAAACTGTGGATCCTCAGCGTATTCCAGGTCAAATATGTCTTCATAGCTAAACTTTTGGAATTGCTCACTTTCAATAGAGTGGGTTGGAAGTGTCAGAATCGCGATAAATCCGGCAGTGATAAATGTTATAAGCCTTTCCATAGTCAGTGAGCTCGTTTTTTATTATTGGATGGAGCATAACGAAGGGAGGATATCTTATGGGAAAAATACGTTGAGTTGCTATATTGAGAGGATAGTCAGTTTATTTGGCGTATAAACCTTTTGGAGTTTTACTTTCCCAGTGAGGAAAGCTGGGGCAAGTCAAAAGCAAACTTTATACTTTCTCCTTTTTTGAGCGCGCAAACTAAGCCAAGTTAATCGAAATGGTAGCTCTGTTAATACTTTCCGATAAATATCTTTGAAAGTATCAAACTGGTCGACCCCAACCATTTCGTTACACTGTGTGAATAGTAGTTTTTCGGGTTCTAATTCGGTAACCACAATTCTGGTGGGCACGGTACTAATGGGACCTGGGTGTGTATTGGGCTAACGGCACAAAGGGCGACCTACCACTACGATAATAGCGACTGTATTGAAAAGGAGGTGAGCTACGGTACTTGGTGGCTTTAGGTTTCACTCTGCCATGTGTTAGCCGTTTCCTCTACGAAACTTCGATAGCTTCGCGGACCCTGCGGCAAAAGTGCGGCTTGAGCCTCGAGATCTTCCTGATGGATTGGATGGCCGTTTGTTTTGAACCAGCGATGCATGATCAGAAGATCGAAATTCAGCCACGGAGGCACAATGGTTTCGATGCTGTTGGCAAATTCTTCCGGCGTTAGGTCAGGGTAGATGACGGCGTGCCCAAGTGCTATAGACCAGAGTGCGGCGGTTTCATTGCCGTTAGGGGCATCCAAACTCGACAAAAGAAATACTTCGTTCTTCGCCCTTATGTCTAAGAGTGCTGACGCTGCTGCGAGCGCAACATCACGGATATCAATGCGTGCAACCGGGTGGGGCCCCAACGGCGTTGTATAAGCACCTGCAGTGATCACATCCTTCTGAACAAGATCATTCTGAGCGAAGTAGGTGGGCCGTAGTATCGTGTGCGCGATCCCACTTGCTCGCAACGCTGTTTCAATGGCGAATTTTCCACCCGCATGGGGAACCATCGGTGCGCGAACTGCAAGATCGCTCGATAGATAAACGATGTGCCTGGGGGGGATTCAGCGGCTATCGCCAGCGTGGAGAGGCCTTGCTGGGTCTCCTTGGGGCTATTTGCGATGAGTAGAAATGCACTCTCAACCCCCTTAAATGCGGGCCTCAGGGTGGCAGGGTCGTCCATATCGGCAATAACTGTATCAATATCATCGGGGAGACTTGCGGCATAGGCAGTCGATCGTGTGGCGACCCGGATCTTTGCCCCACTCGCATACAAGATCGGAATGAGGGCCCGGCCGACGTTTCCTGAGCCGCCAAAGATAAGGACAGTCATCGATGTAATCCATTGATGCTCAGGGCCAGACTGCGCAAAAGAATGCGCGAAAAGGTTTGTCGGCGTGCCACCCTACCGGGGCATTCAATGGTACGAAGAAGCTGTCGCCGGCGTGGAAGGTCTCTTAGCTGTTTGACGTTGTGACCCGTACCGACCCCTCCAGCATACATATCAGCTCGCTCCGACTGAAATCTGTGATATCGCAACGACAAGGGCCGGATATTAATGTGCCGACCTGGATCCTGCCATCACCAGACTCGTATGCCAGATGCCGGGCCTGGTGTGGCTCTAGAGCGCTGAGACTGGTCTCTCTGTAGTTGTCTTCTGAAATATTTGGAAGCGGGCGCACGACACTCAGCTTAGACGGATCAGTCTCTGCAGGATACTCATCATTGAATAAATTGATAAAGTACTTGCGGTAGTATACCGGCCAGTCCCATGCGCAATTAAGGCCTTGCGGGAGGAAAAATGGCTCTCCAGCAGAGATAACTTCTTTGTGTCCTGTTTCGTCGATAATGCCGACGTGGCCCTCGATCAGAAGCATGAACTCAAAGAGCGGATAGGGATTGAGCCCTGTGCTGCTTCCGCCAGAGCAATCCCAGGTCCCAGTGCAGAGGCCGTTGCGCTCAAAGGCTTTATACCCTCGCTGGATAGGTGTCGGGCCGGTAAGAAAAGAGGGAGGGATGACAGCCCAGGACTCAAGGCCTTCGCCACTTGGGTTGTGCGGGTCCAACTTGATTACGCTTTTCATGGCGTCTTTCTCGAGGGCTCGAGTTGGTGGCAGGAGCCGCGCGACTCGAGAATCAGTGAGCGGTTGGTGGTCGTCGGCGCGATTCACTAAGTATCCCCGCCGCAACTCATTTAGTAGTCTAATCCAACTTGGCGACAGCTGTTGCTCTCGATAAATTGTGTCGGCCCGAGCCACCCTGCACGGTCTGGAGCAATGGGGTGTTGTATTGGCAGAGTTGGCAAATACGCTGAATAGTAATATTCAAGAGGTAGCCAGTTTTTGGCAAGATAAACCTGTTGGAGTTTTACTGCCCCAGCCATGAAAACTGGGGCCTCTCAAAAGAATATTTTGATTTTTCGCCCTTTTCGAGCCTCTAGGTTGAGTCGGATTAATTTAAGTGAGTAGCTCTTTTAAGACTTCCCGATAAATATCTTTGAGGATATTCAGGTGGTCGGCCTCAACCCTTTCGTCCACTTTATGAATAGTGGCATTTACCGGTCCCAGTTCTACGACCTGGGCTCCGGTAGGGGCAATAAAGCGGCCATCGGAAGTGCCGCCGGCGGTCGATAGCTCCGTTTTTTCCCCGGTGATGGTGAGAATTGCCTGCTGAGTTGCCTGAACCAGTGGGCCTGCGGCAGTGAGAAAAGGCAATCCGGATAATTTAAAATTCGCCTCGTACTTGAGGTTGTGCTTATCCAGGATTGCGCGGGCCCGAGTCTCAAGGTCTTCGGCGGTTAATTCAGTGGAAAAACGCCAGTTGCAGAGTAAATCCACTTCGCCGGGAATAACATTGGTTGCGCCGGTGCCGCCATTGATATTGGAAACCTGGAAGCTGGTTGCGGGGAAGAATTCATTCCCCTGGTCCCACTCTTCGGCAGCGAGTTCAGCGAGAGCAGGGGCCAGGGTATGTATCGGATTCTCGGCCAAGTGAGGGTAGGCTACATGGCCTTGGGTGCCGAGAACTTTTAGTTCCAGGCCGAGTGAGCCCCTGCGCCCATTTTTTATAATATCGCCAACCCGTTCACTACTGGATGGCTCGCCGACGATACAGCAGTCAATCTTTTCTCTCTGCTCCTCGAGCCACTCGACAACCTTAACGGTGCCGTTTGTTGCGGGGCCCTCCTCGTCGCTGGTGATCAGAAATGCTATGCGACCACTGTGGTCTGGGTGTGCCGCAACGAACTCCTCACAGGCAACCACCATGGCTGCCAGGGAACCCTTCATGTCCGCCGCACCGCGGCCATATAGAAAACCGTCGCGAATTTCAGGCTCGAAGGGGGGGCAGCTCCAGTTTTCTTCTGGGCCTGTGGGTACGACATCGGTGTGTCCGGCAAAGGCGAGTAGGGAGCCTTCACTAGAGCCATCGCGTACAGCCCAAAAATTATCGGTGTCGTCTCTGCGCAATTTTGTTACCTGGAATCCTATTTTTTCCAGGCGCTGGATCATAAGGTCCATACAGCCCGCATCTTCTGGGGTAACAGAGCGGCGGCGAATCAGGTCGAAAGCGAGTTGGAGGGTGGGAGTCACTTGGGCTTTCCTTGTATAGGGAGATGGGCCGCAAAGAAGCGGCTAGAGGGGTGGGGTGCATCGGTGCGGAACTGAAGTTCCGCACCGTGCAATTTTAATTGCTGTGTAGAGCTTCATTGAGCTCGATAGCACTCTTGTTGGTGAGACATTCCACTGCACCATTAGTGGAGTTGCGGCGGAATAGTAAATCGGATTTTCCGGCCAGGTCTCTGGCCTTGATGTGCTCTACCAGCTTGCCGCTGTCATCGAGCAGTGCGATTTTAGTTCCAGCGGTAATGTAGAGCCCCGCTTCTACTGTGCAGCGGTCGCCAAGGGGAATGCCGATGCCGGCATTAGCGCCGAGCAGGCAGTTATCGCCTACCGAGATAACGATATTCCCGCCGCCGGAAAGCGTGCCCATGGTGGAGCTGCTGCCACCGAGATCGGAACCGGCGCCGACAAATACCCCGGCGGAAATACGGCCTTCAATCATACCGGGCCCTTCGGTGCCAGCATTAAAGTTAACAAAGCCCTCGTGCATGATTGTGGTGCCTTCCCCAAGGTATGCGCCCAGGCGCACTCGAGCGGTGTGTGCGATACGAACCCCAGCCGGTACTACGTAGTTGGTCATTTTGGGGAATTTATCCACGCAGGAGACATCCAGGTATTCACCTTTGAGTCTTGCATCCAGTTGTCGCTGCGGTAATTCCTCGAGATCAATGGCTCCCTGGTTGGTCCAAGCGACATTAACCAGCTTGCCAAAAATACCGTCGAGTTTGGTCTCGTGGGGTTTTACCAGGCGGTGGGAGAGAAGATGTAGCTTTAGGTAGGCCTCCGGCACGGACTGCGGGGCTTCGTCAGTAGCCAAAATAACTACTGCGAGTGGTCTTTGGGAATTGGCGAATTGCTGCAGGATTTCCGCCTGGTCAGCGGCGCCTGCACTGTGGAGAGCATCGGCTAATTTCTGTAGTTGGGTGGAGTCCAGAGGCAGACTGTGATTTCCCTCTGCCACGCCGAGAGTTTCAGTAACCGCGTTAGCGATTTCTGCGCTAGGTTTAAACAGGGGTTTGGGGTAGTAAACTTCGAGCCAGTCGCCCTTGCTGTTACAGGTGCCGACACCAAAACCGATGCTGTAAATATTGCTCATGGTGGTTTTCTCCTAATTCGACTAGCTTTGCAGTTGTTCGAAGGTCGCCTCTTTAAAACCGAAAAGGGTTTCCTTTGAGGTGGTGGTGACCGGGCGTTTGATTAAGGTAGGGGTCGCACTGGCCAGATCTAAGGCGAGTGCATTGTCCATTTCGTTTTTCTGTTCATCGCTCAGTTCACGCCAGCTCGTTGAGCGGCGATTCAGGACCTCTTGCCAGCCAAATTTATCCAGCCATGCTTGAAGGGGGACATCTTCCATGCCGTCTACGCGAAAATCGTGAAAGCGATAATCGACTCCATTTTTCTCCAGCCATTTGCGGGCTTTTTTTACGGTGTCACAGTTTTTAATGCCGTACAGAGTAATCACGGTTACGCCTTTTTGGTTTTCTTGGGGTTTTTACGGTTGGGGTAGCAGGTTGTGCAGATTTCACAGACGGTGCCGTCGCAGCCCCGTGCAGAGCAGAACTCGCGACCGTAGAAAATAATCTGCAGGTGCAATTTATTCCACTTGTCTCTTGGGAACAGCCGCTTCAGGTCTTTTTCCGTCTGGGTGACATTTTTGCCATTCGTCAGGCCCCAGCGTTGGGCCAATCTGTGAATGTGAGTATCGACGGGAAACGCCGGGTGCCCAAAAGCCTGTGACATAACCACGCTCGCCGTCTTGTGTCCGACCCCGGGTAGGGTCTCCAGCGCGGCCATATTCTCGGGCACTTCGCCGTGGTATTCGCTGATCAGGATCTGCGAGAGCTTGCTGATGGCTTTGGATTTTTGCGGGGAGAGGCCACAGGGGCGAATGACTTTTTGGATCTCCTCTACTGGGACCTGCGCCATATCGCTGGGGTTGTCTGCCAGCTGCCAGAGCGCAGGGGTTATCTGGTTGACACGCTCATCGGTGCACTGCGCGGATAGGAGTACCGCAACCAACAGGGTATAGGAGTCTTTGTGATCGAGAGGAACGGGAGTTTCCGGGTAGAGTTCCTCCAGGCGCTGCAAAATATAAGTAACGCGCTCTTGCTTGAGTAGATTTTTTACTGCCATTGTTAAGATATGCCTGGGCGTGAAGTTCCTGTATGTGCTCGAGTTGTCAGTTGTTCTTGAAAAGTGGGTTGGCCTTACCTGCAAAATGCCTTTATGCGGTGTGCAGCTTCGATGCACTCTTGCAGTGTTGCTACCAGTGCCAGGCGCACATACTCGCGACCGGGGTTCAAGCCGATGCTATCGCGGGCGAGAAATGCACCGGGAAGTACCGTGATATTTTGCGCCTCGTAGAGTTCCCTGGCAAAACGCTCACCATCCCCGACCTTGGGCCACAGATAAAAGCTTGCCTGTGGCTGTTGTACCTCTAGGCAGCCGTCGAGAATTTCGAGAACTGAAGAAAACTTTTCACTGTAAAGCGCGCGATTCTGGCGGACGTGTTCCTCATCCTGCCAGGCTGCGATCGAAGCATATTGATTGGGCAGCGGCATGGCGCAGCCGTGGTAAGTTCGATAGAGCAAAAACTTTTTCAGCAGATCGGCATCACCGGCGACGAAGCCCGAACGAAGCCCGGGTAAGTTCGAGCGCTTTGATAGGCTGTGGAATACTACACAGCGGCGAAAGTCTGTTCGCCCCATTTCCTCGCAGGCCTGTAATAGTCCTACCGGCGGTGATGACTCGTCAAAATAAAGCTCCGAATAACACTCATCGGAGGCGATGGTGAAATCGTAGCGGTCTGCCTTCTCTATCAGCTGTTTAAAACCTTCAGCTTCGAGAAGAGCGCCGGTGGGGTTGCTGGGAGAGCAGAGGTAAAGCAATTCGCATTGCTGCCAAACCGATTCCGGAACCGAGGTGAAATCTGGTTTGAATTGGTTTTCTGCCACACAGTTAATAAAGTGCGGCTGCGCCCCGGCGAGAAGGGCCGCGCCCTCATAGATCTGGTAGAAGGGATTGGGCATCAGGACTTTGCTGCCTGCGGAAACGGTCGCCTGGGCGAATGCAAAAAGTGCTTCCCGGGTCCCGTTCACCGGCAGCACCTGGCTATCTGCGCTCACATTGGAGAGCTGAAAACGCTGGCTCAGCCAATCGGCGATCGCCTGCCGCAGGGGCTCGATTCCCTTGGTCAGTGGGTAGGCGGCAAGCTTGTCCAGGTGTCGAACTAGTTCTGCACTGACAAACTCCGGTGGCGCATGCTTGGGCTCACCGATGGACAGTGCAATATGCGGTTTGTCCGCCGCTTGGAGGCCCTCTTTCAGGGCTTGCAGCTTGGTGAATGGGTAGGGCTGCAGCTGTTCCAGATTTGGGTTCATGGTCGTGAGCGGGCCTCGGGCGTTTTTTCGGTTAGGCGTCTTGGTTGTTCAGTTCCAGGCAAATGGCTTTTTCCAGTGCGCCGTTGGCCTCGATGTCGGTAAGTGGTGATCCCTCGGCGTCGGTAATATGAAAAATATCTTCGACTCGTTCGCCGAGTGTCGAAATTTTTGCATTGTGCAGGCGCAGATCGTGGGAAATAAAAATTCGCGCGATGCGGGCCAGCAAGCCGGGTCTATCGGCACTGGTAATTTCCAGGGTGCTGTAATGATCGCCGGGCTCAGTGGAGAGATGAGCCTGGCTCTTCAATTCAAACATTTTAAGGCGGCGGGGCGTACGTCGCTGAATGATCTTTGAGTAGTCCTCAACCAGGGCCAATTCCTGCTGTAGCGTGTCGCGAATCTGCGCTAGGCGCTGGGGTTCGTCCAGTAGCGGTTGGCCCGCTTCATCCAGCACGTAAAAAGTATCCAGCGTATAACCGGAGGCAGAATTGTACAGGCGCGCATCGTGAACGTTCAGGTTGAGCATATCCAGCCCGGTAACCGCTGCGGCAAATACGTTGGCTCTATCAGGCGTGTAGACAAAAACTTGGGTAGCGCCATCGTGCTCGCCGGGCCCCGAGTTTCGCGTTAAAACCAGGGTGTCTTTTTGGCTGGTGTCGGGGCTGCTGTGCAGATCGTGGATGGCCGAAGTGTGCCAGGTGATATTGTCAGCGGTCTCGCGAACAAAATAATCATCCCCCATTTGCGCCCAGATATTTTCCACCGAAACTTGCGGAAGTCCCATAGCGTCCAGTTTTTCCATTGCCTGGCAGCGGGTTTCCTCGATAATTTCTTCTCGGTCGATAGGGTTTTCCAGGCCTCGGCGCAGGGCGTGCCGGGTGGCTTGGTAGAGCTGGCGCATCAAGCTGGCCCGCCAGCTGTTCCAGAGTTCCGGGTTGGTGGCATTGATATCTGCGACTGTGAGGGCGTACAGGTAGTCCAGATGTTCGCGGTCACCCATTTCACGGGCGAAAGCGTGCACGACTTCGGGATCACTGATGTCCTGCTTCTGTGAAACCTGGCTCATCAATAGATGCTTTTCTACAAGCCAGCAAACCAGACGCCGGTCGCGGGCGGGCAGGTGGTGGCGCTGGCAGAATTCCGCTGCATCCACAACGCCCAGTTTGGAGTGGTCGCCACCGCGTCCTTTGGCGATATCGTGGTAGAGACCGGCAATATACAGCAGTTCCGGTTGGCGCATGCGCTCGAGAATTTCCGCTGCAATCGGGAATTTTTCCCGCGCCTCGGGGCTCCGGAAGCTGCGCATATTGCGCACAACTTGCAAGGTGTGGGCATCCACGGTGTAGATATGGAATAAGTCGTGCTGCATTTGCCCGGTTACCTGCCCAAATTCTGGTAGGTATCGCCCGAGAATGCGGTAGCGGGTCATTCGGGATAGCTGGGTCGACAAGCCCCGGGGTGAGCGAAGCAGCTGCATAAACAACTGGGTATTTTTCGGATCTGCGCGGAACTGGTCGTCGATCAGGTGTCGGTGCTCGCGAATCAGGCGGATGGTGGAGGCCCGTACCCCGCTAATATCCGGGTTGTTGGCCATCAGCACGAAGATCTCGAGCAGGGCCGAGGGCTCCTGATTAAATACCTGGGGGTGGGTAACCTCAATATTGCCGTCGCGCAGCTGGAATCGCTCATTTAGCGGAATGACCAGCTGGCTGCCTTTGCGCTGAAGGATGGCTTCGCCGAGATATTGGAGAAGTACATCGTTCAATTCCTGCAGTGCCATCACGATGCGGTAGTAGTTGTGCATAAACTGCTCAACGGCGAGCTGGGTGTCACTATCCACATAACCGAATTGCTTCGCCAGTTCTCTTTGGTAGTCAAACAGCAGTCGCTCTTCCGCGCGGCCGGCGAGCAGGTGCAAGCCGTAGCGCACACGCCAGAGGAAGGTTTCCCCGGACTGTAATATGGCGAACTCTTCCTCGGTAAAAAATGCCTTGCCCTGCAGTTGCTTTAGGGTGCGCACTTGGAAAAAATATTTGGCAACCCAGGCAATTGTCTGGATATCCCGCAGGCCCCCGGGAGAGTTCTTAATATTGGGCTCAAGAATATATTCAGCAGCCTGCTGATTGCTGTGCCGCTTTTTCTGTTCGGCGAGCTTGGCTTTGAAGAATTCTTCGGTAGGCCATAGCCTTTTGTGTTCCATTTGTGCAGTTAGTTGCTCGCCAACAGTGCTGTCGCCGACAACTGTGCGGGATTCGGTGAGGTTGGTGGCCACGGTGATGTCCTTCGCGGCCAACTCCAGGCACTCCTCGATATTTCGTACAGAGTGGCCGATATCCAAGCCCAGGTCCCATAAAAAGGCTACCAGGCGCTCTATGTTGTCGATGGTATCCGGGGTTGGGTGATCGCTGGAGAGGATGAGTAAATCGATATCGGAGTGGGGGTGCAGCTCTCCGCGCCCGTATCCGCCCACAGCGAGAAGCCCGATACCGTCTCTCCACTCGAACTGGTGCCAGGCGTAATGCAGAAGGCAGTCTATAAACAAGGCTCGCTCGTGTACCAGCGTGACAACGTCCTCTCCCTCGCGAAAACGCTCTGCCATTTGCCGTTCGGCTGCGCCGACAGCATCTTTGAATATCTCCAGAGTGGGTTTGTCGCCGGAGCTTAAATCCCTGCGAAAACGGGACTGATCAAAGAAAAACAGGGGGCGTTCAAAATAGGGAGGGCTGACCGGCTGCATGGGAAGTCCGTTTGGCTCTTGGGCTGCCGCAGGTGGGGAGCGGCTTGGGTTCGGTTTGCGGAGATCCGCTACTGTAGTGCCGCGAGTAATGCACTTATTCCTCGCGGCCCGTCAGTACGGCTTTAGAAGTTCTCCTCGCTGCGTGCTGTGAGCACTTCTACGCCGTCGCTAGTCACTGCCATGGTGTGTTCCCATTGAGCGGAGAGGCGGCGGTCCTTGGTTACCGCAGTCCAGCCATCTCCCAACACTCGCGTGGCCGCTTTGCCTGCGTTAATCATGGGTTCAATGGTGAAGGTCATGCCCTCTTTGAGTACTTCCCCAGTTCCCGGTTGGCCGTAGTGAAGAATTTGTGGGTCTTCATGGAAGACGTCGCCGATGCCGTGTCCGCAGAAGTCGCGTACCACTGAGTAATAGTTTTTCTCAGCGTGCTGTTGGATGACGTGGCCAATATCGCCGAGGGTAGTGCCGGGGCGGACAATTTCGATGGCCTTGTACATGCACTCCTGGGTGATTTGTACCAGGCGTTCAGCGTGGGCGGCGGGCTTGCCGGCAAAGAACATCTTGCTGGTGTCACCGTACCAGCCATCTTTGATAACAGTCACATCGATATTGATGATGTCGCCCTTTTTGAGAATTTTGCTCTCGGAGGGGATGCCGTGACAGACCACTTCGTTAACGGAGGTACAAATAGACTTTGGGAAGCCGCGATAACCGAGGCAGGCCGGGATCGCTTTCTGTACTTTCACGATGTGTTCGTGGCAGCGTCGATCCAGTTCTTCGGTTGTGACTCCTGGAACGACATACTCGCCAATCATTTCCAGCACCTCTGCGGCGAGGCGGCCTGCGGTGCGCATCTTGGCGATTTGTTCTGGGGTCTTAATGGCTGAGGTCATGCGTATCCTTTGTTTCTGGGTTGGGGCGGGTAGCGCCCAAGAGGCGGGCTATTGTAGCGGATTGCTGGCTGTAGGACACATTTTGCCGCTATTGGCGCAAGGATGGCCCAGGCGTCTCGCCAATAGCATTGCGGCGTGATCATTTGCGCGAAATCGGTGCCAATTCTTCACTATGGAATGCACTTGTGGTATAAAGCGCGCCGCCTGGGGATGCTCTCTGGGCGAGTAAAAGCCGCACACGCATCGACACATGTGTCTGGGTGCCCTGAAAGGGGTTGACGCATGGGATACGTGGAGGACTAACCCGTATATATAGAGGTTTATTATGCCGCAAGTAAGTATGCGCGATATGCTGCAGGCTGGTGTTCACTTTGGTCACCAGACCCGCTACTGGAACCCGAAGATGGGTCAATTCATCTTTGGTGCCCGCAACAAGATTCACATCATCAACCTTGAGCACACTGTACCGGCTTTCAACGAAGCCCTGCAGATCATCAAGGGCATGACTGCTCAAAAGAAAAAGATTATGTTCGTTGGCACCAAGCGTGCTGCACAGAAGTCTATTAAAGAGCAGGCAGAGCGTTGTGGCCAGCCTTACGTCAGCAACCGCTGGCTGGGTGGTATGCTCACCAACTACAAAACCATCCGCGCTTCCATCAAGCGTTTCCGTGAGCTGGAAGCCCAGTCTCAGGACGGTACTTTCGAGAAGCTGACCAAGAAAGAAGCTCTGATGCGTACCCGCGCCATGGATAAGCTTGAGCGCTCCATCGGTGGTATCAAGGATATGGGTGGCCTGCCTGACGCGATCTTCGTAATCGACGTTGAGCACGAGCGCATCGCTATCCAGGAAGCTAACAAGCTGGGTATCCCCGTAATCGGTGTTGTTGACACCAACAGCGATCCCGCTGGTGTTGATTACGTGATCCCCGGTAACGACGACGCTATCCGCGCAATCAAGCTGTACACCACAGCTGTAGCCGACGCAGTACTTGCTGGCGCTGCAGAGGCTGGTAACACCGTTGCGAAGGACGAGTACGTCGAAGCTAACGATGACGAAGCCGCTGCAGAGTAATTTGCAGGGCTAAGTGGTGTAACACAGTCGTTTTACACTGCGAACTCAAAAAGGGGCCCGAATTACGGCCCCTTTTTTCTAATTTTTAGTGACAGAACCCCGAGGATTGAATCATGGCGATTACCGCGTCTATGGTAAAAGAACTGCGCGAGCGTACCGGCCTGCCGATGATGGAGTGTAAGAAAGCTCTGACGGCTGCTGATGGCGACATCGAAAAGGCGATTGAAGACCTGCGCAAAGCCTCCGGCCTGAAGGCCGCCAAGAAAGCTGGCCGCACCGCTGCTGACGGCGTTGTTGCCGCTAAAGTTGCAGAAGACGGCAGCTACGGCGTACTGGTTGAAGTGAACTCCGAGACTGACTTCGTTGCTCGCGATGAAAACTTCCAGGCGTTTGTTGCCAAGGTTGTGGAGAAGGCATTTGCCGATCGCCAGCAAGACGTAGCTGCCCTGATGGAAGGCGAGCTGGAAACTGCTCGTGAAGCACTGGTTCAGAAAATCGGTGAGAACATCGGCGTGCGTCGTATCGAGCTGGTTGAAGCCCCAGTTGTAGGTGCTTACGTTCACTCCAACAACCGCATCGCTGCCCTGGTAGCTCTGAGCGGTGGAGAGATCGAGCTGGCTAAAGATGTTGCCATGCACGTGACTGCGGTTAACCCGCAGGTGAACAAGCCGGAAGATATGCCTGCTGACGTCCTGGAAAAAGAAAAGGACATCATCAAGGCTCAGCCGGATATGGAAGGCAAGCCGGCTGAAATCGTAGAGAAAATGATGGGTGGCCGCATCAAGAAGTTCCTGAAAGAGAACAGCTTGGTAGAGCAGCCTTTTGTTAAGAACCCGGACGTAAGCATTGGCAAACTGGTTAAAGATGCCGGTGCCGATGTGGTTTCCTTTGTTCGCTACGAAGTGGGTGAAGGTATCGAGAAGGAAGAGGTGGATTTCGCAGCGGAAGTTGCGGCCCAGGTTAAGTCCTCTTCTTAATCGCATATTATTGGGTGCCCTCGGGCACTCAATCGCAGTGGGGTGCTTCCGCTGGGGTTTCTTGCCCACAGTGGAGCACCCCTCTGTGTAAATGACTGAAATTGTTGTAATGTTCAGCGGCAAGGCCTGGCCACTAACAGGTACATTGAAGGGGACTAACGAATGCCCGGTATTAAAGACCGCAAGTATAAGAGAATTTTGTTAAAGCTCAGCGGCGAAGAGCTGATGGGTGATCAGGGTTTCGGTATCAGTCCCAAGGTGCTGGACAAAATGGCCCTGGAAATTGGGCAGCTGGTTGGTATCGGGGTCCAGGTGGGCCTGGTTGTTGGCGGTGGTAACCTGTTCCGTGGCGCTGCGCTGAGTGCGGCCGGCCTCGATCGTGTAACTGGTGACCACATGGGGATGCTCGCTACGGTGATGAATGCCCTGGCGTTGCGCGATGCCCTGGAAAGATCTGACATCTCCTCGAGAGTGATGTCCTCGATTCAAATGAGCGGTATTGTCGATCACTACGATCGCCGTGCGGCTATTCGCTACCTGGAGCGTGGCGAAGTTCTGATTTTTGCTGCCGGTACCGGCAACCCTTTCTTTACCACTGATTCTGCAGCTTGCCTGCGTGGTATCGAAATTGAAGCCGAATTGGTTTTGAAGGCGACCAAGGTCGATGGCGTCTACTCTGCTGATCCCAAACTCGACCCGACAGCAACTCGCTATGACCAGTTGACTTACGATGAGGTTCTCGACAAGAAGCTCGGCGTGATGGATTTGACCGCTATCTGCCTGTGTCGCGAGCACAATATGCCTGTACGTGTATTCCGCATGGATAAAAGCGGGGCGCTGTTAAATATTGTGGTTGGCGGCGTGGAAGGCACCTTAATTGAAGAGGAAGTGAAATCGTGATTGAAGATATAAAAACAGACGCGAAAGCTCGTATGGGTAAGGCACTTGATGCCCTGGCTGGAAATTTCAACAAGATTCGCACCGGCCGTGCACACCCGAGTATTCTCGATGGCATCCACGTCTCCTATTACGGTTCTGATACTCCGTTATCTCAGGTTGCCAATGTTACTGTTGAGGATGCGCGCACTCTCTCCGTAACTCCCTGGGAGAAAAATCTGGTCCCGGATATTGAAAAGGCCATTATGAAGTCCGATTTGGGCCTCAACCCCAGCACAGCTGGTGCGGTTATCCGTATTCCAATGCCTATGCTGACCGAAGAGACTCGCAAGAACTTCACTCGCCAGGCAAAAAGTGAGGCAGAGACCGCACGGGTTTCCATTCGCAATATTCGTCGCGATGCGCTGGCTGACGTGAAGTCACTGGTCAAGGATAAGGAAATTTCTGAGGACGATGAGCGCCGCGCAAGTGACGACATTCAGAAAATTACCGATCAGTTTGTCGCTGATGTGGACAAAGCACTGGCAGCGAAAGAAAAAGACCTGATGGAAATTTAATGAGCATCGGTGGTACCGAGCTACATGCTCCCGGCCCACGTCACATCGCCATTATTATGGATGGCAATGGGCGCTGGGCTGCCCGAAAGGGCCTTTCCCCTTCAGCCGGCCACAAGGCCGGTGTCGAGCGTATCCGCGACCTGCTTTCAGCTTGTAAAGCCCGCGGCGTTAAAGCGCTTACTCTGTTCGCCTTCTCCAGCGAGAATTGGCAGCGCCCTCCGAAGGAGGTCGAGCTGCTGATGAGCCTGTTTAATTCCTATTTGCGCAAAGAGGCCCGGCGGATGCGGGAGGAGGGGGTTCGCCTGAGAGTTATTGGTCGACGGGACCGATTTTCTCCTCGCTTGCAGCGCGCTATAGCCGAAGCGGAAGATATCACCCGCGAAGGGACTGAGGGCGACCTGATAATTGCTGCTGATTACGGCGGGCGCTGGGATATAGCTCAGGCGGCCCGTAGATTGGCTCAAGAGGTTGCCGATGGTACGCGCTCCCCAGAGTCGATTACTGAGGATGTACTTGGTAAGTACGTACGGCTTCAAGATCTGCCACCGGTAGACCTTTTGATCCGCTCCAGCGGTGAGCAGCGTATTAGCAACTTTATCCTCTGGCAGGCCGCTTACAGTGAATTCTATTTTACTGATACGCTTTGGCCCGACTTTGACGAAGCCGAACTGGATAAGGCTATCGCAGAATATGAGTTACGTGATCGCCGCTTCGGCGGTCGCGCGGAGGGGGATGACGCGATCGCTCAGGCGTGATCCGGGCAAGTCTGCGGCGCCAGGCTTGCGATACAAATTGGTTGGAAATCTTTGCCGACACGCTCTTGATCTGTACAGAGTATCCAGACAGAGTGGTCAAGTTACTAACAAAGGGGTTTGCGGTGCTAAAACAAAGAATAATTACTGCTTTGGTGCTATTGGCACTGTTTATGGGGGTATTGTTTTTACTTCCAATGCAGTGGTTTTCACTGATATTTGTGGCGGTTATCTTGCTGGCGGGCTGGGAGTGGGCCAACCTCTCGAATTTGAATCGAGCCTTGCGCTTCGTTTTTTTGGCCGCATTAGGGTTAACCCTAATGGTCACGGCTCAATACGTCTTTTCAATGAGTTTTGATGATCCAGATATCGATCGCGGCCGCCAGATTCTGGCCGTGGCCTGTGGTTGGTGGGCGCTCGCTTTCTTGTGGGTGCAGAGCTACCCGTCCAGTGCTGCTCTGTGGGGCAACCGGTGGGTACGCGGCCTGATAGGCCTTGTTGTGTTAGTTCCAACCTGGTTGTCACTGGTAGTTTTGCGGGGCTTGGATCACGGAGCCTGGCTGGTTCTTTATGTGGTGGCGATCGTTGCAGCGGCGGATGTCGGTGCTTATTTTGTCGGCCGCAAGTTTGGTAAGCGGAAGTTGGCTAGAGAAGTTAGTCCGGGCAAGTCCTGGGAGGGCTTTTTCGGTGGCCTGGGTGCTTGCTTGATTTTGGCTCTCGTAACTTCCTACCTATTTGAGCTTCCACTGAAAAATACTGTCTTGTTCACTTTTGGTGTCTTGGTTACTGCACTGGCTTCAGTTATTGGGGACCTGGTGGAGAGCATGTTTAAGAGGCACAGAGGGATTAAGGACAGTAGTCATATGTTACCGGGGCACGGTGGCATCCTCGATCGGATAGATAGCCTTTCCGCGGCTCTTCCAGTGTTTACGATGGCCGCACTAGCGAGCGAGCTGCCGAAATACTTGTAGAGGCGTTTCCGCTCCAGTTTTGTGTTTTATTCGCTAGCGCCCAGCTTAATGCTGGGCGTGCAATTGTTTGGTGGCAGCAATATTGCTATCAGAGGTACGAAAAGGGCCTATGCAAGTAATTCCCCCGCAACAAATTACCGTTCTCGGCTCCACTGGTTCGATCGGCGTGAGCACCCTGGATGTGTTGGCGCGACACCCGGAAAAATATTCTGTTTTTGCCCTTACCGCCCGTGAAAGGGTTGCCGACCTTGCTCAGCAGTGTCGGCGGTTTAAGCCTCAATATGCTGTTGTTGTCGATGAGGCGCGAGCTGAAGAGTTGCGAGTACTGCTTGGCGATGAAGTGGATACGGAAGTCCTAAGTGGGGTGGAGGGTTTGTGTCGTGTTGCCTCCGATACTCTGGTCGATACAGTCATGGCGGCGATTGTAGGGGCTGCGGGATTGCGCCCAACCTTGGCGGCAGTAGACGCGGGCAGGAAAGTGTTACTGGCGAACAAGGAGGCGCTTGTTATGGCGGGCCCAATATTTCAGAGGGCCTTGAATAAGAGTGGTGCGCAACTGTTGCCGATTGATAGTGAGCACAATGCAATCTTTCAATGTTTGCCATTCCCCTGTGAGGATCTCGAAGCTGCGGGCGTGGAAAAAATACTGCTTACGGGTTCGGGCGGGCCATTTCGCACACGGGCTGCGAATGAGTTGGGGGAGGTGACGCCGGATGAAGCTTGTGCACACCCCAATTGGTCGATGGGCCGGAAGATCTCTGTTGACTCCGCCACAATGATGAATAAAGGGCTCGAATTTATAGAAGCGTGCTATTTGTTTAATGCGCGCCCTGAGCAGATTGAGATAGTCGTGCACCCCCAGAGTATTATTCACTCGATGGTACAGTACCGGGATGGCTCTTTACTGGCGCAGATGGGTAATCCGGATATGCGCACGCCTATCGCCCATGCCCTGGCTTTTCCCCTGCGCATTGATGCAGGGGTACCAGCTTTGGATCTGATTGCGCAAGGCAGGCTGGATTTTGAGGCCCCGGATTTTAATCGTTTTCCTTGTCTGCGTTTGGCGCGAGAGGCTGTTAATGAGGGAAAAAGTGCTCCAACAGTCTTAAATGCAGCGAATGAAATTGCAGTAGAAGCCTTCCTGGAGGGGCGTCTAGCATTTACTGATATTGCATTGGTGATAGAAAAAGTGATGAATAGGGCTCCCGTTGTTGAACTGTCGGGACTCGAGGCAGTCGAAGCCATTGATTTCAATGCGCGAGAACTGGCCAAGCAGGCGCTTGCCGCCCTCTAAACACATTGCCCGGCGTATAATGGCCGCTAAATTGCGTATGACAAGAAGTTGTAGCTGAGTATGGATCTAATTCAGACGGTAATCTGGGCCTTGGTGGCTCTCGGTGTACTGGTATCTTTCCACGAGTTTGGGCACTTTCTTGTAGCACGTCTATGTGGTGTTAAGGTGCTGCGCTTTTCTGTGGGGTTCGGCCGCCGGTTGATCTCCCGCTATGATCGCCACGGTACCGAATTCACTATTTCCGCTATCCCCCTCGGTGGTTACGTAAAAATGCTCGATGAGCGCGAGGGGCCTGTAGCGGCTGAAGAGCTGGATCAGGCGTTTAACCGCAAGAGCGTATGGGCGAGGATGGCGATTGCCGCTGCCGGCCCTGCCGCTAACTTTCTTCTGGCAGTTGTCTTTTTCTGGGCGGTGTTCCTCGGTGGAACAGCGGGCCCGGTGCCTATTGTGAAATCCGTTGAGCCCGGGAGTATTGCTGCGTCGGCAGGGCTCGAGCCCGGGCAGGAAATTGTGGCTGTCGATGGCGAGGCCACTCCCACCTGGCAGGCCCTTAATTGGCGCCTTGCCAACCGTTTGGGTGACAGCGGCACCATAGAATTCTCTGTTCGCTATCCGGATTCCAACCTTGAATACCATATGGTGGCGGATATCAATCGCTGGCTTGCCGGCCGCGAAGTTCCCGATCCGCTCGGGGAGATTGGTCTGCAGCTGTGGACTCCACCGGTGAGTATGACTCTTCATAATGTGGTGGAGGGGAGCCCGGCAGCCTCAGCTGGACTCAAGGCTGGAGACAAGATTGTCTCGACCGATGGCCGTGACTTTTCATCTTTTCAAAGCTGGACCGATTATGTGAGAGCCCGCGCTGGTGTTCCAATGGATATCACTGTCGAGCGTGGAGGCGAACTGCTGACGGTGTCCGTAACACCGGCGGAGATCAAGCTGGATAGTGGTGAAACCATAGGGCAGGTCGGAGTGCAGCCGGTATCAGAGACTTGGCCGGATGATCGAGTACGGATTTACCACTATGGGGTGGGTGGCGCTTTAGTTAAGGGCTTGCAGGAGACCTGGGATAAAACAGTCTTTACCCTGAATAGCTTGAAGAAACTATTATTTGGTCAACTTTCGACCAAAAACTTGAGTGGCCCCATTACCATTGCTAAAGTGGCGGGTACTTCCGCGGAAGCGGGATGGCAGTCTTTCCTGTCATTGCTGGCGTTGCTCAGTATTAGTCTTGGTGTACTCAATCTGTTGCCTATCCCGGTACTCGATGGTGGTCACCTCCTTTACTACGGTATTGAGGCGATCAAGGGGTCCCCTGTGTCAGAGAGGGTGCAGGTGATTGGTTTACAAGTGGGCATGGCCCTGGTGCTCTGCATTATGGGGCTGGCTCTGTACAACGATATTTTACGTTTGTAGTGCCCTGGATTGGCTTTTTTCCGGGCTGATAATGTGGGTGAGATTTTTATACGTGTGAGACGTTTTGTCTTGGCACGATTTTGTTGTGAGTAAAAGCGACTCGGAAGCGGTATGAAGTATTTGCTGAAAGCGATCTTTCTGGGCCTGGTGCTGCCTCTCAGCGCTTTGGCACAGTCGTTCGTTCTCAGCGATATTCGAGTAGACGGGTTACAGCGGGTTTCTGCAGGTACAGTTTTTTCAGCACTTCCGATTCGGGTAGGTGACGAAGTTGAGCCAGTCGAAATTCAGGATGCAACCCGAGTATTGTTTCGCACTGGTTTTTTTGAAGATATTCAGATTGGCCACGAAAACAGCGTTCTTGTTATTACCGTGAGAGAACGACCGGCTATATCAAAGATAGATATAGCCGGGAACAAGGTGATTGCCACTGAGGATCTACTGAAGGCGATGAAGGAATACGGTTTCGCCGAAGGCCAGATCCTAAAGCGTTCGACCCTCAGGGGGTTGACCCAGGAGTTTGAACGCCAGTACGTGGCGCAGGGTCGATATGGCGCCAGTGTTAAAGCGGAGCTCAAGGAGCTGCCGCGCAACCAGGTTGAACTGCGGGTTGCTGTCGATGAAGGGGCTGTTGCTGCGATTAAACATATTAATGTCGTAGGAAATCGTGCCTTTTCTGATAAAGAGCTGGAAGAGGTTTTTGAGCTTAAAACTACTGGTTGGCTCTCTTGGCTGCGCAGTGATGATAAGTATTCTAGTGAGAAACTCACTGGTGATTTGGAGCGCTTAAAGTCCTATTACCTGGATCGTGGATATCTTGATTTTCAGATTGATTCGGCTCAGGTATCTCTAGGGCCGGACAAGAAGAGTGTATTCATTACCATTAACGTGGTTGAGGGTGGTGTTTACACGGTTAGTGAGGTGGAAATTGCTGGAAACCCGATAGTAGCGGAGGAGGAAATCAACCGCCTGCTATTGGTGCGAGAAGGTCAGCGGTTCTCCCAAGCGAGGGTAACGACCACTTCAGACTATATTGCTAAACGCTTGGGCAACAAAGGTTACGCTTTTGCCGAAGTGAATGGTGTTCCTGAGGCCAATGAAGAAGAAAGTACAGTAAAAATTACCTTCTTTATTGATCCGGGAAAGCGCACTTATGTGCGACGTATTAGTTTTCGCGGGAACACTCGCACCGCAGATGAAGTCTTGCGGCGTGAACTGCGTCAGATGGAGTCAGCTTTGGCTTCCTCTGCGCGTATAGAACAATCCAAAGTGCGTCTTGAGCGCCTTGGATACTTGAAGGTAGTGAAAGTTGAAACAACTAAGGTGTCCGGCACCTCAGGCCGGCCCGATGTTGATTACATGGTAGAGGGGCAACCCTCTGATTCTGGGGGAGCGGGGCGCTAGTTTGCGTTGTAACTCCTGGATTGCGAATAAAAACACCTGGAATTAGTAGATGAAACATTTCCTGAAAGCGGCTTCTCTTAGCCTGGCACTGCCTCTCAGTGCTTTAGCACAGTCATTTGTAGTTGATGACATCCGTGTGGAAGGGCTGCAGCGCGTCTCTGCCGGTACCGTATTCTCAGCTCTCCCTGTGCGAGTGGGGGATGAGGTGGAGACTCTGGAAATTCAGAGTGCCACTCGGGCGCTGTTTCGCACTGGTTACTTTGAGGATATTCAAATTGGCCAGGAGAATGGTGTCCTGGTTATCACTGTGCGCGAGCGACCTGCAATTTCCAAGATTGAAATTACGGGTAACAAGGCGATTGCAACAGAAGACTTGTTGAAAGGCATGCAGGAGAATGGCCTTTCAGAGGGGCAGATCTTCAAGCGCGCAACCCTTGAGGGGTTGGCTCAGGAGCTGCAGCGTCAATATGTTGGCCAGGGACGCTATGACGCCAGTGTTAAAACTGAAGTAAAAGAGTTGCCGCGCAACCAGGTTGAGCTTCGCGTAATTGTTGATGAAGGCTCAGTAGCCGCAATTAAGCACATCAATATTGTCGGCAATAAAGCGTTCTCCGATGAAGAGCTTGGAGAGATTTTTGAGCTGCAAACCACCGGCTGGTTGTCGTGGTTGCGCAGTGATGACAAGTATTCCCGAGAGAAATTGACCGGCGACCTGGAGCGTCTCGAATCCTATTACCTGGATCGTGGGTACCTGGATTTTAAAATTGATTCCACCCAGGTTTCCCTGAGTCCGGATAAAGAGAGTGTATTTATCACCGTCAATGTATATGAAGGCGATGTTTACACCATTAGTGAAGTGGACCTGGCCGGTGATCCTGTAGTTCCAGAGGAAGAAGTTAAGCGCTTGCTACTGGTGCGGGAAGGGCAGACCTTCTCCCAGGTTCGTATGACAACAACCTCGGATTATATTACCAAGCGCCTGGGGAATGAGGGCTATACCTTTGCTGAGGTTAATGGTATCCCCGAGCCCAATAAAGAAGAGAAAACGGTAAAAATTACCTTCTTTATCAACCCCGGCAAGCGGGCTTATGTTCGCCGAATTAATTTCCGGGGTAATACTCGCACTACAGATGAGGTTTTGCGCCGCGAGATGCGTCAGATGGAGTCAGCTTCTGCTTCCTCTGCCCGTATAGAGCAGTCAAAAGTCCGCCTTGAGCGCCTGGGCTACTTTAAAGAAGTTGAGGTGGAAACCTCAGAAGTACCGGGTACTTCTGACCAGATTGATGTCGAATACACGGTTGAAGAGCAGCCTTCAGGTTCTATCGGCGGCACAATTGGCTGGGCCCAGAGCAGTGGCTTGGTACTGGGAGCTAATATCCAGGAAAATAACTGGTTAGGCACCGGTAAATCTGTAGGTATTGGGATGAATGCCTCCACCTACCAGACTTCTGTGAACTTCTCTTACCTTGACCCTTACTTCACACCGGATGGTGTGAGCCGTGGTTTTAATGTCTTCTACACAGAGAATGATTACTCCGAAGTTAACCTTTCTGACTACAACACCACGACTTATGGTGGTGGCGTTAGCTTTGGTTACCCGATGTCAGAAATTTCCCGTCTCGGATTGAATATTAATTTCAACCACTTGGAACTAACAGCTTCAAGTAGTTCTGTGCAGGAGATTTCCACAACACCTGAGCCAATTGATGGTGTGACCGGTGTTATTACCGATGCTGACGCTGATGAAATTTTTGATGATTGGCAAGATGGTATAGCTAATGATCTGGCAATGTCATTAACTGATGATCTATTTCCCACTCCAGATGGTTTTATTGATCGCTATGGAGATGCCTTTAACAGTTTAAGTCTCACGGCATCTTATGCGCGATCAACTTTAAATAGGGGGATTTTAGCAACTCGAGGTGCTTCGCAAAATCTTTCTCTGGAACTCAGTGTGCCTGGGAGTGACCTGGAGTACTACAAGCTTGTTTACACTGGGCAGTATTTCCGTCCATTGACTAAAAGCCTGACCTTACGCTTGCGAACGCGTTTAGGATATGGTGATGGTTTCGGAGACCTTGATGAGCTACCGTTCTTTAAGAACTTCTATGCTGGTGGTTTTGGGTCTGTGAGGGGCTTTGAGCGCAATACTTTGGGGCCTCGCTCAACTCCTGCAGAAATACTAGGGCCTTACTATGACCCCGATGGTTTCAGTTCCACCCTCGCTCCTTGTGCGACCGATGGAGAGAGCATAACGCAGAGTTGCTATCTGGTTGATGATGACGGGAACCTAGTGACATCTACTTATGGAGATGCTGATCCATTTGGTGGGAATATTCTAGTTGAGGGTAGTGCGGAAGTCATTTTCCCGCTGCCCTTTGTTAAAGATCAGCGTTCCTTACAAACCGCTTTCTTTGTTGACGCGGGTAATGTGTTTGATACCAGCTGTAGTGATACCCAAATCAACTGTTACGATGTGGACTTTGGTAAGATGAATGTCTCTGCGGGGATTGGCTTGACCTGGATTACCGGTTTTGGTCCGCTGACATTCAGCTTGGCGAAAGCCCTTAAGAAAAATGAAGATGACGATGTGGAAGTATTCCAGTTCACCCTGGGTAACAGCTTCTAAATTTGTCAGATAAAATGAATTAGGCGTATATCAGCGCAATTAAAATAAAATCTATTGGAGAGACCGACGTGCTTAAGAATGTAAAAATTGTTGCAGTATTACTTGCAGGTATGACCTTGTCCGGCGCAGCGCTGGCGCAAACCAAGGTTGCGGTACTTAACCTACAAGCTGCGATCATGAGCACAGATGCAGCTAAAACCAAGGTTAACTCCTTGAAGACCAGCTCTGAATATTCGAAGCTGCAGAGCAGTGCCGAGTCAATTCGTTCTGAGCTGCAAAAAATGGCTGAAGATGCCAAGAAAAACAGTGTGACCTGGTCCGATGAGCAGAAGACTGAGTACCAGCGCAAGATGAATTTCCAGCGCTCAGATTTTGAGACAACGGTGAAAAAATTGCGTGCAATGGAAGCTCAAGTGGGTCAAGAGATCCAGGCTTCTATGGGGCCAAAGGCTAGGGATGCCCTGGACGCACTGATTAAAGAGCAGAAGCTTGACGTAGTGCTGGATTCCAATACTGCCTACTATGTAAGTCCTAGCGTCGACCTGACAGAGGCTGTTGTTAAGCGTATGAACGCAGCCAAGTAAGTCGATAGTCTTATATGAAAGATAGCTTTTCTCTTGCCCAGTTGGCGCAAGAGCTGGGGGCCGACTTGCGGTTGGCGCCCGGTTCAGATTCCAATCAAAAAGTTCAGGGTTTAAATACACTGCAGGATGCCGGTGCAGAGCACTTGGCTTTCCTCGCAAGCCCTAATTATCGACGCTTTCTGAAAACGACCAAAGCTGCCGCGGTGCTGGTATCGGAAGAGTTTGTTGAAGAGTGCCCGGTAACGGCTTTATGTGTTGCGGATCCCTACTTGGCCTTTGCTCGAGCAACAGCTCTGTTCGATACAACTCCTGAAGCACCCATTGGTATTCACCCCTCTGCAGTGGTCCACCCCACGGCAGAGATTGGTGCTGGTGTCAGCGTGGGACCCGGCTCTGTGGTCGAGGCCTACGCAAAATTGGAGCCTGGTGCGATTGTTGGTGCTAACTGCTATGTTGGCGAGGGCAGTTTAGTCGGTGCAGGAACACGCCTGTATGCCGGCGTTGTTTTTCATCATAACTGCTCTATCGGTGCACACGGTATTATTCACAGCCAGACGGTTATTGGAGCCGATGGCTTCGGGTTTGCGCCTAATAAAGGCAGCTGGGTGAAAATTCACCAGCTTGGTGGAGTGCAAATTGGCGAAGATGTGGAAATTGGAGCCAATACCTGTATAGACCGTGGAGCTTTGGGTGATACGGTGATTGGGCGAGGAGTCAAGATCGACAATCTGGTCCAAATCGCGCACAATGTGAAGATTGGTGACTACACGGCCATAGCCGGGTGTGCCGTAATTGCCGGTAGTGCTGAGATAGGGAAGCATTGTCTTCTCGGTGGCTGTAGCCGTATTAACGGGCACATAACGATTGCAGATGGCAGTCAGGTGTCGGGTAACACGTTTGTTACTAAGTCGATAAAGGATACTGGTAGCTACTCTGGAGCGCTATCCTTTGCCGATAGTTCTACCTGGCGTCGTAATGCTGTGCGTTTTGGTCAGTTGGATCAAATGGCGCGCAGATTGAAAGATTTGGAAAAACAGGTTCAGGCACTGTCCCAAAAGAGTGGGACAGACGATTGAACTTTAGTTATTAATTAATTTGGCTTTGTTGTTTTCGGGGCGTTTTACGCCCCGAAGTGGTTTCTGGGGGCATTTGGAATGATGGATGTACGTGAAATTCGCGAGTATCTGCCGCACCGTTATCCTTTTTTGTTGGTGGATCGTGTAGTAGAACTCGAAGAAGGGAAGTATATAAAAGGCTATAAAAACATTTCTGGAAATGAAGAAGTTTTTAATGGCCACTTTCCGGAAATGCCTATTTTCCCGGGAGTGATGATTGTTGAAGCCCTGGCCCAGGTCTCGGGAATCCTCGGCTTTAAAACGTTTGGTAAAAAACCGGAAGATGGATATCTGTATCTGTTCGGTGGGGTTGATAAGGCGCGCTTTAAGCGTCAGGTGATCCCGGGTGATCGCCTTGAGCTCGAGTCTGAAGCGGTATCTGTTCGCAGAAATATCTGGAAATTCGCTTGTAAAGCCAGTGTTGATGGCGAGCTGGCAGCTTCTGTTGATATCCTATGTGCCGTCAAAAAGGTTCAGTAATTCTGTAAAGCTCGCTGGAGAGTTAGATTCAGGATTTTCCGGGTAGCCTTTGTTTTTAAGGGTACAGGTTACCCAGTACGATTAATGCCGAGGAGTAGATCCCAGAATGCAGACAAGTATCCACCCTACAGCTATTGTCGACTCTACGGCAGTAATTGGTTCCGGGGTGAGTATTGGTGCTTACACCATTGTTGGAGCCGGCGTAGAGATAGGTGATGGCTGTGATATTGCCTCTCATGTGGTGCTTAGTGGGCCGACCAAACTGGGGAAGAACAACCGAATCTACCAGTTTGCTTCCGTAGGGCAGGATACCCCGGACAAAAAATATCGTGGTGAAGAGACGACACTCGTTATTGGCGACAATAACGTGATTCGCGAGGGGGTTACGATCCACCGTGGTACCGTTCAGGACCGAGGTGAGACCACTATTGGTGACGAAAACCTGATCATGGCCTATGCCCATATTGGCCACGATAGTGTTGTTGGTAATCACACTATTATGGTGAATAACTGTGGTTTGGCCGGTCATGTTGTTGTTAAGGACTGGGCGATTCTGAGTGGTTATAGTTTGGTTCACCAGAACTGTACTGTGGGAGAGCATGCTTTCCTGGGAATGGGTGCTGCTATCGGTAAAGACGTCCCTGCTTATGTTATGGTTGCCGGAAACCCTGCCGAAGCAAAGACCATTAACTCAGAAGGGCTGCGCAGACGGGGCTTTTCTAGAGAAGATATTGCCCTGATCAATAAAGCTTACAAGACCGTTTATCGTCGCGGTCTTACTATGCAAGAAGCGCTGCAGGCCTTGATGGAGTTGCGCGAACAATCTCCAGTTATTCAGCCGTGGATAGAGTCTTTGCAATCTTCCACCCGCGGCATTGTTCGCTAATTCACTTCTCTTTGGAGCTGTTTTGTGCAGCTCCGATTGCACTTTATGCAACTCCCATTTAATTCCAACATAAACAGCTCCCCAAGAGGAGGGATATAGGCGTGTCAGAAAAAAATAAGCCGATACGAATTGGTATCGTTGTCGGTGAGGCGTCAGGAGATATCCTCGGTTCTGGTTTAATGGCCGCATTAAAAACTCGGCTTCCCAATGTAGAGTTTGAGGGGATTGCCGGGCCGCGCATGCTGGAACTGGGTGCTAAAAGTTTATTTCCTATGGAGCGGCTGTCGGTAATGGGGCTGGTAGAGCCTTTGAAGCGCCTTCCGGAACTGTTGAAAATCCGCAGATCTCTCCGTCGCCACTTTACTGATAACCCTCCCGATCTATTTATTGGTATAGATTCCCCGGACTTTACATTGACTCTTGAGGCTGCTCTCAAGGCTGAGGGTATCCCCACCGTCCATTATGTCAGTCCTTCGGTTTGGGCCTGGCGGCAGGGTCGAATTAAAAAGATTGCGCGGGCTGTCGACCACATGTTGACCCTGCTACCATTTGAAGCGAATTTCTACCGAGATAACCAAGTACCGGTGACCTTTGTTGGCCACCCTTTGGCTGATGAAATTCCCCTGCAAGTGGATATCGCCGGCGAACGCAAAGCATTGGGCTTTGAGAAAGACGACCGGGTAATTGCCCTTTTGCCAGGCAGCCGTGGAGGAGAGGTTCGCATGCTGGGGCCGTTGTTTTTGCAGACGGCCCGATGGTGCCACCAGCGTCACTCGGATATTAAATTTGTTATTCCCGCTGCCAACAAGCAGCGTATGGATGAGATTCAAGAGCAGCTAAAAGATTACCCTGAACTCCCTATCACTTTACTTGAGGGGCAATCGAGACGGGCCGTTTCAGCGGCAGACTGTGTGCTTATTGCATCGGGTACAGCAACCCTTGAAACGATGTTGCTTAAAAAGCCCATGGTCGTTACCTACAAGCTGGGCAGATTGACGTCTATGATCGTCTCGCGGATGCTGCATACCCCATGGGTTTCGCTACCAAATTTACTTGCCCAAAAAGAACTGGTACCGGAAATTTTGCAGAATGATGCTATTCCGGAGAATCTTGGTGCGGCGGTGATGCAGTACTTTGAAGATCCGCTTCTTGGGGATCATTTAGAGCGCGAGTTTTTCGAAATGCATCAACAGTTGAGACGCAATGCTTCTGAGCGGGCTGCCGATGCCGTGGTGGGGCTACTGGAAGCTAAGCCTGAATCTGCCGAGTAGTATAAGTTATGAGTAGTAAAACAGAATTGCCCCCCTATGTTTGCCCTTTCAAGGGTGATTTGATTGCAGGTGTCGATGAGGTTGGGCGCGGCCCCTTAGCTGGTGATGTGGTTGCCGCAGCCGTGATTCTTGATCCTAACAAGCCAATTGCCGGGCTTGCCGACTCCAAAAAGCTGACTGAAAAAAAGCGCGAGCAGTTATTTGATGAGATTTGTGAGCGAGCACTCAGTTACTCCATAGCTCGTGCAATAGTTGAGGAAATTGACCAGCTAAATATTTTGCAGGCAAGTTTACTGGCGATGCATCGTGCAGTTGCACAGCTATCCGTGCAGCCTGAATTTGTGTTGGTGGATGGCAATAAAAAACCGAACTGGGATTACCCTTGCGATACCGTTGTAAAGGGCGATGGTCGTGTCGCTGCAATTGGGGCGGCATCTATTTTGGCTAAGGTGACCCGTGATAAGGAAATGGTAGCGCTGGACTCTGAATATCCCGGTTACGGCCTTGCAGGTCATAAAGGGTATCCCACCAAGGCGCATATGGAAGCTTTACAGTTGCAGGGTCCCACTCCAATACACCGCACCAGCTTTGCACCGGTAAGGCGCTTGCTAGAAGAGGTTGAGTGATTAACGGCTGTAGCGTTACTTGTCGATTCGCTTGATTCTGGCCCGGGTAATCATCTTGTCTGAGACCTCCTCAATTTCCACCAGGTAATTGAGGATGTATAGGCTGATATTGCCGTCGGGGATGCTCTCCAGGTGTTCCATTGCTAGGCCGTTAAAGGTTTTCGGCCCGTCAGTGGGCAGTTCCCAGCCCAGGGTGCGATTAATATCGCGAATAGAAGTGCCGCCCTCGATCATGTACCAGCCATCTTCTATGGCGACTATCTCCTCGTCATCGCTGGGTACTGGACTTGCGGTGAAGTCGCCGACAATTTCCTCCAGCAGATCTTCCAGGGTAACGATACCCATTACCTCTCCGTACTCATCAACTACTAGCCCCATGCGGCGCTTGGTTTTCTGGAAGTTCATCAGCAGTGTGGGGAGTGGTGTTGCCTCGGGTACGAAGTAAGGCTCATCGGTGAAGGAGTTGAGCCGCTCTGCCGTTAAATTTTCCGGTCCGTCGCGCAGTATTTGCGCCGCTTTTCGCAGGTGAAGTATGCCTACTACTCGATTGATGTCACCGCGATATACCGGGAGGCGAGTGTAGGAACTTTCCGCTAGCTGCTGCAGGATCTCTTCGGCGCTGTTTTCCAGGTCAACGCCCATGACTTCATTGCGCGGAATCATGATGTCTTCAACGGTTGCTTGGTCCAGGTCCAGCACGTTGAGCAACATGCCTTTGTGCTTGCTGGGAAGCAGGGCGCCTGATTCGAATACAACGGTTCGGAGTTCTTCGGGGGCCAGGTGTTCCGCTTCGCTATTCGCTTTTGTTTCGACTCCCAGCAAACGCGCCAGGCCGTTGGATATGCCACCAATCAACAGCACCAGGGGAGTGAGCAGCCATTGCAGTGGGCGCAAAATAAATGAGGCGGGGAAAGCAATTTTTTCCGGGTGTAGAGCGGCAATAGTCTTTGGTGTGACCTCAGCAAAAATCAGTAGGGCAAGAGTTAAGACAATGGTGGTGAGTATTTCTCCGTAAATTTGCGCGAATACCGAGCCGGCGATTACGGATACAAGAACGTTAACGAGATTGTTGCCGATTAGAATTGAGCCGATCAGCTTGTCCGGGCGTGCGAGTAGCTCGGTGGCGCGCTTTGCCCCGCGGTGCCCGCTTTTGGCTTGGTGCCGCAGACGATAGCGGTTAAGCGCCATCATGCTGGTTTCGGAGCTGGAGAAGAAGGCGGATATCAGTATCAATAGGGCCAGCAAACCGAATAGCAGGCCCGTGGGCATCTCGTTCAAGGGAGAACTCTTTTTATTTCCAAGCGGAGATATTGGAACATATTGCCGACCTCCGCAAGCTTTGCAGTCGTATATTCGATTACCCGCGCTGGAGAATGACTTCCATAACCAGCTTGCTACCAAAATAGGCAAGTAGTAGGGCGGCGAAAGCGCTTAAGGTCCAACGCACAGCGGTATTGCCTCTCCAGCCCAACCTCCAGTGTCCCCATAGGAGTATGGTGTAGAGAACCCAGGCGACCATAGAGAGGATGGTTTTGTGTATTGGCCCCTCTTCAAACAAATTGCCAACAAAGACGAAACCGGTCAGCAGGGAGGCGGTGAGCAGTAGTTGCCCGAAAGTGATCAGGCCAAACAGCAGTGACTCCATGCTCTGCAATGGTGGCAGAAGACGGGTGGCGCCTACCGGCCTGTGGTTGTGCAGTTGCTGGTTAAGGTAATAGAGATAGATCGCCTGAAGGGTAGCCAGGGTCAGCAGCGAATAGGCAGAAATAGACAGTAGAGCATGTACCGCAATGCCGGCAGAGATCTGTTGATGTGGCGTTACGGTGCCCCAAATATGGGATGCAGCAAATTCAGTGGCGGCTCCCACTGGTGCGAAAATAAGAATAAGTAGAGTAAGTGGCCGGCCAACGGCCAGGATCAATAATAGAAAGTTAACTACCCAGGAAATCAGCGAGAGCATTGCCAGCAGGTCGAAGCGATAGCCTTCGGGTGAAAAGAGAACGTGTCCCAGGGATATTCCGTGGGTGACAAGTGCACCCGCCAAAAGGCTGAGAAGCAGTTTGGAATTCGGCTGTTGTTTTTGGGCCAGAGCCGCACCTGCAACTATGGTTGTGGCCAGGTAGAGAGCGATAGCTGTCCAGTGGGCGAAAGCCGCCATGGGTAAATCCGTGTCTTCATTATTGCGTTAGGGCAGGAGTGTGTCATAGCCAGTTGAAACAAGGAAGACTTGCGATATTTCGGCTGTGGCGAGACCTGGGCTATACTGCCGCGCCTCAGAGAGGGAGTTGCAGTTTGCTCCCCCCTAATTTCGCGCCCCTCCGCACTGGGGTTGAGTCCGTAAACGGAGAGATCGAGACGAATTTATGTTCGATAACCTGAGTGACCGCTTATCGGCGGCCTTAAAGAAAGTTACCGGTAAAGCGCGCCTTACGGATGACAATATCCGCGATACTTTGCGCGAAGTGCGCAAGGCGCTGTTGGAGGCGGATGTCGCTCTGCCAGTGGTTAAGGCATTTGTTCAGCAAGTGCGCACCGCTGCGGTAGGACAGAAGGTTAGCAAGGCTCTCAACCCGGGTCAGCAGTTCGTCAAGATTGTTCAGGATGAGCTGGTTAAGGTGATGGGTGCGGCTGCAGAGCCTCTCAACCTCGCCGTACAACCTCCGGCGGTAATCCTGATGGCGGGCCTCCAGGGTGCTGGTAAAACCACCAGTGTGGCCAAGCTGGCCAAATACCTGCAGGAGCGTGAAAAGAAAAAAGTCATGGTGGTGAGTGCGGACGTCTACCGCCCCGCCGCTATTAAACAGCTGGAGACCTTGGCCGGTGAAGTGGGGGCACAGTTTTACCCCTCTACAGCTGAGCAGAAACCGCTGGATATTGCCAAGGGTGCTGTGGACGCTGCCCGCAAACAATTTGCCGATGTGCTGATTGTGGATACTGCTGGTCGACTGCATGTGGACTCCGAGTTGATGGATGAAATCCGTGAGCTGCACAGCGAGTTGGACCCGGCGGAAACCCTGTTCGTGATCGACGCAATGATCGGTCAGGATGCGGTAAATACCGCAAGTGCCTTTAATGATGCGCTGCCGCTGACCGGTGTGATTCTCACCAAGGCCGATGGCGATGCCCGTGGTGGTGCCGCTCTCTCCGTGCGTCACGTCACCGGTAAGCCAATCAAGTTTATCGGTGTTGGTGAAAAGACCGACGCTCTGGAAACCTTCCACCCGGATCGTATCGCCTCCCGTATCCTGGGTATGGGTGACATTCTGTCTCTGATTGAAGAAGCAGAGCAGAAGATTGATAAAGAGAAAGCCGAAAAGCTGGTTAAGAAGGTCCAGAAGGGTAAAGGCTTTGACCTGGAAGACCTGCGCGATCAGTTGCAGCAAATGCAAAATATGGGTGGCTTTGGCTCCCTGTTGGAGAAAATGCCCGGCATGGGCGGTGTAGCGCAGGCTGCACAACAGGCCGATATGGGCAAAGAATTTAAGCGTATGGACGCATTGATTTCCTCCATGACGCCGGCCGAACGCCGCAATCCTGACCTTCTTAACGGTTCGCGCAAGCGCCGCATCGTTGCCGGTTCCGGCACCCAGCTACAGGACTTGAATCGCCTGCTCAAGCAGCACAAGCAGATGGGCAAGATGATGAAGAAGCTCAAAGGCGGGGGCATGGGTAAAATGATGCGCGGCCTCGGCGGCCTGCCCGGTATGGGCGGTGGTATGCCTGGCGGTATGGGCGGTATGCCCGGAGGCCTGCCACCGGGCCTCAAAAAGAAGTAGAGAACCGCGGTTCTCCGGGCGGCTTGGCGACCCTATACAAATCTGGGGTGGTACATTAGAATACGCCGCCTTTCTGCCGGCCCTGCTGCCGGTAAAAAGTTGTTGTGGTGACTGCTTAGTGCGGTTGCCTAGTGTTGAACCTATAGGAAAGTTACATGGTAACCATTCGTTTGGCCCGTGGTGGTGCTAAAAAGCGCCCGTTTTATCATCTGACCGTTACCGACAGCCGCAAATCTCGCGACGGTCGTTTTATTGAGCGTGTTGGTTTCTTCAACCCGGTTGCCCGTGGTCAGGAAGAGCGCCTGCGTGTTGATCGCGAGCGTGTTGATTTCTGGCTGGGTCGTGGCGCACAGGTTTCTGACCGCGTCGGCAAGCTTCTGAAAGAATCTGCTTAATTTGCGCGTAAGTGGTGCTCCTGTGACAGATAACGGAAAACCTTCCGAAGAGTTGGTCACGGTTGGGCGCGTTACTACCGTTTATGGTGTGCGCGGCTGGGTCAAGGTTCACTCCTATACCGAGCCGATGGACAACATCCTGCAGTTCCCTAATTGGCGCTTGCAGGGGCCGAAAGGTTGGGAAGCTCTCGAAATTGACGCTGGTAAGCGTCACGGCAAGGGCTTGATCGTACATGTGAAAGGCATTGATGACCGCGATTTGGCGGCTCGACTTTGCCAGCGCGATATTGCTGTAGCTCGTGAACTGATGCCTGAGCTTGAGCATGGTGAGTATTACTGGCACCAGCTCGAAGGGTTAAAGGTTATCAGCCATTTCGATGGCGAAGATCACGACTTTGGTACCGTTGCTCGCATGATGGAAACTGGCGCCAACGATGTAATGGTGGTGCGCGGTGGAGCGGATAAGCGCGAGCGCTTGATTCCCTATCTACCTGATCAGTTTATTACCAATATTGACCTGGAAGTCGGTGTAATAACCGTCGACTGGGACCCGGCTTTTTAAGGCGTAGGAGCGATGACAAAACGAATCGCTCTGGTAAGCATTTTTCCGGAGATGTTTGCCGCATTGACCGAGTATGGCGTCAGTGGACGGGCTGTGAAAGATGGCCTTTTAGAAGTTCGCTGTTGGAATCCTCGGGACTTTACCAGTGACAGGCACCGGACTGTGGACGATCGCCCTTACGGCGGCGGACCGGGAATGGTGATGTTAGCTGAGCCTCTTTACCAGGCTCTCGAGGCTGCTCGAGCTTGGGCTGGTGAAGATGGTGAATTTGTACGCAGTATCTACATGTCTCCCCAGGGTCGACAGCTCGATCAGGGTGGAGTGGAGCAGCTGTCTGCAGCTGGCAACTTGGTGTTGTTGGCGGGGCGCTACGAAGGTGTGGATGAGCGTATCGTCGAATCTATGATCGACGAGGAGTGGTCCATTGGTGACTATGTCCTCAGCGGTGGCGAACTGGCTGCTATGGTGATGGTGGATGCTATTACCCGCTTGATTCCCGGCGCACTTGGACACAACCAATCAGCGGTTGAGGACTCTTTCTCCTCTGGCCTGCTGGACTGCCCACACTACACCCGACCGGAACAATATCGGGGAGTAGCGGTACCGGAAGTTTTGCTTTCCGGCAACCATGAAAGAATACGCCGCTGGCGCCTGAAACAGGCATTGGCGCGCACGCAACAGCGACGCCCGGACTTATTGCAAGGGTTGGCGCTGAGCGATGAGCAGAAGTTGTTGCTGGATGAGATCCAGCGGGAACAGAAGCTCGAAGAAAATTGAGGCCGAATTCGCCGGGAGGCGCGAGTAGTTCGGTGAACTAGCTGAGAAGCTACACAATCTGTATTTGGGAGCGATCCAAATGACTAACAAAATTATCCAGCAGCTGGAGCAGGAACAGCTGAAGAGCGAAGTACCTCCCTTCGCACCGGGCGACACTGTAATCGTTCAGGTAAAAGTAAAAGAGGGCAACCGTGAGCGTCTGCAGGCGTTCGAAGGCGTGGTTATCGGTAAGCGCAACCGTGGTCTGAACTCCTCCTTCACCGTGCGTAAAATTTCCCACGGTGTTGGCGTTGAGCGTACTTTCCAGACTCACAGCCCGATGGTAGACAGCCTCAAGGTTAAGCGTCGCGGTGACGTGCGTCAGGCCAAGCTGTACTACCTCCGCAGCCTGACTGGTAAAGCTGCACGTATCAAAGAGAAGCTCAACTAAGCTCTCCTTGATCGCAGAAAAAGGCCGAAGCGTACGCTTCGGCCTTTTTTGTATGTGGGTTACGAACAGCATATTTGGTGTCCCTGATTGGGTCTGCTTGCCTTAACTGACATAAATGGACACGGGCTTGCCCTGGCGCGGGGATACAGTCAATTTCGCTAAAGCGCTCACGTCTTGCGGTGTTTTGCGTAGTCCAAGGTGACTGGATATGTTAAAACGTGCCAATTAGGTTCGCAGCGGCAAAGAGCTGCCATACTGGCTGGAACTGAAGGCCGATGATTAAGTCGAAGCCCAATGAGAATTTAAGGAGCAATTGGTAATGACGCTTATCAAGAAGCCGCTGGCAATCGCTGGCGCGCTACTCAGTCTGGTGGGCTCTGCAGCGTTGGCAGAAGTCGATACCAACGTTGTTAAAACCATCAAGACACGCCTTGAGGCGAGTAATCCCAAAGCAACCTATGGAGAGGTACGGGAGAGTCCAATTGAAGGGCTTTACGAAGTGGATGTCGATGACGGCAACACGACCCTGTTCGTCTCTGCTGATGGCAATCACTTTGTTTATGGCGATCTCTACCAGGTGAAGGCTGGCGGTGTTGCCAACCTTTCCGAGCAGCGTAGAGCGACGCGCCGCGCTGCGGTCATGGGCGCCCTTGATACAGAAGATATGATTGTCTTCTCCCCGAAAGGTGAAACCAAGGCAAGCGTTTATGTATTTACCGATGTGGACTGCGGTTACTGCCGCAAGCTGCACCAGGATGTGCCCGAGCTGAACAAGCGCGGAATCGAAGTGCGCTACCTGGCGTTCCCACGCGGTGGTCTTAACTCCCTGGGATATCGCAAACTGGCAACTGCATGGTGTGCGGAAGACAGCAACAAGACGCTGACTGCACTTAAGAACCGTGAAAACGTGCCTTTGGATGTCTGTAAGACAAACCCGGTGGCAGCTCAATACAAGCTGGGCAACGAGGCTATCGATGTGCGCGGTACGCCGACTATCGTGATGGAAGATGGTCGGGTTGTTCCCGGTTACTTACCACCGGATCGCCTGCTTAAAGAGCTGGGAATCTAAGCCCGGCTGATAGCTAAAAAAACCGGCAACCGAGAGGTTGCCGGTTTTTGTTTTTAAGCAGGGTTTTTAATTTCTACTTTTCTCGGCTGGGTCATATTCTCCGGCGCGAGGATATCGTTCAGTTCCTCCTCACTCAGTAACCCCTCATCAAGGATTAACTGCTTCACACTGGCTCCGGTAATTAGTGCCTGCTTGGCGATGCGGGTGGCATTTTCATAGCCAATAAACGGGTTTACCGCAGTAATCAGGCCGATGCTGTTCTCAACCAGTTGCAGGCAGTGCTCTTCGTTGGCAGTGATTCCACTCACACAGCGATCCGCAAGTGTGGTCATGGCTTGGGTCATCAGGCGCATGGACTGTAACAGGTTAAAGGCGATCACAGGCTCCATAACATTGAGCTGCAACTGACCGGATTCAGCAGCCAGGGTAATCGTGAGGTCGTTGCCGATCACCTGGTAGGCGACCTGGTTAACTACTTCGGGAATAACCGGGTTGACTTTGCCGGGCATAATGGATGAGCCGGGTTGCATCGGCGGCAGGTTAATTTCATTGAGGCCAGCGCGAGGGCCGCTGGAAATCAGGCGTAAATCGCTGCAAATTTTCGAGATCTTAACGGCGATGCGTTTCATGACGCCGGAGAACATCACGAAGGCGCCCATGTCGGAGGTGGCTTCCACCAGGTTTTCTGCGCAGATAAAATCGATGCCGGAAATTTCTGACAGCGCGTTAACAACCAGCTGGCGATATTCCGGGTCGGTATTAATGCCGGTGCCGATCGCGGTACCACCCATATTGATCTCTTTGAATAGGGCGACCAGCTCCTTAACTCTGTCGACATCTTCGCGCACAGTGGCGGCGAAGGCGGCAAACTCCTGGCCCAGGGTCATAGGTACCGCATCTTGGAGTTGGGTGCGCCCCATTTTAATTACTGAGGCAAACTCTTTGGCCTTCTTGTCGAACTCAACGCACAAGCTCTCCATGGACTGAACCAGGTCGCTGTAGCTGAGCAGAATGGCCAGGTTTATTGAGGTTGGATAAACATCATTGGTAGATTGCGACAGGTTTACATGGTTGTTGGGGTGTACTTTTTTGTACTCGGCTTTGTTGTGACCGAGTAATTCCAGTGCGCGGTTGGCAATCACCTCATTGGCATTCATATTGGTAGAAGTGCCGGCGCCGCCCTGAATCATATCTACTAAAAATTGATCGTGCAGTTTGCCATCGATAATCTCGTCACAAGCAGTGGCAATGGCATCTTGCAGTTTGGGCTCCAGGTAGCCGAGCTGTCCATTGGCGCTGGCCGCAGCTTTTTTTACCATCGCCAGTGCTTTTACCAGATTGGGGAAGTGATTCAGGGTAATTCCGGTAATCTGGAAATTTTCCAAAGCGCGCAAAGTTTGAATGCCAAAATAGACATCGGCCGGTACTTCGCGCTCACCCAATAAGTCTTTCTCCAAGCGGGTTTCTGCACCTGCACTAAAAACCGGCATTGGTTTGAGTGTGTGGAAATCGTTGGTCATCAGTTTCTCTTCTCTTCATCGTATGGGCCTGTGTGGGGTGGGGTAATATCTCCACCTCCCGCAAGCCTCGTGTTGGGGTAATTTAGTAATTAATTGGGAAGTATTTTTTAGAGTGGTGTCGCAAAGAAACTCTGCGGCCCTTCTGTAGAGGTTGCGCGAATATTCTCGCGGATGTTTTTGTTTATCTCTTCGGACTCAGGACCAAAAACACCACATAATTTCAGTGCATTTTTTATGCTGATGTTGCGACCGAGAGATTCGAGAACTACTTTTGTACAGACGGGCTCACGCCTGTCACTGGCGGATGCTCCCAGCTTTAATCCGGATAGATAGCTGACTCGGCTTTTATAGGTGGGGTATAAAATAGTTTGTGCGATTTCATTGTGAGTCAAGGATTCATAGCCGACCAAAAAAATACGATCGGCAAGAAAGAGCAGCATGCCTTTATAGCGGGATTTATACCACTCATCCCTATCCGGGTAGCGCATTCGTTCGAAGCGCTGAAAATAATACCCATCACCATCCGACTCAATATGCAGCAGGCTGCGAATAATATGGTCGGAGAAGGTCATGGAGTAGTGGTACTCGAAATAGAAGCCTAAATATTTATCGGCCCGCCCCTGGGACTCCCGCATCAGAATATCAATATCGCGATTGTAGGGCCTGGCGGGGAGGCTGTCGGAGACGGGTGCGCTGCGCACGCGAACAATTTGGCTGAATTGCTCGTGGGGCATCACGATTTCATGGGGCTCTACGCCAAAAAAATGACATATCTTTCCCAGGGTATACTGGGAGGGTTGAGTGTTACCGTTGAGATATTTATTGAACTGGGCACGGTTCACCCCAATTCGCCGGCACACCTCGGCTATGGATGGGTAGAAGCTGCACAGAAGGCGGAGGTTTTGCGAAAAATCGTTGCTCATCGGTATTTTGCTTCTGGATAGAGGTTATCCCTTCAATCCCTGTTAATCACTCGATCCCTTTTTAAAGGCGAAGCCATATGGCCTCGCCAATAGCTTCAGTTTTTATCAGTTGGGGTGATTGCACTCACCGCACAACGGGCGCTGTAATAGGGTTTTAATTTCCGTATCGGAATGGCCCATTGCCAACAGGTGGTTGAGCTTTACAAAACAGGCTTCGCTGGTCATATCCAGACCACCTATAACACCGGCATCAAGCAGTGCGGAGCCCGCAGCGTATTTACCCAGATCCACCTGGTGCTCCAAACACTGGGACACTGCTACACAAATAGTGCCGAGCTTTGAAGCCTTCTCAAGCTGCTCAGTAAACGCACTGTCGTCAGTCGGCGCATTGCCGGTGCCGTATGTTTCAATAATCAGGCCCTTGGGGCGGCTTTCTAAAATTTTCTCAATGAGTGAGGGAGATATACCGGGAAATAGTTTCAGTAAAATCACTCCGCCATTGGCATTGGTGGGAATCTGAAACTGCGGTTCACCGGTGGGCACCAGCAGGGCGTTGTGGTCGATATTGACCTGGATACCCACTTCCCCGAGACAGGGGTAATTGGGGCTGCTAAAAGCATCCAGTGAGCCAGAACTGACCTTCACTGCACGGTTGCCGCGTAGAAGTTTGCCGTTGAAGTAGAGGCAAACCTCCCTGATATCGTCGGAGCCGCTTAATAATAGCGCCGCAATTAAGTTGTTATAGGCGTCGCTACGCATCTCCCGCAAGGGAATCTGGGAACCGGTGACGACCACGGGCTTTTCTATGCCTTGTAGGGCAAAGGACAGTGCTGAGGCGGTGTAGGCCATGGTGTCGGTGCCGTGCAGCACCAAAAAGCCTGAGTACTGGCTATAGTTGTCGCGTATCAGGCTGGCAATATGATACCAGTCCTTTGGTCGCATATTGGCGCTATCCAGCAGTGGGTCGAGTGCCTGGAAATCGTATTGTGGAAGCTGGCCGATAACATCTTGTAAGAGGCGGCCCAGAGCGCCTTCCAGGTCGGCGTCAGGCACATAGCCCGATTCGCTTCGGCGCATTCCCAGGGTTCCGCCTGTATAAAGGATTAGGGTTTTCTTCATTACTCGACCACTATCTGAGTCCGGATTCAGTACGCCCCTATTTTGTGCAAAGGCGCGGTGGATGCAATTTCGCAGGTTGCTGTTACCTGATGCTAGTAGATGCTTCTATAGCATCTACTGAGGACGCTGTTGGTTTCAAGAGGTGATTTTGGGTGACAGAAGTTTCGACTCTACTCTAGCCGGAAGCGGTGCCTTTATGGCGCAATTATATTGACTTTTTTACGTTCCGCTCGGTAAGGTTGATGATCTTTTGTCAATTTTATTTGCATTTATTGCGCGGCTTCCTGTGGTGGCACTTTCTATGTAATCGGGGGTAGATCCCGGTCTGGTTCGCTGCCCCTATAGTTGCGCGGAGGAACATTGTGAGCGCAACAGTGGAAGAGACTGCGGAGGCGGAGGCTCAGGTGGTTGTAAAAAAGGCACCCCGTGCCGTGCGGATCGGTATCTGTGGCCTGGGTACTGTCGGCAGTGGAACGGTGAATGTATTGGCGCGCAATGGGCGGGAAATTGCAGCCCGTTGCGGTCGCGCCCTGGTCATTGAGCAAATAGGTGCGCGCCGCGATAACGCACACTGTGATACCAGCCAGATAAACGTTACCCGGGAAATTTTCGATGTCGCCAATAATCCCAACGTGGATATTTTGGTGGAGCTTATCGGTGGTACTACGGTAGCCAAGGAGCTGGTGCGCACAGCGATTGAAAATGGCAAGCATGTTGTCACCGCTAACAAGGCGTTGATTGCCGAACACGGCAACGAGCTGTTTGAGCTGGCCGCAAAGCACAATGTCACCATTGCCTATGAGGCGGCGGTAGCTGGCGGTATTCCTATTATTAAATCCCTGCGCGAAGGATTGGTGGGCAACCAGGTGCAGTGGCTCGCCGGAATTATTAATGGCACCGGCAATTACATCCTCACTGAGATGCGGGAAAAAGGGCGCAGTTTCGATGAGGCACTGGCCCAGGCCCAGGCTTTAGGATATGCGGAAGCGGACCCCACTTTTGATGTGGAAGGTATCGATGCTGCCCACAAGCTTGTGATTATGGCTTCCCTGGCATTTGCTATGCCGCTCGCTTTTGACAAGGTGTACACCGAAGGCATCAGCCGGATCTGTAGTGAAGATATTCGCTACGCCAATGAGCTGGGATACCGTATCAAGCACCTGGGGATTGCGCGTCGCACTGACAAGGGCGTGGAGTTGCGGGTGCACCCGACTTTAATCCCCCAGCGCCGCCTGATCGCCAACGTAAACGGCGTTATGAATGCGGTGCTGGTCAGCGGCGATGCTGTGGGACCAACCCTGTATTACGGCGCTGGTGCGGGCGATGAAGCCACGGCATCGGCAGTGATTGCCGATCTTGTTGATGTGGCCCGCACTCTTGAGGCCAAGCCGGAGCACAGAGTGCCGGCAGCGGGTGTCGCTCTTGCGAACCAAGGGGGAACCCAGGTTCTGCCGGAAGAAGATGTTATTACTAGTTATTACCTGCGTATCGCCGCCCACGACAAGCCCGGTGTCATGTCTCAGGTGGCCACCATTTGCAGTGATCAAGGCATCAGCATCGAGGCTCTGATCCAGCACGAACCGGTTGAAGGTGAGGCACTTGTCCCGGTGGTGATTTTGACCAGCCGAGCCGATGAAGCCAGCCTCCGCCAAGCGGTTGCACAAATAGAGGCGTTGGAAACGGTCGAAGGTGAAGTCGTCAGGATTCGTGTTGAGAGCCTCGGATAAACCCCGCGGGCGCCGAGTGACATAATCCGGGCTCGGTGCCCCAATCAATAAACTCCCCAGCCAGCGATAAGAGCCAAGAAATACTGTGAAATTTGTCAGCACACGCGGCAGCGCGCCGTCTCTCTCCTTCGCCGATACCGTACTAACAGGTCTTGCCAGCGATGGAGGCCTCTATGTTCCCGAGACTTTGCCGAAGTTTTCTCGCGAGGAAATTGCCTCTATGGCGGGGCTCGATTACGAGCAGCTGGCCTTTCGCATTATCCAGCCGTTTGTGGGGGATGATCTCAGTGATGAAGAGCTGAGCGGTATTATCGGACGTTCCTACAAGCACTTCCGCCACAAGGCTATTGCCCCGCTGGTGCAGACAGACACCAATGAGTGGGTGCTCGAGTTGTTTCATGGGCCCACCCTGGCATTTAAAGATTTTGCCTTGCAGTTCCTCGGTCAACTCTTTGATCACCTGCTGAAAAAGCGCGGTGAAAGAGTGGTGGTAATGGGAGCAACTTCTGGTGATACCGGTTCGGCTGCGATCGAAGGTTGCCGTCATTGCGACAATATCGATATTTTTATTCTGCACCCCCATAACCGTGTATCTGAAGTCCAGCGACGCCAGATGACCACAGTGCAGTCGGACAACGTATTTAATATCGCTCTCGAAGGTAATTTTGACGATTGCCAGAATATGGTGAAAGCGAGTTTTGCCGATCAATCATTCCTGCCCGATGGGCGCCGTTTGGTGGCGGTGAACTCCATTAACTGGGCGCGGATTATGGCGCAGATCGTCTATTACTTTTATGCCGCCCTGCGCCTGGGGGCGCCGGATAAAACCGTTAATTTCTCGGTGCCCACCGGTAATTTTGGCGATATTTTTGCCGGTTACCTGGCGAGGCAGATGGGATTGCCCATCGACCAATTGGTAATTGCGACCAATGCCAACGATATTCTGCATCGTTGCATCAGCGGCAATGACCACACACCCAAACCACTGGTTCACAGCTTATCTCCCAGCATGGATATTATGGTGTCGAGCAACTTTGAGCGATTGCTGTTTGATCTCTACGGTCGCGATGGTGCGACGGTTGCTGAATTGCTCGCGGATCGCAGTCAGCCCATGCATTTGAGTGAATTGGCCCTGGGCAAAGCGAGAGAAGTTTTCTCCTCCAGTCGGGTGGATGACAAGCGCACGGTTGAAGTGATTGGTGAGACCTTCAGCTCCTGCGAATATCTACTTGATCCGCATACAGCTATCGGGGTTGAAGCCGCACGACAGGTACGTCACTCTACCGAACAGCCCATGGTTTGCTTATCTACCGCACACCCGGCAAAATTCCCCGATGCCGTGGCCCAGGCCCTGCCAGAAAAAGAGATTCCCCTGCCGAGTCATATGCAGGATCTCTGGCAGCGGGAGGAGCGCTTCAAGGTATTGCCCAATAACTTGTCCCAAGTACACGACTATATGGCGACGATGCTGTCAGAAGGCAGTTAATCGGCACACTGTCGTGCAATAAGCGGCAACCGATTAGCTATTAGTTTGCTGAGAAATACATTGAGTACAAAAATTCAGCGACGGCCAGTGGATTTGTCTACTGGCCGTTTTGCTTCTGAAACACCAAAAATATTGCAGCGTGTCCTGTTGGGGCGGGGGATTGTCAGCGAAGAAGCGTTGGATCACAGCCTCTCTCAATTACAGAGCCCGCAGAGTATGCGAGGGCTGGAGGCTGCCGTTTCCTTGCTGGTGGATGCTATCCACGGGCAAAAGAAAATCCTTATCGTGGGGGATTTCGATGCGGATGGAGCCACCAGTAGCACCTTGGGGGTGTTGGCCCTGGGTGCAATGGGCGCGCCGGGAGTGGAGTACCTGGTGCCGAATCGCTTTGACTTCGGCTACGGGCTGACTCCAGAAATTGTCGAGGTAGCCAAAGATTATCAGCCCGATCTGCTGATCACCGTAGATAACGGTATTAGCAGTATCGAGGGCGTGGCAGCGGCAAAAGCTGCTGGTATGAAAGTGATTGTGACAGATCACCACCTGCCCGGCAGTGAGCTGCCGCAGGCGGATGCCATCGTAAACCCGAACCAGCCGGACTGTGACTTTCCCAGCAAGAACCTCGCTGGGGTGGGGGTGATCTTTTATCTGCTCAGCCGTTTGCGCACGGCCCTACAGCAGAGTGGGTGGTTTGAGCAGAGCGGTATCGCCCCGCCCAATATGGCCGAATACCTGGATTTGGTCGCCTTGGGTACTGTGGCCGACCTGGTCCCGCTGGATCACAACAACCGGATTCTGGTTCATCAGGGCATCGCCCGTATCCGTGCCGGCCGCTGCCGGCCCGGTATTGCCGCCCTGATGGAGGTTGCCGGGCGCGACCAGCGCAGGCTCTCTACCACAGATATTGGTTTTATTTTGGGGCCGCGAATTAATGCGGCTGGTCGTCTCGACGATATCGGCACCGGTATCCGCTGCCTGCTCACCCGCGATCCCAGTGAAGCGCGGGAGCTGGCCGGCGAGCTGGACGCCCTGAACCGGGATCGCAAAGCGATCGAGCAGGGGATGCAGCGGGAGGCAATGGCGGCCCTGGATGAGTTGCGCCTGGAGGGCGAAATTCCCTGGAGTTTGTGTCTGTACGATGCCAACTGGCATCAAGGTGTGGTGGGTATTTTGGCCAGCCGCATCAAAGAGAAATTCCACCGCCCGGTGATCGCATTTGCTGAGGGTGATAACGGCCTGGTGAAGGGCTCTGCGCGTTCGATTCCCGGGCTGCATATTCGCGATGCCCTGAGTGACGTAGCCGCCTCTCACCCGGACCTGATCAGCAAGTTCGGTGGCCACGCCATGGCGGCGGGGCTGAGCTTACCCCAGGAAAACCTGAAGGCTTTCCGCAAGGCTTTTGAGCAGGTGGTGCGCAACCGCCTGAATGAAAACCAGCTGCACGCGGTTATCGACTCTGACGGTGAGTTGGAATCTGGGGATTACACTTTGCACACGGCAGCCATGTTGCGCGCTTGCGCGCCCTGGGGACAGGCGTTTCCAGAGCCGGTATTTGACGGTGAATTCCTGTTGCTGCAACAGCGCATTGTCGGCGAGCGCCATTTAAAAATGGTGGTGGCGCCGCCCCAGGCGCCGCAATTAGCGCTGGATGCTATTGCTTTTAATGTGGACACCGAGCAGTGGCCGCAGCCCACGGAAAGAGTGCGCTTGGCTTTTAAGCTTGATGTTAATGAATTTCGCGGGCGGGAATCCCTGCAATTAATGGTGAGCCTGTTAGAAGCGGTATAGGGCGCACTTTGTATCTGGCTGTTGGGAAAAACACGGAGTTTTTTGCAACAGCTCCCAAGTTGTTTGGAAGTAAAAAGTAGTGAAACGTAAACAAGTCCAGGCCGAAGTCCTACTGTTATTAGCCGCTCTCTTCTGGGGCGTTGCCTTTGTGCCGCAAAAGATTGCCATGGCGGATATTGAGCCGCTGGCATTTAACGCATGGCGTTTTATTCTCGGTGGTTTAATCCTGATTCCCATCGTTTACTGGTTGTCCTCCCGTCGCGATGCCCAGCCCGGTGAAGCCGAGGGGCAATTGGTGAATCACACCTGGCGCGCCTGCCTGCCCGGTGGCGCACTGTTGGGTTTTTGGCTGTTTCTCGGCGCGGCACTTCAACAGGTGAGCTTGCTGTATACCACTGCCGGCCGCGCTGGGTTTATTACCGGTTTTTATTTATTGCTGGTGCCGGTGATCGGTTTGTCCCTGGGGCATAAAACCAATCGCTGGACCTGGATGGGAATTGGTCTCGCTTTGTTCGGCCTCTATTGGTTGGCGGACTTCAGTGAAGAGTCCCAGTTGGTGGGCGACTTAATGGTATTTGCCAGTGCCTTTGTTTTTGCCATCCAGGTATTGACGGCAGATCGACTGGTAAAACGCTATGACGCTTTGCGACTCGCCTGTATCCAGTTCCTGGTGTGTGGCCTTTTGTCCGCCGTAGCTTCGCTATTTACCGAGGAGGCGACACTGCAATCGGCGATCGATGCGGCTTGGCCTATCGCCTACATGATGATTTTCTCCACGGCACTGGCATTTACTTTCCAGCTCCTGGCCCAACGCTACGCCGCGCCTTCCCACGCCACTGTAATTATGAGCCTGGAGGCAGTTTTCGCCCTGGCGGCGGGCTGGCTATTCCTCAATGAAATGCTCAATACCACGGAGTTAATTGGCTGTGGTTTGATGCTGGCGGGGATGCTGGTCAGTCATTACGGCAACCACAGCGGTACTCACCACTAGGAATATCAATGGAATTATCGACACTGGCACTCTTTGTTCCCGCAAGCTTCTTTGCCTCGGTCACACCGGGGCTCTGCATGATGCTATCGCTCAGTCTGGGAATTACCCTGGGCGTGCGTCAGACTCTGTGGATGATGGTGGGTGAGTTGATCGGTGTTGCGTCGGTGGCGATTACCTCTGCACTCGGTGCTGCGGTATTGATGGTTCAGTATCCGACTTTATTTCAGCTGTTCAAATACTGCGGGGCCGCCTATTTGGCCTGGATAGGCGTGCAGATGTGGCGCTCCCGGGGGCAGCTGGCCCTTATGGATCAGAGTGATACGGTCGACGCTAGCCGACCATCGCGAAGAGCGCTGGCACTACAGGGTTTTGTCACAGCTGTGGCCAATCCCAAGGGCTGGGCGTTTTTTATTGCGTTATTACCGCCATTTATTAACGATACCAAACCCCTGGTACCGCAGCTCTCAGTCTTGCTGGCGATATTGCTGCTTTTGGAGGCGTTGTGCCTGCTGATCTATGCCAGTGGCGGCCAGGCCCTGAGTCGATTGTTGGAGCGGTCTGAAAATGTGCGTTTGGTTAATCGGATTTCTGGTACTTTGATGCTATCGGTGGGAGCCTGGTTGGCGTTATTCTGACACGGCTATTTATCGCTTTATGGAGGATGTTCTGTGTTGAAAAAACGGTTGTCATTCTTATGGGTATGGGCCCTGATTATCTCGGTGGCGGCTTGCGGCCAGTCGAGGGAGGAGAAAGCGATGGAGAACGAGGTTGAGAACACACCCGGCGCGGCGGAGCCCGAAGTCGCACCCACGCTTCCTGCAGCGACTATGAGGCCAGGGGAAATGGTGTGGATTTACCGCGGCAGTGGCAGCAAGCAGTGCGAAGGGGGTGGTATGACCCTTCAGCAGAGCCAGGCCAAGTTGAGTGACAATGGGGTGAAGGTGCAGGAGTCCCGCTGTGGAGTCCGCACCGACAGGATGTTCCCCGCCGTATGTGGCGCACCCACAGGAGATATCCTGATGCACTTGGTCGGTATGGATGCCCTTGATGCCTCAATTGAGCTGGGATATAGCCCCGCGGAGAAAGTGCAGTATCAGTTTGCTGCCTGTCGGGACAACAGTGCCTGAGTTCAAACCTTAAGTGGGGTAATCGTGAATATTTCCCAGGCCGCAGAGAATTCGGGGCTCAGTGCAAAAGCCCTGCGCCACTACGAAAATATTGGCCTGGTGGTGCCCGGCCGCTCTGCTAATGGCTATCGGGATTACTCCACTGCCGATGTTGAAACCCTCTGCTTCGTGCGCCGCGCGCGGGCCTGTGGCTTTACCACTGAGGAGGTCCGGGCGCTGCTGGGGTTGCGGGATAACCCGGAGCGCCACAGCCGCGAGACCAAAGACCTGGTCAATCACAAGCTCGGGCAGCTCGAAGAGCAGTTGCAGACCCTGCTGGGGATGCGCGCAACCTTGCGGGCCTTTGCCGATAGCTGCGCCGGCAATGAGTCCCCAGACTGCGCAATTCTGGAAAAGCTCTCGGGACAGACCGCCTAGTAGAGGATTTGCCGCCATATCAGCCCCTATCTGACTGGAAGGACCCCCGCGCGCTGCGGTAGAATGCGCGCCGCTTTTTATTTTGTCCGGACACCGAAAGTTCATGGAAATCAATCCCCTCATCAATCAATTGAAAGACCTCGAAGAGCGCACCGACGTTCTTAGGGGGTATCTTTGACTACGCCAGCAAGAAAGAACGCCTTACCGAAGTAGAGCTGGAGCTGGCTGAGCCGAGCGTCTGGGACGACCCCAGCCGCGCACAGGAACTGGGGCGCGAGCGCTCCTCCCTGGAAACGGTGGTCAACACCATCGAAAACCTCGACTCCGGCATCGCCGATTGCCGCGAACTGTTGGAAATGGCCGTCGAGGAAAATGATGAGGACTCCGTAGGGGAGGTCTCCACTGAGATCGAAGGTCTCCAGCAGCAGCTGGGGATTCTGGAATTCCGCCGTATGTTCTCCGGCGAGAACGACGAGAACAACGCCTATCTGGATATCCAGGCCGGCTCCGGCGGTACCGAGGCCCAGGACTGGGCGGAAATGATCCTGCGTATGTACCTGCGCTGGGGTGAGGCCCACGGCTTCAAGACCACCCTGGAAGAGGTCTCCGCGGGGGAAGTGGCCGGTATCAAAAGTGCCACTGTGCATTTCGCCGGCGACCACGCGTTCGGATGGCTGCGCACAGAAACCGGTGTACACCGCCTGGTGCGCAAATCGCCGTTTGATTCCGGCAACCGCCGTCACACTTCTTTTAGCTCGGTATTTGTGTCACCGGAAATCGATGACAATATCGAGATTGAAATCGACAAGTCCCAGGTGCGTGAAGACACCTACCGCGCGTCCGGCGCCGGTGGTCAGCACGTGAACAAAACCGATTCTGCGGTGCGTTTGACCCACACAGAATCCGGTATCGTCGTGCAGTGCCAGAGCGAGCGCTCCCAGCACCAGAACCGCGATAAAGCCTGGAAAATGCTGCGCGCAAAAATGTACGAGCAGGAAATGCTCAAGCGCAACGCAGAGAAGCAGGCCATGGAAGACAGCAAGGCCGACATCGGTTGGGGCAGCCAGATCCGCTCTTACGTGTTGGACGACCAGCGTATCAAGGACCTGCGCACCAATGTCCAGACCAGCAACTGCCAGGCAGTACTGGACGGAGACCTGGACCAATTTATCGAAGCCAGCCTAAAAGCCGGCCTCTGATTTAAAGTCTCCACTCTCACCGCGCCCCTCGTCGATGAGGGGCAATATCAATCACAAAACTGATAGATCACCATGACTGATATCCAGCAAGACGAAAACAAACTGATCGCCGAGCGCCGCACCAAGCTTTCCGCTCTGCGCGAGAAGGGCAATGCTTTCCCCAACAGTTTTCGCCGCGAGAACCTCGCTGCCGACCTGCAAGCTGAGTTTGGCGATAAACAGAAAGAGGAGCTGGAAGAACTGGGTAAACGGGCGTGCGTAGCAGGGCGAATCCTGGCTAAACGCGGACCCTTTATGGTGATCCAGGATGTGTCTGACCGCATCCAGCTATACGCCGATAAAGCGGCACAGAAAGATATTAAAGAGCGCTTCGGTGCCTGGGATATCGGTGATATTGTCGGCGTAAAAGGCACGCTGCACAAATCCGGCAAGGGCGACCTCTACGTCAACTGTGAAGAGTACAGCCTGCTAACCAAAGCACTGCGCCCGCTGCCGGAAAAATTCCACGGCATCGCCGATCAGGAAATGCGTTATCGCCAGCGCTACGTGGACCTGATCGCCACGCCGGAAGCCCGTGAAGTGTTCCGCGTGCGCTCCAAAGTGATCGAGTACATCCGCGACTTCCTCAACGGCCAGCAGTTTATGGAAGTGGAAACGCCCATGCTGCAAGTTATTCCCGGCGGTGCCAGCGCGCGTCCGTTCGTTACCCACCACAATGCGCTGGATATCGATATGTACCTGCGTATTGCCCCGGAGCTGTACCTGAAGCGTCTGGTCGTGGGTGGTTTTGAGCGGGTTTACGAGATCAACCGCAACTTCCGCAACGAGGGCCTATCCACGCGCCACAACCCCGAATTCACCATGCTTGAGTTCTACCAGGCGTACGCGGACTACAATGACCTGATGGACCTCACCGAGAAGATGCTGCGCGGTATCTGTGAAGATGTACTGGGCTCCACCACTGTGGAATACCAGGACAGCAGCTACGACTTCTCCAAGCCGTTCGCGCGTTTGTCTGTGTTCGACTCCATCCTGCACTACAACCCGGAACTGACTGCGGCCGATATCGACAATATCGAATCCGCCCGCGCGGTAGCTGAGAAGCTGGAAATCCCGCTGAAAGACAGCTGGGGCCTGGGTAAGGTACAGATCGAGATTTTCGAGAAGACTGTAGAGCATCGTCTCGACCAGCCGACCTTTATCACTGAGTACCCAACCGAAGTGTCTCCGTTGGCTCGCCGTAACGATGACAATCCGTTTGTCACCGACCGCTTTGAATTCTTCGTAGGCGGCCGCGAGATAGCCAATGGTTTCTCCGAGTTGAACGACGCAGAAGATCAGGCTGAACGCTTCAAAGCCCAGGTTGCGGAGAAAGATGCCGGTGACGACGAAGCCATGCACTACGACGCCGACTATATCCGCGCGCTGGAATACGGCCTGCCGCCCACCGCTGGTGAGGGCATCGGTATCGACCGTCTGGTAATGCTGTTTACCAACTCTCCGTCGATTCGCGACGTACTGCTGTTCCCACATATGCGCCCTGAAGCGAACGACTAATCGCTTCTCACTGCCGGGTAGTTTTACCTGCCCGGCAGTATTTCCTCCCCCCTATGCCGCAGATTTCCTCACTCTGAAACTTCCCTCAGCTCTATCTATCCTTATTCATTGGTGCTCTATGGAGCCTCGAATGATTTGGAGCGGTTGCTGCTATGAAACAGGGACAGGCGAAAGAGAAAAGCGCAAGGCAAATATTGGCGCTAACGCTCTGTAGCTTTATCTCCTGTACCGCCGCGCAAAGTTCGGAGCCTGCAACAGCTGCCAGCCTAACTTCCAAAGAGCCCGATGACTGGCGCTTCCTTGCCACTCCTTATCTTTTCCTCCCGCTTCGCACTAAAGGGACTTCTACTGTCGCTGACACCAGTGTCGATATTGATCTGGATTTAAGTAAAACCCTGGAGCTCCTCAACGCTGCATTTTCTGTGCGCCTGGAAGCCTGGAAAGGGCGCTTTGGGGTAGTGGCGGATCTCTACTATGTGCACCTCAGATTGGACAAGGGAGCAACCATAACCCCGCCGCGAAACCCACAGCTGGATATCGATGTAGATATTGATGTTGAGGTGGATGCTCGCCAGGGCTGGATAAATGCCCTAGCCGGTTACCGGATTTTAGAAGGGAATCTGGCTAATAGTGGGCGAAAGTACTTTGTAGATGTGGGAGCGGGTTTGCGCTGGAACCGATTAAAGCAGGAAGTGAAAGCACGAGCGGGAATTAACATAGGCCCCAGGCCCGAATTTAGGAATCGCCTTGGAGGCAAACAGAGTTGGTGGGAACCTACACTATCTGCGCGAGGTGCAATCGGAATTACTGAATGCCTAACCGTTGCTGTACGCACGGAACTGGGAGGCTTTGGCGCTGGGGGTGATGACTTACAGTGGAACCTACTAGCCGGATTCGACTGGCGCGCCTGGAAGACAACCTCACTGCGTTTTGGGTATCAGTATTACAGTATTGATTATTCCGATCGACTCTCTGATGGGCGTTTTGCTTATGATATTACTCAACATGGGCCTTATATTGCGGCGACTTGGCGGTGGTAGTTGAGCGAGTTCTATTTTTGATTAAAGCGTGTGGGGTCGCTCAATGATCTTCTTAGTGACCGTTATTTATGAAGAGGCTAAGATTTTTAGAGTAATAATCTTAAAATTAAAGAGTTGGTTATCTATCTGCAACATTTGATAGTGGTTATATTGATCATACTTTTTTATTTGGTTCGATGGTCTCGTTTATGTACATCTAATTGAAATGATAGTGAAAGGTAAATGTGAGCAGTTGATTTACATTTGAAATAGTAGTCAAGATAATAGTGGTTTGAGGGCTAACATATAAATAAAATGCACAATCATGACAAATAAAATCAAACGAAAATTACATATTGGAAATAGCATTTATTTCTGGGTAGCTAATCAAGAGAATCTTTTTTTGTATCCATACAAGGAATTCCATATTCGAGTACATCTCGCTAGAAACACCAAATCTCTATTGTATATAGATGCTAGTAGTTGGTACTTTACTCTGTCACCAAAGTCTGTAAGAGAGGCTGTCGAATTTGCATTGAGTTCAGGTTGGGAGCCAAAAGTTGCAGGCAAAACAATGTATGTTTCAATTAATGAGAGTGGGTACTACACCTTGCCGCAGGGGCTAAAATATGACTTTGAGCGACAAGGTAATAGTGCATTGCAAGCGTAGGTGCAGCGATGGCTTTTCCGCTTCGACTTTTCCTTTACTATAAGCTCGCATGTGCCGCGGACGTAATGGCTAGTTAATTCATGAATAAAGGGTTAGGAAAATACAAAGAATTTATTGAGAAAGTGGTTTCTTTAAAAGAATCAGCCACTTCTAAGTGGGTGGCGCTGGGTATCTACCCGGATACTAAAGAAAACGAGTACCGCAACGAGGTGCTTTCATCGTTATCTGAAGTCCAGCGAAATGAAATTGCTAAAATTGTACAAGAAGCTAAAGAGGCTGGGATACATGATCTTTTGGCATTTTTAAACCAGGAGTGCTCAGTTACTTACCAAGGCTCGGAATTACCATCTGAGCCCTTTGGTACTGAGTTAAACTACGATTTTATTGCCCGTTCGGAGGGTGATAAATGGCCAGAGTAAGTCTAGTCATAACAAAAAAGCAGCGGCACCTTACGCTTTATAGCAGCCGCTGCAAATGCAAGCGTTAAAGTTTTAAGGTGGTTATGAAGTATTTTTTAGTATTTATTTCTTTAATATTGATTTCATGTACAACTTTTGTTGCAAAGCCAGATAAGTTATCTGAGACAGAAAGGGCGTCCGGCACATGGTCAGGTTACATTGAAAGATTTTCTACTACAGTTCTTCCAAATGATACGGGTGAACCCTTTTATCAGGTAGTAGTATTAAACTGTGGAGAGATTCCCGAATTATACATTAAGCTGGAAGAAGGTGGGCCGTTCCAGAAGTTTTATCAGGAATATGAAGTGCTGGAAAAATCTGGAAATTTGCTAATGAATATAATCTATGATGGCGGAGCTTGGGTTGAAAGTCAGACGTGGGGTTTTGTTTTTATAAGTTCAAAGAAGGCTGATATCCAATGGAGCAGGATGGTTAGTAATATTAAAAAAGAATCAACAGCTTCTTTGAGAAGTTTTGGTGAAGTCGGTTACGGAAAAATGGAGAAAATTTCTGATAGCTGCGATAGTGCATAGTAAAAGATTCATGGCCTGTTATTGGGGTTGTAAGTTTGAAGCGAGTGGAGAATTTAATGATTAGAATGCTGTTTTTGGCTCTGGCAATAATTCTGTTAGTTGCCTGTGATGCTGTCGATGATATGAAAGGCATTTTTGAAAAACAGAAGCTTGCCCAAGCTGCCATTAAAGAAAAATACGGCTGGGACTCACAGCTCGGATTTAGTATTAACAATGGAGTATTAACTCAAGTTACTGTTGTTTTAGATGTTAATGACGTGCGCGGGGAAACTGTGAAGAACCTTGAAGTTATAACAAAAGAAGTCGTTTCCGAGGTATTTTAGAGCAAATCTAAGGCAATTTATATCCAAATAGCGAGCATTCCAAATAGTGGATCATAACATTGAAGTTATGTCGCCCTCAAAATAGATGGGCCGGCACCTCCAGCAGAAAACGCCTTCGGTCAAACATTTTAGGTTGCTAAGCATCTTATGGGTATTATCGATCTATATGATTTTATCTCAGGGGTTGCTAAAAGCCTCCTCGAACAAGAATCTAGAGAGCTGATTGATCTTTATGATTCAGTAGAAGAGCTTGGTCCTAATGAGTGGAGTAACAGGATTGTGATATTCGCAAATGAAATGCTCCTAAAAGATATTGGCATACAGAAAAACTATTGAAATTAGAGGCTGAGATAGAGAGTGCCGATTTTTTCCAAGTTGAACCAAGCTGCCCGTTGTTGCTTTCTTTATAGTAGCTATGTCGGTGTGCTATTTTAAAAAAACAATGATTTATACGTCTTTGGTGCAGGATGGCTTATATTACGTTTTGCTGCGATCTAGTTTACGGTTATTAAGGTGTTATGTTTAAGGGAGTAAAGTTGAGTATATTTAGAATCTCTTGGCTTCAAGTTATATTTGTGTCATTCATTGTAGCGTCTTGTACGTTTAAAGGAGATGGAATCTATACGAAGGATACAAGCTGGCTAATGTTCATGCCTGCCACATACCATAATGTCAGATTTGATAGTTTTGATATGAGCGAAGAGGGGCAGGAATATGAATTTATGAATATGTGCTCAGAGAACGTAGGGTTTCAATTTAAGGTTTATTGGTATTCAGAGGAGCCAAGGTATTGGGCTAATGAAAAAGCAGGATTGGAAGTTTCGTTAATGAATATGGCTGGAGACTTTGTTTACCAAACAGTTTTTTTCGCGAATAAGGGGAAATATATAGGAGATAGTGGTATCGGAGATAGCTTGAAATCCTACAATGAAGCAAGAGCAGGTAACAAAACAAATGACATTTTATTGGGCTCGTACTATAAGCATGCTCTTGGGTGCGATAAATATCGAATTAAGATTGCTAATCTAAGTCCGTACGAAAAGGGGTTGGTTATTGCTCGTTTATACCTTGATTCAAGCTGGAAATAACGCCAGATGAAAATATTAGGATACACTACGAGCGGTGCGTGAATATGCATTTGAGTGTAGGGCTATGAATGAACAAATTATCTAAGGTCTTCGAGAATATGGAAATTGATAAAAATGGTGCCCGAAAAAGAGCTGATGAAATTAAGCCTTATCGCTGTAAAAATCTGATAGCTGTTCTCGAGTGCCCGATGGATATGAAGAACATTGGAGCGGTCATTAGAAACGTCAATGCATTAGGCGTTGAAAAAACGTATATTGTTGATCCTCGCAATCTAATACCCGATGACTGGCAGGAAATGAGAGAAAGGAAATCACTCTCGAAGCCGTCTGTCTCTGCGATCAAATGGAGCTTCGTAAAGCGTTTTGATAGTACCGAGGAATGCTTGGATCATTTGGCGAAAAACAGATTTATCTCGATTGTCACCTCTCCCCATGTAAAAGGAAAAGATAACTTTATATTGCATGAGGCAGATTACACTCAGCCAAAGCTGGCTGTTTGGTTTGGTAACGAATCTAGAGGTATAAGTGATCTTGCAGTAGAAAATAGCGCTTTCTGCGTATCCATTCCAATGTTTGGAATGATTGAAAGCCTGAACCTCGGAACAACTTCTGGAATTGTATTGTATGAAGTTACTAAGCAGCGCCGCGAATACCAGGAAAAGTACAAGAGAGCAAACCGTAGCGACTAATAAAGTGATGAAGTTGATTTCCTATTTTTGTGTTTTTTACACGGTGGCTGCATTCTTTTCCTCAAATGGATAAAGAAACTTTCCTTATTGAATAGGCACCTACCTTTCGGTCGCAATTACTCTTGGGTAACTTACAAAGCAGGCAAAAACTATTTCGTCTTTAAAGCCACCCCAAAACGAGAAGGTCAAAATTACTTTAATATGAGTAGAATCGAGTTTAAGGAGCTAACCCAAGTGAAGCGAGATAAGCTGTTAGCTGTACTCAATGAGGATTCACTTAGGGAGCACTTAATTAAACATGAATACTTTGATGTCCAGAGTATTAATGAGTGGATCAAGTTTAAGTTAGAAGTAGACTCCCTGCCTGGGTGCCGTGTTCGACTAATTTACATCGGTGGAGTATTAGCTGGGTGGTGTGGTATTCAACCTGACGATAACGGCTTTGAGATGGCTGTTGTCATATCTCAACAGTTTTGGGGTTCTGGACTCTCAGTATTCAAAACAATGATCGGTTGGGCTAAGGGGTTAGGGCATAAGGAAATAGTGTGTCATTTGCTTGATAGTAGGCCAGAATACAGGGCTTTGGAAAGAATATCCAAAACAGTGCATAAAACTGAGCTGTTGGGTCGATGTTTTACGACATACTGTATCGAACTCGATAAATATGTATAGATTAAACTATAACTGGTCGGTGTATCGTTTCTTTCTTGTTATATGAAAAAAATAAACTATGGCTTGGATTTTGGTTTCAGATATTTTTGGTCGTACAAAAGCGTTAGAGCGATTTGCAGCTGATCTTCCTGGTAGTGTAGAGATAGTTGATCCGTATAATTCAGGATTGATGAATTTCGATTGTGAAGTTGAGGCGTATTCACACTTTACATCAAAGGTTGGGTTCGATAAATACGTTGAAAAATTATCAGAACGAATCAGCGCATCATTTGGTCATGTGAGTTTAGTAGGTTTTAGTATTGGTGCATCGGCCATATGGAGATTATCTGATCATCAAGCTTTGAGTAATGTTTCAGGGGCAATTTTATTTTATAGTTCACAAGTTCGCCATTACGTAAAAATTGATCCTATATTTCCTACGCGCTTGATATTCCCGGCGATGGAGCCTCATTTTTCTGTATCAGAGGTCATACAGACTTTGAAGCAGAAAGAGCAAGTGGAGGTTCATCATTCCACTTACCTTCATGGCTTTATGAATCCCCATTCCAGAAATTATAATGCAGAAGCTTATGCTAAATACAAGCAGATAGTATGTAATACGCCCTTCAATGACCCCATCTGTAAAGGTTTCAGTTGAGTGCAGTTCGTATTGGAGTTTGACAAATATCACATAGAGACAGTTGTTATTGGTTAGTTTGTGCAAGTATTTAGCTAACCGAGGCCTTTCCAAAGGTCATAAACTAATTGGAAAGCCGCTGGGAAGACCGAACACTTGCTTCTCAACGGCTTCGGCAGTTCACCATCTATTCCTTTTGGATGCGCCTATATATTTCTTCTCGATGAACGGGTACGGACTTGGGGGCATGTATCCCCATCTTCACTTGATTGCCTTTAACCTCTAATACCTTAACCGAAACTTTGGTGCCGATTCGTAGGTTTTCACCTATTCGGCGTTTCAATATCAACATATTCATTTCCTACTGATATAGGCTACAAGAAAGAGCGTTCTCTTGGGTGAGTATTGAAAGAAGCGGCTAGAAGAGGGGGAGCACGAGAACGATAAGCATAGAAGAAGAAAAGGCGAGCGCAACGCTCCCAGAGCTTGGGGACACGCCTCAAGCTGCTGAATGTACACCACTTTATTGAAGACGAGCGGGTTTCTAGCGTATCATCCATACAGCCAGTGCGTCCTGAGTATTTTTTTTATTTTTTATAAATAAAAAATAAATACGTGCTATCCAGGAGATGGAGGTCGGCCCTCCGTTATCGCTTTGCAGGAAGTGATAACAAACCGCCTCAAGGTGATCGGAGTAAAGAGCTTTGGTTAGAAGCGCTTGAGGAAAAGGCGTAAGAGATACGTCAGGTATGTTGTGTAGAGACGAATGCAAATGAACCACTGATGAGGTGTCGAAAGCGTATTACCAAGATGATGTCAAAACCCGTGCACTGGCTAAGTGCGGGGATAAGCTTGGAGGTTACCTGTTTACCGACCGAGTGGCATCCGGCATAGAGGTGGCGTGAACACACAACAGGCTTTTGGGTGGAACAGGAGAACCTGTCGTCCAGGTGTTAAGGAAGAGCGTCAAGTAGAGGCCCTACAAGACGTTGAGTACCAAGACTGGTCACAGGGGCGGAACAACCCGTAGTAGTGGAGAAGCGGCTGTAATGGACGTGGAGCGAAGGGGTTGTCGTATTCGGCGACTAACCGTGTAATCAACCCAGATGGGGAGGAATTAACGATTAGCGCAAAGCCATTCAATATTCCCAAGCGAGCGGTTTGGGAAGCGTGGAAGCAGATTAAGGCTAATGGCGGCGGAGCGGGGATTGATGAGATAACGATAGAGCAATACGAATCGAGTCTTGTCAAAAACCTGTACAAGCTATGGAATCGGATGTCATCTGGCAGCTATTTTCCATCAGCCGTCAAACGAGTGGATATTCCGAAACTCGATGGCAGCCTGCGACCACTGGGTATCCCCACAATCGAAGATCGCATTGCACAAATGGTGGCTAAGCAACTGCTGGAGCCAGAATTGGAGAAGGTATTTCACCCTGACTCCTACGGTTATCGGCCAGGCAAATCTGCTATAGACGCAGTGCGTCGAGCTCGACAACGATGCTGGGATAGAATCTGGGTAGTTGATTTAGATATCAAAGGTTTCTTTGACAATATTAATCACGAACTCCTGCTGAAGGCATTAGATAAACATAATAATCATCGGTGGGTCAGACTCTATGTACAGCGCTGGTTAACGGCTCCAGTACAACATCGGGACGGACAGCTTGAAGAGCGAACACAAGGTACTCCACAAGGGGGCGTAATTAGCCCGCTACTAGCAAACTTGTTTTTGCACTACGCGCTGGACGCCTGGATGGTGAGAACGCACAGAGATATTCCTTTTGAGCGTTACGCGGATGATGCTGTTTACCATTGTCGTAATCCTCGAGAGGCGGATCGCTTACTGGCGGCTCTAAAAGCACGCCTGACTACCTGCGGGCTTGAAGCTCATCCAGAGAAAACCCGCAAGGTTTATTGCAAGAACAGCAACCGCAAAGACAACCACCCTGTGATCCATTTTGACTTTCTGGGTTATCGATTTGGTCCCAGGAAAGCAAAGAATCGCCATGGACAAACCTTCACTGCCTTTGGTCCATCAATGAGCCCAAAAGCTTTCAAGAGGATCAAGGATAAGGTTAGGCAATGGCGTGTGATTAACTGGGTGGATCGATCACTGTCGGAGATGGCACAAGCACTTAATCCAGCAATACAAGGATGGCTGAACTACTACGGTCACTTTGGGCGGAAATATGGTGTTTATCGACTTCAGAAGTATCTTGACCAAACGCTGATGCGTTGGGCCAGGAAGAAGTTTAAGCATCTGAAGCGAAGCTGTTTCAAGAGTTGGGTCTTTATTGGAAAGGTTCGTCAACAAATGCGTGGCTTGTTTGCACACTGGAGAATGGGAAGATTGAAAATGTGCTGAATACGAAGAGCCGTATGAATTGAGAGGTTCACGTACGGTTCTGTGAGAGGCTGAAGGGGAAGTTCCTTTGGTCTACTCGACTTTTGATAGTGTCTGTATCAATTTGGTTAGCTGGCCCCGGGTGTTGGTAGCACCTTGGGTCAGCGCCTTTTACTTATTCTTATATCTCGCTACCGTTCTCCTTTTGAAGGAATGGATCGTTTAGGAAATTCTGGTACTTCTCTTTAGGTGAGAGCCGAATCAAGCCGAACCAAAAATAACAAAATACTAATAGAGATCTATCGATTTTACGCATCTTTGATATGGAAACAAACTTAATTGTTTCTAATAGGATAATTTAAGCGCCTTTTATTTACCTATGTGCTAGTGTGATGAAGCTCAACCAAAGAGTTTCTCTCGTAAAGTACAAACACCTGGTAGGTCAGCTTCAAATTCTTAGAATCTATATTTTAAACATAAAGAATCTGAAAAATTTTGGTAGAAATATCGTAAGTGTTTTCTAATGAAAGCCTTGAAGGTTTAGGAATAATTGCCAAAGGTAACTTGCTACGGGACCCATCGGATCAGATGCTTGTCTAGCCACCCGCACTTCCAGTTCTTGCGGTTTTGGTATCCCTTCCACTGCTATGGGCGATAATAAGCCCTGTTCAAGCTCCGCTTCTATCATATGTTCTGGTAGCGTACCCCAAACCATACCTTGAAGAATAATTTCTTTTTTAGTCGGAAAATCGTTGACTCTCCATTGATCGCCCCCTTCAAGCACCCCGTAGGTTTTAGTGGATGACTTCCTACCACTGATGATCACCTGGGGATGGTGTAGCATAATCTGCCTTGGGATTTCCTCGTATTGGGTAAGTAGGGGAGAGTCGCCAGCGATCACAGAAATGAATTTCATATTCATTAGATGAATGGATTCAAGCTGGTCGTAAGTTTCAGTCCACGGAATAATAGCTATGGAAACCTGGCCTTCCGTCAATAAGTCCAGTGGCCCAAGGCCATTTTCGGAATAGACCTCCAAGCGTGTTTTTGGGTACTCAATTTTGCACTGACGGATTGCGCTGAGTATTGGGCCGACTGGTATGGCGGAAGTAAACGCAATACCTACTTCCAGTTCTTCTCCTGCGACTAGCTGTTTAGCTAAGCTCTCAAACGAGTGGGCTTCAGCTAGTACATATTTGGATTGTTCATACAGGGCTTTGCCGTCAGCTGTGAGTGTGCTCCTGTATTGGTCTCGATCAAATAGTTGTAGATTGAGGTCCGCCTCTAATTTCTTGATGGCGGCGCTTATAGTGGGCTGTGTTCGGTGAAGTGTTTGGGCAGCAGCTTTTAGCGAGCCACCTTCAACTATCGCCTTAAAATATCGTAATTGTTCCAAAGTCATAGTGGCGTGAGTTTAGAGAAAATATTGGTAAGTTTCTGATGCAGCATATTTGAGGGTCTTAAACTGAAAATAGCCATTAACTGGCTTTCTTTTATGAAGCATCTTTTCTATTGTGCTGACAACATGAGTAATCTGCACTCGATACCATTTGCCAGTGCTTGCAAACTGGACAGTATCAACATCGCTGATCATTTTGAATGAGTAACGTAAACCAGCTATTTGTTTTTCTTCTGCCAGTAGAAGCTGGGAGTCTGCGTACACCTTTTTACTTCATACCTGCGCGGTATCATCACCCGATATCAGCTAAACCAACATGCTAGTAAAAAGCTAACAAGAGGTTAGATTATAGTTAATATCATTAGCTTAAGTCTAACTTTATCCTTATCTCTCTATCAAAAAGTGACCTGTTCGTGAGGCATTGCGAACGGCCGCGCTTTATCCGAACAGTTGAACGATATTGAGGCGAGTTATGATCAAGCGGACAGACGTGTTAATCGTTGGCGGAGGCTTTGCTGGTGTTTCTGTGGCCCAAAAGTTAGCTAAGCAGGGTATGCAGGTGGTATTGGTTGACCGAAAGGACCATTTTGAAGTGACCTTTGCCACATTACGTAATGCGATAGCGCCTAACTTACTGACTGCTAATCCACGTAAATATTATCGTGACTTTATTCAGAGCGATTTTGTTCAAGCAGATGTGGTTTCCATGGATGACCGGATAGCAAACTCATCAAATGGATTAGAGATCCACTTTAAACAGGCAGTTATCGCGACAGGCAGTCGCTACCCAACCTTGCCGATAGCGAAATCCACATCAGCTTATACGATTTCCGAGCGTGAGCAAGAAATGCGGAATGAGCAAAAAATACTGGCGAAATCTCAGTCAGTTTTGATTGTAGGAGGCGGTACCGTTGGCGTGGAGCTGGCTGGGGAAATTAGCAGCGCTTATCCCAATAAAACCGTGACCTTAGTGCATTCTAAAGATGTACTACTTGGCCATCTTAAGCCTAAAGCTCAGAACAAGGCGCTAGAGCAGCTTACGGCTAAAGGCGTTAGCGTACACCTCAATACCCGGCTAGTTAAGGAAGGTGCAATTTACCGTTCTATGAATACTCAAGACACCTTCAAGGCAGACCTGGTTTATGAATGTGTAGGTATGTCGCCAAATACGGAGTTTCTAAAAACAGAATTACTCGGTGTGTTAGATAAGATGGGATTAATTAAAGTGGACGAATATATGCGGGTTAGGGGTTATTCTAACCTTTATGCGATAGGTGATTGCTCTACTCTGGATAAAAATAAGCACGGCTATATAGCAAACGTTCAAGGAGGCATCTTAGCGAGCGTTATCATTAATCAAGCCAAAGGTAAAAAGGTTAAGCCTTATAAAACACCTAGTTATGCCATTGTTACGCCGACCGGTACAGAGACTGGTGTAGCTCAAATGCCCTTTGGTGTTTTTACTTCAAAGCTATTTGTTAACCTGAAACAAAAAGACATGGGGATAGGCCACATGCTTAAAGCAAGCGGTACAACTCCAGACTTACTTAGCTAGAGCTTTTTGGTATACAGTAGAGTGCCTCTAATTAAAATCTATCAGTCTCTAAGGTTCCTCTGAATAGACATTCTCACTGACCATTGAAAATCAAGTAAGAGGTAGTCCAGATACTAGCAATACTTGCCAGATGCGTATGAGGCGGCATAGAGGTGTTACTGCCATTAGTAGTAGTGTAGTGGTCTAATCCTTCCGGACACTTCGCTAAGATGGTAAAACTACCAAGCGAGGTGAAGTATGACAACAAAAGGTACACGTCGGCATTTCAAGCCGGAATTTAAGAAAGACGCTGTAGCGCTAGTCTCTGTGCAAGGGTATTCAATTTCTAAAGCAGCAGAGGCTGTAGGAACAACAGCCAATAACCTGCGACGCTGGATAAAGGAACTGAAGCAGGAAGAAGACGGTGTGAGGTTGGATGTAGGTGAGCGCGCAGAGTTAGAGCGATTACGATGTGAAAATAAGCAGTTGCGGATGGAGAAAGAAATCCTAAAAAAGGCCAGCGCCTTCTTTGCGAAAGAAATGAAATAAAGTACAGCTTTATTGAAAAACAGCAAGGCAGCTTTCCTGTTAGGGTGCTCTGCCGGGTAATGCAAGTAAGTAAAACTGGTTATTACGATTGGTGTTGCCGTGGTAATAGCTCAATAGATGCTCAAACATGGCAACTATGCCATCGTTTGAAGGCCCTATTTGCAGAATCTAGACAGAGCCTGGGAAGTCGTCGGTTAATGAAGCTGTTACGTAAAGAAGGCTTTGAAGTCGGGCGCTATCGAGTCCGCAAGCTCATGAAAAAGCTAGGCTTGGCAGTAAAGCGTAAGAAGCGATTTACACTGACGACAGACAGTAAACATCACCTGCCGGTCGCAGAGAACCTTCTGAATAGGGAGTTCTCACCGAGTGCTAAAAATCAAGTTTGGACGACTGATATTACATATATTTGGACTTCGCAGGGCTGGTTGTACTTGGCGGTAGTGATTGATCTCTATTCGCGCCGGATTATTGGTTGGCATCTAGATCGGAAGATGGAAACGGCCCTGGTAACTCGTGCGTTGATGATGGCTGTCAATTTGCGTTCGCCCCCAAAAGGTCTCCTGCATCACTCTGATCGTGGCAGTCAGTATGCCAGCCATACCTACCAAACGTTATTGAGTCAGCATGGGATGGTGTGTTCAATGAGCCGTAAGGGAAATTGTTGGGACAACGCAGCGACTGAACGTTTCTTCAGCAGCCTGAAGCGGGAGTGGGTAACGGGAAACCTATATCCGACAAGGGAGGATGCGGTAGCAGATGTAAGAGCCTATATTGCTTATTACAACTCACGAAGAATACATACAACACTGGGAGACCTAGCCCCTATCGAATTTGAGAAATGTGCTTAAAGAAGTGTCCGGTTGGAGTTGACCACAACATAGTTTATTTACGTAGTTAGGTTCCCCGTCTGAATTTATTACAGGAAATTAGAGGGCCTTGTCTTCTTAATTTGCGGTATTGCGTATTTACGTTCTTCAACGTAATGTTTGTGCCGAAAGCATGAGAATGTAAGAAGTGAGTCCCGGCTCTTATGGGGTTCTACTAGGTACCCGTAAGAGCTGCGAAGGTCCCAAACTCATGGAAGGCTCCTTTCATGTGATGAATATTTTTCATAGGCTGTAATCTCAACGGGAAATTGAGCATAGGTAGGAGGTCTGTATGTTTATAGGAGAGGTGTCAAGAAGAACGAATCTCACTGTAAAAGCGATAAGATTTTATGAGGAAAAAGGCCTCATTGCCGTTCCTAAAAGGCAGGGCAGATATAGAGTCTATACGGCAGAAGATGTTGAAATTCTTACTTTGATCTCAGAAGCCAAAGTACTTGGGGTGACTTTGGCTGAGTTGAAGGATGTTATTCAGTACCATAATGGAGAGGTTGATTGGGCTCGAATCAGCGTTTTTCTGAAGAAAGTAAAAAGGAAAATTGAGGCTGAATTGGAATCACTTTCTAATAAAGCTGAAAAGGTTGATCAGTGTATTGCTTCTATAGATTCCTGCCATAAAAGTCTTGACTCTCCCCTTAAGGGGAGACGGTAGACTTTTCATCATGTCTTTAAGCAATAGTATGACGAGATGAAAAATATCCTACTTTTAAATGGCAATCCAAAGAAGAACAGTTTTGTTAAGCAGTTGAGCGATGTCTATGAGTCTGAAGCAAAGAGACAGGCTAATGTTCGGCGATATAACCTGTCGGAAATGGACTTCAATTCGAATTTAGAGTTTGGGTACGATGATTATCAAGTATTGGAGGATTGTCTATCTGAATTTCAAGAGGCTCTTAAATGGGCACAGCATATTGTTGTGGTGTCGCCTATTTGGTGGGGCGGATTGCCTGGAAAGCTCAAAGGCTTGATTGATCGATCTTTTCTTCCCGGAATTACCTTTAAATTTGAGAGTGGTAGTGCAGAACCGATACAGCTTCTTAAAGGCAAAACATCAAGAATAATTTTGACAATGGATGCCCCTACAGAATATTTAGAAGAACAAGCAAAGCCAGTATTAGAGCAGCTTGATCGATTTACTCTTCAATATTGCGGCTTCTCGAAAGCAGAGGTTAGTTTATTTGGTTCAATGATTATGTCTGATAAGAATCAACAGGACTCCTGGTTGAAAACGGTTAAAGAACTTGGTGTTAACTGTCTATAACTTAGAATAAATCGATCTATTTTAATTGGAGCCACCTAAAGACAATCAATATACTTGAGGATATCTAAACTTTAACAGGTAAATATATAAGGAAGTGTGTATCAAATATAGTATTTAATTGAGCTGCACACTCCTTATTGATATCTATCTTGTGAAAGTGCAGTAGTAATTGTTGCTATAGTATCGCTCAATCTTCATCCCCCAGAATGAAGATTGATCATACGGTTGAGAATAGAAAATAGTATTCGTTACTCTACAGTTCCCACCTTCATCTATTTCTTCTGGACAAACTTGTAGATTAACTTACGTCGAATAGGTGAATATCTGAGGTGTATTTATGTAGGTTCAAGATTGTCGTGTCCCGATAACTCTCTCTGTAATTGGGGGGCGGATTGGCAATACGAGATGAGCCGCAAGGTCAGTATAAATGGAAGACAAAAGGGAGGTTCGAACCCTCGGTGCAGAGCCACTTTTGAGTATATTTCATACAAATAGTTGGCGGATCACACCTTTTCTCACAAGAATCAGGCAAAATTCATATGGACGTCAGGTGTTATAAAGCCTGAATAGATACATTGGTTGCTTATTACTTCATGTTTAAGCAAGGATATGTCATGAGGCACCTTTGTATTTCAATGGTTCTACTCTCACTGTTAACCCTGAGTGTTAACAGTTATAGTCAGGATACACTTACAGTTCTTGAAGGACCCTATCTTGGACAGGAACCTCCTGGGTTAACTCCAAAGTTATTCGCCCCCTAGTCCCTCGAAAGAGTATCGGGATTGGGGTGGTTACTTCACGCCTGATATGAAAGAGTACTACGTTACAAGAAGATATCACCAAAGTGGCAAGTCTTCGAAAGTTGCATTCAAGCTTGAGGGTAATCGTTGGTATGAATCGGAAGTGGCCTGGGGTGGCTCTATCTCACCTGATGGTCAAACAATGTATTCTAGAAATCGATATAGAGAGCGCACTGACAATGGTTGGTCAGAACCTAAAAGCCTGGGGCCACTATTTGAAGACTTTCGTATCATGCGCCTTACGGCTTCTGCAAATGGAACCTTTGTATTTGATGAAGTAGGTTCAAATGGAGATGGTATTCTTCGCTATTCGCGTCTGTTAGATGGTAAGCGTGAAGTGCCAAAACCTTTTGGAAAACAGATAAATACAGGTAAGTGGACTGCTCACCCGTTTATTGCCCCTGATGAGTCCTACATTATCTGGGATAGTGAAAGAGAGGGTGGATATGGTGATAGCGATATGTACATAAGCTTTCGCCAACAAGATGGCTCATGGGGTGAGGCTATTAACTTCGGTGATAATATAAATACAGAAGGGGAAGATGGTGGTGGATATGTAACACCTGATGGGAAATACCTTTTTTACTGTCGGCGTTGTACCCCGCCGAATTTTGAAATAATGTGGGTAGATGCGGAGTTTATTGAGGCCCTTAGGCCTAAATAAAATTTACACTAAGCTACGCCTAGTTCTCTGTATCTATCATCATGTTGCTAAATTTAAATTCTTTTTTGATATTTCCGGTCTTCACGATACATGAAGCCCCGGTTGATCCCGCAGCAACCTGTTAAGTTGTATAGAATCCTTTCACCAAGTAAGAAGGTGAGCGCCACACCAAGTATGTGAGCGTTCACCTTTATGTGTTAGCCTCTATTAGCCACAAACTACCGAAAACTTGAAACAATGTTGATAGAAATCAGGTTAGATTGAGGTTTGTGCAACTAGAATACGCAATAAATATGCACGCCACAAAAAACCTGGGCTTTCAGATAGTCATTTCTCTATTTGGAACCGATGTTCAGCCTGAGACATTTGTTGTAGAACAGATAGCTAGTGCCGGAGTTAAAGTTAGTCCGGGAGATCGTTCAGTGTTAGTAGATTGGGGCCCCATGGTCGGTTAAAATTTATCAATGATAGAGATTGTCTTGTATTACTTGAGTTGATTTAAAATGTATGAATGGATTCCTTAAGTATTTTAGTCGTGTTCTCCTTACAGCTTCAGGTTGCCTATTTATTTTAGGTTTAGTTTCTGTGTTTTATGTGGAAGTAAAGCCTGTATACTTCAATATAAAGGAGATTACACTATATCAAAATGGGTATACTGATCCGGTCGGAAGGTTTGGTTCTTATGCGAAGAATAATGGAGGGAATACAAACTTTGTTTTATTTAGATACAAATATACGGTAGGTAAATCGTCATATAGTGGAGCCTGGATGAAAATAGGCTCTCCCTCAATGATAGGGCGAATGCGAACTGTATATTATAATCCAGTCCTGCCAATGTTCTCAGTTCTTGAAAAGGGAATCTCCTTGTTTTGGGTAATCTTTCTTGGAATGTTGGGGTATGGGCTTCTGGAAGTTCGCAATTGGCTATATCGATAAACACAACTTGTAAGGTTAATTCTGCAGGAAGTAACTATTTACTCTTGCTTGATTTTATACTTTTGGATATGGCATAACTTTTATAAAAATAAACTGTGAAATTATTATGAAAACTATCCTTTTTGTGTGCTGCTTTATGATCTGCTTAGGTATCAATGCAGCTGAAGTTGAAAACTGTACAAATTCTGAAATTAGCAATGAATATTTTGGGGGTTTTTCAAATATTCAATTCCATGAGGAGTCTAATTTAAAAGATGTTGCTCAAGAAAACCTTATTCAATACGCTAAAGAAATTACAAAAGTTGCAAATTGGGACTATAAGCTAAGTGGCCCAGATGAGCATTACTTACCAATTTTAATTGACTATCTTAAAAATCCAGCAGGTTTGGGTCCTGAAATAGAGTGTATGTGGTTGTTGTATGAGGAGGGAGATGTACTCCGACGTTTCACTGATGATCAAAGTCATGTATCTAGGAGTGGCTATGCCTTATTTAAAAAGGACGAGTTATCAGCTTATTTCTACAGCCAAATTATATTGCTTTAGTAGTGTAGAAATTATAAAAGGTGATGTAGATATCTCAGTTTTCGAGACTTTATATTAATAATAAAGGAGTGTCTTTTTGACTAAAGGTGAATGCAATTGTGGAGAGATAGCTTATGAGATACAAGAATCCCTCACAGATTTATATATGTGCCACTGTTCAATCTGCCGTCGTTCCACAGGGAGTGGCGCTATTACTGTAGCTATTGTGCCTACCGAGAAGTTTAGTTGGGTTAAAGGTAAGGAGAACCTTAAGTATTGGTCTAAGCCCGGGCATGATTGGCATACAAATTTTTGCGCTACTTGCGGTTCTACTCTGCCCGGAGAGAATGATTCTTTAAATACTTACATTCCTGCAGGAAGTTTGGTGGATGGTAACGAGAATCTAAAAGTGGTTCATCATTTATGGGTTGACTCAAAGGCCTCTTGGGAAGTAATAGGTGACGCCGGGAAGCAGCATCCCAAGGGGTTTGGGTCTTAATTTATTTAACGTTCTGGTTTATTGCGCTTTATATTTTACTCATTATTACGTGTGTAGTGACAGGGAGATTAATTTTGGAGTGAGTTTTGTCTCTGGATCTTGAGAATACAAGGCATTTTTAGGTGTATTACTACTGGGGTGTAAGGAAAGAATACACCGCACTCGAGACACGCTGTGAATACATCCCTGTAAGCTCCTAATCGGCATCCATGCCTCATAGGGTCTCGAGAGCAGTGTATTATTTCCTTCTCCCTTTTTAGTATCTCGGGTGTAATAGCCAGAGAGGAAACTCATTCTTCTGTTCAGGAAATTGCCGAAACAAGCTCATATCCTCTATCTAATGTCCAAATAAAAGCAATTGCGCTGCAGAGTCCAGCAACAGAATAACGTATCCGGATTTCCCATTCCTTTTTCCACAGCCTGGCTAAATAGGCAAGGGGCCATATGGCAAGAATTATGAGTACTTGCCCGACTTCTACCCCCAGGTTGAAGGCCAAGAGGCTTTGCCAGATATTCGGGGAGTCAACTTGGAGTATTTCATGTAATACAAATGAAAAACCCAGGCCGTGGAGTAGGCCGAGCATGCAGGTGCCGATAAAAATTGTACTTTCGCTGCCTGTGATCTTAGTGTCTTCCCTGTGTAGTGATATCCAGGCCATATAGATTATGGATAGGGCGATACCGGTTTCTACCATAGGTACGAACCAGCTGACTGTGGGAACAAAGCCAAAGAATCCGGCTGAGAGGGTGATACTGTGACCGATGGTAAAGCCGGTAGCGCGCCACAAGAGTAGGGGTAGGCTGAGTGCACCGAGGCTTAGGCAGAGTACAAACAACACGTGGTCCAACCCCTTTAGGATATGGGCGATGCCCTCCGCCAGAAAAGTCTTCATAGCGTCTATTGAGGAGTGGGTAATCAGTAGTGGCTTTTGCATAAGACCGCGTGAGCGAATGACCTGGGTCTTACCTGGGTTGTAATCCAGTACCAGGTTGGCGGTGTCTTCCTGGTTGGGGAGGCCGGGGTTAAGAGAGCTGGATAGTTGGTATTCTCCAAGGGGAGCTTCCAGAGGGTAGAAGATCTGAATATCAACCAAGGTGTCACCCACATACAACCTTTGATTGGTGTCTTCAGGTAAGTATTGGTGCAAAAATGCCTGCTGTGCCTCCTCCAGCGTTGCAAAACCTGGTTCATTTCCTATCCGATACAGGCGCACGGCTTTTACATCGCCTTTTATCTGCTTGTCAGTATTGCGGAGAAGAGTGGCTCTCTCTGCAATATTACCGAGTCCTAGAGGCGCTAGCTCCAGCTGCTGAAAATCCACATAATGGACCAATCCGCCTTGATCCAATGAGTTTTTGGTATAGGGCGCGGGTTGTGGGAGTTTGCCAGTATAGGGGTCGCGACCCTTTTTTGTTTTATCTGCCAGTAAATAGGGCATAGGCACTCTCATATATAGGTTGGCACCACTGGCTGTGTGCTCTATATGGAAAATCCGTACATTGAAGTTAAGAAGAAAGTGCGCTTGTGCTTGCCCGCTGAGGCTGGATATGAGGAGGTATAGAGCGATCATTGCGGGCAACTTGAGTGTGCTGTTTTTCATGGCTCAAACTATTTCTCTATTTTTGTTCTTACCGTACGGATAGGGGCGTAAATCCAGCGATTTTCCAGTGGTTATCAGACTGGATAATTGCGATATTGGCCCGGGTCTCTTGCGGTCTTTGTTCAAAGTGTCCCCAGCTTCGGTCCTCTACTACCGCCTGCCAACTTGTAATTAACCGGAATCCTTTGTTGCCATTCAGGTTAATTTGGCTGGAGTACTCGACTTTAAGATTTGTAATAGCACTGATTGATCCCAAGCCACCACTCGTTGTTTGGGGGCGATAAATTTGTGCCAGATTTGAATAGGTACTTTCGAATCCTTCCTTGGTAATCAGGTTTTTTAGCTTTAATTCCAGATTGATCGGTAGAGGCTCTTTAAATGCGGCTGCAACTTTTAACAGTAGCTGTTCTGTTACTTGACCCAAGTCTCGTTTTTTAGCGGTTCCTGGAAGGTTTACCCGGTATTCTTCTGGAAGATTGAGGTACAAAGCGACAGCTGAGATTATTATGGCGGTATAGAGAGTAGTTGAACCCTTGCGGCCTATAAGTGAGTGTTTTGTGGATAGCGTCAATAAAATTATCGTAATAATAAGAAATGAAAATAGGATTGCCATAGGGATCGCCAGGCTGGGGGTTTCTATTGCAAGTGGATCGCTATTTGGAGGTCGGTAATCGTATAGGTAGTTGTGCCACTGAATATCAGGAAATGAGGGAATTACATGGGTGGGGAATGGGCCTGTGGGGTCCTGAATTAGGGTGGGAACGGAGTTGATCGTATCGGTGAATAGATTCCAGTCTACGGTAACACTCTGGGGCAGTGCATCGATGGAAAATTTTTCCCGGTAGCCAATCATCACTGAGCCCATTTCAATAGTGTCATTCTCTGAAATCTGTGAGTACCCGCTGTTATTTGCGCGGAGAAAAACAGTTTCAATGCTATTCGGCTGTGAGGGCGACTGATCAATAGAAGTTGGATTTTTATTATTTAGATAGCTGCGTACTGTGTGGTGCAGGAAGGCCTTACTTTCTGGTGTTAATGGTTGCCAGGCATCAAAAGGGTGATTAGTCCACTCCAGTAAGTCCTTGGTGCGCACGAGTACCTCATGGCGTATCTGGCGGGGCTCTACGTAGAGGAAAGACATTAGAGGGTAGCGATTATGCCGACTAATATCAGTGTTCTTAAAATGTGTATTCCATGGGTCTTTCCAGTCGATAATGAGTGGTTCAGGTTGGGATAGGTAGTGAAAGCCGCTGATAGGTGTTTGCCCGTGGCGACTGGTAAAGCCAATTGTCACGGATGCCAGCTCATCACTACCCATGGGTGGTTTTAGTTGCAGGTCTGAAAGTCCACCGATTGGATATTTCAGCTGAGTTAAAAGAACCTTTTTATCTGCTGGGAAATCCGGCATTTTTATGCCGGTGCGGGGATCGGTTTGCCCAGCAAAAGGGGAAATTCTAGGTTTCCTCTGGGCTACTCGAATTGAGATGACTTTGGGCTTAATGTTCTTATTTTCAGAGAGTACTTGAAAATCGAAAGATTGCTGGGTTTTTGCTGATTGGGCCAGTCGATAAATGTCTGGTGTATCTTCAATTCCTGGCCAAAATAGTTTGGCATCGCTTGCTGATATCTCGAATCTAATGTTTAGGATATTTTTTTGTATGTCGATCTCCGCAATATTGTTGGCGGTCTCAGCGCCACTTAAACTGATGAAATCAGCCTTGCTGGTTGTTGATAATGCACAGATGAATAATATCAAGGCCAGGCTGATAAGTATTTTGTTGAATGATAAATAAAATTTCGATTTGGGAGTCATGTGTTGTTTGAGCAGAGTTTATCAGTTGCACCTTATTCATTTTTGAAGGGGGATTAATTTAGTCTGGTGCTTCAAGATTAGTACCGAAGGCTGCATTGACTTCCCCGTAGATTTTCTCAATCAGCTTTTTATAAATTACTTTTCCGCCATAAATGGTAGGTATGAATACAACCTCAGTAGGGGCAGCTGGTAACTTTTCGGACTCCGCCTTTGTACTGCTGGGGTCCCAGGTCGGAAATTTCACTTGCCGGTTACTGATGACCCATTCCATTCTGAGGGCGTCGAGATCGCCAATGTGGTTGCTGAGCAAATGCTCGACATGAAAAGTTAATTTGTCGCTGTTACTCAATGCTGGCAGGAAGTAGGTGGTGGCTTGCTTTTGGCGAGGGGAGGCTATACGAGTGCCGGGCAAGTAAGCGTCCCCGATTGCCGAAGTCGTATTTTTCTTTTGTAGTTCTTGAGACCAGAGAGCATCACTGAATCCGGATGCCAGTAACAGAAGAGTAATACTGAAACGCTGCAATAGGGGTTTAGTCGGAATCATCTTCTTGTACAGAGTTTACTTATGGGTTTTATGCCTTTAGGCAGCTTAGTTGATGATTCAAGTCACAATATGAGGGTAGGTTGGTATGGCGTGGAGTTTCGTTTTGAAACTTGAATAAGTTGGTGTTGCCAGTTTTGGGGGATACGGGGATTTAATTGATGACGACTAGATGATTCGGCAGTTCATCTTTAATGGTGCTGGTGGGTATCGCTTCGTGAAGTAGATCTCCGCATTGCTCAATACATGCCAGTAATGCCTCTCCAGCTTTTCCCCGCTTGATTTGTTGCACAAAATTTTCAACTACTCTCTGCCAGTTGTCATTGGTGATGTGTTGGGCAATGCCTCTGTCGGCCAGTATTTCTACATAGTGTTCGGCTTCTGAAACAAATATCAGTAGCCCGAGTCGGTCCTTGGTTGCGTGTAAATCCTGCTCCAGAAATTGCCTGCGGGCTAAATTTGAAGCTCGCCAGAATTTTATTTTCTTTGGTACCAGGCGCATGGTGATGGGGCGCCAGCGGAATATTACTGCCAGGACAATAAATAAAATCCACTGAAGCGTCACCGCCTGTTGGAGGTTGATCCAGAACGGCAGGAATTCGATCAGAGGGGAGACTAACAGTGTTAGGAATGCGGCCCATAGAGTAGAGATATAAAGGTAGTTGTCGGCTTCCTTGGCGACCACAGCCATGACTTCAGCGTCGGTGCGGGACTCTACTTCCTTGATTGCCTCTGCTACCTGGCGTTGATAAGTATTGGTGAGCATTACCATCCTCCCGATGCGCCCCCTCCGCCAAAACCTCCGCCGCCCCCGCTAAACCCGCCCCCAGAGCTGCCGCCGGATAGACCTCCGCCAAATCCACCTCCACCATAGTAGCCGCCGTAGCGCCCCCGCTTAAAAATGCGGCTCTGTGCAGGTGAACCCAGTGCGGCACTGCCGAAGAGGTGTAGCATGACCAGCAGAAGGAACAGGCCGACCAGTACAGCAATTCGACGCCCCTCTTTGGTTTCTACGGGTTCAGCGACATATTCATTTTTCGTCGCGGCGATAATTGATCGAACCCCTGCATTGATTCCGCCGCTAAAATTGCCATTGCGAAACTCTGGCAGTACTTTGGTTTGGATAATATTTGCCGCCAGTGCATCGGTTAGGGCTCCTTCCAGGCCGTAGCCTACTTCGATACGGACCTTTCTATCATTGGGCGCAATCAGGAAAAGCACTCCATTGTCTTTGTCTTTTTTTCCTAGTTTCCACTTGCGTGCCAGTTGGTTGGCATACTCCTCTATAGTGATGCCCTGAAGCTCGGGGATGGTGGCTACAACCAGCTGATTGTCGCTGTCGCGCTCATACTGCTGTATTAACTCAGTAAGTTGGTATCTCTCATCGGCCTTTAATAACTCTCCCTGATCTACTACCCGGCCGGAAAGCGCTGGAAACTGTACATCGGCCCAGGCTGCTAAGGCACAGACCAGAGCGATCAGGATGGTTATGGCAAGACTGGGGCGGTTCATTTTGGGGTCGATGGCGCCTGTCTATTGGAAGTTGAGGAGCCTCTAAATAACTCCGTAATGCCTCTGCGGGTCTTGAAGGCTGCAGATGTTAGGCGCAGCTCGCCGCGAATGGCCGTAGCCCTTTGCAAGAGCTGCAACGCAGCAGTTGTGGCCTTCAAGGCCCGCCCTTCGGGGCTTGCAGAGCGATTCACACTCCGCGTTGCGACTTCTTGAAAGGTCTAGACATTCCTGCGAAGCCGCGCCTTGATTGTGAACCGCTCTGCATGCCAGAGGTATCATGGAGTTATTCAGAGACTCCTTAACCTCAGGTGCCTTGTCGGCATCTTCACTGGTGGCTTCGAAAGTTTCTCGAAGCGGCATATCCCTGTAGAGCACGGCATGCCAGATTCTTCCTGGAAAAGTGCGAATCTCGCGGTTGTAGCGCTCTACAGCCTGGATATAATCCCGGCGCGCGACACTGATGCGGTTTTCGGTGCCCTCTAACTGAGATTGCAGTGTGAGGAAGTTCTGGTTGGCTTTGAGGTCGGGGTATCGCTCTACCACCAACATAAGGCGCGATAGCGCGCTGGTTAACTGGCCTTGTGCTGCTTCGAACTGTTGCAGCTTGGCTGGGTCATTGAGAAGGTTGCCGTCAACCTGGAGAGAGCTGACTTTGGCCCTGGCCTCAGTGACGGCTTGTAGGGTTTCCCGTTCGTGGGATGCGTAAGCTTTTACGGTTTGCACCAGATTGGGAACCAGATCGGCACGGCGCTGGTATTGGTTTTGAACCTGGGCCCAGGTGGCTTTAACCTGCTCGTCATAGGTTGGGATATTGTTGACACCACAGCCGCTGAGGGTGGTTGCCAGCAGCAGTAGCAGTGAGCTCTGCCAAAAGGGCCAGCCGCTGGGGAGCGCAGAGGTCATGCGGAATATCCTTATTCTCACGTGAACCCATCAAGAATAGTCCGCCTGACTCCCGGCGCTGGAGAAGGCATCACCATGGAGCCAAAATGGCGTTAAAAGCAACAATATTTAAGGCCAAAGTCCAGATATCCGATATGGACAGGGATTATTACGCCGAACATCCGCTCACTTTGGCGCGACATCCCTCGGAAACAGATGAGCGTATGATGGTGCGCCTACTGGCTTTTGCACACAATGCGGCGGAAACGCTCGAGTTTACCCGGGGATTGTCCTCCGATGAGGAAGCGGATCTGTGGCAAAAGAACTTGAGCGGGGAAATCGATCTCTGGATTGAAGTGGGGCTTCCCACTGAGGAACGAATTCGCAAAGCCTGCAACCGCTCGAAGCGCGTTATCGTATACAGTTACGGGCGCCGTGCAGCACCAATCTGGTGGCAGAAACAGGCCAGCCAATTGGAGCGCTTTGATAACCTTACCGTCTACCATTTAGCCGCTGATGCCACTGAGCAATTGGCGGCTATGGCTGAGCGCAATATGGACCTGAGTGCAACCATTCAGGATGGCCATATCTGGCTGGCTGATAGTGACAACAACGCGGAGATTACTCCGGAAACCTGGAAATAGGAGCAGACAACTTAATGCCTTCTTTTGACATTGTATCTGAAGTGGATAAGCATCAACTCACCAACGCTGTGGATCAGGTGAATCGTACTATTACCAACCGCTTTGACTTTAAAGGTGTGGATGCGGAAGTGGAGATGAGTGAGTTCTCCCTGGTAGTTCGCGCTGAAGTGGACATGCAGGTAGACCAGATGGTGGATATGCTGCGCGGCGCACTGATCAAATGCGATATCGATCCACTGGCGATGGATGTAGGTGATAAAGAGCAATCCGGCAAGCAGGTCAAATTGGACGTGACCCTGAAAAATGGCCTTGACAAAGAACTGTCAAAAAAGATTGTTAAGCTGATCAAAGATGAAAAGCTCAAGGTGCAGGCTGCCATTCAGGGTGAGCAGGTGCGTGTTACTGGCAAGAAGCGCGATGACTTGCAGCAGGTGATCGCCTTGTTACGCGGTAAAGAGCTGGAACAGCCATTGCAGTTTAATAACTTCCGCGATTAATTGGTTTTGCAGTGATCAAGCGTACTCTCTTCAGTGTTCTATCCGTGCTGTTGTCGCCATTGGCGATAGCCGCAGAAATTACCCCGGCTAGGTTGCTGGCCAGCTATTGGGTTGATAGTAGTGCAGGCCTGGATATTTCCGGCTTAAGTTTCTGTTCTGGAAGTCTGCTGGCAGTCTCCGATAAGAATTCTGAAGAGATCTACACGCTTGAATTTAGCGATGGCAGTGCCGACCTGGTATCACATCTTCGCTTAAGCGGCCTTGGGATACCGGAGCAGGATGAGCCTGTCAGCGCTTGGGAAGGCTTCAAGGAGTTGTTCCGCCCGGCAGGAGATCTGGACTTTGAAGGTGTTACCTGTAGCGATGGCCAGGTCTATCTGGTCAGTGAGCATTACAACCGAATTGCCATCGTAGATATCGAGGGAAATGCACGCTGGCAGGAGCATAGCTGGTCGGCATTAGCCAGGTCCCAGGGGTTTCTAAAGAAGACCAATGCTTCCAGCGAGGGGTTGGTGAAAGCCGACGATACTTTCTGGGTGGCCATGGAGCGCGAACCCCGTGGTTTGTTGAGGCTTAATGCAGATGGCGAGGCCAGCACACTGACTCTGCCTCAAGTAGATGGCCTGGACTTTGCTGGCCGTTCAGAGGACTTGGCGGGATTGGATTACCACGACGGCGCACTCTTTACCTTGGAGCGCAACGCCCACGCCGTGTGCCGCAGGGCACTTCCTAGCCTGGAAGCCGAGTGGTGCCTGGATTATCGCGCCCTTGAAGAATCTCCCGAGCGGGTTTATGAAGAAACCCGCTATGGAAAGGGCGAGGGGCTGGCAGTCGGAGAGCAGGGTATTTTCGTTATCCTCGACAACAATAATGTCGGCCGTGCCCTGGCGCCTGACGACAAGCGCGCGCTGTTGTTGCATCTGGCAATGCCAGATGAGGCCAGTAGGCAGCAATAATTGACTCTGTCTGGCGCCGTACTTTCCGGGAGTCGGCGCTAATCCCATCCCTTTAGTTCTCTCCCGTTCAACAATTCCCTCCATTTTTAAAATATCTTCTAGTCACTAGCGCTAAAATTGTTTAGAGCAATTGGGGTAACTATGCTGTGTACCAATAGCTATTGGGACCTTACAGCTTGGTAGTGTCCGTTGGCCGCAGGGAATCTCCCGGTTCTTAAATCACTTTGGCGATAAATTGGAAGGATCGTGATTAAGCGTATTTTTTTAACTATCGTATGTGCGCTCTTATCATCTATGGGGCTGGCAGCTGAAATTATTCCCGCAAAAAAAATAGCTCATTACTGGGTGGATGATAGTGCCGGGTTAAGTATATCTGGATTGAGTTTTTGCGATGGAAAAATGGTTACGGTGTCGGATAAGCAATCCAGGGAGATCTATCAGATAGTGTTAGGAGACAGGAGTGCAACCCTGGAGCCCTATATCAAGCTGGCTGGGCTCCGGGTTCCGAAAAAAGATAGGCCGACCAATTTATGGCATTTCCTACTGGATCTTACTCGCCCAGCCGCAGCGATGGATTTTGAAGCCATCACCTGTGCCGATGATAAATTCTATTTGTTGAGTGAACGTTACAACCGCATAGCCGAAATAAATATGGAGGGAAAGGGGCATTGGTTAGAAAATATGTGGTCGGCCACGGCTAAAGCCCAAGGCTATATGCACGGGTACAATCTCTCCGGTGTAGGGCTACAGAAGGTGGGCGATGACTTTTGGATGGCTATAGAGCGGGATCCCCGTGCCCTGGTAAAACTCGGCCCCAAGGGAAGTGTACAGATTGTTACACCGCCGCCAGTAAAAGGGCTGGATTTTCGTGATGAGTCGGAAAATATGGCAGGCCTCTATTACTATGATGGGGCTTTGTGGACCCTGGAACCTAATGCCTATGCAGTTTGCCGCAGGGAATTACCCAGCTTGAAAGCTGAGTGGTGCCTGGATTACTGGGAACATGAAAACTCCTCTGAACTCGGCTACGAGGTATCGCGGACCGGTGGCAAGGGAGATGGTTTGGCTATTGGAGAGCGGGGCGTTTTTATTGTGTTTGACAATGATAATATCAGCCGTATTCACGACCCTCAGGATCGCAGAGCACTTTTCCTACATTTGGCCTTGCCTGAAAAAACGGACTAAATTACAAGAAAAATTGCCTTTATAAAAATTAAAACTCCTCAATTATTTTTTGTGGCTAGAGGGAGATAGTGTGATTAAGTTATTTTTCATTGTAATTATTCTTGCACTTATTCCCACCAAGGGAATTACTGCGGATATATTTCCCGCCAAGAGTATAGCAAGCTATTGGATAGATAACAGTTCAGGGGTGGGCCTTTCTGGTTTAACTTTTTGTGACCAGTTAATAACGATATCTCCTAAAGAATCAGAAAAAATATATAGAATCAATTTATATGATCAGGGCGCGACATTAGAAAGTCATCTGAATTTTAGTAGTTTACCTCCTCCCAGGAGAGGAGAAACCAACAACGTTTCTCACTTCGTTATGGATCTCCTTCGACCCAAGTCTGCAATGCGCTTTGGTGGGGTTTGCTGCAGAGATAATGGTACCTTTGTGTTAAGCGAGCGTTATCATCGAGTGGCACATGTTGAAGAGGGTGGTAGGTCAACCTGGTTACATGATAAGTGGTCAGCCGTGTTAAGACACATGGGTTATAACCTAAAATACAATAATGGTGGAGAGGGGATTGTAGAGGTTGGAAGCAGCTTATGGATTGCGATGGAGCGGGAGCCTAGAGGCCTATTAAAAATAGGGACTAATGGAGAGTTTCAAATTTTTTCACTGCCCTCAGTTGCTGACTTGGATTTTCGAGGACATCCTGAAAATTTAAGGGGGCTTGATTATCATGACGGCGCTCTTTTTACTCTTGAAAGCAACGCACATGCGGTATGTAGGAGAGCTCTTCCGAGCTTGCAAGCTGAATGGTGCTTGGTTTACCGTGAGATTGAAGAATCCCCAGAGCACGCCTATGAAGTGTCGCGATTGGGGGGAATGGGGTCTGGAGTTGCTGTAAATAACCAGGGGGTATTTGTGGTTTTCAATAACAATAATATTAGTCGAGCCCGTGATCCTCAGGATCGCCGCGCGCGGTTGTTACATTTGGCTTTCCCCGACGGTAAACAATAGGGACATATAGTAGGTGGTAGTTGAGAAGTTACCGGCACTGCTGGAGGAAATACGGGCTTGTCGCCTCTGTGAAGAACAGCTTCCTCTAGGGCCGAATCCAGTCTTGAGGGCTGCAGCGTCAGCACGCCTATTGATCGTCGGCCAAGCCCCGGGCACCAAGGTCCACGCTACCAGTATTCCCTGGAATGATCCCTCAGGAGATCGCCTGCGAGATTGGCTGGCGATTGACCGGGACACCTTTTACGACGAATCCCAGATTGCCATTATTCCCATGGGTTTCTGTTACCCCGGTCGCGGCAAGGGCGGTGACCTGCCGCCGCGACCCGAGTGTGCCGCCACCTGGCACCAGCGCCTAATGGCACAACTACCCAACTTGCAACTGTCGCTGTTGGTGGGACAATACGCCCAGCGTCATTACCTCCCTCACTGGTATGGCAGTATTACCGAGAATGTTCGCCATTACCGCGATGCTCTGCCAGCGGGGTACTTTCCCTTGCCGCATCCCAGCCCGCGCAATACCCTGTGGTTGCGTCGCAGGCCCTGGTTTGAGGAGGAAGTTGTGCCCGAGTTACAACACTATGTTAAAAAGATATTGAAGGTTTAAGAATGCCGGTTCCGGACAAAATAAAGATCCACCCCTCTTGGTACGATGTTTTGGGCGGGGAGTTTGACCAACCCTATATGGCCCAATTGCGTCAGTTTTTAAAGGGGGAGAAGGCTGCCGGCAAGAAGATCTACCCAGCCGGTGGCCAGATCTTTAATGCATTTAACTCCACACCTTTTGATCAGGTAAAAGTTGTTATCCTGGGGCAGGATCCATACCATGGCGTTGGCCAAGCCCATGGTCTGTGCTTTTCTGTGATGCCCGGAGTACGCATTCCCCCGTCGCTGCAAAATATTTATAAAGAGTTGCACTCCGATATGGGTATTCCTCCTGCACACCACGGTTGCCTGCAACCATGGGCAGAGCAGGGCGTGCTTTTGCTAAATGCCACCCTTACTGTTGAGGACAGCAAGGCCGGCGCCCACCAAGGGCAGGGTTGGGAGCAATTTACGGATGCGGCGATTCACAAGCTAGCGGAACAGCGTGAAGGGTTAGTCTTTGTTCTTTGGGGGAGTTATGCCCAAAAGAAGGGAGGTTTTATCGACCGCAATAAGCATTTAGTGTTGCGTGCTCCACATCCCTCTCCTCTATCTGCGCACCGGGGTTTCTTTGGAACCCGTCCTTTTTCCCAGGCAAATCACTGGTTGCAACAGCGTGGAGAAAAGCCTATTGAGTGGGCTTTGCCAGAGGCGGGTCAATTGAAGCGGATTGCTGTGGAGATTTAGTGGCTTGACCCGGATAGGTATTATCTATCCGGGTTTGTATTTATCCAGAGAGCCAAAAATTCTATTTCTGTTATCCTTCTTTTGGCTTCCGGATAAAAAATCTTTCTATTTTTTAGTGGTTATATGCGTCAACTCTCTGCTTCGGCAGTGTTTTGTGATGGGAGTCTTTAAGGCTTGAAAGCCAATCAGAGCTATTATCTATTTTGGGCTCTTTTGAAGTTATTTATCTGTCAGATAAAATATAACTTATGAAATCTAAGGTGATATTGCTATGAAAATGATGACTTGTAAGGAGTTGGGAGGTGCCTGCGATGTGGGGTTTCACGGGGATAGTTTTGAAGAGGTAGCGGAACTCAGTAAGATGCACGGAATCGAGATGTATCGTAAAAATGATGCCCAACACTTACTGGCTATGAAGAAAATGCAGGAACTGATGAAGGATCCTGAATCCATGCAGAAGTGGTACGAGTCAAAAAAAGAAGAGTTTTCAGCTCTCCCGGATTGTAAATAGAGAAAATTAGTATTTATAGGTAAAAATCATTTGAGCGTAAAACAAATGGCGCTAAAATCGTGTTGGAATTGACTGTGAATATAGGGCTTGAGTAAATCAGGAAGTATTTTCAGTTGAGTGGTGATATATTAATTGCTCAATAATCTTTTCTGTTTTGGATTAGCGGCCCTTCACAGGGTGTTTCTTTTTGGTTTCAACGGCCTTCCAAAGAGGCCGCATTAACAACCGGGCAAACGCGAAGCCGACAAAAAATAAGTTACAGATATAGGCTAAAAAATAAGGGCCAAACTCTCTTTCGAAAAATATGCCAGTAGCGTTGAGGGTGCTGACGATAACTACCGATGAAGCGATACTGAAAAGCCCATAGTAGGTAACTTTCATTACAATAGACACAAATTTGAAGTGTCTTTTTTTCCACAGATAGACAATAAAGCCTGTGGTGGCTATTCCCATCAAGGAGCTGCTTGTAGACCAAACATAGCCAGCATCGATACGGAAGTTCAAAAGTGCCAAAGAAAAGGCGGCGAGCAGTGCGCTGAATAGGCTGATATAGACAATCATGGCCAGGGACACCACATGACCCCTAGAGATACTCTCTATTCTCCTTGATTGAAATGTGGCAACCATTGCCGCAAACCCTGCCAGCACTATGGATATTTCAATAATGACAAGTAATTGATCGATTTGTACCGACAGTTTTTCCATCTTCCGCTATTGTCCCAAGCAGAAAGGTTAAATAGGAAAGCTGATAACAGTATATGAGTGAAATGGAGAGCTGGTAAGTTGTTTCCCGTCTCACAATTAGCTTTATTTTAACCCGCTTGCTATATGGTTAATAATTGTTGTTAGGTGTAGGTGTCCAATGGTTGACGCCACACTTTTAGCTGAAAATCAGCCGGACGCCGCCGTTTTCTCCTTGTCGGTTCGGCCTAGTTCATTTTCTTTAACAGCTACCCATAATGGGCGCATAAGCAGTCTTGAAAATGCATAACCGACGACAAATAGGTTGCAAACAAAGGATAAAAAATACGGTCCATACTCCCTGTTGAAAACGATCCCTAGCGTATTCATGATATTGATAATAACTACTGAGCCGGCAATGCCGAAAAGAAGGAAATAGGTAACCTTGGCAACAATTGAAACAGATTTGAGTCGTTTCTTTATCCATAGGTAGCCGATAGAAAACGACGTAGCCACACTCATGGCAAAACTGCTTACTGACCACAGGGTGCGATCAGCGAGATCAAAATTGGATAGAGTCAGGGTGAAGGCAGCCAGTAATGCGTTGATCAAACTGATATAAATAATCATCGCGAGGGATACAATTCTTCCTTTGCCAAGATTTCTGCCTTTTCTGGGTTGGAGTGTGCCAACTATTGCAGCAAAGCCTGCCAGAATAATGCAGCATTCAAGAACGACAATTAGTTGGTCTAACTCTTTCAATATTGCCTCCCTCTACTGCTTTATTTAGCTGAAATTTTGAAGCCCAGGGAAATATCCATAAATATAGTAGCGGTAGTAAGCTGCGTTTTGATTGGTGCAAACCTTTTTACTTTCCAGAGGTTTTTTCTGGTTGTTAAATCATAAACAAAAAAGGCGACTAAAAAGCCGCCTTTTTGATTAAAAGTACTTTTCCGGTTTAGGCTAGCGGATCGGCGTCTGCATCGTAGGGAAGTTCTCCGATATCCAAAGTGCGGCCATCTTTCAGGTGTAAGGTTTCACCTGCGGCCACTTTGGATATGGTGAGTACGGCGAGTAGCTGAATGCCTTCTTTGCTATGGCAGGCTTCCACCAGATTACCAATACTTTGCTTTCCATCTCCAAATATCTCCATGCCCGATTCAGGGAGATCCCCCGAAGCGCAGCTGGCCCGGTAAAGGCGACGTTTGGCAGCGCCGCGGAATTGCATCCGGGCAATTACTTCCTGGCCGGTATAGCAGCCTTTTTTAAAGCTCACGCCACCGAGCAGGTGCAGGTTGGTCATCTGCGGGATAAACATCTCTGTCGTGGCGGCGTCCACCTGAGGGATACCGGCTTCAATTTGGCGCATTTGCCAGCAGTCATAGCCGGTAGCTTCACACTCTGGTGATAGCTTTTGCCACAGTTGCTGGACCTTGCTGGTGGGTACCAGGATGGCTAGCTGCAGGTCGGTAATACATTGGGCAATGCAGCGCTCTCCTTCGAAGTCAAATAGCTTCACCTCGCCGACTGAGGGTTGCTCGAAGCCCAGCAGTTTGGAGGTGCGCTCTGCCACATCGCGCCCCTGCAGGCCTAACCAGTGGGTTTCATCACTGATGTCGTGCAGCTCTGTCTTGAAAAAGACGGCGTACTTGGCCAGCGCTTGCTGGGCGATGGGGGCCAAATCCTTGGGCAACCGGAAGATGAACTCACTTTGTGAAAGTTTCAGTGCACTAAAAGCACTGATCATACGCCCCTTAGGATTGCAGTGAGCTCCCAGGGTACTGTGTTCATCGGGAAGGTTGATCAAGTCACAGGTGAGCTGCCCCTGTAAGAACTTCTGGCTGTCGGGTCCGGTAATGGAAATAGCTCCGATTGGGCCCAGGTCCAGCAGGTGCAAACTCTGAGGGTCTTCGCGACTAGTGAGAGGGAAGTGAGCTTTGCTGCCCTCCCAAATGGCGCCCTCGTTGCTGAGAAAATCCTGCCACTGTTGCTGATCCATAATCCTGCCACCTGCATTTGTATTCGGGGCATAATTTGGGGGTCCTTCGCGCCCTTTTCAAGTTTGGTGGGGCAGGGGGTATACTGCGCTTTTTATCTGGTTGGAAAGAAGTATGGATCGCAACCGCCTGTTTTGGGCCAGTCGCCGTGGCATGTTGGAATTGGATCTGGTTTTGCTGCCGTTTCTGGATAATGTTTACGAGACCCTGGAGCCAGAGGATCAGCAGCGCTATATCCGCCTGCTTGATGAGCAGGATCAGGATCTGTTCGCCTGGTTCTTGCGTCGAGAAGACCCGGCTGACCCGGACTTGAAGCGTATAGTGCAAATCATCCGTGACAACACCGGACTCCAGGAATAGCTCGACACCCCCGCTTTATGAGCGCAGCGCCCGCTTAAGTTGCGTCGTTGCGCCTTCCTTTCTTTTGCATTTGCTCCTTTTGCTGATCACCTTCCTGGCGATCTTACTGGTCTGGTTGTGTAACCTGCCTTTAGTGTTATCAGGGCTGGCGAGCCTTTTTGTTATGGTTTACGCCGGGATAGAGTGGCGCCGGGTGAAAACTGTGAGCGGCCATTTATCGACCCGCGAGCGAAGGTGGTTTTGGCACCCTGATGGCGCAGATCGTCGCGAATTCCAGTTTGTAAATGAGCTGGTGTTGTGGTCTTGGTTGGTGGTGATAAATGGTCGAGACAGGGCTGGGCGCCGGCTCCGTTTGGTGTTGGCCAAGGATATGCTGGCGCCGCAGGATTGGCGTAGGCTACAAGTGGCACTGCGCTATTCCCGCTAGTTAGCTGGGTTGCCGTGGCGGGCCCAGTTGACTAAAAATTGGTCGGTTAAATAAATTGGCGTTGGCCGGCAAAGTTCTCTGGCACCAAAATCGTGTCCATAGCAAGTTCACGCAGTTGGGGGTAGTCGAGGGAGTAGTGCAGCCCCCGGCTCTCGCGGCGATCCAGGGCCGAACGAATAATCAATTCCGATACCAGGGAGAGATTGCGCAGTTCAACCAGGTCACTGCTGATGCGGTAATTGGCGTAGAACTCGCGAATTTCTTTCTGCAGCAATGTGACTCGGTGTTGTGCGCGCAAGAGTCGCTTGCGGGTGCGCACAATGCCTACGTAGTCCCACATGAACCGGCGCAGCTCATCCCAGTTATGGGAAATCACTACATCTTCATCGGAATCGGTGACTCGCGATGCATCCCAGTCAGGAGATGGGCGGGGCGCCTGTACCATACCCAGGTGCTCATCGATATGCAGGGCTGCTGAGCGAGCGTAAACCAGACACTCTAACAGCGAGTTACTGGCAAGGCGGTTGGCGCCGTGTAAGCCGGTAAATGTCGTTTCGCCAATGGCGTAGAGCTGGTCCAGATCTGTACGCCCATGGCGATCGACCATAATGCCGCCACAGGTATAGTGAGCTGCAGGTACCACTGGAATAGGCTCTCGGGTGATATCAATGCCATATCGAAGGCAATTGTTATAAACCGTTGGGAAGTGATCGCGTACAAACTGAGGATCTTTGTGGGAAATGTCCAGATAGAGGCAATCTGCCCCCAGCCGCTTCATTTCGTGGTCGATAGCGCGGGCGACGATATCCCGTGGCGCCAACTCTCCTCGCTTGTCGAAGCGGTCCATAAACCGGCTGCCGTCGGGAAGCTTGAGTACAGCGCCTTCACCGCGTAAAGCCTCTGTTACCAGCAGGGCTTTGGCCTTGGGATGGTAAAGGCAAGTGGGGTGAAATTGATTGAACTCCATATTGGCCACACGGCACCCGGCGCGCCAAGCCATTGCGATTCCATCGCCGCTGGCGCCGTCCGGGTTGCTGGTATAAAGGTAGGCCTTGCTGGCCCCCCCGGTGGCCAGGACGACGGCTTTAGCCTGGATCAGCTCGACCTCATCGTTGCTCTTGTTGAGTACGTAGGCGCCGGCACAGCGAAATCGGCCTTTATCTGGATCCGGCTGGCGAATTAGATCGATGGCAACGTGGTGTTCGAAACAATCGATATTGGGGCTGTTTAGCACCTTGGTGATCAGGGTGCTGTGTACCGCTTGGCCGGTGGCATCAGCGCTATGAATAATGCGCCTGTGACTGTGCCCCCCCTCTTTAGTGAGGTGGTAGCCCTGCTCCTCGCGGGTGAAGTCCACACCTTGATCGATTAACCAGCTGATCGCAGCAGTGCTCTCCTCTACGGTAAAGCGCACTGAAGCGGGGTGGCAGAGTCCTGCACCCGCGTCTAATGTGTCTGCAATATGCGACTCAACCGAATCCATCTCATCCAGCACTGCAGCGATGCCTCCCTGGGCGAACCAGGTAGAGCCATCTTGCAATCTCTGTTTGGAGAGCAGGGCCACGCGATACTGGGAGGCGAGATGCAGGGCCAGTGTAAGGCCTGCTGCACCGCTTCCAATTACGAGAACGTCGTAGTTTGCCTGGGCATTCATAGATTTCAATTATGTTTAAGGGTCGCGTAGTATAGCGCCTCCTGATTATTCGTCGATTTGACGTGGAACTTATGTCCTATTGTCATTGTCATCAACACAGTAAAAGAAACGCCTGCGCCGGTGGCCCCGCAGTCAAATTTTGTGGCGCCCGCAGTGTGGCTGGATATGGGAGTTGGGGATGACAGCGCATCAGGCGTCAACGAGTGACCGTGAGCTGGTAGAACGGGTACAAAAAGGGGACAAACGCGCTTTTGACCTTCTTGTACTCAAGTACCAGCACAAAATTGTTGCTGTAGTGAGTCGGTTCATTAAGGACCACAGTGAAGTACAGGATGTAACCCAAGAAGCTTTTATTAAGGCTTATCGTGCTCTTGCCAATTTTCGCGGCGAGAGTGCTTTTTACACCTGGATGTATCGGATTGCGATCAATACCGCCAAGAATCACCTGGTTTCCCGCAGTCGTCGGCCGCCATCTTCCGATGTTGAACTGGAAGATGCTGAGTTTTACTCGGGTGCTGACCTGCTGCGTGACAACGAGACACCTGAAAGTCAGATGTTTCGCGACCAGCTGGAAGCGGCGGTGCATCGCGCTATTCGCGCACTGCCAGAGGATCTGCGCTCAGCGGTAACGCTGAGAGAGCTTGAGGGACTGAGCTACGAGGAAATCGCCGAGGTTATGGGATGCCCGGTGGGAACTGTGCGCTCTAGAATATTTCGCGCACGGGAGGCGATAGACCGGACAGTCCAGGCCGTGATGGCCGGCGAGCCGGAAACACTGGGTGACAGGGGTTAAAATTGCGGAAAATTTTCCCAGTCGGGGAAACCAACCGCTCAGACTCCGGTCATAACATGTAACCAAATATGGTGCTTGTGGGCACCGAATAAATGATTGCACAAGAGGGTTAACCCCTATGTCCCACGGGAATCATCAGGAACGTCTTAACGAGTCGCTCTCGGCGCTCATGGATGGCGAAGTCAGCGAACTGGAGCTGCAACGGCTTCTGAAGGCCAGCGCGGCCTCTGAAGAGTTCGGTGAGCGCTGGTCGCGTTACCAACTTGCGGCGAGTGTTATGCGCCGCGAACAGGTCGCGCCGGTCGACATCGGCCTTGCAGCGAGTATTTCTGCCGCCATCGATGAGGAAGAGCCTCTGTCGCAAAACGGCAATGGGGGGGCTGCGGTTACTGGCAATTTGGTCAACAATCGCTGGTGGCGTCCGCTGTCCCGTGGTGCTGTTGCTGCGACGGTGGCTTTTGCTGCCATTTTGGGTGTGCAGCAAATGACAGATTCTCCGCAGAACACCATCCAGGGGGGGAGCCAGCCAGTAGCATCGGTTGAGCGTGAAGCCCAACCAGTGGTTCAGTCTGCTCCGCAGCCTTCCGGTTTTTATGTGCCCGCTCCCTCTACGCGCTCTGTGAGCACTGCGGCTCCCCGCTTTGTACCCGAGCAGCGCACAGGTGTTGTGGGGCAGGCTGTAATACAGCAGGCACCAACCCCCGAGTTGATGCGCCACCTGAATCGCGTAATGATTCAGCACTCAGAACAAGCCGCTCATGTGGGCAGTCAGGGCATGGTGCCTTTTGCTCGCGCCACTTACGGCGAACAAGTTGGAATGTAGTGTGACGAAAGTCGAAACCAGGGGGCGCCGAATCCTCAGTGGGATTCTCAAGGCCAACGGTCTACTGTTGGCCTCCTCGTTATTGGCACCCATGTCATTTGCCCAGGTTGACGCTGGCGTAGAGCCCAGTGCCCCCACCACTATCAATCTCGATATGAGTACTGCTCCCGCAGCAGCCCCGGCTGTTGTGGAAGTTGCTATGACGGACGGGGGCTCGGGAGAGGTGGAAAGTCCCGCTGCGGTACCGGCCGTTCCAGCAACTGCAACTCCAGAAAGTGCTGTTGGCGGCGTGCCGGCGCAAGAGGCGGTGACATCTGGCGTAGTTAACCTCAACCCTGCAGCGCAGAGCGGCATGGTAAGCCCGGGTGTGGTGAGTAATAACGAGGTTGAGCATTGGCTAGCCAAGTTGGCAAAGGCAGTAACTGAGCTTGAATACAGTGGTCTGGTGACCTTTGAGCATGCGGGCCTCCTGGAGACCTTGCAAGTGGTTCACGCGGTTCGAGAAGGTGAGCAGGTAGAGCGCGTGCGCTACCTCAGTGGTGAGCCCAGAGAGTTGATCAGCCACGGCAGTGCCGGAAATTGCGATGTCAGTGCTTCGCCAAGAAATCGTGCTACAGCATGGAACTCGGCGGGCCAACAACAGGCTCAGCGCGCCTACCAATTTATCTTGCGGGGTGAGGAGCGAATCGCGGATCGCGATGCTGTTGTGATTGAGGCGCGACCTAGGGATCGCTATCGCCTGGGCTTGGTAGTGAGTCTCGATAAACAGACTGGGCTGCCGTTGAAGACCATGCTGGTTAGCACCCAGGGCCGCGTACTGGAGCGTTACCAGTTTGTACAACTGGATCTCTCCCCTGTAGAGGATGCCGCACTACAGGCGGTCTCCAATAATGCCCGGCGCATCGATAATCGGAATGAGTGTACGGCTTCACAGAGCCGCTGGCAGGTGGGCTGGTTGCCCGATGGTTTCCGGGTAGTGTCCGTCAAGCCCTTATCTGATGGCGATATGATGGTGTTTAGCGACGGGCTGGGAGTGTTCTCTGTATTTGTCCAGCGCCTCGGTCCAGAACTTGAGGGTTTTAAAGGCCGCGCAATCCGCGGAGCCACAACAGCCTATATGGACCGTCTGGAAATTGAAGGTGTTGCTTACACTGTAACAGTGGTGGGTGAAATCCCCGAAACTACAGCGCGCCGTGTCGCCAGCTCAATTACCGCAAAGAGCTAAGTGAGCATATAGGTGCTTCAAGAGCGTGGTCGGGTGGTGGCCATAGAGTCCGATGCTATCTGGGTGGAGACCGCCCAGAGTAGCGCCTGTAATGGCTGTTCTACCAAGTCCAGCTGTGGGACTGGATTGCTGGGCGATCTGTTTTCTTCTTCGACCCGCGTTAAAGTAGCTCTCAACGGTTTTTCTGCTGATAAAATCCACCTCGATGATGTGGCAGTAATTGGTATTACCGAGAATGCCCTGACCAGTAGTGCCTTGCTGGTTTACCTCGTCCCCTTGATGTCCCTGGTGCTAGTTGCACTGATTGGGGATTCGCTCTTCGCTGAGCCCGGTGCTGTAATCGGGGCCTTGATCGGTCTGGTCTTCGGTGCTTTGGGCGTTCGCTGGTACAGTCGGTCCCAGTCGCAAAACCCCACCTACACCCCTGTACTTCTGCAGATTGAGCCCTCCCAAAAGAAATAGTCCGCCGCCTCCGCCTTCGCCAGCTAGCCCTCGTCTCCCTGACCTAAACTGAGAGTTCCTTTTATCGCCTGGAGGCTCTGTCAATGAGGGCTCGCTGTTTTGATGAGCGCTGGCCTCTACGCACTGCATTTGTCATCTCTCGTGGCGCGCGCACTGAGGCTCAGGTTGTGGTGGTGGAGCTTAGTGATGGTGAAGTCTCTGGCGTCGGTGAGTGCACGCCTTATGCTCGCTATGGAGAAAGTGCTGCCTCTGTTTTGCACCAGCTGCAGCCGATGCTCAAAGAAGTGAGTGATGGGTTGACCCGAGAGCAATTACAGCTGCGTATGCCTGCCGGAGCGGCGCGAAATGCACTGGATTGTGCGCTGGCAGATTGGGAGGCTAAAAAAGCGAGGCGTCTACATCCGGCTCCGGATTTTCTCCCTACCGTACAGACATTAGTTGTTGATAGTCCCGAGGCAATGGCAAGTGCTGCGAAAATTGCTGTGACGGCGGGAGCTGATGTTCTCAAGTTGAAACTTGATGACCAACATGTGCAAGAAAGGGTGTCGGCAGTACGCTCTGCAGCACCGGATGCCAGGTTGGTGATTGATGCCAATGAGGCATGGCGAAAAGAGACCTTGTTACAGAGATGTCATGATTTAAGCGAGCTGGGGGTGGCGATGCTTGAGCAGCCACTTCCTGCGAGTGAAGATGAATTTTTGGAGAACTTTGAACACCCGCTGACGATTTGTGCGGACGAGAGTTGCCATACTCGGGAAGACCTGCCGAAGTTGCTCAAACGCTATGAGATGATCAATATCAAGTTGGACAAAACTGGCGGGATTACCGAGGCCCTGGCACTGGCAGATGAGGCGACTGAACTCGGCCTGGAAATTATGCTGGGATGTATGCTTTGTACCTCTCGGGCTATCCGCGCAGCCTGGCCCTTGGGAAGTCGAGCGAGCTTTCTGGACCTGGATGGGCCCACTTGGCTGGCCCGCGATGTGGAGTCCCCTCTGCGTTTCGAGGCAGGAAGAGTTTATTGGTCGTAAGTCAGCAGATCAATTAGTGCTTGCAGGTAGTCTTCACTTGCCGCATCAGCTGATATTGGGGGGAATTCAAGGGTAATACAGGGCCGTGTTTGTTCTGCGCACCAGGTGCCGAATGATCCTGGGGTCTGGTAACCCACATCCCCAACCAGAGGGAGCTTAAAATCGCTGGCAAGCTGCATTCCCAGAGGGCTGTTGCTGGGGTCCTCGACACAGGCAAGGGGCTCGTGAATGGAAACGGTCCAGGTCGGTCCCAGCTTTGCAAACAGCTGGCAAAGTGCAGAGGTCTCGGGTTCAGAGGCGGCGCTATCACCTGTACTTAACCTAACATCGCGTTTTTCCGCAGCACTATTCCACCGGTAGACATTGCCACTGCCATCCCAATTTGCAGTGGCAAAGTTGCGGTTGAGATCTACGCCGCGTGCATTGGCCCTGGTGCCCAGCTGGCAGCCATCCGGATTGACAGCGAGGATTACGTGATGTCTCAATGAATTGGTGGCGAGGGCCCGCAATGCGCAGGATAGAGCGACGACTGCGGCGACTTCATCACCGTGGGTGCCGGCCATTATGAGGCCGTGGTGGGTGCCGGTTTGCGCGGGAAAATAGAGTAGGGGGGCGCCCAAAACACTTTGGCCGTAGAGCTCGGTGGGCAGGTGAAACTGACCGCGTTCTGGGCGCGGGCGCATTTCGGACATCGTTAACTCTTTACACAGTTTTACAGTCTGTTGTAGAACTTTGGTGACTAGATCGCCACTAAGTCGTTACTGAGAGTCCCTAAGGGGCTGGACAAGCCAAGGCTCGCCCTTGAAAGGACTCGAAAATCCAATGGTTTCATATTAGAAGGGATCACTAGGGGTAACAAACCTATGGTTAAACGTTGTACACAATATCTACTGGTTCTTTGTCTGTTGGTTTCCGGGGCTGCCAGTGCCCGTGGACTACCCGAACTTACGGAGTTAATCGAAGATAACTCTCCGGCAGTCGTCAAAATCAACACGGTTGATCGCAACCGCACTAGTCGCAGTAGCCAGCCGCAGCTTCAACAGGAAATTCCCGATATCTTCCGCCACCTTTTCGAGCCGCGCCAGCGCCAGCAGCGCCCGGTAGCGAGTATGGGGTCCGGCTTTATCATCTCTGAAGACGGTTATATCGTAACCAATAATCACGTGGTCGATGGTGCAGACCAGGTAACCGTTACATTGACTGATCGTCGCGAGTACGAGGCGCAGGTTATTGGCAAGGATGTGCGCTCCGACCTGGCCCTGTTAAAGATCGACGCGGAAGACCTGTCGTCAGTACGCTGGGGGGATTCCGAAGAACTGCAGGTGGGAGAATGGGTTGTCGCTATTGGCTCTCCCTTCGGCTTGGACTACTCCGCAAGCGCCGGGATCGTCAGTGCGATGGGGCGCAGTATCCCCAATGAGAGCCGCGAGAATTACGTTCCTTTTATCCAGACAGATGTCGCAATTAACCCCGGAAATTCCGGAGGCCCGCTGTTTAACCTGGATGGCGAAGTAGTGGGTATCAACTCTCAGATCTATACCCGCAGTGGCGGTTCTATCGGACTCTCTTTCGCTATTCCCGCAAGCCTTGCCCAGGATGTGGTTGCCCAGTTAAAGGAAAAAGGGCGGGTGGATCGAGGATGGCTCGGAGTAGGAATCAGTAATGTCGACCGCAATATGGCGGAAGCCATGGGCCTTGGTAAGCCCGCCGGCGCCCTGATCGATCAGGTGAGTCCTGGGTCGCCCGCAGCTCAAGCGGGAATTATGCCCGGTGATATCATTTTGCGATTCCATGGTCAGAAGATAGGGGTTTTTGGCGACCTGCCGCACGTTGTAGGGCAGATTCGACCGGGTACACAGGCCCAGGTGGAGTTGATCCGCAATCGTAAACCCGAGCGTCTGAGTGTTACTGTCGGCACCCTGCCGGGTTCTGAAGATGAAGCGAGGCAAGTGGCAGCCAATCCCAGCTCTGGAGTGGGTGGGCGCCTGGGTGTCGTGGTTGAGGAAATTCCCGATATCCTGAAGCAGCGCTGGAATGTGGAAACTGGGGTGCTGGTGAAACAAGTGATTCCAGGCAAGCCCGGTGCCAAAGCAGGTTTGCGCAGTGGCGATATCATCGCGCAACTTGGTTTTGAAGAAGTTGGCGACATTAGTGACTACAAAACTGTCGTCAAGGATCTGCCGGAGGATGAGCTATTGCCGATTCGCTTCTTCCGGGCCGGGCAGTCCACTTTCCGTACAATTAAGATCGAAAGCTAGCCGCTTTCCAGCGATTGGTGGCCCATTGGGCCACCTAGCTCTCACCTCTGTCCATGAGTTCTGTTAGACTTGCGCCACACAGTTGGCACTATAGCCAGCTAATCATTTGATTTTGCAAGGGTTTTTATTCCGCAGTGGCCACAGATCTCTCTCATATCCGCAATTTCTCCATTATTGCCCATATCGACCACGGGAAATCTACCCTGGCTGACCGCTTTATCCAGGACTGTGGTGGCCTCTCCGATCGGGAGATGGCTGAACAGGTGCTGGACAGCATGGAGCTCGAGCGCGAGCGTGGGATTACCATCAAGGCGCAGAGTGTGACGCTCGACTATGAAGCGCGCGATGGTAAGACCTATCAGCTGAACTTTATTGATACCCCCGGACACGTGGATTTCTCCTATGAGGTGTCCCGTTCTCTGGCAGCTTGTGAAGGCGCGCTACTGGTGGTAGATGCCGCCCAGGGCGTTGAGGCCCAGTCGGTTGCCAACTGCTATACAGCCATTGAACAGGGGTTGGAAGTTATCCCTGTCTTGAACAAGATGGACTTGCCCCAGGCAGACCCTGAAAAGGTTGCCGAAGAAATTGAAGATATTATCGGTATCGATGCCGCCGAAGCGACTCGTTGCAGTGCTAAGTCTGGCCTCGGTGTTGAGGATGTACTGGAAGATCTGGTGCGCTTGGTACCACCGCCGGAAGGCGATGTCGATGCTCCTCTACAGGCGCTGATTATCGACTCATGGTTTGACAGCTACCTGGGCGTTGTTTCCTTGGTGCGTGTTGTCCAGGGCACCCTGAAAACCAAAGAAAAGATTGTCACCAAATCTATCGGTCGTGCCCATGTTGTGGACAGCGTGGGAATCTTTACACCCAAGCGCCACGAAACCGGTGTGCTTCGCGCAGGTGAAGTGGGCTTTGTGGTGGCAGGGATCAAGGATATTCATGGCGCTCCTGTGGGCGATACGCTGACCCATGCTAAGGGCGCCGATGACATTGATATGCTGCCGGGCTTCCAGAAGGTTAAGCCCCAGGTTTATGCAGGCTTGTTCCCGGTTAGTTCAGACGATTATGAGGCTTTCCGGGATGCGCTGGAGAAGCTGTCGCTGAACGATGCCTCCCTGTTCTACGAACCAGAAACATCCGATGCCCTGGGCTTTGGTTTCCGTTGTGGTTTCCTCGGCATGCTGCATATGGAAATTATCCAGGAACGTCTGGAGCGGGAATACGACCTGGATCTGATTACCACAGCGCCGACCGTGGTTTATGAAGTTGAGCAGTCAGACGGTGAGATAGTGATGGTAGATAATCCATCGCGCTTACCCGATGTAGGCTCCATCGAAGAGATGAGGGAGCCGATTGCCGAGGTGAATATTCTTGTACCTCAGGAGTATTTGGGCAACGTCATCACTTTGTGTGTTGAAAAACGCGGTATTCAAAAAGACATGCAATACGTAGGTTCACAAGTGTCCCTGCGCTATGAACTGCCAATGAGCGAAGTGGTTATGGACTTCTTCGACCGCCTCAAATCCGTAAGCCGCGGCTTTGCCTCTTTGGATTACAGCTTTGTCCGCTTTGAAGCGGCCAAGTTGGTGCGACTGGATATCCTGATTAATGGTGACCGGGTGGATGCTCTGGCGCTGATTGTCCACCGCGATAATGCGCAGCAGAAAGGCCGCGCTATGGCGGAAAAGATGAAAGAGCTGATTCCCCGTCAGATGTTTGATGTGGCGATCCAGGCGGCTATTGGTGGTCAGGTAGTTTCGAGAACCACGGTGAAGGCGCTGCGCAAAAACGTGACAGCTAAATGTTACGGTGGTGATGTTACTCGTAAGAAGAAGCTGCTGGAGAAGCAGAAAGCGGGTAAGCGCAGAATGAAGCAGTTGGGCCGTGTTGAAGTGCCGCAGGAGGCATTCCTGGCGGTACTGAAGGTGGATCAGTAGGGTTTCGGCCCTACGCCACGACGAAAAATAAGGGATAGTAGAGAAAAGTAATGGATATAAATTTACCTCTGATTCTGCTGTGGTTGGTTGTGATTAGTGGCGGAATCTGGTTAGTTGACAGTCTGTTTTTCGCCCGTCAACGCAAGAAGAATGTCGGGGACCAGCAAGAAGATCCGATCGTTGTCGAGTACGCGAAGTCTTTCTTCCCGATTCTGGCGATCGTATTTGTTCTGCGCTCTTTTATTGTCGAGCCCTTCCAGATTCCTTCAGGTTCAATGATTCCAACATTGGAAGTCGGGGATTTTATTCTGGTCAACAAGTATGCCTATGGTGTGCGCTTGCCAGTGTCCCGAACCAAGGTAATGGATGTGGGTGAGCCCAAGCGCGGCGATGTCATGGTGTTCTTTCCGCCCCACAATAACGATACCTACTACATCAAGCGGGTGATTGGATTACCCGGTGACAAGATAGAACTGAAGAACAATGTGCTCTATGTCAACGGTGAAATGGCTCGCCAAGAACTGATTCGGGCTATCCCGCCGAGTAACCCGCAAACAGAAGTCATGTGGGAAGATCTCGATGGCTATCGCCATGAGATGCAGAAAAGTGTCCGTCCCCGGCAGTACAGTAACTTTAGTGGTGTAGTGCCGGAAGGGCATTATTTTATGATGGGCGATAACCGCGATAACAGCCTCGATAGCCGGGAGTGGGGCTTTGTCCCAGAGAAGGATATCGTCGGCAAAGCTTTCGCCATTTGGATGCACTGGGACAAATTGCTCAGTTTGCCCAGCTTTAAGCGTGTAGGCTCAATCCAATAAAGAAACCAGCCGGGCGTTAGCCCGGTTATGTATAAAGGATAGAGGGCATAGTTATGGGTAGTAAACTCAACCTTTCACTGCAGCAGCAGCGCGGTATGAGCTACTGGGGTTGGCTGCTGATTATCGCGATGTTGGGATTTGCTTTGACCTGTGTGTCCAAGATGGCACCGGCCTACCTAGATGCTCGTTACGTTAACGAAGGGCTAAAAAATCTAGGTCAAAACCCAAATCTGGAAAGTATGACCACGGGTCAAATCAAAAAAGAGCTGAACCGTTTTTTCCAGGTTAATAATGTGCGCGGAGAACCCACTAAATCCGTGCAGGTAGTTCGCGGCGCAAAGGGATCTGTGGTGAGCATCAACTACGAACTGCGCCAGCCACTGATATACAACGTGGATGTTGTGATGAAGTTTAATAAACAGCTCGACACTGCGAAGCCGGAGCTTTGCTGTGATGCGCTGATCGATCTGGAGCAATTCCGCAAACGTGACTGATCTTTTATTGGAACGCCTTTGCAAGCGCCTCGGCCATGATTTTGATCAAGCCGAGCTGCTTGAGTTGGCTCTTACTCACCGATCCCACGGGAGTCGTAATAATGAGCGCCTGGAGTTTCTCGGCGACTCGATACTCGGGTTCACTATCGGCGCGGCACTTTACGAGCAGTTCCCCAACGGGCGCGAGGGGCAGTTGAGCCGCTTGAGGGCACAATTGGTTAGCGGAGAAACCCTGGCAAAACTTGCCCGGGAGTTGGAAATTGGCGATTGCCTGCGCCTCGGTGAAGGTGAAATGAAGAGTGGCGGCTTTCGTCGGGCATCGATTCTGGCCGATGCCGTAGAGGCTCTTATTGGGGCCATCTATCTGGATGCCGGTTTGGAGGCTGCGCGCGCCCGGGTACTTGAGTGGTTTGCATTGCGCTTGCAGGGCCTATCATTAGAGACTGTGAAGGATCCCAAAACCCGCTTGCAGGAGTGGCTGCAGGCGCGTAAAAAACCTCTGCCGGAATATAAAGTCGTAGATGTTTCTGGCGCTGAACACGCCCAGCATTTTGTAGTGGAGTGCCGTGTCAGTGGCCTTACACAGCCCGTAAAAGGCGAAGCCAGCAGTCGCCGTAATGCTGAAAAGACTGCGGCGGTGGAAGCTTATAAGCTCCTCACCGGGCAGGACTAACCTTACAATAGAAACGACGCGCCGGATCCATTTCCCGCATCGTAATGATAGCCCCCTGTATCACTGGGGGCGCTTCTGGCTCCGGGGCTTCCCGGAGACCTCCAACTCTTTCGGAGAAATTTCTTGAGCGAACAACCTTCTCGCTGTGGCTATGTCGCGATTGTCGGCCGCCCCAATGTGGGAAAATCCACACTGTTGAACCACCTGCTGGGGCAGAAACTCGCGATTACTTCGCGCAAGCCGCAGACCACCCGCCACAATATGCTCGGTATTAAAACCGAAGGTCCAAACCAGATTATTTTTGTCGATACTCCGGGTCTGCACTCCGATCAAGAAAAAGCGATTAACCGCTATATGAATCGAGCGGCTGCCAGCGCTGCGCGGGACGTGGATGTAGTGGTGTTTGTTGTAGAGCGCACTCGTTGGAGTGAGGCAGACCAGTTGGTGGCAGATAAGCTGCGAGGTATTAAATGCCCATTAATTATCGCCGTGAACAAGGTGGATCAGCTCGAGGATAAAGCTGATCTACTGCCCCAGCTACAAGCCCTGGCTGAGGAGCATCCAAAAGCTGAAATTGTTCCCATATCAGCCTTGCGCAACGTAAATCTGGATACTCTGGAAGAGGTTATTCTAAAGCACTTGCCTGAGGGGCAGCATTTCTTCCCCGAAGATCAAGTGACTGACCGCAGCTCGCGCTTTCTCGCAGCAGAAATTGTTCGCGAAAAGATTATGCGTCAACTGGGTGCCGAGGTTCCCTACCAAGTTACTGTGGAGGTAGAGGAGTTTGCCCAAGAGGGTAAGGTCTTGCATATCAGCGCTGCTATTTTGGTTGAGCGGGCAGGCCAAAAACGTATCATCATTGGAAATAAGGGCGAGCGAATCAAACAGATTGGCAGCCAGGCTAGAGAAGATATGGAGCGCTTGTTTGATAGCAAGATAATGCTCAATTTGTGGGTGAAGGTGAAATCTGGCTGGTCTGATGATGAGCGGGCTCTGCGCAGTCTCGGTTATAGAGACGAGTAATCATCAGGGTAATTTCCCCTGAACCTATGAAAACGCCTCAACCGCCTCAACCCGCGTATATCCTCCATTCGCGGCCCTACAAAGACTCCAGCTTGATCCTGGAGCTTTTCACTCCCGATTACGGTCGACTGGGCTGTGTCGCCCGTGGGGCCCGCCGTGACAAGCAACGCCGCCAGCAAGCGTTGCAGCCCTTCACCCCGTTGCTTGTCACATTGATGGGAGCGGGTTCACTTAAAACACTCGGTCCAGTCGAGAATGTTGGTGTACCACTATGGCTCAAGAGCCGAGCGGTTTATGCGGGCCTTTATGCCAATGAACTGATGGTAAGGCTCCTTCCCGAGGGCGAGGCGCATTACACGCTGTTTGCAGCTTATCAGAGCCTGCTGGAATCTCTGTCTCAGCTGGAGGGACTCTACAACGCTGAACTGGAAGGTCCGCTTCGTCGCTTTGAGTTACAACTGCTCCTGGAGCTCGGTACCTGCCCGTCCCTCAATATTAGCGGCCCGCAAGGAGACCCTGTAAGTGAAGATGGGGTTTATCGCCTGGATGATGAGTGGGGTTTAATTCCTGTTCACCGCTCCAAAGATGAGAGCCTGGGAGAGTATTTTTTTTCGGGTGCCGAACTATTGGGGATGGACAGCGCTATGAATGGGGGTGGCTGGTCAGGTGAGGCTTTAGCACCTGCAAAGCGCCTTACACGATTATTGTTGAGGAAAGTATTGGGGGATAAGCCTTTGCAGAGCAGAGAGCTTTTTCGACAGGTTTACGGAAAAAAATGATTGTTAGTATTGGCACCGATATTTGTAACTACGACCGTATCGAGGTGGCGTGGCAGCGCTTTGGTGATCGCTTTGTTGAGCGTGTTCTTAACAGTGCGGAGAGGAAGGACTTTTATGCTATGGCTGAGCCCATCCGTGCTGCATATCTGTGCAAGCGATTTGCGGCGAAGGAGGCTGTAGCCAAGGCCTTGGGCACTGGGATTGGTGAAGGGGTTTCCTGGCAAGACATCGATGTCCGTCGCCGCAAGGGCGCTGCACCGCAGGTGGTGCTGGCGGGCGCAGCTGAGGAGAGGGCCGAAAAACTTGGTGTGGACAGAATCCACCTCAGCCTGTCTGATGAAAAAGACTCGGCCCTGGCATTCGTCGTATTTGAATCCTGCTAGGCAACTACCTCCAGGCCAAAGAGCGCATCCAAGTCCTGTTCAGAAGCCCACTCGCGCAGGGCCCGGATCTCCCTGAGAACAGCATTGAGTTTGCGCTGGTCAAAGGCTTGGGCATCGGAGCCTTGGATAGTGCGCAATGCCTCTTGTAACACGCAAGTTGATTCTCTCAAACGTGAAACTCCGCAATAGCAGCAGCCACCGTGCATGCGATGAGTGAGTTCGAACATGCCCTTGTAATCCCCAAGGTTGTACAACCTTTCCAGCTCTCTCTCATCTGAACTGAGACCGTCAATCAACATGCGCAGCATGTCCCTGGCCAGCTTGGCATCCCCGTTGGCGAGGGTCAGGCATTCGCCAATGTCTACCAGGCGCATCTCTTCAATCTTCACTTTTTCTGCGGCCTGGGGAGTGATGATCTTAAGCCAGCGCTTGATCATATGGGAGAGCTGGGCCTCGCTAACAGGCTTGCTTAAGTAGTCGTCCAGTCCCGCAGACAGCAGGCGTGCTTTTTCTTCGGCGCCGGCGTGGGCGGTAAGGGCAATGATTGGAGTACGGCGGCCGGTCTCCTGCTCACGAATCAGGCGTGTAGCTTCGATACCATCCATCTCGGGCATTTGAATATCCATAAACACCAGGTCGAAAGCTCCCTGCTGCCAGAGCTGTAGAGCTTCTTCGCCGCTTGCTGCAATAACGACTTCTACATCTTGTGCTCGCAGAAGTTCGCCGACCAGTCGGCGGTTTGCCGCGTGGTCATCCACTGCCAGCACACGCGGTGGTGCGGGCCACGGTAGCGCCTGTACCCCGCCACTAACCCGTTGTTGCCCCTGCTGTGGTACTGCTCGTTTCAGGGATCGCAGCAAATTGTCTCGGGTGACGGGTTTGCTAAGGAAAGTGAGAGTGCGGGTGCGCAGTTGGTCGTAGCAGCGACGCAATTCAGCGGGTGGGCCCAGTACGATCACGCGGCACTGATAGGTATCAACCAGCGACTGCACTTTGCTACTGAAATTATCAAAGTCACCTTTGGCAGTAGCTGTATCGATAATAACCGCATCCGGTAAGGCATCGTGCCGCCACATTTGCTCGATTGCCGGTTGCAGAGTATCGGTATCGCCGAGTTCTATGGGCTCCACTTGCCATTGGCTGAGTAGCTGGGCTACCTGGGTCCGTGTAACTGGGTTGGGGTCTGCAAGTAAAATTCGGCAGCCAGGATATTGAATACGCGGATACATGCCTCGATTGCGTTCAGCCTGGAGGGAAATTTGCACCCAACAGGTGTTGCCGTCATTGGCTGTTTCTTCAATACCTGTGCAGCCGCTCATCCTCTCAACTAGGCTGCGGGCTATAGACATCCCTAAACCATTTGCGCTGATTTGTTGGGTGAGCTGTGGGGACTTGCTGGTGAGGATGTTCTCAATTTCACGGCGACCAGCCTCGTCAATACGGTTACCCAGGCCGGTAACCGAAATACGGAGTACAAGTTCTGAGTTATTAATGCTATGTACTGACAGGCGCACAGGGATATTGCCATTTGCTGAGCTGCGCACCGCGTTACCGATCAAGTTTGTAAGTATTTGCTTAATTCGTAACGGGTCTCCGATTAAAGTGGGAGGGAGTTGAGAATCGATCAAGGGCACCAGTTCCAGATGGTGCTCATAGGCGTTTGGGGCCAGTATTTGCAGGGTCTCTTCAAGTAGTAAGCCAAGGTCCATAGGGATATGGTCAAGGACCAGATTGCCGGACTCAATGCGGGAAAAGTCCAGGATGTCGTTGATGGTAGTCAACAGGTTTTCCGATGAACGTAAAATGGTTTGCAGGTAATCCTGCTGTAGCTCATCAATTCCAGTTTTTAACAACAGGTTGGTAAAACCGATAATGCCATTTAAAGGTGTGCGAATCTCGTGACTGGTATTGGCGAGAAACGTCGATTTAATCCTGCTTGCTTCCTGCGCCCTTTTACGTGCTAAGTCCAGCTCAATATTTTGTTCTTCCATACTGTCCAGGGATTGGCGCAGGTCATCCATAGACTGGAGTAAGTTGGCTTTGTATTCCTGTTGGTAACTGGACAGGTTTTCAGCCATCTCGTTAATTTGGTTTCCCAGTTGAGCGAGTTCTCGATTCTCCGTTTCATGGGTGCGTCGATCAAATTCACCTCTGCCAATCGCCTCCAGAGTATGCCCCATTCTAATCAGGCTGTGAGCAAAGCGCTCAGACATGATGACCGACCAGGCCAGCGCGGCTAGGGTACAGAGAATCAACCCCACCAAGCCTACGAGTAAAACTTGGTAAGTTCCCACCAGGAAATAGGGGCGATGTAGCTCAATACTTATCCAGCAGGTGGTGATATCGCCTTTCAGTGGCTGTAAAACCTGAAGGGTCTCATCATCTTCAAAAATAAAGGGTTCGCGCTTGTTAAGGGTGTCCCTGCTAATGGGGGTGCGTGGACGCGGGCCGACACTGGCCAGCAAGCTGAGTCCGGTGCTGGGGTTGAGGGTTAGCTTGGGGCTGGGTTCGGTGGAGTAGACATGAACAGATCTGACCATATCTTTTTCCAGCATAAGCGCCAGCAAACTTTTACGCAGCCATTCCATTCTAAGTTCAGCTGGATGGCCCCCGCTCATCTCAATTAGTTCAGCTAGCTGTTCGGCGCTGGCTCGACCGTGGCTTAATAGCAATTGGCGACGATCGTGCATTTGCTGCAGGGTGAAAACGAGAGCGAGGAGCAAGGACAGAATTAGTGCGGGTGCTACAGTAAGGCGAAATACCAGGGTTCGTAAGGATCGAGGTTGCTCTGGTTCCTCGATTGAGAGAATAGGGTTGCCTGGGGCCATGTTAAGAGGGGCCTTGTACGATTGTTTTTCCCTCATTTTACCGTCATGTACATCTGAGCGCACTCATTCACTTATCAGAAAATGCTTCTTTTTTGTCACAATATGCGCGTTTTAGAGGCTCAAAGATTCACTTTGCCAAAATTAGATAGCGCGGCATAGCCATCTGAATAATACCGCTTCAGGTATAACTCCCTTAATAACCTGGGTAGGGAGTAGACCAAAGTAGACGGTATTTAGTGCATAGTACCGCTTGCTGTACACTTGGCTCCCGCGAGATTTTTCTGGAATTTATTGCATTATGGATTATCCAACAATTGCTGACTGCGTAGGCAATACCCCGCTGGTTAAACTACAGCGCCTGCCAGGTGATACCAGTAATACTGTTTTGCTCAAGCTGGAAGGCAATAACCCTGCGGGTTCGGTAAAAGACCGCCCGGCACTTTCAATGATCAACCATGCGGAAGCTGCAGGATATATTTCTCCGGGAGATACCCTGATTGAAGCGACCAGCGGTAATACGGGAATTGCCCTGGCAATGGCTGCAGCGATTAAGGGCTATCAAATGATATTGATTATGCCCGACAGTGCTACAGAGGAGCGCAAGGCTTCAATGACAGCTTATGGCGCTGAGTTGATATTGGTTAGCGCTGAAGAAGGTATGGAGGGTGCGCGGGACTTAGCTTTGCAAATGCAAGAGGATAAGAAAGGATTGGTACTGAACCAGTTTGCCAATAGCGATAATCCCCTGGCTCACTATGAGGGAACCGGTTCGGAGATTTGGCAGCAGACCTCTGGAACGGTGACTCACTTTGTCTCCTCAATGGGTACAACCGGTACCATTATGGGATGCGGGCGTTACTTGAAGGAGCAAAATCCCGATATTCAAATCGTTGGATTGCAGCCAACTGAAGGCTCCAGTATTCCGGGGATTCGCCGTTGGCCGGAGGCATACTTACCTAAGATTTTTGTTCCTGAACAAGTGGATATGGTCATGGATATGGACCAGCGAGAAGCTGAGGATATGACTCGCAGGCTGGCGAAAGAAGAGGGTATTTTTTGTGGCGTTTCCTCTGGAGGGGCGGTAGCCGGTGCTTTAAGGCTGTCTGCGCAGCTAGAAAATGCGACGATTGTTGCAATTGTCTGTGATCGTGGAGATCGTTATTTATCTTCAGGACTTTTTGCCTCCCCAAAATAGTTCTTACTTTTATTCTCTAATTTATCTTATTTTATTGATCAATGCTGGAAATAAAGTGCTTTAACTCCAGCATTGTGCCTGATATCTACTAGCAAAAACTTTGTGAGATTCGCAGCTTTGTAAAGTGATTCGCCAATCAATTTACAATCATCTCTTTTGCCCCTTTTTTTGGGGGGAGCCTCTAATCCTCCTGCTATATGTGCATTGCCAGTTAAAAAAAGCAATAACTAAGCCGGTAAATACAAAAAACTGATAGTTTGTAAAGTTCGGTAAAGCCTTGTTTTGTGTTCATGTAGAGGTGGAGAAATTCACTTTTAAGTAACAAATGCAACCTGTTCACTTCTCTCGATATTCCCCAATATCACAATTTTAGTTTTCTATAGGCATTGGTTTTCCAGGTTTACTGTTGGTTAAAAGGTCAACAAGCTGGACAAGACTTATACCCTCCCACTCAAATTGGTACGAAAAACTGCTGAATTTCGCGCAGCTTATTGAAATGTATACAGAAAATCATGGACTTTGGTGAGTTCAAACCTATGATAGAGAAGCGCTTAATCCAGCATGAGCACTGAGTAAATGTGCTGCTAAGCCAGGTAACGACAAAATTATGCCAATAACACAAATGACTCTTGTTAAAAGATGGTTCAAGTAAGAAAGCATCATTCCTTTGGTGGAGAAGGTGAACTCGACCTTGAATCCTGGTTGCGCCATGTACAGAAGCTCGCGGGCCTGGATGGTTCTGCGATAGTAACTTTGCGGCGCGCAGCTGAGGTGAGTGCCGAAGCAGAACAGCGCGCAATTGAGGCGGAAAATATCTGGGCTGAGGGCGCTAGCAGTTTTGCCACAGGCCTTGAGATGGCTGAGATTCTCGCCGACTTACAAATAGACTCAGAAGCACTTGTCGCGGCGGTGCTGTACCGTGCCGTACGTGAAAAACGCCTGCCACTGCAAGCTGTGGAAAAAGAATTTGGTGAGCGAGTTGCCAAGTTGATTCGTGGTGTTTTGCGTATGGCTGCGATTCGCAGTCGCAGCGCAGATACCGGAGAAGAAAGCCCGAGTGGTGCGGTAGAGGAACATTCAGAGAATATCCGTCGTATGCTGGTAGCATTGGTCGACGACGTGCGAGTCGCTTTGATCAAACTCGCTGAACGTACCTGTGCCATTCGTGCTGCAAAAAACTCAGAGCCGGCTAAACGCCAGAGAGTTGCTCGTGAAGTGGCCGATGTTTATGCACCCCTTGCCCACCGCCTGGGAATTGGTCATATCAAATGGGAATTGGAAGACCTATCTTTTCGTTATCTTGAGCCGGAAGATTACAAGCAGATTGCTCGCTTGCTGGATGAGAAAAGACTGGCTCGGCAGCAGTATATCGACGAGGTATTGGAGCTATTGCGCTCTGAACTCGAGCGCGCCCATATTGAAGGTGATGTCTACGGGCGAGCAAAGCATATCTATAGTATCTGGCGGAAAATGCGCCGGAAAAATATTGGCTTCTCCCAGGTTTATGATATTCGCGCAGTGCGTATTCTTGTCCCAACAGTAAGGGATTGCTATGCGGTTCTGGGTATAGTGCACAACCTCTGGCGCAACATACCGAATGAATTCGATGATTATATCGCCTCCCCCAAAGAAAACGGTTATCGCTCTCTGCACACGGCTGTAATTGGCCCCGAGCGAAAGGTGCTTGAGGTTCAGATCCGAACTTTTGCTATGCATGAAGAGGCGGAATACGGTGTTTGTGCTCACTGGCGTTACAAGGGCACTGATCTTAAGAGCGAGAGTAAAGATAGCTACGAGCAAAAAATATCCTGGTTGCGTCAGGTGCTCGACTGGCATGAAGAGGTGGGAGGTAACCCACTACAAGATGATTTACGCTCCAGTGAGGCAGATTCACGTATTTATGTATTTACCCCCGGCGGTCATGTTGTAGACCTGCCTCGGGGTGCAACACCATTAGATTTTGCCTACAAGATCCATACAGAAATTGGTCACCGTTGTCGCGGGGCTAAAGTAGATGGCCGAATCGTGCCGCTCAACCACCGGTTGGAGACAGCCAATCAGGTTGAAATCCTCACAGGAAAACTCGAAGCGCCGAGTCGCGATTGGCTCTCTTCGGGCATGGCCTATATCACTACCTCCCGTGCCCGAGCCAAGATTATTCACTGGTTTAAGCAGCAGGCTCGGGATCAGAATATCGCCGATGGCCGCAGTATTCTCGACCGGGAATTTAAGCAGCTGGCGCTGAGTGATTTCGATTTCGATAAGTTGGCAGCCAAGCTCAACATGCATTCCCTAGAGGACCTCTATGCGGCAGTGGGTGCCGGTGATATAGGCGTGGGTCAGGTTCTCAACGCAGCCCAGCGAATGGTGAAGGTCGACAATGTGCCTCGGGTACCATCGCTGACGGCTCCAGTTGCCCGGGGAGAAGGCAAGGCAGATGTCTATATCGACGGAGTGGGTAATTTGCTCACCCATATTGCCGGCTGTTGTAACCCCGTTCCAGGCGATGAAATTATGGGGTATATCACCCTTGGGCGCGGGGTTTCTATACATCGTAAAGACTGCGCAAATATGCTGCGTATGCAGGTTGAGGAGTCTGAAAGGGTACTCCAGGTAAGTTGGGCGGAAAAACCCCGTGAACTTTACGCCGTTGAAATTATGATCGAAGCCTACGATCGCCAGGGCCTGTTGCGGGATGTCACGGTGATGCTGGACAGTCAGAAAATTAATATTACCGCTATGCAAACCCGCTCTAATAAGAACAAGCATACGGTAGAAATGATCGTGACTGCTGAGATCCACAACTTTGAAGAGTTGAGCCAGGTTTTACATCGGATCAATCAACTGCCCAATGTGGCAGCGGCAAAGCGGCGAATTCTGCGCTGAACGTTGAGTAAGGAATAACGTGGAAAAGAATTACTCTGTGGAGGACCTCCTCCACTTGATGGCTCAGCTTCGCAGCCCTGAGGGCGGTTGCCCTTGGGACCTGAAACAGGACTTTGCCAGTATTGTCCCCTCTACGATTGAAGAGGCCTATGAGGTAGCAGAGGCTATTGAGCAGGAAGACTTTGAGCACTTGCACGAAGAACTCGGAGATCTACTCTTCCAAGTCATTTTTTATGCCCAGTTAGGGCGTGAGAAAGACTACTTTGATTTCCCCCAGATTGTTGACACTTTGGTACGCAAACTAGTGCGCAGGCATCCCCATGTCTTTCCAAGTGGAACCCTCTACGGCGACCGATCTGCCGAAGCTCTTGATGAAGCTGAAGTAAAGAGGAATTGGGAGGCGATTAAAGAGGCCGAACGCACTGCCAAAGGGGATGCAGGAACCCTGGCAGGAGTAGCTGTGGGGCTGCCGGCTTTGACGCGTGCAGCCAAATTGCAGAAGCGCGCCTCCCGTGTCGGTTTTGACTGGCCCAATATTGATGGTGTCCTCGATAAGATTGAGGAAGAGGTTGCAGAGTTGCGGGAGGCCGTGACAAATGGGGATACGGAGCATGCAAAGGAGGAGCTGGGGGATCTGCTTTTCTCTTGTGTGAATGCATCCCGCCACCTGAAGGTTGATCCTGAGGCAGCTTTGCGGGGGTGTAGCAGGAAATTTGAGCGGCGTTTTGGTCATGTTGAGTCCAGTTTACACAGTGAAGGTCGGCAAGTATCAGAGGCAACGCTGGAGGAACTGGACAGACTTTGGGACAAGGCCAAAGTTCAGCGGGAGCCCGGTGCTGATAGCTAGGGATCTTAACAGGCTTACATAGAGCGGAGCTTTAAGCCCCTTTTAGTACTCTGTGGTTTGTATGGATTGTGGGGGTATCGGTAGCAATCTTGCCCAATCTGAGGTGTGAGTGTAAGGTAGCGCTCTTTTAGCGCGGCGGCTTTTGGTTCGTCGATAGTATTGGAGGCTTACTGAACATGCGAATTATTCTCTTGGGCGCGCCGGGAGCCGGCAAGGGCACTCAGGCTCAATTCATAACAGAGAAGTTCGGCATTCCGCAGATCTCCACCGGCGATATGCTTCGCGCTGCGGTGAAGGCGGGTACCCCTCTTGGCCTACAGGCCAAGGATGTTATGGACGCGGGAAAATTGGTTTCTGACGACCTGATCATTGCGTTAGTTAAAGAGCGCATTGCCCAGGAAGACTGCGCTAAAGGGTTCCTGTTCGATGGTTTCCCTCGCACCATTCCCCAGGCTGAAGCCCTTCTGGAAGCCGATGTACATATCGATCATGTTCTGGAGATCGCTGTTGACGATGAAGAAATCGTAAAGCGTCTCTCGGGCCGCCGGGTTCATGAAAACTCTGGTCGCGTCTATCACATCGTATACAACCCGCCCAAGGCTGAGGGTGTCGATGATGTGACTGGCGAGGCACTGATCCAGCGTACAGATGATACTGAAGAAACTGTTCGCAACCGTTTGGCGGTTTATCACGAGCAGACGGCACCGCTGGTAGGCTTCTATCGCGAGCTGGAAGCACGCTCTCCTGAAGCGGCTCCCAAGTACAGCAAGGTAATGGGTGTTGGCGGTATGGATGAGATTCGCGAGAAAGTGTTGGAAGCTCTCAGCTGAGATCATCGCTAACATTTTTTAAAAGCCCCCACTTGGGGGCTTTTTTGTATCTCCAGAAGTGATATAGAGCGAGTTGATCACGGCGGTATTGGCCTGGCAGTATGCGCTCTTCCCTGCCTGATAACTGGCAGGATTTCTTGAAAGGATAAGATTTCTAACGGGGCGGTTTATGTCTACGGCAATAATTTTGATGAATTTAGGTACTCCAGCTGAGCCTACACCTACAGCAGTAAGAAGTTTTTTGCGGAAATTCCTTTCAGATCCGAGGGTTGTCGAGATACCGCGGCCAATCTGGCTGACCATATTGAATTGCTTGGTACTGCCTTTTCGTCCACAACGTATTGCCCCTGCCTATGCGGAAATATGGAATAGCAGTGCAGATGAAACAAAAGTGGAAGGATCGCCGCTTCTCTACTATACGCAGAAGCAAGCAGAGCTGTTGCAGCAGCGTTTAAAAGCAAAAGGTTGCGATGTCGCTGTTGAATATGCCATGACTTATGGTGAGCCCCGCCTCGACAACACCATAGAAACTCTGCGCGAGAAAGGTTTCGAGTCTTTTATAGTGCTTCCCCTATATCCCCAATATTCGGCTACCACAACTGCAGCAATTTATGATCAGGTGGCGCAAATTTTTCGCAATAGTCGCGATATTCCGGATATTTCTCTGATTCGAGATTATTACCAAAATCCGCTCTACATAAAATCCCTGGCCAATTCAGTAAAAGAACACTGGGAAAAAGCAGGGCCAGCGGAAAAATTGTTACTTTCATTTCACGGTATCCCAAAAGCCAATGTTGATAAGGGGGACCCCTATTATCGCCATTGCATGGAAACCGCACGGTTATTAGCGGATGAACTAGAAATCAGTGAGGATAAGTGGCAAGTCACATTTCAATCGCGCTTTGGTAAGGCAGAGTGGTTGCAGCCATACACCGATAAGACTCTTGTTGAATGGGGTAAAACAGGAGTTAGTAGTGTCGATGTAATTTGCCCGGCTTTTTCTGCGGATTGCCTGGAAACATTGGAAGAAATTTCGGTAGAGAATCGCGCTAATTTTATTGATGCTGGGGGCAGTGACTACCGATATATTCCCGCATTAAATTTACGTGAGGATCATATAGAGGCGCTTGCGGGAATTGTGCAAACTAAGCTCAATGGGACAAAATAATTTCTACCAAAGTGCTAAAACGGGACCCAAAAGTGAAAATTGATAAGAAAAATATACTTTTTTTATAAAAAGTTTCTCATTTTTCGCTTTTTTACTTGCAATGCCGGGTATTTTTATTAACTTTGATAAAGTTGTATCGAAATAGGCGGTGCGGCGCTCTGCATAAGTAATAAAAACGGCCGATTCCAGTTTTTATTCGATAGCTAAAAGGCAATGCTGCCGGCACACTTTTGGATGTACTTCTTCTTTCAGTGAGGAGACAAGGGATGGCAAGAGTAGTAAAAAAAGGTACACGCGCGAAACGAGCAACTAGTGCGACCGCAGCGTCGCCAGCGGTCGTGAAAGCGCAGAAGGCGGTAGATTCAGCGACCAAATCGCTGGATGCGCAAATGGACCGTGTTGCTAAGGCTAAGGCTCGAGCGCAGAAAAGTAATGCGGCAACAGCGAAAACTTCGCTGGCCAGTGCCAATAGTAAGGCAAAGGATTTGCGCGCCAAGCTGGCAGCGGCAAAGATGGATCTTGCCAAAGCTAAGGCTATGGATGCCGTACATATGGCTGAAGCTGCTGCAAAAGAAAAGGTGGAAAGTCTCTCTAAGAGCCTCTCCAGCAAAGCAGATAAAGAGTTAGCTGCCGCACTCAAGGCATTTGAAACACGCTGGGTAAAAACCAAAGAAAAGGCTCATGCCAAGAAATTGAAGGCTGCTGAGAAGAAGGCTGAAGCTAAGGTTAAAGCAGCTGCAAAGAAAGCTGCCGCTAAAGTTAAAGAGTTAGAGAAGAAGGCTAAAGCCAAATTAAAAGCCGAAACTCAAAAGGCCAAGAAGAAACCTGCAGCCAAGGCCACAGCAGCGAAAAAGCCCGGACGCCCCAAGAAGGTCGCTACAGCGACGGCGAAAAAAGCCGGCCGTCCAAAGAAGGCAACTTCAGCGGCTAAGCCAGCAAAAAGAGTCGGACGACCCAAGAAAGCGACTGCGACAGCAGCTGCTAAGAAGGCTCCAGCCCGTCGCGGCCGTCCACCGAAGGCTGGTGCTGCCCGTCGAGGTCGGCCACCGAAAAAGGCCGCCTAGGGTCATATATATGGGCTCAACGATGTGAACTTTGGCAGGCTCCTCATAAACCCCGGTTAGTCCGGGGTTTTTTAGTTGCGGGTTGCGATATTGGGCATGACTCCCCTCCGCTCCCGTGCCACAATTCCCTCCCTTTTTTATGACCAGGATTAAGAACGCTGTGAAAATACTTGCCCTGGATACAACGTCGGGCGCCTGTTCTGTTGCTCTCATATCTGATGGCCAGCTGATTGAGCGTTTTGTACAGGCAGAGCGCGATCACACCCGTCGCCTTTTGCCAATGGTGGATGACGTTCTCGCAGAAGCCGGCATAAAGCTGGCAGGCCTGGATGCTCTTGCTGTCAGCCGCGGGCCGGGGTCATTTACTGGTCTCCGTATAGCAATTAGTAGTGTGCAGGGGTTGGCTTATGCTGCAGATCTACCAGTGGTTCCGGTTTCCAGCCTCGCAGCCCTAGCACTTGGAGCTCGGCGATCGCACCCGGACTGGGGACAGTCACCGGTCGTGGCAATGCTGGATGCTCGTATGCAACAAGTATATTGGGGGGTTTACTCCAGTGACTCTCCCTGCGATAGCTTGATCCCGGAGGCGGTACAGAACCCGGAGGAGGTTCTGCTGTCTTTAGAGAAATCGGAGATTTGTACTCCGATCTATGGGGCGGGCCCGGGATTACATTATGAGGCTTTTGAAGGGGCGTTATTGGCTGCCGTTGATCAAGCCAGTCTCATTCACGCTCGGGATATAGCGCAGCTGGCAGTACCACTATGGGAGCAGGGTCATACAGTGACCGCTGAAGAGCTTGAGCCTGTTTATTTGCGCAATGAAGTGACTTGGAAGAAAAGACAAAAAATCCGATCTTAATAACACATGGAAACATTTCAGATTGTAATTTTGGCCCTGATACAGGGGCTGACAGAGTTTCTGCCCATCTCCAGTTCCGCGCACTTGATCTTACCTTCTGAGGTATTGGGTTGGCAGGACCAGGGGCTGGCCTTCGATGTTGCTGTTCATTTTGGCTCTTTACTGGCAGTAGTTTTCTATTTCCGCAAAGATATTTGGGTGCTGATTAGGGATGGTCTAGGAGGATTTACGGATAAACAATTTACCGATGAGGGGCGGCTGGCCTGGTTAATTGTTCTCGCCACTATACCTGTGGGACTGATAGGCCTGGTATTCAAAGGGTTCATAGAAACTCACCTGCGTTCAGCCGGTGTTATCGCTGCTACGACTATTGGCTTTGGTATTTTACTCTGGTGGGCTGATGCAAAGGGGCGCAGGGTCGAATCTCTAGCCCAGTTAAATTGGAAAAAAGCACTTCTGATTGGCTTATCACAGGTGTTGGCCCTAATCCCTGGCACCTCCCGCTCTGGTATCACAATGACTGCTGGTTTGATGCTTGGCATGAAGAGAGAGGCTGCAGCGCGCTTTTCGTTCCTGATGTCTATTCCTGTTATTGCCCTCAGCGCTATTTTGTTAACGATTGAATTACTTGCGCTGGAAAGTGTTCCATGGAATGACTTGCTGCTTGGTACCGTTTTATCTTGTATTAGTGCTTATTTGTGTATTCATTTTTTCCTTCAGTTTATTAGCCGCATTGGGATGGCTCCATTCGCGATTTATCGCTTGGTTCTCGGTGTAATACTTATTTGGATGGTATGGGGGTAGAGGAAATGGCAACAGTTGCATTTATTGGCTTGGGGGTGATGGGATATCCCATGGCGGGGCATCTTTCTAATGCTGGCCACATGGTGCGAATTTACAATCGCACTGTTAGCCGTGCGGATCAATGGCTACAAGAATATGATGGAGAGAGCTTTGCAACGCCCGCTGAAGCCGCAAAGGGCGCGGAGGTTGTTTTTGCCTGTGTAGGCAATGACAACGATCTCCGCCAGGTGGTGACAGGAGAGCAGGGGGCATTCACGAGTATGGGTGACGGGGCTTTGTTTGTAGATCATACAACAGCCTCTGCCAATGTTGCTCGGGAATTGGCAGTTGCAGCCAGCGAAAAGGGAATCGGTTTTCTGGATGCACCTGTCTCTGGAGGCCAGGCCGGCGCTGAGAATGGTGCTTTAACGGTTATGTTTGGGGGAGATAAGGCAGACTTTGATAAAGTGCAACCTCTTATCGACTGTTATGCGCGGGCAAGCAACCTGATGGGGCCAGTAGGTAGCGGCCAGCTGTGTAAAATGGTCAATCAAATTTGTATCGCGGGTGTCGTTCAGGGGCTTGCTGAAGGTTTACATTTTGCCAAGGCAGCTGGCCTCGATGGAGAGCAGGTTGTCAATGTGATATCCAAGGGGGCGGCACAGAGCTGGCAAATGGAAAACCGCTCAAAAACTATGTTAGCTGGCGAGTATGACCACGGTTTTGCTGTGGACTGGATGCGTAAGGATTTGGCTATAGTCCTTCAAGAGGCACAACATAACGGAGCTTTACTGCCCGTAACTGCCCTGGTAGATCAGTTTTATAGTGAGGTACAAGCTATTGGTGGTGCTCGTTGGGATACTTCCAGCTTGTTTGCACGATTAATGAATGTGCGCTCTTTCGATTAATCCCTCCAATCAATAGTTACCGGGGTTAAGTTTGATCCCGGTGCCGCTTCTTCTTGTTACTATTTAATGAAAGTTTTATTACTCTCCGCTTATGATGCGGACAGTCACAAGCGTTGGCGTAAAGGGCTGGTAGCGGCATTTTCTGATTGGCAATGGACCGTACTAACCTTACCACCGCGATACTTTAGCTGGCGAATTCGCGGTAATAGCCTTTCCTGGGGCCGAGGGGAAACTGCGCAAATATTGAAGCAGCGTTGGGACCTTATTGTTACAACCTCAATGACCGATCTAAGTGCCTTGCGCGGTTTAGTTCCCGAAATCGTTGGGGTGCCTACAGTTGTATATTTTCATGAGAATCAATTTGCTTACCCAGTGAGCTCTGATGCGTTTCGATCGGTAGAACCCCAGTTGTTGAATATTTACACGGCCTTGTCCGGTGATCTGGTCTTGTTCAACTCTGAATACAACCGCAGTACCTTGTTAGGAGGAGTAAAGAAATTACTCAAGCGCTTTCCTGATTGTGTTCCTCCCGGAATTTGTGAGGAGATTGAGGAAAAGTCGCGAGTTCTTCCTGTGCCAATAGAAGACATCGTTTTTGATAGTGCGAAAACTGAAGAGGCCTTTTCCTGGAACTCCTGCACAGAGAGCATTTATGGGGGCGAAATAGATCAAGATACTTTGATTATCAGTTGGGCGGCCCGTTGGGAATATGACAAAGGCGCGGACCGATTGCTGGATATCCTTCGGGGCTTGAAAGCCAGAAATGTTAAGTTTCTCGTTAATCTAATGGGGCAGTCATTTCGTAATAGCCCTGCTGAGTTTGCTCAAATACAAGAAGAGTTTGCCGACCATTTATTGGTACTCGGGTATCTTGAAAGCGCTAAAGACTATCGTCAAGTACTGCGACATAGCCATATATTCCTTTCTACGGCTTACCATGAATTCCAAGGCTTGGCGGTGATGGAAGCAGCTATTCTCGGTGCGACTCCACTGGTGCCAGATGAACAGTGCTACCCAGAGTTCTATTCCGAAAACTTTTGTTATTTAGACTGTAATGATGCAGTAAAAAAGCTGGAATCAATGTTTTTGTCAATTCTATCGGGTTCAAAATTAAAAAAAGTTGATTTAAGTAATTTCTCAGGGAAAGTGATTTGGGCAGAATATAGGAAGCAGTTCTTAAATCTGGTTCAGAGTTAGGCCGGCTACTATAGAAGGCGGGTTTATAAAGGCTCCCAAAGTTATTGGTGAGTAAAAGCAGCGCCCTGAAAATTTCTAATCAGGGCCTGTTAAGCGAAATCCTAGCTAATTGGATACATGATCTATTGCTTTCAATAGCCCTTTATCTGGGATGTTACTGGGAAGAATACAAGAAGGAATATCTGAATGGCCAAGATTTTTACCATAAAGTAAGTTGCAAGCCATAATCTTGTGGCCCTCAGTTGTAGGGTGTACCGGGTCTCCAGTTGGGACAATATTTTCTTGGTCTGCTAAGAAAATATTTTTGGTATTGGAGGCCTCTGATAGTGACTTCCTGATTTTTTGATTATAAAAGTCCGTACAGTAATTTTTCGGATCTTGTCCGTCTAAATCACTTCGACGAGGGATAGTTGAAATTACGAATGCAATTTTCTCAGTTGGAATATCTATGCTCTCAAAATAATTTTGTATTCTATCTGTTATTGATATGCCTTGAATATTATTGGGTGATGATATTATCTTACTAACGACCATATTTAGCTTCTGGGCGGATTCACTATTTTCTTCTATAGGAAGGCTACAATCAATCGCATTATTCATGCTAAGGAAGGTGATGTCGTTAGTCCCGAGCTGTATAGGTATGACAACGCTATCCTCAGAGGTTATATCCCGCGTTAAATTGCAGGCTTGATTAGTGAGCCAGCCAGCACTAGTTTCGCCCTCCCTGCACATTTCGCTGAGAAATTGATTGAAGTTCTTGATGGAATTGAGGCAGTTGGTGAAATTGTAGCCAGGGGTGATTTGATGGCCTATCGGATCAAGATAGCAAAGTAAATCGCTGGTTGTAGCTCCAGGTATCCCAGAGTGCCAGTAATTCTTGGTCTGTTGAGACATATCATCAGGGCCTGTTGGTCCAGTAATAGTGCCAATCGTTTCTAGTTGTTGTCCATTGTATTTTAGAATTAGCTGCTCACTGGTAGATTCTTGATCTATAGGAAAGATTGAGTTGCCATCGGCTGCTTGGACAAGATAGTCCCAGATCTGGCTACGAAACCCGTTTGAATTATAAGGGAGTGTTGTCATGCCGTAAGTAATCGAATCACCAATAAACCATAGCTTAATACTGCTACTATCTGAATATTCATTGGGCTGATTGGGGGGCTGATTGGGGCGCTGAATAGGTTGTGAAGATTCTGTTGTGAGTGTACCCGTGCAGTTGCCAATTATAATTGGTGGGGTGTTTTCTCCAGAGTAATTTGCATTAAACCCAAAAGCTCGGGCCTCTCCTGCCGGAATAGATGATTCACTAGTAACAGTTATAGTCCCGTTACTTTCTGTGACTTGTGCATTCCAGAAGTGTGTGATTGACTGGTTACCTTGCCAGTTCCACTGTAGCTGCCATTTATCGAGAGATGTCTTTCCTTTATTATAAATAACCACATTTGCCATAAAGCCACTTCCCCAATCGTTTTGCACTGCATATTCCACATTACACTGGCCTGAAGGTTCACTGGGTTCTTCCGGTATAGTAGGGGGAGTGTCAGGTTTGGGCTGTTGTGGTGGGATTTTCGATGATTCAAACCATTTTAAGGCATAGGCTCGAAATTCACTTTCTGACGGAAGGGAGGAGTTTTCCATATAATAGTTATCTAAGAATGCTCTCGCGTCCTTATAGTACTCCTGGTGAGTCTTATAAATCTCCTTTTTATTACCATCCTTGTCAATCAGCCAGTAGCCAGTGAATTCATTGATCCAGCTATCATATTCATTGTCATACATTTGCCAGTACAAAATAAATGGAGCACCCCACTGGAGCGCCGTTTTTATTACATTGCGTGATAGCATATCCTGGGCTTCGCCAGAGCGGGCTCCCCAATCCTTAAACCAGGACTCTCCGTAACCATATTCGCCAATGAAAACCCGCTTTTCAAATGGCAGCCCAGATTTTTTTGGAAGATTTGAGTTGATAAATTCTAGAGCCGAAGTCAACTCACTATGTAGAGTGGCAAAATCTGAATGCTTTTCTTTGGTAGTGAGATCGTAAGCTGAATAAGACACCAAATCTACATTAGTATGGGGAAGTACGGCATTGGTTATCCGTTCTTTGCCCTGCATTGCAGATTCAACCCTATTGACCTCAATATAGTGATATAAGTTAACGTCAGAGTGGGTGATATTTGCTTTGGCATCGTCAATGGCTTCTTGTCGAATATTGACCCAGTCAATTAGACCCTGTAAACGCTTAGGAGGGATAGTTTCCTGACTGTCATCTCTAGTACCATCAGTTTTTTGAACCAGGTTCCAATCGCCTTCCCAGTGCCCAATCATAAATGTCTTACCGGAGCCGTTATATTCAGTTAGTAAATATTCAGCCAACGAATAAATTTTGTCATATTGCCACTTTAGCTCTTCTTCACTCATTCCTTTGTTATCCATCCAGGAACCGGAGTCCTCGACCCAAAACATGTAGATGGAGAAATCCATCCCCAAGACTTGCTGAAATTCTGGTATTTCTTCCAGCATTCGCTTGAATTGATAGTCGAGTCCAGAGTTACTTAGCTCGCTATATAGGCTCGGAGAAAGGGCTATCTTGAGTAAGTTAGAGCCCATTGAGTAAATGGCTTCAGCACTTTCAACAAGTGATCCCTTATCTGTAAATGTATACCTAGGGTTTATCGTTTGAGTGCCTAAAATAAAATTGTATTGTGAAAGGGGGTCTAACAGGTCTCGTGAAGGTGGGGGCGGATCTGGTTTATTGATGGTGTTGTTGCAACTAGCGTTAATATGAGCAGGCGTCTTTTCACCACCCGAGTAGCGAATATTAAAACCAAAAGATTGGGCTTGGCCAACGGGTACTCTTACATAGCCTTGTTTTCCAACTACAGAGATCAGGTTTTCATCCTGGGCTGAAGTAGCATTCCATATATGTGTGACTTCTTGGTCTGAGGGCCATTGCCATGAAAGTTCCCAATCACTTACTGGCTCGGTACCTGTATTACGTACAACCACTGAAGCCATATATCCGCCTTCCCATTCGCTCTGTATCGTCATTTGTACATCGCACTTTTGACCGGCCAGGGATGGTAGGGATAAGAAGGTCAATATAGAAAAAACTGAGAGGGTGAGAAGTTTAGCGTGCATTATTTATGTATCTATATGGATTACTGCAGAGGAGTCAGATATTGATAGCTACATAAAGTTCACATATTTATAGTCAGGGGCGTCAAATGCTAAAAGGGCCGATTATCAATGTTATTCAACTTCCACCTTATTTCCTGTCAAGACAACTTTGAATGTTAAGTACAGGTGTTTGCCTAATTAATTGCTAATTTAATTGTTTTGTGAACAAGAGGTCAAACCATGGAATATAATTGGAAACTGATTGAGTGCTAATTTTGAATGGCGAAAGTTTTTTACATTTCCTCTCTAAACGTAATTCAAATCCCCTAATCTATCCTTTCTTTACACTCATTTTTAGATTGTACTTGCTTGATTTGTAAATATTTAGGTTTGCTGTAGTTCAGAAAACCTTCGCATATTTAAAATTATTTTGCTTTCGACTCTAAATTAACGGATTTATGGCGGGTAATTACTCTGCGGGTGCTACCAAATACAGCCAGTTAGGGTATTCTGAACATGCGTACTAGAGCTGTACTCTCAGTTCCAGTGTGCTGACAGCAGGGAGGTTATGGCTACTATGTGTATTTTTAAAATAATAAAGCCGCTTTTCAGGATGAGATAATAAAAGTCAAGATTACATTGGCTAACTATCTAGAGAGCCGCGTTCGAGTTGATCGGAAGTAGCTTATTCAGATATCAACTTTCAACGAAAAGGATACGCCTTCACTTCTGTGAACTGGCGAATGTACTCCTGCGTGTATAGATTCTGGAGAAAAAATGAAAATAATTAATGGTTACGTCATTGCTTTAATAGTATTTATTGGAGCTTCTTCCACTGTTAAAGCATCTGACTGGCGTGTTGGTGTTGGTAAGTATGATATAACTGGCCCGGCAGCAGATGTTGGAATGGTAGGATATGGAGAAACGGGGCAGACAACCAAGGGAATTCATACCCGTTTATGGTCCCGCGCATTCATAATTTCTGATAGCTCTGAAAATGAGCGTTTGGTATTCGTATCAGCAGATTTGCAAGGTATTCCGCAGGGCGTGAAGCAGGGTGTCGTAGATAAATTAAAAAATCTCTATGGTAATAGTAAGTACACCGAAAAGAATGTAATGCTGACTGCTACACATACCCATGTAGGTCCCGGGGGGTATGATCATTATGTCATGTTGAATATGAGTGCTCTCGGGTATGCGGAAGATAACTATGACGCTATTGTTGATGGTATTTTTCAGTCAATCGTTGAAGCGGACAGTGGACTAACTCCAGGTGACATCTTTATTGAGCAGGGGATCTTGCTCGATACTAGTATCAATCGAAACCCAGACCCTTATTCAGCAAATACTGATGCAAGCGACTATCAATACGATACCAATAAAACCATGACCCAACTCAAGTTGGTCGATGCCAACAACAAAGCACTGGGAGTTATTAATTGGTTTGCAGTACACAATGTCTCTTTAGGAACAGGGCAGCGGCAACTTAGCGGGGATAATAAGGGGGCGGCGAGTCAGTTGCTCGAGTCTTGGGCTGCCGAGCAGGGTGCTGCAAGTCAATTTACTGCGGCATTTGCTAATAGCAACTTAGGTGATGCGTCTCCGAATATTTGTGGCCCTAGGGATGGATGCGGAAATTCTGAGTATGAAAGTTTGCTTTTATCTGCTGAAAAGCAAGTTGCAAAAGCTCAGTCTCTTTACCAATCAGCTACTGTGAAACTTGAAGGTGGATTAGATTATCGACATCAATATATCTATTTCCCTGGCTATACCGTAGCAGGTGAATTTACCGGTGAGGGGCAAATAGATATTTGTGAAGGTGCTGTCGGCTGGTCATTTACAGCAGGATCAACCTGGGATGGTCCCAGCAATATTGATGGTATTTTTGAGGGAATGTCTGTTGAAAATGAGGGGGTGGATTGGGATAGAGATATGGGACTATTCGAATCGGCTATTAATGGTTACCCCCTTTTTGGCCTGATGAGTGCATTCTCTGCAGCCGCAGTATATGAGGATACTCAGGATGACCCCTGCCAGTACCCCAAACCTACATTTGTAGAGCGTGAGGTAATAGGCCAAGCACTTTATACCCCTTACCTACCTTTCCAAATGTTTCGCATAGGCTCACTTGTTTTGGTCGCCGCCCCGGGTGAAATGACGACTATGGCAGGCCGACGTCTTGAGGCTGAAGTCTTGTCAGCTTTTGAAGGAAGCGGTGTAAACACTGTGGTGATTGCCGGTTTGGCAAATGCTTATTCCGGTTACATAACTACCCCTGAAGAGTTTGATAGGCAGCACTATGAGGGAGCACATACCATATACGGCCCCAATACCCTTGCAGCCTATAGACAGATTTATACCGAAATGACACACGCTATGGTCAATGGCGTAGATATTACTGCAGGGCCTACTCCGAAAGATCTGTCTGATGACCAAATCATTAATGTAATTGGAGTTGTTTATGATGATAAACGCCTATGGGAGTCTTTTGGTCAAGTCTGGGATGATGTAGGTACCAGCTACAGTGCTGGCGATACTGTATCTGTCACTTTCCGTTCTGGCCATCCCCGAAATGACCTGAAGACTGAGAGTACGTTCATTGAGGTACAGCGTAAAGTTAATGGTAGTTGGGAAACTTATCTTACCGATGATGATTTGGATACACGCTTTATTTGGACACGAGATACGGCTATTGATTGTATGGCCTGTTCATTTGCTGAAGGACAGTGGATCATCGGAGATGATGCGCCATCAGGCACTTACCGAATAAAGCACTTTGGTAACTGGAAGAGTGGTTGGACTGGGAAGATTTCCAGCTATTCAGGTAAATCGAGCAGTTTTACTGTTAGCAATTAGAGTTCATCACAAATCGGCTGGATAATCTAGCCGATTTGCATGTCGATACTTGTAATAGACGTGATATGTTCTACCGCTGAATCATTATTAGGTGTTTATTATACATTTGAGCGAATACTATAAATTACGGCAAAAATTTAATAGAGTTCAAGTGTTCTCTTTGAGATTAGTTTATCACCCATAACTTCAAACTATATTTAATGTCGCTAAATGGTACTTTTTTGTCAGAATATGCTGCTATATATCGCTTGTCTGTGATTTTCTTTCTTTGATCCTAGTCAAATTTACTTGCACTATATGCAGTGTACTCTCCTGTAATCGTTTTCTCCTATCTCAACAATACAAATTAAGTTAGCTTTCACCTAATTTCTAGCCACTCCGAAAGATGGTGGTATGTTAGGTATCTTGGAGGATTGGCCTAGTAGCTATTAGATAGGGATTATAACTATTTCGTTTAGATCATTTGAAAAGTCTTTAAATGTGGATGAATTATGGCTTTCCTATTGGTATAGCTTTTGATGTTGCTATTTTGACTTTTAACATTTTGCTTGTGATATTGAAGACTTGAATGTGAATCGAGAGCTTATTGCTCCCGGCGTTGAAACACGCACTACTAAAATTCACACTCATTGTCAAAATTTTGGACACAGAAACTGTTCTTGGTTCAGGCGATTTTTTAATACCGATGTAAGAAGGCTGAAATGTATTTCTTCGTCTTTTGAAAGAAAAATCGTTCAAGTAGAAGTGATTATGTAGAAGATGGGCACCTGGTTTAGGTGCCTCGAATGGATTCGTTTTTTGATGACCGTAGAATTGTCGGTCAGCGGTTGACAGGATTTAACTTTTGATACAGCTCTATATCGAAAACTCTCAGGGCTCTCGTTATGCGGTGAGGCCTGGATGGATATGCCAAACAGGTCCCTCTAGAAAGATTGATGCTGCTGAATTATTGAGGATGTTCGATACTAACACTCTTCAGTTAGTATATGACCAGTACCTTGGCTTATACACAACCTTTGCGCCAGATATAGACCCTGAGCAAGAGCGTCCCCCATCTCAATCGCGATTAAGTAATGTGCCTGGCTATCTTAATGAGCGGGATAAAGCCATTTATCTGGCATTGACTCAGGATCAACTGATTATTGAAGAGGCCCCACTGCCATATTCGGCATTGGGGGATCTACAAACAGAGTTGGTTGCTAAGATTCGTATGGGCTTGCAGCAAATTATTACGCAGGAAGTTGCAGATAAGGCTTTTATTAGCCAGCAAACTGATTGGAGTTGGGTGAAGCGTGTAACAACTGTAAAAAAGAAAGTAAAAGAAACTGACAGTTCTGTGTGGCGCTTATCGATTTGGTCAAAGAGTGCTGTTGATGTTGAGAAAATAGTAAGTCCAGCACGTCAATCATTTGAGTTTAGCTCTGCAGCAATCAATTATGTCTTATATGAAGAAACTCCAGAAGAAGAAGCTGATGAATGTGTAACCTCCCTGTATCGAGGTGTGATTGATGTACTAGGTTTTAATCCCAGTTCTGTTTCAAAAAAGCAGCTCCGCTTGAGTTTCAACATAGCTGAGGTTATTTATAGTGACCCAACTCTTCGGGGAGCAGTTTTTCATTTTGCCCAGGACTACATCAAAACACAACATAGCTTGCAGCACACAAACTTAACTGCAAGTGGTACTTTTGAGATCATTTTGACTATAGCACTTGCGGCATTGACTGAGGGAGATGTAGCTATAACATCCTTAACTAAGAATAAGCACTTAGTGAATGCTTTCCGTAATATTGGCGATTTAATGTTTGATTTTGCCAGGACAAAAAAGCAAAGGAAAATACTTGCTAAAAATTCAGGATATCCGACAGTAGGCAAAAGCACTGCTGTATCCGGAAAGAAAACCCCAAAAATAGCTGCACCCCGAAAAAATAGTCGAAATTTAGTGCAAGTCAAAGTGGGTAACGAGCTGCGAGAAAATAAAAGGGGTAGAGAACAAGCTTTCACAGTGCCCCATGATGTAAAGTCTGAATTTTATAAGATAAATTGTGTCAGGGATTATTCATATGATACTGATAACCACATTAGCGAAGTAGGTGAAAATTATAACTCCGATATATGTCAGAGCGATAATGTTACTGGTGAAGTAACTAGGTCTGTAAATCTAAAAACTGGAGAGGTTCAGTTTACTTTAGAAGATTTGGTATTGGAGGGGGCACTACCCTTATCGGTAACTCGTACCTATCGCAGTAGTAATTCAAGAAATTTCGGATTGGGTTGTGGCTGGACTCATACATTTAGCGAGCGCTTGGTTTGGCGTCCAGGCAAACCCATACTCTTCTTTGATTCTGAAGGTAGAATAATTAGCTTGCCAGCTCCCGGAAATAGCTCGCGCAGTCATAATATTTATGAGAGATTAACTCTCACGCGAGTAAACGATGAGCATTGGATCATTACGACATATGGAATTTCCAATGGAGCACAAAGACATTTTAAAGCTACTGGTGAAACTGGTGCGTTAAAGCTCGCTGAGATTCGGGATGATAACGATAACTTTTATTTATTCAACTACTCAGGGGAGTATTTAAGATCGGTCGAGAGTAGTTCCGGTGAAATTTTATACATTAGCTCGCTTGATGAATCTCCTGAAAGTCACCTTATAAATACTTTGACAAAAGAAAATAATTCGGGAAGTTCTGAAGTAGTAGCTCAATATGTCTTTGATAGTGAAAATAATCTGACTGAAGCTGTAGACAGTGTTGGCAATAATGAAAAGTATGTTTATCACAAAGGCCTTATTAAAAAAAGAACTTTAAAAACTGGTTATAGTTTCTATTTTCAGTGGGATGCTGAGGGTAGTTCAGCGCATTGTATACGGCAGTGGGGGGACCCTATTGGCGAAAAAGCTGCTTACAGTTATCAATTTATCTGGGAGGAAAGTGGTCACGGAGCAACGATGTGTGACACGAGAGGGGGACGGCAACGTTTTCACTTCAATAATCGCGGATTACTCACATTCCATCAAGATGCTGAAGGTGGAGAAACGTGGTATGAATACAGCGATCTAGGTCACGTTACAAAAGTACGGCTACCCAGTACTGATGGGACTATACGTGAGGAGTTATTCCGATATGACAATCAGGGTCGCTTGACCGAGAAGATAGATGTGGCCGGTAATAATTATCAAATTGAATATAACAATGAAGGTCTCGCGACAAAGTATACTGACCCATCAGATAGCAGTTGGCAGTATAGTTACAATAAAAAAAGACAGCTGGTGGTAGCTGAAGACCCGCTTGGCAACCAAGTGAAATATGACTATACCTCTGCTGGCATGATTAATTCTATTAGTGACTCATTAGGTAATGTTACGAGTTATCTGTGGGGAAGCAGCAATAAGCTAATAAGAATAAGTTGCCCCTTCGGACGATCTATTGATTGTAGATATGATGTTGATAGTCGCACGGAATTGTTAACGCCTGCTGAGACGAAAGAGGCTTCTTGCAAGAATGAGGATCAGGGTCGGATCAATGTTAAGGTTGCTCAAAAAGATACAGATATTCAGTGCAGATTTAACCAGCATGGATTAGTTTCAGAAATATTAGATAAGGATGGGAATTATACGCGTTATTCTTATAACGCACTCCATCAAATAAAGAGCAAGACTAGTTCCAGTGGCAGTCAATTAGAATATCATTATGATGGAGAGGGCAATTTAATTTGCCTTATAAATGAAAAGGGTGAGTGTTATCGGCTGAAATATGATCTCAATAACCGATTAATAGAAGAGGAGGATTTCTATGGCCGTGTTACCCACTATGCATATAATGTCGCTGGGCACTTAGTAAATTCTACGGAAGTAATTGCTTCTCAATCAGGCATTGGTATCGATATCTACTTTGAACGTGATTTGCTGGGCCAGTTAATAAAAGAAACTACGCTAGAGGGCGTTAATAGCTTTAGATATAATTGCCTAGGGCAACTGATCGAAGCTAAAAATAATTACTGTAGTCTGAAGTGGGAATATGATGCTAGTGGTCGTATTGTAGCGGAATGGCAAGATGATAGTAAGCTCAGTTATAAGTATGATATTTCAGGTAATCTTACGGCAACTTCACTATCCAGAAAAGAAGATGTTAAATTTATCTTTGATCATTCTGTGGAATCTGAGAATTCACCCTTCTCCTCAGTAAATGGAAATTTCAATTCTTTGTTGATAAAAACAACCGAAGGGTTGAAACCTCTGGACAATTATGATCCTCAGGTTTATGTGCAAGGCTTTATTGTCAGTAAGTTTGAAAGGTCAACTGATACAGTTACAAATATTTTGAATTTATTGCCGAATAGTAGCTGTTCACTTGCCATAGTTAATCATTCCGGCAAGGTTAATAAAAATATCTTTAATGTTCATAACTTTTGTAAGAGTGATTCAGATCAGTTTCTTGCCTTCTTAATTTATGACCCCGCTGATAGTCTCCTAGGTAAGCTTAACTCGACGAGTAAGCTTGATAGTCAGATTCCTGGCAAAGAAGTTATTGAGAATAGAATCGTTGATAATGGCAATATATCCCGTGGTTATACCTCTTCTACAGGTCGTGTTGAAGAAGTTGGAGGGGAGGGGGCACAGAGGATTCGATACCATTATAATTGTCAGCAAAAGTTGATAAAAATAGAAAATCTAAAAGTAGAAAAAGGTGTAGAGAAATTTCAGGATGTGATTCGGTATCAATACGACCCCTTGGGGCGATGTGTAAGAAAGGAAAATTATGATGGTTGTGTCAGATTCTTTTGGTCTGGTGATACGCTTATTCAACAGCTTAAGAATGACGATCAAAGTAAATGAAGTATTATTTCGTAAAGGCTTATAAGTTGTCTGTGATATAGGGGGTTAACTCGAAAGCTTGAATACGTTAATTTTCGTAAGTTTTTACAGCAGTATTGCATTTTGAGATAAATCATATTCAGTGCTTCTTTACATGAAGACAAGTTGCTGTCCTTTTTAGCTTATATAAGTCTATGCGGGTTAAATTGCTAGATAGGGCTTTCGGCAACATAAAGGGCAATAGCTTTAGTGTGTTATTTTCCATAAATAATAAAAACTCACTTTCTGAAGTCTTGGCTATCCTGCCAAGGTTGTCGGTAGTCATTGCTTATCCGCCCTGGAAGTAGCAGATTACCATGCGTAGCCTGAAGCCTATCTATATTTAATAACCCTCGAAAGTCCCAGCTATGGGGCTCAGCACCCAACCGACTGTAACAATATGTTAGAGAGCTTACTAAGCCTGAGGTTATTTGAGTCGATAAATTATTTAAATTTCTATGAGATCATCAATATTTTGATGCTCATATGAGCGAATAAGTAAGTGGTACGGCGGTGCACTTCTTGCGGGCTTTTAGGTCGTTATACGATAGAGCGAAGGCTTTAGGCGATAAATGTGAATTTCTTTTGTTTCTTGCCTTGAATCAATTCATATTAGCTGAGATGAATAGGGCTTTAGATATTTACAGCTCCTTTTATTAGGAATGATTATCTTTTTCCTTTAATGGCGTTAGGTCTTTGAAGTGGCTCTTCTGTTGATGTGGCTGGGTAGTGTTTCTTAGTTGTAATTATTGGCCGCAATCAAAGTTTATTTGGCAGGATGCAGGGCTGTTTCATATACGACTATATATTCCGAAAAAAAATATCGTTATTACTTTACAGAATAGAAAAAGCTGGTACCTTAGGGTCAGGATTGCTTAATTATACAGGATTAACAGTTTGTGATATTGGTTCTGAAGGTGCCTTATTAAATAGCATTTTTATGTATATGGATGATGAGAGTATGGCTGATGGATAGTGTGTTTGCCTGTAGTCTCTAATTGGGGTAAGAATCATCGTGTGATCAATTCTCACTATTGGGTAGTAGCCACCTGGTATATTACTCAGATCAAGTGAAGAATTAACTTATTAGTAGTGTTTCCAGTTAATCTGGATTTTATTTAGGTTTTATTCAGCTTCCGCTATGGCGTTTTTTCACCTTCCTCTGAGGTGGTTGGGCTACCCAAGATAGTATTCCTGAAGTTTCATTTAATAAGTTAGTAATCCGCACAGTGATTTTTGAGTTTGGTATATAGTTTTACGCTTATTCTGCAATTTAAAATGAACTGTAAAAAGAAAGTATCTATCGTATTTTACCCTGGGGCACACTCATTAGATGTAATGGGGCCCGCAGAAGTGTTTTCACTGGCAAATCAGCAGCTAAAGGATAGGGGCTTTAGTTGTGATGATCAGTATGAGGTTGAATTCTTAGCCGAAGATGGAGATACCAAGGAAATCTCATCAGGTTTAAGGATATGCTCAGATAGATGTTTTACTGATTCAAGAGGAATTCATACTCTCCTTGTGAGCGGTAATCTTAATGCTGCTGATGATTTGAATATCAGTGAATGTTTGAGTAGATGGCTTTCTCTTCAGTCTGGTTTAGTTAAGCGCATAGGCTCTATTGGCAATGGAGCTCTGATTCTCGCAAAAGTAGGTTTGCTAAATGGTCGGCGTGCCACTACCCATTGGAGATATATTGATCAGCTGAAGAGATTCCCAGAAGTGGATGTCGATTCAGAATCTGTATTTGTCAAAGATGATTATATATATACTTCTGCAGGTGTTAGTGCGGGGGTTGATATGGCTTTGGCAATGGTAGAGGATGATTTTGGTCGGGGTATTGCTTTAGCTGTTGCTCAATTAATGGTCTTATATCTCAAGAGAGATGGAGATCATAAACAGAGTAGCACTTATCTTATGAGCCAGTTAAAGAGTGATCGTTTTTTAGAGCTGGTGCAATGGATTCATAGTAATTTGGATAAAACTTTATGCGTTAATAGTCTCGCGGAAAAGACATCTATGAGTCCGAGAAACTTTGCTCGCTGCTTTACTCGGGATATGGGAGTAACTCCAGGTCGATTCGTTGAGAAAATTCGCATTGAAAAGGTTTGCCAGCTTTTAGCAACTCAAGCGTTAACTCAGGAGCGTATAGCTACTATCTGTGGTTTTAAGTCTCAAGAGCAGCTTAGAAGGGCATTTCGCCGAAATAAGGGTATGTTGCCGAGGGAATACCGTCGAAAGTTGTCGTGAGATAATTTATGGGACAGTCTATTCGGTAGGGCTGTCTCATTTTCAGAAAAGATATTTTTATCCTTGGATACAAATATAAATAACATTTTCTGTTAGAGATTTTTGTTCTTCTTACCTAATTCTTGCTTGTCTTTCATTTTGTAGATACCTCCACTAGATTTGCATTTGGGAAAAATCTTTTAGCTAGCTTTTTATTCTTACTCGATAATTTACACAGCTTGATTCTCTCCATTATATAACCTTGCTAGGGTTGATTGAGTCGCTCCCATGAATAGGAATTAATTTGTTGTGTTAACTAGAAGCTCCAATTTTCACCGGTAGACTGCGAGCTTCTCGGTCTCTATTAGGACCAGGCCGGTAGCAATTGGTAAGTGATATAGCATAAAATCATATCCCGATATATATAGGTGTGGCGAAAAAATAGTGATAGATTTGCGGCTAAATAAAATTAGACCCATGAACGGAAGCCCTTTAGTGGTGTAGATATTCTGGGAATCTAATATTGTTGGTGCGTTGTGGGAGTCGAGATCATACCCTTCGCAATATTAAATTTCTGAAAAATTTATAATGTACCCTTAATTATGGTGGATATATTGAAAGTTAGATGTCTTAGAAATGGGAAAAGCAGGTGCTGCAGCGAGAAGTATAGTTAGAATTTAATCTAAGATTTCTGGCCTGACAATTTACGATATCTAATCTTCAGTATTAATTGACATATAATTAGCTACTCAGTCTAAGCTTTTCTATAAAAGATTGCCTGAGAGAATTTTTTGGACATCAAAAACAGTCTTTCAAGGTGTGCAGTAGCGATTGCCATTTAGTATGCCTCTCAGCTTGCAGATATACTTACTTTACCTATTAATGGATATGCTTTTAAGGAATACAAATTATTAGGTCTAGCCTTATTAGTTGCACTCGCTTATGAACCAAACCTCCTCTTGGGCATTTCTGCACTTGGAATAGCCTATGTCAATAAAACTGATAGATCTGATTATCCTGGACTACCGGAAGTTGATATATAGTGGCCTAAATAGCTTAAGACCGCCCATATAGAGTGGTGGTTCGATGTATAGGATGGAGAGGTAAGATGGACTATCAATCTTCTAAAAGCCCGGTACTTAATCTTTGGGGGCGATTTGGCGGCTCGGCATTGGGCCGCTGGCTGGTGTCTAAATTAGTGGTACTTAAGGCACCGTATTTTCGTTCAATCAAGCCGCGTTTCCTGGAATTATCACCGGGTAAAGTGGAGGTTTTACTGAATAAGCGTTGGAGCGTGACAAATCATATCGGTACTGTACATGCTATCGCTATGTGTAACGCCGCTGAATTAGCTGGCGGTGTTTGTTTGGATGTGTCTTTGGATCGACGCTTTCGCTGGATACCAGTGGGGATGGAAGTCAAGTACTTAAAGATGGCGAAGACTAATCTGCGAGCCATTTGTGAGTATCCAGGGTATAAAACCATTGAGGCTGGCGATGTTGTTATGCCTGTGAGCGTTATTGATACTAATGGAGAGGAAGTATTTCATGCCGATATTACCATGCGTGTATCAGAGCGCCCCAGCGCGAAGCAGTAGAGTTGTCATTTGAGGTCAATTCTTGGTGTGTTTACAAGGGGAATTGCCTTACTTTGAGCTTGAATATGGAGAAGAGTATGCCGGCAGGGAGGCGATAAAGTGTGCTCTACTCATAAATCTCGTAGAATATTTCTCTGTTCAGTCTTGATGTATTTGGAGGGTTTATGAGATTGGCTTGGCAGATAGAAAAGTCGACATGTCTCTTTGGTGGTGAAAATAAAGCTGCTACGGAGCATGAGTTACACCGATCGGAAAGTACTGCCTTGGCGACTGATGATATTTATCAGGACCTTTCCGAGGTATTACAGCTCGCAATTTCCAAGCTTGATGAAAATGTAAGTGATACTTCTCTGTACTTCCTGATTAGTTGGGAGTCTGTATCTGCTTCTATGACTGTATCTGTAGTTGATGATAGTCGGAGCAATGACTCTAAAGTAGTTGTGCTCTGTCACTTTGCTGGACTGGCCTCCCAATATGATGCTGAGCCGAAGAGGCAGGAAGCTTTGGTTAAATGGTCGGATGAACTTAGGTTTTGGTGTAAAGAGTATTTATCTACTGATCAAGGTTTTTCACAGTTTTCTCTGGTTGCATTGTTCGCGGCAGGCTCCAGAGATACTGCTGTGATTCTTTAAAATATAGCTGAAAACGATGCTTATATAGTGTGAACAACTAGGGCGGGGAGGCGAGGCTTAAAATGCCCTCCCTGTACAAATAACATAGAAAATGGAGATTTCTATGAATGTTTACTATTTGTGTATTGGGCTCTTAGCGGCATTATCCCTTCTGCTCGGCGCCTTGGTTACTGTTGGGCGCGGTAAGTATGAGGTTTTAGTTGGGCATTCTTTCGACCCCGATAATACCCTGCACAAATGGGTAAGGGCCCATGCAAATACAGCAGAATATGCTCCCCTTTTGATGGTACTTATTTACTTAGTGAGCTTAGGGCAGTCTTCTACCTGGGTTTGGTGGTTTGTTATTCTGCTGACCGCTTGTCGATTTCTTTTTGTTGCAGGCATCTTATTTCCCTCCACTATGGCAAAGCCTAACCCAATGCGCTTCTTGGGTGCCGTAGGCACTTATATCTTTGGATTGGGGCTTTGCTTGGCGCTGGTGCAGCAAGCCCTGAGACTTTGAGTTGGTTGCAAGCGCTTTCAAACCTTATATTGGTTGGTGCTTAAACTGATCAAAATCGATTGGTCTATCGATAGCTTTTAACTTTTTGCCAGCCGGCAAGAACTGTTTACGATCCTGGCTGTATAAAAAACAACCTAACAAGTTTCCCTGCAGGGTGGTTGACCGAATGCGACACTTGTCGCACACTAGCCCTGACTGTCACACGGGAAGATAAAATGAAAAAGGTAAAACCGTCCCCATCAGAACTTGCGCTGTTGAAAGCCCTTTGGAGGCGAGAACCGCTGAGTGCCAGAGAGTTACATGATCGGGTGGGACCTGAATTGGGTTGGTCATACTCCTCTACTCGAAAGACACTAGATCGGATGCGGGATAAGTCGTTTGTGGCTCAATCTGAGATCCATGGAATCCATGTTTATAGCCCTGCGATTGAGAAGGTGGAAACTTTGGCGTCATATGCAATAGATTTCGCTGAAAGAGTATTAGAGCTTGATGGTCCCCTTCCTGTGTCGATGTTTGCCGGCAGTAAGTTAATGAGTGATAAAGATATCGAGGAGCTTCAGGCAGTACTCGATTCCTGGCCTGACTCTGAGCCGGTCAGCAAGGATGGTGAATAGGCTATGGCCGAGATAGTCTCTACAGTTCTACCATTTGCACTGGATTTTCTAGCTACTTCTTTCTTCTCAATATTGTGGGCGGGGTTGGTTTTTATTGTTATTTGGCTGGCAACAGCTAGAAATAAAGACAGCTTTAATGCGATATACTGTAGTAGTTCAGACTTGATCTGACAGTTACCGGTTTTTCAGAAGGTACTCTGTCAGGTCAAATTCAGTTTACGAGTTTCTCCTTCCAGATACTTTTACCCTCTTCAAGGGTTACCATCGGTGTGCGACCACAACACTTTTTACCCTGATGAGTTCGATCATTATTGTAATATACGAGCCATTCGTCCAGATCCTTTTGTAGCTCTTCTATTGATCCATAGATCTTTCGTCGTAACGATGGCTGGTAGAACTCTTGTAATATAGTTTTATGGAAGCGCTCACAGATACCATTTGTTTGTGGGTGCCTGGCTTTTGTCTTGGTATGTTCTATCTCGTTGATATTCAAGTACAACTGATAATCATGCTGCTCCAGCTTGCCGCAATATTCAGTACCGCGGTCAGTCAAAATACGCAACACCGGCAGATCATGCATGGCGTAAAACGGTAATACACGATCATTCAGAAGATCTGCTGCTGTGATTGGCGTCTTAGTGGTGTACAACTTGCAATGGGCTACCTTTGCATAGGTGTCGACATAGGTTTGTTGGTAAACACGCCCAACCCCCTTAAATGTTCCTACATAGAAGGTGTCCTGAGAACCTAGATAGCCGGGGTGTTGAGTATCAATTTCCCCGCAGGCTTCATCATCATGTCGCTTTCTTTCCAAGGCCTGAACCTGCGACTCCGTGAGGATTAGCCCCTCCTTAGCCACCTTGGCTTCAAGTGCTTTTAATCGTAACTTGAAGTTAGCCAGGTCGTTCCGTAACCAGATACTCCGAACACCACTAGGGGACACGAATACGCCACGTTTACGTAGCTCATTGGAGACTCGAACCTGTCCATGGGCAGGCTCTTGGAGGGCATAAGTCAACACGGCCTCTTCAATTGCTGTGTCAACACGGTTCTTGTGGTTAGGCACCCGTCGACTCTTTTCAAGAAGGGCGTCCACACCGCCACTTGAAGCAGCTTCCTTGTACCGATAGAAAGTGTCTCTCGAAACACCAAGCATCTTGCAAGCTTTTGAGATGTTGCCAAGCTCTTCTGCAAGATTGAGCAATCCGGTCTTGTGTTTGATGATACGATCATTAGTATGGATCATGGGGTTTATCCTTGGTTTTGTTTTTAGGTTTAGGCACCTTCATCAAAACCGGTAAACCCCTCTTTTTCAAGAGGATGTGTCAGATTTGGTCTGAACTAATACAGATATACCAATGGCGAAGTTTCTGGTTGTGTGCAATGGTTGCTGCTGGTTCCCCATTTTTTCTTGCGCAATTGAGCGACCAGTTAACGTTGGGTATTGCTCCGGATCTGAATTTTGAATTACCGCCAGCTTATGAGGCTACCTCTATACCACCAATTAACATAGTTCTGCATGAGTATGTATCGACCTCTTTGAGTTCTGTTGAATTACTGGCTTTTCTTTGGTTGCTTATATATCTGTCCGGGGTGTTTTTTACCTTATCTAAAGTGGTAGTGAGTCAGTTTTTCTATGGCAAGAAATTGCGTTTAATAGCAAATAATAAGCTTTCTGTAGTTAAATTTGACCAGTTTTTTACTTCATCTCAAAGTGATTTTCTAATCGGAAGTAAGACTCAGGTGTTTATAACATACTCATCGATTACACCATTTGTGATGCAGCTATTCAGTCGTAAATTGGTGCTTCCCTCCTATATTTTATCAATGAATGAAACGGAGCGTCATCTAATCATTGAGCATGAAATTATGCACTTGAAAAGGCTTGACCCCTTGTTGATTCTGATTGTGCATATATTTACTTGCATCCTATGGTTCAATCCCTTCTTAGGTTGGATGAAGTCTCGATTCAGCTGGGCGATAGAGTTGGGGTGCGATCGCGAAGTTCTAAAGTCATGTAAGCGAGAATTGCACCGTGTTTATGCACAAGCAATGATTGACACTCTTCGACGGAACTCTTCACAAAGAACAAGTGACTGGGTTGTAGCTTTCTCTTTCTCTGGTGGTACGAGTCAGGCTCCTTTTTTCCGACGCAGACTTTTGAATATTATGGAAGCCTCAAGGGCGGGGTCTAATAATGGCGAATTAGGTGTCTATTTACGCGCTATGTTGTTCTGCAGTTTTTCAACCATTTTAATACTCGGAGGGCTACTGTTAAAACCGGGGTTAACAATGGCTTCAGTGGAGATTACCAAATTGACAGTCCCGGTTGAGAGTGCCCGTATTAGTAGCCCTTTTGGTGATTTCAGTAAAATTCGTAAAAAACCCCATGAAGGTACTGACTTTGCGGCACCGATTGGTACTCCGGTGGTTTCAGCTGAAAGTGGTGTTGTAATAGTCTCTACTGATGATTATAAGCATAAAAATTATGGGAAAATCATAATTATTGATCATGGTAATAATACGAAAACTCTGTACTCCCATTTAAATGAGCGGGAGGTTGAGGCAGGGCAGTCAGTTCGTGCCGGCCAGGCGATAGGAACTGTGGGTATATCAGGGCGTGTAACAGGGCCACATCTTCACTTTGAACTTATCAAAGAAGGCAAGCGAATCAACCCAGACACTTTGCTTGCGAAGTAAGGGGGGAGTGTGATTTATTACTTAAGAAAAGTAGGGTTACCTGTGAGGCGATTAACTATTTTCTTTCTGATCGATATCTGGAGGATGGCTTTGTTGCTGGTTCTTTTATCGATTCAATCACTGGCGATAGCAGGGCCGTTATTGGAAAACCATTCCAATGTTAAATCGGTACAATATGATTTATCTTTTACATTGCCCCTACTCAATGATCTATCCTTGGTACATCAAGATGAAGGGATGCAGCGTAGGGAGGTGGCCCCTCCATATAGAGTTGAGGAAGAATATCTAGAGCGCACAAAAAAAGTTCAACTAGCTAAAAACCAAGGGGTTTTATCACTATTGGTGGATAGTGGAGTCGATCGTGCAGAAGCGTATAAAATAATTCAGGCTTTGTCGGAACATGTCAATGTCAGTATCCTACCAGTTGGTAAGGAATTTAACTTAACAATAGATACCACTGGAAAGCTTAATAAGCTTACCTTGGTTGTTGGCTTTGCAGAGAGTTTGGAGTTGGTTAGACATGGAGACAATTATAGAGCTAATCAATTTGAATCTCCTGTCGATGCCAGGAAATACTACGTTAAAGGTGAAATTTCGGGCAGTTTATACCAAAGTGGAAAAGAGTCTGGTCTATCTAATTCTGTGCTCACAAAACTAAATGAAATATTTAGTTATTCCGTAGATTTTCAACGGCAGATTCGAGCAGGTGATCAATTCTCTGTTTTCTATGATACCTTGTTCAATAGCCAAACTGGAAAGGAAAAACTAAATAGAATTTTATTTGCTGAGCTTATTCTTAGTGGAGAAAAGATAAGTTTATATCGGTTTTCTACTGAGGGACCTCAGGGGGTGGATTATTTTTACCCTGATGGCCAAGGCTCTAGAGGGTTTCTAATGCGTACTCCGTTAGAGAATGCAAGGTTGTCATCTTATTTTGGGCGCCGCAAGCACCCAGTCCTAGGGTATACCCGAGTACATAAAGGTTTGGACTTTGGAGCCCCTTTGGGCACGCCGATATTGGCTGCAGGTGATGGTATTATTGAGCGAGCTTCTTATTTTGGTAGTTTCGGCAACTATATTCGTATTCGCCATGGCTCCGGGATAAAGACTATTTATGCGCACCTTAAGGGGTACGCGAAAGGAATTAGTAAAGGGGGAAGAGTAAAACAGGGGCAGGTAATCGGTTACCTTGGCGCTACAGGTCGTGTGCAGGGGCGTCACTTGCACTATGAAATTCATAAAAATGGTACGGCTGTTGATCCATTAAGGCTTGACCTCCCTATTAGTAAGGGGCTGGTAGGAGATTCTTTAAATCAATTTTCTCAACAGGTTCAAAAGATTCAAGATGAATTGATAAAGTACGCTCAACCAAATCAGTTTGATTCATAATTAAGCTTTTTTATCTTTTTTATTTCTCTCTCACCTTATTATATTCAGGGTTTAACTGACTTACATTTTTGTTGGTAGCGAATTTTTTCTTAAAGCAATATTGAGTATAAAATTAAACTAGGTTAAATATGATTAGAGCTATTCTGCTGATAGCCATTCTGGTGCTGTCTAATTCACTAATCGCAAAGCCCCTCATTACCAAGGTTTCTGAATCTTTTGAGTTAAGTGGATCTAAAATATACACAGTTGACTCTGATATTCTCAAACGCAAATACGACTTGTACGTGAAGTTACCATCAGGTTACTCGAACGATGACAATAAAAATAAGACCTACCCGATAATTTACCTTAATGATGGGCCTCATACATTTAAGGTTGCCTCGGGTGTTACACACTTTAAGGATATGGATAAAGCCATCGTAGTTGCTATTTCATTCGCTCACGGAGAAAACGGGCAGTATAGTCGAGTTCGAGATCTCACGCCCGTAGTCGATAGTGGGTGGAAGCGTTATACAACTGGTGGAGCCAGTAAGTACTTACAGTTTATTGAAAAAGAAGTAATGCCCTTTATTGAGGGGATTTTTAGGGGGGATCCCACACGTAGGATTCTTTCAGGTCATTCATTGGGTGGATCTTTTGGTGCTTGGGTATTACTTACCAATCCACAGTTGTTTTCCACTTATATCCTGACAAGTCCTTCTCTTTGGTTTAAGGATGAAATGATCTTTGATTTGGAGAATAAATATGCAAGCCATAACAACACACTGCCTGTAAACGTCTATATTGCCACTGGCGCTTTGGAGACAATACAAAAGAGCCACATGCGTAATGATATGGTAGATGGGCATAAGAGATTTCTTGCTAAATTACAGTCGCGTAATTATCGTGGATTAAAGCTTAGTGGAGAGGTGGTGAGCGGTACGGACCACTATTCCACTTTCCCGGTGGGGTTGGCAAAAGGTTTAAGGTGGGTATATCAGGATTTGTGGGCAATATAATAATTTTCGCGGTAAAAGAAGAGCTATAGCTGCCCGCGACAAATGGTAGATCTGTTATGCTATTGGAGTTATGCGCGTTTGCCACTTTGTCCGGTCATTACTGCTGCGCCAATCATATGGGCTAAACGTAGAGCTTCAGGGACATACCCAGTGTCGGTGGCTTGCTCTAACACCTGGGCAGCAATCTCCGGTTCACATCCCTGCACTTGAAAATGGAAGTTATTGTAGTTATGGATACTCCCAGCTTTCATCAGGGTTTCTTTACGCAGTAGATAGTCAGGAAAATTTTGCAGCGCCTTATCAATGGCTTGAATGTCTGGTGGTTTTCGCATTAACGCGATACAAGGGCGTTGTAAGATATCGGCTAGCTTGGGTAGATCAATAATATTGAAACCACCCACTGCTACTCCATCGGTCAATACGACATTTACCTGGCTGTAGAATTTACTTTCTTTCAGCAGTGTGGCAAGTGTTTCTGTAGCTTCCATCCCATCTTTGCTTACCTGCCCCCAAAGCATTCCCTCAAAGCGAGTTTTGGTGCAGACAATACCGCTTACTTTTACCGGCGCGCCCCTTCGTTTTTCAAAAGGGGCGTCATCAAAACCGATAACTCGGATCTGCTTCCTTAATCGTAATAATTCTGCCAGAGGCTTCATTATTTCTTGTTGCCCTGAAGAAATAAGTAGGGAAATAACTTTAGTTTTTCCTCATGGCTTAATGATTCCATACGACGGATATTATTTTCTGGAATACTCTCTGGATCTGGATATAGATCTATCATTTTTTCCAGGTTTTCTTCTCTCAGCAGGTGTAAGATAGGATAGGGTGCGCGATTAGTTAGGTTTTCCGCATCGGCGGCTGCAGTGCCAGCAAATTGATAATCTGGGTGGAAGCTGGCTAATTGATAGGTGCCTACATAGTCGTTGCGTTCCAGTAACCACTCTGCTAAATCCAGGAACTGGTTGTAGTCGCTGAATTTCCCTAGGTGATTAGGGATAATCAATAAGGTGGTAAGCAATTCAGATTCCGAAGTGGTATCGAGCCGACGTAATTCCGACAATAGATCACTGAGTAGCGCCTCGTCTCCTGTGGCAGGACTCACCTTGAGTCGAATTTGCCCTGCACGCAGAGGTTTGCGTGCGAAAGGGCAGAGGTTGAGACCGACAACCACATCAGTAAGCCATTGTTCTACCGCCTGAGTAACAGCTTTTTCCATTTGACTGCTTACCACATAAGATCATCGGGGATCTGAAAGTCTGCATAGGGATCATCTTCATCTACCACTGCTGAACTTTCAGCAGGCCTGATTACGATATCGCTATTGCGCTCCGCAATTTTCTCGGCAATAACCCGTGGAACCAACTCAAATTGTTCTCCCTGGACAACAATCATCAGGCGCCCCGCAATCAAGTGATCCCTTAATTCTTCGCTGACATAGATGGTTTTGATTTTTTTGTCGAAAGTGAAGTTATAAGTAATTTCACCAGAATAAGGTTGGCGATTTTTTTCCACCAATTGCTTGATTTGCGCGGCAATAGCTTTCTGCTGTGCAGCCGCATCGCGCTCAGCATTGAGGGCGCGATCACGAGCGGCTTTCTCTGCTTGAGCCTTTTGTGCTGCTAGCTTTGTTTCATCAATCTGGGGTTGTGAAGACTTCTTCGCAACTTTCTGTTGCTTCCGTTTATCTTTGCTGATTTGTTTGGCTTTCTTTTTATCGACAAGTCCTGCTTGGAGTAGTTGGTCTTGCAATGAGGCCATAGTCTCTTCCCCGTGAAAGTCTAAAGTTTCGGCAGCCTTTACAGGTATGCCTGATCAAATTTTCACCAACCATATGGGTTGATAGTTTGTGAGGGTATTTTACCTGAAGACGGTCCAACTACCGCTAAAGATTTTTATGGTGTCCAAGGCTTACCGGAGGTAGCAGTTGCGATGATTTCATCGGGTTCCTTGCCGTCACTCAGCATTTGAGCACCCCCTGGAATTACCAGGGCTGAGCCAGTAGCAATAGCCACCCGCTTGCCACTGGGAGTATCAATGTTACAAGAGGAAACCCTCAGCTGCCGGCCGCGGTGGAGTACCTGTGCCTCCAGAATCAAGTCGCCACTGTTGAGCTTGGCTGGGCGAGCAAAGCGGATATGCATGTCCAGAGTAGCGAATATAGATCCTGCAGGCAGTGTGGAGTAGACCGCGCCTCCCATGGTGAAATCTGCGGCCCAAGCCAAAAGTCCACCATATATAGAAAGGGTCCCATTGGAGAACCAGGGAGAGGAGGGCATAGTCGAGATACAGCGACCATTTTCAACCTCTATAGCGCGGTAACCTGTGAGCATCCAGATAGGGTGAGTTCGCCCCTCACTAATCGTGGTTCTCTGCAATTCGATAGGGACTTGCTCCGGTAAGTGTGCCATGTCGCAAAAGAACGTTTTTGGAGGAGGGCGAAGATAAGGGTCAGGTGTATCTGTTGGTCCTAGGTCGGGAATTGGAAGCTCCTGATCTGGGTTGACTGGAAAGTCGGCAATAAGGCAGCGAGTGCTACCGAAAGCGAGGGTTCTCCCCTCCTGATCGTTAATCTGAATACTTGAGAGCCCCACCTGGTTGCCTGAATGAACGGTCGTAGCTCTACCAACAATATTTTGTGTACTGCTAGTGATGGGTCGAATAAAGCACATATTTAATTCTGATGTGCTCAAGACTTTACCAGCGGGCAAGGTTGTCCATATTGCGGAGGCCAAGGGGGCGTCTGCAAACATGGCATAGATCCCCCCCCAATAGATCCCGGTCCCATCAGCTAGCCACGGCGTAATAGGCATAGAATAGGTGGCCTTACCAAGGCCGGCCTCGGTGGGAGTCATACCCGTTAGTCGCCAAAAAGGGGGCCCGGGTAAGCTGCCGCGAATGTAACGTTTAAAGGTGTCGAGACCAGGTTGCTGCAACGCCCTGAGGTCACAGATGGCACCACGATGGACTTCGTCGGTGATATTGGTCATCCCCCAGCCTCCAGTTGCTTCTAGGACAAGGGTAATGTGAGGGTTTGTTGGATGCGAAAAAGGGAGAAAGCTGCGGAAGAGTCTTTTACCCTAACAGCGCAGCTATCGATCGGCGGATACTGGTTATGGAGCTAAGTTGGGTAGTTTGGCTACGATATGGGTATTCGGGATAGGCTGCCCTTCCATAAATAGGTTTATCGCATCCTGGACTTCAGGGGAAGCCATTAATAAATTATGCCCTGCATTTTCGACTGTTATTTTAGTGGCGTTTTTGAACCCTGAAATGGCTTCATATTGACCTTCCAGGTAAGTTCTTCCGTCCAAGGTCCCGCTAAATAGTAATACCGGAATATTGCTGACTGGCTTTTCCCGAAATTTATCCCCAAGATCCAACTCTGGCGCTAAATTATCGTAGTGCAGAGAGAAATTTAGGTAGTCTTTCAGTAGAGATTTTTGTGCCTGTTCTACAACCTGTGCTTTACGCTTCATATCAATTCCAGAGGCTATATCCATCGCCGTAGGCATCGGGCGCAGGGATATGGGTATGCCTGGTTGCAGAAATTCATCGGGGAAGTAACGTCTGGGCACCTTGTCGAAACTTAATGTAGCTCCTTGGTCCAAATCGCGATAAAACCTTAGTAGATGGCTGACACTTTTAGGGTCCGCAATGAATGCCGAGGCTAGTTGTTGCATATCCCTACGCTGTAGGAGGGATTCGACTTCCCTGCCATCCCGTTGAGGGATTTTAATTTTCAATGGTTGTGACTCAAGTTTTTTATGGACTCGGCTTATAAGTGCTTTAATATCTGGATAGGCTTTTTTTGCTGCGGGTTGCTGATTGACTGCCTGTTGTAGACGGTTTAGATAGTAATCTGTTCGGGCGGGCAGCTTGATGGTTTGGTCCAAACCCTCTGCACTGGATAGAATTAGCTTATCAATAGAACCTTCGATCTCCTTTACCGCTGCCAAAGAGAGATGGCTTCCATAAGATGTTCCCCACAATACTATTTTCTCTGCACCCAAATGGCTCCGTATGGCATCAAGATCTCGGGCATTTTCGAGAGTATTATAGGCATTTAGGTTTACACCAGTAAGCTCCCAAAAATGTAAGCACTCTTTTAGGGCTTTGCGGTGGTAGTTGATATACTGGGTATCGGTGATTGGTTCAAGGGAAGGTACAATTTGCTTGGATTCACAATTGGGAAGGTCATTGGAACGGCCGCTACCACGTTGATCTAATGCGATAACATCACCAAATTGTCGCAACGCCATAAACATATCAAAGCGATAGTTAACGGCCGTAATTCCTGAGCCACCAGGGCCTCCTGCCAGGTAGATTATTGGTGGACCCACTTTCTTTCCTGTTGCAGGAAACCTTACATATTGGAGGGTGATATTACGGCTATCTTTCTTAGTGCGATCTTCTGGTACCTCAATAAAGCCTTGATAGCCCTCTGCAGTTTGTTTGCTCCATGTAGTAAAGGTGTGCGGTTTTTCATTGTTAATGGACTTTGCTGATCCGCTGACAGGGCTCAGTGATAGCATTATTATTAGCGGAGCGAAAAGATGTGCTTTTTTGGCATTATTTTTCATTGTTTCGATACTTCCTTATTGTCGAACTTAGGCGAATGTTATTGTTTTAGATTGGGCTCTTATTTTCAAGTGGATAAAAAGTTTATTCGAGAGCTCATGGGGCTTTTCTCGATATAGATACCCCGTGAATATCGGTAATATAAGCTATTAACCTCTCACTAGGGATTTCGGTTTAATTAGGCTGTCAGACAGAAGTCCGAAAAATAGTAGGTGGATGTTTAAACCCCAGTACTAATGGGCTTATGGGGTCCGTGCAAGGTTATAATCAATGACAGGCAATATTGCAACTCTATGAAAGCTAGCTTTCCTTAAATTCACTATATAGCAATTAAGCTCTTGCTCTAAAATAACTAAAAAATGGTTCTACGCCTGGGGTGGCAAGTGTTCAGGTATTATGGGTTGTTATATAAAATCATTATGCTCAGATTCATGGGGCGCCTCTGATGTAGATATTTTACCTGAAGTAGGGTGTCTGAGAGCGAATCGTATGGCGATTTGAAATTCATCATCCCTAGATAATAGCTTTGGTAAAGTGAGGCTATAGTGTCAATGAAAAAATGCCAGCTATAACAATAAGGATAGCCTTTTTATCTTTGGTTTGTTCATCACGCCTATGAGATTTTTATAAATTTTAGTGGTTGTATATCGTTGATATAAAAGACCTTTGTATTGATAAAACTGTCATCTAGTAGTTCATATTATTATTGCTCTTGCATTCTCGTTCTGTATAGCAAGCCAAGTCCTAAATGGCAGTAGTTGGAAATGAAGTGCCATGATTTTCTTCTGGAATAATGAGCAGTCGGGGGCTTATCTCTAGCCTTCTTCAATGACTAATTTTCTTTGGGGCTGCCTCGCTCCCCTTAATATGTCGTTGCGAGTTTGGCTTTTTTCTGGAGTTTCTATAGCACCAACTTCAATAAACACCTTTCGGTGATTAGAGCTGGGAGTAGCTTTCACATTAAGGATTCTTGCACGATTGTGCCACACCGATATCCTGCTGAGGATATAGTTATCAAAGCCGCTTGGCCTGGTAAGCAACATATATGTGCCAAATAGCCCGCCTAGAGAGTGCGCTGTAAAGGTGTGTCCGATGTCAGATAGGCGATGTGATCTTGCTAGGAGGGGCAAAATGACGTCATGAATAAAAGTGGCATGCTCATAGGCCTTGCCAGTTAAATATTTCCAGTTTTTATCGCTGATGGGGGTAAAGTCCCGAATACGGCTGGCATGATTTTTGACCCTTTTGAGTAAGATAGTCCAACTAAAATGACTTCCTGCAGTTTGCCAAAATCCATCGGCACTTGAGTTGTACCTGAAGTGGCCTGAAAGGCTGAGTCTGCATCTGTCATAAGCACTAAAGGATATCGTTAGTCGAGGGTACTTTCGTAACTCTTAGGTAACTTAACGTAAAGTGAATAGGACCTAGTACTGATAGGATCTTTAACTCCAGGCTGCTGCTTCGAGGAATTTGGAACGGTGAGATGTCTGCGTTCACTGAAAGTGAAGAGGCTGAACAAAGGCTGAGAGCGCAAAACAAGGTTGCTTAGGGCCCTCTCAGGGCTTTAGCACGGATAAAACGCTTGTACTTTTTGTATAGTGGCTTGACAGGCTCTATAAACGAAAGTGTCATTTTCTTTCCCAGTTGCGACTATGCCGGCGTGAACAAAAAGTCAGGAAAGTACTCTAGCGTATAGAAATGATTCATCTTGAAAACTGTTCGCATAAGATTTATTCAAAAGATAGCAATTTTTTTTGTAATAAGATAAAGAGTATGAAGCTCTCAATGTTTCTGTGGAAGTGTAAAAATCTACTTTACTACTACAAAAACGGAAGAAGTAAGTAATTCTATTTTTATATTTCGTAATGTAACTTTTTCATATCTACAATTATCCAAGTACTTGTTCCATTTTCCCCTCTTTTATTTTCCCTCCTTTTGAAGGTTAATAGTCTACGATTTGATTAGCCTTTAGGTGCTGAAGTTCATTGTAATACCTCTCTATGCTTGTAATTTAGGCGTTACTTTTTTCCAGTCACTGGAGGTGGTCGTTTATCGTATGTTTATTGTCTGCTCTCTGTGTTTTTAGGGGAAGTTAGCTTTAGTAAAACTAAAGACTTATATCGATTTAGCTAGTTGATGCTCGATTTTGAAAAGAAGGCTGGTTTTGTACTACAAAAATAATTTGACCAAAAAATAATTGATCGATGGTTTGTTTTGTTCATTGTCTCTAGAGAGCCTCTGTAAGTTGTACTAAGTATTGCAAAATTTTCCAGAAGCTCAGGGAAACCGGTCGGTCACACGAGATGGTTTACTAGAAAAATGGAAAACTTTTATCAGGATGATGTGACGCAGTGGGTTGGTGAGTATGGATTGGATTTGAAACGTTACTTTTCTTCCCGAGTTAATCTATCTGATGTTGATGATCTAGTTCAGGAGGTTTTTATTCAGTTATATATTCGTATCAAAAAGTATGGAGGGCAAATCGAAAACCCAAGAATTTACATTTATGCCATGGCAAGAAATCTTTTGATTAGTCATGGTAGGCGTCAAAAGTCTAGGTGTGGAGGGTTACATGACTCTATTGATCACAAAGTCGACATCCCTTACATGATTAGTCCGGAACGGACGGTGATGGGAATACAGGCTTATACCCGAGTTCTGGAAGCTATTTTAGGATTGCCGCCAAGAGCTGGTACAGCTTTTCGCTATCATCGCTTTGAGGGAATGACTTATCAAGCAATTGCGGAGCAAATGGGAATCTCTAAGGATTCGGTTAAAGAGTTAATACAGCGTGCTTTGACCAAGGTTAGGCAGGTGGCAGAGGAAGCTCCTTGATGGCGCAAAATAGGTCATATTGTGCTGTAGGTTGTGACCTTTTTTCGAGTAGATGTCTAACGGGACAACAAGCTCAACTAGAAATTTTTTGGTGAGTGATTCTGCTAGCGCTACGCCAGAGGTTTGGCTTTTTAGCTCTAACTGTTGCAGCTTTCTAAATATTTAGTTAATAATTCTGCTTTAGTCCCCCAAAAATCAAGTTTATTTTTTATCCCCCCTTTCTTTTAGCTCTCGCGTCTTAAATGTTGTTGAGCCTGAAATAGGTTTATATCAGGTCAATAACCCAATAATACCGACAATAAAGAGAGACGTAGTGTGATGATGAAACCTGTCAAAAAGAAAACATTGATTGCACAAGCGATTTATCAATCTGGACATTCATGCCAAATTACTCCCTGGTACAGCTCCATTGTTGCCTCTTTGGCATTTGCAGTTGTTCCTACCATTTCCAGTGCCCAGGAGAGTGAAGAAAGCAAACACCCAAGACAGGTGATTGAGGAGATCACGGTTACTGCGCAGAAGATTGAAGAGAGTATTCAAGATGTGCCCATTGCAGTATCTGCACTCAGTGGTGACAGTATGGATGACCTTAAAATTGAGCGGGGGGAAGAGTTGCTACGAGCTGTCCCAAATGCCAATTTTTCTAAATCCAACTTCAGCACTTATAACTTCTCTATTCGCGGTATAGGCACTAAAGCTGTTTCTGCTGCTTCAGACCCGGCGGTTGCTGTGAGCTTCAACAATACTCCTTTAATTCGCAATCGATTATTTGAGCAAGAATTCTTTGATGTGCAACGGGTTGAAGTCTTGCGTGGCCCCCAAGGTACACTTTATGGCCGCAACGCGACAGCTGGCGTAGTTAATATGTTGCCAATTATGCCTGGAGATGAGTTTGCCTCTGAGATCAAGGCGGAGGTGGGCAATTATAACACCAAGCGCGCCAGCGGAATGTTTAATATGCCATTGGGGGAGACCATGGCGTTGCGTTTCTCCGGGGCCATGACTAAGCGTGATGGTTTTGATTACAACACTTATACCGGTAACGATGTTAATGACCGCGATCTATATTCTACTCGTGCAATCTTTGAGTGGGAGCCCAGTGAATCCTTTAGTGCCAATTTAATATGGCAGCACTTTGAAGAAGATGATCGACGCTCGCGCACGGGCAAGCAACTTTGTACAAAAGATCCAGGCCGAACACATATTGGTGATACTGAACTAACAGGCTTTACACCAGTGTTTTTTAGTCAGGGTTGTCTGCCTAGCTCGATTTATAGTGATGACGCTTACAGCGCACCCAATGCCCAGGGTTTTGCGAGCGTTTTGGCTACCGGATTAATTATCACTAGCTATGGCCAGGTAATTGACTGGTTTACTGACCCTTATGCGAATTCAACACAGTCGCGTGATCTTCGTAAAATTGAAACCAGTTATGATCCGGTATTTCTCGCAGAGAATGACTTAGTGCAACTGAACTTCGAATGGGGCCTGACAGACTCTCTCACATTTTACTCTCAGTCGACTTATGCTAAGGACGATTACTACTCATCCCAAGATTATAATCGTTATGTTTCAGATCCCATCTTTAATGATGGGGGTAATTTAGAACCTACACCGGGGGGAGTTTTTACTGATCCACAGTTGGGACCCTCTGAAGGACTGTTGGCGGTTGATATTAGTCGATCAGATAATAAACAGTGGAGCCAGGAATTCCGATTACAGACATCTTTCGATGGTCCTTGGAATTTTTCAGTGGGCACAAACTATTTAGACTTTAAAACCCAAGATGACTATTTTGTATTCAATAATATATTTAGTATGGTGGCGCAATACCTATATAATGCCGACCGCGATGAAAATTTCAACTTAGTATTTCAAAACTGTACTGATCCAGAAGTAAATGTTGGTTCAGATTGTATTTATGTTGACCCTAACTCGATAGAAAACATTGATGAGGAAGGACATAACTATTTCTTGAGCCGAAATTTGGTAGAAGTTAATTCTTGGGCATTATTTGGTGAAACTTATTGGCAAATTAATGATGATGTAAAGCTAACTACCGGCCTTCGCTATACAAATGATCGCAAGCGCTCTACTCCGGTACCCAGTCAGCTATTGTTAGGTACTTTTTATGATCCGGTAACGGGGGAAGTCTCCTCCGGTGAAGTCTCCGGGGGGCTTGTCCATCGAGGCTATCCGGAAGGTGATCCGGTTACGCAGAACTGGAAGGAGTACACCGGGCGCGCAGTTTTGGACTGGAGGACGGATCTGCCTTTTACGGATGAAACTATGCTCTATATGTCCTTTGCCCACGGCTACAAAGGGGGTGGTACTAACCCTCCCCGAGCCGAGGTTGATCCAGCAATAGTACAGTTTCAGCCTCTGGAAGATTCTTTTGAGCCGGAGTTTGTCAACGCAATTGAGTTTGGCAGTAAGAACATTCTTTTCGATGGTAGCTTATCGCTTAATGCTAGTGCCTTTTACTACGATTATACTGACTATCAAGTCTCTCAAATTGTTGACAGAATTTCTCTCAATGAGAATTTTGATGCAGAAACTATGGGGCTTGAGCTTGAGCTGGCTTGGCAGCTTACAGATGCAACACGAATAGATATGAATTTAGGGTACCTAAAAACCCGAATTGCAGATGGAGAGGAGTCTGTTGACGTGATGGATCGTACTCAGGGCAATGAAGATTGGGTACTGGTTCGTCCTAGCATCCAGGTGCCGTCTAACTGTATTGCACCTGTGGATTTAGTTGAAACGGTTATGGCTGCGCCTAATATTTTCGCTATTTGGTCGCTTTGTGCAGGTTCCGCCCAGTATGGTTCATTCTCTCCAGAAATCGAAGTCTCGGATGCATTGCGCCATGATATCAATTATGGAGTCGATCCCTACAACCCGCTAACCGATGCACCTAATGGGGGGCGTGGTTTTGCTGCTGATTTAAGTGGAAATGAGTTACCCAACGCACCACGTTTCACCGTTAATTTCGGAGTGGAACATACGATTCCTATTGAGAATTGGGATTTAACTCTACGAGCAGATTACTACCGCCAGTCGGAAAGTTATGCTCGTGTATATAATACTGAGTATGATCGTTTGAAGGCTTGGAGTAATCTCAATGCTTCAGTTAGCCTCAGCAATCCTGACTCTGATCTATATATGCAGCTCTACGTGAAGAATATTTTTGATGATACGCCTATCACTGATATGTTCACTAATAGTGATGATTCAGGTCTTACTACTAATGTGTTTACATTAGAGCCTCGTATTGTTGGCTTAAGTGTTAGCAAAGGGTTTTGATTAATCCGGTGGAATCTGTGATTCATTGTTTAGATTTGATTGAATGAATATCTAGGTTGGTGAGAGGATTTCTTGCCAACCTATTTTTGCATTTTTATAGATGACTTCTGAAGTCTAGCGGTCTTGACTTTAGGGGCGCTGCCAGTTTTTGTACTACATATGAGTTTTGGGTTACAAAAATAGTCATTGATTATTATTGGCAGGTATATAAATTAACTGTTTCCGTAATGCTAGTGTTGTTAGCATCTAGGGCTATTAATTAAGGCGGGATAGACTTAGAGACTGTATAGGTGAAATGAGAGCTTGTTGAAATTACACTATTAATTTCCCTCTAGCTGTCTGAACCTGTGCTGGGAGTTTTGGTGCTGTTGAAGGTAGTTTTCCATTTGGCTGATTCAATGGTCTTATGAGGTCTCCAGCATATTCACCGGCTGTCGTCTTAATAAGTCTATTTTTAATGACCATGGTATTGCTCGTGTACTTATAGGATAAATCGTGAGGGTCCATCTTGCTGAAAAAATCAATTTATTTTCATCGCTTACTTCTTGCTTTCAGTAAGGTTAAGAGCTTTTATTTTACGCTTTGCTGTAGTGAAGCGAATATTGAAATGCCAGTATCGAGGTGTCGGCGATAAATCCTGAAAGACCAAATAATGGATTGATTGTATTTTATGATTTATTTTAATGTTGGCTTTCATTGGTAAGTAAGCTCAGTAAAGTAGAGTGTCCAAGGTCATCCCTCTTAGTCAAACTCCCCAATAATATGTGTTTTATTTTATTAAATTTCAATTTAATCGATAAAATGGATTTATAGGTGGATTAAGTATTTGTGATGGAGAATTATGGGTTAGTAAAGATAGTGCCACTTACGGTGCATGGGAAACCGGCTACGTTATCGTTAGGAAACTCAGCCTCATCGGAAGAGATTTCCCCAATTAGCGTATTGGGCGGATATGTCCTTGCTCTTACAGTTCGTTATTAGCTTTTCTTATAAAGCGTCATAGACTTGAAATAACTTATGGAGCTCTGGTGTCGGGGCAATTGAATTGCCGGTTGGCACTAAAAGATAAAATACACCAGGTCGGGAGTATTTGCCCATAGCGGACCACCTGCTATCGGCTTCTACACCTTGTAGGCTGTATTTGCTGCCCTCAAGGCAATTTTGTTTGGTTTTTGCTCTCCCTGCTCCAGATTCATATTGCTATACTCCGCGCCCTTGAAAGCCCCCTGTCTTTATATGGAGAACTTGATGTCTGATTCACAGTGCGATATTGGCTTTATCGGCGCCGGTGTGATGGGTAAGAACCTGATCCTGAACCTGGCCGACAATGGCTATAGGGTCTGTGCCTTTGATTTGGATCACAACCGGCTGAATGCGCTGCTGGAGCAGGACAAGAAAGAGCGTGGAGACCAGCCTGCGCGTGTTGAAGCCTGCAACTCTTACACAGAGCTGTTGGCGAAGGTTAAAGCCCCGCACTTGATTATTCTCTCGGTTCCGGCTGGAGCCCCCGTTGATGACGTATGCAGCAAGCTGCTCGATGCGGGCTTGAAGGCTGACGACATCGTTGTTGATACTGGTAACAGCCTGTGGACCGACTCTGTAGAGCGGGCTAAACGGTATGAAGGCAAATTGATTTTCTTCACCACCGCAGTATCCGGTGGCGAAGTGGGTGCTCGTTTTGGGCCATCCCTTATGCCCAGCGGCGACCGTTATGCCTGGAGTCGTATTGAGCCAGTTTGGCATGCTATTGCCGCCAAAGTGGATAAAGCCAGCGGCCAGCCGATTGAGCGCTTTGAGCCTGGCAACCCGGTTCGCGAAGGTGAGCCCTGCGCGGCTTATATCGGCCCGATAGGCTCAGGCCACTATGTGAAGATGGTGCATAACGGTATTGAATATGCCGATATGCAGATGATCTGTGAGGCCTACCATGTGATGCGCACGGCGCTGGGTATGGCCCCAGAGGAAATTGCAGAGGTATTCCGCGAGTGGAATCGAGGCCCGCTGAACAGCTATCTGATCAATATCAGTGCGGAAGTGCTCTCTACCTTGGACTCCGTGACAGAACAGCCGCTGGTAGACGTTATCCTCGACCGTGCAGGCCAAAAAGGTACTGGTCTGTGGACAGCCATGAGCAGCCTGGAAGTGGGCTGTCCGGCCCCGAGTATTGCCGAAGCGGTTTACGCCCGTTCATTATCTACCCGGAAGGTATTGCGTACCCGCGCAGCGAAGAAACTGCAAGGGCCTGAGTTGACACCAGTGGCTCCAGAGCAACGGGAAGAAGTGATTGCACAGCTGCACGACGCTCTCTACTGCGCAAAGATCTGTGTTTACGCTCAGGGCTTCGATTTGATGAAGCTGGCTGCGCGGGAGCAGGGATGGCAGTTGAACTTCTCTGAAATTGCCAGAATTTGGCGTGCAGGTTGCATCATTCGAGCAGTGTTCCTGCAATCTATCAGCGATGCTTACGATCGAGATTCCAAGCTTTCCAACTTGCTACTGGATGATTTCTTCACCCAGCAGATTGCCGATCACCAGGCCAACTGGCGCCAAGCGGTGGCGAGCGCCACTCTGAATGGTATTCCGGTGCCGGCCCTGTCATCGGCGCTCAATTACTACGATGCCTTCCGCACCGAGTCGCTGCCGGCGAACCTGCTACAAGGACAGCGTGATTTCTTTGGAGCCCATACCTTTGCACGTGTGGACCAGCCTGAGCAGCGCAAGTACCACGTTCAGTGGACCGAACCTGGCCGCCCAATGGTTGAGATCTGATTGATGGGGTAGGGGGGAGGTGATACGTGCCTTTCAGGTACGTATCACTATGTGAGTTCCCTAAAGAACGACCTCTTCTACCTCTTTGGCCAGAGCCTCCGTCTCTTGGCGGCTGGCTTTGGCCACCAGTTCCTCTACGCTAGCTGACTCGGTGTTGACGCCACCGAAGGCGGAGAGCAAGTCCTTGGTCAGGGCTGAGATTTCCAGAGTCATCACCGCAAAATCTGCATCAAATCGCTGGGCTGCACTTTCTGCATCGGTACTATCGGCCTTCTCCAGAAGCTCGTCACTGAACTTGATACGCTTTAGGGATAGCTGATCATCTACCAGGAATTCAACGCCCCCACGCCAGGTCAGCCCCAGTTTGTGCACTTGTAGTCCGGCCACCAAGTGATTGTGAATTTCCTCGGCACAAAGGTCCTGGTTTTTACAGCGAATAACACTGCCGCTGTCTTTGGGGTCGCGCAACTCGCATTCGTGGCCAAAATCGAATTGAAGCGGTGCTTCAGGGGCACTGAGCCAGTGGGTCATCGTTTGCTGTGGCAGGTTCTTAGCGGAGAGTGGTACCACGGCAAGGCTACTGATAGCCTCGCGGAGGTTCTCCAGCAGTTCCTCGGCGGCGGAGGCAGAAGAGGCGTCAACCACTACCCAGCCATCCTGAGGTGCAATATAGGCATATTGCAGACGGGACCGAGCGAATGCCTTGGGACGCATTTCAAGGAGAATCTCGTCTTTAAGATTTTGCCGCTCCTTGCGACCTACCTGCCTGGCTTCTTTTTCAGAAATAGCCTGTGCCAGCTCTTCAACTTTCTCATTGACTACCGCAGCAGGAATTACTTTTTCTTGCTTCTTAGCACAGACCATCAGGTAGCCATTAGTTGCATGCAACAACTGGCTGCCGTGGCGCCCTAGTGGAGGCACCCACCCATAGCGAGTGCTGTCCTGACTGCCACAGGGAACAAATGCATGGGGCTCCAGCAATTCGTTCAATTTTTCAGCATCCAGGGAAAATTCTTTCGTCAAACGATAAATACGGAGGTTTTTAAACCACATACATCAGGCCATCTGTTTTCAGTTGCGAGTGCGGCCTGCATTATGCGGAAACCGGGGCGGGGCAGCTAGAGCCTGTTAACACTTAATTGATGGGTTCTTTAAGTTGTTATCAAGCTCCAGAATATTACTGGTCCAAGGCGGTGAAAATTTGTTCAGCCGAACTTGTCAGGCCTGGCTGAACAAAGGTTTATTTGAGAATGCGGTCTATTGCTTTGCCACTATCCTGCGAGAACTCTTCTGACTTATGGCCGAGCAGTTGTAGTGCGGTTGCTGCTATCTGATCCTGAAAAATGGCTTCTCCCCTGAATACTTCTCCCAAGGCCTTGATGTCTGGGCCCAGCGCGGCAATCCAGATCTCATTGGAGCCAGGTATTCCCGCTTTGTGGGGGTGGTCTTCTTTACCGAAGTATTGGGTCAGGGCTGGGCCACTGGCGTGGTGGGGCCAGGATTCAGCGGTGTTGCCGCGCCCGTGGTCAACGGTAATGAGTAGGTTGGTATTGTCTCGGTATTGATCAAGAGATTGCAGTGTCTGCCAGAGTTTGGCGAGTATCATGTCGCTCCGATGTGCGGAGTGGAGATACTGGTGATATTCCTCATCGTGGGCAAAATCGTCGGTTTCACCCAGGGCAATGTACATTACCTTGGGCTTTTTGCTAATTAAGTACTCTTTTGCAAATCCATAGGTAAATGCATCGGGCCGCACGTTTTCCCAGAAAACCGGCAGTTGCCCCTGCAAATCATTGAGAAATTCTGCTCTTTGGCTCAATTTTGGCCAATCGGCAGCTTCCAGGCCCGCGTTAATGTAAATACCACTGCGATCACGATTAAGTATCGAGGAGAATACCCCCCAGCTACCGAATGCAGCGATTTGGCCTTTGTACTCAGATTTGCTGTTTAGCCACTCGAGAAAGGTAGTATTGGCATTGGGAGTTGGGTCGTTACTATGGATTTTGGGGTCGGCGGAGCCGGTTAAAATCTCATTGTAACCGGGATAGGAAAACCACCAGCTATTGGTAACTTGTGCTTTAGACCCCTTGTCGCGATTGCCTATTAAAACCCCTTCTTTAGCCACTGTTTGCCAGATAAAAGGCAATAATTTCTGACGTTTTTCGGTGAGTGAATCGCCGTGAAAGTGATTGATAAGGTCTTGTTTATTTTCAGTGAACTCTGTGTGGTTGAGAAGTTCAGGGTCATAACCGGAGAACACTTCCTGCCAGCGCAAACCGTCGATAGTAACTAATACGAGGTTGTCTGCGGCAAGGGATTGAGTAGAAAGAAACAGGGCCAGGATTGCTGTAGTCAATCTGTTCATTGAAAGAGCTCTTTGCATATTTTTGGATTATTTATATTTGTCGCAAATAATCAAAATTATTTTCGACTATATTTATTATTTATTGCACTTTGTTTTTGAATCTACTGCCTGACTAAACATACGCACAATCGGCTAGCATTTCCAGCCGATTGTGTGGCTGCCAAAAAAACTTAGAAATCAATAGTTGCAGAGAGTGAGGCTGTCCGTGGAGCACCAATCCAGGCACCGCCAGAGACGACAGTTCCTAAGTAATCCTCATCCAGTAAATTATTTATCACTAAATTCAGGTTGGCTCCCCGTAGTGCCGGGCTAAATTCTCCCAGATTCATGCCCAGGTAGGCATCGACAACTATATAGGAGTCGGCTGTCCAGCTATTGTCTAAGTCGACAAAGCGATCTCCGGTAAACTTACTGGAGATACCGCCGTAAAATATTTCAGAATTCCAATCCAGGCCAATCACATAGAGTTGATCAGCTATTCCGACTACGTCATTCCCTGGTGTTATTCCTTGAGTTTCATCTACTGCTGAGTTTCCTGAGCCAATATAGGTAGTGTCCAGCAGGGTATAGGATGTATAGAGATTTAGAGTTTCTGATAAATCGTAGTCCAGGAAAAGTTCCAGACCATCAGATTCGATTCCGCCGGCATTAAAATAGGTCCCATTGGTACCTATCAAATAGTTATTACCTGCGGAAGTATTGTTATCCAGGAAAATGATCCGGTTTTCAAAATCATTTTGAAAATAGGTGGCAGTTGCCGAGAAATTATCGGCGGTATAGCGAAGCCCTAGCTCTGTGGTCTCTGAGGTTTCCGGTTCGATATTGTCGAGATCTGAATCGGGCCGCTCTAATACGCTGTCTCCAATCGCCTTAAAGTTTTCAGCGTAGCCTGCGAACAGCTCTGCACCTTCCAGGGGTGTTTCCCAAATCAAACCGGCGGAGAGCAGGATATCTGAATCAGAGTCAACACTTGCATCGGAAGACTCCTGAAACAGATCTTCCCTTTCAACATCGACAAAGAACTGTTTGGCGCCCAGTGTCAAAGTGAGAGTGTCGATGGTCAGGGAGTTCTGTAAATACCACTTTGTGCTGGTGGAGGGGTAACTGCGGTCGTATTGCACCCAATAGGGTGTTGAATTGAAACTGGCACCTTGAGTTGCATCAGTGATTTTGTGCCAATCGCGGTGTTCGTCACGGGTGGAGTCTTCATACCAGAGGCCGCCGCGCAGCTCATTGTCTAACCCGGCGATGGTGGTAGCGTATGTAAAGTCTAGAGTCAGTCCGGCACGCTCTTTCTCATAATGAGTGTGCCGATAAGACATCGCGGGTATGGCGCCCTCTGCATAGCAATCTGGATTGTAGGCTGGTCCTGAATCGCCATAGATATTGGTGACTGACGCTGTACATGTTTCATCGTAAGTAAGGGCATTGCCATTGGCATCAACAAAATAAATGATGCCCGACTGGCTACCGCCATAGGCAGTTGAGCCGCCGAGGAACTCGGACTCTCCCTGTTCGCTGTCATCTGTAATGTCAACCAGGAAAGGGGGCACCCAGTCCCCACGGCCTTCGTTGCTGTGGTAGTAGAGTCCGGCCTGTAGATTGAATGAGTCTGTCAGGTCAAAATCGAACTGGGTGTAGGCCAGCAGGTTCTCGCGCAAGGTAGACCAGCCACGGCGATAAAGTTGATCGATATAAGGAATACCGGACCAGTTGCCGGTAAGGAAATCGTTTTCAGGGTACTCTTCAAATTGGGCGTCCGAATAGACTCGTTGATAATTATCTTCGTGGATATCGTCGTAGGATATGTAGGCCTTGATGGTACCAGCTTCCAAGCTGGTCACTAGTTTTGCCGCGATGTGCTCTCGTTCATTCTCAGCAGTTTCAGTAATCCAGTCGGTCGCTTCCTGGTTAGAGTATGAGATCCAGGCTTTGCTATTCCCGGCAAAAATACCAGTGTCATAGCGAAAATATACTCTCTGTGCATCAAATTCGCCTGTGGACAGCTCTATTCGACTGCGCTGTGTGTCCAAAGGATCATCAGTGCGATAATCAATAGTGCCTCCCAGGGCTTCGTGGGAACGTGAAGCGATATCTGAAGTACCCTGTGATACTTCTACTGAACCGATATTACCCGGATCAACAAAGCGGTTTGCTTTTGAGCCTCCACCGTAATTCGAACCGCCATTGGGAATACCATCGATGGTGGTGCCAATTTGCTGTTCATCTAAGCTGTTAGTAAATCCGCGAATACTGATATTGGTTGACCAGTCGTCAAAGCCGTAAGTATCTCCTTCATTGACTGAGACACCGGGGAGGTTATCGATCAATGCATTAACGCTGGTGATAGAGGACTGTTGCTTGCGCATTGCCTCAGATACTTCACTGCTGTTAAAAGTGCTACCGGAGCCCAGAACCATTACTTCTTCAATTTGTGCGTTGCTGAGGTCTTCAGCGGTCACGGGACTGGCACTCATTATTGTGGCCACTGAAATGGCGGCTGCCAGGTAGGTCTTTTTAGTATTCATCGGGATACCCCAGTTTGTAGTGATTCAGCAAGTGTTAACCAGCCTGGTTAGTGGCTTGGGTTATTTGCGCGCGTACATTGACGCGTCTTGATGAATAATTCTTTACAGGGGGGTTAAACTCTTTTTACCCGTTGGTGAATGCTCAATAAATCCTGAGAGTCAGAAACATGAGCTGTTTCAGACTGACTGAATAGTGTCCTTGGTAGTGGGGGTGATCCGGTGAGTAATCTTGATTGAGTGTAGGGGGGAGGACTGAGTTACCCCAGCCCAATTTAAATAGAAATCAGATAGCAGCTTTCAAGGAAATGCCGGTGCAAGCTTCAATTGTTCCCCAAAGAACTCCCAGAACTGCATTCCAGACTTTCTCAATGGTGACTAACAGGAGTCCACGTAAAGTATTGGCGAAGTTCTTGGCCATATCCTCCAGGGAGTCGAGAAAGTAATCTTGCAGATCGCCAGATATTTCATCAGATGCAATTGCTTTAGCAATCATTTTTGTTTGCTGAGCCATTGCGGATAACTGGCGCTCGGAAAATCCCCTGAGTTCAGAAATATCACTGTTAATTACCGCAGAAGCTGCCCCTTTGATATCGGCAACGAGTTGGTTAACGTCAATAGACATAGTAATTTCCTCAGCGATTCAGAAAAGACTCATAGGTGAGTGCTTGGTCCATGGAAACAACAATTTCATTTTTGAATAGAGAAACAGCGGTTGCGTTTAGGCCCTTATCTTCATCTACCGTGCGCATCATGTTCAAACTCTCTGAAATTTTCTCCAGTGACGCAACACTGGGGGGTTCCCGCTCAAAGCTAATATTCCTGCCGGAGGATTCCAAATAGTTGTTAATCTTTTTGAGTAGTTTACTTTCAGGCGCAGGGCGGGTTTTCGATTGCATTGCCAGCGCATCTACTTTGCCGATCAATGCATGGTATCTCTCATCTCTTTTTGAGTAAGAATCTTTGTTGGTTCCACTGGAAACTGAAGAGAAAAATTCCATTATCTCTACATTGACAGTGGTTAAATCTGAGTATAGCGCGGCATCATAGCGCGGCGCCATTTGTGAGCATCCGCTAACTAGAATGGTAAGAAAGGCTAAAACTGCAAAGACTGCTATTGGCTGCCTTATCATGACAACTCCCCCTTTAATTTTCATTTTAATAGTTCAATTCGGTTCTTTTCAGCCGCCTAAAGGGTGGCTGAGAGATATACAGTTCTTTCCAATTTTTTCGTCTGGGTACCCATTTATACCGGTTCCAATATCTCATGCGAGGTCGGCGAAATACTGGGATCATTTTTCTTTTCAAAGTAAGTCAGCAGTAAGCGAACAGCCTCCTGATTATCGAAATATCGGGAGTGAACTCGGGCTGCCAGTTTGTCCGGAAAAGTACCGTAAGACCCGATAATTCTCTCATAACAGTGGTGACGTGCTGGGACCGCAGAACCACTGGCAAACCAGTCTGAGTGAGATTTGATATCAATCCACTCGATTAGATCTTTCCTTTGTGACAGTTGTTCTACTTCATTCTGCAGCCAAGGAGCTTGCTTACCCAGAACTTCGATTAGGGACCCCATTGTTAAGATACGTATAGGTTTACCGATTGGCGGAAGATCGGCAAAAAGGTCTACAGTAACAACACTGCCAAAACTATGTCCGACAATAGTTACGGAATCGTAGTCGTATAGTTTAATACTGTTTTCCAACTGTTCTCTGACCCGTCGGATAATCTCAAAGCGGACTGCAGGTTTGCCCTTGGCCGCCGGCTCATTGGTGAGATAGCGCTTACAAAAGTCAGAAATATCTACTAGTAAGGCAACCGGCATAACGGCAACTACGGCAGTCGCAATCAGCCAGATCCGCCAACCCCCTATATACTCAACACCTTGCTTGAGCTGTTGTACTGCGGGATAAAAGGGACTATCGCTGGTGGGCTCAACAGCTTCGACAAATAAGATAATGGTACCTATGTACCAAACAATAAAGGCTAATGCTGAAAGGGTTAGACCAAATGTCAGGTACTTTCGTTTAAGCACTCCTTTCCAAATATGGAGGTTGGCCAGCCAGAACCAGATTAGGGAGAAGCCTCGGGCTAAGCGGACTTTCAGACTCTGCTGCGTGATACTGGGAACCAAGTCGTTCCAGTAAGCTTCAGCCAGGTCAAGCTCCTGTTTATCGTTGACCCTCAGGCGGTTGATGCCGGCAGGGACGGTAGGATCAGAAATCTGAGTGAGAGGCATACGCTCACTGGCTGCGATCATTCCCTCGGTGAACTCTGACAGTTGGGCGGTGCTGGTGACTCGCGTCAATCCGGGCACCAGCATAATTAAGCTTCTTTTCATTGTTATTCCAATTGGCTCTACTCTGGAGATATAACCTTCTGCCAAGGTTTGCTCCTGCCTTTGTTTTTTCTGTGTGAAAATGGTTTCAGTAAGTGAGTATTTCCATATATAAGTACGCGAGCCAGTAGCTAGCTGTGGTGCATCTCAGTGGTGAAATTTTGTGCGATAGTCAGCTTTACACTAATCGAAGGACATTGGACATAGAGATATGTCAACTGAGTGTTACTCGATTTATATGTGATACAAAACGAGATGTAAATATAGAAAAGAAAAAGATTTATTGATTGGAGGGGGAAAAGCCGCTTCGTGGCTCTTTTCTTAAATTGCTTACCGGAAGTTATCCCATCGCGGCTAAGGGGGGAGACTAGCGAAGGTGAAGAACTGTCGCTGCTTACACCGCACTCTGTGGAGGAATCAGAAGCGACAGGTTAAAATTTACTCTACGGTTTCTTTTTGTAGTTCAACTAAAATAAATTCGTTGCCGTAGAGATCTTTAAAGTGGGCAAATTCTGCCCCCCCTTCAGAAGTGGGTGGCTTGCTGAAGTGAACGCCATTTTTTGCAAGTTTTTTATACTCTCTATCAAAATTATCTGTATAAATAACGGCACAAGGCTGCCCTGCAGTTTGTGTTCCCACTTTCTTTTGCTGGCTTTCAGAAGTTGCCTGAAGTAACCATATACCCATATCTTTTTGTGCCGGAAGTCGAATATGAACAAATCGATGTGGTGCTGCTTGAGAGTCAATAAATACTTCAAACCCCAATTTGTCACGATAAAAGGCAATAGCTTCTTCATAGTTGTTGACTAGGATTACCAGTCTGCCAATTGAGTTCATTAGGGGCTCCGTGATTGGCCTTATTGCTACTTCGATAAGAGGGATTATTTCTTTTTGGTTAATAGGTGTACAGTTTTTCAAATAGTTTTTATTTGAGTAGCCTATACCAAAATGAATGCTTTTAGCGTGAAGCTGATTAGCTGTAAAAGTTTACTGAAGTTACAAGATATTTGAACTGTACATGTTGAAAGCGGTGTCAGTTTCTGGACCTTTACGCCAAGGTTGCCAAGTATTGGAATGAAAGACAGTCTCACCATTGTTGGCCATCTATGATGGAAACCGGACTTTCTATTGTTTATAGCCGATTATAGTGACTGTAAACGATCAGTATATTAATTAACAGTTAGGTAAACCACCGCCTCTGGCGGTGAGACTTGACAGGGCTCTGCCGTTCCGGCGTGCAGAGTAAAAATATGGCCTCCATGAACCGGCAAGTTCTATAAGGGGGCCATATGCGAGATTGGCAGTGCCAAGCTTACGTGAAACATTATTGCAGGTACCACGTGGTGTTTGTGCCCAAGTATCGAAAGAAAGCGTTATTTGGGACATTAAGGCGGGAGATTGGAGCAATATGTCGAGACTTATGTCGTCAAAAGGGCATTGAGTTGGTCGAGGAGTACGCAATGAAGGATCACATCCATATGTTGTTAATGATTCTTCCGAAGTTCAGTGTTTCCAATACGATTGGGTTTCTGAAAGGGAAATCTGCGATCCAGATATTTCGGAAGTACAAGCATGTACAGAGAAATTTCACAGGAAGACACTTTTGGGCTCGGGGCTACTGTGTGAGTACATCAAAAATCAAGAGGTTGAAGAGCGCCGCCAAGAGCAGATGCGACTGGCAGGGTTGTAACTAGCCCCCTCTGGGGGCTTTCACCATACCACCCGCTATGCGGGTGGTTGCTGATTAATGATTTCGAGGGATGGTTGGCAAAGTGAAAAGGATTTCATGTTTTTCTAAAGCTATAAACTCCGTTATGGTTTTTGTTGTTGTAGTGCTGTGCCTACTCGAGCCCAGGTCTTCGATTGCTTGTACCCGAATACTCTATGAAACTGGTGATAAGACCTATATTACTGCCCGTAGCATGGACTGGAGTGATACCGATGCAGCTATGGCATTTTGGGTTTTCCCTCAGGGGATGGAGCGCAATGGTGGCTTGGGCCCAAAATCTATTACTTGGACATCGAAGTTTGGCTCAATTGTTATCAGTATTTACGATGCGGCTACAACTGATGGGCTCAATGAAAAGGGCCTCGTTGGCAACCTTTTATACTTGGCTGAGGCAGATTATGGGAGTGCTGCCGATAGGGATAAGCCGACTATCTCTGTTGGGGCCTGGTTGCAATACATCCTGGATAACTACGCAACGGTTGATGCTGCGGTAAAGGGGTTAAAGAGTGACCCATTCACTGTGGTTGGCGCAGATCTTCCCAATGGGAGACCGGCAAGTACACATATTGCAATTTCAGACCCCAGTGGTGATTCCGCTATTTTTGAATATCTTGATGGTGTGCTAAAGATCCATCACGGTAAGCAGTTTACGGTAATGACTAATTCTCCTCCTTATGATCAGCAACTGGCAATCAATTCCTATTGGAATTCAATTGGAGGCCAAAACTTTCTACCGGGTACAATTAGTGCGGCGGACAGGTTTGTACGGGCGAGTTATGCTTTAAAAACATCACCAGAATATAAAAAGTATCGCGATGCATTGGCATCCGCATTCTCCCAAATTCGTGCTGTCAGCGTGCCGCTGGGAATGGATGATCCCGATAAACCCAATATAGCTTCAACATTGTGGCGGTCGGTTATTGATCAAAAAAGTAGCCGCTACTATTTCGACTCTGTTATTAATCCATCAGTAATTTGGTTGGATATGGATAATGTTTCTATTGAGCCGGGATCTAAAGTAATGACAATGAAATTAGATACTCCAATGGACACTGGTGGGGAAGTGGCATCTAAGTTGAGTCCTTCAGAACCCTTTAAGTTCCTCGCTCCAGGTAGCTGAATAAATACGATAACGAGAAGAGTCTAAGTCAATGCATGAATCATTTACTGTTCGGGAGATGACACGTAAAGAAGTGGATTTACTGGTTGACTGGGCTGCACTTGAAGGCTGGAATCCGGGGTTGCACGATGCAGAAATTTTCTGGAAAACAGATCCAGAAGCTTACATTGCGGCGGAAGTTCGGGGCGACTTGATCGGAGGAGGGGCAATTACTGCGTACGGTGATGATTTCGGTTTCATGGGATTCTTTATCGTTAGGCCTGAATTCAGAGGTCATGGGTTTGGTAACAGGCTTTGGTATATCCGACGGGACCGCTTAAAAACCCGGTTGAGACCTGATGCAAGCATCGGTATGGATGGGGTATTTGCGATGCAGGATTACTATGCCCGCGGCGGTTTTAACTTCTCCCATCGGAATCTCCGTTATCGAGTCGAGCACTCTGCTTTTGAGGGTGTGAGTGCTCAATGCCCTGATGAAATTATCCCGCTTAGTGAAGTTTCTTTGGATCAAATAATTGCTTACGACAGGACCTGCTTTCCCGCAAGTAGACGGGTATTTCTGAAAGCATGGATTTCCCTGCCAGAGGCTTTGAGTTTGGGCTATGTCCAATTTGGAAGTCTTTGTGGCTATGGTGTAATCAGGCGCTGCCGCAATGGATGTAAAGTCGGTCCTCTGTTTGCAAATAGCTATAAAGTGGCAGATACGTTGCTGAAGCGACTGGTCTCATTTGCAGATGATGGACCTATCTTTCTGGATGTGCCGGAAAATAATCCTGCGGCTATGTCGCTGGCCAAGCACTATGGAATGGAGGAAGTTTTTGGCTGCGCAAGGATGTACCTGGGGCCAATGCCAGATATTGCGCGGGACCGAATTTTTGGTGTAACGACATTTGAGCTGGGTTGATGCACAAGAGAAATCTGGAGGGTTACGCTGGGCGTCCGCCTCATCCCCGCTGGCCTGATCAGGCCCGCATTGCAATTCAGTTTGTCTTGAATTTAGAGGAGGGGTCAGAATCCACCAAGTTAAACGGCGATACCCAATCTGAATCTTACCTGCATGAACTTCCTGGCAGGCCTGCACGGGTTGGAGGGCGGGATTTCAGTGTAGAGAGTATGTATGAGTATGGTTCTCGCGCTGGTGTCTGGCGGCTTCTCGATATCTTTAATACTTACAACGTACCTTTAACAGTTTTTGCTACCGGTCAGGCGTTAGAGCTTAATCCGATTTTAGCGCTAGCCCTGGTTGAAGCGGGACATGAGATTGCTGGCCATGGATACCGGTGGATTGATTATAAAGATACTCCTAAGGGTCGAGAAAAACACGATATTCAGCTCACTGTTAAGATAATCGAGCAGTTAACCGCTAGGCCTCCGTTTGGGTGGTATACAGGCCGGGTAAGCTCCCATACTAAATCATTGGTACGAGAAATTGATGGATTACTGTATACGTCAGATTCCTACAGTGATGATTTGCCATTCTGGGAACAGAAATCAGATTCATTGGTGGTGATTCCCTACACCTTGGTGAATAACGATATTCAGTACCTGCTGCCCAGTGGGTGCACGACTGCCGATGATTTCTTTTTACTGCTAAAAGGCGCTTTCGATCAGCTTTGGCGGGAAGGGAGCGTGAGCCCTAAGTTGATGAGTGTTGGACTACATGGGCGAGTCAGCGGCCACCCTGCCAGGGCTGCTGGAGTTTATCGTTTCTTGAAATATATCCAGCGATTTGAACCCATTTGGATTTGTCGCCGCAACGAGGTAGCGCAACATTGGATCTCCAATTTCTCTACCGCTAGATAACTTGGGCGGTAGCTTTCCAAAGCGTTTGTGTGTGGAAAGTGTATGCGGTAACTATACCGGCCTCTTGTTGTGCAGATTTCCATTCTTCAGGGGTGATTTTGCTCTGTGCAATTAACTCTGCGGATACAGGCTCTATAAGTCCAATGATATTTTCCAGTAAGTTTTTACACCTAATCCCGTCACTTTTTCCATTGGCATTGATCACATGGGGTGAAACTACAACTTCGCTGATCTTTAGGGAGGATAGTACTGGAAAAAGATTAACGGCTATTTCAGGAGAACCGCGCCCATTGCCGTAGGCCAGCGTATTACGTGCACGGAAGCATTTCATTAGGTTGAACTTGTCGGGGCCAGTGTAATAGGTTGCGTCGTAAGGCTCGTGAATAATAAGTCTGCCACCGGGGCGTACAACGCGAATCATTTCTTGCAGCATGGTTTTTGGGTTTGGAAGATGTATCAAAACCAAGCGTACAAAAGCTGCATCTACCGATGAATCTGCTAACCCTGATTTTTCTGCGTTACAGAGCTTAAATTCTGTGTTGCAAAGCCCCAACATTTGGGCCGTTTGCTCGGCTTTGTTTAACTGGGCAGACTGTATGTCGAGGCCAATATAACTACCAGCGGATACCTCTTGCGCAATCCAGAGATTGGCGCCTGCACCACAACCAAACTCTGCTACTTGATAGTTTGAAGGAAAATGTATGTCTTCTGTATCCCCGTAGATTTTCCTCTGTAACAGCAGGCGTTTCTGCTCTGAGGCTTTTGCACCAAGTGAATAACTCTCCTTCATTTTCCCGGGGCACCTGTGGAGTTAAGAAATATTAAAATAGCCCAGTGGCTCTCTAACAATAGCTAGAAAGCAGTTTTTAGTGTGGTTGATGCGTTGGGTGTAGTAATTGGAGGGCGGAGTGGAAAGGCTGGGTGTCGGGCCTCGGGGAAAGCCGAGGCCCGATTGGGCGGTTAGTCGCGAGTGGGAATTGCCTGGACCACTTTAATAAAGTAATCCCAGAAATTGGCGACACTCTGGATATGTACCTTCTCTTCAGGAGAGTGAGCGCGGCGAATGGTTGGACCAAAGGAAACCATATCCCAGTTGGGGTAGGGTTTGGCCAGCAATCCGCACTCCAGGCCGGCGTGAATGACTTTTACTTCAGCTTCCTCGCCAGTCATATCTTTATAGACATCCTTCATCATCGCCAGCAGCGGCGAATTGGGATTTGGTGTCCAGCCAGGGTAGTCGTTGTCCAGTGTTGTTTCTGCACCTGCCAGCTGGAAGGTGGCGGCGACATTGAGGCCGTGTTGGTCGCGGGCAGTGTCAGAGAGGCTGCGTACAAGACATTGGATTTTTACTCGATGCTCACCGTTCTCCTCCATTGTTACAACACGGGCCAGATTGTTGGATGATTCAGCAATGCCTTCGAGAGCAGTGCTCATTCGCTCAACGCCATTGGGGCAGCAGCGGATTGCGCGAATAAGGGTCAACTGGCTATCTGCGTCCAGGGTGTTGGCTGGAGTTTCGGTAGCTTCCAGGGTGATGCCCAGTGCCGCTTCATTGTCCAGTTCACGGGCAATTTGAGCGCTTTCGCTTTTTACAATTTCCTGTACTTTATCGACCGCTACTGAAGGCACGACCAGGGTTGTGAAGGATTCTCGGGGAATCGCATTGCGCAGGCTACCGCCATCCAGGCTGGCAATACGCAGCTCGGGGACCTGGGTTAGAACGGCGTGGATAATGCGGTTTGCGATCTTGTTGGCATTGCCTCGGCCTTTGTCGATATCCAGGCCAGAATGCCCGCCACGGAGGCCGCGAACAGAGAGTTTTACTGCTTCGGCACCGGGCAGGATTGCTTCTGGCGTATAGGGCAGGCTGACATTGACGTCGACACCGCCGGCGCAGCCGATATACAGCTCGCCTTCATCTTCAGTATCCAGGTTGAGGAGCAGGTCAGCTTCAAAATAGCCAGGCTTAAGATTCTTGGCGCCGGTCATGCCCGCTTCTTCATCGATTGTCAGCAGGGCTTCCAAGGCGGGGTGGGGAATATCAGTAGATTCCATCAGGGCCAGGATTGCGGCAACGCCAATACCATTGTCTGCGCCGAGTGTGGTGCCTTCCGCAGTTACCCAGTCTCCATCCACGTAGGGTTTGATTGAGTCAGTGAGAAAGTCGTGCTCAGTGTCGGCATTCTTCTGTGGCACCATATCCACATGGCTCTGCAGGGCCAGTGTCTTGCGGTTTTCCATACCAGGAGAGGCCGGCTTCTTGATAACAATATTGCCGATTTCATCCAGCTGAACGCCTAGGCCGCGTGCTTTAGCGAAGTTAACGATATGCTCCACTACGCGGTCTTCATGCTTGGATGGGCGTGGAATTTCACAGAGCTTGGAAAAGTGTGCCCACAGTGGAGTTGGGTTCAATTCAGCAATATTGCTCATGAGTGGCCTCGATTTATTCTATTGGTGCCGGAGCTATAAGCTAGCTGGCCGATCAAAGGCGGTGGGCTTTGGCCCCCGGCAGGAAAGCCCGGCGAGCGCCGGGCTTGGGTAAATGTGCAGGAATTTATTTCTGGGCCGCGTCGGCAGCCTCAGTTTTTTCAGCGTTCAGTTCAAAGGCGATGCGTCGTTTGTCTACATCGACAGACGCTACTTTAACTGAAACTTCCTGTTCTAGGTGGAAGCGTTTTTCATTGTGCGTAAGAACCAGGTGCTTGCCATCGAAGGTGGGCAGGTTCTTCTTATCGCCATTCATGCGCACAAAGCCGTCAATACCAAAGTCGTCGAGTCGCACGCCGATGCCTGCGCCGTTTACCAGGGTAATTTTACCTGTGAATTCCTGGCCAACTTTCTTCTCGATAAATTGAGCGTAGAGCCATTGCTCCAGGGCTCGGTTGGCCTGGCGACCGCGAATCAGGCTTTCCTGCAGGGATTCAATTTTATCATCGGCCAGGGTGGAAGCTTTCTCTCCCTGCGCAGCAGCGCGCAGAACGCGGTGGTTGTGCAGGTCGTTGTACTTGCGAATTGGAGAGGTGACGGTGGCGTAGGCCTCGAGGCCCAGTCCCAGGTGAGCCCCTACCTTGTTATCGAGCTGGCCCGGGCGCAGCATACGCTTGAGCACGGCGAGCAGGTTGTTCATCTGCGGCTCTTCATGGTTTTCCAGGTGCTTAACCAGTGCAAGGTAATGCTCCAGTTGCCCCAGATCGGCCTCTGCATGCTCAGGCAGCAGTTCTTTCAGCAGGCTGCGAACTTCTCCCATGCGCTCTTCGCGGAAGCCCAAGTGAACAGAGAAGCAGCCCTGCTCAATCTCGGCGAGTTTGCCACCCATGCTGATATTGGTAGCGAGCATGGCTTCCTCGACCATTCGCTGAGCGATATTGCGTTCCTGCTTTTCGATACGCTCGATCTTGCGCTGATCGTTCAAGCGGATTTCATAGTCCGGGCGATCTTCCATTGCCAGTGAGTGGCTGGCACGGTATGCGGCGCGCGCTTCGTAGATCGCCGCCAAATTACGCAGACTGTCCTGTTGCTCCTGGGGCACGGCGGAGTCGTCACCCTCAATAAAGCGGCTGACTTGTTCATAGCTCAGTTTGTGCTGGGAGCGAATAGCGGCAAATTCATAGTGGCTATTACCAATGGTGCCATCGCTATCGATGTCGATATGGATAACCAGGGCGGGGCGCAGCTCGCCGGGAACCAGGGAGAACAGGTTCTCACACAGGTTGCGGGGCAGCATGGGTAGGGTTTCGCCCGGTAAATACTGGCTGTGGGCCCGATTAAACGCCTCTTTATCCAGGGGGCTGTTCTCATCAATTAGCGACGATGGGTCTGCAATAGCAATGTGCAGAGTCCAGCCCCCGTCACGGCTGCTTACGGCCAGAGCGTCGTCCATATCGCGAGTGGTTTCCGCATCGATAGTTGCGAAGCCCAGCTCGGAAAGTTCGGTGCGCTCACCGGTAACTGTTGTCAGTTTCTCCGCAATTGTGTCCGCCTGCTTTTGTGCAGCGGCACCAAATTGCTCAGGCAGCTTGAATTGGGCGACAACATAGGCGTGTTCGATACCGGGCATATCGGGCTTGCCGATAACGGTTTCCACCTTGGCCTGGGCTCTGCCGTCTTTAAATGGATGGCGGTTTACTTTGCAGGCAATAAACTCTCCCGGCTGGGCCTTGCCGCGAGCCTTGGGAGGGAGAAAAATCCAGCGGGACAGGCCATTTTGCGTGGGCTGGATAAAGTGGCCCTGGCCGCGCTGTACATACTGGCCAACTAGGTAGTCGAGCTGGCTGTCGATCAATGCATCTAGCTCTGCCGCGAGTTTACCCTTGTTCTCTTCGGAGAGACTTACTCGAACCCGGTCACCGGGAAATACACGCTCCATTTCATTGGGAGGCAGGAAGGCTTCCCTCCCGTCATCCAACTCAACGAAGCCAAACTTGCCGTTACTGCCGCGAACCCGGCCTTCGGCAAACTCCTTACTGGAGCGAATATCTGTTTTCAGTTGCGAAAGTTGTTTTAGAGCGTCGGCATTCAGCATCGAGTTTATCTCTATGGGTCGATTTGGGCGCGGATTCTACCAGACCATGCGCAGAGGATGTAACGCGCTTAGGCGGTGGAAATGATCTTAGTTGCCAGTGTTGTGAGATTTTCAAAAATTTTTGAAAAAGTAGGCATATTAAGGAAGGCTTCAAAAGGAGGTTCTTTGCCAGAAGATTTATACAGGAATCGTGTTCTCTTGAGGGGCAGTTATAGGAAATTTATAAGAGAGCCGCCAGCGGTAGGAGAGGGCCCGGTATTCAATGCCAATTAATGGAGAAATAAGAGCGTAGAGCTAGCCGCCTAGATTAATGACTGGGCGGCCCAAGTTATTCTGGGGCAAACGAATATCCTAAAAATGATATTTTGGTGTGATGTTTTAGCTATTCTAATGCTCATGTGTGCAAAATATGCAAACTTTGTCTGTGGGAGCTGGATATAATCTTATTCCAGATAAAAACAGATAAGGGCTGTGGTTGTTCCCCAGCTGTAGAACCGGCCTTCCGGAGAGGAACAGTTAATGAGTATTTTTTCCCATTCCGCCTACGATAAACACGAACAAGTGGCGTTTTACCAAGATGCAAAGAGTGGCTTGAAGGCCATTATCGCGGTACACAATACGAATTTGGGTCCCTCACTGGGTGGCTGCCGTATGTGGCCCTACGCCGACGATGGCGAGGCCCTGAATGATGTTCTCCGTCTTTCCCGGGGTATGACTTACAAGTCCGCAATGGCCGGCCTCAAGCTGGGCGGTGGCAAGTCCGTAATTATTGGTGACCCGCGCAAGGAAAAGACTCCTGAGTTACTGCGCGCTATGGGTGAATTTATTAATACCTTGGGCGGCCGTTATATCACTGCTGAAGATTCTGGCACGAGCGTGGCGGATATGAGTGTTATCGGTGAGACAACCGAGTTTGTCTCCGGCCTGTTCGCGGGCTCCGAGTATGGTGGTGATCCTTCCCCTTCGACTGCTTACGGTGTGTTTGTTGGCCTGAAAGCTGCGGTAGAACACCGCTGGGGCAAGACTGACCTGACCGGCTTAAAAGTCTCTATTCAAGGCGTGGGCAACGTCGGTTTCCGCCTGGGTAAACTATTGAAGGATGCCGGTGCGGAACTGTTTGTCACCGATATTTTCCAAGACAATATCGATCGTGCAGTTACAGAGCTTGGTGCCATAGCCGTAACTGCCGACGAAATCTTTGACCTGGACGTAGATCTGTTTGCCCCCTGTGCGATGGGTGCAATTCTCAACGATGACACCATCAGCCGTTTGAAGGTTCAGGCGATCGCTGGCGCGGCCAATAACCAGTTGGCGGAAGAGCGCCATGCTGAAGTGCTTCGCGAGAAAGGTATTTTGTACGCACCGGACTATGTCATTAATGCTGGCGGTATTATCGATGTTTACTACCAGCAGAAAGGCGATTACGACGCTGCAGAAGTGCGCGCTCATATCGAAGAGATTGGCAACACTATGAAAGAAGTGTTCGAGCGTGCCGATGAAACCGGCCAGACCACCGCTCACGTAGCGGACCGGGTTGCCGAGGAGCGCTTTGGTCACCATACGGTTGTAGGCGAGGCCGAAGACAAGTCTGGTACTGTGGCAGCGTAATGTTTTCAGCGCAGGAGTAGAGCTGGTGACCTGATTCCTTGGGCGATTGTCATCTCGCTTCTCTCTGTGATGTATTGATTTGGGCACTTCGGTGCCCATTTTTTTGCCTGGAATATTTGCTAAATTGCGGTTGGTAAAAGGTTTTGCTGACACTCTGGAGGAAAGCTGGCCTAAACTTGCCATCCTGAAATTGCGGTTTTTTAAAAGGGAGTGACAATATGGACTTGCGTCCGCTACTTATCAGCGTTGCCATCGCTATTACTGGCCTTACCGCTTGCGGAAAGTCTACCGATGATACGCCTCATGCGCTTTCGGTGGATAAGGAAGCAGCAGCCAGTAGTAAGGCTGCTGCATCCGATAAAGAGGCGTATGTCCCGCCACCCAAGTTGGAGATTCCTTTCCATAAGGAAGTATTACCCAATGGCCTGACGGTGATTGTACATGAAGACCACAAAGCCCCCGTTGTTTCTACCAATCTTTGGTACAAAGTGGGCTCTAAGGACGAGCCGCCAGGTAAAACCGGATTTGCTCATTTATTTGAGCACTTGATGTTTAACGGTAGCGAAAACTTCCCAGGGGAATATTTCGAACCCTTCCAGCGCTCTGGGGCCACCGATATGAATGGCACCACCAGCAATGACCGCACTAATTATTTTGTCACCGTGCCCAAAGGCGCCCTGGATATGGCGCTGTGGATGGAGTCCGACCGAATGGGGCATTTTAAAGGTGCAATTACCCAGGAGGTTTTGGATGAGCAGCGCGGTGTTGTAAAGAATGAAAAGCGCCAGGGGGAGAATGCACCTTATGGCAAAGCGTTCGATATTATTGCCAAGAGCACCTTCCCCAAAGGGCACCCCTATTCGTGGACGCCGATTGGCTCGATGGAGGACCTGAATAACGCCAGTCTTGAAGATGTCAAAAAATGGTTTGAAGACCATTATCAGCCTGCTAATGCCGTTTTGGTGATTGCGGGTGATGTTACGGTCAAAGATGCGATGGCCAAGGTACGCAAGTATTTTGGTGATATCCCGAGCACTGGAGTGCAACCGCGCATTAAGAATTGGGAACTACCTACCCAGGTGAAAAAGAGGGAGGTGGTTTACGATCAGGTGCCCCAAACTCGAATCTACAAGGTTTGGAATGTGCCTGCAGTGGGTAGTGAAGTGGAAGATGCGCTGGAATTAATGACTTCCCTTCTCGCCAATAGAAAAAACTCTCTTCTTTACCGCCGTTTAGTTCGCGATGAGCAAGTGGCCACCAGTGTCAGCGCTTTTTATTATGGCCGTCAGCTTGCAGGGCAGTTGATGATTATCGTCGACGTGAAACCTGGGCAGTCTGTAGAAAAAGTTGAAGACTTACTGAATAAAGAATTAAAGCAATTCGCAAAAAATGGTGTGAATGCGGATGAGCTGCGCCGGGTTAAACAGAGTGAGTTTGCCGGGCTGGTAAAGGGGTTGGAAAAAACCGGTGGTTTTGGTGGTAAGAGTGACATCCTTGCCCAGTCGGAGTTTTATTTTGGCGATCCCGGAGCCTTGATAGAAGGCGTGGAGGATTATGCAAAAGTATCCGCTCTCGAAGTTCAAGAAGTGGCTGAGCAGTGGTTGAAAGAGGACTCCTACACCTTAATTATGGAGCCGAAGCAGAAGTATACGGCAGCGGCGGAGGGTGCTGACCGCAGCAAGCTCCCCGAGGTAGACAAAAATGTAGAGCTGGAACTGCCAAAGCAAAAAGAATTTACCCTCAAAAATGGATTAAAGGTTGTCCTGGCCGAACGTCACGATACTCCCGTTGTACTAATGAATCTGCAATTTCGCAGTGGTGCCTCCGCAGATAAAAATAAGCCAGGTCTGGCTTCAGTTGCGGCGCAAATGCTGAACGAAGGTGCGGGTGATCTGGATAGCCTGGAATTTAGCTCTCGCTCAGAAGAGCTTGGTGTAAATATTGGTGGTGGTAGCGGCCTTGATTATAACAATATCAGCATGAGTGCCCTTAAGACGCAGCTGGAGCCATCGCTGGAGCTATTTGAGAAGGTGGTTACTGAACCTCGTTTCCCAGAGTCTGACCTGGAGCGGGTTAAGTCCAATCGCCTGGATGCAATAGCCCAGGAAAAAGCCCAGCCTCAGGGCCTGGCTATGCGTGAACTGCCGCCGCTACTATTTGGAGAAAACCACCCTTATGGCTCTCCCTTGACGGGATCGGGTACTCCCGAGGGTATTAAGTCCATAACCCGTGAGGATCTGGTTAATTTCCAAAAGACCTGGGTGCGACCGGATAATGCAACCCTGACGATCGTGGGCGATGTTACTGAAAAAGAAATAGAGCCTCTGCTGAATGAAACTCTCGGAAAGTGGACTGCTCCTAAATCAGAGCTTCCCAAAATTGAAGTTGCCAAGGTGCCCCGCCCGGAAAAGGCTCGAGTTTATTTGCTCGACCGCCCCGGCGCACAACAGAGTTATATCATGGCAGGTCTGCTGATGCCGCCTTGGCAGCCGCAGGGAGCTGAAGCTTTTGATGCGATGACAAATATTATTGCCGGAAAGTTTACGTCCAGGGTCAATATGAATCTTCGTGAGAACAAGCATTGGTCCTATGGTGCCCGCGCGGTTTCCCTCGATACAGAAGGGCAGCGTCCTTATATCCTCTTTGCTCCTGTGCAAACTGATAAAACAGCTCCAGCCATTAAGGAATTGGTAAAAGAGTATGAGGAATACTTAGGAGAGCGTCCTATTACTGCAAAAGAGCTTGAGGACTACCAGAATGATGAAGTCCTAAAACAAAGTGCTCGATTCCAGACCAAAGGTCAATTGCTTTCCAGTATTAACTGGCAAGTGGAAAAGGGGCTTCCAGAGGAATATATTGCCGAATATCCACAGCGGGTTTCAGCACTGAATAAGGAGAAAGTGGAGGCCTCCGCGAAGGAGTATCTTGCGCCAGATCAATTCACCTGGGTGATTGTTGGGGATCTGAGTAAGATTAAAGGCGAGGTTGAAGCCTTGGATATTGGCCCCGTTGAGGTGCTTCCTGCAAAGGACTGATTGGAATTATTTCCCCGCCCTGTTTGGGCGGGGAAATAGGGTTTAAGCTTTAAAACTGGGGCGCTCTTTAAGTTGTTCACGCCAGCGGACTACGTGGGGGTGCTCTTCAGTATTGGGTCGTAAGTCCTGAATCTTTCCGAAGTCCATGCAGGTCACCATGGCAATATCTGCTACGGAGAAGTAGTCTTCAACCAAGTATTGATGATCTGATAAATGGTCGTTAAGGATGCCAATAAACTTCATGGCCTCCTTGCCGCAGTCCTTCCCAAACTCTGGATAAACGTTCATCCGGTCTTTAAAGAAACCAGTTACATGCTGAAAATTCATAGCAATGTGATACATCATGTTGAAATCAGCACGACGATTCCACATTTCAACCTGAGCCTTTTCTTTTGCATTTCTGCCAAATAGAGGAGGCTCTGGATGTAGTTCTTCAATATATCGTTGAATGGCGGCTGATTCGGAAATATGTGTGCCGTCCTCAAGCTCCAGTAAAGGAACTTTTTTCAAAATATTCTTATTCCCATACTCTGCTGTAAGGTTTTCCCCTTTAGCGATATCTACTGTTACATATTCGATATCCACACCTTTTTCTGCCATAAACATGCGAACACGTCGACAGTTTGGTGCTGCTGCGAACTCATAGATTTTCATAGAGGCTTCCTCTCGCCTGGGTAATTGCGTAGATTGTGCGATCTTGGTAAAGGACGTTAAGAATCTAAAAGAGATCTACTGGGGACGACAATGACAACAAAGACCAACCGAAGCTACTTTGTCAACCGCGCAGCCGCCGTGGCTTTGTCGGTATTTGCTGGGCTTTTTAGTTTACAGGCTGGGGCCGAGAGCATCGCAATTTACGCTGGCAAATTATTTGATAGCAGTAATGGAAAATTATTGGAAGACCGCACCATTCATATTGTCGATGGGCGGGTTGAGTCAGTACAGAAGGGGTTTGCCAAGCGCGATCGAGAGCGCTTGGTCGACTTGAGAGAATATACGGTATTGCCAGGTTTGATGGATATGCACAGCCATCTCACTTACGAGTTTGGGCCGCGTGCTTATATGGAGTCTTTCAGCTGGAATACTGCCGATTTTACCTTGCGCGGCGTGGATGCTGCTCATCGCACTCTACAGGCTGGATTTACCACGATTCGAAATCTTGGTGATCACGACAACGTGACTGTGAGTTTACGTAATGCAATCAACAAAGGCCTGGTGGAAGGTCCGCGTATTTATACGGCGGCAAAGACAATCGCAACTACCGGTGGGCACGCTGACCCCACCAATGGGCTCAGGCAGGACTTGATGGAGAACCCTGGCCCGGTGGATGGTGTTATTGATGGGCCTATCAGCGCGCGCAAAGCGATTCGTCAACGCTATAAGGACGGCGCTGACCTGATCAAGATCACCGCGACTGGTGGAGTCTTGAGTGTGGCAAAGAGCGGCCAGAACCCTCAATTTATGCAGGATGAGTTGGAGGCAATTGTTGAGGCTGCTAAGGACTATGGTTTCACAGTTGCAGTACATGCCCACGGTAAGGAGGGAATGATTCGCGCAATTCGTGCTGGAGTGGACTCCATTGAACACGGCACCTATATGGATAATGAAGTGATGGACCTGATGCGCCGTAACAACACCTGGTTTGTGCCGACTCTAATGGCTGGTGAGTGGGTGACAGAAAAATCGGCGATTGAAGGCTTCCTGCCAGACCTGGTGCGCCCGAAAGCTGCGACTATGGGGCCTTTAATGCAGGATACTTTTAGCCGCGCTCACAAGCGCGGAGTAAAAATTGCATTTGGAACCGATACCGGTGTTACCCGTCACGGCGATAATGCCCGTGAATTTTTACTGATGGTGCAGGGTGGAATGAGCCCGGCCGATGCATTGCGTTCAGCGACTTGGAATGCGGCCCAGTTGCTGCAAGTACAGGATGAACTGGGCAGCATTAGCGAGGGCAAGATAGCTGATATTATCGCTGTGGCTGGAAATCCCCTGGAAGATATTTCGGAAATGCAACGGGTTCTGTTTGTAATGAAAGAAGGCGTTATTTACAAAGAGTCCAGCGAGTTGCCAAGTGATGTGTTTCTTGAGCAAGATATCAGCGGTTAGTCGGTAGAGAAGAATGGCAGTGAAACAGCAAGGCTGTTGTGCTGTTTCACTGCTGGCAAGACATTAGCTACTACGGGGCAGCAGGGAAGAATCGTGAATATATTCAAGCCCTGAATGGCCCCAAGCACCGTGTATCCTTCCTGCCTCCGTATGTGAGTAGCTATTGCTCCGTATTAGTCCTCGAGTTCGTATACCAGATCCAGATTGACGGTAAGTGTGGTTTCTCCCGGTGAAATGGGGGTGGAAGCACTATCTTTCATGGCCGCCATTTCAGTGCGGTACATGGGGCGTGGCATACCGCCGTTGCCATTTTCTGAAATACTGACAATGCGACGCACTTTTGTACCCAGCGCTTTAGCGTACATTTCTGCACGTTCCTGGGCGTCTTCAAGGGCTTTTTCCCGGGCTTTGGCTTGAACTGGAGCAGGTTCACCAATTTCGAAGCTCGGACCGTTGATCTGGTTGGCGCCAGCGGCAGTAAGATTGTCCAAGACCTTGCCGAGTTCATCCAGTTTGCGAACCTTCACGCTGACGGTATTTCGCGCGGTGTAACCAGTGATCCGGGGTTTTTTGTTTTGCTGGTACTGGTAGCGCGGAGACAGGTTAACGCCTGTGGTTTGAATATCTTTCTTGTTGATACCCGATTTTTTGATGGCGGCCATTAAAGACTCCATCTGATTGGCGTTATCGCGCATTGCCTGTTTGCTGTCCTCTGACTCGGTTACCACTCCGACAGAAATTTTTGCGATATCAGGAACCTGACTTGCCTCCCCTCGTGCAGCGATTGATACCATAGTCCCCCGGTCTTCTGGAGCCCGCTCGTTACCACAGGCGGTGGCGAGCAGGGCGAGAAGGGAAATTACTGAAATTTTTACTGCTTTCATAACGCTTCCTTATCCATTGAGTGCTGATTGTTGCGACGAAAATGGCGCCATTATTTTATAGATTGAATCCTGAACCGCAGCTGAGCCGGTGTGCCTTTTAGGTGTTAAATATGCTCTAGCGGCGGTGGTAAAAATCACTCTGTCCTCTTAGCTCTGAAGCTTTAAGAGTTAAAAACCTGCTGGTAAGTTTCATCCTTATCGTGATAGATGGCGAATCCCAGCCTGAGAAACTGTTGTCGGCGATCACACAGAACTGCTCGAGCCTTGAGTTCTTCCTGAACCCTCTGTGAGATTTCTGGTTGTGAGCAGTTAAATGTGAAAAAGTGGCCGTGACCTTCTTCCAGATCATGACAAATCAAGTTGTTGCGATTCAAGATGGGATGGTCTGAGTTATCCATGCTATTCAGGAATCGGGTTTGCGCATTGAGAACATAGCTGTGTATTTTCTCAATGGTAATGCCTTCGCGATGGAATAAATCGAAAATAGCCAGGGCTTTGTAGAGTGTTGAATAGTCCATGGTCGCCCCGGCAAAGCGCAGCCAATTGTCGCTATATCCGACTTCTCCCGAGCGATTCTCCAGCTCAGCCATTTCTGCGAACCAGCCGGTATTTACAGGGCGCAGTGTACAGTTCGCAGGAATTGTCATAAAACACAGGCCTTCACCGGCGCCTAGGTACTTATATGATCCTGCCGTAAAGAAAACCTTGTCTGCAACGGTTGAAAGATCGATTGGGCGGGCAAAAAAACCGTGATATCCATCGATAACGAATTGTGTGTCATGCGGTTTCTGTGCCGCAACCTCCAGCAGCCGGGGAAACACCACACCGGAGTCAAAAAATACCAGGCTGGCATAGGCCAGATGGTATTCATTTTTATGTAGTTCGGTTTCAAATCTTTCCGCCAGGGTGGCGTAGGGTTCTTTGGCAACTCTCGTTACCTCTACTTGAGGAAGCTCTTCCAGACGTTGTAATTGGCGAGTAAAACTGTAGAACTCTCCGTCTGTAGTGAGAATGCGCAATGGTTTACTGGGATCGAATGAACTCAGTAGCCGATACACTAGTTCATGGGTATTTGGAGCTATAGCGATCAAGTCTGCCCTGGGTAGGTTGAGGGATTTTGCGATCGCCGCTTGCCATGAGGGTATCTTCTCCTCAAAAATTGGCCCCCATTTTTCATCGGCCAGAAGTGCTGAATCGCGCCAGTACTGCTGTACTGCATCAAGGGTAACATCGGGCCAGTAGTGGTGGGAGTGGCAAGCCATGTGCAGCATGGAAGAGGGGCTGCCACTGGGCGCCTGAAGGAACTCGCGATAGAATTTTTTATACATATGCGTTTAGCTTTAAAAAGCTGATTTATTTGTTATGGGCTGATTGTAGAGCTTGGCAACAAGAAGGAGTAGAGGGTGAAGTACTTACACACCATGGTTCGCGTAACCAATCTGGATGAATCTCTGGCGTTTTACTGTGAAAAGCTGGGCCTGCAGGTCGTTAGTCGAAATGATTATGATAAAGGGCGTTTCACACTAGTGTATCTCGCAGCTCCCGAGGATCTTGAAGCGGCCAGGGAGAATAAGGCCCCGACATTGGAACTCACTTACAATTGGGACCCGGAAAGCTACACTGGCGGGCGGAATTTCGGACACCTGGCATATCGGGTAAATGATATTTACGGGGTGTGCCAACGCATGATGGATCAGGGGGTGGTTATCAACAGACCCCCGAGAGACGGTCATATGGCATTTCTTCGCTCCCCAGATGGAGTTTCCATTGAGTTGCTGCAAAGTGGAGAGCCTCTCCCACCACAGGAGCCCTGGATGTCTATGGAAAATCAGGGTGAGTGGTAGTCCGGGATAGTTGAAACCTGAGATAAATTCTGACGGCCAAGAAAAAGAGAAAGTGAGTGAAAAATACCAGTTGTATTCTACTGGCCGGAGAGACGGCTGCGCGGCGCATACGTGAAGAAGGATTGTCCCAGAGGCAATTTTCGACGCTGGTCGGCGCTTCCGGCGGTCCCAAGTGGCTGGTGATTAGTCAGTTGGATCGGGTATTGATGGGGGAGTTCTTCAAGGCGAGGAGCGAGCCAATTGTCACCTTGGGATCATCTATCGGTAGTTTTCGCAACATGTGTTACGCAATGGCAGAGCCGCTGTCAGCACTTGAACGATTAGAGCATCACTACATCTACCAAGCCTATTCTGACAAACCCTCCCCTGAAGAGATTACTGCCGGCGGTCGCAAGATGCTGCAGGCAGTGTTGGGTGCTGAAGGTGCGCGCGAGGTAGTGGAAAATCCCATTTGGCACAGCCACTTTGTGGCGGTCAGGGGCAGGGGGCCATTGGCCAGTGAAAACAAGGCACTGTTGGCGCCGGCATTACTCGCCTCGGCACTGGCAAATGCTGTATCTCGCAACAGCCTGAGCGCTTTTTGGGAGCGGGTGGTTTTTCATTCGCAAGAGTCGGCAGGCATCCACTTCCAGAACTTGAGCACCGAAAATATTCCGCTGACCGAGCAAAATACCTGTGCTGCTGTACTGGCCAGCGGCTGTATCCCTTTGGTAATGACAGGGGTGCAGACACCGGAGGGAGCTCCACAGGGTAATTATCGCGATGGCGGTATCACCGATTACCACTTTGATCTGCGCTTCCGCCACCCCCGGGGCCTAGTGCTCTACCCGCACTTTTTCCCCTATATGGTGCCCGGCTGGTTTGATAAAGGGCTCTCTTGGCGACGGGTTCGCGGAGATGCCATGCAATCCACTCTGGTTGTGGCTCCTTCGCCCAAATTTGTTGCCTCCTTGCCCTATGGAAAAATTCCAGACCGCAATGATTTCTACAAGCTCGACCGTGAAGACCGTTTGAAGTACTGGGGGCGGGTGGTTGATCTCAGTCGCCGGGTGGCAGATGATTTTTATGAAATTTGGCAAAGTGGCCGGGCGGCTGAACATTTAATTGAGGTGGGTGCGGAGGATGTCCCTCATATGTTGGAGCAGGTCAGGGCAGCATAGGTATGGTGCAGGAATTTAACAGTCCCCAGGAAGAGTACCGCACAACCCAGGAGAGGGTTTATTTTCAGGTGCGGGATGCCATTCTGCGGGGAAAGTTTTTGCCAGGTAGGGCGATTACTATCCGGGGTCTGGCCTCGGAGCTTAATTGCAGTCCAATGCCGGTTCGCGAAGCGTTGCGCCGCCTGACTTCGGAGCGGGCCCTGGAGCTGTCAGATACCCGCCGGGTCAGGGTACCGACAATGACCCCGGAAAAACTGGCAGAGATTTGTGCCGCTCGCGTGGCCCTGGAGTGTCAGGCCGCTGAACAGGCACTGCCATTGGTCGGGGATGCTGAATTAGCGCAACTTCGGGAGCTGGATGAGCGTGTAACAGAAGCTCTCGCTCAGAAAGACATCGAGCGCTATGTAACCACTAATCTGGAATTTCACTTTACCCTTTATCGCCTGGGGCAGCCCCATATCATCCTGTCCCTTATCGAGAGCCTGTGGCTACAGACAGCTCCCCTCCAGCACTTGGTTTTCCAGCGCTTTGGCGTGCAGGAGCTGCCAGACCGGCATCAAGATCTGCTCGAAGCTATTGCCAGTAAAGATGAGTTGAAGGTGCGCAAAGCCATTCAGCAGGATATTGAAGAGGGGCTCGGCTCTATCTCTGCAGAGGAGCTGCTGTAGCGGCTCCTTCCCCCCCCAGTTGACTATTTAGTTCCCTTTTTTTCTCCTCGCACTGGCGCGATTCGACCTTATGTTTTCGGTAAGGGCAGATAGACCTTGCGCTTCTGTCGATGGCCCCACTAGAATGTGATCACAAATTAGTGGTAACGATTTGGCCTTTTGAGCCCGATTGGTGGGCGCTGAGCAAGGCCTGTGAAAGCCAGGAGAGAAATATGAACAAGACTGAGCTGCAGCAACACGACCGTGAGCACCTGCTACACCCATTTACTGACTTCCATGACTTGGGCCAGCAGGGGACCCGTGTGATTACCAGCGCCGAGGGCGCTTACATCACCGATATTGATGGCAACAAAATGCTTGATGGCATGTCAGGCCTCTGGTGTTGCAACCTCGGCTACAGCCGTAAAGAAATCAGCAATGCGATCTACGAGCAGCTGAATACCCTGCCTTTCTATAACAGCTTCTTCCAGTGCACTACGGTGCCCTCGATTGAACTGGCCGATGCCCTGGCTGAAGTGACCCCGGCGCATATGAACAATGTGTTCTTCACGGGTTCCGGTTCCGAGGCAAATGATACTAACCTGCGCCTGATCCGCCGTTTCTGGGATATCCAGGAAAAGCCGGAGAAGCGCATCGTTATTTCCCGTAAGAATGGCTATCACGGCTCTACCATTGCCGGTGCCAGCCTGGGTGGCATGAGCGGTATGCACAAGCAATTCCAGCCGCTCGACTACATTGAGTACGTACAGCAGCCCTACTGGTTCGGTGAGGGTGGCGATATGTCTCCGGAGGAGTTTGGTATCCAAGCGGCTCGCAGCCTGGATGAGAAAATCCAGGAGCTGGGCCCGGATAATGTTGCGGCGTTTATCGCTGAGCCAATCCAGGGTGCTGGCGGCGTAATTATCCCGCCGGAAACTTACTGGCCGGAAGTCAAGAAGGTGCTGGACCAGTACGACATTCTGCTGGTGATGGATGAAGTGATTTTTGGTTTCGGTCGTACCGGTGAGTGGTTCGGTGCCGACTATTACGGCATGAAGCCCGACCTGATGACTTTCGCCAAAGCAGTAACCAACGGTTACTTCCCCCTGGGCGGTACCATGGTGAGTGATCGTGTCGCTGAGGTGATCAAAACCAAAGGTGGCGAGTTTACCCACGGTTACACCTATTCCGCGCATCCGGCTGCCTGTATGGCAGGTCTGGCAACTATCAATATTCTGCGCAACGAGAAGATTATCGAGAATGTCCGCGATGTAACCGGCCCCTACCTGTCCAAGCGTTGGGCTGAACTGGCGGAGCATCCGATCGTTGGCGAAACCCGCAGTTTGGGTATGGTCGGTGCCTTGGAGCTGGTAAAAGATAAGGCCAGCCGCGCTCGTTTTGATGATGACTGCACCGCTGGTGCGGTATGTCGTGACCTGAGTATCAAGCACGGTTTGGTGATGCGCGCCGTTGGCGATGCCATGGTTATCGCACCACCGCTGATTATGACCACTGAACAGGTCGATGAGCTGGTAGAAAAAGCGCACCGCGCCCTGGACGACACTGCTAAAGCACTGGCGTAACATAGCGGCAAGATACTCTGTTGCAGAGGCGGTCTGATACCCCGTTTTCCATAGTTTGAATGGAAAAGCGGTGTTGGGCCGTCTCTGCGTTTAGATTGGATCACCCCAGGCACCTTATGTCTCAAGAAAAAGAATTCACTGCCCAGCCCGATCTGCTGGAGCAGTCGCAAAAATTCCTGGCAGAGCACTCGGACCTAAAGTGGATCGAAGGCTTTATGTTCGATATCAATGGCGTGCCGCGAGGGAAGTGGTTGCCGGCAGAAGCTGCGGAGAAATTGCTCAAGGGCAGTCTGCAAATGCCGCGTAGCGCGGTCAGTCTCGATATCTGGGGGCGGGATATTGAAGACAGCCCGCTGGTATTTGCCAGTGGAGACAGCGATGGCGTTTGTCTGCCGGTTTCGCCTATTAGCCTGGCGCCCTGGCATCGCGAGTCCACCGCCCAGCTGCATATGCAGTTGCATGAGGCAGATGGCTCCTCTCTCTATGCCGATCCCCGCAGCCAGTTGCAACGCGTGGTAGAGCGTCTCGGCAAACTGGGTTATACCGCCGTGTGTGCGACCGAGCTGGAATTCTATCTGCTCCGCGATGAGGTGGATCATCTGGCGCGTCCGCGCCCGGTTAGCGATAACGACGCCGAACTGGTGCCTTCTACCGATGTTTACGATCTGTCCGAGCTCAATGCACAGCGACACTTCTTTGCCGATGTGCGAGCTGCCTGCGAGGCGCAGGGTATTCCCGCAGATTCAGTATTGTCGGAGTGCGCGCCGGGACAGTTTGAAATCAACCTGTTGCACAGTGCCGATCCCGTTAAAGTGGCCGACCAAACATTACTGTTTAAGCGCTTGTTAAAAGGGGTGGCGCGCAGTCACGGCTTCCGCGTGAGTACCATGGCCAAGCCTTTCGGGGATCAGGCGGGTAACGGAATGCACGTGCATATGAGTTTGATCGATGCCAATGGAAAGAACGTTTTTGATGACGGTTCTGACACTGGCTCCGATTTACTGCGTTATGCCGCAGCAGGAATGCTGGCGACTGCCAACGATGCGATGGCGTTTTTCGCACCTCACAGCAATTCCTATCGCCGCTTCCAGGAGAGCTCTCACGCACCGTTGAATCTCTGCTGGGGCTACGATAATCGCACTACAACTTTGCGTGTGCCCGCCAGCGATCCTGTGGCGCGGCGTATCGAGCACCGCATTGCGGGGGCGGATGTTAACCCCTATCTGGTGTTAGCTGCGATTCTCACTGGTGTGTGTCATGGCATTGAGAACCAGATGGAAGCGCCTGCACCTGTGGAAGGCGATGCTTATCAGGTGGAGAGTGAGAAGTTGATCAATACCTGGAGTGGCGCACTGGAGCGCTTTGAGCAGAGCCCCTTGTGGCGCGAGTATCTTGATCCGCGCTTTGTGGAATTGTTCTCTCTGTTGAAAAGACAGGAGCAAGCAGAGATAGCTGCCCGCGTTACCGATGTTGAATACCAGAGTTATCTGCATCGGGTATAAACATTGGCGGTGTGCTTTAGCGCCGATTGCCGTTTTAGTGAACGGCTTTCACGACAGGAGAGTTAGTGGGGGTATTTCCTCTGCTATACCTAAATTTAAGTGCGTAATGTGCTTGAAACTCTCCTCCTGAAAGTGTGTTCGAGAAATCTGGCCCGCCTTTTGGCGGGCATTTTTTTATTCTCGATTGACTTATTTCCACTTCCTGTTGGTATTAGCCTCTTCTTTTAAAGTTGCCATGTCTTGAGTGCATGGACTAACACGGTGTGCGTTTGCTGGGGCTTGTCGCTATTTTGGCTTGCGAGCACACACCCTTGGGCCAGGATACCAAGAGTGTGGACCGCTTCCGCCTAGCAGTCATTTCTCCGCCAGTGTATTCTTCCGCTTTACCAGCGAGACACCCCAGACGGTCGGCTCTTAGACGTTGGCATTCGCAGAATGTCTGTGCGAGAGCGGATAATGTTATGGGGTATAAGAATATTGCAGATGGGGAAACTATGACCGCCTTGGGAAATTGTGCAGACGGTCCAACGGCTGGCGAGACGCAGCCACTAAAAATATGCCTTTTGGGGTATCGCAGCAATCCACATAGTGGTGGTCAGGGCATCTACCTGCGCTACCTGAGTAAAGCACTGGTTGATGCTGGTCACTCCGTGGATGTTATTTCTGGCCAGCCCTATCCAGAACTGGATGAGCGCGTAAAACTCATCAAAATGCCAGGGTTGAATCTCTATGAAGTTGAGCGTCCAGCGCGGGCCTTGAAACCTCGCCACCTGCTCTCGTGGGCGGATTTTTTTGAATGGTGGAGTAAGCTTACCGGCGGTTTTGCCGAGCCTTATACCTTTGGCCGTCGGGTAAATAAATACCTGCGCAAGCACGGCAAACAATACGACATTGTTCACGATAACCAATCACTGTGTTACGGCTTGCTGGATATCGAGAAAAATGGATTGCCTGTTGTCGCGACAATTCATCACCCCATTACCCGGGATCGTCAACTGGCATTAGATGCCGCCCCCGATTGGCGTTTTCGTTTGCTGGTACGTCGCTGGCATAATTTTTTGAATATGCAGATCAAGGTATCGCGGAAGCTTCGCCATATCGTGACCGTTTCCAGGCAATCTGAGCGGGATATTATCGAGCAGTTTGGCGTAGCTCCCGAGCAGATTCACCTGATTTACAACGGTATTGATACCGAATTATTCAACCCAGGGGCAGAGAATAAGCGCTTGCCTCTGCGAATTATGACCACTGCATCGGCAGACCAGCCGCTTAAAGGTCTGCGCTTTTTATTACAGGCGTTGGCGGAACTGCGCCAGGAATATGAAAACATAGAGTTGTTGGTGGTTGGCAAATTACGCGAAGGTGGCGCCACGGAACGTTTGCTTCACGACCTGGATCTTCAGGGTAGGGTTCAGTTTGTCTCCGGTATTTCTAACGAAGAACTGGTCGATAATTACCGCAAGGCTACAGCGGTAGTTTGCCCATCGCTCTACGAAGGTTTTGGCTTACCTGCTGGGGAGGCAATGGCATGTGGTGCTCCGGTAGTATCCAGTGACGGGGGTGCTTTGCCCGAAGTGGTTGGGGATGCAGGAATCGTGGTCCCTGCAGGAAATCACGAAGCTTTGGCCAATGCCCTACGCCAGGTTTTATCCAGCGAAGCGCTGCGAAAAGAACTCAGCGAGAAAGGTCGCCGGCGCATTGAAAATAAATTTTCCTGGAAAATCGCTGCAGAGAGTTTGGTGAAATATTACCGGGAAATTCTCGGACATACATTGGCGGAACAACCCAGTAGTCATGAAATAGAAACTCCGAATATGCGCAGTGCGGAGGCGGCTTGATGATTACTGTAGATCCCCAGCACTTAAAGCTTCGTCCTGGCCAAAAAGTCCTCGACTTGGGGTGCGGTGAAGGGCGCCATTCCATTCACTTGATGATCACCGATGAGGTTGATGTTTACGGCATTGACCTGTGTTTTGATGATGTGCGCACTGCCAGTGAGCGAGCGGAACCTTTCCGCTCTCCCGAGCATTCAAAAGGTCGCTTGCAGTTTGGAGTTGCCAATGGCTTGCAACTACCATTTGCCGATGGGAGTTTTGATGTGGTTATCTGTTCAGAGGTACTTGAGCATATCCCCGATTACAAGTCTGTCCTGGCTGAGATTAACCGGGTATTAAAACCCTCCGGTATTTTTGCCGCGACAGTACCGGCATTTTTTCCCGAGTGGGTGTGCTGGAAACTCAGCGATGAATACCATCAGGTTGAGGGTGGGCATATCCGAATATTCCGCGAGCGCGAGCTGCGAGAGGATATTGAAAGGCTGGGACACCACTATTTTGCCCGGCATAAGGCCCATGCGTTACATGCACCTTACTGGTGGTTAAAGTGTTTGTTTTGGGACAAGCCCGATTCCCGTTTGGTCTCTGCCTATCACCGCCTGTTGGTGTGGGATCTGATGAAGAAACCAGCCTTTACCCGGATTCTCGAAAAACTATTGAACCCGCTGTTGGGAAAAAGTATCGCTCTTTATTTTGTGAAACCTGCCGGGTCGACACAACGAGTGGATACGCCTCTCTCCCTATCTGAGGGAGCTGAAGCATGAGTAAAATTTCTGTGCCGGCAAAAGCTTCTGGTCTTTTCCCTGAAGGATTTATCCAGGATAGCGCCGCCTATATTCTCTCCCAGCAGCTCCCCGATGGCTCAATTCCCTGGTTTAACGGGGGCTATGCCGACCCCTGGGATCATGTTGAGGCCGCTATGGGGCTCGCCATTGCCGGAGAGTTTAGTGCTGCTGAAAACGCCTATTGCTGGTTGGCTGAGATTCAGCTGGAAGACGGCAGTTGGTGGGCCGCTTATAAAGATGGCGATATTGACAACCGGGAGCGCCGTGAAACCAATTTTGTTGCCTATGTGGCAACAGGAATTTGGCAATACTTTCTGATTAGTAGAGACACACTGTTTTTACAGCGCTATTGGCCGATGGTAGAACGTGCAATCGAGTTTGTATTGCGCTTGCAAACGGAATTTGGCGAAATTCATTGGGCGGTAGATTCAGAGGGCGCCCCTATGGAAGATGCCCTGATCACTGGTTGCTCTTCCATTTATAAAAGTCTGGAATGCGCAATTAATATTGCCCACCAGCTGGGGGTTGCTCGCCCCCAATGGTTACTTGCCCGGGAAGCTCTGGGTGATGCGCTGCGCAATAAACCGGAGCGCTTTGATCGCACCTGGGAAAGCAAGGCGCGCTTTTCAATGGACTGGTTTTATCCCGTATTAACCGGTGCCTTTTCTGGTGAGGCAGCGCAGTTGCGGCTTCAGCAGCGCTGGGATGAGTTTGTCGTGGCCGGTTTGGGTTGTCGTTGCGTCAGCGATGAGCCCTGGGTGACGGTGGCTGAATCCTGCGAACTCACCATGTCCCTAATCGCTGCTGGCCAGCGTTCGCGGGCGGAAATTTTGTATCGCGGCTTGCACCGCTGGCAGGATAAAGATGGGGGCTACTGGACCGGTTATGTCTACCGGGATGAGGCCATCTGGCCGGAGGAAAAAACCACCTGGACTGTAGGAGCCATGCTTCTGGCTGCCGATGCGCTCGCCGGATTAACGCCAGCGAGCGAGCTGTTTACATCGGTGTGCCTGCCCTTAAATACGGCGCAGGATTCCCAGGGTGTCGACAGTTTCGACCAGCTCGAATTGAGCGGAAGCCAGGGCTAGCTTGTAAATATCGTAGGGCGCCTGGCCGCCATCGGCGGGGTCCGGGAAAATATCGTGGATAGCCAGATAGCCGCCGGGCACGATATGGCGGGACCAGCTGCGATAATCGGTCATGGCCGCTTCCAGGGAGTGGCCGCCGTCAATAAATACGAGACCCAAAGGGGTATTCCAGCAGCGTGCAGCTGTTGCGGAGGGGGCGACGACGGGAACAACCCAGTCATCCAATTCAGCCGCGCGAATATTCGCGCGGAAAGTGCGAAAACTGTCCATTAAATTGGCCTGGCCATCAAACAGTTCGGGATCGTGATACTCCTCTCCGGGCTGGTGCTCTTCAGATCCTCGATGGTGGTCCACGGCGAACAGGACGTTATCGGTCAGCTTACAGGCACTGGCCAGGTAAATTGATGATTTGCCGCAGTAGCTGCCCACTTCAAGACAGGGACCCAGTGAGCTGGCTTCAGCTGCCAGGTGGTAGAGAGCTTCCCCTTCATGGGCGGCGAGGAAACCTTTAATTGCTCGAATATCAATAGGTAGATTTAGGGACATGGGTAAACGCTTGCTATTTTTCGTGGCCGAAACACTAAACTGCCACTAATACAAAAGCAATTGGGTTTTTACTCAGGGCTCCGTAAATCCCATAAAATATAAGTAGAAATTAAAATATGCGTAAGGATCACAGGCCCTATTGGCTCAAGCGACTGCAGCTGCGTTGGCGAAAATGGCGAACAGAGTATTTCCTTCTGCCACAATTCGATGCGGTTGGGGTTGAGCCGGAAGTAATGGATCCGGGTTCTGTCCATGTTTTTGGCGGAAATGTTCGGCTCGGAAATTATCCTCACTTAATCTCCAACAACGAGAAGTGTATTCGCTTTACCACTTTTGGGCACAAGGGGGGAGAGGCATTTATTACTATTGGGGATTTCGTATTGATCTCTCCAGGGGTACGTATTTCTGCGGCTCAATCTATTGAGATTGGCGACGCCTGTATGATCGCAGCCAATGTGTATATTTCCGATTCTGATTGGCATGGGCTCTACAATCGCACGCGGCCCTTCCGTTGTACCTCCCCGGTGCGTCTGGGTAACAATGTTTGGATTGGAGATAGTGCAACCATCTGCAAAGGTGTCACTATCGGTGATAATTCTGTAGTGGGAGCCGGCAGTATCGTCACCAAGGATGTCCCCGCAAATACGGTTGTCGCCGGTAATCCGGCAAAACCCATTAAATCAATTAATCCCAAGCGGCGAATGATTACCCGGGAGGCATTATTTGCCGATGCCTTTCGCCAAGCGCATAATCTGGATGAATTGGATAAGATGATGTTGGGTGGGAACACCTTATTGGGTTGGTTGCGCTCGGTATTCTTTCCCCGCCGTAGCGATTGAATGTGCAAGTATTAATAAAATGAAAAAAAGAAAAAGTGTTGTCCTGATTGGAATGCCCGGCGCCGGTAAAAGTACGCTGGGGGTGTTGTTGGCAAAGGAACTGGCACTGGGGTTTACAGATACTGATGTTCTGATCCAGTCCAGGGAGGGCAAGACTTTGCAGCAAATTATGGCCGAAAGTGACTATCTTAATCTCCGTGCCATTGAAGGGGAGGTATTAGCCGAGGCCACCCTCCCCAGTGATGTTATTGCCACTGGAGGAAGCGCCGTCTATAGCGAAGAGGGTATGGCGAATCTACGCAGTCAGGGTGTGGTAGTGTTTCTTCAGTGTTCAGCGGAGGAACTGCGTCGGCGTATCCACAATTATGAAAGCCGTGGCATAGCGAAGGCGCCCGGGCAGTCTTTTGCGGACTTATTTGAAGAGCGACAGGCCCTTTACCGGCAATATGCAGAAATAACGGTGGATTGTGACAGTAAATCACTGCAGGAAACGCTTGATCATTTACTTAATGCGCTGCGGGAGCTTGCAGAGTAACCGAAATTTTCTCAGTAAGCCCCATGCGTTAAAGCAAGGGGCTTTACTTTTCACACTTTTGGCTTAAAGTGGCAGCTGGGTGGTGTACTTCACCTGCTTGAGGGCAAAGGTGGAGTTGACTGAGGCCACGTTTGGCAGGTGTACCAGAGAGCGCTTCAGTAATTGCTCATAGTGTTCCACACTATCCACTACAACGCGCAGGACATAGTCTTTGTCTCCGCTGGTGGAATAGCACTCGACCACCTCCTGGACATCCTGAACTGCTGATTCAAAGTTGTTCAGGGATTCCTCATCGTGATTGTGGATGGTAACGTAGCAGTATACGGTGACACCCAGATCCAGTTTGCGTGGGTCCAGCAGGGTAACACGGCCACGGATAATGCCTTCGGCTTCCAATCGCTTGATTCTGCGCCAGCAGGGGGTGTGCGAAAGGCCGACTTTATCGCCCAGCTCTGCCATGGAGTAATCTGCGTTCTCCTGCAGCGCTCGCAGAATCTTACGGTCAAAATCATCCAGGTCTGTCGAACGCTTCATAAAGACTCCTATCCTATAAAAATTATCTAAATCGAAACTTCTATCACAAATTTACGCATATTTGCGTGAATAAAGCAATGCTCTATTGCGCTTAACGAACTAGTATGACCTGACTAAACCGTTTCGGGATAGGTGCAGTGTGCCCTCAGCCGCTCTGGAACTTTGCGGCAAATGTAAAAACAGGCGCATCTAACCACAGAAAACGGACTATTCGGAAGAATAATGACTAATAACTCGAACCGGGTTTCGAGAAGAATAATTAACCGGAAGTAGGTGTATGACTGAAAAAGTAACCAGTCCTCAAAGTACGGCGGATTCCCAAGTAAAAAAACAGGTTTCATTGGACGACCGCTACACCATGCTCAAGGGCCGTGTGCTCCTTTCAGGTATCCAGGCCCTTGTGCGCTTACCCATAGACCAGATGCGAATGGACCGGGATCGCGACCTCAATACCGCGACTTTTATCTCCGGTTATCGGGGGTCGCCCTTAGGTGGCTACGACCTGCAGTTATCCAGGGCGAAAAAACTGCTGGGAGAGTACAACATCCGTTTCCAGCCTGGCGTCAATGAAGAGTTGGCGGCTACGGCAGTTTGGGGTTCCCAGCAGGTGGGCTTGTTCCAGGGTGCAGAAGTGGATGGCGTCTGCGGGATTTGGTATGGCAAGACACCGGGTGTCGACCGCTCCTGCGATGCATTTCGCCATGCCAATGCCGCTGGCTCCTCTCCCAAAGGTGGCGCACTGATCGTTGCCGGCGATGACCACGGCTGTAAGTCATCCTCCTATCCAGGGCAGTCTGAATTTGCCTTTGTGGATATGCATATTCCAGTACTTAACCCCGCCACCGTGCAGGAAGTGTTGGATTATGGTCACTACGGGCTGGAGCTGTCCCGCTTTAGCGGCTGCTGGGTGGCAATGATCACCCTGGCAGAAAATATGGATAGCTCTGCGACCGTGGAAGTGGACCCTGAGCGGGTTAAATTCCACTACCCGGATATTGAACGTCCCGAGGGCGGCCTGAATATTCGCAAGCAGGATAACCCTCTCGAGCAGGAAGAGCGCCTGTGGCGCTACAAGCGCCCTGCTGCGCTGGCTTTTGCCCGCGCCAATAAACTCAACAAGGTTGTATTGGAAAACCCTGAGGCGAGCCTCGGCATCGTCACTACCGGTAAGGCCCATCTGGACTTGATGCAGGCCTTCGAAGATATGGGTATCGATGAGCAGAAGGCCAAGCAGCTCGGTATCCGAATCCTTAAAGTGGGTATGACCTACCCGTTGGATGTGCCGGGTATCCAGGAGTTTGCCCGTGGCTTGGATACGCTGCTGGTGCTTGAGGAAAAACGCAGTTTGATGGAAGTACAGCTGAAAGAAGAGCTGTACAACGTCCATGTGAAGGACCCGAATTTCCCGCGTATTCTCGGTAAAGTGGACGATTGTGATCAGCCGCTGATGCCCGCTTATGGCGAGCTGTCGCCAGCGATTATTGCCCAGGTATTGGGTTTTGTTTTGGGTGAGGACAAGTTGGATGAAGGCGGCAAGCACCGCTTGATGCGTCTCAATGCGCTGGCTGAACGTATTTCCCAGCAGACTGGCTCAAGTGTGTCTCGCTTGCCTATGTTCTGTGCCGGCTGCCCTCACAACCGTTCCACCAAGGTGCCAGAAGGAAGCCGAGCCTTAGCAGGTATTGGTTGTCACTATATGGCCCAGTGGCTCGACCGGGAGACTTATACCTTCACCCAAATGGGTGCCGAAGGGGTCAACTGGGTAGGGCAGGCGCCGTTTACTACTGAAAAGCATGTCTTTGTAAACCTGGGTGATGGTACCTATTTCCACTCCGGTATTTTGGCGATTCGCGCTTCCGTGGCTGCCAAGGTCAATATCACTTACAAGATCCTGTTTAATGATGCGGTCGCCATGACCGGCGGCCAGCCCCACGATGGTGAGTTGGCTCCGGATATGATCTGTCGCCAAGTTTTGGCAGAAGGGGTGCAGAAAGTTGTCCTGGTGATGGATAACCCGGATAAATACAAGGGTGCGCTGTCCTTCCCCAGTGAAGTTGAAATTCGTCACCGGGATTACTTGCCCGTTGTAATGGATGAGCTGCGTGAGGTTGAAGGTTGTACCGTTATTATTTACGACCAGACCTGTGCCACCGAACTGCGCCGCAAGCGCAAGCGCGGGCTATTGCCTAAAGCCGAGGGGCGCCCCTTCATCAACGAGCTGGTGTGTGAAGGCTGTGGGGACTGCGTCCAGCAGTCGAGCTGTATCGCTGTTGAGAAAGTGGAAACGGCGCTGGGCGATAAACGCAGGGTGAACCAAACCGGCTGTAATCAGGATATGTCCTGCGTTAACGGCTTCTGCCCCTCATTTGTCACTGTGAAGGGTGGCAATATTGCCAAGGGCGCCGGGGTAGGTGACGTGTTGCGAACTGAAGCGGCCAAGTTGCCCTCGCCACAGCTTCCGGGCTTACAGCAGCCGTATAATTTCCTGGTTACCGGCGTTGGCGGTACGGGTGTAGTGACCATTGGCGCCTTGCTAGCGATGGCGGCACATATCGAGGACAAAGCGTGCAGCACCCTTGATCAGACCGGATTGGCTCAGAAGGGCGGAGCGGTTTACTCCCATATTCGCTTTGCGGCTGCGCCCGAGTCTTTGCAGGCGGTACGTATTTCCGACGGTCGTGCCGATGCCCTAATGGCCTGTGACCTGATTGCAGCCGGCAATGTGGCAGCTTGCTTGGTTAAACTGGATAAATCGCACAGTCGCGCGGTAGTGAATACCCACTTGAGCCCAACTGCGGCAACGGTTCTCGGGCGTGAGGATGTCCATTCACCGCAAGCGGTATTGGATACGGTGAGTGGCGCGGTTAATGAGCTCAGTTCTGTGGAAGCGCATCGCCTGACCAAAGCAGCTCTGGGTGATACGCTCGCCGCCAACATTTTCATGCTCGGCTACGCCTGGCAGAAAGGGCTGATTCCGCTAACTGAAGTCTCCCTGCTGGAAGCGATCCGCTTAAACGGTGTCGCTGTGGAAGGAAATCTGCAGGGATTTGCTGCAGGTCGATTGGCGGCAGAAAATCGCAACGCTCTGGACAAACTGTTAACCCACGAAAAAGTTGCAGTAGAGGTACCACAAACTCTTGAAGCGATTGTGGCTCACCGGGTGGAGCACCTCACCGGTTATCAAAATACGGACCTCGCCGAGCGTTACCGCAGTTTGGTCGATACGGTGAAATCTGCTGAGATTTTAAAAGTGCCCGGGAATGTCCAGTTGGCCGAGGTGGTTGCGCGCAATTACGCAAAATTGCTTGCCTATAAGGATGAGTACGAGGTGGCCCGCCTATACACCGATAGCCGCTTTACCGAATCGCTAAAAGAAAACTTCAGTGGTGACTTTACGCTGGAGTTCAATTTGGCTCCCCCATTACTGGCGCGCTTCGATAAAGGCTTGGGGCGTCCCCGCAAAATGAAATTTGGCGGTTGGATGTACAAGGCATTTGGTGTTTTGGCGAAGCTGAAATTCTTGCGCGGATCGGCGCTTGATATTTTTGGCTATACAGCAGAGCGAAAAATGGAGAGGGCACTGATTAGCGAATATGAAGAGTTGGTTAAGAAAGTTCTGGGCCAATTAAATTCGCAGAATCACGCTGCTGCAGTTGAGCTACTTCAATATCCGGATATCATCCGGGGCTACGGCCCGGTGAAGGAGGCCAATATTGAGAAAGCAAAAGAACAGCGAAATATCGCATTAAATCGATTTGAAAACCCGGTTCGGGATATAAAACTTTCAGCGGAAGTTGAGGTTTTTGACCCAGCTAAGGCACAGCAAGTAGGTTAATTGCCTGTTTGATAAAGTGGCTCGAGGACTGTCTTGAGTCACTTTATACCCCCCTACCAAACCCCTTGTAATCGTATGGCGAATTGGTTGGTTTTATCTCCAGTAAAATCGTCATCGCCGAGGGTGATGTTCATCATTACCCGGACTTTTGGGTTGAAATAGTAATTGACCCCAAGTGTAAAATTACTGGCTCGTAGCTGGCGAAAATCCCGATTCTCTATAGCGGTATATCTTGCGGCAACTTCCCAGGCACCCTCTGGAGGAGATGGTTTGATAGATTTAAATACTCCGATCTTGGAGTCGTAGGGTTTATGTTGGCCGGTAATTGCCCAGCTTCCCATAATGTACCAGGCGTGAACATCCTGCCCCCCAATAAAGCATCCGCTTATGGGATCGCAAAAAAAACTTGGCGGAAGACCGAAGAATTCCTCATAGGTCAATTCAGAGAGGTATATCTTCCCTGTGAAATGACCATACGCATATTCCGCTTGGCCGAATAGAGGGCCGTAAGTCGCAGCTAGCTCGAAACCAGTAGTATTGACCCGGCCTCCGCCATCTCCAAGGAAAAACTCATCGTCACCAAACTCGCCAAAAAAATTATCTGATCCGCCAGGTGTGATTGCTATCAGCTGCTCCGGCCCTCGTCGGCCCGCATAGGCAACTTCAGCAACGATATCGGGACTGTTTTGATTCGCTTTTTCGTAGCTACGGTATACACCTAGGTGAACTGTTGATAAGGCATCGTTAATTGGGGCCCAGGTCAGTCGGGTTGCTGCGCCAAACCCAGAATTTCTGGGGTCACCGGGGTCCCGTAAATTGAATAACGTAAAACCAAATGTATAACAGCACCAATGCTTATGCCAGTCGATACCCTGTTGACGTCCACGTCCAGAATAAATACCTGCAGCGCTGGTAAATGCCCGCTCCATAAGCACTAGGTCATTGGAGCTTGTCAGCTCATTGATTGAGCGGCTGGGTTTAAAATTGCCGATGGTTAGTTTTCCGGTAGAGAACTTTGTTGCTAAGTAGACATCCCTCAACCCCCCAGCTCCATCATCCGCAAAGTCTCTTTCAAGCTTATAGTTCCACTTCCATAGATTGCCTTTCATTGTCAATCTAACCCGACGGAAGTCGGTTGTATTGACCGGATCTTCTAGGTCTTTGTCAAAAATGTATGTATCGAAGTGAATCCTTCCGCCGAGTTGTGCGGAGAAATCCCCATCGTCAGAGACAATTTTCAGCCCGCCTTTTGTCTCGGCTTCATCAGCAATAGCCGGGAAGCTAAAAAAAAGAATTGATATGGCACAGTATGCTCCCCAGCATTTCATCGGACGCCTCTAGTTGAGAGTTGTCATTGGTCACGGGAAAAGTGCTATTCGAGTTTAGCAATAGAAAAGACTTTGGACGGGGAGGGGGGATGGGACGGCGCAGAAAATCTGCGCCGAGGGTTACTGGATAGTTGATTAAAGGCGTTCTAATTTGTAACCAGTGTCGCCTAGAAACTCGATAACACTGCGTTCGCCCACCAAGTGGCCAGCGCCGACAATGACAAACAGAGACTGGTAGTTTGGCCCCTTAAGGGCAATTTTCTCAGCCATCCTTTCATTGCGATTAAAAAAAAGTGTGTCATAGAGCGGCTTATATTCAGGGTTTTCAGTTAGGCCGTCGAGGATAATAAGGCGATTCAAAGCTTTTTCATCTCCTCGCTTCCATGCGCTGGTAAGTTTGGGTAAAAAGGTTGAAATATCCCCAATTTGCTCAAGGGTTTGCTGGAAGAGGAGCGCAGGGTTGTCCAGGTCGTTTAACATCTTGAATTGTTGCAAGACACCTTCCAGCTCCAGAACGGATTTCCCATCCTTTTTTGCTTTTTGTAAAAAGTGCCTATCAATGCCTAGTTCTGGGTTGAGGCCGTGGGCTTGCATCTCAATCATGCTCATAGAGATCATGGCTATGGCGGGGCGCTGCCGGATAAACATAGCCTCGGGCATACTACGCTTGTGCATCCACGACTTCAGTTGGCTGTATAGCGCGGGTGGAAGTTCGTCTTTTAAAGTTCGTTCACCTTGGTAGATAGACTCCATCATGATTCGCTGCTGTAACAGGCTGTCGCCTTCTGCAGCGAGAATGTCAGCCTCGACGGCAATGGCATCACTATTGGAGTAGGCCTGTTCAATTTTTGATCTTAGAGGGTAAAAGTCCTCAGTTGCCAAGTGAACCGAGCCTAATAAGTAAACGGTTTTATTATCTTTAGTTGCTTTCCAGAAGATGCCTTTATCGCTCTCAGCGGCTGAAGCTCCTATTGTTAGTAGAAGCAGTGTAAAGGCGAGAAAGTAACTTATTTGTCGCTGAAGCATTGTCGGGTCCCTGAGTAATTTGCCTTTGCAAATACTATCACTAACACCTTCAAGTACCAGAGGGGCTTTTAGGCATGAAGTCACTGACTTGTAAATTAGTGATGATTTACTGGGAAATTATCTTATTGGAAGTCAAAATAGACCTTTTGGTCTGTTTCACGGAAGTCAAATTGAAAGTTGTACAGTTTTTGCCCAGTCTAGAGCCTGGGATCACAGCAACTCTTGCGCTTGAGTTTGCAAATGAACTGGTCAAAAAAGGCCACGAGTCCCTGGTGATTTCTACTGGTGGACCATTGGAGGCGCGGTTTCGTTTGCACGGTAGTGACTTTATCAGCTTTCCAAAAATCAGTGAGTCAATTTGGTCTTTGCGGCACAAATCCCGCCTACGTAAGATTCTCGCAAGGTTGCAACCGGATATTGTCCATACCTATGGCCGCTCAACGGCTTTTCTAGCTTGGCGCGCCTTAAAGGGTGAGTCAGCTACAAGTCGCCCTAAGCTGGTGCCCCTTGTGGATCAAGATTTCCCCAACAGTTATTTTAATAAAGGTATGCTGTCAGGAGATGGAATTATTGCAAGCTCCCGGGGGGTTGCAGAGAACCTGAAGAAGTCCTCCCCCAAGATTGCAGAAGACTCGATAGAGGTTATTTATCACGGTATCAATATTCGCGAGTTTGATCGTGAAAAACCGGTAGCGAGCCAGTGGCAACTGAAGCTTTTGAATAGTTATCCCCAGCTGGAAGGGAAAAACTGGTGGTTAATGCCGGGAGAGATCTCTGCAAGTGGGGGCCAGGAGGAGTTTTTACATTTGTTGGCGCAGGCTGCGGCACAAAGCGATGATATTCACGGAGTGATTGCAGGAGCTTTGGCTGAAGATGATTTGCGCTATCTGAAAAAACTTGAAGGGCTCGCACAAGATTTGGACCTCGGTAGTAAGGTTACATTACTCGGTGAACGCCGTGATATGCGTGAACTGTACGCAACTTCTCAGCTAGTTTTTCAACTCGCCAGCGAGAAAGACGGGAACGCAAAACATTCCAAGGAGGCACTGGCGATGGGGCGCCCGGTAGTTGCTTATTCCGAAGGTTGTACAGGGGAGGTTTTGCAGAAACATTTTCCTGAAGGGCTGGTGGAGAAAGGTGATCTGAAATCTTTAATTGAGGCGAGTTTGAATTTGGTAAGCAAGCCAAATAACCTAAACCCTCAAGAGTTTAGCTATGCAGCTTCAGCTGGAAAAACCATAGACTTTTTTCAGAGCTTGCTTAATTAAATTAGGGACCCTCTGATCAACGAGGCATTTTTCCAGAATTAAGCTGAGCTGCTTGAAAAATTCACTTTATTACGCACAAATGTGTAATTTTCGCGTAATAGTCCCCTAATTTTCATCTGAAACCCTCAATAGGCGGGTTTCAGGCGAACCACCCCTAGGCAGCCAAGTATTTTCTCCCTATTAATAAGTTGGTAAAGCCTGCCAGTAAGCACAGCCTCTCAGTATTCTTTAGCAGTCCCCGATAGCGGACCTTGTCATAACCAAATACCCGTTTGATGTAGCGGAAGGGGTGCTCGACCTTCGCTCTTATCTGCGCCTTGATCTTTTCCGCTTTACGAAGTGCATCACGCCCTGGAAGAGTTTTTAGCTTGCTCGGCTTCATTGCTATATACCAATCCGCCTTCCGCTCTTTCAACTCTTCACGTTTCTCCGCACCAATGTACCCAGAGTCTCCCCAGATTCTTTTCTCCTCCCCGTGGAGAACTCGCTCTGTAGTTGTGACATCATGCGAATTCGCTGCTGTTGTATCTATGCTATGTATTACTCCGAGCACATCATCAACCCCGATATGCATTTTCATCCCAAAATGCCACTGATTGCCTTTCTTTGTTTGATGCATTTCCGGATCACGTTCTTTCTTTTCATTCTTAGTTGAAGTTGGCGCAGAGATAATAGTGGCATCTACAATCGTGCCTTCACGCAGCACCATGCCATTCTCAGCAAGATGTTTGTTGATTTCATCAAAAAGAGCTGCACCTAGCTGATTGAGCTCCAGTAAGTGGCGAAAGTTAAGAATCGTTGTTTCATCGGGAATTGGGTTACTCAAAGTCAATCCAGCAAAACTACGCATGGATTCAATTTCATACAGTGCATCTTCCATAGCGGGATCACTGAGATTGTAAAATAGTTGCATGCAATGAATACGAAGCATGACACTCAATGGATATGGCTGTCGGCCAAGTTTGCCTTGTGGGTAACAAGGAGTGATCTGAGCTTCTAGTCGCTGCCATGGGATGAGAGTTTCCATTTGAGAAAGAAACTTCTCTCGGCGAGTTATACGGCGCTTTAGCTTATATTCTGCTTCGGCAAAGGTGACTTGGTGCATGATTCATCGTAGTCTTGATGGGTAGGTGAATATTACCAAATTGACTCAGAATTATTCAGAGGTTCCTTAAAAGCAATCTTAGTCGTTAGCAATCTTGAAAGTATTGAATGGTTGAATTTCTAAAAGTTAAGGTGCCCGTTCAAGGAGGCGAAATCAAAACCGGGATTGGGTGTATTGGTTCTGGCGTTTGAAAAATGACTGTATCTTAAAGAAAGGACGTGGCCTCTGGAAAAACGGTACCCGAAAGCAAAGTGCAGAGAAAAGTTTAGTTTGGTGCTCAATCCAATATCACCAAAGTTCTTTTGGCTTAAGTAGGATGCTCCTGCGCCTGCTTCAGCAAAGCCGCCCCGTAATTCACCTCGGGGGTACCAGCGCAAAATAGGTTTAATTTCGAGAATATTTTGTTGCTGTTTCTCGCTGTGGTGTTCAATTCGCATATGGGAGTAGCTGCCTTGTCCCCACCATTGAAGTGAATTGTCGCCAAGGCTAAATGAAGACAGTAGATAGGAGTAGCTGAATCCAGCCATTTCTGAAGCTGAGATAGAGCGATACTGCATTAACTCATTTCCTAACCCTTTACCTGCGCTTGCAATGAGCTCGGATTCTGCTTGCGTCGGTGGGGCTAGAAGTAGTCCGCCGACAAAAAAATAGGTACAGCATTTAAAGGCACAGTATTTTTCGTTGAAGACCGCTAACTTACGCATAACTTCGCAGTACTAACTGATAGAACTGTTTTAAAGACTAGTGGGAAAGGGTTCGATGGCAAGCTCTCAGGAGAGGCTTGCCATCGACTTCTTCCTTTTCTAACGCCACTGCCGCTTCAATTGTCGAAGTGCGTCAGAATGAAGTTGTCGCGCGCGCTCCTGACTAAGCCCCAATTGCTCGCCAATAACTCGAAAAGAGCAATCTTTGTCAGAAATTAATCCATACCGCAAGTTGAGGACTGTCCTTTGTCGTGCGGGGAGGCGGGCAACAGCTTCACGGAGGCGTTGAGCTAGCTCCTGGTTAGTTACAAGCTCATCGGTATTGTAAAGTTCATCAGCAGGTGCGTAGTCCAGTCGGGTACTGCTCTGGTCGTCTGCGACTGGGTCATCGAGAGACCCAGTTGGTCCTGGGAGTTTTAATAAGCTCTGGATTCTCTCAATATCTAGTCCTGTGTGGCGGGCCAGATTGTCATCGGATGCAGGTTGCCCCTGAGCGCGCACTTCACCAATGGCTCTGTAAATCGCTCTTAAATCATCCTGGACATTGGCTGGTTGTCGGACAAGATCTTCATTGCGCCTTAAAGCTAATTGAATTTCTTGCTGAATCCACCAGTAGGCATAGGTCGAAAAGCGGTATCCCATTTGTGGTTTGAATCGCTCAATGGCTTTCATTAATCCAACATTGCCTTCTTGAATTAAATCGATAAAGGGAACTGATGGATTGCGAAAACGTTTTGCGATGGCAATAACCAGGCGCAGATTACATTGGATCAGTTTTTTCCGCTGTTGTTGAAAGCGCTGTAGGAGCCCGGTCAGCCTGCTGCGACCGCGCCTATCCAGGAAATTGCTGGTAAGCAGGATTTCAGTGTGGGCAATTATAAGTCCATGGTCGTAGGCGCCTGTACTTCCGCGCTGCTCCACTCCTTCGCTGCGTAGCTGGACTAACTCGGTGCCGCTCTCCTGAAGGTTGGAAATGAGCTTTTCTTCCAGGTCGCGCAATAGACAGGTGGTGCTGTGTTCTTCCTCCGGAGTTAATAGCTCAAGCCTGTAGAGGTGCTTGAGATAGCTCTGCATTGGGGTGGTGCCGCTCTCGGAGAGGGTATCACCCGCTGCATGAATCTCTTCCGAGTCAGGGTCTCGCTCGACTTGAGGGTCGGGCTCGCTGGCACCCTGGCAGGAGTCAGAGAGTGGTTCGCCTGTATCCTTCAGCCATTCTTCATCCCTTGAGTAAAAATGTTCTCGGGACAAGTGCTTAAACCTTCTGTTGGCTGTGTAAGTACTACACGCTGATTAGTCTCTCAGGCGCTTTTGGCGCCTATTCCTTTCTCACTATAGAAGAGTGTGTAGAAATCTGCTGGAGATGGAAGTGGCTAATAGGTCACTATAATTGAGGTGGGAGAGGCAGGTGGCACGGGTGCATGAGGGCACCCGTGGAGGCTATAAAGATTATTTAATACGTTTTACACGGAGTTTTCGGCTGCCGTCGGCTGGCTTCATAAAGAATGAGCCCAGCAAGGCCCTTTCAACAATTACAGAATCACCAACGTTCCAAAATACTCTACTTGAGTCATTTTGCTTCCACACTTGACCGTTATCAAGGGTAATGAATCGCTTGTTATAAGCACCCATTTGAATAGCCGTTATCTTGGCGTCAATTTTTTCAGGTGCTTCCTCGCTTGCAAGTTTCTGTTCGCGGCCGAAGTCTCTAACCGCATGTTGCTCCAAAGAAGCGGCGATCTGATCATAGCATGAGAGACGCTTATCCTGCGGCTTGGTCTCGGAACAAGACTTGATTTGGCTGGCGACTGATTGTGCGAAGATTGATGGGGAAATGAGTACGAGCATGCTGAAAATAAGTGCTGTTTTCATGATTCAGGACACTGGCTTATTTGCTAACTATGGGTTCATTCTGCCTGACAAGATTAGGCTGGACAAATAAATTTGAGAAGATGTTCACACATTTGGGGGAAACAACATGAAAGAATTTATGGAGTTAATTGTGTAGGCTTGGGTGTCGTGGTATTGGACGTGCCATGCTGAGACAGAAAGATGACTAAAACCTGCCGATACAAGCAAAACTATAAGGCTAATTATCCGGGGGCGGAAAAATGAAGGGGTTGCTAACACCTGCAGCACTGTTTGCTGTTGTGGTTGGGTATATGTCTTGCGAGGCAATAAGCCTTGCGGTGTCTGATCGATCTGCAGCTTATGCTGTGGGGGTTGTATTTAGTGAGCGGGATGATCAGTCCGTTGACTACAACCAGTACTCGGGAGATGCTCAAGATATAGAGCTGTTTGATGGTTCGCATATGATGGAGTTTGAAGGTGATGTATTTGCCGATGCTCCGGAGCATATGCCGCCAGTTGGAGAGGGGGTAGACGCAAAAGACAGTGATGACAAGGGCTTCGGTGAGTAGCTATCAAGTGCAATGCCAATAGGACTTATATGGACAAGTACCCGAGACCGAAGCCCGGATTCTTGTCCAGGAGACAGGGTATCTATTGTTTCTGAGCGCTGAAGTGCTTCCCACTAACTCCGTTACTGTCTCTGCCCATTAAATAGAGGTAGGTGGGCATAATATCTTCTGCAGAGGTTACCGACTGAGGGTTTTCTGCTGGGTAGGCAGTTGCTCGCATTGATGTACGGGTTGCCCCTGGATTTAGGGAGTTGACCCGGGTGTTGGAAACCCCTTCCAGTTCATCGGCGAGTACCTGCATCAGCCCTTCGGTGGCAAACTTCGATACTGAATAGGCCCCCCAGTAGGCTCTCCCTTTAACCCCAACGCTGGAGCTTGTAAAGACAACAGAGCCGGCTTCTGATTCCTCTAGCAGGGGCAGCATTGCCTTTGTTAGTCCAAACGCTGCATTAACATTCACCTGCATTACTTGTTGCCAAGTGTTGAAATTGTAATTGCCGATAGGGGTGCGTTGCCCGAGTAGGCCGGCATTGTGCAGGAGTCCATCCAGGCGGCCAAACTCGTTGCGAATAGCTTCTGCGAGGCTCTCGAAATCCTCTATTTTTGCCGCGCCCAGGTCCATGGGGAAAATAGCCGGCTGTGGTCCGCCGGCAGTCTCGATTTCGTCATAGACCGCTTCTAGCTTGGGGGTTGTACGGCCTAGCAAAATTACTGTCGCCCCGTGAGCAGCAAAAGTCTTTGCTGCAGTTTTACCTATGCCATCCCCGGCACCGGTGATAAGAATAATTTTGCTCTTTAATAGGTCGGAGGGCGCTTGATAGTCGCCAACAAAGTCTGACATGAAATATCCCGATACTGTCACCGGGCTTGGGTGCCCGGTATTGCTTCAAGTTTCAAAAATAGTGTTGTTCTAGAAGGGGCCAAATTTCATTGGCGGAATTTACCAGGTGGTCTGCCCCCCAATTGGCGGGGTTGTCTGTAGAGTCAATATAACCATACCCGCAAGCGATAGTTGGCATACCAGCCTTTTGGCCGGCGATGATATCGCGCTTGTGGTCGCCGATATAAATTGCTTCAGCGGGAGCGCAGCCAATCTGGCTGCAGGCTAAAAATAGGGGCTCGGGGTCCGGCTTGGATTTGCTGACGTGGTCAGGGCAAACAATTGCAGAGGCTGGCGGTAGATGGGTAAAAGCCTCCATCAGAGGAGTGGTGTAGGCCTCCGGTTTATTGGTGACAATCCCCCAGGGAAGGTTTTTTTCAACCAGGTTGTCGAGCAGATTGTCGATACCGGGGAAAGTGGTCGTCTTCTCTGCAAGATGTGCCAAGTAGAGGTCCAGCAACCTTTGCAATAATCCTGGGAAGGCGGGGTCACCTTCTTCTTTGTTAAACCCCAATGTGACTAGCGCCCTGGAACCATTGGATACAGTTCCCCGGATCGTCTCGTCAGGCAGTGGAGGTAACTGTTCCTGTTGGCGCAGTTGATTTAATACAACAATAAAATCTGGCGCTGTATCAAGCAGGGTACCATCCAGGTCAAATAAAACGGCTTTCATTTTGCAGTTCACTTATTCTGGTTTGCTGGCATACATCAAATAATTGACGTCGACATCCCGGGGGTTCAATTTGTAGCTTCGGGTAACCGGGTTATAAGTCATACCGGTTATATCGTGCGCTTCCAGGGACTCATCGCGCAGCCAGGCGCCCATTTCTGAGGGGCGGATAAACTTACTGTATTCATGAGTGCCCTTGGGCAGTAAGCGTAGGACATATTCTGCTCCGACTACGGCAAACAGCCACCCTTTAGGGGTGCGGTTGATCGTAGAGAAAAATAGCTTGCCGCCAGGTTTTACAAGTTTTGCGCAGGCGCGAATGACAGAAGAGGGGTCTGGTACATGCTCAAGCATCTCCAGGCAGGTAACAATATCAAAGCTCTCGGGCGCTTCTTCTGCCAGGTCCTCTACTGCCACTTTGCGATAATTGACGCTGACGCCACTTTCGAGGGCGTGGAGTTTGGCGACATTGAGTGGGGCTTCCCCTAGATCGATACCAGTGACATCGGCTCCCCTCTGCGCCATGGCTTCAGCCAGGATGCCACCACCGCAGCCCACATCAAGGAGCTTCTTACCGGCAACCGGAGCATACCGGTCAATGTAATTTGCACGCAGTGGATTGATTTCGTGTAGTGGTTTGAACTCGCCTTCCTTGTCCCACCAGCGGCTGGCAAGTTGCTCAAATTTGGCGATTTCTGAGGGATCTACATTGCTCATGAACTTCTCTGCAAACTCCGTCGCTCGTAACCGGCATTTTTCAGTGATTGGGCCGGAATCAGTTATCTAGCGTAAATTTCCGCTGATTCTATCACGCCATATTTGCGCCCGCTGGATAACCTCAGTTTCGTTTAAGGTTTGTAGCTGGCGCTCCTTTAAAAGTTGTCGCCCTGCAACCCAGACATCGCTGACATTGTGTCCTCCGTTGGCATAAATCAACTGGGACACTGGGTCATGCAAAGGCTGCTGTTCTAGACCGCCGAGATTGATAGCAGCAATGTCTGCGCTTTTGCCTACTTCCAGGCTTCCGGTTATATCTTCAATTCCCAGTGCTTTGGCTCCGTTGATGGTCGCCATGCTCAGTGTCTGATGCGCGGGTAGGGCTGTTGCGTTCCCGCTAACAGCTTTTGCCAGTAGTGCGGCTGTGTTGGCTTCGGAGAACAGGTCTTGGGTGTTATTGCTCGCAGCGCCATCGGTGCCAAGGGATACGTTGATGCCGGCTTCCAGCATGTCATAGGCTGGGCAGAAGCCTGAGGCGAGCTTGAGATTAGATGATGGGCAGTGAGAAACATGGGCGCCACTTGAACTCACTAGCTCAATGTCTTGTTGATTAGTGGCCACCATATGTACACAAAGTGTCTGCGGCCCCAATAGCCCAAGGCGGAATAGCCGCTCGGTGGGCCGCTCTCCATTAGCTTTCAGGGCGCTTTCAACTTCAGCGTGGGTCTCGTGGAGGTGCATTTGCATGGGGATCTGCGCTTCGGCAGAGCAGACTGCAATTTTCTCCAGTGTTTTATCCCCCACGGTGTAGGGGGCGTGAGGTGCAAATACCACCTCAATTCGATCGTGCGCACGGTAATCATCGCGTAACGCCAATCCTTTGTGCAGAGCCTCGTCGCTATTGCGGCTCCAGGGGGTTGGGGCATCCAGCACGGGGAAGGCGATATGGGCCCTGATTCCGCTTTCCCGCGCAGCAATGGCGACGGCTTCCGGGAAGAAGTACTGATCAGAAAAAGTAGTAGTACCAGAGCGCAGCATCTCGGCAATCGCTTGCCGGCTGCCGTCAGCTACAAATTGCGGACCTACCCAGCGTTGCTCTGTCGGCCAGATGTGCTGCTCCAGCCACTCTTTAAGTGGGCGGTCATCAGCGTAGCCGCGCAATAGCGTCATGGGCGCATGGTTGTGAGTATTAATTAACCCTGGAATTAATGCGTGTTGCCCCAGATCGACTTCATCTTTTGCCTGAAAACGAATTGAGGCCTCAGCTGTGGGTACCAGGGCAGAGATTTTGCCCTTCTCTATCGCGAGCGAACAGTTTTCGTACACTTTTTTCTCGGGTACGACGGGTATGATCCAGCGTGCGTGGATCAGGGTATCGACAGCTTGTTGCATGAGGAGTTATCTGGTGGCTTGTGTGGGGGTGTTTTACTGTAGCTGCAGTCAATGGGGGCGACAACCGTGGTTTGTGCCGCAGTTGTATATCTCCGAGTCCTGCGGCTCCAAACATCTCAAACTATGGTAGAATCGCCCGCTTATCCCGGGCACAGTACGTACGCCCGCGCTATAAAAGGAACGCCGTAAGCCATGGGCGAATTAGCCAAAGAAATCTCTCCGATTAATATCGAAGAAGAACTCAAGCAGTCTTATCTCGACTATGCCATGAGCGTGATTGTCGGGCGCGCACTGCCGGATGTACGCGATGGCCTCAAGCCGGTACACCGCCGCGTGCTCTACGCGATGAGCGAGCTTAAAAACGACTGGAATAAACCTTACAAAAAATCAGCGCGTGTCGTTGGTGATGTAATCGGTAAATATCACCCGCACGGAGACACTGCGGTCTACGACACTATTGTGCGTATGGCGCAGCCGTTTTCTATGCGTTACACCTTGGTAGATGGCCAGGGTAACTTCGGTTCTATCGATGGTGACAGTCCAGCTGCTATGCGATACACCGAGATTCGTATGGACAAGTTGGCCCACGAGCTGCTGTCCGACCTCGATAAAGAAACTGTTAATTTTGTCGATAACTACGATGGCTCCGAGCAAATGCCGGAGGTATTGCCTTCGCGTGTGCCGAACCTCTTGGTCAATGGTTCCTCCGGTATTGCGGTGGGCATGGCCACCAATATCCCTCCCCATAACCTGGGTGAGGTGATCAAGGCTTGTCTGGCTCTGATCAATAATTCCGAGTTGACCGTCGACGACCTGATGGAGTACATCCCCGGGCCGGACTTCCCCACCGGCGCCATCATCAATGGCCGCGCCGGTATTCTCCTTGCCTACCGCACTGGCCGTGGCCGCATTTATGTGCGTGCCAAAGCAGATGTGATCCGCGATGACAAGACCAATCGCGAAACTATCATCATTACTGAGATCCCCTTCCAGTTGAATAAAGCGCGCTTGATCGAGCGTATTGCTGAGCTGGTGAAAGAGAAAAAGATCGAGGGTATCTCTGAGCTGCGCGACGAGTCCGACAAAGACGGCTTGCGCGTAGTGATTGAGCTTAAGCGGGGAGAGCTGGGTGATGTGGTTCTGAATAACCTCTATTCCCAGACCCAGCTGGAAAGCGTCTTCGGCATCAATATGGTGGCCCTGGTTGATGGCCAGCCCAAGGTATTGAATCTCAAAGAACTGCTCGAGCACTTTATTCGCCACCGCCAGGAAGTCGTTACCCGTCGTACGGTCTACCTGTTGCGCAAAGCCCGCGAGCGCGGTCATATTCTGGAAGGTCTGGCGATTGCCATCGCCAATATCGATCCGGTAATCGAACTGATCAAATCTTCCGCCACACCGGCAGATGCCCGCGAGGCGTTGCTGGCTAAAGGCTGGCCTGTGGGCAATGTACAGCAGTTCCTGGAGCGGGCTGGTGCTGATGCCTGCCGTCCAGATGATCTGCCGCAAGAATTTGGTTTGCGCGACGACTCTTACTACTTGTCCCCGGCCCAGGCTCAGGCAATTCTCGAATTGCGCCTGCACCGCCTGACGGGCATGGAGCACGACAAGCTGCTGGCAGAATACCAGGATCGACTGGAGCAGATTGCAGAATATCTGCATATCCTCGGTAGCTTCGAGCGTCTGATGGAAGTGATCCGCGAAGAGTTAGAGCAGCTGTCAAAGGACTTTAACGATGAGCGTCGTACCGATATCGTTGCGTCTCGCCAGGATCTGACCGTTGAAGACCTGATTACCCCGGAAGACAAGGTAGTAACTATCTCTCACGGTGGTTACGCCAAGAGCCAGCCTCTGACCGATTACCAGGCCCAGCGCCGTGGTGGTATGGGTAAATCCGCGACCCAGGTAAAAGACGAGGACTTCGTCGAGCATCTATTGATCGCCAACTCCCATGACACCCTTCTGTGCTTCTCCAATAAGGGCAAGGTGTACTGGCTGAAAGTCTACGAAGTGCCCACCGCTGGCCGAGCCTCCCGTGGTCGCCCAATGGTTAATATGCTGCCCCTGGAAGAGGGCGAGCGTATCAGTAGCATGATGCCGGTGTCTGAGTACGACGAAAATCACTTTATCTTCTTCACCACTGCCAATGGCACCGTGAAGAAAACCCCCCTCACCGCTTTTGCCCGCCCCCGCAGTGTTGGTTTGCGTGCAATTGAGCTGGAGGAGGGCGATCGCCTGGTAGCCACTGCGATTACCGATGGTGAGCGCGATGTAGCGCTGTTTACCAGTGCCGGTAAGGCAGCGCGCTTCTCCGAGTCCAATGTGCGCTCTATGGGCCGTGTTTCCCGTGGTGTTCGCGGTATTCGTATGCAGGAAGGTCAGCAGGTTATCGCTATGGTTATCCCTGAAGAGGGTGGCTCTGTGATGATGGCTACTGAGAATGGTTACGGTAAGCGCACAGCTATCAGCGAATTCCCCACTAAGGGACGCGGTACCCAGGGTGTTATTGCGATCGCGGAAAGTGAACGTAACGGTGCCTTGGTTGGGGCCTGTCAGGTGCACCCAGGTGAGGAGATGATGTTGATCTCCGACCAGGGCACTCTGGTGCGTACCCGTGTTGATGAAGTGTCTGTACTTGGGCGCAACACGCAGGGGGTGCGAGTGATTCGCCTGAAGACTGGCGAGAAGCTGGTTGGTCTCGGTCGCATTGAAGAGACCGAAGATGACGGTGAAGAAAACGGTGGGGAAGAGTGACCCACCGCTCCAGACCACTAAGAAAGGCTGCGTTTATCGCGGCCTTTCTTGCCTTTGGCTCCCACGAAAAACGCTAAAGGCGCGATATCTATCCCCCTGAATGGCAATTTGTGCGTAGGCACATCTAGTTGTATTTGAAACCTTTTTTGTATTGTGGAAATCAGCTCATGAGGAAGTTTAATTTCTGTGCAGGCCCTGCCGCTTTACCGCAGCCCGTACTGGAGCAGGCGCAAAGGGAGTTGCTCGATTGGCAGGGGCTCGGTTGCTCTGTAATGGAGGTCAGCCACCGCTCTCCAGAGTTTGTTGAAGTAGCTGAGCGGGCCGAACAGGACCTTCGCGATCTGCTCAGTGTGCCGAGCAACTACAAAGTGTTGTTTCTTCAGGGCGGGGCAACTGGGCAATTCAGTGCCGTGCCCTGGAATCTTCTCGGTGCCGGTTCATCCAAAGCTGAATTTATACACTCCGGTAGTTGGGCGGCCAAAGCGATCAAAGAAGCTCGTCGCTACGGTGAGGTAAATGTGGTTGCATCCAGTGAGGATCGCAACTTCAGCTATGCACCTGCGGCAGACAGTTGGCAGTCGAGTGGTGATGCGGCTTATTTCCACTATACCCCCAACGAGACGATTGGCGGTGTTGAGTTTGGCTATGTGCCGGAAGTGGAGTGCCCGCTAGTGGCGGATATGTCCTCAACTATTTTGTCTCAACCGATTGAGGTGGAAAAGTTCGGCGTTATCTATGCCGGCGCGCAGAAAAACATTGGCCCCTCAGGTATCGCTGTAGCCTTGATTCGGGATGATTTACTCGATCGCTCACTGGAAAATATTCCTCGCAGTTTGAGCTGGAAGGTGGCTGCAGAAGCGGGCTCTATGGATAACACGCCACCCACTTTCGCTTGGTACTTGTCTGGTCTTGTCTTCCAGTGGTTGAAAGGTCAGGGGGGGGTTGATGCGATGGCTAAGCAGGCCGATGCTAAATCCAAAATGCTGTACGATTTCCTCGACAGCAGTGACTTTTTCTCCAGTCCGGTTGAGGAGGGAAGTCGCTCCCGCATGAATGTGCCCTTTGTGTTGGCTGACGACCGCCTGGATAAGCAGTTTTTGATTGAGTCAGAAGGAGCGGGTTTGTTGAGCTTAAAGGGGCACCGCTCTGTGGGTGGTATGCGCGCGTCGCTATATAACGCCGTTCCCATGGAGGCAGTGGAAGCGCTTGTAGCATTTATGGCAGATTTTGAAGCGCGCAAGGCTTAGGTGGTTAATTCAATCTTGATGATTTCTAGAGAAAGTAGATAAACGAATGGCAGAGGAAACTGTGAGTGGTGACCAGCGACTGCTGGAGCTGCGCAATCAGATCGACAGTATTGATGGAGAGATTGCTCGCTTAATTAGTGAGCGGGCTCGCTGCGCCCTGGAGGTTGCAGAGGTTAAGAAAGCTACTGGCGAGGATGCTCTCTATTATCGGCCGGAGCGTGAAGCACAAGTGCTGCGCAAGGCTATGGAGCGCAATAATGGCCCGCTGACTGATGAAGAAATGGCGCGACTGTTTCGCGAAATTATGTCGGCCTGCCTGGCCTTGGAAGAGCCTGTCAAAGTGGCCTACCTGGGCCCTGAGGGTACCTTTACCCAGCAGGCGGCATTAAAGCACTTCGGCAACTCTGCCCAGAGCCGGCCGCTGGCGGCAATCGATGAAGTTTTCCGTGAAGTAGAGGCAGGTGCCGTCAGTTACGGTGTTGTGCCGGTAGAAAACTCTACCGAAGGGGTGATCAACCACACCCTGGACAACTTTATGCACTCCAATCTGAGTATCTGCGGTGAGGTGGAGCTGCGAATCCATCATCACTTGATGATCTCAGATGTAACGCGCCCAGAGTCAATCACTCGTATTTATTCCCATGCGCAGAGCCTGGCGCAGTGCCGCAAGTGGCTTGATGCCCATTATCCCAATGTGGAGCGTGTTGCAGTTGCCAGCAATGCGGATGCGGCCAAGCGCGTTAAGGGTGAGTGGAATGCTGCGGCGATAGCTGGCGATATGGCAGCGGAACTCTACGGGCTGAAAGTGCTGTCGGAGAAAATAGAAGATCGCCCGGATAATTCCACCCGCTTCTTGATTATTGGTACCCAGCAAGTGCCTGCGAGTGGGGATGATAAGACCTCATTGATGGTGTCAATGCGCAATGAGCCGGGTGCTCTGCACGATCTTCTGGAGCCGTTTCGTCGCTACAGTGTCGATTTGACTCGGGTAGAGACCCGGCCATCGCAGTCTGGCAATTGGACCTATGTGTTCTTTATCGATTTTAGCGGCCACCGCGATACCCAGGGAATTGCCGAGGCGCTAAAAGAGGTTGGAGGCTGTGCCTCAGATCTGAAAGTGCTGGGTTCCTACCCTCGCGGAGTGCTGTGATGGCGCAAGCTCAAATTGGCCGACTGCTGGTTGTTGGGATCGGTTTAATTGGGGGGAGTTTTGCCCTTGCACTGAAAGCTGCCAGGGCTTGCCGAGAGGTTATCGGGGTCGCTTTGGAAGAGAGTGTCTGCGATGAAGCTAGGGCGCTCGGTATTGTTGATCGGGCCAGCACCAGTCTCGAGCTGGTATTGCCGCAGCTGGAGCCGGGCGATTTGGTGTTTGTGGCTGTGCCGACACTGGCGATTGAGTCTGTATTCGCGCAGCTGAAAGAACACCTGCCGGCGGGAGTCACTGTGACAGATGGCGCCAGCGTAAAAGGTAGCGTGGTGACAGCGGCAGAAAAAGTGTGGGGGAGTGCTCCAGATTTTTTGGTGCCAGGGCATCCAATTGCTGGTTCTGAAAAAAGTGGTGTTACCGCGGCGAGATATGACCTCTATAGGGATCACCGCATTATCCTGACGCCGCTTGCGAATACAGGAGCTGCTCATTTGCAGCTCGTGGAGCGAGCATGGCAGGCTGTGGGAGCTGAGCCCCTGACAATGTCAGTGGAGGAGCACGACGAGGTTCTGGCTGCTACGAGCCATCTTCCCCATGTCATCGCTTTTAGCCTTGTGGACACTTTGGCCCACGATGCGGAAAACGAAAATATCTTCCGCTATGCGGCGGGAGGCTTCCGTGACTTTACTCGTATCGCTTCCAGTGACCCGGTTATGTGGCGAGATATTATGCTCGCCAATCGGGATGCCATCTTAAAGGCCATCGACCTATACAGCCTCAACCTTTCTTCCCTGCGCGACGCTATTGCCTCCGGTGATAGCGCTGCCCTGATGGGGGTTTTTACTCGCGCTAAAGCGGCACGGGATCACTTCACCAAAATGTTGGCAAAACAAGCGTATTCGGAACCTATGCAAGAACAAGAGATTACTTTTATCGTGCAGCCGGGCGAGGCTGTAAATGGCAAGCTCAGGGTGCCGGGAGACAAATCCATGTCGCACCGCTCAATTATGCTGGGCTCCCTGGCCGAGGGAGTTACAGAAGTTGAGGGCTTTCTGGAGGGTGAGGATGCACTGGCAACCCTGCAGGCTTTCCGCGATATGGGGGTCGTGATTGAGGGGCCGGACAATGGTCGGGTTGTAATTCATGGTGTGGGCCTTAATGGCTTACAGGCACCGCCCGGACCGCTATATCTCGGTAATTCCGGGACCTCCATGCGCCTGTTGGCTGGATTGCTTGCTGGACAGGATTTCGACGTAACACTCACTGGCGATGAGTCCCTGTCAAAGCGCCCGATGAATCGCGTGGCTAATCCCCTGCGTGAGATGGGTGCAGATATTGAGACTGGCCCGGAAGGCCGTCCGCCGCTTTTGATTAAGGGTGGTAGTGCATTGAAAGGGATCGATTACCCGCTGCCGATGGCCAGTGCCCAGGTGAAATCAGCGGTATTGCTGGCTGGGCTCTATAGTGAGGGTCAAACGTCTACCGTTGAGCCAGCGCCCACAAGAGATCATACCGAGCGCATGCTGCAGGGCTTTGGTTATAAGGTGGAGCGGGATGGTGCCCAGGCTAAGTTAGCGGGCGGCGGCTCACTGAAATCCTGTCGCATCGATGTGCCTGCCGATATTTCTTCAGCCGCATTCTTTATGGTTGCTGCCGCTATCTCTCCCGGTTCTGATGTTGTACTGGAGCATGTGGGGATCAATCCGACCCGCGATGGGGTTATCAATATCCTCCGTGCAATGGGCGGCAATGTTGAATTGCTGAATATGCGCGAAGTGGGGGGTGAGCCGGTGGCGGATATTCGTGTTCGCTATGCGCCCTTGAAGGGAATTCGCATCCCTGAGGATCAGGTACCCCTGGCGATTGATGAGTTTCCCGCATTGTTTGTTGCGGCAGCTTGTGCAGAAGGTGAGACCGTCCTGACTGGTGCGGAGGAGTTGCGGGTCAAAGAGAGTGACCGGATTCAGGCGATGGCAAATGGCTTGATTGCACTTGGGGTGAAAGCTGAGCCAACACCCGACGGTATCGTGATCCAGGGCTGCAAAGAGGGTGCGGTATTTTCTGGCGGCACCGTCGATAGCTTGGGGGATCACCGTATTGCTATGGCGTTTGCAGTGTCATCGCTGCGCGCAAAGGATACAATCCGCATCCTTCACTGCGCCAATGTGGCGACCTCATTCCCGAACTTTGCCGAACTGGCAACGGGCGCGGGTCTCAAGTTGCAGTTGGCGTGACACGGGCATTCAGGTTTGGGCGGTTGTGGTTCGCTTGAGTGCATCCGCCAGAGATGTTGAGTTGTAAAGAAAATATGAGTGATACAAACGGGTTGCCACCAGTAGTTACCATTGATGGTCCCAGTGGTTCGGGTAAGGGGACCATTGCAAAGCTTTTGGCTGATCGCCTGAGCTTTTCCTTGTTGGACTCCGGGGCCCTTTATCGGGCTGCAGCTTTGGCCGCAGTTAATAAGGAAGTTGACCTCTCCAATGACAAGTTGCTGACCGAATTGGCGAAAGATCTCGATGTGCGCTTTACCGTGAGTGCCGGTCAGTTGCAGGTGTGGCTGGAAGAGAGTGACGTCACCGCAGATATCCGTATGGAGCGGGTAAGCATGGCTGCTTCCAAGGTTGCGGCAATTCCCGGTGTGCGGGCAGCGCTACTGCAGCGCCAGCGGGACTTCCGCCAGCCCCCCGGCTTGGTTGCCGATGGTCGGGATATGGGCACTACCGTGTTTCCCGACGCGCCGGTCAAGGTTTACCTAACCGCCAGCGCTGAGGAGCGCGCTAACAGGCGTTTCGCTCAGTTGCAGGAGAAGGGGGTTTCTGTTAGCCTCCGCGACCTGCTGGAGGACATCCGTGCCCGAGATGCACAGGATATGAACAGAAAAGCCTCCCCCCTGGCTCCCGCTGAGGATGCGGTTGAGCTGGATAGTACGGGGGTGAGTATCGATGAAGTCCTCCGAAAAGTGCTCGATTTGGTTCAGGACCGTATTTCACCCTGAAGTTCGGGCAGTAAATAGTTTTCTAACGACAGCGGCCGGGATCAGCCAGAATCGCCCGGCCGTTATCGTAATCCGACCCGCGTGCTGGCAGCGCGGTTGGGGTCGCGGCTGGCGGTTGACTAGACTTAACAGTTACCAACGGCTGGACCCAGCACTATAGGTAATGTAATGAGCGAGAGCTTTGCTGATCTATTTGAAGAGAGCCTGAAAAGCGTTGAAATGGCACCGGGCGCAATTGTTACTGGTGTTGTAATCGACGTAGATAAAGACTGGGTTACCGTTCACGCGGGCCTGAAGTCTGAAGGCGTTATCCCTGCTGCACAATTCGCCAACGATAAAGGTGAAGTTGAGCTGCAGGTGGGCGACGAAGTACAGGTTGCCCTGGAAGCTGTAGAAGACGGTTTCGGTGAAACCCGTCTGTCCCGCGAAAAAGCCAAGCGCGCTGAAGCCTGGAAAATCCTCGACGCAGCTCACGCAGCTGACGAAGTGGTTAAAGGTGTTATCAGCGGTAAGGTTAAAGGTGGCTTTACTGTTGATGTTGCCAATATCCGTGCGTTCCTGCCCGGCTCTCTGGTTGACGTTCGTCCGGTTCGCGACACTGCGCACCTGGAAGGTAAAGAGCTCGAGTTCAAAGTTATCAAGCTGGACTCCAAGCGCAACAACGTAGTTGTTTCCCGCCGCGCCGTTATGGAAGCTGCCACCTCCGAAGAGCGTGAAGCTCTGCTGGAAAGCCTGCAGGAAGGCATGAGCGTCAAGGGTATCGTGAAGAACCTGACCGACTACGGTGCTTTCGTAGACCTGGGCGGCATCGACGGCCTGCTGCACATCACCGATATGGCTTGGAAGCGCATCAAGCACCCGAGCGAGATCGTGAACGTTGGCGACGAGATCGAAGTAAAAGTACTGAAGTTCGACCGCGAGCGCAGCCGTGTATCCCTGGGCCTGAAGCAGTTGGGCGAAGATCCTTGGGTATCCATCAAGCAGCGTTACCCAGAGAACAGCCGCGTGAAGGCGGTTGTAACCAACCTGACCGACTACGGCTGCTTTGCCGAGCTGGAAGAAGGTGTGGAAGGTCTGGTACACGTTTCCGAAATGGATTGGACCAACAAGAACATTCACCCGTCCAAAGTTGTCCAGGTTGGCGACGAGGTAGAGGTGATGATTCTGGATATCGACGAAGAGCGTCGTCGTATCTCCCTGGGTATCAAGCAGTGCCAGGAAAATCCGTGGGATGCCTTCGCGCGTAAATTCGCTAAGGGCGACAAAATCTCCGGTAAGATCAAGTCCATCACTGATTTCGGTATCTTCATTGGTCTCGACGGCAGCATCGACGGTCTGGTCCACCTGTCCGACATCTCCTGGAACGAAGCTGGCGAAGAAGCTGTTCGCAAGTTCAAGAAAGGCGACGAAATCGAGACTGTTATCCTGGGTATCGATTCCGAGCGTGAGCGCATCTCCCTGGGTGTCAAGCAGTTGGAGTCCGATCCGTTCTCCGACTACGTTACCACCAGCGATCGCGGCAGCATCGTTGTAGGTACTGTTAAGGAAGTTGACGCTAAGCAAGCAGTAATCATCCTGGCGGACGAAGTAGAAGGTGTACTGCGCGCTTCTGAAATCAGCCGCGACAAGGTTGAAGATGCTCGCAACGTTCTGAAAGAAGGTGAAGAAGTAGAAGCTAAGATCACCAGCGTGGATCGCAAGAACCGCGTGATCAGCCTGTCTATCAAAGCCAAAGACCAGGACGACGAGAAGCAAGCTATCAAGGATCACAGCAAGAAGCAGTCTGAACAAGTTCAGCCCGCTACTATCGGTGACCTGATTAAGGCGCAAATGAACAACAAAGACTAATTGTCTTTGAGTGTTCACAGCTCCAAATGGATCATTTGGAGTGACCCGAAAGCCGGACTGGGGTTGCCCAGTCCGGCTTTCTATTAGATGATTGGTGCTCTACTCCAGAATAATCAATGACTTACAAAGGTTGCGGAGCGCATGACCAAGTCCGAACTGATCGAAAGGATTGCGTTGAGGTTGGATCAGCTGCCAGTTAAGGATGTAGAGCTGGCGGTAAAAGTGGTGCTCGACACCATGTCAGATGCCCTGTCCCAGGGTGAGCGTATAGAGATACGCGGCTTTGGTAGCTTTTCTCTTCACTATCGAGCCCCGCGTACGGGCCGGAATCCCAAAACTGGGGACGCGGTTGATCTCGCCGGGAAATATGTCCCGCATTTCAAACCTGGCAAAGAGTTGCGCGACAGAGTGAATCGAAGTATGCACGATGAGGCGAGTATCGAAGTATGATTAGATTCCCTGGCAGCAGTATAAATACTGCCATTAATCGGGGTGAGCTTCGTCGTTAATCGATAAAGTTTTTTGTGGAACGTGGAGGTTCCCTTGTCATTTTTGCGTTGGCTGACACGCATCGTCTATGGGGTCGTCGCCCTGCTTTGCATCGCTTTGGGGGTTTATTTCGCAGTTGCCAATTCGGAGACTATCAAGCCAAATATTGTGGGCTATCAACTGCCGGCGGGAAGTGTAGGCTTTTGGTTGATTGGTTTCTTGTTGCTGGGGTTGTTGCTGGGTTTTGTCGTTAGCCTGCAGCCTGTTTATGCCAAGCGTCGCCAAGTGCGGTCGCTCGAGAAGCAATTGAAGAAAATGGAGCGGGAATTACACACCGCCCACCGCAAGGCTTCTGGAGACTGATTTGCTCGATTTTACCTATTTCTTTTTCCTGCTTGCGGCAATCGCGATCGGCTGGGTGCTGGGGCGAGGCAGCGCCAAAAAGAAAGTGGCGGATTATAGTGAGCAAGAGCATGCGCTGGTGAGGTCTTACGCCCAGGGCTTAAACTATTTATTGAGTGAGCGCCATGACGATACTATTGATAAATTTATTGACTCTTTGGAAGTAAGTCAGGCTACTTTTGATACCCACCTGGCTCTTGGTAGTCTGTTGCGCCGAAGAGGGGAGTACGATCAGGCGATCCGAGTCCATCAAAATTTACTCGGGCGCCCGAGCTTGTCCAGGGTTAGTCAAAACAAAGCTCAACTTGAACTTGCCTGTGACTATATTTCTGCTGGCTGGCTGGATAGAGCTGAGCGCCTGCTGCAGGAGTTGGTTGAGACCTCTCAGGAGTTAAAGGCTGTTAGCCTGGAGCGTCTGATTGAAGTCTACCGGGATGAAAGGGAGTGGGCTAAAGCGATTCACGCTGTAAACCTATTGCATGGCCGACGGTTCAAGCGCCTCTCGGCTGACTGGGCCCCGGTTCAGGCTCATTTTTGTTGCGAATTGGCAGAGGAGTCAATAGCGGCAAAGGATTACCTAAGTGCGAGGAAGCATATCGATTCTGCTCTGAGTTATGAGCGCAGCTCAGTGCGGGCAAATTTGCTGTGGGGTCGCCTCGAATATCTGCTTGGCAAGCCGAGAGAGGCGATCAAGGTTTTGCAGCGGATTCCCAAGCAGAGTCCAGACTATATTCCTGAAATCCTTGAACTGTTGATTACTTGTTATGGGGATTTAGGGGATGGCAAGGGGTTGGATCGCTATCTTGAATCCCTGTTGAAAGAACACCCCTCTAATAGTGTATTGATTGCCCTGACTGAGCGTATTCAGCAGCAGGATAGTGAGGCTGCGGCGGCCGCATTTATGGGGAAGCAGCTGGCGCTGCGCCCATCGTTGAGGGGGTTGGGACGCTTTCTCGATCTGCATATAGATAGTACGGAGGGTAGGGCGAGAGAGAATCTCTCTTTGCTCAAGACGCTAATTGATCAGCTAATAGCGAGCCGCCCTCACTACCGGTGTAGCAATTGTGGGTTTTCGGGCAATCAGTTGCACTGGTTGTGCCCGAGCTGCAAACACTGGGATTCGGTACGCTCCGTTAAGGGGATTGAGGGCGAGTAAAGTAATGACTGTCCTGTTCATCGGGCTGAGGGCCTGGTCGGGGCGGCTTTTGAAATGAATGAGGTTTTTCTTGCAGTCTAAAGTTTCTTCTCCGGTTATCGTTGCTCTGGATTACGACAATGCTGAGTCTGCGCTGGCAATGGCAGATCAGCTCGATCCGTCGCTGTGTCGGGTCAAAATTGGTAAGGAGCTGTTTACTGCCGCTGGTCCAGACCTGGTGAAAACGCTGGTTGACCGTGGCTTCCAGGTATTTCTGGACCTTAAATTTCACGATATCCCCAATACTGTTGCAAAGGCCGTTAAAGCTGCTGCGAAATTGGGGGTATGGATGGTTAATGTTCACGCAAGTGGCGGTGAGCGGATGATGTTGGCTGCCGCCGAGGCCCTGCGGGAATTTGGCGAAGATAAGCCTCTATTAATTGCGGTTACTGTACTTACCAGCACAACTGCAGAGGAACTGGCTGCAGTTGGTGTGGCTGCTCCGCTGGAAAAGCAGGTGTTGCACCTGGCCTCTCAAGCTAAATCCTGCGGTCTCGACGGTGTAGTCTGCTCCGCACGGGAGGCCCAACTGCTGCGAAGTGAATGCGGAGCCGGTTTCTCCCTGGTGACGCCGGGAATTCGTCCCGCGGGCTCTGATGCCGGGGATCAGCGACGCACTTTGACGCCTGCTGAAGCTTTGGCGCAAGGTTCTGACTATTTGGTTGTGGGTCGTCCCATCACCGCGGCTCCTGAACCTCTAGCGGCCCTAAAGTCAGTACTGGCTGAAGTGGCAGATTAGGATGGTTATCTTGCTTCGTAGCTTGTAATGATGTGTAATTAGGCCTGAGCCGACAGAAAGTCGCCTGTTGATATCATGGCATTGCTTAGGGGAGGTAATTGCAGTCCCAAAGTGAAACTGATAATTCACTGGGAGTTGACCATGAAATTGACCTACCGATTGTTTTCTGTTGTTTTTGCACTAGCTGTTTCGCTCTTTCTAAACCCCTCTATATATGCAGAGGAGTTGGAGAGTGTTGATGCCAAGGAAGTTGTGCTGTCAGTCAATGTTAATAGTGCTTCAGCCATTGAGCTTGCTGAGAAATTGGATGGCATTGGCGAGGCGCGAGCGCAGCTGATAGTTGAGTATCGAGAAGAGCACGGCCCGTTCACATCTGTAGAGCAGTTGTTGAATGTTAAAGGTGTAGGTGCAGCAACCCTGGACAAGAACAGGGGTATAATTCGGCTCTGAAGATTTACGGGTCCCGACTGGTAGGTCCATAGTTGCCTCCGGTCGGGGTTTTGAGTTGATAGACAAGAGAGTCGCGATAGATGAGCCCCCTTGGTACCATTCAACTGCTTTCCCCGGTAAAATGTAATACTTGGATTACATTAGTCACAAAGCCTCGTAATTTATTGTGTTCTACCCCCCGCTCTGATCTTCCTTTAATCATTAGCGAATGTTCTCTGCTTGGACTACCTCTAGGGTTTTCCTTCAGGGCTGTGTAAATTGTAATTGCTTGCGATGCAAATATTTGTCTGTGTTAAGAGTGGCTGGAGGGATTGGTTTGCGTGAAAGTGATAAGGGGTTGGTTGGTTGAGTAGTGTGGCTTGGGAGTGGGTAATTCCACTATTGCTTGCTGTGGCTACAAGCTACGGCGCTACATCGGTGTTTATTGTAAGAATGCGCAATTTTGCGCTCGACATACCAAATAATCGTTCGATGCACTCGGTGCCGGTTCCTCGTACAGGTGGGTGGGCTTTCCTGCTTGGCTGCTTGGTCGCGGTAGTTGCTAGCCCACTTGATTTGTCTCCGCTGGTGTTGGGAGCGTTTGCGTTACTGTTAGCTGTGTCCGCCCTGGATGACTTGAGGAGTGTAGCTATACATTTTCGCTTTTCAGCTCATCTTCTGGCGGTAGCCTTGCTGTTAATTGCACTACCGGGAAGGTTGGACTGGTGGCTCTACCCAATATTCATTTTGGCTGGAGCCTGGGCTATCAACCTCTATAACTTTATGGATGGGATGGATGGCTTGGCGGGGTCAATGACGCTTGTCGGCTTTTCTTCTCTGGGGTTGGTTTGCGCTTTAAATGGAGATGCTGAGCTAGCTTGGCTCTGTGCATTGCTGGCTGTATGTGCGTCTGTTTTTTTGGTCTTCAATTGGCCTTCGGCGAAGATTTTTTTGGGTGATGCCGGTTCAACAGGTATAGGTTTGGCGGTGGTTGCTCTCAGTTTGTATGGCTGGCAACGGGGAGCGTTTGAGCTTTGGATGCCGGTGCTAATATTTGCACCTTTTTGGCTGGATGCTACTTATACGTTATTAAAGCGAATGTTGGGCGGTCAGCGTTGGTGGGAGGCTCATCGCGAGCACTTTTATCAAAGATATGCGATTCGGGTTGGAGCAAAAAAAGCGCTCGTTGTGCAGTTGGGCGTGATGGTGCTCTTCTCTTCAGCGGCATTAGCAGTTGCCGTACTTGAGAAGGTCTGAGTAGCCTCTGTAGAGGATGGTTTTTTGTTTGTAGGTAGATTCCGGGGAGTCATGTGACAAGGGTTTGGCGAGGCGTAAAGAGAATCCAAAAGCCGGTATTGATGTTGGCATTTGATATGCTGATGTTAAGTTTGGCCTTTCTGCTGGCTATGGCAATCCGGCTCAATGGTGTCGCACAATTTCTTGAGTGGCGAATGTTTGCCTGCCTGGGCTTAACGTTAGCCGCTACTAGTTTTATTTTTCTTCGGCTAGGTTTGTACCGGACAATTATCCGGTACATGGGGCAAAAAGCTATTATTGCGGTTCTGCAAGGGGTAACCCTTTCTGCAGTGATGCTGGCGCTCTTTTCCTACTTGACTACTGCAGGGGTTCCTCGTTCTGTCCCTGTGATCTATTGGTGCTTTGCATTTATTGCCGTGGGTGGGTCCCGCTGGTTGGTCCGCCTTTACTATCAGACAGCGCTTGAAATTCATAAAACCCGGGTGGCCATTTATGGTGCTGGTACTGCGGGTCTGCAAATGTATAAGGCGTTGGTTCATGGGCAGCTATATAAGCCCGTTGCTTTTTTTGATGATAACGCCTCCAAACAAAAGACATTTATTGATGGGCTGCTCGTGTATAACCCCGCAGACATTCTTGAAGTGGTTGCGGGTAAAGATATAGCAGAAGTTATTTTGGCTATGCCGGGAGTGCCCAGGCGCCGCCGCAGGGAGATAACCAAGGCGCTCAGAGAGCGAGGCCTGGTGGTAAAGGCCATTCCTGGAGTGGAGGAGCTGCTCGACGGTGTGGGGCGAGCAGAGGATGTTTCGCAGACCTATGAAAATATCCTGGGGCGCGCTCCTGTTGAGCCGCAAAAGGAGCTAGTTTCTGGCTCCATCAGTGGCAAGGTGGTTTTGGTTACTGGTGCTGGTGGGTCCATCGGGTCAGAATTGTGCAGGCAGATATCGCAATGGAAGCCTGCCAGGTTGGTTGTTGTTGAGTCCTCTGAATATGCTCTCTATCAGATAGAGCGCGAGCTGCGACAGCAGCATCAGGATGACGGGGTCCAGTTTGAAGTAACTGCGCTGCTTGGCGATGTGCGTAACACTGAGCGTATGGCGGAAATCATTCAGGGCTTCTCCGTGCATACAATTTACCATGCGGCCGCATACAAGCATGTGCCCTTGGTTGAGCAGAACGTTGTTATTGGTGCCGACAATAATGTTCTGGGCACTCTCTCTGTACTTGAGGCTGCGGAGCAGTGTGGGGTTGAGCAGTTTGTGCTTATCTCTACTGATAAGGCTGTCCGGCCAACCAATGTTATGGGGGCCACTAAAAGATTTGCTGAGCTGATTTGCCAGGATTTTGGTCGCCGCTTCAACAAGATGCGTGTGTGTATGGTCAGGTTTGGTAATGTTATCGGCTCTTCCGGCTCGGTAATTCCCTTGTTCACGGATCAGATCAATGCCGGTGGTCCGGTAACTGTGACCCACTCAAAAGTAACCCGTTACTTTATGACAATTCCCGAAGCGGCTCAGCTGGTATTGCAGGCTGGGAGTATGGGGCGCAACGGGGATGTATTTGTTCTCGATATGGGTGAACCGGTTCGCATCTACGATCTGGCTGAGCGCTTGATTCGTTTGATGGGGCACACGGTAAGGGATGAAGAAAACCCTGATGGTGATATTGAAATTCAGCTCACTGGACTGCGCCCTGGGGAGAAATTGTACGAAGAGCTGTTGTTGGGGGATAACGTGCTGGGCACGGACCATCCAATGATTATGCGCGCCGAAGAGGAGCGTCTCGATAGCGAGGCTTTGCAGCTCCTGGTTTCGGATCTTAGGGATGCGTGCGGCTCTCATGATTGCGAGCAGGTCCGCAGGATTCTATGTCGGGCAGTAAAAGGCTATTCACCCAAGCAGGGGCTGGTCGATGTTGTCTGGTCGAGGCAGGGGCAGGTGCGAAAACCAAGTGGAGGAGCGACGGTAGAGAGGTTGCCGTTAGTTGGGGAGGCTGGCTCCCGCTAGCTGGTTATTTTGAGCGGCTAACCAGTACGGCTGGCCGCTAGCTCTATGCAGATTAAAAAACATTTGAACAGAAAAGAAAAAGCCCGGATAGATGGAATCTATCCGGGCTTTTGTTTGGCTCCGCCTGCTGGGCTCGAACCAGCGACCCAATGATTAACAGTCATTTGCTCTACCAACTGAGCTAAGGCGGAATTTAATCTAATTTATAGAGCGCAAATTAAGCTGCGCTTTGAAATTTGGCTCCGCCTGCTGGGCTCGAACCAGCGACCCAATGATTAACAGTCATTTGCTCTACCAACTGAGCTAAGGCGGAATATCTTTTCGGCTGTGCCGTTGAGATGGCGCGTATATTATAGAGCACTTCCGAACAGGTCAACCCCTTTTTTCATCTTTAACTAATTGATTTGTCAGGAAATTATTTTTTGGGGTCATGCGCAAAATGCCGCAGGTCAGAGTTAGGAAGGGTAGGACGCTATTCTCTTGTAATTGTGGGTCGTATGACGACAGCCTACAATCCTGTGTTGCATGAATGATTAAGCGGTTGGGGGAAGTGTATGGAGTCGCGACCTTTTAAGGTGGAATCCAAGTATCAGCCAGCGGGCGATCAGCCTCTGGCGATAGAGCAGTTGTCAGAAGGGATTGATGATGGTTTGAGCCATCAAACGCTACTGGGTGTTACCGGTTCGGGTAAGACCTTCACTATGGCGAATATTGTTGAGCGCCTGCAGCGGCCGGCCATTGTGATGGCTCACAATAAAACGCTGGCGGCTCAGCTCTACGGTGAGTTTAAAGAGTTTTTCCCGAAGAATGCGGTGGAATATTTTGTCTCTTACTACGACTACTACCAGCCGGAAGCTTACGTTCCCTCTTCGGACACCTTTATCGAAAAGGATGCATCCGTAAACGAACATATTGAGCAGATGCGCCTCTCGGCCACCAAGGCACTTATAGAGCGGCGCGATGTGATTGTGGTCGCCACAGTTTCGGCAATTTACGGTTTGGGTGACCCCGACAAGTATTTGAAGATGGTACTGCATTTGGATCGCGGTGATCTCGTTGATCAACGCACTATCCTCAGGCGTCTGGCTGAACTGCAATACACCCGCAACGATGCAGATTTCCGTCGCGCCACTTACCGGGTGCGCGGCGATATTATCGATATTTACCCGGCAGACTCTGATTTGGAAGCGGTGCGCCTGTCTCTTTTTGATGAAGAGATCGAAGAGATCACTATATTTGACCCGCTCACTGGAGAGCAGCTCAAGAAGGTGCCTCGGGTCACTATCTTTCCCAAGAGTCACTATGTTACGCCGCGAGAGACCATCGTCAGTGCTATCGATGAAATCAAAGATGAGCTGCGAGGGCGCCTGGAGCAACTGCGTGGCAACAACAAGCTGGTCGAAGCGCAGCGGCTAGATCAGCGTACCCGCTACGATGTGGAGATGATGCAGGAGCTTGGCTACTGCAATGGGGTGGAGAACTATTCCCGCTACCTCTCCGGTCGCGAATCTGGCCAGCCGCCCCCCACGCTGTTCGATTACTTGCCCAGCGATGCACTGCTGTTTATCGATGAAAGCCATGTAACGGTGCCGCAAATTGGCGGCATGTATCGCGGGGACAGGTCGCGAAAGGAAACCTTGGTGGAGTATGGCTTCCGGCTGCCGTCGGCGCTTGATAATCGCCCCCTTAAATTTGAGGAGTGGGAGGGCTTGGCGCCCCAGACGGTCTTTGTCTCTGCGACTCCCGGCCCTTACGAGCAGGAGAATGCAGGGCAAGTGGTCGAGCAGGTGGTTCGCCCGACCGGCCTGGTGGACCCGGAAGTGGAAGTTCGCCCAGCATTGACCCAGGTAGATGATGCCCTGTCTGAAATTCACCGTTGCGTGGATGCCGATCAGCGGGTGCTGATTACCGTATTGACCAAGCGGATGGCGGAAGACTTGACTGAATACCTCTCCGAAAGTGGTGTCCGCGTCCGCTACTTACACTCCGATATTGATACCGTCGAGCGGGTAGAGATTATCCGGGACCTGCGTATCGGTGAGTTTGACGTGCTAGTTGGCATTAACTTGCTGCGAGAAGGCCTGGATATGCCGGAAGTTGCCCTGGTGGCAATTTTCGATGCCGATAAAGAGGGCTTCCTCCGTTCCGATCGCTCGCTGATTCAGACCATTGGGCGGGCTGCGCGAAACCTGGAGGGGAGGGCGATTCTCTACGCGGACAAAGTCACCGGTTCTATGGAGCGAGCACTCGAAGAGACTCGTCGTCGCCGCGAGAAGCAGTTGGCCTTTAATGAGGAGCACGGCATTACCCCCAAGGGTATCCGCAAGAGTGTGGCGGATATTCTGGAGGGAGCGGTGGCCCCCGGCGTACCCAAGAAAGGGCGCCGCAAAGTTGCCGAGGGTAAAGGCGAATACAAGGTGGATGTTGAGGCCCTTACCGATAAGCAGCGCTGGGCCCGAATTGCCGAGCTGGAAGAGCAAATGTACCAGCATGCGAAGAACCTGGAATTTGAAGCAGCAGCAAAATTGCGTGATGAGATTACCCACTTAAAAGGTGTGGAATAATCCTTGCTGAAGGGCGGGACTTGGATCTACATTTTGATAGTCCCGCACTGCCTTGTTGGTGCTTGGTCGCTCTTAAAAAATTTTACACAAAAGTTCAGTAAGTTGTTGAAAACACTGAAAAGCGGTGCTAAAGTTCGCGCTCTTCACAGCACAGGGTTCCCCCGCTGTAGAGCTTTAGACCCGTAGCTCAGTTGGTTAGAGCGCTGCCTTGACATGGCAGAGGTCGGCGGTTCAAATCCGCCCGGGTCTACCACCTTTCAAAAGGATGGATTGCCCATCCCGATCAAGAGTTCCATGAAAAAATTCATGGATAGTTTCATGCGGTCTTTGGTAGGGATCGCCACTGAGAACAAAGGATAAACAATGCCCGTTGTTACTCTCCCCGATGGTTCCCGTCGAGAATTTTCTGCTCCGGTTTCCGTACACGATGTAGCCGCTGATATCGGCCCAGGTTTGGCAAAAGCCGCACTTGCTGGCGTTGTAGACGGCAAGGAAGTCGATACCAGTTACGTTATTGATACCGACGTAAATCTGGCAATTATTACTGATCGTCAGCCCGAAGGCCTGGAAGTGATCCGTCACTCCACAGCGCACTTGCTGGCACAAGCAGTTAAGCAGCTGTACCCGACAGCCCAGGTCACCATTGGCCCGGTTATCGAAAACGGCTTCTATTACGATTTTGCCTACGAGCGCCAGTTTACGCCGGAAGATCTCGAGAAGATCGAAGAGCGTATGGAAGTGCTGGCCAAAGAAGACATCACTGTCAGCCGCCGCCTGATGCCGCGCAAAGAAGCGGTGAAATATTTCCGCGAAATGGGCGAAGAGTACAAGGCTGAGATTATCGACAGCATCCCCAGTGATGAAGATATTTCTCTCTACCGCCAGGGCGACTTTGAAGACCTGTGTCGCGGTCCCCACGTACCTTCCACTGGCAGGTTGAAAGCGTTCAAACTGACCAAAGTGGCCGGTGCCTACTGGCGTGGCGATTCCAGCAATGAAATGTTGACCCGTGTTTACGGCACTGCCTGGGCCAACAAAAAAGAACTGAAAGCTTACCTGCGTCGCATCGAAGAGGCAGAGAAGCGCGATCACCGCAAGTTGGCGAAGAAATTTGACCTTTTCCATATCCAGGAAGAGGCCCCCGGCATGGTGTTCTGGCACCCGAACGGCTGGACCATTTACAGCGCTATCGAGCAGTACATGCGTCGCCGCCAGCGCGAATTCGGCTACAAAGAAATCAAGACTCCGCAGCTGGTAGATTTCAGCCTGTGGCGAAAGTCTGGTCACGCCGATAAGTTTGGCGATGACATGTTCACCCTGACCAGTGAAGAGCGTCAGTTCGCCATTAAACCGATGAACTGCCCTTGTCACGTACAGGTATTCAATCAGGGCCTGCGCAGCTACCGCGACCTGCCGTTGCGTCTGGCGGAGTTTGGCTCCTGTCATCGCAGCGAGCCCTCCGGTTCCCTGCACGGCCTGATGCGCGTGCGCGGCTTTGTACAGGATGATGGCCATATCTTCTGTAGCGAAGACCAGATTCAGTCAGAAGTTTCTGACTTTATGGATCTGCTGCACTCCGTTTATAAGGATTTCGGCTTCCAGGACGTTATCTACCGTCTCTCCACTCGCCCGGAGAAGCGCGTAGGTTCCGATGAGAGCTGGGATAAGGCTGAAAAAGCCCTGGCCGACGCACTGGATGCCGCTGGCCTGCCGTGGGAAGAGCTGCCGGGTGAAGGCGCTTTCTACGGACCGAAGATCGAATTCTCCCTGAAAGACTGCCTCGGCCGTGTATGGCAGTGCGGTACCATTCAGGTGGACTTCTCCATGCCGGGCCGCCTGGATGCCCAGTTTGTAGCGGAAGATGGCTCGCGCCAGTCCCCGGTAATGCTGCACCGCGCAGCCCTGGGTTCCTTCGAGCGCTTTATCGGAATCCTGATTGAGCACTACGAAGGTGCGTTCCCCACCTGGCTCGCGCCGCAGCAGGTGGCGATCATGAATATCACCGATCGCCAGGCCGAATATTGTCGCAATTTGCAAGATCGTTTGGGTGAGCTGCAATACCGCGCCACAGCTGACTTGAGAAACGAGAAGATCGGCTTTAAAATCCGCGAGCACACGCTTCAGCGTGTTCCTTATCTATTGGTAATTGGCGATAAGGAAGTAGAAAGTCAGACCGTGGCAGTACGTACCCGTAGCGGTGAAGATCTTGGTACAATGACGTATGAGTCATTCCTCGAGATCCTCGAGCAAGACGTGAATCGTCGCGGTCGTTTGACAGAAGATAATGCATAACAACTTGGCAACTGGGAGACCATAGCTATTAAACGAGACACTAAGGGACGGTCCAAAAAGGCCCGCATAAACGATCAGATTGAAGCGTCAGAACTCCGCCTGATAGGCGCTGATGGCGAACAGGTAGGCATTGTCTCCCTGGATGAAGCGCTGGAAGCTGCACAGAAAGCTAGCTTGGATCTCGTTGAAATTGCCTCGGACTCCACGCCGATAGTCTGTAAGATCATGGACTACGGCAAGCACGTATTCGAAGCTAAAAAAGCTAAGAATGCCGCCAAGAAGAAGCAGAAGCAGCAGCAGATCAAGGAAATGAAATTCCGCCCGGGCACCGATGTCGGTGACTACCAGATCAAGCTGCGCAACCTGGCCCGCTTCCTGGAAGCGGGTGACAAGGCCAAAGTATCCCTGCGTTTCCGTGGCCGCGAAATGGCTCACCAAGAGCTCGGCATGGAAATGATGCAGCGCATCGAAAAGGACCTTGAAGAGCTGGGCACCGTAGAGCAGCGACCGAAAATGGAAGGTCGTCAAATGCTGATGGTGATTGCTCCGCTCAAAAAGAAAAAGTGAGGTTTGGGGAAGTCATTCCCGGGATCTCCTTTGAGAAGTGGTTGGGCGACGGCTGCCTCCCCACTCTCGCAGTGCCGGTAACTTCGGTTGTCGGCAGTTACTAAAGGTGCCTGTTTTACAGGCGAATATTAACTTTGGAGTACAAAATGCCGAAAGCAAAGACTCACAGTGGCGCTGCCAAGCGCTTCAAGAAGACGGCTGCGGGCTACAAGCACAAGCACGCTAACAAGAGCCACATCCTCACCAAGATGACCACCAAGCGCAAGCGTCAGCTGCGTGGCACTCAGACTATGAACAAGTCTGATGCTGGACTGGTCGATCGTATGCTGCGCGCCAAGTAATTGGCCCAAATCGCAAAGGTTTAAGAGGATAGAAGTATGGCCCGTGTAAAACGTGGTGTAGAGGCGCGTCGTCGTCACAAGAAGATTCTGAAGCAGGCTAAAGGTTACTACGGTGCGCGTTCACGCGTATTCCGCGTTGCCAAGCAGGCAGTAATTAAAGCTGGTCAGTATGCATACCGTGACCGTCGCGTTAAAAAGCGTAACTTCCGCGCTCTGTGGATTACTCGTATTAACGCCCAGTCCCGTGCTGAAGGCCTGAGCTACAGCCGCCTGATCGCAGGTCTGAAAAAAGCGGACATCGCACTGGATCGCCGTGTACTGGCTGATCTGGCTGTTTACGATAAAGTCGCTTTTGCTGCCGTAGTTGAAAAAGCTAAGGCAGCCCTGGCAGCGTAAGCTGTCACTTCAGTTGTAAAACTGAATACTCAAAATAGGGAAGGGCTGTAGTGGCCCTTCCCTATTTTTTTATGGAGTTTCCGCTATTTTTTACCGGTGGCGGTGCCTGGGGAAATTCCCTCCGGTACAGAAAGTACCGGCCGAACAAAGCAGAAAAAATTAATCGAAGTTGGATTCAAACGGGAACAGTTCGATGCAAGATTTGCAGTCCCTCACCGAGCAGGCTATGGAGCTGGTGGAGAAGGCCGATGGCCTCGCCGCACTGGATCAGGTGCGTGTTGATTACCTGGGCAAAAAGGGCCAGCTGACGGCACTGCTGAAAGGCCTTGGCAAGCTGTCGGCTGAGGAGCGTCCGGCGGCGGGTGCCAAGATCAACGAAGCCAAGCAGCAGGTTCAGGAAAAAATTAACGCGCGCCGCAATATGCTGGAGCAGGCCGCCATCAATGCGAAGTTGGCCGAAGAGACCATTGATGTCACTCTGCCGGGGCGCGGCGAAGAGCAGGGCAATGCCCACCCCATCACGCGCACCTTAAAGCGCGTGGAAGAATTCTTTGCGAGCATTGGCTTCTCTGTTGAGAACGGCCCGGAAGTCGAACAGGACTACTACAACTTCGAAGCGTTGAATATTCCCGCGCACCACCCCGCGCGCGCGATGCACGACACCTTCTACGTGGACCCCACCACCGTACTGAGAACCCACACCTCCTCAGTGCAGATCCGCACCATGGAGAAAAAGTCTCCACCGCTGCGAATTATCTGCCCGGGCCGCGTATACCGCTGCGACTCCGATGTCACCCACTCGCCCATGTTCCACCAGGTAGAAGGCCTGGTAATCGGCGAGAACATCAGCTTCGCCCACCTGAAAGGCACCATCGACCAATTCCTGCGAGCCTTCTTCGAAGCGGAAGTACCGGTGCGTTTCCGTCCGTCTTACTTCCCGTTCACCGAGCCTTCCGCAGAAGCGGACATCCAGTGTACCGCCTGTTCCGGTGAAGGCTGCCGCGTATGTTCCGGCACCGGCTGGCTGGAAATTCTCGGCTGCGGCATGGTGCACCCGAATGTCTTCGCCGCCTGCGATATCGACAGCGAAAAATACTCCGGCTTTGCCTTCGGTATCGGTATCGAGCGCCTCGCCATGCTGCGCTACGGCGTAAACGACCTGCGCTTGTTCTTCGATAACGATCTGCGCTTCTTGAAACAGTTCTAAGCCAAGTGACAGCGCGAATGGCAATGGCCCTTCGCAACAGCAGTCGAATTGTGGAGGCCTGGGAGGCGAAATAGCCCCAGGCGAAATGCGCACCAAGTTGCGCTGACGGAATACAGAAAGAGATCAACTATGAAAATCAGCAACTCCTGGTTGCGGGAATGGGTAAACCCGGAACTCACCACGCAGGAACTGGCCGATCAAATCACCATGGCCGGCCTGGAAGTGGACGGTATAGAAAAAGTTGCGGGCGATTTCTCCGGAGTGGTTGTCGGTGAGATTGTCGCCTGTGAACAGCACCCGGATGCGGACAAGCTGCGCGTGTGTAAAGTGGCGGGCCACCCCGACGGTGAAATGCAGGTTGTGTGTGGTGCTCCCAATGCGCGCACCGGAATCAAAATTCCTTTTGCCCTGGTAGGCGCCAAGCTGCCGGGCGATTTTAAAATCAAGAAAGCCAAGCTCCGTGGTGTAGAGAGCTTCGGTATGCTCTGCGCACAGACCGAACTGGAACTGGGCGAAGACAATGACGGTATCTGGGAACTGCCAGAAGATGCACCCACCGGTACCGATCTGCGTGAATACTTGCAGCTGGACGACGAGACCATTGAAGTGGATCTCACCCCGAACCGTTCCGACTGCCTCGGTGTTGCCGGTATCGCTCGCGAAGTGGGCGTACTGAATCGCTGCGCCGTTCAGGGCCCGGAAGTTGCTCCGGTACCCCAGCAGATCGACGAGAGCATGCCCGTATCCTTGCTGGCCGAAGCCGCCTGCCCGCGCTACGTAGGTCGTGTCATTCGCAATATCGATATCAAAGCGGTAACGCCTCTGTGGATGCAAGAGCGCCTGCGTCGCAGCGGCCTGCGCAGTATCGATCCGGTAGTGGACGTAACCAACTACGTACTCCTGGAACTGGGCCAACCCATGCACGCCTTCGACCTGGAAAAACTTTCCGGCGGTATCAAAGTGCGTATGGCAGAAGCTGGTGAAGAGCTGACCCTGCTGGACGGCCAGGAAGTCAAACTGAAAGAGGGCACCCTGGTAATTGCCGATGAGGAAAAACCTCTGGCGATGGCCGGTATTATGGGTGGCCTGGATTCCTCCGTTACCGCAGGCACCCAGCATATCTTCCTGGAGAGCGCCTTCTTCAGCCCGCTGGCCATTGCCGGCAAGGCTCGCTCTTACGGCCTGCACACCGACTCCTCCCACCGTTTCGAGCGCGGCGTGGATTACCACCTGCAAGAGAAATCGGTAGAGCGCGCTACCCAGCTGCTGCTGGATATCGTCGGCGGTGAACCCGGCCCGGTACACGTGCGCGAGCTGACTGAAATTATGCCCGCCGAGCGCCATATTACCCTGCGCCGTGCGAAAGTAGAGTTGGGTCTGGGCATCAAACTGGCCGATGATGAAATCGTCGATATCCTCACCCGTCTGGGCCTGGAAAAAATCGACCAGAACGACGAAGGCTGGACCTTCCTCGCTCCCAGCTTCCGTTTCGATATCGCCATCGAAGCAGACCTGCTGGAAGAGCTGGCCCGTGTATACGGCTACAACCGTATCCCCAGTGAAAGCTTTACTGCCGAACTGGAAATCGCCCCGCGCCCGGAGAGCACCATTGCCCAGGACAACCTGGAGCAAACCCTGCTGAGCCGCGGTTACTACGAAGCGATTACCTTCAGCTTTATCGATAGCGACAGCGCCGCACTGTTTGATCCGGAAGCCGATCCTGTGGCCCTGCAAAACCCGATCAGTGCTGAGCTGGCGGTTATGCGCACCACCTTGTTGCCGGGCCTGTGCAAAGCGTTGCAGTACAACCTGAATCGCCAGCAAAACCGCGTGCGCCTGTTTGAAACCGGCCTGCGCTTTGTGCCGGGTGCAGAATTGCACCAGGAGCAAATGATTGCCGGGCTTGCCTACGGCAGCCGTTACGCAGAAAACTGGACTGGCAGCAAAGACGCCGTGGACTTCTTCGACGTGAAAGCCGATGTAGAAGCCCTGTTGGCTCGCACTGGTGTAGCCGATGAATTCCGCTTTGTCGCTGGCCAACACCCTGCGCTGCACCCCGGCCAAACCGCCAAGATTATGCGCGGCGACTGCGAAGTGGGGGTTATCGGAGCCCTGCACCCGCAGTTGCAGAAGAAGTTGGACCTGTCCAAGCCCGCGTTCGTATTTGAACTGAGCCTGGAAGCGATCGGCGAGGGCAAAACCCCCGCATTCCGCCCGCTGTCCAAGTTCCCGGAAGTGCGCCGCGATCTGGCCCTGCTGATTGATGCAGAGGTTCCTGCCGCCAGCCTGGTGGAAACTGCTGTCGAAGTTGCAGGTGAAACCTTGACGGACCTCAAGATATTTGATGTCTACCAGGGCAAAGGTATTGATTTAAATAGAAAAAGTGTCGCTTTGGGGTTGACGTTTCAGCATTCGTCACGCACCCTTAATGACGACGAAATCAATGCCGCTGTAGATGCGGTGGTCGGAAAACTAGAAGAAAAATATAACGCTAGTCTGCGCTAGTAGAGCATGATGCTCTCGGGTGCAGGCTGAATTGCACCCCGAGAGCGTCTGCTACCGGGTTGAAAGCCGCCGCGGTTTGGGCCGCTTCCGATCTGGAGTCGACGCCTCTGAATCAATTGGTAGGATCCAATGACAGAGGCACTGACCAAGGCCGGGCTCGCCGAGAAACTGTACGAAGAGCTGGGCTTTAACAAGCGCGAAGCGAAAGAGATCGTCGAATATTTCTTCGAGGAGATCCGCAATGCGTTGGAAAATAACGAGCAGGTCAAGCTCTCCGGCTTTGGCAATTTCGACCTGCGCGATAAAAGCCAGCGTCCCGGTCGCAATCCCAAGACCGGCGAGGAAATCCCCATCTCGGCCCGCAGGGTAGTCACTTTTAAACCCGGGCAAAAACTCAAGACACGAGTAGAAGAGCATGCTGGAACCGAGCAATAACGCTCAGCTGCCTGCAATCCCCGGTAAGCGCTATTTCACCATTGGTGAAGTGAGTGAACTGTGCGCCGTTAAACCCCATGTCCTGCGTTACTGGGAGCAGGAATTCCCCCAGCTGAAACCCGTCAAACGTCGCGGCAACCGCCGTTACTACCAGCACCAAGATGTCATCATGATCCGCCAGATTCGTGCGCTCCTGTACGAAGAGGGCTATACCATTGGTGGAGCCCGCCAGCAGATCGAAACCGGTAGCGAGCGGGCAGAGGTGGTACAGCTACAGCAAGTACTACCCGAAGTGATCGCAGAACTAAAGGACGTGGTGGCCCTGCTGGAAGGGAAAAATAATTTATAAAAAACTGTAAACCTGGGCTTGCAATCCAGCCGCACTCAGGTATGATTCACGCCACATCAAGACACGATGTCTTTAAAAATCAATCACTTAGCGAAGTGAGCGATTTTTCAAAATCGGAGCGTAGCGCAGCCTGGTAGCGCACCACACTGGGGGTGTGGTGGTCGTCGGTTCAAATCCGGCCGCTCCGACCATATATATAGTTGCATTGCAACGGCCAAGAAACCCGCTTTTTAGCGGGTTTTTTTTGTGTCCAAAATAAAGTCAATTAATAGATGGGTCTCCTTACTGGCCCGCACCTATTCTGGGGTTACTTAGCTGTTGTATTGCTGGGAGTCTTCAATAATCAAGGATCTTGGGCGACACCAGCGGCACAATATCGCAGCGCAGATTTTTGAGCGCGCTAGGCAAGTCTCCTGGTGCCAATCGGGATAGCGGTGTTTGGGCTAGATTGCGGTGTTATGTCCTTGGGTATAGTGCACAGCTTGTTGCTATTCACAGCGAGCGGCATGGCTCTCCTCCAGTTGCTCGACTCGGCTTCCCACTTTGTTAGGGTTGTTATCCTCCTCTGCAGCGTTATTCAGTTGTGCGATATCTAATTTCTTCTGGTGCAGGGTGATATGTCTCTCACTATTGAAGTACTCCAAAAAATGATATCAGTATGGGCACCCTCGATATTGTTTAGATTGCGCCCCTCTGTGGAGACGGCAAAATAAAAAGTCACCATATCCGCGCATAAATAGTTTGTTGTCTTCACTGCGTTGCAGTTGTTGAGGCCAAGCACTTATTGCCGGCGGCTAGCAAGTTGAGCTCAATAGAACCGAGGTTCCTCTGTTTGTTAAATTCGCTTTATTGGAATTTCCCTTTGGTCGGTGCGATATGGTTTCTTGTGTAACGATTAGATATAGAAGATGTAGATTTAGTGTTGATATTTTTAGGTGTTCTTCCCTATTGATGGTGTGAAATTAGGAGGCTTTGCTCAATTAATAGTATTTTGCGAGGTGGTATTTAGGCACTGAGTTGAAGTGGAGGTATGGGATTTTTGTGTGGCTTGCTGTACAAGTGCTCTATCCTAGGGCTTTTGCCTTAGTGCTAAGTTCAGTTTTTTGGAAGTTATAGTTATTAAATTCCAAATTGACGCAATAAATTGGGGTGAGCTATATTTTTGTTAGAGGTTGGGGAGTTTTAGGGTATTTACGAGTTTTTTGGGGTGTAAAAATTATTTATTTAACAGAATGATACGCTGTGGATCTAAAGGCGGGAACTAATAATAGATTATAGTATTGCATAACGCTGTATCTTAGCGATCGTAATTTGCAATCGAGATCTTTATCAATTCTCCGTCACGGCACTTGGTTTTTGTTGTGTGGATAGATGGATGTTGGGTGAAAAATATACAGCTGTACGCTCTATAACAAAGATCAGCAGTTGCTGCTTCTATTTCTGGATGAAACTTAGTAGCTCATTGATGCTTAAAGAATTTCAAGAGTGATATAAAAAAGAAAAAATACAAAATTATAAAGACGCTTCATTTAATTGAGTGTTAGATTTTGTCAGCAGTGGAGTGCATGGCTTTTGAATTATACAGAGTCTTAAATGTATATATACAGAATAGAAATAAAAAATTATAGAGGTCTGTGAAATTTTTTCTAAAACGAAGATGATGGTCTAGTATTTTTTGTGTTACTGCGAAGCATTGTTTCTGCTCGCAAGCACGGGTGGTTGCGGTCGAAAGTCTCATTTGATGGTAAGGAATTTTATCGCATCTACTATCCCTTTCAGTCGCAACTTAACGCCCAAACAGTTTAATAGGCTCTGCTTAAGTAGAGACAAAAAAGTCTGGAGAAGCTGGTTATGATTTACCGTTCTACTTGGCTAAAATCTAACAAGGCGCGGGACGATTCCCTGCTAAAAACTCAGGGGTCGTTGGCTAGTCGTTAAGCATCAATATACTAACTTTATAGTTCCAAAATATGTCAGGTATAAATGATGGTTAGTGTGAATATACAGCCTTTACCATGAATGGTGATAATGAGTATTTTGTAATAGACGAAATTTCAGATTGTATAGTTGTTGTCGCAGTAGGGGTAGACGAAAAAAATTTAGTGGGACATTTCTGTTCGAGGTGTTATCAGAAAGGGAATTATTCGGAAAAGTGGGATGAATTCAAAAGAGCGGTAGAGGCGATGCTTCAAAATAAGTGTGGGATAATAGCGTCGCCGTGGCCATATCAAAAGGTGGTCGATACTATTCGTCCTCAAATCTTTTCTGAAACTGACGATGTGATTTGAAGGAATGGTAATTCAAAATATGACCTTCGTGTGAATTTTTCCCTTAGCATCATTTTTAATGATAGGAATAATAGGGGGGGGTATTTCATGGCGCAATGAGGGCACGATTTAGGACACCCAGACATCATCATCAACCTACTACAGGCAAGATCAGCTAACTAAATAGGGAGGGGATTACCTAATCAATATACGCCTTACTTCATAAGGCTCTAGATATGCTGTAAAGCTCAAATGGTTTCAGTCTTATAAGTGGCTAAATTTTATATACCGCGATTGGGGGATGACTATTTCTCTGTTTGAGGCTTTGAATAGGACTCAAATATGTGTAAAAAACACAGGTAAGGCGTTGGCGGGCAAGAATCAACTCTTCAAAAAGGAGTAGTAAAGATGGCATCGATCGGTTTCGACTTTCAACAATGTAGTTGGAATATGGGGCCTGCATGCGCGTCCCCTTCTCATAACCCTGCGCCCAAAACAAACAGGTGTATATATATCATTCACAATTCGACAACTAACCATACATACGTGGGATACGCAGCCGACGCAAATCACAGATGGAGTACGCGCACAGAGGCGTTTTTTTGCCTTGGCATAACGCAGACGTATGCACAGACTGTCTTGTGTGCCGCATGCGTCCCAGTCGAAAACAGCACAGGCTCTTGGAAGGAGATTAATGGGGCGATTTCCGGAAGGTTTAATGCGGAGCACCTTCTGATAAGAGCGGTCAAGAAGGGAGTGTTGGGAGTAACGACGAACACAAACACGAAATTGCGGCAGCTAAAGTATTCATGCAAGGGAGTGGACAGAGTCGATATTCAATTGCCTACGGATCCGTGGGGAAAGCTCGAAGGGTCCAAGTTTGATAAATTTAAGGGTGAATACTAGTGTTCATCTAACAAAAACAATCTAGGACACCCCGTGCGCTCCAGGACCAGTACGATCCAGGACACCCATAAATTGAAAGAATTGCTTTCAAATCGTGTATTTCATCTTCTCTGGGCTTGCTGGTAGTCAAGAAGTAGGTATCAGATTAGTTAGTCGCACATTTTCCTGGTTGATTATAATTTGATCATGCGGGGCGATAGCGGTATGGTTAGCTCGATTATTAGTGGTTTGTAATTGCTTTAGGTGCTGCTAGAGAGATAGATTTCACAGTCATGCAGGCCATGCACCCAGCGTTTATGTTGCGGGGTACAGACTTCTTTGGCTTTTTCAGTTGCGCCGACTAGACGCTTGAAGCGGCTTTCAAAGTTGCAATTCAGATAAAGCCACTGTTTGGGTGAAATGCCCAGCCTTAGCAATATCAAGCGCATAGATGCCGACCAGCTTTTGCATTCTGCCCTCAATCTACTGACGCCGATGCTCATAACCTCTCCCGGATTGGATATCTTTCCCACAAAGAAAAGCTCTGCGCACACAACGGGAGACGCAGTGATAGTAAGGGGTTGCATCGAGGGATATCTGCGAATGCCGAGGCTGGGCCATGAGATAGGGATTTAACTGTTTTAATATCCAGTATTATTATTGTATCCCCTATATTGTGTCAATGAGTGTGGCGTCTCAAGTTTCCTATTTGCTGGGTGTCCAGACATAACTTTGTTAACGGTTTTATATAGGGCAGCCTAGGGAGGGGTGGTAGCTAGAAACTACCGGCTACCAGTTGGCTGAAATAAAGAGAGTCAAGAGTCGGGTTGCTGAGAACATTGACTTAGAATGTCCTGCATGAATAGAAATTGTTCTGGGTAATGATATGGCTCATACGTATTCAAAGGATAGGAGGTATCTCTAGTAGCTACTTTTCCAAAAATGGTTTAAATTTTATAAGTTAGCGAGGACCTTTGCTGGCATCAGCTATTGATTAGCTGGCGAGATCTGCGCTAATGGGTTCTTTACTTGTGTTGCTAGCAATCTTCAGTTGTTGCCGCAACCAGCGGTGCACAATATCGCTATTGCAAATCCGGGGCCATACAAGGTAAATCTCCAGGGGTGCAATTGGCACAGGGAAGGGCAGTATTTGTATGGGGTTATGTGCGGCAAATTGCTGTGCCATGCCCTCCGGCATAGTGCACAAGTAGTTGGTATTCAAAACGACCGGAATCATATTTTGGAAATGAGAGACTCGAACAGCTACTTTCCTACCTAATTGGTCTACTTGAGCTCCAACCCGTTGCGAGCTGTTATCTCCCCACTCCCCCACATGATTCTCGAGGTGGGTCAAACCTGAGGTATTCTGGTGTAGAGTGACATGCCTTTCGGCATTGAATTGCTCCAAACTAATTTCTCTGCGGATCCTGGGGTGATTATTTTTGGTTACAACAACCAGGCGATCAGAGGCAATATGCTCTGCCTGTAATTCTTTGGAATCTACGGGCTGATAATAGAGTGCAAAATCTACTGCACCGTGTTTCATCTTGGATTCCAAGCCGCCAACCTCAAGCGGACAAATCTCAACAGTTATATTGGGAGAGATAGATTCCAGGTGGTTAAGCAGGCTCCCCAAAAAGATAATATCGGCATAGTCGCCGCCGATAATATTAAAATTACGCTTTTCTACGAAGGGATCAAAATCAACCTTCTCTTCAATCTCCTCACGTATTTGCCTGAGTGCCTCACTCACCGTTGCATGTAAGCGTTCAGCCCTTGGGGTTGGCAAAAAGCCAATACGCCTGCGAATAAAAAGTTCATCGCCCACAGTATGTCGCAATCGCTGAAGTGCGGCACTCATTGCCGGTGGGCTCATACCGATACATTCCCCCGCTTTACCCAGCTGACCATGCTCCATTATGGCTTCGAATACCGGTAGTAAATTGAGATCGATAGATCTGAGGTTCCGTTTCATTCTTAAATTCCGTTTAATGAAATATCCCTTTAATCGGTGCGATATGGTTTCTTGTGCAACGATTAAGCATAAAAATTGCCGATTCAATACTGATATCTTTGTATAGTTTTTTTGCTTATAGATTGCATGAATTTGGAGGCCGTCCTTAGCTAACACTAGCTTACGATGCCATATATAGGCGCCAAGTTGAAGAGTCGATATGAGAGGTATTTGTTGTTTAGCATGGAGGTGATTTATTCGAAAATTTTGATTTATTAAGAATGGATACAAGTTTGTGAAGTTCATGGCTGTTAAATGCTGAATTAATGTGATGATATTGAGTAGGTTGCTTTTGTGTTGAGGAGAGGTATTGGATATTGTGGTCAATTCTAATCGAATATCTCTTTAAGTATATTTCTCAAATTTGATAGGGTTTTGTCCTCAAAAATTTAGGACACTTAAAGGTTAGAGCGGGGCCAGACTAGCAGGGGTTGAGAGGAGGCGTCAGCAGTCGCCTATGCCGTGTACCCAACGATCTAGGATGGCCATAGTTTGAAGGATTAAAAATAATGCTATTAATATCCGCTATAACAAGCATTTTTCTCTGGTTTAAGAGTAAAAGGAGATGTAAATTTCATGACCAGCGATGATATTTACAAATATGGGTGGGAGGGGGAATGGTGAGCAAGATCGAAGTTGGCTTATATAGCGCGAATTCAAATGCTCAGTACCCTCGAATGGTAGTAAGTAGTACTAAGTATTTTGATATAATTTATTCTGTATCCAAAATAATAAAAAATTTATCAAATGTTTTGTCTTTGTGAGTACAGTTTCTACTGGAGTATCTATTTTTCACAATTCGGCGTCCTGTGTACTTAGAGGGAAATGCAACGAAATAAGACGCTCTATGAATTAGGAAACCCGGCAAGGCCGGGCTTTGACTTTTAGCGGCTACCTTGCAGTAGCTTATCCTTCGTTCATTTAAGGTGACTAATCTAATGAGGGCTCACAAGATGAGGGCGAGGAAGGTGAAAAGTTGTCAAATGCAAGACCAAAATAGTGTTGGTTGGGCTTAGTACCCGAGAAACGTAATTGCTTTATGTCAGCTTCATCGTGCTCGAAAGACCAAGCTGTTGCTAATCCATCACCCGTATTTACCACTTTGTTGTTAATGATAATTGTGCCTATTAGGTCACCCTGAATATTGTAGGCTGTAATAGTCCACTCCTCTTCACCATCAATATCAAGTAAGGCACCGCTGGCAGCGGACACAGCATAAGTGTAGTCAATAATAAGGTCAGCATTTAGCCCCAGGTAATTATCATCAGTTAAAAAGAACTGGCCCACACTTTGATTTTCAGCAGGAGTATCATCTGCACTGTTTGGCCCCACAAAAGCAGTAAGTGGAGCCCCTACTTCTGATAATACCGGCAAGGTACCATCACTCATAGAAAACCTAACGCCATACTGCTCTTCGAATTGATTGCCAATAGCCATGCCCTCTACCGGAGCGCTATTGGGTATACTTTCAAAGTCAATTTGAGCAGAACTGTTAAAGCTAACGGCACTGAGGGATAAAATGGAAAAAAAAGCAGGTAGCATTTGAAGTAATTTCATGGGGGGTAGACCTTCCGTTCGGTTAACTAAGGTGGCAAAGATTTTTGCTAAGCATTTACTAGCACAGTATTAAATTTAGTGGTTGATAGATTCTATGGCAATTTTGTATTTGATAACTTTTAATTCTGGATTAATTGATTTACCTCATTTTTTTTGCAATAGCGTAAACAAGAATTTGTGTTCGAGTTTGGTGTGCATATTTAAGCCAGGTTTTACAGGATGGTTTCTGAATATCTAAAGACATTAAAAATGTGTCAGTTACGCAACAAACATCAGCTCTAAAAGCTACTCATTTCTGATTTAGGGGCGATAGCCATGAAAGGCCGGGAAATTGTGTTCAGTCTATGAGTAGTTTTACTCTTGGATAGAAAATCCGCACTTGTGGCGTCGAGTATTTAGAGTAGGGCTAGATAAGCAGGGAGTAACTAAGAGGAAATGCCGGTAGTGGCCTATTCCATGTACACAATTTTTATTGAACTGTCTGTAAGCTTGTTGCATAGCCTTCACTAATACCACAAAGCCTTTAAAGCCATTTCTAATTAGTGATATTGGCACGGGTAGAGTTAAGGTCCACAAGGTCCATACAGGCAGTGAGGGCCTTTTCTTCCAGTAAAGCCCAGAATTTAAAATGACCTCTCCAAAAGCGGTCTGTACGATTGGTCTGAATCTAGGAATAACCAAGCATTAACACGAATGGGGGAGATAGCTTGCAAGGTGGCAATTCCATGCTGCACTCAGAATTTATCCCTGCAGCGGATTCACGCACTTGCTGTATTTAACAACGGAGTGTTGTCTCTAAGAGCATAAAACTAGCACGCTATGTAATTGAGAGCATTACTCTTTAATCTTTTCAGAACAGCATGGGGTAAATTCCAATGTGAGCTGAATTCTCCAATAGTTGACTGAGATTTCCTTAGCCGCAAATATATTAAAATATAGGCGCGAAAATAATCTTATTGGAATTTATTCAGTTTGTTTAAATCTCAAAGCTGCGTAAAATCGATAGATATTTTTGGTATTTTGGCCGTAATTGAGCGAGCCGATTAAAAAGGCTTCAGAAGTTTAAAAGATTTTGGAAGCTTCAAGAGAGCCGAGAATTTTCTAAAAGACCCATCCCTCAAAGGAGAACGGTAGCGTGACGTAAGAGTAAGTAAAAGGCGCTGACCCAAGGTGCTAGGAACACCCGGGGCCAGCTGACCAAATTGATATCATCACTATCAAAATGGCTATATGGATAATACGCTAGAAACCCGCTCGTCTTCAATAAAGTGGAGTACATTCAGCAGGTTGGGGCCTTTTCCCAAGCTCTGGAAGCCTAGCGCCCGCCTTTTCCTCTTCTCTGCCTACCGCCCCCGCGCACCACCCCATATTTCCTCCAAACGTTAAGCCCAAGCTTCCCCACCTCGGAAGCGCCCAAACTTTGACCATCGAAGGAAATAAGTATGTTGATCTTAAAGCGACGGACAGGTGAACTTCTAAGGATTGGAGCAAATGTCTCAGTCACAGTGCTGGAGGTGAAAGGCAATCAAGTGAAGATAGGCATAAGCGCCCCCAAATCACTCCCCATCCACCGTGAAGAAATCTATGTGCGGATCAAAAAGCAGCAGAAAGCAAAGGCCTGAATATGCTTGAAGGTAGGGCAACTTGAGGCACCCAATAATTGAAAGAGGGATTCCAAGAAGAATCATTGCGCCTCTGTTCGTGGAGCGATGTACGCGCTCTGATATGTATGCCTCTTGGGTGCCAAAGGTGATTAGGTAGCGAATTCGGAGTGGCCGTGCTGATGTCTTGGAGGTGTTTAACAAGCAGACCTTCTTATCCGACAGGAAGAGAGGGTAAGCAAGCCTTGCCAGCGCCACAAGAGGTGTACTTAATGCTTGGCTTGCTATACACAGATCCTCCAGATGAATGTCGCCGAGCCCACCAGCTGCTTCAAGCAGCCTTCAGGATTGGGCTAAAGACAGAGCCTACGCTAAGTGAAGATGCCTAGCCTTTTGATGAAGGAGGAATATTCCCAACAATGCTCCCTAGCTCTTGTGTGCTGAGTCAGTGATTAATCCAGCTCCAGCAGATGAGGTTCCACTTTTGACGGAATCTATGCTTTGGTTTTTCTGTTCCTCGCCTAACATACAAGGTGTCCCTCCACATCGCTAGATTTCAATTCGTCACGCTCTTCCGAACCTGTATAGTCAGCCCCGCAGAATCGTTACCGCCACGTATAAGAATGGTAGCAACGGAGAATCTGTTGACGCCGTGTGACAAAAATCAGGATATCAATAAGGTCAAGGAAGAGGGGATCGACCAGTGTTTACAACACAGTGAAGTTTAGGCTTACAGCTTGGATGGGAGGCTATGCCTGATGATATGGAGCATACCGCGTGCAAACACATATCAGTGATGGGGTTGCTTAGACGGCACAAGTGGCTAGCAAGCCATAACCCTCAGATTATCAGTTTTGGGCCATGTAAATTAGTTGGCGCTGATCGAAAAGTGTACAGTTGTACTTTCAATAACAAAAGCCAGCAGAAGCTGCACCTACTGCTAGTTGAAACTCAGTAACTCATTGATACTTAAAGGGTGCCAAAGGTGATGTAAAGCTGAGAAAATACAGAATTATAAAGGCGCTGCTTTGTATATATTCTTGCGTATTTACACAAAAATAAGGTAACTTATTGATTTTATTGAGATTTGAAAGGAAATCGGGCGTAGAAATATAAAGCAGGGTGATATAAAGAAGCTTCTTTTGAATTAACTGTTATGCTTTCTAGTCCAAAATTTTAAATCCTAATGAAATATTTTGTAGGTTTTGTTGTTACTGCATTTGTCTATGTATATGGCCTCATGAGGTTATATGATCATAGTCATTACTGGCCGAGAACTGATGCTGTAGTTGATCCTGTAGAAATGTTACTTTGGACGATATCAAGTCTGTTTGTGGTGGTTATTATTCACTCTATAATTTGGAGCTTACATTCAATTTATCAGCTGAAGCTAATGAGTTTTAAGCCATCTTATAGGGGGCTTTTGTGTTCGGTAAATTTCTGTTTTATTTTATTTTTATGGGTGTTACCAGTATTAATATGAACGCAAGCATAACAAACTGTCGTGGCGGGCCAAAGTAAGCGTGGTTCGCTTTCGCTCACTTTACCACGATTACTTTGGCCACTTAACAGGGCGTTATGAGAAATGGTATGAGGTATACATTCAATTTTTTGAATTTGGACGTAGAGTTTGAAGTCCTTTCAAAAAACAACACAATGGCTATATTCAGAAGTAATGGAAAACAGTGGGTTGAGGTCCTAGAGACTAAACTTTCGAAAAAAAGTAGGTTAGATTCATTCTTTTTCACATCCGATTCAATGGGCCAACTACCCAATATCGTGTTTCGCGAGCTATTCTTTGAATAGAAAATTAGTACTTATAAAGCGTAAAGATGAATATGTCACCTGCTTTCTGGTTACCTGCGAATACCCTTTACATTTTCAGTGAGCTGGCCAATGTCGGTTCGCAAGTCATTAGTAGATAGTTTTATCGGGGAGCTGCGTGAGGGAAATTCATAACAAACTAATTAACTTTACGCGCGAAGGGCGCGTGCCGGAGAGTCTGCGCTCCGGCTGCCGGTTTTAGAGTGTTAACTTTATCATGAATATCGAACAGCTTCGCCGAATTCGAAACAAGAATACTGAACAACAAAATGAACTCTCGTTCCTTGAAATGAAAGAGTGCGCGGACAAATTTATAAATGATGAAAGTATGTACCCATGGTTAAGCTTGCTGTTATCCCAAAAGGGGATGTCCGCGAATGAGGGAATTCTATTGAATTGTTCCGATATTTTTGAGCAGTATGGAACTCAATGGATGGGCACATGGCTAACGAAGAAAAAAGAGTTCTACGAGTTTGATGTAATGACAGATCGAGCCAATAAAGAGTTATTGGAAATTGATGATTGGTCTAGGGTTCACCCTGAAGTGTCTGCTCATTCTAAAGGCATTGGGAAAAAGCCTGCTTTTATAGCTCTAGAGCTGTTATCGGAATATGGTCAAAGTTAACAAATACAAGCAGGTTGTTAAGGGGCTTTGGCCCTTCGTGGGACTGCCTACACTACGCAGCAGCCCCCGTTGTAGTTGTTAAATATCTAGGTAGAGGTTGATAGAATTAATGTTCTTAGCGATTGGCATCATCCTACAGATAGTGTTTCTAGGTCCGTCATTGCTGATCTGGGCTTTATGCAAGAGGTTCTGGCCAAATATCTTTTCTATCAATCCGTATCTTGCCACGTTCATATGTTTAGTTTTGGCTATCATTAGCGTATTTGTCCTAAGCGTTGAATTTGAGGGTGGTTTAATAACCGGGGTAATAGTGTTTGGTGTTTTCTCGTTTATTTACAGTATTGCTCTCAGTGCAGTGATATTTACCTACAAATCAATAAAGACGCGTATAAATACATAACAAGGCACTGTTGTCACAGCCTTTGGCTGCTGGGGCGGCTCACTGCGTGGCCAGCCCCTAAGCTTAGTGTTATATGCTCCAATAAAGAGGTATGAATTTTGAGTAAGTGGCTTTATCTTTTAGTTATTTTTGTACTGGCCGGTCTTCTTTATCCGGTAATCTACCTCCTCGGCCTGGAAAGGTTAGGGGGCGGAGCTTTACTGAGGGTTCCGGAGTTCATCATATATAGCGTACTGATAGGATTCCTCTTGTATCCGTTCATAGAGGGCTATAGACGCTATAAGGCAGGTAGTCGCTCATTGGCTGCTATTATTTTCATTTTCGGAATAATTTTACCAGTTATAAGTGGCGCTTTTTTCATACTTTTATTTGAATCTATGTTGAAGACTAGAAGCCATGGATAACAAAGCTACACATAATCAGGCCGGACAAGCTTGTCCAGCTATGTACATGTCATAGGCCTGCTGTTTTCATGTGTTATGTGGGTATGGTAGCTACTGCCGCCTTTTGGTAGGCGATTCAGTACTATGCCTAACTAGTAAAAGCACCGGACGCACTGGCGTGCGCTCGGTATATTTATCCCCAATACTCTAAATAGTTGATAAGATAAATGAGAAAATCATCGCCTGAAGCTTTACTTACAATCGGCACTATCATTCTATTGACATTACTTCCACTTCTGGTTGGATGGCTGCTGGTAAAAACCTACAGACTTATAAAACCAATTCAAGAGAAAGATCTTACGGGCCTTGCAAGTATAGGAGCGCCAAGGCGGGATAGTTTTTTCAAATTTGTAGTCGCAGGGTGGGCTGTTTGCGGTCCAATTTACTATTGGGTTTTCAGTTCTGGGATTCTTGCTTAGCTCTGCGTTTGACAATCACAATCCTTTCGCTGCTCTAATTCAGCTCAAAAACCAGTCGTTAAGGCAATCAAGTATCAGAGAGTTATGAAAAATTTAGTATCAGTTATATTTGTACTATTCATATCAATTAACACGCATGCTGGAGGTTACTCTGTGGAGGTCGAAAAGTTTATTGAAGGGAGCATTGAAGGTTTAAGAATTCAAACTGATGCTCACGATAAGACATGGGGGCTGGGGTCTGCTAAAACATGGAATGTCGACCAAGACAAAGGCCTTATATTTTGGTCGCTTGAGGATGGTCGGATCGCTGTAGCTCCTGTTCAAATAATAGGTACTTACAATCCGAAAGATAGAAGCTTTCTATGGGGGTGGGATCACCCTTCAGTGCTAAAACCTCTTCAGCAACATTCACGTTTAGTTAAAGAGTATGGTGAAAAGCACGGAGTAAAGCTCTTTACCTCAAAAAAGGTCCATGTTTCCGAAGATCAAGCATGGGAGTTTTCAGCCGTTGCCAGTCGTTTGGCTGAAGCAAATGGAGCTTACAGAGCTGATGCGGGTGGACCTCTTGTTTATATGACATTTGGTGAAATTGAGCTAAGAAATCAGCGTCCCTAACAATCGGATGCTGTCAGATATAAAAGTTCCAGCCAAAAGCGGCCTCCGCTTTTGATTAACGCAGAGCCGAACATTATGCACCAACCGGGGTGGCGACATGAACATTTCCTTCAGCGAAGGCACGATAGAAGATGTCATACAGATCAATTCTGAGATTCCAGAGTTCGACACTAAAAATAGTAAAGATAAAATAGAGCAAAGATTAGAGGGGCGCCTTTACTTATTACTGGTAGCTTCAGTTGGTAATAAGAAAGTAGGCTACAAAATTGGTTATAAAGTATCCGAAACAGAGTTTTATAGTTGGTCTGGTGCAGTCCGCCCAGATTACCGGGGCCGAGGTATAGGAAAGTCTCTACTTGAGCTCCAAGAGCGGTGGGTGATGAACAAAGGATTTCAGTTTATTAGCGTTAAATCGATGAATAGATTTCCTTCAATGCTGCATCTTCTTATATCTCACGGATATCAAGTGTGTGGGTATGAAAACAAAGGCAGTCCCCTGCAAAGTAAAATAATTTTTATAAAGAAAATAGCTGAAAATATATAACAAAAGGTTGCACAATGTTTTGGGCTTCGGCCTCCAGCGGACCCGTCAAGCTTCGCTTGTCGTGGCCGTTGCACCTGATGCTATGTGTGGTAGATGAGCAATGAGTATTAATATACGAAAGTTTCCTGTAAGTGAAGTCTATAAAGAGAACATTGAAGAAATTCGTACATTGTACCCAGGCAAAAGTGAGTTTCGCGTGAGTCCGTACGAGTATGATGCCAGTAGCAAATTTTCAGGCTCTTCTGAAAATTGCATATGCTTTATTATATCTGGTAGCTGTGAATTAACATTTTCTAATACGGAGCCAGTGGTTGTAAAACGCGGAGATGTGTTTGAATGGCCTCGTGGGCGGTATTGGGTTAAGGCTGGTGATCCTGCCGGGGTAAAATATGTCAATGTGTGGAACTTGAAAGAGATAATTAAGCGAAGAGCTAAAAATACATAATAGTTATCGCGTCTGATGTTTTGGTCTACGCTCCGTTTTGTCATGGCTGCGCCACCTTACGTTAAAATTCTAATAGAACCAAAATACTGCTGACTAAGTTGTTATATGCATGAAGTTTTAAAGATTAGATAGTAAGTCAATATTAGTAGGCTGGAGAATGATAGCGTCCTCATTACACTATAAGCATACCCAAAATGCCTAGAGGTAGGTGCCAATCTACAGGTTCGAGAAGGCTCAAGAGTAATTGGCTATGCTGAGATACAGGAAATATATAATGAGTAACTACGCAAAGGCAGCTAACAATCACAGGTACGTTGCTACTTCCCTTCGGACGGCTGAGGCTGCGCTCTGGCCGCTAGCTAGTAGGGTCATGAAAGGTAAAAAAACTTAACAGGCCCATACCCCGTATATTGCTATATCTCAATCAGCTGTATCAGTTCAACTCAGCCTGTCAAGTGCTTAAAGCGGAAGCCAAAGGGGGGGAGGGATATCATTGCAATACCTAATAATCTTCAAAGTATAACTCTTTGAGGGGAATTTGATTTAAGTTTGTAATTGTGAGCCGCATTACATTTATGAATCAAAAAATGATATGCCAGAATTTGTCTTAAATAATAAGATTTAATGCCCCGAACCTTGGACGTGCCCGATTCAATATTAGAGTCTGACACGACCACAGTTGGCGATTCGCTTTCTAGCTCGCAGAGAATTTTGAGTATTCTAGTAGATGCTTATACTACTCTTAAATCGATAACCATCAAGAAAAAGTCACTGCACGCTCATTCAAATCATAATACTTGGTATTAACCTTAATTTTGACAGAGCTACCAGTAGCGTCAAACCAACCAAGGTACCCAGTAACCTCTAGGCTTTTATGGGTAGTAGCCATCGCCTCACGTAAACGCTGTGCCCAGGGCCTTAGCCTCTCACCGTCATAACCTGACCCGCAAGCACAGAGATGCAGGTCCACAAAACTACCAGGCAAACCTTCTTTAACCAAAGTAGCTGCTAGTTGCGTGGGAGTGTAGGTTTTCCACTCTCCACCCTGCCACGACTCTACGCCCCTCTCGAAAACTTTTGTTTGTTTATTCTTACCGTTATTGCGTTGAGCACCAATTTGCTCACCATCGCCAGCGCCGGTACCATGAGAAACAATATAAAGAGTATCACCAGACTTTAGGCTACTAAGACATTTATCAATCCATCGGTACATAGACTTACCAATACCGGATGTCACCTTGTTGGCAAGAATATGGTTCTTCGGAATACTCCATGCGCTCGCCATATTCTCCGCAAACTCTAGCATTTCTTCACTGTTTACGGGGAGATAAATATACTTTGCCATTTTTACACCTTGTTATTATCACGACACCTGAATTATAACACCAAGCTCCTCACAGAATGAATTATTCAAGATATTTCAGAATTGGCGAAAGGTGTCAGTTACATGAAGCGTATAAGCATTGGTAGATCTTAACCCGGTTAAGATGTAAGGAAATGTCGTTGATTAATAGGAGATACGAGCTGAAATCTGCTATGGGCGAGATAAAGAAAAGGAAAGGCATCGATCATTTTATCTTCGTAATCGTTGACATTCGTAAAAATCGATCTTATCTGCTTTGGAGTGATGACCAAGATAAAGATGTTGTTATCTCGGCATTTGGAGATTAGGGAAATGAGAGTGGTGGGGCCTGTGTCAGTTGCGCGGCTTCACCACTATCCCTCCTAGAAGAACTATGGCAACCGGTAGGGACTACCATTTGACCGGACGATCTCGGGTTAGTGTTTCGAGCTTGCATATGCACCTATTACTAGCTGAGGAGTAGATTTCTGCTTAAAGCTCATTATTCCTTGATTCGTGGAGCATTGCTATGGTCGAAAAAAATCTGAACTAGAATAACAAGGAGGAAAGGTCGTTAGATTAATTTCGGTGTTTCGGAGTTATAATCTGCTGTGGCGGGCTTCTACTATTAGCACGAACCTATAAAAAATTATCATTCGCGCGTAGGTAAAGAGAAAGCTAGCGAGATGAACTATATTTATTTGACAGGGACTTCAGCTTCTCAGCTGTCTCAAAATCGGAACTAAACCATATCTGTAATGGATAGGACTCAAGAATAACTACATCTTTTACCTTTCCTAATTCTTCCAGACGCTGCACTTCCTGTAAAACTGGATCAGGTGTATTTAGGCTGCCTCTCACCATTATTCGCTGCCATTCGGGTTCATCATCTGCCATCATTCCACATGCACTTAGAAAAAATATTAAAGAAATTAGCGTTCTCATACTTTTAAAAAAGGCGCCCAATGGCGCCATATCCTAAATTTGGGTGAGGTAATTTTACTTTATGGGTAATTCTCAATCCAATCCTGCAAAGTGTTATAGACGGAGCTGGTTATACGCGTTCCACAGTTTTGCGAGGATGATCCAGTTGTGTGGATTCCGCGAACACTGTTGGACGTGTCTTTAATCCCACTGCCACTCTGACCGCCAGCTGTATCTAATGTGTAACACACTCTGTATGTACTTGAAGACGTGCTACCGGAATCTGTCCACATAGTAGCAAATGGCTTATCTCCTGGGTATCCAGTAACACTATGAGTGCCGCCAGAATAGACACCCCATCCGGAATATCCATTGTGTGGTGGTTCCGCTAACACAATAATTGCATAGTCATAGTTCGTATCTGAATTATTATGCCAAGCACTGGTAGTCACAGCATTTGTCCAGGATTCACTCCCCCAGGGCTCATAATTACCAGATTGAGCCACTGTAAAATCAAGAGAACTATACCAGTTGCCGGAGCCATCAGAAACACAATGTCCTGCCGTTAGCACATGCTTTGCGGTAATCAATGTACCGGTACAGCCTACATCAATGCGGCCATTGTACCAGTGAGGATTTTGCACGGTATTAGTAATTTGAACTCTATCGTCAGTACCAATTACAACTGTGGGGAGCAGTTGTTCCTCACCACGAAACATGGTGGGCGCCTGTCCTTTTGATGAAAAAATCCTTGAATCCAAACCATGAGATTCAATAATTGCGATCGCTTGCTCCAATAGCGATAAGGATTCTTGATCTACTTCTGCAGTATATTGCCTACCGTCTGGAGTAACCGAAACAGCACTTAAAGAAGCGGTGCGTTCCATTAACGTATATTCTTTTCTTACCGCGGCATCATTGACTACCGGTTGTTTTGCAACATTATGACCGCTTATAAAACTTGCGGTTTGGTCTATCTCAACAAAGTTGTAAAGGGGGGCTGCATGGGAAGCCCCTGAGAGCACTACCAATGAAAGAAAAATATGACTTCTGTTCATATCTGATCCCTCTAAATTAATAGGTTTTAAGTAGTGGTACAGCCATTTTTGTTTTCGCACTTAATTTATGTGCGGGCGCATAATATAGTACCGTCGTACATGTTTACAACTCGATGATAGTTAATTAGAAAATAACCGGCGCCAGTTTTTATGCGAGGGAAAGCAGAAAATATTTGTCTAAAAGATTATATTAATTGCTTTAGGTGTTGAGGGTTTTGTGGTTGCTAATATTTGTTAAAGTATTGAGTGAATAAGCTAAGATTCTTTAGTATGCGAATATTAAATTAATTGGTTCATAGTGAGGTCTATGTCATTTATCCAATATTTCTCACAGCTGAAGATTATCACTTGCTCAGCTTATGGTTGCATATGATCTTGGTTATTATTTAAATATGGAATGTTTATGTAAGAGGTATAGAGGTCATAAGTGTAGGAACCAACAAGATAAATAAACTGTTATAGAAGTGCTATTTTCTAAATCAGCTGCGGCGGCAGATACCCGTTAAAATCGTGAAGAACCTTGATGGCTATAAATGGTAGAGGGCGATAATCAAAATAAAGGTTTTTGTGGCGCTGGGCACTAGATATTCAATCATCCTCAAAGGAAATAACTGTTTGGCACTCATATATTTTGTAGCGTCAGAGGAATCTGTGAAGTGTTCGAAATAGGTGTTCCAACTATTTAAAATAGCAGAATCTTTAGAGCTACTAGTTGGAATCAAAGCTAATTGGTAGTAAAGCGATAAAGGGCCCGCATACTGCAGGCCACTCTTATCTATCTCTGAGAATCTCCATAGCAGCATTATGCCCAGGTACTCCAGTAACTCCGCCTCCCGGGTGGCTACCCGAGCCACAGAGATACAGATCCTGTATCGGCGTGCGGTAATCTGCAAAGCCCATAAAGGGGCGATTACTCCATAGTTGGTCCAGTCCTAGGGCACCATGGAATATATCACCTCCCATGAGGCCAAATTTGCGCTCTAAATCTAGCGGTGAGTGAATTTGTTGGGCGATTACCGCATCACGAAAATTGGGGGCATAGTTAGTGACGGTATCGATAATTGTTTTTGCAGCTTGGTCACGATAGTCGTCCCAGCTTTTTCCTTGCGGAAGTTCTGGAGCGAATTGCTGGCAAAATAGGCTGGCGACATGTTTGCCTTCTGGAGCAAGAGTAGGATCGATGGTGGAGGGGATCAATATTTCTACAATGGGGTGTGTTGACCAGCCGTATTGAGTTGCATCGACAAACGCCTGCTCCAAGTAGGTCATTGTTGGACCAATGACTATCCCAGATTGATGATGCTGTTGTAGGTGAGTTCCAGGCTTACAGATGAAGTCTGGGAGTTCAGACAGCGCCACATTCATACGGAAAGTACCGGAACCCACCCTGAATCCACGTACGCGGCGGCGGAACTCTGGCTCTAGGTGTTGTTCGTCAATCATCCGGGAGTAAAGCAGCTTGGGACCAACATTGGCGATTACTTTGTCGGCCGTAATAGTTTTTCCACTGCTAAGTCGTACGCCGTTGGCACGACTGCGGTCTACCAGAACTTCTTTGACTTCAGCATCTGTACGAATATTGACCCCAAGGCGCTCAGCTTCTTTTCGCATGGCTTGAGTGATAGCGCCCATACCGCCCATAGCATGTCCCCAAGCGCCTTTATCACCGTTAGCCTCGCCAAATACATGGTGCAACAGCACGTAGGCAGAGCCAGGAGTGCTGGGAGCTGCATAATTTCCGACTATAGAGTCGAAAGCAAATGCAGCTTTGACATGGTCATTTTCAAACCAGGCATCCAGTACACTTGAAGCACTCTTGGTGAACAGGTCAAGTGCATCGCGACGAGATGACATACTCAACTTTTTCGCTCTTAAGCCAAAGCCCCCAGCACGAACTAAATCCACAAAGCCACCGCCCACATTAGGGGGGGAGCGGAGTAATTCGTCGCGCAAAATATCTGCAACGGTTTCCAACATGGCATAAAAGTCAGGTAAGGTGGCTGCGTCCTTTTCTGAGAAATGTGCAATCTCAGCTTGTGTATCCAAGATATTTTTATGGAAAGAGAGACTTTGACTATTTGAAAGTGGAAAGAAGTTAGCTTGTGGCCGTAACTTGATTTCCAAGCCATGTTCACGGAGATTGAGATCTTTGATGATTTTCGGGTTGAGCAAACTTACTGTGTAGCTTGCTACAGAATTTCTAAAACCTGGGTAGAACTCTTCAGTTACTGCTGCCCCCCCGACTATAGACCGGCGTTCAAGGATCGTTACTTTTTTCCCTGCTTTTGCTAAATAACAAGCGCAGACCAGGCCGTTATGACCACCACCAATAATCACATAATCCTTCATTATTATTCTCTATATGGATAAGGACTAGTATGAATGTTTACAGAAAACTATCAAAAAATAAAGAGTATTTTTTGGGTTTCAGTTTTGGAGCGATAACTTTAGTCATTACTTGTCTGTTTTAGGGTATTGGAGAAGCGGAATTTAAATGCCCTAACTCTAGGTAATGTTGTCTGAGTAAGTGTAGAGTAACGGAAGTTGAAGAAAAAGTAATTGCTGAAGTTATTTAGATATAAATTAAAAAGACAGCTTAATTCTGGGTATTATTGTTGTGCTGGATGTTGAAGTTTCTCTAATCTTGATCGGATAAAGATATTGTCACAGGTTGCAGTCACGTAGTACTTTCGAATTTCGCCAACGACTACTTGTTTATGGGTGGAGAATGATATCCCTTAAATTAAAAGTCTGTTTATGTGTGTTCTTGTAAAACCTCCTATATATCAATTATTGAGTAGAGTGTTTAAAGCTAACTAGTGCAGTTGATGGGTATTTTTTAATTGTCCGGGTTATATTTGAGTGATAAAGTCAATTAGTAAATGTCTTTATTTAGTATGTGAAGGTTAAAAGGATTTAATAATATGTACAAACGTATAAGTTTAAGTACTGTACTTTCTTTATGTTCGGTATTTCTGGCTGAAAATTCAGTAGCGCATACGAATGACTTGGATAGTCTTTTTATAAATGCGGTTTCTGAGGAGTCTGTGCCTGGAATTAGTGTGGCTGTAGGGGAAAATGGGCATGTTCGATGGGCAAGAGGTTATGGTTTTGCTGACCTCGAATCTCATGTTCCAATGACTAGAAAAACCAAATTGAGAATCGCCAGTGTTTCGAAAGTTATCACTGCAGCTGCTCTCATGAGGTTGAAAGAACAGGGGATTATTGAGTTGGACACCTATGTCTCTTCGCTGGTAGAAGCTTGGCCTGATTCACACGCTGATATTAGTTTAAGACAGATAACAAGTCATACTTCCGGCATTCGCCACTACCAATCTTTGGGAGAATTTCTTTACAATGTGGAATATAGTTCCACAATAGATGCGTTAGACCTTTTTAAGGATGACGATTTACTTTTCTACCCCGGGACAGACTCTAATTACTCGACCTATGCTTGGACATTGCTCGCTGCCGCAATGGAGTCTGCATCAGGAACTGAATTTAAGAAGTTAGTTCAAGAGGAAGTATTTGATCCTTTGAACCTCAAAAATAGTACTTTTGATGAAAACTCTCCCATAATTTCCCACAGGCAAAGAGCTTATTCTTACTGGGGAGGAAGTCTAATCAACTCTCCAGAAGTAAATAGTAGCTATAAATATGCTGGCGGAGGTATGCTCTCTACACCAAGTGACCTGGTTAGGTTTGCTATGTCACATCTTGATAGTGGCTATCTGAGTGATGAATCGCTTTCTGAGCTTTTTAGCCCAGGAACTCTAACAAGTGGTGAGGAAGTTAGCTACGGTATTGGTTGGATTGTTGACTTTATCAGTTTAAGCAATTGGTATGATCCGGAGGAGGATGCGGAGCTGATTAGAGTTATCGAGGAGCATCCAAACATTAAATTGATGAGCGGTGAAGGAGTTGGCGGAAGTACCATGCTAATGCTTTGCCCTGATCATGCCCGCTCTATAAGCGTTGTCAAGAATGTAGATAGTGATCAAACGGCTGACTTGATAGAGCTATCTCTGAAAACATTAGATATTTTCCATAATAAAAATTAATTAATTTAAGGTGTCAGAAAGCTAAAGTTGCTAATTTTAAGATTACCCTTCACTCGCTTAGAGCCATTGTCTGGTCTACAAGGAGGGGAAGGGTAATTAAATTCCTCCGCCGTCCTCAGGTAACTATTTAGCTGTTTCTTTGAAAATACTCACGAGCACATTCCAGTGTCGCATGGGGTGAAAGCATATCAAAAGTAAAGTTCTTTGGAGTCTGATTTTGTTTTATGGTATTTGGCCAGTCCTGATTGGCCAGGGCCGTTTTACCAAGCGAGATAATATCTGCTTCATTGTTTTCTAGGACCTGAGCTGCGAGTTTTGGGCCTGTAATTCTGCCGTTGGCAATAACCGGTAGAGTACTATATTTCCTTGCCAGACATGCTAATGAGTTACTGTTTTCAAAGGCGGGAGTGTCTATTTTTGGTTCGGTGGTATGAATATAGTCGGCACCACATTGCTTCATTAGCTCGAAAACTTCGGCAGCTCCAGCTTCGCCTTCAGGCCAAATATAGCTGGTATCGTTCACTTTTTTCTGAGAGAAACGAACGCCCACTACAAAGTCCTTTCCGACCGCTGTCCTTACTGATTCAAGTGTTTCCTTGTAAATACGTAAACGGTTAGTGAGTGCTCCTCCATAACAGTCTTTTCGTTTGTTGGTATAGGTGGTTAAAAATTGGTCTAACAAGTAGCCATTGGCACCGTGTATCTCAACACCGTCAAAGCCGGCAAGTTGTGCCAGGCGGGCAGCCTGAGCGAAGCCCTCAACAACCATTGCAATATCTCGCTGTGTCATGGCTTCCGGCATGGGATAGGGGCCTTCTCCATAGTAGAAGGGCATTTGACTTCCCTGGGGACGAACCATAGAGGGGCCAGCATTTTGATCGGTATAAGGGTTATATTGCGAAAGGGCGCCGGCATGCATCAATTGGGCATATATCCGGGCTCCTTGTCTATGAACTCTTGAGATAATCGGCTTCCAGCTCTGTGCATGATCGTGGCAGGCCATACCAGGTTGATACTTGTAACCCTGACTATAAAGTCTGTCAGTATGTAATCCCTCGGTAATAATCAGCCCAAACCCTCCATGGGCAAATCCCTCATAGTACTCCTCCATCAATGGACCAACGCGACCATCCAGCCCGGCGCTGACCCTTGTCATCGGTGCGACTGCGAGCCTGTTAGGAATACGTAAGTTTCCGATTTCAACGGTGTTGAATAGATTGTGATATTTGGTAGCCATAAATATTTCTTACCTATTAAGATTTTTTATATTTTGACAATTAACGAATTGTTGTGTAAATCAGACATTAGGTAATTACAGTTTCAACAATTTATTGAATATGGCAGGAATTAATCAATTAGAGAGCTTGAGGGTTTTCAGTGCGGTCGTGGAGTGTGGAAGCTTTACTACTGCTGCAAATCGTTTAGGTGTATCTGCAGCTTGGGTTTCTAAGTCGGTAGAGCGATTGGAATCTCGCCTGGGAACCACGCTTTTGCGCCGCAGTACTCGGCATATGCAGGTGACTAGCTCCGGGGAACGGTGTTACATGCGGGCACTTGAAATGCTCAGCAAGTGGGATGCTTTAGAGGATGACTTATGTGAATCCAATGATAGCCCTAGAGGAAAGTTACGGATTGGCGTCCCGATGTCTTGGGGGTTATCCAAGTTCGGTTCCATTTTGAATATGTTTATGGATCGGTACCCGGAAATCCTTCTAGATATTCAAATGGGAGATCATTATGTGAATGTGTTAGAAGAGAAGTTTGATCTTGTGCTACGGCTAACTAATGAACTAGCTGATAGCGCCTTGTTGTGCCGAAAAATTACCAGTTACCATCGAGTTGCCTGTGCTGCGCCTGAGTACCTTAAACAATATGGGGAGCCAGGCCACCCCCGTGAGTTAAGTGACCATCACTGTTTGGTATATACCTTACCGGGTAAACCCAGTGTGTGGCAGTTTAAAGATAAAGGTAAATGGCTCGATATTTATCTGGAACCTAGGTTGACTTCTAATAACAGTAAATTACTCCATTGTGCTTTATTAGAGGGGAAGGGCATTGCACTGATCCCCCATTTTATTATTGATGATGACCTTAGAGAGGGGCGATTAGTTCCGATTTTGACAGGCTTCCAAACCGCTGAGCTAAACCTTTATTCACTTAGGCCTGGGGACCGTATGTCCTCCTATCGATTAAAATTACTATACAATTTTATATGTGAGCAGCTTGGTGAGTAAGATAGGGGATGTATCAGAGGTAATATCTTTTACCTTGGGTGCATCCCCTATCAAGCTCTACCCTTTTATAGATTACCTATGATCGTGCGGGTTAGTTCTAGTCAAGCATCAGGGTTTTACAAACCTATTTTTTGCACTCTCTACCTTAGATCGCGTTACACATCCCTCTAGATGGTCATTAATTAATCCCATTGCTTGCATAAAGGCATAGACAGTTGTTGGACCTACAAATTTCCAGCCTAACTTTTTCAAATCTTTCGATAGTGTGATCGATTCGTTTGAGGTAGACATGGACTGAGGCTTGCCAAGCATCTCTTTTTTAGGTTCGTATCTCCAGAGAAATGATGCAAGAGATCCTTCGTTCTTTACGATTTCCCTGGCACATTTGGCATTATTAATAACGGCTTCGATTTTACCTCGGTGTCGGACTATTCCCTCATTTAATAGCAGCTTTTCCACATTTGTATTGGTAAAACGGGCTATTTTATTAAAATTAAATCCATAAAAAGCTTCCCGAAAATTTTCTCTTTTGGCAAGAATTGTACGCCAGCTTAAACCAGACTGAAAACCTTCCAGGCATAGCTTTTCAAATAGGCGAAAATCGTCACTAACTGGAAAGCCCCATTCTTTGTCATGGTACTCCAGGAAATCTGGTGCAGAAGCGCACCAGTTACAACGGTATTTACCATCATGGCTTTGAATAAGTTGCGCGGCCATACCAATTACCTAACTGTTTGCCTCGGGTCTTAATAAGAATTCAAGCTGCGGACTAGCTTTGGATGAATCAATTTCTATGACATCGGCACTAACCACTTTTTCAGATACGAAAGGGTCTTGTTCGACGCGTATTAGCAATTCTTCATAAGTGGTGTTAAATGCTAGGATACCGCCACCAATTCCAGGTTTTATACTTCCAGACAGTATAAAAACTCCATCATCGAAACCTTTCTGTAACCACTCTCTGTGGCCAGTCATATATTTTGCTGCTTGTGATTTTTTTTCTGAAAATTTTAATAAAATAACAAACATATACTCATAGTTCCTTGTAAATAGCGCTAAGCTTTCGCCTTGTATGTGTCAACCCAAGAGCACATTTTATTGACTTCGTACTCAACATAGTCCTTGTCCTGAAAAGCATTTGCTAAGGTTGCAACACCCTGGCTCCAAGAGAGAACCTGTAGAGCTAGTTTATCGGCATCAGTGTTGGGATTTAGTTGTGTAAATTGTGTTTTTAGCCATTCCCGAAACAGACTGAAAATTTTATTGGCATCCTCTCGCCCTACATGGTTCAACTTGGCAAGTTCATTGGAGAGAGTACCTACGGGACAGCCGAAATCTCTGATCTTATCCCAGTTGGTAATGACAATACGGATATAACATTTTATCCGTTGCTCAGATGTATTCCCTTGTGCTTCCCATTCTTCCAGCATTGCTTGGGTTTTTTGCAATCTTCTCTCTATAACACCAGATAGAATTTGATCTTTAGTCTTGAAATGGTGGTAGAAGTTTCCGCGAGAAATATTTAAAAGATTAGCGATATCCTTGAATGAGGTATGCTCAAAACCCTGTTGATAAAATAAGTCATCTGCTGTTGCGATGATTCGGTCGCGGGTGTCTAGTTTTTCCATATCGATTACTTTACTGAATTTCTATTTGGGTTGAGGCAAATGGGTAGTCAGTGTAGCCTTTTTCATCTCCACCGTAAAAAGTTGAGTGATCGGCTTGATTGAGTGATATGCCTTGTTTTAGTCGGTAAACTAAATCAGGGTTGGCTAAAAATGGTGTTCCAAATGCAATTAGATCGGCATTATTACTTTTCAGGGATTTTTGGGCCAGTTCGAGATTATAGCCATTATTCGCGATATACACACCCTTAAAGCATTTGCGTAAAGCTGGATAATTTACGGTTCTCTCTTTTTTCATCATATCGCCTTCCAGAATATGAACGTAGGCAATATTCCGGTTACTTAGCTGCCCTAAAACATACTCGAAATTTTCTTGTGGGTTAGAGTCAGACATTGAGTTAAAACTATTCTCTGGTGTTAGACGCACGCCTATACGGTTTGAAGGCCAAGCTTCCATCACGGAATCAATTATTTCGTTTAAAAGACGCATGCGATTCCCTATATTTCCACCATAGAGGTCGCTGCGATGATTAGTCCCGTCACGCAGAAATTGATCAATCAGATACCCGTTAGCGCCGTGAACTTCAACTCCATCAAAGCCAGCCTCTTTAGCCATTTGTGCAGCAAAGCCAAATTGCTCCACGATTTTTGGAATCTCACTAGTTTCTAGTGCACGAGGAAGAGCAAAGTCCTTATGCCCCTCGTAGGTAACCGCTTGCCCAATTGGTTTAATTGCAGATGCGCTCACGGGAGCCTTTTTATCTGGTTGCAGGTCAGGATGGGAAATGCGCCCGCAATGTTGCAGCTGTATAAAAATTTTCCCACCAGCTTGATGCACTGCATGGGTTAACTTCCTCCAACCATCAACTTGATCAGCGGTGTATATACCTGGGGTGTAAGGGTATCCCACACCTTGCGTAGAGATAGGAGATGATTCAGCGATAATTAGGCCAGCGCTTGCCCGTTGTTGGTAGTGCGTAACCATCATGGGTGTTACGACTCCATTTTTGTCCGCTCGATTTCGCGTCATCGGCGCCATAACCATGCGGTTTGTAAGTCGAAGACCTGATAAATCGAAGGATTGAAATAGATTTGCCATGCTGTACTTCCTCTTTAACTAGCATTACAGGACCTAGGACGCCTGACCTAGAATCAATAATGCTAGGTCAGTCGTCCTACACCTGTCAACCGTTTATCATTTGGGATGGGGGGGGAAGCTAAAAGTGGCGATAATTCATACAGGTGGAGTGCCTGGTTGTGGGGTTAAGTCTTTATGGCAACATTTGTTCTGGTACACGGTGCTTGGCAGGGAGGCTGGTGTTGGAAGCGGGTATCAGCGTTTCTTAGGCGGTACGGCCATGAGGTTTATAGCCCAACTCTGACGGGGCTCGGAGAAAGGGCGCACCTTTTAGATGGCACAATCAACCTGGATACGCATATACAAGACATTCTGGGTGTTATCGCATGTGAAGAGTTAACGGATATTGTCTTGTGTGGCCACAGTTATGGTGGAGTGGTAATAACCGGTGTGGCTGATAAGGTGCACCAGCATATACGATCCCTTGTCTATCTTGATGCCTTAGTTCCAGAGGATGGGCAAAACGTCTTAGATCTTTTGCCTGTAGAGGTCGGGTTGAGTTTTCAGGATATTGCCAGAACTCAGGGTGATGGATTTCGCGTAGCGCCAAGTCCTGCAATAGATTTCGGGGTTAACATTCAAGATCAGGCGTGGGTGGATCGGCGTTGTGTCGACCATCCACTGGGGTCATTTGAGCAACCGATTCAACTACAGGGCTTATGGAAGCAAGTAGCTCGGCACCGATACATCTATGCGTCGGGGTGGGCACCAGGAATTGGTAGGCCGTTCTTTGAGAGAGCCCAGAGAGAACTTGGTTGGGAGACGATAAACCTTCCCTGTGGTCATGATGTGATGCTAGATATGCCCAAAGAACTTACCCAAATTTTGATAGCCTCGATATAGCGATAGCCGTGCTACTTTAGCAACTTATATGGGGTACCCCTTATGGATGCTCCAATGAGAGATGGGTCAAGTATGTCTCTGTATAATTAAAGTGCGTGTCGATATAAAAAATAATTGATCTATTGAATCCAAGTTCAGTATTGATTGCGTCTAATTAAACTGTAACTGATTAAGTGTGATCCCCCTTTTCATAGCTGAAGATGGAGGCTTTACTAGGTAGTAGATCAGCTATTATTTACGAATTTATGATTCCCAGAATTATTATAGTGAATTTGAAGTGAGAAAAATGTTAAGAAGTTATTTGCTATTTGGTTTAATGGTGCTCTTCGTAGGGTTTCCTATGGAAGCCTCAGCAGCCGAGAATAATTTTTCTAAAGTTATGACTGAGGTTGCAGAATTAAAGAAGGAGTACAATTTACCATCTTTATCCGTTGCGATAGGGTTGGATAATCGTGTGGCTTTTGCCCAAGCGGTAGGTCTTGCTGATATTGAAAAGGGTTTGGAAGCCGATTCAAGTACACAGTATTCAGTTGGTAGTTTGGCTAAACCGATGACGGGATTAGCTGTAGCTCGGCTAGTTACTAAAGGTAAACTCGATCTGCAATATCCGGTAAGTAAGTATGTAGAGAGGCCCCATTATACTCGGCTATTCAGTGTTGCTGAACTTGCCGCACATACCGCTGGTGTGCCACATGATACATCGGAAAGAGATTTGGCTGAGTTTTCCAATGTAAAAGATCATCAACACCCACTTGATGCATTTTACGTATTTGATAAACACCCTCTGCTATTTGAACCTGGAACAGAATATCGTTATTCATCGAATGGTTATATCTTGCTATCCGCTGTTGTAGAGCAGGCTTCGCAAAAAGGGTACGTTGATTATCTCAGTTCCGAAATCTGGGATTACCTGGGAATGAAAGCCACAGAGTTGGACACTTCTTTTGCAGGGCACGAAAATGAAGCGGCCTATTATTCAAGTACCAGTAAAGAGAGTGTGCATGTTAAATCAACGACCAAGCGAGATAGGAGTTTCCTTTTTGGAGGTGGAGGATTTATATCAACACCCTCTGATCTGGTAAGAATGGCTCAAGCTACCTATGAAAATGGATTTTTGTCTACAGATGCCCTACGAGCGCTTTCTATGCCATTGAAATTACGCAATGGCGAAATCAACAAGGAAAAATATTCCCTTGGTTGGCGGGTGGGTGGTATAAATCTAGGGGAGCAAGATAAGCCATGGTTGGTACTGCATCACGGTGGCGTGACTGATGATGCGGCTACGGCTTACCTTTTAGTTGTTCCTGAATGTAAGGCCTCTATAGCTTTTGCGACTAACTATGTGCCAGAAAAATTCTGGCGGATGCGGGGGCGTATGGCGTCAATCTTGAAAGAATACCTTGATGTTGAAAGATGCAACCGCTGGGATTTCCTTCAGCCCTCTGTATAGTTGCGTTAACTTTCATTGCTGCATATGTTGAACGTGCCTCCCGGCAGGCAGCCCTGAGCTTTTGGAAAGGCGGGTTGATGCTCATGTCAAATTTCGATAGGGACTTTAAAGGCTTCTATACAATATCTCCATTTTTAATTTTGACTTATACCTGAAGTAGAAAGAGATAACTTACTGTTTTTGGTTGAGATGAACTGGGCTGGCTAAACTAAAGATACTAGTAGCAGGAGCTATCAGATTAAATAGAGAAGACGCCTGCATAACACTCTAGAAAACGGTCGATATGGGTTGTGCCAAAGGCGGAAAAAAACGCGTTTCTCTGTTGAGTGCTACGCTGCTTAGTGCCACCTGTATGATAGGTTCGGGCTGGTTGTTTAGTGCACAGCTTACGGCAAACTATGCAGGTAATTGGGCTTTTGGAGCTTGGGTATTAGCGGCGCTTTTGGTCTTGATGGTTGGCTTGTGCCTAAGCCGTGTCGTTGCATTCTACCCAGTCCGTGGAGCCCTCGCTCAATCCAGTGCATTGTCGCACAATAGTATTTTTGGAATGCCATTCGCGTTTGCTAACTGGTTTGGCACATTAATGGTTGTTGCGACCGAGGCGCAGGCAACAACCCAATACCTCTCATCTGCTATAGATTCCTCTTTGTTAATTGACAATCACACCTTGACTCCTTGGGGGAAGGTTCTCGCGTTAAGTATTCTTTTTGTATATTTGCTGATTAACTATTATGGAATACGGTTTCTTGCCAAGATTAACAATGTTGTCACTGTTCTAAAGATATTTACTCCCACCTTTGCAATAGTTGTATTGCTTATAGTTGTATTTAGTAGTGATACAAGTGGGTCAAATTTTTCAATTGACTCTAATCAGGAGTTTGGGTTTGGAAGCGCTTTTTCCGCTGTTATTGGGGCGGGTCTAATATATTCGTTCAATGGCTTCCAGATCAGTGTTGCCTTTGCCAGTGAGATAAAACATCCCAAGCGCAATATTCCTCTGGCCGTTACTTTATCAATTACAATAATGACGCTTGTTTATCTTGCATTGCAATATGCTTTTATGGCCTCAGTGCCGAACGATCTTCTGGTGGAAAATGGTGGTTGGCAAGGGATTAATTTTGACTCGCCGCTTTTGGACTTGGCGACACTGCTTGGCTTGCACTTTCTTGCGATGATACTACTTGCAGACAGTGTGATAAGTCCCTCGGCATCTGGATATACTTATTTGGGGGCCTCGTCAAGAATTCTATTTGCAATGGCCTCTGTAGGGCAAATGCCGCGATGGTTAGCTGTTTTAGATCCTGTACATAATTTATCAAGGCGCTCGATGCTTACTAATTGGTTGATAGCGGCAGTTGTACTTGCTCATGCTGATAGTTGGGCAGCACTTATGGTGATCGTATCTGGCTATCATATAGTTGGATATATGGCCGCCCCCATTAGCATGGGAGCACTTGAACCTGGTACGAGATGCTTTGGGGTTGCTGTTTTTGCTGTACTGGGGGTGCTCATGATTACCATAACTTCATCATCCCTTTTGTTGGTGTGCGCTTCTTTGACAGTACTTATTTGTATTTATGCATCATTGCATATTGCCAGTATTGGGGTTAAGAAATTATCAGTGTTAGTTCTGCCGTTTATTATATATTTATGGATTTTATATTTTATTCAGTATACTTGGGCGGTAATTATTTTTTCAGTTGCTTTTTATTTGTTAATATCTTCGAAGCCCTATGTTAAATTTTGCAGGGTATATAATAAGCTGTAGTTTGATGTATGGTTTTAAATGGTTGGTGTCTGTGATCTTAGTAAAAGATTCCAGTGTGTTGGGCGCATCCAAGTACATTAGTGAACCCTTTTGATAGCGCTAAACCGTTAAGTGCTGAGTCAGGAATTCTATTACCTAGGCCAATTCTGACATGATCCGTTTAAGTTTTTGCATGCCTGATAATACCTATCATTTTATCCGCAAATATATTGGTAGATGGCAGTAGGGGGTGTTCGAGCATAGCTCGCGCAGTAATATCAACTTGAGGAAGCCTATTAATCCTTGTTTGTTTAATAAGTTAGTAATTTTACCCAAAAAACTACGGTTAACACATTTAAGTCCGGGGTAGTGCCGGGTTTTAACTTTTACTACACAGCCCTCCCGGAGGCTGACTTTCGGAAGGAATGTAGTTAGTAGGCTGATGTGATAAATTACTCAATTGTCAGAGCTTAGAGAGCCGCTTTACAGCTTTCTCTCTCCACTCTTTGGATAAGGGTTGTAGCTGACTTGCAGCCTGGAGTACTTGCTTGGTATTGGGAAATTGCTTATCAAAAAAAGCTCTGAACATAGATCGTATGTCGATTGAGTTTGGAGCTTCAGCTATCTTACAAATCGAAACCCCTTCTTTAATATGCCCCTCCTTAACAACCCTAAAATATACACCGCAATTAAAGCTGCTAGTGAGAATCTTGGCTGCAGCGTCATTATCTAGGGCCATGCTTAGCTTAAAGCAGGGTATTCTGGGTTGACTTACCTCAAGGATACAACTGCCTATGCGGAATTGGTCTCCAACAAAGATATTTTGTTCTCGAAGCCCTTCTACCGTTAAATTCTCACCAAATGCGCCATACTTAAGGCTCTTTCTGCCTAACAGGTCTTCCCAGTAAGGGTAGTGGTCATTAGAAAACGCATATATGGCCATATCTTTGCCGCCATGATTTTTTAAGTCTGCCTGCTCATCTCCTTCCAAATTATTCTTTCCAACAAAAATTTTTCCTTGGACTGGCTTCTTGAAGATCCCCGTTGTTACAGTTTTACCCTTGTATTCGCAATCTACTTTTTTGGATACGTTTATAGAGAGGAGTTTCATATTTTCTTATTGGTAGATAATTTATGCAGGACCTGGATCTTAGCAAAATATACGCTTAATGCACAGCTATCCTATGTTGCTTTGATGTCCTATAGGACGGCTTACATATATCTGTTTATTGGTTAATGGTTGGAAGATTTATCCCGATACCAGTGCCAGCGATCTTCTTCGTACTCATAGCATATATTATCGCAGTGGATCTTCTTCTCTACGCACCAGTCTTGATTTTCATTATCTCTAATGCAGTCATAGTAGCTATTCTTACAGGTTTTTATACACCTGTTTCGAGCCTCACGATCATGAAGCTCTCCAGCTCTAACATTCACAAAGAGGCAAGAAGTCAGTGTAATTAGAATTGTGATTAGATAGCGTAGCTTTGGCATGGTTAAACGCCGTTTGATTTTGCTTCTGAAGAGTAATGTCACTAACGATAAATCAGTAAAATATTTGTTGGTTGGTTTGCTGGCAGGCGGGTGAGCGGATGATGGGTGCTAAGCGTGTATTTTCTGATAGAGTGAATGCCACTGTCCTTAGATTAGGCGGCAACCGTTTTGTTGAGTTGTCGCCTTATATTGTGATGAGATTTTTATCCGTTGGCAGTGGCCAATTGGTCAATTACCTGTTGTATCTTCTGTTTATTGTTTTCAATGAGTCGATCTGAGTGAATCTTGAGTGAATCGATATTGTCGTATTCAAATAGACCGACATGGGGTTCAGTTACCTCTACATTGAGGTAGTCATATTTGATCTTTACATTGTTGGAGAGTAATGAAGCAATTTCCAGGGCGTGCAATTGCTGCTCATCCATTGATCTTTGAACACTTGAGATAGCATCTCGTGCCCACTGTAGTATGCCCCAGTTTTTCAGGTCTTTATATTTCACCTGCGAACTGGTTAGCGGGGAGGTGCCGGACCCAAGAATCAGCACATAGTAGTTCTTGTGAGGGAACTCTTTGATGATATCCAGGAGCGCAACACTTGCAGGGTTGTTGGCAGAAATACCTGCGTCGGCAAAGTATTTATGGCCCACTTCTTTGCTGTCAGCCATAAAGCCAACTGGGGGAAACAGTGAAACCCCACTAACTGCAGCTGTGACCAGTTGGTATAGGCTGTTGGTAGGAAGCTCACTGGTATCTCCTCCTCGGTTTTTGAAGAGGTGAAGTTCACCAGTATTTACACTGAGTGAGGGGATAATCACATAATTTTTCAAATCGGTGAAGTTAAGCTCTGGTGTATAGTGCTTCTCCATCACTTTGTGAAGGCGGCGACCCAAATATTTTGGAGAAAAAAGACCGGATGCCGTAAGCAGTTTATGATACCAAGGCGTTGAAAACAGATAATTACTTTTCGACTTGTATAAGTTAATAAGCAAGTCTGTTTTTGAATCGACATTGGCATAGTTTTTAGCCAGGTGAGATGAGCGGACATTCAACCCGGTAACAATGACAGCGCCCGTCGAGACACCACTAAACACATCGAAAAGCTCGTCAACTGGTTGCCCCAGTGCTTTTTCCAAGTGTTTAATGACATATAGTGGTATGAGTCCACGGATACCACCACCGTCAATGACAAGTATGTTGATCGTATCTTTATCATTGAGATGATTGCGTATCGCAGTCTCATCCTCTTGCACTGGTGAGTGATAAAATGTTGCGCTTGCTGTAAGGATGTAGTTGTACAGATAGGCGCAGGCAGTGAAAATCACGATGATCACTGTACATATAATAAGGAAATAACTGAGTTCCATTTCTGCACCTATAAGGTATTTACGTCGCAAGGATATAGACACCGAATCTTTGATATTGACTAAATGGAGAGAGCGGGTTTTGTCGGGTAAGAAGGGGGGGCGGAAAAAACGTATGATATTACTTTTTATGGGTTGAACGGTCCGTAGTTTTTTCTCGGTTGTAAGGGCTTTCGGTGAGAAAAAAGTGCGATTTCTAGGTCTGTGCGTCTTATTTTCAGTTTTCTGGTAATGATTATTTCGTATATCGATTTTTTCGAAATTATCGATATATCGATGATGACCGAATGGTTTAATATGAGCTGAAGATGACTATTTAGTTAAATATCAATAGTTTGATGCTGGATGGAGTGCTGTCCTAATTTAGGATAATACACATTTCAAAAAATAAGTGTATTTCTGTATTAACCCATTAATTTTTCAGTGCTTTTTGCTTGACTGAAAATTCCGCCTTTAGTTACTTTTCACGCATAGAATCTTGAGTGTCCACAGAGTCCAGCCTTATTGGCTGACTCCCAGCAGGATTGATATCAGCGCTTGGCGTACTGGCTGGTATCAAATTTGCCCTTGATAGCGCTTGCCATGCAAATAGCCAAAAAGCTCTCGGTGGCTGAAAAAGAGGGGCTCAGCAAGGGGAGGAATGCTTTTTAAATGTATTGAGCAGGGTTTTGGCTTCTTTAAGGCTTAGCAAATGTGCCCTGAATGAATTGGCCCCGGCATTTACTCCCAGAGAGATCAATTTCATCACTACATTGAACGCGAGTTCTGATTTTAGGTAGGGGGTAAATGCCAGAAAGGCATTAAATATAGACTGATGAACTCTGTTTAGTAACTCTTGTATATCTGGATTGCTGGTTGATATCTTCTCGGCCTTTTTCTCAAAGGCTTTTAGCTGATTGACATACTCTGAAAATAACCTGAGATTAAACACAACCGTTCTGTGCTCTTTATATCCGGCAATGATGGTGCTGAGTGCATCATTGATCTTGCGTAAGGCTATGTAATCATTTCTTGATAGGTCGGTATAAGAATCGGAGAGATAGCCGATCGTATCTCTCCGTAGCTGACAAAACTCAAATAAGTGTTGATCATGCTTCTTTACTTCCAGAAGCTGATATATTTTCGCGAAAATGAAGACAAGAGCAATTGCCGGCAATAGATAGAGCACTACTCAAACTCCTTTTCATTAATTGGCTTCTTGGGCGCGTTTTTCCTAGTGGGAGGTGAATAAGAGAAGGCGTTGTCCATCAACTTTAAAAACCTGTCCCTATATTCTTTATTATCTGCTGCAAGCCGGTCAATTTCAACTTGTCGGTCCTTCAGGCGCCCACTGTACATCCAGAAGAGGAGGTAATGCGCAAAGATGAAAAATATGACAAAGAGGCCATTCTTAAGCCCCACATTCTGTACGAACTGAAGTATATCTTTGAGGATATCAGTCATGTAGTCCCTTACTTCTGATTTTGACAGCTCCTCATGCATTTTTAACTATTGAGACTCTTGATTCAACTTGGTTTAACTTTGAACAGTAATTTTGGTACTTGAGTCTTATTTGCTTCTGTTTAAATCCCGGATATAGCCTTCGTGAGACTGGAGGTGTCCGGTCTTGCAGCGCAAGCCACTTCTCTAGTTTGGGTAGTTAGTCTAAGCATGTGGGGTCTGAAGTAGTGAACTGGTTTCCACTCCAAAGATTTCTTTCATTGCAGTCGGGGTCAAAGGGATCTGCGAGGTCAAATTGCTGGTTGCCGTTTAGGGTATTCCCGGTAATCCGGTTGTTTAAGCTATTCGAGTCAGTAACGATAATACCGCCATTGCTTGATAGTATCGATAGCCCATTATTGGATACCGTGTTGCTTGCAATCGAATTGCTTGAGCCGCCACTTAGATTAATGCCCACCTGCCCATTATCCGCCACATTGTTACTTGCTATGTTGTTGAAATTACCGTTTATCAGGATTCCAGCTTCACCGTTATTCTCAATGATGCTGTTAGATACAAATGTGAAGTTGCCGTCAATCTCGAAGCCGTCCTCGCTAAACCCAGAAACGGTAGTAAAGGAGATATTGTTATAGTCTCCCAGGATTTCAATGCCTTCGTCTCCGCCTCCTAGTACCGAACTGCGACTAATGGTGTTGTAATCGCCAAAAACCTCAATACCATCAGAGATGGTTGAAGTAGCAGGACCTGTAATATCGACGTTGGTGATGGTATTGCCGTTGCCGAATAGCAAAATTGCATTTCTTACAGCGCTATTTATTTCCATATTGGAGATGGAGTGGAAGCCTGAGCTGGAGGTGATGACACCATTGGTGCAGTTGGTTAGTTGGCCGTTGCTGAGATATGCTGCGGTGCCCTGGAGGTCTATTGCGTAGAAATCTGTTTGGGTTGGGTCCAGCGATACGCAGCTAAGCTCAAACCCCGCCATATTCAGGCTCCCTGATGGGCCTACAATGGTGAGTGCTACAGGATTGGCGATACTCAACTCGCAATTCAGGTCCTGAGATAGAGTGGTGGGCTCAGATATAGTGTCGCCGCATTCAATGGCCAGTGCGGCCGTAGATAGGGTAAAGACTGCGGCTAACAAACCTAGCTGCTTAAGTACATTCAGAGTCGTGATATCCATGGCGCTACCCCTTGAAAACTTCTCCTTGTTTCCATAATCCAAAGCCTAGCTGTGTTTTGGTGTTGAGGTTGTCGCAATAAAAAAGGGGCTTACGTCAAAAAACGTAAGCCCCTTGAAAGTGGCGCGCTCGGGAGGATTCGAACCTCCGACCGCCTGGTTCGTAGCCAGGTACTCTATCCAGCTGAGCTACGAGCGCGTCGAGGAGGCGCACAATATAGATTGGTGTAGGTAGAGTCAAGCATTTTTTTCATATGAAGTGCTTTTTTGGTGTTTGGTGACCGCAAAGCCTGTTTGTCTGTTTCTGCTTTCTCACAAAGGGATTTGGCTCAGGAGCCGCGGGTAGGGCTTTCTAGAGGTTATAAGAGGCTTTTGAGGCTCTGCGGCGACTACTGACTGATCGTTCCGCTATTGCTTGTTCCCAGCTGGGTCACATTGGCAAGTTGTGAGGTTCCACTTTGGCTAGCTGTGAGGCTGTTCAGGGTCCCGTTTTGAAGGGATGTTAAAGTGTGGTTCATTCCGCTCTGATTCGACATTACAGAGTTCTCCATGCCACTTTGGGTGGTCCATGAGTTAATTTGTGAGCCTGTCTGAAACAGTGTTTGTGAATTTTGCATGCCTTGTTGGCTTATATTTAATTGGCTAAAGGAACTGTTGGATTGATTGGCTGACACGGTATTTAGCTCACCAACTTGATCTCCAATAGCAAAATTATTACCGCCTGCACTCTGACCAAGGCTGAATATATTTCCAGTGCCAAATTGTGTAGAGCTGGCAAAATCAGAAATGCTTAAGCTGTGAGATATTCCACTCTCATTTTGATCTCCGATTTGTAAAATTTGAACGGTACCCAGTGAGCTTTCAATCTGTATAGATACTCCGACATTGTTAGTGCCATCCTGAGTCATATTCATGAAATTATTGGTGCTATCTATTTGGGTGAGCAAGGTAGTATTAGAATCGCCTTGTTGTAAGGAGATGGCAGTGTCATTAGAAGAGCGAATTTGCGTGCCGGCTGTTCCATTATTGATCCCAAAAAGTGTCTGGGATAATGTCGTTCCAATAGAATCAATCTGAAAATTTGACAGTGTGTTTCCATCACCATTCTGTAGGATAGTCATACTGGATAATTCAGCATTTTCCTGCTCTAAGTTTAGAGTGGTATTTGCGTTGCCTATTTGTGTATGGCTGATGGAGCTATCAAGGGTAGCTCCAAATTGGATTGCTTCAGAGAAATTATTGTTGCCATTTTGCACTTGTAGAATGGTGCTGTTCTGAGTGCTTGAGTCGGATTGATCCGTCATTGCCATGTTGCCGGTACCGGTCTGCTGTACAATGGAAGTATTATTATTTGCCTGTAGATGTGCACTGAAAGTAGTAAGTGCAACTGCCATAACTAAAAAATTTGTTTTCATAGTGCGACCTCTAGGGTGTAAATGGAAATAGTAGTTGGATTGATATCAGTAGGATGCGCATACTTGGTTATGTTGCCCTCTAAGGGGAAGTTGATAGTGTCAAAATTGGGGGCTGTTTTGAGTGGCGCTAAGGGCAGTTGTAGCCAAATACTGCAAAGGAGGCTATCAAATTGTAGGAGGCGTCTGGCGAAAGACTTCACGCAACTTGACCCCATTTATGCTCTGTCACTCGTCTCACGGGAAGCCCTTTGGGTAACCCCGGTGCAGCCATCCTTCTCGCGACATCTTGATCAGGTCAATCGGTGCAGGGAAAGTGTTGATGATCTGAGTTGAAGTTGCCATAGGAACTCAGTGTTAAATTACTAGGAAGAAAGTTCAGGTTTTAGTGCCCATTAAATTCCAAGTAATATCTTCTATTAAAAATTATCTTAGGTTTTAAGTAGTGGATATTGTCAGCGAAGATGAAAGGCCATTAAGCAGACCTCTCCCGACTTAAATCGTAGTACAATTCGAAAAATTGCTACTTGCTACTGATAAATAATACTTGAATTGGAACTTTGGAAGCTGGATATAGCATGTACGGCAGTATCTGTTATTTAGGTGGGGCCCTTGTATACCCCGAACAGGATGACTTATGGTTGAGATAAATATTAAGGCTTGGATCTAGTTTGCCCTTAACCTCTTGGCGGTTTATTAGCCTTGGCTAACGTGCGATTCTAGTGAATTGATATAACCCATATATATGTCTCGGTCACGCCTGTCTCCATTTGCATCGACTCCTGCCATAATGTCATTGATTAGATTGAATAGAGTTTCCGATAAGGTCTCTGATGCTTCACTCACAGCTTCAAGTCGGACAGACTGGCTTATATGGGTATAGAAGAAGTCCAATAGCCTTGTATCGTGGAGATTTATCGTTGAGCAAGCCAATTCTATTTGTCGGGCGTATATTTTGTATTCCGTCATGACCATTGCTCTGAACTTGTAGTCTCGAGGAAGGGCTTCCTTAAGGATATTTGCATTTCTATTATTATTGTTCTCCAAATATGCTCTAAAACCCATCATGTCATAGGATGCTGGGGCTTGTTCTTTGTGGGTTATGGTGCTGATAGCCGCGGCACAAAAGTCGGCCATATGAACTCGAAAATAGTGGTATGCATTTTTTAATTGTTCAACTCTTTTTTCTTGTCTTAATTTTTCTTGTCGGTTTGATTGGTATTTTGTAAATTCATTCAAAAGTAACCCAAATGTTGCAATTCCCGTCAGTGTTTCAATGGAGGTTAGTAGATAGCCGAGTTCATTGATAGGGTGAATTTCTCCATAGCCCAAAGTTGTTATTGTTACAATGCTGAAGTAGATGCTTTTTGTGAAATCGAGATTTTCATTTATACAGGAGTCACATTCACTATATATGGCAGCAAAGATGAAGATTACTGAAAAATAGCCGACAAGTATTTTTTTCCATGTCAGAAAAGATAGGAAACGTGTCATGTTCTGTGCTCATTAACTATAAGCGATATAGTTTATGCCTGCGTCATTCCTTTTGGGATAATTACGATCGCGCCAGCAAGTGTAAAAGAGGGCTGCTTACAATCAGCCAATCTGATTTATGGTGACTGATTCGATCTTACGTTCCTATTAGCATAGTAACGTTAGCTAAGTTGTGAATTATTGAGTCGATACTATAAGGTGTATTGCTTATAGGTTGGTGGTGATGTTGAGAGCATCATTTGCATTCATGAGTTGATGTGGAGGAGGTAGGTTATATCATCGAGAAACTCGCCCCTCAATTTATCTAACATCTAAAATGACCTGTACGCGAGGGGGTATGATTATTGCTCTTCAGCAGAGAGTGCTGATGCGTAATTCTATTACACCTGATAATGGCTTTCCGTTGACTGTTTGTCGACTGGGGTTCGCGCACTTAATTGTTGCTAGTGGAGCTCAGTTAAAATCTAGTACTTACCCAATCGCTGGCTTTCTTCTTGGAAAGAGGAGCTGGCTCAGCCCCTGCTTGTATAAATTTATCTGTATCACCGGCAATTTATGTTTCTGGCAGTGAACCGCCAATTCCATCACTAGCTCCTAGCAATGGGTTCAATGTGAGGAATACTTCCTAGAAGTTCTTGTATTACGGCCTGGTGACAGATGTCTAGTAGTGGAGTTCTGGGGGAGTTGATAGCGGTGGGGCCGACTCAGGCATAAAGGTAGTGCTGGCGGTGATATATGCATGCGGGTTTTACCGCGCTATAACAAAAAAGGGCTTACGCCGTTAAGCATAAGCCCTTTGTTTGTATGGCGCGCTCGGGAGGATTCGAACCTCCGACCGCCTGGTTCGTAGCCAGGTACTCTATCCAGCTGAGCTACGAGCGCGTTACGGGTGCGGATATTATAGATGCCCCTGGTGCAAGTCAACCTAAAGAATGAAAAAGTCCTTAAAAATCATTATGTTGGCTAAAGATTAGGCACTTTGGGGGTATTTAGTGCAAGCCGAGATTTTCTTGGTTGCCGATTGACTCCCGGCTATCTCTAGGTGGCTGAGAGGCATTTGATTGTTTTTAACTCTGGTAAGTGAAGGGAGCTGCAGCTGCTTTCTCTGTAGCCCCTACTACTTGCAAGGTGGATTAGAAGCGGGCTTCCAGTGATAGGTCAAACCCGTTAACGGCTACAATGTCGTTATCGATTGTCTTCCACTGAAGCTTTCCTGAAAATTTATCGGTAAAGTCATAGGTAGCACCAAGGCCGTAAGTTAGGTCCACATCTTTTTCACTGTACCTTTCAACTTCTGGGGCCCAATAACCGTAAGGTCTGAACTCACTGTCAACCCTGGTGTAGGAAATACCAAGATTCGCACTCAAGGTCAGTTTTTCGAGAACCGGGTAGTGAGCGACACCATTCAGCTGAAAACTGCTGACTTCAAGTGTTTCGTCTTCCTCGTAGTAAAAGTGTCTGTACTCTTCCTCCGATTCGTCATAATAGGTGCCCGAGGCGAAATATTTGTCAGAGGCGCTGCCAAAATTGCTGTATGCAGCTTCCAAAGAGAAGTGAGGGCTAAATTTATAGCCCAAATAAATATTGACAGAATTTGTTTGATCGCCGAAGCGCTGCCCCTCAAGGTAGTTGCCGGATAGAGTTTTCTGGCCATCAAGGTCATAGTAGCCTAGGCCAAAGCCCATATAAAATGGGCTCTCTTCGGCTAAAGAGCCATTAGAGATTGTTAGAGCTAAGGGGACTAATAATAGTTTAGAGATTTTCATACCGGTTACTTCTATTCCATGAAAAGTTTGGTGTAGATGTCGAATTGTATCGCGTTTATATTTTTTTTTATGAAATTGGTCAAGTTATTTTAAATGAGGTGAAATTTTCTGAGTCTGAATTTTTAGCACCATAGTAATAGTTACAGCTCATGGTGATATTCTGGTTAATGCCGTGAGGGGGTATGTTCGGCGAAGTAGTTTGATAGTAAAGAGCTGGTAGAATTTGGTGTTGAAGTATTTTGGTGAGTTTTACATAAAGCTAAATTCAGCCGGATAGCTGTGGAACCCATCAAAATCGCCTTTACTAAGGGTTACACTACAGTGGCGTGCAATTGCATAAACCATGCTTATGTGGAATAGAAAGTTTGGAAGTATATATTGATGGATATATTGTGGCTGTGGGAGATCCACGGTTGTAAAACCTGCTTTATCATTGATTCTTCTACTACTGTCCAGATCGGTTACTTCGGGTAAAGAATCTAAATAGTTTAGTGTTTTTTGGATAGTTCTCAGAATACCTTCCTTTGTATTCCCATCTTCTTCAAATGTCACAATTTTCTGGTCAACGAGCGGGCAGTATCCGCGAAGAGAAAAATTGGCCGCAATTTTTGCATTTTCAGCTAAGCTGAACATGTCAGGTGCCAGCTGCTTGTGAAATATTTCATGCGGAATTTTAGTCGTAATGGAAAGCAGTTGGGAAAGATGATTATGAAGAAGGCTCTTGATAGATATTTGCATTAGGTAACCTGATAACAGCGGAGTGAATTAATTTTTTTGGTACGCACGTTCCTAGGTATTGCTACATCAGATATTGTGACAAAGTCTCCCAATCAAACCGCCGAGCCTTACCGTCGCTAAATAAAACCTCGATACGCTTGTCCTCCCATCCCAAAACCCTTCCATAGCCAAGTTTTCGATGCCGCAGTCCCTCTCCAGGTTCGGGTTTTCGCATTGGTGCCCTGGGTGCACTGATATTGGGGTTGTAATCACAAGCTTCTAAATAGTGGAGCGCTTGGCGTGAAACCGGTACATCGGTGTCGATTTTTTCCGGACGCTCCTTTAAGGAGTCTGCCATCAATTTACTTAAAGGAAGCTGCATTTCATTAATAAATAATGAAGGCTGCGAAGCCTCTGGATCATTCTTTTTGGAGTCTTCTGCAGGGGCCAACAAGAAGAGTTTTGACTTGGCTCGGGTCATCGCCACGTACATCAAGCGGCGTTCGCTCTCCAGTGACGCGGGTGTGCTGAAGTCCCGTTGAGGTTGATAGGGCATATTGTGCTGGGTGAGGGTGGGGATAATCACTTGTTCCCACTCCAAACCTTTAGCCTGGTGCATCGTCGTTATCTGTATGGCATCCGCTTCAGTTTGTTCACCCTCCCGGTGTTGGCGTTGCAGCTCTTGTAGATGTGCCAGGGCTTCAGTGGGCGGCTGCTTCAGTGTGTCCAGGTACTTGCAGAAAGCGAGGATGGTTTGCTGCCTCTCCTCCCCTTGTTGGCGGGTGAAGGCGTCGTCAGCGATTCCGCTGAGAAGTTCCAGTTCACCGATATGGCGACGCAGTAGCTCTCCGGCGTGACCGCGCCAGTTCTCGATCTGGGTAAGCAGGTCTGCCCGTTGGCGCAAGCGTTTGGTCTGGGGTTTGCTCAGGTTTTCAGGTAGTAGGGCAATCAGCTTCTTGCCCCAGCCTTTGTCCAGCACTGCCAGAGAGGAGCAGATGGGCTCCAGGACTTTGCGCGGAATACGCACATGGGGAGAGGTCAGCCATTCGTAAAGTCCCTGCTGGCGACGCTTGGGTGGAAGTTCGGTGAATCGACCGGAGGCAATATTTAAACTCCAAAATAAGGGGCGGAGCTCCCGGCGCGAAAGGACGGTGTTGCGGCTTGCTGAACGGTAGGGAATATTATTGGCCAGCAGTGCCAGTTCAATAGGAGCGGCGATAGACCACAGCCGCACCAGTACGGCGACCTCCCTGAATGACTGACCTTGCTTTTGACATCGGCGCAGGTGCTCTACAAGCCAGCGTCCCTCCTTATCGGTTTTTACCAACTCGATTTCTGTTTGCTGATCTTCATTGGCTGAAACACAGAATATATCGGCGCGATCGCGATTGTTCTCAATAAAGTGATTGGCGGCCAAGGATAGCTGGTGGCCGTAACGGAAAGTACGGCTCAGGTGATAAATATTCGAAGGGGGAAAATCCCCATCGAAAAATGTGAGCAGGAAATCCGGTTTGGAGCCTCGCCATTCGTAAATGGTTTGGTCTGGGTCGCCAATCGCGATGACGTTGCCAGATTTTCCGTAGAGAACTCGCAGTAAAAAGTGCTGTATCTCATTGATATCCTGGTATTCGTCCACCAGGATATCTTCGTAATAGCTGCCGTACTCCTCGGCCATTTCCTCATCCATGCTGAGCAGCATGGCTGGGTCATAAATCAGATCGGCGTAGGTAACCGCATTTTGGCTGCGGCGCCAAGCTTCAAAAGTGCGAAATACTTGCAGAAAATACATGTATTCATCGCCGAGCTTCAGTTCCTGAAATGCGCTGAGGTCTCCCGACAGAATCGTTTTGGTGTAGTCGATAAAAAATTCAGCGGCCTCAATCTCAGATTGCTTCCGTGCTCTAATCTCTTCGAGTTCGTGAGTGGGCGCGCACTCTTCAATGGCCTTCCAGATTTGTAATTGGATTGTGGATTGTGACAGGGGGGATAGGTTGGCAGCAGCGATATGATCATTGGCGATCATGCGTTGGTATAAACGATATCCAACACTGTGAAAGGTATGTACCGCTGGTGTCGAGCCTTCAGCCAGCTGCCGTAAGCGACGGTCGAAGTCCTCCCGAGCACTGCGGTTGTACATTAATACCAGCAGTCGATCGGGGGCGATACCTGCATCAAGGCGGTTCTTTATGTAGTGCAGCAGAGCTGTGGTTTTGCCGGAGCCGGCAACGGCAATGATCTTGGCGTGACCACCGGCATGATCTGCAATTGCCTGTTGTTCAGAGGTAAGGTTGTTTCCGCCCATCGCGCTCATTGCTCAAATACTGGATATTTTGCCAGTGTTTGATGTTGTCTTACAAGTCGCGCTAACTTATTTGGGTGGTTTGTCGCTATCGGAGATTTGATGGTGGCGAAGAGCAAGCTCTGCGATGTAGGGAGAGAGGAACACGCGGCCGCTCAATTCCTGTAGTAGTTTGGAGTGGCCCAGGCGATCCAGTACAGCCCCTTTTACTTCAGCCAGATGCAGCTGAATATCCCGGCATTGCAGGTCCCGGTTTACTTGTAACAGACGCTCTATCGCTGTGCTGTCGATCCGGTTAACAGACGATAAGATCAGCACCATATGGTGGGTATTGCGATGCCGCTTTATCTCTACAAAAAGTCGCTCCTCAATCGCATTGATGTTGCTAAAAAACAGGTTCTCATCAATACGCAGGAACAAAATCTCAGAGTCGGTTTTCACCGTATGGCGAAGTACATTGCGGAATTGCTCAGTACCCGGTACGCGCCCCACGACAGCGATATGTGGCCGGCTGGCTCGCCAGATCAATGTGGCGAATGAGAGCCCGACACCCAAGGCAATCCCTGTTTCCACGCCAAAAAACACTACCCCGAGAAATGTGCCGGCCATAGCCAGTCCATCGGTGCGATCGTAGCGCCAGTGGTGGGCCATACCCTGGAAGTTGATCAGGTTTGCGGCTGCAACAATGATGGTGGCGGCTAGCACGCAGATTGGCAGTTCGGTAAAGACTTTGGTGGCATACAGAAGTAGCAGGGCGATTAGCACTGCGGCTATCACGCCGCTGAGGGGGGTTTTTGCTCCACTCTCATCATTAACGGCTGTCCGTGCAAAGCTGCCGGTTACCGCAAACCCTCCTGAAAATGCGCTGAGAAGGTTGGAGGCGCCCAGCCCCCGCAGCTCCGCATTAGTGTTGAGCTTCTCGCCGCGCCGCTGGGCGATAGAGTGAGCAATAGATAAGCTTTCGACAAAGCCGAGCAGGGCAATAATCAGGGCGGGCAAAAGCAGTTTGTAAATCAGCCCCGGGTTAATAGAGGGGATACTTAGGTGCGGTAGGCCAGCGGGAATAACCCCCACAACGGGTAATTCCTTCTCCCAGTGAAAAATAGCGGTGAGCACAATGGCAATCACCACGATAAGCATGGGCGCCAACCGCGAAAGCAATTTGGATCGTGCTGGGCCGACCCCGATTTTCCTGAGCAGGAAGGGCAAGCCTAGACGGGCGGCAATTAAGCTGGCCAGTGCAATGAGCCCCAGCAGAGCTGCTTCCCGATCGGTTTCGGGCAGGTGGTTAAAGGTGCTGATCAATATCTCGAGAACCGTATCGCCATTGCTTGATATTCCCAGCAAGGGGGCAATCTGCCCGGCAATAATCAGCAGCGCGGCGCCGGAGACAAAACCGTCAACAACCGGAAGACTCAAGAGGTTGGCGAGGCTGCCGAGGCCAAGAAACCCCATTAGTAGCAGGATTGCTCCACTCAAGAGTGCTAATAATATGGCGCCGGAAATGTACTCGGGACTTCCCGGTGAGGCTATGGGGGTGAGAGCTGAAGCGGTCATTAGGGCGAGCACGGCCACTGGACCTACTGACAGCACCGAGCTGGAGCCAAACAGTGCGTATCCTATTAATGGGAGTAGCCCAGCGTAGAGCCCTAGATATGGGGGCAAGCCGGCAAGTGCGGCATAGGCGAGGGCCTGTGGGATCAGCATCATGCTGGCCAGGAGGGCGGCAACACTATCTCCCACCAGCCACTTGGGCTGGTAGCGTCGAAGCCATGGAGGGATTAGGTGGAGTAGCCGCATCCTTACACTTGTTTCCGCTCTCTTCCTGCCGCAATTGTGTGAACTGCTCAAACAAGATAGACGGCGGCTGCCTCACCGTTGTGCTTGGGCGTAAGTTACTCCACTGCGGCAGTGCGCTTGATCCCGAAGAGTTGGAATATCCCCATACCCGTGAGCATGGCGAGTACAAAAATTACCGCTTTAAGTTGTCCCGCCCCGGTAGCGACAATCGCCGGTCCGGGGCAAAACCCCGCCAGTCCCCAGCCGGCGCCAAATAGAAGGCTGCCCAATACCAATCGGCGATCAACCTGGTTACTTGCCGGCAGGTGAAGCGATTGCTTCCAGATAGACTGTCCCCGCCGTCTGATGAAATGGAATAGTGGCAGGCCCACGGCGATAGCGCCAAACATCACCAGTCCCAGAGAGGGGTCCCAGGCGCCGGCTAAATCGAGGAAGCCCAGAACTTTCTCTGGGTTGGCCATACCGGAGAGCAATAACCCCAGGCCGAAAGTGAGCCCGGCCAAAAGTGCACTGATATTGGTTTTCATCATCATTGCCCCAGCTGGCCGATCAGGAGGTGTCGCATTAGAAACACGGTTGCGAAGCCCCCAGCCATAAATATCAGGGTGGCGGTTAGCGAGCGAGTGGAGAGTCGGGACAAGCCGCAAACACCATGGCCACTGGTACAACCGGAAGCCATCCGCGTGCCCAGGCCCACCAGTAATCCCGCTGCAATTAAGGTGGGATAACCTGCCTGGATATCAATGTCGGGCACTGCTGCAAAGATTTTCCAGGCAAGAGGGCTTATCAATAGCCCCCCGATAAAGGCCAGGCGCCATAGGGAGCCCTGGATTTGGTCAAGCAGTCCGCCAATGATGCCAGAGATACCTGCGATACGACCGTTAAAGGCGAGTAAAGCGGCACTGGCAAGGCCAATCAGCAGCCCCCCGGCGAGTGAAGTGCCCGGGGTGAAAGCGGTCCAATCGATGGTCATGGGATTACTCCGCACAGTAGAGCTGGTAAAGGGTTTGCAGCAGGGCGAGTACTCGCGGGTCTGCAACCCGGTAGAAGACGTTTTTTCCCTCGCGGCGTGTTTCGACCAGGCCTTCGCGTCGGAGGACACCCAGTTGTTGGGACAGGCTTGGTTGATGAATACCCAGGCGCTCTTCCAATTCGCCTACATTTAACTCTTCCTGGCTGAGCTGACATAGAAGTAGCAAGCGGTCCTGATTGGCCAGGGAGCGCAGCATCGCTGCCGCCTGGCCAGCGGAATCGCGCATTTTGTTGAGATCGAGATGTTCAGTATCAGGCATAGGAACTAAATCAATTTACACAATTACAATATATTGTTTTATATAATATCACATTGTATATTGTTGGTGTAGTGAATACGGGAGAGCAGAAGATGGCTCATGAAGAACACTGTGCCCGAGTACAGCCGTTCCTGGATCGGGATACAGAAACCTGGAGCTATGTGGTGTACGACAGGGAAGGGGGTTCCGCCGCTATTGTGGACTCTGTGCTGAATTTTGATTCAGCCTCGGGTCGCACCAGTAGCCGAGGTGCTGAGGAGCTGGTGTCATTTATTCAAGAGAAAGACCTGACTCTGGAGTGGATACTGGAGACTCATGCCCATGCTGACCACTTATCAGCGGCACCGTTTTTACGCCAGCAATTGGGTGGACGTATCGGAATCGGTGAACACATTTGCCAGGTGCAGAAAATCTTCCGCGATGTATTTAACCTTGAGCGGGAGTTCCTGGCAGATGGCAGTCAGTTTGATCATCTCTTTAAGGATGGTGAGACTTTCCAGGTGGGTAAGCTGACAGCGAAAGTGATTTACAGTCCCGGCCACACCCCCGCAGATATGGCCTGGCTAATCGGCGATGCGCTTTTTGTTGGCGATACCTTATTTATGCCGGATGTTGGCAGTGCGCGATGTGACTTCCCCGGCGGCGATGCGTCAGAGCTGTATCGCTCAGTGCGTAAGATCTTGTCCCTTCCCGACCAAACCCGCATGTTTATGTGTCACGACTACCCGCCTAAAGGTAAGCGGGGCTATCAGTGTGAGACCAGCGTGGGAGAGCAACGCAGGGAGAATATTCATTTGCGCGATGGGGTTGCCGAGGAAGATTTTGTCGCGGTGCGCCGCAAGCGCGATGCCACTTTATCTGTGCCGCGGCTGATAGTACCGTCTGTGCAGGTGAATATTCGAGCGGGGCAAATGCCCCCGGCAGAATCGAATGGTACGGTTTATTTGAAAGTGCCGCTTAATCAGCTTTAGACGAAATTATTGATCGATATATTTATTCAGTTGAATGCATAGAACTGAGGTGACAATGAATATTAAACAATTAGATGAACAGGTGAGCGTTTCTGAGCATATAGCCTGTGAAAGTATGGTGCCATTGGCTCAGAGTGGGGTACAAGTTGTAGTATGCAATTGCCCGGAAGGTGAGAGTGAAACTCACCCCTCCTACGTGGAAATGGAGCAGGCCGCATTGGCGGTGGGCATTAAATTTGTGGCTATTCCTTTTACTCGCGGACGTATGATGCGAAATCACTGCGAGGCATTTCGTGATGTTTTACAGGAAGGAGACAAAGTGCACGCGTTTTGCCGGACGGGTAATCGTTCCAGCCAGGTATGGGCCGGCGCTAAGGTCCTGATGGGGGCAGATAAAAAGCAGCTCAACTCCCAGGCCCAGGCCGCAGGATTCGATATTGGTGCAGTGCTGATATCGATTGAACCCTAGCTCTAAAATGCAGCACTTTCGGTGCTGCAATTCAAACCCTTCTTTTAAGGTGATAGAACTCAGGCCGTAAGGCCAGAGCGGAAAACAGATCATGGCGATGCAGCATCTCACCAGATGGTTTCCCATTCTGGCAACTATTCACTCCTATAATCGGCAGCTGCTAACCCAGGACCTACTGGCGGCTTCAATTGTTACCGTGCTCCTTATTCCCCAGTCCCTTGCTTACGCTTTGCTTGCAGGATTGCCACCTGAGGTGGGCCTCTATGCGAGTATTGTTCCGCTGCTAGTCTATGGCCTGTTAGGCAGCAGTCAAACACTATCCGTAGGACCTGTAGCGGTAATCTCCTTAATGAGCGCCGCTGCTCTTGGAAAGGTAACAGCGAGCGGTGAGGTAGACTACCTCACTGCAGCAGCGATATTGGCGCTCTTGTCCGGGGGAATTCTCACCGTATTAGGTATATTAAAGTTAGGTTTTCTCGCTAACTTTTTATCACACCCGGTAATCTCTGGCTTTATAACTGCCTCTGCATTATTAATTGCACTTAATCAGGTTACCCAATTGCTGGGGCTATCGGTTCATGGAGATACAATATTAGAGCTGTTGCCTGGCTTGTTTGAAAACTTGGGTGGCTATAATCAGTTGACCTTGTTAGTCGGTTTGGGGGTGGTGCTATTTCTATACCTATCTAGAGCTTGTGCGGCAAAACTATTGCAAAGATTAGGAATTACAGCTGATACCGCTAATCTTCTGTCTAAGTCATCCCCCGCAGTAGCAGTGCTGATAACCGTGTACTTCTCATATACTTTTAACCTTGAAGCATGGGGAGTAGCCCTTGTTGGCAGTGTTCCTTCGGGGCTGCCTCAATTTACCTTGCCAAAGCTGTCGCTTTCCCTATTTGAGTCACTTGCGTTACCTGCGCTAATGATTGCTATCATCGGCTATGTAGAATCGATATCCGTAGCAAAGACTTTAGCCACAAAACGTAGACAAAGAATTGATTCCAACCAAGAGCTAGTGGCTTTAGGATTTGCAAATGTTGGGGCAGGTTTTTCTGGCGGATTTCCGGTAAGTGGCGGCTTCTCACGCTCAGTTGTAAATGCTGACGCGGGAGCACAAACACAGTTTGCCAGCCTATTTACCGCAATGGGCATTGGATTCACGGCTCTTTTTCTAACGTCACCACTATATTTTCTTCCGAAAGCTACTCTCGCTGCCACTATTATTGTTGCAGTACTTTCACTGGTAGATTTTTCTATCTTGCGTAAAACTTGGCAATTTTCCAAGGCGGATTTTCTTGCTGTAGCGGTGACAATCTTCGTTACTCTATTATTTGGCGTTGAGTCGGGCGTGCTCTGTGGAGTGGGGGCATCGCTACTATTATTCATTTGGCGCGCATCAAAGCCTCATATTGCAGAGGTAGGATTAATCGAAGGCACTGAGCATTTCCGCAATATAGATCGACACCCAGTTAAAACTGCTTCTGAGATTCTTACTTTTAGAGTAGATGGCCGTCTGATGTTCTCTAATATAAGTACATTGGAAGAGCGTATTTATAGCCGTCTAGGAGGTAATTCCCAGGTCAGGCATGTTATCCTGATGTGTAGTGCCGTTAATGAAATTGATTGGAGTGCCTTGGAAGTACTGGAAAGTATAAACAGTAACTTGCTTAATAGAGGTGTTCGACTTCATCTTTCTGAAGTTAAAGGTCCGGTGATGGACCGTTTGGAGAGAAGTAGCTTTTTACAAAAGCTCTCTGGCGAAGTATTTTTAAGTCAGTACCAGGCATTTGTAAATATACAGGTAGGGCAAGGAGGTAACACATAGATGCCTGGAAACCTTCTAGGCTTCCCCCATGTTGATTTAAGAGTCACCTGTCAAGACTTATCACTTGAATTTTTAATGCTCTCACTTTTTAAATGGTCGATAATTAGATCGATTTGGGCCTGATTGTCTTTGATTAGTTGGTCCGAATAGTCCTTTAACTTTGGGAGCTTCTTATGCTCAAATATGCCGATAAAAGGCTCTCGAATTTCGATATTTAGATAGTCGTATTCTATCCTCCCTTCTTCAGATAAAGACTTTGCAATTTCCAGTGTATGGAGCTGGTGTGTATCCATTGAGCGCTGCATATTTGTTAATGCATCTCGAAACCAGTTTATTTGTCCCCAGTTTTTCAATGTGTCGTAGTTTGTTGTTGAGCTAAGGAGTCGAGGGCTGCCAGCACCTAATACCAGGATGTAATAATTTTTATCGGGAAATTCGTTGATAACATCTCGAAGAATCATACTGGCCGGGTTGTTCATAGCTATAGCTGCATCTGCAAACACACATTGGGATTCGTTTTCCGACTCTGCAAATTCAGGCTCACAATGCTGGATACCTTCATCTTCTGAATAATTGAATACGACAGGCGGAAAAGCAGTTTCAGCACTTACCGCAGCTGTCATTAATTGATAAAGCCGATCGGTGGGGAGATAATTAACCGTCTCACCTTTGTTCTTGAAAAGATGTATCTGTCCGTCCTTTAAGTTTAAAGAAGGAATGATTACGTAGTTCCCAAGTTCAGTAAAGTTAAGGTCTTTAGTATAATGTTTTTCCATTACCTCATGTAATCGGCTGCCAAAGTAAGAGGGTGAAAACAGACCGCCTGCGGTTAGGAACTTGTGATACCAAGGGGGAGAGAAAAGGTAATTTACTTCGTTCTCATAGATATCAACCAGATAGTCGAGATGGGATAGCTTTTGCCCGTTTCTGCTGGGAATAGCTTCATCAGGAATATTGAGGCCTGTTGCGATAATGGCTCCAGTGGAAACCCCTGAAAAAACGTCGAACACCTGATCAAGGGGTTTCCCTAATTTGTCTTCAATATACTGCAGTACATGTAGAGGAATTAAGCCTCTGACTCCTCCGCCTGCTACGACGAGGATATTAATCGTGTCTTTTTGCTGGAGATAATCGGTATTGTGAGTAAGATCATAGGTGACCGACTCTCGGGGGAATGTGGTTGTTTGCGTAAAAAAATTGTTATAAACGTAGGCGAAAAAAGCATAACCAACAGCAATATACACAAGTGCAATAATAGTCTTTTTGAAAGAGGCGTTGAACTTACTTGCCATGTTGTACCCAAAACCATCTATTCCTTATGGGTTTTGCCTTTTAAAAGACAAACCCCCAAGGGTATATTAACTTTTATTTTATATCTTCAAAGACTGAATGGTAATAAATCAAAATCTATAAGCAATATAGTAAGGAGTTTACACGGAGCTTAAGTAGAAAGTGTAATTGTTCTAGATGGTGGTGACTTGTCTCGAAATCCGACGCTGGTAAGCTCCGCCTTTCTATTGATATAGCATATGCAATGATATCTAGCGGAAGTAATGCGGCTAGATTATGTATCTTGGTTTTTGAAATTAATGTGTTTGGGTTGTAACAAATAATTCGCACGGTCTTGCCGCAAATGAAACAGCGTAGTAGTGGAGCTGTTATCCACAAGTCAAGTGTTTAGGGGAGGATTCGTATTACCTTTTATTGGCTCATATAATACTACCAAGCACGCGATAGAGCGAATCGGAGAAAACTACCGCGTGGAGCTGGCTCAATTTGGCATTCAGTCTCTAATTGTTCAGCCTGGTAAGCATTCATTTGGAACAACTGTTGATGGTACAGGATTAAATTCCATGATTGGGAAAATTAACAAGGCCACAGAAGAGACGATGCAAGAAATTTATTCAGCTTATAGGATGAGCAATATGTTCCAGATTAAGTAGCTTTGCTAATATAAATAATTGCTTGGCACTTCAAAGAGCAAGTTGATTTTTAGCGGGTTTGTGAGGTGCTTATTTGTATAAGAGTTAATTTTTTAATGGCTGCTTTCAGGGTTTCCATTTTAAGGTTGTTTGCTTAAAGTATTTGCTTGCATGGAATGCTATTCCGAAATAAGGCCATTTAATATACGCATATATTCATTAACAAATAAATCAATACTATGCCTGCTAATCAATGGTTCACAATACCCAAAAACAAAGACCGAATTACGGTAAGTGGTAAAGGTTGCAGCCATTAATGGATTAATGCCGTTAGTTAGAGTAATCATCGGCATCTGAATTTCAAAGTACTCCATTTCATCAGCTAAAAAGGGTATGCTGCCTCCATTGGAAACAATAATCCCTGCGGGAAATGATTTGTGCTGTGCTGTGATTTCAGTAGCCATATGGGTTATATCGCTCATCTTATAGTCTGAGCTGAGATTTTTACTCATAGGCCTTTGCTTGAGCAATACCGAAATGATTTGATTTTGTAGCATTTTGGCAACATCAACAACATTGGCAGACTCTATATTTGGGGGGAGCTTCAAGCTAGCAGTTTCGGAAAAGGCTCCAATATGTCCTAAGGGAATGTTAGGGGAGCATAGCCCCCTGGCATCCATCGATAAAGTGACTTCTGTTAATTTTTTGTCAACCGGTACTGCTCGCGCGGCAATAGATGCAATGGCACAGTAAATTGCAGTAATTTTTATGCCGTTACTCTTGCCCCAATTGACGAGTTCTTGAGTTTTTTCTGGCGGCATAACATATGAAATAGCACAGGACCTACGCTCTTTGGGGGCGACTTGCTTTTCTACCGGCCAGATGAAATCGTCAGTGTTCTTATGTTCAACTTCTTTTTCTCCATAGTATCCAGCTGACTCTAGCTGGCTTGCAATACTCTCTTGTAGTGGTAGTGACTTGGTCTGTTCAAGTGTTTCGTTAGATCGCAGAAATTTGTCTAAATCTGAAAATATAGTCATTACTGATCTGCCATCAAATGCCGCATGAATATTGATGACGGAAATCCACTCTACGAGACCTCCTTTGTTGAGGTAGAGCTTTATGCTGTATACATATTTTTCACTGTCCAGGCAGTTTATGCCGTGATCTCTAAACTCATCCTCTAAATTGAGGGTATCACCAACTTGGCATATATTTAACGGGATATCATTGAAGTCAACGTCGCAAATCCAGCGAAGTTTTTCCCCTCTTTGGATTCGAGCGCGTAGAAGAGGGTGGCGTCTGTGTAGGTACTCTAACCCTGTGCGTAAAGTGTCAACACTTAACGATTTGCAGACTCTAATGAAAGAAACAAATTGTAAGCCACCATAGGACAGCCTTGTCATCTCTATAAACAAGGCCTCTTGTGGGCCAAGTTCTCGAGATGGAGTTTCTAAACTCATAAAAGACACCGATCAAAATATCGACGATCTTGATTATTTGGGGTCAGAGCAGCATGAATGCCGCATTCGGGAATGTATCCTGACTTGCTGTCAAGGATAGTATTACTCCGCAATTGACTACTTCAGTGCACCAAGCTGCTTTAGGAATCCATATTTATCCCAAGTGACCCAAGCTTCGACTATTTTGCCGTCCTGAATCTTGGAGAATTCCACAGCATCCCAGGTGATTATTTTTTTGGTTGGAGTTTCCCCCATAAACGAGCCGACATGATTAGCGCTGACTGTAACATGAGTTGCGACTAGATCTCCTTCAGCTACTTGCTTGGTACTGACTGCCTTGATGTCTTTGAATGCTTTGTGAAACTTAGCCACTTCTTGTTCAAATTGTTTGAGGTTACGCTTTTGTGGGCCTGCGCTATCCGTTGTCGCAGAATCCAGGTTGTTTATATAGTTAGGAGATAAAATTGTCATGGGATCTATCTTATTTCCGCTTAGCCACAAACCCACAGCTTGCATTGCGAGTTTTTTATTCTCTTCTAGGTTATTTGGCTGCGCTACCACCAAATTGGTAATACTGAATAAAAGGGCTACTAAAACAAAACAGGAAGCTCGTTTGAACATTTGATAGATTCCTTTTTACATAAGTGAGGGGGTGTTTCAGGACGTCTTTTGAACGATATTAAAAATGAGCAAAGAATTGTGTCATCTCCTATTATGGACACATATTCCATAAGGTGAACCGATATTCAGGTAGTTTGGCAAGCTGTCCATCTTTAGACTTTACTGGATTAAAAGTCTGCCGCTAAGATTGATGTTTCAGATTAGCGGCAGAGTATGTATACGAGGTGAGTAATAGAGATGCTGCTGCCAGTATGATAACTGACAGCAGGTTATACGGCTGACCTACAAACTTAGCATCTCCCGTAAGCGAGTAGCGGGGCGTCTTGCAGCCTCAATTTCTTTTCCATCGGTCATTGTTATTAGTAGTCCGCTGTTGACCCATGGTTGAATATCCTGAATAAAATTCAGGTTTATGATTTGCTGGCGGTTGGCGCGAAAGAAAATCTCAGGATTTAAACGCTGCTCAATTTTAGATAATGATTTATAAATGAACGGTTTGTTGCTATCAAAGAATACTTGAGCATGATTTCCACAGTTTTCAAAATAACGGATATTTCCTATTTCTATTAGCCAGCAACGCTCTCCGTCCTTGATAAAGATCTTGTTGTCGGTGTCTAGGTAGTTCGATGAGTGATTATCATCCTGTAAGGAAGAATCACTTAGTGTTTTGTTAAGGGCCCGCTTTAATTTTTCCGGGTTGATCGGCTTGAGGAGATAGTCTAATGCGTTGACTTCGAATGCTTGTATGGCGTATTCATCATAAGCGGTTGTGAAAATAACCTGGGGTGCAGTTTCAAGCTGTTCTAGTATGTCGAAGCCAGTCCCGTCCGGTAGATCAATGTCTAAAAAAAGTAAGTCTGGTTGTTCTTTTAGAATCAGAGAAACTGCCTGCTCACAATCTTTTGCCTCTGCAACTAAATTTATATTTTTGTGAGGCTTTAACAGCTCTCTCAATTCATTACGAGCGAGTCTGGAATCTTCAATAATAATGGCTTTCACTTATTATACCGCCAACTGTAGAGATGAAGTAGGAATATGGCATTGGGCAATAACTTGCTGCCCTTGTTGCTTTATCTGGAAGGATGTGTTGTTACCATATTGAAGAGTCAATCGTTTTTTTATATTAGCTAGCCCCAATCCGGTATTTTCATTTTTCTTTTTGCTGGGCCTTGTTTCTAGAGGTGTGTTTAGTTCTAAGGTCCCTGGGTTAGATACCGTGATGACTAGGTGTTCCTCTTCATGGGATACTCTGATGGTTACTTCACCGCCATGCTTGGACTTTTCAATTCCGTGGCGTATCGCATTTTCTGTAAGCAGTTGGATAATAAGAGGAGGGATTCGTTCTCCCATCAATTCTGGATCAGTTATCAACCTGAAAGTCAAACGATCTTCATATTGTATTTTGAGGAGGTCGATATATTGACAAACAATTTCCAGCTCATCTCTGAGTGGCACGGTTTTCTGTTTATGTGCCATCAATGTATATCTCAGTAGATCAGAGAGGTTTGTCAGCATCGTTCTTGATTTAGTAGCATCCTCAAGAATTAAGGCCCGGATATTGTTTAGTCCATTGAAAAGGAAATGTGGGTTAAGCTGCCCCATAAGTGCTGCCATTTTAACCTCATTGAGCTGTAGGTTAAGTTGAATGGCTTCCTGTTCAGCTTTGAGTAAACGGTCTTGATTAACTGCTGTAACATAAATCAGGGTCCAGCTTACTAATAAAATAGTCATGATAAGCCAGTTGCCAAGTATGTTGTGCCAAATTGATTCGGGGATGGCATACCCCATTAAATTATAATATGAGAATAGAAAGATAACTGAAATATAGGCACATGCAAATGCAAGTGATATTGAAGATAGAAAGAAGTAGGGCCACTGTTGCCTCCAGTTTTTATCTAAGAGGTCAAAGCGATAAATCACTTCTCGGATAATTAGCGTTAAAGCTCCGCAGGTTAATATCAGGGTGAGTGCATGTATGGCGAGCTGCTCGAAACTTTCATCGGTAAGTAAGCCCCGAGAAATGGAGTTCACTAGGGCGAATATTAGCCAGCCGCCAAAATGATACGCTAAGAACTTTGTCGTAGGTGCGGGGGACTTCAGTAACTTCATAAATTAATACATGTTAATAAAATGGCCCCTTGTTCTGGGGCCACAGAGTTTAGTTAAAATCAGAATCTCTCGTTCAGCCAGGTTGACATCATCTCGAGGGCAATAGGGGAAAAGGTTTCCTCTATTTCCGCATACTCGGCATAGCTGCCGGTTTCGGCTGTTTGAAAGAGATGATTCATTTTATCGAGTTCAATAATTTCATAATCCTTATGATTGGATTTACTCAACACCTTTTCTATATTGCCTAAGTTCATTTCCGCATCAACTTGAAAATCCAGTGAGCCGTTAAGAGCCAAAATAGGACATTTTGTACCCTCTAAATAGGGCTCAGGGTTGAAGTTCAATGCATAACGAAACCAAGGGGTGGAATACTGTTTCTTAAGTACCTCAACTTGAGCTTCCAGTTTGCCTCCTTCCAAACCTTCGAGTTTAACACTCTTATGAAGAGCTTGATGTAAGCCATCACTGATAGTTCCCCCTATGGGAAGACGAGCAAATTGTTCAAAAATAATTTTATCAAGCTTGCGTAACTCTTGTAGGTTTTTCTCAGTCACACCGCTGTGCTTTCTATCCCTGTGCCACTGGTCGAAAAAGAGCTCTTGCATTTTAACCCCTGGGCCGCCGAGAAGAATTGTAAACGCAATATCATCACGATTGCTGGCTACCATGGGGGCAATCATCCCCCCCTCGCTGTGCCCAATCAAGCCCGTTTTACCCTTGGGGAGATCGTTACGACTGTTCAGATAATCCACAATTGCACTGGTATCATTGGCAAAATCTTCGGTAGTTGCCGTGGAGAAACTCCCGGTAGAGTCACCAATTCCTCGTTCATCATAACGCAATACCGCGTACCCTTGCCGGGTTAAATAGTCGGCAATTACCGCAAATGCTTTATGGCCGAATGCGGTTTCATCCCGGTCTTGCGGCCCCGAACCACTAATCAGGATCGCAGTAGCTTTTATCCTTGAGTTTGGTTTGGTCAATGTTCCAGAGATTATATTATTTGTGATTGTACTTTTAAAACTTACCTCTTCAACAGTATAGGGATAGGGGCCTGTTGGTATTTGTGGACGGTTATCCGGTTTAGCAGTATTTATCTTTCTGAAGTTAAGAGTCTGTGACTTCCCTTGAGTAAATGATCCGAACATAAGCTCAACTACTGGGTTGTACGCCCCCTCGTAGCTGATTTGTAAGTCTTCAATTTCGAAGGATATGTTGTTGCCGCTAATGTCCAAGGATGACATCTCTATGCCATAGGCATTTTGTGAAGGGCTATCCAGTACGCCCGTCCATTTATCGTTATCCTGATCAAAATGGAGGACAATCGGAAGTACCTTGTCACTCTCTGTTTGGATAGTGGCCTTCCATTCTCCATCAATGCCACCAGCACTTGCTGTAGTAGAAAACAGGCCGGCGGCTAAGAAAAGCGACTTTAACTTTGCGTTTGTCTTTGAAAATCTAGTTTGAATATATCGCACAACTATTCTCTCTGTGTTCACCTGCTGAATGCTTGCCATCTTAGAGGAATCTTTTTCTTCTGGATTAAAATTAGGATAAGTGGCGAATAGGGCTGCTGAACGGCGAGGAAGTCTTGGCTATCCTTTGTCTAGTTATGCGTGGGGTAAAGGTATGTTGCGTCATCAGATAGAGGCGACCCATCCTGATAGATGGGACGGAGAGACTAACTAACGGTGCGGATTGTACCTATGACGAACACGAAGTCGCCTATATAAGTTGGTAAAGAACTTGGGTTATTGCTAGGTATGTGGATGTAAGGGAAGAGTTATTTGGGAAATAACTCTTTGGAAGATGGTCTTTCGGTGCCAATGAGTCCATGGGTGCTGCCCATTTATGGGCAGCACTGCGAGATGAAGCGTTTACTGTAGAATCACACCTACGTTTGCGTTTCCGGTTTGATTGGCAAAAGCAGATTGCGCATCGCCAATTTGCGTTGTTGTCTGGGCGTTACCCACACCATTTTGGTAAGTTTGAGCGGAAGAACCAATACCTGTTGCCGTAATATTGGCAAAGTTGGAAGTTCCGAGCTGCTCGGTCAGTGCGTAGTGATCTGAACCCGTCTGGTTATGAATGGCAACATTGTTGTCGCCAATTTGCCAGAGGTTGCTCTCGTGATCATCGTTGGTTTGAATCACATTTAGGGTGTTGGTAGTACCGTCCTGATATGAGTAGGAGTAGTTGGAGTCCCCATTGACTTGATTGTGGGTCGCCAGGTTGGAGTCGCCGAGCTGATCTACATAGACTTCACTGTTTGACGTCAGTGTTTGGGTAACAAATGCGGTTTGGTTTACCCCAGCTTGAGTCACCACAATAACATCATCGGTACTATTGGTTTGAGTTAAGGTTGCACTGTGGCCATCCCCATCTTGGGTAATGGACATGGTGCTACCGTCAACAAATGACTGGAGAGTGAAGACGTACTGATTGTTGTCTCCCTGATTGATCTCGATATAGGCGCCTACAGAGTTATCCTGATAGGACTCGGCGGTATTCATATCGCCAGTTTGGTTATGAATGATCGTGCCACCATCACTGTTAGCGGATTGCTCCGCATAGCTGGTGTTGTTATCACCGATCTGAGTTTGATCGATGGTATTGTTTGTGGCGGTTGGATCACTTTGATCAGCTGTTGCAGTGTTCCCAAGACCTTCTTGGTAAACCGTTGCAGTATTGGTGTCGGCGATAGCGCCCTGGCTAATGATTGCCAGGGCAATACTGGCGGCTAGAGGTGCAATATTCTTCATCATAAACTCCTTTAGTGATGAGACTGTACGACCAATGTCGTTTTCCATTGCATTTTCAAGGTTGAGGTCGTATCAATCACCGTTCACTAGCCTGATCATCGGAATTTGGCCGACAATCTGGCACGTACTCCTTGTGAATGGGGTTGATACAAGTATGAGTTTGATAGATGGCCTAGATAGATGCTATGAGAGGTAAGTGCTGATTTAGTGGGACATTAGTTTAATGGGAGGTTTTACTTATTGTCGGTTTGAAATTCTTGCTGAAGAAAGCTTGATAGAGGACTGCCGGTAACAATGTATGATTTAACTTACAAGGTATTCTATTGCCCAAATGATAGTCATTGAGAGAAGGCGATACAGAACTTGATTATCGCCTTTATTTTTGAGTTATTTAGGGTTTAATTTATTCTAAACATGAAGGGTCACGGGTAACAAAAGTATTACCTATCCAAGTGTTATCAGTGCAAGTTGGATCGTTGGGTGAGTAAAGGTCAAAGATCCCATTGTTTAAGGAGGAGTTAGATAAGACGGTATTACCGTCGGCGCTTCCACTTTCAATAGATATTCCGTAGTCATTGTTATCACTTACACTATTTACACTAATGGTGTTGTTATCAGCGCTCTCAACCCTGATACCTGTCACGTTATTTGTCACTACATTTTGAGAAATGAGATTAGAGTTGGAATCTATCTCAATGCCAACGTCTGTACTGTTATCAATAACATTCAATATAAGGATATTTGAACGACCATCGGGATCGAAATCAACACCGTCACCACCAGCATTTGTGATTATATTGCTAGTAACATTGTTTGAGATTCCCTCTAGATATATTCCATCTCCACCGGTGCTATCGATAGTATTTCCGATGATTTGGTTATAATTAGCGGGATCTTCAGTTTCTATACCATTTCCGGAGGTTACGCCATCAGATTGTATCTGGATGCCGGTGACAAAGTTACTATCGCTTGAAATAAGTACTCCTACTCCATCAGGATCATCTATATCAACACTTGTAACATAGTGGGACCCATCGTCTTGTAACATAATAGAGTTGTTACAGTTATCGATAACTCCAGAGGTTAAACTAGCAGATAGGCCATTTAGGAGTATGCCGTCGTCTGTTGAGGCAGAGCACGTAACAGTAAATCCATCCATATCAAGTCCGCCCAAGGGACCGGTAATTGTTAGTGCGGGATTAGTGGCACAGACTAAGTCCTGAGTCAGTGTTTCTTGGGAGGTAATGGTATCTCCACAGCTAACAGCATAGCTTTCGAAGGAAATTGCTATTCCAGCAGCGGGCAAAAGAAAATAGGCAAGGGCTAACTTTAGTTTTTTCATACTTTCCATTCCTTGTTCGCGGTTGTTATGTTATTGAGGGTGATTCATTTTCTATGGTTAGATTGGATGAGTGCGTAAGCTGGGCTAGCGTTACTTTTACTATTATTAGCTTTTTTATTTGTTTTCGATAATATTTAATTTAAATTATGGCTTTGATTTTAAAACCCATTGTAAATATTGAATCTTACTTTCAGTAAGGTTTATGGGTGCCTGGAACTTTTGCGTAATACTTTTTTTCTGGTAGAAGTCAGTTTTAGCTTTATCCCATTAGTGCTGGCATGGTTGTAATTTGGGGGCTATGAAGATGTGAGTATTGATTTCACTCTCAATCCGTTATCGGGGAGTATTAGCTACGAATGATTGCTAAGAGATTCTTTACTTTTTTATACTTTATAAGTAAGCAATATACCGCTCGGCTATTGCTTAACTAGATAATTTTATGGATTTAGTTTGGCAAAGCCTCAATCCAAGCAGTTAGGGTCATTAATGGTAGAACTATTGCCAATCCAGTTGTTCGAAGATGTGCAGTTCGGATCATCAGGGGAGTAAAGGTCGAATATACCATTGTCATTGGCTGTATTAGATAAAATGTTATTGAATTCTGCGCTAGTTCCCTCGATCACTATGCCATAGTCAATGTTATTGTCAGCTTCATTGCTGCTTACTGTATTGCTGTCACTGTTATTGATTCTGATTCCAGTGGTGCTGTTCGATATACTGTTTTGGGATATGAGATTTGAATCTGAACTTACATATATTCCCACATCTCCATCGCCATTGAGAGTGTTGAGTATTCTCGCTTTACTGTCACTGATTATAGTGTTAAGTAGGATTAAGTTGCTCCCTCCATCAGAATCAAGAGCTATGCCAAAATCACCAGGGTTAAGAATTTCATTTCCGGTGACTGTATTGCTTCGCCCCTCTATATATATTCCTGAAAATCCCGGGAACTCTAGAAAATTTCCAGTGATCTGATTGAGGCTTGCGGGATTAGCTGTTTCTATGCCTATTGCATATTGCGTACCATTAAAAGGTATCACGATGCCGGTAACAAAATTACTGTTACTTTCAATACGTACGCCCACACCTACAAGATTATTAATCTCAATATCACTGACAAAATGAACACCATCTTCCGTAAGTGCTATTGAGTCATTGCAATTGTCTATTACACCATTAAATAGGCTTGCAGCTAGGCCTGTTAGATAGATGCCCTCATGTAATGGTTCTATACAGGTAACAGTAAATCCATTTAAGTTCAGCCCGCCACCGGGGCCGTCGATTGTGAGGGCTGGATTGGTTTCGCAAGAGAGATCTTCTGTGAGGGATTCCTGGGTAGTAATCGTGTCGCCACAGCTCACAGCAAAACTGTTTGAGGCTAAAGGTAATCCAAAGGTTGGTAGCAGGGATAAAAATAGCGTTAGGCTTGGCTTCTTCATGGGGGGCTCCCAAGATAATGAGTCTATTATTTACTCTAAAGTTTTCTTTCGATTAGTAATTGATAGGTGATGCCAAGTGGTATTTTATAGGGTTTAACCAGTTTGTTTTTGGTTTGTTAATAATATATATAAATTAAAGGTGCGGATTTAGTGTCCATTATAAATATAGGTTTATAAATGGCGCATGATATTTTATGTGGGCTCAGGTCTTATCTTGAAATCTGTTCTCCTATATTGTCCATGCTTAAAGTGAATATAAAAAGGGCCAGTCAATGACTGGCCCTTTTTAACGCTTTGGTGTTATTCAACCGAAGACCTAATCAAGTAGTCAAATGCGCCCAGCGAAGCAGTTGCACCTGCACCCATAGAGATCACTATCTGTTTGTAGGGGACAGTGGTCGCATCGCCGGCGGCGTAGACGCCGGGGACTGAAGTTGCGCCGCGCTCGTCGATCACGATTTCGCCCATGCGATTCATCTCTATATCGGTTTCCTTAAGGAACTCCGTATTGGGTACCAGGCCAATCTGTACGAAGACGCCTGCCAGGTCGAGTTGCTTGTTTTCACCACTCTCTCGATCGGTATAGGCCAGGCCGTTAACTTTGTTGCCGTCGCCGAGTACTTCGGTGGTTTGCGCATTGACGATAATATCGATGTTATCTGTCAGCTGTGCTTTCCGTACCAGTACTTCGTCTGCGCGCAGTTTATCCGCGAACTCCAGTACAGTGACGTGCTCGACGATTCCGGCGAGGTCGATAGCTGCTTCGATGCCCGAGTTGCCGCCACCGATAACGGCTACACGCTTACCTTTAAAGAAGGGGCCGTCGCAATGGGGGCAGTAGGCTACGCCCTTGGTGCGGTACTCCGCTTCGCCAGGTACCCCCAGTTCTCTCCAGCGGGCACCGGTAGCCAATACTACAGAGCGGCTGGATAGGGTAGCACCGCTTTGTAGTTTGATATCTACCATTTCGTTGCGTCGCAAGTTGGCTGCGCGTTGATCGGTAATGATATCAACACCATACTCTTTTACGTGTTGCTCAAGGCTGGCTGCGAGCTTGGGGCCCTCGGTATAAGGTACAGAGATAAAGTTCTCGATGCCTACGGTATCCATTACCTGGCCGCCGAAGCGTTCTGCCACTATGCCAGTGCGAATGCCTTTGCGAGCGGCATAAATAGCAGCCGCTGCGCCCGCTGGGCCACCCCCTACCACTAAAAGATCGTAGGGTGCTTTTTCATTCAGTTCTTCAGCTTTACGCTCGGCTGCGCCAGTATCCAGTTTTCCAACAATCTCTTCGAGGGACATCCTGCCTTGGCCGAAGTGTTCACCATTGAGGTAAACCGCAGGTACAGCCATAACATTGCGCTTTTCAACTTCCTCCTGGAACAGGCCACCGTCGATCATTTCGTGGGTGATGTTTGGGTTGAGGATTGCCATCAGGTTCAGCGCTTGGACAACATCCGGGCAGTTTTGGCAAGAGAGGGAGATATAGGTTTCAAAGTGGAATTCACCCTTCAGGTTTCGTACCTGCTCCAGTAGCTCCGGGTCTGCTTTTGAGGGATGGCCCCCCGCTTGCAATAGTGCCAGTACGAGTGAGGTAAATTCATGTCCCAGGGGAATACCGGCAAAGCTAACCCGGGGTTCCTCTCCGGCAGGGGCGATGGCCATACTCGGCGTGCGCTTGGCTTGACTCTGCTGTGCAGTAATTTTGTTGGAGAGTCCGGAGATTTCATCTACCAGCGCCTCCAGCTCTTTGGATTTTTCACTGTTATCTGTGGACACACGAATCTCGATCGGTTTGACGATATTCTGCAGGTAAGTGTCCAGTTGTTTTTTCAGGTTTGCGTCCAACATCGGTGTGTCCTTTCTCTAACAATTTAAGGCTTGGTTGTGGCCCACCTTTTGATGGGCCGGGTCAGAGGTATTTGGGTTAAATCTTTCCTACCAGATCTAGGGAGGGGGCTAAGGTCTCTTCGCCTTCTTTCCACTTGGCCGGGCAGACTTCACCGGGGTGAGCGGCGATGTACTGGGCCGCTTTGATCTTGCGCAACAGCTCGCTGGCATCGCGGCCGATTCCGCCGGCAGTGATCTCGACAATTTGGATACGGCCTTCCGGGTCGATTACAAAGGTGCCGCGATCGGCTATGCCTTCTTCCTCGATCATCACACCGAAGTTGCGGGTGATGGTGCCGGTGGGGTCGCCGATCATCGGGTATTGGATTTTGCCGATGGTGTCGGAAGAGTCGTGCCAGGCTTTGTGAGTGAAGTGGGTATCGGTAGATACGGAGTAGATCTCAACGCCCAATTTCTTGAACTCTTCATAGTTGTCGGCAAGATCGCCCAGCTCAGTGGGGCAGACGAAGGTAAAGTCCGCGGGGTAGAAGAAGAATACGGCCCACTTGCCTTTAACCTCGGCGTCGCTGATATCGAAGAAGTCACCGTTTTGATAAGCCTTGGCGTTAAAGGGTTTCAGCTGGGATTCGATGTAACGTGACATGGATAGCTCCTTATTTATCACTGTCTTGTCGGTCGTTGTTTGGAAGTGGGATCTATACTATCGGTCGATGCTATTTGATAAAAATTATTAATGTAAATGCGTGCGATAGCTTTTGGCAATCGTTGTTGGCTATTTGATTGGTTGGGTGTTTAGCCGCAATTTAATGGCTTTGGCAAAGCGATAGCCGTTAGGTGAAACCTTATCGGCGCATCCTGATGTCTATTGAGCCGCAAAGACGACATATAGAAGTGTTGATCGCGGTCTATACCCTCAGGCATCAAAAAAGAGTTGAGTCGTTAATCAGCGCACATTAGCAATAAGTTAGAAGTGGAAGCCCGGTTCTGACGAGCTGGGTAGTGCCAGCGGATGCGAGGTTAAATGTTGCCGCTATGAATCAGAATGTGGTGCATGTCACGGTGGTAGGTGTCGGTCTGCCTGGGGAGTCAATCGGATGGCTGCATTTGTCTCAGCTAATGAATATGCGAAATGTAGTGGTAGATGCGATTGTTGAAGAGTATTGGCTTTCCAGTGATGTCGAGTCATCTGAAAAAGGGATGGTTTTCCGAAATGAGATGGCAAGGCTAAAAGCTCAGTATGGCGATTTCAAAACTTATTCCTCGGTGGCGCAAATACCTGATGCGCATCCCTCCTTTAAAAATTTGGTTGTTATCTCGGTGAGGACTCCACTCGCGAAGGGGATTTTTAAATCGGTAGTTAATAAAGGATATAGGAATATATACCTTGAAAAACCAGGTGCAGACTCGCTGGAAAAGCTGCGTGAAATGGAAAGGATCGCCGACAGAAACAATGTAAATGTTGTTGTTGGCTATCAAAAGCATATCGCAAATTATGTGGATAGAGCCGAAAGGCTTAACGAGCAATGGAAGTTGAAGTCCAGGAGTGTCGGATTCATTCATCACAACCCGCATCCGGAAGCCAACCTGGAAAGCATCTTTAGGCAAAATTCCGAAGGTATGCTGCTCAACCAGTGTTGCCATGAACTTGAACTCTGTATAGCAAAGTGGAACCTTGCTCCTCACAACATTACTGATGTAGTAGTGAATCGAGATGAAACCGTGCAGAAGCGCTTCGGTGATATCGAGGACTTCAAAAAGCTGTCTTTTACGCTAAAAACTAATCTGGGAGTAAGCTTCTCTTTTCTGGCTACCCGTTGTGAAGGCGTAGAAAATTGCATAGTGATGCGAAAAGGCCTTCGAGGTGACCCTGTTTTTATTCGGCAGGCCATGGAAGATGTCCTTGATCGGGCACTTGAGCTTACTAGAAAAGAAAAGGGAGGGATGTGGTATTGCTACTTGTTTGAGCGAGATTATTACAATCTGAAGCGGCTGTTTATTGAATCCATTCTAGATAGCGATGATGAGAAATACTTGAGCCTGCCGCGACTGCTTCATGCATGTGGTGTTCTCGAATTAGCCGCAGGGATAGAGCCCAGTATTAAGGCTCAATTAAGAGAAGATGAAAGCCATCATTCTATCGTACAAATTTCAGATACTATTTGTCAGGCTCCAACAAACCAAAGAATCTGGTACCACCATGGACTCTTTAATCCTGGTAATAAATTCCTTATAGAACTCCTAAGACCGCCGCAGAACAGAATTATTTGTTGTGTTGATGACAAGGTATGGGAACTCTATGGGAAGGGTATTACCGAGTGGCAAGAGTCCATGGGGGTTGAGTTCATCCCGATAGTTATGAAGGGTGGCGAACAGTCAAAAAATATTAATAGTCTTATCAGTATGATTGATGAGATATGGAAGGCAAACCCTCTTCGTTACAGGGAGCCAATCTTAGCTATGGGCGGAGGGGCGGTAACCGATACGATTGGGTTTGTCAGTGCGGTGTGGCGACGCAATACTCCCTGGATACGTATTCCAACGACTCTAATGGGAATGATTGACTCCTCTATCGGCATTAAAGTCAGTGTGAACCACAATATTAAGAATGGGATTGGTGCTTTTCATTGTCCCTTGCATACCATTATTGATCCCTCCTTCTTGAAAACTAATCCACAGCGGGTATTAAAAAGTGCGATTGGTGAAATGATTAAGGTTGGAGTGGTATTCAACAAGGATGTGCTCGATACCTTGTCAGCTCAGGGTGCCACTCTGTTGGAAAACAGTTTTTTAGAACCTGATGGCCTGCCGGGAGATGCATCCTATAAACTGCTGATAAATTGTATTGATGCCATGCTGGATAGTATTGCGGGAGACTTAAAAGAAGAGAACTTATCCAGACCAATGGACTTTGGACATACGTTATCCCGCTGGTTGGAGCGTGATGAGGCTTTTAGGTTGATGCATGGTGAAGCTGTGGGCATTGATTGCCTGTTTACTTCGCTGGTAGCTGAAAAAATGGGATTGATATCCAAGGCAGACATTGAGTTACTATTTGGAATTTACGTACAGCTGGGTCTTGCAGCTAGCGTCAAAGGGCTGAGCCTGGATGTATACAAGACGGCAATAAAACAGATCTCGATTCATCGCTCCGGTACTTTGCGAGCGCCTCTCCCAGCCCCGCTAGGAAACTGTATTTGGGTCAATAAGATAGAGGCGAACCATCTGGAAAGCGCTTGGTATGACCTACAAGAAAGGCTTACTCGTCATCCAGAGCTCATATTGGATCCTGATGAAGTAGCAGAGGAGGAGTATTTACCTAAGCAATTAGACTTGACCAGTCATCAAAGCGCTAAAAAACTACCTTTGGGAAGGCTGCGCTGGGGATTTATAGGCTGTGGAAGAATAGCAAATGATTTTGCATTAGTCCTCAACTACCTGGATTCCTCAGAAGTGTTTGCTGTAGCTTCCAGGGATTTTAATAGAGCGAGAGAGTTTGCGAATAGTTATGGAGCAAGTAGGGCTTATGGCAGTTACCTGGAACTTGTTTCTGATCCTGATATTGACATTGTCTATATTGCAACTATCCCCGAGTTACATCGACAACATGCTGAATTAGCATTAATGGCAGGTAAGCCTGTTCTTATTGAAAAACCTCTGGCGTTAACAGTTGAGGATGCTGTAAGGATTAAAGAGCTTGCCAATAAAAAACAGCTGTTTTGCATGGAAGGGATGTGGATGAGGTTCTTCCCTGCTATTAAATACTGTAGAGATATTATTAGTCTTGGAAATATAGGTAAGGTAAGCCAGCTTCGTGCAGATTTGAGCTTTGACCTGCGTAAGGATGAAGGGTTGCAGTCTCCAAAATGGAAGGTGGGAGCTGGTATGGATGCCGGTGTGTATCCTGTCCACACGGCGCTGATGGTATTGGGTAGGGGGATATCAGACCTGGAGTTCTCTGGGGTGCTGGATAACTACGGTTTCCAGGAGGATGGTGCCGGGCTCATTTATGCGCACTTCGATAGTGGATCAACAGCTGTAGTTTCCTGGAGTCATTTGGTTGAGGGTGCGGAAGAGTTGGAAATCTATGGCACAGAAGGGCGGATAAAAGTGTTTGCCCCGGCACATTGTCCAACTAGGGTGTCAGTGACGCGGATCACCGGTGATCGAAGGACAGATAATGAGACTAAGTTGTACGAATTCCCGTTGCCGAGAATAAGAGGCAGGTTTAATTATCCAAATTCTGAAGGGCTTTATTATGAGGCACAGGCTGTTCAGTTATGTATTGAGAAAAACTTAATTGAATCACCGGATCTTCCTCTTGCCGACTCTATACAAGCAATCCGAATGATTGAAGAGTGTGATCAATATATCAAAAGAAGGGCTGCGTGAAACGCAACATCTATTGGTTTGGATTGCTGTCATGCTATGGGGCTCTATTTTTACTGGGCTTTGTGGAGGTCTATAAAGCTCCAATTTATCCAAAAATTTTAGATTTTTTTTCTGTTTCCCCAACAAAGGGCTCCACCTTTTTCTTCCTGTCCACTTTTTCTGCCTTACTTATGACTTTGTCAGGGGCTCTCTGGGTGAAAAAAATCAGAGTGATCTCTGGGTTAGCATTATTCGTACTGTTTATGGGGGTAGGGTCGGTACTTTCAGGTATTTCTGGATATCTATACTCGTTTACCCTGCTTATTCTGGGCAGCTTCCTCTTTGGTTTGGGTGCCGGAGGGAGCATGGTTTTGATTAATGTGGCAATCCCCCTTTTTGTGCCTGAAAACTTAACTCGTCAAGGTTATTGTGGATTACATAGTACCTATGGGGTTGCCTCCATATTGTCTCCTTTGTTACCTGGGTTGTTATATAAATTTCACTTTGGATGGGAGGGCGGTTTCTATTTGTTTGGGGGGATAGCTGCAAGCATATTATTTTTTATCTTGTCTGGATTAATAAGAAGAAAAGGAAAACTAAGGAAAAATGGGAGTTCTTTTAACCCTGGCGCCTTTAAAGAGGCGAGCCAACGAGATAAAGAACCGAAAGAGTGGTGGATCGCAATTGGTGGTGGGTTTATTGTTTCTGCCTACAACGGCGCTGAACATATATTGGCGAGTAGGATGGTACTGTTTCTTGAAGCTAGGGGAGGGCACTGGGCCGTTGAGGCGGATATTTTGCTTTCAATCTTTTTCGGATTGCTCTGCTTAGGGAGAGTGGCCTTCACTTTTATCCTGCTGAAGGGAAGTGCTTTTTTTTGGTTGATAGTCTCCTTTTTATCGACAGCAGCCGTATTTTCTTTGGGCTACTGGGTGAGCCCACTATGGTTCCCAGTGTGTGGATTGACACTATCCTACTTGTTTCCTTATGCCATGGAATGGTTGACAGATTGTAGTAAGAATCCCCCTTTTACAGTTTCATTCTCCTTAGGTATGGGGGGAATTTTCTTGATTCTGGCGCATGCTTTGGTGGGGTGGTTAGATGAAAGTTACGGAATACAAACCGCAATCTTTGTAGTTCCTGTGTTCCTCTTGGGAGGAGTTATATGTTGCTTGCTTTTGTCACTTATTGCGAAGCAAAGAAGCCATTAACACCGATTTGCAATATTTGACTAACGACAATGCCCGCCAAAAGGGCGGGCAAGGCCAGTTCCAATCCTGTGAGGGCTTGGGAAGACTTAAATTTTGCCTACCAGATCGAGAGAGGGGGCCAGGGTTTCCTCACCTTCCTTCCATTTTGCTGGGCAAACTTCACCCGGGTGAGCAGCGATGTACTGAGCAGCTTTGATCTTGCGCAGCAGCTCACTGGCATCGCGGCCGATACCGCCAGCAGTAATTTCCACAATTTGAACACGGCCTTCCGGGTCGATTACGAAAGTACCGCGGTCGGCAATGCCTTCTTCCTCAATCATTACACCGAAGTTGCGGGTGATGGTACCGGTAGGATCACCGATCATCGGGTACTGGATCTTACCGATGGTGTCAGAGGAATCGTGCCAGGCCTTGTGGGTGAAGTGAGTGTCTGTGGAGACTGAGTAGATCTCTACACCCAGCTTCTTAAACTCCTCATAGTTGTCTGCCAGATCGCCTAATTCAGTGGGGCATACGAAGGTGAAGTCTGCGGGGTAAAAGAAGAATACGGCCCATTTACCTTTGACGTCAGAGTCACTTACATCGTGAAATTCGCCATTTTGGTAGGCTTTGGCGTTAAACGGCTTGAGTTCGGATTCGATATAGCGGGACATGGTTAGCTCCTTATTGGGTGCCTGGCTCTTAACTTTGATGCTGTTTATGCTATTGATTGGCTATCAATAATAGAAATTAACAATTTAAATATCTGAGATAGTTTTCTGCTATCTAGGCAGCCTGGCGATAATTTAGTCTGCAATCCGTACCAATTTGAGGTCGCTGGTTACATCGGGGATACTCGGGACCAAAGTATTAATACCCATCCGTAGGGTAAGGGTAATTTTTCACAAGGCGCATCTATGCGATTGATTCGGTTGCTTAAGCATGATCTGGCCCGCGAGGCTGGAGATTGGGTTGAAGATGGTGTGATCAGTGAAGCCCAGGCTGAGCAGATCTGTGCCCGCTACGAAGTGGATTACCACCGGGCACAAGAAAGAACTCTTGGATATCGTATTTTGATTGGTTTGGCCTATCTCTTTATCGGGCTGGCGGTGATCACCCTGATTGGGGCCAACTGGGAGGAAATTCCCAGAGCGCTGCGAATGGGGGGGCTGATCGCTTTGACCTTGGTGACCCAGGGAGTGGCGTTTAAGGTTTACCTGTCTGGAGATCGGAAAGCCGGAGAGGGCTTGTTCTTGTTGGGCAACCTGTTTTTTGGTGCGGCGATTATTTTGATCGCACAGGTATACCACTTGGACGAGCATATGCCAGATGGTATTTTCTGGTGGGCACTGGGTAGTTTGCCATTTGCTTTAATTACCCGCAGCACGTGGATTGCAGAGCAGTCCTTGCTATTGGCTTTGCTTTGGTTCTTCCTGGAGTCGAGTTTAGGCTTTTACCCCGCCCTGTTCCCAATTTTCTTGCTGGGAGCCCTCTATATCCTGTTAAGTGGTCGTGCGAGCGTGATTCTCTTGCTGACCTTTATCTTTGGCTTAGGTTTTTGGCTGGAATTTTCCCTATCAGAATTTTGGCGTTTGCAGGATGGGAAATTTAGTGCGGATATTTATCCAGAGAACCTTGCTGTTGCAGTCTCGCTCTTTATCCTGATGTATTGCTTTGCCCATTGGTTGGCAACTCGCCCGTCGGCGGTAGCCAAGGACTACGCAGCAGTAATCTCTATTTGGTGCCTTCGGTTTACTTTAATTGGCTTACTGATTTTTAGCTTTGAATATCCCTGGGAGGAGATGATAGAAGCCCCCTGGAGTCACCTACCTTCTATGTGGGCGGTAGTGGGGACTATGTCTGCTGTGTCGATAGTGTTGGCGCTGCTGTCTCAGAGGTTGCTATTCGGACTGGGGTTGTGCGGTGTTTTTGCGGCAGTACTTGCGTTCGTAACGAATGCCAGCTCCAGTGACTACGCAGTTTGGTTACAAATTGTTACAAACTTTGCCCTGATTACCTGTGGAATCTGGTTGATCTTCAGGGGTATTCACGATGGTATCTCGCACTACTTCTTCCTCGGAGTTATGGCGGTCCTGTTGACGGCTCTGCTGCGCTATATTGACTTGATTGGCGACTATATAGGAGCTGCTCTCCTGTTTATTCTCTTCGCAGTTTTATTGCTGGCAGCAGCCAAGTATTGGAAATATCACCAGGCGGGGGGAAGTTTGCGATGAAACGTAGAGTTGTGATTGGCCTGGTTGCCGCCATTGGCGTGCAGTTTTTTATACTGTTAGGAATGTATATTAAGGCTCAAATGCCGCTGTGGACGGGCCAGCCTGTCTCAGTGAAAACTGTTCCTGTAGACCCGCGCTCATTATTTCGGGGTAACTATGCCCAGTTGAGTTACCCCTTTTCCACTTTAGATAAAGCCTTGTTTAAAGGGCAGGGACGGTTGCGTCAGGGAGAGGTGGTTTATGTGGGCCTAGAGAAAGGCGCATCTGGATTGTATGAACGAGCCTCTGTCAGTCTTGAAAAACCACAGGGCGGAGTCTTTATTCGAGGGCGGGTAGCAGGCCAGAATTTTTGGAACTCATCAGATAGCTACCGGATTCGCTACGGTATTGAAGCCTACTTTGCTCCGAAGGAAAAAGCCCTGGATCTGGAAAAACAACTGCGGGATGGTGGCGTGGCCGAATTGATGATTTCTGCGGATGGGCGAGCGAGCTTGAAGGTTGTCAGAGGCTCAGGAAATCAATAGGCAAAGGGAAAAATCAGGAATGGAAGCGATTGGTCCGGCACGGCGCAGCCTGCCGGTTTTCTTTTTTTTAATGGATATTCAACTGGGCTGTCTATTGCTTGCGGCTCTGGGTCTCTACCTTGTGCCAATGGAAGTTTCATTTATTGGTGATACGGTTTGGCTGCAACTGCTGTTGGGATTGTTAGGCGCTATTGTCACATTTGCGGTAGTACTGACATTGGCTCGTTCTGAGACGCTATTTGGGAAAATGCTGCGGCTCCACTGTACTCAATTGACCCCTCTGTTTTCCAAGTTGTCCCCATCACAGATGGTATGGGTTGCTTTAGCTGCGGGTGTTTGTGAGGAACTGTTGTTTCGTGGTTTTCTACAGTCTTGGCTCTCCCAGCTCAGTACGCCATTCCTCGGATTATTGGGTGCATCACTGATATTCGCATTACTGCACTGTGTTTCCTGGGTGTACTTCTTCCTTACCTTTATGATTGGGCTTATTTTAGGCATTTTCTACCAAATGTCCGGGGGCTTGGTGGGGGCGATTGTTTGGCATGCGGTATACGACCTTTTGGCAATTTTCGCCATAGTGCACTTTCCCCATTTGCTCGGATTAAAAAATCAAGTCTTAAAGCGAGGGTAAGTAGCCAGCTTTGGTCTGGAGACCTGCAGAGATATTACGTAGTTACTCGCGGGCTCCTAGGGAGCCTCTGAATAACTCCATAATGCCTCTGCGGGCCTTGAAGGCTACAGATGTTAGGCGCAGCTCGCCGCGAATGGCTCGGTCCTTTGCAAGAGCTGCAACGCAGCAGCTGTGGCCTTCAAGGCCCGCCCTTCGGGGCTTGCAGAGCGATTCACACTCCGCGTTGCGACTTCTTGAAAGGTCTAGACATTCCTGCGAAGCCGCGCCTTGATTGTGAACCGCTCTGCAAGCCAGAGGTATCACGGAGTTATTCAGAGGCTCCCTAGATCACGGCAACGATCACCACTAGTACCAGGGAGGCCGTTAGGATAAAAGCAATAATCGCTAAGAGTCCGTCTCGAGCTGCCAGCGATAGCCCAAAAATGGTGAGAGCGAGACCAGCAGTTGAGGCAGAGAAGGGGATGACTTCCATTATTGGCAGGGTCAATGCAATAAAAATGCAGGTTCCAGCAATAGCGTAGGTGCCATATCGGCGCACGATAAAATCCATCCGTGGCTGAATCCAACGGTCGGCATACCGGGCGGGCTTTTCCATCCAGTGCAGGGCATCCATCAGCTTCTCGCTGGATATGGAGCGGTTGATTAACCACTGTGGAAGCCAGATATAGTTGCGCTTCATCAGCAGTTGTAGGGCAAACAGTAGTAGCAATACGCCCATCGCGGTAGACATTCCGGGAATACCGCTCAGAGGGGAAAACAGAATCAGCCCGATAAGGATAAGGAATGGGGCAAAGGATCGAAGCCCTACAGCCTCAATAACATGCTGGATGGAGATTTTCTCCTGCCCCTGACTTTTCTCCTCAATATCCTTCAGCAGCTGGCCCAGTCCTATGATTTCTTGTGTCATGGTTGGAATTAGTTGCTGTGTAGTTTCTTTGCAAGACAATCTACTGATAAGAGGGCTGGAAACCGGGTAGTCTCTACGAGCTATCCGGTTCCAGAGATATTGTCGAGCATAGCACTGTGACTGGCTTTTCGGCTAAAGTCAGGCAGTTTTTCAAAGGGGATAAGCTGTCTGGCGTCAAACTAAACGGATAGAGATGAGCTGTTGGCGGAGGATTATGCCTGTCATCATTTTCTGTTAGATTATTGCCGATGGCGGGTTTGCTTATTTCGGCTGATTGAATTTCGATGTGGTTTCTAGTTGGAACGGAATCCTAAGGCAGTCTATTTAGGTACTGAGCCACTCGACTACCTCGATAAATTACTATTAAAAAGGACGGTCACAAATGGATGCTGTTGACCAAACAAAAGGGAATCTACCAGTTTTTCTTTTATTAATTGGCACTCAGGTTGTTTGCTTGTTGCTGGCCCTTCTGGGCTTTTATCTGGCTTCACCCAAGGTAGTGATCATTGGTGATAGCGTAGGGTTGCAAGTAATAATTGGCATCATTGGTGCAATGGCTACCTACGGTGTGATGTTGTCGTTAACTCGCTCAGAAACGACCCTAGGCAAGTCAATGCGGCGTCAATCGATCGCCCTGATTCCGCTATTTTCACGATTGTCTTTCTTTCAGCTGCTGTTGATTTCTATTGTAGTCGGAATTTGTGAAGAGCTTTTGTTTCGGGGGTTTTTGCAGTCCTGGTTATCAGAACTTAGCTCGCCATTGTTGGGGTTATTAATTTCCGCAATTGCATTTGCGCTACTTCATTTTTCATCGTGGACCAATTTCTTTCTGACTTTGGGAATTGGTGTGGTTCTAGGAGCGGTTTACCAAGTGTCCGGAAGCTTACTGGGGGTGATAATCTGGCACGCAGTCTACGATGCAATTGTCCTTATTGTTTTGACTCAATATCCGCATTGGCTAGGGATTAAAGTAAAAGAATAACCGTAATATTCGGGAGCGATTTACTTGTTTTAAGCTCCCGAATTTAACCTTTGGGGTTTAAGGAGTCTCCCAGATTCGCCGAGACATTACGGAATTATTCAGAGGCTCCTTTAGTATTGAATAACTCATCCAAACGCAGGGTCTCAACCCCTGTTCGTTCTTGTTGACTTAAATAAACCATTTTTTTGGCTACTTCACGCCCCTCAATGGGCCTATAACATCTCAGCCCCGGCAGCATACAAATTACTGGTAGGAGGATGCCTCCGATTTTCTCACCGGGTCGGGCATTTGCACGATCTCCGAGGAGTAGGGAGGGTTGCAGTATACTGATACGCTTAAATGGAAGTTTCTTGATTTTCTCCTCCAGCTCACCCTTCATACGTAAGTAAGCGCTGGTGCTATTGGCATTGGCCCCGCTGGATGAAACCAGTAAGTAATGGCTGACCCCTGCCTCCGCTGCCAATTGGGCCGCTTTGTATTGATATTCAACGTCAACCTTGTGCTGGGCGGCTAGGCTGCCGGCTTGCTTGCGAGTGGTTCCCAGGCAGGAAAATAGAGTATTTCCCTGAAAAAGAGGGGCAGCCTCCTCCAATCGATCAAAATCGACAATATGATTGTGTATTTTTTGACTTGCAGTGGCTTTGGGGCGTCGAGTGAGGGTAAGTACTTCATCAAAGACTTCTTCACCAGCCAGTTGCTCTGTGAGATGGCCACCGATAAGGCCCGTAGCTCCGAGGATAATGGCTCTTTTGCTCATTGGAGGTCGATTTCCATTGATTATAAGTTCGCAAGGCTAATAGCGTACTTTAGCGCAAAGATGTCTATGTTTGTTAAAAGTTGCCAGCTGGAAAGGTTGTCTGGTGAGCAAAGAAGGCCGAAGCGTAATTAACTGAGGGAAATCTAACTCTGGGATTCCTCAGTAATTCTGGAAGATACAAAAATTCTCTATCAGATTGTGGATGTTTAATAATTGTTCACTGTGCAGATCCTTGCTGCATCTCATTGCGTCGCATGGGCATGCTGTCGATACGTTGGAAAACTTCGACGGCTGAGAATTTATTGGCTTTATACTTTACTTCCCCATCCTTCCCTATAAGAAGTACTTGCATTGCTGGTCCTTGCAGATATTTTTCCCGTACATTTTTAGCAAAATTGTCTGTGACTTTACCGGGGAAGTTAGTCTCAAGGGTGCCGTTAGAGAATAGGAACCATATCAAGTTTCTCTCTGCAAACTGCGGCGCTAACTTGAGTAATTCATTGATTGTGCTATTGGGACCTTCCGGGATATTCAGTAATAGAATGCGGTTTTTCCACTGGAAATCTTTTAGGTCGTTCACCGTAGATCCCTGGGCGAATGTAGAAGAAGTCAACAGAACCAAGACAAGCACAATGAACTTATGCATTTACTAATCTCATCTATTAGCGTGATCTTAGGGGGCTCAGTAGGCTATCCAATCACTAATTCAATTTTCCGGCGCTTGGATGCCCTTTAAGCATAAGATATGAGCTGCCAGTTACAAGGCAGATGATGATCGGTATCGACAGTGAAAACTGACTAGTCAAAAGGCGTGTAAATTAGCGAGTGGTCTAGGCTCTAGGCGGGAGTATTAAAAATATATCGCAAGCTAATTAGGTTCTGAAGGATTACCTGAGCGGCTCGGGTGTCGAGTGAATTACGCAGTATGGCTAAACAGAGCGGCAAAATTACACGAGATCAGTACTTGGGGTTGGCTGCATTAGTTCTCGCGGCCTTCCTTATTAGTAATGACTATACCGCTTTTGCCCCCGCACTACCTGCCATCGAAAGAGAATTCAATGCAGACATAACTAGCTCCCAGTGGATCATTAACGGCTACGCCTTGGTTTTTGGTGTTTTCATCATAACCGGTGGCCGCTTGGCGGATATCTATGGCCGCCGCAGAGTATTTATGATTGGAGCGGGAATATTCGTTTTCTTTGCCGTGCTGGGTGGCCTGGCAATGGATATGTGGATGTTATTGATATCCCGCGCATTGATGGGAGTGGGTGCGGCATTGATGTGGCCGTCCACTTTGGCAATGACTTTTAACTTGTTGACCTATGAAAGGTCAGGGTTGGCGGGTGGTATCCTGATGGCCACCTGTGGGTTAGCGAATGCAGCTGGACCAGTTTTGGGTGGGGTGCTCGCAGATTTTTTCAGTTGGCGATGGATTTTCTTCGTTAATATTCTCCTCACTCTGGCAACAATGCTGGCTTGCTGGTGGGCAGTACCCCCCGATAAACCGCGTGACACCGAGGAAAAAATAGACTTCTTCGGTGTGCTACTACTATGCACCTCGCTATTTTGTTTGCTTTTTGCACTGGATGTCTCCGCGGAGATTGGTTTCAAGCATCCTGTGGTTATCAGCCTGATCGTTGTGTTCCTGGTGTTGCTCTGTCTGTTTACCATCGTGGAGTATCGAGTTGGTAAAGATGCCCTGATTCCCCCTGATATTGCAAAGAACCGGAAGTTCCTAGCGGTAGGCGTTACAACACTTCTAATCTCCGTAGTATTCCTATCGGCAATTCTCTATGTCCCCCAATTTTTGGCGAATTTTCGTGGTTACTCAGCATTTCAGGCCGGTTTATCTTTGGTCCCTTTAATGGTTGTATCGGGGCTGGTTGCTATTATCTCCGGCCGCCTCTATGAGCTAGCTGGACCAAAATTACTCGTCTCATTAGGTATTTTGGGGATGAGCGTTGGAATGTTCATGCTTTCGAACCTGACTTCGGACACGGGTTTTCTGGATATGTGTCCGGGCTTGGTCGTGTTGGGAGTGGGTATTGGGCTGTTCAATCCATCCAGTACGACTGCGGGTATTACGGTGGTGGAACCTCACCGTGCCAGCTTGGCAGGCGCAATCCTCTATATGTTTAAAATTGGTGGGGGTGCGGTTGGTTTGGGTATGAATGCTACAATTATCGCCTTCGCTCCAGATATACCTTCGGGTATAGATAGAGCTTTTACAGTAAATGCCTACCTAGCCTTGGTTGGTTTGATTGTCTGTATGTTTTTTGTGATCGGTAGGCCAGAGAGCCAAAGCGGAGAGCTTTCTTAATCGAAAGTGAATTGTGTCTCACTTCTTTTGTGTTGTAGATCTCTTTTATTTGCTGGAAGTGCTTTTTTCAAAATTTATCCATTCTTTGAGTTTTTGTGAGATTTGAATTTCCTCACATCTGATTAGCCCTCTATTCAATACAATGCCGCAGCTCAAGGCCCTGTTGTGCCTGGGTTTATTGTGGTCCTGTTCCAGGTTCTCTGGCAGGAATTGATAGTTTAGGGTTGGGTCGGAGGTAGGCCACATGTTCAGAATTCTTCAGATTGTACTTTTCTTTCTGTTGGCCAGTACTGGGCATGCTCAGACTATTGATAGAGATGATATCCGTGGCCTGGATGAGCAGATCCAGGATGTTAAGAAAGATGTAATTGATCTCACTGCTGAATTGTCACAGCTGGAGGAAAAGCTCTTATTCCCCTCTAATACGCAGGTAGCTCTTTTTGTCTCGGTGGCTGATGAAAAGCCCTTCGAGCTGGAGTCGGTTGAGGTCACACTGAATGGCAAATTAGTTGCCCATCATCTCTATACCTACCGGGAAATTGAGTCCCTGCAAAAAGGTGGGGTACAAAAAATATACACTGGTAATGTGCAAGTGGGTGGGCATCCATTAGAGGTTAGTTTTCTCGGTAAAGCCCCATCAGGAAAAGAGTATCGGGCTACAGCTTCCTACACCGTGGAGAAAGCAGTGGGTCCTAAATTTGTCGAGATTAAGGTTCTGGGAACCGAGTCCACGATAAACTTCAAGGACTGGTAATCATGCTCAGGTCCCTGGTAAATGTGTTGTCCTGTCAAACCAGGATGATGCTTGGTGCTCTATCCCTTTGTTCTTTGGCTGCTCTCCCCGCTGCAGCGGCGACTGAATCGCAGGAAGAAATTAAAGACCTGTTTTTCGGTGCGGCAATGTTTCATGCCCATCAGGAAAAATATTTTGATGCGATTGTGGCACTGGACACAGAACTTGCTCAGTATCACCGCTTAGATCAGCCCGAACTCGATCCTTTCAGTGCGCACTTGGGGCAAGCTGAGTTTTCGGTGGGTGACTTGGAATTGTCCTACCGAATGCACAGGGAGGCCGGGCGGGCTATTGAGGCTGTACTGCAGGGAAATGTATCCCAGCCGGTGCGCAATGAAGCCGCGTATCGACTGGCAAAAATTCACTATCACAAACAACAGCCGCGCAACGCCTTACATGCCCTGGAAATGATTGACGGGCGGGTTCCCGAGAGGGTCCGTGCAGATGAGCAGTTTTTGCGTGCTCGAGTCTATATGCAGCTCGGTCGATTCGAGGAGGCCGTAGAACTGCTGCAAGACCTGAAGGGTGAAGAGTCGCTAGAGGGCTTTGTTTCCTTCAATTTGGGTATTGCCCAACTGAAGGCGGGAGAAGAGGAGCGCGGTGTTCTGGAGTTGACTGCACTGGGAAGAAAGCGCAGTTCAGAGGCGGCCCTGCAGGCCCTTTACGATAAAACCAACCTCTTATTGGGCTCCCATTTAATGGAGCTGGGCAAGCTGGAACTGGCGCGCCCCTATTTTGATCGTGTAAGCCTCGATGGCCCTTTTTCAAATAAGGCGCTGTTGGGTGCTGGCTGGGTAGAGGCCCGTGCGGGCCGCTATGACCGGGCACTGGTGCCCTGGAAACTGTTGCAAGACCGCAAAGGCACCAATGAGCCAGTGCAAGAGGTCATGTTGGCGGTGCCCTATGCCTACGGCAAATTGGATGTCCACAGTACTGCTGCAATTAATTACGGCCGCGCGTTAGACGCTTTCGGGCGCGAGATTGATACCCTCACTCAGTCTATTCATAGTATTCGCAAAGGTAAGTTCCTTGAGGCGTTGCGTCGTAAAGAGGCTACCCAAGTACAGAACTGGGTAGTGGCCTTGCGCAATTTACCGGAAGCCCCCGAGACCCATTACTTACTCGACCTGATGGCGTCCAATGACTATCAGGAATTTCTGCGGAACTATCGCGACCTCAACGATTTATATGAGCGCAATGAAGAGTGGCTAAAAAGCCTGACAGCCTACGAAGATATTATTCGTATTCGCCGCAACTATTACGAGCCCCTGTTGCCGGAGCTGGACAGGCAATTCCGTGAACTCGACGCCCGTATCAAGCTGCGGATGGAGCAGCGCGATCAGTTTGCCAGTCGTATAGAGCAGATGCTGATCTCCCGCCGCCCAGAATACCTGGCAACGGCCGAAGAGCAGGAAGCGCGATTGAAGCTCCTGGAACTTAGCGGAAAAATTGCTGAGCATCCCCAGGGCTTTACTGAAACTACTTTGGAGCGGGTACAGCGGCTCAAAGGTGTTTTGGACCTGCGTCTTTCCTTTGAGTACGACCAGCGCTTGACCGAGGCCTACAAACACCTGGCGGAATTAAACCAGGAGATCGAAAGTCTCCAGTCTGTTTACGACTCCTTTGTGCGCAGTCGCCAGGCGGCAACTCACAGCTATACCGGTTACGACCGCGATATTACTCGTTTGCGCGCGCGTATCCAGCAAACCCAGCGGCGACTGAAAACCCTGATGGCCCGTCAGGGCACCATGCTTGAGGCCTTGGCAATTGCTGAGTTGGAACGCCGTCGCGCGCAGTTGGAGAGTTATCAAATTAAAGCCCGCTTTGCCCTGGCAGACAGCTACGACCGCGCTAATGAGCTTCAGGAGCAGCGTGAAGATGAATTTAAGGTAGAGCAGCACAAGGCGCTGTTGGAAGAGCAAATTCCTGAGGAGAATCCAGCGGAGATGGAGCCGGTGGAGGAAGAAAAATCAGCAGAGGGAGGTGATTCGTGAGTAAGTTGCTCAAACCTAAATCCCGAGCTGGTAAATCTCTCAATCGCGGCGCCGGTCTTCTCTCTGCACTTATAGTGCTAGGGGGTTGTGCGGGAAACAGCGGCAAGACCATCGGCAGTCTCCAAAATGTCGAAGTAGAAATCAAGGAAGAGCATATTGATGGCAGCCTGGAGAAAGCACTGGCCAGCTACCAGAAGTACTTGCAGGAAACCCCTGAATCCAAGCTGACCCCCGAGGCGATGCGCAGGATTGCCGACCTGAAAATCAAGCAGGCACACCGCGCTGAAGATGCAGAATTCGATAACCTTGCTGGAGTTGCTGCTGGAAGCGGGGCGGTGATCTCTGTCGATGCGTCAGAAGCTATGGCTGAAAATACCCTGGATGCTCCAGAGACGACAGCGCCGGTGGCGAAGGTAGAGCCGGTAGTGACTGAGGCGCAGGCCCCAGGGGTTGTCGAGTCTGATGAGGAGTTTGAAACCCGCGCTAGTGGCAGCATAGAAATAGCTGCAGATGAAACCCCGCTTGAAGCGCCGGGCGTTGATTCTGAAGAGATGATGTCAGCCAATGCCCGCGAGGCCATCGATCTCTATATTAAATTACTGCAAAAGTACCCCCTGTATCACCGCAACGACCAGGTGATGTATCAGTTATCCCGGGCTTATGAAGAGGCGGGAGAGATTGATGCAGCGGTGGATGTGCTGCGTCAGCTGGTGGCCAACTATCCGGACTCGCGACATATCGATGAATCCTGGTTCCGGCTGGGCGAATACTATTTTACCCGCAAGAAGTTTCTCGATGCGGAAGAGTCCTACGGAAAAGTTATCGATATTGGTGTGGTATCCAGTTTCTACGAGCTTGCCCTGTATAAACGCGGTTGGGCGCTGTTTAAGCAAGATATGTATGAAATGGCTCTGGATGACTATATCGCCATGCTGGATTACAAAGTCTCCCAGGGATATGACTTCGATCAGCAAAACAATAAGGGCGAGCGCAAGCATATTGACGATACTTTCCGTGTGGTCAGCTTGAGCTTTTCTTACCTGGAAGGCCCTGATTCGGTTGTCGATTACTTCACCCGCAAGGGTAATAGAGATTACGAGTTCCGGGTATACAGCCAGCTGGGTGAATATTATTTGGAGAAGCGTCGCTACCAGGATGCGGCAAAATCCTATATTGCGTTTGTTGATCGAAACCAGTTACACAGAGTATCTGCGGATTTCTCAATTCGTGTTATTGAAATCTACAGTAAAGGCGGCTTCCCCAAGCTGGTGCTGGAAGCGAAGAAGGATTTCGCTACTACTTATGCACTTAATGCCGATTACTGGACTGTCTTCGATATTAATGAATACGGAGAGGTGGTTGCCTTCCTGCAGACCAACCTGATCGACCTCGCCGGGCACTACCATGCGGCTTACCAGAATAAGAAGTTAAAAGATAAGAAGGCCGAGAATTATCGCGAGGCGATTCACTGGTATCGAAGCTATCTCGATTCCTTCCGGGAAACTGAGCGCGCACCGGAAATCAATTATCAGCTTGCCGGATTGATGTTGGAAAACCGGGATTTCCATGGTGCAGCTCTGGAGTATGAGCGCACGGCCTATGAATATCCTGCGCATAAGGATTCCAGCGAAGCAGGCTACGCAGCGGTTTACGCTTATCGCGAACATCTGGCCAATAACTTAAAAGATGCAACGGATGAGCAGCGTGCACCACTATTGCGGGAAATTATCCGTTCATCGCTGATATTTGCAGCCACATTCCCTGAGCATGCCAAAGCCCCTCAGATCATGCTTGGAGCGGTGGAGGATCTCTACGGGTTAAAAGACTATGCCCCGACCATCACCAATGGCCGTTCGCTGTTGGAGCAGTTCCCCACTGCGGAACAGGAGATTAGACGTTCTGCCTGGCTGCTGGTGGCTCACGCTTCTTTCGATACTGCGGCCTTTGCGGATGCAGAAATTGCTTACGGTGAAACTTTGATACTGACTGCCCAGGATGCAAAGGATAGGGCGGGTCTGGTAGATAACCTGGCGGCTTCTATCTACCAGCAGGGTGATATGGCCCGTAAGCAGGAGGATCATGCAACCGCAGCGAGCCATTTCCTGCGTATTCGAGGCGCTGCACCCGGTGCGACCATTTTGGCTACGGCGGAGTACGATGCTGCCGCATCATTGATTGTGCTTAAGGATTGGGTACAAGCGGCAACGGTATTAAATAACTTCCGCAGTCACTTCCCGGAGCATGAGCTGGCAAAAGATGTCACCAAGAAGTTGGCAGTAGTTTACCAGGAGAGCGGTGAGCTGTTGTTGGCAGCTGCGGAATTTGAGCGTATTGAGCGGGAATCCGAGGACGATGAAATACGCCGTGAGGCCTTAACCCAGGCGGCAGATCTTTACGCAGCGGCAGAAGATAGCGCTAAAGCGCTGTCTGTTTTGCGTCGCTACGTCGATTATTTCCCCGAACCCATGGAGCCGGCGCTGGAGACTCGCCAGAAAATTGCCGATATCTACAAAGTGTCCGGGAATCAAAAGCTTTACATGGCAGAGCTTCGTGAACTGGTGAAAGTTGAGTCCCGCGGTGGTTCCCAGCGCAGCGACCGCACCCGTTATCTCGCAGGTAATGCGGCCCTGCTATTGGCTGAACCCAGCTTTGAGGCTTTCACCCAGGTGGATTTGGTTGCGCCTATCGAGAAAAGCCTCAACCTCAAGCGCAAGCGTATGAAAGCAGCCACCCGTGCATTTACTGACCTGATTGATTATCAGGTGGCCGATGTGACCGCTGCGGCAACCTTTTACCTGGCTGAAATTTATCTCCACTTTAGCGTGGCCCTGAAGGACTCTGAACGTCCAACCAACCTGAATGCCCTGGAGCTGGAAGAGTATGAGTTGGCATTGGAGGAGCAGATTTATCCCTTCGAGGAAAAAGCCATTTCTGTTCACCAGAAGAATGTCGAGTTGCTGGGCGTCGGTATTTATAACCCCTGGATTGATAAAAGTATTGGCAAGCTTGCCAATTTAATGCCCGCTCGCTATGCACGGGCGGAAGAGGCTGGTGAGTATCTCCAGACTATTGTACCTCTGCCGCCAGAGCCGGAATTGCCCTCAGCGGGATCAGCAGTTTCGGGTCAGTAATAACAGGCATTTGCCTTTTGGAGTGGAAAGTTATGCAAAAACAAATGCGTTTGTTTTTTCTGGTGGGCTTAGCCTTGTTGTTAGCAGCTTGCGCCAGCACCCAAACCAAGTCTGGAAAAATCTCTGATTATTCTTCGGTGCGGGTATCGGGCAGTGTGAGTCGGGACTTTGAGCGATCCCTGGAATATCTTGCCGAGCAGGATTATGCGAGTGCTATTGAACTTCTGCAGTCAGTGGTGGAGCGCGAGCAGCGCCTTCCGGCACCCTATATCAATCTGGGTATTGCCCACTACAAAAGTGGCAATGAGGCAAAAGCGGAAGAGGCCTTTTTAAAGGCATTGGCGCTGGACGAAAAACATCCGGTGGCAACTAATGAACTGGCTGTTCTCTACCGAAAGCAAGGGCGCTTTGCCGAGGCGCGAAAAATATATGTGAATGCTTTGGCAGAAAATCCAGAATATCTACCTTTGATAAAAAATCTGGGCATATTGTGTGATCTGTATCTGCAAGATCTCCAGTGTGCTCTGGCACAATTCGAGCAATATGTTCAATTGGAACCAGAGGACCGGGATGTCACTATCTGGTTAGCTGATATTCAACGGAGGGCTGGTAAATGATTAAACTTCGTTGGGCTTTGCCATTCGTGGCCAGCTTTATGGTTTTTCCTTATGCCTTGGCTCAGTCTGAGGGAGAGGAGAAAAAAGAATCCACCGATAAAAAGGTGGATTCAAAAATTAAGGAGTTGTCGGGTATTTCTATTATCGGTAACAAGGAAGCCCCTAAGTCTCTCTATATTGTCCCCTGGAAAAGTTCCGAAGTGGGTGTCGAAAGCGACCTTGTCTCCAGCTTGATGGACGACAAACTCAAACCGCTCGACAAGGAAGTTTTCATGCGTGAGTTGGAGTTCTATCAACTCAGCCTGTCCGGCGATTAACGCCATATTGATTCTGGCTGTCGCCGGAGTAGCACCAAGTTTTAGCTGTATTTCTCAAGAGGGTTTGTAATGGACTTTTTCAATAACGTCATCGAGTTTTTCCAGACGGGCGGTACTTTCATGTACCCGATTCTCGTGGTTGCCGCACTGGGTGGTGCAGTGGCTATCGAGCGTTTTATCCGCCTGCATTTGGAGCGCCGCAGCAACCGCAATATGTGGGATAAGCTGCAGCCGGTATTAGCTTCAGGTGACTTCGATCGCGCTCGCAACCTGGTAAAACAGGACGAGTCCAGTGTGAGCAAATTATTGTCTATGGGGCTGGCCCGGCAGGGAGCTGTTCGCCGTCGTGAAGATATCGAAATCGCGATGGAAGAGAGCATGATGGAGATCACTCCACAACTGGAAAAGCGCACCCCTTACGTAGCTTTGTTTTCCAATATCGCAACTTTGCTCGGGCTTCTGGGAACCATTATGGGTCTGATCGAAGCCTTTACGGCGGTAGCCAATGCCAACCCGGCAGAAAAAGCAGACCTGCTCTCCGCCAGTATTTCCGTGGCGATGAACACAACCGCCTTCGGTCTGATGACTGGTATCCCGTTGTTGATCGTCCACGCACTGTTGAACTCACTCACCGGTGAAATTATCGACAGCCTGGAGATGGTCTCAGTAAAAGCATCCAACCTGATTGATGGTGCAACCCGTCGCCGTTTTGAAGTGGAGCCCGCAAAATCCAAGCCGTCTAGTGAAAAAACTGCCCCAGCTAAAACTAATCCAGTAGCACAGCAAGCGGAAACTGCGTAATGAGAAGGCGGCGCCACGGGCGGGATAAAGAAGCTCCTGAGCTGGATATCACTGCTTTCTTGAATTTGATGGTGGTATTGGTGCCTTTTCTATTGGTATCGGCGGTATTTTCGCGGGTGACAATTCTCGAACTTAATATGCCGAGTGGTGCCGGTGGTGGAGCACCGGATGATCCCACAGTTACGGTGGAGGTGGTTGTGCGAGAACAGGCCGTGGAAATCAGTGATGGTGAAAAGGTTATCGCACGTTTCCCCAACCTGAATATCGATGGCGAGGGTGAAAATGCTCCTATTGAGGCTCCCAATGGAGCAGGTACAGAACAGACTGAGATTCTCGCTGTGCTGCCCACGTCAGAAGTGTATGACCTAAAGAAGCTCACGCAGTTTTTGTTGGAAGTTAAGGCCAGTTATCCGGAAAAAACTGATTCCATCATCCTGATGGAGCCCACAATCGCCTATGAGCACTTGGTGGGCATTATGGATACTGTGCGCGGAGCTGAAGTACGGGTTGAGGGGAGTGATCCCAGTGATCTGGATGCGGTGGAAAAGGTGGTTTTATTTCCTGATATTTCCATAGGAGATGCGCCATGAGAAATGAAAGCCGACGCATGAAGCGTATGGCGCGAAGCCATAAGCGCAAGAAAACTTCAGGTATGAACCTGACTTCCCTGATGGATGTTTTTACGATCCTGGTGTTTTTCCTGCTGACTAATACCTCCAGCAATGAAGCGCTGGAGCCCCCCAAGGTGATTACCTTGCCGGACTCAGTGGTGGAGACCAAGCCCCGGGAAACGGTGACCTTGATGGTGACCAATGATGAAATCCTGGTGGAGTCCAACTCGATAATTGCCACCTCCGAAGTGTTGGAAAGCGAGGAAACCATTATTGCGGCCATTAAGGAAGCGATGGTTGCAGAGCTGGCCAAGGCAATTGGAGTTGCACAGGCCTCGGCAGATTCAGGTGAGGGTGATGTCGAGGGGGGGCAGGATCCAGAACCACCGGAGGTCAATATTCTCGCGGACAGAGGCATTCCGTTCAGTTTGCTGAAAAAGGTGATGTCCAGCTGTACAGACGCTGGCTATACCAAAGTTTCACTGGCGGTTATTCAGAAAGCATCTCAGGGTTAATGGAAGTTTGTGAGTAATTTTCTTCAACAACAGCGGGCGGTAGGTGAGGCGCTTGAGGCGGTTCACCATCGCATGCAGCTGCTCGAGGATGAGCGGCACCAGATCGAAGAGAAGCTGGCTGAATTACAGGACCAGGGGTCCAAGTACCAGTTGCTCGACGAGATTTCCGAACGCCTGCGCAAGCTTGAAGAAGCGGGCGCGGGAGAAATGTTCTGGGCGGAAGATTATCGGGAGAATGCTTCTGCGCAGGTTATCGAGCGGATCGGGCAGTCGACGCGCAGTTTCAACCAGAGCCTGGACCAGCTGCGCGAAGAGCGCAGTGCTTTACAGAACAGCATAAGCGAATGCCAGGAAGAGGTCTTTGCGCTGGATGAACGCGCGGATGAACTGCGCCGCGAGGAGGAAGAGTCAAAGTTCGAGTTTGAGATAACACGGGAATTCGAACAGCCTAAGTTCCGCCCCATGGTGATGCCATGGCACAAGCAGGGCGAGGACGAGAAGCGTTTTCGCCGCTGTGTCTTTGCCTCACTGTTTATCGCCGCCTTGCTGGGCTACCTGATTCCTCTGTATACGGTGCCCCAGCCCGAGTCTCAGATAGTGGAAATTCCCGAGCGTTTGGCCAAGCTGGTTATTGAGAAGAAAACCAAGCCCAAGCCACCGCCGGAGCTAGAAAAGGCCAAGCCTAAGAAAGAGGAGAAAAAGCCAGAGAAGAAGCCTGAGCAGAAGGTAGCCAAGCAGGACCCGAAACCTTCCAAAGCAGAGAAAAAGCAGGCGCGTAAAAAAGCTGAGCGATCCGGTGTTCTCGCCTTTAAGGATAACTTCCAGGACCTGATACAGGATGATCTGGATAACCGCCTCGGCCAGCAAACCCAGCTGAGCACAGCCGGTAAAAAAGAGAACCGCAGTCAGCGCTCACTGATCACTGCAGCATCTACCGCGGGAAGTGGTGGTATCAATACGGCAGAGTTGAGTCGCAATGTGGGTGGATCTGGTTCGGACTTGGGTGGCGTTGCCTTTGCGCGAGTGGAAAGTTCTATCGGTACTGAAGGTGACTTTGCCGGTGAGGACCGTCCTCTCAGTGATGGTGCTGGACCGTCGCGGACAGATGAGGAAATCCAGATTGTTTTCGATCGCTACAAGGCCACCTTGTACCGTATCTACAATCGTGAGCTTCGTAATAATCCCGCGCTGCAAGGTAAGATGGTGTTGAAGATTACTATTGAACCTAGCGGATCGGTTTCTGCCGTGAGTGTAGATTCTAGTGATGTGGATTCGCCGTCACTCAATGCAAAAATTGTGGCTAGGGTCAAACGATTTAACTTTGGTGAAAAGGCCGGAGTGCCGACCATTACCATTCTTTATCCGATTGACTTCTTCCCGCCAACCTAGGCTGATAATTGGCCGGAGCCCACTGAATGGTGGGTTCCGGTCGTTTCAAACTGATGAAATTTTCGTCATACCTGTTCAGTTATTATTTGTCCGTTCTGAACAAAATTTTCCCTCACTGAGGGCCCGCCTGAGAACCACTTGGCAATCCCTACAAAAGTTCCACTTGTCAGCTGGCTAATTATGACTTGTTTCACGGCTACCTAAGTGGGTTGTAATTAAAGTTCGCCCACCGTGGAGTGTCTGGTGTAAATGCCCGATTTATCTCCAAACATCTGTATTAGAAAGTGGCGGCCGTTAAGTGATAATGAAGTCGGAATTTGTTGAGCAAAAATCCTGCAAGTCTGTGATTATTGGATTTTTATTGGTCTGTGCGGTGGTCCTTCTAACTGCACCGCAGGCACTTGCTCAATCTAACTGTCCTTCTATTACCGATGATCCTGCAGGGTTCAATATTCTCAGTCACCGCTCCAGCGACAGTTGGTGTGTTTTATGTGGTGATGGTCAGGTAACCATCGAAGTTGATGTACCCAGTATTTTCAGTGGCCTATCGGGTACCCAGTCTATTCAGGATATCGTTATTACGGAGAACTTCGGGTCCTCCGGTCTAGAGTATGTGACTGGCTCTACTTCAGTGAGTTCTGGGTTTGTTCTGGGTGAGCCCACTATCAGTGGTACCACGATTACCTGGGATCAAAATGACCTGTCAGCACTTGCAGAGCGTGACGAAAATACGACCCTGACTATCACCTTCAACGTGCGAAGCCAGGATGAAGAAGAGGAAGAGCTGGTTGTTAATAATCGCACCCTAAATGCTACCGCAACTTTTGACTACTGCAGTTACCCCACCACTACAGATACTCACAGCATGGAGTTGGCGATCCGCGAGCCGGAACCCTCCATGGACAAGCGCGGCCGTAATATTGATGCGGCACAAACGAATTACACCAATAATGTCTATGGCAATATTGAAGATGATGTGATCTGGCGTATTCGTATCTCTAATGATGGTGACGCGGATATGCAGGATGCGCGTTTTGATGATTTGATGTCCAACCCCAATATGGATATCAACTACGCCTGTCCGAGTGAAAGTGCCGCTGAAGCTGTTGCCAATAATAATGGTGTTGCGCCTGGTGGCAGTAGCTGTGTTTCCGCAAGTAATTCTATTAATAACTTTGAGCTGGATGGTAACTTTTCCAATGGTTCAGGGCGCACTGACGTTCCGTCTGGTGGCGATCTGGATATTTACTTGGTAGGTAAGGTAAATACCTCCTGCACTAATGGCACCAATACAGTGTCAGATTTACAGTGGGGTTGTGAGATTGATGGTGATACGGGTGTGGGCGGTATTTCAAGCCCTGCGGAAGCCTCGGCTCCGGGCTCTGATACTTCGGAAATGCGTGTTGAGGTTTCAACTGATCTCACTATTACCCAGGAGATTACCGGTACCAACTTGAATCAACCTCTCGGTGCTTCCGGTTACGTCACTATAACCGTAAATAACCGGACGGGTGGCTCGGTAAGAGATATCCAGTTTGTCAGCGATCTGCCCGATGAGTATGTGGTTGATACCACCTTTACACCGGAAATTACCCGAGAGCGTCGCGGTATTGATAACCATGGCGCTAACTACAGCTCAGACTATGACGGCAAAGCCGATACGCTGGAATGGCGTGTGGGTTCTACTTGGAATCAATGGGATACGGATCCACTTAATAACAACCAACCGGAATTCCGCTTGTTGAGTAGTACAGTTCACTCGGTATACTCAGACCAAGAGCACATGATGCGACATGGAGATGAAATTCAACTTCGTTTCCGCATCGTTACGATTGAGCCCGACTTCTATGACCTGGATGCGGACCTGGATGTAGAGGAAGAGTCTTCTACCACCGGTACTGATCCTAATAGTAATATCGCTCTGGCAAATAATGTTCTCACTATTGATTACGAGGATTTCTGTTCTTCAACCAGCCCTGCTACTCAGGTAGATACGGAATCGGTTACGCCCGATCCCGAAGACCTGGATGTTAGTACTGTTCACCCCCTCTATATCGTTCGCGATAGTGGTACTTCGGAACTCACAGTGGATATCACCAATAATGGTGGCCACGATGCGAATGATTATTCACTGTATGTCACCTTCGGTGAGGCGATGAGGGTATTGTCCAATGACCGCAGCTGTACGGCCCTGGGAAATCCCAACCTGGGTACAGTGCCAGGACACCCACTTTGGAACCAGCCTGATTATTTGCCGGATTCCTCCAGGGTGTACCTGTGTGATAGTGGTGATTTGGGGGGTGAAATTGGACCTGGTGATACAGAGCGAGTGGTTTTTGTGGTTGAAAAGAATCACTCGGCCACCGATGACGACCTGACGTTCCGTGCAGATGTCGTAGGTGAAATCACCTTATATGATGGCACCGCGCTAAGTTTCCCCAGTCCTGCATCTCTAACGGATACGACACCAAACCAGCAACTGGCTAATAATTACACCCTTGATGGTATGCGCGCGCGGGTAATGGGTTTTAACCTGGTCAAGGACCGTTCCGATGAATGTACCGAGCTGACCAGTGAAACTGCTTTCCCAAATAGCAGTGTGTTGATTGGTGAAGAGTGTAGTTTTGAAATTCAAGCCGGTGGTTGGTTTGGATTCGATACACCGGGATTTACTTTGATAGAAGTGAAGGACATTGATGTTATCGATGATCTTCCCGACGGCCAGGGTTATATTGCGGATTCACCGCTAAATTGTTCAGACGTGAGCCTTCCTGATCCCACCTCTCAGGCAAATTGTGTGGTTATTTCGAGCAGTGATATTGTCGAGGGCGGTGGTCTGAATAACTCTCTGAGTGAGACAGATTTACAGTGGGATATTACTACCAATATTACAGCGAAAGATCGCTGGTTCCTTGCGGATATGACAACCCGCTTGTTGAATGACCCAGTGGATACAGAAAACACTGATCCGAACCAACACGCAAATGACAGTATCGATTACGCTCGCGCCCAGTTTACTGCGGTTTTTGATACTGAAACGATTATCGTAGATAACTACAATACCAGTGGAACCCTGACCAATATTGATGGTGTTCCAACCACGGTCCCTGGTTTTCCGGATATCACCGAGTGGTCGGAATCTGTCACCGTTACTGAACCCTCGATAGAAGTCGACAAAAAAGTCTGTAATGAAAATCTCTACGGCACAGGAACAAGCTGTAGCAAATTCGTTGATTTTACTAATGAAGGGCACCGGGACCAGACTTATATCTTCCGTCTCACGGTGACCAACCGGGCTGCGGATAGCGGTGTTGATCGCGCTCCTGCATACGATGTTGTAGTAACTGATACCCTGGATTCTTCCGGCCAGATGTGTGTGCAGGCAATGGATTCCGATAGCCTGGATAATGATGCTGATGGCAGTTCGGAAACTGTCAGTGGTGATGATGGCTTGGTGGGAATTACCTCCGGTGCAAATAACTATTCAGAAGCTACCCACTGTAGTGATGGTGGTACTCCGGCTATTATTACTTTTTCCTATGAGCATTCCACTGCCCTTGAGCGAATTAACCCGGGTGACTCCGTAACCCTGTATTACCGTGTGAAACCACACCAGTCAGTGGCACCACTACAGCTATTTACCAATACTTTCTTTGCTCGCTATGACAGCTTGGAAGGCGATTTTGGTAATCAGACTTCCCCGCAAATTGACAGTGACACGGATAATGATGGTGTCGGTGATGGCACTCCTGCAGCCGGTCGGGCACGCCACTACCAGTCCGATGATGCCGAAGCGCAGATGAGGATTATTGAAGTGCAGGCAGAGCCGAAGGAAGCCCTTGAGTTCTCCAACGGCACGGCCAGTGGAACCAGCAGTGACACAGCGGTTGTCGGTGAAGAGGTACGTTACGAACTGACAGCACAGATTCCGGCAGCGAAACTGCGAGATTTTGTGATTCGTGATGAATTGCCGGCAGGTATGCGCTGTATTGAAGGGGAGACCATCGATTTAAATGCCTCCCCTTACAATGCCGCTGGCTTTGTACCGGGAGGTACTTTTAATGCTACCTGTACCAGCACAGGTACTGCAGATTACGTTGAGTGGGATTTTGGTGATCAGGAGCTCACCACCGTATCCGGTAGCCTGTTTGATTTTCCGGTAGAGTTTATTGCCCGTATTGAAAACAGCAGTAACACCAATGACGGTGATGTTTTGGGTAATGGCGGCAGCTATACCACTGCGCAAGTTACTTATGTGGATGAGTCCGGTGCGGCGGTGGCGGTGCCATTTGATGCCCATGAAATAACAGTACTCGAGCCACAAATACAGCTGACCAAATCCTTTGCTGTTACCAATAGTGATGCTGACGATATTCTCACGGTGACTGTTACTGCAGAAAATATTGGCAGCGCCGATGCCTACAACTTGCAGGTGCTCGACGATCTCACCGGTAGCAATCTTATTTACCTGGGCAATGTGGGCGGCAACGATCCACCCAATAATGTCGATGTCACTACGGTGGGCACCAATGCTCCCATCTTTAGCTGGAATCGCAGTAATAGCGATTACACTATTGCGGTTGGCAATACAAAAATATTCACTTTTGAAGTCCAGGTAGAGCAGGGCGTTGAGCCCCATGAAATTCTGGACAACACCATTGAGGCCCGCTGGCAATCCCTACCTGGTATAGATGTTGCCCTTAATAGTGGCAACTCTATTGGCATTGATGGTGCCGCTGACGGCATGCGTATTGGTGTTTTGCCTAATGTAGGCGATCCCATCAACGATTATGAAACCACTGCCAGCGCCCAGACCGAAGTGCCGTCATTAGAGTTGACTAAAACGGATTTGGACACCTCGGTAGTCCCCACCATTGGCGCCCATAAAAAATTCCAACTGGAGATTAGTTTACCGGAAGGTATCAGTGAAAATGTAGTTATCACTGATCAGCTGGGTAGCCCTGAGGGTTATGTGCTCTCTCATAATACTGACTACGATATCACTTACGATTTTGTCGGTATTGAAACTATTAATGGCAGCGCGCCATCTGAATCAGCTTTTAACAGTTTTCCGGGGGATAATACTTCCGGAAATGCTACCTGGGATATCGGCACCGTCGATACCAGCAGTGAAAATGACACGGCCGGAAGCACAATTGCTCCGCTGATTCGAATTACCTATTTTGCCCGCATCGAAAATGATCTCGCCACTAATGATGGTGATAATCGCCAAAATAATGCCGCGCTTACTTACAGCAATGGGGAAAGTGGCAGCACAGAAAATATCAACGACAGCACAACCAGTGTAACGGTAGTAGAGCCGTTACTCGAGATTAATAAGACAGTGAGTAATGCCACCAACCCCGGCAATCTGCCGGTGGGTGGTGATGTGCTGGAATATGTTATTACCGTGGAGCATGATGCGGGCTCCAGTGCCGCAGCTTATGAGCTGAATTTAGTCGATACGCTGCCTTCAGAGTTGACCTTTGATAGCAGCTTTACACCTACCGCAGAAATAGGCGGTACCGCAGTATCCGGCTTTGTCGCCACACCAGCGGCAGCTCCAGCAGGTCCACTCGTATGGGGTCGTGACAATGGCGATAACAGTCTGGATTTAGCGCTGGGTCAAACTCTGGTGCTCACCTACCGAACCCAGGTTACAGGCGTTTTTGGTTCGCCTATCAGCAACAGTGTGATGCTGGACTGGACCTCCCTGGACGATGGCAGTATCAATGACCAGGCCTATGAGCGAGACGGTGCTGGATGCCCCAGTATTTCCGCACCTGATGATTACTGTGTTGGTCCTGCAGAAGCCAGTATTAATACGGTAGACAATACTAGCATTACAAAAGCAGTAATTGCCGATACAGATACCGCAACTCCAGTGGGTACTTTGCGTGTTGGCGATACTGTCACTTACCAGCTCACCCTGAATTTACAGGCGGGAACAACACCAGCGGTAACTATTGATGATGCGCTGCCCAGTGGTTTGGAATTTGACACTGTTGTCAGCGTGAACGGGGATACCACTGCTCCCTACGACGATAGCCTGAATGATTTTACCTATTCAGCGATTTCGGTTCCCACTGCCGGCGATACCGGTACAGTTTCCTGGGATCTAGGGGATATCACCAGTAATTTCGGTAATACCAATAACTTTGTTATTGAGTACACCGCTAAAGTAGTAGCGGGTTCGGGAATCACCGCGCCTACCTCAACTCTTACCAATACGGCTCAGCTAAATTACACCGGTGCCGCCAGTACCTTGCAGGACAGCGCCGATATTACTGTACTGCAACCGGTGATCGACAATCTCACCAAGACCGATGCTACCTGGCCCAGTTCCCATATGAATGTGGACCCGGCCAACGATATTATGCAGTTTACCCTGCTGGCCTGTAACTCGGGTCTTGCCCCCGCCTACAACCTATCGCTAACTGACGATTTAGCGACGCAAATGGATGAGAGTTCCATTGCCAATCTCCAGGTGAGCCTCGACGGTACTGTGCTGACACAGGGAACAGACTACACCTATAGTGCGCCGGCAACACGGGGTGATGATATGGGCTTCGATTTCCTGGTGCCGGTCGAAGCGGGCACCTGTTTGGAAATCAGTTACGAGATCGGTTTCTATACAGATATTAGTGGCGGTGAAAGCTGGGTTAACACTTTTACCGTCGATGAATTCTGGTCGCTGGAAGCTAGCAATGGCGAACAGTACTCTGCAGTTACTTTGGGCACTCCCTATCCTATGGGCACTGTTGCGACCAGTGTGACTGCTCCACAAAAAACACTGCAAACAGCGACTACTGCCGCTGTTGGTGACGAGGTCGTATACCAGATACAGGTACCCGGTAGCGGCACCACCTCGGCTATTTACGATATTGAAATTTCCGATGTATTAGACCCCAGCCTGGAGTTGGTGCAATTGCAGGAAATTAATGGGCTTACCTACACCGATAATACCAGTGGCAATAATATCGATATGGCAATCGATATTATCCCAGCCGGTACCGTGGCAATTTTTGAAGTTCGCGCTCGGGTTGCCAACAATGCTACAGCCCAGGCTGGCCACAGCTTTGAAAATGAGGTGACTTATTCTTATGCCGCGACTGATGGTGGCACTTCGCAGTCCGGAGGCACTGGTACTGCGGCGACACTTACCATCGTCGAGCCAGAAATAAGTGCAATTGCCTCTGTCGCAAATCAAACCAACCCCGGTAACGATCCGGATGCGGGCGATGTACTGCGTTTTACCCTGGATCTCAGTGCTGCGGGTAATGCGGAAAATTCTGCAGCTTACGATCTTTCGGTTAATGAGTTGTTATCCCTGGGGCTTGGGTTTGTACCGGGCACCGTGACTTTTGCCGGAGCCTCCCAGGCAGATCCCACCGTGAATGGTGACGGAGTTACTAGTGCACAAAACCTGGTTTGGGATAGGGCCAATAGTGATCTGGATATCACCGCAGGTGATAACAGTGAACTGGTGTTCGATGTAGTTGTACTCGACAGCGTACAGCCAGCAGCTGCGCTGTCCGCAACTGCCAGTGTGGAATGGACCAGTCTCGATGAAGATAACAGCAGTATTTATGAACGTAACGGTGCTGATGGCAGCGGCGGCCTGAATGATTACTTGCTGGAAAATATTGCTGCTCAGCTAGATGCTGCCAATGACAGTACAATTAGCAAAATCCGTTCAGATGACAGCTATGGTAGCGCTGACGAGCAATTGCGAGTGGGCGACTTGGTTGAATACCAGATTACCCTCTCCCTACCAGAGGGCACGGCCTCCAATGGGCTTATTGTCGATACTTTGCCCCAGGGAATGGTGTTTGTAAGCACACTTTCAATTAATGGCCAGACTTCTGCACCATTTACGGCTGCGGCGCCCTTTACCCACACCGATATTGCAGAGCCAGTGCAGTCTGGTGATCCTTCTACTGGTGCCACTACGGTTACCTGGAGTATTCCCGACCTGGTCAACACGGGTGATAACGATACCAGCAACGATGAATTTGTTGTGCGTTACCTTGTGCGGGTTCTCAATGAGGATTCCCACCCCTGGCCAGCAACGAACACCGCGCTGACCAATACTGCAGAGTTTGATTTTGATGCTGCCACAGGAGCTGAAACCCGTAGTGATAGCGAAACACTGGACCTGTTACAGCCGGATCTCGCCGTAGCTATTAGCTCAACTCCCGCAGATGGCAGCACGCTTTCCGCCGGCGATACCATTGAATATACCGTTACGATTACCAACAACGGTTCTTCACCAGCCTATGATCCGGTATTCCGCGATGTGATTCCTTTAGGTCTGCGCCAAGGGGGAGTCAGTGTCCAGTCCCTCACGGTAAATGGTGCCGCAGCAACAGTGGTTGCGCCTACTTTCGATAGCAGTACTGGCGAAGCCGTTTGGGATTTTGCCGCAGGTACGGGTTACGGAATCAACGCTGGTGAGTCCATGGAAATGGTATATCGCGTTGAAGCGGATTCTAATTTAGGTGCTGGACTTAGCCTGCAAAATGCGGCCTATGTTGAAGTTTATTATTCGCTTGATGATAACGATTTGCCGTCTCTGAATTCCGTGGCGGTCACTGACGATTTACGTGAGGATTATGGCCCGACTTCTCCGGTGAGTGTCCAATTTAATACTCCCAATGCCGCGCCACTGTTGATTGAAGTTACCCAATTAACAGCTTCCATTGGCGAGCCGTTTAACTATCGCATTACCATCCCGGAAACGGTGCAGACCACGGCGCTTCACGATGTCACTGTGCTGATGGATCTGACTACGTCTGCTGCGGATCTGGAATTTGTCAGTGCCAGTAAAGTATCTGGCAGTGCATCTTTCACTCCGGAAAATAACGGCAGCTCCACCAGTCTCAGTATTGCAGATAGCACTAACGGAATTGATGTGCCCGCCGGCGAGCAAGTGGTTATTGATGTAACACTGCGACTGCTGGATATGGACCCGCCGAATGTGGACGGTTTGAATTTTGCCACCAGTGCCAGCTACAACTACAACTACGATAATGATAATGCCTCAGCGGGGCAGGGTGCGGGTAGCGGCAATACTACGGCGGACATGACGGTAGTAGAGCCCACGGCTATTACCCTGACTAAAACTGGCCCCACCAGTGTCCAGTCCGGTGTAGGCGGTACCTTTACTTTAGATTTGCACAATACCGGTACGGGCCCGGCCTGGGATATTAGTGTTACCGATATTTTGCCGGATAATAATCCCGGTGGAATGTGTGAAACGGCCCCAGCCAATTTCACCGCGCAAATTACTGACAGCGCTGGCACCACCACGGCCACCCTGACAGAGGGTTCTGACTTTAGCGCGGTATTTGATAACGATAGTTGCACCCTCACAATTACCTCCATCGGCCCAGCGGCAATGCTGGATGCGGATTACCATCTGCTGATTGGTTACGATGCCTATTTGGATGCCGACACCGTCGATGGGGATACGCTGACGAATATTGCTGGTGTTACTCAGTGGCACAGCTGGGATAGCAGCCTCACTGAAGTTCGCCAGTACACCCGTGCGGCGCCCACCGATGGCACTCCCGGTGTGCTGGATCACGAGGACGCTTATTCGATTAGCGCCTCTGTGCCGAAAGTGACTTTCTACAAAGCAGTGGAAAATATCAGCCGTGGAGAAAACCCGGCCACTGCAGCCAGTCCCACGGAAGTTTTACGTTACACATTGACACTGACCAATACGAGTGGTGTCGATGTGAGCGGAGTCGAGATTACCGATGACCTGGGTCGATTAAATAATTCTGCACTGTTTGAATCGGGCACTTTACAGTTGGTAAGTGCTCCGACTGGCAGTGACAGCAGTGCTATCGATGCCTCTGCCGGTACCTGGAATAGTGGCTATCTGGAAGTCAGTAATCTGGATCTTACGGCGAGCGGTACCGCGGGAGATTCTATCCAGATTGTTTATGAAGTTACCCTGGCAGCAGTTATTGATAGTGGGACCCAAGTCTTCAACCAGGCCCAGGTTCAGCTTCCCGGGCAATTACTGCAAGACAGTGATGATCCCAACATCAACGGCACCGATGATCCGGATACGGCGGGTGATGAAGATCCCACAGAAGTACTGATTGAGTCAGAGCCATTACTGGTGGTAGAAAAAACGTCGGCAGATATGACTGATGATGCAGATCTGCTGATGGTTGGGGATACCCTGCGATATACCATTACCGCGGAAAATGCCGGTAATGAGAATGCGATCAATGCCCTGATATTGGATCAGATCCCATCTAATACAACTTATGTCAGTGGCTCTACCACCCTGAATGGCTCCACATTGTCTGATGTCAGCGGCACCTCTCCTCTGGCTGCAGGTATGAGCATTAATACCGATGGTGAAGCCGATGGTTTTATCGGCGCAACGGCCAATGGCGCACCTGCAGTGGTCATCACCTTTGATGTCACCATTAATGACGTTAATGATGGCACCGTTATTTCAAACCAAGCGTTTGTAAATGGTGAAGGTGTGGGTAGCGGTACTTTTGATGAAGTGCCCTCCGATGATCCGAATACCGATGCTCCCAATGATCCCACGATCGATATTGTTGGCGATGTACCCCTGTTAATTGCCCACAAGACTGTGGAGATTGCCGAAGACTATATTTCCGCAGGGATTGTCGATCCGGGTGATGTACTTCGCTATACCATCGCAATCACCAATATGGGTGGTGTAGATGCTCTCGAAGTAGCGCTTACCGATCAGGTACCAAATGACACTACTTATGTTGCTGGCACCACCACTTTAAATGGTGAAGTGGTCGCGGATAACGGTGGTGGTAATTCACAGTTGGATTCTGCCCTACCGGTTTCATCCGATGACCTGACTCCGCCGCTACCAGGAGCCAATGAAGGCATTATTACCTCGGGGCAAACTGCCACTGTCACATTTGAGGTAATGGTGAATTCTGGCACCCCGACAGGCACAGTTATCAGTAACCAGGGTAGTGTTGATGCAGATGAGTTGGCACTTACCCTGACCGATGCAGATGGCAACCCAGCCAATGGTGCACAGCCAACTGACGTTGTCGTGGGTGATGCCCAGTTGCTCTCCATTGTGAAAGAAGTTGCTGTTGTCGGTGGCGGTGCCGCAGAAGCGGGTGCGGTATTGGAATACCAGGTAACCGTCGAAAATATCAGCGGTGTCCCAGCAACTTATATTGAGATCACCGATGACCTGGCTATAGCCGGAGATGGAGTTCTTACCTATATCGCTGATTCGGCCATGCTCAACGGGCAGACCGATGGAATAACGGTTGTCGACACACTAATCACTGCAGACTACGCCACAACTTACGGTGATTTGGAACCAGGAGAGATGGTTACTCTGCGTTTCCAGGCGCAGATGTCAGAAAACCTGGATTATGGTTTTACTGTAGTAAATACCGCAGAAGTACAGTGGAATGATCCGGCCTCCAGCGCTCAGGCTAGTGTTGCCATTGACGTTGGCGGTACCCCGGGCATTGCCAACCTGGCTGGTTATCTGTGGCACGATGTGAATTTCAATGATGCCTTGGATACGGATGAGAGCCTGCTGCTTAATTGGGCGGTAGACCTGTATTTCAATGACGAATTGATGGAAACAGTTCAGTCTGATGAAAATGGTTACTTCCAGTTCCAGGGGCTCGTACCGAACAGCTATGGTGGCCTTAGCTATGAAATGCGTTACACCGCACCAGATGCTACTGAAAGTACAGCTTCATTGGGTAACTCTGTTTCTGATTTCACCAACGGCCCGCAGTCCATTAGTGAAATTTATGTAGATTCGGGAGCGAACCCGCAGGACTTGAATTTGCCTCTAACACCCAATGGCGTGGTTTACGATTCAGTAACCCGCTCCGCCATTGAGGGTGCCACCCTCACTATGTTGAGGGTGAGTTCCGGTCAGGAATTGCCTGCGCGTTGTTTTGATGATGAGAAACAACAAGGGCAGGTAACCCAGTCTGGGGGTTACTACAAGTTTGATATCAACTTCAGCGATGCAGCCTGTCCATCCAACGCGGACTACCTGATTCAGGTGGATATCGCGGATGAGGATTATGTGGGTGGTGAATCACTGGTAATTCCTTCTCAGACAAACAGCGAAACTGCCGGTTTTGATGTGGCCGGTTGTCTGGGCAGCAACGCCGATATGGTTCCTGCGACCGCAAATCACTGTGAGGTTCAGGAATCATTCTCTCACCCCTCTCTTGATGTAGAGGCGCGGGATGCGGCAACGGACTACTACCTGCGAATGACTTTGGATGATGGTCAGATTCCAGGGGAAAGCCAGCTGTTTAACAACCATGTCGCCATGGACCCGGAGTTGGAAGGGGCGCTATCCATCACCAAAACCGCGGCCATGCTCAATGTAACCCGCAGTCAGTTGGTTCCTTACACCATTACTTTTGGCAATACGCTGCCAATTCCACTGACAGATCTACAGCTAGTCGATTACTTCCCGGCAGGCTTCAAATATGTCGCGGGCTCGGCGCGCCTTGATGGAGAAGCGGTTGAGCCTGAAAGCGAAGGCCTGCAATTGAGGTGGTCGGATCTGCGCGTGGAAGCGGAAGAAACCCGTGTATTGAAATTGCTATTGGTTGTGGGTTCCGGTGTGGGCGAGGGCAAATATGTGAACCGCGCCCGTATGTTTAATCAGCTCTCTGGACAGGCAGCCTCTGGTGAGGCCTCTGCCACTGTGCGTGTGGTGCCCGATCCCACCTTCGACTGTACCGATGTTATCGGCAAAGTGTTTGACGATAAAAATATGAATGGCTACCAGGATGAAGGAGAGGGTGGTTTACCGGGTGCTCGAGTGGTGACTGCTACCGGCCTGAATGCGACAGCGGACTCCCACGGTCGATTCCATATTACCTGCGCAGTGGTGCCGAATGGGGATCGAGGTTCCAATTTTGTGCTCAAGCTCGACGATCGCAGCTTGCCAAGCGGGTATCGTCTCACCACTGAAAACCCGCGTGTGCTGCGAGCCACCCGAGGCAAGATGCTGAAGTTCAACTTTGGAGCCAGCTTGCACCGGGTAGTGCGCCTGGATATTGCCGAAGCGGTATTTGAACCGGGCACAACAGAGTTGCGCCCGCAATGGCATTCCCGAATGGATTTATTGTTGGAAAAACTCAGTGAAGCTCCCTCTGTTTTACGCCTTGCCTATCTTGGGGAGAATGAAGATCCGGATCTGGTGGACGAGCGTCTGCAGGCAATTAAAGATCAGGTCGCCCAGGACTGGGAGAGCCGTGAAGGTGACTACGATTTGACCATAGAAACTGAAGTTTTCTGGCGCCGTGGAGCGCCTCCTGGTAAAGGAGGTTTGGAGTGATGTCCTTTGCAAAACGGAATCGTGATCAGCGAGCTTGCTCGATAAATACTGCCGCGAAGACGACCCGCTTTTTCCCCCGGCGGGACTGCCGTCTCGCCACTGCGATCGCGTTGGCATTAACACTTCCAGCGCAGGCCCAGGAAGCGGGTGCGCAAGTAGATGAGCCTAGTTGGTGGCAGGTCTGGCAAAATATTCCAAGCCTGAGTTCTGAAGAAAGTGGAGCTCAATCCGAACTCGAAGAGCAGTCGATAGGCAGTAATACTGAAGGTATGCTGCTGCGCGCACCTACAAATCAATGGTTGCAGGATGCAACTCAATTTGTTGCACCGCTGGACCCGATTGTGGTGGAAGATTTTATCGACCCAATCCTGTTCTATGGCGTTGAGGATGAAATACCTCTGGAGGCAGTGGAGTTACTGCGCCAGAGCTTGAATGACTTGGGTGAGACGCCCAATTTTAAGTTGCACTTTATTGGCCATACAGATTCCGATCCCCTTACCGGGGAACAGGTAGCAGACTTTGCCAGCAAAGAAGAATTTACTTTGGCGCGGGCCCAGTTCGTGGCGGACTTCCTTCAAGAGGCCCTTGAACTGCCTGAGCAAATGATTGTTGTTGAAGGGCGAGGGGATATAGAACCCACAGCGGATAATATTACTACCGCAGGTCGTGAAGAGAATCGCCGAGTACAGGTAAAAGTAACCTATGACGCCCTGGATGAAAAAGCCATGGCGGACCGTGCTCGTGCGGAAGCATTGTTGCTCAACCGGGTGAAAGTATGCCGCCAGGAAACGGTATGCAGGCTTACTTATGCCGCAGGCAGTGAACAGCGGGCACGCCTTAGAAACCTGGTGACGCCACTGAGGATGGAGCCCGGTCAAACAGAATTGCCGGAAGCCTTTATTCGCCGTATCCGCGAGGTTCGATCCAACCTTGCGGATAAAAACAATCTGGTTATTCACTTTATTGGTCATACCGACGCCCGCCCCCTGGACGTGAGTGAAAATCCGGAAGCCCAACAGAGTGCTTATCAGGAGCGATCCTATAGCGAAGCCCGCCGTGTCGCTCAGGCCCTGGGTTCTGCACTGAATTTGCCTGCGGCCATGGTCACCAGCAGTGGCAAGGGGGCAAGTCAACCAATAGCGGCCAACGATACGCCGAAAGGCCGAGCCCTCAACCGCCGGGTAGAAGTGGAATTTTGGTATGACGACCCATTGGAAGTCGCTACAGATTCTGTTCAGGCCTGTCCGGAAGCTGCCGCTGCGGAAACTCTCACCATTGCCTATGAATCTGCCGGTGGAAAACTGTCGCCGATTCGTTTTGATAATGGCGATCCGATTATCAGTCAGGCACAGCTGACACAAATACGTGCGGCCATGGCTGAAATTTCCAATAAAGCGAATGTTCGTCTGAGCTTTATTGGCTACAGCGATAACCAGCGTATGGATCGCCGCGAAGCGATGGTCTACGGCGATGACCAGGGACTGTCCGGTGCCCGCGCTCAGCGCGCTATGGCACAGGTACAGGAATTACTGAATCTCGAAGACACCCAGGTGGAGTTTGAGGGGCGCGGCTACGTCCAATCTGCGGATGTTGTGAGCAATGGCTTTGAGCAGCGGGATGGCGCCAGGGTTGAGGTCGAAATCCTGTACGATGAACTGGCAATTCTCACTGAAAGTGATCGCTTGGAAATCGAGCGCATTAATCGTGAAGCCATAGCCAATAATCCCTACGCACTTAACTTGATGCGTATTACTGTCGACGGCAGCCCGGAATACGACCCCTATAAAAACTCGGCGGACTTACAGCGCTGTACTGATGTGGCCTTGCAAGAAGCGAATATTCAATTTCGCTTCGACAATAAAAAAATGCAACCGCGCCTGAATGTGACAGCATGGCCCAATACCATCCGTTACGCAGATAACCCGGATACCGACCTGGCAGAGAACCGGGTATTTTTCAGTAGCTATACCAACTATCCCTCTTTTATTAAAAGTACCGAAGTGCGATTGTTCGAAGAGGGACAGTCTCTGCGCGATACACCTCTGGCAATTGTACCGCTGGATCACTTTGGCAAAGGGGAATGGCATGCAGAATTTTCTGAATTCCAGGCGCCTTTAAAAAAATTACACTACGTACTGCGTGCCTATGACAACAAGGGCCGCTATGACGAGACCACGGAACAGACCCTGTGGTTGGTAGATCAAATTGAAGAGTCTTCAGAAAATGAAGATATTGGTAGGGAATTATTAGTAGGCTATGGTGAGAACCGCTTAGCGCAGCGGAACATCCCTCTGGATGGTAACAGTGTATTGGTCAATGGCACTCAGGTGCCGTCCGGGCACACCGTATGGTTAGCGGGCAATCCGGTACCGGTCGATAGTCAAGGCCAGTTTATCGCCGAGCAAATTTTTGAGCCGGGTATGCATACGGTTGAAGTGGCGATACTCGATGATGAGGGTAATGGCGAACTTTTCCTGCGGGATTTGGATTTTGCCAAAAACGACTGGTTTACTGTAGGTATTGCCGACCTTACTGTGGGTTACGATAAAACCAATGGCCCTGCGGCCCTGGTTACTGGTGATGAAACTCATTATGACAATTCAGTAAGCTACGATGGCCGTCTGGCGTTTTACACCAACGGCGGTTTCGGGGAAGGCTGGCGTCTGTCGGCCAGTGCAGATACCGAAGAGGGCCCGGTAGAGGATCTGTTTTCCAACTTTATGGAAAAGTCTCCCGATGCCTTGTTCCGCCGCCTGGATAGTGATTTGTATTACCCGACGTTTGGCGATGACTCCACCGTAGTTGAAGACGCCCCCACGTCAGGCAAGTTTTATGTGAAATTGTCCAAGTACGATGACTACGGTCTCTGGGGTAATTTCAAAGCCAACTACGCCGATAATGAGCTCGCTCAAATTGACCGAACGCTCTACGGCGGTAGCGGTCACTTTGAAACCGATGCGATGACTAGCTTTGGTGAGAAGCGCTTTCAAATAGATGCCTTTGGAGCAGAGCCGGGAACCATTGCCGGGCGCGATGAGTATCGTGGAACCGGCGGTTCCCTGTATTACCTCCGTCACCAGGACATTTCCAGCGGCTCGGAAAGTTTACGAGTAGAAGTTCGGGATAAAGATTCCGGGCTGGTGCTCGCAGTTAAGACCCTTACCGCAGTAGTTGATTACGACATCGACTATATCCAAGGGCGTATCCTGCTTAACAGCCCCTTATCTTCCCTGGCAAATGATGAACTGCTCATTGAAGATGGAGCTTACAACGGCAATCCCCAATACCTGGTAGCACGCTACGAATATACTCCCGGTTTTGAAGAAATGGATACCCTGGCTGTCGGTGGGCGTGCCCACTACTGGTTGGGCGATCACGTCAAATTGGGCCTCAGCAGTATTCAGCAAGATGAAGATGAGAATGAAAGTTCCTTGCAGGGTATTGACCTGACTTTGCGTAAAAGCGCCAGTAGTTGGGTGAAAATTGAAATGGCCGATAGCGAGGGTAGCAATCTCGATAGCTTCAGTTCGCTCGATGGCGGCTACACCTTTGATGATGAAAGCCTGGATTCCACGGTTGCTGCCAGTGCAACCAAAGTGGAAGGCGTTTTACAGCTGGGAGATTTCTTCGAGAGTTTGCGTGGCTCTGGTAATTTTTACCATCAAGAGCGTGAAGCTGGTTTTTCCGGTCCAGGCCAATTTGTGGATGGCGATACCATCCAATATGGCGGTGGCGTTAACCTGCCGATCGGCGAAAGTTTTGATGTCAGAATCAAAGCCGATACCAAAGAGGAAGAGCAGGGGTTACAAACCAATGCCATGGACTTGATGCTCGGCTACCGCATTAATGATCACTGGCGACTCACCTCCGCAGTTCGCAATGATAGCCGTGAAGATGAATCCGAAGTTGTCGCCGCTACCCAGACAGAAGGGGATCGCACAGATGTTGCTGTCGAGGCGAGCTATGATTCCGGTGAGAGTTGGAGCGCCTTTGGTTTTGTTCAGAATACGATGGAAGTGACCGGTACCCGGGAAGAGAACAATCGCATCGGCCTCGGTGGCGCTTATCGGGTAAGTGACCGTTTGACAATGGACAGTGAAGTTTCCGGTGGTGATACTGGCACAGCTGCCCGACTCGGTACGGACTTTCTGGTGACTGACAGAACCAGCCTATATATGAATTATGCGCTGGATAATGAGCGCAGCGATACCGGTGTGCGTGCACGCAAGGGCAATATGAGTACCGGCTTCCGCAGTCGCTATTCTGATACGCTAAATATTTACGGTGAGGAGCGCTATAGTCACGGTGATGTTTCCACTGGCCTGACCCACGCCCTGGGTATGGATCTGGCCCCCAATGACCGTTGGACCTATGGCACTACCCTGGAGGCGGGCACACTCGAAGACCCGGATACAGGAGCCAAGACCGAGCGCAATGCCATGGGCTTTAATCTGGGCTATGGTTTGGATGCTATACGCATCGCATCCGCGCTGGAATACCGTACGGATATATCGGAAATGGTATCGGGCGAAAATACCGTATCGGAAACCGAGCGTAATACCTGGCTATTAAAAAATACCTTTAACTACCAGTTCACACCGGACTGGCGCTTGGTAGGCAAACTCAATTATTCAGACAGCAAAAGTTCGGAAGGTGAATTCTACGATGGTAAATTTACCGAAGCGGTAATGGGTTATGCCTACCGCCCGGTAAACAATGACCGCCTGAATACCCTGATGAAGTACACCTATTTCTATAATGTGCCGACTCAGGATCAGGTTACGGTTGAAAATACCTCCACTGAATTTATCCAGAAGAGTCATATCTTTTCGATAGACGCCAGTTACGATCTCAATCGACAGTGGACTTTGGGTGGCAAGTACGCCTATCGTCTGGGCCAGTTGAGCATGGATACGGAAGACCCGGAGTTTTTCGATAGCCGTGCCAGCCTTTATGTACTGCGTGCAGACTGGCATTTTATCAAGCGCTGGGATCTCCTCCTGGAAGCTCGCTTACTGGACCTACCCGATGCCCAGGATAGCAAGAGCGGCGCCTTGATCGGCTTGTATCGCCATGTTGGCGATCACCTTAAGTTGGGGGTGGGCTACAACTTTACCGACTTCTCTGATGATCTCACCCAGCTGGACTATGACAGTCATGGGGTGTTTATTAATATTATTGGTAAGCTGTGATTTTAGGGCCCGGTGCAAGCTGGGCCTTAATTCTTATCCCTTTCGTTTGAGCTTCAAACAATAATGTGAAGTTATTAAAACGGAAAAGAATCAGGTTGTTTAATCCCACTATTTAACTCCAGTTTTTAAGTAAAGAGTAAATGGCATTATTAGCCGTCACTAGACGGATTTAGCCAATAAGCCTCCAAATCCATTTATCTACGCCTCAATCATCGCCAAATACAATATATGTAATTGTACGGGCAGTTAGGCTCTTACTCTGCCCCCATGATCTAGAGTGTGACTAGGTAGGGCCTAAGAGAGCTTGCATAGTAAAAATGACAAAAGTGAAGGGTATCTCAGAGGGGCAAATCTGGGGGCTATCTGTTCTCTTTTTATCGGTATTTTTGATCGCTAGTGATTTTACTGCCTTTTCACCGGCTCTCCCCGCTATCGCCAAAGACTTTTCTGTCCGCATATCATTTGTGCACTGGGTAGTGAATGCCTATGCCTTGGCCTATGGAGTCATTATTGTGACCAGTGGGCGTTTGGCGGATATCTATGGGCGTGAAACTGTTTTCTTAATTGGTGTTGGTATATTTTCTTGCTCATCGCTATTGGGAGGGTTTGCGAGTGAGGTAGGGGTGCTGTTAATCGCCAGAGCATTGATGGGGCTAGGGGGTGCATTGGCCTGGTCGGCCATGCTGGGGATGGCTTACACACTGTTGCCATCTGATCGCGCAGGATTTGTTGGGGGCTTTGTTTTGGCCGCATTAGGTGTATCTACTGCTTGCGGGCCTGTTATTGGAGGAGTGCTGTCAGATTTTTTGAGCTGGCGCTGGATTTTATTTTTAAATATCCCCATTGCTATCTTTGTGGTCGTTTTTTACGTATTGAAGTACCCGTCAGAGCGCTTTGAGAAAAAAGACGAACGAATTGATTACTTGGGCGTGTTAACTCTCTCCGTATCCCTTTTCCTGTTTTTGTTGGCTCTTGATTTAATGACTCAGACAGGTATTTCTCGACTCTTGGTTTTTTGTCTTCTGGCAATATCTTTATTGGCTGAGATAACTTTTGCTTTTGTTGAAGCTAGAATGGCAGATGATGCTCTTATTCCAGCGAGCTTGGTGAGAAATCGTGTGTTTATGGCATCAGGAGCTAGTGTGTTTTTTGTCGCTATCGCCTTCTTTGCAACCCTTGTCTATATCCCTTTGCTTTTTATTAGCGTGCATCATTATTCTGCATTTCAGGCCGGATTGGCTTTGTTGCCAGCTATGGTCTCTTCTGGCGTTTTTGCATTTGTATCTGGAGCAATTCATGAGCAGTTTGGCCCAAAGTTGCTGCTCTGCTCAGGTGCTTTGGCGATGAGTCTGGGGCTTTTTATGCTCTCAGTTCACGGTAATCATATCGTCTATCTGGTCTTTGTACCGGGTATGTTATTGATTGGCATTGGGTTAGGTATATTTAGTCCTGCCGCTGTGACTGCCGCAATAACTTCCGTAGAGGCCAGTAAATCCAGTTTATCTGGCGCTGTTGTCTATATGTTCCGTTTTTTAGGTGGCGCTGTGGGTTTGGGGATCAATTCAGCCATATTGGCCTCATCGCCGGATATTGCTACCGGTGTAAACCGAGCACTACTGGTAGATGGGTTTATTGTTCTGATAGGTTTCTTGATTTCACTTCTATTCTTCCAAGAGAAGAAAGGAAGGTAATAAAGGGTTATTTATTCACTCCTGGTAATCTAGCTTTTGTTGTTTTTATAGGCGTATTCGTTTTCTTCTATCCTTCAAATATTTTTTGTGAAGTATATGGCCAGCACCCAGAGCTATCCTTAAATGAACATTAGGGAATGCTATCTCTATTTTAATTCGTATAGGCTATTGGCAATTTAACTTTGGTGGTTTCTACGACATTGTGCTCTTAGCGGCCACAAGTCAATATTTACGTCATCGGGATGTCGGATATGAGGCTGTCTTGGTTGTGTTTCTTTCACAGAAAACTCTCTATTGCTTACTTTGCTTCAATCTTTGTCATATTAAGTTTTACTGTCCAGGCAGAAAACATGCGGGGAAGCACCACGGGGCCAACTTCTGCACCAGGATACAGCCATCCGGATCAATTTCTGCATTTAAAGCCTGTAAAGCTGGCTGACAATATGTATCCCGTAATCCAGCATCCGCAGGAAGAAAAGCAAGCTAGAAAGAAGCTGACACTTCTGGAAGAAAGGTTTGGCAAGAAACCTAACATACTGATATTTCTACTCGATGATGTGGGCTGGATGGATGTTGGTTTTAACGGAGGAGGAATTGCTGTCGGCAATGCTACACCTACCATGGATAAGTTGGCGAATGAGGGGCTTATCTTAACCTCTGCCTATTCAACACCTTCATGCTCGCCAACACGGGCAACGATTCATACCGGTCAGAATCCCTTGCACCATGGTATTTTGCGCCCGCCTATGTACGGTGAAGCCGGCGGTTTGGATGATGCAGTCACAATGCCCGCCATACTCAAGAATCTGGGATACATTACCCAGGGAGTCGGAAAATGGCATATGGGTGAAAATAAGGGATCGCTACCGCAGAACGTTGGTTATGACGATTACCGAGGATTTCTCGGTGTATCAGATATGTATACGGAATGGAGAGATATCTATTTTAATCCGGAAGTGGCGCTGTCTCCGGAACGTTTTGCCATGATGGAGAAGGAGCCATTTAGTCATAGTGAGGTTCATTGCACGCCGCAGGACACGGAGCGGTGTGAAGATCTCCATCTGATTGACCTGGACACTATCAAGGTGCTCGATGACCAGTGGATGGATTACAGTGTAAATTTCATTAGGCAAATGAAAAGCTCTGAAAAGCCATTCTTTTTGTATCACGCCCCCCGAGGTTGCCACTTTGATAATTATCCATCTGATAAATGGGCAGGGAAATCGCGAGCTCGTACAGTATATAGCGACTGTATGGTGCATATGGATTATGTACTTGCGCAGCTATTTAGTGCTTTGCAGGAGACAAACCAGCTGGATAACACCCTGATTTTCTTCACCTCGGATAATGGCCCCGAGTGCGAGGTTCCCCCTTATGGCCGAACCCCATTCCGGGGTTGTAAAGGTACGAGCTGGGAGGGTGGAGTAAGAGTGCCGACATTTGCCTATTGGAAGGGGATGATAAAGCCGCGCCGAACTGAAGGGTTGTTTGATCTGGCTGATCTCTTTAACACAGCCATTTCAATAGCGGGCAAGCCCGGTAGGGAGGTGGCAAGTTTTGTTAATGAAGATCGATATATCGATGGTATCGATCAAACGGGAATGCTGTTGGCGGATAATGGCCAGTCTGCACGCCGTAGTCGGCCCTATACGATGAATCAGTATTTTTCTGCCATGCGTATTGATGAGTTCAAATATGTATGGACGGCAGAAATCGAAAATGGTGTCGTACAGAGGGGAAACTGGGGCGGGTTCAGTGGTCCCATTTTTGTTGAGAGTGGCGGGGCAATATTATTTAACCTTTATTCCAATCCTCAGGAAGATGTCAGTATCGGTGTACGTCATTTGCCAATGCTTGTACCAGTGATGACATCGGCGGGAGACTATATGAAAGAACTCATTAAGTATCCCCCACAATTCAAGATCGGTTTTATATCCAATAATCCGCCAATCTATGACCTTTTACCTCAGGCTAAAGAGAAGTTGGAGCAGTTTGAGAAAGAGGGTACTGGTAAGTATCCCTGGCCTTAGAGTTGAATCTTGAAATACAACTTTAACTCTACGAGTGGATTTATGCTTGAGCCGTATAAGTATGTAATATTTTGACGGCTACTAAATAGGGTGGCGGGAGTCATTCTCTTGAGATACAGGCCTCGATAGATCAAACAAAATGGCCGGCCTCGCTCGTGTTTCTGGAGGCCGGCCTGTGGACTACTGCAAGATTGTGCCGGTGTTACTGGTTCCCACTTGCGTAGCGGTTGCAGAGTTCCCAGATGTTGCCTGGGTGGTGTCATGGGTGTTTGTTGTGCCCATTTGCATAATGTTGGCGGTATTCATCGTCATTGATTGGTTAATCGTAACCGTATTGGAATCTCCAATCTGTTCCACATCGGCAACCAGTAAATCTCCAAGCTGGAATAGCGTAGAGGAATTGCTTAAGCCATCCTGTTCGATCTCAGCATCGTTACTGTCACCAAATTGAATGGCAAAAACCATATTGGTTGTACCCAGTTGTTCGGCAAAAAGGTTATTACCGAGGCCGTCCTGCTGCCCAAGATCAGCATCGTTTGAATCGCCATCCTGTATTAGCTCAGCAGTACCACCGGTAGATGTAAATTGTGTTATGAGTGAGGTATTACCTGTCCCTAACTGGATTGTGCTCTGAATATTCCCCAATCCGTTGGCGACCTGAAAAAAGGTAGCCATATTTGATGTTCCATCCTGAAATATGGTGGCGGTGCTAGAAGTTTCACTTGACTGGGTACCGTCTACGTCATTAGTCGTTCCCAGTTGGATGACAACAAGTCCATTCCCCGAAGAGTTTGATTGAATAATAGAGCCGGTGTTTGAATCACCATTCTGGGTGATTGTGGCAGTATCGAGGGAGGAATTGAGTTGTGTTGTGGTGAATTGGTTGGAAGTGCCAATTTGTGTGGTTGTCGAAGTTACCGATGTGGTATTGGTTTGAGTGGCATCGAATAAATTAGTTTGACCGTTTTGCAGTACAGTAATTGTCGATGTGGTCGCATTATCTTGCTCAATCGTCTAAACGGTATTGTTGTCGCCAATTTGGGTACTGTTGATAACACTATTTGTAGAGTTGGTTATTTGTGATGTGGTTGATGAGTTGTTGTCTCCGGTTTGAGTGAATATCGAGAAGTTGCCCGACGTGGTGGGGTCTGCTTGGTTGGCTGTTGCTGTATTCCCGGTGCCATTCTGATTGACAATCGTAGTATTGGCGACAGCATGCGTGCTGATTGCTAAAGCAAGTGCCGAAGCAATATAGGTGTAAGCTCTCATATCTACTTCCTTACAAATCAACATATTAATCTTTATCAAGCGGATTACCGCCTGCTTGTCGATTTGGGACTCTGCGGAATATCTGGTTAGGCAAAGACGGCTCTCAAATCCCTGGGTAATTACTTGAATTGTTCCCATCCAAAGTTACTGCTGACACCCAAGATACTACCGTTAAAATGATATTGGGTGATGGTGTAGGATGACCTAACGATTTTCGGTCAGGTGAGCAGTATTTTCCTTGGGATTTAACTATCAATCTACTGAGAAGAAATCCCTAAAGAGATAGTTGCAGGCCTATATTGCAGTTTGCCTTGTCTGAAAAGAAGTGGCTAATTACGTTAGTCATTTCTTTTATGCATTTAAAATAGGGGAGGGTAAAAACTTGGGGGCTTTAATTGTTAAAAGATTTACTATAGCAAAGTAAATATCACTATATCATCAGGTATGGCCGGCTCCAGCTTGAGGCTCACAGGAGCCGGCCGATAAATTACTGCAAGATGGTACCTGTATTACTGGTACCTAGCTGGGTAGCAGTTGCTGAGTTTCCACTTGTTGCCTGGGTAGTGTCATGGGTGTTTGTCGTGCCTATTTGCATGGTGCTAGCGGTATTCATCGTAGAGGTTTGGGTAATCGTAGCTCCATTAGAATCTCCAACCTGCTCCATAAAGGCTACAAGTAGGTCTCCATCTTGAGAGAGGTCTGCGGTGTTACTGAGGCCATCTTGTTCAAGTCCTGCCTCATTGGTTGATCCAGTCTGGTCCGACATTACCATGTTAGTTGTGCCAAGCTGTATGACCTCAATGGAGGTGTCGGAGCCATACTCCTGGATAACATGGGCATCATTAGAGTCACCATCCTGTAGCAGATTAAAAGTGTTGTTAAATGCAGAGGATTGTTTAGTGAATGATGTATTACTAAGGCCTAGCTGTATGGTACTTTGATAATTCCCCGAACCATTTTCAAAAATAGAGTCTGCAATATTCGAGGTTCCATCTTGGAAAATTATGCCAATACTAGACGTCTCGTTAGCTAGAATGCCTCCGACTACGTTTGAGATTCCCTGCTGATTTAAAATTTGGGAAGTATTAGATGTTTGGTCTTGTCCGAGCACGCCTATATTTGAATCTCCTGTCTGGGTAACAACCATATTATCTAAGTTGGATTCAAATTGTGTAATTACCATTTCATTAGATGTACCATTTTGTGTGCTTATTGATGTGCTTGTCATCGTATTGCTTTGCATGGCAAAAAAGAGATTGGTTTGGCCATTTTGCAGTACATTAATGGCTGAAGTGGTGGTGTCAAATTGACTAATTGATGAAACGGTGTTGTTATCACCTATTTGTGTGCTATTGATAATACTGTTTGTAGAGTTGATTGTCTGAGCGGTGGTGGATGAGTTGTTGTCGCCAGTTTGAGTAAATATTGCAAAGTTACCAGATGTTGATGGATCATTCTGGTTAGATGTTGCTTTATTTCCATTACCATTTTGAATGACAATGGTAGTATTGGCGGCTGCATGCCCACTGATGGTTATAGCAACTACCACAACAATGGAAGTGTAGATTTTCATATCTGTTTCCTTACAAATCAACATATAAAGTTCTATCAAGCGGATTACTGCCTGTTTGTCGATTTGGGACTCTGCTGAATAGCTGGTTAGGCAAAGACGGCCCTCAAATCCCTGGGTAATTACTTGAATTATTTTCACCCAAAGCTACCACTGACATCCAAAGCACTATCGTTAAAATGATATTGGATGACGTTATAGGATGACCCTCCGATTTTTGATTATGGGCAGAGTGTTTTCCTTGGGAAATAACTATCAATCTACTGAGAAGAAATCCCTAAAGAGATAGTTGCAGGCCTATATTGCAACTTGTCTTGCATAAAAAAGAAGTGACTAATGACGTTAGTCATTTCTTTTATGCATTTAAAATAGGGGCGGGGAAAAACCTGGGGGCTTTAATTGTTGAAAGATTTACTATAGCAAAGTAAATATCACTATATCATCAGGTTTGGCCGGCTCCAGCTTGAGTCTCACAGGAGCCGGCCGATAAATTACTGCAAGATGGTACCTGTATTACTGGTACCTAGCTGGGTAGCAGTTGCTGAGTTTCCACTTGTTGCCTGGGTGGTGTCATGGGTGTTGGCGAAACCCATCTGCATAGTACTGGCATTATTGTTGGTTGATGTTTGGGTAATTGTTGCAGTATTCGAAGTCTGGATTTGTTCTATATAGGCTACGAGCAAGTCGCCATCCTGTGATAGATCTGCTGAGTTACTTAATCCATCCTGGAGAATTTCACCATCGTTACCCGCACCAGTTTGAAAGGTCATGACCGTATTGGTGGTGCCTAGCTGTTCAGCGTAGAGACTATTGCCCGCGCCTAAATCTTGTTCAATATCTGCATCGTTTGAATCACCTTCCTGTATTAATTCAGCAGAATCTCCGACACTGGTAAATTGAAGAACTAATGAGGTGTTACTCGTTCCCACCTGGGTTGTACTTTGAGTATTCCCTGTTCCGAGAGATTGTGTACTTCCCGACATATTTGATGTGCCATCTTGAAGTACCGTGATGGTGCCGGAAGTCTCAGTTGATTGAGCTGCTCCTGCGGTATTAGTTGTTCCAAGCTGGGTAATAAAAAGCCCATTCCCAGAGGAGGATGACTGAACCATGGAACCCATGTTGGAGTCACCATTCTGGGTGATTACGGTGTTATCCAAAGATGAGTTAGTTTGTACGGTGGTATATTGATTGGAGGTGCCAGTTTGTGTCGTTGTTGAAGTGCTTGAAGTAGTGCTAATTTGAAGCGCATTAAACAAATTAGTTTGGCCATTTTGCAGTACGGTAACAGTTGATGTAGTAGCGTCGCTTTGATCAATCGATGAAACAGTGTTGTTGTCGCCAAGTTGAGTGCTGTTAATAACACTATTCGTAGTGTTGACTACCTGAGATGTGGTCGATGAGTTGTTGTCACCGATTTGTGTGAATATCGCAAAGTTACCTGACGTGGATGGGTCAACCTGGTTGGACAGGGCTGAATTCCCGACGCCATTTTGATTGACAATGGTAGTATTGGCGGCAGCGTTCCCACTGATGGCTATAGCGACTGCCGCAGCAATGGAGGCGTAAGTTTTCATATCTATTTCCTTACAAATCAACATATTAAGTTCTATCAAGCGGATTACTGCCTGTTTGTCGATTTGGGACTCTGCTGAATAGCTGGTTAGGCAAAGACGGCTCTCAAATCCCTGGGTAATTACTTGAATTATTTTCACCCAAAGCTACCACTGACATCCAAAGCACTATCGTTAAAATGATATTGGATGACGTTATAGGATGACCCTCCGATTTTTGATTATGGGCAGAGTGTTTTCCTTGGGAATTAACTATCAATATTCTGAGAAGAATTTCCCAAAGGTGATCGGAGGCTCTTAATTCTTCGTCTGAGGGAGGGGGGAAGAGGCAGGTTCCTTTAAGCGCTCTTTACATCCTTGCCAGATTTTTCAACAAAATAATGGCATAAAAAGGCAGTGGGAATTGAGTATAAAGCGATAATAAATGCGAGACCGAAGAAACCTGATTCTGTTGTTGCTATTCCTGCGCAGCAAAGGAGAATGCTTGGAAGAGCACCACCCAACATCATAGAAACTCGGTTGTATCTCTGCATCTTTAACAGGAAGTACTCAATAAGCTTCCCGTAGGTTAGTGTGGCGATTAAGGATATCAGAGTGGTCATCAGATACAATGTCAGCATCGGGACTGTACCATTAAGAATCTGAATTCCGGAAGCACCTGGCAAGGAAAAAACCGCAATAATAGTTGGTAATACGACACAGGTTAGCGCAGTAGCTTTAAGGGCAATAAGGAAGGATATAGTTTGGGGCGAAGGAGTGGTTTTACTTTCCAGGTTGGCCTTAGGCGCTTTGTAATAATTTGTAGGCATGTACTTATTGATGAAGCTCGTTTAAATCTGTGTTTTTCAAGTGGAATGTAGCTTAATCAATGGTAATCATTGGCTGTTGTCATGTAAATACGATAGTGGCTCGAATTATATAGATTTCTGATCGCGAATTGAGGCTTTTGCCGGGGTGGATGTTGGAATAAATACACCATACTGGATATAAAATACCTGTAGATTTAATCGATGGCATCCAATGAAAGCTCTTTAACTCCCACTCACTACTGGGGGCTCTTTGCCCTGCTACTGGCGGCATTTCTTCTTGCCAATGATTATACGGCGTTTTCGCCGGCACTCCCGGCAATTCAAAAGACATTCAATGTCGATATCACCACCATTCACTGGGTCGTTAACGCCTATACCCTGGTGTATGGTGTTTTGATTGTGTCTACGGGCAGGATGGCTGATATCTATGGTCGTCGGCGAATGTTTATTACCGGCATCTATATCTTTACTGCATCTTCCCTTGTAGGTGGATTTGCGGGAAATATAGGAACGCTATTATTCGCCCGTGCATGGATGGGTTTGGGGGGAGCCTTGGCCTGGGTTGCCATCCTGGGTATGGTTTTCTCCCTCTTGCCCAGGGATAAGGCCGGGCTGGCCGGAGGATTGATTCTCACTACAACGGGGTTGGCCAATGCCAGTGGCCCAGTGATTGGTGGTCTGTTGGCTGATTTTGCCAGCTGGCGCTGGATATTGTTTATTAATATTCCCATTGCTTTGCTGGTTATTCTTCTGTGTTGGAGCAAATATCCTCCAGCTAGTACGCAGAGAAGCAATAAGAAAATTGACTATTGGGGTGTTATTACCCTCTGTGGGTCTTTATTTAGTTTCCTCCTTGCTATGGATCTGGTGGTTCAGTATGGCTTGTCCCACTTCTATGTGTGGGGCCTATTGGTACTGTCCATATTTCTCATGATATTTTTTGCTGTTGTTGAAACTGTTGATCCGAGTAACGCGCTAATTCCTGGTGAGTTGATAAAGAATAGAGGTTTTATCGCCGCTGGACTCAGTATGTTCTTTGTTGCTATCGCATTTTTTGCAACCCTGGTTTATATCCCGCAGCTATTTATCAGGGTGAAGGGCTTTTCTGCCTTTGGGGCTGGGTTGGCGTTGTTACCATTAATGGTCAGCTCTGGTGTTGTAGCCTATATTTCAGGCGCTTTATACGAGCGCTTGGGCGCCAAGATTTTGATTTGTGCTGGTGCTTTGGGTATGTGTGTAGGGTTGTTTCTACTGTCGGTTGTGGAGCCCCAAGCATCTTATATTAGTTTCCTTCCCGGGCTTTTGATAGTGGGCAGCAGTATAGGCATATATAGCCCTACGATTGTTACAGCGGCAATTAGCGTAGTTGAGCCCAGTGATTCCAGTTTGGCAGGGTCGATTATCTATATGTTTAAATTTGTGGGCGGGGCCCTTGGGTTGGGAGTTAATGCGACTTTACTGGCTATGGCTCCCAACATCGCTGTTGGGATTGAGCGGGCCTTTGTGGTTGATGCTTATCTGGCACTACTTGGATTCCTGATTTCCTTGGTTTTCTTTTCTGGACTTTCTACAAAAACGATTCGTTAATGGTAGCTATTTTCACTGAGAATAAGCCGAGTTTTTAGGTATGGTTGATAAAAAGCCCTCGGTGAAAAGTAATCTATATCTTGGTCTAGGCGCGCTGTCCCTGGCCATCTTTCTTGTGGCCAATGATTTCACTGCATTTTCGCCGGCACTGCCTGTGGTTGAACAAGAGTTCCAGTCAGATCTTACTACGAGTCAATGGGTAATTAGTGCTTACGCATTGGTTTGCGGTGTGTTGATAGTTTCAGGAGGTCGTCTGGCTGATATGTATGGTAGGAGGCGAACATTTATAGTCGGGTTATTAATTTTCATGTTTTTCTCGTTTTTGGGCGGAATTGCTGGAAGTATGGGAATGCTATTGGTTTCCCGTGCATTTATGGGGGCGGGGAGTGCGCTGATTTGGCCGTCTGTTTTGGGGATGATGTACAGTCTGATGACACCGAAGAATGCAGGGTTGGCCGGTGGACTGATTATTACGATATGCGGTATAGCAAATTCTGTAGGGCCATTAGTGGGAGGTTTCCTGGCTGACTATATCAGCTGGAGATGGATTCTATTTATTAATTTACCACTTTCTCTAGTGGTTCTTTATCTTTGCTTCAGAGTGATTCCACCAGATTCGTTAAATGTGCCTAAAGATAAGTTAGATTATCGAGGAGTTGCTCTACTGTCATCGGCACTATTCTCTCTTCTGCTTGCTTTCGACTTTGTAGTCGATGTGGGGTTTAAAAACTATCTGGTGTTTGGACTGTTTATGGCTTTTTTTCTCTTGTTTTGCCTCTTTATATTGGTTGAGGGGAGAGCAGCTGAGGGGGCATTAATCCCTCCAGATGTAGCAGGAAACAAGTCTTTTGTCACTGCAGCCTGTGTCGCTTTGTTAATTGCCCAGTTCTTCTATGCGGGGTTCTTTTTTATCCCGCAATATTTAAGTAAAGTCCATGGAGCTTCTGCAACAATAGCAGGTCTGGGATTGGTTCCACTTATGTTGGCATTTAGTGTATTTGGTTTTGTTGCTGGTAATGTCTATAAGGTGCTGGGAGCCAAGCTAATTGTCTCCATAGCAACACTATTAATGGCTTTAGGTTTATATATGCTGTCTCATATCTATCAGGACGGTCAATATATTCGCTTGGTTCCCGGGTTGTTAATTTTGGGGGCGGGTATTGGCTTATTCAATTCTACTATAATCACGTTTGCAATATCGGTTGTTGATCCGCGCCGAGCAAGTTTGGCCGGAGCAATAATCTTTATGATTCAAATAGCGGGTGGTGCAGTGGGGTTGGGCCTGAATACCACAATAGTCGCAATGGCTGGTGATATATCTTATGGGATTAGTCAGGCATTTACATTAAACGCATACTTGGCGATGTTATCTTTTATTATTTGCGTTTTATTTATAGGGTCTAAGGAAGAAAAAGCTTAACGTCATTTTGTATGTCAATTGGTTTATGTATATGTAAGTACAGGTTTACGCAATGGAAAGACAAGAGGGTCTCTTAGATAAGAATTTATACCTTGGAATGTTGGCTCTGTCTCTTGCCATTTTCCTTGTCGCCAATGATTTTACGGCCTTTTCTCCCGCGCTGCCGGCAATGGAGCACGAGTTCCACTCTGACCTTACAACGACCCAGTGGGTCATTAATGGTTACGCCTTAGTCTTTGGAGTACTGATTATTTCAGGTGGTCGCCTTGCCGATATGTATGGCAGGAGGAGGGTATTCTTTATTGGAACCCTGCTATTTATGGCGTTCTCACTTATCGGTGGGATTGCAGTTAATATGGGAATGTTATTGATATCCCGGGCACTGATGGGGATTGGAGGGGCTATGATGTGGCCGTCGATCCTGGGTATGACCTATGGCCTGATGACTGAAAAGCGAGCGGGTTTGGCTGGAGGGCTGGTGATTACTGTTTGCGGTATTGCCAATTCAGTTGGACCACTGTTGGGTGGTGCGCTGGCAGATTATGCCAGTTGGAGATGGATTTTCTTTATTAACCTGCCGGTATCAGCAGTTGCCTTATATGTTTGCTGGAGAGTGATTCCTGATGACTCTCCAGAAGCTTGTGATGAACGTATTGACTATGCCGGAATCACTTCGCTGTCGATGGCTCTATTTGCCTTGCTGTTGGCGTTTGATCTTGTGGTTGATGTCGGTTTCAAAAGCCCATTGGTCCTCGGCCTTATCGCTGCCTTTTTCTTACTTATATGCTTGTTTAGTCTCGTTGAGAAGCGAGTTGGGGCTCAGGCGTTGATTCCACCGGATGTGGCTGGGAATAAACGGTTTGTTTTCGCCTCTATTGCTACGTTATTGATTTCAGCACTTTTCTTTGCGGGATTGTTTTTTATTCCCCAATTCTTAACCCATGTTCGAGGTACCTCGGCGATGAAGGCGGGGATGGGGTTGATCCCTATGATGCTCTCCTTTAGCGTTTTCGGCTTTCTGGCAGGGAAGCTATATGATGTGATTGGAGCAAAGAAGATAGTATCGGCAGCTACTTTATTGATGACGCTGGGAATGTATCTTCTATCTCATATCCACAAGGATACTCAATATATGTCTTTGGTTCCTGGCCTGGTGATATTAGGTGCTGGTATTGGTTTGTTCAATTCCACCATTACCACTGTGGCTATAACGGTTGTTGATAACAGTAGAGCGAGTTTGGCGGGTGCAATCATTTTTATGTTTCAAATAGCGGGTGGTGCCGTAGGATTAGGGTTGAATACTACGATAGTGGCGATGGCCACTGATATGCCATCGGGTATTGAACATGCATTTACTGTAAATGCATATCTGGCCATGTTTGCTTTTATTATTTGCATTTTATTTGTCGGGGATAAAAAGCCTGAAGTTTGATTTTAATAATCTATCCGTTGTCTATCTTTCCGTTTCAGTTGTTAATTGATCGGCAGCCTTTAAAGGTGAAGTTTGTGCTTCTTTGTCGAGGTTCCAAAATGGGAAAATTCCCGTTTCGATTGGGAAAACAGGTTTGCATTGGCTGATTGGTACGGCATTAAGTTTTATTTTTAGCTCTCCATAATGTTGTCTATAGGCATAGACTATTGGGATCAGTCTCTGCCGGTCGAAATGCTTGGGGCCCTTGTGGTTTTCGAACGCTTGTAGAAAATTATTTATTCCCTGCTGGATGCCAGCCCCATTTCTTGCTGTGAAGTTCCAGAGATTTTCATCAATTGTTTCTGCGAGACTAGCAAGATAAATCCATGATTGAAAATTGAGGCATTCATAATGAACACTATTTTTACTCTTGGTTTTCGATACTTGGTTATCAGAGTGATCAAACTGCTCTAATATTCGGAAGCGGGAGTCCCTGAGAGTTTTTCTGGCAGCTTGTATTTGATTGAGATAGAGCGCTAAAGCTACAACTTGTAAATCATACTGTGTGCCAAGATGCCCAAGTTTTGGACGCATTGATTGCCCGCGATGACTATCTATCAACCAGCTAAGGTATTGCTCCAGATGGTAGTCTAATCGCTCAACTCCTATCAGACGAATCTGCTGTTCTTGTTTAAGTTCTTTTAAAGTGCAGAGGGTGTGGACCAGTAGGTTGGGATTTACAGATTGTAATTGTTTGCTGTATTTCGTTTCATGTTTGTTGGGGAATAGTTTGATGAGGCTATTGTCGATAAATTGAATGAATTCCGGCTTCGAGCAGTGGGATTGGGCAAGGGCGACAATGGTCAAATCCTGAAGCAGGCTGTTAATCGAACTGGGCCGCGCCCTCTGTTTTTCTTTTACCGATCTTTGCGTGGCCTCTCTTAATAGCATTAGATAGGAAAGGTCGCACCTGTTTACTGTGGCCAACTTGCTGGCAGGGGCGCTTGTATCGGCGGAAAAGCTGGAATCATCGAGTTGATCCAGCATGGCAAGGATAGCTTCAGAGCGAGTTGTTCCTCGATCCCGGCTGGACTGCTGATCTGTTCGCTCCAGGTGCGGCTTTCCGGAAAATAGTCTGGCTACCCAGCCTCCCTGAGTATAGTGACCTGCGGCTTCAGAGTAATCAGGGCAGGGGAGATCCCATGGGAAAATCGCCCACTCATCCCATTTCCCCGATACGCCTAGCCGCCATAAAAGTTCAACCTTGGGTCGCCTGCCATAGCAGTAGCGGCTATCAAATACCTCTGTACTATCAGATCGAAATACTATTTGTGGCTCTTCAGTGGGAGTTGGTTTGAAGTTCTCACATAGAATGGATTGGTTATCCAGCAGTCTTGTCATTGGAATAACATGGTAGGGGTAGGCGTTGTTGTTGAGTACTTGTTGCTTTATTGCTTGCCAGGCTTTTGGTGTTACGAAGCAATTGCCGTCCCAAGGTAAAATCCAATCTGCTTTTGATTTGCCGTCCTGGAGGGCGAGATTTCGGGCCCCATTATTGTTCATTACATAATTATTTTTATAGCGGTAAAGGCTCAGCTCTGCCTGAACAGCTAAGTCCTGGCGTAATCGTAGCCCTTTTAATTTATAGGGGGCATAGCTGATGGGGTGATCGAGAATATTCCACTCTATTTTTCGGTAGTCGTCCCAGCTAAAGGGGATTCTGAGAAAGGTTTGTTGATAGTCGCCGAGCAGTTTAATAATGGCTGCTTCTTCATTAGGGTCGACTATTCGATTGAGGATAAATATTTTTTCGCAGTCGTCGAGTTCAGGCTCATGCTTCAAAATAAATTCAAGATTCTTGCGGGACTGTCCCACACTATGCCGGGGAGCTAAGTCGTTGCCGATGACTCTGTAGAGAACAAAGGTCTGGGTTCTATTTGTTGTGGCTTTATGAGATTTGACTGGCGTAGTTTTGGGGTAGGGGGAACGACTGCTCGGATAGTGGAAATTGGGAAAATGGCGATACCTTCGCATAATAATATTGGCTAGGCGCCTGGCATATTTTAGGGTTTTTCTTTTTAGCTTTTGAGAAAAGAATATGCAGCGATCTCGCCACCTTATCCAAAAAGTGTGCTCACGGAGTGATGTTGTTTCCTGTTCGGAAGATAGCTGTTTTACGGGCGTTGGCATGGAAGCGTATTCTTATAGTTAGATATAGAGAAATCTAGTGAGTGCTCATTGATTGCTGACGGAAAGCCGGCAATCAAATTTTGTTCTCGTGATTCGGAGTTAATTATAGTCGGCTAGATTCTAGAGCTTGGTGTCGAGCCATGTAGACGTAAAGTGCGCCAGCTTAAAAGCTATTTTTTTGTGCTGGGGCAAGCTGAGATCTTTCCTATAGGCAAAAAAAAGCCCCGCTAGTTAGCGGGGCTTTTCGTCTGGATCAGGCTGTCAATTAGACATTCACTTCCTGGATCTCAGTCGCTGCGATGCGCTTGCCTTCTTCGGCAGACTTCTGGAAGTCTTCAATCTGATCGAAGTTCAGGTAGCGGTAGATCTCGCTGGACATGGAGTCCAGGTTCTGTGCGTATTCCTGGTACTCAGCCGGAGTCGGCAGTTTACCCAGGATGGCGCCTACAGAAGCCAGCTCAGCGGAGGTCAGGTACACGTTGGCACCATCGCCCAGACGGTTGGGGAAGTTACGGGTAGAGGTGGACAGTACGGTGGCGTTCGGTGCCACACGCGCCTGGTTACCCATACACAGGGAACATCCAGGCATCTCGGTGCGGGCACCGGCAGAACCGTAGATGTTGTAGTAACCCTCTTCCATCAACTGGTGCTCGTCCATCTTGGTGGGCGGGGAGATCCACATGCGAGTGGAGATGCCACCTTTGTGTTCTTGCAGCAGTTTACCGGCAGCGCGGAAGTGACCGATGTTGGTCATACAGGAGCCGATAAAGACTTCGTCTACCTTGTCGCCAGCAACGTCGGACAGCAGGCGAGCGTCGTCTGGATCGTTAGGAGCACATACGATCGGTTCTTTGATCTCGGCCAGATCGATCTCGATCACTTCCAGGTATTCGGCGTCGGCGTCCGCTTCCATCAGTTTCGGGTTGGCCAGCCACTCTTCCATGGCGCGCGCGCGGCGCTCCAGGGTACGCTTGGAGCCGTAACCTTCAGCGATCATCCAGCGCAACAGGGTTACGTTGGAGCGCAGGTACTCAGACATGGTGTCTTCGGACAGCTTGATGGTACAGCCAGCAGCGGAGCGCTCGGCGGAGGCGTCGGACAGCTCGAATGCCTGCTCTACAGTCAGGTCTTCCAGGCCTTCGATCTCGAGGATGCGGCCGGAGAAGATGTTCTTCTTGCCTTTCTTCTCAACGGTCAGCAGGCCCTGCTTGATAGCATAGAGAGGAATGGAGTGCACCAGGTCGCGCAGGGTGATGCCGGCCTGCATTTTGCCCTTGAAGCGCACCAGTACGGACTCAGGCATATCCAGCGGCATAACACCGGTAGCGGCGGCGAAAGCTACCAGACCGGAACCTGCCGGGAAGGAGATACCCATGGGGAAGCGGGTGTGGGAGTCACCACCGGTACCTACGGTGTCCGGCAGCAGCATGCGGTTCAGCCAGCTATGGATGATGCCGTCAGCCGGGCGCAGGGAAACACCGCCACGGTTCATGATGAAGTCCGGCAGGGTGTGCTGGGTGCTGATATCAACGGGCTTGGGGTAGGCCGCAGTGTGACAGAAAGACTGCATTACCAGGTCGGCGGAGAAGCCGAGGCAGGCCAGGTCTTTCAGTTCATCGCGGGTCATGGGGCCAGTGGTGTCCTGGGAGCCCACAGTGGTCATTTTCGGCTCGCAGTAGGTGCCCGGACGGATACCTTCAACGCCACAGGCTTTACCAACCATCTTCTGCGCCAAAGTGTAACCTTTGCCGGTGTCGGCAGGTTGCTCAGGCTTGCGGAACAGCTCGGAAGGTGCCAGGCCCAGGGCTTCACGGGCTTTGCCGGTCAGGCCGCGACCGATGATCAGGTTGATACGACCGCCAGCCTGAACTTCGTCCAGCAGTACGTCGGACTTCAGTTGGAATTCAGACAGGACTTTGCCGTCTTCGGCCAGGATCTTGCCGTCGTAAGGGCGGATCTCGATAACGTCGCCCATGCCCAGTTCGTCAACGGGGGCTTCGAATACCAGTGCACCGGCATCTTCCATGGTGTTGTAGAAGATCGGGGCAACTTTACCGCCGATACAAATACCGCCACCTTTCTTGTTGGGCACGCCAGGCATTTCTTCACCGAAGTACCACAGCACGGAGTTGGTGGCGGACTTACGGGAAGAACCGGTACCTACTACGTCGCCAACGAAAGCAACGGGCAGGCCCTTGGCTTTAACTTCTTCGATCTGCTTTAGCGGACCGGTAACACCTGCTTCTTCTGGCTCCAGGCCGTCGCGCTTCATTTTGTACATGGCCAGCGCGTGCAGGGGAATGTCCGGACGGGACCAGGCATCCGGTGCCGGAGACAGGTCGTCAGTGTTGGTTTCGCCAGTTACCTTGAATACGGCAACTTTGATGCTCTCGGGTACTTTGTTGCGCTTGGTGAACCACTCGGCGTCTGCCCAGGATTGCATTACCGCTTTGGCGAATTCGTTGCCAGCTTTGGCTTTCTCTTCCACATCGTGGAAGGCGTCAAACATCAGCAGAGTGCCTTTCAGCTGCTCGGCAGCCAGTTCGGCCAGATCTTTGTCGTCCAGCAGCTCGACCAGGGTGGAGATGTTGTAACCGCCCAGCATTTGGCCCAGCAGTTCTACAGCGTGTTTGCGATCGATCAGCGGGGATTCTGCTTCACCTTTGATAATGGCGGACAGGAAACCTGCTTTAACATAAGCGGCTTCGTCAACGCCCGGCGGAACGCGTTGGGTGAGCAGGTCAACCAGTTCCTGTTCTTCGCCTTTTGGCGGATTTTTCAGCAATTCAACCAGGCCGGCGACTTGCTCGGCGTCCAATGGCTTTGGCGGAATGCCTTGTTCGGCGCGCTCGGCGACGTGTTTGCGATAGGCTTCAAGCACTGATAAGTCCCTCTTGGTGTGTGGGGTGGCACCTACAGCGGGTGGAATTCCCGGTCTATTAACTGTCAGCCGGGATTTTTTTTTCGAGGCCGCTGATGGCGGGGGGCGAATACTACAGGAAAGCCCTACAGCTGTTAAGTTTATCGAAAAATCAATAATTTAAGTGAATTATGACTATTTGCTAGGTGAATTTTAGTGGTTTGGCAGCTGGTACTTCCCCCCTTTTCTTGGCGGCGGAAACAAAATAGGCTACGCGCAATTTGAAGGCCGCGCGGGCGGCATAAATAGGTTGGTCGGATAGTTAATGTATAAGAAGGTTCGCACGCCCTGTATCGGTGTTTGCTCCACGGGAATTGGCGATGATGTTTGCCGTGGCTGCAAGCGCTTTGCACACGAGGTTATTGATTGGAATGCCTATAGTGAAGAACAGCGCCGAGTAATTGCCGAGCGCCGAGAAGGGTATTTGGTGAACGCAGTACGCAGCCAGTTGGAGATCGTGGATCGCGAGCTGCTATTGGAGCAGCTTCATCACCAGCGGGTCCGTTTTGATGAAAGTCAAAATCCCTACTGTTGGGTGTTCGAACTGTTGAGGGCAGGGGCCAGCCAGATATCAGACCTCAAGGCTTTTGGGTTGCAACTCACTGCACAGGCGCGCGGCGTCCCACTGGTGGAAATTCGCCGCCTTATCGATGAGGATTTTTACGCACTGTCTGTCGCCTATTACCAGCGCTATGTGGCGCCTGGTATTACATAGGAAGGTTCAAAAGTTGATGGCAGCTCCATTTGAGAGCCTGGGTTTAGCGCTGCTGGCGCAAAAATACTCTGAGCGCCGGTAGAAAGGGCTCACTGGCGATTGCCAGATCCCGCCGCTGGCGCCGCCGACTCAAGCTCGGTTGGTGGTCAACTCGGGTGAATTCAGGCAGTTGCCCGGCTTCGTTGGCCTCTACCAGAATCGGCATGGAGGAATAGCCGACCTGATGATATTCCTCTTCCTCACCTAGCTCGTGCCCATAGAAGATTTCCGCTACCTGGAGATTAGGGCGACTCTGTACCTGCACCTGGCGTAAATCCTCCTGCTGGCTTTTGTGTAGCCCGGCGAGTAGCTGGCGCTGATATTGGATACCGGGATCGGACCCTTGGGGGTCGAGCTGCACCAACTTCTTTTCACACCATTTCACCGTGACCTTGCGAATAGATTTACGCGCCTTGATCCATGAAAGGGTGATGGCATCCGGCCGCTTCGGGCACATCAATACTAGGCGGTAGCATTGGCGTAGATGTGCGCGGGGGTACCCAGCATCCGCAAGGGTTTCCCGCACAGTGCGATCCTGCTCAGCTACTGGCCGCTCTGCTAGGGCGCTGCGAAGTTCGGCAATAGCCTTGGCAAAGATCTCTTTGTGGCTATTGAGTTGTTGGGCAAGCTCAAGGGTTTTGGTCGGTACCGCCAATAAACCTGGTACCTGTAAAGTAGCGCGGGCATCTCCTCCGGCGCTAATGGGCTCCAGATAGTCGAGTTGCGAGTAGAGAGCGCCCGACAGTGAATAGGGGCGTTCAAAGCTCTGATTGAGACTGAGTGCGGCATCCTGTGCGAAAGGGGGCTGAAGTAGATAGTGCTGCCAGGGTTTCTCGGCATTTTGCAGCAATTCCAGGGATTCTCTCAGGGCTTGGGCGGTACCATGGACATTTTCTAATAGCGGTGGGATAGCTTTTGCCTGGGTTCTGTAGTCATTCATCAGATATGCCGGATAAAAAGTGATTTTATATTAATGCACTTAATAAATCGTTATCAAATTGATTGTATTTATCACTAGGGACCTTCTTGGGTAATTGCTGCCAGGCTCTGTCAGTCGGTGAAGTAGTACCCGCTGGCGGTTTAATAGTGGGCGTTTGTGGCTTGGGGCCGCTATAATCCCGCGCCAAGTTATTTTGCTCCGGTTAAGTTTGTTCGCCCTATGAATGCTCAAATCCCAGATCTGTCCGCTATCAATGAATTCCTGCTGTGTCCCACGCCCGATGCCTGGGTGGAGGCGGCATTGAAGGAGCCGGAAATGATGCTGATCGATCATGCCAACTGCGAGAAAAAAGCGGCGGGTACTGCCCTGAACCTGATGTTTCGCTATCTGAATGACTTTGAGCTGCTGAACAAAATGTCGCGTCTGGCTCGCGAAGAGTTGCGCCACTTTGAGCAGGTGCTGGCGATTATGGAGAAGCGCGGCATCGCCTATCCCCACGTTAGTGCCTCCCGCTACGCAGCCGGTCTTCGCGCTGAAGTGCGCAGCGCAGAGCCGGGGCGTTTAATTGATACGTTGATTTGTGGCGCTATTATCGAAGCGCGTTCCTGCGAGCGCTTTGCACGGATTGCACCTCAGTTAGATGATGAGTTGCAGAAGTTTTATCTCTCCCTGCTTAAATCTGAGGCGCGTCACTTCCGCGATTACCTGCATCTTGCCCAGAAGGCTTCCGATGAAGATATTCAACCTAGGGTTCAGGTGCTGCTGGAGAAAGAAAAGGAATTAGTGGAAGGTAGTGATGGACAGTTCCGCTTTCACAGTGGTGTGCCGGAGAGTGCCGGGCAGTAATTCTCGCTTGGCCTGCTAAGGTGGCTCAGATTTACAGGAAGCTTTCGAATTGATGTTTATTGGCTCCAAGCTTCCTGATTCTTTAGTGATAACACCAGAATTCTTGCTGCCTAAGCTCACTATATGGGGTCATACCGGCGGTAGCGCTAATCGTTGGTTATAGAATTATCGTAGGGCTGCTTGGTAATTCTGTTACCTTTACCCGACCCGACCCGACCCGACCCGACCCGACCCGACCCGACCCTACGTTTGTGCCCTAAAAATCAGCACAGGTCTCTTTGGGATCTCGCCGGTACAAGTCGATATCGACTGATCAAACGCTATAAGTAAGCTGGGTGAGCGGTAGTAAACTAATACTAATGGGTATTTGTAAGCTGTACTATCGTAAGCTCGCTAGAAGATCAAACTCGTACACTAGGGGCTGTTCATCAATACCCTGTTGGCCACAATCTTGAAAAAGGTATGTACTGCACAGTGATTTCTACTGACCATCCTTCCGTAAAAATTATAATTTAAAGCCAATGTGTGGAAGTACAGTTTTTGAGTACCGCCTTTTGAAGGTTTAAGTGCCGTTTCTTAATTAACTTTTATTTTCAATCAGTTATTCTGTAATCAGAGAGCATAAGTGGTTTATGGGCATCTTTGTCTGAGTGATTTAAGGAAGACGAAAGTGGCTCGTTGGATGCTTTTTTGTAGTGCATTAAGGGCTAATGAAACTGCTTAAAGACATATTAAGAGAGGGATACTAGGCAACGGGCTAATTTCAGGAAGTTTTTAGGCTACCTGAGAAATGCACCAAAACGGGAAAGCCTGGGGCGGTAAACCTATTGGTGTTACTGCAGGGGCCGCATTCGACGATCTTGGAGCACTGAAGATTGAGGAGCGTAATGATCAGTCAGGATGATTGTTATGGTGAGTTTGTACCAGGTAGTCCGGAATTTCTCCCCTCCTCCCCCCAAAAAAGTAAGTAATGGAAAAACTATCTTTCATTTCCAAGAAATATACAGATATCGAGAGAAGCACAGAGGCAAGGCTATCCCGTGCTTTACTCAATAATTTTGCACAAGATCTCATAAAGCAAAACGGTATTCACGGTGGGGTTGATCACTTAGACGCCGTAGTATTTTAGTTTGCAGAAAATATAAAGATCTTGGGACGCTCTCCAGTAGATATGACCATGATTTACATTTATCCTTGGCGAGAAGGTTGTATCAATAAAGCCATTAAAGAATCCTGTTAGGGTGTGAGGCTATTTGGCCTTACTCGAGAAGGACTGAAAAAAGACATGGCAAGCTTCCAACTTTACTCTGGCGAAAAAGGTTATATTTTGCCGTTTGAACATCAACATAGCTAACTCTGAATCAGTATTGATGCTCAAGATGATCTTTTGTGTGACCAATGATGTTGCTAGGAGCAAGATATTTCAAAGCTGTAATTGTTTATTGGCTCCTGAGGATGTTAAAAAATATTTGCATGCAATGAAATGTAAAGGTTGATATTAAAGGGGAGCTGGGGAGATGGTGTTATTTGGGACTGGTGTTTGACGAAGTATCTGGTTATAGATAACCAACTATTGGATTTTTTAAACACAATTCTACCATGTTGGCAGGTGGTGGTCCTCTGCTTTTAGCCGTGGCAGAAAAGTACTAGGCGCGTCTCCCAGTGATAACACTGAACCTTTTGGAGTTGTTGATGCTTTTTAGGTTTCAGGGAGGTTGAATATGATCCGGAAGATATTGGCAACCGCAAGTTCAATCTTGCTGGCTACTTTGTTCCGTCAGGGAGTTATGCCTAGGCTGATCTCGCAGGTATTATTTCGTTCATGGAAGCTATTAAGGTTTCATATGAGATTTTTAAGTTTAATCTAATAGGTTTGAAGGCTGTTCAAATATCCATTAATGTGGATATTCCAAAAATAGGGAGATTTTTGGAGGATGGAAAGAAGGAAAGAAGGAAAACTTGATCAATTAGGAGGAATGTTAATGAAAGTTATATATAAATTGTTTTTTATGGTCTTAACTATCAGCGTATGTTTTGCTGGCTCAATACATGAGGATGTGATTCACACTCAAGTATCTGAAGAAGGGAAAACCATTTCAGCAGATATGTTAATGGCTGGAAGTGATGTGTCTGGTGGAGTGACGGATAGTGTTGGTTATATTCTTGGGGCAATAATTAAAATTCTACTAGGGGAAGCTTAAGATTTAGCCCAGCGGACTTTGGGTGAAATGATGGGTCAATGTTTCGCTGGGCTTCAAAATTCTGTGCCACCCGCGTAAGTCCATAAGATGATCGATTTATCTGGAAGGTAGCTGCGGTAGTATTAGGCTGTAATTTTAAACCGGATGCGTTGGGTTTTCTGAGATTTTTAAGCTTGGTGGCGGATAGTGTCCCCATTTGTGCTTACGGTGTTCTTTTAGTGAATATCGAAAAGTTGCTCTCAATGTGTCTCATTTTGGTGTTTAAAATTTACCTCTATTTGAGGTTTCTAGGTTCTTTTCTCTTATCCTGAATCAAGCTTTTTCAATAGCCGAATAAACTCTTCGAGCTCTTTGCTACTGGTGGAATCCACAGAAAATTTATTGTGGAAAAATATGGTGAGTTTTACTTTGGGGGAGTTGATAAAAACCGTATAGCCGTCAAAGTCAGTGCTGACTGCCAGCCCCTGGTAATGCCATTCGTTACCTTCCTTGCGCCCCTCCTTTGTCGCCCTATCAAACACCCGCAGCGCTTGTTTGACGTCAATCTTCTGTTCGGCATCCATTGCTGCTTGCTCCTGCCGCTAAGCTTGTTGTTTGAGACGAAACTGTCTTTGACTTGGAAGCTTAGACGACATGGACACTGACATCCATCACTACCCACCAGTAGATACGCGGCTGTTTGACTGGCTGGCTTACCTTGGTTTGATTCCATTTGTCGCAGGAATCATTATGCAGTGGTTAGGGTTTTCCCTTTGGGGAGTGACTCCGCGCCTGCTGTTCACCGCCTATAGCGCGGTGATTCTGAGTTTTCTTTGCGGTGTTTGGTGGGGCGCTGCACTCAATCAAGTGGGGCATCCGCACAGGATGATTTTAGCGCTACTGAGTAACCTGGTGACATTGGTGGGGTGGGTGGCGCTGCTGATGTTTCGCACCACTTGGGCATTACCGGTATTACTAATTGCTTTCGGTTTTGTGGTCTGGGCCGAGGCCCGGTTGAACCCCAATCTGCCCGGGAGGGATCAGTATTTCCGCACCCGCAGCATCGTGACCTACCTGGTGATGGCCTGCCATCTTCTAATGATTCTGCTGCTCCTTTGAAATGCCTGGCGCAAACTAAACTGTTACCAGCGAAGTTATTTTGGGGTAGCTCTTATGCAACCTGTTTCCTCTGAGTTGCTCGACCAGTTGTTCAACAAAGCCCGAACATATAGTCATTGGCAGGATAAGCCGGTTTCAGAAGTGGTTTTGAAACAGCTTTACGACCTAGTCAAATTCGGACCTACAAGTGCTAATTGTTGCCCTATGCGATTGGTGTTTGTTGTAAGTACGGAGGCTAAGGAGCGGCTCAAGCCAGCGCTTAATGAGGGAAATATTGAAAAAACTATGCGGGCTCCAGTGACTGCCATTGTTGCTTACGATATGCACTTTTATGAACACCTTCCGAGGCTCTACCCCCAGACTCCTGCGCGGGAATGGTTTGCCGATAGCCCCGAATACGCCGAGGTTACCGCATTTCGCAATGGTTCCTTGCAAGGAGGCTACTTTATTTTAGCTGCGAGGGCCCTGGGGCTCGATTGCGGCCCAATGTCGGGGTTTGATAACGCATTAGTTGATGAGGAATTCTTTAGTGACAAATGCTCAGCACCGGCTTTTCTGCCGGAGCACTTCCCCGATTGTCATATTAAGTCCAATTTCTTGTGCAATCTTGGCTATGGCGAAACTGACAAATTATATCCGCGCAACCCTCGGTTGGATTTCGATGAAGTATGCAGAACTCTGTAAATTGTTGCGTTTAACATAATTCGTATTTGTTAATGCGGGTTAATGGCAGTGGATTAAGAATTAGGTGTGCTTAAGTGGTTCTTAAACGATCTCAGCGGTTGATGGACTCGGAAGAACATTTTTTACCAAGGCAGGAAGGTGCGCTTTATGAGTTGTTTGGCCGGGACATTAGCAGAGCTGTGATAGAACGATTTTTGTCGATGCAAGATGCAGAATACTTCCGCTGTGTCGGTTCGGGAAATTCCGGTATCTATGCCGCAGATCAACTACTGATTGATTGCTACGCAAAAAAAATTAACGAACAGGCAATCCTCGATGAAAAATTGTTGTTTAGTCGAGAAGAGTTGGAGCCGATTATTCAGGCTTATAGAGCGGAAAAACTCTATATGAACCTCGAAATGGAAGGCACAGCGCTGCCACACGATGTGATTACCACTGAGGAATTTGTCTTACATCTCCAGGCAACCATTCTTAAGGCGTTAGAGAAAAAGCGGGATGCTGATGATTTTGTCGTGGTTATCCCAACCACCAGCTACAAGGGAGAACTTATTCCCAAGGCCATTTGCAGTAAAGCCAAGTTGAATGATGAGACCTTTGAGCGTCAGTTTCAGTTGGGGCTTGTTCGCAATCAGCACTTACAATATGTCCTAAGTAAATCTTACTTGTGGACTCTGGCACATGCCTGGCCCTTTATTACGGGTTCGGAAGTGGGGGAGGGGCTGTTTAAAGGGGTGGTATTTCGGCAGTTTGATCTAGGTTTTGGCACCATAGCCTCGGATCTCGATAGTGATACCAACGTCTTTGTGATTACAGATGCGAGTTGCACAGGCGGCGAGGCAGAGCATATTCGCAGTCGTCTGTTGAGAATGGACCGGCATGAGCGTTCGGCAATTATTATTCCATTGTGTAAGAAAGAAGCGATACAACGTTTGGATAAAAGCGCGGAGGGTAATGCTGAAATTGTGTCCGGCGTTATCCTCGATGACTTCAAGCGGCAGTGGAAAGATGTTGGTCATCGAGCGAGCTATAAGACCCTCAGGGGACCAGAAAAGTAAGGGGCCAGGTATGAGTCCCTAGAGTGCCGGTTTGGACACCATCAGATAGACAATGGCAACGGTAATGGGAAAAGCTATAGCACCGAGCAGGCACCAAGCCATCATTAGCTTGCGCAGTTTGTCTATATCGCCGTCTTCTTTGGCATGTTTACGCAGCTGGTACTGAAGGTAAACAACCGGTAGCCACAATAAGAACACGGTTGCGCTGAGACCGGCGGCCAATTGCAACCAGGCTTGCAGCATCCAGCTTGGGTTAATCATTAGCATACCCACTGCGCTACCGAATAGACCAATTACCGCCGATCCGGTAAATATCCAGTCTGCCCGTACCGTTTCCCGACTGACCCACTGAATAACTTGGGCATTTCCGGAAAGCCAGCCTCTTAGCGTGTACCAAGCGATGCCGGTCCCCGTACCGAGGACGATTATGGCGCAGAGGATATGCAGTGTTTTCAGTATCAGATAGTAATTCACAGCGTTGCCGGCCAGACTAGAGTCGGAGATAAATTAGTGGCTGCGATCGTTAATTTCAATGCCAATTATCGCTGGTTTGATATCTGCTAACTCGAGCTAGTAGGACGATAAACGATATGGGGGAGAAAAGTGATCTTCCGACCGGAGAAAATAATCAGTGGAGGTCAGACAGGGGCGGATACCGGCGGCTTGCTAGCGGGGCAACGCCTGGGAATTGCCACCGGTGGCATAGCACCACAGGGTTACTGGACTGAGAGGGGTGATCGGCCGGATTTTCTGAAAGGGCTTGGGCTGATTGAAAACACGTCCCCGAATCTGGAAGAGCGTACTCGTGAGAATATCCGCAACTCCGATGCCACGGTTATCTTCACAACCAATCCCAGTAGTGATGGCACCCTGTTTACTATTGAGTTCTGCCAGGCATCGGGAAAACCACACTTGGTAGTCAATCCGACAGATGCCGATCGAGTACAACTGGTGCGCGACTTTATCCTCAAGAATCGTCCGCAGACGCTGAATGTGGCGGGTAACCGTGAATCCAACTCCCAAGGGATTACTGAAATTACCGCGGAAACCATCGAGGGGGCGCTAACCCGCTGAGTCTAGGGTTCAATGTGCCTTTCATGATGATGACCTGAGGGGTTGGGTGCGCGCAGGCGCAATTCCAAGTCCGGGTATTGCCCCACGGAAAACCAGAAGAACAGGCACAGGGCAGCAATTGTGGCAAAGAGAGTAAAGTAGTGAACCCAGGCTGGTTCTGGCCCGCCAGGAAGAAAATGTTTTTCTTCAACGCTGCGACGGCGATTTAAAATTAGCGCATAAAAAATGACTGTCGCAATCACAAAGATCAGGGACCAGCGGGTTTGTTGCCCGTCAGATCCCACCAGGGCCACAAGGCAGTACACCGCTGCAATCAGCAAAATCACAGTAAACAGTCCGTACTGCTGAGGCGGCATTTTGCCGTAGGCCAAAACCCGCAAAGCTACCGCTGAATAGATATAGGGGATCAGTGTCATAATCACAGCGACAGAGGCAATTTTGCCAAACTGCTGGCTGGCCGTTGGCGATATAGTGGTAAGTATCAATACAGACATCAGCACGGCCACCAGGGTTAATCCGCCGGTAGGCACGCCTTTGTTATTGGTGCGGGCAAATAGTGCTGCAAACAGGCCATCATCTGCCGCCGCCTTGGCAGACTGGCCCACCAACAGTATCCAGCCGCCCAATGAACCGATACAGCCAATAGCGGCGCACAGGGCTACGACATTGGCCGCAGTATTTCCCAGTGCCAGGCGAGCAGCATCGGCAAAGGGGGCGGAGGAGCTGATTAATTCCTGGTTCGGCAGCATCCCCATAATGACCGATGAGCTGAGTACATAGGCGATAGAAGCCAGGATTACCCCCCCAACGGTCGCGATGGGGACGTTCTTGATGGGGTCTTTTACCACTGCGGCGGATACAGAGGCGGTTTCCACTCCAATAAAGGCCCAGAGCGTGAAGGTCAGGCTGGCCATAATGGCACTGGGGTCGCTCTTGCCTGAAACATTCCAGCTGCTGGTAAAGTTTTGCTGGTCGAACCAGAACCAGCCAAAAATAGCGGTGCCGAGGATTGGAAGCAAAACCAGGCCGGTGGTGAGGGATTGAATGCGACCGACGGTGCGCGGCCCCAGTACATTGGCGTAAGTCAGCAGCCAGACCATGGCAACCTGGGCCATGGCAAAAGTCAGTGGGTCTTTTAACGGTGGAAAAAAATGGGTCAGATAGCCCAGGCCTGCAGTAATCAGCGCAACATTACCAATTACATTGGCCAGCCAGTAAACCAGGTTGGTTTGGTAGCCAATGTAATCGCCAAAAGCGCGGCGGGCATAGGCGTAAGGGCCGCCGGCTGCGGGATAGATAGCGGCGAGCTTGGCAAATACCAGGGCCAGGGAGATAGCGCCGACAATGGTTATCAACCAACCAATCAGGGAAATACTGCCGACTGCAGCGAGATTGGCGGGGAGCATAAAAACCCCGGAGCCCATCATATTGCCTGCAACCATCAGGGTTGCGGGGACCAGGCCTATTTTATGCTCCTCTTTGATAGGCGAGCCTATGGCGAGTCTCCCCGCAGGGCGTAAATATGATAGTGGCCGTCCCGCACCTCTACTCCGTGGTTATCGTGGGTAAAGCCTGGAAATTGCTGGTCGAAGGCTTCCAGAGTTCTCAAGTAAATCAATGCCGGACTATCTTCATCGCCAAAGTTTTCGCCGGGCATTAACAGAGGAATACCTGGAGGGTAGGGTACAACGCCTGTAGCTGCGGTACGTCCCGGTAACTTGCTTAGCGGAAGCATTTCCACATCGCCGCGAACCAGGGTTTCATAAGCTTGTACCGGACTGAAGTCAGCTATAGGTAAGGCTGAAAACCCCACAGACATTTGCACTGTGGTTTGCAATTTTTTCATGGAAGCAAACATATTGTCTGCTAGGTCGCGCAGCCCGATATTGCGATAGGCTGGGGACTTTTTTAAAAGGTTTGGCAGACATTCACTTAAGGGCCGGTTGGCATCAAAGTCGCGCTTAAAGGCCAGTAAAGCATTGATAAGAGTGCCCCATTTACCCTTGGTAATACCGATAGAAAACAGGAACAAAATCGTAAAATCGGTAGTTTTTTCCACGATAATGCCGAGATTGTCCAGGTATTTACTGACGATGTTGGCAGGTATTCCAGATGAAGACAGTTTGCCATCAGGGTTTATCCCTGGGGTGGTAATCGATACTTTAATCGGGTCCAACATGCAGTAATCTGGCTCAATATCACCAAATCCATGCCATGACTCGCCGGGGTCTAATAACCAGCAGCTGGGCTCATGACACAGGAGCTCTGCTGGGGCGCTGTGAAAGGCGTAGTTGTGCCCGTTACTGGGGTCGGTGACATGCTCAGGCTGCCAACCTCCGAAGAACCACTCTTCTTTATCGCGATACTCCTGTTGCAAACGGGACAATACTTGTCGGAACGCTACGGCCTCAGCAATTGACTCCTCTGTTAATGCTTTTCCACCCGGCCCATCCATCATTGCTGCGCTCACATCATTGGAGGCCATGATGGAGTAAAGTGGGGAGGTTGAGGCATGCATCATAAAGGCTTCATTAAAGCGCCCATGCTCAATGGGTTTACGCCCATCGCGAATGTGAATCATTGATGCCTGGGACAATGCGGCGAGTAATTTATGTGTTGACTGAGTAGCAAATTTGCTCGGGCCATTTTTCGTGTCGGCTTCGCCCAAATCGTACATTGCGAAGCGATCTCGATAGATAGGATTAAATCGAGCGTATGAGTACCAGGCTTCGTCAAAGTGCAGGCGATCAACGGACTCGCCGAGAAGTTCTTCCACTCTGCGCACGTTGTAACAGAGACCGTCGTAGGTGGAATTAGTAATGACTGCGTGAACGGCACGGGAGTTTTTGGCGTGCTTGGACAAAGGGTTTTGCCGAATAGCATTGGCAACAGAGCTGGCCGTCAACTGTTGGGGAGGGACAGGGCCTATGAGGCCGTAGTTGTTGCGTAGTGGAATCAGGTAGGTTGGAACTGCACCTGACATGGTGATAGCGTGTTCAACGGATTTATGGCAGTTTCGATCGCACAGAGCCAGTTGCCCCCGGGTAACCGATGCCATCAATATCACTCTATTCGATGTCGAAGAGCCATTGGTTACATAGTAAGTGCGATCCGCACCAAATACTTTTGCTGCATATTGCTCTCCCTTGGCAATGGGGCCCGAGTGATCCAAAAGCGATCCCAGCTCTGTTACAGAAACAGACAGGTCCGAGCGCAACATATTTTCCCCAAAGAAATCGTAAAAAGCGCGACCCGCAGGGGATTTGAGAAAAGCTGTTCCCCCAGTGTGGCCGGGTGTATGCCATGAATATTCATGGACCCGGGCAAAGTGGGTCAGGGCGCGAAACATGGGGGGAAGAATGGCGTGGCGGTATCTTTCAATCGCACTCTGGATGCGACCGCCGATAAAGGTCGGGGTATCTTCCAGCATCCAGATAAAATCGTTGGCTAATTCCAGGGCCCGTCGCGGCATGGTGCTGACAGTCTGCTGATCTGCCAGAAGGAATACCGGCATTTGGGGATTGCGGGCGCGAAGTTCTTCCAATACAACCAGGGCGGGGCATTCCGCTTCACCGGGCAGGGTCCAATTAATCAGCAGGCATTGGATTGCGGTGTTAGTGCTCAGTATGGCGCAGGCATCACTACCGCTGGTGGTTGTTATTACGTCAATTTTTCGCTCTGATAACTCTGCCTGTAGCCTCATGGCGGCGCGGCCGGGAGCGCTGTTGTCGTCGACTTCACTGCTGGCGATCAGGGCCAGCATGCTGTTATGGCGTTGCTGTCCGAAATGATGCATGAGTGCCGCACAAACCTTTTGTTGTGGCCTGCTAAAAAGTCTCAGCGCAGAAAATTGTCTCGCAAAAGATCTACCACCTCATCTGCGCGGCCGTTGAGTATTGCCTTAAGCCCGAACAGTGCGGTGGAGGTGACTTGCTGCGCCGTAACTTCCGGCGGCATCACCAGTTCCACGCGGTTTGTCGGTACGCTGAGTAGTGCCGGCCCGTCAGTAGCGAGCCAGCGCTTCATGCTGTCCTCAAGCTGATCCGCACTCTCGATACTGGCACCGCTGATGCCACAAGCTTCGGCAACGCGGCCGAAGTCCGGGTTATGTAAGTCGGTATAGCTGTCGAGTAGCCCCTCAATGCGCTGTTCCATCTCTACGAAGCCGAGGGAGTTATTGTTAAATACCAGGACTTTTAATGGGATTTTTTCTTGCACCAGTGTCAACAGGTCTCCCATTAACATGGTCATACCACCGTCGCCGCACATAGCGATGACCTGGCGCCCGGGGTAGGCTTTGGCCATGCCCAGGGCTTGGGGGTAGGCGTTGGCCATGGTGCCGTGGGAAAGGCTGGTGAGAAATGAGCGTTTGCCGTTGGCAGTGAGATCGCGGAGCATCCAAACCATACAGGCGCCGCCATCGGCGGTGAATACGGCATCCTCATCGGCCAGCTTGTTGAGTGTCTGGGCGACAAATTGAGGGTGGATCAGGCTGGGGTCTTTCTCTTTGCCGCGGCTCTTCATCTCTTCCCGATCTTTTTTGTATCGTTCGAGAAGGTCATCGAGGAAGGTGCTATCGGTGCGGGCCTTTAATCGGGGCAAGAGGGCTTCAATGGTGGGACCCACATGCCCTACCAGGCCCATATCCACAGGAGCGCGTCGCCCCAGGTGCGGCGCTTCCGCATCAATTTGAATAATGGTGGCTTTTTCCGGGTAGAACTGGGTGTAGGCAAAATCGGTGCCCAGGCACAGTAACAGGTCACAAGTCTCCATGGCCCGGTAGCCTGCGGGATTGCCGAGAATCCCGGTCATGCCCACATGGCAGGGGTTGTCGTATTCGAGAAACTCTTTCGACTTGGTGGTGTGGGCAATAGGAGCAGCCAGGTGTTGCCCTAGTTTTACTACTTCATCGTGAGCGTGACGGCAGCCGATACCACCGTAAATAGTGATATTTTTTGCGGCGTTGATTTTCTTTGCCAGGGCGTCGAGCTCAGAGTCAGACGGACGCGCTAGCCATTCAGGGCGATGTACCGACCAGGGCAGACTGTCTTTGCTCTTCTCCTTGAACAAATCGCCGCTAATTTGCACTACCGCGACTCCACCGCGAGTAAGCGCAGTTTGTGCAGCCTGCACAATCATTCGACGGGCTTGTTCCGGGTGGGACATAGTTTCACAGAAGACCGAACACTGTTCGTAGAGCTTTTGCTGGTCCACTTCCTGTGGATAGCCGAACCCCTGTTCCGCACGGTCGATTCGAGAGGCAATCAGTACCACCGGGGCGCCATTGCGATGGCTTTCAAAAATGCCGTTGATAAAGTGCAGGCTGCCGGGCCCGGCAGTTCCGGCGCAGACGCTCAGCTCACCGGTAAGGTAAGACTCACCCCCAGCGGCGAAAGCGCCCACTTCCTCATGGCGCACATGTATCCACTCCAAATCGGAAGTGCGCACTGCTGATGTGAAGTGATTGATGGTATCGCCGACAATGCCGTAACACCGTTTGGCGCCGGCCTTGACCAGTGTATCGACAATAATTTCTGAAACGGTCTGCATAGCAGTCTCCACAGATTGGGTGGGGCTAGCGGTTAATAGCGCGGCGGATTGACGCGTACTTGCCTTCTTCGAGCTTGATCGCAGGCTGAAAACTGTCTGCCTGTGCGGCCAGCCACCAGTGCCAGTAGGGCGTATCTTCCGGTGCGTCTATTAAGGAGTTGGTGTCGAGAAAATGCCAGATACGGTCTATCGGCCTGGATTCAGCGCCGTTAATTCGGTGAACCAGGTGGTAGGGCTTCAGGTCCCGGGGATCGGTAAGTCCTGCACCGGCCACTATATCCCCCAGTGCTTCGAGAGTTTTTGCCTGGAAAGCAGCCGCCCTTTTACTCTGCACATCCACCACCAGCCCGCGCTGGCGCCGAGGATCCTGGGTGGTAACACCAGTTGGGCAGGTATCCGTATGGCAGCGCTGGGACTGGATGCAGCCCACGGAAAACATAAATGCCCGCGCCGCATTGCACCAGTCAGCGCCAATGGCCAAGCACTGTGCCAGGCCGGACGCGGAATAAACCTTGCCGCTGGCAGCCAACTTCACTTTATCTTTCAGTCCCGCCCCTACCAGGGCATTGCGTACGATAATCAACCCTTCCAGTAGCGGCATGCCCACGTGGTTGGACAGCTCCAGCGGCGCTGCGCCGGTGCCGCCTTCGGCGCCGTCCACAACAATAAAGTCCACCAGTTTCCCGGTCTCGTGCATGGCCTTCATAATGGCCATCACTTCGTAGATGTGTCCTACACAAAGTTTTATGCCTACCGGTTTGCCGCCGGAGAGTTCGCGCATCTGCTCGGCGAATTCAAGCATTTCAATGGGGGTGGAGAACATGGAGTGCGCGCGAGGGGAGACGCAGTTCTGCCCGGGTGTAACCTTGCGGGTGGAAGCGATCTCCTGGGTAACTTTGGCGCCGGGTAAAACCCCACCGTGCCCAGGTTTGGCGCCTTGGCTCAATTTAATTTCCGTCATTTTGACCTGATCGTTGCAGGCCTCGCGGAATAGATCCGGGTTAAAGCTGCCGTCATCGTTGCGCGCACCGAAATAACCGGTACCCAATTCCCACACTAGGTCGCCGCCGTGCTTGCGGTGATAGGGGCTGATACCTCCCTCACCGGTATCGTGATAGAAGCCGCCAATTGAGGCTCCCTTATTCAAGGCTTCTACTGCGGCAGCGGACAGAGCGCCAAAGCTCATGGCGGAGATATTTAACAGGGCGGCGGAGTAGGGCTGTTTGCAGCGGCCCGTGCCCACTTCAGTACGGCAGGAAGTGTCTGCATTTTTTTCGGGCTTCACTGAGTGAGTGAGCCAGGTATATTCCTCGCTCTGCACATCTTTTTCAGTGCCGAACGGATGCATATCGGAAAAACCTTCAGAGCGGGCGTACACCAGTCGTCGGGCTTCAATGCTGTAAGGGCGCCCCTCCTCATCACCCTCGACCATATAGGCGCGGAAATAGGGACGCAGATTCAGAAATATCCAGCGAATGCGGCCGGCAACCGGGAAGTTCCGCGTAATGCTCCAGTGGGGTTGGAGCATATCGTAGATTCCCAGTAGTACCAGTGAAACGCTAATCAGTAGAGCCACCAGCCACCAGGCGCTATCTGTAAACGTGAGCACCAAGAAGAATGGGGTCAGGATAAGAGCGGTAATGGGGATAATTGCGCGCTTTATACCATTCCGGCCGGAATAGGCGCACCAGGGGTTGGAGCTACTCATAAAATCAGGTTCAGCATCGTTACATAAAGTTCCGATACTGAACCTAGATCATTTGTAAGGGTTCTGCCTTGATAAGGTCAACTAAAGGGCTTTTTCCCCTAGCTCGCCGCCAACGCAGGCAGTGAATTTTGCTCTGCAGGTAAAAACTCGATGGCAGTGACGATGGAGTAATCCTTCAGTTCATCCAGAATTTCATCCAGCTTCAATAGTTGCCAGCATGCGCGCGCGCCACTGTCTGAAATCTCACCGCGAAGGAATTTTCTCGCTAAAGCCACTGCGGGTGCTGCAGGAATCCAGACGCCATCGCCATCCATTCCAAGTATTTGCCACTGCCTACCTGCTGTCCCACCGTCAGCATCTTCACCCAGTGCGCGGACAATCATGCCGCCGTGAGAGCTGCCACCAGGCCAGCGGGCACTCAATTTATGGGCAATCTGTGCGATGCGGGAGCTTGTAGCGGGCAAATTTAGGCGCGAGAGCTGGGCGCACAAAGACAGGCCGGCCTGGAGAATCAGGGGCTCTGTCCCCGTGGAAAATAGTGCTGTGTTTAAATCTGGCAGGTACCTGGGGCACAACTCCAGGTCGGGTACTTCAAAGTCGCACAGCCAGCGTTTTCCCACAGGGTGGGCAAGACTTACCGAGCGCAGGTGATTGCCGGCAAATGATTCTCTCCAGCGCCCATCCCGCAATTGGGGGAAGCTCTCTCCCAGCGCTTCAAAACCGGAGCGCACGGTGGCGAGGCCGCGTTCTACCTTGTGTGCCGGAGCAATTGCCGCCTGCACGGAGCGAATGACCGGTAGCTCTTTCTGGATCTCAGCTATGGCTGCTGAACTGAGGCCGGGCAGGCTGCTGGCACCGGATACCATGGCGATACCGGCGGCCTCGGCGGCCGGGGAGAGACGGTGAAAATCACATACAAAGCGGCGCGCATCTGAAATATCGATGTAGGGTGTGCGGGCTTCAATGCAGGCTTTGGCCACCCGGTAATCGGTTTCTCTCTGGTAGGGGCCAGCGCAGTGGATCAATAAATCCAGGTGCAAGGCTTTCAGTTGCGCAGCCAAGTTGATGGAGTCCCGCTCCAGTCGTAACCCCTCGGCGAGGCCACCGAGTGATTGGGCGCAGCGGTCTGCCCGTGTCTTGTTATGGCCGGCAATAATCAGCTGGATATTGGGCTCAGAACTCAGCATTTGTGCAATACGTGCACCGAAATTGCCGTAGCCGCCGAGAATCAATACGCGTTTATTCAGGTTATTGATCACCTGGATGGAACTCCTGCCCCTTATAGTTTGTAGAGATCATGCATCGTGCCGGTGACTTAAATCAAGAGAATCTTGTCTGCGCCTTCAGCATACCGCCGTTGTCATTTCACTGTTTTGTATATTCTAAAAGTAACGTTCCGGATGATCTTGTGCAGTTTTATCAGATTCATTAGTGATCTTGTGTCGGGCAAATGACTTTTGGAGACCAGAATGGCCGGTTGGAGTTTATCGACTCAGGTCCCCCTATCGATCACTGAGCAGCGTATTTATGATTTGCATCACCGCAAGGATCTGGTCGACCTAATTACCCGCGCCATGGTTTTCAAAGGAGAATTCGATGTTGAACTGTTTAAGAAGTCCATTTCAGAGGTGGTAAATACCTATCCGATTTTTCGCTGTCGTTATAGCGGGGAACCGGCTGTTCGCTCTTTTGTAGATATTGAACTGGACTACATCGACATTCGCCACATAAGTGATACTCACTTCGAGAGCTTTTTGCGTCAATTTGGTAGCTCGCCAATGGATTTGACGCAGGACCAATTGTTGGGACTCAGTGTTCTTCGCAGTGGAGAAGATGAATACATTTTCTTGACCAAGTGTCACCACATCATTGCCGATGGGATTAGCTTGTCACTCCTCTGGTCTGAATCCTTGACTCACTATTTGGATAGTGTGAAGGGTAAGGATTATCAACCCAGGGTGGAAACTGCAGACTTTGCTGATTATGTGAATTATGAAAATACCTATCTGAGATCGCCGAGGGGGGATAAGGCGCGAAATCTTTGGCAGCAAAAGTTGCAATCCCAAAAAGATAAGATAAAGCAGTTGCCCCAATCGGAAGAGACCTCGGTTATTTGTAGTGAAGTAATCCAGCACATAGATGAGATTGAGCTGGAGCAGATAAAGGCATTGGCCAGCTCGGAGAATGTGAGTCTCTTCGCCTATCTAGCGGCTGCATTTCAGCAAGTTTTATGTGAATTCATACCTCACTCTTTTTGGATGAATGGCAATTTATCCCTTCGGCTAAAGAGAGAGTATCGGGAAGTGTTTGGCCCCATGTGCAGGTATGTCAACCTGATGGTTTGTAGGGATGAATCCTGGCAGGAGAAGCTCACGCGCCTGTCTGCGGAGATAAAGTATGCCATGCGCACGGTTTATGCTGCTGATGCAATTGGGCCTCACGGCCTGATTGGCCATCACCTCGATGCATCCCATTGCTACTTGGTGACTTTCTTGCAAACAGAAGAACATCGGGAAGGTTTTTTTGCGGTCTATACCGGTGAAACTTCTGACTGGGTCAAATTGAGTGAGCACTTGAAGATTCGCATTGTCCCCCTGGTGACGCGCTTAACGCCATATGGCATCTATCTATCTATTACCGTCTTTGGGAAGCAGTTGCGCTCGAGCTTTATCTACAATGAAAATTGCTTTGAACAAAAACAAGTAGAAGCAATGGTAAGTCGCTGGTGTGACAGATTATTGTGCGGGCCCGAAGATATTCTACCGCCGCTGTAAATAACGCTGTATAGGGACTGTAGAGCCAATTGTTATGTCAAGATGTGCCTTTGTGACCCTGGTCAATAGTCCGGATTATGTAATAGGTGCACAGGCACTGAAACACTCATTGGATCGTACGGCCAGTGCCTATCCGTTAATTTGTATGGTGCCACCGAACAGCTGTGATGCAGCGCCATTGGAAGCGGCGGGCTGTAAGATAAAAGAAGTTTATACGCCTCGTTTTTCCGATGAGTTTATCCACCGCCATAAACGCGATTCTTTGCACCGGCGCGCGCCCTTTGATAAGGGTAGTAAGCCCGCTTTCCATGACCCATTGAATAACTTTTGTAAATTGGCACTGTGGCAATTGACCCAATTCGATAAGCTTGTTTTTCTGGATGCGGACACCCTGGTTTTGCGCAATATTGACCACTTGATGAATTACCCGGAATTTTGTGCAGCGCCCAATCTTTACGAAGACTTGGATGGATTTCATCGCATGAATTCGGGATTGTTTACTGCGGTGCCGAGTGAAGCGACTTACCAAAAAATGCTTGAGCAACTGGATCGACCAGGGGTTTTCTGGCGGCGCACAGACCAGACATTTTTGCAGTCCTTTTTTCCTCGTTGGCACGGCCTGCCTTATATCTATAACGCCTTGCAATACCTCTACCTGAATTTACCGCAGCTGTGGCAGTGGGACAGTATTCATGTCATTCACTACCAATATGAAAAACCCTGGCAAAAACAGCACTCAAAAGTTGAAAAGCTTAAACCCCTAATCGACTTGTGGTGGGCTGTTTACGAAGGGCGAGATATCGCCGTTGATCTGGATGAGCTGGCCCGTGCTTAGAAAATAAAATCGAGAGAGGGATTTGTGAGAATAGGGATTACTGGCGCCAGTGGCTATGTGGGGCAATTTCTGGTTAGGCATTTTTTGCGGCAGGGCTATGAAGTGCGAGCATTACTGCGCAGGGAGGAAAGTGTAGATCTTTTTCACAGTATTGCTTCACCCAGATTAGCGTGGAGCGTCGGGGATATTACTTCTGATACAGCATTACAGACATTCACCAGCAATCTGGATGTGGTGGTACATGCAGCTTTCGAGCATCTTCCCGGGCGCTATCGAAAAGGGGAGGGGGACGATCTCGAGGGTTTTCTACATGTAAATCTCAGTCAAACCCTGGCATTAATCCGATTTGCCTATGCAGCGAAGGTAAAAAAATTTGTGTTTATTTCCAGTCGTGCCGTTTATGCCACTGGAAAGTTGAGCGGTTCTTTAAGTGAGGAGCAGGTTGTTCAGCCGGATACTTTCTACGGCGGCTATAAAGCGGCTGTGGAAGCCATGCTGTCTGCTTGGGCGTATCAGCGTGGCTGGCATGCGGTTTCATTGCGCTTAACTGGAGTTTACGGGCTGGTGAGTCCGCTAAGTCGTAGCAAGTGGTATGACATCGCTCGAGCAGTGATATCCGGGGAGTCTTATTTAAACTCCCGGCTTTCAACGGAAGTGCACGGAGAAGATATGGCGCGGGCGGTAGAGCTTTTACTGGAGCACGAGGATGCCCGGGGGCGGGCTGTAAACTGTAGTGATTGCCTGGTTAGCAGTCGCGAGTTGGTGAAGATTCTAAGATCGATATCCGGACAACAGGGACCGCTACCTCCCCAGCCACAAGTGAAACCGCCGGCAGTGATGGATTGCGCTTATTTACAGGGGAAAGGTTTTCAATTTGGGGGTGTGCAGCGTTTGCGGGAGACGCTTGAGGAATTGGTAGAGGCTGTGCAGCAACAGCAGAGCCTCATCCAAAACGCCGGCTCCTAGCCGATCGGCCAGTGAATCAACTCCAGTGAGTCTTTGTCCGCTTTCAGGCACCAGGCATTCTTATCCCAATCTCCCAGCACAATACGCTCCGCCGGTTCACCGTTGATCGTCAACGCGTGGCGAGCGGGCCGGTGGGTGTGGCCGTGGATCAGTCGAAGCACATTGTGCTCAAGCATCACCCGCTCCACTTCGTCCTGGGTTACATCCATGATGTCTTCAGCCTTGCGGCTGTTCATACTCTTGGATGCCAAACGAATCTGCGCGGCAATAGCGCGACGTTCCTGAAGGGACTTGGCCAATAGCTCTTGTTGCCACTTGGGGTCCCGGGCCTGGCGGCGGAACTCCATATACTCTTTGTCGAGGGTGCAAAGGCTGTCACCGTGCATAAGCAACACGCGCTCATTACCGAGGGACAACGCAGTCGGGTCCTGAAGTAAAGTGGCTCCCGCGCGCTGGGCGAAGTCGGTACCCAGCAAGAAATCCCGATTGCCGTGCATCAGGTACAACTCTACGCCGGTACCGCTATAACGACTTAACTCGCCAATCACTTCGCGGGCCAGCGGGGCATCGTCGTCGTCGCCAACCCACGCCTCAAAAAAGTCGCCGAGAATATATAGCGCCTCAGCACCGGCAGCTCGCCCGTGCAGAAAATCAAAAAACGCCCGGGTAATATCCGGGCGTTTTTCGTCGAGGTGCAAGTCAGAAATAAAATAAGTAGACAATGTCCCCGCCTTAGAGTCGGTACTGACCCGTGGAATTACTTATCGGCGTAGGCGTCAGAGATGCTGATACCGGTGATTTCGATAGTCTCCAGGGGTACGTCCTGGTGGAAGCCTTTGCTGCCGGTTTTAACGTCTTTGATTTTGTTGACCACGTCCATGCCGTCGACAACCTTACCAAATACGCAGTAACCCCAACCCTGAGAATCTTCGCTGCGGAAGTTCAGGAAATCGTTGTCCTTAACATTGATAAAGAACTGGGAGCTGGCGGAATGCGGGTCCATAGTGCGGGCCATGGCCAGGGTGCCAGTGTCGTTCTTCAAGCCATTGTTGGCTTCGTTTTCGATGGAGTCGCGGGTTTCCTTCTGTTGCATGTCCGGAGTCATGCCGCCACCTTGGATCATAAAGTTGTTGATCACCCGGTGGAAGACAGTGCCGGTATAGAAATCGTCACGGCAGTACTGCAAAAAGTTGGCAGCAGTCTTGGGTGCCTTTTCGAAATCCAATTCGATGGCTATATCTCCATGGGTTGTGTGAAGGGTGATCATAAAATGTCCTATGAGGGTTGATTTGGGGCGGCATGATACCTTGTAGTCTGTAGCTGTAAAATGCTGTGTCGGAATATCTGTGTCAATTGCACAAAAATCAAACGCTTGCAGTGAATTTCTATGGAAAGCGTTCCTTCAAATTCGATATTCTGTCTCTCAAGTAGGTTATAATTCGCCGTTTACGTTCGCACAGCTGTAAATTAAGAGAATCCTATGACATCCGAGAGCAAGCCAGCTCACTTTTTACAGAACCTTATCCGTGAAGATCTGACTGAGGGCCGGGTTACGCAGATCGCGACCCGCTTCCCGCCGGAGCCCAACGGCTATCTGCATATTGGCCACGCCAAGTCCATCTGTCTGAATTTTGGTCTGGCGCAGGAATTCGGTGGCACCTGTAATTTACGCTTTGACGACACCAACCCGGCGAAGGAAGAGGAAGAGTTTGTCGATGCGATTAAGCGCGATGTCTCCTGGCTCGGTTTTGAGTGGAATGGCGAGGCGAAGTACTCCTCGGATAATTTTGATCAATTGTACGAGTGGGCTCTGCACCTGATTAAAGATGGCAAGGCCTACGTTTGCGACCTGTCCGCAGAAGAAGCTCGTCACTATCGTGGCACGCTGAAAGAGCCGGGCAAAAACAGCCCCTTCCGCGATCGCTCTGTCGAGGAAAACCTGGCGCTGTTTGAAAAGATGCGCAACGGTGAAATGGAAGAGGGCCAGTGCAGCTTGCGCGCCAAGATCGATATGGCCGCGCCGAATATCAACCTGCGCGACCCGATCATCTACCGCATCAAAAAGATGGCCCACCACCAGACTGGTGATAAGTGGTGCATTTACCCCAGCTATGATTTCGCTCACGGACAGTGTGATGCGATTGAGGGTATCAGCCACTCCATCTGTACTCTGGAGTTTGAAGATCACAAGCCGCTGTACGACTGGCTGATCGAGAACCTGCCGGTGCCTTCGCGTCCACGTCAGTACGAATTTGCACGCCTGCACCTCAACTACACCGTGGTGTCCAAGCGCAAGCTCAAGCAACTGGTAGACGAAGGCCATGTAGACGGATGGGATGACCCCCGTATGCCGACCCTGTCCGGTATGCGCCGTCGCGGCTTTACCCCGGCTTCCATTCGCAACTTCTGCGAGATGATCGGTGTAACCCGCTCGGACTCAGTTGTCGATGTGGGCATGCTGGAATACAGCATTCGCGACGACCTGGATAAAAATGCACCGCGCGCCATGTGTGTGATGGAGCCTTTGAAGGTCACCCTGAAAAATTACCCGGAAGGCCAGGAAGAGATGCTGTCAGCACCCGGCCACCCGGTGCGCGATGATCTGCCGGCCCGTGAACTTCCTTTTGGCCGCACTCTCTATATTGAGAAAGAGGATTTCCGCGAAGAGGCCAACAAGAAGTACAAGCGTCTGGTGCTGGGCAAAAAAGTTCGCCTGCGCAACGCCTATGTGATCTTCGCTGAAGAAGTCGTGAAGAACGAGGCCGGTGAAATTGTTGAGGTGATCTGCTCGGTTGATCTGGACACCCTGGGCAAAGACCCGGCCGACGGCGTTAAGCCGAAGGGCGTTATTCACTGGGTATCTGCGGACAACAATGTCGATTGCGAAGTGCGCCTCTACGATCGCCTGTTCAATGATGCGGCGCCGGATGCCGGCGGTAAGAACTTCCTCGACTGCGTAAACCCGGACAACCTACAAATCCTAAAAGGCTGTAAGGCGGAAATCGGCCTGGCCAAAGCGGAGCCGGAGCAGGGCTACCAGTTCGAGCGCAACGGCTACTTCTGTCGCGACAGCAAGTACGGCAGCGCAGAAGCGCCGGTGTTTAACCGCACCATTGGTCTGCGCGACAGCTGGGCCAAAGAGCAAAACAAATAGCCAAGCGGAGAGCTGCCCGAGCGGCAGTATTCGCGGCTGGGTCAATGATTGGCCCAGTCACACAGCAAAAAGAATTCGAGAGAAAAGATGTCTCTACAGGTCTACAACACGTTTTCCGGGAAGAAAGAACCCTTCGTACCACTGGTTGAAGATCAGGTGCGCATGTATGTGTGTGGCCCCACCGTGTACAACCGCGTGCATATTGGCAATGCCCGCCCTGTGGTGGTGTTTGACACCCTGTACCGGGTACTAAAAAGAAATTTCAGCGATGTGATTTACGCGCGCAATATCACCGATATTGACGACAAAATCATGAAGACCGCACGGGATAACGGCGAGGAAATCGGCGTGCTGTCGGCGCGCTATGCCCAGGCCTACTACGAGGATATGGCCGCGCTCAATAACCTGGAGCCGGATATTGTCCCCTACGCCACCCAGCACTTGCCGGAAATGATCGCGATGATCGAAAGCCTGCTGGAGAAAGGCCACGCCTACGCCGCCGAAGGCCATGTGCTGTTCGCCGTGGAATCTATGCAAGAGTACGGCCAGCTGTCCAAGCGCTCCCTCGACGATATGCTCGCCGGTGCGCGGGTGGAAGTGGCGCCTTACAAAAAGTACGCCGGCGACTTCGTACTGTGGAAGCCATCTGCCGATGACGAGCCCGGCTGGGACAGCCCCTGGGGCCGTGGGCGCCCGGGTTGGCACTTGGAGTGTTCGGCCATGATCAAGAAGCACCTGGGTGACACTATCGATATTCACGGCGGTGGTCGCGACCTGACCTTCCCCCACCACGAAAACGAGCGCGCCCAGAGCTGCTGCGCCAATGGTGTGGATTTTGTGCGCTACTGGATGCACAACGGCTATGTAAATATCAATGGCGAAAAGATGTCCAAATCCCTGGGCAACTTCCGCATGGTCAAAGACCTGCTGAGCCAATACCCCGGTGAAGTGCTGCGTTTTGCACTGCTATCTGCCCACTACCGCTCAGAACTGAATTTCAGTGCTGATTTGCTGGATCAGGCATGGCGCACCCTGGATACTCTCTATGGCGCACTGCGTGAAACGGAAGCGGTTGAGGCTGAAGGGGCAGATCTTAACGACACCGCCTTTATCAAGGCGTTGGAAGACGATCTGAATACGCCGATCGCCATCAGCGAGTTGCACCAAATTGCCCGCGACCTGAACAAAGCCGATGTGGCGGATAAAGCGCGCCTGAAAGGTTTGCTGCTGGCCGCTGCAGATATGCTGGGCATTCTCCAGCAAGACCCGGAAGCCTGGTTCAAACAGGCCCGTGGTGGAGATGAAGGTATTTCTGCCGAAGAAGTTGAAGCACTGATCGAAGAGCGCGCACAGAGCAAGAAGAACCGTGACTTTGCCCGCGCCGATGAGATTCGCGAAGAGTTAAAATCCAAAGGTGTGGTGCTTGAGGATAGCCGCGAAGGGACCAAGTGGCGCCGCGAATAGCGCGGTCCCACCCCGAGACACGGATAGACTTGAGACACCGATAGATTTTCCCTGGCTTGGCACATTGCGGCCGCCGGGGAAGTGAAATTCGAATTTCATTTGTAGAAGCGAACCATGAAAAAAGTATTTGTCCTGACCAGCGCTGTGATCGCCCTTATCGCATTGACCGGCTGTGAGCCCAAACGGGGTTCCGATGCCTGGTGCGAGAAAATGGATGGCATTCCCAAAGGGCAGTGGACTTTTGATGATACCCGCGACTACACAAAATATTGTGTCTTCAACCAAAAGCCGGAAGAGGAATAAGCGGGCCTATAGTCGTTGTTCTTCGTCGATTCCTACCAGCACTTCTTCCGCCCGCTGACCGGTAAATACCGCGAGCAGGTGGTTGAGTGCTTGCGTCTTTTGTATGAGCGTCTGTACACCGCCAAGGCTGACTACGGTGAGTCTTTGCTGCGCGAGCAGATCCTGGAAATTTTTGCCGAGGCCCTGACCCGCGCGCCGCAGCTCGATAGTGAAGATGGAGTGCAGGACCCCGAGGGCCGCTTCCGCAACCTGCGCGATCAGGCCGTCTGGGTACTGAATAGCCTGGTGGAATTCGGTTGGCTGGAGAAGCAGGTGGACAGCGCCACGCTCACCGCCACCTATCCGTTTAGCCGCCGGGGCCGCCTTTTTACTCAGCCGCTAGTGGAGGTGAACGGCACTCGCGTGCGCACCCGCCACCGCAATACCCGCAACACCTTAAATGCCCTGGAAGCCTTTGCCAGCCGAGGTGAAATCCACGACTTGATCGATGCCTGGGAATACTCCGAACGTATCGTGGCGGATTTCACCGATATGATCGCCGAGTTGGAAGAGCGCAAGCGGGAAATGGTGCGGGAAGTAGAGGCCCAATTGCTGGTGCAGCAGGCCACCGATGAGTTTTTCTCCTTTATGGAGAGCCGTTTCCAGCCGGACTTGGCTATCCGTCTGTCTGCGGACAGCGTGGAAAAACACCGCGATTCCATCAATCGGGTGATTGACTGCATTCGCAGAAAGGAGGATGTGCAGAAAGCGGAGTGGGAGAAGCGCCTGCGCCAGCTGCTGCCGGAATTGATGCAGCCGGGCCACTCCCTGCTGTGGCTGATGCTCGACACCATCGAGGACCGTATGCGCCGCGCCTGCGAGGTGAAGTTGCCCGCTTTGCGCCGCGCGCTACAGGGCTTTACCAAGCGCGCCGATATTATTATTCGCCAGCTCAGCTACCTGCACAGCCAGGCCGAAGGTGAATTTGCGGACCTGTGCCAGCGCCTCGGTGAGAGCCAGCAAAAAACACAAATTCTCGAGCAGCTGGGCGAACAGTTAGGCGGCTTCCAGCTGCGCCTGTTTGACCCCAAGCAAACCCAGCTGTGGCAGCGCAATCGCCGCCAGCCGGTGAATACCCGGGTTGAAGATGAAACCCCCATCGGTGAAGAGAACCGCCGCGAGATCGAGCTGCAACAATTGCTCGACCAGGCGTTTAATTTCAACAACAGTAACCTGCGCGATTATCTGAGTGATGCCCTCGGCACCGGCCGCCAGATCAACAGCCGCAACCTGCCATTGCGCGATGCGCGTGATCTGCTCGCTATGAGCCATGTGATCGAAGCGGCGGCGGTGAACCAGAGCGGTGCCGCCGACCTGCAGGTGAAATTTACCGGTGAAATCGCCAGCAATGACTATTTCACCGAATTTGACGAATATATCCTGGAGCTGAAAAACAGTGATTGAACAGGCTTTGGAAGAGGCCCTGGCGCAGTGTCGCCTGAACCGCAGCGAATTTTCCGAGCTGCTGGTGCGCCTGTTGGATTACGGCGTTATCTGCCGGGATGAAAGCGTAATTGAGACCACGCTTTACGATCGCTTCCAGCGCTGCGAGCAGCTGGTGCGCGAGTGGTTGGCCCCGCTGGGGTTGCGTTTGCAGCACGACAGCCGTTTCCAGTTTATCCGCGTGTATCCGCCCGGCGCCGAAGTGCCGGGACTGCCGGACCAGGAAGAGCCGCACCACGGCGGCTTCCGCGCCCGTCTCAGCCAACAGGAAGTGGCCGCGATTCTCGCCCTGCGCGTGGAATACGATAAAGCGCTGCGGGAAGGGCAGGTGGATGAGAGCGGCTGTGCCGCGCTATCGATGGAAGCCCTGGAACTGGGCATGCGCAACCTGCTGAAAATGTCCCTGCCGGATAAGCATGCCGAGCGTAAAAACCTGCTGAAGAAATTGCGCCAGCTGCGTCTGGTGCAGTTCAGCAGTGAAGAAGTGGAGACCAGTGCGGAGGTTTGGTTGCGCGTACGCCCGACCATCGCCCACTTTGTCAGCGAGTCGGTATTGCACCAGCTGATCGACAGCGAAGTCCCGCCCGCAGTAGAGAGCGGGGCCACTCAAGCTGATGAAATTAATGAGGCTGAAGAAGCGGAACAAGAGCAAGCGCTCGAACGCATCACTCCAGAAGTCGAAGATAACAGCCTGTTTGAGAGTGAAGCCGCTTCCTAGTTGAAAATAGAGGCCGCACTAGCGGCTATAAAAAATCGAAAACATTCGACCGCCCGGGTTTGCGTAAATCGCGCCCGGGAGCCTCGGAGAAGGGTGTCGGCTTCCCGCCTGCAAAAAAGACCCTGCTTTTGAAAAGACCGTTTTTTTGAAAAGACTATGTTCCTAAAAAAACTGATCCTGATTAACTGGGGCAATATCCCGCAGTTGGAATATGATTTCGGCCCGATCAACCTGTTTTCCGGTGGCAACGGTTCCGGTAAAACCACGGCGGCTGATGCTATCCAGACATTGATGACCGCCGCCCACGATACCCTGTTTACCTTTAACCCGGGGCAGGATGAAACCACCCAGCGCGGGCGGGGTGGCAAGCAGGTGCGGACGCTAGCTTCCTATGTACTGGGTTGTGACGATGGCAGTTATGCCCGTGTAGAGCCCACCGACTGTTACATCGCCGGTATTTTCCATCCCACCAGCGGTGAAGACGATGCTGAGCCCTTTACCGCAGTGATGGGTATTCGCGCGCACCTGGATAACAGCAGCAAGCCCGCCCAGGCTCGCCAAAGTGATTTGCGCTTTTTCGTATTCCCCGGCGAACAGTTGGTGATGGGGGATTTTGTCCGGGATTACACCGATGGTAAACACCTGCTGCCGCTGGATAAATTCAACCAGGTCCTGAGCAAGCAGTTCGAAAAAGTAGAACAGTACGACAAGAAAAAGGCCTACTTGCGCCGCCTTTACGGCGCCCTGCGCGGACGCCGCGATGCGGTCTCCGATCGCGAAGCTATGCACGCCGCGCGCACCTTTGCCAATTTTATGGCCTACAAGCCAGTAAAAAGCATCAACGATTTTGTCGCCCAGGAAGTGTTGGAAAAACGCGATCTGGGTGATGCCATCCGCTCCGTCTCCGAGCTGATGAAAACCATTCACAGCATGGAGCAGGAAGCCCGCCAGATTGTGGAGCGGGTCAGTTCCCTGGAGGCCATCGCCCAGTCGGTAGAGCTCTACCGGGAGCAGTGGTTGCAGTTGCGAGTGCAGGAATATTTGTGCGCACGCCACCGCCAGCAGCGGGTACAAAAGAGTTATCTGAGCGGCAAGAACGACCAGAAAAAACTGCGCAGCGATCTGGACAACAATGAGCGCGAAGTGCGCGTCGCTTCCGAACGCGTCGAGCAGCTCAATGGCCAGCTGGTGGAGCTTCAAGCCCAGCGCCTGGGTATCGATGCACTGCGCAATAAGGACGAACTGGAACAGCGCATTAACAATGCCCTGAGCCTGCTGTCCCAGCAACACACCCCCATGTCTGCCGAAGAAGCCCGCTGGCGCGAGAACCGCGAGGCCGCCGAAGAATTATTAAACCTGCTCAACTCCACCTCTGCCGAGCTGGAAATTCCGGCCTTCTCCGATAAGGCACTGGTGCAGGCAATTAAGCAGGTAGCCCGCGAGGAAGACCTGCCGGATCTGCACAAGTTGTTGGGCAAGGACTGGATCGATCTGGCTGCATTGGAGCCATTGCGCGAACGCGCTGCCAGCAGCGAAGCTCTACAGAACCGCCTCTTCGATCTGCTGGATAGCAGTGGCAAAGCTGGCGCCAGTGATGAGGTTTCTCCCAAAGAGCAGATTGCCCAGCAGGCCTCCCGCTGGGAGCAAAAAGTCCAGCAACTGCAAAAGCAGCTGCGCACCCAGGAGAGCCGCATTCAGCATCTCCAGGCCAACCGCGTGCGTTACCCCCAATCGGTGGAAGCGGCCCTGGCCGCAATTCGCGAGCAGTGCCCTGAAGCGGAGCCCCGCGTCCTGTGTGATTATGTGGAAGTGCTGGATGAGCGCTGGCAGATGGCGATTGAAGGCTATCTGGGCGGCGCGCGCTTCTCGATTATCGTGGAGCCGGAACATGAAGCCCGCGCAATTCGTATCGTGCGCGGCCTGCCCGGGCGCAACAACCGCGCCCGCGTGATCCAGGGGGATAAAGCCCGCCGCGATGCGGAGCGCCTGGATACTCCGCCGGGCTCTATTATCGAACTGATGGAGTTTACCCATAAAACTGCCGAGCACTATCTGCGCGCCTCATACGGTGCCGTGGTACAGGTGGAGGATGAACACGAGCTGCGCGGCACCCGCCGGGGCCTGACTGCCGACGGTATGGCCAGTGGCAACTACAGCATGTGGCGCTGCGATATGGACGATGCCGAGTTGGTATTCGGCCAGGGCGCCCGCGCTCGCGCACTGGCGGCGCAGCAGCGCGCTATGGAGCAGTTGCTGGAAGAGGCCGCCCACGTCAACGAGCGCCACCAGCTCTACCGCCGAGTCACCAACGCGGTGCGCGGACTGGCGAATATCAAGCTGTTGTCCATTGTGGATTCCGCCCTGGCGGCCCAGCGGGAATGGCGCAGCGCCGAGCGGGCTCTGGAAAACCTGGACCTGAAGGACTTCGAGCAGTTCGAGCAGCAGGTCGATGAACTCAAGGCCCAGCTCAAAGATCAGCAAAAGCAGCTGTCGGACCTCCAGCGCAAGCATGGCTCTCTGGAGACCAAGCTAAGAAGCAACGAAAAACTCTTATACGCGCTGTCTGGCGAGCTGGAATCCCTGGACGATGCCGCCAGTGACAGCGAGGAAATGGTAAGGCGTATTACCGCCATTGACCCCACTTTCGATGCCGAGCAAGTACTGGTTACTGCTGATGAGCAGGTAGAGCGCGCAGCTGACAACTTCGACTTCTCAGCGGATATCGAAAGTTGGCAGGGGCAGCTGGAGAAATACAGTCGCCAGTTGGATCGCGCGGTGATGGAGTACAACGCCACCTGTGCCAGCGTCGATACCCTGGTATTTGAGCCAGACTTGAGTGGCGGCCACAAAGATGGTTTGTTCAAGTTGATCAGCGGTCTCGGCGATCAGGTAGAGACCCTGCGCAACCGCCTGAAGAACAACCTGCTGGTGGAGCGCCACGATCAATTGCTGGGATTGAAAAAATCCTTTAACACCACTTTTGTAACCCACTTGTGCCACGCTATTTACCAGTCCATTAACGATGGTAAGCGCGTGTTGGATGATCTGAACAAAGAGCTGGAACACCACCGCTTTGGAGCCGACCGTGAGCGCTTCCGTTTCGACTACCAGTGGGTGGCGGAATTCAAGGAGTACTGGAGCTTCTTTAAGGCGGTAATTGAACTGCCGAATCTGGGTGAAGAGCAGAGCCTGTTCGACACGGACTTGGCGCCCAAGCACCGCAAGGTGCGGGATCGCCTGTTGAGTATGCTGCTGAGTGAGGACGAGCAGGTGGCGCGGCGCGAGCTGGATCGAATCAGCGACTATCGCAACTACCGCAGCTATGAGATCTATAAGGAACCGGAGGGTAAGGAGCCGATTGCGCTCAGTCAGTACGGCACCGGTTCCGGCGGCCAGCTGGAAACGCCGGCTTATATTATCCGCTCCGCAGCGGTCACTTCGGCCTTCCGCTTTGGTGAGAGCGGCAGCCATTTGCAAATGGTGCTGGTGGATGAGGCCTTCTCCAAAATGGATGAGTCCCGCTCCAAGGAAGTGATCCGTTACCTGACTGAAACCCTGGGCTTACAGCTGCTGTTTATTATGCCCAGCAGTAAATCCGGGCCTTTTATGGATCTGATCTCGAATCAGTTTGTATTCAGTAAGTGCCCCAGTGCCAAGCCCATCGGCCAGCTGAATACCCGGGTGTATGTCGATCGCAAGGTGTGCAACCAGGAGCGTATCGCCGAACTCTGGGCCAACCACCGCCGCACGATTCGCCAACAGGCATCGCTGGATTTTATGGACCTGGTAGAAGTAGAGGGATAGGTATTTTCGGGGGAAACCCCTCCATTGGCAGGGAGGCAACCGATGGAAAAGACATTGCCCTATTGGGTAGAGGAAAACCCGCTGTTAATCGGCATCCTGAATTTTATTCTGGATCGGCGGGACAGCCAGCTGGAACGCGGCAAGGAAGCCCGCATTAGTTTCAGGCTGGATTTGCGCGCTGGCAGTAAGCGCTGGTTGGAAGTGTTGGAGCCCCTCAGGGACCCCGATCAGGACGAGCAGGAGCTGTGGAATGAATTGCAGCACTTTGCGCGGGAATACCAGTGTTTTACGGTGAAACCGAATCCGAAAAGGCGGCCGGGTATTGCCGAGTGGCAGGGGGCCCAATTGATTTTTCGGGATGCCAGCGAGGAACAGCTGCGCCTGTGGCTCAATCGCCCATCCCCCACCGTTCGCCAATCCGCCTGGACCAGCCTGCTGGAACCCTATGTCGATCGCTTTGAAAATCCCTCTGCTTTTCCCCTCGAAGGCTTGGAACTCCAACCGGGGTTTGATTCCGTCGAAGAAATTATCGCTTGCTGGGTTTCCGTCGGCAAAGAGCTGATCTTTGCCGATAAAATTTCCTGGCGACAATTAGCCGCGCGCTGCTTTAAAGGGGATTCCAAATACCTGGAATTACCCAGCCGTCAATCTCTGGTGCGCAACCTCTATCCTGACCTGAGCCGTAAAATCCAGGAGCGCCAGCTTTTACTCCACGCCTACCTGCCCAGGCAATTTGAGCAGGTAATTTTTATCGAAAACCAGGACACTTTTATTAGCCTGGCGGAGCTGCAACCCAGTCGTGCTGCGCTGGTTTATAGCGAGGGCTACCAGGGTGGTGCAGAACGGATTCGCAATGGGGAGAGAGTGCGCTTCAGCACTATTAATGTGGTTAGTGAAAATATCCGGCAGCAATTCCTTAGCTGGTGGCACGATGGGGAGTCCCGAACGGTTCCAACATTTTTCTGGGGGGACCTGGACTATGAAGGATTGCGGATTGCCGCAGCGCTGAGAAAAAGCTTTCCCGACTTGCAGTGCTGGCGCCCGGGCTACGATCTGTTACTGCATTTTCTGCGCACGGGAAAAGCCCATGCTCCGGAACAGGCGGAAAAGGTGGGGCAAAAGCTGGTGCAAGCGATTGGTTGCCAATACGCAGATAGCACGCTGTTGCCAGCAATTTCAGACAGCAATCGCTATGTGGATCAGGAGGCTGTTGAGATTGGGGAGCTGGCTGGGACATTAGTATGAACATGTCGCTATCCGATAAATTTTAATTGTTCGTTTTTATGGAATGGTGACTATTAAGGCGTCGGCGGGCGTTTGAACTTGTTTTTTATGCGCAATTTCTCGGAAGATAGAAAAAATATGCTGTAAAAATGCCCCTCAGAATAACAAGTGCAGTTTCCGGAGTTTGCTATGCGTCAGTTTTCCATCCTGGTCATTTTTGCGTTGGCCTTTGGCGGCGCCGCCGTGATGTACGAAAAGGAAAGCCGTAAAGTAAAAGGTGTGTTGACCCAGATTACTGAACTTCAGGCGCAGATGGGTGATTTACAGGCGGAGATCAACCGCCTGAACAGTGAGTTGGAAACCGTGAAGCTTGCGGAACGCCGCCGCCCTAATCTCAGTGCTATGGCCAACCGTATTCGCCGTGAAGGTAGCGGCAATCCCGCACAAGTTGCGCCCAAGCCAAAAGTGGAAGACCGCTTCGAAAAGTCGCGCAACCTGATGCAATCAGACGTTACCAGCGCGCCGCCGGCTATCCAGTCGAACACTCGTAGCAACAATGATGAAAGTGAGTGGTCTCGCCCAACTGTAGATGCCGATGAGTATCGCGGTGAGACCGGTGAAGAACCCGCAGTGGTCGATCCCTACCAGTAATTTTGCACGCAGCATATTGATTCCCTCGCCAAAGCCCGCAAAATACCTGCCTCCCGCAGGATACTGTTTTGCGGGTTTGCCAGTTTTAGCTGACACGATTTGAAATTATAAGTGGGCAAGGGGCGTTAGGTATGTCGCTGGACAAGTTTTACACCACCTTAAATGGGCAGTTGGAAGGATTGCTTTCTGCGGAGCGAGACTGGCTGGCCAACACCGGCAATGCCAGTGCGCTGTTGTTTATGGAGCTGGAGGATATCAACTGGGCCGGCTTCTATTTCCTCTACGGTGATGAATTGCGTTTGGGACCCTTCCAGGGCAAGCCTGCCTGTACCCGGATTCCTGTGGGGGCCGGTGTTTGCGGCACTGCTGTTTCGACCGGTGAATCCCAATTGGTAGACGATGTGCATCAGTTCCCCGGCCACATCGCCTGCGATGCCGTGTCGGCCTCAGAGGTGGTGGTGCCACTGTATGATGACGCGGGTCGTTGCCTGGGAGTGCTGGATATCGATAGCCCCAGTGTGGCGCGCTTTAGCGAGGAAGACCTGGCGGGCCTACAGGAATTTGCCAGGGTATTGCTCAAGTCCTCAGACCTCCCGGCGAGCTGATGGCGCTGCTTTGGCAAAAGCAGGTTGGCGACACCTGTTACCAGGTGCGCAACCATGGCGCCAGTGTGCGCCTCTACAGCAATGGGGTTTTCCACTCTCAGTGGAATCCCCGCGATCCGCTCAAGGGCTCCCTATGGGAGTTGTTGCTGCTACCGGCATTTTTCCTCCCTGAAGAGCGCTTGAATTCGGTATTGGTGCTCGGCGTTGGTGGCGGTGCCCTGATTCGCCTTTTGCAGGCGTTCACCTCCGCCAAGCATATTGTCGGCGTAGATTTGGACCCGGTGCACCTGGATATTGCCCGTCGCTTCTTTGGCGTACGTGATGTTGAGCTGGTGTGTGCGGATGCCTGTGACTTTGTACGCGACCACTTGAAGCGACCCTCTCACGGCACTTTCGACCTGGTGATCGACGACTTATTTGGGCACTGCGACGGCGTAGCGCAGCGAGCGGTACCCGCCGATAAGTCCTGGTGCTCCAGCCTGATGCGCCTGCTTCATAAGGATGGCGTGCTGGTCAGCAACTTCGGGGATAGGCCCGAGCTACAGAACAGCGCCTGGCGCGATAAAGCTATGCGCGATCGACTCGGCGGAGCCTGGATGGCCTATATGCCCCAGTACGAGAATCATATCCTGGCAGTGAGCAGAGGAACTCTGCGCAAAGGTGAGTTGGCGGCCAGGGCCCCAGAAAAGATCAATCCCGCCAACCCCAACCGGCGCCTGGATTTCCGCATGAGCCAGCTTCGCTGATCTCGACAGCCCCCACAGAGGCCGGCTCCTAAAATCCCTGTCACTTTAATAGTGATATTCATTGGCGCCCTTTGTCACCTCGTGACTATACTCAAGGTGAGCGAAGTGTTCTGCCGGGATCGATTGATGCGGTACAAAACTGTTGAGGAAGTGATTCAGGAAGGAAGGGATTTTCATGCCAAGTTGGCGCTGCAATACGAAGAGTATGAGCAGCTTGCCACCAATGAACGGGTCGAGTTGCTGCTGGATCAGCTGCGACGACGGGAAGATTCCATGAAGCACTCACTGGAAAACTTCCATGCAGACCTGCCCCCTGGAGCCCTGCATACCTGGGTGCAATTTGCCCCGGAAGGGCGAGAGAAAGAATTTTTGCAGCGCTTGCGCGGCATTGATATTGAAGACTTGGAGCAGATTGCCAAGTTGGCCATGGATATCGAGATCTACCTGGCCGATCAATATCGGGATCTAGCCCAGGGCGCTGAAACCCCATCGGCACGAGATGCATTCGAACGATTGCGACAACTCGAAGAGTTGGAAGAGCATACGCTGTCGATGAACTTGTTTAATCTGCGCGATTACTAGCCTTTAATTCAGTTTCCAGGCGACTGCTACCGGCCTGCGCCCCTAGCTCTTAGGGGCGCAGACGGTATACGCAAAATCCTTGCTCTTTAGTGATCAAATCCACCTGGGAAAAATAGCGGGGCCCTTTTTTCGCCAGGGGAATAAATTCATTCACCACAAAAATCGCAGCGCCGGAATCTTTAAGAATCCGCGCACTCTGCTGCAGAAAGCGATCGGTCAAATCTCCCTCCACCTGAAAGCCCTGGTGGAAAGGTGGGTTGCACAGCACCAGATCGGCGATTTCACTTTCCAGTTCAGAGCCTGCATCAGAGGGTACAACGGTGCCTTCGACTCCTTGTTCGGTAAAATTCTTGCGGCAGGCCAATAGAGCAGCGGCGTTATTATCCGTAGCGGTAAAATGATATTTACCCAAAGCGGCTAATTGCATACTCAGGTAGCCATAACCACAACCGAGATCAACAATACGAGAACCGTCCTGTGGCAACTCCGTCGTTAATTGCTGGGCGAGTAGGGCACTGCCTTTATCGATTTTGTTCCAGCCGAACAATCCCGGCTTGGAGTAGAGGCCGCCAAGCTCGGGCAGCTTTTGTAACTGGGCGTACTGAAGCTCACTGATTGGATTGCCGGTGTCCTCGTGAGCGACAACATTACTGCTCAGGTAGTCGTTGCCGTTTTTTTGCAAGTGCTTGGCAGTGCCCAGGCGCTCGGCTACTTTCGCAGCGTAGCTTTTGATTCCGCTTTGCTTTTCACCCAGCAGAACCAACTCGCCACCTTCACCGAGGAAGTGGGGTGCACAATCAATAATATGGTGAACTACGGCCTTCTCTTTCGAAACGGCGTAAACAATACGGCGGTATTTGCGGTCCAGTTCTTCAAAGTGGAAATCGTTGAAGAAGCTCCGCTTCACCGTATTTTCGGCGAGTTCGGCAATATCCCAGCGGTTACTGATTAAATCTCCGGCAAAATGAAACCCCTCCTGGTGTAAGAGGGGTTTGCTGTTTTCATCGGCGATCCACAGTGTTTCCTCTGGGGCCTGGATAAGTTCCTGATGTAGAAGGGCTGACATATCTTTTTTTAATTGATAGAGGCAATTTCTTCAGGGGTCAGGAGGCGGTAATCACCTTCCTGAAGTTCTTCATCCAAGATGATTTCGCCGATCTTTTCCCGGTGCAACTCCAATACCTTGTTGCCCAGGGCCGCAAACATACGCTTCACCTGATGATAGCGCCCTTCACCGATGGTGATGCGCACTTCGTTGGCAAAGAGGATCTCCAGCTTGGCGGGCTTGGTTCTCTTCTTTTCGTTATTGAGCCAGACACCCTTGGCAAGCTTGGCCACGGCATCTTCCTCAATTTTCTCGGCCAACAGAGCGTAGTAGGTCTTGTCGCAATGGTGGTTGGGGGAGGTCACTTTGTGGGACCACTGGCCGTCATCGGTAAGCAGCACCAGGCCGGTGGTATCAATATCCAGGCGCCCGGCAATATGTAACTTTTCCTTGTTAGGCTCATCAATCAGGTCCAGCACCGTGGGGTGCTCGCCATCTTTGGTGGCACTGACATAGCCCAGGGGCTTGTTCAACATAATGTAGCGGGGCCCCGCCTCGTGCAGGGGCTCATCATCCAGGCACAACTCATCACTGACTTGTATTTTGGTGGCCGCATTGGTGACCACCTCACCATTGACGGTAATGCGCCCCGCCCAGGCGGCGCGCTTTACATCAGTGCGGGAGAGGTCGGTGACCTGGCTGACCGCTTTATCCAGACGAATCAGGTTAGCCAATTTTACGTTCACCGGAATCGACAGATTGATAGATCAGGGTATTGATGGTCATGGGACCAACGCCACCGGGTACCGGGGTGTAAGCTGCAGCGCGTTCGGTCAGTGGGCCCAGCTCGATATCGCCGACACCGCCGGGGTGGTAACCGGCATCCACAACCACAGCGCCATCCTTAATCCATTCGGCCTTGATAAACTCAGGCTTGCCCACGGCGCCCACTACGATATCGGCGCGGCGGATATGCTCGGCCAGGTCTTGGGTGCGGGAGTGGCAGATAGTCACGGTGGCATTGGCATTCAACAACATGGCCGCCATCGGCTTACCCAAAATGGGGCTGCGACCCACAACCACAGCGTGCTTGCCTTCCAATTCAATATTGTAGGCCTCCAACAGGCGCATAATTCCTTTAGGAGTCGCGCAGCCGTAAGCCTCTTCTCCCATTGCCATACGGCCAAAGCCCAGGCAGGTTACACCGTCTACATCTTTTTCCAGGCTGATCGCATCAAAACAAGCGCGCTCATCGATCTGCGCCGGTACCGGGTGCTGGAGTAAAATGCCGTGGACGTTGGGGTTGGAGTTGAGTTCTTCGATCTTGGCGAGCAGCTGCTCAGTGGTGGTGGAGGAGGGCAGTTCCACCTGGAGGGAGTCCATGCCGATTCGGCGGCAGGCATTGCCCTTCATCTTTACGTAAGTGGCGGAGGCGGGGTCATCACCTACCAGAATGGTCGCCAGGATTGGCGTTTGGCCACCACTCTTTTCCTTTAGTACGGCTACCCGAGCCGAGAGTTCCTCTTCAGTTTTCTGTGCCAGGGCCTTGCCGTCCAGAACCAGTGCAGACATAGATACTATCTCTAACAGTAAAAAATCGATGGCTAATAGACCGGAATCTGCTTCAGCACCTACTTTATATAGAAGGGCGGAAGCAGGCGATTTTTAAAAACGCTTACTTTTTATCCGGTCGGATTCGCGAAGTGCGCCATTTTCGCACAGGTTGGAAATAATTTCGCCACTTCTGGGCCCAGATAGGCAAAAGGATAAACTTCTTTAAAAATAATAGCTTAGAAGCGTTGACATGGGCCGGGGGTATCATTACTATGCACGCACTTCGCAGCTACAGCGACTTACACAACCACCTACGGGGCGGTTAACAGGGTCAAAGAGGTGCGAATGATTGGAAAAACGGGGCATAGCGCAGTCTGGTAGCGCGCCTGCTTTGGGAGCAGGATGTCGGGGGTTCGAATCCCTCTGCCCCGACCAATTTTCCGGGTTCACCTTGCGCCCGTAGCTCAGCTGGATAGAGCATCCGCCTTCTAAGCGGATGGTCGCAGGTTCGAGTCCTGCCGGGCGTGCCATCTTCACAAGATGGTGCTGGTTTGGCAAAAAGGACTTAGTCTGAAGCCAGATTGGCTGCAAGAGGTATCCGGCAATCAGTACTGCCACAAGGTGCTGAAGTATATCACTTTTATGGTGGCCGTAGCTCAGTTGGTAGAGCACAGGATTGTGGCTCCTGAGGTCGCGGGTTCGATCCCCGTCGGCCACCCCAGATTCTTCCTTGTTTATCAAGGACTTAAAACCCCGCCGAGTGCGGGGTTTTTGAGTTTTAGGCCCCGTGGTGCCAATTCGTGGTGCCAATTCGTGGTGCCAATTCGTGGTGCCAATTCGTGGTGCCAATTCGTGGTGCCAATTCGTGGTGCCAATTCGTGGTGCCAATTCGTGGTGCCAATTCGTGGTGCCAATTCGTGGTGCCAATTCGTGGTGCCAATTCGTGGTGCCAATTCGTGGTGCCAATTCGTGGTGCCAATTCGTGGTGCCAATTCGTGGTGCCAATTCGTGGTGCCAATTCGTGGTGCCAATTCGTGGTGCCAATTCGTGGTGCCAATTCGTGGTGCCAATTCGTGGTGCCAATTCGTGGTGCCAATTCGTGGTGCCAATTCGTGGTGCCAATTCGTGGTGCCAATTCGTGGTGCCAATTCGTGGTGCCAATTCGTGGTGCCAATTCGTGGTGCCAATTCGTGGTGCCAATTCATGGTGCCAATTTTGGCCTCAATCTATGTTGAGGTTTAATTTTGGCAGATCGTGAGTCATGTCCATCTGGCGGTAAAGATTCCCCCTCCCTCCTGTTGAAATCACTAAGAAGTAGCTTGGAGCTGTAATGAAGTATCTGCTGTCCGTATTTTTCCTAACTTGTTCTGCTTTCGCCTCTGCGGCTGGGGACTCAAATTTCTCATTAGGGGTGGGTGTGGATCATGCTGGGTTAGGAGCAAAGTATTCGATTAACCGCGGTAAAGATAAGTACTTCGGCTCTTTGGGTTGGAAGGGCTTCTCCGATGAGGCTGGTTCAGTCACGGGTTACGGATTGGGTTGGGAGCGACTTGTAGCTTCCGATAGCCATTCTTTAGGAGCTTTCCTGGGGCTTGTAGAGGTTCACTACAGTAGAAATGAAGCAGCGCGCTATAACGGGATTGCTTTGCTTTACAATTATTACTTCTCAGGGTTTTCTGAATCCTCACTTGTTCTTGGTGCCGCTGTTCATGCGGGAACCAGATCAGGCGATAGGCCGTATTTTGATGAGCATACTACCGGTGCGAGTATAAAGTTTGCTTATCAGTGGTAGTATGGGTTCTCTTTCTAAGGGGCCCCGTAAATAACTTGATAAGTATTTTTCTTTTTTCCGCCTGTTTATTCATATAAGTCTGATGCGGACGGAAAGTTTAGCTTCGTCAATATTTAGAACCAATACAGTCCTGTTTTTGGGGTTGTCGAATGGGGATCTCTATCCTCTTAAATTTCTGTCTTCTTGAACTTCTGAAATTATCTTCAGCGCTTTAAATCTAAAAAGCCTGGCGGCAATTTTGGAGGATAATAAACTCTAACTAAGTATTGTACATAAATGATGTACAACAAAATTTGTGACACAAAGATATTATATTGTGAAGTACACGAGTCATTATTTTTTCGTTTTATTGTTGATTTTTTGTTTTACCCTGCAAGCATGTAAGGATGGAGGAGCAAGTAAGGAGGAGCCATCAAGTACTGAAGAAGCTGAAAAGGAAAACCGAGTTCCAGTAGTGTCAAATCGAATTCAAGATTTTACTTTGGAAGTTGGTGTCAATCTAACCTTACAGGTAGTTGCTAAAGATTCAGATGGTGACTCTTTATCTTTCAGTGTTGAAGATCTGCCTCAGTTCATTTCTGCAAGTGATAATAATAACGGAAAGCTATCATTGAACTTTGCAGCAGAAGCTGGTGATGAGGGTGAATACCATTTGAGTATTGACATTTCTGACGGTAAAGGTGTCACAAATACTTCCTTTTCAGTCCGGGTGGTAAATGGTGACTCGACGGGGCTAATTGATAGCCTGAATGATATTTCAATTGAGGAAGCTGGTAGCGAAATCTTGAGATTTCCAGTCAATCGCATTGGCACAAATGAAGTTCATATAGATAACCTAGCTGCTCCTGATTTTGCGAATATATTTATTGGTGAGTCTAATGATTTGGCCATTGAGCTGGCTCCAGAGTTAGGCTCTGCTGGAACCTATGTTGTTGATTTTGAATTGACCGATGGGTTCAGGAAGCAGAAAGTCACGTTTTATGTAATTGTAAGACAGGCTATCTTTGCTCCTGAAATAACTTTTCCTGAAGAAATAGTTGTATCCGAAGGTGCAAAAACTACTCATGAGCTTCTTTCGGCTGGGGTTGGAAGTTTAGTATCGGTTACATCATCAAAGGTACCCAAATTTGGCGCAATTTTACAGTCAGAAAGTGGAGCGATAGACCTAGTATTGGAGCCCGACTATAAAGATGCTGGCACTTATAAGATTGAAATAATATTTAATAATGGGAAGATTGATAGTCCAGCATTTGATGTGGAAGTTACTGTTGAGCAATCATTTAGCGGGGAGGCATCCATTATAGATGCCGGTGCTTTTCACACCTGTGCATTAGAGCAGGAGACGATATATTGCTGGGGACTGAATGATGTCGGACAGGCTACCGTTCCTGGGCACCTCGGTGATGTTACACACTTGGCCGCTGGCGAATACCATACCTGTGCAGCTGATGAGAATGGCATTTCATGTTGGGGGCGTAATTTTAGTGGAGAGGCATCTCCGCCTGAAGAAGTTTTCAATGTGTTGAAGCTGGTTGCAGGATATGAACACACTTGCGCACTTTCTAATGGCCAAGTCAGTTGTTGGGGATCAAATACCGATGCTTTCGGCGTAGATGTAGGTCAAAGTCGAGTTCCGGATAGTTTAGGCGTAGTTACTGATATTTCAGCTGGGTTCTTTCATACTTGTGCGCTTGATGAGGAAGGGTTGCAGTGTTGGGGGTCAAATCGTTGGAAGCAAAGCGATACACCTAGTGGCTTATCATCAATTACTGGCTTTGGGGCGGGCAGATTAATAACCTGCGCAACTGGAAGTATGGGTTTGAACTGCTGGGGAACAGTTGATGGCTATGGGCAAAATAAAGTACCTGATACAGTGATTCTTCCAGATTTATTCGAAATTGGTTACTTTTATAATAGTTGTGCTTTCGAGAATAGTGAGCTGATTTGTTGGGGGGGGGTTCAAGTGATACAAATGACTGGCCCCACTTTGGGCAGGGAATAGTACCTCAAAACCTTAACAATATTTCTTCACTAACCCTAGGAATGACTCATGCCTGTGTAATTGATAGCGGTAGTGTTGTTTGTTGGGGGGCCGGTGAGGAAAGTGATGGTCAGGGTGATTATCATTTTGGGCAGAGTATTGTTCCTATTTTTTTGCAGGCTCCTTAGTTCAAGTATATTAAAAGAGAAATATTGTTTACCATCAGCTAATAATGGGTCTCCTAATTAGGCTATCCGTAATATTCGGTTGATTTAGAAGGCCTTAAAAAGCAGAAGAGAGGGGGGTGGTAATCTGTTAGCATGGCCTGCCTGGGTGGTTTTGCCGTGTGCAGGTGCATCACCCGATCTACATACAGCTATGCTTCTCTGTCATATATTCCTCGGCATTCTCGGCGCGAATGTTAGGAGTCAAAGAGCGAGCGACAATACTGAAATACTTGATGAGTGAATTCGACAAATGGGAAGAGCCGCACCCGTGAGACAAGGTTAGCCAGTTGGCGCCATTTTGCATTAATACATGTGGACTGCGTAATGTGGTTGGTCGATTAATAGATCTGGGCAATGCGCGGACAATTTCAGGGTGTGACAAAAAGCGTTGGGATAGGGGGGTAAGAACTTGGAAACGTTTGCAGCGGGGCCAGCCCCCTTTACCTGCAAGAGCTTTAGGGTCCATATCTGAGATTGTGCAAGAGTACAGGGGGGGTAGCTTAAAGGCGTCTGTTGACAGCTTCGACCTGAGTAGGTATAGATTCCCTACCATGCAATCTTTCTGCTTTTCACAAAAAAACCGGCCACTGAGCCGGTTTTTTTGTGCCTAGAAGGCAATCAGCTTTACTGTCATTAGTAAGTTTTTTCAGGTCTTAATCCCACTATATGTGTTTTTTGAGTGGCTGTTTTACAAAGTGTGATCAGGTACTGGGTTTTTATACGTTCTGTTTGTATTAATTCGGGTGAATGAGAAAGATATTACCCGTGAAATTTTGAGTTTCTTTAATTTGTAAGATCGTACCAGAAAAGGATGTTAACTTAAGTTAAATATAATTTGCTTGGTTTAAGGTACGCTGTAAGTTTCACTTCTTCTTTCGCTAGTTAATTTAATACATTTTTTGGTGAGTTTTTATGCTTTTTAGGAATACCGTCAAGACAGTTGCTGTTTCTGTGGCCTTATTGGCCTTCGGCGCGCAGGCTAAAACGTTCCAATACGAACTTCAAGATCTAGGTTCATTTGGTGGCGAAATACAGTACCCAGGTCTAGATTTAGAAGGTGCTAGCTCTGTAATTTTGACTGTCGATCAAGAGGATCAATGGTCCCCCGCTATACTTACTTCGTTGGAAATTAACTTTCCTAATGCACCCAGTTTGTCAGTAAGTAATTTCCAGGTGGATGACGGAGGTTGGAGGCATGAAGCGATCGTCGATGGTGTTTGGGTATATCGTCAGCTTGATATTGTAGTAGATGGCCTGGACTTAGAAAGCTCAAATAATACAATGATCAACATTGAGGGTTATGTCTCTGAGGCCAATAATTTTATTGGGGAAGAGCGCTCACTAAATTTTGACCAGAGACTATTTACTGTTCATGGACAGCTGATTGATGTGACTCCAAGCAAGGTTGTTGATGTCGCATCGTTCACAGTTGACGGTAATCCGGTTGAATTATCTTTAAGAGATAACCCAATCCTTGATCCAAATTCAATCAGTGGCGATATGGTATTTGTGGTCGAGTTGCTGTGGTTTGGTGAGGGGAAAGAAGTTTACCATTTTCACGCACCTTTCGGTGATGAATCAAAGTTTTATGAAGCATATAAGCTAGAAGCTTCAACAACACCTAGTCCTGATGGTGATGAAACAGCCATACGCATTAAAGTGAAAGACGCGCAAGGTATGGAATTTGAAACTCATCACGTATATCTTGAAGATATGTTGAGAGAAGCTTATGAGTTCTAAGTGCAACCTTAATTTTGATTTAAGATTTAAGGTGTGCTGTATGTTAAAATCAGTTAAGAAATCTTAGAAAGTTGCTCTGTAGCGATACTTATTTCATAAAAATTAACCCACCTTGTGCGGGTTTTTTTGTTTCTGGTGCCCTCATATTTGATAGCGATTATTTCACTGAAGCGGGGTTGTCTCGTCGCTGTTGCAAAAAAAATTATTTTAAAGATGAAACTTTTAGGTGCTTGATTAAAGTCAGAGAGCTTTATGGTAATCCGATAATTATTATTTCCAGTTATCACTGTCGTGATCATAACGCCCGGCTATAGGTCACCGTAATCCATGCCACTGGACAGGTTGTTGATATTTCAGTGGCTTTGAGTTGGGCGCATAAAGTTCTGAATACTGCCTTAGAGGAGGGCTTCACTGGGATAGGAGTGAAGCAAAAGGGGGGCGATCAAAAAGTGGTTTATACATTTGGCTGACTATGACTCAATCCCAGGCAGGCGTATACGCCCAACTGTCTGAAGCTACTAATGATTTTAGTCATATCAAATTTACTAGGCAAAGCCTTTCCAAGCAAGATTGAGGTCAACCGACTCAAGACGCAGATAGATTCACAGCTGATTGTGATGGATCAGGAAGAGCTTAAGGCAAATTACTTCAGAGGCTTCAGGAGAATCATGGCTGCAGAGAAATTGGCGGCCAGTAATAATACTCATATTCGTTGGGCTGATTGTAATTCACTGGTTGGGGTGGGCTGCCCCAAACCTCAGTGAGGACCAGACGCTCGCATTACTGGAAATCGTAAGAACCGGCTTCGGTGGCTATATCGTGAGGCGCAGTGTTAAGAAGGTGGTGATCGCCTGGAAGCAGTCATTACAGTTTAGTAATTTTTGAGAGGAATAGCGGATAAGGCTGGCTACACGACTGCCATTGATGTTGAAACTCTCGCTGGTTGGCTCGTGGATAACTGGTTAGGTCATGTTGGAGTACTGATAGTTACGGCGGGCTTGATGGTTGATCGGTATCGCAAGAAGCCGTAAGAGCAGCAGGGTGGGAATGATGGACGTTAATGTAAAGCTCGATGTCTCAAAGTTTGATTGGGTATCTGCTGAAATAAGAAAGAAGTTACCTTACACCAGCTCGGTTGCCCTAAATAATGCGACCTTTCGTATACGTGGAGAAGAGCACGCAGCAATTGGATGCATCTTTACAACTCCAGCGAAGCTGACACTGAATTCTGTACTGGTGAAGAATTCAGTGTCAGCGCCCAGGTATTGTGAAGATCTTTATTGGTGATCAAGTGACCAACGGCACGGCGCCGAGTAAATACTTGAAATCGTCAGATGTCTATATGAAGCGCAGCGACAAGAGGTTTGAGTGTGCACTTCGGCATTTGGGTCTACTGTCTGCAGGTGTATATGCCGTACATGGAAAAGCAGCAAGGCTAAACCGGAGCGGGAATATCTCAGTCGATACCTATAAGAACATTCTGGTAGGGCCCCGTGCTTGTATAGGTGTTAAAAAGGAGGGAGGTAAATAGTACTTAAGAACCTATAGGTAAGCACTTTGTAGGAGCGGTAAACGGAGTGTTGGGTGTCTGAAAAAGGGCCGGGAGTAAATGATGATCTTGCCCGATAAAATGTAGTAGTTCAGACTTGATCTGACAGTTACCGGTTTTTCAGAAGGTACTCTGTCAGGTCAAATTCAGTTTACGAGTTTCTCCTTCCAGATACTTTTACCCTCTTCAAGGGTTACCATCGGTGTGCGACCACAACACTTTTTACCCTGATGAGTTCGATCATTATTGTAATATACGAGCCATTCGTCCAGATCCTTTTGTAGCTCTTCTATTGATCCATAGATCTTTCGTCGTAACGATGGCTGGTAGAACTCTTGTAATATAGTTTTATGGAAGCGCTCACAGATACCATTTGTTTGTGGGTGCCTGGCTTTTGTCTTGGTATGTTCTATCTCGTTGATATTCAAGTACAACTGATAATCATGCTGCTCCAGCTTGCCGCAATTGTTGTGGTCAACTCCAGCCGGACACTTCTTTAAGCACATTCCTCAAATTCGATAGGGGCTAGATCTCCCAGTGTTGTATGTATTCTGCGTGAGTTGTAATAAGCAATATAGGCTCTTACATCTGCTACCGCATCCTCCCTTGTCGGATAGAGGTTTCCCGTTAACCACTCCCGCTTCAGGCTGCTGAAGAAACGTTCAGTCGGTGCGTTGTCCCAACAATTTCCCTTACGGCTCATTGAACACACCATCCCCTGCTGACTCAATAACATTTGGTAGGTATGGCTGGCATACTGACTGCCACGATCAGAGTGATGCAGGAGACCTTTTGGGGGCGTACGCAAATTGACAGCCATCATCAACGCACGAGTTACCAGGGCCGTTTCCATCTTGCGATCTAGATGCCAACCAACAATCCGGCGCGAATAGAGATCAATCACTACCGCCAAGTACAGCCAGCCCTGCGAAGTCCAAATATATGTAATATCAGTCGTCCAAACTTGATTTTTAGCACTCGGTGAGAACTCCCTATTCAGAAGGTTCTCTGCGACAGGCAGGTGATGTTTACTGTCTGTCGTCAGTGTAAATCGCTTCTTGCGCTTTACTGCCAAGCCTAGCTTTTTCATGAGCTTGCGGACTCGATAGCGCCCGACTTCAAAGCCTTCTTTACGTAACAGCTTCATTAACCGACGACTTCCGAGACTCTGTCTAGATTCTGCAAATAGGGCCTTCAAACGATGGCATAGTTGCCATGTTTGAGCATCTATTGAGCTATTACCACGGCAACACCAATCGTAATAACTAGTCTTACTTACCTGCATTACCCGGCAGAGCACCCTAACAGGAAAGCTGCCTTGCTGTTTTTCAATAAAGCTGTACTTTATTTCATTTCTTTCGCAAAGAAGGCGCTGGCCTTTTTTAGGATTTCTTTCTCCATCCGCAACTGCTTATTTTCACGTCGTAATCGCTCTAATTCTGCGCGCTCGCCTACATCCAACCTCACACCGTCTTCTTCCTGCTTCTGTTCCTTTATCCAGCGTCGCAGGTTATTGGCTGTTGTTCCTACAGCCTCTGCTGCTTTAGAAATTGAATACCCTTGCTCAGAGACTAGCGCTACGGCGTCTTTCTTAAATTCCGGCTTGAAATGCCGACGTGTACCTTTTGTTGTCATACTTCACCTCGCTTGGTAGTTTTACCATCTTAGCGAAGTGTCCGGAAGGATTAGACCACTACACTCTACGCAAACTATACTGGGTACTCAACCCTTTTTGATGCTCGGGCCCTCTGTACTCTACGCCTCTGTTCGTGTGTAATATTAATTACGATTGTGACCCTCTTTTTCATATAGTATTCGATTCGGGTTAACTCTGTTGTTCTATTCGTATATACGCTTTATTTTATAAGGTTCCTTTTCTGTTCTAGCTCCTACCTCAGTAAGCTTTTTTCGTTTATCTGCCACAACTTTCCCTTCCTGACACTCTTTTCGTTATCGTGACAGTATGAAAGGGTGAGTGTTGAGTGCTTTGGCCGCTTCTTTAACTTAAATGCTCTCTATTAAGCTCTTTCACTTTGAGTTCATTTGAATACCGCCAAGTCTTTCTAGGCTTGTTGTATTTAGGCATAGGGCACCTCGTCCGCTTGACTTTGGTGTCAGTTAAAGCTGGGAAAGATCATACCCATGCCACCCCGCCTTGTTTGGCTCTTGTTAGCGGTATGCTGTGATTGGGGAAGAAATGGCTCCTTGGTTGAAGTGGCTGCGAATTGTTCTTCGGGAATGTTCGATACCTTTAGTGGGCCGCGAATATACAAACTTCTAGTTTAAATTTTCTGCGTTTATCGGAGAGGCTGCACTCAAAGCGTTTACAAACAGATAGAGGACAAAGAGCATTCCAGCAAGATAGCCTTTGATCCATGCCTCTTCATTGCAGACGATGCTACTCAATTACTGTGAGCTGGTTGTATCGCCCATAACCTCCCCTCACAACAAATGTGAGAGGAAAGGCCATCAAAAATAAATGTGCGAATATTCCCTATAGCAGTTTATTCAGCTGCTTCTGTGCGAGAAAAATAACTCAATAACTTTCTTTTCACAAAAGAATTTTCTTTACTTTTTTGTAGTTCATGTTCAAGCTCCTTGATTTTTAAGCCACGCTCCGCTTTCTCTTTGTAAGTTATTTGAAGTTTTGCACTTATTTCAGATTTCTCTTCATATGTCTTTTGAAGTTTTGCACTTATTTCAGATTTCTCTTCATATGTCTTTTGAAGTTTTGCATTTATTTCTGATTTCTCTTTGTAAGCTTGCTGAAGTTTTGCATTTATTTCTGACTTTTCTTTATGAGCAATATTGCTTTTATTTGTCTCTCTATACATGGCTTGAGTGTGAAAGAGTGAGATTTGCTCAATTAAGTTTTTATTGAAGGGTGTGGATTTACTTGTAGGAGTTACGCCATTATGTAGGTTGCTAAATAGCGTCTCCCATTTAGATAGCAAGTTAAGCTTCTCGTATTTTGCAAAGCTATTTTTCAATAAAGTACTATTTTGGGTCCAGCGTTCCTCGTCACTTAGCAGGTTGCAAATTTTTTCGGCAGCTCTCTTTGAATCAAATTGTGGGACACTCTCCCACCCCTCTAGTATTTTGTAATATTCGAGCCATGGAAGGTCGTACATTACAGTGGGCAGTCCAAGGCTGGCACTCTCAAATAAGGTCAACCCAAAACCTTCATAAACAGAGGTCATCAAGAAGACAGATGAGCTTGAATAGTACATGCCAACGTCTTTGTTATAGCCAGCTATGTTAATATTTCTGTCTAGGCCTTTTTGAGATATTGCCCTTCTCAGGTCGTTTATAATTTTTTCATCACCATCCCCAACAATATTACAAATTGCATCGGGATGAACCTTTACGACGTGCTCCATTATTGATACGATTTCTAAAGGCTTTTTTTCATCCGAAATTCGAGATAACCAAAGAATTCTTTTTCTATCCGAAACAAATTTGGCGCATGTATCGTTAAGTTTTTGAATTGGATTAAGGATGAGATAGGTATTCTTATTAAAATTCGACCAAATGATTTCATCATATTCGGTTAGTGTGATTACACCATCTGAAATATAATAGGAGTTAAGTATTTCGCTGAGTTTGTTGCTTACCCTGTAAATCATAGCGAAAAAATTATGTGTATGGTTGATGTAAGCTGGTCGCTTTGGGTGAGACTTGATGGTTAAGGTGTCCCAAAGGTTTGCAGAGCTCAACCAAGCGGAGTTAAGTACAATATCCACATTGTATTTATCAATAATACTCACCCAAGCTTTAGCGCGCTTGGTATAGTTTTCTTTTTTGGGGATTAAGTTTACGTCAGGAATGACTTCTCTGTTCACTCGCGGGGAGATATAGAATTCATCATTGGTTTGCGGCTGGTCGGTGACTAGCACCACATTATACTTGTAATTTTGGTTGATTTTGGCTTCCGCAAATAGATTGCACAAATGAGCAACCACTCTTTGGGCTCCTCCTCCCCGAACGGAATGATAGTAAAGTGCAATGGTCTCTATTTTTCTTGGTATATGCTCAAGTTCAGCAAAGTTTTTAAAGTATGAGGATATTTCGCTTCTATTAAACCACCTGTTTTTCGCTAAAGCTGCTATTATAAAGTCATATCCTCTTGCCCAAGCTGCATTCATCTCGCGAAGGCCGGAATGTTTTTCATCTTGCGATAAATTAGTAAACCATCTTTCGACTTGCTCATTAATAAGGTTGCTCTCAATTTTATTGAGAATAGAATTGTATGCCTCGATAATGTCACTGTCTTCAGAACCAATACTTTCCCTGATTTTGTTTAACACTAATACCGATTGGCAGTGCAGTTTGAAGTTTTCTAGGCTCATAGTTGGTTGACCTGTCATTCCAAGGCCAAACCGATAATGATATAACTTATCATCAATTCCAGAGTAGCTATTCGCGTATTTTAAAATAAAGAAAAATGCGTATAGATCATTTGCTTTGGGGAAATAACCATCTGAAATCTCTGAAAAGGCCTTACGGCAAATGGCTCCATTATAAATCTTATTCCACAGGTTGATGCTGAACTTCTTTTGTAAAAAACATTCCTGCATCAAGTTGCTTGAAATAGTTTCTTCGATAAATGGCCGCACCATTCTCTGATTGGAGTCTATTCTAGATTGCGGTAAGTTGCCGCAATTTTCAATAAAAGTCCCAAATTGCAGAATATCAGTATCATTTTCCGTTATTGAGTTGTAAGCAATTTCACATGCCGTTGGTTCAATATAATCATCTGCATCTACAAACATGATATATTCGCCTGAAGATGAGAGGACGCCATCTTTTCTACATTGAGAAGCAGAAAGATTTTTATCGTGCTTAATAGCTGTGATGATATCTGGATACTTTCTTACATATTCATCCAGAATTTCAACGCTATCATCTTCGGATTTGTCATCAATGCATATAATTTCGATGTCTGATATTGTCTGATTAAGTATGCTATCGAGGCAGTCTTGGAGATGTTCTGAGTTATTGTAGATAGGAATAACTATTGAAACTTTTTTAGGCACTATTCTCTCGCTATGTACGTACACTATATTTTTTATAAACTTAGCCGGCGTCTCAAAGATTAAGGAGCATCGGCGACCCTTCCCAGTTCATTTGTGACTATAGAGTTCGCCCGAGTGTTGGGCTGTATCTTTATGTCTCTAGAGTCAGTTTGAGGCCTCTATTTTCGCCCATTCTATGGTCTCAAAGCAACTTAGGGCCAAATAACAAATGCGTATGCCGAGGCGACCACATGCTTCAGGGGCTGAGGTGGCTTACGCGGGATTACTCAGGAGATTGTTTGGCGCATTGAGATGTTTGTTGTGGACTTTACAGCAAACCCTGTCAAGAGATCTATGTCATTAGCAGGCGAGATAGGAATTCTGCGTTATATTTGAGAGTAAATAGTGTTACGTGTACTTAAATGGTGTTAATAGGTTGGCAGAGCACTTACTGTGAAGATGTGGTGGCTTAACTATTCGGCAATGGGGAATCTATCGCTGCAAGGAGTATAGTCTCTGGGCTCAGAAGGTTGCTGCCAAGCTCTATCCGTCCCTGTCTTTAACTGGCGAGCTTTTACATCTCTGAGTATCAAAAGCTGGATCCTCGATCAATGTATAGTTGGCAATCATAAGGCACGGTTCCAAGAGGTTGGTTGGGATTGTTTTTACGTGACCATTGATGATCAGCCTGACTAACCTTGAGGTTTGCCTGATGAAACCCACCACTCGACCTTTAGTTTTTGGCTTTAGGTGCCGTTCTTGCTTGTTAGTTGGGGGCTGTGGTGAGGCGGTTGATGCAAACATTGGCTCCGGTTGTATTGGAAAACCGTTCCGAAAGTTCTTTCGTTTACAGGAAATTAAGTACGACCGTACCCCAACTTGTGCCCGGAAAACCAATGGGGGCGCTGAGTGCTTGCCCAAGCCTATCACGGGGATTGGACTAGCTTATTTCCTCAAAGCTACCAAACACCAAAAATGGTTTTCCCTTGGTGGCTATACATCTGCAATACTGAATGTACTCAAATAATCGTCGGCAATCAGACTTCAAACCAATCCTTAAATGGGACAATCTGATCAGACTTCACATCTAGCATGGTTGCTCTTAATAGAAGCAGGGAGCTAATCAACTTATTAAATTTCCTTGAAGCAAGCTGGGAGGTAACCCCTTCTAGGTCGGTAGTGACCATCTGACCAGTGGAGGTGAGGCTATTGATTGCCTTCATGATATTAACCAGGGGGTAGGGCGAAGCACGATAAGTGAAGAGTCTGAACGAGCAGGGGGTCGCTCCAGATAAGATCCTGAGGGTGGTACCATGGAGAGTCTAGCGCTGGGTTGTCTTTTGCTAAAGTTCTGGGGAGGTGATGAGACTTTAGCCACTTCCAACGGTCGCCTAAAGCCTTTTGTTTATGATGTGGAACCTTGCCAGTAGTTTGGAGGAAATTTGAATATTCTCCAGGTTTGAGGAAGTGGCAAATATTCCTAATGAATTTGGTTGGTTAAGCGATCTGCCCCAACACACTTGGGCGGGCATTGAGTTTTGGAAGGGTTGTTTCAATGGTATTTAGGTGCGGGTTGCAGAGTTAGATTGTGAAGTTCATATGTCTTGGGAGCCCTATCTGCTCTCTGGCTTTAATGTGTCGATAAACTGTCGAGGCTTACTATGGTTTCCGGTTTCCGGTTTCCGGTTTCCGGTTTCCGGTTTCCGGTTTCCGGTTTCCGGTTTCCGGTTTCAGTGCTGGGGTTATATTTCAAAGGTGGGTTTGATCAATGCTCAAGGAATATAACCCGGGGCAGGATAAGGTTCTTATGGATGAGCTTGGATGTTAAGGTTTATATGCTTCGCGTACCGAGCGGAGCTGTTCCGTAGGCCCGTTTACTGGGCAATTATGTATGTTGATTTTGATTGTTTTAGGAGATAGCGTGGATACCAAGCGGCACAAGCACACAGAAGACTCTAGGGCTTGACCAGGAACGATCTTGAAACAGTCTTCTAAATAGCTATGACGCATGTCAATACAATCAGGGGTTTTGGCGTGTTGATTAGTAAGATACGGGCTCGAGGGGAGTTTAGTGTCGATAGCAAGTTGACATTGTCTTGCAATTGGTAATTTGAGGATGCTTCGCTCAGAACATCTGATAGTTGTTACTTCATTGTAGAATAGTGGTCGATGAGCAAATGAACAATATAAACCCACCAATTCATGGCTATTATAATGATAGCCCGTTTTTAAACTTTATACATAAGAATTTCTACGGAAACTGGACACATACAGATATCCCTCTTTACGCGGCTAAAGTGAAAAGTGCAGGGTTTGTGTCAGAGGCAGGTTTTCGTGTACCCAAAAGGTTGGCAACCTTCGATTCTATCGAAGATTTACGTGATGCTGAAGATAGCCTTCCAGAAAGTTTTGTTCTGAAGTATAGCGATGCTCACTCGGGTATTGGAATAGATATCCTAAAGTCTGTTAAGCAGGGGGATTCCAAGTGTCGTATGTACAGGGATATTTTAAAGAAGAAAAATTTTAGCTGGAATGAAATTTGTAAAAATCAAAAAGCTATTTCAGAAAAGGTAAATAAAGATAGTTCTGTATGGTATATAGAAGAAAAGATTGAAAGTGGAAGTGTCGATATTGACATACCTCTGGATTACAAATTTTACTGCTTTAACGGACAGGTGGGTGCTATTGTTCAAATAGATAGAAATGTAAGTCCACCTAGGGTTGTTATATATGATGGAAATTTTTTCCCCTATAACTACCAAGTAGATTATTGGATCAATGACTCCTTCTGGAAGCCAGGAAAACCTCTGATACCCTACAGGGCTAGTGAACTGATTGAATGTGCAGAAAAATTATCCAAAATTCCAAAAACTCCGTTTGTAAGTGTAGATCTTTATGATGGCATAGAAGGCCCTGTTTTTGGAGAGTTTACATTTTCTCCAGGTGCTTTACAGATGAAGCTGGCAGTTTTTTCTGGAGAAATACTTAATAAGTTTGACAGAATATTTGATGGCGAAGTGTTATCGAAGAATATTAACAATTTGGGGGTTTTGAATGTTAAAAAATTAAGGGATATGCAGTGTGATTTGGGTTCTTTGAGGGTTGATGATTACAGGTCTTTAGCAACTGCATACTATTTGGGAGATAACAGGGCAGCTCTACTTTTATCTAAGTTGCTTAAGGATGCAAATAATAGTGTGTTGAATTATGTGTCGCTAATTTGGAGTTTTCTTGCATCTCAAGGTGGTAACGGAGAGGTTTTCGAGCGAGTGGCACGTCAAATTTCCAAGAGCCCTGTATTTGAAAATGATGCGGTTCAACACTATTTGGGCAAAGCAGAGGAATTCTACAAGCCTTATTTGGGGAAACATAATTGGTACACCTTGCGTTTGGGGCGTCTACTCAAGAAGAAGGGTGACGATAAGCAGAGAGTTATCGGTGAAGCTCTTGTTAAGGCGCTTGCCGAGCTCGAATATGCCCCCGCCGTTAGAGATTTGGCAAAAAAAATAGTTGATTAATGTCAGTGAGCTATGAGTGCATAATTTTTTTGAAAGCCTCTATAAGTATCGGAATAACATGGGGTTTGGAACCATCCAGGCTTTCGTAGGTGAAGTCTGCGTAAAATGAGTTCTATTTCTGAAGGGGGATTATCTCAAGTTATTGCTGGCAAAAGATCTTTTGAGGGAGATACTTACTCAAAAGTGAGAAAACTATCTGAGGGCGAGGGTATAACTTTGTCTGTTGTCGAAGTGAAAGGTTATATTTTCAATTAATGTTAATTTTGGATCCCCGGGTAAGCGCAAATAATTCGAGCGAAAATCCGGGGTGATTGCAATTCGATACAGATACCTCTACATGGGCGCTGACTCTGGATAGCTTGCGTAGTGCTATTTCCATCGCGACACTCTCTGATGAACCACTTGTGGTTTCTAAGCTTGTCTTCAAAGTGCGGATACTGCAGGAAAAGTCACATTGAGGGTATTTTGTTTTTCATTCTGCAGAAAATAATAGGTCAATTATTTGAAGTTTGTACTAGTGTGAGGGTGCATCCTATCCTGAGCTATTAATTTTCAGTAGATAGTGAAGTGAGTTTGGGGTTTTAGTGGTGACGCTGTTGATAATTACTGTTCAGGTAGTGGGTTTAAAATTTACGAAGTAGGGCTTAGTGCTGGTAAAGTTTAACTTGTTTAGGTGGAAATTAGCCGTTCCAACTTACTATTTGGCATTTTAAATCTTAAGAACCTTTAATTTTATTGGTGTTATCATGCGCAGACCGAAATTCAGAGCAGCTAATAATTTCAGTTGTATCTAATTGGCTCGAAAATATTACTGGTATAGCGGCCCCAGATGAGACTGATGTCGATAAGCATGAAAGAGTTAAAAATAGTAACTCAGGTGTTCACGTTGCTAGAGATTATAATGGCTGGCGTTGGTGGTTATGTTGTGTGGTGTAACGCTAAAAAATAAATGAAGGATTGGAGGTGGTGTGAAAATTCAGTGTGCGGTAAAAGAAATGATGGAGAATGCTTGCTGAGATATATTTTCAGATTTTGAAATCTAAAGATGTTGCTGGGAGGTTTGCCCTTTCTGTATAGGCTTCTAAATATCATAGGCATTGCCTTTTTTACAGCCGCTGTACCACTAAAATACGCCTATGATGAGCGTGCAGTTTTAGTACGAATACCTAAATTACTGGTTACTCAGGAACCTATAGCGTCCCAGCTACCTCTTTTGATTGTGCGATGAGCTCTATGTGTGGATTAAAGCTTTCTAAACCCTGATTGTAAAAATCTCATCCGTATTGAGGAATAGCAATGTTAGCAATATTAATACTGATTGGGGCTTGATAGCAGGTAACAGGTTTGAATAGCCATCTGCAGTTTCTGATTTACGATATTGCTAATGAAAGCAGCGAGCCCGCTTTAAGCGAGCTCAAAAACTGCCTGTATATTATTCAATTTATCTCGATTACTGCCTTAATCATAGATTCTGCAGATTGCTTTGGGCAACCACCGGCTTTACTCTCAATCACCTTTTTATCGACAATATGGAAAACTCTCGCTTTGTCGGTTTTCTTATCAAATATCTGTGCCCAATGGATAAATGGGTCAATTTGGGCAATCTGTTCTATCTCTGTGTAGGCGTCCTCCTTATCGTGAAATGATCGCTTAAAGTCCTTTATTCCTCCCATAAGTAGGTTATAAGTGCCGGTGAACAATGCGTATCTTTCCATGGGATTCTCCACATTTATCAATCTAAGTTTCGAGTCTGTAGCCCTGGATAGCCACTGTCGGCTGGGTACGCCAAGGCGCAGTTGGCTAGTTGCTTGGTTAAAGGTATGTCTTATCTTTTAATAAAGCTTACATGCTAACGATCTTCTCAAATTTAACCATTTGGTTTATGTACAGAAGCTTAATCAGGATTTGCTTTCGCAATTTGAGGGGGAACTTTTGTCGTGATCTACATCATATCTGTATAAGGATAATAGCCTCAATTGTGTTGCATATTATATTGTTCGATATATTTCTATTTTTCTCATCTGTGTAGGTGGGGGGAGACTTTTTAAGCCTTTTTTATGGTCCTTAACCTTCTTGAGTTGACCCAAATATTTCATGGGTCGCTTTAAAATTGGAATTTATTAGATCAGAAGGCTGATGGGTGTATCCTTGATTTATAGAGGAAAGCTTGTCTAGTTAATGAATTAGGTGGCGATATTTTTCGAATTTGTGTGTTGGTACTAAATACTTGAATACATGATCTTGCCTAAGATAAATGGGTGCATTTAAGGTGGGATGCCAATCAGGCTTAATTGCTTTAGTGGTGGCTCTGTGGGTATACGTGGGCGAAATGGGCCTTGAAGACTTTCTGCATCCCTTAAGTGGTGTAAGTGGGTTGAATGAGTAAGCAGGTGCTTTGCAAGTGAGTGTAATAGCAAACCTAACTGTAGTATCTCTTTTTTGATTGGCCTTTCGCAGACTCTTAGCAATAGCTTTTATCTTAAAATATAGGAAACTTCTAAATGAACAGCGTACTCAAGGTCGTTACTTGTCTAGTTTTATCGATGGCGATTTACAAAGAGGTTTGGGCCATTGACATACTTGCTCACAGGGGAGCATCTGGTGAGTATCCTCAGAGTACCGCCTTGGCATTTGATATGGCATTAGAGCAGGGAGCAGATATTCTAGAGTTGGATATACATTTGTCGAAAGATCGGTTCATCATTATTAATCACGATGCAGACCTTGAAAAAAATGCAGGTGTCTCAGACAAAATCGAAGATTTGACTTTGGCGCAAATAAAAACATTGGATGCAGGGTATGAATTTACTTTAGATAATGGTGATAGTTACCCCTTCCGAGACCAGGGGCACACTCTCTTAACATTAAATGAGCTATTTGAGCGCTACCCCAATGCTATATTTAATATTGAAATTAAACCAAATGATAGAGTCCTCTCAGAAATACTATGGCAAGTAGTTGTTGACTATAGAATGGAGCAGCAAGTTACTGTGGCCAGCCAGCACAGTAAAGCCATGGGACATTTTCGTGATATCAGTGGAGGAGAGGTTAGAACAAGCGCAACAATCGGTGAACTTATAGAGGCCAGTCTAGCCTGGAGCTCGGGCTTTGGATGGGCTTTCAAGCCGGACTTTGAAGTTGCCCAACTGCCATACAGTATTACCACTAAGCCCTATGTTCGCTTTTTTCAGAGTAAAGGCGTGGCCGTCGATCTCTGGACAGTTAACGATATAGATGACATTGAGCGCAGTATATCCCTTGGTGTAGATGGGATTATTGGCGATTTCCCTGGGCGAGTTTATCAACTACTTGAGAGTGCTGGAGAGCGGTAATTTTTCTAGATGCGGGTCAGAATTGCCCAGTAAAAAAATGTTCTTATTAAAGAATAGTGAAGTTAGTGATAACTTAATAATTTCAACCTTAAAAAGTCAGTGCTTCATTGGATTTTTAAGGCCCTCGGAGAAGGTAATATCGGTTGTTATGGGCAAAAATAGTATACTATTTGTTGTGGTCAACTCCAGCCGGACACTTCTTTAAGTACATTCCTCAAATTCGATAGGGGCTAGATCTCCCAGTGTTGTATGTATTCTGCGTGAGTTGTAATAAGCTGTAGTAGTTCAGACTTGATCTGACAGTTACCGGTTTCTCAGGAGATGCTCTGTCAGGTCAAATTCAGTTTACGAGCTTTTCCTTCCAGATGCTTTTTCCATCTTCAAGAGTTGCTAACGGTGTTCGACCGCAACACTTCTTACCCTGATGAGTTCTCTCATTATTGTAATATGTGAGCCACTCGTCCAGATCCGTTTGTAACTCTTCTATTGATCCATAGATCTTGCGGCGTAATGAGGGTTGGTAGAACTCTTGTAAAATGGTCTTATGGAAGCGCTCACAGATTCCATTAGTTTGTGGATGTCTGGCTTTTGTCTTAGTGTGTTCTATTTCGTTCACACTTAGATATAACTGGTAGTCGTGCTGTTCCAATTTGCCACAATACTCCGTACCGCGATCAGTTAGGATACGCAGCACTGGTAGATCATGTAAGGCATAAAACGGTAGTACACGGTCATTCAGGAGGTCCGCCGCAGTGATTGGCGTTTTGGTGGTGTACAGCTTGCAATGAGCCACCTTTGCATAGGTATCGACATAGGTTTGTTGGTAAACACGTCCGACGCCCTTAAAGGTTCCTACATAGAAGGTGTCCTGAGAACCTAGATAGCCGGGGTGTTGAGTATCAATTTCCCCGCAGGCTTCATCATCATGTCGCTTTCTTTCCAAGGCCTGAACCTGCGACTCCGTGAGGATTAGCCCCTCCTTAGCCACCTTGGCTTCAAGTGCTTTTAATCGTAACTTGAAGTTAGCCAGGTCGTTCCGTAACCAGATACTCCGAACACCACTAGGGGACACGAATACGCCACGTTTACGTAGCTCATTGGAGACTCGAACCTGTCCATGGGCAGGCTCTTGGAGGGCATAAGTCAACACGGCCTCTTCAATTGCTGTGTCAACACGGTTCTTGTGGTTAGGCACCCGTCGACTCTTTTCAAGAAGGGCGTCCACACCGCCACTTGAAGCAGCTTCCTTGTACCGATAGAAAGTGTCTCTCGATACACCAAGCATCTTGCAAGCTTTTGAGATGTTGCCAAGCTCTTCTGCAAGATTGAGCAATCCGGTCTTGTGTTTGATGATACGATCATTAGTATGGATCATGGGGTTTATCCTTGGTTTTGTTTTTAGGTTTAGGCACCTTCATCAAAACCGGTAAACCCCTCTTTTTCAAGAGGATGTGTCAGATTTGGTCTGAACTAATACAGATGATGTAGCCAGTGTTGTGGTCAACTCCAGCCGGACACTTCTTTAAGCACATTCCTCAAATTCGATAGGGGCTAGATCTCCCAGTGTTGTATGTATTCTGCGTGAGTTGTAATAAGCAATATAGGCTCTTACATCTGCTACCGCATCCTCCCTTGTCGGATAGAGGTTTCCCGTTAACCACTCCCGCTTCAGGCTGCTGAAGAAACGTTCAGTCGGTGCGTTGTCCCAACAATTTCCCTTACGGCTCATTGAACACACCATCCCCTGCTGACTCAATAACATTTGGTAGGTATGGCTGGCATACTGACTGCCACGATCAGAGTGATGCAGGAGACCTTTTGGGGGCGTACGCAAATTGACAGCCATCATCAACGCACGAGTTACCAGGGCCGTTTCCATCTTGCGATCTAGATGCCAACCAACAATCCGGCGCGAATAGAGATCAATCACTACCGCCAAGTACAGCCAGCCCTGCGAAGTCCAAATATATGTAATATCAGTCGTCCAAACTTGATTTTTAGCACTCGGTGAGAACTCCCTATTCAGAAGGTTCTCTGCGACAGGCAGGTGATGTTTACTGTCTGTCGTCAGTGTAAATCGCTTCTTGCGCTTTACTGCCAAGCCTAGCTTTTTCATGAGCTTGCGGACTCGATAGCGCCCGACTTCAAAGCCTTCTTTACGTAACAGCTTCATTAACCGACGACTTCCGAGACTCTGTCTAGATTCTGCAAATAGGGCCTTCAAACGATGGCATAGTTGCCATGTTTGAGCATCTATTGAGCTATTACCACGGCAACACCAATCGTAATAACTAGTCTTACTTACCTGCATTACCCGGCAGAGCACCCTAACAGGAAAGCTGCCTTGCTGTTTTTCAATAAAGCTGTACTTTATTTCATTTCTTTCGCAAAGAAGGCGCTGGCCTTTTTTAGGATTTCTTTCTCCATCCGCAACTGCTTATTTTCACGTCGTAATCGCTCTAATTCTGCGCGCTCGCCTACATCCAACCTCACACCGTCTTCTTCCTGCTTCTGTTCCTTTATCCAGCGTCGCAGGTTATTGGCTGTTGTTCCTACAGCCTCTGCTGCTTTAGAAATTGAATACCCTTGCTCAGAGACTAGCGCTACGGCGTCTTTCTTAAATTCCGGCTTGAAATGCCGACGTGTACCTTTTGTTGTCATACTTCACCTCGCTTGGTAGTTTTACCATCTTAGCGAAGTGTCCGGAAGGATTAGACCACTACAATTTTAACTTTTAGGGTAAGTTATGGATTCAGTAGTGAGTAATCTACTTTTGTCCGGAGGGCTATAGTTTTCCCTGCATTGATAAGCTTTTAGGTGTCAGGGCAGTTCGGGTTAAGCAGGCTCTCCTTGGTGTGTGAATCAACGGCAAAGGGCTTGCGTTTGGCTTGGAGGTAGAAATCTACATACTTCATTGAGCCTCCCGAAACTTCAGATTCAAGAATTAGTGAGGGTTGGGAAGGGCCTAGCTGCAATCTATTCAGGCATACAAAAAAGTGCTGTTGGGGATGTGTGCTCTGATACCCACAGGCCTCCACTTTCTAATACTTACATTGCTAGTCGATAATTCGACCATGGGTTTGCTGTATGCAATGCGTAGGTGAGCCTGCAATTGTTCCACCTTTAGAAGCTAGCGTTCCCTACATGCTGCTGTGTCAATTCCGAGAGTTAGCCCACTGACAACGACATTTTTTCTAGGAGTAATATGGTTGACCATTTTTTGAGCTATTTTCATTCCTTTTTTTGTCGTATCTCAGGATCCAATTATTGCAATGCTAGGCTACTTAAGTAAGCTAATATTGCCGCGTGCATATACAGTCGAGGGGGAATTGGGTGTGTCTTCTAGTCCATAGGGGTATTTGCAACTACTACTTTGAATCTTTACTACTACCATTGTGCAAGTCAAAAGAGCCCCTTACTTTCTAGTAAATCTCATTAACGCGTAGACAGCTAACAAAAAGTCATAGCCGCTACACATGAGGCTTTCATATCAGATTTCTTTCGGCCTTTGGGTGGCACCGCTCTTTGTAATACAAATCTTGTAGGGAAAATAATTGGCTTAAAAAATTAAGATTTATTTAGGGGGCAGGGCTGCGAATGTAATGTCATAGTTATCTTAAGCTATATAGTCAGCTCTAGGGGTGAGATAGACTTGTGCCAAAATAGAAGAGGACTAAGGCTGTAAATGAGACGTTAATAGGTATACATCTTTCTGAAATTAAGTGTTCTTTTATTGATATCATCTGCGTGGATAAAGATGCTCGCCGTAAAAATTGTTTGCTTGGGCAAAGATGCGCTCTATCCCCTTTGTTGCTTATATCTTCTCGATCTTTAATTTTTTAAAGCTCGCAGGAGGTTTAGTCAAGAAAATGATAACTCCTGACCTCCTATGGCTGTTTGAGAGTTGTGGCGCAATCGGGTTTTAGTTCGTTCGGATTGAATAGATAATATGTGGCATTAAGTTGACTTTTTAATTTTCCCTCTTTGTGCTTCGAACTCTTTTCATTTAAGCTGTGGAGGAATCGGTGCTCGATAAGTTCAGTTGTTATTAGTCAAATATACTGGAGGGGGAATATGTACAATACTATCCTTTGCGCTATAGAAGCGTCTCAAGAAGGGAGGTATGTGTTGTCTAAAGCGGTAGAATTATCTAAGAAATTTGATAGCAAGCTAGTAGTTTTAAATGTACTGCCTTATAGCTTCCTGCCCAAGGATTATCAAAAAGAGCTGAAAGAGAGTGCAATTCCGAAGTTTGAGGAGATTACGGAAGACTTTGGGGTTAGCAAGAGAAATCGGGCCCTTAAAGTGGGAAAGCCTTATGAGGTTATCTGTAAGGAAGCTGAAAAAAGGAAGGTGGATCTGATAGTTCTGGGAACTCACTCCAAGAAAGGTTTGAGCTCCCTGATTGGTTCTACCGCTAATAGCATAGTGAACTATGCACATTGTGATGTAACTTTGGTTCGAATCTAAGTTATAGGGACATAGTCGACTCAAAGTTTGCCTTCTATTCGTTCATTATTCGTGATGACGCTTTTTGTAGGCCGGGCAACTGGAGTTTGCCCGGCCTACTTTGATTGTTGCTGTTTAATTGGAAGTAGCTTGGGCTGGGTAATCTGGCTCCTCGCCCTTGACTTCATTGTCTTCTGAGGCAGGAGCGTTACGCAGCACCAAAAAGCCAGCTGTCCCAGCGATAACCGATGCTAACAGAATGCCGGCCTTCGCCTGAATAAGCAGTTCATTTTGTGAGCTAAATGCTAGTTCGGCAATAAAAATGGACATGGTGAACCCAATACCTGCGAGCAATGCTACACCGACAATATGTTGGAAATTCGCCGCTTTGGGTAATTGGCCCCAGCCTAGCTTCCAACCTACCCAAGTGGCCCCTACAATCCCAAGCAACTTACCGACCACCAAGCCAAAGATTACTCCGAGAGTGACCGGGTTGAGTACCGCTTCGGAGCTGCTGAAGCTGTCGACCGGAATTCCCGCGTTAGCTAGTGCAAAGATAGGTATCACTACAAACCCGACCGGAATATGCAGGCGAGTCTCCATGCGTTGTAGCGGAGATTGGGCTAAGTTCACGCCATTACCCAAGCCCATTACGCGAGCTCGTAAATCGTCGTTAGCGATAATCTTGTCACCTGGGCGGAAGCAGCGGTCAAAGCTGCGAATGATATCTTTTACGAAGGTGCTAAATGCTACAGGATCGTATTTTGGCTTGGCAGGTAATGCCATAGCGGTAATGACACCAGCGAGAGTAGCGTGGACACCGGCTGAGTGAAGTCCGTACCACAATAGACCTCCAACAAAGACATAGGCTGCGGATCGGCGAATACCCGCAGCATTGAGTAGCCCGAGCACTACAACCAGGCCACCTGATGCGATGAGCGCTGTCATGTTTACTTGCTCTGTGTACCAGATGGCAATAACGAGAATTGCCCCTAAGTCATCTACGATCGCCAGTGCGACCAAAAAGGTCACTACTGCTCGTGGTACACGGTTGCCTAGTAGTGCAATACAGCCTACCGCAAAGGCAATGTCTGTTGCCATCGGGATACCCCAGCCTGGACCGCCTTCGGTACCTAAATTAAGGGAGCTGTATAGTAGGGCTGGCACTACCATGCCGCCGATAGCGGCCATCACAGGTAGTACTGCCTGACGGAGATCTGAGAGTTCTCCCACAAGAAACTCTCGTTTTAATTCCAAGCCGACTAGAAAGAAAAAGATGGCCATTAGGCCGTCATTGATCCAGTGATGTAGGGAAAGGGAAAATGTCCAGTCTCCTGCACCTACCGCAATAGGCATATGAAGTAGATGCTTGTAAGCCTCTTGTAGAGGAGAGTTAGCAACAATCAGAGCGATAAGCGCAGAGAGCATTAGCAATATACCACTGCTGCTTTGGCGATGAATAAATTCTTCAAAAGGAGTAACCAGGCGACCAAATGCCTCTTCTAGCGGGGCTTCAAAAATTTTTCCTTTGCGAATTTTAAATCTATTTAAAACCCCTTTACTCATCGTTGAGCATCCTCCTTTACTGGCTATAGACCCTAAGAAATATAGGGCTGTTTTTTCTCGATTCAGGCCCACAGATTACCATGGAACTTGTATTTTTAACTAGATTAAAGCGCGTCACTCGGTAGCCGGCCACAAATATGATGAATGAGAAAACCTGCGCAGTTGTCGGGGGTTTATTCGCGTCGTGTGAAAAATTTGAGGGTGTCGATGACTTGAAATTAAATGATGCTTTTTATCGGCAGGTGACAAGTTTAATCTCATACAATTTTATTGTATTCGGGTTGTAAGGAATAATAGTTTTTTGTGTTAACTGTAATAACCAATTGTCTATGGATTTGAATGGTCTACTTTAGTTTGCCTAGCTGGTCCAAAAGGGTAGTGATGCTCCTAAGTTTCTTTGCTTGAGGTTAAGGAGGGTAGCATTGCAAAGGAGTCTCCTTGCCAAGTTTTCCTACCTGTTTTTGGCTCCTCAACTAATGATGATTCAACGGCATATTGTTCATTGGAGCGAGTAAAAGGAGCTTACATCTCCGGTGAGAATTTATAGGTTTACAAAATATGTAGATGGGTATTGGTTGCGAGCGTTTGTGACTAGTGATACTTCTTACTCCATTCTTTATCTCACTCAATAGCTAATAGAAGTACCTAGTTATAGATGGATTAGTGTAACAATCTGGTGTCCCACTCAGCCTTCGCGTAACGAAGGGATGGTAGTGGCAGAATGGTTTAAATGATACTGCCTGCAGTAGTACCACTGGAGCAGATTCCAAGCAAAAAAGTCCTGGCTATAGGGTTATTTTGCCCATTCGGCCCCACTATTAGAACAATGCCACTTTGCTGCTTATGCACTCAAGACTTTGAGTTGAATTGACACGTTATAACAGAGGGCTTTACGCTTACCGCCCAAATACTCGATAATTAGCGCCCATATCACAGGCAGGTATTGGCACAGAGTGCAGTGAAATGCTTGATACCTGTGACACTAGGATTGTATTCAAGACTTGGAGTAATCAGTGACAGCTACAGTTGAGCAAAAAGCGACCAATGTCCATTGGCATGAGGGTGATGTGACCCGAGAAAACCGGGCGAGTCTCCTTGGCCACAAAGGCGTGACTCTTTGGTTCACCGGCCTTTCGGGCTCTGGTAAGAGTACTGTGGCTGTTGCTGTAGAGAAGGCTCTCGCTGCTCGTGGCGTGCTCAGCTACCGTCTAGATGGCGATAACATTCGTTTGGGTATCAATTCAAACCTCGGTTTCTCTGCAGAGGACCGCCAGGAAAATATCCGACGTGTAGGCGAAATTTCCAAGTTGTTTGCGGATACTGGCGTGGTTGTCTTATCCAGTTTTATCAGTCCGTACCGTGAAGATCGCGATTTAGTAAGAAAGATGCATGAAGCAGGTGATCTTCCGTATATGGAAGTGTTCGTAGACTGCCCGCTAAAAGAGGCTGAGGCACGCGACCCCAAAGGCTTGTATAAGAAAGCTCGCGCAGGTGAGATCAAAGGTTTTACTGGTATTGATGATCCCTATGAGGCACCTGTTTCACCAGAATTGCACCTGAATACTGCTGAAATGACTCTTGAAGAGGAAGTAGAAGTGATTCTCTCCACTCTTCAGGAAAAAGGCATTATCGCTAAAGACTAGGCGGTACTGCTTTCGAAAGGGGGATCACTAGATCCCCTTTTTTTGTTTTTGTCCCAAAGATATTTGCGCTTCTGCGCACCGCTCTACAAGTCCTGCCTCTCTTTAAGTCTTCCTTGGCGCCAACTGTCAGTAGCCTGGGACATCCGTTCATATACTCAAGCTGTACAGAAAGTGATGTTTCCTGTGGAGGCGCTTATGTCCGTTAGGAGAGGCTGGATACTCTCTATTTTGCTCTTGGTGCTAGTGGGCCTGGGGGCAGCAGCTTGGTATGGGTATAGCCAGCTGCCAAAAGTCCACGGGAGCGTAGATGCTCCGGTGTTGAAGGTTCCTGAAGGGGTGTTGGACTATCAACCTGCGCCAGCTTATTCCGGCCCTCACCCCCGTATGATGTCCCGCCCGCCTGAATATTTCCCATTTCCTATTGGCTTGGGAGAAGTAGGGCCTGTAGAGACTCTATTCAGTGGCCCAGCCAGGTACCCTCTTTATTGCGGGAAAAACAATATTACAAATAAGCAGCCCCTGGTAGACAATCAGGATGGGGAAGGGGTGCCTATCTTTGCTCTAAATGATAAGGGCAGGAAGACAAATGAGGTTATTGGGTATAGCCGGGATTGCAGTCACGCTACAGAGGTTACCTATTTTTACCGTAGCACCACTGATGGCCAGTTTCACTATATGCATGAGGCCAGAAATGATATCGATAAGGTGACGGTAAACGGGAAGCAGGTAGATTTTATTGTTCGCGTAGAGACAGGCACAATCAACCGTCACTTTTATGCAATAGCAGTATTAAGGGGAGAGGGTGAGTCTGCAGGTAGGCCAAGTGGTAGTAACTGGAATAAGCGGCTGATCTATCAGTTTCGTGGTGGCGTAGGCATTGGAGGGCGCCAGGGAAAAATCAACAAAGGAGATATCACCACGCGCAGAATGGATGAGCTTGCGCGCGGTTATGCGATTGTCTATTCGACCGCCAATCAGACTAGAAACCACTACAACATGTGGCTGGCAGAAGACACTGCTCGTAGGGTGAAAAAGCAATTTGTATCGTTATATGGGGAGCCAATGTACACCGTTGGCATTGGGGGGTCAGGTGGAGCGATCCAGCAGTATCTATTTGCGCAGAATGCACCGGGCCTCTTAGATGCCGCTATCCCCTTGTATTCCTACCCAGATATGGTGTCCCAAACAATCTATGCCTTCGACTGTGAGCCACTGGAGTACTTCTTTGACATTGTGGATAGGCAGAATCAACGCTGGAAAAAAGCAGAGGAGCGCACGGTTATCCAGGGGTTAGCTGCCAGTGAGAATGGTTCAAGTAAATTTGGAGTGTTGAGCTTTTTTGCTGGGATTTTTGATAGTCGCTACCGAGATAGGATGCAGGGAACCACTGAATGCGTCGAAGGGTGGCGAGGCTTAGTACCGTTGGTTAATAACCCTAACTTTGTTCACTTTGCTAAGAGTTTCGCTGCTGAGGTTGTCCCAAAAGTGCATTGGACGCACTGGGAGGACCTTCGCGAGTTTTATGGTGCAAACGCATCAGGGTACGCAAATAGTTCTTGGGACAATGAGGGGGTGCAGTACGGTCTGAAAGCCCTGGTGAACGGCGAAATCAATATAGATACATTTTTACGTGTCAATGCTGCTGTAGGTGGCTGGAAAGCGCCAGAAGACCAGAGCCAAGAGCAGTTGTGGTTTATGAATGGGAATATGTTTCCGGTTCGCTTGTCCCTTTGGAGCGAGCAAAACCTCAATATGGGAACACTCCAAAAGCCGGCGAAGCGCAGCCGCGCAAGTCTGGAGGCTATTAATGGAATATATCGTTCCGGGCACGTATTCCTGGGGGATGTAGAGATCCCCATTATTGATTTGCGGCACTACCTCGATAAAGAGCCTGATATGCACCACAGCTCTGCCTCTTTTTCTGCACGCGAGCGTATTCGGCGTGCCCGTGGACATGCGGAGAATCAACTGATTTGGATGAGTGACAAAGGTTACAACCCGCTGCATGAGGCGCTGGATTTAGTTGACCGTTGGATGCAGAGCATCATAGAAAACCCAGGTAAAGGTGTAGTGGAAAACCGCCCGGATGACGCCAATGACCGGTGCTTTGACAAGGAAGGAAATTTGCTGGCGTCTGGAGACAAGGTCTGGAATGGGCCTTGGAATAGCCAGGCTCCCGGGAAGTGTATGAGGGTATACCCGATTCATAGTACGTCAAGGCAAGTGGCGGGGGCGCCGGTGACTGATGATGTCTTTAAGTGCGCACTGCAGCCGGTTGAGCGGGCGCTGGCGAAGGGGATCTACGGTCCATTCACCGAGGAAATTTCCAGTCGTGTGGCAGATCTAAAGAGAATATTTCCTACCGGTGTTTGTAATTACAACGAGCAAGACTTGGCCCGCCCAAAAGAGCAGCTGATACCGAGGGGGATACCTGTGAAGATAGCTGGGCATCTGCTAGACCCAGACTATCGGCAGGGTAAGGTCTTGCAGGGAGCAAGTACTGAAGAGGCTGAAATGAGGGGAGTTCCTGTCTCTTTACCAGACGAATCGGATGGAAATTAATCGGACGTGATTATTTGGCGTGAAAATTGTTGACAGGAATCTACAGTCGGGTAATATGCGCCTCGCTCAAGGGGGCACGGCCCCTATAGCAAAGAGCACCGGGTGGTTAGCTCAGTTGGGAGAGCGACGGCCTTACAAGCCGTAGGTCACAGGTTCGACCCCTGTACCACCCACCAACTTCCATAGAGGAAGTTTACTACCGAGGACCGGTAGTTCAGTTGGTTAGAATGCCGGCCTGTCACGCCGGAGGTCGCGGGTTCGAGTCCCGTCCGGTCCGCCAGATACAAAAAAGCCCTCACATGTGAGGGCTTTTTTGTATCTGTATCTAGGGTAGTGATCGATCTTTCTGCTCCCTCTTCTCTCTATATGAATGCCTATAAACCCAAGCTGCCGATGCTTGCCTGTAGAATTGGTGTGCGGCTCCAGCTTCTCTCTTTGGTCCCATCTGCGTTAGTAAAAAACCTGCAGGGCTCTAACCACCTGTGGGGTGGCCTGTAATATTTAACTTGAAGTTTTTGCATGATCTAATTTACATGTCAGAAGATTATTGGTCGCTAATTTGGGTGGTGGTTGCTAGGTTTGATGCTATCTAGGTATTTGTTTGAATTGAGTGAAGAGGCTTTCAGATTCGCCGCTTTAAGGGTGCCGTATGAGAGGGTCAATAGCGCCTTATTCCCCGGTATTGAGGTTTGGGTGCGTCGAGATGACACTCTAGACCCGTTAATCTCCGGCAATAAGGCCTACAAGCTCCTATACAACCTTCTGGAGGCTAAGGCTCAAGGGTTGGATACCGTAATAACCTGCGGAGGCGCTTGGTCCAACCATATTCATGCGACAGCCGCAGCAGGGGTTCGCTTTGGGTTTAAAACGGTTGGAATTGTGCGAGGGTGGCGACCCAAAGAGTTAAGTGCAGCGTTACAGGACGCCGAGCGCCTTGGAATGCAGTTGGTATTTGTGAAGAAGTCCCTATACCACCGCAGGTGGGAGGAGGGCTTTCTAAAGGAGGTTGTCGGGGAGAATTATAAGTCAGCATTGTTTATACCGGAGGGTGGCTCGAGCTGGGCGGGCGTTAAGGGTGCTGAGTTGCTCGGTGGGGTTATTAAAGAGAGTGCCCCAGTCAATTTTGATCAGGTTTGGGTCGCCTGCGGGACGGGGGCTACTTTCGCCGGCCTTGTGGGTGGGCTGCATGATATACCTGTGATTGGGGTTGAGGTGTTGAGTGCCGGCGATAGTATAGCGAACAGTGTTGACAGATGGCTGGCGATGTCAGGTGAATCCATTTCAGGGGCTCTATATCGCACCAGTGTTGAAGAGTACCTCAAGGGTGACTTGATTGGTGTTGAAGGGGCAGGATTACTTTCAGGCGGGCATTGCGGGGGGTATGCGAAGTGCCCAAAAGAGCTTTCAAGTTTTTTATACAAGGTTGAGCGGGATACAGGTATTCCCGTCGAGCATGTTTATATCGGAAAGCTATTATATGCTCTTTCTCTAGGTGCAAGGAATGGCCGGATTTTGAAGGGGAGCAAAGTCCTGGTGGTTCACTCTGGAGGGCTGCAGGGAAGGCGAGGTCTTATGTGAGGGGGGGGTAGTTCGACCCTTCTTCTTGAGTATGACATAATGGCAAAATGGTACAACATGTTGTTTTCAATAGATATTTAAGGCGGTGTCTTACTATTTTTTCAATTTCAATGCAAAAATAATTGGAAACGCAAAGCGGGCTAGTTGCCTGCTGTTTTGCGTAGTGGGATTGCTTTATTGGCAATCAAAGGTCAGCACTGTCTCGGCTAATCGGGGGGTGTTTTAACTATTGAATTTGATGGCCATGTAAAGGGTAGAGTTGTAAGAGTTTCGCTAGTCCTTGCGGTCATATTTCTTAAGTATTGAGGTGTCTCCTTGACGTTACCAAATTTGCTTATCGCCGGTTGCCAAAAATCAGGTACTACTTGGCTTCATCACTGCTTGTCAAAATCAGAGCAAATCTTTGGCTCGAAGACGAAGGAGTTGAATTTTTTTAACAAGCCAAATTTTCAACAAAAAATTGATGAGTATGAGCGAAATTTTGAAGGCGCCTCAGAAAATGTCCGGTATTTTATGGAGAGTACTCCCCACTATTTTAGGTTGCCGAATAAGCGGGCTAACATACCTGAAAACATAAAATCCCTCCTGGGGGAGCCTAAAATGATTGTATTGTTTCGCGATCCGGTAGCCAGATACGAGTCGGCGTATATACATCATATGATGCAGGGGCGCTTTGAATACGTAAAGGAAATTAGTGATCTTTCGGATGACTACAGCATGCTGTCACTTGGGAGATATTATGAAATTGCCAAATACTGGCTGGAATATTTTCCAGATATTAAGTTCTATCTATATGATGATCTGGATAATAAAGAGAAGCTTATAGAAAGCGTTATGAATTATTTGGGTCTTGAGAATGATATTCCCAAGAAAGAAATGGGTTTCTATGTAAACGCTAAGAAGAAAAAAATTGTAAAAAAGCGGAAAGAGTCTGGTTGGAGTGATATACCTGAATTAACAAAAAATGCTCGGGAAAAATTGAAAGATTATTACATCGAAGATGTTAAATCTTTATCTGGCTTGATCGGAAGGGATTTGTCTCACTGGTTGTGATGATGGGGAAGGTAGGATATAGCACCATATGGTGCTCATGTTTAGTAATAAGATCACAAAGGTATTTCGTGCTTTCTTTTTAGACTGCGGGATTTGTTGCTTGAATATTACCGGTAACAATGTAGCTGTCGTTGCCCAACCCATGTGAGCGGGCGCAAGATGGCCTTTTGTTTTTTTGGGGAGAAGCATCCCAAAGGGATGGACTCAATTTCAGCGAATACAAAAGTTATGGAAGCTTATTGTATGTAACGATGTTGAGATCAGTAGCTGGATGAAGCTAGAACTGGTTGAATTTGGTCGGTTTTCTTTTTAATTCGTGTCGGGTCGGTAGATTAAAGGAAGAGGGGGGGTATGTCAGAGTTTCAAAATATAGGTCTCATTGGCCGTACAGGAAGTGAGAGTGCGGTTGCCTCTTTGAAGCGTTTAATGGCGTATCTCGACAGAAGCGGTTATTCCGTTGTTTTGGAAGAGAGTACAGCTACTGCAGTCCCAGACCATAATAATAGGGTTTCGTCAAAAGCTAAGCTGGGAGAACTGTGTGACCTGGTCATTGTGGTGGGGGGAGATGGGAGTCTTCTTGCTGCGGCGAGAGCTTTGGCAAAGTTTAGCGTCCCAATTTTAGGTATTAATCGAGGGCGACTGGGATTTCTTACTGACATCACTCCGGATCAGGTTGAGTTAAAAGTGGGTGAAGTTCTTTCTGGGAAGTATATGGCAGAAAGCCGCTTTCTTCTTGACATGTCTGTAACGAGAGATGGGAGATGCGTTGGTAGGGGAGCAGCTTTAAATGATGTAGTTCTGCATCCTGGTGAATTTATTAGAATGATTGAGTTTGATCTTTATATTGATGGGCAGTTTGTATACTCCCAGAGGTCAGATGGGCTGATTATATCTACTCCCACGGGCTCTACTGCTTACGCACTCTCTGGTGGGGGGCCAATAATGCATCCTAAACTCGATGCCATTGTTTTAGTGCCGTTAAATCCCCATACGCTTAGTAGCCGTCCTATTGTTGTGGAGGGTAGTAGTGAATTTAAGCTTGTAGTAAGTGAGCGTAATAGCGCTAAACCTTATGTGACCTGTGATGGACATGATCAAGTGAATACAGAGTTGGGTGATATTATTAGGATTCACAAAAAGCCTCACAGGCTTACACTAATACATCCTATCAATCATAATTTTTATGAGACTTGTCGCTCCAAGTTGGGTTGGTATAAGGATTGCTGAAGGTTTTTTGTGGGAATTAATATTGAGTGAAAAGTAGATCTAATTTAGGGCTTTGACTAATCAAATCAAAAGTTGATTTTAGAGTTGCCTTGATCGCTAAGGAGATAAGATGGCAAGTTGCCAGGTGGGTGTCGTTATCCCTGTATATAACGAAATGGATCGCATTGTTAGCGCTGTATGTTCCATTCACGAAAAAAACGAAGTAAGCGTTAAATTTTATATTGCTGACGATCTCTCCACTGATGATACTATCTTAAAAGTTACTGAGTATCTCCAGGGAAATGACGTGCCGCATCAGATACTCGTAGCTGAAAGTAATCGGGGTGCCGGATACCGGAGAAATCAAGCTTTAAAGTTTGTAGAAGAGCCATATGTACTTTTCTTTGATGCAGATGATTTTGTATATCCCGGAATGTTAGATAAAGCAGTACAAAAAGCAGATGAGACAGGCTGTGAAGTATTGTTGATGGAATATGAATTGGTCCATAACGACGATGATAGAAAAATGGGAATGATCGGAGAGGATCAAAGAATATTTGACCGGATAGATAAGAATTTTTCTGGCTGTGTCTCCATTAATAGTCATGATTTCTTGTTGGGGCTGGTTAATTATCCATGGAATAAATTGATATCTACTCATTATGCGAAAAAAATTGGTCTGAAATTTTCGAATACATTTGTGCATAATGATGTTATGGGGCACTGGATGCTCCTTATGAATGCGGGCAGAATATCATTTTTGTCAGCGCCTTTTTGTGGGCACCGTGTCTCTCCCCAGGCTAACCAGGTGACGAATATTTCTGACTCAAGAAGGTTGGCTATGCTTGATGTTTTTCAAGAGTTGGAGCAGTATTTTTCAGACTCCCCGGAGTTGAAGCAGAAATTTTATCATTTTTTTGTGTCTTTTAAAATCAAATTGTATTCTTGGGGGCGTGATCGTTTGGATAGCGATCTCCGGGAATTTTTTAAAGCTGAGTTTTCGAAGAGTTTTTCTAGTATGGGGCGGCTGGATGTTTTAAGGATCTCTGAGAGAATGCCAGGTGTGGCAAATGAAATTATGCGATTTAAGTTGGGGTTGAAATAAGAGCTAATATTATGGTTTCAGTGATCGTTACGACATATAACATCGAAAAATATATCGACCATTGCTTACAAAGTGTATTGGATCAAACTCTAACAGATATTGAAATAATAGTTGTTGATGATGGTTCAACTGACTCTACTCCAGAATTAATTAGAAGTTATGCTCAAAAAGATGAGAGAATAATTCCCGTTCTGTTGCCTGAGAATACTCCCGGAGGAGTAGCTGTGGCAGCAAATGTAGGGCTACGTAAAGCCACTAAGAAATATGTTGGATTTGTGGATGGCGATGATTGGTGTGAACCCTTCATGTTCGAGCGTCTTGTGGATGCAGCCAGGTCCAATAATGCAGAAGTTACAATTGGAAAGTTTAAGAACTTTGATGAGGAAACCGCCTCGTTTTATGAAGCTAGTGATGAGAGATACTGGCTTTCCGGGCTCCCTATAAATACCGCTGTATCAGGTGATGACGAGCGGAGAAAAATTCTCAAGTTAAACCCTGTTCCTTGGCGGAAGCTGTATCTTCGAAGCTTTCTTGAAGAAAATGATATATTTTTCCCCGAAGGGGATTATTTTTATGAGGACAACCCCTTCCATTGGTACTGTGTGACTGCGGCTAAGAATTTCGCTCTAATTGATGATTGTCTTTGTTATCATCGTATGAATCGTGCTGGGCAAACGATGTCAGCTGGCGATGAAAGGTTGTTAGCAATGTATCAGCATCATGAAACTATATTTAATTGGTTGAAAGAATCTGGAAAATATTCAGAGTTTAGGGAGGATCTGATTCTATGGGTGGCTAACAATAGTTGCTGGATTTATGATTCGATTAAGGGTGATTTAAAGTCAAGGGTGCTTGAATCTCTGGCGACGGCTTTATTGCTTCATGATAAATCTGTTATGACAAAAGTAATAATGTCGGAAAGTATGGGGTTAAAGGGGCGAAGCTTAGTTCGTAGCGCAATGAGTCTTGCAGGGCAAAAAAGGTTGGCAGGGAAAATTAAAGACAGGAAGGGGGTCGTCTCTCGTGCAGTTGCTTTCTTCAGAAGAGAAGGCTTTTTTTCCACCTTTAAGCAAGCAGTTAATTACTGCTATCACCACTCCCCCTTCTTTGTAAAAAAAGCTATTGCACAAAGCCGAAAATTTGTAGGCTCTGACAATTATTCAAATAATCAGATAATGGAGAAATTACAGAAAATTGAGAGTAAAGTTATCTTGCAAGGATACATGCTTGCCTCAAGTGATGATTTTGAGAATGGCGTAAAAAAAGAGCTAGCTGAGATTAGATTGGCTTTAGCTGAAATAAAAAAGAGCAATACTCCTGATTGAGGTTATCTAACGGGTAGGATGAAGTTGGTTTCTGCAGGGCGGGGGAGTTTTTCAGTTAGATTTTGCTGCTTTATTAGATGAAGGGTTAGGAAGCGCTAATGAAAAAAGCTCTCCTACAGCTAGGTGCACATAAAACTGTTAGGGCAAGACTTTAGGAGGGGGGGATGAATCAAAGTCAAAGTTCCTGGCGCCCGAAAGGCATATTTTCGCCCCTCATGGATGTTTGCGGGACTCTATCAAGGTCTGATTTTACTTTTCTTTTGTGTTAGGTAGAGGTTCCAAATTTTTCAAGGTTTTAAGTGTAGTAGCCTGCTAAGTCCGAGCACCAATTTAGGTGGTAAAATTGCCACCGAAGATAGGGCTGTTCAGCTAGCAGATAACGTTGACCCTTTTCTCCCGAATTTAAATTAGATGGATTAGTTCAGATAAAATCTGACACATTTTCTTGAAAAGAGGGGTTTACCGGTTTTGATGAAGGTGCCTAAATCTAAAAGTAAAACCAAGGATAAACCCCATGATCCATGCTAATGATTACATTATCAAGCACAACGCCGGATTACTAAATCTGGCAGAAGAACTCGGCGATATATTTAATGCTAGTAAGATGCTGGGTGTGTCGAGAGACACTTTCTTACCGGTACAAGAAAGTCGTTTCAAATGGCGGCGTGGATGCCCTTCTTGATAAGAGCCTGCTCGTAGGCAGGTTCGAGTTTCCAATGAACTGCGTAAATGCGGTGTATTTGTTTCCCCTACTGGCGTTCAGTGTATCTGGTTACGGTATCACCTAGCTAATTTCAAATTGCGATTAAACGAACTTGAGGCCAAGGTTGCTGAGGAGGGGCTGATCCTTACAGAGTCACTGATTCAAGCTTTGGAAAGAAAGCGGCATGATGATGAAGCCTGTGGTGAAATTGAAACTCAACACCCAGGTTATCTAGGCTTGCAGGATACCTATAAGTAGGAACATTTAAGGGCGTCGGAGGTGTTTATCAACAAGCCTATATCGATACCTATGCAAAGGTGACTTATTGCAAGCTGTACACTACCAAGGCGCCAATCACTGCGGCGCAGGGCTGTACTACCGTTTTATGCCATGCATGACCTACCAGTGCTGCGTATCCTAACTGATCGCGGTACGGAATATTGTGGCAAGTTGGAGCGACACGTCTACAAGTTATACCTGCGAGTGACCGAGATAGAACACACCAAGTCAAAAGCTAGGCATCGACAAACTAACGGGGTCTGTGAGCGCTTCCATAAAACTATTTTGCAAGAGTTCTACAACCTTCATTATGCCGCAAGATCTATGGATCAATAGACGAGTTACAAAAGAATCTGGACGAATAGCTCATATATTACAATAATGCGAGGACCCATCAGGGTAAGAGGTTTTGCAGTCGAGCACCGATAGCAACTCTTGAAGATGGAATAAGTAACTGGAAAGAAAAGCTCGTAAACTCAATTTGATCTGATAGAGCACCCACTGAAAAAGCGGTAACTATCGAGCCAAGTCTGAACTATTAAAAATTAAATACTGCCCACTTGGTTGCAGCTCAAGGCTATTCAATCCCTAGCGGCCCGGATGTCGGTACAGCAGCTATCCGTCGCTCTAGAAGCAGAGTGTGTTGGAGGGGCGCCTATAAGAAAAGCGCTTACCGCTGCATGACAGGAAATTAAGGAATTTGAAGTCCGTGTCAATCGCAGGAAGGGGGGAATGAGACACAAAAAACTGCCGCTCTCTTCATATGTAGTAGTTCATATTCGATCAGACGGATCATTCACGCCGATAGACCGATTTAGTGAACAGAAGCCCGTGGAGCCGGCATGTATAGTGTTTGAAGTGCTCCAATCATGCTATTACGAATATAGGAAAAAGAATAATTCCGATGATGTAGCCAGTGTTGTGGTCAACTCCAGCCGGACACTTCTTTAAGCACATTCCTCAAATTCGATAGGGGCTAGATCTCCCAGTGTTGTATGTATTCTGCGTGAGTTGTAATAAGCAATATAGGCTCTTACATCTGCTACCGCATCCTCCCTTGTCGGATAGAGGTTTCCCGTTAACCACTCCCGCTTCAGGCTGCTGAAGAAACGTTCAGTCGGTGCGTTGTCCCAACAATTTCCCTTACGGCTCATTGAACACACCATCCCCTGCTGACTCAATAACATTTGGTAGGTATGGCTGGCATACTGACTGCCACGATCAGAGTGATGCAGGAGACCTTTTGGGGGCGTACGCAAATTGACAGCCATCATCAACGCACGAGTTATCAGGGCCGTTTCCATCTTGCGATCTAGATGCCAACCAACAATCCGGCGCGAATAGAGATCAATCACTACCGCCAAGTACAGCCAGCCCTGCGAAGTCCAAATATATGTAATATCAGTCGTCCAAACTTGATTTTTAGCACTCGGTGAGAACTCCCTATTCAGAAGGTTCTCTGCGACAGGCAGGTGATGTTTACTGTCTGTCGTCAGTGTAAATCGCTTCTTGCGCTTTACTGCCAAGCCTAGCTTTTTCATGAGCTTGCGGACTCGATAGCGCCCGACTTCAAAGCCTTCTTTACGTAACAGCTTCATTAACCGACGACTTCCGAGACTCTGTCTAGATTCTGCAAATAGGGCCTTCAAACGATGGCATAGTTGCCATGTTTGAGCATCTATTGAGCTATTACCACGGCAACACCAATCGTAATAACTAGTCTTACTTACCTGCATTACCCGGCAGAGCACCCTAACAGGAAAGCTGCCTTGCTGTTTTTCAATAAAGCTGTACTTTATTTCATTTCTTTCGCAAAGAAGGCGCTGGCCTTTTTTAGGATTTCTTTCTCCATCCGCAACTGCTTATTTTCACGTCGTAATCGCTCTAATTCTGCGCGCTCGCCTACATCCAACCTCACACCGTCTTCTTCCTGCTTCTGTTCCTTTATCCAGCGTCGCAGGTTATTGGCTGTTGTTCCTACAGCCTCTGCTGCTTTAGAAATTGAATACCCTTGCTCAGAGACTAGCGCTACGGCGTCTTTCTTAAATTCCGGCTTGAAATGCCGACGTGTACCTTTTGTTGTCATACTTCACCTCGCCTGGTAGTTTTACCATCTTAGCGAAGTGTCCGGAAGGATTAGACCACTACACAGAATGCAACTTTGCTCCAAGGCCATTGAGCTCTTCGAGCTTAGTCGTAACTCTGTTGGAAACCGCACAATTTTAGCTTTACTCTGTGAGCCGGATGTCAATTGATCGCTTTAAAGTCCGAAGGCTCATGAGTGAAGCGAGCTTGGCTTGATCCTTATAGGTATAAGAAATAATTGTAGAGGACTTAAATACATCAAATAAACTTGGACGCCAGTTAAATGTAGAGAAACCCAATTAAGTTTGACTGCGATATTACCTATATCTGGGCGGGTTCAAGCTACTGTTACCTAGCTGCCGTTATAAAATGCATGCTTGCCCTATCGTTGGATGGGCTCTCTCAGGACGGGTTCAAGCTACTGTTACCTAGCTGCCGTTATAAAATGCATGCTTGCCCTATCGTTGGATGGGCTCTCTCAGGACACGCAGATACAGCATTAACTATAAAAGTACTGAAAGGCTTGGGAGCAGCAAGGAAAGCCTTATGGAGTTATGTTTCGGGGGTCGCCAGTTTCGCCAACGATGGTGGCGTTATCGGTTGACCCAGAGTATGAGTCGGTGCGGAAGCTGCTGAAATAATATGGAATAGTTCATATAATACACCAATGTAAAGAGTGTTTTGGAGCCTGAAGAGTGAGTGGATACCCTCTTTCGGTAACAGCTCCTTAATAGAAGCGAACCGAGACATCAGTCATTATCTGATAACTTGCTGCAATCGGGAGTGTCCCCACCAACACAATGAAGGGGTATCGCCTGCAAAAGCCGGAAAAAAGCTTAACTTACTATCTGGGAATAGTTGAACACCATAAACTGAACTAAGGTGTATTAGTTCAGACCAAATCTGACACATCCTCTTGAAAAAGAGGGGTTTACCGGTTTTGATGAAGGTGCCTAAACCTAAAAACAAAACCAAGGATAAACCCCATGATCCATACTAATGATCGTATCATCAAACACAAGACCGGATTGCTCAATCTTGCAGAAGAGCTTGGCAACATCTCAAAAGCTTGCAAGATGCTTGGTGTTTCGAGAGACACTTTCTATCGGTACAAGGAAGCTGCTTCAAGTGGCGGTGTGGACGCCCTTCTTGAAAAGAGTCGACGGGTGCCTAACCACAAGAACCGTGTTGACACAGCAATTGAAGAGGCCGTGTTGACTTATGCCCTCCAAGAGCCTGCCCATGGACAGGTTCGAGTCTCCAATGAGCTACGTAAACGTGGCGTATTCGTGTCCCCTAGTGGTGTTCGGAGTATCTGGTTACGGAACGACCTGGCTAACTTCAAGTTACGATTAAAAGCACTTGAAGCCAAGGTGGCTAAGGAGGGGCTAATCCTCACGGAGTCGCAGGTTCAGGCCTTGGAAAGAAAGCGACATGATGATGAAGCCTGCGGGGAAATTGATACTCAACACCCCGGCTATCTAGGTTCTCAGGACACCTTCTATGTAGGAACATTTAAGGGGGTTGGGCGTGTTTACCAACAAACCTATGTCGACACCTATGCAAAGGTAGCCCATTGCAAGTTGTACACCACTAAGACGCCAATCACAGCAGCAGATCTTCTGAATGATCGTGTATTACCGTTTTACGCCATGCATGATCTGCCGGTGTTGCGTATTTTGACTGACCGCGGTACTGAATATTGCGGCAAGCTGGAGCAGCATGATTATCAGTTGTACTTGAATATCAACGAGATAGAACATACCAAGACAAAAGCCAGGCACCCACAAACAAATGGTATCTGTGAGCGCTTCCATAAAACTATATTACAAGAGTTCTACCAGCCATCGTTACGACGAAAGATCTATGGATCAATAGAAGAGCTACAAAAGGATCTGGACGAATGGCTCGTATATTACAATAATGATCGAACTCATCAGGGTAAAAAGTGTTGTGGTCGCACACCGATGGTAACCCTTGAAGAGGGTAAAAGTATCTGGAAGGAGAAACTCGTAAACTGAATTTGACCTGACAGAGTACCTTCTGAAAAACCGGTAACTGTCAGATCAAGTCTGAACTACTACAACTAAGGGTCACTTTAGCCCCAAAAAATCTCTCCAATATCTCTCAGATGTCATGAGTTCATAGTTTTCTATGTAGCTCCTTTTTGCCCTTTTAAATTTCGTGTATGAGGTAAATGCGACACTTAATGCCTGAAAAAGTACTTTTAAAAATTTAACCGTATCTCGTTGCGCTGTGAATTCGGAAACCCGCGCTTCCTGGGTGTATATTACATTGCGCGCCAAAAAACTTTTTGTGTAATCAAGATCGTAGGCCCCTATTACTTTGTACCCTGTCCTATCTATCGGTTTTTTTGATTGAAGGGGGAAGCAGGGAAGAAGGTGCCCGTTTAAGGTAATTTTAGATAGTATTCGCTGGTATGGATTAACGCTATTGCTGTTAAGGACTTTAACGTCCGTATTATAATCTCTGCTCGGCCGTGCTACATCCTCTTGTGAGGCGAGCAGCTCAGCATGCAGATCATCTGGTAAAATGTCATGAAGGTGTGAAAACCCTTTTAAGGCAGCTATAGTGCCATCAATAGCTTTTCGAGCGGAATCATACCTGTATCCAAGGGACAAAATTAGGGCTGTTTTTAAAAGTCTGCGGCATAGTGCTGCATAGCTAAAATTTGGATCATGGATGCTTCTGGCAATGAAGGAATTCCTCTCCTCGTAGAAAAAAGTTGATGAAGAGTATTTGTTTTCAAATGGTTCGTGCCATACACCAATACCATTGAAATCAATTATTTTGACTTTTCTTTTTGAGGCTCTTATGGAAAACTCTACATCATCCCACTTAAGGAAAACTGGTATTGGTAGGCCAAGTTCAGAAAATTTCTTGGTGGGTGCAGAAAAAAACCACCAGCCAGCATACTCCTTTTTTATTTCTTCATCATTTTTTAAAAGATTGTTTGGCTTATTTAAATCTATATTACCTTTTATGGGTATAAAGTGGGCGTCTTTGTTTAAGGTTGCACCATTTTCATGTTGGATGTTTCTTTTGTCGAGCCGTAACATACTGCCGCTTACACCCAGTGAGTCATTGGCACAGTAGCTATAAAATGCTTGCAGGCGGGTAAAAATTGAAGGTTCTAGCTCTACATCGTCATCACACAAAACAATATGGCTATATACTGAAGTGGAATTGCTGGCTTCCAAAATTCCTCTGGCAAATCCTCCTGAGCCACCATAGTTTCTATTTGGGATTACTTTAACTGAAGGGGTTTCAATTTTCCCTAGGGTTCTTCCATTATCTATTACAAGAAGATCAATAATCACATTTGGTTGCAACCTGTCTCGCAGTGAGCTAATAGTCTTTATATTGCTCATGACAAACTCCTCTCGTTTGTAGGTCGGCATAATAATTGCGAGAGAGGCCTGTTTAGCAGGGGGAAGAGCAGTGTTAAATGACAGGCTATAGATTTTGCATGCGGCATCAAATGTTTCGATCTTAATATAGGCTAACTCGAAGCCCTTTGCTTTTTGTAAATCTATTTCAAGGGTCTTCGTAGATCTATTGTTCCAGTTAAACTCCTCTTGAGTGAGGTTTTTTTTACCCAGTTTTTTTGATGTGCAAATTACATGACATATAAAGTTTCCTGACCCGCAAATCTGCAGATAGAGAGTCTTTAAGTTGCAATATTTTTCCCATTTCCCAAGGCTAAACACATTAAAATATGTATCAAAAGACAGCTTTGAAAATTTCCCCAACTCCCAGCTTGAGGGGTGCGTTTTATAGCTAACGTCGCCCGAGGTTTTATGGTATAGCGACACCTCGCTAGAGGCGCTTTCATTAGGAGGGACGATTGAGTGAATATTCCTACTCATGCTTTGAGGTGCCGCTGTTAATAACTATAGATTTTTGTTAATTTTTTTTGGAACTGTTTAGAAATGCTTTTGCTGCTTCTAGCGCTTCTGCGATCGTAACATCCATATCTAGATAGCGGTAAGTTCCTAGCCTTCCAACAAAAGTGACGTCTTGGATGGTGGCGGCGGAATCCTCATAAGTTTTCAGCATCTCAATCTCGCCAGCAAGTCGAATAGGGTAGTAGGGTATGTCTCCCTCTTCACACAGTCTTGAATACTCGTGGTAGATTACGGATTTGTCATGTTCTTCCCATGGTGCGAAATGCTTGTGCTCAGTTATCCGTGTAAATGGAACTTTTTCCTCGGTGTAGTTAATTACAGCATTTCCCTGCGCATCTCCCTCTTCAACACTGCGTTTAAAGTCAAGGGTTCTGTATCCCAGGCGCCCATGTTGATAATTAAAAAATGCGTCGAGAGGACCAGACCAGAAAGTGTGTCGGTAATTCTTTCTTGCCTCAGGGGAAAATGAGGTTTCTAAATGCACTTTAATATTTTTATGGTCAAGAATTTTGGCTACGATTTCAGTGTAACCATTTTTGGGCATCCCTTGGTATGGATGGTTGAAGTAGTTGTCGTCATAATTAAAGCGTACTGGAAGGCGCTTTAAAATTGAGGCGGGCAGTTCGGAGGGGTGAAGTCCCCATTGCTTTTGGGTGTAGCCTTTAAAAAATGCCTCATAAAGCTCCTTACCTACAAAACGAAGTGCTTGTTCTTCAAAAGTCTCGGGGGCTTCAATGGATAGATCTGCTTTGGATTCAATCCAAGTCTTAGCCTCTTTTGGGGAGAGGGTTTTCCCGAAAAATTGATTAATTGTGTGTAAATTTATGGGTAAGCTATATACGTCGCCATCATAAACCGCTTTTACGCGATTTTTGTAGGGCACCATCTCCGTATATTTATTAATGTAGCTCCAAACTTCTTCATTTGCAGTGTGAAAAATGTGGGGGCCATATTTGTGAACCATGACACCGGTTTCACTGTCACGCTCGGTGTGGCAATTGCCCGCTATATGACTTCTGGATTCAAATATCTCAACATTATATCCTGCTTCTGCAAGCTCTCTTCCTATTACGGCACCAGAAAATCCCGCTCCTACAATTGCGATAGTATCATTGCTTTCATTCATTGCATTTTACCTCGAGTATTTGTTGTGAAGTCTAATAAAGCTTTAAGGATTTCCCTGCCTTGTGATCTTGATTTAGGGTATAAGAGAGAAAAAAAGCCTTTTAATAAGAACCTAATAAAAAGATATGGGGTGGCTAGCTTGTAGTGCCAGGAAGCTACAAAGAGAAAATTTCTAACATCATAGTATCTAATACCTGGCCGAGAGGCGCTGAGCTTTGACGGATGAATGACAGATGCGGTTGGCTCTATTACAGTCGGAAAGCCAGCCTTGCTGGCTCTAAGACACCAGTCAACATCATCAAAATGTAGGAAAAAATTTGCAAAAGATTGAAGCTTTTTTGCTGCCGCCAAGGGTACTAGCATGCATGCAGCAGAGGAATATTCACTTTCAAAAGGTTTGTCAGGAAGATTCTCTACTTTCTCTCTATTGAAAAGAAGCTGCTGTCTTGCTTTCCACCACTTAATTCGCGCGCCAGCTTCTGTAACAATACTGGGGTCTGCTTTATCAAGAATCACTCCCCCAACAATACAGCTTCCAAGCTTGTTCTCTGCTGTGCTAACTAAGTTGTTGAGGGTTTCCTTATTTGGAGTGGCATCATCATCTAAAAGCCAAATATACTTGGCGGCACCTCTATGAAGAGCATGCTTGATACCCTCGCTAAAACCTCCAGACCCGCCAGTATTTTGAGAGAGGTCTAAAAGCTTGAACCTTGGTTCTGATGAACCTAAACCCTGAATAAAGCGATTAATAGTATTTAGCGTGTCATCGGTACTGTTGTTATTTACAATAGTGATACTATAAGCGCTTTTCGGATAATCTAGTTGCTGTAAGAGCTGTAGCTGTTCAAGCAATTCTATACTTCGATTGTAAGTAACAATTACAATCTCAACTTCTGGTTTAAAGATTGAGTTTTCTTTAGTGTCTGAGGTCAAGCTAATATAACCTTTATTGCTGTATATAAATTACTTGTCTAGTTTTGCTGAGAGGCGATTTACTCTGCGCTTCAGCCTAACTTTCTTTTTGTTTATTTCGAGCAAGTAGCCTGCAATAATATCTTCGGCCTCACCAATTACGTTGGTTAATTTAGGGAGGCCTTCGGATTTTGGTGTCTCACCAGGTGAAAACTCGATTTTCTTAGAAGGTTGTCTAAAGCGGAGATATATGGTTGCTAGCGCTCTTGCAGTAGCGCGTTTTTTCCAGCTTAAAAGAGCTCCTCTTTTTGCGAGCTTTGAGTCTCTTGCGAGAGCCTCGCTAAATTGGTGGCGAAGACCTAATAGCCTATTTCGAGATAGGATCGAAGTTGCATAAATCCCTGCAATGCTCGGTGTGACATTGCGGTTGATCTTGGTCGACTTAATAATATTTAAAGCTGCACTCAAGCCCAGCTTGGTTAATAGGTCGTAAATGAGATCTTGTTTTTCCCATTGTATCTTGTCATAAGGGCGAACAATAATGCTGGTCTGATATGACCGCTCCCACTTTTTGATAAAGCGAACTTTAAAGGCAGCATTAAAAACATATGGGTCAAATATTGTAGGCAAATATTTGGCGCTGAAATACTGTTTCTTAAAAGAGGCTAATGATTTTGCACTCTTTAGTCGCTGTAATATGCCAGATTCCAAGTACTCATCAGCTCTGCGTAAATAAGCAATTATTTTCACGTTGGGCTGATTTAGCCATTCTTTGAATCTTTTTATTTCCTCTCTCTTTAAGGTGCAAAAAGCTTCTGCACTTAATATTACATGTGAGGGGTTTTTAGAGAATATTTTTTCAAGCTCATGCCAGCTTTCTCCTTTTTGTCCGACTCTAAGCTCATGAACAAGGGATTCGTGATGATCTTGCTTGTCGGGCAGCTTGGGATATTCAATCCCTAAAGATCTTAAATGGCTTCTATGTTGGCTAAGGATAGACTGTATGGCGGTAGAGCCGGTCTTATCTGAACCAATATGTACATATATGTTCATATGGTCGTTGCCTCAGCCTCGTACATGCTTAATATGTCTTCGGCAGCGCCAATCCGTTTAACAGTGCCATCTTCTATCCACAAAACTCTATCGCAAAGGTTTCGTAGGGTCTGAATTGAGTGTGAAACCAAGACAACGGTTTGGTTGGATTGAACCTTCTCTCGCAAAACTCTTGCAGACTTTTTCTTAAACTCCTTGTCGCCCACGCCTAGAATTTCGTCAAGTAGTAATATATCAGGTGTGGAGTGAATTGCAGTTGCAAATCCCAAGCGAGCCTTTTGACCTGCAGAAAAGGTACCAACCGGCTCTCTAATTATGTCGCCAAGACCAGAAAATTCGGTAATAACAGGGATCAATCTTTTGGCATTCCGAATGCTGCTACCCTGGGTTACAAGAGCCATAAGAGCATTGTCAACTCCACTCAATTTTTTGTTGAAGCCAAGACCGAGCGATAGGAGTTGTGACTTAACATGAGCGGGGCGGTGAATTTTTCCTGCATTAGGTGTAATTATGTCAGCGAATAATTTAAGTAGGCTTGATTTTCCCGCACCATTTCGCCCTATAACTCCAAGGGTTTCACCCTGACGAAGCTCAAAAGAAATATTTCTCAAAACCCAGTTCTGTTTTGAGAAAAAACTTAATCTTCCTCGGTAGGCAAGCCCTACACTTGAGAATGTTAATATTGGCGTGCTCATAGCAATACTCTTGGGTAAGTTCTATCAAGGGCCTTGATTAAAGCAAGTGCTGAACATAGTGAAAGAACGCCAACGATGAGCGGGTATGTAAAATCTCCAAGCGTAGGTATTTGATTCTCCAGCAAAACCATTCTGTAATTATTAAAAACTCCAGCAAAGGGGTTTAGTAGTAGCAGCTCTTGGACTTCAGGAGGACGGCTGCTAATGTCAAAAAATATTCCTGATGTAAAAAGAACCCCGGTTACACATAGAGGCACCAAGTGCCTTAGATCTGGTATTAGAGGAGTAGTGGCTGCAGCAAGTAGACTTAAGCCGAGGTTAAGAATTACTTGAGAGAATATTACCGGAGCTAGCCCAACCCACGCGCTGGAGGGCGGGAGTCCAGATAGCCAAACAGTGCCGAGAAGTATCGGTAAAACGCACATGAACCTTAAAAACATCGAAAGATTAATCGAGCATGGGAATATCCACTTGGGCAAGTAAAACTGCCCGAGAATCCCTTTGTTATTCACTATTGATTCAGAGCTGTTGCTGATACAGGATGCGAACCACTTAAATGGCAGCATGCCGCAGAGGAGAAATACCAGGAAATTCGCTCCGGTATTTCCTCGAAAGCCAGATGAAAATGCGAAGTAGAGAAGCCCTGTGAGAAGAAGCGGTTCCATTACCCACCAAATGGTTCCCAGGTAGGTATTTTCCATGTCTGCCTTTAAGGCGTTGACGCCTCTGAGCCAGACAATATTGAGGTGATTCTTAAGCATCCAGGTGTTACGGTTACAAATAGAGGTGGCATTATAAAGGCACAGTAGCGCCAAATATATAGTAAAAGCTTTAGAAACAACAGCTTACATGCTGTAAACTAGTACGTTGAATTTGTAAAGGCCATATGTTTTGGTACAAAAAGTAACCGCAGCTCACTGTTATAGGACGTTCCTTCCTGAAACTCAGGGGGGACTGGAACAGGCCATATTTCAGATGGCGAGATCGGGAGGTGAGGTGTTAGCACTCTCTTCCAAGCCAGGCTCTTATGAGATTGAGCCGGGCTTGGAAGTTCGGGCAAGCCGCCGCTGGTTTTCTTTCAAGTCAATGTGTTTTGGACCTGGTTTGCTACTGGATGTATGGCGTAGCAAAGCGAAAGTGTTGCACTTGCACTTTCCTTGGCCTTTTGGTGATCTTGCCTATCTGTTTGCGGGCAAGCGGCGCCCTTTAGTCGTGACTTACCATTCAGATGTGGTGAGACAGAAGTGGCTGCTTAAGCTTTATACCCCTCTTATGAATCGTTTCTTTGCCAAAGCGGATCGTATCGTAGCCACTTCAGAGCGGTATGTGGCAACAAGCCCTGTTTTGCAGCGCTGGAAGCATAAGGTCTCTGTGATTCCCTTGGGGGTTGATGAGGATACCTTGCCGCCCCCGCGTGAAGATGACTTGAAGCGTATTGAGGGCACCTATGGCCGGGGTTTCATGCTTTTTGTCGGTGTTCTTCGTTACTATAAAGGCCTTGAATACCTGGTTCGCGCGGCTGAGGGGGCGGGCTGCCGCATATTGATTGCGGGGGCGGGACCAGAAGAGGAGCGTATGCGCGCTCTTGTTTCTAAGCAGGGCCTGGATAACGTTGAATTTCTGGGGTTTGTATCCGATGAAGAAAAGGCAGCATTGTATAGACTATGTGGTGCTGTAGTTTTTCCTTCTCATCTGCGTTCTGAAGCCTTCGGGGTCACCTTGATTGAAGGGCTTATGGCCGGTAAGCCCCTGATAAGTTGTGAGATAGGCACCGGTACAAGCTTTGTAAATGAGAATGGTGTAACTGGCCACGTGATACCTCCAGCGGATAGCGCCGCGCTGCGGGCGGCTATGAATGACCTCAGCTCCAACCCTGAAAGAGCCAAGATAATGGGGGCTGCAGCTCGCCAGCGTTATGAGGCCCTGTTCACGGGCGAGAAGATGCGAGAATCGTATCAAGAGCTTTATCGGGAAGTTCTAGGGTCTGATGTTGGTAGTGAGGTGATTGACTCCGATAGGAGTTCCTGTGCTTAGGATTGGTGTTGATGCCAGACCATTGTCAGTTGTTACTACAGGTATTGGCCGTTATACGGAAGCCCTCATTGAGCGTATGGTACAAAGCGGGCATGAATGGTTCCTTTATAGTGATGCGCCGCTGCCTGAGAGGCTCTGTGATGTAGCTAATGTGGTCGTACGTACAGGGAAGGTTGGGCGTAAATCACTGGGTACTCTTTTTGCTCAAGCCCGCTTCCCATCCTGGGCTAGGCATGATGACTTGCAGGTATTCTGGTCCCCCAGGCATCATTTACCGCTGATGATACCGTCTTCAGTAAGCCGGGTGGTGACGATTCACGACATGGTTTGGGCGCGCTTTCCTGAAACTATGTCTGTATTTGGTAAGCACCTAGAGCGTGGATTGATGCCCCCTTCGGTAAACTCGGCGCAAACGGTGATAGCGGTATCAGCATTTACCGCCGATGAGCTCACAGAGTTAATGCCGAAGTCTGTGGGTAAGACTGTTGTTATTCCCGAAGCACCTTTCCTGGAAAATACTGACGACCGCATTGATGGGGAGTATTTCCTTTTCGTCGGTACTCTGGAGCCCCGGAAAAATTTGGAGCGCCTGCTGGCCGCATATCGAGCTTACTTGGATATGGCTACTCAAGGAGCATTGCCGCTTTATGTTTGTGGTGGGCAAGGCTGGGGGCTGCCTCGATTAAGTGAAGTTATTGAGAGGTTGGGTTTAGGAGAAATGGTAAAGGTGCGGGGTTATGTGCCTGATCACGAGTTAAGTGGCTTGTATCATAATGCCAGAGCTTTGCTTATCCCCTCGATTTATGAGGGGTTTGGGCTGCCTATTGTTGAGGCGTTTTCGCAGAATACGCCGGTTTTGACCTCTAATACTGGAGCTATGCGGGAGGTGGCTGGAGGTGGAGCTATTTTAGTCGACCCTCTTTCGGTTTCTAGCATGGCTAATGGTATCCATCAGCTGCATTCAGATTTGGATTTGGTCCATAGCCTTCAGGAATCTGCATGCGCTCGGGTAAAAGAGTTTTCTTGGGATCGAGCAGCGGAAGCCACCTTGAAGGTGTTGGAGGAGGCTGCTATCAACGGGTAGCTGGCTTTGGTTCATCTTTTTATAGCGCTAGCTTCTACATCATTCTCTTTTCGGGCGGGTCTCTGGCTATTCCCTGAAGTATGTTTGTGTTCTGCGGTTTCAAGGTTGTGGGACTTTAAGACTTATCCAAATTTATTTTCTCATTGATTGTTTCGGTCTTCCCTTAAGGTTGTCAGGTTCTAACTACCCTGGCTGCTGTCGAAGTTCCTATCTATCTCTCTCCTGATCCAGTTGTTGAAATCCCCGCCCATCCTGTTTGTTGGCCAATGTTGTAGGTTGCTAATTCCAAGTGTTGTGCTAATCGTTTAGTCAGCGCGTGATGATTCAAATGTCTAACAATATCTGCAATTGGTGCTGCTATGCGGGTTAAATTTTCCGTGATTGTTCCGGTCTATCAGCAGTGGCACTTCATTGAGGAGTTGGTTTGTTGCTTGGAGTCTCAAGTCATTTCAAAAGACCTTTTTGAGCTTGTGCTGATATCAAATGACGGGAATTCTCCATCCTTTTTAGGGGGGGAAAGTTTTCAGATTAAGACAGGAAAGTGCAAAAAGCCTGGGTCTTATGCGGCAAGAAACAAAGGGGCAGAGTTAGCTGAAGGAGATTGGCTTATATTTACGGATGCTGATTGCCTGCCGGATTCAAAGTGGATAGCTGGAATTGATAGGGCGGTTGGGTGTTGGGGGGGGAGTGTAAAGTTATTTGCCGGTGATGTGCGAAGTCAAAAGCAATATGGATTCTCCAATATCTATGAAGTCTATGACTTTATGAGAGGGATACCACAAGAGGTTTACGTATCTGCAGGAGTTGCGGCTACAGCGAATATGGTAGTTGATCGGTTTTTGTTTCTGAAGTTTGGCGGCTTTAGTGAGAATTTCTTTTCGAGTGGTGATTTTGAGTTTTGCAGAAGGTTGAGGGTGAAAGGGCACCAAGTCTTATTTCTGAAATCCGCTTTTGTCCATCATCGAGTTAGATGTTCCTGGCAATCTGTAGCGACAAAAGCAAGGCGGATAAAGGGAGGGCAGTTTTTCCTCTCTCAAGGGGTAGGGAGGATTAAGCTGATTCTATATACCCTTCTTCCGCCGGTAAGGGTGGTCGTATTTTTTTGGAGGAAAAGGGAAATTTATATTGGTTATAGATTGATGGCAACTTTCGTTCAGATAAGGTTGTGGGGGGTTGAAATACGGGAGATGGCTCGCTTGATGTTAGGGGCGAAACCTGAGCGACATTGATCTTTGTAAATGTTTGGGCGGTATTGATTGTGAAGAGGTGAGCTTGTATACCAATAATTCTAACAGGCTGAGACATGAAAAAAGCATTAATAACGGGTGTAACAGGCCAGGATGGTTCTTATTTAGCTGAATTTTTATTGGCGAAAGGGTACGAGGTTCATGGGGTTAAAAGAAGGTCCTCTTCATTTAATACGAGCCGCATAGATCACTTGTACCAAGGGCCGCAAGATGATAGTAGAAGGTTTTTTCTTCACTATGGAGACCTTACCGATACGAATAATTTGACCCGAATTCTTCAGGAGGTGCGGCCTGATGAAATCTATAATTTGGGTGCTCAGTCTCATGTTGCGGTCAGTTTTGAATGCCCTGAATATACTGCAAATGTGAACGGGCTTGGAACCCTCAGAATACTTGAGGGGATGCGTCTTCTGGGGTTGGATAAAACCAGGTTTTATCAAGCCTCAACATCGGAGCTTTATGGTGCTGCCAAAGTTTCCCCTCAGAATGAAAACACTCCTTTTTACCCTCGCTCTCCATACTCAATTGCAAAGTTGTTTGCTTATTGGACCGTGGTCAATTTCCGCGAGGCCTATGGCTTATATGCTTGCAATGGAATCTTATTTAATCACGAGTCATCACGGCGTGGTGAAACTTTTGTTACTCGAAAGATAAGCCGGGGTTTGGCAAATGTTGCCCAAGGTTTAGAGCGGTGCCTGTATTTGGGGGAGCTGAATGCACTGAGGGACTGGGGCCATGCTAGAGACTATGTTGAAATGCAATGGTTGATGTTGCAGCAAGAAAGTCCTAGGGATTTTATCATCTCTACAGGGCTGCAATACTCCGTTCGAGATTTTGTTCGTAATTGTGCTCAAGAGTTGGGGATAGAGGTAGAGTTTCATGGAGAGGGGCAGAAAGAGGTAGGTGTTGTTGCTTCAATTGTGGGAGAAGATGCTCCAGCAGTTAAGTGTGGAGATGTAATTGTTAAAGTGGACTCTCGTTATTTTCGCCCGACAGAAGTGGTGTCACTAGTAGGTGACGCCTCATTGGCTCGGCAAGAGCTGGGGTGGGCACCTAAAACAACCTTGAAAGATTTAGTTGGGGAGATGGTTAAGTATGATTTGAGGGAAGCGAAGCGGAATTTGTTGTTGGCTGGGAATGGTTATCGCACTGAGCCTATTTTTGAGGAGTAGGTAGTGAAATACTCCCAGAGAGTTTTTGTCGCAGGTCATCGGGGCATGGTTGGTTCGGCATTAATTCAGAGGCTGAAACCGGTAAAAAACTGTGAAGTCATTACCTGCCCTCGAGATTCGCTGGACTTGACAGATGCTGATGCTGTTTCTGATTTTTTTAATTCGGAGTCGATTGATACTGTTTATTTGGCTGCGGCAAAGGTGGGGGGCATATTGGCGAATAGCAAGCTCCCAGCTGATTTTATTTACCAGAATCTGATGATTCAGTGCAATGTAATCCATCAGGCTCACAAGGCCGATATCCAAAATTTGCTGTTTATTGGGTCGTCTTGTATTTATCCAAGGGATTCCCCCCAACCGATACGGGAGCAGGACCTGCTTGGGGGCAGGTTGGAGGCGACTAACGAGCCTTACGCTATTGCCAAGATTGCCGGAATTAAGTTATGCGAGTCGTACTCAAGGCAGTATGGACGTAACTATCGCAGTGTTATGCCGACAAACCTTTATGGTCCACATGACAACTTTGACTCTGCAAATTCACACGCTATCCCTGCATTAATACATCGTTTCCATAAGGCCAAAAATGAAGGGGTGCAGAATGTCAGGGTTTGGGGGAGTGGTGATGTTCGACGAGAATTTCTGTATGTAGAGGATATGGTTGATGCGTTGGTGTTTGTAATGGGTTTGGAAGATCGAGTATATCGATCCGTGACAGAGCCTATGTGCTCCCACCTAAATGTGGGTACTGGGGTGGATTGTACTGTTAAGGAGCTGGCTTATTTAATCGCCGAGATCATTGGGTTTGAGGGAAATATTACATTTGACAGGTCAATGCCTGATGGTGTGCCGCGGAAGTTGCTAGACACCTCAAAGCTATCGAAGTTGGGGTGGGCTTCCCAGACTTCCTTGGGGGTAGGGTTAAAGAAAACATACGACTGGTATAGAAGTATTTTATGTTGATCGAATGTCAGACATTGTAATTAACAGTTAGGTAAACCACCGCCTCTGGCGGTGAGACTTGACAGGGCTCTGCCGTTCCGGCGTGCAGAGTAAAAATATGGCCTCCATGAACCGGCAAGTTCTATAAGGGGGCCATATGCGAGATTGGCAGTGCCAAGCTTACGTGAAACATTATTGCAGGTACCACGTGGTGTTTGTGCCCAAGTATCGAAAGAAAGCGTTATTTGGGACATTAAGGCGGGAGATTGGAGCAATATGTCGAGACTTATGTCGTCAAAAGGGCATTGAGTTGGTCGAGGAGTACGCAATGAAGGATCACATCCATATGTTGTTAATGATTCTTCCGAAGTTCAGTGTTTCCAATACGATTGGGTTTCTGAAAGGGAAATCTGCGATCCAGATATTTCGGAAGTACAAGCATGTACAGAGAAATTTCACAGGAAGACACTTTTGGGCTCGGGGCTACTGTGTGAGTACATCAAAAATCAAGAGGTTGAAGAGCGCCGCCAAGAGCAGATGCGACTGGCAGGGTTGTAACTAGCCCCCTCTGGGGGCTTTCACCATACCACCCGCTATGCGGGTGGTTGCTGATTTGTACTAAAGTTCTCAGAAGAGGTTTTACTTTTCACGAAACGACAACTTGAGAATTTTTGTGATAAAAATAAGCCTGATAACGGTTTGTCTAAATAGTGCTGACACCATTCGCGACACAATACTATCCGTGTTGGCTCAAGATTATGCAAATATTGAGCATATAATTATTGATGGTGGCTCTACTGATGGCACGCTAGAGATAATATCTGAGTTTAAAGACCAAGTCGCGGCAGTTGTGTCTGAAAAAGACTCGGGTATTTATGATGCTATGAATAAAGGCATATGCATGGCGTCTGGCGATATAGTCGGCACTATTAACTCTGATGATGTCTATTCTGATAATCGTGTAATTTCAAATGTTGTTAATGAATTTTTGGTTTCGGGAGCCCAATCTGTCTATGCAGATCTGGAGATTGTGGCTCGCAACAACTTAAGCCAAAGAGTGCGTTTTTATGGCTCCAGTAAATTTAGGGTGTCTAAATTTCGCTGGGGCTGGATGCCACCCCATCCTACATTTTTTGTGCGGCGAGACTGTTACAAAAAGCTAGGTTTATATAAAACCAACTACCGTGTTGCGGCAGATTTTGAATTGCTAGCTCGTTTTCTTTATCGGGATAAAATCAGCTTCAGGCGCTTGCCAAAATGCATTGTGAAAATGCGTGAAGGGGGTGTTAGTTCCCAGGGCGTTTGGGGGCGGATTCATCAAAACCTGGAAATTGTTAGGGCTTGCAAAGAAAATCATATCTACACAAACTTTTTCCTGATTCTATTTAAAGTACCTCTTAAACTGCTCGAATACACAGGAATTGGCCTTACCCATAGGCGGTGAAGGCCAACCTTTCCCTGTTTGATTTGAAGTGGCTCCTGTTAAGAGAACAGTGAGGGCAGGGCGCTATCCGTTTCACTGGGTTCACTTTCAGGTTTCGCGTTCACTAGTAAGTCGACTATTGCTTTCACCTTATTGATGTCCAAAGGACTAGCCGGTGACTTGTAAATAGCGGCGTCCAGAACTGCTTGGAGCTGATCCAGCTCGGGGATGTTCAGTTGCCTCGCGGTCTCAGCCAAGCTCTTACCATTTACTTGCGGCCACTTTGCAGTAAGCCACTTTAAAGTGGCTTGCTGGATATGGATGGGGTTCTCACTCTCCAGAGCTTTTTTAAGGGCACGGGATTCACGTTGTAAGTCGGGAGCCTGGGTGTGGTTGCTCGGTATTTGCTGGGCGGGTTTGCGCCTCTGAAAGAAAAAGTACAGGACCCACAGTAAGTGAGAGGCAATCGCGATAATAGCCAGGTTGCGCCAAAAATGGCTCACAGTACCGACTTGTTCGGTGGGTGTAGCTGACTGAGGTACTTTAGCACTGGTTTCATTGTCGCTGGTTACTGCAGCAGCAGTACCGGAAACTGAGAAGCGGAATGCCGGTAGTTGAGTGGTGCGTTGTCGTTGGCTTTTTGTATCCCACCAGGTCACAGTGACGGGAGGAAGCTCGTAGTCCCCGGGTTGTGTAGCCACAATCGCGGTTGTCTCAATACGGCTTCCGGTAACGCCGTTGGGCCCAACCTGGTCTTCTTGTTGCGGTTGATCGGGGTAAGTTTTAAGGCCATCCACGTTGAGTTTGGGAAGTGGGGGCAACTGTGCGGCCCTGAGCCCTTCGGCACGTACGGTAAGAATTCGGGTAATAGGTTCGCCTACGGCAAAGGTGTCCGGGTCCTGGCTCCAGCTTTGAACAATGCCGAGACTGGCAGCGGGCAGCCATTGGCTGCCAGAGTAGTCAGCGGGTTTTGGCAGCACTTCGATAGGCTTCTCTTGGGAGCGAAGTCGAAGCCTTTGGCTGTTGCGATTAAATAGGGAGAAGGGGTCCCTGCGCCCAGCGATGGCCACGTAGGTTAGTGCGGGGATGCTGAGCTTGCCTGAGCTATCAGGGAAAACGGCGTAGGTAACTTCGAAAACCGCATGGCTCACATCATTGAGCTTGCGCTCATATCGCTGCTCATCGACTTTTTCTGCATGAGCGCCGGCAACCTTGAGAGGTTCTGTTGCGATATCGTGTAAGCCGATAGTGGTGTACAGGCGAATTTTTACCAGCAGTTGCTCTTGGACATAGACCTTTTCCTTGTCGAGTGTTACTTCCAGAAAAGCCTGCTTTTCACCGCCGTTAGGTCCACTTTGCGCCTCGGTGACCGTGACGGGAACCGCATCGGAAACCTCTCCTTGATAGTTAAAAGAGGGGATAAACAGTTTGCCTTCCCGTTTGGGGGCTAGCGCCAGTACCCACTCGACAAAACTCTCTGCACGGCCATTGATAACGCGATACTGGTTGGACTGTTGGCGTGAGAGAATATCGAAATCCTGTTCCAACAAGTCAAAGTCCGGTTGTCCACCACTTTTGTCTCCTGAATAGCGCACACGTAAATTGACTGTCTCATCAATTCCAATCTTATCTCTATCGACCGTTGCGCTGAGATCGCTTGCTAAAACCGGTGTCGACAGACAAAGTGCTATTGCAAGAAGTAGCAAAGCGAAGGCGTGGCTGAGTGGGAGGCTCCAAAGTTTTATTCGGTTGTTAATGATTGCGTCCATAGGCATTTTTGAAATCAGTGTCCTTGAATCCAGCGACATTGTTCTACTGTTCTTTACCATCTTTGTGTCGCCCCATTTTCCGGTGGCTCCCACTCTCCGCTGCGATAGGCACGGCGCCTTTGCAGGCTCTCGTATTTGAACTTCTCGCGCATCAGGCCGGCTGGATCATCGGGAATTTGACGGAGCCATTGGTCCAGGGCTTGTTGGGTTTCCTGGTCGAGAGGGCTTTCTTCAGCGCCAGTAGGTTGCGATTCCCCTTGCGGCGGCTGTTCTTCACCCTGTTGTTCGCCTTGCTGTTGTTGTTCGCTCTCCTGCTCTTCCTGGCCCTTTTCTTGGGAGCCCTGCTGCTCCTCACCTTGGGGCTGTTGCTCAGAGGGCTCTGATGAACCAGAGGGCTGTTGATTATTGCCCTGTTGTTGCTGCTCGCTGGACTGCTGTTCGTTGTTCTCAGCTTGCTGCTCTTGGTTTTGCTGTTGTTCCTGGCTCTGCTGCTGGTCTTGCTGGTTCTGTTCCTGCTCGCTTTGCTGCTGTTCACCGGACTGCTGTTGGGATTGCTGCTGTTTTTCTTGCAGCTCTTTCAGCTTTTCAGCAATTTCTCGATTGTGCTCGGCATCGGCAAACTCGGGCTGCTTTTGCAGGGCTTCATCGTAAGCCTCGATAGCTTTATCGTAGTCCCCCTGTTGCACCAGGCTGTTGCCAAGATTGTACAAGCTCTGTGAATTATTACTTTGGGCGAAATTCTCCTGGGCCTCTGCGTAATTGCCTGCGCGATAGTTGGCAGTGCCTTTCCATTCGGGGTTGTGAAATTCTTGCGCGGCCTCTGCCGGCTGTCCCTCTTCCAGTAGGCGCTGGCCCTGCTGGTCTTTGCGTTGCCATAAATCCTGCCACTCAATAGCCTGGCTTTCACTTGAAATTCCAGTTAGTAGTAGTAAGGGCAGGGCGCATGCCAGAGCTCCCCGACGGAAGAGTAGGGCTGCAAAAGGTAGTATTAAAAGGAGTAATAGCGGCCCTTCATCCCGCCATTGGTCGAACTCCCTTTCAGTGAGCTGCGCTTGTTGCGGGCTGTCAGTTTGAGGCAGTAAATAGTCGATATCGCTGTCATTTACCGTAATTTTGGCAAAACGCCCCCCGCTGGACTGGGCGAGCTGGCGAAGCTCACTGGCATCGAAATTGGAGATGACGATGGCCCCTTTACTATCAGTCACAAATCCACCGGTATTCCCCCGTGGGATGGGGCTGCCCTCGCCGCTGCCCACGGCGAGTATGCTCATTTCAACTTTTGCGTTGGACAGATCTTTGGCGACCTCATCGGCGGCCATTGAGTCTATGCCGTCGGTAACGGCAAGTAATTGCCCGCGTCCTGCGGCTCCATCCTTTAACAGGCGAATCCCGGTATCGACGGCCATTTCGATATTGCTGCCGGGGACTGGCATGATTGAGGGCGATAACGCGGGTACCAGATTGGCGATTGTAGCCGTGTCCTCGGTAAGAGGGGTGACGACATGGGCTTCTCCAGCATAGGCGACGAGTGCGGTGAGGCCGTCTTTTCTCTGGCGCAAAATATCCAAAATTTTAAGGCGGGCGCGGGTTAGTCGATTGGGTGAGAGATCTGTCGCCATCATGGACGGTGACAAGTCTAGCAGTATGACCAGGGCATCCTGGTTGCTGTACACCGGGGTTGGCAGCTTGCGCCAGGCAGGGCCGGCCAGAGCGATAATCATCGCGACCAGCAGCGCAAATATTAATGCGAATAACCAGGGTCTTTTACTGCCACCGCGCAGTAGAAGGTGGGGCAGCAGATCTGGGTCTATGACCTTTTGCAGTTGAGCGCTGTTGAGCACCATCTTTGCTAACCCCCAACAGAGTAGTGCTGCGGGAATTAGCAGCCACAGAACCCCAGGGCGCAGGAAGTGGAAGGATTGGATTAGGTCGAGCATATTCACTGGGCTTGACCTCCATTGTTACGACTTACCTCTTCTCGTCTGGCAGGGAGCTGAAAATTGCTCGCCAGGGGAATCAGGGCCCAAATTCCAGCCAGCAGTAGGGCGATACTAAGGGGCCAGGTGAACAGGGACTTCATGGGGCGGTAACTTTCCGCTTCTTGTTCGACAGGTTCTAATTTATCCAGTTCGGCATAGATTTCTGCCAGCTCCTGCGGATTGTGGGCGCGGAAATAGCGGCCTCCGGTTTTGTCGGCAATTTCCTTGAGTGTCTTGCTGTCGAGATCTCGCGAAGGGTTAATTCTACGGCTGCCAAAACGGCTCCCCAGAAGGCCAGGTTGAACCATTTCGTCGGCACCTACACCGATGGTGTAAACCGTAATGCCCGCTTGTTGTGCCAGCTCGGCAGCTTTGAGCGGGGAGACTTCCCCCGCAGTGTTGGCGCCATCGGTGAGGAGTATCAGCACGCGTTGCTCTGCGGGGCGTTGGGTCAGGCGTTTGACCGATAACCCAATGGCATCGCCGATGGCAGTTCCCTGTCCAGCAAAGCCGATCTGGGCCTCTTTTAGTAGAGTTTCTACCGTCTCTCTGTCGTAGGTAAGTGGGGCTTGCAGGTAGGCGCGAGTACCAAACAGTACCAGCCCCAAACGGTCACCTTTGCGCCGTTCAACAAAGTCACCAACCACTTGTTTTACTGCATTGATACGCATCGCCGGTCGGCCATTAATTACCATATCGGGCGTTTCCATGCTGCCTGAAATATCTACGGCAATAAGGAGATCCCTTGCGCTGCTGGGTTGAGATATCGGCTCCCCATACCACCGGGGGCGGGCTGCGGCGCTAATTAAAAGCAGCCAGATCAGAATCAGCAAAAACAGATTGAGCAGATTGCTTTGTTCGCCGCCGCCGCGTTGGGATAGCTCCGAATAAAATGGTACCTTCAGGGCGCTGCTCATGGGTTTGGAGCGGGGTAGCAGCCAGCGGGCGAGTAGCGGGAATGGGGCTAAAAAGAAAACCCATGGCCAGGCGAATTCAAACATGCGCGGCCTCCCCGCCCTGGTGTTGTGGGCTGTTTTTTGTGGGTTGTCCGTGCTGCTTCACCCATAAAATGGCATATTCCTGTAGCACTCGGTTTTTGTCTGGGTCACAGCTGCCGCGATAGAGGTTTTCGACGAGTGCTTGTTGCGCATCAGAGGGGCACTCGAGTGGGGCTGACTTTTTCAGGAATTCGACCCATGCTGTGCCGATAAGATTGCCGCACTCTGTACGGCTATAGGTTGTAACTGCCACTCGCTTAAGTATTTCATTAATTTCTGGTACTGCATCCGCCTCCTCAGTATTTACTGCGGCGAGCAGTGAAGCTGCTTCGACACGATAGCGATTGCGTTCAACTTTTTTGCGCCGCTGCCGCCACCATAGGACAGCGGCGGCCACACAGACAAGAATTAATACGGCCAACATCCACCAGCCTGGAGCGGGTGGCCACCAATTAACCGCATTGGGCTCTTGTATATCGCGGAGTTGCGATAACAATTCCTGGGCCTCGGGCGAAGGCGCTTGCGGTGTTGGGGATTGTATTTGTTTTGCCAGAAGACTTCCTTTTATCACGACTGGCCCTCAATTAAATTGCCAGTGCGTTTTGCCTTCGCTCCTTGGTTCGCCAAAACATTGGCGACTAGCTTTTTCTGCACTTTCAAACTCATTACTACTTGGGCCTTCTCGTATTTTGCCAGCCATTATTTCTTTGCCGCGAGCCGTAGACGGACATCAGTGCTGGAATAAGCGGTTGGGTGTTATCAAAGTCCAGCAACGGCAGCCGATAACGTCGGCACAGTTGTTCAACCTCGGCGCGGGCTCGGGCTTGCTTTTCGGCAAAATGTTCGTGAACCGGCCGATTGCCGGCATGAAGGAATGTGCGCTGGCGACCGTCAGATATAGTGAGGGATTGGCCGGGCAGATGTTGCTCCAGCGGGTCCGATACCCTCAGCACCTGCAGGTCGGCATGACGGGATAAAAGGTAGAGTGGCTGCGAGCAGCTCTCGTCGAGATCATGGCAATCACTGATTAAAAAGAGCGCACTTCCAGGGCGTGCGATTCTTCGCGCTTCCTCCAGCAATGTTTTTAGTGTTTGGCTGCCCTGTTCGGGGACGGGGCTGCTCAGTTCCGCAGCGCGGGCAACCGTACTGTGAATCATCGAAAGTACGGCGTGGTGGCTGCGGCGCGGGCGCACTGTGTCTATTTCCCGGTCGGAGAAAAGTAGCGCCCCGATCCGATCGCTGTGCTGTAAACCAGCCCAACCCAGCGCCGCAGCGATGCCGCTTGCCGTCACCGATTTAAATGCTCTTTGGCTGCCAAAAAACATCGGCGAGCGCAAATCCAACAGGATAACTACCGGGCGTTCGCGCTCCTCTTGGTAAAGTTTGGTGTGGGTTTGGCCGGTTCGAGCTGTTACGCGCCAGTCAATGGAGCGTACATCATCGCCGGCCTGGTAGTTCCGCACTTCCTCAAAATTCATGCCGCGGCCGCGGTAGCGAGTGAGCAGGCTGCCGGCCTGATCACTGCGGGCCAGGCGCGGTTTGAATAATTGCAACTGCCGTGCGGCGTAGCGCATTTGTACCAACGGCGTTACTTCGGGATAAGCCCCGCGCAGTTCGAGCTCAGTTGGGGATGCTTCAGCGGACATCAGATCGCAGGCACCTGTTGAAGTAATCGCTCAATTACCTGGTCGGTAGTAATTCCCGCCGCTTCCGCCTCAAAACTCAACAGGAGTCGGTGGCGTAAAATATCGGGAGCGACATTCATCACATCATCTGGGGTGACATAATCGCGCCCGGCGAGCCAAGCGTGAGCGCGCGCGCAGCGATCCAATGCAATTGTTGCTCTCGGACTTGCACCAAAATCTAGCCATGACGCCAGCTCGCTGTCATACTTCGCCGGCTCGCGAGTAGCAATGACAAGTTGGACAGTATAGGTTTCCACGGCCTCAACCATCTGCATTTCCAGAATTTGGTTGCGCGCCTGAAGAATGGTTTCTTGGCTGATAATTTCAGTGGGGCGATTTTCGCCAAGGCTAGCCTCGGATCTGGCCAGGCGCAGGATTTTTGCTTCCGCCTCCGCATTGGGATAGGCAAGATTTACCTGCATTAGGAATCTATCTAATTGTGCCTCTGGCAGAGGATAAGTCCCTTCCTGCTCAATAGGGTTTTGGGTAGCCATTACCAAAAATAACTGGGGAAGGGGATAAGTTTTTCGGCCGACACTGATCTGCCGTTCTGCCATAGCTTCGAGCAGCGCCGACTGAACTTTGGCTGGCGCGCGGTTAATCTCATCGGCCAGTATCAGGTTGTGAAACACTGGACCTGGTTGAAAATGGAACTCTCCGGTTTCCGGCCGGTAAATGTCGGTGCCGGTAATATCCGCCGGAAGCAGATCTGGCGTAAATTGAACGCGATGGAAGTCACCCTCAATAGCTTCGCCCAGTGTTTTAATGGCCTTGGTTTTGGCCAGGCCTGGCGCTCCCTCCACCAAAAGGTGGCCATCGGCCAGCATGGCGATCAGCAATCGGTTAACCAATCTCTCTTGACCGATAATCTGCTCTTCCAACCAATCGCCCAAAGCGGCGATATGATCCCTAATAGTCTGGTTTGCTTCCATAGTATCTCTTCTTCTGAGAATTTAGCCGCCGCACGGACCTGGCTGGCTTTCTACCATCTATATATAGTCGCCGCCGAGAAGGTGGCGACTGATGATTTTAGCGGCACCAAATGAAGAGGCAACTCTTGAGACGTAGGCCTCTGCCGAGCCGACTAGATTCTGAGGTGGAATGGACTTCTCCTCACTGTCTGACTGAAAGTGTAATTTTTAGGACTCGACCCTGCAGCTGCGTATGGGCTGAGATGATGACCTTTTCGGATCTACAGTGTTTGGATTCGATGTGACAAAAATGAGATTGGGAGGTTCCCCGTGAATATGGCGACGGTTATTACCGACAGCCGTGAAGAATTAGTTGCGCAGATTTGCGAGCTGATTCGTGACAAGCTGACCAGCGAAGCCGAACCCGTTGTGGCTTTTGCCCAGCAGTTCCTCAATCAGTACCCCTTAGAGGATCTGGCCGGTCGTCGCCTTGTTGACGTCTATGGCTGCATATACACCTGGTGGAACTTTATTCAACAGCGCCCGGGCGGCCTACCCAAGGTGAAGGTTTTTAACCCCCGCCTTGAAGACGATGGTTGGGAGTGCTCGCATACGGTCATTGGTGTGCTGCAGCGGGATATGCCATTCCTGGTGGACTCCATTCGCATGGAGATCAATCGCCGAAATACAGTGACTCATTCGATAAAGAGTACGGTAGTTCGAGTCGAACGCGATGCCAAGGGGAAACTGACTCGCCTGTTGCCGCCAGAGGAAGAGTTGCTGGGTGAAAAGCCGCAGGCAAAAGGGAAGCGCATTACGAACGAAGCGATGATTTATGTCGAGATTAATCACGACACTTCATCTGAGTTCGCTTCAGGCATGATGACTGGCTTAAAAGACGTACTCGGCGATGTGGAGCTGGTAGTGGACGACTATGTCCCGATGCTGGAAACCTGCAGCGCAATGGAGGGGCAGTTACAGGCGGGACTTCCAGACGAAGACACCAACCTATTGGAAGCCAGTGCATTTTTACAATGGATGCGCGACGGTAACTTCACCTTCCTGGGGTATCGCGAATACGAGTTCAGTGTTGTCGGGGATAAAAAAATCCTCAATGAAGTTGAAGACCGCAGGCTCGGTATTTTCAAAAAGCTGGAAGAAGCCGCGCCGATGCTGGAAACCTCTTTTAGTGAGGGCAAGCAGCGTTTCTACCAAGGGCCCAATTACCTGACATTTGCCAAGTCCTCCGTTAAGTCCCGGGTGCACCGCACGGCCTATTCGGACTACGTGATGATTAAGCGCTACAACACCGATGGTGAGGTGATTGGTGAAGCGGCGTTTATGGGGCTTTATACCTCGCCGGTTTACACCGAGAGCCCGGCGAAAATCCCGATTATTCGCCGCAAGATGGCCTCGATCATCGAGTCTAGCGGTCTCTCCGGACAGGGGCACGATGGCAAAGCCCTGCGCCGGATTCTCGATACCTTCCCAAGGGATGAACTTTTCCAGGGCAGCACCAAAGAGCTGTTTGACGTAGTAATGGGTGTGCTGCAGTTAAATGAGCGGGCTCACCTTCGTCTGTTTATGCGTCGCGATCCCTTTGGTAAATTCGTTACTGCCACGGTATATGTTCCCCGTGAGCTGTTTAACAGTGATGTGCGCGAGGTGATTTGCGCGCATATTGCCAAAGCGATTAATGCGAAGGACTCGGACTTCACCACTTTCTTCTCCGAATCCATTCTTGCGCGGGTCCATTTTGTTTTCCGCGTGTCCCCCGATGAGCCTGTTGATTTTGATGTCGCGCTGCTGGAGGCGCAAATTGTGGATATTACCCGCTCCTGGGAAGATGTTTTCCAAAGATCACTAATTGAAAATAGCGGGGAAGAAGAGGGCAGTCGTCTCTATCGTACTTTTGGCCGCGCCTTCCCGGCAGGGTACCGTGAAGACTTTGAGCCTCGTATTGCGGTGCAGGATGTAGCAGCCGTTCAGAGCCTCAGTGAAGACAACCGGGTGGCAATGAGTTTCTACCAGCCGGTGGGGGCCGCTCAGGGCAGTCTGCGGTTCAAGGTATTCAACTGGGGCAGCGGCCTGACGCTCTCCGACGTGATTCCCGTGCTGGAAAATTTGGGCTTGCGGGTTATTGGTGAATTCCCCTATACGATTCGCCCCCGTGGCTATACCGATGTGTGGATGCACGAATTCCATCTGGAATTTGGTCTGCCCACCAAAATTGATGCGCAGGCATCCCGTGGCCTGTTCCAGGATGCGTTCGCGGCGATCTGGAATCACACGGCGGAAAGCGATGCCTTCAATCGCCTGGTGCTGGCCGCCCGCCTTAACTGGCGCGAAGTATCCATGCTTCGTGCCTACGCCCGTTACCTGAAGCAAACCAAGTCCGGTGCCAGCCAGAGCTATATTGCCGCTACCCTGGCCAGCCACGTGGATATCACCCGCAACCTGGTAGCCTTGTTTAGGGCGATGTTCGATCCCCGTTTAAGCACCGGCAAGCAGGAGCAGCCCCGTGTCGAGCGCTTGATCGCTAAAATTCACGATGGTTTGGATACGGTTGATAACCTGAATGAAGATTTGGTTCTGCGCCGTTATTTGGAATTAATCCTGGCGACCCTGCGCACTAACTTCTTCCAGGTGGATGATGAAGGGCAGCCCAAGGATTATATTTCGATCAAATTCAGTCCCCGGGATATTCCCGGCATTCCCGAACCCCGCCCGGAGTTTGAGATTTTTGTTTACTCCCCTCGCGTGGAAGGTGTGCACTTGCGCGGCAGTAAAGTCGCTCGCGGCGGCCTGCGTTGGTCTGACCGACTGGAAGATTTCCGCACAGAAGTTCTGGGCCTGGTAAAAGCCCAAGCGGTGAAAAATGCAGTTATTGTCCCCAGTGGTGCAAAAGGTGGATTTGTCGTTCGACGTCCGCCTACCGATGGCAGCCGCGAAGCCATGATGGAAGAGGGAATCTCCTGTTACAAAACCTTTATTCGCGGCCTTTTGGATATCACTGACAATCTAAAAGATGGCGAAGTTGTACCGCCCAAATATGTTGTTCGTCGGGATGAGGATGACCCCTACCTGGTAGTAGCTGCGGATAAAGGGACGGCGACTTTCTCAGATATTGCCAACGGCATTGCCGGGGAGTATGGCTTCTGGATGGGCGACGCTTTCGCCTCCGGTGGCAGCCAGGGATACGACCATAAGAAAATGGGTATTACAGCCCGTGGAGCCTGGGTATCGGTGCAGCGCCACTTCCGTGAGATGGGGGTGGATGTCCAGAAAGAAAACTTCTCTGTTGTCGGCATTGGCGATATGGGTGGAGATGTTTTTGGTAACGGCATGTTGCTGTCTGAGCATATCTGCCTGAAAGCGGCCTTTAACCACCTGCATATTTTTGTGGACCCCAATCCGGATGCAGAATCCAGCTTTAAAGAGCGCCAGCGTTTGTTCGCGTTGCCCCGGTCGAGCTGGAGAGATTACGAGCGCAAATTAATTTCCAAAGGTGGTGGTATCTTCGAGCGTCGCGCCAAGGCCATTGCTATTACGCCCGAAATGAAAGAAGCGTTTGATATCAAACAGGATCAACTGAACCCCAACGAGCTGATTAGTGCCTTGCTCAGAGCGCCGGTGGATCTGATCTGGAATGGCGGTATTGGCACTTATGTTAAGGCTACTACCGAGACGGACTCCGAAGTTGGTGACAAGTCCAATGATCACTTGCGCGTTGATGGTCGGGAGTTGCGTGCCAAAGTCTTTGGCGAGGGCGGCAACCTGGGTATGACCCAGCGTGGACGTATTGAGTTTGCTCTCAATGGCGGGCGTTGTAACACCGACTTTATCGATAATGCGGCCGGTGTGGATTGTTCTGACCACGAGGTAAATATCAAGATCCTTCTGGATAAAGTCGTTGCTCAGGGTGATTTGACTGAAAAGCAGCGCAATGAGCTACTGGATGGGATGACCGATGCTGTCGGTGAATTGGTGCTGCACAATAACTATGAGCAAACTTTTGCCCTCAGTGTGGCGGAATATCAGGTTGCCAAGCGCCTGGACGAGTACCGCAGAACCATCAACACTTTGGAAGACGACGGCCGATTGAACCGCGCGCTGGAGTTTATTCCTGACAACGAGCAGATTTCTGAACGCGAGCACAAAGGGCAGTCCCTGACCCGCCCCGAATTATCGGTTCTAATTTCATACGTTAAGGTCAAGTTGAAAGAAGAGCTGCAAAATGCACAAATCACCGACAATGAGCGGGTGCGTTTTGCGGTTGAGTCTGCATTCCCGGAAAAATTGGTCGAGCGTTATCGCGACCAAGTCTATGACCATCCGCTGTTGCGCCAGATTGTGGCTACCCAGGTTGCCAATGAGATGGTTAACAGTATGGGTATCACCTTCTACAACCGTATCGGTACAGCTACTGGCGCCGATGTGAACGATGTAACTGCTGCTTACGTCAGCGCCCGCGATGTGTACGAGATGCACGACTTCCAGGAGCAGCTGGCTGCGCTGGACTACAAGGTGCCAGCAGAGCTGCAAACAGAACTGCTGAACTCGATGATAGGCCGTGTGCGCCGGGCAACCCGGTGGTTCCTGCGCAATCGCCGCAATGAGTTGGAGCCAGCTACCAACTGCGAGCTGTTCCAGGAGCCGGTACAGCGGGTTATTACAGCGTTGCCGCAGGTCTTAAGTGGCGAGCCCCTTAACGAATGGGAACAGCGCTACCAGAAGCTCCTGGAAGCAGGGGTGCCAGAGGCCCTGGCCCTGCTGTCGGCGTCGCCCACCTACCTCTACTCGGCACTGGGTATTTCCGAGTCGGCGCGAGCTAGCGATACGCCCGTAGAGGAAGTTGCCACGGTTTACTTCAGGCTGTCGGATGAGTTGAACCTGCATTGGTTTGGCAATCTGATCGTCGACTTGCCGGTAGACAGCTTCTGGCAGGCGCAGGCCCGGGAGACCAGTATGGATGACCTGGACAGCCAGTTGTCGACACTGGCGGTGAACATTCTCCGCTTAGGCAAGGCTGAAAATCTTGATGTAGAGGGTGCAATGTCCCGCTGGAGCGCTATCATGGCGCCCGCAATTCAACGCTGGCACAATATGATTGCCGAGTTGAAGTCTACCTCTGTCGGTGACTTTGCCATGTTCACTGTGGCTTTGCGCGAGCTAATGTATCTCGCCCACGCCACTGCGGACCGGGAAACTCTGGCAGAACAGTAGCGGAATAGAGCCCAGGGGCCGCTCAAAGGCCCCTGTAGTATCGTCATCACAAGATAGAGCCCTTCGTTTTTCTGAAGGGTTCGCCTCCCCACGTAAGGAAAGGTATGTATTCAACACTGCGTAAAGCCTTGTTTGCGCTTGACCCTGAGCGGGCCCACCATTTGTCGATTGATGCCATTGGCGCTGCAGAGCGCCTCGGTTTGATGTCCCTGTACAAAAAGTCGGTCCCGGATGATCCGGTCGAGTTGATGGGGCTCACTCTACCCAACCCGGTTGGTTTGGCCGCTGGTCTGGATAAGAATGCGCAGGCCTTTAATGGTTTCGGAGCCCTGGGATTCGGGTTTGTTGAAGTGGGCACCGTGACACCGCGCCCCCAACCCGGCAATCCGCTGCCAAGGCTGTTTAGGGTGGAAGAGGCCGATGCGATTATTAACCGTATGGGTTTTAACAACCTCGGTGTTGACTACCTGATTGAAAGAGTGAAAAAGCGCCGTTATAGCGGTGTTTTGGGGATCAATGTGGGTAAGAACTTTGATACTCCAGTGGAAAAGGCCGCCGATGACTACTGCCTGTGTATGGAGAAGGTGTACCGCTACGCCGACTACATCACTGCCAACGTTTCTTCTCCCAATACCAAAGGGCTACGTGACCTCCAGTTTGGTGACAGTCTCAATCGCTTGCTGGGCAGCATCAAGGACAAGCAGATGGAGCTGGCTCAAAAGAGTGATCGCTACGTCCCTGTTGCCGTCAAGATTGCCCCGGATATGGAAGGCGATGCGGTGGCGCAGATAGCCGAGGCGCTGTGTGAGTACGATATCGATGGGGTGATCGCTACCAATACGACGATCGATAAGTCTTCAGTCGCCAAGCTGCCCCATGGTAGCGAAGAGGGCGGTTTGAGCGGAAAACCCCTGAGAGCGCAATCCACCAAGGTCATCGAGCTGTTATCGAAAGAGTTGAGCAAGCAGATCCCGATTATCGGGGTTGGCGGTATTTTTGATGGTGACAGTGCGGCTGAAAAAATTCGTGCTGGGGCGACTGCCGTACAGATGTACACCGGTTTTATCTATCGGGGGCCTGAATTGATTCGTGAGGCGGCAGAGGCAATTGCTTTGGAGCGTCGCCGAACAGAGCAAGGGTAAGCTGTATCAGTTGCTGACTGCTAGGAAAATGGGGGCTTTTGACGATAAGCCCCCTCGCCATCTCTAAATGGTGCTCCACCCGTCAGGGTATTGGATGTCGGTAGAAACGGCGCCATAAATCTCCAGTTTTTGGGCCTTGGTCACTCTGTCGAAGCCATTCCAGTAATCTTCCCGCCCCTCACGCCAACCATTGATCCACTCCTGATGAGGATCCTCTTCGACAAATGGGCAGCTATCCATAGACTTGTTGTTCAGGGCTGCCAAATAGCCCTTGTAAAATGCCCTGTCGGCGTGATTTCGTTTTTGGCGTTTCATCGTATACGGCACCTCTACTTTGTCGGTCTGTGGACAGTTTGTCGGCAGGTTCGCAAACGGCTCTATTTTGGGGTGTCTCTCAATGAATTTTAGTGAAGGAAATAAGTCTTTGAACGGACCGACCCAATCCACCTTATTAGTAAGAGTAAAGTGGCTGCGTGGGAATCGGAAAACATCTCTAGTTGACAGTATGACTTATGGGGCAGGTAGTAATTAACGGCAGGGCGTATTCTCTTCTGCCACAAAATGGGATAATCGTCCTCTTTTGGGCAAGGCGATAATGCTCAATTTCCCTAGTTGGGGGCGGTAAAGGTTTTGCCTCCAAGTTTTATTTGTGCGTACTGGCGGCGCAGACGTTGCCGGCAGCTTTAAGTGGGCGGTCTTTATTGGCGCACAAAACTTCCTCCACAGGAGGAGCTTAATGAGTAAGTATTTTGACAGATTTACAAACCGAAGAATTTGAGTTTACGGCTACGTGTCCCAAGGGAATAGAGGGACTGCTCGCTAATGAATTACGCGACCTGGGTGCAGGGTCTGTAAGGGAGCAGCCGGCGGCAGTGTATTTTTCCGGCTCCCTGAAGCTGGCTTACCGCTGCTGTCTGTGGAGTCGCTTGGCAAACCGCATTATGTTGCGTTTGGCGCAGGTGCATGTAGCCACCGCTGAAGACCTCTACAAAGCAGTTGCCGAGCAACCCTGGGAGTTCCACATTCGCCCCTCGGGCAAACTGTGGATGCAATTCTCTGGGACCAATCGAGAGATCCGCAATAGTCAGTTCGGTGCTCAAAAAGCAAAAGATGCCATTGTCGACCGCCTTCGCCGCCAGTCGGGAGCCCGTCCAAGTATTGATAAACATCATCCAGATTTGAAGGTTGCCCTGCGCTTGCACCGGGATAAGCTGGATATTGCCATCGACCTAAGCGGTGATAGCCTACATCGCCGTGGCTACCGAACCCATATCGGTGCAGCCCCACTGAAAGAGAACCTTGCGGCAGCACTGTTGCTGCGAGCCGGCTGGCCAAAGATTGCTGAGCAGGGTGGAGCCTTGCTCGACCCGATGTGTGGCTCGGGCACTATTCTGGTGGAGGCGGCGATGATCGCTGCGGATATGGCACCGGGATTAATGCGGGATAGCTTTGGTTTTGAGCGCTGGCTGAACCATCAAAGCGATATTTGGAACGAGCTTCGCGAAGAGGCATTGCAGCGTCAAGGCGTTGGCCTGGCGCGCGAACTGCCAGAGATTCGCGGTTACGATGCCGATGCGAAAGTCTTGTTTGCGGCTGAGGCTAATATTGCCCGGGCCGGTCTGGAGCGCCAGGTGCGAGTGAGTTGCCGCCCAGTAGCAGGGTTTAGGGTACCGAGCCATAGAGAAGTCAAAGCGGGATTGGTTTTGACAAACCCGCCCTACGGTGAGCGCTTGGGTGAGCAGGAAGCTCTGCGGGAGACCTATTTTGAACTGGGGCGGCAGTTAAAGGCGGAGTTCCCGGGCTGGTTGGTCGGTGTGTTTACCGGCAATCCGGAACTGGGTTATGCCACCGGTTTACGCTCTCATAAGCAGTACCAGCTATACAATGGCAGTATCCCCAGTCAGTTGCTGATGTTTGAGGTTCGTGCGCAAAGTGGGGCGGCGGCGAGTGAAGCTGCTGGGCCGAAGTTGTCACCCCAGGCGGAGATGGTAGCAAATCGCTTGCGCAAAAATCTGCGCACTACGGGTAAATGGGCCGCGAGGAGTGGCGTGGATTGTTACCGCCTCTACGATGCGGACTTGCCTGAGTATGCTGCGGCGATCGATATCTATAAAACCCTGGATGGCGCCGTGTACGCGCATTTGCAGGAGTATCGTCCGCCGGCCACTATCGAGGAAGAGAAAGCTCGGGGGCGCTTGCGCGATTTGTTAAGGGCCCTTCAGTCCGTGCTCGAATTGCCTCGCGCGAATATCAGTATTAAAGAACGCCGTCGCCACAGCCACAAGGGCGGAGGTAAGGGTGGAAGTCAGTACCAGAAGCAGACGGAATCCAGAAAGGAACTCTGGGTTGGGGAGTATGGTGCTGAGTTGGCGGTAGATCTGTGGAGCTACCTGGATACAGGGCTTTTCCTGGATCATCGCCCGGTGCGCAAATATCTGCGAGAGATTTCTGCCGGTAAAACATTCCTGAACCTTTTCTGCTATACCGCCAGTGCGACAGTCCAAGCGGCTCTGGGTGGTTGCAAGCAGAGCACTAGTGTCGATATGTCGCGAACCTATCAAAACTGGGCGGGACAAAATTTCCGTGCTAATAACATGGATCCTTATCGCCATCAGTTGGTCGAGGCCGATTGTTTGCAGTGGCTTGAATCTGCTCAACAGAACAGGAAAGGCCATTACGATTTAATATTCATGGACCCCCCGAGCTTCTCCAATTCTGCGAAGATGAGCGGGGTATTAGATATTCAGAGGGATCACGGGAAATTGATTCGTCAGTGTATGTCCCTGTTGTCGCCTCAAGGTCGCTTGGTGTTTTCCAACAACTTGCGCAGCTTTAAGATGGACGAGGATGTTTCCAGTGAATATTCGGTAGAGAAGCTGAACCTTTTGGATAAGGACTTTCAGCGCAACCCAAAAATTCACAATGTTTGGGAGCTACGGGTAAAATAAACTGGCTTGAATAATCTGACTACATTTGCTTTGACGCTTTAGTTTAAGCGTATTCACAGCAAGTAATATGTAATACCTGCAGTCCCTAAGGTCTGCAGGTATTGCGTTAGTTCTCTAAAAGTATATAAATCAGTCGGCTCATCAGCACAAAGTCAAAATGCGCGATTGGGAGTGTTTGGTGGGTTGTTGGGTTCTTGCTCGTTGTGTTTTGGAATTATATAAGCAAGGCCTTTGCATTCGATAAACTCCAGGCAACTCGCAGAATCTTTTCTATAACAACCTTCGAAAACTATGGCATTGCCGCCCATATCGTGGGTTTTGATTTTTAGTGATTTTTTGATGGATTCCGGTCTGGGCTTATCGTCGGTAAGTAGGGTTTGGCAGCTATTAGCTGATACACTGCCGAGTAATGTTCCGTTGCTCTGATGGATCTCAGCCAGAGAGTATTCCTCTATTAGCGCGGATTTAACTCTGCCGGAAATATATGGGCCAGCGTTTGTTTTAAACTCTATACCGTTACAGCCGGCAAGTAACATTAAAGAAAGGGTGAGAAGTAATCGTTGCACTGAAGTTCCCTCTTGTATTTTAGATTTTATTGATCGAATTCCATCACAACACGTATCCCAACATCCTTGGCGCGCGCTGTTTCATTTAGGCCTTTTCGATAGTCAGAAGATATCTTGCTAGAGCTGTCTCGCATCGATCCACCCCTCACGGTGTGAAGCTGACAGCCGCTAATCTTTACTGATTTTGATGTGGTTTTTGCGGGGTTGTATCCAGCTTGGTAGCAGTCTTCCACCCACTCAGCCACGTTCCCTGCAGTGTCAAAAAGGCCAAAAGGATTCGCCTGGTAATGCCCTACGGGAGCTGTACTGATGCTGAACAGCTTTGTAAATTCGCTAGAGCAACCCCTGCGGCAATTCGCTTTTCCCCGGACGTCGCTGGAAGCCCACCAGTATTGGTGGGTACTGCCTCCCCGGGCTGCGTACTCCCACTCGGCTTCACTGGCCAGCCGATACTGCTTGCCAGACTCCTTTGACAGCCACTTCACATACCTTTGTGCGTCCCGCCAGGTCACATTAATTACCGGTCTATCTCCGCGCCCCCAGCCTGCATCGCTGGGTTTAGCACTACCGGTGGCCTCGGCAAAACGATCGTATTCGGCAAAGGTGACCTCATAGATGGATATAGCAAAGTCCTGCTCTACATTTACCCTGTGCGCAGGGCTGGCCAATCGCCGCTGGTTATTGCCCATGGTAAAGCTGCCTGCTCCCACAGCGACCATTTTCGGGCCCAGGCCACCTGAGGACAATTCAGATTGAAATCGCTTGCCGATAAAGTAGGCAGGTTCCAGCTCGACCGCCACTTCGAGGTTTTGTTCTTCCAGCAAGACCCACTGGCGAACTTTACTAAAGCCCCGCTTACTCACTTCAACATCATATTTGCCTGGGCTTAATTCAAGCCCCGGCTGGTAGCGGGGGGCTATATTCATAATCCGCACACGGGCATCAGATGGCTTTGTGTTAATCGTTAGGCTGTACAGCTTGGGTTGGTTCTCTGCTCTTGGCTCTGCAGGTTCAGGCGTGAGTACTTTTGGGGGCTCAATATTACTCCTGGCAATCAGTGCCTGATTACCACTGAGGGGGAGTTGTGCATCTGTATTGAGCGAGGAAGGTAGATTTAGCTGGGTAACTTGTACCTGTGAGTTTAGGACATCTGCTGTTGATTCAGTTGGCGCAGACTCTGTATTTGAATTTGGAGCAATATTGGCAGGCTGCTCCGCGGTACCTAGTAGGGTGGCAGCTGTAAAATCGGCAGCGCCGTCCAATATAGGTAGTCCAAGTTGCCAGCCGGCCTTGTGATCAACGACGCTATACAGGCCCCAGGTTGAGGTGAGGCCAAGAGCGATAAAGCAGCTCATAAGCCAGGAGCGCTTGTGTTTTGTTGGCTCAGCGAGGAACTGCCGCAGGCGTACAACAGTCTCCTGCTCCTTACGCTCTGGCTTCTCGGGCGTTTCCTTCCGTTTCCAACTGGAAGCAACTCTCCCGAGTTGGTCTGCCACACTGCCGTAAATGGTCAGTACAAGCGCTTTTGCCAAGCTGGAAGTTTTTAAAGTTGAATTGTTGAGCTGGCTGATTTGGTTGGCCGGCTTTCCGGCGAGGGCTGCAACCAAATCATCTGCGGCATCGGCGATATCCAGGCCGCGTTGAAATCGCTTATCCGGATCTTTGGCCAGGAAGTGATCAAGTAGAGGCTGATAAAGTGCGTATCGGGCTGGCAGTCGCGGTATTGGGTCGGTGAGGTGCTTTATTGCAATGGCGACGGCTTCGTCTGCCTGATAGGGCACGGCTCCTGTGAGCATTTCATAGAAAACAACTCCCAGGCTATACAGGTCGGCACGACCGTCAACCGCTGCTCCGCGAGCTTGTTCCGGGCTCATATAGTGAGGGGTTCCCACAACCATCCCGCTGTTAGTCATACGGGTGGTTCTCGCGATAGCCCGGGCAACCCCAAAATCACTGAGTACGGCCGATCCGTCTTCGCGAAACAGGATATTCTCCGGTTTCAGGTCTCGATGTACATACCCCTTGCTGTGGGAGTGGTCTAGGGCCATGGCTATTTGGCGCACAACATTAAGCGCCTCAAGAGGCTCAAGCCCACCTTTGCTTAAACGCTCTGCAACCGAGCCCCCAGGCATGTAGTCCATGGCGATATAGTTCAGGCTGCGGTAGCGGCCAATATCGTGAATACCGACGATATTTGGGTGTGACAGCTGCCCAACGATATTTGCTTCCCGCTGGAACCGCTCACTGAAGATTGGATCAGCGTTCAGTACTGGCGACATAACTTTTAGTGCCACCTGCCGGCCCACACTGCGCTGTATAGCCAGGTAGACTGAGGACATTCCCCCCTGATTGATCTTCTTGAGGATGCGGTAGCCCGGTATCTGCAGTGAAGAGGTGCCGCTATTGACGACTTCCATGAAGTGCTTTCCCTATCTTAAAGCAGAGTTGAAAGTCCGTAGGCAACTGCGGTGGCTAAGGCGGCTGTGAAGAGGAGAATGAAGGGGCGATACTTTCTGAGTGTGGAGCCGGGCAGGGTGGGCTCGCTAATTGGGGTGAGGGATGCGGTAGAAGAAGGTTGCGCTGTGGATGGGGCATCTATGACCTGAACAGTGACATTATCTTTGCCTCCTGCATCCAATGCTGCAGCGATTAGAAGTTCTGTTGCTCTGTGGGTATCACTGTTTTCCGTCAATATCTGGTTGATTGAGTTTGCTGGTACTTCCGAACTAAGTCCATCGCTGCAGATGAGTAGTCTCTGTCCTGCTGCCCAGCGATAGGAGACTCGGTCTACTTCGAGTTTGGGGTTGGTACTACCGCCGATACATCGGGTAATTACATGCCGGTTGGGGTGAATTGCGGCTTCTTCGGAGTTGATAGCGCCTGAATCCATCAACATCTGTACGTAGGAGTGGTCGCTGGTTAGTTGGGTGAGCTTCCCTGTTGTGCCTTCGGGAGCCCAGAGGTAAGCGCGGCTGTCTCCAACCCAGTAGATATGAAAGTAGTCACCCTCTTCAGCAACAACGACCGCAGTAGAGCCCATATTGGCTGTGGTTTGTTCATCGCCCAGTAAAAGGGCGTGCGCTTTTTGCAAGGCACGCTCGTAGTGCTTGTCAGTTTCCGCTGACTTTTGGATTTCTTCAACAACAGTTTTGCTCGCGAGTTCACCAGCGTGGTGACCGCCAAGGCCATCGGCTACAACCCAGATACCTTTGTCTTCCGCAGCCCAATAGGCATCTTCGTTCTGTTCACGCTTATAGCCGGTATGGGTTGCGCCGGCACTGCGTGTAGCGTCTTTGCTATGCTGAACTATCCCGCTGTGCCGTGATACTTCGCGTACTTTGGCTTCACTCACTGGCGTGCAACTACCTGTAATTTATTTAATCTTTCTAACGGTGATAACCCTCCGGTAATCACACGCCTCTTCCCTGTTGTGCTCTCGGCTTATTCAAGTTGCCGATCACTTTGTAGGTCATCGCTGAATCTGTTAAATACTAGACCTTTGGGCCATTTTAAGCTGCAAACCGAATCACACGCTAATGATATCGCCCATGATAAACTCAACTTTATCAATAAAAGTGAGTGTTTCGGCTGCTTTTTAACATTAGTTAAGCTCACTGTCTTCAATAATTGGCCAATTTCACACGGCCATTTTGGCTTTAGGAGCGATTTCGATGCTCAAACTTTGTGATGTCAATGATCTCAGCCAGAGCGTATGGCTGGTATCGCCGGGAGTAACTGTGGGGCGGGCGCAGAGTAGTGACTTGTGTATTACCGATGATTCCGTAGCGAAGTCGCACCTTAAAATTGCAGTTAATGGCGATGTTCTGACTTTGCACAATTTGTCGGGCGCGGCCCGTGTTTTGCTTAATGGTCAGCCAACTGGTACACCGTGCCAGTTAAAAATAAACGATCAGGTCAAAGTGGGCAGCCGTTTACTCCAGGTAATCGACCCGAAGGTAACTAAGCTCAAGTCTGGCCCCCCTAAGGCTGCTTCGAATCAGGGCGTTGCCTGGGCGCTAAGAGCCAATCACCGGGCTATTGCAGGAAAGGTGTTCCCTGTGAAAGAGAGTGCGGTAATTGGGCGCTCCGATGAGTGTGATATAACTTTTTCGCTTTCTCATCTTTCGCGTAGGCACGCTCGTCTCGAAGTAAGGGAGGGCTTACTGTTCGTTATTGACTTAGGATCGGCAAATGGGACCTTTGTCAATAATAGAAAGGTTAGTGAGAGTCGAGTGCGCAGGGGCGATGAGCTTCGACTCGACACTTTAAGTTTTTCAATTGTCGGCCCAGCTGACGATAACAACCGCACGGCTGTACGCCCGGCTTTGCCGGAGTTCGAATTGCCCAGTTCTACCTCTGTCTCTGGAGAAGCCGATACAGTCCCCTATGCGGTGCAACCCAGTCTGTCCGAGGAGGTACCTGAGGAAGTCGATAAGCCGAAGGCTAAAAGTAAAACGTGGCTTTTAATAGTGGGGCTTGCGCTAAGTGTTGTGGGATATCTCTGGGGCAGCAGCCAGGGGGGTTTTGGATGAGCGATATAAAAGAGCTTTTGCTCTACACCACTTTGGGTTGCGGCCTGTGCGAAAAAGCCAAAATTGAAATTTGGCCTGCGCTGGAAAAATTCAACTTGCGTCTTCGCGAGGTGGATATCGCCGAGGATGAAGCGTTAATGGAGCGCTTTTCTATCCGCATTCCGGTGGTTGGCCTTGGAGACCTCGACGATGTTTGCGGTTGGCCGTTTGACCAGGTGCAATTGCAAGATTGGCTGAAGGAGCGGCTTTAAATTACAGCCGGCTCGCAGCTTCACTCTCCCTTAATAGTTGCAGCTTGGTGCCGCTTCGGTAGGCGTAAATTACCGAATAGGCGAGTACATTCTGCACATAATTACGCGTTTCCCGGAATGGAATTGTTTCAATCCACACATCATAGGGCAGCTGTTTTCGGGTCTCTTTTAGCCATCCCGCTACGCGGGTTGGCCCGGCATTATAGGCGGCGGCTGCCAGAAAGCGGTTATTGTCAAAGCGGTTAAGTAAGCTACTTAAGTAAAAGCTGCCCAGCGCAATGTTAGTATTGGGGCTCAAAAGGTCCCAGCTGCGTCGATAGCGCACCCCCGCTCTGCGTGCAGTAGCTTTTGCGGTCGATGGGAGCAATTGCATAAGTCCCAGGGCCCCGGAGCTGGATTTTGCATCGTGGCTAAAGTGGCTCTCTTGTCGTGCCACAGCGTAAATCAGATATGGTTCTAGTGCCGAGCTCTGGGCACCAACCTGTTTGCTCACATCGTGAACAATATCGGAAAAGGCGAGTGGGAATCGCAGTTCCAAGTCGTCGAGGTAGTCAGCCGCAAGCACTGACTGGATTGATTTATGGTACCAACCCCAGGCGCTAGCTACTTTGCCGGCCGCAAGCAATTCCTGGTGGTCCATAGCTCTTGTGGCATAGCTCCATTCCCTTCGGGCATGGAATAGTTCGCCTATCGCTTGTAATTCTCGGGCCCTCTGCAGTTCGGGGCGCTTTGCCATCTCCTGCACTTGAATGGGAGTGATTGGTGCAGGCCGGTGCTCAAAGCTGTACTGTTGCCCCAAGGTATCAGCGGCAAGGAAACCGTAGTAACTGCGATTGCGGGCGGCTTTGCGGTAAAGGTGGGAGGAGGCTTCGGAACTTCCTGTGCCATAAAGTTCTTCCAGTGAGCGGGCTTTCCAATATACCCACCGGTCGAGTTGTTGTTTCTCCTCAGGCAGGCGGTCAATCCAGAACGCGACCTGTTGCCAATTTAATTCACGTAGGGATTGTCTGGCTAGCCACTCGATGGTGCGGCCATCGGTCACTGTGTGATGTTCAACCAGCTGTTGTAAGCGCTGCATATTATCCTGGCGAGCAAATTGACGCGCCAAGTGCTTGAACATGGCTTCTTGCTGGGCATCGGAAAACAAGTAGCTGGCCTGATAGCGGTGCCAGGCAGTTTCCGCTTTGATAGCGTCTTTTTTCGCCAATTGGTGCAATCCGTGCAACACGATATCGCGATATTCCAGTGGGTTGTAGGCGAATTTGGTGTCAGTGAGAAGCTTCTGTGGGGTGCGATGGACCGAGCGTAAAAGTTTGGCTTTCTCTGCTTGGGGTGGCGTCATTTTTTTGGCGATATAGCGTGCCAAATCGAGGTTGCCTTCTTCGACTGCCAGCAGGTGCCGCTTCCAAGCGAGTTCCTGCGTCAAGCCGCCGTTTTTCATCCAGCGGGCAAAAACGGGGTCACACTCCTCGACTTGGGACCGTCCAACAAGCCAGAGTTCTGATATCAACTGCTGTGTTTCTGCCTGATAGCCGTCTCGGCGCGATAGGGCATCGGCGTAATAGCAGCGGAGGGAGGTGCGACTATGTTGCGAAGGTTGGTAATAGCGCAGGTAAGTCGAGAACTTTTTTTGACTACCGAGTTGGCGCAACAACCTGACCATCATCCAGTCGCCAATAGCCGTGCCTCTGTTGCTCTCCAGGAATTGATCAACTTCTTTTAAGGGCAGTTGGTGCAGTTTTTCACTGAGCGCCCAATAGTCAATATAAGCAGCGAGGGGATAATCTTTGAGCTCAGCTTTAAGTGCTCGAAGTTGCCGTCGATCCCTGTATTTTATCGCCTGCCGGGCCTGGCGCAGCTTTTCTCTCTGCGCCGCACGATCATCTTCGGATACTTCCGGTGCGATAGCGGTTGCCTGAACAGGTTGTGCATTTGTGGGCACGGCTGTGCAGAGACAGGTGATGATTAGGGCAGAAAGAAGCGCGATTCCTTTTGCGTCAGCTGACATCTCAATTACCTCAGTTGGACGTGTGTTTCCAGCTATGACTGACTATACGGTAAAAACGCGTAAAATAGCTGATTTTTCACAGAACCCGAAAGAGCCGACTTCGCTTCTTTCATCAGCGGGATTGAGGTTCGGGTTTGATAATTGTAGTGCCTATTTATGTTGCTTCTATTGGATGGGGTCAGTCTTCGTTACGGGACCCAGGTACTGGCAGACAATGTCAGCGCAAAAGTTGAGCGTGGAGATCGTATATGCCTTGTGGGGCGTAATGGGGAGGGGAAATCCAGCCTGTTGCGCTTGATCGCGGGGCAAGTTGACGCGGACAGCGGCGAGATTGTTCGTGCCAGCGGTATGGTTCAAGCGGTTTTGGAGCAGGAGTTACCTGCCGATTGCGCCGACTCTGTATACGGATATGTGGCTATGGGGTTGGGCGAAATAGGCGCTGTTTTGTCGGCGTACAGGGACTCCCCCACAGCAGAGCTACAAGCCAAAATCGAAGCGGCTCACGGTTGGGAGCTGCTGCCGAAAGTGGACAGTGTATTAGATCGTTTGGGGCTTGATGCAGACGAAAAGGTTGCCGACCTTTCCGGTGGCTGGCAGCGCCGTGCTGCTCTGGCTCGCGCTTTGGTGGTGGAGCCTGATCTGCTGATACTGGATGAGCCAACCAACCACCTGGATATTGCTGCAGTTGAATGGCTTGAGAATTTCCTTGCCAGCTATCGTGGCGCTCTTTTGTTTGTGAGCCATGATCGTGCATTGGCACAACGTTTGGCCACCAGCGTATGGGATTTGGATCGTGGACACTTGCGGACTTTTCGCTGCAAGTTTGATCGTTACCAGGAAGAAAAAGAGAAGCTTCTCGAAGAGGAGGCAAAAAACGAGGCCTTGTTTGACAAAAAATTGGCGCAGGAAGAAACCTGGATTCGGCAGGGAATTAAAGCGCGCCGAACCCGTAATGAGGGGCGGGTAAGAGCGCTTCAAGCACTGCGTCGCCAAAGGGAGGCGCGCCGGTCCCAGCAGGGTATAGCCAAGATGGCCCTGGATAGCGGTGAGATGTCCGGCAAATTGGTCGCTGAGTTGAAGGGCGTCACTTTTGCTTACCCCGATGAGCAACCGTTGATTAGGGATTTATCATTCACGCTGATGCGTGGAGACCGCGTTGGCCTAATAGGCCCCAATGGTGTCGGCAAAAGTACCCTGATCAAATTGCTGCTGGGAGAGCTAAAGTCCCAGGGGGGGAGTGTGCGCCTGGGTACCAAGCAGCAAGTGGCCTATTTCGATCAGCGCCGGGATCAGCTGAATCCCGATTTGACTGTGCTAGATAATGTCGCAGAAGGGCGCGACTCAGTGACTATTGGTGGTAAAAGCCGCCACGTAATGTCTTATTTGGCTGATTTTCTTTTTAGTGGTGTTAAAGCCCGTACTAAAGTCAGCGCTTTGAGTGGTGGAGAGCGAAATCGCGCCTTGCTGGCAAAATTGTTTAGCCAGCCCGCCAATATTTTGGTGCTCGACGAGCCCACCAATGACCTGGATGTAGAAACCCTGGAGCTGCTTGAACAGTTACTCCTGGACTTTGGCGGAACGGTTCTGCTCGTGAGCCATGACCGTGCTTTCCTGGATAATGTGGTGGGCTCATGCCTCGCATTTGAGGGGGATGGCCGCATCCGTGAATACGTGGGTGGTTATGGGGATTTTGTGCGCCAAGGTGGCAGCTTTGTCGCTGAGCTGAAAGAAGTTAAGCCAGCTGCTAGTAAACCAAAGGAAAAGCCCCAGTCCCAGGAGGCGGCTCCAGCGAAGAAAAAGAAACTGAGCTATAAGCTTCAAAGAGAGCTGGATAGCCTGCCCGCCTTAATTGAGTCTTTGGAAGAAGAGATAGGGGCTATTGAGCAAGAGGTTGCCGACCCCAGTTTTTATCAGCAGGAGCAGGCGTTGGTGCAGGCTAAGCTGAACACCCTGACGGAAAGGCAGGCCCAGCTCGAAGAGGCATTTGAACGCTGGTCAGAGCTGGAGGGGGGAGACGACTAAGTTGAAGGGGAAGCTGCAATTCTTGCTGCTTCCCCCTCCCCAATTTTGAAGGATTATTCGTCTTCCATATGTACCCGAATCGCCAGAACGTCGCATTTGGCGCCATGGAGAACGCCGTTAGCGGTGGAGCCGAGTAATAGCGCTAAGCCGTGACGACCGTGGCTGCCAATAATGATTAAGTCGGCTTCGATATCTTTGGCTAAGCGATGAATCTCAGTAGATGGCTGGCCGAGTATTACGTGCTGGCGATCTGCGGGGATATCCAGCCGATCGGCGGCTTTTTGCAATTGCTCCTTGGCCTGGGATTGTAGTTGGTCCTGTACCTCGGAGAGGTCCATTGGGATGTCGCCGCCATAGGCAAAAGTCAGGGGCTCAATGGCGTGAAGTAAGCTTAACTCTGCACCAAATGCTTCAGCCATATCAGCGGCCCTATCAAGTACCTGGGAAGACTCTTTTGACAGGTCCAAGCCCACGAGGATGTGTCGGTATTTCGCCATAATTTACCTGCTCCTATCCCTTTTATTGACTGTGAAAAACACCCTTGTGACACCTATTTTGAGTCTACCGCAAAAAAAACCGATTGACATAGATCACGCGGAACACCGCACAATAGTCACTTTTTTCCACTGATGAGGAGTGGTTATGTCTGATTGGTTGCCGGTGATTATCGTCGGATTTGCCATCGCTTTGGTGCTGGGGCCGGTGATGTGGCTAAAGCCCAATGCCCGTGACAGCCGTCTTGCAGATTTGCGTAGCCGGGCGGCCCAGGCTGGCATTACCGTACAAATCCAAGCGCTGCCTTCGGCGTTGGGTGATGGGACTGCAGCTGTCTATTATCACCGCTGGCAGAACCGTAAAGGCCTGAGTGTGGGGTGGGTTTTGGATAAACAACGGATTGAGCACGAGCTGAATTTTTCCGGTGTTTGGGATTGGGCTGATGGCCAGCCAGCTCCGCAAGGGGCATGGAAATATTTGCGCGAGCTACTGGAAAAAATCCCTCGGGACGCCTGTGCGATTACTGCAACACCAGTGGGTCTCGGTATTCAGTGGCCGGAGTCAGGAGGCAAACAAGCCTTCCAGAAACTAATGGCGTCGCTCGATGAGTACACCCCCTTAATAGAAGAAGCTATTCGAAAAGTGAGTTCGCGCGCGGCGACTGAGGGGCTGTCTTGATTGCCGTAATAGCGGTGTAAAAGAGCGTCTACTGAGTCGCATTTAGGCGGACTGCCCAGTGCCAATTTTGGTGACTGTGAGTGGAAAATTGTCAGCTTTGCTTGACCGCGCTTGAAGTGAGGCTTATATATTCGCGCAGCACAAGCCCGATAAGAGGGCTTGAAAGACTTGCAATAGCAGTAAATTTTCATTTGAAATCAAAGGCTTATGGGTAAATCACTGGTCATCGTCGAATCACCGGCCAAAGCGAAAACCATCAATAAATATCTCGGCAAGGACTTTGTTGTGAAGTCCAGTGTCGGCCATATTCGCGATTTGCCCACAGGTGGGGGCAATAAACAGCCGGTTGACGCAAAGGAGCGCGCCCGTCGTGCAGCGGAAACACGCAAGCTTTCCCCCGAGGCGAAAGAGGCTTATAAGCGGAAGAAAAACCGCGATCAGCTGATTAAGCGTATGGGGATCGACCCGGATCACGAGTGGCAAGCCCACTACGAGATACTGCCGGGTAAAGAGAAAGTGGTGAGTGAGTTACAAAAACTCGCCGAAGGCGCCGATCATATCTATCTCGCAACGGACTTGGATCGCGAGGGAGAGGCAATTGCCTGGCATTTGCGTGAAGCAATTGGTGGCGATAACGATCGCTACCGCCGGGTAGTGTTTAATGAAATTACCAAGTCTGCGATTCAGGAGGCCTTTAAAGATCCCGGCCGTCTGAATATTAATCGGGTAAACGCCCAGCAAGCGCGCCGTTTCCTCGATCGAATCGTTGGCTATATGGTGTCCCCTCTACTGTGGGAAAAAGTGGCCAGGGGCCTGTCTGCGGGTCGTGTGCAATCTGTTGCGGTCCGCCTCGTAGTTGAGCGGGAGCGGGAGATTCGCGCGTTTATCCCGGAAGAGTACTGGACCTTGTTTGCCGATACGGCGACGGCAAAGGCTTCCAAGCTGCGCCTCGAGGTGAAAAAGCAGGCTGGTGAGGCTTTCCGTCCTACCAACGAAGAGCTGGCAATGAGTGCTGCCAAGCAGCTTCAGTCCAGTGAGTTTGTTGTTTCCGCCCGTGACGATAAGCCAACCAGCTCCAAGCCCAGCGCACCATTTATTACTTCCACTTTGCAGCAGGCGGCCAGTAACCGCCTCGGCTTCAGTGTGAAGAAGACCATGACCCTGGCCCAGCGCTTGTATGAAGCCGGTCATATCACCTACATGCGTACAGATTCCACCAACCTCAGTAAAGAAGCTGTGGAATCTGCACGGGATTATATTGCCGAGAATTACGGCGATAAGTATCTTCCAGAAAGCCCCAATAGCTACAGCAGTAAAGAGGGCGCTCAAGAGGCGCACGAAGCGATTCGCCCGTCCGATGTTCGTATCGCCCCAAATATGTTGTCCGGGGTTGAGCGGGATGCGGAGAGGTTATACAACCTGATTTGGCAGCAGTTCGTGGCCTGTCAGATGACGCCCGCCCAATTTACTTCCTCTTCAATCGTGGTCAGCGCTGGTGACTTTGAGTTGCGTGCGCGGGGTCGAGTAATTCGTTTCGATGGTTTCCTGAAAGTTGCGCCACCGAGCGGCAAAAAAGATGAAGATCTGGTGCTTCCTGATGTGAAGGTCGGCGAAAAGCTATCCCTGCAACAGCTGGATCCCAAGCAGCACTTTACTAAGCCGCCTGCGCGGTTTAGTGAAGCGGCCCTGGTTAAGGAGCTGGAGAAGCGCGGTATCGGCCGCCCCTCCACCTATGCTTCCATTATTTCCACGATCCAGGATCGCGGTTATGTCCGCTTGGAAAACCGTCGTTTTTATGCTGAGAAAATGGGGGATATTGTTACCGACCGTCTCAGCGAAAGCTTCAAGAACCTGATGGACTACGGATTTACCGCAAACCTGGAGGAATCCCTGGATGCGGTTGCCGACGGCGATAAGGGTTGGAAGCAACTGCTCGATGAGTTTTATCAGGACTTTTCCGGGCGCCTGGAAAAAGCCCAGTCTGCCGATGAAGGTATGCGTCGCAATACGCCGACAGACACCGATATCGAGTGCACCAAATGTGGCCGCCATATGCAGATCCGCACTGGCTCCACCGGTGTATTCCTGGGGTGCTCTGGATACGCACTGCCGCCAAAAGAGCGTTGTACCAATACCATGAACCTGGTTTCTGGTGATGAGGCGGTCGATGCGGATAAGGACGAGGAAGCTGAATCCAGGTTGCTGCGGGAGAAGCGCCGCTGCGGCAAGTGCGGCACGGCTATGGATAGCTACCTGTTAGATGAGCAGCGTAAATTGCATATCTGTGGCAATAACCCGGATTGCAATGGCTACGAGATTGAGCAGGGCACTTTTAAAATTAAAGGCTATGACGGCCCCATTATTGAGTGCGATAAGTGTGGCAGTGATATGCAGTTGAAGTCTGGTCGCTTTGGCAAGTACTTCGGCTGTACCAATGAAGACTGTAAAAACACCCGCAAGCTGCTGAAAAATGGGCAGCCGGCGCCACCGAAAATGGATCCGGTTCCCATGCCGGAATTGGCCTGTATCAAAGTGGAGGATCACTATATCCTACGCGATGGTGCCTCGGGTCTATTCCTGGCTGCCAGCCAGTTCCCGAAAAACCGTGAGACCCGTGCGCCCCTGGTTAAAGAGCTGCTGCCTCACCAGAGTGAGATCGATCCAAAATACAGCTTCCTATTCTCTGCACCGACTCAAGATGACAGTGGGCGGGATACCGTAGTTCGATTTAGCCGCAAAACCCAGGAGCAATATATTCAATCTGAGGAAGAGGGCAAGGCGACCGGTTGGCGTGCTTTTTATCGCGATGGTGGTTGGAAAGTAGAGGCCTCCACCAAGAGCACTGCTGCCAAGCGCAAGAAACCGGCAGCTAAAAAGACAGCGGCAAAGAAGTAGGTAATGAGTAACTCTTACACGATTCATGTCACTTCGGCTCTACGCAAGAGCCAGCTGTTGCTGCAACAGCCGTGGGACTTGCCTCTCCAGCGCGATGCGCTGGAAGAGGCAGCGTTGATGCAGTTGTGCAAGGCCTATCGGGCCTTTCTGGCAGAGCAGGCCGCCCAGCTTCAGCTGGGATTTGAACCGGAGTCTCCGCAGTTGATCATTGATGCGCTGGGCGTTCAGGGTAGGGCTAGTGCGGAGGCCAATGAGCTATCCGGCCTGGTCGGCGACCCGCAGAGTTGGTTATCCCATATGCTTTACGCCTGGGAAGAGCAGCAGAAAATATCTGTGGGTGCTGATGAAAAACAGCAACAGGTTAATTTAATCCCGCTACACAACGAAGTTGCCAAGCCCGAGTTTGCACCTTTGTCCAAAGAGTTATTGCTTCAGTGGCATAGCTCGCTGAATGAATTGGTGGTGAGGCAGCGCGCTCACTTGGATGAGTGTTAACTAATACGCTTACTCGACCTCGGTGAACTTCTGAATAGATTCGTAATATTCCTGCGAATTTTGAAGGTTGTTGATATTAGGTGCACCTCTGCGGGAAAGTCCGCTGTCCTTTGAGTGAGTCACAATAGAGCAGTTGTGGCCCACTCGACATAATCCCCAACCGGTGCAATGTGCAAAGCAATTCACTCTTCTCTTGTGATCTCTTCAGTGGTTTAGATAATCCTTTGATACCGCGTGCTGGTAATAGACTGCCTCGAAAGTCAGGAGCCAGAAGCCCTCAAATTGGATGAATGAAACTTATCGCAAGCCTGTGGTACACTGGGCGCAAACTGTTGTGCCGTGAAGGAAAAGCGAATGTCCTCCGAAACTTTTGAAATAATCGAGCTGGCTAATGGCGATGTAGCTTTGCGTCGTGCTGGCCATAAAGAGGACCCTTTGGTAAGCATTTCTTTTTCTGCAGAAAGCCTTCAGTTTCTGCGCAAGAACAAGGTTGCTGTGGCAAGGGCTATGTTGGAAGCGGGCATTGAAGCCGTACAAAATCTAGACGATCTTGAGGCTGGTTACTTCGAGGAAGAAGATGATTTAATGCCGGTAAATCATACTATTCACTAACATCAGCGTTAGTTCGAGTCTTATCAACAGCGGCCAATGGCCGCTGTTGTCGTTTTTAGGGGCTTAAGGCGTTTGGCGAATAACCCCTACGGCTAATCCCTCAATCACAAAGTTCTTATCTCTCATATCGACTTGAATTAACTCAAAGTCATCATTTTCAGGTAGCAACTGAACGGTTGCCTGATTTCCCTTGCGGCGAAAGCGCTTCACAGTGACTTCATCATCGATACGGGCAACCACGATTTGGCCATTGCGCACCTGCTCGGTCTTTTGCACTGCCAGCAAGTCTCCATCGAGAATGCCCGCATCTCGCATACTCATACCATGCACCCTCAACAAATAATCTGCGGGGGGATGGAAGAAGCTCGCGGGCAAGTCGCAATAATCTTCAATATGTTCGCTGGCGAGTATGGGATTCCCCGCAGCTACTCTACCCACAATCGGCAAGCCGGATTGGTGATCCGGAATTCGAATGCCTCGGGAAGCGCCGGCAACCATCTCAATGGCGCCTTTTCTGGCGAGCGCTTTCAGGTGTTCCTCGGCGGCATTGGGTGAGCGGAAGCCGAGCTCCTGGGCAATTTCTGCCCGCGTTGGCGGGTAGCCTGTTTCATCCAGGTAGGACTTGATCAGGTCGAGAACCTGAGACTGACGAGCGGTGAGATTGGTCATAGATTTACCTAGTTTTCTGTATTTATATACAGTTGCTGGAATTATATACAGATTTATTGTTCGCGCAATCCTCAGGTTTTAGTCTTTGTGAGCTGCTACATTGATGGAGAAAGCAAGGAGAGAAGAAAGCGTTGAAGGAACTGACAAAGAGGGAAAAATAATGTTGGATGCAAAAATGCCGGAAGCCTGGAGAGTGCTTCGTATTCAGTCTGAATTGGTAGATGGGATAGAGCGGCTGATAGCGTTAGGTGGTGCAGTGACAGTGTTTGGAGGGGCGAGATTTACAGAGGACAGTCCTGAATATCAGCAGGGGGTAAAGTTGGGAGAGTTGCTCGCGGCTGAAGGGATCCCCGTGATTACCGGTGGTGGGCCGGGGCTGATGGAGGCTTGTAACCGAGGGGCTTTCGGGCAGCCCGGCGCATCAATTGGGTTAAACATAGAGCTGCCTTTTGAACAGGCGGCAAATCCATATCAGGACATTAGTTTGAACTTCCGATACTTTTTTGTACGGAAATTTATGTTTGTAAAACACGCACTTGGATTCGTTGGACTTCCCGGTGGCTACGGCACGTTGGATGAGCTGTTTGAAGCTCTTACCTTGGTGCAAACGCAGAAAGTGCGGCGTTTCCCAATTGTGTTGGTAGGTAAGCGTTACTGGAGCGGGCTGTACGATTGGTTGGTAGATACAGTGTTAGAGCGCGATTGTATCGATGCCAGTGATCTAGACCTTTTTCATATCGTTGATAGTGTGGAGGAGGCTGCGGCCCTGATTATGAAATATATGCAGGTGAAAGAATAATTATTCGGGCGATCTTAAAATACCGAAAAAATTTTCAAAGTTATTTTTGTTAAAGCTGCCTCCGGACTAAAAGGCTATGCCGGCTGGTGGGGTGGCGTACTTGCATAAGTTGGCGGGAGATCAACTCCAGCAGTATTGATCTTGCCGCCTGACATACTTTTCCCTGTTATTTTACTCTTGCACCTTGCTGGGTGGAGAGCTTAGCTGGCGGGCTCTAGATCAGTGAGAATGTGCTACTCTGGCGTCGATTAAACGTATGTTTTAAATGGTGGTTTGATACTTATGAGCCAGATAGATACGGTCAGCCGGATACTCGATGCAGCGGAAGTGCTGTTTGCTGAACGGGGTTTTCCTGAAACCTCATTGAGAACAATTACGAGCACGGCCGGGGTTAATCTGGCGGCAGTTAACTACCATTTCGGCTCCAAGAAAGAATTGATACAGGCGGTATTTGAACGCTTTTTAACGCCTTTCACTAACGCTCTGGAAGAAGAGCTTGATCGCCGTATTGCCCTGGGGCAGCTCCTGGGGGTGGAGGAGCTGATCGAATGCCTGTATCGAGTTGGGTTGGGAAGCCTTGGGCTGGAGGGAAAGGATCCACAGCGATTTATGCGTCTTTTAGGATTGGCCTATACCCAGTTCCAGGGGCATTTGCGTCGATTTATCGTATCTCGATACGGGGATACTTACCGTCGTTTTGCTGGATTGCTGGCTGAAGCGCTACCGGGCTTGGACCCAGAAACTTTCTATTGGCGCCTCTACTTTATGCTGGGAGCGACCATTTTCACACTGTCGAGCCACGATGCGATTGAGGCTATCCTGCGGGAGGATTTCGGTTCTGACAGTACCCTGACCCAGACTCTTGAGCGATTGGTACCCGCTGCTTCGGCCATGTTGAAGGTAGATAATTAGTGGGCGCACTCTTAAATCGATAAGGAACTTAATATGTCTTTACCACCCGGACCGGTCATGGTGGATATCGAGGGGCTTGAACTCACCGAGGAAGACTGTGAGTTGCTTCGGCATCCGATGGTGGGCGGGCTGATCTTTTTTGCGAGAAACTATCGGGATCGCCAGCAGCTTATCCAATTGGTTAACTCCATCCGTGCGGTGCGACCAGAGATCCTGCTAGCGGTAGATCAGGAGGGTGGCAGGGTTCAGCGGTTTCGCGATGACTTTACGCGAATACCTTCAATGCAGGCCCTTAGTGCTGTCGCCAGTAACGAGCAATTGCAGGATGTGGGGTGGCTGCTGGCCGCAGAGTTGCTGGCTGTAGGCGTGGATTTTAGCTTTGCGCCGGTTTTGGATGCGGATGACAGTCACAGCAGGGTGATCGGCGATCGGAGTTTTTGCCCCGACCCCGCCCAGTTAACCGCACTGGCTCGCCCCTTTATCCAAGGAATGCGCGAAGCGGGAATGGCCACGACAGGCAAGCATTTTCCGGGGCATGGCCACGTGCTGGAAGACAGTCATGTGGAGTTGCCAGAGGATAAGCGCTCGTTGGATCAGGTCTTGGCAACCGATGCACTTCCGTTTATCGATTGTATTGGAACCCAGGAACTTACTGCGGTGATGCCGGCCCATATCCGCTTCATCAACATTGATAGCCAGCCGGTGGGATTCTCCCGCTATTGGCTACAGGATGTATTGCGGCGACAGCTGGGATTCAATGGAGTGATTTTTAGTGATGATCTGTCTATGGAAGGGGCGGGTGCGGCCGGAGGCTATGGCGATAGGATTCGCGCAGCCCTGGAAGCCGGTTGTGATATGGGTATCGTATGCAACAATCGTGTCGGCGCTTTTGAGGCGCTGGCGGCACTGGATACCTTTGTGCCCAAACCGGAGTCTACTCATCGGTTGTCGGCCATGGGTGGCAGGCCGGTGATCGGCTCCTGGGAGGAGCTTGAGAAGAGTGCGCGGCGGCACAGAACCAGGGAGTGGTTAGCTTCCATAATGCGTTGAGATAAGTTGTTTAAATCTGTCGTCTATTGAGAAGGCGCTGTACGGATATTACTGATTGTTGGTTAAAGCGGAGGGGTTCGAGTGGAGTCCGTTGAGAGCGTGCTGTTGTCCTGGCTTGGTGAGAACCGGGTCTGGATAGTTTCTGTTTTCCTCATAGTACTTGCGTCTGGGGTGTTGGCCTGGTTATTTGGCCGGTTTGTGCAGCGCATGGCCATTAAGGCGGAAAAGACGGTTAATCCCTGGGATGATGCTTTGGTTGGGGCACTCTCCCCTCCCGGGCAGGTACTGGTATGGCTGCTGGGCTTGACTGTCGCTGCCCAGCGAGCGGGGGACGCCACTGGAGCCGAGATATTCTCCCTGGCTGCACCGACGCGGGAAATAGGCTTGATCCTGGTGATGGCCTGGTTTGCCTGGCGATTCTCACACAGCGTGGAACACAATCTGTGCGATCCGCGCTATATGGGCAAGCCGATGGATGCCACTACGGTACGTGCGATCGGCAAACTGGTCAGGGCCTCAATCGTGATCACGGCGGGAATTGTGGTCATGCAGTTCCTGGGTTATAGCGTCAGCGGTGTTTTGGCATTTGGTGGTATTGGCGGACTGGCTGTCGGTTTTGCGGCCAAGGACCTGCTGGCAAACTTTTTCGGCGGCCTGATGATCTATCTGGATCGGCCCTTTGCGGTGGGCGACTGGATTCGCTCCCCCGATAAGGAGATTGAGGGGACCGTGGAAGATATCGGTTGGCGCCTGACCAGAATCCGCACTTTTGATATGCGACCCGTCTATGTTCCCAATGGCATCTTCACCCAGATTGCGGTAGAAAATCCTTCCCGTATGTTAAATCGTAGGATTTTTGAAACGATTGGTATTCGTTATGAAGATGCCCATCATATGGCGGCAATCGTGGCGGATGTTAAAAATATGTTACAGGAACATCCGGAAATTGATTCTAATCGTACGCTTATTGTTAATTTTAATAGTTTTGCTTCCTCTTCTTTGGATTTCTTTATATATACGTTTACCCGCACTACCGATTGGGTTCGTTATCATGAAGTAAAACAGGATGTTCTATTAACGATTCTTAAAATAATTGAGGGATATGGGGCATCCTGTGCATTCCCAACCTCAACATTACATATTGCCGATATACCTTCATTAACGCGAGAGGCCGCGTTAGACAGTTGAGGAATGGGAGTGCAATAAGGTACAAATGATTAGTTTCTAATTGAGCACTATTGAAGATTTTGACGGTTAATTACGCATATTGGGAAAAACGTAGTATTTATTTCACATAGAAAACTAGACACTGGCGCTGTTTTATCTAAGAATCAGGGTACGTCCTTTGAGTATATGCTCATCGGATTAAGCAAGATAGCATTCTGCATGGAGCAGTTTGTTAACAATGGGGTGGCGTTTGCCCCTCTTGCCGAATTGAGCAGTGAGGTAAAAGAGGTAGGCGCAATAACAATAATGAGGTTTTCTCAATGAGTGATCGCGTTACAGGTACAGTGAAGTGGTTTAATAACGCACGGGGTTATGGCTTCATCACCTGTGGAGAAGGAACTGAAGATATTTTCGTTCACTATCGCAGCATTCGCGGCGAGGGCTACAAAACCCTTAATGAGGGGCAGGCGGTAGAGTTCGAAATGCAACAAGGTGACAAAGGACTGCTGGCGGAAGATGTTGTTCCCTGTGAGTGATTTATAGATCACTCGTTGAAAGAACTGTTGTCGTGTAGGGTCCTGCGGCTCGATTGACGCCGGCCCTGTCAGCGCCTCTGAAAAGCGGATCTTTATGATCCGCTTTTTTGTTTGCTACTTTGCAGTGGATATAGGCTTTTCTTCTTTAAGTTGCATTTGTGTCCCTCTTTGTAGATTTGGTCATATCCCACCCCACCTAAAGTCCCCAATGTAATTGTGTGTATATGAGTGAGTTTATTGTGCTCAATACCGCTGTGCTAATTATTATTTTAATACTTCCGGAATATTGGCCCACTGATTGCAATTTTATGTTGTTGTGGGGTGGCGGTATTTGCTTGTTTGCTGGCAGTATTTTGATTAAAGATAAATTGATTAAAGATAAATTGATTAAAGATAAATTGATTAAATATCGGCTGGGTGGGGTGTGCTTGCAGTGATGGTGAAATTAATTCGTTTGAGGTGAAGAGTTTTAAAGGTATATTTAAAATAATCGCCCCTGCAAGATTTGCAGGGGCGATTGGCGAAAGTCGATTATTTAAATAAATTAACTTTCTGTGCGGTTATCTTTTTCTTGGTCGGAATTAAGTATATTCATATTTTGCGAGTCTTCTTTGGGTTTGGCTACAGTGCGCACTTCAATAAGAATGCCAAATGCAGGGTGGTCGATATAATGAAGTTGTCCGCTACGCAAACGTCTCTCGTGTTGCAGTCTTGCAGCATGGGCTACATATAATGGCTCTTCTTTTATAAATTCCGGCTCGCCCAGTGTGAGTGGCTCAGTTGTGTTAATTGCGCCCTGACTATTTTCGATATCAAACCCGTTATTTTGTGAATATGAATTTTCAATATCACTGTAATTGCCGGTTAGGATTTGTAGTGGCTTTTCGATTTTATTTTGTGGGCGCTGAGGAAGAAGAATACTGTGTTCCCCGGGTTGCGTATAAAAATCGCTGAGCCACAAATTAGTACTGATATGTAAATAGCGAGCGACACTCAGGGTGATAGATCCCTCAAGCTGGCTGTGGCCGCTGAGCTGGCTGCCGCCATCAATCAGAATGGCCGGAGAGTTTCTCTTGGTATTTATAACCTGGCGCCAGGCCTTGTGAAACAGGACCCTGTCACCAGCCCTGGAAATTGCGGCGGCTTTGTTGTCCAGCAGCCTGGGTACAGGTCTTAGCAGCAAGTTTCTTTGTGCTTGCTCAGAGTTCTGCGAACTAGTAGATGCGTCGCCCTCAAGCTCCGATGATTCAATATCGGCTGGGCCGCTCGTTTCTGGGCTCGAGATGATGTCTTCAAGCGATAGCACCTCATCCTCTGTTGGCTGAGTTGGGGTGCGCAGGGTGTCAAAGTCGATCCACTTTGATGGATACTGAAGACGGGGTGCCGTCGGCCAGGTCTCTGCGGTTCTTTCCATCCCCTGGGGGCGCTCGAATACGATCATTTCTATTTCGAAAGTATTGCCAGCGTAGTTGACGGCCTGGGCACTGGTTGCTGCCAGCGTGAGCGCCAGGGTTGAGCAGAGGCTAATTATCCTTTTCATGGGTTTACCACTTAAACAATTCTATTTGGGTGCCGAGGGTGTCATTGCCGACAGGCCGTTTAAGCGGGAGTAGGAGACTAATTAGTTTTGCCGCCAGCTCCCGCTGCTGCCTGCCGGATGGTATCACTGTGCAAGCTTTTCCAGAACTTCGTTAATTTCCTGGAGCTTGCGATCAGTACCCTCCTCATCGAGACTGAAATTCAGTTGGTTGGCGCCGGCCAGCTGGTAGCGTCCCGGCTGGGTTTGCACCATCTTAACCAAAGTGAGCGGATCTACACGGGTATTCTCCGCAAATTCGATACGCCCTCTTGCCGCAGAGGCCTCAAGTTTGCGGATGCCCATATTCTCGGCCTTTAACTTGATCTCCGTGGTGCGGAACAAGTGTTTTACCGATTCCGGCAGTAGCCCGAAACGGTCGATCATCTCTACCTGAAGTTCTTTCAGTTGCTGCCCGTCGGTGGCATTGGCAATGCGTTTGTACATGATCAGACGGCCGTGGACATCGGGCAGGTAGTCCTCGGGAATCAGCGCAGCAACCCGCAGATTGACGTCCACCGCAGGGGATTCGAGGGGTTCGTCAATATTCGGTGTGCGGCCCTCGCGAATGGCCTTCACTGCCTTGTCGAGCATCTCCATATACAAGTTGAAGCCGACACTCTGAATCTGCCCGCTTTGTTCCTCACCTAGCAGTTCGCCTGCACCGCGAATTTCCAGGTCGTGGGTAGCCAGGGTAAAGCCTGCACCTAAATCCTGGGCCTCGCTAATCGCTTCCAGGCGCTTCACGGCGTCATTGGTCATGGAGCGCTTGTTGGGAGTCAGTAGATAGGCGTAGGCCTGGTGGTGCGAGCGCCCCACGCGACCGCGCAACTGGTGAAGCTGGGCCAGGCCGAACTTGTCTGCGCGCTCGATCAGTATCGTGTTGGCTGTGGGGACGTCGATACCGGTTTCGATGATGGTGGTACAGACCAGGACATTAAAGCGCTTGTGATAGAAGTCGCTCATCACCTGTTCCAGCTCCCGTTCGCGCATCTGGCCATGGCCTATGCCGATACGGGCCTCGGGAATCATCTCCTGTAGCTCCCGCGCGATTCGCTCAATGCTTTTGACTTCGTTGTGCAGGAAATACACCTGACCGCCGCGTAAGATCTCCCGCAGGATAGCCTCTTTTACCAAGGCATCATCGCGCTCGCGCACGAAGGTTTTCACAGAGAGACGCCGCGCTGGTGGGGTGGCGATCACCGATAGATCGCGAATACCGGCCATGGCCATATTTAGGGTGCGGGGAATAGGGGTGGCGGTAAGGTTGAGGATATCCACCTCGGAGCGCAGGCTCTTGAGGCGCTCCTTCTGCCGGACGCCAAAGCGGTGTTCTTCGTCGATAATCAGCAGGCCGAGATTTTTAAAGTCCAGATCGCTTTGCAACAGCTTGTGGGTGCCAACCAGGATATCCACCTTGCCACTGGCAACCTTCTCTTTCACGCTGTCCACTTCCTTGCCAGAGCGGAAGCGGGAGATCACCTCGATATTGATCGGCCAATCGGCAAAGCGATCCTGGAAGGATTGATAGTGTTGCTGGGCCAACAGGGTGGTGGGAACCAGCATGGCCACTTGCATACCTGCGTGGGCCGAGACAAATGCAGCCCGCATGGCCACTTCTGTCTTACCGAATCCCACGTCGCCGCAAACCAGTCGGTCCATCGGCTTATCTGAGAGCATATCCCCCAGAACTGCCTCGATGGCTTGTTGTTGATCTGGAGTTTCCTCGAAGGGGAAACCTGCGGAAAACTCCCGGTAGGCCAATTGAGGGTTATCGAAGGCATGGCCAATACGGGCTTCGCGGCGGGCGTAGATATCCAGCAGCTCCGCAGCTGCATCGCGGACTTTCTCGGCGGCTTTGCGTTTGGCTTTTTGCCACTGTTCACTGCCCATTCTGTGCAGCGGGGCCAGGGCTTCATCGGCACCGGAGTAGCGGCTGATCAAGTGCAGGCTGGCTACCGGCACGTAGAGTTTGGCATCGTCGGCATATTCAAGGGTCAGGAACTCTGCCGGTTGCCCGTCGATCTCCAGGTGCTGTAGGCCGCGATAACGACCAACGCCGTGATCGATGTGAACGACGGGAGTGCCCATGCGCAGTTCAGCCAGGTTTTTAACCGCGTTGTCCGCTTCATCTTTGGCTTTTTTACGGCGGCGTTGCTGCAGTACCCGCTCACCAAATAACTGCGGTTCCGCGATCAAGTTGATTTGCGGGTCCTCAAGCAGCAGCCCTTGATCGATGGGGGCTACGGTAATGCCGATAGTGTCCTTTGCGGCGAGGAAGTCCTGCCAACTTTGGAAGCTGGGAGGGCTGAGCCGTATGCCCTTTAATAGCTCCAGCAGCGCTTCGCGACGCCCGCTACTTTCAGCACAAAATAGCACCCGACCGGAGTATTCCATCAGGTAGCTTTCCAGTGCAGCCAGGGGTTGTTCTGACTTGCCATCTACTGGCAGTGAGGGGGGTACGGAAGTGTCAAAATTACAGTTGCCCTGGGCTTCCGGAAGACTCTCCGCAGAGAAGATTGCCCGGGGCATGGACTTCAGGGCACCGTTAAGCTCATCAATCTCCAGTAAAATCTGGCGCGGTGGCAATATGGGACGGGTCAGGTCGCCGCGACGACTTTCATAGCGGTTGCTGACTTCGCGCCAGAAATTGTCCAGCGGCTGTTGGATATCTCCCTGTAAAAATGCCTGGCTGCCCTCGGGCAGATAGTCGAACAGGCTTGAGCAGTTGCCATCGAAGAACAGGGGCAGGTAGTACTCAATGCCCGCCGGGGCAATTCCTGCACTGATATCCTGGTAAATTGGCACTTGGCTGGGATCGCTATCGAATTCACCGTGCCAATTTTGCAGGAATCCTGATAGGGCAGCCTTGTGCAAAGGGAATTCCCGTGCAGGTAAAAGGTGAATGGTTTTCACCTTGTCGATGGTGCGTTGGGTTTCCGGGTCAAAGGTGCGCAGGGATTCAATTTCATCGTCGAACAGATCGATGCGGTAGGGCAGGGGGCTGCCCATTGGGAAAATATCCATCAGTGAGCCACGCACAGCGAATTCGCCGTGTTCGTAGACGGTGTCTACGCAGTGGTAGCCGGCCTGCTCCAGTAGTCTCCGCTGGATATCGATATCAAACTGCTGCCCCTCCTCCAGTATCAGCGCATTGCCGGCAATATAGTTGCAGGGCGGTAGCCGGTGCATCAGGGTGCTGACTGGGATTATGACGATCCCGGCCCCCATTTTCGGCAGCTGGTAGAGGGTGGCAAGGCGATCCGAGATGATGTCCTGGTGGGGAGAGAAAGTGTCGTAGGGGAGAATTTCCCAGTCGGGAAAATGGAAAATTTCCAGCTCCCCGTTTTCCCCCTTATCTCGCCGCGCTTTGTTAAAAAATTTCAATTGCACCTCTAAACGGTGCGCTTCGAGACTGTCCTTTGTGATTAACAGGGTGGGCGCTTTGTTATTGCGTGCCGCGTTGAGGATGGCGAGCGCGGCAGCTGCGCCATGCAGTTGTCCCCAAAATTGTCGGTCACTGGAGGAGCGAAACTTCGGTGGGGTCAGGGGCTGTATTTCTGTCATCTTTCCTTATATATCCGCGCATTCATTCGAGATGTCTTCGAGGTCGGCTATTGTAGCCGCGAACAGTTTTGCTTGCAGGGAATGTTAACCCTGCCTGTGTTTCCAGTCGGGAACAACTACGCTTTTTTATGGATTGCGCAATGTCGCTCGGGTGGACTACAAAAAGGTAGTTTTACTACATTTTTTTGGCTCTTTTTTGCTCAGTTGCGCAGTGTAAAGCGAACACTATAATGCGCAGCCATGCGGTCCTGAGTGGTTTCAAGGCCGTATTTCTTGCCTACTAAATACATTGCAGAGGTGTCCGATAGTGACTCAGAAGCGACCGAAGCCCGCGGACTTTTTCAAGGACTGGAAACAGCGTGAAGCACTGGCTGAATCCATGATCCCGATGATTGGAAAGCTCAACCGTGAGAGCAACGTCGGTATTTATATGTACGGCCGCAACCTGGTTAATCGCTCAGTTCTGAGCATTATGAAAGCGCACCGTTTCGTGCGTCAGGTTGAGGAAAATGAACTCTCCGAGTTTGAAACCTTCCCTGTATTGGAAGCCATCTGCAAGATGGAGCTGGGTCCCGTACATATCGACCTGGGAACCATGACCAATAAGTACATGCGCGACGATCGCGGCTTGTCTGTGGACGAGTTTGTACGTGAAGAGCTGTCCGACGCAGCGGGTGCCGGCAAGCCTCTGCCCGAATCCAAAGATGTTGTGATCTACGGTTTTGGTCGTATCGGCCGTCTGGTTGCCCGCCTGCTGATCGACAAGGCTGGTAGTGGTGATGTTCTGCGTCTGCGCGCTATCGTACTGCGCAAGGGCAAGGCCCCCAATGATTTGGTGAAGCGCGCTTCTCTGCTGCGCCGCGACTCCGTACATGGCGCCTTCCAGGGCACTATCCGTGTGGACGAGGAGACCAACTCCCTGATCTGTAACGGTAACGAAATCAAGATCATCTACGCCAACTCCCCTCAGGAAGTGGATTACACCCAGCACGGTATCGACGATGCGATAATCGTTGACAGCACCGGTGTATGGCGCGATGAAGAAGGTCTGAGCCAGCACCTGCAGAGCCCAGGCGCTTCCAAGGTGCTGCTGACTGCACCGGGCAAGGGCGATATCAAGAATATCGTTTACGGTATCAACAGCAGCGACATCAAGCCGGAAGACAAGGTACTGTCCGCCGCTTCCTGTACCACTAACGCCATCGTGCCTGTCCTGAAAGCGATGATGGATGGCTACGGCGTTGAGCACGGCCACGTAGAAACCGTACACGCCTACACCAACGACCAGAACCTGATCGACAACTACCACAAAGGTGAGCGTCGCGGTCGCGCAGCAGCGCTGAATATGGTTCTGACTGAAACTGGTGCTGCCAAGGCGGTTGCCAAAGCGCTGCCCGAGTTGAAAGGTAAGCTCACCGGCAACGCAATTCGCGTTCCGACCCCTAATGTTTCCATGGCGATCCTTAACCTGAACCTGGGTAAAGAGACCACCAAGGAAGAGCTGAACGAATATATGCGCGATGTGGCACTGCACTCGCCGCTGCGTCAGCAGATCGATTTCACCAACTCCCCGGAAGTGGTGTCCAGCGATTTTGTTGGCTCCCGCGTTGCCTGCGTATTCGATTCCACTGCGACTATCGTGGATGGCAAGAACGCTGTGCTCTACTGCTGGTATGACAACGAGTTTGGTTATAGCTGTCAGGTAGTTCGCTGCCTGGAAGATATGGCTGGCGTTCGTTATAAGCAGTTCCCCAAAGAAGACTAAGGCGTCAAGCCTCCTTGCCGCAGTCGGTACCCAGAGCCGACTGCGGGGTTCCGGCGACTGTCCCAGTCGCCGCGCCATGCCTCCCCAAATCCCTGTTTTTTCAACAGAAATTTCCGATCTTAGTGCCACTTAACGACTTTCCAGGCTGGTAATGACTCTGGCCCGTCTTTATAATGCGCGCGATTTTGCGGGGCGGCCGTGCGCCGAGAAGTTAGCGCGCACAACCAATTAGTCAGCTTCCTTCCTCCCGGTTCACGGGTGATACGGCATAAGCCCTCGCAGCACGGAATTCCACAATAGGACCCGTCATCCCAGGCATGGGACGGTGGGTCCTATTGCAATTTTTTTAAACTAGAAACTTAGGCATAGGCGTATGAGAAAGATCCGTCGGGGATTGGACTTACCCATATCCGGCGCGCCCGAGCAGGTCATTCAAAAAGGACCTGCGATCAAGACCGTTGCTGTTCTCGGCCCCGATTATCACGGGATGAAGCCGACAATGGCAGTGGCTGTAGGGGATCGCGTCAATCTTGGTCAGCTGTTGTTTAGCGACAAAAAAACTGAAGGCGTGCGCTACACAGCGCCTGCTGCCGGTCGTGTTGTTGCGATTAACCGTGGCGCTCGTCGTGTTCTGCAATCCGTCGTGATTGGCATAGACGGCGATGCAGCGGAACAGTTCCAAAGCTACAGCGCAGATAAACTGTCTGGTCTGACTCGCGAACAGGTCGTTGAAAACCTGGTTGAGTCCGGCATGTGGACCGCACTGCGCACCCGCCCGTTCAGCCGCGTTCCTGCCCTGGACGCTGAGCCGGTAGCTGTGTTTATCAATGCGATGGACACCAACCCTCTGGCAGCCAATCCAGAAGTAGTGATTGCTGAGAATCCCAAAGCCTTCTCCCAGGGCGTTGAGATTCTTTCCAAGCTGGCAGAAACCACTTACGTCTGTACTGCTCCGGATGCGGATATTCCAGTACCGAGCGCAGCGAATATTCGCCGCGAAACCTTTGCCGGCCCCCATCCGGCAGGCCTGTCCGGTACCCACATCCACTACCTGAAGCCAGTTTCTGGCAACCGCAGTGTATTTACCATTAATTACCAGGATGTGATCGCTGTAGGCAAACTGTTTACCACCGGTAAGCTGTTTACCGATCGTGTCGTTTCCCTGGCAGGCCCTCAGGTCAAGCAGCCGCGTCTGCTGCGCACCCGCCTCGGTGCCAGTCTGGAAACCCTGACTTCTGATGAGCTGAAAGGCGATAACGATCGCATCATCTCCGGCTCTGTATTCGGTGGCCGCACCGCTGCTGGCCCGATGGCTTACCTGGGTCGCTACCACAACCAGATTTCTGTACTGGAAGAGGGCGATGAGCGTCCGTTCCTGCACTATCTGCGTGCTGGTAATAAGCGTTTCTCTGTATTCCCGATTTATCTGTCGCGCCTGGTGAAGAACAAGCTGTTCAACTTCACCACCAGCACCAACGGTTCTGAGCGTGCCATGGTACCGGTCGGTAGTTATGAGAAAGTCATGCCGCTGGATGTACTGCCCACTCAGTTGCTGCGCTCCCTGATCGTTGGCGATACTGCAATGGCGCAGAAGCTGGGCGCACTGGAGCTGGACGAAGAAGATCTGGCGTTGTGCACCTTTGTGTGTCCGGGCAAGTACGAGTACGGCCCCATTTTGCGGGACAACCTGACCCGTATTGAGAAGGAGGGGTAAGTATGTTGCGTAAATTCCTCGATTCGATCGAACCCAAGTTTCACAAAGGCGGTAAGTTCGAAAAGTTCTACGCCCTGTTTGAAGCGATTGACACCGGTCTGTTCCAGCCGGCAGACAAGACCAAAACCACTGCTCACGTGCGCGACGGTATCGACCTGAAGCGTATTATGATCACCGTTTGGGCTTGTGCCATGATCCCGGCGTTCTACGGTATGTGGAATATCGGTTTCCAGTCCAACACCATTCTGGAAGGTATGACCAACCCGGATCTGTCCGGCTGGCGTCACGCCATTATCGGCGCTCTGACTTCCTACAACCCAGCTAGCCTGTGGGACAACTTTGTCTACGGCGCTATGTACTTCCTGCCTATTTATGCGGTCACTTTTATTGTGGGCGGTATCTGGGAAGTCCTGTTTGCTGCGGTGCGCGGTCACGAAGTCAACGAAGGCTTCTTTGTAACCTCCATCCTGTTCGCCTTGACCTGTCCGCCGGATCTGCCTCTGTGGATGGTGGCTATGGGCATCAGCTTCGGTGTGGTGATCGGTAAGGAAGTATTCGGTGGTACCGGCAAGAACTTCCTCAACCCGGCTCTTACCGGCCGTGCCTTCGTATTCTTTGCCTACCCGGCAGCGATGTCTGGAGATGCGGTTTGGACTGCGGTTGACGGTTATACCGGTGCTACTGCGCTGTCTGTTATGGCCAGCGAAGGTATCCAGAACGGTATCGTCAATGCTGCTGTTGGCCAGGTAACCTGGTTCGACGCTTTCTTCGGTCAGATCCATGGTTCCATTGGTGAAACTTCTACCCTGGCTATCCTGATTGCCGGCGTAATCCTGATGGGCATGAAGATCGCCAGCTGGCGCATCGTAGCCGGCACTCTCCTGGGCATGATGGCCACCTCTTTCATGTTTAACATGATTGGTTCCGAGACCAACCCGATGTTCCAGGTACCCTGGTATTGGCACCTGGTAGTGGGCGGTTTTGCCTTCGGTCTGATCTTTATGACTACGGACCCTGTATCCGCTGCGATGACCAACACCGGTCGCTGGTGGTACGGCATCCTGATCGGGGTGATGGTTGTCCTGATTCGTGTGGTGAACCCGGCCTTCCCGGAAGGCATGATGCTGGCGATTCTGTTCGCCAACCTGTTCGCTCCGCTGTTTGACCACTTTGTGGTGCAGTCCAATATCAAACGGAGGTTGGCACGTGGCTAATAAAGATTCCGTAACCGGTACTCTGATTGTCGCGCTGGTAATGTGCCTGGTGTGCTCCGTAGTGGTATCCACCGCTGCGGTAATGCTGAAGCCTGCCCAGCAGGCGAATGCCGAGCTGGACATGAAGCGCAACGTACTGATGGCTGGCGGCCTGTTGAAAGACTCTCACGCTGATAAAGCGGAAGTCGAAAAGGCCTTCGCCGACGTAAAAATCAAATACGTCGACCTGAATACCGGTAAGTTTACCGATCAGGCTCCGGCTGGTGGCAGTGGTCGCGCTGCTGCCAAGATCCCGTCTGACAGTGAAAAACTGCCTGCTGACGAGGACACTGCCAAAATTATCCGCCGGGAAAATACCAAAGAGGTATACCTGGTAGAGAAAGACGGCAAGCTGGACAAGATCATTCTGCCGATTCGCGGTTATGGCCTGTGGGGCACTCTTTACGGCTTCCTCGCTCTGGAGAGCAACCTCGACACCGTAGCGGGCCTCGGCTTCTACGAGCACAAGGAAACTCCGGGACTGGGTGGTGAAGTTGACAACCCCAACTGGAAGGCCCAGTGGATTGGTAAGAAAGTCTTCAACAACCAGGGCGACGTGGATATCGCCGTGATCAAGGGTCAGGTTAACCCCAACAGCCCAGACGCGATTCACGAAGTAGATGGTCTGTCTGGTGCAACTCTGACCAGCAAGGGCGTTAGCAACCTGGTGAACTTCTGGTTGGGTAACCAGGGTTATGGTCCCTTCCTGAAAAACCTGAAAGCAGGGGAGGCATAAGCATGAAAATTAAAGATACTCTGCTAGAGCCGATTTTTAACAACAACCCGATCGCGCTGCAGATCCTGGGTATCTGTTCTGCACTGGCTGTTACCAGCTCGCTGCAGGTTACCCTGGTAATGTGTATCGCACTGACCTCGGTTGTGGCCTGTTCCAACGTTGCGGTATCCCTGATCCGCAAACAGATCCCGAACAGCATCCGTATCATTGTACAGATGACCGTGATTGCCTCTTTGGTAATCCTGGTAGACCAGCTGATCAAGGCCCTGGCTTACGACATCTCCAAGCAGCTGTCTGTATTCGTTGGTCTGATCATTACCAACTGTATCGTAATGGGCCGTGCGGAAGCCTTCGCTATGAAGAACCCGCCGCTGCCCAGCTTCTTCGACGGTCTTGGTAACGGTCTGGGATACAGTGTGATCCTGATCGGTCTCGCGGTGGTTCGTGAACTCTTCGGCGCCGGCAAACTGTTCGGTGTAGATATCCTGACTACCGTGAGCAACGGCGGTTGGTATATCCCCAACGGCCTGCTGCTGTTGCCGCCGAGTGCATTCTTCCTGATCGGCCTGTTCATCTGGGCAATCCGTGCCTGGAAACCGGCACAGGTGGAAGAAGATGAGTTCAAGATTGCGCCTAATTCCCAAGCGCAGGAGGCCTAATCCGTGGAACATTATATTTCTTTGATTATCCGCGCCGTTTTCGTTGAAAACATGGCGCTGGCCTTCTTCCTCGGTATGTGTACCTTCCTGGCGGTATCGAAGAAGATCGAGGCAGCTATTGGCCTGGGTGTTGCGGTTATCGTGGTGCTGACTCTGACAGTACCGGTGAACAACCTGATCTACACCTACCTGCTGAAAGACGGTGCACTGGCCTGGGCCGGTTACCCCGACGTGGACCTGAGCTTCCTCGGCCTGTTGTCCTACATCGGCGTAATTGCGGCACTGGTACAGATCCTGGAGATGTTCCTGGATAAATATGTACCGGCTCTCTACAACGCGCTGGGTGTATTCCTGCCGCTGATTACCGTGAACTGCGCCATCATGGGTGCTTCCTTGTTCATGGTTGAGCGCGAGTACGCGTTTGGCGAGAGTGTTGCCTATGGCTTCGGTGCCGGCCTCGGCTGGGCACTGGCGATTACCGCTCTGGCAGGTATTCGTGAAAAGCTGAAGTACAGTGACGTTCCGGATGGCTTGAAAGGCTTGGGTATCACCTTCGTAACTGTTGGTCTGATGTCCCTGGGCTTCATGTCCTTCGGCGGCATCGATATCTAAGCGGGGAAAACAATAGAATGAGTATTGAAATTATCCTCGGCGTAGCGATGTTTACCGTCATCGTATTGGCGCTGGTAGCGGTGATCCTTGCGGCCCGCTCGCGCCTGGTAAACACCGGCAACGTCAACATCTTGGTTAACGGTGAGAAGACTCTCACCGTACCGGCCGGCGGCAAGCTGCTGCAAACTCTGGCTGCCAACAACCTGTTCCTGGCCTCCGCCTGTGGCGGCGGCGGCAGCTGTGCGCAGTGTATCTGTAAGGTGAATTCCGGTGGTGGCGATATGCTGCCGACTGAAGCGGCTCACTTTACCCCGCGCGATGCAAAAGAAGGCAAGCGTCTTTCCTGTCAGGTTGCGGTTAAGCAAGACATGGAAATCGAAGTGCCGGAAGAGGTGTTTGGTGTTAAGCAGTGGGAGTGCACTGTGGAATCCAACCCGAACGTGGCCACCTTTATTAAAGAGCTGACCCTGCGTCTGCCCGAAGGTGAAAACGTTGACTTCCGCGCTGGTGGTTACGTACAGCTGGAAGCTCCGGCTCACCATGTCAAGTTTGCTGACTTCGATGTCGAAGAGCAGTACCGTGGCGACTGGGAGCACTTTGGCTTCTTCAAGCTGGAGTCCAAAGTGACCGAGCCTGTGGTTCGCGCTTACTCCATGGCTAACTACCCGGAAGAGAAAGGTGTTGTTAAGTTCAACATCCGTATCGCGACTCCGCCGCCCCGCACTGAGGGCATTCCGCCGGGTCAGATGTCTTCCTACGTATTCAGCCTGAAGGCAGGTGACAAGATTAAGGTGTACGGTCCCTTTGGTGAGTTCTTCGCCAAGGAAACTGACAACGAGATGGTATTTATCGGTGGTGGTGCCGGTATGGCGCCAATGCGTTCACACATCTTTGATCAGCTCAAGCGCCTGAACTCCACCCGTAAGATCAGCTTCTGGTACGGCGCGCGCTCCCTGCGCGAGATGTTCTACGAAGATGACTACAACGGTCTGGCTTCCGAGTTCGATAACTTCCAGTGGCATGTGGCTCTGTCCGATCCTCAGCCGGAAGACAACTGGACCGGTTACACCGGATTCATCCACAACGTGGTATATGAAAACTACCTGAAGGACCACCCGGCTCCGGAAGATTGTGAGTACTACATGTGTGGGCCGCCCATGATGAACGCGGCAGTCATCAATATGCTCAAGGACTTGGGTGTAGAAGATGAAAACATCCTGCTGGATGACTTCGGCGGATAATTGGAGGGCTTAGCTTGCTAAAAGCAATCACAGGCCCGACAAACTCAAAAACAGGGCCCGTCTTTACGGCCCTGTTTTTGCTTTGGGCGGCTGTAATTTTATCGGCTTGTGCTCCTTCGCCGGAGTCCTGGCAGTTGGCTGGCCGCACCATGGGAACCAGCTATCACATCACCGTCGCTCAGGTGCCCTCTGGGCTGGAGCAGGGTGAGTTGCAGCAGTTGATCGACGATGAGTTGCAACAGGTCAACCAGGAGATGTCGACCTATATCGACGACTCTGAGTTAATGCGCTTTAACCAAAGCCCGGTAGGGCAGGCGATCCCGGTTAGCCAACACTTGGCAGATGTACTGGAAATGTCCCTGGATATTTATCGCCGCAGTGAAGGCGCTTTCGAGGTGACGGTCGGCCCTCTGGTCAACTTGTGGGGTTTTGGTCCCCAGCCCGAACCGGAGCATATCCCCTCAGATAAAGACATTGCCGATCTGCTAACCGTCGTCGGTTCCGATGCGTTAACCCTGACCCGTAAGCCAGACACTGTTATCAAAAGCCGCCCGGTTGAGGTGGATCTTTCAGCGATTGCCAAGGGCCATGGCGTTGATCGGGTTGCCGAGCTATTGGAAGACCTGGGTATTCGAAACTACTTGGTCGAAATTGGCGGTGAACTGCGAACTAAGGGTGTGAATCCAAAGGGTAAGACCTGGGTAATTGGCATTGAAGTACCCAGCGTGGCAGGGCAGATGCTGCAGGAGCCAATCGCGGTGAGTGGGAAGGCAGTAGCTACGAGTGGAGACTATCGCAACTACTACGAAAGGGATGGTGTTCGTTACTCCCATAGCATTGACCCACGCTCCGGGCGGTCCATTAAGCACAAATTGGCATCGGTAACCGTTATTGCCGACACCTGTGCAGAAGCCGATGGCCTGGCTACCGCGATCAATGTCCTCGGTGCTGATGCCGGCATGGCGTTGGCAGAAAGAGATAATGTAGCCGTCTTTATGGTGGTGAAAACTGATTCAGGTTTCGAAGAGCGTTTTAGCTCTGGATTTAAGCCTTATGTAGAGAGGTCTGAGAAGTGACAATTTTCATATTTGCCTTTGTGGCCATGTTACTCGTTGTTGCCGGTATGGCGATCGGGGCCATGGTTCAGAACAAACCGTTAAAGGGAACTTGTGGCGGGCTCAACAATATCGGCATGAAGCAGGATTGCACAGTCTGCGGTGGCGATGACGATGAGTGTGAAAAGGAACAGGAGAGGCAAAGACAGCAGCAGATGACTGCCGAAGGTCTCGCTTACGACGCATCTAAACGCAAGTAAGCTTTCTCTCTCCAACAAGCCCGTGATCAACGGGCTTGTTGTTTTATGTCATTGGCACAAGTGGTGCCGATAACCGTATATTTAGTATTGAGTAAATGGCGTTAGCGCGCTGTGGACTCCGTTTGGAAAATAGAATTAGAGCATTTAATGGCAGAGCAAAAGTTTGACCTGGTAGTAATTGGTTCTGGCCCGGCTGGAGAGGCCGCCGCAATGAGCGCAGCAAAAAAGGGCATGCGCGTTGCGGTTATTGAAAAGCGCCAAGTGGTTGGTGGTAATTGTACTCACAAAGGTACCATTCCCTCCAAGGCGCTGCGCCACTCTGTCAAACAGTTGATGCGTTATAACACCCAGAGCGTTTTTCGCGCATTGGGTGAACCCCGCCGCCTTACTTTCCCCCAGGTAATGCAGACGGTGAATAAAGTCATTTCCTATCAGGTGGAAATGCACACTTCATTTTATGCCCGCAACCGGGTTGAGCTGATCGTCGGCGAAGCTAAGTTCCGCGATGAACATACTGTCGAGGTGCTTATGCCCGATGGTGCGGCGGAAACTATTACAGCGAAGAAATTTATTATTGCTACTGGCTCACGCCCTTATCGCCCCGCCGATGTAGACTTTGATCACGAACGGGTCTACGACAGCGATATGATCCTGGACATGCAGCACACCCCTCACTCCATTATGATCTATGGTGCTGGTGTTATCGGCTGTGAATACGCGTCTATCTTCGCTGGCCTCGGCGTTAAGGTGGATTTGATTAATACCCGTAACAGCCTGCTGGAATTTCTTGATGATGAGATTTCTGATGCACTGAGCTATCACCTGCGCGATATGGGCGTGACTGTTCGCCACCAGGAGGAGTATGCGCGGGTACTGCCCAATGAGCAGGGCGTAATTATGGAGATGCAGTCCGGCAAACGTATTCATGCGGATGCACTGCTCTGGTGTAATGGCCGTACTGGCAACACCAGCTCCCTCGGCCTGGAGAATGTCGGCCTGGAAGCGAACCATCGCGGACAATTGAGCGTTGACGATCACTACTGTACCGAAATTGAAAATATCTTTGCGGTAGGTGATGTGATTGGGTGGCCGAGCCTTGCCAGTGCCTCTTATGACCAGGGGCGTGCGGTTGCAGCAGCGATTGCGGGCCGTGGCCATCGAGTAATTGAAGATGCGCCTACCGGGATTTATACCCTTCCAGAGATTTCCTCTGTAGGTAAAACCGAATCAGAGCTAACCGCAGCCAAAGTACCCTACGAAGTGGGCCGCGCACTGTTCAAGCACACTGCGCGGGCGCAGATTTCTGGTGAGCGCGTAGGCATGCTCAAGATTTTGTTCCATATCGAGACTCACGAAATCCTGGGCATTCACTGCTTTGGGGCAGAGGCAGCTGAGATTGTGCATATTGGCCAGGCCATTATGAAACAGCCAGCACCGAATAATTCAATCGATTATTTCGTTAATACCACCTTTAACTACCCCACCATGGCAGAGGCATATCGCAGTGCTGCGCTGGATGGGCTCAACCGGGTTGCCCGCCTATGACAGAACCCTCACCCAGTGAGTTTCAGGCGTTGGTAAAGGAATTTTTTGAGCAGATTCCTTTTAATCAACAAATTGGACTTGAGATGCGCGACCTGGACCTGGAGGCGCTCACACTTTCCGCAGGCTTTGAACTGAACCCACAGTTGATCGGCAATGTGTGGAAGAACATCCTGCACGGTGGCGTAATTGCCACCGCCCTGGATACGGTTGGTGGTTTGACCGCAATGGTCGCCGCCTACCAGCATCTGGGAGATGTGCACTGGAAAGAAAAAGTGGACCGCCTATTAAAGCTGGGTACGGTCGACATGCGTGTTGACTACCTAAAGCCGGGCAGGGGAGAACACTTTCTCTGCCATGGCTCAATTCTGCGCACCGGTAACAAGCTGGTTGTAACGAGAATGGAGTTGATTAACGACACGGATGAATTGATTGCTACCGGTACGGCAACTTACCTGTATTGACCTTAGTCCGAGCCAACCCTTGGCTCGGCGACCTCCTTAGATATACCCCTTAGATGTACCCCTTATCCACTGGCTTTCTTTAAGGTGTTTATTGTTATGAATGAAATCCTCGCATTTGCTGCAATCTCTCTTTTGTTGGTTATTTCACCAGGGCCGAACAGCGTCCTGATTCTTAAAACAGTAGCTAGTAGGGGGCTGAGGCCCGGAGTAGAGAATATTTTTGGGCTGGTTTCAGCAACATTTGCCCATGGTGCCATTTCAATTTTGGGCTTGTCGGCGATTATATTGCAGTCGTCTGAGGTTTATACAATTATCAAATATCTTGGGGCTGCCTACTTGGTTTATTTGGGTGTGAAAACGATATTAGCCACGCTGTCAAAATCTTCGGTGAAGGATACAGGGGATGAATTGTCACCAATTACAGCAGCTCCTGGGAACTCATACCGAAATTTTGGTGAGGGCTTTCTAACCCAGATTCTTAACCCCAAGGTATCGATGTTTTATCTCGCGGCCTTTCCGCAGTTTATCTCAGTTGGCAGCTCTAGTTACTATGAGGCTTTCCTGCTGGTCTCACTTCATGCATCAATAATATTCCTGTGGTTTCTGGCACTTGCGACTATGTTGTCGAAGTGGAAAGTGGCTTCCATTGGTGGGAATATGCAAAGATGGGTTCAGCGTTTTAGTGGTGGCCTATTGATTGGTTTTGGCAGTTTAGTGGTTCGCCAGGATACTTAAGATTCTCTCGTGTAACTGATGTTGCTTCCAGAGCTTCCAGTATTTACTCCTTCCGCCCTAGGTTAAAACTTCCCCTGGCGTGTATGGAGCACAACAGTAGCAATATCCCTCCGAGACAAAAAAGAGCCACGATGTAGTGGCTCTTTAGCCTTTTTGATCCAAGTTCATTGATTCTTACTTCTGATCGTTTGTTTATGTCTCTTTTGAGTACGTTATGCGGTGTAGCGAAAGGTACGGATTGGTGCCTGTTTACCGAGGGTAATTAAATCAATGTGTTGATTTAAAATTAACTGGGTGTTTAGTCAAATTGCTGTACTGATAAGTATATTTAAAACCAGTCTCTATTCAGAGGCCCCTTAAGTAAACCGAAATACCTTGTTGCCTATAGTGAATTTTAAATAACAGTAATTATTTTGTGGTTGTTTTGCCTGATGGCGACATTGATCGCTTATCGTGGACTTGTAGTCTGTAAAAATATAGCATGTTGAAAACGTTATATTTTCGACCATTCAAACTAATATAGTCATTGCTAAGCTGCGTTTTAATTTTAAGGTTCTCTTAAAGGTGGGTGATACCTCAGTGTTTTGTTTGTCACTTTCTTGTGATGAGTTGATCGGTTGAGGTGCATTCTTTGAATTTTGTCGTGGTTTTTAAAGGAAATGTTCGGGTGATATTTTTTCTAATAATAATTAATCACTAAATTTGCACATTGCTTGCATAAAGCCCGGATAATATAAATAAAGCCGAATATTCGGTTGTGATGTGAGGATAAAAAATGCCAAGTTTACTGAATAGTGATGCAAGTGCGTCCAATTACGGTGGGCAGTTAACCTGGAAGTTCAGTCAGGGAAGCTATTCAAAAATTACCAAAAAGCATCCGCATACCAAGGGTGGGATTTGTGAGGCTCTGTCAGTTAGCTGGGTCAGTAAAGCCCTTCAGTCGGGGCTTCAGGATGCGTTAACTACCGGTGGCAGTATTGATGATACAAAAATAGCCGTGGTCGCTCAGAGATTTGCCTCTATGTATCGATTTAAGTTTGCAAATGGAACTGAGGGTAGGCCTAGCACATCTTTTGAGATGATTAAGGAGACTAAACAATATTTGGAATCTCAGGGGTTTCGCAATATTGGGCAGGCGGGTAGCGGTATTGCACAGAAGAAGAAAAGTCCTTCGTTGAAAGATCAGTTTGCTGCGTCTTTTGATGCTCTTGAATCCAAAGATTGCTTCAAGCAGCAGTCTAATACCATCCACTGTATGTTGAGAACTGCAGGTACTGGGTGGGGGCATGCGATGGCATTTCGCATTGAGCCATCTGCGGATAAGGTAAGCTACTTTTTTGACCCCAATAAGGGTGAGTTTAAGTTTCTGAAATATGCACAATTTAGAAAGTGGTATGAGCATTATCACAGTGATTCTAGATTGTATAGAACTTCAAGGGCTTTGGGGTTTGATATCTTTGTGCATAGCGACAGATAAATTAGGGTTTGTGAGTTAGCGCTTGCGCATTTGAAGAGCACTTTGGGTAGTTGGGTAGGGTGTCTACGGGTTGTAAACCTAGAGGAGCCGCTCTCCCTTCTACTTTAGGCTTATACAGTTTTTATTTTGACCTTCCGTTTTTCGGGCGTGTCTTAGTATAAACCTTGAAGGGCCTTTGTGAGTCAAAGCTCCGACTATTGGCCTGAATTATAAGGCTTGCGGTGACATGGTTTTGAGTTTGTAAAAATAGGTTTTTAACTCACTTTCAATATGGTCACTTGGCCTCTCAATACTTTTTATTTTTTTATAATTGCCGATGATATGTTCGCCTAGCTCAGGTGTATTCAGCCCTTTTCTTGGGTCTATTTTTGGCGTTCTCAGTATCTCTTGAAGAGGCTGTCGGATTAGACCAATCTTTCAATTTCAGTCTAGGCCCTCAAAGAAACCTAGCGGAGTACGCTTTTTGGGGTAGGGATAAGCCTCACAGCGGCGTTTATACTGTCATTGCCAGGCGACTCGGAATAAGGGGTTTTGGCAGAGGGTTTCACATCTTTCGCGAGCGGTGTTTGCAGCTAACAATTATCCTTGAGAAAATCACCGGCGCCTTTCTCTGAGAAATGCTAGTACCTTACATTTCAGGGGTTAATAACTTATCAATGGGAATCTCAATCCAAATGCTGGGCGACTTGCTTGTCTCCCGTGATGGCAGCCCTGTTAATCTACCACCCTCAAGAAAAACTCGAGCACTTTTGGCTTTCTTACTGTTGGCTGCGAGACCTCACAGGAGGGATCGCTTATGTGAGATATTCTGGGAGCTCCCTGACGATCCGCGTGCCTCCCTGCGCTGGTCTTTGAGTAAAATTCGATCCATTGTCAACGACCCAGAAATAGAGCGCCTCATTGCTGATAGAGAGCGTGTCAGCTTGGATACGGAAGGCATTTGTATTGATGTTGCCGAAATAGCACTCAAGCTTGATTCCCCCGGCGTTTTGGCAGTAGAGCTGGAAGATATCCATCGACAGCTGCAGGAGCCTTTCCTGGATGGGATCGATCTGCCCGATCAAGAACTATTTCAGCGGTGGTTACTGTCTGAACGTCAAGAGATTGTTCAATTGCAAGGGAGGGTGCTGTCCCGCTTGTCCTCTCACCCGGGTGTTCCTATACCGGACCAGTTAACTTGGGCCCGCAGCTGGGTGGCATTGGAGCCCTATAACCCAAACGCTGCAACGCAGTTACTGCATTTGTTGAGCTCATTGGGATTGAGTAGTGAAGTGGAGTTTGAACGGACAAGGCTTGCTGACAGATTCCGCAAAGCAGGCATTACATGGTCGCCCTGCAGGCTTTGTGAGTCGGTAGTTCAGAAATCCGGTGATGATTTAGCTACGGGGCGTAAACTGCTAACTCAACAGAAGGTTGAGTTTTGTACGGCCAGCGATGGTGTGCGTATTGCCTATGCCAAGATGGGAGAGGGGCTTCCAATAGTTAAAGCCGCAAACTGGTTGAGTCATTTAGAGCATGACTGGGACTCTCCCATATGGAGTCCATTGTTTCGGGAGCTTTCTGTCGACCACCAGTTTATTCGTTACGATGAGCGTGGGAATGGCCTGTCGGATTGGGAAGTTGAAAATATCTCTTTTGAGTCGTTTGTTACAGACCTTGAGACAGTCGTCGATGCCTGTGAAGTTGATAACTTTACTTTGCTAGGTATATCGCAAGGAGCGGCAGTATCTATTGAATATGCAGTAAGGCATCCAGAGCGTGTTAGGCAGCTGATTTTGTTTGGGGGTTATCACGCAGGTTGGCGAATAGGTGCCAGTGAGGCCACGATAAAAGAGCGCGAAGCAGTAATGACCCTGACAGCGACGGGCTGGGGACAGGATAATCCTGCTTATCGGCAGATTTTTTCCACGACATTTATGCCAAGCGCGAATGCCAGCGAATTAGAGTGGTTTAATGAGTTTCAGCGGCTGACTACTTCGCCGGAAAATGCAGTCCGCTTCCTATCGGTTTTTGGCAGTATTGATGTGCGGGACAAGCTCAAAGAGATTAATGTGCCCACTTTAGTGATCCATTCACTAGGGGACCAGCGTATTCCTGTTCAGACGGGCTGTGAAATTGCTTCTGCTATACCTGGCGCTCGATTTGTTGGTCTCAATAGCGACGGTCACTTACTCCTGGGGCGTGAGCCTGCCTCCAATGTATTTGTGGAGGAAGTTCGTCAATTTATATCAAAGCATTAATCGCCGATAGTGTGACCTATAAAAATAATATGAGGGGGCGGTTCTGCAGTGCAGCCACCCTGCTCAAAAACCAACAACTAAAGCTCTTAAGGGTTGGCTATAGGTAAACAGCCAGTTCTTTAGCTGAAAGATAGCGAATAGATGCTTCTGGAAATTTTCGAATGATATCGAGGGCGGCAGAGCGGGCATCGGCCTCATCGGCATATATATTGGGGAGCTTAACATTGGAGGTTGTTCTACCCGATATATAGCGCATTACCACGATATATCGCCCTTTCCATTTGCCCCAAAAAACGTCATTAGGAGCGTTGTTGACTGAGGGTTTTTCAGTAGCTGCTTCTTTCTCTTCCTGGGGCTTAAGCTCCAACTCCGCTTCTTGCTCCCACATAAGTTGGGCAAGCCGATTTAATTCTTTAGAGTAACTAGTTGACATAAATCTCAAAGGCTTAAGAGTTTATTGGTTTAGGGTGTTTTGCTGATTACTAATACTGGCAAATTAAAGAGTTAACAGAAAAGATCTCGATAAATACTAATCTATAATTGAAATATAGAAGTTAAGTATGGGTATGATCTTATCCGCTTGCATAGTTTATATATAAAACTTCTCTCAATTTATCAATAAATATTCCACTTGGTTCCATGGCACCTATTTGGTGCAGAGTCCGTCATGACGAGCCGAGGGATATTGTTAAAAGCTATCTTCTCACATTTTAGAAAAAAATCATACCTGGTACAAATCAAATGTTTATTAAGTTTAAAGATAGTTAAGTTAACAGCTGCATTACCCGGCAGTATCTTTGTGATTACCTAGCGGTTTTTGGGTGATTACACCAGAGTGAGGGGCTTAATCAGGCAAATTGTTTGGGTTTTCCATAATTTACAAAGCCAGTAGATGGTTATGGGGCCTGTTTTAGATATCTTTTGCCAAATACCTGAGGTCTCTCATTACCACCGGGCTGCTAATGAATACTTAGGGTTTTTAAGTCAGTAATTTTCATATGGTGACACTATTTCTAATAGAATAGGCGATGCTTAAACCTCACAATCCCTCACTCTCAGAGACTCCTCTTGTTCCGTTTAAGGTAGTGTAAATAAATGTAAAGGGTGCATTGGGGTGTCTACTTGCTTTGTCGCGCATGAAGAATAATTGAATTTTGGAAGGGCCCGCTAAGTAGTGCAGGATTGTATGTTCCTGTTTATAGGTTAATTTATGAGACCTTCCCCTTATCCTGGCTAATAAAGTTGCCCTTCCTAAAGAGGTTGGCACTTTAGTCCTGCAAATAGTTTCGCTGTATCCGCCTTTCAAATGATTCTTCAAACGCTCAATTCAACGATTGTGGGTTTTAATGGCTGAACTCGAAAGCGGCTTTGTCTCCCCCTTGGTGACCACGCACCCCGTGCACGGATCTCTTGATGAGTGCTCCCTGAGCACAGTGGAAACAAAAGTGTCGTGATTGGAGCTTGGCTTCAGCTGAGTCAGGTGAAGCGTAAAGATACAGAAGAAGTAAATTTAGTGGTGAATTCCATGATTGCCCCTCGCCAAAAGGATTTGGACACTCACATAAGGCAAAATGTCTTATTTGAAAGTCAGTATTTAGGTGACTTGTTTCGGTTTCAAAAGATACTTGTTTCACCAAATGGAAATGTTTCAATTGGGTTTTCTTCAGATTTTAATCTGACAATGGTGATTTCAGGTGTTGCTGATATCAATAGTGATGCTTGCGAATTCCCTATGGCTTCGGGGGAGATCTGGCTATCGGGTGAAATGAGCCATGTTACAGTTGATAATTTGTCTGAGGGAGAAGACCTAGTAATCATCTGTGCGAGTATCAGCCCGGTCATGCTGACACGATTTTATGAGCGACACTCTCGCGTACTGATTAAAGCAAAGAATGCCCTTGCATCCAGCGTGACAACGTTCCCCAAAAGTGGGCCTTTTGTTTTTCCAAAGTGCGATCTGACACGCTTTACCTTGGACTCACTGAGTGCATTTAGCAAGTTAAATGATGAGAGTTTGAATTATTTAAAGCTGGAAGAATTACTTCTCTTAAAGCTGAAGGGTGCTTGCGGTTGTCGCTTAGCTGACGAGCTGCTTCGGCAGGTTAATCCGGTGAACGAGCGTTTCCGCCGATTTATGGAGGAAAATGCTACTCAGCACTGGTCTGTAGCAAATTATGCTAAACAGATTGGGATGAGTCTTACATCATTCAAGAATAAGTTTGGCCAAGTCTTTAAAGCTGAGTCACCAAAGGCTTGGATTAACGAACGTAGGTTACAACATGCTGATATTCAGTTGAAGACTACCAATAAGCGTTTAGTCGATATAGCTCTGGAGAGCGGATTCTCAAGTCAATCTTATTTTACCCAGCTTTATAAATCGATGTATGGGTACCCCCCTTCAGAGGTAAGGCAGAAATCCGTAAAGTCAGCTTGAAAAGGTACTTGTGATTTCTTGTGACCGTATGCGCCTGGCCAGTTCCCGGAGAGCTGTTATAGTATTCGGCACTCTACGAATAACTAAATAATTGGTCCATAGAAATGGAAGTTAGAGAATTAGAAGGCCTGGAATTAGTGGGTTTTTATACCCGCACTAAGAACGCCAATGAGTCTGACCCAAAAACAGCAAAGATAACGCCAATGTGGGAACGCTTCGGCGCAGAGGCGGCCCCTAAATTAAGGGGCAACCCTAAGGTATTTGGTGTTTACTCCAACTACGAATCTGACCATAACGGTTTTTTTGATGTCTATGCATGTTCAGATATGTTGTCGAAGGATATGTCTGAGGATTTCAAGTCGATTCAAATACTGCCCGGCAAATACCTGATGTTTTCAGCCAAAGGGGAAATGCCTCAGGTCGCCATTGATTTGTGGGGCGAGGTTTGGAGTTATTTCGCTGTGGAGGATTGCCCCCATCAGCGAGCTTTCACCACAGATTTTGAGCAGTATGTGGATGGAAACGAGGTCCAGATAGCCATATCCATCAAGTAATTGAATCGCGTATATATACGGGTCCTTAACTCTAGGGTGAATACCAAATTGGCGAGCTGAATGCTCGCCCCTGCTGGGTAAGGGGTACTTTTTCATCCATTTCAATACCGAAGCGTACCTTGTCAAATAGAGTCCATCGGGGAGTGGGTATCTCCAGGGCGCGCAGGTAGTAGACGGCTCTTTCCTTGGGGTTAAAGTCGGGATCTTTGAATACCGCGACTAGCTGAGGGGAGCCGATGGAGTTGGTGTATTCCGCCGTCTTCATATCCACAGTAGTCCCAACCGGGGGTAGTTTTCCCTCGGTATCCAGTTTACGGCTTCCAGACCACTTCACATTAAAGATCTTCTCCCGGGTGAGTCCGCTGCTATCCAACCAGCCCTTGATGATTTGAATACGGTCCAGGTTGGCGCCCTCAGGGTCTTTCAGTGCTGCGATAAGGAATGTCGGTGCCTGTCCCTCACTGGCTTGAGGTAGCTTCCCGCCCATTGGCACGCCTTTTTTATAGCCATTGGCGACCAGATCACCGTGAATATCCTCATCGTTATAGTCATAGCCTCCAAAGAAGCGAACTGAGATCCGGGGGCCTGTGGTGGCGAAAGTCTCCTTGCGGTACATCGCATCCCATATTGCCTCCCGGGTATTCTCGTTGGCCCAGACTCCCGTAACGCCTGAGGCAGCTTGTTCCCAGCCGAAGTACTCTCCACCAACCCCCTTGAGCAGGGGAAATGCCCAGCGCTCCTTGTTGCTGGGTTCCAGGGTCTTGAACTTGCCAAAGAAGTTGTCCTGGTCCGGTGTCGAAAGCCCGGTATGGGTGTCGGTGGCTGCGTTTGCGCCTAGCACGAAAGGGTTGGTGCCCAGCTTCTCCTCCAGGCGTAGGCCAGACTTGAGTGCCTCCCTCCAGTACTCGTATTGCAGGGCACCGGGGGGCTTGGGCTTTAAGATCAGGTTGCCTCTATCCCACAGATCCCAGTTGGCAAATTCATCTTCCGGGGAGAGGGCAGGGTGGGACTCACTTTGTCCCTTTACCTGCACCAGCTCATAAAGGGGTTCATAGCGGGCGCGCATTTGTGCCCACTCTGGAGTGAGTTCGGAGCCATCAAACTGACGCTCGATAAACATACGGCCATTAGACATATTGCCGTTGTGGGGGATGGCGAGCACCCGCCCGCCGGTTTTGTCTTCGTAGGCTTTCATCCACTCCCAGAGTTTTACCGGGTTCTCGGTATCAAAGGTAGTTAGGGGAAGTAGGGTCTTAGTGCGGTCTGCGCCATCACGAAAAATAATATTGCGGTGCAGGTTGTCGCCACCATCGGCGTTAACCGTCCACTCAAAGGCGATAAAGGTAGAAAACTCTCCGGGTTTGTAATATTTCTCTGCGGCTTCAACGGTTTTTTCCCAGGCGGATTTCATCCATTTGGGGTTCATTACCTGCTCAGGCAGTTTGCCTTCTGATTGAAGCACGATGACTTCACTTTTTGCTTCATTGGTCGCTTCTTCGCTGCCTGAAATTAATGCCTCGTGCCATTTCTTCAAGGTGGCATTGGACATCATTTCCGGATTGCCATCGACGATCTCGCTGATAACTCCCATACCGTCTGAATGATCGGTGATCATGAACCAGTCGTAAGGGCGGCTGAGCTTGGCTTTCAGTCCGCTGTTGGAGGTAACAGTTTCTCCCAGGGCAAATCGATAGGCGTCATCGGGAGTAAGAATTGCGCCATCCAACCCCGCATCTACCGACCAGCCAGTATGGACATGTGTATCGCCAAAATAGACATTGCGAGCGATGCGTTTATCGCTGTCCCGTTGAGCTTCCAGTTCCGCTTCTATCTCCGGTGCCATCGCCGTGAGCGGCCGTTGTTTTTCTGGGGTGGCGTCCTCTGTCTGTCGGGCGTTTGAATTTATATTTTTATCTCCGTCGGGCTTTTTACTGCAACTATAAAGGCTGAGTACAAGAATAAAGAGGAGCAGGGTTAATCCAGCTTTGCTCTTGTGCATCGATGGCGGCTCCATTTCCTGAATGTGTCGGATCGCTTTTTAACTTAAAAGAATTCGTTGCGAAGAGAAGATAAATTACAGCTAGCATAGTTGAGCGACTCTGTGTATTCGCGAATTGGGCCACACCGGGGGCCTTGTTATCTATCGGCACAATAGATAGTCTTCGGCTCCAGTTGAGTTAGCACATTTATGCAACTTCAAGAACATGGTTGGCTAATTCAGTCATATTGAAATATGGCTACGCAATAATCATCGCTTCGGGCGATAGGCAAAAGCAGGCATATGAGTAACAACGAAAAGCGTCCACTTTACATCCCCCATGCAGGTCCCTCCCTACTGGAAATACCACTGCTCAATAAAGGCAGCGCATTTAGCCTGGAAGAGCGTCTCGAGTTTAATTTGGTCGGTCTTCTGCCGAATACCGTTGAGACGATTGAGGAGCAGGCCAAGCGCGCTTACCTCCAATTCCAGCAGTGCAAGACTGGCCTGGAAAAACATATCTACCTGAGGGGAATCCAGGATGATAACGAGACGTTGTTCTTCTATCTGATCGAACATCATACGGAAGAGATGCTGCCGATTATCTACACCCCCACTGTAGGTGCAGCTTGTGAAGAGTTTTCCAGTATTTATCGCAACCACCGGGGATTATTTGTCTCCTATCCGGACCGGGAATATATCGACGATATTCTGCGCAGCGCCACTAAAGAGAACGTCAAAGTTATTGTGGTGACCGATGGCGAGCGGATACTCGGGTTGGGTGATCAGGGTATCGGCGGCATGGGTATCCCTATTGGCAAGCTCTCTCTGTATACCGCCTGTGGCGGTATCAGCCCGGCTTATACCTTGCCTGTCACCTTGGATGTTGGCACCAATAACCGCACTTTGCTGAGTGATCCCATGTATATGGGGTGGCGCCATGAGCGGATTTCCCAGGAAGAGTACGATGAATTCCTGGAGCAATTTATTGAAGCGGTAAAGCGTCGCTGGCCCAAGGTATTGGTTCAGTTTGAGGACTTTGCCCAAACCAATGCCACGCCGTTGTTAGAGCGCTATCGCGACCGCCTGTGCTGTTTTAATGATGATATTCAGGGCACGGCTTCTGTAGCACTGGGTACTATCCTGGCTGCCTGTAAGACCTGGCAAGAAACCCTCGCCGCGCAGAAGGTGACGATCGTGGGTGCCGGCTCAGCCGGGTGTGGTATTGCCGAGCAAATCGTCAGTGCAAAAGTGCAGGCCGGTCTATCCGATGCCGAGGCTCGCGAACAGATCTTTATGTTCGATCGCTATGGGCTTGTGACTTCCGATATGAAAGGCCTACACGACTTCCAGGCAGCTCTGGCCCAGGACCCGAGCAAGTACGATGGAGTGTCCAGCTGGAACCTTGAGACATTGATCGGTAATGTTGAGCCCAGCATCCTGATTGGTGTTTCGGGGCAGGGTGGCCTGTTTACCCAGCCAGTAATCGAAGCTTTGCACAAGGGGCACCGCCGACCTTTGGTGATGCCACTTTCAAACCCCACTTCCCGGGCTGAAGCGACTCCAACTGAGATATTCAGCTGGACCAAGGGCGAGGCTTTGGTAGCTACCGGCAGCCCCTTTGCAGCGGTAGAAATCGATGGTCATCACTATGCGGTAGCGCAGTGTAACAATGTCTACATATTCCCGGGCATTGGCCTCGGCGTGATTGCTTCCGGTGCTTCGAAAGTGACTGACAGTATGTTGATGGCAGCATCCAACGCCCTGGCGGAGCAGGCGCCGGTGGTGAAAGATGGCGAGGGTGCCTTATTGCCACACCTGAATGATATTCGCGAAGTGAGCATGCATATTGCCAGGGCAGTGGCTGCCCAGGCGCAATTGGATGGCGTTGCGCCCAAGGTGAGCCGCGAGCATTTAGAGCGTTTGCTAGAGCGTAACTTCTGGCGTGCAGATTACCGCTCTTATCGTCGTCGCTCTTTCTAAATAAGAGCGCTGGGCCCCTTGCGACTATCGCTTCGGGCCTGTCTCTAAGCCAGCTTTTCCCCGGTATAGAAGGAGTCTGGCTGGCGCAACACCAAGTAATCCTCCCAGTGGAATCCCTGATTCAAAAACTCAATTGCTGCATTGACGCCAGATAGGAACAGGTGTTCGCAGTGGTGGTCCGGCATGGAAAAATCCAGCCAGTGCGGGTTTTCTCCGGTATCGGTGGGGTTGATGGGAATTTCTTTTACCAGCGCATGGTATTCCGCGTTCAAGCTCGCGCGCACATGGTTGTCGAGCATATTGCGACAAGTGCTGATCAGCCCCATCGCAAACCTTCCTACCTTATCTGATTTTGGCTGGTACAGATCCACTTCCAACTTGATCCCAAATGTTGGCAATTTGGGGGTGCCTATGGGTTTATGGAAGATATCGAAAGGGAAGTTGGAGACAAGGCCGCCGTCGACAAATTCAATATCTTTGGGAAAGCCAGCGCGGAAAAAACGTTTGGGATCACCGATGCCTTTAATGCTGCGCCAATTCTCGGCGACAGTATTGCACTCACTTAATTGGGGGATGCCCTTTACGGTGTAGGGCTTAAAGAAGCCGGGTACCGACATGGAGGCACGCACGAACTCTGCGGGGTTTACGGCGCTCGGATTATCGAAATAGAGCGGCGCCTTGGCTGGAAACACTGCGCGAGTCTCGGTAGTGATATCCGCTGCCACCAGAGCAACCTCGCCGCTACCTATCAGGTGGTCCGGTGTGCCGCGGTACAGGAGCTGTGGGAACTGGTTAATTCTCTGGTTGAGCTGTGCGGTGTTGGTAATGCCCAGCTGTTTCAACTCCGTTTGTAACCACTGGGTAAAGGTATCTCCCGGATTTAGCCCCTTATGTCTGAGCAGGTGCCGCAAGGTGCGGATAGAATCGAAGGGGTGCAATGCCAAACTACTTATCAAGCCTTTGCCCTTGAGCAGGCGCTGTACCGTTTTGCGCGCATAGCGCTCGCCATCTTCAAAACTGGCAAAGTCCGCATTGGCCAGGATACCCAAGAGCTTTTCGCTCTTGCCAGTGCTCGGTGTGCCGGCCGCTGCCAAGAAGAGCGCATTGATGGCACCCGCCGAGGTTCCCGCAATTTTGCGGAACCGAATTCCCGCCTTCTCCAGAATATAGGTATATCCCACCAGGGCGATCCCCAGCATACCGCCACCTTCCATCACGATATCGACATACTGAAGGCCCTGGTTGTCCTGTACATCACTGAATACTTTTCCTTCAATGGTGGACTTGGATGCCTGCCAGTGTGCATCCGCTTTTGCGATGGCGTTTTCTACCCAGGGTGATTTTTGCATGTCGGCTTTCCGTACTGTGACAGCGATCTACAAGAGAATTTAGACAATTTATCCGCTTGTAGGTGAAAAAGGCAGGGTATCACCCAGAATCAAATTCGTCATAGTATCTAGTCGTCTTTATTTGCTTTTCCCCTTGAATACTACTTGACTCATTAAACGACGAAATATCTCGCTGTGGCTGTGTTTGGAGATATAGCAGGATTCGTACTTACTGGCATGGTCGATGCAATGGCGTGGTGCTTACCTGATGGAGACTGAGGGTGAGTCGTTCAGGAGGACGATGTCATTTGCGAGAACAGCTTCCCTTCACTGCGAAGTGGGAGGTCCACTTGTCCAGCTCTTGAAACCCACTGAGAGCTTCATTTATTGGTTGGAAAATGGTTTGGTTAGGGGAGTATCTAGTTGTTGGATTATTTACTTGATAAGTACCACGCTCCACCCAAAAAGGCTCAGAGGAGCACTTTGGGTGGGGCAGCCAAATAGCTTGAAAATAATGAATATTTTCCAGCAGATAAAGTTATTGCTTATTAAATTGAGACACCCATATTGCCTTCAGTACCGACACAGTACCCAAATATTTCATGGAAATAGAGACTTTTACATTCAAAATTGGATGCAATATGGAAAGTGTCATTCGGAAATTTGGGGTCGTAGAGTCCCAGGTTCCCCTTGGTTCCCACGCAGTAGATATCACCTCTTGGGTCACCGGGTCTAAAGGCAATCCAATCCAGTTTCCAGCCGCCAAGATCCCCCTGATTATCCCACTTGTTGTCAATTGGGTTCCACTTGCCTACATTGCCCTCAGTGCCAACACACCACATTTCCCCAGCGTTATCGAAGGCAATCATTTTTAGATCCCAGGGCTTTTCAATGTCTGGTTCCTCCCAGGCTCCAGTGGTGGTATTCCACTTGGCAAGATTACCTTTAGTCCCAACACCCCACATTGCATTTGACTTGTCAAATGCAATCATTTTGGAATCCCAGGATTGGTTGTACTCTTTTTTGTCAACGAGGCCAAAAGTTCTTGAATTCCACTTTCCGATATTATTTGAAGTTCCAACGCACCACAGGTTATCTTCTCTATCAAAGGTGACCATATTTAAATGCCACGTTGAGAGAAATCCTCTATCTTTAAAGTTCATTTCCATGATAAACCTCCTTAGGGTTTTTGGATTAGGGCTTTCTGATACCCAGGGGTGTCAAAATTTTAAGGCTTAAAGTGAATTCATTTGAAAGCTAGTAAATAATTCAGTTTGAGTTTTGGTTGCATTTTGTTGACAGTTTTCAGATGAAAAGTATGCGCAGCCTTTTGAAAGAAAAGATGTTTTAGATGCGCTTAGCACTTTCCAGCAAAGACTTATATTGTGCTGGCCTTTTTATTTTCCATTCGCTGGCTGTGGTCTATCCAATGGCGGCTATTACTGCAAAAAGTGAGATTGTAGCTTTGTGGCTAATTATATTTCTATTTACTAAAAGGCTGGGTTAGTTAATAGAACTGGCCACTCGGCTTGATAAAAACCTCCTAATCAGTTGTTTCAAGCGATCTTAAAGCAAAGGGCTGTGGTTTAAAATCCTCCTCGACTAAAAGGGCGGGGATTACTACAGGTGGTTAGTGCCTTTTGGTAGTGGTTAGTCAATATAAGGCCGATTAGGTCTCTCAAATAGCGCGGGTTAGTTGGATTGATTTTTATAGGTTTTCACCTTGGCGCGTTTACCAAATAATTCTGACTTGTGGGATAGGATTTCTGTCAGCTTTTCTCAGTGATGTAGCAGTTTCGAAATACTTAGGTAAACAGCCTCGCTTGAGCGGCGGGTATTTATTTATTGCATTTTCTGGGAGGTTTTTTCAGGCAGAAAACAACTGTTACTAAAAGCGGAGAGTGAAATAAATACATGGCGCTCATGCTTTCTACTGCTGCTACAGGAACAAGGGGGGCGTTGAGGATTGTGATGATTTTCTGAGAAGCCAGGTGATGACGGTCTCCCCGGTTGATTTGAGTCCCGGGAAAGAAGCTCTCAATACGGCGAGGCTACGCGACATAGCGTCGGTCTGTGGCGGATACATACGCCAGCTTCATTGTATTGAGTAGTGGCTGACGGTCATTGGAACTTCACTCTTTCAGCGAAGTTCCAGGATGTGCGGCAGAACTTGAGTGATCAACCCGAAAGCCTTGATATTCGGTGATGGGGAGAGGTTCCAGATCGATATCGAAGCTTGGCTTTTCATGTGGGCCATATGCACATTGGTCAAGTAACGCGGCAAGGGCGGTATGAGAGCCCTGCGCCCATATCTCTACGCTTTTGTCAGGTCTATTCAATACCTTTCCGACGATGCCCTTGCTAAATGCTGAACGTTGAACCCACTTTCGATATCCAATACCTTGAACTTTTCCTTTGACCCTGATTCTCCAGTGCTGCAACTGAATTATGGTTTGTTCCAACTTGGGAAAGAGTTGCAGTAGCAATGCCGAGGCGACATCGCGCCCAACACCATAAGTGGGAAAGTAATGCCAATCTAGCGAGGGGCTACATGTGATTTGGCTTACCATCCAGTACTGAGATGGTAATGGCCGACTAATGTCTTCTGCGACTATGTCGACTCCCGCAATTAGTGGATTAAATAGAGCCTCTACAGATTGGGTCGCAATTGATGCGAAATCTGCATGCAATATTTCACTGACGTCGCGAAAAAATTCTCCGAAGCGCTGTTGGTGTGTCTCAATGTTATTACTTTCATAATTGCGGATTGGCTCTATCCCTCTTTCCAATGCGGCAACAACCTGTCCGCCAATGGTAAGGACACGAAATTTTCGGAGCCGAGAAGGCACTTTACCAGGATCATGAGTGGCTGAAGTCAAGCTCGTATTGATCCCTGCTTCGTTTAGCCTGTTGTTTCGTAATACACGGTTTAGGCAGGCACGACGCGCAACTTGAGGCACAACATCGGGGGTCGATTGATGAAACAAGACATGTTTGTCGCCGTATACGATACCAGAGATACTGGTGCTGATGTTGTAGGGCTTCAAATCGTATTTATACGCAGCCAAGCTGATCAGCACGTTTTGTCGGTTTCTGAATCTTGGTGTGTAGAATGGATAGTTCCATGGTGCCGCTAGTCGTATAGGGTGGAACTCGGGACAATACTGACCTTTCTCGACGTGCTGAATGGTGCGGGCTGGCCCGGAGGCACTGAATAGATATTCCAGAAGTAGCCTTGGGAGGTCGATCGGTTTACCAAAATCAGGAAAAACTGGTGTTGAGGTTGCAGAGTTTGTATTGACTTCGATCACATAGGGAGAGCTGGCTGTCTCGGAAGAGTAGTCAGGGACAATAATATCCACTCCAACATAGTAAATCCCAGGAAACGCACTGGCTGCACGCTCTGCAACCTGAATGACCTCAGTGTCGAGTCTGTCCAATAACTGAATACTTTCTCCTCCCGCAGAAATATTTGCTACGCCCGCCAACCAGATGCGTTCTCCTTCAGCAGGCACATATTCACGGGAAATACCATTCACATCCAGCAGTTCTGTTCTGAGTATGTACTCCGAGTCCACACGATACTTTGGATTGCGTTTGCTTTTGCTGTTTTTTTTCTCCGAGATTAGTTCGTTGATGTTATGCGTTCCATCTCCAATGACGTTGGGAGCAATTCTCAGGCAAGCAGACACCGCGCATCCCCCGATAACATTCACTCTTAAGTCGCAGCCACTGATATGACGCTCGATGATTATTTTATTTGATTTGGCGCTGGCGGTTTTCCAAGCATCTTGCAATGCATCGACCGATGTGATCCCCGTGGTAATACCCCGGCCATGACTACCCGTAACTGGCTTTATGACCACAGGGTAGTGAAGTGTTGAGAAATAGTCTGTTGCAGCTTTGATATCGTCGAAGACCCGACCTGCTGCCACGGGGACACCATTCCTAGCAAGCAAGTCTTTCGTCAGATGCTTCTGTTGAGCGCAAGCACGATAGGCCTCAGATACCAGTGCAGAGTTTCCACAAAAGAGTACATATTTTTCTTGATATGTAATCTTGTATAAATCTTTGGAGTAATAGTCGACCTGCATTCCCATATCTTTGGCTGTTTCAGTAATCAACAGCTGATTAATTTCTCCTTTCATTCCGAAATACTTCGAATCGAGATAGCTATTTTCACGCTCAAAGAGGTCGCTTTTTAGCAGGTTATCTAAGGAGAAAGAGGGTGATTGCTTGGCATTGACGTTTTCAACAATTTGGGGCATGGCTGAACACTATTCACTGCATTGATGGGAGATTTGAACTGAGAAGCGCAATCAAAAAGGCAAGTATCCTGCCGAGAGTCAGGCCGCTCGTCATAGTATCTGAGACCACTTCGCAAGAATTGGGTGATGGCAAGCTTGCTAACATTTTGGCGTCGATAAGATTGAACAGCGAAATGCAGGATGATTCTTGCGGAGCCTTAGCCAGATTCTCTCAATTGGATATAGGCAGGCGCAGTATGATTGTAGTCAATGGGATGCTGCTGAAAGCTCGTTTTTACTACGAGGAGTTGGATTGGTTGTTTGCTGTTCAGTGATGGGCGGGGTCAATCAGTGAGTTAGAATCTGGCTTGGAGGGGGCTGACCTGTTTGGTTGCCCCTTTTTAGAGTGAGGGATTTGTAGTTGCTGCTCGTGCGCTGTGCATTACCAGCATCTGTCGAAGAGTTCATACCTGTCAGAACTGAACTGTTCGCTTTCATGGGTTTCGGTAGATTCAACAATGACTGAGATAGGCATCCAACCCAGATAATTGTGGGCATTTTCATAGTGGTCCATGCCAACTTCCCAGGTGCGAGTAATAACACCATTAGAGCTGTTGGTGGATTTCCATATAACTCGGACGTAACCGCGAGAGGTCGCATCGGACTGCTCGGGCAAGCGTTCTTGGCAATTAATCCATTGGGGCAGTTCTAAGTTGGGTACACCTTTGGCAGAGGGTGGCAGATCTTGGCTCAATGGAAGTCTCCGGTTCGAATTTTTAAGAAATATATCAGTTTTTCTGTCTTTTTCTAGATTGTTTTTTTTAGGCGTCCCCATTTTTTCTTTTTAAATTTTATTCGGGTATCGCTTTTGGATTTATTGGTTGATTTGTGGTAGTGGTTTTTTTACTGTCAGTTTGAAAAAGCAACTTATGTGTAACACTTTTTGTTCGGCCTTAAGGGGTAGGTTTGATCAAACTAAAGTGGATGCTTCTGATATTTATGGTGTATTGAATCTTCAGTTAGGTGGTTGGCTTGTTTTTTATTTGAGGAGAGTATTGATGCAGAAAAACTTGGGTGCAACAGTTTTAGGTTTTGTATTCTTCTTTGCTGCAATAAATTACGCTAACTCTATAGATAAAAAAGTGGGAGAGGTAAGCGTTCTCACTAGTCCTTTCGACTACTGTGCGGCGGTGGTAAACGATGATAACCCAGTTCAGCGCTTTGCCGGCCAAGCTATGCCAAAGGAAATCGTTGATGGTATCAGAAGAGCGGCCAATCTCGGTGCAGAAGCGCCTGAAGATTGGATCGCGAGGGGGACCTATTGGCGATGTATGGATGGAAATGTCTTTGCCTGCTTTGTTGGGGCTAATCTCCCCTGTGATGAGAAAGCTGACACCAGTCGGGAGCCGAGTAGTGCGATGCTTTCATATTGCAAAGATAATCAAAGTTCCGGGACCGTTCCTGCGGTAGTGGCTGGCCGTGCCTCTATGTATGAATGGCGCTGTAGGTCGGGTGCCCCGGAAATTATCAGGCAGATATCTAAACCCGATGCCCGGGGTTTTTTGTCTAATTATTGGTATCGGTTAGATAGGCCTGTTTCTGTTGAGTAGGGAAAGCCTATAATCAGAAGGCTTTCTCTTCCCGCCTATCTATAAGTTATCCCTGTCCTTCCATCTTTTCATTGTCCATGCGCTTGGCGAGTTTGTGGCCTTCGTCCGACTGCCCAATTTTCCAGTAACTGGAGATATAAATATGGGTTTTGGGGATTACTCTTTCCTGCTTAAAGAATTGCCGTAGGGTGCGCATGCTGTCGAATTCACAGGCGGCCCATACGGAGGCCTGTCCATCGAGCCAGGTTAGAGCCTGTAATTTTTCCAGGAGTTTCTCGCCGGATGGAGCCGGATTGATAATCCATTGGATTTGCAGGTTCTCTGGGTGTTCTAGCTCCTGAATATCAGCTTCACTGGAGACCTCAATTAATGCGTATCCCTTTGCATCCTTGGGTAGCTCCGCAAGGTTTACGCTGATGGCTGGCAGTGCAGTCATGTCCCCCAATAGTAAAAACCAGTCTGCCTCGGGATTGGTCATTTTTTTGGGGCCGGGGCCGCGGGTTAAGATCGTATCGCCGGGCTGTGTTTTAAGTGCCCAGCTTAGAGCGGGCCCTTCGTGTTCATGCAGGGCGAAGTCGATATCAATTTCAGTTTCACGCTGGTGTCTGATGGTATAGCTTCGCAATAGCGGGCGCTCGCTTCCAGCTTGTGGAAACAGAAATTTGATATAGGCGCTTTCCTGATTGGGGGCGAGAGTTTTTAGATCATCGCCACCGAGGGTGATGCGCAGCATATTTTCAGTAACTTGTGTCCTGCGAATAACGACCAATTCTCTGGTAACTTTCTCGGCCATAGGGTTTAGCTCCTTTCGTCAGGGGTGGAGTGCTCTTTCATATTGGCGACCATAACGCTGGCAATGCGGGCGAAGTTTTCTAGCTCTTCAGTACTCAAGTTGCGAGTCATTTGCCTGGCCACTTCAGTTTCTTGTCCGCTTACTTTTTCCAGCGTGCTTATTCCGTCTGTAGTTAGTGTCAAAAACTGGCTGCGCCGATCATTGGGGTTGTCGGTCTTTTCGATTAACCCTGAGTGCACCAGGTCGTTTAGCACTCGTGTTACTTGGGCTTTGTCCAAATTCATCCGTTGGGCAATTGACCGGGCTGTACTTAAAGGAAATTTGAAGACGCCTTTGAGTACCCGTATATGGCTCACCGGCAAGCCAATTTGCTGCTCCTGAATGCCAGCTCGCAAACGCCGTTTGTAGGCGTGAATAAGCTGGTGGAGGGATTCATTGATTGCGGTATCTTTCATGGCGCCATGCTAACTGGTTGATAGTGTCAACTTTATTGATATTGGTTGACTCTGTCAACTAAATATTAATGGAGAGAGGCTGGATTGGTGGTCTGTGGAGGATAATTTGGTTGAGGGCGCAGGGAGGCAGGGAAGGGGGTATCCCCTTCCCGTGAGCTTAATTAGGTGCTACCAAGTTAAGCTGATATCGGTTCCATCAAACTTTACATCTGAATCGTACACATACTTCAAGGTGCCTTTCCAGAAGGAGCCGTGCCATTCCCAGTCGGCATCGTAACTGACCTCATTGAGTACTTTCTGTCTAAAAGCATCAAAGCTGCCGTAGCGCTCTTCACTTCCCATAATGACGACCCAGGTCTGCTCGTTCCAATCGCAGGTCACAGTGTTGGAGTCACCATTGCCACAGGGGTAGCGGACGGCCACGTATCCATCATCTTCCCTACCAAACTTCCAGTTACCGCTGCGGGACTCCTCCTCGAACTCTTCGGGCCACTGTAGTGCGACATCGGAGCCGCCGGAGTGAAACAGTTCTATCTCCGGGTAGGGGTTGTATTGGATCACGGCGACATTGTTTACCTGCTTTATTTTCGGCAGGTGGTCATTTTGCATGGTGCTATTGCCGTCACCGACTTTTGCCCAGATAGATTGGGAACCGGTGGTGGCTATCCAGGGGGTTTGCTGGTAGCCCTGGCGGCCTCCCCAATAATTCTGGATGGAGTGCATCATGACTCCGCCATCTTTGTACATGGAGAAGTTGGCCGAGGAGAGGACAGAGCTGCGGCTGAATACAGCCCCGGCCTTGGCGGCCGCAGGGGCGGCTGCTTCTGATAGTCCCAGGAACTGGTCAAATGCTTTGAGCCCCTCATAACCTCCGAGTTGGTATTTGCTGGCGAACCAGGCGGTATCCGCTGCGACATCGGGGTGGAAGTAGGCTCCCTGGCTCCAATAGAAGGGTACGCGCTCTTCCCGGGGAAAGTCTGCATAGATCTCGTTTCTGGCATCCCCCAGCGAATGGCCGACTGAATAATTTATGTTGAGATCTTTACCGAAATATTCGAAAACCTCATCGGTGATTTCCAACCCGGATGTGGCGAGCATTACGCCGGCGGGACTGGGGGTGCGTACTGACTCTTTGCCCAGGCCTGTCAGGAGATAGATAATCCGGTTGATATTCCCTCCGGATCCATTGCGGCGGTAGCCGTCATTACTGCGCCCGGCTGCGGCGAAGTTGATCCCCTGGTCGTTGGTCACCAATAAAATATCTTGCAGCAAGCGATGAGCAGCGCCGATTGCAAGTTCACGGATTTCCTCATCCTCTGCAAAGTCTACGAGGTTTAGCAGTGCCGAGAGGGTATAGGGGTAGTAAACAGGGGAGTAGAACTCATAGAAACCATATTGGTTCTTCACTTCCAGATAGCGCTTTAGGCGCTTATAAGTTCTGTCGTCCTCAAATGCCCCATATTTCTCCTGGAGGAGATATTGGGCAGAGGTGTACATGATCATATGGTTTTCTGAAGCAAAGACATGGTCACCCGTCCCGCCTTCTTTAAACCAGAAGTGATAGCCGTCGAGTGCGGCAAAGAGTTCGTCTTTTATTTCGGGGCGGAAGAACAAGATGCGGATTAGGCGGGTGAGAGTGAAGTCAGAATTTTTCTTGCCGCCGTTGCGGAGTACATCCAGGTTCTTATTTAGCGCATCCCAGTTGAGATCATCACCGGTGTATGCCTGAAGTACGACGGCAGTATCGTTGGTAGAGGTGACTCCTTCCTCAATATATTGCAGCTGCCTGTCAATATAGGCGCTCTCATCAAAGGACTGGGCTTGAGACGTCGCTGACTGAATCGCCAATCCTAATAAAATCGGGTACAGCACTCCTGCTGATGGCACTTTCATAAGTACTAGTTCCTATTTAGTTTTAATTGATTTATAAAATAAATACAAGCGTACCACTTATCTATTAAATAAATTTGGCGCTTGAGAAGCTAGTTATTTTCTTTCGGGATTAGTTGCAAAAACGATCAGCGGATATTGCTGGTTCTCAAATTGAAAATATTTTTTAAGTAGTCATTCTTGAGAAGTAGGGGGCTAGTGCTTTATCTAATTTTTCTGGCGTTTCTGCTGTGTCTAATTGGTACGCAGACGTACTCAAGATAAATCTGGTTTATGCTCTGTATTATTGGGTAGGTAAAGTAGAAAAGTTACTCAGTCATCTCGGGTGGGGCTGTGATTCGTGCGTTAGGCTATTTTCCGTTGAGTGACGATGGTTCTTCTATATTGTGGTGTGATTCGCGAATAAATATTGCAGTGTTCCTACAACTCTAGGAGAGGGAGATGAAAAACCTACTGATATTCTTCGCAGCCGGAAGTCTCGGTGCTTTGGCAAACAGTATTGCGGTGTGGCTATTTGGCCAGTTGGGGATTAATGCCGCTTTTGGCGTATCAATTGCTCCTCCTCTATCTCCTGAGTGGCTTTATCCTCGTATTGTTTGGGGTGGCTTGTGGGGACTGCTATTTATTCTTCCGTTCTGGTCATCAAAGTTACTTGTAAAAGGAGCTCTTCTTAGTTTTTTTCCCTCTGCATTTCAATTGTTTGTAGTTTTCCCTATGATGGCTGGGAAGGGTGTTGCCGGATTTGAGTTGGGAGTCTTAACGCCAGTCCTGGTGTTATTTTTCAATTGGATTTGGGGTGTTGTTACTGCCCTAACTATTAGGGCTGCTCGGTAATAGGGTGTTAACTTTGTGGTGGTAGGCTTGGCGCTATAGAAATGTTGGCCGTTGTTACTTCAGGGGCAGTCTGACCTCGCTATATCGCTTTTCTCCTGCAAACTATCGATCTTATGTCAAGGTTGTACGTTACTCATGTAATCTATCTATTTCGTATCAAAGTTATTCGAATGGGGAAGTTGAACGTGGGAAAAACGGCAAAAATCTGTAGCCTTATCTGCTCTATGATAATTCTTGTGATGGGCTTTATTACACCGTCACAAGCAGCTGAGAGTAAGCGGATACTAATCGTTGCTTCTAATCTTCAGGATATGGGTGATCCGGAGAAGCATGATGCGAGAAATAATTTGTGGGAGTACGCTCCGCCTTACCATATTTTTGTTTCCCATGGGTATGACGTGGACTTTGTTTCGCCAAAAGGTGGGGTGGTCCCGTTTATGATGGATCCACTGGGAATTAGTAGTTACACCATCAAACATGAAGGTTTTTTAGAGCGGGCTAATAGTTCACTAAAGCCTGAGCAAGTAGTTATAGAGAATTATGCAGCTGTTTATATCGGTGGAGGCTATGGAACCTTATTTGATGTGGCATCTAATCGTGAGCTGCTAAGGAGCCTCTGAATAACTCCATAATGCCTCTGCGGGTCTTGAAGGCTGCAGATGTTAGGCGCAGCTCGCCGCGAATGGCCGTAGCCCTTGGCAAGAGCTGCAACGCAGCAGCTGTGGCCTTCAAGGCCCGCCCTTCGGGGCTTGCAGAGCGATTCACACTCCGCGTTGCGACTTCTTGAAAGGTCTAGACATTCCTGCGAAGCCGCGCCTTGATTGTGAACCGCTCTGCATGCCAGAGGTATCACGGAGTTATTCAGAGGCTCCCTAATATTATGGGTGGGATTTACCAGAAAGGGGGAGTTGTGGGCAGCTGTGGCCATGGGGCAGGTGCGTTTGCCGATGTGAAGCTGAAAGATGGCCATTATATGGTAAAGGGTAAGAAGGTTGCCGGTTTCCCGGACTCCACAGAAAAAGAGAAGTCTTGGGCTAAGCAGGGTACTTTATTACCGTTCTTGGTAGAGGAGCGCCTTCGAGAGAATGGAGCCATTATTATTAATAAGGATAATGTTGCAGATAAGCATGATGTCATATCCGATCAGCGTATTGTTTCTACAATGTTTTTACCTTCGTCTGCGCTGGTTGCAAAAGAAATGCTGGGTTTAATCGAGAGCAACTAAATTGCTCCAGTACTTTATTGTGTATTTGCTCTATCGTTAGGCAGTCATTCTGCGGGTCAAGCTCTAACGAGTTTGGCCTCAATGCGACCAATCTCTACCTGTTAGTCTCAATATGCTATAACGCGGGTAACCAACTCGGGATCACTCGATCGCCCTGTAGCTAAATCTTGTCTCTGCATATTTATCTACCATTCTTTCTAAAGGGAACTGAAATTGGCGGCAGTGAATATGCGTCCATTTATTGTATTAATAATATCGGTAACTTTGGGGAAGCTGGCCTATGTGTTTAGCCCCTCTCTGGGGAACAATGTAATAGTGGCCTTATTGGCCCTATTGGGTGTGGTTCCCTATTTGTTAATGCCGATTAGATCCGAGTTTTTCAGGGCGCAAATTCTTCAATGGGCTAAACAGAATAATATTGGCGTTTTGAGACTCGAGAGTAGAGGGTTTTCCAAAGGACGATTATTTTGGCGTGTATCTGATGCGCAAAGTGTCTTCTGTGTTACCTCAAGAGAAGTCACTTACTGGGTGGCCTGCGGCTCATGGCTGCTGGGTTCTTATAGTCGGAAGCTAATCATATATAAAGAGGTTGGGGGTGCCTTGGATTTGATTGCAGCATTTGACGGAGATAGTTGCCAGACTGAGTGATTCTGATCGGTACTTACTGAACTAGAGGGTTTGATTTGATAGCAGCAATGTGAATATAAATGTATTTTTGCTTGCGATTCATTATAAGAAGCAACCTACCTCGATAATTCTGTAAAGGATTCCCAGGCTGAAGAGCAGAAAGTTGCTGATCTAAAGCAGGATATCAAGAATTTACAGGCAGATATTAAATCCCTGACTGCCAGCATCGTTGCGCTGGGTATTGCCGATGCCACTGCTATCTCTCTGGGCACGGTTGCTTCTATCGTGGCTTTTCCGGAAGGCTTGTTGACCTGGTTTGTGATAGGGCCGGCGGTTGCTGCAAAAATTGCTGCCGATCAAAAGAGTATTCAGGGTCAACAGGTAGAGATGGACCTGATCACTGATGATGTATCCACTTTACAAATACTGTCTTAGAGCATTGAGCATTGAGCAGCTAGCAGAAGAAACCTAGCAAGTTGAAGATTATTTATAGGTCGTATTGCAAGAGTGGCAAACACTTGAAAGTGATGTTTCCGGTGCGATAAGTGATATTCAAACTGCGATCTCTGATGAAGAGGGGGCAAACTATACAGCAGTTATTAATGGCCTCAACGAAGCGGTGTCCGAGTGGAATGATGCCTATTTCCAAGCGAGAAGCCTGTTTATTGAGCTCAATGTGAACAATGCAGATTTGAAAATTAGAATGAGTTCAGAGCAGGTTAAATCTGCTTTTTCTGGTGGAAGCACTGCTGGTGTGATTCAATATTATAATAATCTCTGAAGATGTTCTTGCAGTTTAGTTTTGAAGGCTTATTTCTGTGGAATAAGCCTTTTTAATTATGGGATTGCTAAATTGACTCCTTCAAACTAAGTATTTGAGAAAGCCAAGATCTCTACTCCTCGTAATGAATGTCAGTAATATAAAAAGTCTGCCACTTTTCCCCCTGCCGGATATCCACTTCATCATCGAGCTTGCGCCCTAATAAGGCACGGGCAACGGGGGAGTCCATAGATATCAAGCCTGCTTTTACATCGAATTCATCGGGTCCTACAATGCGGTAGCAAACGCTCTCTCCCTCATCATCTTCAAGCGTTACCCAGGCCCCAAAAAAAACCTTTTCCTTATCGTCTGGTATTCGATCTACAACAGTGATCTCTTCCAGGCGCTTGGTTAGAAAGCGCACGCGGCTGTCGATTTCCCGCAGTCTTTTTTTACCGTAGATATAGTCTGCGTTTTCCGAGCGATCTCCCAGCTTGGCGGCGTCGCTAACTGCCTGGGTTACCCGGGGGCGCTCCTCCTCCCAGAGGTGCTTAACTTCGGCGCGCATACGCTGCGCGCCCTCTGCGGTGATGTAGCGGGAGCCGCGTGGACGCGGCGGTCTCCATCTTCCCATAGTATTTTTTTAAACTCTTTTTAATGCAACATTATTTAATTATAGGTTTTCGATGGTAATTCCCGGGCTGGGTTCCGCGAGCGGGAAATTAAATATGCGGCTGTAGAATTCCAGCTCTCCCTCCAGGGCCAACTTGATACTGTCGCCACTGCGGAACCCATGCCCTTCATTGGCAAATGTAATATAAGACACCGGAATACCGCGCTCCCTAAGGGCATCCACCATGGTTTCGGCTTGGGTGGGTGGTACTACCTTGTCCTCCATGCCCTGGAAGAAAATCACAGGGCAATTCAGCTTTTCAACATCGTTAATGGGGGAGCGCTGAAGGTAGACTTTTTCTGCGGAAGGCCAGGGCCCTACCAGTTTATCCAGGTAGCGGGACTCAAACTTGTGGGTGTCTTTGGCGAGGCTGCTCAACTCCCCGATTCCATAATGGCTGGCACCTGCTTTAAAGGTATCGTGGTAGGTCAACGCTGCCAGCACTGTGTAACCGCCGGCACTACCACCTTTGATCAGCAGGCGATTGGGGTCGGCGAGCCCATCTTCTACCAGGTATTCTGCACCGGCGCAGACATCTTCCACGTCATAGATGCCCCATTTATCGGCGAGGCGGTCCCGATACTTGCGGCCATAGCCGGTACTGCCGGAGTAGTTTACGTCCAGAATGGCAAATCCCCGGCTTGTCCAGTATTGAACTTTCAGGCTGAGGCCCGCTGATGTAGCGCCGGTGGGGCCTCCATGACTAAATACAATCAGCGGTGGCTTATCGCCACTAGGTGCTTGGAAGTTGGGGTTGTGGGGTGGGTAATAAAACCCGTGTACGGCGCGATTATCCACTTGGAAAGTGACGGCTTGAGCGATGGAGAACAAATCGGTTGGCAGCGAGCTGCTATTGCTACTGGCAATCTGTTCCGTTTTACCCGTCTTTTGGTTAAAGCTAATAACAGCGGGAAAACTCTCTGCACCTGCGGCAATCATCACCCCGCTGCCATTTTCACAGTGCAGGCTTTCGATATCACAATAAGGCTGGGGAAGAGTTTGATGCTCTCCGCTTTTTATGTCGACCTTTCCAAGGTGCCAAGTGCCATTCTGGGTGTAAGTACAGAGGATTTCCGTGGGGCTAATAAAGCCGTAAGTGGACATTCCAAATACCCACTGTGGTGTGGCGAATTCTGCTTCTTTTTTCCACAAGGGTTCGCTTTGTCCCAGCCTATATAGGTTCCACCAGTTGTTGCGATCAGAGACATAGCAGAGTTCGCCCTCAGGAGACCACTGGGGCTGAAAGACGGATTCATTCTCACCGCCGGCTACTTGGGTGACTTCACCGATATCCCCCACCTGATCGAGTTTGGCGATACAAAGTTCTGTCGCGTCCCAGGGGAGGTTAGGGTGGTGCCAGCGCAGAAATGCGAGTCGATCACCGGCCGAATTCAGGGTTGGGTTCGAATAAAAGTCTGCGCCTTCTTGAAGGATTGTCGGTGGATTAGCCAGTGGGTTGTTTAGGTCTACCGCGATAATGCGCGCACGGGGTTCCTCGCCCTGCTGGTGGCCACTGGTATCTTCCTCGACACAAATTAATCGATTTCTCAGGGGATCGATAATCAGATCGGCGTAGCGGGAGCTATTTTCTGCGGTGATTGCTTCGGGGATCGCATTGTCGAGCTTCATGCGATAAATGCGCTGATCTTCTGCCAGTACGAAATAGGCGGTGTCACCGTAAACAAGATAACTGCCGCCTCCATATTCATGGGCTTTGGTGCGCACGGCGATAGGGGCGGGGGTGAGATCTCTGCGCCCATTTTTTGGACAATGCTGCACCAGTACATTCCTGCCTTTTTCAGACGGGCGGGACTCCAGCCAGTAATAGCGGCCATCTACTAAATAGGCTTCTGCCAGGCGAACGCTGCCCTCCACGAGAAGTTCTGCGTTGATTGCAGATTTCCAGCTGCCGTAAGGGGCGATGGTTGGAGTGATAGTCTCGCTCATGAGGTACTTACTTCCTTATTGGGTTTTTTCGCATTCTGCCGAGATGAATCCGGGGAAACAAGGTGCCTTGGCGGGGGCCCTATGATAGTCTCGTATAACCAAGCAAGCGCTTGGTGCTGTATTTTGTCGATGCACTATCCAGAATCAGCTCTTCCACTCGCTCTGGTCCTTTTACGATCAGTTGGTGTTGTCGGAGCGACGCGCACACGCTGGATAGCCCTGTAAACAGCGGCCTTAACAAAGATAATTCAGGAGAGCCAGCGATGTCTGATGAAGTGGTGATTACTTGCGCCCTAACCGGAGTGCTTACCAACCCCCAGCAGCACCCGGTCCCGGTAACCCCCAAGGAAATGGCGGAATCCGCCCGTGAAGCCTACGATGCGGGGGCTTCCGTTATGCATGTTCATTTCCGCGCGCAAGAGGAAAATAAAGGCCATTTACCCACCTGGGACCCGCAAATAGCCTTGGAAATTGCCGATGCAATTCGCGATAAATGCCCTGGCGTTATTCTAAATTTTTCAACTGGCACTATCGGACGGGATCAGCAAGGCCCCTTGAGTTGTGTGCGTGCCGGTAAGCCGGAAATTGCCGCCTGTAATGCGGGAAGCCTGAACTATTTAAAGGCGCGATCCAACGGCACCTGGGCTTGGCCACCCATGGTATTTGATAACCCGGTTGATAAGGTAGAGGAGCTGTTGGCAGTTTGTCGGGAGACCGGTACCCGCCCGGAATTTGAGTGCTTTGATATCGGTATCGTTCGCTCTGTGGGAATGTATGCGGATGTAGGGATGGTGGATAAGCCCAACTACAACCTGGTGATGGGAGTGGCTTCAGGTATGCCTGCCGACCCCAATTTACTGGAGATTATTCCAAAATATATGAAGCCCGGCAGCTTATGGCAGAGCACAGTGATCGGCCGTGAGGAAATCTGGCCGGTGCATCGCAAGACTGCAGAATTGGGCGGCCATTTGCGCACAGGAGTTGAAGATACCTTTTACTTGCCGGGAGGAGAGCGAACTTCAGGGAATGGTCAATTGATTGAGGCTCTTGCGGCTGTAGCTGAAGAGACTGGGAGAAAGGTGGTGTCACCGAGCCGGGCGCGAGAGATTTTCTGCTAAAAGCAGCATGCGCCAATGTTTGCGTCCGGCCCCTTGCTGCGGAATTACTTTCCGAGGCTGTAGACTGTCAGCTATTACTTTTCTTCCTTTTGGGCCGCATCAGAATACTGATGCGGCTCTGTCATACGGAGCCGATGGGCTCTGTTTTTCCAGCATTAACTCCAAGGTGACTAGTAGATTGGCCTGCTAGTCTTAGAGCCAAATAACAGATTTGTTTAATAACGATAAGTTGTCCTGGGAGTGGTCAATGCAAGGGTTTCTGGATCATTTCACTACCCTAATCGAGTGGGCAAACCTGCTTGCCTGGGGTGGCGTCGGTGGTATTTGGTGGCTTGGAATCTTGATTTTAGGATTGCTGCCGGCGGGGCTCTACTTTTCTATTCGCACTCGCTTTATACAATTTCGTCACTTTGGTCATATGGTCAAAGTCATGATTCGTGGTATCCATAAGGAAAATGAAAATTCAGTAACCGCATTTCAGGCATTTGCCACTAGCGCAGCTGCGAGAATCGGCACCGGAAATATTGCTGGTGTGGCTGTGGCTATAACCGCTGGCGGGCCCGGAGCGGTGTTTTGGATGTGGCTGGTGGCCTTGCTGGGGATGGCTACCAGTTTGGTGGAGAATACTCTCGCGCAAACTTACAAAGAGCGCGGCGATGTTCCCGGGGCGTTTCGCGGCGGGCCTGCCTATTACATTGAAAAGGGGCTGGGACCACAGTGGAAATGGCTGTCCCTGACTTTTTCAGTTTTTCTCATGATTTGTTACGGATTTACCTTTAATGCTGTGCAGTCAAATACGATGGCTGCCTCATTGTATGGAGCTTGGGGTGTAAGCCCTTTATGGGTGGGTTTTTTTATTGCGCTCTTTGCCGGGATTATTGTTTTTGGCGGTATTCGTTCAATTGCGCGCTTTGCCGGTATTGTTGTCCCTTTTATGGCAATTGGTTACTTGTTGGTAGCTTTCTATGTGTTGGTCGCCAATATTGCTGAATTACCTGGGGTGCTGTTGGAAATTCTGGCAAATGCCTTCGGGTTTCAGGAGGCTGGGGCGGGGGCCTTTGGTGCGGCGGTGGCCAATGGAATCAAGCGGGGCCTGTTTTCCAATGAAGCTGGACTTGGCTCCTCGCCGAATGTCGCTGCTGCTGCAGATGTAAAACACCCAATGGTGCAGGGATACGTGCAAATGGCATCGGTATTTCTCGATACCATTATTATCTGCACTTCCACGGCAGCAATTATCTTGGTGGCAGATGTCTTTATGGTCGGTAATTTGGAAGGGGTTGAGTTGGTTCAAGACGCACTGGCGAGCGAGGTGGGTACCTGGGGAAGTAGTTTTATTGCTACGGCATTGATGTTTTTTGCCTTTACATCAATTATCGGTAACTACTATTACGGCGAAACCAATATTTATTACCTCTACCATACCCGAACATCCATCTTATGTTATCGGCTATTGTTTTTGATGTTCGTACTTTTTGGGGCTTGGGTGGCAGATACGGGAAGTGCAGAAAACTTTGTCTTTCTTTGGCGTATGGCCGATGTCTCGATGGGTTTTATGGCATCGGCAAACCTTATAGCCATCTTACTTTTGTCTGGTGTGGCCTTTAAGGTAATGGCAGATTACGAGAGTCAGTTGTCTTCCGGGGTGCGAGAGCCGGTGTTCAATGGAAGTAAATTTAAAATAAAAGGCATTGAGCACGATGTTTGGGGTTGATACCAGTTTGAGGTTGATACCAAGAGTGCTCAATGCCATCCAGTTACAAGCTGGGCTTGTGCATCGCCAGATAGAAAATAGCGACTACTTGCAGGAAGGCAAGTACGCAGGCAGTGATTCTAATTGGCTTGGAAAAGTTGGGGCGCAAAGCAAAGACGCCAGCAATAATGTAGCCAAATACCAGGGCTACTTTCGCACCTAGCCAGGGCGATGTGCCCGGGTTCCAGCTGCCGAGAATTACCAATCCGGCAGCCGCAGCTAACAGCAAGGTGTCGTTGAGGTGTGGCACCCAGCGCAGAGGGCCATTTCGCCAGCCGGTGTTGCGGCTGAACTCCAATCCCACTCTGATGGTAAACAGCAGGATACTGAGCGCTGCGGCGGTCATGTGGACGTGTTTTACAAGGGCATAATCAATCATGGTTATGATCTGGCTGTATGTTGACCAAGGTGTTCTGTGTACCTTCCAGACAAAGGGAAGGTGTGATTCTAGCCGCCAAAGCATAACGACATGCTGTGGTCGGATGCAATATGCAAAGCGGGGAAGGCAAGAAACCTGCTGCTAGCGATATCTCATAAGTTAATACTGCTAGCAGTAGGTACACAGATCATATCTGTCAGTTTGCTTTGGTGGAGCGGCCTCAGGTTTTGGTGCTTGCGGGGCCCATATGTGCGAGATTAGTTCAGGTTTCTGATCTGGCCATACTTCATCCGTTGCGCTACGCCATGTTCAGCCCGAATCATATTTTCGCTAATGGCTAGCGGGTCAGTAGGTACATTACCGTCATCGTCACTGAGCCCGACAGTGGCGATCTCCTCACGCAATTCCATGGAGCCACCTACCCAAATCCAGCCGCTAGTCCTGGTTGAGATCAGGTTGTTGCGGTTCGGGATAGTTATATTGTTATAAACAATATTTAGGCCGCCATTGGCAATGCGGGCCATGGTTAAGGGAGCATTTTGCTGGCGGAGCACTCTACCCATGGGAGCCTGGCGTTCATCGGCCAGGAAAGTGGAATTTGCACTGCCCGACAGGTATCGCCCGCGATTACAGCGGTCAGCGTGGACCAATTCATGGGCCAGGGTGATATAGCTTGGGCAATTCCCCATTGCCACGGTGCCGTTGTTGGCCAGGTTGGCGGTTTGCAGGACTGTATTGTTCCACATTACAACGCCGCTGGAGCCGCTGCTCATCACTTTGGCCATAAAGCCTCTGTCCGGGCTTACTAGTGGGAGGTAGCTCTTAAAGCCGCTCCATACCTGATCCATCAGCCACTGGTCGGGACGAAATCCGAGAGCGTGGTGCTCAGTAATTCTGGTGTCATGGCGGCTGGTAATTAGTCGGCGTAGCAAAGTGGTGCTGTTTGCCCTCAAGCCAGCTGCAGTCAAAATACCAACTCCCTCTGTAATTCGCAGCACATGTCGCCCCCCGGTTCGGTATCGCTCCTGTGTATAGGTAAGTGCGGTACCGACACCGCCGACAAGAGTATTAAGGGCAGCCCTTACTTGTGTGATAAACGTGATATTACTGGAGTCAATGCAGAGTCCCATTGTTATTCTCCTGTCCTGCTCGCAATACGAATTATCGTGGCTGAGAAAGGCTGTGACTTTTTGAAGTTTCTTAAATGGAAATTAATACGTAAGCAGCATAAAGCTAAAGGTATTAATCGATATGATTTTGATAATAGTGTTCTGTACTTGCCTAGAATTTCTGAACTGAAAAGTTCTCTTTGGTCAGGTTGTATATTTTGTAAGCGAGGCAGGATGAATTCCTGGAAAATTAAAATTTTTTTTGTAATTTTTTTGAAATACATCTTGTAACTATCTAAATGATTATTTTAGGGATGCCTCTACGACTCTACTCCCAACTGGTACGTTTTGCTATATATTTTATTTTCCATGATGATTATTTTAATAAATTTAAATAATTGTCCTTTGAGCAGTGTTGGAGAGCGCCATTTGGCAACTTACTACTGGGGTGGAAGGAAAGAATACACCGCACTCGAGACACGCTGTGAATACATCCCTGTAAGCTCCTAATCGGCATCCATGCCTCATAGGGTCCCAAGCGCGGTGTATTCTTTCCTTCTCCCTTTTTAGTATGTGCTTGCCTGCTTTTGGGTACTGCGAAATGCTAAGTTTGGCTTGCATTGTGTGTTTTCTTGGTTCTGCTTGGGCCTCAAGGGATGTAGCTGTGACGTATTAAGGAAAGTATTTGGGGGAGAGGTGTGGGATTAACCATTAAATCAGCGCTGGTGTTAGTTGTTGTTGCGGTTTTGATTCTGGTATATGCAACTGTTTCCTATAGAAAATATAAATGGATAGCGGTTGAGTATCCTGTTGATGTTACAAAAAAGTGGAGAAGTAAATTTAACTTCCGATCGCAATTAAGTGTGCCCTACGAGCTGGAGTTGCAGACAGAAAGGGTGCTTGATTTTCGCGAGCAAAATTGTCGGTTGGGTATTCAATTTCTTGATAGGGAAAAGTATAAAGCTCATTCTGAAACGCTGGCTATCGATTGGGCAATTTTAGAGGAGGGGGTTGAGGTTGCAGTGGGTAAGAGCGGTGACAAGGCCTCAGGATTTTGGGGGTCAACAATGGGAAAGACACTGCATGTATTCGAAACAATAAAGGGCAGGAATTATACCATTCTAGCTTCTGTGATAGAGCCTGACCCTGCACTTGCTGTTGCGGACCCGGTGCTTAAGGTGGTAATTGATCGGGTAGAACACAAAAGTGCCGTTATTTAGTCCGGCCTGCTTAATTTAACTTGTTCTCTGCTTATTGTTATCGCTGCTGCAATTTACTTCATTGGGCTTACTACTGGGGTGGAAGGGAAGAATACATCGCACTCGAGACACGCTGTGAATACATCCCTGTAAGCTCCTAATCGGCATCCATGCCTCATAGGGTCCCAAGCGCGGTGTATTCTTCCCTTCTCCCTTTTTAGTATCTTCAAGCGGCTGACTTGAAATTGCTAGCTTGAACCACACATAAGTAGATCCAAATGGCGATTTGTAAATGGGTTTGATTTATCAGGAGGAAGCTAAATGGCCCCACTGTTAATAAGCGTCAAACTCTAGTGTTCATGGTACATTTTGTACAGAGTGAAGGTCGTTGTTCATAATCAATCGGAAAAAGGATACGGCGATATGTTAAAGGCGGAATATCAAGAGCGCGGACCAGTGCCGCAGGATGTTATTGAGGCGGTGTCCTTTGATACCCCTGAACTTCAAGAGGGGCAGGTGTTGCTGGAGATGCTGGCAGCTCCAATTAACCCTTCAGATGTTCTGACCCTGACGGGCGATTATGGGATGTTGCCTCCTCTTCCTGCGGTTGGAGGCAATGAAGGTGTTGCCAAGGTCGTCAAACATGGACCTAATGTTACCGCGCCAGCCATTGGCCAGGTCGTTCTCCTGCCGGTAGGAAGCGGCACCTGGGCTACACATATGGTGGCCAATGCCCAGGGGCTGATTCCGCTCCCGAATAATGTAGACCCCCTACAGCTTTCCATGATAACGATTAATCCGCCAACGGCTTACTTGCTGTTGAGCGAATTTGTAGATCTCAAGGAGGGGGATTGGGTTATTCAAAATGCCGCAAACTCCGGGGTGGGGTCTTATCTGACAACCCTGGCCAAGTTGCGGGGCCTGAAAGTGATCAATGTTGTCCGCCGTGAGTCTTTGATTGAGCCGATGAAGGCCGCAGGCGCTGATGTGGTTCTCGTGGATGGTGAGCACCTGGGTAAGCGAGTGGCTGAGGCTACTGGTGGTGCTGAGATCAAGCTAGGCATTGATGCTGTTGGTGGAATGGCAACTGCTCGCATGGGCGAAGCTCTGTCAAATGGCGCAACCTTAGTGAATTATGGCGCGCTTAGTGGGGAACCCTGCGTTATCGCACCGGGGATGATCATCTTTAAAGATATCACCGTGCGCGGGTTCTGGTTGGCCAAATGGTTCGGCTCGGCATCCCCAGAGCGGCAACAGGAAGTTTTTGGCACTATCACAAAGCTTGTAGCGGAAGGTAAGTTATCTGCACCAGTTCATGGCACATACCCTCTGTCTGAAATTAAAGAAGCGGTACGAATAGCTGCGGCAGGCGGGCGTGACGGCAAAGTACTGGTTGTTAGTGAAAGCCTGACTGGCTGATTGCTCGCGCATTTATTTTTCTAGCGGAAGTGTCACCCAAATAGGCGACACTTCTGCAGACCGCTCCGTCATTCGTACGGAGCGTTACTTCCCAAATGCTACCCTTGATGTCAGTCCTGACATTTCGTCTAAGTTTGTTTGTTGCGATAGTTTTCAGCAAAAGCATTCGTTCGCAAAAATGAGCACAAGTACATTCTGCTTGCATAATACTTTGATCTCTAGTTCATCCGCCGGAGGCTGCTGCCAGATAATGGAAGAAGGTTCCAGTGCTTGTCTCGTATTGTCTCAGGAGGTGCCAAAGTACCTGGGGGATGAGTATCGATCATGGCATCAGAAGCTGGTGGATGTTGCGCTAGGTTGTGATGGGCTGCTCGAGGTGAATTTGTTAGAGCCCGTTTCTAATATCCAAAATGAGTGGGTGCAAATATTTCAATTTGATACGGTTGCTCACCTTGAAACGTTTCTTGGAAATAACTTACTTAAAGATCTAATTGCTTTTTTAGAGAAGAAATTCTCGGTTGAAGTAGTATCTCAAGTTATCGCTGGTGCAGATCAACTAACAGTGCCCGTAACGATTGTGACATCCAAAAAAGTGAAGCCTGAATTTTTTCGTGAATATATGCAGTGGCAGAAAGAAATTGATAAAGCACTTAAAAAATATCCAGGCTTCTTGGGTGCTGGTCTAACTAAGCCAATAAAGGGGGTTCAAGAGGAGTGGGTTGCAATATTTCGATTTGACTCCAATAAGCATTTAGATAACTGGCTTAATTCTGATGAACATAAGCGATTGGTAAAACGTGGTGAAGGGTTTTTTGAAGATGTAAAAATAAAGCGGATAGGGCATGGCTTTGAGGATTGGTTTTCTCGGGCTCGTGGCCTAGCTCAAGACACCGCGCCCTCGCAGTGGAAAATGGCCATGCTCATTTTATTGATGTTATATCCGATAGTTATGGTTATTACGATGTGGTTGCTACCTTTGGTAGAGAGTTGGCCCTTTGCGACGACTAACTTCTTTATCAACTTATTAATTGTTGCGTCGCTTACTTGGGTGGCGATGCCGCTGATCACTAGAGCTTTTAATATTTGGTTGTCTGACAAGTCAGGAACGCTAACAAAAATCAACACTATCGGAACCCTTATCATTATTGTTCTCTATGGGGTCTCGATAATGCTTGTTGCTTGGCTGTCGAGTCTGAATTTAAAGTAGTCTTTCACAATGATCAAAAGAGAGCTGTTTATCTGTTTTTAGTTTTTTGCGGACGGGGTATTTTTAGTGGTCTAAGCTTGGCGGTTAACAGAAGGCACTAGGTATCGAGCGAGTCAAAGGATAGATGGAGCACGTATAGTGAGCAACTTAAAGAATCGGTCTGAGAGTAAAGACTGGCCAGAGTTACCCTACGCTGAGTCGGTAAATACGATTGCCACCCTGCATATGTGGATGCAAGTTATTGGCAAGATTCGCCTGGTACAAACCCCTTGGATCAATCACTCCTGGCATGTTCCTTTATATATTACCGCCAGAGGGCTGGAGACATCTCTTATCCCTTATGGAGGGCGGTCGTTTTCTATTGGCTTTGATTTCTATCATCACGTGTTGAAGCTATTGACCACTGAGGGGGGAGAATGGGTATTACCTTTGGAGTCCCGCACAGTTTCTGATTTCTACTGGGAAGTGATGGCTGCACTCAAGCAGCTAGGTATACCGGTTGAGATTAACACTATGCCATCCGAAGTGGCGGACGCGATACCCTTTGAGAGGGATCAGGATAACTACGAGTATGATCCTGAATATGCTCAACAACTATGGCAGGCGTTGGTGCAAATTCATCGGGTTTTCACTGAGTTTCGCAGTCGCTTTATTGGCAAGTGCAGCCCAATTCATTTTTTTTGGGGAAGTTTTGATTTAGCACTTACCCGTTTTTCTGGCAGGGAGGCGCCTCCGCACCCTGGAGGCGTTCCACACTTTCCCGACTGGGTGGCCAGGGAAGCCTACTCCCATGAAGTTAGCAGTGTCGGTTTTTGGCCTGGTGGCGGTGGTGTAGATGGTGCTTGCTTCTATTCATATACTTACCCTGAGCCCCAAGGATTTCCCGAAGCAAGGGTCGCGCCCGCCTCAGCTTACTATTCCAAAGATCTGGGTGAGTTCTTGCTGCCCTATGATGCGGTGAGAGCTTCACGCTCCCCTGATGAGGAGCTGTTTGATTTTTTGCAGAGTACTTATGAAGCCGCAGCCGATAAGGGAATGTGGGATAGGTCTGCCTTGGAGGAAAGTTTCCCCCCACAAGCCCGGTAGAATTTGTGGGGGCTTTGCTTACTCTCTGCTTTTAAGCTGCTCGATAAATGCATCAGATGCTTGTTCAATAAGCTGGAGAATATGTTGAAACCCTTCAATACCACCATAGTAAGGATCGGGCACTTCAGCTAAATCACTATCTTGCAACACTGATAAAAATAACCCTAGTTGGGCGCCTGATGAATCAGGCTGTAAGGATTGCAGTGCTTCCAGGTTATCTTTGTCCATCGCAAAGATATGATCATATTTTGTAAAGTCGGTGGTGGCTACCTGGCGAGCGTAGCTATTTTCAAATGAATAGCCATTTTCTTCACCAATAGCCAAAGTTCGGGGATCTGGTCGCTTACCCGCGTGGTAGCTGATAATGCCCGCAGAGTCGACGGAAACAGGAATGCCCGCCTGCTGTGCCTTGGTGCGGAAAACGGCTTCGGCTAAGGGGGAACGACAAATATTACCGAGGCAGACAAATAATATCGAGAGATCTGAATTGACTGTCAAAATAGCTCCAAGATATTTCGGGTACATTAAAGAGGGGTATTTTAATCAAAATATCGAATGTTTACACGCTGGCTATCAGGGGCAATAGAAAGTACAGCTTTAGTCTCAATATAAAACGGCTGGTGTTTACTTGAAAGGTAGTTGGGATTAAGCTGCTTTTTAATAAAAGAGACCGCATTCTCTGTTGTCCAGTCAGCTTGCTCTGGTCCCCAGTTTTCAGGCTTTAGCTCGTATAGCAAGTCCAAAGTATTTTCAGATAGCTTGTAAACTTGTAAGGCATTTTCATTAAAACCGGCATCCAGGTCTTGTTCGGCAACAAAAAGATATCCGCCTTGCGGAGACAGTAAAGGGTAGCCGGCAAGAGAATATTCATGGCCGTTTCTCAAGTCGAGCAAAATATAGGAGTGTGCTTCCCAGAGCTGTTGATGTATCAATAGCAGGTAATCAGTTATTTGATCAATTGCAGAGTAGGCTATATGTTCTGCGGGATTATTAGCGGGAAGGACATCTGTGTAGGTCAGTGATTTCCCGCTATTCAGGGTTATAGTCAGGTGCCCTGGTTGCGTCCGCTGGATATGGTTGACCTGATCACTCAATCCACTTTCGATTGACCGTGCACAGTTTAGAGAATTGTGAATATCAATGCACTCAAATTTATCTTCAAACACACTGAAATGCAGGCCCAGGCAATAATTGGGAACTACTGCTAAAGCTGACAAGGTAACGAATATCAGCGGATTTCTCAGCCCCAGCTTAAACGAGAACTTCATCCTCATAAGTGCCCTTTAGATACTCTAGCCAGTGATTTTATGCCGCGCACTGAATAGTGCTACACACCCGCGAACTTCTATTTTGTACTCCTTAAATCGACTGGCAAGGAATGTATTGAGGTCCTCTTCACAATCCTGAGTATTAGAAAATATTCCTTTCCTATTGTAGATAGCCATTAATTTCTTGGCAGCTCCACTTTTCGGTACGCCTTCGGACAGGATGGTGGAACCAAATACGGTGCCTGAATCCGATAGCAGGGTTGCGACATTATCCAGCGCAACCAGTTTTTCTGATAGCTTGCCGGGAAGGCAGTGAAATAGGTAATTTAAGGAGATTGAATCAAAAACTTCAGTTTCTAAAGTAATTTTATCCAGGACATTGCAGTGGAACTGTGTTGGATTATACCGAGCCACTCTTTGCGCTGAGATATCCAGACTGTTTTGGTTCAGGTCCATCAGGGCGAGGCGGACTTTGTTGGAGGGGAAATGGCACTTATCCATAAAGTAGCCCGTTCCGACACCTACATCCAAGTGGTTGGAAGATATATTTCGATTGAAGTGCTCTAGTATTCCAGGAGTTGGACACTTCCAAATAAAGCGGTTTGATATGCCCAGAACCCACATATCATAAAGCCAAAGTACGGGTTTGGAATAGACAGCTTGGCCTTGTTCGACCTCTTTAGTGATTGTCACTTCAATCTCCAATGTATGACTGTTGTGCGGCTTTACCAATAAAGGAGAGGGGATGTATCTACAGTGTATTTCGAGAGTATTGTTTTCACTCTCTTCAGCCCTAGTAGCAAGCCGCTTATTATTGTTCTATGGTACCACCTAATGTGGTGCTAAACAGCTGAGTGTTTCACAGAGGATCTCTAATCGCTGCAGAGTTCTTTAGCGGCACATTCTCACTTATCAAACAGGCTAAAGTCATACTCCTGCAAGCGCTCTTGTGCAAAGTTCAAAAACACGTCAATTTTCTTTGAATCTTTTCGCTTTACTTTATAGATAGCGCCTACAGTTTTATCTTTTCGCTCCAAGTCAGGGAGTACCTCTACCAGTCGCCCCTTTTTGATATCCCGTTGGCAAAAATAGGAGGGAAGCTTGGCAATGCCATTCCCGTTTAATGCGGCTGCTCGGGTATGGAAAGTTTTATTGGAAATTAAATTTCCATTGAATTGGTAGAACTTCCCATCAATTGACCAGCCATCTTCCAGGCCGTCGAGGCGGGTTAGCATGATGTTGTGTTGGCTGAGCTCGGCAATGGATTTGGGGCAGCCGTGTTCTTCCAGATAGGTCGGCGCGGCAATAAAAATAGGGCGGATACTAAATAGGGGCTGGGCGTAAAACTGGCAATCGGGCAGGGTTTCCCAGACGCGAAAAGCAATGTCGATATCGTCCTCGATTAAATCCAGGTGATAGGGGCTGAAGATAAGCTCCAAGCTGAAATCGGGGATTGCTTTCTGAAAATCATTGCAGATATGACTAAATACTTTTAAGCCGAGGGTTTCCGGAAAAGTGAGTTTTAATTTTCCTCGGGTGAGTGTTGCTGCCTCTGCAATCTGGTCTTCCAGCTCGGTGAATGAGCTGATTATTTTTTGCCCTTTCTGGTAAGTAATCCTTCCGGCGTCTGTGACAGCGATCGCCCGGGTGGTGCGATTGAGTAATACCTGGCCAAGGGCCTGTTCAAGTTGGGCGAGAGTCTTGCTTACGGTGGGCGTAGACAGGCCCAAGTGCTTGGCAGCTTTGCTTAAGGAGCCGTGATCAACAACACTGCAAAAAACGTTGATCAAGTGGTATTTGTCGTACTCTCTGCGCACAGACTGTTTCCTTAAAGCTAAAAGATCTTTTCAATATATCCCCTTTGTTAAATTAAAGTAAATAGTAAACTGCTTCCCCATACTAATCGACCAGGGAGATAAGGCTATGAATCCGTTAACTTGTCATTGTGGAGCGATTCATTTCAACAAGCTTATAGATGCCCTGTTAGTACCAGCGGGCCAAAGGGGGCACGCTGATACTGAAGTCGCTATCCATATCAGCGATCCTGAAAAGTCACTGCGCAAATACCACTTTAAAGAGGGGGCTTTACGGGAGAAGGCATTCTGCAAGCACTGCGGTGCAGAAATCTATGCGATCAATCGTAGCGGCGAGCTAGTGCACAACCCATCAGCAGAGGCAGCCTCTCGGCCGAACTATGCCGGTGTCCTTAATTACGGCTTTTAGCTGGCGGCACCTACGGGTTGTGCAGTTTTGTCAGTAGATGCCTGCCGGCTTGCTATCCAGAAGCTCTTTAGGCCTGAGTGGTTAAGTACTTCAGGATATCGACAACCTGTGCGGGGGTCTGTGCCCAGGCCTGGGCGGCACCGTCCACTTCCTTGAGTGCGTGCACCAAGGATTCATCGTGAAGTGTGATATAGGACTTGCCTAAGGCTGCACAAAAGCCCGCATCAAATGCGGCGTTCCATTGTTTGTATTTCTCGCCAAATCGAATCACCGCCAAATCACAGTTTTCAATCAGGTGCTTGATTCGGATTGCGTTAACTTTGGCTGATTTGTGATCCCGCCAGAAAGCGTTTTGCTCCTCACCCAGGCCATCACCAGCGGCATCGCTGGCGTCGTGGTTGGTGACTGCGGAAGAGAAGGAGATATCCAGCCCTTCTTTTTGGCAACCTTCGATAATTTGCGTACGCCAATCGGAGTGGATTTCGCCGGAGAGGTAAACTTTAAGCTTCATTGAGTGGCCCTTTAGAACTGGAGACTAATATGCAATTTAGAGTCACATACTAGCACTTGGAAGCTTTGAAATCCGGTAGTTGTTCCAGTTGGGAGGGACCTGAGAGAGATCAAATGGACATAGGCCCTGTGCGATCAGGGCCTGTAAGGCATTTTATTATAGGACTTGCTGCTCAAACTGGACATCTTTGGGGAATTTCTCTGCGGGCAGGCGGGTTGAGTGCAATTGGGCTACTAGCCACTTGCCATCGATTTTCTTAACAATGGCGCTTTCCAACCACACCGCTTCTTTATTGCCATCCTCGGATTTAAAAATGGACTTGGTCCAGTAGTTGACGGTCAGCAGGTTCTCACGCTCTTCAAAATTGATAATGCTGAAGTAGTTGATTCTTTCCAGCTTTGAGGGCTTGGGCTTCATTACGGCGATAAGGTCTTCAATATCCCAGACTTCACCGTGCTCAAGGAGTATAAAATCGTCGCTGACGCCGTCTCGCATAGCCTGGTGGTCCAGGTTTGAAAGCGCAGCAAACAGCCCGTCTATCGTTTTAAAACCCTCGGGTTTCTCTACCGCTTGTGCGTTGATAGCGATCAAGGTAAGTAGTATTGCAAAAAATGATCTGATCACAGGAGTACCTCTGTGGTTATTTTAGGGGTGTGAAAAAAGGGGGGGTATTTTAGCCGAGTCGGGCCCTAGTTGAATTACTTCTACAGCAACTTGGATTGCGCCGCAGTGACTGAAAGTCGCTTCTTGGGGATTGGGCCTATTCTAGCAGGGATTACTCAGCTGAGGCTGTGAGCCGATAGGCCTTTCAATAACTGTTGGGCTTTTTTCCCGATATATCTCCCTTGCTCCGGGGACCTTTGGGTTTGGTTACTCCATTGTACCCCGTGCCAGAGAATACAAAGGTAACCGTAGATCAGCTGCCATAACTCCAAGCGTTGATTGTCTTCAGGTGACACAGTGCGATTAAGATAGCACTCCAGTAAACTATTTTGCTCTCGCTGATTCAAGTTGTGTTCCTCTACCAAAACAGCGAGGTCATAGAATTTATCCCCCATTGCCGCGTACTCCCAGTCGATAGCGTATAGCTTGTCAGAGGGAGCCCAGATCAGGTTGCCAACCGTTAGATCGTTGTGGCACAGGCAAATTTCGTCGCCCATCCGATAAGCAGCATCAATTAATTGCGGAAGTTTCTCTTGCAGTGTGTCGAGCAAGTGGAAATAACTGGCTCGCTTGTCGATAAACTGCCTGTAACTTGAGATTTTCTCACCGATGTTTAATTGGGCATCAATTGCAGGGGAACCGTGTATACGGCGCAGCAGATCGGCAAGTTTTTCCAAACTGTGGGCGACATTTTTATCCCAGGGAGTGCCTTCAATATAGCGGGTCAGCAAATATCGGTAATGTGGGTCACAGTAAACCAAAGGGGCACAGCTGTCGGAATATGTGGCAGCTTGCAGCGCCTGCTGTTCAGCAGCCCTGTCGAGATTGAGCTGATCGCTGATGCTGGAGTTTATCCGCAGCACCATCAGCTGATCGGCGGACTCAACCAGAAAGGCGTTATTGGTCAGCCCCCCAGCCAGGGGCCTGACCACCGTGGGCCGGGCCTTGCTCCAATGATGCCAATCGTTGGGGATGATGTTGCTCAAGTCCTGGCTCATATCAGTTGGTCACTATGCCGCTGCCATTGTTTGAGGAGCGCTACCGGGTTGTTGTTTCTCTTTTCGGAAAATGGCCAACCACTGGAAATAGCCAATCACAACCAGCACCAGGTACAGCATAAACAATACGGCAGTAAGGTAGAGTTCTCTGTCCAGGTAGAGATAGATTGAAGCACCGTCTACGACAATCCAGTAAAGCCAGTTCTCCAGTACCTTCCGGGTGACCATATAGGTGGTGACGATTGCCCCCAGAGTCGTGAATGAATCCAGGTAGGGGAGGGCGGCACTGGTGTTGCGATCCAGCAGGTAGCCGATCAGTAAAGTCAGTATCAGGGTAGCGCCAATAACTATTGAGTGGGTTTTTCCGCTCCAGCGATGGATTTTTAAATCGTCTTGCCGGTTGCGGTGATTTCGCCATTGCCACCAGCCATAAACTGCCATCAGCAGATAGAAAACCTGTAGCGCAGACTCCATTAACAGGCTGACATCCCAAAACAGAAACAGGTAGATCGCCGTACTGACAAAGGCGGCATACCAGCAGCTGATTTTCTCCCTCATGGCTAGAAGCAAATAGGCCAGAGCCAGTATTACAGCGGCTACTTCCCAGAGGGACATGGCCGCAATCGAAGCGCTGATTGCGGTGCTGATATCCTGGTCAAACATGCGCTTCTCCCGGGGCCAGGTCGCCGTCAATAAACTTACATACAAAAATGGCGCGGCCAAACTGTTCGTAGGATTTGCGCATTTCCAACTTGAGCACATCCATCAATAGATCGTAATCGCCAAACACCTGAGTAGTCATTGTATTGGTGATTACCTTGAGTTCTGGGTGGCTGTTTAACTGTGCGATAAACGCTTGAATAGCCGAGATGTACTCGTCCTTTAACGGATACATACTGATTTCGACAGAGAGCTGCATAATTCCCCTCTTGATAGAGAGTTTTGGAGCAGCGAAGCGCTGCCCCAAAGTCACTGAGTGATTAGAAGGTGTAGGTGCCTGTTACCCCGGCAATCCGGGGCTCACCATACTGATAGTAGGGCTCGGGTGCGTAGCCATTAGCAGGGTTATTGCCACCCTGGTTGCTGAAGTAGAACCCACGCACATAGTAATCTTCGTCAGTCAGGTTTCTTCCCCACAGGGAAACATCCCAGTTATCTCCCTGGTAGGTCAGGCGAGCATTAACCAGCTCGTAGGCTGTGGATTTTTCGTCGTGGCTATTTGAGAAGTAGAATTCGTCTTTGCCCTCAAGCTCCAATCGCAAGATCAGGTTTGGAAGCAGATCGATTTCTGTACCGGTAAAGAACTGGTAGTTGGGGGCGTGAGCGATATCGCGGCCATCCAGATCGACAGCGGCCAAACTGACCTCGGCGCTGTCATCGCGGGCATCGACATGGGAGCTGCTCTCGTAGCCTTCGAATTCGGCATTCAACCAGCCGGCTGAAGCGAAAAAGCGTAGGGTATCGGTAGCTTGATAGTTCAATTCTACTTCGAGACCCACTGTATTTCCGCCAGCAGCATTGGCAAGGTAGTCACTAAATGATTTTTCTTCAGAGTCAAAAATAGAAACCTTGGCCTGAACGTCATCTCGATCCTGGTAGAAAGCCGCAACCTGAGCTTGCAAACGATTCTCCAGCCAGCTGCCTTTAACACCTAATTCATAGTTGAGCATATGTTCGGTATCGAACTCGAACATGTCACTGTTGATCTCAGTGTTGATTGTTGATTCTGAGATGATTCTGCCGTTTACCCCTCCGGCTTTGTAGCCCCGGGAAACCGTAGCATAGAGTAGGGTGTTGTCGGTGTAATGGTATTGCAGGGAGATATTGCCGCCCCACAGATTTTCTCCATTATCTGCATCGATGCTATAGGAATCAGAGTAATCGGCCTCGCGTCTTTCCAGTCTCAGACCTGTGATCAAGTTGATCGCAGGGGTGATTTCCGTAGAGAGCTGGCCGTAGATGGCAGAGTTTTCAGTATCAAAAGTGCTGCGGAAGCTCTGGTTGCGATTCAGGTCCTCGCGCTCCGTGCGGCCATAAAGGCCCACAACCCAGTGGCTGCGATCCCAGAATAACTTGGACTTTTCGGTAGAGAGTGCGCGAAGGTCAATGCTGATATTGTCTTTATCGCGCTGGTAATTATCCGTGGAACTGTATTCCCAGGGATGAAAGCCGATATAGCTCCAATCCTCATCGTAGCCATATTCTGTATCTGAATCGGCGAGGCTGAGGGTGCCTTCTAGGGTAAAGTTCTCGTTACCAGACCATTGAGCAGTCAATGCGCCGGCGAGGGCCTCCTGGCGATCCCAGCCGGGCTGGTCAGATTGGGTTTCGCGAGTGTTATAGAGAGAGAAAGCATCGTAGCCGTTATCAACGTCGACATAGAAGAGGGTAACGCCCAGCTTTAAATCGTCGGACGGGGAGTAGGCCAGCTTTCCGCGCAGTACAGACTCATCAATATTGCTGGTGTCATCGCGGTTGAGATATACATTCTCGGTATAGCCGTCGGATTTGCGTTTGCTGGCAGCCAATCGATAGCCAAGAGCATCGCTCAAAGAACCACTGGTAGCCGCAGACAGACTCTGTCCATTGTACTCACTCAGCTCGGCGGACACCTTGGTGGTCGACTCGCTGGTGGGTGCTGCACTGGTCATGTTGATCAGGCCGGCCAGGGCATTAGCGCCGTACACCGTGCCCTGTGGGCCCCGCAGGATTTCCACTTGATCGATATCCAGGGTGCTGGCTGCGAGCCCCAGGCCAGTAAAGTCGATACCGTCGATGATCAGGCCAACTGAGGGGTTTACTGGATCGATAAACTGGCTGCGCTCACCAATGCCGCGAATCTGTACAAATCGTCCCCTGGAGGCGCCAGAGGAAAAATTCACATTGGGCGCCATGTTCAAAAGCTGGTCCAGATTGGCCGCGCCCCGCGCATCGATCGCGCTTTCATCCAGTACGGTAACACTGGAAGGAAGCTCCAAAAGGTTGGTTTCCCGTAGCTGTGCCGTAACCACCACTTCCTCAAGCCCGGTCCCTGCGGTATTAGCGGTGGCGATACCGGCGAACAGGCTGCTGGCAAGGCTGACAGACCAGGCAATAGGGTGGGTGGGAAACTGTTTTTTCATGGTTCTCTCTCGAATAACGGCAGTGAAAGAGACCCGGAGTGCGACGTGGGGAGGTTTTGCTTTGTCTACCTATTCCTACGCCGGTATTAACCGGATCAGGTTCAAGGGTTTGTCGCGACAGACCAATTTGATCCCCGGACATCTCAGGCAAGGCCACCCCTTAGGTTTTGCGGGCGCGATGATAGCAGAAACTGGGGTATAAAGTGGTAAAAGCAAGGAAGGGAAAGCGCTTATGGATCAGGTATCTTACTTCAGTGGCAAGACGGCACTGATTACCGGTGGTGCTTCTGGAATCGGTGCGGCCTTGGCCTGTCGACTGGCAGCATTTGGGGCTCAAGTCATTATTGCGGATATCCAGCAGGACCTCGCTACGCAGGTTGTCAGCCAAATACAGGAGTCCGGTGGGAGAGCATCGTTTGTTCACTTGGATGTTCGTAACTTTGATCAATTTTTTCAGGTCATTAGTGAAATATCTCCGTTAGATTTCCTTTTTAACAATGCTGGTATAGGGGTGGGTGGATATTTTTCCGATCATAATCTTGAAGATTGGAAAGTGGCGATTGATATCAATTTGTTTGGCGTTATTCATGGGCTCCAATGTGGTTTCCAGGTTATGAAGCGTCAAGGCTCTGGCCATATTATCAATACTGCCTCAATGGCGGCTTTAGTTCCGTCGCCAGCAATGGCCGCCTACTCAGCCTCCAAGAGTGCTGTGGTGGCAATATCAAAGGCTATTCGCCCTGAAGCTGAGTCCTGCGGTGTTCGAGTGAGTGTTTTGTGTCCCGGGGCAGTATCAACGCCGATTTTGCAGGGAGGTGGCGTCAATGGGCGGATGCCAACCCCCATTCCTCCTCAACAGCAGGCAGAAATGTTCGAGCCTCTGGGGCCAATATCTGCTAGTGCTTTTGCAGAAAAGGCTTTGTCTCAAATAGCAAAGAACAAAGAAATTATTGTTGTGCCAGCAAAACTTAAGTTGCTGTGGTGGCTGGAAAGATTGTTTCCCTCTTTGCTGTGTCGCCTTTCCTTTAAACAGATGGAAAAAATACTTCAGCCTTTGGGACTAAAATAATTGTATCTTTGGAAAGGCGGAGTAAATTGGAAAATGATAATTTCCTGTGACCACTGTGGTGAAGTTTGGGAGTTTTCTGCTAAGACTCTGTCGAACATTCAAGGAATAGCACGGGATTTTCCTGAGGGGCGCATTACTGCAAGCTTAGTAAAGGCGCTGAGAAGGGAACTTAAGCTGCCCATGCTCTACAGCAAAAATTTTGCTAATCATTTGACTATGAGAGTGGGATACTGTTTTTGCTGCCAGGAGCCCCTGGGCATAGAAGAGGCGTTTATAAAACACTGCCGGGGCTGTGGTGCCTTGAATTTGGATCGCAGATTCGCTTAATGGGGAGCAGCTTATTTAGAAGCTCCCAGCGCGCCGAAATAATAGCACGCCGGGGTGGGGTAGAGGAATAACGGAAGCGATTACTTCTTCACCAACAATAAACCTGTTTCAGTATGGTCGGTATAGGGGAACTGATCGAAGAGCGCGAAGCGCTCGATGCGATGGGTTTTGGTCAGCGACTCCAGGTTTTCCAATTGGGTTTCCGGATTGCAGGAGATATACAGGATTCTCGGGAAGCGGGCGACCATCGCACAGGTGTCTTCATCCAAACCCGCTCGGGGGGGATCAACCAGGACGGTGGAGAAGTCGTAGCTATCCAGATCTATATCCTTAAGGCGGCGAAAGGGGCGTACCTTATCGATGGCCTGGGTAAACTCTTCACTGGATAGGCGTACGATATCCAGATTGGTGATCTGGTTGTTGGCGATATTCTCCTGGGCCGAATTTACCGATACCTTGGAGATTTCAGTGGCCAGGACCTTGCGGAATTTCTCGCTGAGCGGGATGGTGAAATTGCCATTGCCACAGTAGAGCTCCAGCAGATCGCTATCACTGTCTCCGCAGGCACTTCTCGCCCACTGGATCATGGAACGACAGATCTCTCCATTGGGTTGGGTAAAGCTGCCTTCTACCTGTTTGTACTGGTAAGTTTTCCCATCGATATCCAGTTTTTCGGTAACGAAGTCACGTTCCAAAACCACTTTTTGCTTGCGTGAGCGCCCCAAAATCGGGAATCCCAGCTGTGCCTGGAGTGCTTTGGCTTCCTGCTCCCAGGTCTCATCCAGTTTCTTGTGGTAGATCAGCGTAATCAGCGCATCACCATTCAGCGTGGTAAGAAACTCGGCGGAGAACAGGCGTTTGCGTAGGACTTCGCTATTATTGACAGCAGCCAGCACCTTCGGCATCAACTGGTTCATCAGCTCAGAGCCGACGGTAAACTCATCGATGATAAAGGGCTTCTTGTACTCACCCTGGCGGTACATGGCGTAATTGGCTACACCTCCCTCATGCCACACCTTGAATTCGGCGCGCAGACGGTAGTGAATGGGTGGGGAGGGGAAAAGTTCCGGCTCCAGGTCAGTGAACCTGCTGTAAGCCTCTTGCAGGCGCTCGGCCTTGTTTTGAAGCTGTTGTGGGTAGTCGTCAGTATTAACGCGGTACAGTGCCATATTACAATGCGGTGTCAGTACAAAAAGCGGGCGCGAATTATATAGGAAACCGTATGGCAATAGGTGAGATAAAAATTCCGGTTCATGGGCAGGGGCTTCACGAGTTTACCGGCAGTGTAGTTGATTGGGTCAGTGAACAGGCTCCCGATGAGGGGTTGTGTACACTTTTTATACAGCACACCTCTGCAAGCTTGCTAATCCAGGAGAATGCTGACCCCAGTGCGCGCCGTGACCTTGAGAATTGGCTCAATCGACTGGTGCCGGAAAATGACTCGCTTTATACCCATACCCTTGAAGGGCCAGATGATATGCCGGCCCATATCAAATGCAGCCTTACTGCGACCAGCTTGTCCATTCCAGTGCAAAAGGGGCGCTTGATGCTGGGTACCTGGCAGGGGATCTACCTTTGGGAGCACCGTCATCACCACGGGGCTCGGCACGTTATCCTCCATATCTGATTCAATACCGCGCGCTGGTGGCGATAGCTAGACAGCTACGCCAACTGCCAGGCAGTACTGGTCGATTAATGACTGGGTTGCGCGGGCCCTCTCGATTGCCTGGATACGGCCAACTTCGTTATTAGGGCTCAATAAGCGGCAGAAGTCTTCGATCATCTGTACCGCCTGCGATTGCTCTATTGGTACTTGCTGGTGTTCGAACTTATCTGGCGATGCCAGCCCCCGGCGAACCACAAATTCTGGCGTATATTCAGGATTGTAAAAGGCAGCGCTGTCTCTCCAGTCGAGTACAAAGTCGTCTAGCTGGATCAGGCCGCTTTCTCCCAGAATGTCCAGGTCCATTTGCCAAACGCCTGAGTCATATCCGAACTCAAAAGTTGAAGTTTGCCCGCTGGCAAATTCAATCAGGCCCGCACCGCTAATAATGGTCCCTGTTTGTGAGTCCCGCTTTATCGCTCCTGAAATTGCCTTTATTGCTCCTGTGGGGCGCATGTATTCAACGATTGCACGCATGTTGTACCAACCGATATCCCCGATTGCGCCAGTGGGCTCTTTGTGTGAATCGAAGCGAATATTGTTGCGGTCCATCATAGAGGCAAAAAAGGCGCTGCGAATTCTATTAACCGGGCCCAGATATTTTTTTTCCCACTGAATAATTCTGGCCGTGCGAGGGTGATGGGTGAAATGTGTGGCATCCATAAATGCCAACCCTTCAGACTGAGCCCGAGCGGCAATTTTGTCGACCGAGGCAGTATTGAGAAAAGGTTTTTCGCAGAGAAGATGCTTATGGTTGGCCAGTGCCGCGAAGCAGATTTCCTCGCGGCTGGTGGTGGGGCTAGCCACGTAAATGGCATCCGAATCTTCCGCCTCTACCAGTGACCTCCAATCCGGGTGGACATTGGGAATCCCGTGTTCGCAGGCGAACTCTTTGGCCCGTGTGTGCCGTCTGCTGGCGACGGAGGAAAGGCTGGCACTGTCTGCCTGGTTGATGGCTCGGGCGGTAAAGTCAGCGATTTTTCCTGTGCCAACAACTCCGAAACGTATGCTCGCCATTGAAGGATGCCTTGAGTTAGATTGAGGGATGGCAGGGATCAGTTTAGTAGAGGTTAGAATAAGTAAAAATTGTTCAGCTGGTTTTGTGTTTGGTTCTAAAATTTGGCCTTACTTTTAAGGGTAATGGTTTCAGAGTTTTATAAAATAAAGTGAAGCAGGCTGATTTTTCAGGATATTTAAAAGCGCATGATTAGGTCTTTTTGCCGTTGTGACTTGAATGTACTGGTGTTGCATTTTCATTGATTTCCTATGCAAGAGTTAAGCGCGGTTCAATAAAGTCTAAAAAAGCACGAATACGAGAAGATAGGGCTGTATTGCGATAGAAAACGGCGTTGACGAGTTCGCGCTGGTTCTGCTTGGATACACTCCCCGGTAGTATTTCTATTAGCTTCTTTGATTTTAAATCTTTCTTAATCATGAAATGCGATAATAATGCCAGGCCTTCCCCTTGCAGGCACATTTGGCGAATTAGCTCTCCGTTGCTGCTACTGATATTCGGTTTTACGTCAACGCCTTTTCCGATGGGCCAACTATTAAGATGTGTGGATTGAGTAAAGCCGATGACCCTGTGGTTGGTTAATTCATTAATATGGTTAGGGGAGCCGTAGCGCTCTAGATATTGCCGACTGGCGACAATGGATAAAGGGCTTCGCCCTAAAAAACGCGCATGCAAATTGGAGTCTTTTAAGGGGCCAATTCGAATCGCAACGTCGGTTCGACGCTCAATGAGATCAATAATGCTCTCATTGCTGACAAGCTCTAACTCTATGTGTGGATAGGCTCGTTGAAATTCAGGTAGTAGTGGCATTAATTGGTGAATCATAAACGGCGTCACCGCATCCACTCGCAGCCGCCCTGACGGCTGCTCCTTCAGTTCTTTCAGCGTGTCTTCCGCTTGGCTTAAACATTGCAGCCCTTGCCTCACCCTGTCGCTGAAGAGGCGCCCCTCCTCCGTTAGCTCCAGTTTGCGTGTGGTCCGATTTAGCAGGGTGCAGTCTAGTTCTGACTCCAGGCGGCTCAAGGCCCTGGATACCCGTGCAACCTGAATATCCAGTGCGCGCGCGGCTGCAGACAAGCTGCCAGAGTCAATGGTTGCCAGGAAAATTTCTAGATCTTCGGTACGCGAGATTATTGCCATATTTGCAAAGGTGATTTGATAGTGTTGCGGTTTTTAAGAAAATTATCAGCCCGCATACTCCGGCGCAACATTATTGCTCCTGGAGAAGAGTATGCCTATTGCATTGTTGGCGCTGACGCTAAGTGCCTTTGCGATCGGGACCACCGAATTCGTGATAGTAGGATTGGTGCCCATCATTGCTCAAGATTTGAGTATTTCATTGCCGTCAGCTGGATTGCTGGTCAGCTTGTACGCTGTTGGAGTCGCCGTGGGCGCGCCGGTGTTAACGGCCTTAACCGGCCGTTGGCCGCGGAAGCATGTGCTGTTGGCACTGATGTCGCTGTTCGTGCTTGGGAATCTTTTGGCATGGATGGCGCCCAGTTATAGTTCGCTGATTACGGCGCGTATTTTGACGGGCCTTGCCCATGGTGTTTTCTTTTCAATTGGCTCGACTATCGCCACAGGGCTGGTGAGTAAAGACAAAGAAGCTAGTGCCATCGCCGTTATGTTTACCGGGCTGACGGTTGCACTTGTGACTGGTGTACCTTTGGGTACATGGATCGGCCAACATTTTGGCTGGCGAGCAACCTTCATTGCGGTAGCGGGTTTGGGGGTGCTTGCATTAATTGGCAGTGCGCTGTTGGTGCCCAATAATCTCAAACAGTCGCCGCCAGCACGGTTATCTCAGCAGCTCAGTGTGTTAACCCAACCAAGATTACTTTTAGTGTACGCAATGACTGCCGTTGGCTATGGGGGTACTTTTACCGTATTCACATTTTTAGCTCCAATCTTAGAGCAGGTTTCTGGATTTGAGACCGGTGCTATCGGATTAATAATGCTGGTCTATGGCTTTTCGGTAGCAGTTGGTAATATTTTGGGTGGCAAACTTGCAGATAACTTAGGGCCTATTCGGGCGCTATCCATTATATTTTCCGCACTCGCTTTTATCTTGTTTATTTTTACGTTCACCGCAGCCAATCCCATCACGTCGGTATTGACAATTCTAATTTGGGGCGCGTTTGCATTTGGCAATGTCCCAGGGCTGCAAGTTTATGTTGTGCAGCTTGCCAAAAAATATACGCCACATGCAGTGGATGTAGCATCAGGTCTCAATATTGCAGCTTTTAACATTGGTATTGCACTAGGTTCAATCTTGGGCGGCATCCTCATTGAGGATATGTCACTCATGGATACATCCTGGGTCGGAGGCATAATCGTGATTTTGGCACTGATACTTACCCGATTATCTGGGTCATTGGATAAATATGGTCAATTAAAAATGGCGTAAGCCGATTTATTAAATTTGAGAAACAACCTGTTAAATACCATTAAGAGAGAAGCGCTATGAATAAATTACCAAGTCTGGGAATGGGTACCTTCCGTTTAGAAGGTGATGTCGCCATTAAATCGGTTAAACAGGCACTTGAAGCGGGATACCGCCATATTGATACCGCACAAATCTATGGCAATGAGTCTGAGGTTGGAATCGCCATTGAGCAAAGTGGAGTACCCCGCGAAGAACTATTTATTACTACAAAAGTGTGGCTGGATAATTTAACGCAAGACGCATTCATAAGCAGCGTAGAAGATAGCCTTAACAAATTAAGGGTTGAATCGGTCGATCTATTGTTAATTCACTGGCCAGAAAAAGATGGGAGGGTCTCCATGGAAACCTATCTTAAGTTATTAGCCCAGTGTCAACAAAAAGGGCTTACCATGCACATCGGTGTCTCAAACTTCACAATCAAACAGCTAGACAACGCCATTGATATTTTGGGTGAGGGCAAGATTTACACCAATCAAATTGAAGTACATCCGTACCTGCAAAATACTGTGGCTATTGAACATTGCCAGAAGAGAGGTGTTACGGTGACGGGTTACATGCCGTTAGCGGTGGGAAAAGTTATGTTTGATGATGTGCTATTAAAAATTGCAGAGCGCTACAACGTAACCCCAGCTCAAATTGCCATTGCGTGGCAATTGAAACAAGGGCTTGTAACTATACCTTCCTCAACAAAACGCAAGAATCTGGATGCAAACTTGGAAGCACTTAAGATCATGTTAACAGATGAAGATATGCGGAAAATTAGTGCTTTAGAGGCTGGTGAACGTATCGCCAACCCGGAGTTTGCTCCTAGTTGGGACTAAACAATAGCAGGCTTAAAATATTGTCGTGTGTAATAGGGGCAATCGCTTTGTGTATCAGTTTGTGAAGTGATTGCTTCGCTTGAGATGGAGGTAAAGATCTAAGGAAAAAGCTCCAATTAGCTCATATATGGCTTGCAGTACACTCGCGCTGATACTTGAGATCCATCCCAAATCTAGTATCCCGATCACAAAGTAATGCTCGCCGTACACGGTGGGATACGCAGTGGTAATAATAGGCTGCGTCAAGAGATGCCTGAGTGCTTCGAGGGAAGGGGATCGATTGTACCCGTAAAATTCTTAATGAATATCTAGTATTCTGTAGGTTTACGATCTTTTGTTAATGTGATTGGCAGTTTATACTTTCTGCCTGATGGGTGTCCATAAAAATGATCCCCGAAATTTTAGAGAAAATAATAGCTAGCGCTAAAGCCATTGAATAAAGAGTAGTCACTTATGGCGGTTGTAAATACATTTCTAATCCCGGGGGCATTTTGGATCAGGCCGGTAGGGAATGATAATCGTATTCTTGTAGATGGATTGAATTCTTACATCGAATGGCTTGGAGATTGTAACGAATTTAGGCTTGTCGAATTCAATCGCTATTTTAATTCTATACAGCTTGATCCTAGAGATAAGAATGCTTGGTTGGTTTCAATGGCGGGTGAATGGTATTCTTATACTTACGAAAAGCTATCTAGAATTGAAGACGAAGAGTTTAAGCTTTCGCTAAACGCTAAAATAACAAAAACCTATAAGGTTTTAAATTTAGGTCGAGGGTCTTATAAGATTATCTCGAAATTAGATGGTGAGACTTGTCTTTTTAAGGAGAGAAGAGCCTCCTTTGTTTGTGAGATCGAAGGGGGTTTAGTGTTTGATCTTCAAAAAAGAAATGCTTTTGTTAAATATGACATTGCCTTCAATGAATTGGCATCATTCGAATATGATGATCCAGAAGTCCCTTCGGGGTGTATCCAAATTGAATCGTATCTATTTTTTAGTAATTTGGGGGCGAGGCACGATCTAAAGGTTCTTGATTTACGCACATTCAATATACAATTTGAATATGAGGATATCGGCTCTAATACTTTTTCAGTTTATAAGGTTGATAATAAGTATTTAATTTTTTCGAGCGGAAAAATTTTAGTTTGGAATCATTTGAGTGGAGCTATAGAGTGTGTTGAGTTGCCGGGAAGGATTTCGGCACATTTGATGTCTGATAACTGTTTTTATGTCGGGTTTGAATCAGATCCTCACTTATATTTATACGATGTGAACTCTTTAGATCTTTTGAAGAAAAAGAAAGTGGTTCAAAATGGTTTTTACCCCCTGATTATTGCTGAATCAAATGATTATTTGGTATTGCAATGTAATGCATCCACTGGGAATCCTTTGTTAAAGAAAGCATATTTTGTCCCTTTTACTAAGACATCTTTCTTAAGTAGCGATGATTTTGAGATTGAAATAGAGCATCCTATCTATAATGAGCAGGAGCGCTATCCAGAAGGTGAACAGCTATTTATATTGTCGTTTTCCATTGATGCCAGTCATGATTACGTTACTATTATCCGTCAGAGTTTGGCTATTTTAGAAGATGCTATTACTTGCCATGCAGTACAATATGTGGCAGGCGGTGAGAATCAAACTTATAGTGATGATTTTGGCGGTCAGATAGAAATAGTATTTAAAAATTGTGATGCTCTGGATGCCGAGCAGAAAAAAGCGTTAGAGATTTCTTTGCATGAAATTGCCAATGACGCAAAGCTTGTGAATAAAGCTTATGCCAATGGTGAGCCAAAGGACTTACAGCTTGAGGTTAGTTTTACCAGCTAGAGTTATCAGGGGTGGTCGGCATACAGCCATCCCGAACTAACCAACGGACTTTTCCCGTAATAACACTATTCTGGATGCCCATAGATTGGGGGGAGTTGCTAGTTTTAATAGTAATGAATTATTCTGGACACCCATAAACTAGAGAAAGTATCACACAGTTCCGGACACTCTTAGTTTTAAGAAAGGCGTTAACAGTGTTGCCAGCGCTAGTCTCAGTGTCTGTTTCTTTCTGTTTGCTAGTTAAGTTGAGATAAAGTGCTGAAGAGTTATGTTTGGGCTTAGACTAACTGCGGTTTTAGATAAATGTGGAAAACAGTATCGAGAGAGTGGAAGGGAGTTAGCAGGGTTTTGCAGAAAGGTAGCGTCGACAATCATTTATGCCGTGTACCCAGCGTTTATTCAGCTGATTGCAAGCGCTTCGTACGGCCTCAGCAGACCCTACTAAACCTTTAAAGCGGCTTTCAAAGTTTCGATTGAGATAAAGCCAGTGTATTGGTGATATGCCCAGCCGATCTAGGATAGGAGGAGTGTTTTCAGCGATGGCTCCGCGCTTTCTAGGGTCTAGATGCCGGCCACTCCAGTCCACTAACTCCAAATAGTGCTCTAACTGAAAGGGCAGCCCCTTCGGCATATTCAGTCGCTCGCCGCCTACAAGTGGCAGTAGCTCTTTGGGTTGCTCGCCCAAGATTGCTGCACGTATACGCTGCTGAATGGAAGTGTGATCAGAATCTTCTGGGGTTTTTGCCATATTGGCACGGATGGGGTTGAGATCGACATAGGCCATGCAGGCAGCGAGGGCTTTTTCATCCAGCAAAGCCTGGGACTTAAACCGGCCCTCCCAAAAGCGGCCTGTACACTTGTCTTCAGCATTGGTCTGGCGAGCGATAGACTCATTTAAACAGCGCATAAACCAGCTGATATCCGTTAAGCGTTCCCGCCATATCGAAGCGACATCTTCTAGTGCCTTAAGCTCGCAGGAATCAAGAGTATCGCCGTTTAGATAGCGCTAGGCCAAATTAGAGGCCTTGAATATTTTTTGCCAGCGATCAATCACCTCGAAAAGAGACCACTTATCTGCAGATTTTTCATCAATGTAGAGTACCACATGGTAGTGACTGCTCAGTGCTGCATAGGTGGCAAGATCCAGGGCAAAAACCTCAGGCAAATTATACATTCTATTTTCAATCCACTAGCGTCGATACTGGTAATCTTTCCCGGATACAGTATCTCGACGATAAAGGAGTACTTGCCGCATACGGTGGGATGCGCGATGGTAATAATGCGTTGTGTTAAGAGGTGCCTGGGTGCTTCGCGGTAGGGCCATCGTCTGCACGAGCATTAGTGTTGTTATATATCTGGTGCTTTACAGATTTGTGCTCCTTTATCAATAATGTTAGCGATCTATACGTTATGCTTGATGAGTTCCTGGTAAATTGATGCTTAAATAATTATTTCTTGTCGTGTAGAGCAATGAATACTGCCACCACCAGAGGCAATTCCATCAATTGCTATTTGCTCAATATTATGATTTGGAAAGGCGCCTTGTAAGATAGATCTGGCTTTCTCGTCTGCGTTTTTATCGGCAAACTTTTTTTAAATTATTGCGCTGTTACAAATATAGTAACCAATATAGCCTGCGGCAAAGTCTCTAGTGAGTGAAATGTGTGGCATCCATAAATGTCAATCCTTCAGGCTGAGCCCGGGCGGCAATTTTGTCGACCGAGGCAGTATTGAGAAAAGGCTTCTCGCAGAGAAGATGCTTATGGTTGGCCAGTGCCGCGAGGCAGATTTCCTTACGGCTGGTGGTGGGGCTAGCTACGTAAATGGCATGCGAATCTTGCGCTTCTACCAGTGACCTCCAATCCGGGTAGTCATTGGGAATCCCGTGTTCGCGAGCAAACTCTTTGGTACTTGTGTACCGCCTGCTGGCAACGGAGGAAAGTCTGGCGTTGCCAGCCTGACTGATGGCTCGGGCGGTAAAGTCTGCGATTTCTCCTGTGCCAACGACCCCGAAATACAATTTTGGCATTGGGTAACATCTAGAAGTGGGTTGGTGCGCCCGGGCGCCGGTCTGGTGGTATTTAGATTAGATGATGGAGGGAAGCTTTTGCTCAAAATCTTCGGTGGTATTGTGAGGGTAAGTCGAGCCCAAGCAAGAAATTTGGCCAGAGGGTGAAAGTTTAATAGTAAGCCTTATTAGGTGGCTGATAATTATTCCCGTAGCAGCTGTTAGTTTTTGGAAGATTGCTTTATCAATTAAGCGGGTGTTCTTTTCCACTTTCGAAGTGCTGATCTATTTATGTCAATGAGGTATATGTTAGGGGCTGTCTACAGGTGAGGGTATCTATTCGCTTTATCCGCTGCAAGGGGAGAGAGTGTAGTGCAAGGCAAATGGAAAGTGAGAATAGTTGTTTCAAGAATGGTGGGGTTAGCTTGCATATAGTAGTTCAAAGAGAAGGTGCTTTTTATATATGCCCATGCAGCAGCCGGCTCCATTTCTTGTCGGCGTTATCCTGGGTAGTGATGCAAACCCAACACTCTTGTTGTAGATCTTTCAAGGTTGCTCATGGTGGTGCATGTTGAAAGTGGATGGAAAAATGATCGTGTCACATTTGCACTGCTGTAGTTGAATATTTCTTCTCCAATAAGAAATTGTTTATTCGGTACATGTTCAAGACTGCGATAGCTACACGCCCCCAGTGTTAACTACGTCACAATTCTACTGAATGATGTTCGCTCAGTGTTGTTATTCATGTGATTCCGACTTTTTCTTTAGCTTGAAAAATAGGCGATGGGTATAAGGGAGGACGATAATCTCATCGGTATATTTATTGAAAAGCTTTTATTTCCTATTCCTTTTCAAATTTAACTAAAAGTCAATCGATGAGGCCCTGCTAAAACTTCTAGTGTTTTCATTTTGTAATTGAGGTAAGCGAGGGCTCACTCGTCATTTTCTAACATCAGTTCTTGCGAGTAATTTTTTTCTGCCAACTTCGGGAGTAATTGACTTTCACGATGGCATATTTTCCCTGCTGGTTGTTTGGTTTTTGAGCTGTTGATTTAAATTTAATCAGTAGTGCTTATTTTTGTCTTCTGAAAGCGCGAAACCTTGTGACTAAAAAGTAGTGCATGAATCCCCTATTATGTGCAGCAGACTTTCGAAAACCTCTTTGCGGTTTGTATTTTTGTTTGTGTCAACCATAAAGTCAGTCCCAACTTGATTTAAATTAATCTTCGCTTGTGTATTTTATGTGCTGAAGGCTAGCGTGTGCATAACGTCTCTATTTACAGGATTGAATGGATACTATCCGCTTGACTACTTACGAGTTGAAGAAAATTTCCGCAATTTTTCAAAGCTCAGGCGAATTTATGAGGGAATTTGTTAGGGAAAATTGGCGCTTAAGCAGTATCAATACTTTTTTATTTCGGGTAAGGTGCCTCGCCCCGAAAGGCAATAAATGATTTTTGCTTTTTACTTATTTTGGTTTGTTACAACTTGTGACATTCGTGCAGGATTAGTGGGGCGGCTATAGGCCGTTGATGTTTTAGATTTGACTTGTTGTTTAAATATTTTTTGCTAATAGTTGGATGCAAAAATATTAAGCAGCCTGAAAACTGATTGAAAAATAGTTGGTTGTGGAAGGGAAGACTTTCGATGGGTAAGGTAGGAAAGGGACGCTGGATCATGTCAGTTGCTTTTATTTTAGCATTGGCATCGATAAGTTTTGCAGCGTCGAGTGCTCAGCCAACTTTAGATTTACGTAGTAATAAGAGCCTTTCAAGTCAGGGAGTTGCTTCCTATACTCTGGCTGTAGATAACTGTAGTCAGCTGGCAGAACTACAATATAGTTCTGAGGGGCAGAGTTTTTCACTAACTGCCAGTGATGCTAACCCTAATGCGCAGTCACCGCTTGGTTGTCAGTTTCCCATTGAGTTATCTGGGACGCAAAGCCTAAATCCAACTGTTTCTGTAACTTTGATTGACGGTACAGAATTTACGTATCAAGAACAATTCATAAGCGAAGATGCTCGTCCGAACCTTCAGTTTCATGAAGTTGCTATTGAATCAACTTTACAGGGGCAGTATCTCGTTACATCCGTTGTTGCCTCTGATGATACTGATATCAGTTATATCGGCTTTTCAGTGTCAGGTATACGCGCATCAGATTTGCGTAATGCTGGTGGAATTGTCAATAAGGCTAAACAGAGCGCTTTTGCACAAACTGATGGGGTCGAGCGCGTATACCCCATAGCTGACAATCAATCAGTTTTTACTCTCTCTTTACCTTTAGAGGGGGTTCTTAATGATGCAGAAATTGCGCGAGATGCCTTGGTGTTGGCTGATGTTTACGCAGTAGATGCCTTTGGAAATCAAGCAAGCTTTTCAAAAATAGCCTTCACAGGGGAATCGATTGAGGAGCAGGTACTCAGTATTTCTGCGGTACCGGAGAATATCATCTTTAGTAATGCTCTAGAGACAGCTGTTGTGGTACCTACCGTGAACTTTGAGTTCAGAGGGTTGGTGCCTATGCCAGGTGTGGGTACCGGAGTTAATTACAGTTCCTCCCATCCGGACTTGGTTGCGGTAACACCTGGAGGGGTAGTTTATCCTCTACAAGAAACAGACGGTGAGTTAGTCACAATATCGGTGAGTTACCGCGACCTGGATCCTCTCACCGTTCCGGTTGAGGTGAACTATGACAAAGAAATTGTTGGTCTGAAACCTAAAGATATTGCTGAAGGGCAGCCGCTAGCGCTACAGGCTCTCAATACCCCCGTGGGTCTACCGGAATTTCTTGCCGTCTTTAATGATGGTTCTGAGGCTGATATTGGCCAGCAATTAGCACTTCAAACCGTTATTAGTGATGATCTAAAAGATATCATTATCGTGGATGGTTTTCGCAAAACCATCAAGTCGCAGGCCGTTATTCCCGAAGACGCCCCTGCTTCTATTGAAATTAGGCTCAAAGACCTTCCAGAGATTTCATTAGAACTCAATATTACAGCAAAAGATGCAGTGCCGAATGTAGAGCTTAATTTACCTTCGCAAATCAATGTTGGAGACTCCCTGATTGTTAAAGCGGCGGTTGAGGATGATGTTGGTGTAGAGGGTGTTCGTTTCTATCTAAATGGATCTGTACTTGGGGAAAGGGAGGCTGCTCCGTACGAGATTACTTTGCCGATTAATGAGTCTATGACTGGGCAAATGTTAACCCTGTACGCTGAGGCTATTGATACGGTCGGTCAAAAAGGAATCAGTCAATCTCAATCCGTGACGGTCTCAAAGGAGTATAAAGGTAATATTCCTGCCTATGAATTCGAATACCCCGTAAACAACCAGCGATTTGTAGAAAAAAGCCGTATACGCTATCAGATTTCCCATCGTCTTGGGATCTTATCGGAACTGTTTGGCGATGTGCGCTCGGGTATTGAGCGAATCGAATTCTTCTCCGACGACTTGAAAGTTGCAGAAAGTTTATTTGCAGGTTTTGAGATTCGAGAGGAGCTAATTGGTTTTACAAGAGAGAAAGTGCTCTATGAAATATGGAGCGCCGAAGGTGATATTAAAGATATTGCTGTTGAAGAGACATCGGCTTCTGTTACTGCGAAAATCCATGTTTACAATAACAGTGAGAATTCGCCCTCAAAGCTAATTCGGATTGTTGCCAATCAAGAACCTAGTGTTAGGGTTATCGCGCCTGTAGTGGGTAGTATTGCTACCGTCGAAAACGAGCTGCCTATTCGTGTTGAAGTGACCGATGATACCTTGAATGCCGGCACTACCATCGAAGTATATGTAAATAACGAGCGAGTCGACTCTTTTTTCCACCGAGAAAGTGGTGTCGGCACGGATGTGGATATTTCCGCTGCAAGTGTACAGCAAGACTTTACTTACTTTGTCCCCAGTGAATTGTTAGGAGAAACACTGGATATTGAGGCCCGGGCAATAGATTATCACCTGGACATCGGTTTCTCACAGAATTTGCGTATTCCTGTAAAAGCAGACCAATCACCTACGGTTGCTATCTCTCACCCTACTGAGGGCGCCTCCTTTGTATCCGGTTTACCAATGGAGTTGCGAGCATCAGCAAGTGACGACATCAATGTAGAAAAAGTAGATTTCTATGTTGATGAGGTTTTTGTGGGTACCGATACAAAGGCGCCTTTCTCAGTTGTTTATGAGACGCCCATTGTGGAGCACGGCGAGCGCCAGTTAAATATCCACGCAGTGGCTTTTGATACTATTGAACAATCTGCAGTTAGTCAGGCCGTTCAGGTGACCTTGGGGCAAGATGAAGAACGCCCCGTTATTAATGTAGTGTCCCCAGCACTGGAAAGCCTTGATGGTCAGCAAGCAGTTGCTACTGTTTCTGAGCAAACTGAGGTGGTCTTTAAAGTAACAGGCTATGATAATGTCGCTGTCACCGAACTTGAGCTGAGGGGCTTCCGGCTCGAAGGAGAGCGTTTAATATTAACCGGTAAAGATACTGACATAGTCTCTGGCGATAGCTTTAGGCCTGAGGCAGTATCTGGTGGTTTTAATGGTTTCAGTGCATTCCGAATTGCCAACATTCCAGCGTTTTTAGCCAATCAAAGTTCTGATTTCGACGATTACGTCGTTTCGGTGACAGCGCTGGATGAGGTGGGCAATAAAAGTGAAACGGTGGTTACATTCCGAGTAATTCCCGATAGCAAGCCTATTATTAAGCAAGTTGATTTTGATAGTGCATTATATTATGTGCGCGACAAAATCAATATGAATGTATTTGCTGAAGATGATAAGACAGTTGACCGGGTAGAAGTCGAGTTTGATCTGCCGGGACAAGCGCTGCCCAAAGATACTAACGATGCTGTTAAAAGCGCCTTAGTAGATGCAGGGTTTACAGTCGACCTGGCTAGTCTTGATCTCTCCAATGTTGAGCAAACGTTGGTATTAACGATCACCGCTTACGACAGTCTTAACCAAGCGTCCGAAAGCTTAGTTAAGCAAGTCTTGATCAGTAAAGACGAAAAGCCCCCTGTAGCGATTATCAATAGTCCAACTATTGGGCAGGCTTTATACGAAGGAAGCAACATTAGCTTTGATGCAACAGCTCGTGACAACTCTTACTTGCAAAGTGCTTCTGTAAAAATCAACGGCCAGTCTGTTACTACACCCACAGTTGACGGTAAGGTCGAGACTTTGGGCTTTTCTTACACGGTTGCGTCTGATACCACTGAAGTGGCAGTGGAGATAAGCTTGACTGATGAGTTTTCTAATCAGGCAGTCGAGGTATTTACCTATGACGTGGAGGCTGAACAGCCACCACGGGTAATAATACGTACACCAGCTTCTGGCTCAAGGCTGTACGAAGGTGAGCAATTCTCTATTGTCGCATTTATTGAAGATGATAAGCAGCTTACTAACATTGATTTCTACGCAAAACAGGGCGACACAGAAGTAATCCTGGAAAATTATAGCGGGCAGGTGCTTCAAAATATCAATGTTATTGATGGTCACACTTTCAGCGTAAATACCCGGGTACCTAACCTCAATGCCAGCGAGCCTTGGGAGCTTGGTGTCAGGGCTACTGATAATACCAGCTTAACCACTACCGAAATTGTGGAGTTAGATATCCTTGATGATGAGGAAGCTCCTTTTGTGACAATGGAGAAGCCTGATCAGCCATTGTCTGTTTTGCCTAGTTATAGTTTTGAAGTTAAGGGTGAGGCCAACGATAACTTTTATATCAGCGAGCTGATGCCGGTATTGATTGCTGAAGATGGTGAGGAAATAGCCCTCAGTTGGGAAAACCTGATACGAAAGGATCGAATTGAAAGTATAGAAGTTCCTGATCCTATTACAGTTGGCACAATCATTGCCGCTGAGCGGTTTTACACTAATTTTGAAGGTAAGGTGGTTGTCGATCAATCCTTGTTTTCACGGACTGGTGAGACATTTAAGTTCTTAATTAGAGCAGCTGATAAAGGTGTTAATAAAACTGATTCCAATACACAGAGCCTCACCATTAAGGCCGATACTAATAAACCAGAAGTAAACTTTTTAAGCCCAGTAAAAGATCTAGTGGAGCGACAGAAGGTACCTGTTATAGCTGAGCTCAGTGATGATTTGGGTATTGAAAGCTACAACCTTTATGTAGCCGGTAGTGAGGCATCACCTCTTGCTACAGGCTCCGCATTGAATGTGCGTAACCTGACAGTTGGACGCTCTCCTGATACCGACACAATAATATTAGACCTGTCTCAGTTTACAGATATTCCGGTGGAAGGAATGTCGGTAAGTCTGGTAATGGAAGTGATAGATACCGCTGGTAACGAGGCAGTAACAACCCACGTACTGCGTATCCTACCTGACCAGCCGCCGTTAGTGGGGGTGAAGGACTTCCCTGCTACCGACTGGTTGCGTGGTGGAGCCGGCTTCCATCAGTTTAGTCTTGGTGATGATTATATTGCTCATGACTCAGAGCTTGACTTCTTGGCGGTTTATACCAGTTTCTCCCAGTTGATGCCTACGGATCAGCCTGCCGAGCGTGCTCCCAGTATGGAAGTGGTAAGCATCAATGCTGCTCACAATCGTCCCTACTTAAAGTTTGATTACCCGGAAGCACAGGGCGTCAGCGGTAAAATCGCTATCGATGGTGAAGTGCTGCTGGAAATAAAAGACGATTCTATAGAAGCCCATGGGCTTACTCACTATTTCTCCAACGTACACAGTGATAATAAGCTTGAATTGGACTTTGGTGCCGATATCAATGTCACTTATAAAATTACTGGTTACAGTGATGACACCTGTATTGAGCCCGTGTTGGAGACAACCTGGGATAATGCGGTATTACCACTCTATTCTGTGCTTGCGCCGAATGTTATGGTCCTGGAAATTACGCCGATATTTTCCAGTGATTCTGCAATACTGCCTAATTATGTTAAAAAAATTCGTGTAGATCTAAATAACCAAATAAATGGTAGAAACTATGAGTCTGCATCTGGAAAAAATCGTAGTGTTACTACAGATGCATTTCGGATTTCTACTTACCTGAATGATGATGGCAGCAATGACGGTCAAAGTTATATTGCTGTTGGGAGGCGCTATCATTCCAGCAACATAGTTGGCAACACCGACGGTAATACCGCGTTTGAAACGGAGTTTGGCAGCCTTCTCTTAGTGCCTGATGCCCGGGAAATCGAGGCGACATTAATTTTTGGTTTAGCGGCTGATAGATTCTCAGACGAGCGCGGTCCACAAACAATTATACCTCTGGCATTGCGCGCTCACGCTGAAGACACTATCGCACCGGAGGTTGAAATAGAATCTCCAGTCGTTGGCGAAACTGTGGTGCCAGCCCAGCGCCTTGAAGTGGACTTTACTGCTACAGATAATAGTGAATACATCAAGCGCGCGTCACTGCTAATCAACGGACAGGTTGTCCGTACAATTGGTGGGGCTGTAGGAACGTCTGTCTACCGTCTGGTTTATGATGTCCCGACTTACTTTAACCCCGGTAGTGACTTCGAGCTTTCTGTGCTTGTAGAGGATGCAATGGGCAACACGCACAGCGACCGTCGCGTGTTACTGGTAGATACTAATGAAGTGCCTACTGCCCAATTGACAGAATTCACCTCTGGTGGGCGTGCGATTGAAAACCGAGAGCAATTGAGCTTCGGCGAATTTTGGGTGCGTCCTAATTCCTCTATGGTCTTTGAATTGGATCTTGGGGATGACGCAGGATTAAAGTCCTATCAGTTCGTACAGGTATTACCTACTGGGGAGCGTTCGGTAATTTATGAAAAGGTCTACAGTCAGGCCTGCCCCAGCAATCATGTATTGCGAGACAGTGTTACTGTTAGCCATGTATTTGACTCTGGTGTACCCACTGAATATGAATCTATTGTAACTGACAGCCTGGACCAGCAAACAGTACGCCGCTTTATAGTACACCCACAACAAAACGTTACTCCGGCAGTTCGGATTACCTCACCGGCAGACAACCAGTCTATTGTTGCAGGCACCTTTACTCTTGCTGTAGGAATTGTGCAGGCTGATGATCGTCCTCTGCCTGAATCTTCGGTAGCGTTTTATGCTAACAACATTGAAGTTAGCAGCTATTCTCGTGGAAGTGTTAGTCATCAGGGTGGAAATCCGGAAGCAAGAGAGCAGGCCTTTAATTCAATTTATGATGAGTTTGAACAAAAATATGGGCAATTAGTAGCGAGAAATTTCGCCTATGATGAAGCTCCAAATAGCATAAATTCGACTTGGCAACTTAAATTCCCATCTAGCCTGATTGGTGTGGATGGACGTGTTTCTTTAGTGGCCAAAGTTACTGATTCCGACGGAGCAGTTGGTACGCATCAGATCTCAGTGATAGGTGTGGCTGATACCATTTATCCAGAAGTGTTGGTTACAGAGCCGGAGGCTTCCTATTCGCCGATTGAAGCAGCCATGTTCGATGTGCACTACCGGGGCTACGACAATGTCAAGGTAGATAGCATCGCCCTATTTGCCACTTATGGTGCCCGTAAAGATGATGGGGAATATATAAAACTTCCCTACGGCGATCCGGTAAAACGTAATCAGTCGATTGCTGATAAGGATCATGAGGCAGTTACTACGGTCAATATTGATACGCCGATTTATAAAACTCGTATTGCCGTAGACCGGCTTGGTGATATTGCCACTAAGTTCGCGGATCAAAGACTGGAGGATAATCCAGAGTTCGATATTTGGTTGAAGGTTATCGTGCAGGATGCTCAGGGCCTTGAAAACATACGAGAAGTAAAATACCGAATTCGAGAAGATGAGCGTCCAGTGGTGGATATTGTCAAACCGCTCGACGGTGACAATGTGGTGGAAAACAATCAGATTCCGATTCAGGTCACCGCTTTTGATGATGTGGGTATCCAGCAAGTACGGTTAATTGCCCGCAATGCCAATAATGTTGAATTGACAAATGTCAAACTCAACGAAGCGCCTTACAACTTTGTCGTTACATTGCCTGACTATCAGCTTAATGACGACAACCGCGTAACTATTACTGTGGAAGCCATGGATACCTATGGTGCCACTTATGGTGATCTCGATGTGCATCAGGCTGAAGAAACTATTACGGTCAATGTGGTAGAGGACCAGCCGCCGATTATCAGCATCGCCTTGCCTACTGATGGGGATGAGCGAATTGAAGGCGAAAAGGTATTGGTTCAGGTCAATGCTATCGATGATGTAGGCATTGAGCGAGTAGTTCTTAACGCCAATGGCCTTATCACCGGTGATAAGAGTTTTTCTGATTCGCGTGCTCCTTTTGAGTTCATTCTCGACCTGCCTTATGGCCAAGCTGGAAAAGATATTTCCCTAAATGCAACGGTGACCGAATACCGTTTAGAAGGCGAACCCCGTGTAATCAGCACGGTAAAACCCGTAAGTATTCATGTATTGCAGGATACAACATCCCCAGAATTAGTGATTGATGCACCTCTCAGTGGTGCATCCGTAGTGGAGAAACGTGCCTTACCTTTCAGTGTCAATGCTCAAGACAATGTAAAAGTTAATTACGTGCGAGTAGCCTTGGGGGCTGATCGCAACGGAAACAATGTTCTGGAAACCAGTGAGATCATTAACGATCAGTACCTGATGAGTGCTCCCTACGCGGGAGTACTGGCGCTGGGCACACTTGAAACCTACCTCGGTGTTGAAGCTGCAAATGACAGCGAAATTGACCTTCAGCTTTTAGTCTCCGCTTTTGATGGAGCGGGTAATGTAAGTACGGAAACATTGCCGGTAACTCTCAGGCGAAACGCTCCACCTATTGTCAATGGTATCCGTATCCTTGATCGAAAGGGCAACCAGCTGGTTGATCAGAACTCTGTTACCCAAGGTAGAGAAGTTTTGGTTGAAGTGATTGCCAGTGATGATGAAGCCGGTGTGGAAATGGCCAGCCTTTATCAGGCCGTCGGTTTAGGCGAAAATAATACGGACGATTATCAATTACACAGCCAGGATGGTGCCTCACCATTCCAGTTTGTTTTACGCGCCCCACAACAGGTGGGTGCTCAAGTAAAACTGAAGGCCAAAGCTACAGACGTAGACGGGTATCAAGGTGCGCTTTCGGATTTAACTCAAGTGCTGGAGGTGGTGGAAGACTTACCACCTGAAGTCACTATCGTGCAACCGGCCAATGATGAGTCGGTGATTATCGACGGTGAACCTATTGAAGTGTTTGTAGAGGCTATTGACGATCTGGGAGAGCAGGGCATAGACCGTGTAGTGGTTTATGTAAACTCCCAGCCTATGTCCACTCTATACAACCCTTACAATGAAACCGGCAGTGCTTTTGGGCAAGACTCTATTTACCATGCAGTAATTTATCCACCGGCCGGGCTCAGTGGGTTTTTAGTGCAGGCAGTAGCTTACGATATCGCTGGACACAGTGCTTCTTCGCAGGTTGTGCGCATCGGCAAAATTGAAGATACGGTGCGGCCTAAGCTGCGAGTATTGAACCCCTTTAATCGGGAAATTCTTACCACCGCAGAAACGGTGCTCAGTGCGGTTAGCATTGAGGATATAGGCGATGAATCTGAACGCAGTGTTACCCAGACATGGTATCGAGAATACCAGACAGTAACTGGTGAATACGCGGTATTGGCTCAATTCGAAACAAACCTGTTTAGAGATGACAGCCGCGATGAAAGCACCGCGACCTTGCCATTGAGCGAACCGGATAATCACTACTACATCTACTGGGCGAAAATCACCGAAGGCAGTATCTTGCAGCGTACAACCGCACGTAACGAGCGAGTGCGAGTGGTTACCACAGTTAAAACCCAAAGCCATGAGGTGAGTGAAGAAACTTTACATGAGATTGGTCTGCCTATTGCGGAAAGACGTTTTTGGTCGGCCACTTCTCTGCCTCTTTCCTTGAATGAATCGGTCTATTTCTCATCGGTACAAAGTTATCAAAGTGATACCCGTGAAGGGGCGATGGTAGGTGCCTGGTCTGTGCACAGTCCGTTCTTACCGGAGGGTATTACCTCTAATCCTTGGGCAGCACCATACACAGGTTATACTGGGATTTTCCTTGCCGATGCGGAAGATGAAACCGATGCCACAAGTGATGGCAAACGTTATATTTTCTCTTCACTATTAAACGGCGCAGCCGAAATTTTCCGGGGTACTATTACTGATATACATGCCGACGGTGATTTTGTTTTAGCCTCTAAATCTAGTTCGCCATGTTTAATTGAATGCGATGAGCAATCTGCGTATGTCAGTAAATTGCGTCAAACGATTGCCAGTAATTCCGATACTGGTGCCGTTTACGAAGAGGAAGGTGCTGAGCTACTGCTGTTTAACAAGCGCAATGAAGCAGGCGAGTTTGGCTTACCTTATATGCTCAGTAGCCGTTTCAGTTTGCCTTATCCAGAAGCATTAGGTGTTGCCCGCAAAGATAATCTTGCCTTTATTGCTAACGGACGCGGTGGAGTGCAGGTTGTTGATATTAGTGACCTTAGTGCCCCTTACCGTGTGGCTTATATTAAGCCCAATGGCGAAGCCCGCGATGTGCTGGTGGATGGTGATTATGCTTATATCGCTGCAGGCCTTGAAGGTGTAGTAGTCGTTGATATTACCGACCCTGCAATGCCTATTGTGGGGCGTGCCGATACCTTTGGTATCGCAAACCGTATGGCCAAGCAGGGCAACCAGCTCTGGGTGGCAAATCTCGCTCACAATTCTCTTGGTGCAACAGGAGCAGAGGTTACTGCGATTGATGTTACCAACCCCTTGAGTCCTGTGGTGCAGACTTCTTTGGATTTGACACCTAGCCGCGGTGACAGAAATAACGCCGGGGTCTTTGACGTATCTATTGTTGGCAATAAGGTTTACGCCAATGTTTATTATGTTGATGAGGAGGGCACAGCGACTGACGGTATTATTGAAATTATTGACGTAGCTGCCATAGGCAGTGGTGATGATTTTACCGTGCCTGTTGTTACCCATCGTCCTGCCAGTGAAATGTTACCTGGAGGCAGGGACTTACTCGTTGCTCGAGGTCAATTACATACTGCCGGAGGGCAAGAAGGTCTACAGGCCATAGATTTCCCCGAGCTGACAGTAATTAGTCATTCACCGGCAGCTGATAGCATTCAAATCAGCACGGACACCGCTAAAATAGAAGTGGAATTGTCAGCTGCGCTGGACCCTGCGGTTGCGCTTGATAATTATTTTGCGGTTTACAAAGGCTTTACCCAGGCTGGTGCCGAAGTAATTATGGGTGAAGATGTAAGTAGCGAATTTACATTTAGTTTTGCCTCTCGCAACAGTCAGCCTCACCATCGCATTGTAGAATTGGTGCCCAATGGCGAACTTGCCCAAGACAGCACTTATATTGTTGAAGTGAAGGAAGGCTTACAGCCATTGACTGGCTATGCTCTGGTAAATAATTACCAGTTTGAATTTTCAACGGTTTCCATTGCTGGTACACAGGCTCCCATCTACCACTCCATTACTCCGAATGCTGGAGATATTGCTGGTGGAACGCAGGTGGTTATTCGTGGAGAACATCTGGGTAACACGCCACAGGTCTATCTTGGCGGTCAGCTGATTAATGTACTTGCCGTTGAAGCGCCAACTACCGAAGATCCTCACGAGAAAATTATAGCGCGTACTGTGCCCAACTATGCAGGCCCTGCTGCGCTTACAATAATCAATGATGCTGGACTTTCTACGAATACTATTGGTGTATTTACTTATATCGATCAATTACAGCTTTCATTTGTCACGCCTGGAGTCGTGGATGCTTCCCAGCGAGGTGAAAATAATCAGGTAGATATTATTGGCTACGGCTTTAATCCTGAGATTACCCTTCGAGCCTATCCGTCAGGTAGCCGTGACCAGTTGGTAAGTGACAGCGTTGACGGCGACCGTTTGGTGCTTCATAGCGCTGAACGGATGAGTTGGACCACCGCAGATTTCGGTACCTATCGAGGTTTTGTGGATCTGGAAATTGAAGACGAGCGAGGTGAGGTGGCGATACTACCGCGAGCACTGTTTTACGGCCAGCTGTCTTTCGATCGTCAGATACCGACCGCCTCTACATCTGGCAAAAATATTCCCGACCCGGGTATCCTACCACCAGGTAATATTATCGATCTTTTCGTCGACAGCTCTCGCCAGTTGATTTATGTGCTGGGTGATGCAAAAGACAGCTCGCTGGCGCGTGAGGCAGTATTTAGCCGCGACCAGATACAGTCTTCTCTCGCACCAGCATGGCTGAGCCTGATCAATTATGATCGAAGCGATCTGTCAACTGCCGCTCCAATGCATCAGTTGGGTTATTACAACCTGCCACAGGATGTCACTGCTCGCGGTTTCTGGCTCAGTGATACCCACGTCTATGTGAGTGTTATCGGTGAACATTTCCCCAATGTAGAAACTGATTACGAAGATAAAAGCTGGCTGTTTATTTATGATCGAGAAACCCGTGATCCAGCTACTGTAGCTGAGAAAGACCGCGGAATTATCGCGCAGTTGCCCATGCCTTTCGTGGATGCCCCCAGTTTTATTTTGGGCCGTGATAATTTCTTGATTGTCGCCTCTCGTTATGAAGGTATAGCATTATTCGATATCAGTGTGCCCACGGCTCCACAAATGGTGGCTCGTGTTAAAGATGTAGTGATTAATGGGAATGTTGAGCAACCCAGAATTTTTGATCTCTCACTGCGCAATTCGCAATTACACTGGATACAACAAACTAATGGCTTTAGTGGTCACAGTTATGCGAGGGTTATATTCGACCTTACGGAGCCTACAATTGCTCAGATTGCTCAATATGGCCATGACCCCTTTACTGATAACACGCTGACCAATGATATCGTTACGGCTAAACAGCAACAGAGCCTGGCACTGTGGACCCAAACTAATAGCGATAACCTGATCAATCTGGGTAATTGGTCTGCTAATGGATTTGATCTGCGTGGTGATAACTATAGTTTGATGGCGCAAGGAACACTTGCAGTAAGTCACCTTAGTTATCAGACGAAAGAAGAGTGTGATAACTACTGGCCGATTTTTGATGTTAGTCGAGCAGACAATATCTATTTACTTGATGTAATCAGCAACAGTTGTAGTTCATTCGAGGGTATGCCAGAGCGCTCTAGTAATAAACATACCTTGCTGAGCGACGATGGCATTTTGCTGACCGTAGAAAACGGCTTTGGTTCAAACACCTATAATTCCCGTTTAACTTTGAGTGATTTACTGACCCTCGACTTAGTAGATACGCAACCTCAAGCCGGTGACCAGTATGTCTCCACGGATACGGCTTTAACGCTTACGTTCAATAGGACCTTGGCAATCCCGGACGGAGAGACTGAGCAATCCCACCTTGAAACTTATCTTAAGCTAATCGAAGAGGACGGTTCTGCCCAAGGTATTGAAAAAGACTTTAGTGCCGCTATTGACCAAACTGAGCCGAAGAAAGTTGTTATTACACCGACACAGCCTTTGGTCCAGAACACGTCATACCGCATTGAGGTAAGCGATGTACGTGATAGCCGTCGCACCCAGGGGCTGGTTAATGCTACGGTTGCCTTTACTACAGTAGGTTCAGGGTTACCGATTGAAATAATTGATATTTCCCCAAGCTCGGTGAGTATCAATGGAGGGCAGATCGATGTCAGTTTGAAAGAAGCTGTAGATCCGCAATTCACAATCTCAGGAAAAGCAGCGGTCAAAATCAGCAGTGAAACGTCTGGTGATATAACCACTTATCGCATTCAGGCACCGGCCAATACAGCCGGACCGGCGACATTGAGTGTTACTGATTCTCGGGGGTTTAAAGCAGAGAGAATTGCTGCTATTCGCTATATAGAGCCTTTGACTTTAGTGGGAGTTACCCCAAATAACGGTCCTGCTGGAGGTGGCAATAGAGTCCGCCTCGAAGGTTTTGGCTTCTACGGCCAGTCAGATACCTTGAGGGTAACGGTTGGTGGCGTCTTACTTGATCCGCAAGCGATACAGGTTGTTGACAGCAACACCTTAGATTTGATGATGCCGTCCGGGCGCATAGGCAAAATTGATATTCAGGTTGAACTGGCCGATGGCAAAGTAGGCGTACTCCACGACGTTTATGAATATTTGCAACCTAATCAATCAGAAATAGCACTAGATGCAGAAGATTTCGACCGTATTAATGATGCGGTACTTGATCCTAGTGGCCGCTACTTATTTGCGGCACAAGGCTCCACAGGTGTGGTGGTTTACAATATCGACGCTTCAACATGGACTGGCGGCCAGAATGGTGAACAAAGTCAGCTCGACCCTGAAGATCTATTAGAGTTAATTGATTTTAACGATGATGGGCTTGATGATCGTGTGTTGGCTCAAGTAGAGCTACCCAATGATTACCATGCCCTCGGTATCGACAGTTATTTCGAACAGGGTAATGATCGCGTATTTGTCAGCGCGGCTAAAAAGGATTCCAGCGGCCATACTGATGAGGGCACGGCAAGGCTGTTTGTGATTTCATTCGATGATTATGATATCACTGAAACCACTATCGTTAACGAGATGGAGTTGCCCGCTGATTTTGCCCGCGGTATTGAAGCGGTGAATAAAAAGGTTGCGATGGCACTTGGGGAGACGGGCCTTGGTTTACTCGATGCCCATTTGCATACCAAGCTTTATTTAGCCGAAACCCTTGCAGTTGACAGCAATGGTGCAGGGGCTAGAAATGATAATGTTATTGATGTCATAGCCCTTGATACTGGCGTTGCTAGTAGTGAAGGTGCAGAAGCTTATGCGCTGGCTAGTGGCAACTTTAATTTTGCTCAGCTCAAACTCGAACCCAACGATGCTGAAGGCAGTATAGCTATAGTCGAGCGTACCGGCGCCGGTCTTACAGTGGTTGGGCGTATTGAGCAGCAGGCATCCAAGCTATTGTATAAAGACGGTATCATCTATGCTGCAGCGGGTGAGCAGGGTCTTTTAGTAATTGACCTAAGCGATAGAACCAACCCGGAAATTCGACAACGTATTACTAGCTTGGGTAGTGTTTATGATATCGCCGTCCAAGGCCATATGCTTTATGCGGTACGTGGACGCGATGGTATCAGCGCTATTGATATTAGCGATGCAGCTAATCCCCTAATAATAGATGGCTTTGGCGTTAACCAGAGCTATTACCTGGATCAAGCCATCGCTACACCCTACGGCGTTGTGGGTATTGGTTATCACACCGATAGCTTGGCACGGGTTATTCAGGTCTTCCCCGATGCGGTATTGAAAATCCACAGTGTCGACCCTGTGGATAGCATTGTTTCTCTCGATAGCAATAACGAGAGAAAAATCCGCCTGCGCTTTAACAAAGCAATTGATCAGTGGCCCGATAATCTCAATTACTTTGATATCAGAGATGCTAATTACCAACGCCTGGATTTCAGTACTGAGATCATTAATAACGATGCCATTCTCACGCTGACTAATTCCGGACAATTGGATAATGGTGCTCAAATCTTTGTCACCGCACGTAAAGGGCTGGCTAACGTTAAACAGCTTACCGGCGGTGTACACACTGTGCTCTATGAATTAGCACGCGATGTAGCCCTGAATTTTGTTTACCGTGAAGCTGAAGAACAGATTGTAAGGCTTGATAGTGTTGTTCCCCGTCGTATACGGATCAATGAGCCGCAAATACTCACGCTCTCCGGTATTGGCTTGGTGGAAAATGTTGATCAATTGAGGGTTTACGTAGGTAGTTATGAAGCCGAGATTGAAAGTATTCAGCCTGATCCCAATGATGCCCGTGTAGCGATTTTGTACATCAATGTGCCTGCAATCAGTACGCCTGGTTTGCTGGATGTTCACGTTGAAGTCAGTCAGGGCACTGTCACTCAGTACGCCAGTATTCGCGGTGCTGTGGTAGTTGATGCACCTATTACAATTGCCGAGAGTAATCCGATGTGGGGGCCGGTAAAAGGCGGCACCGTTCTGACAATCATCGGCAGTGGTTTCGAGCCTGGAAATACTGTCATGGATGGCACCCAGGTATTTATTGGCGATGCCCCGGCCAGGGATGTTGAAATATTATCTTCTGAGCTAATGCGGGTAATCACTCCCGCGGGTATTTCTGGACGACATACTCTGCGTGCAGTTAACCGTTATGGTGAAAAATCGGAGCTGTCGAAAGAAAATGGTTTCGGCTACGGTATGAAGCTTTTGGGGCAAACCAAGGCCGATACGGTTGCGCCAACAGATATCGAGATTGATTACTCCACTGGTGTAGCACTCACCAGCGGTGGGTACTTCTTTAATACCTATGACACCATTAATTATCAAAATGAAATCTTGCCGGAATCGAATCGTGCAGCAAGTTTTGATATTCAGGAAGCGGCCAACCCTCTGTTGGTTGGTGGTGCTCCAGCGTTAGTGTCTGGTCCTACGGCAGATAGTGTCTATAGAGATCTTCCGCTCTACCTGCGATTGAGTCGTCTCGAGTTTCGCACTGTAGAAGAGCAGGAATTGCTTGATTCGCTTAGCGATCAGGTCGTTCCCAGCAGCCTTGATTCTCTACAAATTAAGCTCTTGGCAGAGAAAGAAGGCCAGGATGCGCAAAATCTGGTCGAGCGCAAGCGACTCTATGTAGCCAATGGTCTAGATGGTGTGGCGCGACTCAATGTGGATGATCAGAACGGTCTGCAATTGTTGACCACCGCATTTGAAAAGGATGAGTTAATTACCCGTTTTATCAAGTCTGGTAACGCACTTTATGCAATTGCTGGTAAAGGGGTAGCGGATTTGAAACTGGTATCTGCCTGTGAACATGACGATTCTAAAACTGCAGAGAGTGCATTGAAGCTGGCCTATTGGGGGGATTACAGTGATCCCATCACGTTGGAGCCAAAATTTGATCTGCAAGGCGCCTACGGATTCTATCGCGATGATCAGTGGCTTTATGCCGGTGGTGATTACCGGGGTCATCAATGGCTCACGGGCGATGAGTGCATTAACTTCTCGACGTTGACTGCTGGGAAACCGTATGACTCGGGGTCCAGTAAAATCATGGCGCAACATCTGTTTGATTCAGCGTTAACCCGTGAATATGCCTTCGACCACAATGTCATGGACATTGCCAGCTTTGGTGACTACTTGATTGTGGCCTTGAATGACGGCGGTGTGATTATTTTGCACAAGTCCTATCCTGAGGAACGTGCCCATATCGCCATTAATGAAAATATTCAGTCCAATGCCATCACGCCCTATAACGTCGATGTCTTTGGTTCGACCCTGTTTGTTTCAGGTTACTATGGCGGTGTCTTGGTTTATGACATCTCTGAGCCTCTTAAGCCGCAATTGATTTCAGCCGGTAACCGCGAGCGTATCGAAGCACTCAGCTACTACAAGGAAAGATTGGTAGCCGCCTCAGGTGAATCTGGTTTGACCACGCTTGAACTTCCTGGTGCTATCGTGGTGCAAAGTTCTGTTGAACGCGGCGGATTCGTATTGCCCAATGAAAATGTCACGGTCACTTTCAACGAATCTATGGCCGCTGACTCTCTCTCAATTTCCGGCGCTGTGGTAGTTACCCGGTTGTCCGATCAATCTCAGGAATCGGTTACTGTTACCCCTGTTGGTGAGCAAAGTAACGGCAATCTTGAGTTTGAGGTCAGTTTTAACAAGGTCGCCGGTGAGCGCTATCAGTTGAGTGTGCTCAGTGCTGATAACCTACGTGGTGGAAGCCTGTGGGCACCGTTCAATGTGATCTTCGGTGTGGCAGATGCCGCAACTATGCGCCCGCAGATTGACACGGTGTCAGGGGGAGCTTTCCATCGCAATAGCGACGATGTGGTAACAATAAAAGGCTCTGGTTTCGATAGCACTAATGTCAAAGTGTATGTGGATAATTTCCAGGTGCCCTATACCTGGATGGATAGTGAGACCTTAACCGTTTCCACTGTATCTATCGGACAGCTGCCTATTGATGCGGGTATGTACAGTCTGAGAGTGGAGTCAGGAGAATTTACAGACAGTTACCTGGGTGCTATTTATTTAGCCGATACACTAGACAGCGATACTCGCTTTACCTTGAGTGAAGAGTCTGGTCCTGCCTCCGGTGGCGCAAGGCTGAAAATTTCTTCCAGTGCCAATGTAATGCTGCCTGGTGCGAAAGTGCTGATGCGCTCGAAGAATAACTACGAGCTTTCTACCCAGCAGATTGATGAAATTACCTACAGCTTGAATCTGTTTGACAATGTTGTATCGCCTCAGGAGTTTGAATTCCGTGTGCCAGGCATTGTTAATTCCAACCTGTTGGACAACAACGATTTACTGTTTGATGTCTACATGGTGATGGATGGCGAAGAAGTTCTGGTAGGGCAGTATGTTTATGTTTACGACTTAGGCCACCAGGCAGATCTTCCCAACTATCCGCCCATGGTAATGGGCGCGATGCAGGCTCAAGGCGAGACCTTGTTTATCGGCGTACGGGACGGTATCGATGGTCCTTATACCATGCGTTACGGTCTGGATATTTTAGATACTCATGTGGTGGATAATGTTGATCGCCTGGGCTATCTGCGTCTCAGCGCGCCGGTATTTGGTTTAGAGCTTCACGATCAGCTTGCATACCTGGCAAATGGCGAGAGCGGACTTACTATCGTTGATATCGCCGATAAGACAGCACCCTTTGCAGTGCAAAGTGTTGCCTTGACAGGGTATTCCGCTAACGACGTTGCTTTGGATCGCGCTTCCAATGTATTGGCTGTTGCTGCTGCCAGTGAACTTGGCGATGGCTTTATCCGATTCTTTGATGTGGCTACTCCAACATTCACACAACCCGAAGGCTACGCCACACTTGTCTTTAGTGAAGGCGACCTAGAGGGGAAACCTGTTCAGGTCAGTTTTTGGAATGAAAAGCTCTACGTAGTATTTGCTCGCGGTCAACAATTGATGCTCGCGGTATTTGACGATCCAAAAGACGGATCGCAATACCACGTGCAGACCATTGATCGAGGTGTGAGTGAAGATATTTACAGCGTGTCCTTACTGGTACAGCAGGGGCAAATTTTGCTAACCACTGATCGAGAGTACCTGATGCTGCAGGCCGATCAGGATGGACACTACCAGACTAGCTACTGGCAGAGCGTTGAGGCCAATACAGTACTGTCTGTGCTCGATGGCGGTGTCATGTTTGGCGATAGCCAAGGCCTGACTCGAGTAAGCTCCGGTAACCTGACAGTTGCCGATATCAGACCGGGCAGTGGTGCCAAAGTGTCTGCCCATGAACAAGTCGAAATTATCTTTAACGATCACATCAATACCGATGCTGTTTCGCTGAGTGATATCAGCTTGAAAGATAGTGTTGATGCTGAGTGGTCGGCAGAGCTACAACTGGAAGCAATCAACACTATCACCGGCGGTAAAGTAGTTTTGACTCTACCGGGAGAAGGTGTGATTGGGGCTGGTGAGCTGACTTTGAGTGTCGACAATATTGTCGGACTCAGTGGCCGCAAGATGATCTCAGCTTATACCACTGAGCTGGAAATGCTCGATGGCACTAAGCCAAGCATTGACAAGGTTTCGCGTTTGTCCCTGGCCGATGAATTAATGGGCCGCTACATACATGCTGATGGCAGTGAGCGTGCAAAAATATTCGGTGCAGGCTTTGGTTCAGTTAAGGGCGATTTGGAAATTTCTATTGGTGGGCAACTCCTGTCAACAGAAGATATTCTGACCCTGAATGATACGGAAATTACCATTCAGATCCCTGCGCTCTTCACCGGATCTACAGTGGCGCCCTTGAGCGTTACTGTTACGCGTGCCCAGGTGAAGGGACAACTGATCGGTGCACTGGTAGTACTGCCTCGTGCGGAAGTTGACGATATTTACCCGTTGATTGGCCCACCGTCCGGCGGCAATACGGTGGATATTTTCGGTTATGGCTTTAACCCCACGACAAAAGTTTATGTCGATGGTCTACTGGCCAATGACATTGACGTGATCGCATCCCACAAAATTACCGTGAAGATGCCATCTGGTGATTTCGGTTACGCCCGTGTGACGGTTGTCAATGAGCAGTTCCTGGATGAGGTGGCTGTATCGCCGGTGGAATATTTCTATGCCGGTCAGCCTACTGGAGAACTGGCGCTAGACAATGAATCGGCAAGTCCGGTATCGGCACTCGCATTGCACACCGAGGTTCAGGAGCAATCTGATCAGAGCGGTACACAATTGCTCTATATAGCTACTGGTGGCGAGTATGAAGCCTTCGATGTGAAGGGCAATGTTAGAGGTAATCTCAGCACAGCGACTGCGAAGTTGATGGTGGTGGATGTTTCTGATCCGGTTAATCCTATTGCCGTTGAGAAATCTACCGATAACGGTGACTTCCCGTACTTCTATAAGTCTACCGTTAATCCGGCTGGCTTCAGTGATTTGGAAATTGACGGCAACCACCTGCTGGTTGCCGGTGGCGACCATATACTGCACTTTGATATCAGTCTGGCCAGTGATCCGTTCCTGCTTGAGACTTACTTAATGTCGCATTCAGTCATTGCCATGACTGCGGAGCGGGGACTGCTCTACGTTTCCCATACTGATGGCATTACCATTTACCGTTACGATGCGCAGCAAACTCTAGAGGCGCTGCATACCATCGACAGCGCTGAACTGGGTGGACAGATTCACCAACTGCGTGTGAACGGGCAGCATTTGTGGGCGATTAATAATGAAACCCACGAGGTATTGGCTATAGAGTTGACCAGTGGCCGCTTTGCCATTGATCAGCGAATTGCCTTGCAAGATGCAGGGGCAAACATCGTTCACGGTGAAGATCTCCTGGTAATTGATAATTACCTCCTCGTTTCCACAGGTAGTAACGCCACAGTACAGGTTTACGACCTTAGTGAAGCCAAGCCTCGAGCCCGTGCCGACCTGCGCCTGGTATATCTGCAGAAAAACGGTAACAGCTTCGCGGGCAACATAATGCTCTTCGGGCAGACACTTTATGTTTCCGCTGGCCATGGCGATGTACAGATATTTGATATATCTCCCTGGTTGCACGAGCAGTTCAACCAGCCGGTTGAAATTGATCACTACTTCTCCGTAACAGGTGCAGTTACCGATCTTGCTTTTGAGGGGAGCGCGTTTTACGCCGGTACTGGATTTGTTTATGTCGATGGGCAACCTGCAGAAAGCCCACTGAATACCAGTGAAGCTTTCACCGGCCCCGGAGGCGGTGTTAATACCATCGTTAACGATCGTGTGACGATCGTGGATCATTTGCCGAGTGCCAATGGCTTGCTGCCATTGGGTCAAAATATTGAAGTGCAGTTCAATCGTATCCTAGACTCTGGGCAAATACAGTCTCTCGGTGAGCAGTTATTTGAAGTGTCTAGCGGTGGTATCAAACTCAGCGGCACGGTTTCCTCTACGGTCAATAACCAGGGCACGCGCTTGCGCTTTATCAGCGACAGTGCACTGGTTGCCGGCGAGACCTACTGGGTGAGGTTGTCCTCGGGTATTCGCGATATCCACGGTGAAACATTGAGTAGTGAATATCGCTATCGATTTGTTGCGACCGATGATATCGCACCACAAATTAGTCATGTTGAGCCAAGCATAGGCTCCTGGCGTGGTGGTGCCGAAGTCACTGTCCTGGGAAGCGGTTTTGATGCTGGCACTGGGGTTGAAATCGGTGGTGTGCTGGTAACGAACCTCAATGTGCTCAATGACGGTGAACTGAGCTTTACTGTACCTGCGCTCGCTGTGCAGCCCGAAAATAATCAGGCCGCAGCCATTGAGGTAATTAATGGGAATTTAAGTGATTACTGGCCTGCACAGTTTATATTTGTGGCCGATCCAAGTATCGACAATATCGGTGCTTACGATCACTTAAACAATCGATACCAGTTGAGCCAGAAACACTTCGACTTTAACAGCGATGCCTTTATTGCCATCGAAGGTAAAGGGCTTAACCGATTCACGAAGGTAGAGATCAATGGAGAAAGTGCTATTGATCTTCGCCTGCTCGATGATCGTCATCTGGGGCTGCGCTTGCCTGCCAACACTGTTGGGCCTTTGACGGTAGAAGTTTACAACGAGCCTCAACGTGCCGATGTAGTTATTGATCAGTCTCTGTCGGTGGGATTGAACTCCGCTGTGCAGTGGACAGGTGTAGAAGCTGCAGCACAGGCTGGAGATTTCCAGGCTGTGATCGATGGAAATGTGTTGACCCTGTTGCTGGCCAGCAACAGTGCGCAGCCCACAAAACTTGCCACCCTAAACCTGGTGAAAGAAGCAACTGGAATTGCTATTAGTGATCAGTTTATTGCCACACTGCACAGGGATGGTGATATCACGATTGTCGATTACACCAATCCTTATCAATTGCAAGAGGTCAATCGAATTCGAAACGCCGAGCGTCGCGATTATAGTGCTCTGGTGTTGAGCAATGATGTACTGGTGGTTACCGAAGGAGACTTTAATAGTAGTGGCAGCGTGTACACCGGGCAGGTTTTCGCATCACAGCTAAGTGATAGTGGTGCCGACGCAAATGCTATCGCTGCCTACCGTCACCTAGTCTTTGTGTTGAATAACTCAGATCTGTCTGTTTATAACGGCGAAGACTTTACCGCAGTACTAGCTAACGCGACTGCGCTAAGTGGGGCAGATAAACTGGTAGTGGCCGACCAGCGATTGCTAGTGGCAAACCAATCCCACGTACAGGCATTTAGCTTTAGCGGCAATGAACAGTTTGCTTTGCTGGCAAGTCTTGGAGTTGCTGAATTTGCCGTCGCCTTGGATTCAACATTGGGCTCTGTGCGAGCACTGGCTGTCAGCGGCGAGCTTATGGCCATCTTTGCCGATGAAAACCATATTGTTGACCTGGGCAGTGCAAGTAATGATGAGTTGTCCTTGCGACCCATTGCAGCTTTTACCGGAGGTTCGAACCTATCATCTGAAACTGTAATCTTCCGTGGAGAACAGCTGAGCTGGATTGAAAATAATTCTCTGGTTAATACCGTTGTACCTATGGCAAACCTATGGGCACTGGAACCGGGTATTGTTTTACAAAACCAGAGTCTGGTACAGGGACGAGTCAGCGGAGAGTTGGAAGCTTGGCGCAATGTTGTCTTTACCGTTACAGACAGTGTTAGCCAGGAGTTGGACGGTTACACTCAGCTCAATGGCGATAACTTGCTTTACCAGATTACCGGTAGCGGATATGCGATGGCTGCTGAGTACGACATCGCACTGTTTAATGAGCCGAGAAAATCGGTAGACGGCGGGCGGGTTATTTTTGATTTACCCTGGCGACTTGCTAGTGCGCCTTTCTTCGACAGTGAAAATACAGAACTGAGTCGTCTGTCGCCGTCCCACGTGGTGGCAGGTGTTAGTCAGGAGTTTGTTCTCTATGGCCAACAACTCAATCGAATCAGCGAAATCAAACTCGGCTCCCTCACTTTGTCCCCCATTGATTGGACCATTAACAGCGCCAATAGTGAGCTGAGCTTTTCCGCTAACCTTGCCCAAGCGGGCGTTTATAACTTAATTGCCACTATCGGTTCGGGAGATAACACCGAGGTCCAGCAGCTGCCCGGAGCCGTTCTGGCAACGCCGGCACTGCTGATTAATAACCTGACAAGTAACAACCCGGCAGGAGCAGCGTTTGTCAGCGACAGTGGCCAGGACATTATTTCGGTTACCGGTATTGGTCTAACCGGCCAAATTAATGTTCATTTCTTTGAGGCAAATGCAGGATATGTGGCCGATGCAAGTAATCGTTTGGACTACGAATTAATTGCTGATGGAGTGTCCTTTGTCAGCCCGACAACTCAGCCGGGAAGGCAATATCAGGTAGTGGTGGTGTCAACTGGCTCTGGAGAGTCTGTGGCTGCGACTCAATTGTTGAGTTCTGTGGATGATACTCGTCCCCAATTGACAAATACCCAAGCCCTGAGCGAAAGCCAAGACCTGGTTCTGCGCTTTAATGAAAATATTGCCGTGGGCGGTTATCAGGTTACTGCCAAAGATAAATCCTATCAGGCGCAACCCGATAGTGATGTCAGTAGCCAGTTTGATGTGGTGGTTGTTGAAAACTCACTGCGCTTGGGCTTCAAACCGAGCTTTGGTTTTGTCGACAACAGTCAATATGAAATAACACTTTTTGGTCTTGCCGATGTGGCGGGCAATCAGGTTATTGATAGCGGAGCCATTGCCGCTGGCATGTACAGTCAGCAATTGAGCACTCCGGATACTTTGGAGCCGCGAAACATTGCAATTACACGACTGAGTGATAACCAAGTACTGAGTGGTGCCAGTCAGTTGGTGCGCGGTAAAACCTATCAGGTCAGCATTGATGCCGAAGACAACACAGATGAAAATCTGAAGTACCGTGTACGCGTCTCGCTGGATGGTGGTGCCAGCTTTACCAGTTGGAATTCTGTCTATAGTCAGTATCAGTTCAATGTGGCTGAAACTGCTGGTAGTACGCTCGTCATTCGTGCCGAAGTTACCGATAGCGCTAACAATGCCATCACTGAAGACCTGAGCGTCGCGGTGGTAGACCCTGTACTGAATGTCTCGCGCATCTCACCTCTCGTAGCAGAAGAGATAGCGTCTACGGAAATGAGCTTTACCATCAGTGGTGAGGTGGACTTAATTACCGACGCTAAGATCAATATCAATAATCAGTGGCTCGATGCCGCAACGCAGTTGACTGACTCCCAGACGCTGAAGGTCAGCACTCAGTACCTGCAGCCTAAGTTAAGCGATATTGCTCCGAGCACCAGCATTGATGTGCAGTTGCGCTTAACCTACGCACAAACTGGTATTAAGTTAATTGATGACAGCTATGATCTGACCCAGGATGTAACCAAGCCCGAGGTCAGTATTGTCTCGCCCCAGGACGGTGACACCATTGTCTTGAATGAAGAGACACGAGTGGCAATCCAGAGCTTCGATCGCTTTGGTATCAAGAGTGTCTCGGTATCCCGCGATGGCGGTGCTTTTGAGTTGCTGACAAATGTTGCTGAATATCGATTTACAGCAACTACTGAAAACCCTGTCACTCTGCAGGCTAAAGCCGTTGACCAGAATGACAACGAGCAGCTCTCAAGTTTGGTTAGGCTCAAGCCCTACGATCCCGAAGGCGAAGAGCCGCGTTTAGTGATACTGAATCCGGTTCAGGGTGCAACCCTGCGCGAGAATCAAACGCTTGAGTTTGAAGTCTTGATGCAGCGCGTCAACGACGCCTACCTGCACCTTGAACTCGGTGGCCAGGCTGACAGCTCTCCTGTGCATCTCACGCGGGGTGACAATGATCCTGAACGCTTCAGTGTTGCTGTGACACTGCCGCAGGTCACCACCGACAGCGTCGTACTGCTGAAACTTACCGACGGTACACTGGTTCATCGCTCGCTGATTAATGTGCAAAATGACACGGGCATTGATGAAAATATCGAGCTTGCTATCAGTCCGGCTACTTCGGTTCTTTCTGGCACAGGTATCTGGGTTGAGGCTTATCAACCGGAGCAGATGCAAGACTTTGATCTGTCTTCTCAGGTAAGTGTTACTGACGGTGCAGATACCACTGTTCTACCTATGGCAGAGACTTCGGCAAGGGTAGCGATTAACAGTGCTGATAACTCTGTTGATGTCACCGCCGACTTGGTGGACCTGTCTCAAAATGTTAAGCAGATTGTCGAGTCTTTGAGCAAGCGCCCCTACCTGACCGGCACTTCCACAACGTTGGTGTCTATCAATAGCGTCGATGAACGCATTGTTGATACAGCCCAGTGGCCTGGGCGCGGACTGGTAGTTGCCGTTAACCAGCCGCAAGGCTTCCGCCTGGCGACTGCCACTGAAACACTGCTAACCCAAGGCTCCGGTTACCTGGAATCACTGGACTACACCGGTAGTGGGCTTGTAGCTGTAGTTGTTGAATCAGGCAATCGTTATCTTCACTTCTGGGATCACGCACTGACCCCGGCAACACCGACGCGTTTGTGGGGGGATTACCTGGGAGCAAACGGTCGCGATGTATTTGTGCAAATGGGGCAGAGCTTCTCGGTGTCCCGTTTGGAGCAGGGGCAGTGGCACAGTGTCATGGGCGTTAGCCACGGTGAACCTGTGCTTGCCGCCCGTGTACAGGACAACCGCTTGTTTGTTCTTTCAAACAGTGGTCTGACCCTGTATGAGAACACGCAAAACCTTGATGCCCGCTTGTTGAAAGTGGCAATGACGGCAGTGAGCGCCGATGATTTTGCGGTTAACGGTGAGCAGATTATTTACTGGAAAAACCGCGACCTCACGTTTGGTCGTTGGTTATCTGATAATAATCTCGCCATCGATCATCACTACCCAGAGTTTGGTGAAATTGAACAACTCAATACGGCCGGCGCTATTAGTGATGATTCTCGAGTATTGGTGAAACTGTCTAAGCAAGGGCAGGGACAATACTGGGCTGTGTTCGAAAGTGGACAGCTGGGCGGCTGGCTCAGTGGAGAGTCTGCCGAGGGTAAATCCCTCGAGATGCGCTCGGCGTTGGATGGTTTGCTGTCCATTTATTCTGACCGGGTGGATGCAAATTCCTTTGCGGATCCACAAACCAGTGTGACTCTCAGTGCAACCCTCACTGAACACCCGGGTGTACTGCTGATTGAAGTGGGCAATATGCCCGAAGATCACCACTTCCGCGCGGTGAGAATCTACGACGAGAACAGCAATCCAGTTGAGTTCTCCAGGCGTTGGTTTGACGGCAAACAACTGCTTGCGGTTGAGCGCCGAAACCTTACAGCCACGACTCTGACTATCGAGGTGATGGCACCGTCAGCAAATTACACGACTAATGTTGCTGTACCTGCGGTAGCTATTGCGATGCCTTTGGTTACGCCGGAGTCCAATATCGCCGTGGTTAAAGGTGCGCTGATACCGATGACGGCAAGTTGGGCTGAGGCAATGACTGTGCGAGCAACGTCAGTGGATCTCGACTCTAACCCTCTGGTATTACGCGCCACCGATAAGGGGCTGGCGGGATGGCTGACTCTGCCGGAAGCAACATCATTAAGTGTGCTGACTACGACGGTGGAAAGTGAAACACCGCTGCTAAGCAGTCTTAACCTGGTGGATAATGATTTCACTCAGGGAAGCCTGACCATTGTTTCGCCGCAAAATAACCAGCAGTTCTTTGAAGGTGAAACCCTAAGAGTAGATTTCCACGCGTTATTTACCCAGCCTCAGATCGCAGATGACTTTAAGTACACTGAAGTTGCGCTGTTTGATTTTGATGGCAACCTGGTGACTCGCACTCTGCTGCAAAATGCCGCCGGTCAACTTGATCTGCGACTCTTTGCCGTGGCCGAGCAGGATAACTACACCTTGCGAGTGCGCGCATACTGGGGTGATCGATTCGATTATGTCGAGGATGAGATCGGCCTGCGAATCCTGCCGAAAGAAGTCAGCCTGCCCTTGACCCTGAGTGGTATGGGGCCAACGGTTCTGGGCGGTGCTCAACTAAATCTGCGTATTGTTAGTGACATTGCTCTCGGCGCAAGCACAGAAATTAATGTTTACGATCACAACCAGGTATTGATTGCGAGCGGGAGCGAGAGCCTCGAGTTTACAGTTCCTCAAAGTGCTGAAAGCCTAACCGTGAAAGCGGCTATCGATGACGGTCTGGGTAATTCCACCACTGTTGAGCAAAAGGCTGTAGTTGTAACCCCCGCACAGTTTAGTTTGGGTGGTGTTGACCAGAACTTTGATCTGTTCTTAAACGGAGTGGGTCGCAGCTACTACACGCGCAATCATCAGCTCTTTGATCAGAGTGGCGCACTGGTGAAGCAGTTTGATGCCAAAGTGACGGCCATTAGCTTTATCGATGATCGTATACTGGTTGCCCTCGACAATATCGGTGTGATGTTTGTTGATCCGGAGCAAAACTTTATTCGACTCGGCGATCACGCTATTACTGGGCACATTGATCACTTGGCTTACTTTGCCGATCAACTGATCGCAGTGCAGGGCAACCGTGTGACACTCTTTGAAGTCACAGGCAATGCACTGGAAGCTATAACCGATACGGTGGTTTCCGGGGATATTGTGGATGTGATTCACCGCGATGGTCACTGGTATGTGTTGAGTGATGCTGAGCTGGTTTCCTTTACCAGCAGTCTCAGCACCCATAAAACCTGGCTGCGCAATCATTCCCTCAGTGCTATGGCTGTTACACCCCAGGGTATTTATATCGCTGAGCAAGCCGGACAATTGTGGCTGGTGAACGATGGGAATATTGAAAAAGTTGGTGAGCTGGAAGCAAGTGCTTTGCCTGTCGATCGCCTTTTGGGGCTGCCGAATCAGTTGTTGGCGCTTTCAACGGCGGATCAGTCTATCCAGTGGATTGATGTTACCAAACCGCAACAGGCCTATGTCTTAGGTAAAACCCACCATGCACTGGGCTCTCAATTGCAACGCAGCGTGCTGCATGCAGGACAATTGCGTCTTGCGGAAGCTGATGATTTGTTGCTCTCGACGGCGACTAAGCCTGCTTACAGTTATTACGCGCCGACCTTAAAAGGTGGTCGTGTAGTAGATGTCGGTATCTACGAAGGTATGTTTAGTGCTGGTGCTGAAGATTATGGATTAATCTGGGGAGCTGAACTTAACAATAGTACGGTTGAGTCTGTTTATCCGTCGCCCTATGTGGCTAACACCACAAAAACACAGTGGTATAACGGAAAGCTTTACGCCTTGCAGGCTTCGCAAAAACGTATTATCGAAGTGCAGCCTGAGATTGATCAATCCGCTCGTTTGGTACAGCCCAAAACGCTGTTTAGCGGTGCTGAATTCGATCAATTTATTGTGGCGCAAGATATTATTGTCGCTTCCAGCGGTGAGTCTATTTTCTGGCGCGCCCTGGACGGTGGTTCTTCTCAATCAATGGCGGTGGGTGAAGGGGATACCGTTACCGCGCTTGCCCTGATTAATGACAATTTATTTGTTGCCACCAGTGGTGGGCGTTTGCTGCAGTTAGCTGGGTTTAACCAGACAGTCAACGCTGTTGATCTTGAGCCGGAGACTCGTTTGAGCACCGCTTCAGAATTACGTTTACTGGCGGCTAATGAAGATTATCTTGTCTATGCGGTAGCCAGTGAGCTTTATCGCTATGATCTGGGTCTCAATCAGACCGTGCAGTTGAGTGCGCCTGCCGCCATTCAGGCCCTGGCAGTGGAAGGTGATCGAGTCTTTATTACCCATGGTGTAACTGTGGCAGAAGTTTCTCTGTCTCAGTGGCAATCAATCACTACCATTGCGACGCTGCCTTTCAATATCACTGCGATGGCGGTGAACAATCAGCAGATGATTGTGGGCATGGAGCGCAATGGTTATCAGTTGTTGCAACTGGATAATCGTTATCCGTGGAGTTCTCCGGCGGTGGTAACCCCGCAACACAATGGTGTATTTGAGCCAGGGGATAAATTGAATATTGCCCTTGCTGATACCCGCGGTGTCAGTGCGGTTGCCTATACCATTAATGGGGAATTGGTAGCGGAAGTTAATGAAGCACCATTTAATGCCAATATTCTGGTTCCAGCCAACCTGCCTAACGGTAATGCCTTCGAGTTACTAGCTCAAATTGAGACTTATTCCGGGCAGACAGTAACCTCGGCGGTACGCACTTTGTGGCTGCAGGGAACCGATATTCCTGTTAACAGTTTCTTCGCTGAAATCGAAGCCGATGAAATTTCCTTTGTACCCAAGCCCCTGACTATCCGCGCCCATGTGCGAGGCAGTGACCATCCGGTACAGCAAGTGGAGTTTTATCAGTCCTCCAACTACGACCCGCAGTCACCGGAGACCGCGCAGTTTGAGTTGATCGGCAAGCACTATGGCCCAGACTATGTCATCTACAAGAACTATCAGGTAGAAGATTCTGGATTGCATTTAAAGATTCGCGCTGTTGATGTGTTCGGCAATAAAACAGAATCCAACGTGGTGGAAATGAAACGCTTCGTGGATGAATTGCCTCCGAGTGTCTCTATGGATATCGAAGGCGAGTGGTTGGCCGAAAACATTGTGCCACCCGCACGACCTGTCACTGTGCGCTTGAGTGTTGCTGATTCAGGTAGTGGAATCGACTTCGTCACACTTACACGCGATGGTTATGTTGTTGCTGCGCAGTTCGAAGCCGGAGAGCTGGTTTATACCGAAGCTTCTCCTGCGCTCAACACAACCTATGTGTTTGAAGCAGTGGCTACAGATAATGTGGGTCGAACAGAGGTTGTGCAGAAATCTATTTCCACAACCCTGGATACGAAACCAGTGATGGATAATCTGGTAACGCCTACACAACTCGTTGAACGAGCTGATCTCGATCTTACTGTGGCCGCCAACGATGACCTGGGAATATCAGCCGTTGAAGTTGAGTTGGAAGGTTCCTTCAAACGCTTTGAGTTTGACGGAGTCACCACTATCAATGAGCAATTGACGGTATCCACACAATCGGCTGTGACACGATTGAGCCAATCTTTGGCAACCGATGTAAAAGTGACGTTGGTAGACAGCTTTGATCAGCGCACGACTATCACCCGTCCAATTACGCTGTTACCTGATACAGCCCCGGTATTGGACGGCCTCAACGTTGTTGTTGCGGATAACTCTTTCTACGGCGATTTGTTAAAGCTGTCTCTCAACGGATTAGAGACAGTGGATGATCGTGGTTTGTACGGACTGCAGGTTGACCTGATGGTTCGTGGCAACGGTGGTGATCAATGGCAAAACTTGTGCAGAGAGGGCTTCAACCAACAGTGCCCGGCGCAACTTAACCATGTGGTAGAAGTGCCAAGCCTGGCTCTGCCGAACGATATTTTGTTCCTCAAACTTCGCGTTACTGATGCGATGGGACAAAGTGCTGAAGGTGAATTAATCTCTGTTGTGCTGACACAGCAACCGAACCTACTGGTGTTTGATAATTCGGGTACAAGCCATATCAACCCCAGTGTGTTCAGTCTGCAAGACGGAGCTACTCACCAAGTGCGTGTTGAAGACGCGGCAGGCAGACCTGTAAGCGGGCAATCAGTGGTGTGGACAATTAATACCGCCGACGGTGAGTCTATTACTGCGGATACTGTGATTACAGATGCACAGGGCCTTGCACCTTTCTCCTGGTATGGTTTCACCAAGTCCGGGCAGGTTGAATTGCAGGCAAGCCTGCAGGATCACACTTATATCAGTGCTGCCCGCCAATGGGTGGAAGTTCTGGCCGCCGATGCCCACTACCTGGATGTGGATTATCTGCCACCGGTTCAGGCATCTGACCTATTTGATATCAAGCTTACTGCGCGAGATACCTACGGCAATATCGTTGCCCACGACAGTGAGCGCCAAGTGCGTGTGCACCTCCCGGGAGATGGTTTCCACTTTGCCATTGCTGAAGGTGTTACGGTGGAAAGCTGGCTCGATAGTGATAACAACTTCCTCGGCGAGCAGGCCACGGTAACCCTGTATCACGGTCGATCAACGCTGGAAGTGAGCGCCGGTATTAGCGCTGGAACTTACCCAGCTCAATTGAGCTACCCCCAAGACGATCGCCTTGCACTGACCAGTCGTTACGATCACGATGCCAATGAGGCCAGCGATCCCGTGGCGATCAACAGCGTGCCTGTTATCGTGATTAACGGTGAAGCAACTGCGTGGAGATTCGTACAGGTCGGTGTGGAAGATATCTACAACGGTTATATGGATAAGCTTGAGCAGGGCGAAAAAGCGATTGTGCGCTTGGAACTCGTGGATAGTTACGGTAACCGTGTGCCCACACTGGATGTTAATAACACGACCGTAGCAGCCAGCTACAAAGTTACTGTAACAGTTGATGGTTCAGCAGCCTTTGCCAACAGCACCCAGAGTATGGAGTTGGATGTCGTTAATGGTATGGCTGAATTCACCTTGAGTGATGCTATCGCTGAAACGGTTACCCTGACTATGGGCGCTATTACACCGGCGGACACTCAACCGGCGGCAGCCTTCGCTGTGGAAACCTATGATGTGGTCTTCGCCAGAACACCGCCGCATATTGTTACCAGTGAGTTTGAGAAGGTGCACGAGTCCCTCGATATTCCTCTGGTGATGAACCTGAGCGAAGAGATGGTGGCAACCAACCGCAGCAAGTTTGCGTTGACTTTACTTGATGCCGAAACTCGTACGGTAGTCAGTGGGCAGGCATTGCTGGAGGAGCCGGGCCGTATTGTGTTCTACGCGCAAGACCCGCTGAGCTTTAACCACTGCTATATCATCGATTCTAATGACTCAAATCTTGAGCGTATTGATGACGGCGAGGTGTTGTTACCGCGTGAAGAAATCATTTGTACACCGCATATCGCTATGGATGAGTTCGATCAGAGCTATGCCATGGAAGATAGTCTGGTGGAATTCAACCTGTTGCCGTCAAGCAGCGAGTTTGACTACCAGCAGATTTCCGACGGCTTTGTACAAATTGATGATGACACCTTTGTACTGGATTACCTGAAGCCCACGATGGTTATGCCTCACCATTCCGATACGGGGCTTGATGATGGCACTTACGTCATGATCCAGCTGGGTGGTACTTTGCCTGAAGGCGACCTGCAAGTTGCTAACACGCGCGCTATTCAAGTGTTGCAGTACGGCAAAGACTACGACCAGGATGGTATTGCCAACGAAATCGAAGCTAGCATTAATGGCCTCGACCCGCTGTCGAGCGATTCGGATAACAATGGCACCCCGGACGGAGCAGAAGATTACGATCGTGACGGCCTCGACAATGCGACTGAAGCAAGCCTTGGCACTGACCTCACAGATAAAGACAGTGACGGTGATGGTATCGAAGATGGTCAGGAAGTCAGCGACGGCACTGATCCCACTCTGTGGGACAGTGATGGCGATGGCATATCTGATCTAGCGGAAAGGAATGCGGGCAGTGACCCCAATGACAGTGCGTCTCGGGCCCTCAATGCCGATGATATTTCTGAACTGCGCTTTACCAGCAGCGAGCTGCGCATTGATCTGAATGCATCAGTGTCTGCGCCTCAGTATCAGTTGGAAGCTGTCATCGATATTAGTCGTGAGAAGAAAACTATTGATGTTACAGATGTAGCCTTGTTCGGTATTGATTTGAGTATTGCCGATGGAGCGGTTGCAGTACTGAATAGTGGTGTTGTAAGCCCAGTCAGTGTGGGTAGCACCGAAATGACTGCGACCTTCGGCTCGCGCTCTGCATCAATAGATATCCTTGTCTACAACGTAGTGGATATGGGCGATATCGTTTGGGAAAACGAAACCGTTAATCTCACTACGGCAATCATTGCCGACAGCATCACCATCCTCGGTAATGTAACTGTCGACAGTACCTTTGATATTTATGTTGATGGCAATGTCTCCGTTCAGGGCACTAACAATACTATCGAGGCCAATGAACTTGCGATCACGGGCGACTTGAGTATTACCGGTGCGCCAGAGGATAGCGATACTGACTTTAATCTCTCGCTTGGATTACAAGAGCCGCTGATGGTGGGAGGTAATATTGATCTCACTCAGGCGACGCTTACGGTGCCCAATACGGATATCAATCCGGCCAGTGACAGAGAAGACTATCCACTGTTGTTAGAGGTACTCGGAGAGATCAATGTCGATATTGACTCTTTGATCGATCTCACGGGCAAAGGTTGGGATTACTCTGGGGCAGATCGCGGTTCCTACGGTTGTTACGGCGGAATGAGTTCCATACGTTTATCCTCCATGATCAGCGATAGCGATGATGACGGTCATGATTGTATCCAGGGTTCTTACTTTGATGTAAGCCGGCCTGGAATTGGTTACGACCTGGGTGACGGTGGTGGCTTAATCAGCATCAATGCTGCAACCTTGAACCTCGCCGGCCGCATCGAAGCCAATGGTCGTACTTTCGATGACAAATACGATTATCCTGGTTCAGGAGGTGGTATTCGCATTGAAGTGGCAACACTGAGCGGCACTGGATCACTGTCGGTTCAAGGGGGCTTTAATACCTACAACGATATCGACAAGCTTCACAGTGGTGCCGGTGGCCGTATCGCCATCTTTAGTGCCAATACCACAGGCTTTGTCAGCGACCTGAGCCAGTGGGCAGCAAGAGCTCAACTTGGCAGTGGGGCTGAAGGTCATATTGCCGGTGCGGGAACCCTTTATATCGCCAGCGATTCAAACCCAGATACTCACGGGTTATTGATTACCGATAACGGCGGTCGCGAAGTGATTCTGCCCTCTACGCCCATGGATGCTATCGGTGAACACGAGATCGATCAGATCACGATTGATACCGATAAACCCGTGGAATTTGTAGATACCCAGGCAATCAATCATTGGGTAATCAAGCTGAAAAATACCACTATCGATTCTTCCGGATTTGAAGGGCGTTGGATCAGCCTGGAGCCAGAAAACGATAGCGCGACTTTGTTCAAAATTGTCGAGCACACTTCCAAATCCATTACCGTGGCTACCAGCACCCACTTGTCACGCTGGTTTGCCAATCGCCCGCTGGATCAGCGTCGCTTGGTGGGTGTACACAGCTTTGACAGTGTGCGGGTAACTGGCGGTGCGCATCTGGATTTTGCCGACGATAAGATTCGCGTTAACAATTTGGCTGATGCGATTGTTGATGAAGTGAGTGCGATTACTTTGTCGCCACGCTCTCTAGGAATGGTTGCTGCGTTTAATAATGTCAACGATCAAAATCATCGCGGCAGTGTGTTGCTGAATGATGCTGGAGCCCAGTATCTCTCCGGAATAAACCTGACAATCGACGGTGATCTAACGGTTAATGGCAATACGCAACTGGCCCTGGATGTCTACGAGAGTGTTACAGTCAACGGTAACGTGAGTATTGGCAGCGGTGCTTCACTAACTGCGGCTATTCGCGGCCCCTGGCAAATCAATGGTGACCTCACCATTGCCAGCGGCGCGGTACTCAGTGCAGAACCTGCCGATCAAAACAGTTCCCACCGTTATGTGTTCGGGTTGGACTTGATTGTCTCCGGTAAAGTTACTGTCGAGACCGACGGTTTGATTGATCTCGAAGGTAAAGGTGCGCCTGCATCCTACAACTTCCAGATGTCTGGCACTTCTAATCGCTATAGCCACGGTGGTGTGAATAGTTCCGGCACCAACACCAGTTACGGACGCTTTGAACGTGCGACTCAGCCTGGCAGTGGTGGTGAAGGCAGTGCCTCGAGTGCGACCCTGCAAAGCGCCGGTGGTGGCCTGCTCACTTTGAGTGCGGCGGAGATGACCTTAAATGGTGTAATCAACGCTAATGGTAAGGCCTCAAGTTCGGCGAGCTATCTCGGTGGCGCTGGTGGCGGTGTGCATATTGATGTACCGGTTATTTCCGGAACAGGTTCCATTGAGGCCAAGGGGGCAGGTTTCGATCTCAACTCCCAGACCAATGAAATCTCCGGCGGTGGCCGTATCAGTATCTGGACCAACAACTCCGCAGTGATTGATTGGCAGCAGCCGGGCAGTGGAATTTTTGTCTCCACTACCAGCGACTTCGCCAACAACAGTGCAGTGGTCGCCGGTGCCGGTACGGTATTTATCAAAACACCCGCAGAAAGTTATGGACACTTGATTGTTGATAACGGAAGTACTCGGGCTCATAAACCGGGTGTCTATGCTCGTTCTGTGGGCGAGGCAACTATTACCGCTGTCGATGCGGTGGGTGGTGAAGACAATGCGTGGAAAATCAGTGTTGATACTTACAGTTGGAGCACTAATTCCCACGATGATTTCTGGACCTTCTCCATTGCGGGAACTTATGTGACTCTCGATGCCGATGATGCAGATGCGCCGGTGTATCGTGTTCTGCGCGGTGAGTATCAAAGCCTTGTGATTGAATCCACCGATGATCTTTCTGCGCTGAATTTAAGTGGCAAACGCCTGTTAGGTGTGCGCCGCTTGGATCGCTTAAGTGTGGTTAACGGAGCCTACGTGAGCTTTGGTGATGATCGACTGGAAATTCTCGATACGGCTAACTCTATTCTGGGCGAGTTAAGTGGTATTGATGCCTCTGCAAGCTCAACGGCGACAGAGCTTTGGTTACAGGCCAACCCTTATGTATATACCTACAATGGGCTGACCTACGCCGGTGCCATTACTGTGCCGGAAAATAGTAGTGGCTCTCTATCCGTACAGAGTATCGATGTCGACGGGGATATCACCATCGGTGCCAATGCCAGCTACGAAATACTCGGTGATCAGGCGCTGAATATTAACGGTGATTTAACCTTGAGTCCGGCTTCCACGCTGACGTTGACCGGTGAAAATGTCGTGATTGCCGGCGATCTTACCGTGAGTGATGCCAGCCTGAGCCTCGGTATCAATTCAACCATTGTTGTACAGGGGAATTTGTTGCTGGAAGGCAATGCCACCCTGACCACGCCTACAGAACCAAATCCGATGTCTTCTTACCTGGAGGCTTACCCACTGCGTATTACCGTAGCGGGGACAGCCACTATCGGTGAGAACGCGGTGGTGGATCTGGCTGGCCTCGGCAACGATGGCAGTGGTTCCGACTCCAGCCGCAAGGGTTGTCACGCCGGTGCACGCTCCAATGTAGAAACTGTGACCTGCAGTTACGGTTCTTACGAATACGCTGCGCAACCGGGGGCCGGATACAGCAGTGCCCGCGGTGGCGGTGTGCTGATACTGCAGGCCCCATCCGTACAGCTCGACGGCTTGGTTGATGTCGATGGTGGCCAGGCGAGCAGCAGCTCCTATCCCGGTGGCGCTGGCGGTTCGGTGCATATCGAAACAGCTTCACTGCAGGGACAGGGGCGTATTACTGCAAGAGGTACCGGCTACTCATTGAGTTCCACCAGCAACCGTATTTCTGGCGGTGGACGTATTTCAATCATTACGCCATTTATCGATGCGGTAACCCTGGATCAAACTGATACCAGTCGCATCACGGTGGATGTGGCCAGCCAATACCAGGGCGATGTCGGCGGTGCGGGCACGGTGTTTGTGAAATCACCCGCCCAGAGCAGCGGGCACCTGTGGGTGGACAATGGCGGCCATCTGCAAACCGGCAAACGTGTCGCCAATACCACTGTGCCCTCTGTCGGTGAGCACGAGATAACTGCGGTTGAGAAACTGAGCGAGGACAACCGCTACCGTATCTCTATCGCCAACAATGTGTGGTCCAGTGCAAATGGGGAAAATGGTGCGGGTATCGTTGGGCGCCTGGTGCGCTTGGATGCCGAAGACGATCAAGCCCCGTTATTGCGTGTCCTGACCAACACCGGTTCGAGCTTTGAAGTGGAGAGTGCCGATGACTTAACCCAGGCGAACTTGGTCGGTAACAAGTTAATCGGGGTGCACAATCTGGCCACGCTCAACATCGTCGATGGCGGACACCTATCGTTTGGTGACGATCTAGTGAATGTTGATGATCTTCCCGGCTCGACATTCGATGATTCAACTGGAGTGGTTCTGTCTGAACGCGCCACCGCGCTTATCGACTACCTAGGGCTGAATAGTGACTGGGTTGTTATCAACCATGTGCTCTATACCCCCGAATTGAGCTTCACCGATGCACAGGCTCACTCCCTGCATGCAGAGGGTATTGTGATAACCGGTGATCTTGAGATTGGTGGCACGAGTACAGCGCTCACTCTTGAAGCCGATGACACCATTACCGTGCTGGGACGACTCTATGTCGCAGACAGTGCAGAGTTGGATTTGATTGGCCAAAGTGTTCATATCGAAGCCAACCTGGAAGCGGTCGTTGGAGCCGAAATCCGTGCAGGCCTTGAAGATACGCTCTTTGTGGGTGGTGATTTAATCCTCTCCGGTGACAGTCACCTCCGTTCCCGCGATGGTAGTAACTGGAATGCGCTGCGCCTAAATGTCATAGGTGATGTGTTCATCGACAACACCTCCAGTATTGATGTGCAGGCGCTTGGCCATCTTAATAAGGATGCTGGACCCTATGGTGACAACATCAGCAGCCGCTTCGGATGTCATGGAGGAATGTCATCGGGGGCGACAACGGATTGCACCTATGGTGACTACCGCTATGCCCTATTTGCGGGGTCAGCTTCTACTTTGTCAACTTCTCGCGGTGGGGGTGCCATCTCACTGGTGGCCAATAAACTCACACTCGATGGTGTGATTAACGCTGATGCAAAAGCAATAAACTATTCCGCCGGCGGCAGTATTCATCTCAATGTGAAACATTTTGATGGTGCTGCTACAGGGGAACTGCGTATTCGCGGTGGAGCTAGTGATTTTGTCAATGACAATACGGCAGTGGGTGGCGGTGGCCGTGTCAGTGTTTACGTTAGCGATAGTTTCACCTTCCAAGGGTCCTACCTGACCGGCAGCGTCTTCCCGGGCGATGTTTCTGGAGCGGGAAGCGTCTATCTCAAAAAGCCCGGTGACCAGTATGGTGACTTAATCGTCGATAACGAAAATAAAATAGATGATAGTGGACGCACACCGATTCGCAGCGTGGGCTATTTCGAGATTATTGATGTAGTTGCCCTAAATACCACTCCGGGTTCCAAAGAGTGGGAGCTGCATGTCAGCGATGCAAATTGGATAGCCACAGATAATGATCTTGCATTCGGGTTACAAGGTATCGAAGTGGTGTTGGATGCTGATCAATATATCGACCAGGATGATCAATCAGTGCCGCGCTTACTGATTGAGAGCAATAGCCAGAATGCGATAGTGGTGAAATCTGAACTGGATCTGACTGCTTACCTTAATAAAAAGTTGGTTGGTCTGCATCAGTTTAATCAGATCAGTATTACCAAAGGCGCCCATGTGAGCTTTGGTGATGACGTAGTCATAGTGCATGACAGTAGTGGCTTATCTGTTGATGCTAATAGTCAGTTAACAGCAAAGAAAATAATTGCGCAGTGAGGCAGAACAATTTTAATAATTGAGCTCTCAATATGATTTAGCCCTCAAGGAAGAGGGGATTAAAAATCAACTGGATCTGGCACGTGGAGACGATACGGATATATATGGACGTTACAGTAACTATAGGGCAATAGATTTGTAAAATAGTCCCAAGTACTGCGGGGTAATAGGTGTTTTTAAAAACAATAAGTGCATTAAATCAGCAATTATGTATTGCGTGTTGATTATTCACGCTATGACTTTACACTGCCCGCCAAAATGAAGTTTCTGCCATCCGTTTTTATACGTGAAAAAAACGTAATTAAAAAAAATTGGCTAGCGTGACTGTTTGTTAAGTCGTGCGGTGGCTTAGTAGATAGAGTATGGAGTATGAGAATGAATAGACATGTCTGGGGTATGACGCTTAAAAAATGTGCATTGTTTGCATTGGTTATAGCAACTGCAAGCTGTGGTCAAGGTGACTCTGAAGTCGTAATTGCGACTGTAGGAGATAAAAAAATTACTCAACAGCAATTTGATGATTACCTGACCTTAAAAAGAGTAGATAAGAACCGCACAGATGTCGTGGAGCGTCACAAGGAAGAGTTTTTACGTCGCGAAGCATTGGCACAGGCCATTGAGCAGCATGCGGCGGCAGGAAAAAACAACCTGAATATGCAAAAGGTAAATGCAGAGCTGAATGAGTCTCGCAAAGATCTATTAATGGGTAGGTATTTTGAGGAGTACCTCAACGAGCAGGTCAGTGAAGAGGCAGTGGGTAATTACTACACGGCCAATGCTGAAAAATATGAGAGTAAAAAAGTAAAAGTATCTCATATTCTGGTCCGCGTAAAAGGGCAGGCTACAGAGCAGGAACGCCAGGCTAAGTACACACTTGCCCACCAAATTCACAGTGAATTGGAGAGTGGAGAGAGCTTTGAGTCTCTGGTGGAAAAATACTCCGAAGATGCAATTTCTAAGAAGCGGGCGGGGAGCCTGGGCTGGATTTCTGAGGGCGCTATTGGCCCTGAGTTTGCAAAACAAGCCTTTGAGGTTTTAAAAGCGGGGCAGACCAGTGAGCCGGTGATGACACAATTTGGTTACCACCTGGTTCGGCTAGATGAAGGTCCGGCTGTCATTAAAAGCCATTTTAACAAGGTTAAAGGTGATATTCGCTACCAGCTGCGCAAAAACGCCAAAGACGCTGAAATAGAGCGACTGCTAAAAGCTGTCCCTGTTGCGCAGAAATGAGTAGAAGTGTAATGAATAAAACGGTAATTGCCTCAGCGCTTTCGTTGGGCTTGCTGGCAGGATGTGGCGGTGAAGAAGAAAAAGCCAAAGTGGAAAATTCCATCACCGCAAATCCTGATGTTTTGGTCAGTGTGGAAGGTCACTCTATTACTGAGCTTGATCTGGATTTAGCGGTTGAACGTACCACCGGCAGTGCCGGGCTATTTCAAATAGACGAAAAGGCACGTGAAAAAATACTTGAAAGTCTGGTGATGTCCAAAGCTCTCGGGCTTGCTAAAGAAAGAGAACTCAGCGAACAAGAGTTAGTCACCTTGGATCATCAAGTGGCAGCTTACCGGGATGAACTGCTGGCGAAGAAATATCTGGAAGAAAACATTACTCCCGAGCCTGTCACCGAGGCAATGGTGGAAGCCTACTATCAGGATAACCAGGATCAATATGGTGCTAAGGTCCAAAAGCGTTACGAAATTCTGAGAGCCAAAGGCAATATCAGCAGTGCCGAGCGTACCCGCATTATGGCCCAGCTCACACTCGCCGCAAACAGTGAAGTAGAAACCCAGGATTGGCAGGCTTTTGCCAAGCTATTGGAGGCGAAGAAACTCCCGGTAGCCTATTCGGCGGGTGCCTTTGTACAGGGCACTATGGCAGCGGAGTTTGAGCGCGTGATCAACCCACTTTCTGAGGGGGATGTATCCAAAGTCTTTTTTATGCGCAAAGCCCCTGCAGTCGTGAGGGTCACTGAAGTGGTTACAAGCAAACCTAAGCCCCTCGCGCAGGTTAGAAGTGAAATAAGAAAACAATTAGCCCCCGTACAACTTCGCAAGGCTATTAAAAAAGCGGCCGAGGAAGCCATGGCAGAGATGGAGATTCAATATCAACCATCGGCCGGCGAACAAAATCAATAACGGATATAACAACCTGGTCGGCTGTGGCCCGGATTATTTTTCTTTAGGGTGTTTTTGTGGATACGTTCATGCGTCGTAATAGACAAATAGGAATGTTGCTGGGGTTACTTTGTTGTGTGTTTGCCTCGGCTCTAGCAGTTGATGCTGAGGCAGCAAAATATAGGTACGAATACCATGAAGGAAGCTTCACTGACATTCCTGACTTATCCACATTGGTTCCAAAAAAAGCGGGGACACTTAGTGGTTTATCGCTGTCATCGAGAGAAGTGACACAGGGCTATGCTTACCATTTCAAAACAGAGGTGATAGTTGATACATCTGATGCCTATTACTTTCAGATTGGAGTGAGGGGAAAGGCTCGGGTTTCTCTATTGAACTATGGTCACTCTGTAGTTGTTGAGGACACAGATGTAAATACATTACACGCTATTTATTCCGATGCTTATACAAGGTATCCAGCTAACTTAGATCTCACTATTGAATTCTTAGATAATGTGGGTAATGGTGATATCAAGTTGGTTTACTCCACTATTAATGGTGGGCACAGCGAGGCGTCATTGGATGATCTCACCTTTTATGAAGATGAGTTTCCCGGTGTTAAGTATCAGTACTTTGAATATATATCGACCCCCCCATATCTACCAAATTTAAGTAATTTAACTCCTAATGCTAGTGGTGATCTTACCACTATTGAAGTTCCACCAGGTGCTACTGCCGACGAGTTCGGCATTCGCTATCAGGGACACCTTTCCCTCACTGAGGCTGGTAATTACCAGATTGTGACAACTTACGAGGGTGCTACAGATGAAGAAGTTTGGGCTGGTAATAATTTAGATTTTAAGTATACACAATCAGGTGGGACCGAAGTTCATACGAGTAAAGTTATATCAATTGGTTCCGGAACTTATCCTTTTAGTATAGATTTTCATAAAATCACTGGGACCCCCTCTATTGATATTCAGGTGATCACTCCCTCGGGCACTAAACCCCTGGCAGATTTGCTATTTAAAGAGTCATCTGATCCAGATCCAGATCCAGATCCAGACCTTGATTCTGACAATGACGGGGTGCCGGATGTAGATGATGATTTCCCTAATGACCCTAATGAAACCACAGACTCAGATAATGACAATGTGGGCGATAATGCCGATGTATATCCCAACGATCCATCGCGCTCGGAATTGGAGTCAGTGGCGAACCTGAGTGCTAAGCTCAGCGATGGTTCTGTCGAATTGTTATGGGAAGTAGTTCCTGCTAACGACACCTTAGTCGCCACCTACAATATTTTCAGCGGTATTCCTGTCAACGGCTTTATAAACTACAACTGGTTGCAAAATGTGGATCGTGGGACTCCGGGCTATACCGATACCTCAGCCACACCGGGCAATACCTATAGCTATTTTATCGAGTCAGTGATGGCCGACGGCACTCGTGCAGCTGAGGGAGTGGCCATTGCGGTTGATATTCCGGCAAATTTTCCAAGCATCAGCAACCTCACAGGTACAAGCGATCAAACCGGTGCGAGTTTAACTTGGAGTGCGGCCAATATTGATTCTGATAGTCAGTTTATTATTGCTCGCTCGATTGATGGTGGGACTTATAACACTATTGCCACGGTAGCCAGCACTGAAAGTACTTACCTTGATACGGATGCTGCCGCCAATGCCAGTATTGATTACCAAGTATTTAATGTGCAAACCCTAACGGACGGAAGCTCTGGCAACTCTTACCAAATTTTCAGTAATACTGAAATAGTCAATGTCACCACCACCGATACCACACCAGAACCCCAAAGTGGTGTGGTGGATTATAAATACTATGAAGGCAGCTTCAGCCCATTCCCCGACTTTACTACGTTGATACCGCTGGATGTTGGCAAGATGAACAGCCTGGATTTATCTCCGGCTCCTGATATTGACAGTGCTAATTACGGGATTACTTACAGCGGTACTTTTCAAATCAGCAAGGCGGGTTCCTATCTGATAATTACCCAATTACGCCACGTTGCCATGCGCATGACCGTGACAAAAAATAATGTCAGTGAAGAGTTTTTTAATTACGCCAATCTAAATCAAAATACGATATACACGTATGGCGAGGGCAGGTATTGGACACCTGGTGAATATCAATTTGAAATTGAAGTACTCTCTGAGCACGCTAACCCGATATTGAGTTTCTCCTACGAGTTCGACGATGGTCCGATGCAACCAATTACTAACTTGCTCGGCCTTGACTCCGATGAAGACGGCATAATTGATGCGCTAGATGCCTATCCCAGTGATCCTAATCGTACTGAATTGGAGAAGCTCACAGACCTGAATACCCAGGTAGCCGATGAGGCTATTGTTATCGACTGGACAGCAGTAGATGTCGTCACCAGCAATGTCGCAACTATAGAACTGCTGCGTCGGGAGTACGGTACCGGCAGTTTTACAACACTTACTAGCTTACCTGCCACAGCCACAGAGTATACAGATTCCTCTGTGCAGAATGGCAAAGCCTATGAATATATAGCGATCAACCAAACTGATACGGGTATTGCTAGTGCGCAGTCGGATATGAGTACGACATTTATTGCCTATAACAGCACTGCAGTGGATTCTTTTAGTGCTGTTCAGGAGCCCTCCGGTGTGCGTTTGACCTGGAGCTCCCCCCACAACGGAGAATTTGTGGTTTTACGTGGACTCACTGGCGGGGAGTTAAGCGAGTTAGCGGTTACCACAGATAAAACGTATTTTGATGATGCAGTGCAATTGGGTAGTTCTTATGATTACGCAATCCAGACCCGCCTAGTCTTTACCAACCCCATTGACTCCGCATCGGTCACAGAGCATGGACCAAGCTCTGCACGTGAAACTGTTGCTATGCCCAATGCCTTGGTAATGGCATTAGCAAATATGTCAGAGGTGGGTGAAGGGCAATACCAAACACTCAGTGGGCCAAATGCAGATCCCTCGATTGTAGTTGAGGGCAGCTTCGAAAACGCCCTGGGCAGTGTGACGATTAAGGCTGTGCTAGATACCCAGGAAATAGTCGCCGATGTAGACGGACAGAATTTTACCGTTACGCTGCCTCGGCCGACAGCGACTAGTGCCTGGCAAATTATTGGTAGCGCTGTCAGTGGAAGTATTCAACAGCAGGCTGCAGTCACCCTTGAATTATTATGGGATGATCAATCTCCTTCTATTGTAATCAATGGAGATAATCCGTTGGTGACTACGGAGGATTTAATTACTGTCACTGGCACAGTAAGTGATGCTCAAGGTGTGCAATCAATGGTGGTTTCTACTGACCGTCATCCAGGGCAGAGCTTCAGTGTTTTTGTTGATCAGGATGGAAGCTTTAGCGCTAGTGTACCCATCGAGTTCGACGAAAACCGAGTGAAGGTGAGTGCAACGGACATCGTTGATAACACGGATTATACGGTGCTTGTCGTGCAGCGAGCGAATATCAATCGCCCGGTTATTTCAGTCTCAAGCCATATCAATGGGCAGATCGTCAATGTTGATCAGGTGAACCTGATAGGGGAACTGACTACCGTACTGAGCCTGGCGGAGACCTCTTTGCTGGTCAACGGCCAATCGATCGGTCTGATAGAGGAAGCACAGGGACGTTACAGTTTTGCCCTTACCGATGTAAGTCTGGTAGAGGGTGATAATAAGTTTAGCTTCGTGGCCAGTGCCGGGGGTGAACAATCTGAACTTGCTTTTACATTGCAATATGAAAAAGACGGTGTGCTCAATCCACCAGTGCTGGAGTCTCTGACCCCCACCCCAGGTGCGACGGTTAGCAGCGACTCTTTTATGGTCGCCGGTGCGGTCAGTGCTGACTACCCTCTGACCAATGTAAGTATCAATGGGCAGCCTGTGTCCATCTATGAAGGCTCGACCTATGTTAATTTCAGCAATCTAATCGATTTCTCCGGTCAGCCTTCTGTAGATGTAGTGATTGAAGCACAGTCCTTAAATGGACAAAGCTTGACCGAATCTAACACCTATTATTTTGATGACCAGCCGCCGGTCATTGAAACCAGTTTGACGGAAGACGGTTATTGGAGGGTTTTTGATAATCCTTTCGAATTGGCAGGTTTGGTAACTGATACCAACTTCTCAACACTAACTGTTAACGGTCAGGTAGTAGATGTTTATCCTGGTGAACAGGAAAATCAATTTATCTTCCAGGCGATAATAGACCTTTCCACACAAAGTCAGGGTGATTTAACACCCATCGAAGTCAAGGCATTTGATCAGGCAGGCAATACCTCGGTTAAAAACTATCTTTTAAAGCCTATGCGTGATACAGAGATTGATATAATCGCTCCTCGTATCAATAGTGAGTTTTTAGTAGATGATACACACTATGATCTGCAGATTCTGGCGCGTGTAAAAAATCTTCCCGATAATCCCTATGTGTTCGGTCGTGTGCGCAAAGTTTCGGAAATGGATGAGGATGAAATTACAGAGCCCGTAGTCACTATAATCTGGAATGATGTGACTTATATGACCCTGCACGATAATGGCGTGGTCACTGGTGAAATTGAAATACCCGCAGATTCTGCAAACTATGTTTTACAGCTCTTTGTTTCTTCTGGATTTGAAGAGCTTGAATCTATGAGCTTTGCCAACCGGGGCTTTGTAGTTGAAAACCGTTATACCGCACCGCTCGAGCTGTTACGCACAGAGCCGGTTAATTTGGCTACCGGTATAGAGCCTAACGAACCTGTTATTCTCTATTTCAATAAAGGTTTTAACCCTGAAAAAATGACACTAACCGTGACAGAAACGGCTCACGGGAAAACCTATGTCAATAATGATCCTTTGGGGACTAATTTCCTTATGGCCAAAGGATCTGTTCTTCAGGAGGTCCATCGCCAACAGTCAATCGTACCTGGTGGGCTATCCCAGCTTCCTGGCGATAATATCTATGCGTTTTACCCCGAGCGTGACTTCGCTTATGACGGTCAAGTACAGGTAGAAGTAAAGTACCGCGGTGTAGATATTTACGGACAGGACGAAGAGGAAAAGATCAACCAGTTCCAGTTCCAGATCAGGCCTCTGCCCACCATGATTGAGGGCGTAGTTTTCGATCAATTTAGCCAACCGGTTGAAAATGTAAAGGTCCGTATCGATGAGTTAAACCGCGATACTGTTACTGACAGTGAGGGGGCTTTCAGCTTTGGCTACGGGGACAACGCTACTAATGCCATAAAGGGCGGGCTCTATCGATTGAGTATTAACCCTAATCTAGCGGACCGTCGTTTTGGTGAAATTAGCAGGCAGGTCAATGTTGCCAATGGTGAGCTAAACAGTGCAGGGGTGATTAAACTTGCCGCCCTCAACAAATCGATGCCATTTCAGAACCTAGTGAGTGGTAGCACTGCGGTATTGGCTAACGGAGAGCTGACCCTCGACTTAGCTAACACTGCTCTCAGATTCCCAAGTGGTGCTGATGAGGGTGGTGTGCATGTCAATATGTTACGTGCACAGGATCTGACCCTGCCAGCCATCAGCGGCCTGCAATCTAACTGGGCCTATGGTCTACAACCCCAGGGAATAACCACAAACGGTACTCTGGAGCTTAGTATGAAAGCACCCTCGCTCAATGGCAGTTACGACTATTTGCCAGATGATGGAAAGCTGGTGCTGTTAATGGCGAAAGATCCGGGACAAGACATGATGATTCCAGTCGGTGTTGGTAAAATCAATAATAAAACCATCGAAAGCCTCTCACCGATCGAAGTTCCTGTGCTTGATTACCTGGCCTATGTATTGGTACCTGACTCAGCGCAAGAGAAATTGCAACAATATGCAGATGGTGAAATTAGCTACACCGTTTTGGCCACTTTGTTGCAGACAGATGACTCACAAGATGGTGCGGTATCGCAGGAGTCTGGACAGTGACCGACTCGCGGACTTCACGTTTACCCCTTGCAGGAAATAATGTCTTGCAGGGGGTAGATTTTGAAAAATTGATTACGACTTCATCGCCAGTGACTCTGGTCAGCCCGGCATCTATGAAGTGCTTGTCAGCGTTTATTTGCTAGAAAACTAAAAAAGACTCATTCAGCGTACCAATGATTTGAATGGTTTTTACCCAATAAAATACCCCGGTTGGTATTTGCTTGCCCCTAAAGCGAGAGTTGATCTTCAGGGGAGGGTGAGTATCGGCATCCAGAGAAGCAAGAGTTAACAGGAGTAAATGAGCAGTGTTTGCAGGAAGTGACCGCATGCTTGGAATAAAAAAAGCGAAAAGCAAATGGTATTTTGCTCTGTTAACCTTCGTGTTTGGCCTGGTGTGTACGCCAAGCGCCAACGCCTACCTACCAGGACTCGGCCCCGCTCCTTTTTGGGCAAATTATGGAATGGATATTGTCCGCTTCCGCTCGGGTCATGTGATGGCTCGTTCAGTGATCCTTACCGAAAATGGTCTTCCTACTTATGTAGAGTTTGATGAGTTAGGTGAGGAAGCGCGAGAGATTGCCGAGGCTTCTGGTGCATATCTCGATGCAAACCTGATGTCTGGATATCGCTATAGAGATATTCTTAAAAACTTTAATCAGGTGGATGAAGATTTTGGAGATACTATCGCGCGCGGAGCTTATGTACTTAGCCGTGATGCGTATCGAACTATGCAGTTTACGACGCGTGATGGAAAGCCCCTCACTAATGTGCCTCAGCTACAGGAATCTACCTTGTCGGTTTTGGTTCGCCATCAAGATCAACTCCTGATAGAAAATATCAGCCCAATATTATTTGAAGCACCGATCGATTTAACTGACCCTCAAGATGTACGAGAAGATATAAACTCACTGCTTATTAGTAAAGAAGGTCATGTACTGGATCAGGCCGAGGGCACCATCGGGTTTAAGTCAGGCTATTTTAAAGGTGACGAAGATGGAGTCGGTCTCTACTGGTCAAAGTTCCTGAAGAATGATGAAGTCTACAACGGTATTCCAAATGTCACTATTGAAGTTCCCGCGGGAAATATTCACGGATATGGAGTAACTAGTGAGGATGGATTTTATAAGGCTATCTTTTTCCTAGTACCGTGTCCGGGATTTTTCTTCGAATATACCGTGCCTGTATACGCAAAGATGCGTTACCGACAGTTTAATCCTCGTAATGCTCGTCATAACAATTTTCATATGGTGTTAACAACCTATGATTTTTGTAATGGATATACCGCATTTAATTCATTCGATGTAAATACGAGAGTTAATTTCTTAGTGGATACTGCGATGCTGGCAGGGCAGGGCTATCTTGCTAATCCGTCCTCAAGTACTTTCCATTCAGAAGGAGCCCCAATACCTATTGATAGTAATACAACCTATCAATTTGAAGAGCCGGAGTTGAAAAAAATCGCCCAGAAAAATTATGACTTTGATGGCGATGATGAACCTGATCGCAGTGTCCTCGGTAACATTGAAGAGGTACAAGTGCCTGATGGTTCGGGTGGTTATACCACTGAAGAACGCTTTGTTCGCGATGAGGAAGGTTCTTTGCAGGGGGTTTATTTAAGTTCTGGCAGTAATAGCCCGGATCTGCCCGTGACTGAGGATGCAAGTCAGCCCGATTTTGTACGATTGGCTGATCGAGAGCCAGACTATAATCACCAGGGACTGCTGCAAACTATTTCCGAGGAAGATTATAAAGATACCGATCTTTATGTTTTCCGTAAGTCTAATGGCATGCTCATCACCCACCGGCGTGGACTTCGCAATCAGGAGTTTACAGTTCGAAGTAATGACGGCGTAGATACAGATGAGGGAAAAATTTTCTATCAAATGCTGGTGCGTGGCCCGAAAACTAGAAATGGGTCATTGCCAACGTCGCTAAGCTTTAGTGACTTCCAGAGCCGAGCAGATATGAACCCGAAACTTCACGAGCGCAATGCAGACCATCTGCGCCCGGAAGAGCCTCTTTCCATTATCGCGATCAACCGTAAAACAGGCTATATCGGACAAGTAGAAACGTCCTTTATGGACTACAGTATTCCGGGGCTAATTTCTATAGATATTGACGATCTGGTGATGCGTCCCCCGAACCTTAAGGTGAAAGCAGAGCGGCAATACACCGTTGATGCAGGCCTGACAAAGGGTGATGAGAATGAATACCTTATTGGCTACGAAGGCGCCGCCACCACCAGCGATACTATTATCACGATAACGACCGAGTGGTTTGATCACGATGGCTCACCGTTACCCGAAGAGTTGGGTGAGTATGGCTACACAGGCCGATTAGCAAAAATTACTGGCAACAAAACAGTATCAACCGACGGCGGCCAGTTGGCCCAGTTCCCCATTAAACCCGGCCACCACTTGCAAACTGTGCGCCTAAAAGGAGACTACGCCTCCTCTGAACATTTTTATGTTCAGATTAATGGTGAACCGGAGAACGAAAACCCTGACTTTAGTACTACTGGTGCTGCAGAAGAGGGGCCATTAATGTACCGGCCCAAACATTATGTGCCTTTCCTTGTGCCCCTTTTGGATGAAGATTCCACTATTCGCCAGTACAACGAATACCGCAAATTAAAGCGCGATGAAAATGTTGATAACAGTACACTCTACGAGCAGGAACCTATTTATCAGTGGTTCTATCGCCCGGAGATGCAGTTCAGTTTATACGACCTGGAAATGGAAAATATTTATCGCATCGCTGATGAAGAAACCAACGATGCGATTGATATTCTCCCTGAGGAAAGTCCCACGATTGCTAATGGTGATGATATCGTGGAACTTGCCTACAGCATGGTAGAGCAACAGTTTCAAGCGATGCCATTTTTGGGCGCTGGCCAGCAATTGGTATTTGCCTTTGGTGAGGAGGAAATCGAGGCGACTCTCGATAGTAATGCCAATATTGTGTTTACTAATCTTGAGCATTTTGCTGCTCTCGACCCGGAGGACTTCTTAAGTATTCGGCTTTACTCTAATAATGATTCGGCTAATGTGCTTTGGGAGTATGCTTTCGAATATATTTATGTTGAGCCTGCCACCATTGGCTATAACAACCAAACTGATGATACGTACTACGTAACGGCAGATGATCCAACTGTTGATTTAAAAGCCGGTATTTTAGGTTATGCCTACCGTAGTGAGGAGGCCAAAACGGAATCCCGTATGTTTTGGAATGTTGTCGGCGATGGTAGCTTTGCACAGGGGATTCAACCCAGTAATGAATTTGGTTTATTTGATAACACTTTAACGCTACCGGCAGTTAAAGGAGCAAAAGGTTTCGTTTCAGTTGCGTTACGTGATGGGGCAACGAGCACTTCAACTGCGGACGCCACCTGGAAAACTGTGGAAGTGCTTGCAGGCAAACCGGCATCTATAGAAATCATAAAGTCTGCTGATAGTGTTGTGGCATTGGATCAGGGTGAAGTACGACTGGATATCTATGTCCGTGACGGTACGGCTGCTAAGAATCTGGTGGAAGATGGTACTGATCTCAGCTTGAGTTTTGCCGATAGCTTAGTAGTCAAAGAGCAGAATCTATCTACTGAAGATGGGCATGCTTATGTAGTGTTTGCCGGTGGAGAGTTCTCCAAGGCCGAGACCACTATTACGGTGCAAGCCGACGGCATCACAGAGACAACAAACCTGGCCATTGATCCGTTGTCGATTACATTTACCCCTGATAAATCGGTGTTGGCCAAGCAGGAAACCATTGGTATTACAGCAACCGTTACCAAGCCAGACGGCTCTTCTGCTGCTGGTGTGCCAGTGAGCTTATCTGCTGGCAAGGGGTTATTTGCCGAGCAAGAATTGGTTACCGACATTAATGGTCAGGTCCGCACGACGTTCACCGCCGGTTTGAATGAACTGGATGATAAATGGGTCGCACAAGTTGGATATGTGGCTATAACCAGTCAAGCGTATAGGGTTGATAGTTTAACTGAACAATCGATTAACGCCCAAGATACTATGCTGGTCGCAGATGAGGCCAGCGCGGACGTTATTGACTTCGATGCTTACGGTGTGGTGACAACCGCATACTATCAAACCGAAGCTACAGTCAGCGTAAACGGCAAGGTGGGCGACACCGTCACTATTGGCGATATGGCCGATCCAAACCTAGAGCCTTTGCTTTCTCTGCAAATGAATCAGATAGATTCCGGTACTGTGGACAGTCAATTTAGTGATGATCACGGATTAAATCCCGGCCAAATCGAAGATATCGCTATTGTCTATGATCATCCTCTGGGCGCAGGGCGAAGTGCACAATTTAAATCTTCCAGCAGGTTAACCATTGCGACTAACAGTCAGTTGGATTTTAAGGAGGATCGAGGCTTCCGCCTGGATATCAAACCACAAGGCAGTGGTAATATCGTCAATTATGCTGGTGGCGCATTAAAGCTGGCTTACAGCGCTAACAAGTTTGTCTTAAGTGTAACCACTACCTCTGGTACAGAAATTATTGAAGCGACTGCAGTGCCGTCGATGTGGCACAGCGTAGCAGCTAAAGTCACCGGCCAGGAATTACAACTATATGTGGATGGTACGGTATATAACCACACTTTAGTCGGCAGCATCATTAATGCGTCTGGTCAAATTTCCATCGGCGGGTTGGATGCTGTTATGCGCGGCTTCCGCGTTTATGACTTTGGCAGCCAGCCGCTGATCACGTTTGCAGATGGCAGCACCGAAGTCATCTTACAAGCCGCTTCTGAAACGTTGGGTGTGAAGAGCTTAGGTAACTTAGGCAATGCAGTTGCCAATAGCCAGCTGAAGAGCATGCGTGTAGCGCTGATCATGGATACTCAGCGCAACTATGCCGCCCTGTTAACCAAAGCCGGTTATGAAGATATAGCCCTGAAGTATTTGTTCACGGTATCTCCCCAGCAGCCGGTTGCCGCGGTTAACTTACCATTAAGTTCCATTATACCTGCTGCCCATGCCTGGAGCTGGGAAGGCGTTTGGGATGGCGTAAAGAGTACGGTTGGTTACTTGATCCCCTATGAAGACTTTATGGTGATCGGTGAGCAACTAGTCTATTTGTACAATCAGGATTGGGAAAACTTTGACCCAACAGCCTTGGCGTTTGCTTCATTAGGTGCTGCTACGATTATACCAATTGCCAAGCCCTTGAAGCCTTTGCTTACACCTTTGAAAAAAGTTGTGGATGGTATGAATCGCTTCCCGGGAGCAAAACACTTTGCTGGTGCGATAGGCACGGCGGTGAAGTCTGGGTTGAGTGGTAAGACCGAGAAACTATCAGATCTGTTGCCATTTATTTTAATTGCTATTGAGCTTTATGAAGATCCCGAAGTCTTTACCTTCATGATGGACGCTATTGAAAGTGAAGATGACTTATGGGTTTGGGTGGAGGTGATTGCTGATACGGTAATACTTGAAGGTGGAATCGACGAGCTAGTTTTGCATTCACAACCTGCACAGCAGTTTGAGGTAGCAGAAAACCCGTTAAGCTGGCTGGTTGCTAGTGCTCATGCTCAGAAGCTGTCTCCACGGCAGGCTATTGGTCAGAAAATAATTGCTCGAGTTAAAAAGTTTAGCTCGAAATTTCCTGCCAATAAGGCAATTAAAATTACTCGAATGTGGAAGACTCTGAAGCAGTTTCCGAACTTAAGAAAAATTGTACTTAGTTCCGGTACATTGTCACGTTACTTTGCAGCAATAGGTGGACAGAAAATTCCTTCATTTGTCCGCAATAGTAAGAATTGGCGTATCAATCGGTGGTTTGTACTCTTCTCCATTGCGTACCTTGCAGAAGAATACAATGAAAAGCGGTTGAAAGTAGGGGATGAAAAGAAATTGCTCAGCCTGATTGCGGCAGCCTTCTCGAATAGTCGAAACGAGTATAACGGCGCACTATTTCAATTGTCGCAAGTAGCTTTTTACCATGCTATGAATCAACTAGGTAATGGCCCTAAGGTTTTAGGTGTTGAGCAAGAGCGAGCTGCATATTATTTGGTAAAAGGTCAGCGTTTCGGTGATCCCTATAAGCGTCGAGTTGATGTTATTGTCGAGTCGGAAGATGGCGGCGAAGAATGGATTGAGACAAAATCTCTATCAAAATCGACATTTTCTCCCTCCAAGTTTAAGAATGTGTTGACTAATAAGCAGTCCTACTATCGCCAGTTTTTCCATGACTTAAGGCTAAACAATATCTTTTTGACTGCAGATTCAGTTAATCGTGATTTAATCACCCCTGTATCGCTAGGCATGACGCCTAATAGTCAATACACATGGTATTTTCAGAATTGGACGTCAAGTACATACAAAGGAACTGCTCCAACTGTTACTGAAGAAAAAAAAGCACAAGACTGGCTTTGCTATAAACCCAACATTCCAAATATCAAGCGTTACTATGATGAAAATCTGGCGCAAAATTCGTCTGCCACCAAGACCGCATGTCGAATGACTAGCTCGCAAAGAATAATCTTGCGTGATACAACTAGTTATTTCACTGATATAGTTGTTCGGCTAAATGATGAAAAAAATTTGGGGATGGAGGATTTTATTGATGCCGTTAATTCTATTACTGACCCAGACTGGATGTAAGGTCGTTTAATATGGCAGCTGATTTAATAAAAATCGATACTTCTTATTGGCGACGTGATAACCCAGAGTGGGTTGCCAGTCGTGAGAAGTATTGGCCAGTCATTGAGTTTATGATTCAGGCTTACAAGCCTAAAAAGAAGAATCGTAATCCAATAAAGGATTTTTACTTTAGGGGGAAAATGCCAAATTGGAAAGCCTATAAATATTGGGATGATGCGTCACGTCACTTAGACTTATTTATGATGCTCTGGCTTCACCCCTCATGGGATAATAAGGTTCTAACTGAACTACGAAACTCCTATATGGCTTCTGATCAAGTTACGCTTTCTGATATTAGAGTGGGATTTGGTAACTTTCTCGATTCTCAGATTAATATTCCTGCGTGTCCTTATCGCCATATGAGAGAAGTTAGATTTCCATATATTGAAGGAAAAGGGGAGTTATTGTTTGATGTGATGATGGGCGATAGAAACATTACTGAATATGAACTGGCCAGTGAGACGTTGTTAGGGAGAAAGCAAATATATACAATGCCCAAAGAGCGACTACAGACCGTTGCGACTATGGGAGCTTGGCTTGCTATTGAAGACTTGCTGCCAGTGGGAGAAGGTTTTCTCTTTCAGTATGATGAGCCACTTAATTGGTGGTACGAATCTGTAAAAGAAAGTGATTTCTTTGTATCGCCAAGTGATTATGATTTAAGGGGGCTTCCTAGTATAGAGAAAGGCTTTTGGCGCATCCACAACTTTGATACTGTTAAAGAAGGTGATACTTGTCGCAGTCGCTTTGCCCACAAGATACGTAAGATACTGGATGAGCGTGAGTTTGTTGAAGAGATTAAAACCATTTGGTCTAGAGTTAAGGCAGGAGATATTCATCCTGAAGATCCCTGGAAACGTTAGTTAGTGCCCGCCCATAAATAGCGAATTATTTTATGAGAAGAATGGATTCTGGACACCCATCAATTAGAGGAAACGCTTTAAAGCCGGCAGTTTCCTCTTATTAAGGTTTTCTGTCGGTTACGGATTTGGTAATTTTTCTGGACACCCATAGATTAGAGGAAAGTATCACGCAATTCCGGACGCTCTTAGTTTTAAGAAATGGATATCATATAGGACACCCATAGATTGGAGAAAGGCGTTAACAGTGTTGCTAGCGCTAGTCCCAGTATCTGTTTCTTTCGAAATTAATTTAGGACACCCATAGATTGGAGAAAGGCGTTAACAGAGTGGCATTTTAGGTTCTTTGATTGGACAGCTCCAATATTAATGACATTTAATGATGGGAGTACAAGAAAGGCTGTAACAATTGGATCGGATAGCCAGGCTCAAGTTTTAGTTAAATCGACCGCTCAAATGGGAGTACTACGCAATAGGGTGGCATCCAGTGTAGTGGCTGAAGCATCCCAGTCGCAATTAATTGACTTTGCTTTCGCTGAACTTCATGAACCAGATGTGTTTTGGGATGTTCCTATCTCTATTCCAGATATGCTCATTCCTGATCAAGTTACTGAAGGTGGAGTGACATTAGATAATACACCCCGTGAGCTTTTGCTAAAGACTGCGAGTGCTATTGATTATGCCAATAAATTACAAGGTGACTTTGCACTTGGGTTCCTATTGGGTGTAGGTGGTGACAGTATCGCATTTAAAGCAGGAGAATTAGCTGCGGGCTTACTGCTATTAGGTGATGTTCGCGATGCCGGATTACAGCAAATATATCAATTGACAGGTTCCGCTGACTACAATCAAGTAACTCATATTCTCTCAAATATTGGAATTTTAACCTCTTTGGGGGCTGCTGGTGGTTACCTGGCCGGAGGGGTGCCAGGCGTTATAGTTACTGTGATCGACGGCCTAGTTGCTGCAGGAAAAATAGCAACAAAGGTATATGATGCAAGTTCGCCCATGATGAAAGCTCTTGGGCCACACCTAACAAAAGTCTATAACGGCCTAAAGAATAACAGTGACAAGGTGTCTTTAGAAACAACCGTTTCTTTCTTGGAGGTTTATATCGCGTTCTCCCTTATGGGAGATGAAATGATTAATTTTTTCCAAAATGCGATTACACCTGATAATTTTGAGTACGTGCTTAGCTACATTCAGAGATTAGTTGTTGAGTCTGGTGAGCAGGTTGCATTTGCAGATCAATATTCATTTCTGAAGGTTGCCCATGCAGCCCCGACTAAAAGTTTTATTAAGCTTTTTGAAGACTTGGCACGCGAGACAATTGAGTTTGGTAAGCGAAATGATATTTCTGCAGAGGAAATGTCAGGTTTATTTGCTAGTGCGATTACGGCGTTAGAGCGAGGTTTGAGTAACGCTAAACTGGGCAATATTGAGAATAGAGAAGAAGCCATGAAGGCCTTGGTGATGGCCGTGAAATACGGTCCTCAAGGAGCCGATGAAGTGTCGGGAGCAACAGCAGCAATGGTAGCTGCTGCTGAAAAACTTGGAAGTAATGCTGCCCGAGCAGATTTGTTTAATTCGGTGCAGCGTATTAACTGGAAAAAACTATTTGATGAAGCAGACGATTCGGTAGAATTGTCGCGTACATTAGCTAGCACACAAGGCCCTTTTGGATATCTCTCAATAAGTCCTTCAACAGCGAAAGCTGCAGCCATGATGTTTGAGCAAATTGCTAAAGCACAGGAGCTTGGTCTATCAGTTGTGGCAATTGAAAAGAAAATTGATATCAATGATGCGACAGGAGTGACAATTGCTACTGGCAAATCGGGAACCCGAGAAGTTGATTTGGTTTTTAAGTCCAAAGATGTGAATGGAAAGGTTAAGTATATTGAGCTGAAAGGATGGGGCCGTACAATTTATCTGAAAGATGGTGGAACAATAGGCACCGGGAAATGGATGGCTAATCAGTTGAGCAAGCCGGGAAGTCAAATCTATAAAGATATAATCTTATTTACAACAAAGCGCGAAGATTTAGGGATTGAAGCTTTTCATGGAGTTCAATGGTATGTTAAGAAGGAAGCTGTTGACTCCCTTGGTGGTGTCAATAAAATGATTGATGATGTTCTTGATGGTGTTGATAAAAATAGAGCATATTTCAGTAAAGTTCTTGACGTTAAGGCCGGAGATGAAAAAGCCTGGGGGGATTTCATGAAAGTTCTTAGTGATTCAATGCGTCGTAATGGCGATGAATTTTTTAAGGTTGTAGACTGACATAGTTTTGGTAAATATGAATATATTTTGGTTTTACGGAGATCTTGGTAAGTTCTTTAAAAAAGGTTCCTCATTTCTTGCCGAGGACTGTTTTGCAATATATGAGGTTTGTGGGCACTCTGTTCAGTATATAAATTCCACGGCAACCTTAGATAATTGGAGCTATGTTGAAGATGAAATTATAGTTAAGTCAAAATCAGGCGAAATTCATCTTCTTCAAGATGGGAAAGTAGACCTTAAAAATGAATTGCTAGTTCATAATCCAATATCTATTAAAGGTCTGTATGCGGGTGTTATTTACAGGTCTTGGAGGGAAAAATACCTTGCAGTCTTGAATTTGGAAGATGACGACTGCTTGAAAATAAAGGGGGGGTATATAGGTGCTTCAACAGATGGCAATATTATTTTTACAACCGAGGGGGGGTGCTTATTAGCTTTTGATTTGAAGCTTGAAATGAAATGGTCGGTCGACCTATTTTCTAATCGAGATTATAGAACTTTAAATGTTGGAAAGTTGTCTGGGCTGTATTTCATTGATGACCTAGTGGTTGTTAATAGAGGGTTAGTATATGGTGAAGATATAGGTCAGGTAATAGCTTTGTCGCGCAATAGAGGCGAAGTGGTGTGGGAATATACTTATCAGGGTGAGCCAGAATTTTCCTTTATGGAAGGGGATAAATATTTCTTGGTTCTTAATGGCAATATCATTGTCTTGAATGGAATAACCGGAGAGTTTATACAGTCAATAGAGTTGGGGCTGGGTAATGAGATAATTGTTTTTCCAAATGGAAATGATATTTTAGTCGGTTCAAATAAAACGCGAATACTGTATAGATATAGTTTGGCTGCCAATAGGCTAATATCAATTGGAAAGCTACCTAATGATTGTAAATTTTGTTTGGCTGGCCTCCCTTATGAGACTGATGAGAATATTTGTATCCAGTTACGATTGGATCATCCAACATTAAAATTTGCTAGGAGTGGATTACTTGTTGTAGAAAAGGATTGTTTTGGTGGTCGTATTGACACTGAAAAACAACTGGCTAGTTCATTGCTTGTCACGGAAGATTCATTAGGTGAAAGGGTCTACTTAGTTACAATTAGTTGTAATTCTATAGATGACCTAAGGCGACTAGGCGCAGTTTTAATAGCAGAATATGCCTATACCTATGGTGAACCTTCGGGAGTTCCTTTAATGACCCCAGATAAATCCCATAAAGGTAAGATTAAAGTTGTTGTGGATAGGGACGCCTTACCCTCTGGTGCAGAGGAAAAATTAAGAGCTTGGGCAGATAATTTGAGCGAAAATTTTGCCCAAATGGCAATGTACCCTGGTGCGGGACAAGACTACCAATTTTCTATTGATGTTGAGTTGAGCTAAGTGTAAATGGCTATTTTTAATGAAGTGGTATTGCAAATCTATTAAATAGCGATTTAAAAGGCGATGAATAGTTAATTATAATGAACTTGGATTTTCCAATTATTAGGTTTTCTTTGATGGTGCCAAAATGCCGGCTATCACGACTTTGCTTTAAGTTGTCACCTGTCACGAAGTAGTTTTTAGTGTTAACAGTTATAGTGGGTTGGTATTTATTTTTACTCCCGGACGTAGGTTCGACTTTATTGGGGGAGACGAAAAGTCTCTCACCTGGAAGGCCTACTACTCGTTTGATATAAATTGTGCCTGGACGCATAGGAGCTCTGAATAAAATAATATCCCCCGGTTCTATTTTTTTAATTGTGTTTTTCCGTGTATCTACTAGTATAACGTCATTTGATTTTAGTGTTGGGAGCATCGAATTTGCTTTGACTATGTAGAGATCAAAACCTAATAGGCTAGCTCTGAAATGTACGGTACATGTAAGCAGTATAATTAATAGGCTTAAGCTTATCCAGTGCTGGAATAGTTTATTCTTAGATGTTTTGCGCGATTTTAAAACATAATTAAAGCTGCTATATATTGTTTTAGGTGTGGAAATTAATAGAGGGATAATAAGAAGGATGATGAAGCTGTAAAATCCGATAATATTATTGCTAATATTTGAAATTGCAGCAAGAAAAATTAATTTTGCTGTAAGAAGAGGGAGGGCGATTAATCTCGCTGTGTACCTAATAACTGAGTGGCTGTTCGTTTTCAATGTTGGATTTCAAGAGTTGCTTGCATATAATGCGAATTATCCAGAGTGACTATAGGTTAATGGAAGTATAAGTAAAAGACCAGTAGTAATTCATGCCCAGATTCTAGTTGGGGCTGTCCCATATAAATCATCCTAAATCGTAGCTGTGGCAATTCTTGGAGTATTATTCTGGACACCCATAGACTAGGGAAAGTATCACACAGTTCCGGACACTCTTCATTAATTTTGGACATCCATAGATTGGCGAAAGGCGTTAACAGTGTTGTTAGGGCTAGTCCCAGTATCTGTTTCTTTCTGTTTGCTAGTTAAGTAGATGTGAAGTGCTGAAGAGTTATGCTTGGGCTTAGACTAACTGCGGTTTTAGATAAAGTGGAAAATAGTATCGACAGAGTGGAGTATCGAGAGAGTGGAGGGGAGTTAGCAGGGTGTTGCAGAAAGGTAGCACCGACAGTCTCTTATGCCATGTACCCAACGTTTATTGAGTCGCCTACAAGCGTGTCTTACGGCCTCAGCTGACCCTACCAAGCCCTTAAAGCGGCTTTCAAAATTACGACTGAGATAAAGCCAGTGCTTTGGAAAATCAATTTAGGACACCCATAGATTGGAGGGAATCAATTTAGGACACCCATAGATTAAGAATCAATTTAGGACACCCATAGATTGGAGAAAGGCGTTAACAGTGTTGCTAGCGCTAGCCCCAGTATCTGTTTCTTTCTGTTTGCTAGTTAAGTTGAGATGAAGTGCTGAAGATCAATGCTGGCCTTAGAAAAACTGCGGTTATGGGTAAGCATGGAAAACAGTATCGAGAGAATCGGAGGGGACTAGCAGGGTGTTGCAGAAAGGTAGTGTCGACAATCATTTATGCCGTGTACCCAGCGTTTATTCAGCTGATTGCAAGCGCTTCGTACGGCCTCAGCAGACCCTATCAAAGCTTTAAAGCGGCTTTCAAAGTTTCGATTGAGATAAAGCCAGTGTTCAGATGAAATTCCCAGCCGTTCGAGGATGGGTGGGATATTTTCGGCGATGGCTCCGCGCTTTCTAGGGTCTAGATGCCGCCCGCTCCAATCGACTAGCTCCAGATAGTGATCTAACTGAAAGGGTAAACCCTTTGGCATATTTTGACGCTCGTCACCCACAAGCGGCAGCAAACTTTTGTGCTGCTCACCTGAGATTGCTGCACGAATACGTTGTTGAATCGATGTGTGATCAGAATCTTCAGGAGTCTTGGCGATATTGGCACGGATAGGGTTGAGGTCTACATAGGCCATACAAGCGGCGAGGGCTCTTTCGTCCAGCAAAGCCTGGGACTTAAACCGGCCCTCCCAAAAGCGGCCTGTACACTTGTCTTCAGCATTGGCCTGGCGAGCGATAGCTTCATTTAAGCAGCGCATAAACCAGCTGATATCCATTAAGCGTTCTCGCCATATCGAAACGATACCTTCTAGTGCCTTAAGCTCGCAGGAATCAAGAGCATCGCCGTTTAGATAGCGCTGGGCCAAATTAGAGGCCTTGAATATTTTTTGCCAGCGAGTAATCACCTCGAAAAGAGACCACTTATCGGCAGATTTTTTGTCAATGTAGAGTACCACATGGTAGTGATTGCTCATTACTGCATAGGCGGCAAGGTCCAGGGCAAAAACTTCAGCCAACTTATGCATACGGTTTTCGATCCACTCACGTCGATAATCATAATCTTTCCCAGATACAATATCCCGACCACAAAGGAATGCTCGCCGTACACAGCGGGATACGCAGTGATAATAGGGTGTTGCGTCAAGAGATATCTGGTTGCTCCGCGGTAGAGTCATTGGTTGTGCGCGTATTTACTGGATGGATGTCCAGTATTTTGTAGGTTTACACTCTTTTGTCAATGGTGTTGGCGGTTTATACTTCTTCTTTGATGGATGTCCAGAATTTGGTGAGAATTTACAAAAGACCCTCAGTGGTTATCTCAACGTTTAGAACGTTGGAAGCCCATTGAAGCATTTTTAAAAGAGGACAACCGCCGAGATAGGGTTTTTAAAATAAAAAATGCTTTCTTAACAGGAGTGTGTGAAGATTTTGACTTGGCTCGTGGTGGATCTATTGTTTTGTACTTTCCACTACAAAATGCAGAGGGCTGGGATTTTGCTTTTATGGATGAAAGAGTGAAGCCTGAGGCTTTTGAACGATATTTTTACGATAGTTTAACAAGTGATTATGAAAAATTTTTTTAGGGTCAGGAGTCACGGCTAAGATTCTTCGATTATTTTCACTCTAAATATTTCCGTTCGTTGGTTAAAAGCCGGGTCCCTATCGGTAGAGAGCAGAAGGTAGTAGAGTTGGATGTTGACCCTTATGATTTATTTGATCGAATGTGTGGATGTATAGGGAGTTACTTGCGTAAGGGTTATCCAACTCTCCTGATGGAGCGCCTAGACTACTTTTTTTCTTGTTTGGATGCTCTTGGTGACCTCAACAATTCCGATTCAAAGGCTGTTGAGTATTGTATATATTTTATAAGACGCTTCTTGATTAATTATTTTGATTTTAACCCGAAAGTCATATTGGATGATCAATCACAGCAAATAGATTTTTTAAAACGTTTTTATAATCATATCGCTAATAACCCAGTAGATCCTAGTATTAAAAAAATCTGGCAAGAGGTGGTTGCTGAGTATGAGTGACAATCAATTTGCTATTGATATTAATGTCCCACAGGCCCGATTGTCAGACTGGATAGTTTTAATTCAAGGTTTGTGTGATGGACAGCTGGGCGCTTACCTCGAAGAGCGGTTGGAAGCTCTTAACCCAGACTCCCTGGCTTTAATGGATAAAGTGCTGGACGACTGGTGTAACTATAGTCGTCCTACTTTTTATGAATTTGAACAGCAGGGTAATCGGCTACGCTGCCACGCTGAAGGCCCAACCGGATTTCACCGCGATCTTGAAGTTTTTCGTGAGGCTTTGGTACTTTGTGGGGCAACAGTTAACGTGGAGGATATGAGTTTGTTGGAGCTTTAGGGGTACACGATTTGGACACCCCGTGCGCCGAGCTAAATCGGCAAAAGGTTGGAGTTGGAAGCCCTCTGCCCGGTTAGGTTTAGCAAACTGCTGGGACCCTGAGTCATGGGCGTTGTTTGCAGCACATATGGATTTGAGCCCAAGGGGCAAATAACTCAAGAAAGAGAGCTGGCCTTATAGGTTGGTTAGATTAAGTTCACTTAGGCGGTCTGCCGGCCAGGTTGTTTCTAGCTTACCTGGCCAAGTGTAGTGAGGGGACTACAAGCAGTTGGTTGGCTTAGGTAAGCCGGCAATTTTACTGGCCACTTTAGCTGGGCTTGGGGGGAAGAGCTGCATCAAGTAAATACTGCGGCCCTTTTCTGCGCCGAGATGCTGGCCAACATATTTCACCAGCGGGCGCATAGCGGGGGAGAGTTCAAATTCACGGTAGAATTCTTGTAACAGCTCAATAACTTGCCAGTGTTCCTCGGTTAACTCGATACCCTCAGCACTGGCTAACTGAAGGGCGGCGTCCCGGCTCCAGTCGCTGAGCTTGCGCAGGTAACCCTCTTTGTCCAAAGGGATTTCCTGGCCATTGACTACTAGGTTGCTCATTTTTTGTTACCGAAACCAGCTGACTATGGGTTGATGCTCGGTACAGAGCTGTACCCAGCGCGCATCATCGATCATTTCCACTCTATCCATGTTTACTGCAAGTTGCTGATGGCCTCGGGCAGTAGCGTCTGCTTCAAGGCAGAAAATTTGGGTACTTGGCACTGTTTCCAGAGCCTCATGCCTCAGCGCATAGACACCATCTTCAATAAGCAGGAGCGAGTCGTCCTGAGCAAAAGCACCCAGGCATTCCTTAAGGGCGCTGCTGGTATAAGGGGATTTACTGACAATATGCAAAGTCATATCAGAAGCTCAATACGGTGGGGTAGGCGGCGATCAGTGAGCCGGTGTCTTTTACGGCTTTAGTCTCTGCGCCGGCAACCTGGATCTGCTCCAGGCTGATATTGCGTTCAGCGAGGCTTTTCTCACAAACGAAAAACTGCTCAATGCCAAACATCGGCAGAGCCTGCAAATTGCGTCGCAGGCTTTTCTGGCCGATATCCGCAGGTGATTGTTGGTCCAGCAACTGGAATACCCCATCGCCGAGAAATAGCAGGTCCATGTCCTGTTCCATCGCCGCCGCTGCCAGTACAGCTTCGATACCTTCCCGCGCCAGGGCATTGCCGTAGGGGGCGGTGCGGCATAGGGCCAATGATTTAGTGCTCAATGCTCAACCTCCAAAGGTAATCAGGCGATCGGAATTGGCGACAGCGTCGGTGAGTTGGCCGAGGCCAGCCAGCTCAAAACCCTCTGCCAAGTTGGCGGCGGGTCTTTCCAGACGCTCGGCCTCTCTCTGATTCAGCACGCCGCGACGTTGGGCAGCGGCAATACAAACTACCAGGTCCAATTGGTGCTGGTGGCCCAGTGCCTGCCACTCTGAAGTCAGATCAGTTTCGTCCTGGGGAGGTGCGGCAATGGCATTGCTGTTTTGCACGCCGTCGCAGTAGAAAAACACTCGATAAATTTCGTGGCCTTGCTCTAGAAGGGCTTTGGCAAACCGGAGTGCACTGGATGAAGACTGGGTGCTGTGGGGGGCTGAGTAGATGGCTAGGGAAAACTTCATAGGGGGCCAAATAGTAAAATGCCCCGCGGTGCGGGGCATTGTGACTTGCTCAACAAAGCTGATGCTTATGCTTAGTCGTCAGAGGATGCGAATCCAAGGATGTGCAGCAGGCTGGTGAACAGGTTGAAGATGTTCAGGTACAGGGAGGCGGTTGCCATCAGGTAGTTGGTCTCGCCACCATTGATGATGCGGCTGGTGTCGTACAGGATGAAGCCAGACATCAGCAGGGCAACAACGCCGCTCAGGGCCACGCTAAACAGCGGCATGTGGATGCCGAAGAAGCCAGCGATGATAACGCCCAGGAAACATACCAGTACTGCGATCAAGCCAACGGCCAGGAAGCCGCCCATAAAGCTGAAGTCTTTGCGGGTAGTCAGTACGTAGGCAGACAGGGCAAAGAAGATCAGGGCAGTGGTGCCCAGGGCTTGCATAACGATCTGACCGCCGCCAGCCATGCCCAGGTAGTGGTTAAGCAATGGGCCAATGGAGGCACCCAGCAAGCCGGTAAATGCGAATACAACACCAACGCCTGCGGCGGAGTTTGCTGTGCGCGGTAATACGAACCAGATGAGGGCCAGGGCTCCGAGGGAGCAGACCAGGCTCATGCCACGACCCATGCCAATAGACATGGAAATACCGGCGGTAATGGCACTGAAGAGAACGGTCATTGCCAGTAGGGCATAGGTATTGCGCAACACCTTCGCCGATTCCGAGCGATCCAGTGCGCGGGTTTGAGTATAAGCTTGCGGTTGCATTTAGCGACTCCTGCTATTAAGTGATAGAAGAATCATATAGCTCGCAGTGGGGACCTTCAAGTCGGGAAAACCCTTTTAGCGTCCGTCTGCCAGTCTCTATGAATTCACAAAAACCCTATATTTTTAAAGGATTTATTCAAATATTCTCCGCTTATTGTGGGGGCTGTGGGGCATTTTTCAAGTGTTATCGCTCGGGTTGGAGGGTGCGAAGAGTGTGGGGCTCGATAAACCGAGATCGATTACTTTCCACCCTTGATGGGTAGGTCGATATCCACGATCAATGGCAGGTGATCTGAGGCTTGGCGGGTCAGCGATGTCCTGGGCACCCGTACCCGCTTCACATTGAGTCCCGCACTTAGGAACATGTGATCGATACGGACCTTGAGGAAGGTCCCTTTGGGGTTGTGGCGGGGCGCCTGTTCCTGGGCATCCCTGAGATAGCCTCCGAGTCGCTTGCACTCGGCAGAGTTGGGTAGCGCGTTGAAGTCTCCCAGCAGCACTCGCTCTCCGGTGCAGCGGGGATTGCTAAGCCATTCGGGGCCGAGAAGGGCATCTACCTGACGCAGCCGCTCTGCACGGGATAGCCCCAGGTGGGTGTTGATAATCTGGATAGGTTTGCCATTGGCCTCGATTTCCACCCAAACAGCTCCGCGAGGTTCGTCTGCAGCAGGGTTAAAAAGCCCCCCTTTGCCGGAGGGAGGGCCGGGCAAAATCCCTTTCTTGATGAGCCGGGCGGGGAGATGGGTGAGGATCGCATCACCGTAGCGCTCCTCTTTCATATTTATAGTGGGCTGGAAGTGCAGGTCCATTGCCAGTAGACGAGCAAGTCTTTCGGCCTGGTCGAGGCCTCCGGTGCGTTTGCGCATGACATCCAGTTCTTGTAATGCCACCACATCCGGGCGATAGCGGGCAATTACCCGGGCAATTCGCTGTGGGGAGAGCTTGCCATCCAGCCCTCGGCAACTGTGAACGTTGTAGGTCATGATGCGCAAAACAGTTTTTGGCATCCTGTGGTTATCTACCTTCATGGGGCGGGCGCCACGGAGGTAGGCGCGGGCTGTGGAGCGCAGATCCTGCGGGCGCCAGTAGCCCCGACTGGGGTCTGGGGGCTGGATATCCTCTGGCATCAGGGCGAAGGCATGGGTCTCATTGGGGCCTGAGCCGCCGTGACTGCCATTTTCCATGGCGAAAGTCATGGGTTGCCGCATACCGGCACACCAGCCGTACATCATAAAGTCGCCAGAGTCTGGGTGCCGGCACAGGCTGGCCATATCCTCTGAGGCTTCAACCGGGTAGGGGTGTTCGTCCCCCATCAATTTGCGGCCGTCTTCAGGAAGCTTGATGGGGCCATCTTTCCACCACCCATGCACTGGTGAGGAAGCGGGGGAGGATGGGTCTTCCAGGTAGAGTACTAGGGGCACTTTGGCTTGCTCCACCATCCTTTTGGCGGCATCTGCCCGGCTGGTACCGTTCAGATCAATGTTGTACAGCATGGCGATTGGGCCCAGGGCCGCTATGGCAGTAGGCGTTCTATCGCCCTCTTGCGTGGATTCCTCTTCGATGCTGCTTTTGTCCATCCACTCACTGCCGAACAGTCGAGCTCGCTCGAAACGGACCTTTTTGGGGATGGTGGTAGATTTGATCTTCGGCGCTGAAGGTAAATTGGATAGAGCTTCCGAGAGGGCATCGCCAAGACTGCGCCCGTTGACCTCTTCATAGGCCACTGTTTGTTCCTGGCCGTGGTCTGAAAAAATCCACACATCGTAGTGCCGCCGTTCGGAGCTGTGTGCAGCCTTCCAGATTTTGGCTATCGCACTATCTATGCCTTTTAGCACCCAGTGCGCGAATGCTGACTTTGGCCCGCGCCGGTGTGATTGCTCATCGTAACCGAGCAGGTTGATATAAATAATCGGCAGGCCGCGGGTGATATCAACTTTTACCCCCATGGTGCACAGCTCTCTAGTGAGAATGGTGATGCCTACCCGTGTGGGGATAAACAACAACTCCTTAATCAGGTTTTGGCCGGCGATAATCCCGCGTACGCAATCAATCAGGGATAGAACCAGTTCAATCAAAATTAATGCAGTGGTGCGAACAAGGCTCCAAATATTGGTGACAATCAGGATGGCGATTGCCATCGGGCTGGCTTCGCGTAGGGCCGGGCCCCATCCCTGGTCGGCGGGGCAGAAGTGCGCTTCACCGGTTTTTGTTCCGGCTTTAAATAGGCTGAGATAACAGCTGCCCCCTCGCAACAGAGGATCGCGGTGTTGAGTCTTAATTCTTTTTTCGACCAGGGCGGCAACCTCAGGATCGTACATGCGTCCGAGTTTTTGCGTTTCGTGGACGAGGAAGCCAAATGCAGGTACGGCCTGGCGCACTCCATAAAAAAGTTCGGCTTGCACCGCAGGAGTTGTCGAGGGGACTCCCGGATACATATGCTCCAGGCGATAGTGTTCTTTTCTAATTAGCCGCTTCAGAAACGGCATTCGCCCTCGGGCCAGTGCTTTGAGAAGTTCGGGGTAGGCCAGTCCGTCAATCTGGATCAAAATTAGCCCTGGGGCATGGGGGCTGTTTGGGTTGGTGGATAGTCCGAGTAAGCGAGTAATCCACTCGCTGCGACTGAGTCGGCGGCGCCAGCGTCTGATTGATAGTCCGATACGGCTTAACATGGTTTCTGGACTAACGCTTGGGTGGTTGATTCAAGGCTGCGCCTGCGGCTTCTGTGAAGCCCTCGAAAATCTCCCACTGTATGGTGATTAATTTTCCAGTGCGTATACATCGCGCATAAATAGAGTTATCGAGCGGCCAGTTGTAGTGCACGAGGGGTTGATAGAGATCCAGTGCACGCTGGGCACAGCTATTCATGGAAAAGTCCTGGGCCGTAATTCTGGCTTCCCTGATCATCTGCTGGCGGCGGTCATCAGGCAGGTTGTGGAACCAACGTATCGCCGCCACAAAATCATTCAGCGATTCTTTGGTTACCAGGCAGCCGTTAATACCTTGCTTCAATATATCTCTCGATCCATTGGCTTCCAGGGCGATCACGGGAACTCCAGAGGCCATTGCCTCAGACAGCACTAGACCTTGGGTTTCAGTAGTGGAAGTAAATAGAAAGGTGTCCATCGCGCTGTAGACATCCCGGCGGGCATCGCCAATGACTTTCCCTGGCATATGTACACGTTGCATTAATTTTTTGTCGGTAAAAAACTGCTGGAGCTGATCTTCCAATGGGCCGCTGCCAGCGAGAAGAAAGTGTGCGGATGGATACTCCTGTAAAAATTTGGCGACGGCCTGACAAAGAAAAACCAAGTTTTTTTCCTTCCCAAAGCGGCCCAAGTGTCCCAACAAGAATGCTGATGCGGGTATTTTCAGTTTTTTCCTGAGCTTATTTCCTTTTCCATGGGCGTATTGCTCTGGGTGCACTCCCGTAGGGACTTCCGCGATTGGAGTTTGTACCCCTCGCTCCCGGAGAAGTCTCACAATACTCAGGCTTGGGGCTAAGACCAGATTTGCTTTATTGGCGAAGCGGGTGGCAACTTCCATTACAAAGCGTTTGAGTGCTTGTGAATCTCCCATCAAATTGTGGGTGTAGTGCTCGTACAATGTGTGATGGGTAAAAACGAGCGGTAGCTCGCGCTCTCGCGAAATACGTAGGGCAGTCAGCCCCAGGAGAAAAGGGTGGTGGGCATGGAGGATATCCGGACGGAATTTATCCAGCGCATCATTCAAAACCCCTGAAAATGGCAGCGCCATGGAAAAGTCGGTGCCATTAAAGTTCTGGATTGAGTGAATTCTCAGAACATGTTCTTCATCGTCAGACTTTTGCGGGAACTCAGGTGCGATCACCAGTACTTTGTGCCCACGTTTGCGATATTCCTCACTAAACGCGGCGACGGAGTGCGCAACGCCGCCCACGTGAGGCAAGTAGGTGTTGGTGAGCATCACGATATTCACTTGGGGCTCAACTCCACACTCTGTGATTCGTCGGTGATCAGCACTGGCCGGAAGCCGATGGCCTTAATGGCGATAGGTGGGGGCTTCCCATGCCAATCGGCAGCCCAAGAGACCGTTGGCGTGGAGCCTGGTTGAATCTCCAGGGTGACCGAGCCAAACCGGGTTGGCGCGGGCCCAAAGCGGATGGGCTGATCTGAGTCAGTACCTTTGAGCCACTCGGGGGGTAGCCCGGAGATGAGAACCAGAGCGTCCTGCTCTTCGCGGACAAAGCAATTGCGTTGCATCGCCACCCACTCAGCCGCTGCCCAGGCGTGCTGTCCATCCCCCATGCATCCGCCGAGAGAATGGGGGTGGATGGCTTCCGGCCATTGCCCTGTTGGCGATGCCAGTTCTGCCACACTGCGCATAAGGTCAATACAGCGGGCATCTCCAGCGCGAAGCAATACCTGGGCAATGTGGAGAGTGAGGTAGGCGTTAATGCCGGAATGGATCATGTCCTGGAAAAACCCGCCGCTCACAAAGCACTTTTCCATCAGGTATTCCGCCAGGTCTACCAACCTCGGGTCCTCTGGTGGGTAGAGTTGCAAGGGATAGCCTGCGGCGATTGACCCTACGGCACCGGCATCCAGGCGCCGGTTTGGTGAGGCTGGCATCGCGGGGCGGCCCAGGCGGTCCTGCGCATCCTGCAAGCTTTGATCGATAGTGCGCTGGAAGTCGCTGGCAGCGGTATTGAAGCGGTGGGCGTTGTCATCCATACCTTCGCGCGTGCAAATACTGGCGGCACTCTGCAGACCGGCGACGCCCCAGAAGTCGTCCCAGTAGTAGCAGTCGTTGGGCCCCAGGTGTTCTGCACTGAATCCCGCAGGGAGCAGGCCCCCACAGGGGCTGCCATCATTCGGCAGGCGCTTGTTGATAATCCATTTGGCACCCCTGACGACAGGCTCGCACCACGGCTGCTTTAAGGGTTTACCGGTTAATTCACAATAGAGATTGAAGATCCAAAGGGCTTCACCATTGGAGTCCCATTCGCCGTCCTGGGAGTGAAAAAAACCATCCCGCTTTTGCCGGTGGGGAAATTGCTCCAGAGCTCTTTCTGCGCGGTTTGTCAGTCCGGCATAAAGCAGCGATTGAATCATAAATGCCGCGTCCCGAAACCAAAACCGTTTATACGTGTAAGGGCCTGGGTAGACATCTTTGGGAGAATGGAGAATAAGGGTGCGTATTGCTGAGTCGTAGAGAAACTGAAACTTTTCGTCGGGAACGGTCAGGGCGCAGTGACCTTCCAGCACGTGTTCCCAGCAAAGGGGAGAGCGCTGCTTACTCTCCTCTGTGACCAGGGGAATAGCAACCTCAATCTTGCGGGATTTTCGGTCTTCGATACGAAACATAGCAGCAGCGGAGGCCATGCCAATATCGCAGAGCCCCTCGCGATTGCTCTCTTTGTCTCGGAGATGGAGGTAGATATCGCCACGCTTGTAATTGGATGCCAGGTGTTTGTCCACCGGTTGACTGAACTCCACTGCAGACTTGTCTTCAATAAGCCAATTGCGCCCGCTATCGCCCAGGCGAACCTTGTGAACAAAGCTGACGCCCTCCGGATTGCAGGGGCGCAAGACCACCATTAACCAGCCGCCTCCCGGGCACTGGGCATTGAGTTCAAGCACACTGCGGGGGTGGCCTTGGAGCAGGCTCACTGAGGCCCTATTGTGCAACTTCAGACCCCGACGATGGGATTCGGTAACTATTGCAATATCATCTCCCAGTTCCTGGTGCTGGTTGCAGAAGCCGAGGGTGGAAGGCATTAGCTCTTCACCGCTATCACTGATGACCCAGACATCGATAGACCAACCATCGTAGTGGGGTGTAAGCAGGCCTCGGGGGTCGACAATCGGCAATTCTTCGCAGTCGGGTATACCTACAGCAGTCCAGTTGCGATGGCTCAAATTACAGTGGCTAATGGAAAAAGCCCGGGGGATAAACGACTTGTCATAGGGATCGAACTGGCGCTGAATCCAGTAGGGCCACACCCAGTCCAGGTTGTGTTGTATGACTTTACTGTTGATCAGTGCTCGAGCGTGGAATACCGCTCCTGCGCGTAGCAGCTCGATGGGCTCACTCACCTCTGAAGGCTCGGCAAAGCGCTGTAGATGCGCCATCAATGTGAGTGGATCAAGGAAACCGTGAGCGGTGGCAAAGCGGCGTACGAAGAAGCGCCAAGGTAGCCATTTCATCCAAGGCATCAGAGATCCTCTTCTTTAATAATTCTTTTCAATGCACGGCGAGCCATTCGGGTGAGCCCGATTAGTGCGATGACGGCCAGGGCGAATCCGGCAATATAAAATCCCCACTGAATTGGAGTGCGCTCCTCAACCTTGCCCAGGGAGGTGAGATCTGCTGCGATGGAGCCGATGTAAACGTTGTGCAATGTAAGAGGGATAATTCCAAGGAAATTTCCGATCACAAAGTCACGCAGTCGAACTGGAGTCAGTCCAAAGAAGTAGTTCGACAACTTGAAGGGAAATAGGGGAACCAGTCGGGTCAACATAATCATTTGCCAGCCCTCGCGACGAATTACTTCACCAACAGTCGCGGGCTTGATATGAGACATAACCCACCGAGAGGGCTTCTCGCCGAGAAGGTAGCGGGCAATAAGAAATGCGAGGGTTGCCCCGAGTACGGTGCCGGCAATAACCAGTAGAGTTCCTTTTATAACGCCAAATACGAACCCCGCCCCCATGGTAAAAATGACGCCAGGGAGTAAAAAGACGATTGCTGCGGCCACAATTAAGATAAATAGCAAACTTGTCTGCCAGCCCTGCTCATTGAGCCACTGCATCAGCTCAATAATCTGATCATCCAGGTCAAAATAAACCAATAAGCTCAACACCCCAGCCACGGCGATAGTGCAAACCGCGAGAATCAATAGAGGAATAAACTTCACCGCCATAGGGTTTTCCACGGAACCAAAGAAATACGGTTTTGATTGCCGCCATTAACTAGCCTAGCTAAAGGATCGCGACAGGTGATGCTTCTTAATGGCGTCTACACAGTTTCTGTTCGGAAAACTGATGGGAGGGGGCTGTCCGCTCTAAAAGGTGCTGGTGTTTTCAAAAATGAATTTCTAGTCGCGAGTCGTTGGAATATAAATTTATTGAGTTATTAAAAATGTGAATATTGTCCAAGGGGACAAATAGGAATCCGCCAGTCTGGGGTCAGCAGTCCGGGCAGTGGCTGTCAACAGATATACTTACTCGATCCTAAATTTATTTGCGCAGTGAGCAGATTTAAATTGTTGCTGGAAATAGAGGTGGCCGTTGTTCGAGTGCGCGCTCGCAATACTGCTGACTGGCGGCGGAGCCTGGAGCTATGCCAGCGAGCCGGTTTTGACCCTGGAAGATGCCGTCGATTTGGCAGTGACAGCTAATTTACGGGTTCAGGCGGCTGCGCTTGAAGTTAATGAGGTTTGGGATGACGTCGAGGCATTAAAAACAAAGCGCTATCCCCGGCTGGAAATGAATGCAGGGATAATCGATAACTTAACACGCCAGAGGTACACCTTTGATCGTGGCGTTTTTGTGCAGAATTCTCCGATAGGCCCTATCCCTCCTAGGGATATAGAGATCACATCAGAGGAAGGTGTGACCAAGACCTTCTCTGTCAGCGCGACCCAACCTATCACACAGCTATACACAATAGAGCTAGAGATTTGTGAGGGGTATGTTGTCACTGAAATGGCGGAGGAAAAGGTTCGCTTGGTGCAGCAGGATATAGGCTACCTCACCAAGATCCAGTATTTTGAAATTGGCAGAATCCTTGGTGATTTACAGGCCGTGGATGAAGCCATTATCTTCCTTACCTCATTGAGTGAACTTGTAGGGAATTATGTTGCACAACAAGTTGCCCTCGAGTATGAACTTTTGGATGTGCGAGCACGCCTGGCCCAGCGCAGGCTGGAGCGCCAGCGCCTTACCGATGAGATGGCGACAGCGAAGGAGCGTCTCAATGCGTTGATGGCCCGGGATGTTGAGACCCCCTTCAATATTCAGAGCCTTCCAAACCCTCATCATTTAGCGTTCGATGTCGAAACCTCTTTAGGGCTTGCCTTTGAGCAGCGTCCAGATCTCGCTGAATCAGAGCTGTCGATTGAACGGGCTGAATATAGTTACGATGTGAAGAAGTCTGAATACATCCCCGATATCGATTTGAATATTGAATATCTAAAGCTCTATGACGTCAGGTTGATACCCGATGCCGAAGCTTTTATTGCTTTGGAAATGCGTTGGGAGTTTTTTGATTGGGGGCGGAAACGGGATGAACTGTCCAGTCGTGCCAATAAAATTCTTGAAGCGGAAAAGAAGTCTGAGGAGGTTCGAAATCGAATAGAAATAGAGGTTCGTGAGAGTTTGCGTCGCTTGCGTACTTCTCAGGAGTCTGTGGGGGTTGCGCGGGAATTACAGGCAGCTTATAGGGAGAAAGTGCGGGTAATGACAAATCGCTACCGTGAGCAAGCTGCCGTTCTGAGTGATGTCCTGGAGGCGGAAAAACAGCTTTTTCGTGCGAATAGCGACTACAACCGCGCGGTACTGTCTGTATGGGGAACCCTGGCTGAATATGAAAGGTCGGTGGGGGAGGTGTGATAAATGCGCGTTATCAGCCTCTGTATTATCGCTATATTTGTGGTGGTTGGTGGTTGCCACCGCCAACCACCGGAGAGAAAGCCCACACCGGTGGAAGTTTTTGTTGCCCGTTCGCAAGACGCTGCAGCTGGTTATCCCTACTCTGCAGTCGTCAATCCTTATACGCAAGTTGATGTAGCATTTCGTACAGAGGGCTATGTACGTGTAATACCCTCGCGAAAGGCACTCGGGCAGACTCGTTTGCTGCAAGGAGGGGATTACGTTAAACGCCATGAAGTATTGGCGAAGATTGATGACGAGCAATATAGAGATCGCGTGGTGGAATCCGCTGCAAATGTGAGTAAAGCAGAAGCAGAGAGGCGTAAAGCTGACCTCAATTACAAACGGGCAACTGCGCTTTTTGCCACTGCTAGTATTACCGCGCCTGATTATGATTCAGCCAGGGAAGAGTATGAAATTGCGCAGGCGGCAGTAGTTGGCAGTAAGGCCCATTTGGACAGGGCAGAGGAAGAGTTACGAGATACCGTACTGCGCTCTCCGCTGACTGGAATTATCCTGCAGCGTAACATAGAGGTGGGCACATTGGTTCACTCGCAGTCGGTTGGCTTCGTTGTGGCTGATATTTCCCGCGTTAAGGTTGTATTTTCCGTACCGGACATCGTGTTGAGTTATGCTCCACTGGGCAGTGTGGTGTCATTGCGTACAGAGTCTTTACCAGACCTTACATTCAAGGGCATGATCACTGAAGTTTCGCCCATGGCTGATCCCCGCACCAGAGTTTTCGCAATTACGGTCACTGTTGACAATCCAAAAGCGCAATTACGGGTAGGAATGATTATGTCTTTGGCGCTGGATAAAATACCGATACCTCCAGATAGGGTCGTCATACCGCTCTCATGTTTAGTAGCTCATCCTGGTAAATCTAAAGGATTCGCTGTATTTGTGCTGGAAAGAGACAAGGAATTATTGCGAGCAAAACTAAGAAAAGTGCTCCCGGGGCAAGTGGTTGGCAATGATATTGTCATTATCCAGGGGTTAACTGAGGGCGAGGAGGTTGTATCAACTGGTGCTGCCCAGCTCAGAGATGGGGAAGCTATAATTGTCGTGCCTTGAGGGCTAGGGAATGACAGATCAGGAAGAAAAAAGACAGGCAGAAATTATTGAGGCGGAAAGTCACCACCGTTTCAATACTGCACGTTTTTTTGTAGACAACCCGAGTATTTCCGCTGCATTGCTGGTCACTATCCTGGTATGGGGGGTAGTTGCATATCTCTTTATGCCGAAAAGCAAAGATCCAGATATTCCTGTGCGTATTGCTGTAGCAACAACTCATTGGCGTGGACAATCTGCAGTAAGAGTTGAAGAGTTGGTAACTCGAAAAGTTGAAGAGGCGATAGCGCAGAGTGAATATCTCCACGAGCCGGATTCACGGACCTTTGCAATAAAGTCCCTTACATTAAATGGTGTCTCTATAGTACAAGCGCAGTTAGCACCGAAAACCGATGTCACCAAGGCATTTAATGATCTAAATCTGAAGCTGATTGATGCTCAGCAGCAATTACCATCTGGAGCTAGCAAAATTTCTCTGAACTCGGAGTTTGGTGATACTGCAGCTATATTACTCAGTGTTGCTAGTCCCCGTGCAGGGCCAACTGAAATTACATTGCGTGCGGAGGATATTAGGGAAGGTATTTCAGAGGTTCGAGGGCAAGAGTCAAATAGTAAGGGACGGGTGAGTATTGTTGTTGCCCTTCCTTTGTCTTTAGCAGATACGTACTCTGCTACAGGCCTATGGATTTTTGCTAACTGGCTGGAGGCCCAAGGATACGGAACGAATTTTGAAGTATTAAATGGGGCTGGCTACCTTGGGGTGGATTTTTTATCTGATAAAAGTAACAGTGAAATACTAGCGGCTACAAAGCTCTACCTATCCGATAGGCTAAGTGCCCAGCGCTTTTTTCCCGATGCTTGGGACCCTTTCGTAGTTCGTAACCTGGCCAATACTCGTGACAATTTAATGAAAGTGGCAGGTGCGAAATATAGCTATCGTCAACTTGATGATTTCTCTGATCTTATTGCAGCAAATATAAGAGCCATTCCTGAAGTGAAAAGGGTGTTAAGAACTGGCGTACTCACCCAAGAAGTGAAGCTGCTGTATTCGCAGGAGAGGTTGGCCTCCTATGGGCTGCGACCGGATATGATTGCCCCTATTCTAAATTCCCGCAATACAACTATTCCCGGCGGCACCATTATTTCGGATGATTTGGGTATCGCGATTATGCCCAGTGGTGAATTTAATAACCATGAAGAAATTGCCAATGTCCCGGTAGCTTTGAGTGATACAGGAACGCCGGTGTATTTGCGAGGAATTGTCGATATTATTATGGGGTATCAAGCACCACCGCCCCTGTTAAATTACTATGTAAATAAAGATGAAAATGGAGAGTGGCAGCGTAGCCGCAGCATAAATCTCTCTGTGCAGATGTTGGATGGCAAACAAATAGGCGAGCTTGGTCGCAATGTAAGCACAGTCTTGGAAAAGGTTAAGGTTGATTTACCAAAAGACCTTATTATTGAAAGAGTTTCTGATCAGCCGCGTCAAGTGCGAGAGAGTGTAAGCCTCTTTCTAGAAGCTTTGATAGAGGCAATTATTTTAGTGGTGATAATTGCGTTTATCGGGTTTTCAGATTGGAGATCTGCTGTACTGTTAATGATATCTATACCAGTAACACTGACAATGACCTTTGGATTTATGCAACTGCTGGGGATTGATATTCAACAGGTGTCAATTGCTGCGTTAATAATAGCTCTGGGCCTTTTGGTAGATGATCCAGTAGTTGCGAGTGACGCGATTAAACGACAAATGGCATCCGGTAAACCCTCTATTATTGCTGCTTGGTTGGGCCCAACTTTGCTGGCTAAGGCGATTTTCTTTGCGACATTGACAAATATTGTTGCGTATTTGCCGTTTTTATTGCTAACGGGTAACCAGGGGGATTTTCTGCATAGTCTTCCTATTGTGATGGTTTGTGCTTTGGTTGCATCCCGCATTGTTTCCATGACATTTATCCCTTTTCTTGGGAATACGTTATTACGCCCGCCGGACCAAACGGAGCGCAGCTTGGAGGTGCGGCGGAAAGAGGGGCTTACCGGGCACTACTACCGAACAGCAGATTGGGCTATAAGTAACAGAAAGATTGTTATATTAATTGCTTTAGGCATCCTTGTATTGGGTGTTGTTATAAAAAGCCAGTTGAGGAATGCATTCTTTCCCGCTGATGTTCAGTATTTATTTTATGTTGATGTCTGGTTGCAAAATGATGCGAGTATTGATGCAACGGATAATGTAGCAAAGGTCGCAGAGGAAATAATTAGAGAAACTATCGAAGAGTATCAGCGGGAGTATGTAAAAAATAGTGATGGACCCATATTGGAGGGGATTAGCAGCACTTTAGGTGGTGGGGCGCCACGTTTTTGGTACACCTCTAATCCTCAACAAAAGCAATCCAATTATGGGCAGATTATCGTTCGATTAAGTGATAAGTATCTGACACCTATTCTAGTTCCAATTATCCAGGCTGCTCTTTCTGAACGAATCCCTGGAGCGGAGTTAGATGTTCGCCAGCTACAAACAAGTACTGTTGATCACCCTGTTGAGATAAGAGTTTCTGGGCGAGTTGCTGTTGGGTCTTTGGAGGAGGAGAAGGATATAGCACTTCTGCGAGAATATGCTGCAAAAGTTAAAGAAATTATTGAGAAATCTCCTTATGCTCGTGTGGTTCGCGCTGATTGGGCAGGAAAAAGTCTAGTAATGAATATGAATGTGCTAGAAGATCGAGCTGAGATGTCGGGCGTAACCAATGCTGATATCGCTCTGGCATCGTCTTCAGGTTTTACTGGGTCTACAGTGGATACCTTGCGTCAGGGAGATAAGGAAATACCTATTGTTGCCCAGCTTCGATTGGCGGAGCGTGGACAGTTGGAGGATGTCAATAATCTATATGTATTCGCATCTGATAGCGATATTCATATTCCATTGCGACAAGTGGCAACCACTTCCATTCTCTTTTCGACAGAAAGAATATATAGATTGGAAAAGTTTCGAACGATTACTGTTTATGCATTTCCATATTCCGGGTTCATTTCATCAGATATTATGTCTGGTGTTCAAAAAGAGTTAAAAGAACTCTCAAATTCTTTGCCTGCTGGATATCAATTGCAGATATCTGGAGATGCAGCCAGTACTCGTCATGGATTCTTGCAATTACTAATGATCATGGCTGTTTCCTCCAGTGCAATATACCTTGCTTTGGTATTCCAATTTAGTAGTTTGATAAAGCCTCTGGTAGTGTTCGCCACGGTTCCATTAGGTATGGTGGGTGCACTAGTAGCGTTGTTTATATCTGGTCAGCCATTTGGATTTATGGCGTTTTTAGGGATAGTGAGTCTAATAGGCGTCATTGTCAGTCATATTATTGTCCTATTTGATTTTATTGAGATGCGTCATACTGCAGGAGATTCGCTTCGTCAGGCATTACTTGATGCAGGTATTCTTAGACTGCGCCCTATTTTAATCACTATTGCGGCGACTACCTTCGCCTTGATTCCCTTAGCTATTCACGGAGGCCCCCTCTGGCGGCCATTATGTTTTGCGCAAATTGGCGGCCTTATCTTGGCCACTTTTGGAACACTATTTTTGGTGCCGGTCATCTATACAACTATGGTAGAGGACTTAAAATGGATTAAGTGGACTGAGCGTAAGCCAAAGAAAGGGAGCGATCCCAGTGACTTGGTGACTACCTAAGTCATGTTTTCCCTTCCCTGGGGAATGTTGTAGAGATTCGATGACGCCTTCAGGTAGTAATACTATTGGCAAGAAGGAAATGGCTACTTACTGAATATCGGTTGTAAATTACCACTGATATACTCCGAGAATTGTCGCTTAATACAGCGCAGCTGGACAGTGAAAAGACTATGTTTTGATCCTGCAACCTCGACAACTGCTAGGATCAAAATGCGCTTATTAATGAAAATCCTGATACCGGCAAAGGCCGGCAACAAGTCCATTGCTGATGATAGTATGTCTGTGGCGATGAATGATTTTATCGCCTCAGCCAATCCTGAGGCTTCCTACTTCTTTTTGGAGCAAGGAAAGCGTGCAGCAATTTTTATTTTTGAAGAGAACTGTCAAGATCAGCTGATGACCTATAATGAAAAATTTTTTGCTGCCTTTGATGCTGAAATATGGATCACTCCGACCTTAAACCTTAAGGAGTTGCAGTTGAATTTATAGGCATTTTTTATGGTTGCAGTTTCTGACTTGAAAATCTGTCAGAACATCGCAATTTTGCCTGCTTAATTCTGTGGGATATTAGAAGGTAAATATATTATCGATTTTTTTTGTGTGTTCTGGTGGGGCTGTCAACGTATTAAAGGGGTGCTTGTTACGCAGTGCTGAGAAGTAGGGCAGAGGGAGTTTGATGTTCGATGAGAACCCTATTTGAAAACGTATTTGAAGTTATTATTCCCGTATTTATCTGCGTTCTTATTGGATACCTGTTTGCAGCAAGTAAGCAAGAATTAAATTCCAAAATGGTATCCAAATTAATGGCCCATATTGGTTATCCGGCGCTGATATTGGATCATATGCTGGGCCAGCAGATAGTATTGGGTAGATTTCTATGGATGCTGTTGGCCGCCTTCCTGATGTACTCGTTGATGTCAGTGCTAGCCCTTCTATTCTTATCTTTATTTAGGCAAAATATACGTACTTACTTTTCTTGTCTAAGTATGAACAATGTAGGCAATATCGGCCTCGCAGTATGTGCGTTAGCATTTGGACATGCGGGAGTTCTATACGGAATTGCTTTTGTTGTTGTGGGAATGATTTTTTTCTTTGTGGTTGCTCCTGGAGTAACATCGGGTAGCTGGTCGGCCAAGGAAATTATGCTTAGCCCAGCAATTTACAGTGTGGTTTTTTCTATAGTCGCATTGATTTTCAATATAAGTTTACCAAAGCCCGTTATGTCATCTCTTAATATTTTGGGCGGTATGGCAACCCCTCTAATGTTGTTGACCCTCGGACATAGCTTGGCCCAAATTAAGCTGGGTGATACTAAGATTGGATTGGTCTTTGCTATTGGGCACATAATTCTCGGTGGCGCCGTCGCGCTTATTTTGATAAATCTGTTTAACTTTACGGGTGCTATGCGAGGGGTGCTTATTCTGCAATCCCTTATGCCATGCGCTGTTAGTACTTACCTCTGGATATCTATTTATCGCCCCCAAGATACCCCGAAGATATCCGGTATTATTTTCCTCTCAACTATTATGAGCATTTTTATTTTGCCTGTTGTGTTGACTTATTGGGTACAGTAGTTCATAGCTAGTGCCTGAGCTTCAGGCTATTTGGGAGTGATAAGGTGGTTCACTAAACTTCTGTGTGTTGTTCATTTGGCCTTCACAGTACGGAATTCACAGCCGTAGGTAGATTATTTAGGGAGGCTCCAGACTTAAATGCCAACACAGATTTTGACTGGGCGGCCACTCTTGCTGCTGTTGACGTTGCTACTTTTCATGCTGGCTGTGCCACTTCTTGTTATTGCAACTCCCCATCCTCCAGGGCTATTAACCAGCTCCAATGATGATCAATATGCTAATGAGGAGCTATTGGGAGTTACATTTTTTCGAATGCTCCATCTGGATAGTACTATGGATAAGCAGGTGCGCCCGGATAGAAAAATCCAAACACCACCGATCCGCCACTTTGAAGGTGCTACTGCCAAGAACTTTCAGGAAAAGATAGCCCATAAAAAATACCACCAGATTTGCGATCGGCAGTCACCTAAAGGGTTGTCTCTTTGCGAGGAGGCGAATTGGAAGTACAAGCAAGCGAAAGCCTGTTTACAAGCCAGGGAGGCTTGGGAAGCCCGCTGGGGCAGGCCGGATACTCAAGCTCCACATGGGAGAGCCCTGAAGAATGTCCGGGCTCGGCTTAAAAATGCTATTACTGACAAAGAACGCCTTTGTGGTATTGAATAGAGTTCTAATAGCCAGCGATGCTTGGATAGTTTGTCATGCTCACTATGTAGTTGACGAGATAAAGGTGTGTCGAAAAAGTGGTCCGTGTAAACTAACGTGAATTCTACAGCTGAGAAATAGGCCCCCATTGAAAGGACGTATATTACTAACCGGCGCTAGTGGCTTTGTGGGAACCGCACTCTTGCCGCACCTTCGCAAAGACGGTTACCAGGTTTTGCCGGTGTATCGCCGCGATGTTGAGGGCGGCTTTCAGATCGGTGACCTGTCAAGCAATACGGATTGGGCACAGGCGCTTGTCGATATAGATACAGTCATTCACACCGCTGCGCGCGTCCATGTAATGGAGGAGACCTCTGCTAACCCTCTGGAGGAATTCCGTCGGGTGAATGTCGGGGGTACTATCAAGTTGGCACAGCAGGCGGCTTCATCCGGTGTTAGACGTTTTATTTATCTTAGTTCTATTAAGGTTAATGGGGAGTCTACCGACAACCGCTTGCCATTTAATGCGGATGAACAATGTGATCCTACGGATCCCTATGGGATTTCAAAGAAGGAGGCCGAAGACGCACTGCTTGAGCTGGCTGAGTCTACGGAGATGGAAGTTGTTATTATCCGACCACCTCTGGTCTATGGCCCTGGGGTCAAGGCGAACTTCCAAGCGATGATGCGTTGGCTTACCAAGGGGATCCCACTGCCACTAGGGGCTATTCATAATCACCGAAGCTTGGTATCTATCGGCAATTTAATCGACCTGATCCGCGTTTGTATTTCTCATCCCAATGCGGCAAACCAGGTATTTCTGGTATCCGATGATATGGATGTATCGGTAACAGATTTGTTGCGTGGTTTATCCCATGCCATGGGATGTGATGCTCGACTATTGCCTCTTCCCCAATTCGCACTCACCAGTGCGCTGAAGCTAATAGGAAAGGGGGCAGTTGCCGAGCGCTTGTGCGGTTCACTACAAGTGGATATCACTAAAACCAAAGAGTTGCTTGACTGGACCCCCCCGGTGGCCTTAGGTGAGGGTCTGGCGGAGACTGCACAGGCATATTGCCAGGCAGGAAGCTCTCAGACCCCACAAAAGAGCACTTAGTCAACATTTATTGCCTACGGAGAGTGGTAGTCACCCCTCGTAATTGGCAACCGCAGCGTAAAAACCAAGCAAGTAGGTTGCTGGAACCTCAATGGTAGAGCTGTGCCCGGATCTTGCTCTCAGTTTAAGTTTGAGTTTATCTCGATTGCGCACCGAAGCCTGTATTTGTTCCTCAGTGAGAGCAATATCCAGGATCTCTTCAAGCATACATTCATTGCCACTTACGCATTGAAGGACATTTTTGTTAATAGGGGCTGTCTCTACTGGTTGTCCGCCATTTAACTCCGCAGACTCATAGTGACGCCACGCCTTGCGATAGGTGATATGGATCTGTAGATGGTACTTCGTTGGCTCGTTAGCAGCGGGTTCAAATGCGCGGAGGTTGTAGTAGTAGAGGTTCAGGTCAGAGCCATCAGTAGTGGCCTGTAATTTCGGCCCTGAGAACTGAGTACCAGAATTTTCCCCACTAGCTTGTATAGATACCGCCTGTCTGATTTCCCCTGCCGTTTTTTCCGAGAGCTGAGTGACTGAACTACAGCCAGCCAATAAAACCGCTGCCAGAGTTAGTGTGAATTTGGTCATGGGTCTTCCCTGTTTTCTTTTCACTTCTTTTGGGGCGGAAGTATCGCATAGTTGGAGTGCTGGCTGAAACTCAAGGTTGTCGTTTAGCTGGGTTCTCTCTGAAGTCGTTATGCAAATGTACGAGTATGCGAGTGATTTATCAGAGGGGCAGGGTGGCACCAAAAGATAATCTGCAGCAAGTGTTATTTGGGGGGATTATTTAAGGTGTGACAGATACGGTGAAACATACCTTTATCAGGCTAGGCTAGTTAATGGTAGAGAGAGATAATTAGTCTTGATGAATTAACTGGGAGAGGTTTCACTAGTTGGTAAACTCTTCTGAGCCAATGCAAGACATAGTTCCTTCATGTTCTTCACGAATCCACCTATTACAGCTGTAGTTCTGTAGTATAAACCCCATATCCAACCGATGATACCTGGCAAATAGTGCGGCTAGTAGAGCGGGCTGTGCCGGGGCTATTTCGACAGGTTTGTCGATTCTTTAAAGCTGGAGTGGAGTTAATTCCCTGTTCATTGGGGCGAGGTGATTTGTTTTGCTTGGGGCAGCCATTTAAGGCCAGTAAAATTATGCAAACCATTGATTGAATTGACCAGCGTATTGGCCGAAGAGCACTATTTCTAGGGGGAAGGGTATCCAAAAGAATTGGAAAATGCGGTAACAGTATAAGCTTTCGGCTTACACGACTCGGCGGGATGAACTGCCTGAGCTTTTCATCTGTTGGTTAGTTCTACCTTGCCGCAAATGCCTTCAAGATTAGTAGCTCCGATTTGCTGCATAACCTGAGTTAACTGAGCTTTAAGTAGGTAAATTGCATGATTGGCTCCTTCATTGCCAAGGGCACAGACGCTATACATAAAAAATCTTCCCAGAAAGCAAAAGTTTGCCCCTAGGCCACAAGCACTTGCGATATCCACACCGGATCTGATTCCACTATCGATAGCCAAGGAAATCCTATCCTGATAGCTGGAAAACCGTCCCAGTAAGGGGAGAGTCGCTTCGCCTAAATCAAGTTGCCGTGCACCGTGATTGGATAAAATGACTCCATCTGTCCCGAGTTTAATCGCTTGTTGAAGATCGGGTTCACTCATTATCCCTTTAATAATAAGTTTATGGGGCCATAGATCTCTTATGCGTTTTACACTGTCAAAATCCAGTGGGCCCATAGTTGTGGTGTTCATAAACTCGGTTAGTTCAAGTTTTTTGTTATCGGTATCAATGTAAGGCTCTAGATTTTTAAATTTAGGGAGACCGTATCGCAATGTAGATAGGCTCCAATTTGGCCTGAGTATCGCTTGCCAGATGTTTTTTACATTCAACTTCGGTGGCATTGCCAACCCGTTGTGGAAGTCTCTGGGGCGTAAGCCAAATGTAGGAACATCAATGGTAATGACTAAATGTTGATATTGGGCAGAGGTTAGTCGGGATAACAGGTCAGAAAGAATGGCTGGGTCTGTTGGGTTGTAGAGTTGGTACCAGGCTGTTCCCTGTGAGACTTCAGAAATTCGCTCTAGTGCTTCTGAGGATACAGTGCTGAGAATGAATGGGATATTGTGCTCGTATGCAGCTTTAGCGAGTATGACAGGTGCATTTGGCCACATAAGCCCCTGTAGCCCTATGGGGGCTATGCCAAATGGAGCACTGTATAACTTCCCAAGAAGCTCACAGTTTAAATTCGGAGTAGAGTTTGGACGGATATATTGGGGAGTGAATTTTACGGAGGCAAATGCTTGGCGATTGCGGCATAAGCCAATATCATCCATACAGCCCTCTATTAAGTACTCATAGGAGAATTTTGGAACTCTCTGCTTTGCGCGATTTTTTAGCCTTTGGGAGCTTGCGAAGTGGCGATTGAATCCATTGCTGCAGTTGGTCACACTTAGCTCCTAGGATTGTTATTGACTCAAGATTAGTTAGGTGGGTGATTGTTGCCTCATTTGGGTAGAATGTGTCGCTTTAATAATAATACTTAAAACCGCATCACCACCCCTCTAATAAGTGGTGATGCTGGATTTCGAAATACAGGTAGTTCATTCCAGACAGGCTGGATCAGCAGTTACGAAATTATTGGCAACCCATTGGTTGCTGCCTGTACAGTTTGGATCTATTCTATCCTTTAGGTCGAAGGGTAGATTGTTCTCGGCAGTATTCCCAAGTATTAAGTTATTAGATGAAGATTGACTGGTAATTACAATCCCTCCAGAATCTCCGGAAATACCATCACCATTATTCATTACTGTATTTTGTACTATCGTATTATTGTCTGAGGCTTCCATCTCTATTCCAGCTCTCTGACTGCCTGTTACGAAGTTAAAAGCCACTGTACCGAAATCATTATCGGCCTCAATGCCGTCACGGTCACTGAATTCAATATAATTCTGTATAACGCTACTGAAATCTCCCTGCATGTCGATACCATCTTCACCACTGAACTGTATATGATTTTTTATGGCGGTATTATTGTCGCTTCTTAGATCTATGCCATCTTCTAAGCTGTTAGTGATTGTCATATCTGAAATGGTATGGAATCCAGTGCCAACTACAAATATTCCATAATTGCAGTTGTTTACCGTTCCATCAGTAACAAGAGATGCCATGCCGGTGATACGAATACCCGCTGCATCGGTAAATAGTGGGAGGTTGTCAAGATTGCATGTTAGCGTATACCCATTCATATATAGACTCCCTGAAGGACCTTCAACAATGAGACCATTTTGGTTATCTATGTCTATCGGGCAGGTAAGATTCTCTGTAAGTACAGTAGGGGTTGTAATAGTATCACCACAATTGACAGCAGTTGCGCTGTTGGATGCAACAAACAGAATTGCGGTAAAAGTGCTTATTTTATACGATTTTCGAAAATTAATCATTTGTATCTCCATTATTGATTTGAAAGTTATTGATGGCGAGTAAGTTTCCTGGCTAATTAGATCTCGCATCAATTTTGCATTCTGTCTCAATAGTCGTTTTTCTTAAAAGTATGATTGGTAATTTACTATCTGTTTTTTATTTGATTTTATTCGGGTTTCTAAAGTTAGGTTTCTTAAGGTTTGGCAGGGTAGGATATATTGTAGTTATTAGGTGAGGCTCTTATTGGCGACTATTTTACAATAAATCTTTATAAGCCATTTTTAATGGGTGATTGCTAGGTGAGTCTGCTCATATTTTGGTTGGTTTTTGGGGGAGGTTTTTTAATTGTTTTAATGGTCAAAGTTCTAGTTTCTTTGTGGGGATTTTTAAGGGTGTGTTTGGGTTTTTGCTGCAAAATAATTTAACTTATATTAAGGCCCTTGAAAATGTTTATACTATTTTTCCGATTTGGATAGTTGCAGCCTGCTATGTAAACTAGATAACAGGGATGCCATAAATTTAGTTTTATTATTCTTAAGGAATACCTAGGGTTTCCAAATTCTCTTGACGGAAAAAATATTTAATGAGCCCCCAGGCTTTCAATTTGAGGGGCAAGTCGCTTGCTAAATTTCTGGCAGAAGTGGGTGTTTGGGGAGCATTATAGGCAACGTAGCCTCGCTGGCCGTCTGGCTATAGTAGTTATTTCGAGGCTCCTGGAGGTTCGAAATCTCGCCCGAGCAGGTCTAGAGTGATCTCACCAAATCGCGTGAGCAAAATACTTTCTGCCTCATTCATTGCATCTTTTAATGTGGCGTTAACGGCATGTTCAATAACGCAGTTAGTGTGTTCGTCTGTGAGGCCTATGGTAAAAACTGAGTTGTCTCCCAGCGCTTTATGGATATCCAGAAGTGTAATTTCATTCAGGGGCTTCGCGAGTGACCAGCCCCCATTGTGTCCTTTACTGGAGCGCACGTACCCCTGATCACGCAATAGCGCCATGGTTCTGCGAGCTACCACTGGATTGGTGAGGAGCATAGCTGCCATCTTGTCTGAAGTAACCGGCTTGTCGGTCATGTTTAAATGAATCAGGACATGAAGTGCCCTGGATAGTCGGCTGTCTTTACGCATAAATCACCTAGGTTTCCGTCCTGTAGTTTATCACGAAACTTTTTCTGTTACGTGTATTGTCTAGGTTCGAAATTTTGTGTAACAATAAAAGTTACATGATATTGGAGAGGTGACTATGGATACGGATGTATTAATCATCGGTGGAAGTTTTGCCGGTTTATCTGCGGCGATGCAGCTGGTTCGTGGAAGGCGTAAGGTCGTTGTACTGGATGCTAAGAGACCTCGAAACCGCTTTGCAAAAGCGTCTCACGGCGTGTTTTGCCTGGATGGAAAGACACCAGAGGAGATTCGAACCACGGCGCTTTCTCAACTACAAGCTTATCCGAGCTTCCAGCTGGTTGAAGGGGCTGCGGATAGTGTGGATGTCCAGGAAGAGGGTTTTGTTGTCGCTGCACAGGGAGGTGCCACTTTTAAAGCGAAGAGGCTGATTCTTGCAACGGGTATTACGGACCAGCTACCTGATATCCCCGGGGTAAAGGAGCGCTGGGGTAGGAGTGTGATTCACTGTCCCTATTGCCACGGTTATGAGCTGAGTGATCGCCCTTTAGGTGTGCTGGCTACCAGTGAGCTGTCTTTCCACCAGGCGGCGATGATTCCCGATTGGGGCGCAACTACCTTGTTTACCCAGGGCCAGTTTAATCCGCAGGGGGAAGTGCTCGATCATCTGCTGGCTCGGGGAGTAATGCTGGAAGAAGCCCCGATTACGCAGTTGGAGGGAGAGGGGGATAGTTTACGTGAAGTTGTTTTAGCGGATGGCCGCAAGTTGCCACTGGAGGGTCTCTACGTGAGCCCCAAAGCGGAGTTGACCTCTCCGTTTATCGATCAATTGGGGTTGGAGCTGGAGGAGTCTTTTACCGGGCGGATTGTGAAGGTGGATGGCTTTAAGGAAACTTCTGTAAAGGGAGTTTTTGCTGCTGGGGATTTATCCAACCCGATGCAAAGCGGAACCTTTGCGATTGCATCCGGTACCATGGCAGGTGTTGGGGCTCATCGCTCGTTGATATTTAATCAGTGACTTTTAAAGACCGGTGGGAGTTCGTTGGAGATATGCCACAAAAAGAATTTGGTATCTTTAGGGCTAAAAGCGGCAGGAGCAGATTTGTGCTCCTGCCGAAAAATATCAGCAGTTCACAGCATTTACCGCGAGTCCGCCGAGAGAGGTCTCTTTGTATTTGCTCTGCATATCGATACCGGTTTGACGCATCGTCTCGATAACGCTGTCCAGCGGTACGATATGAGCGCCATCACCGCGCAGGGCCAGGCGTGCGCCGTTAATGGCTTTTACGGCACCCATGGTGTTGCGCTCGATACAGGGAACCTGCACCAACCCGCCGATTGGATCGCAGGTAAGGCCGAGGTTGTGTTCCATACCAATTTCAGCAGCGTTTTCAATCTGCTGGTTGGTGCCGCCCTCTACGGCGGCCAAGCCGGCAGAAGCCATGGAGCAGGCTACGCCGATTTCTCCCTGGCAGCCCACCTCAGCGGCAGAAATAGAGGCATTCTTTTTAAACAGCATACCGATAGCGCCAGCGGTGAGCAGGAATTTCACTACCTGGTCTTTCAATTCACCGTGAATTTTGCTGTCGTGTACAAATTCCACGTAGTAGGCGATAACGGCGGGAATCACACCGGCGGCACCGTTAGTGGGTGCGGTGACGATGCGCCCGCGCGCGGCATTTTCCTCATTGACGGCGAGGGCAAAAAGACTAACCCAGTCGAGGATGGCGAGGCCGTGGTTGCGCTCTTCCGGGCTCTGTTTACTCAACTCCCGGTAGAGTTCGGCAGCGCGGCGGCGAACATTGAGGCCGCCGGGCAAGATGCCATTCTGGTGGCAGCCTCGCTCAATAGAGGCATCCATTACTTTCCAGATATTCCACAAACGGTCTTTGACCTCCTGCTCGCTGCGGAAGGCTTTTTCGTTTTCCATGGCCAGCTCGGCAATAGTCCAACCGTGATGATCACAGATCTTCATCAGCTGTTCTGCATTGCTGAAGTCATAGGGCAGAAGGGTGGCGATTTCCTCTTTGTGAGCGAAATCTTCTTCAGAGAGCACAAAGCCGCCGCCGATGGAGAAATAGCTGCGCTCGAATAGCAGCTCTTCGCCAGCGTAAGCCTGGCAGGTCATTCCGTTGGAGTGCTGGGGAAGAAATTCCTCCATATGGAAAACCAGATCGCGCTCGCGAATAAATTCGATATCCTGGTCACCGTTTAATAACAGGCGGCGCTCGCTCTGGATTTGCGCCATTTTCTCGTCAATCGAGTCGACATCAATGGTGTCTGGAGATTGACCCAGAAGCCCCATCAGTACCGCCATATCGGTACCGTGACCAACCCCGGTCAGGGCCAGCGAGCCATATAAATGGACTTGTACGCGGTCTGTGCGGGGCAGCTGTTCACGGTCTTGCAAATCCTGCACGAATTGGCGGGCAGCGACCATAGGGCCCACCGTGTGGGAGCTGGAAGGGCCAACCCCAATTTTGAAAAGCTCAAAAACGCTAATACTCATAAATATTCTCTGCGCCGGGCTGCATCCTGCGGCAGCCCTCCCTAAAGGATATAGTTGCACTATTTAGGGGCGCACTTTGCCTTATGAGTCGCAACAATCAAGATGGTGCTCCCCATTCCGTACAAAATTCTATTAGCAGCAAATTTTGCGGAATTTATGAGTTCCCAGACCTTAAGCGTATAGACAAGCTACGGCGCTTCCGCGACCAAAACCGCTCTCTTGGGCGCGGGGTGACCTTCCACGGTTTTGTCTGGCGATTCCGGGTCGAGAAAATCTGCAAGGGATTCGAAGTACATCCAGTCGGTACGCCGCTGTTCCTCCAGGCTGGTGGTGTTCAAATCTACGGTCCTGGGATTGCGGAAACCGCACTTGCGCAACCAGCTCTCCAGGGTGGCACAGCTGGGGAAAAACCACACATTGCGCATCTTTGCATAGCGGTCTTCGGGTACCAGGCAATCGCCCAGTTTGCCGTCGATAACCAATGTTTCCAGTACAAGCTGGCCGCCGGGGCGGAGGGTCTCGCGCAATTCGCGCAGGTGATCCATGGGTGAACGGCGGTGATAGAGCACCCCCATGGAAAAAGTGGTATCGAAAGCGCGCAAGTTTGCCGGGAGGGCTTCAATACCCAGGGGCAACAAATCCACTGGTGCTTCCTGGCCAAGGTATTTTTTCAGCGCGTAAAATTGCGCGACAAATTTGGCGGAAGGATCAATACCGATGACCCGGCGCGCGCCGGCACCGTAGGATCGCCAGCAGTGGTACCCATTGCCACAGCCCACATCGAGCACCAGTCGATTTTTCAGTGGTGCCAAGTGCGGAAGTACCCGATCCCATTTCCAATCGGAGCGCCACTCAGTATCAATATTTAGCCCAAATAACTCCCAGGGGCCTTTGCGCCAGGGGTGCAATTTGCGCAGCTCCCGCTCCAGGGCTTCGAGTTGTTCCGGGCTGGCATCGGCGGCGGTGCCCGCGCTGACCTTGCTGTTGAGTTCGATAGCGGAGGGCGTGATTTCCGGTAGGGCTTCCACCGCTGCACGCCAATCGGGCAGGTCGCCCCAGCGATGAGGGCTCAGGTTTTCAGCCACCTGTGTTGGCAGCTGGGCCAGCCAGGTGCGCAGGGCGGGAACGTGTTGCAGGCCTTGATAGAGTTGGGTGTAGTCGATCACGGGGTACTTACTTTTCCGGCGCGCCTTTGATGGCGATTAAAGAGGCAAAATTAAAACACTGAAACCAGACATCGACACTGGTAAAGCCGACATTTTTCAGTCGTGTGCGGTGGGTATCCAGGGTTTCCGGAATTAATACATTCTCCAGGGCAGAGCGCTTCTGTGCGATTTCCAGCGCGCTGTAACCGTTGGCGGCTTTAAAGGAGTGATGCAGTTCGATCATTAAATCGTTATGGGCTTTATCGGCGAAGTCCACTTTCTCGGAAATAATCAGAATGCCGCCGGGGCGCAAACCATCGTGGATTTTCTGCAGGATTTCTTCGCGCTCTTCCACCGGAATAAATTGCAGGGTGAAGTTGAGCACTACCACCGAGGCATTTTCGATAGCTACGTTTTGCAGGTTGTCGCAGATAAGTTGAACGGGAACCTCGCCGCTATCGGCTTCGAGGACCGTGCGCGCCTGATCAACCATGGCTTGCGAATTGTCTACGGCGACGATTTCACAGTCGGCAGCGGGAATGCGATGGCGCATGGCCAGGGTTGCCGCGCACAGGGAGCTGCCCAGGTCATAGCAGCGACTTCCGGCTTGGGCGTAGCGCTCTGCCAGCGTGCCGATCATGGCTACGATCGTGGTGTAGCCGGGCACGGAGCGCTTGATCATATCGGGAAAAACTTGCACCACTTGGCGATCGAACTCGAAGCCGGCTACCTGGCCCAGTGGGTTTGCATAAATATTGTCGTGTTTACTCATTGGAACTTCGCTAGAGGATAACGGCGATAGATCGGCGCCGGTTTTGGCCGGCGCCGCAGAGCTTCCCCGGACAAATTGCCGGGGAATCGTCGAGCTCCAGTTAGAGCTTTTCTTCCTTCAAGTTGAGTTTGGCTGCCGCTTCGCTACCTTGGGGACCAGTAACAATGGCGGTACTGGCCTTGCTCGGGTCCAGATAGGTGGCTCCGACGCGTTGCAGGTCTTCCAGGGTAACTTCCGTAACCTGCTTGCGGAATTGCTGGCGCGTCTCGTGGGTGCGGCCGTAAAGGCCCGAGTGGAAGTTCTTCTTGGCTTCACCAGCGGGGGAGCCGGGTTTATCTAGACCGCCGACGACGCCGAGGATCGCTTCCTCAACCTGTTCTTCCTTGTGCTTCTCTTCGGCCAGCCACTTCAGGGATGCGTCGAAGTCCTCCAGGGTTTCACCCATACGGGGATCGCGGTAGGAGTAGAAGCGGAATACGCCAATATTGCTGTCGTGGCCGGCTCCGCCGCCGTAGGCGCCGCCCTGTTCGCGGATAGTGCGATGCAGGAAGCCGTTGCGCAGGAAGCCGCTCAAAACCGACAGCGGTGCCGCATCCGGGTGGGACATAGGCACAGTGGCGTAGGCCTTGGCACAGAAGTTCACCTGGCTGTTGGCAACCCAGAGTTCCTCGATTTGTTTGCGTTCGAAAGGTGCAGCGGGGTTGGCTGCGGCGATGCTGGAAGTAGAGGTCAGCGGCATCAGTGTCTGGCTGAAATCGCCAATTTTCTCTTCTTCACCCACCAGCAGGAACTGGCGCGGTGCTGCGAGGATTTTCTGGTGGATAGCCTGGAATTGGGTGGAAAGGTCTTGCAGGCCTTCCTCTTTTTCCAGTCCGCCAACCAGGGCTCGCAGGTTGCGCAATCCCAGCAGACCACCGCTGGCATGGCTCTCCCAGGCGGCGCGGTTGTAGCCGGCGCTGGCGGCAGCCATGGCGAGGGCGTGGCCGTTGCCGACAACACCCTGTTCGCGGCGGGCGAGGGTTTGCAGTAGCAGTTCCTTGATGCGGGCGTGCTCGTCAAAACGCACCTGCTCCATAGTGGCTTGCATCAGTTCGGTCAGGCCGCCCTGATTGCGAGCCAGCGCTTTACCGGACAGGATAAAGTGGCCGGACAGGTGATCCAGGTCGTCGATGGCAGTACGGCTGCTGGTGAAACCGTGCAAGGCGCCAACCACGCTGGTCTGCCACTGCTGGACTTCCAGGTAGTCTTTTTCACCCAGGCCAACTTCGCTCAGTACCTGGCAGTAGTAGGGCAGCAGTTGTTTTTCGGTTTCGGTAAATTCCGGTAGCGCGCAGACCATTTGTTGGTAAACCAGGCCGTTGGTGCCCGCGCTATAGCGGGTCAACTTCTGTGGACCCAACTCTATTGCTTCGCCTTCGACATCGGGAAGCTCTGCGGGAATATCTTCCACGCCGACCTTGGGCAGGATAGAAGCGTCGTCCTCGCGGTTTTGTCGATCGGCCAGGGCTTTGGCGGTTTCGACAATCTGTGCTTTTTCTTTGTCGCTGAGAGCGGCTTTGATTTCCGCCAGCTGGTCTTTCTCCGCCTGCTCGCGGCGCGCAGCCAGCTGCTCATCGGGACTCAGAACCATACGTACGCGGTGCTGGTTTTCCAGCAGAAGTTCACGGGCTTTATTGGCGATAAACTTCGGATCTTTGATCTGCTCGCGCAGTCGCTCCAGGGTGGCATCGATATTCAGCAGGCCGATGGCATCGCCACGGTGAGTGGCGCCGGTCAATGCGGTGAGAATCAATTGCAAGCCGAAGGGGTAGCCGTCGCCACCAATTTCTCGCTGTTGTAATTCCAGCTGGTGCAAGCTGGCTTCTACCTGTTCGTAGGGGATGCCGTTTTCCGCCACGTCCCTCAGCACGTCGAGAACCTGTTGCTCAAGCTCGTCGGCACTTTCGCGTTCGCTGCCTTCAATACCGCAGACAAACACCAGTTCGCGTTGGGAATCGTCCAGGCCAACCAGCGGCGAAGGGGAAGTGCCCAGGTCGGTGGTTTCCAGCAGCTTCATCAGCGGTGAAGCGCTGTTATCCAGCAGTACGCCGGCGAGCAGGTGTGCGGTCAGGGCCTCTTCAAGATCGGTGACATCACCCAGCAGCCAACTCAATACGATATGGGTCTTGGCCTTCAGAGGCTCGCCATTTAACGGGTAGTGCTCTTCGACTTTCAGCGGCGCCTGGTAGCGGTCTTCGCGCCCAACGGAAATGGTCTTGTCGAGTTTCTCGAATTTGTGCAGCGCTTTTTCTTCAAACGCGGCCTGGTGTTCCGCTGCGGGAATATCACCGAAAGTCATAAAGGTGGCGTTGCTGGGGTGGTAGTGGCTGCGGTAGAAGGCAACCAGCTGCTCGTAACTCAGCTTTGGAATATCAGTAGGTTCGCCACCGGAGTTGTAGTGATAGGTGGTGGTGGGGAACAGGTATTTGCTCAGGGTGTGCCACAGCTGCGAGGTGACGGAGCTCATGGCACCTTTCATCTCATTGAACACGACACCTTTGTAGACGAGCTCGCTGCTCGCATTATCCGCTTCGGCAAATTCCAGGCGATGGCCTTCCTGGGCAAAGTCCAGCGGGTCCAGGCGCGCAAAAAATACCGCATCCAGATAGACGTCGAGAAGGTTGTCAAAATCCTTTCGGTTCTGGCTGGCAAACGGGTAGGCGGTCCAATCTGAACTGGTGAAGGCGTTCATAAAGGTATTGAGTGAACGCCGGATCATCATAAAGAAGGGATCGCGCACCGGGTACTTGTCACTGCCGCACAGGGCTGTGTGTTCAAGAATATGGGCGACACCGGTGGAGTCTTCGGGCACGGTGCGCAGGGCGACAAGGAAAACATTTTCCGAGTTGTCTGCGGCGATGTGCAGGTGCTGGGCACCGGTCGTAATGTGTCGGTATTCCTCGACGCGCACGCCGAGAGAATCAATATCTGCGCTGGTAACCAGTTCAAATGCAGGATGTGAGTTGCTCAAAAGACAGCTCCCTGGAGTTATATGAATTTTCTGGCCGGCCACTGCTGCCGGCGAAAGGGCGCTATTCTACCGCTTGCACACATCGGAAAGACAGTGTTGACAAGGATGCCAGTAGGGCGAAGACTTCGCTTGCCGAAGCTACGGCATAAATGTAGACGAACACGGAGATATTAGAGGTTGTCCTGGTTGGATATTGCCAGTGTCATTGGCTTTTTTATCACATGGGTGGGTTACACTGTTTTTGCGCGAAAAAAAGCCAAAGAAACCTGGTGCCTTACTTCATCGCTTCAGTGGTACCGCGTTGAATGGATGATGCGTATGCTCGATAGGGATATGCGCATGGCGGATACCGCTATTCTCAGTAACCTGGAGCGGGTCATTGGTTTTTTTGCCTCCACCAGCATTCTTATCCTGGCGGGTTTAGTGACGGCTTTGACGGCGAACAAGGCCGCCATCGAAGTGCTCACCAGTTTGCCTTTTGCGGAGCCCACCACCGTTGAGCAGTTTGAACTCAAGGTGATGTTGCTGATCCTGATTTTTATCTTCGCCTTTTTCAATTTTACCTGGTCACTGCGCCAGTACTCCTTCGCCAATGTGCTCATTGGTGCAGCACCGCCGCCGGAAACCGGTGATCTATCTGAGGAAGAGCGACGCCGGTTTGCCATCAGTACAGCCAAGGTGATCGACCATGCGGGCCACAGTTACAACTACGGTCTGCGCTCTTATTATTTCTCAATGTCAGTGCTGGGCTGGTTTATCCACCCAATCCTGTTTGTTGCCGGCTATCTGTTTGTTGTCTGTGTTTTATACAGGCGTGAGTTTCTGTCCCGCGCACTGAATTCAATTTTGGCGGCCCGGGAGGGCGGGCTGGAGCGCCAGCAGAGGAAAAAATTTGATGAAAGACCGTGAAATCCTGGCGGCTTTTGATGAAGTCGCTGAAATGCGCGGCTGGCAGTCACTGCATACTCCAAAAAACCTGTCCATGGCGCTATCTGTGGAAGTTGCAGAGTTAGGGCGACACTTTCAATGGTGCAGCGATAAAGATATCCAGAATCTAATGGCAGGCGACAAGGCCGAGCAAGTTGCCGCTGAACTGGCGGATATTCAGATGTACTTGAGCAAACTGGCAGCTGTACTGGGGGTTGATATGGAAGAGGCGCTACAGCGCAAATTCGCTGAGAACCGCCGCCGATGCAATGAGGCTTTGCAAGGTGAGGGCTCCGATGGGTGACAGCCTGCATAAAGATCGAAACTTTGACGATCTCGCTCACCGTTTTCGCAACCGTATCTATGGCGGCCTTAAAGGGGATATCCGCCTGGCAGTGCTCAACCGGGATCTGGCGCCGCTGTTGGGGAGCGAGCAGCGCACTCTAAAAATCGTTGACGCTGGGGGTGGCCAGGGCCACTTTGCCATGGATCTGGCTGAGGCTGGGCACGAGGTTTTTCTCGCAGATATTTCTGCGCAGATGCTTGAACTCGCAGATGCGGAAATTCGCCAGCGCCATCTGCAAAAGCAAATGACCTTGCTGCATAAACCCCTACAAGAACTGCCGCAAATAGAAGCGTTAAAGGACGCAGACCTGGTAATTTGTCACGCTGTGCTGGAATGGTTGGAACAGCCGCAACAGGCATTGCAGCAGCTGCGCAGCCTGTTAAAGCCTGGAGGGCATCTTTCGCTCACTTTCTACAATCGGCGTGCCCTTGAGTTCCGTCTATTACAGCGGGGCAGCTTTCGCCAGCTGGACCGCAATATTGAAGGGGATAACTGGGGTGGCCACCCTGGCAGCCTCACTCCACAGAATCCACTTTTGCCGGAATGGGTGGAAGACTGGTTGACCGAAGCGGGCTTTTCCGTAGCTTGTCACAGCGGCATCCGCTGCTTCCACGATTTTATGACGCCATCAATCCGGGAAAAGTTGCCCGCGTCGGCCATTGTGGAAAAGGAGCTTGAATACTCCCAGGTGGACCCCTATCGGCAATTGGCCAGGTATATCCACCTGCTTTGTAAGGTTTAACCAAGAATGCTCAGTAGCAACTCCTTGGCGGCGTTGATACGCGATGCCAGGTAATCGTTGCCGCCGCGATCTGGGTGGAGTTTTTGGATTAATTTGCGGTGTGCACTAATGATTTCATCTCTTCCAGCATCGGCATCAACGCCAAGGATACGGCGCGCTTCGTGTTCCGAGAGTGGCGGGCCCTCGCTGTTGTGTGGCGGCGGATGTTGAGTGGCCCCTGGATTTGGGCGCCGGTTTGAATACTTTTCAAACAGTGGCATCAACCAGGGTAAATAACGGGAGAGCTGACCGAGCAAACGGCCCAACACCGGAAGAATGAGCACGAGCGCCGCTCCTACCCAATGCAGGCGCCCGGTGATAGCCAGCACAACCACTATTGCGGCGACGCCGGCGATACAGGCCATAAAAATCTGCTTGCGCCGCTCCTGCGGTGAGCTAGATTTGATTTTTTGCCAGAGATACCAGGCACCGATGGCGATTAAAATCAGTAAGATTAAGCGCGCCAATGACGACTCCTTATAGTGTTGATCTGCCAATGTTTGTTCTGCGTATCATAGAGTCCTCTTAACTACTTGATTCGCGGATTAATATTACTTGATCTGGGAGGATAAGCGCCTTAGAGCTATCCTGACAAAAGAAAATACCTGCACTTGAGAAAACAGTATGCAATACGACAAATTTCAGATACCCGATGCGGACCAGGTGCTGCCCGGTCGGCCCCAGCCGATGGAGATCAGTGGCACCCACTTTGTAAATGGCAACACCATTAAAGAGCCATTCCCTGAGCACCTGGAAGTCGCCATTTTTGGTATGGGATGCTTCTGGGGCGCAGAGCATGTGTTCTGGGATACGGATGGTGTGTTTGCCACTGCCGTTGGCTACACCGATGGAGCCACTGAAAACCCGAACTACGATGAAGTCTGCACCGGCCGTACCGGGCACGCGGAGGTGGTGAAAGTAATCTTTGATCCCAAAAAGGTGAGCTACGCAGAACTCCTACGAATCTTTTGGGATCACCATGACCCAACCCAGGGTATGCGCCAGGGTAACGATATCGGCTCCCAGTACCGTTCCTGTGTTTTCTGCCTGAACGAAGGCCAGAAACAGGAGGCGGAAGCGAGCAGGGCGGCTGTGCAGGAAGCGTTGGACGCCAAAGATCGTGGGTCAATCACCACCGAAATTAGCATGGCTCAACCGTTCTACTACGCCGAGGAGTACCACCAGCAATATATGGCTAAGAATGAAGACGCGGTTTGCCCTATTCTTCGCAACCCTATGTACGACTAAAAATTGTTAGATTGCAGAAGCAGGCGGCGCGGTGAGTGCTGCCTGTTGTTGTGACGCTGAACACAGTCAATTCCCCTCCACTTTTCTGTCTTTTTCCTGCCTTCTCTGAATTTGTTTCCCTGTATTTGGTTGTCATTAAATTATGACCAAAATCTAAAAACTTGCGCCCAAATCATAAAGTCGGCGGTGGGTCTGGCGCGTAAAGTTCCAACTCCTGCGTCGGGGAAAAGAACCCTTGAGCCTCACTTTCACCTTGAGCAGAAGTGGTTGCGGTTAATAAGGGGATTTCACTCTATCCGCGTAGTTATTCATAGGCTCCTTAAGTACAGAGTCACAATAATTTATTCGTAGGACCTTTTATGTACAGCGTTTACTCTATGGCGCGCCAGTTGGATGGAGTATGTACTTGGGATTTTTCCCAATCATTTCCTGTTTTGAATATCCGACAGATTGCTGGCAGTGGAATCTGTTTGTCGTTGGCTTCACACTGGATTAAGTATCATGCTTATGACGACTCTTTAGTAAATCACTTGGGTGGCGTTTGGGATCAGCGAAGATTTATCCCTTTCAATATGGGGAAATACCAACGAATAGCGGCACAACAGCAAGCCTGGGTGCAAAGTGCCAACTGGCGAGCTTCTCATAGGGCCTGGTTGCTTTTAAATCGGTTGAGAGTGCTTTCTTCAGCTACCGGAAGATCAAACAGGGATTCCTTGCGACAGCGGCTTAAACAGATTAATGGCGCCTATGCGTTGATTGAAATGTGCTCTAGTCGAGACCAGAGTCAGGGCGCTCATGCGGTAGCTGCTTGGGTTGGTGCTCAGTCATTTGGCGGGCAAAAGCAGGGTGCCTGTTTCTTTGATCCGAACTTTGGGGAGTTTTGGTTTGAAGATAAAGAGGATTTTTACTTCTTCTTTCACTTGGTCAGTAATATGCATTATCGGGCGGAACATAAATTCGATTTATGGAAGATCGATCGAATTTGGAAGGTGTGATTACATTCTTGCTGACTTTGTATGGCAGTTTATCACGCGTATGAATTTCTAATGACGATTTTCACAAAGTTATCAAATATGTAGCCTCATGGGCATCCGGAGTAAAACTTTTTATTTAAGGTCAGGTTCACTTATGCTAATCAGTGATTGAGTTTTTCTAACCCGAAATATAGTTGTGATACTCTATGTTGGCCTTGCTTACTAGTTACAATCTAGTTAATGCAAGGCCCGGTTAGTATTTATCGTTACCCTCAAAACTTTCATACTACTTCCCTCTTAGCTCATATCAAGGACTGCTATATCCTTATGTTGCTAAGCATTTCTGTAAGGTCTTGAAAATTACGCAGATAAGGATATTTAACCTGCTGGGTGTTTAGATAAAACCTACAAAAATTATACAGTGGACCATATCGCAGGCACAGGCGGAGCAATGGTCCATTCTATAAAATTCCTAGCTCTTTACGCCATAGTACCTATAGCTTCTAAAGCCTTTTCCTGAAGAATCATATTTTTCTACTTTTTTTACTGAAAGGCCATGGTCATTAAGCACACCCAGTATGCGCTGTTTGGCAAGTACATGAACTTCCATGACCCCATTTCGTCCATACTTTACTCTTCTGACAATGTTTAAAATGCGGTTGCTAACCAGAAAGTGAACCCAGCCGACGGGTACAGTAAGGTCGTGCTTAGAGGGGGTTTGAAAAACGAGCACTCCGCCAGGGCGGAGTACTCGGCAAAACTCTTTGATAAATGAAATTTGCTGTTTTGGGGGCATGTGCTGCAAGACAATATTACTATACAAAAAATCAATAGAGCAGTCTGAAATTACTGAAAGATCGCAGGCCGTATTATGAATGAATTGTATATTTAAATAGTTGCGATGTTGAACTTTGGCCTCGGCAATCATTGAGCTTGAGATGTCAATTCCAACTACCTTTTCAAAGCTTCTGGATAAAGCTCGACTAAGTCTCCCTACACCACACCCAAAGTCCAGAGCGGTACCCCCTTGTAGCTCCATATTGTTCTGCCGAAGGTTTTCGAAAACCTGACCTATCTCCTTTTCTCCTGTTTCGAAGAAAGTCTTCTTATCCCATTTTCCATTTTTTTTCGAGGGATTTGAGAGAACAGCCCAATATGGATCGCAAGCTCCTAAATTTTCCCACTGTTCTTTGTGTCGATTGTTCATATATATCTACTTTTCCATCCCCAAGTGTGTATGTCCATTTTGCATGTGGTGTTACACACATTCTTAATGTGCTCTCTCTAGAGAGATCACAGGTAAAATTATGAGAGCATAATTTTAATGATGTATTGATTTCTGATTTGTTTTCCTTAAATTATTGAGGCTCTCATTACCTGAAACTCTCTTGAGGCTTTTGACGTCGAATGGTTGAGGTTAAGTGCCATCTATTCCTTTGCATGCTCAATTACCCTCCTTACTAATGTTGCTCGTTATTTACCTGGCGACAAGGCGACTAGTTTTCAAAGCAGTCCATAAGCTGTTTATTTGGAATTCAACGTAGAGAGAAGGGTGGCTTTTTAGCGGCATTAGGCTTAACTCATCCTAGTTGCAGGGTTTATTAAAGTGTGATTGCAAGTAAATGAGCCTTTCTGTGTCAAGGATATAATTTTGTGACCCCTTTGGTAGACCTGGAGAAACCTTGCCTATGGTGACTGTAGCCTGAACAGTGGGTTGAATATAGATTTTCTCTAATATCATGAGGCTTGTGTTGAGTTGGTTGCACACAGAAAGTTTTGCTTCTTCAGTGCTCCCGGGAACAAAGAATAATGTGATTTTGTTGTAGCCAAGTGCATTAGTCGAAGTGTTTTCCGCTATTTTATGAATATCAAATGATACAATGGGGGTGGTAATGCGTAAAGAAATAGTAACTTTTTAGTTGGTATGATTGGTGATTTAATATTTTTGATGGGTGTGGACATAATTTGACCGCCCGCCTAAATCATGTGTTTGTACCAATTACTAAGCTTGCTAAATAAAAAATATTTTCCTGTGCTAGTTTTGATGTGGTTGATTTCGTATGAAGATAAGATGTCCAGCGCGACCAGCGAATATGAATATGTGGTAAGTGCACGAATTGAAGCGTAATAGAGTGCGCTCCTCTGCTGGAGGGCTGTTCTTGTACCTAAACTTTTTATAGTTGTAATGACTTATTTTTTTGGGTGGATTATTCAGTTTGCAAGTGATGGATTGGTTGATGCGCATATTTATAAGGCTTGGTGATTATTTGTAGGAGAGCCAGGAATATTAAGTGTGATCTGTTACGCAGGAAGAATATTTAATAGTTAATGGGTGAAAGCGTTGGTGGAGTGTGGGAGGGCTCTAAAGGTGAACACTATCCGGTCTTTACTAAAAGTTAGGCTTATCTTGCCAATAGCAGGAATGTAGCCCGTTTTGAAGAGGGCTACATCGTAGGGTATTTTTCTGTTTTTTTTGATGTTTCTCTATCAGTTTTGGTGCAAGGAGAGGTCGAAATTATGGAAAAGCTATTTCTCTCAATTATCGTTGCTTGAAATGCACTCTAGTGTGTCCCAGTAGTCATAGGCCTTCCTGAGCGCGCCCTCATAAACAATAAAACCTTCCTGGTTTAGAAGATAAAATACTGGTGAATACTCAAGATCTAGGGATTTAGAAATCGAACTTTCCGGATCATATAGGAGTTCAAAAGGAACGCCATTATTGATGAGTTTTTCCTCATTTTCGTAGCGCCATTCTTCTCCTTCTTCTTTTTTAGGAGAATCCAAAATGACGTGCATAGGAGCAATTTTATCGGAAATATATTCAAACATACTTCCATAACAGCCTAGTGCATCATTGTAAGGCCCATTACCTCGATAGAATGGCATCACGCAAACGGGTAAAAGTTGACTGGCATCTAGTCTCGCCAATGACTCAGTAAGAGAGGTGGTACCTCCGCTACCTATATTTTCAAGAATATAGCTGCTCGGAAATTCTTTATTTATCCATTTATACCTCTTGGGAGCTGGATCAAATCCTTTCAGGTAAGTTTCTTGAGAGATTCTCTCAAACTCACCAGCATTGCTTCTATCTGAGGCTAACAGCCAGTGTTCAATACCTTCCTTATCCCCCCTAAGTTCACACCACTTAGAGGCATAAAAATAGGCTATGGCATGCTCAAATGTTTCATAGCTTGATAGTTGATTGTCGATGAAGTCAGAAATTAGATGGATACCTTCTTCTTCCCTGTTTGTTTCAAAAAGTGATGCACCTTTATAAAGCATTCCAGCATTTTTCCCGAAATTCTTAAATGCTTTTCTAATTATTCGGCTAATACTTGTGTCTGAATATGTGGCCTCGCTTGCTTCAAGCAGTCTCTCCCAATCTCTGCGTTTCCATAGCAAGCGAAATCCCTCCCAGCCAGGGAAGCTGCCAGTCTTTAACTCCTTTAGGATATAATTTGAACTCGGCTCAGTAATAACCCCGAGAGGGACTGGGGATGCTTTGACATTTAATATTGTGTGATCACCGCGTGAATAAAAGCGGTAATTCACAGTTCCTCTACCGTAGGTTAAGTCAATTTCATCTTGAGCTATCAATGGTTCCCCATTGAAGCTGAGGATAAAGTCACCCTTCTTTAATCCAATACTATCTGCAGGGGAATTTTTTGCTACATTGACAATAATACTAGCGTTTGAGTTGTCAATGTCGCCTATGACTTTTTGGGTTTCTTTTTTGTATTCCCATTTTGTGGGTGAACTAATCAAGGTCTTAAACTCCCTTTTGCTGCAATTTTTTTCAAAAGTGTATATTGTTACTGTTCTGTTAAGTTGGTATAGCTGCCCAAAGGCAAAGGTTCATAGTTGCCTGTTATTGTCAAGTTTAACTGATTTCCTAAGGTGCTTTTTCCGAATGCCAAAGGGTTGCATTTCTTAGTGTCGCGTATATTTTATGTTGTTCGCAATAAGAAATGCAGACCCTGGGTTTATGGTTATATCTTCGCTTCTCTTAGGTGTTCGCGGAAACAGTTAGTCAAAAATAGACTTAATGCTATTGATCAATTGTTGTTTTTGTTCTTTGCTCATTGTGGATGATGGAGGCATTGGGCGAACCGGGTTGAATAGCGCTAGTTCGATATTCATGACTCCATCTGTAGGCTTAAGCCAGCCGCTGGTGTTGTTTAACAGCTTTTCCGGTGATTTAGCTATATCTTCATGGCATGAGGCGCAGTGTTCAATTAGGGTATTTTTAAGGTTCGGGTGCTTGTCCAAAATTGTGGCCATAGTTTCAGCTTCAATGTTATCGTCGCCAGTAATAGGCTCTTCACTTATATATGACTCTCCAGCAGCAAGCCTTAAAATAGCTTTATTTTTGTCATCGACGATTAATAATGTTTCATCCATAAGCATAACTAAGCCCACCGGTGCGCCTTCGGGGCGAAGGTTATCTACCTGATTCCAGTTAGTGATAATTTCGATGTGTTGAGCTTGTTGTGACATTCCCCCCTGGGGGGCAAATGGATGGCGTGTCCACTCTGTGCTTGGCGCGATAGGATCACGGTTAAACCATGCTTTGTCGGTTAAAACGGGTAGCCCATTATGATTGATATCATAGGCAACCAACCGATTACCTACCACACGGTACCCATGCCAGCTCATTAAAAGTCTATTATTTAGCGCTGGTATTTTACTGGATTGGCTATATAGCATATCTAGTGGGGCGACATGGGGAGGCAGAAGTGTATAGGGAGGGTGGTAGTTCTTGACATGGCAACCATTTTTGATTTTGCCTTGATCAAACATTTCATTCAGGCAGTAGGGCCAGCCATAAAATCCATCTTCCCTGATTATATTGATTTCCTCATAGGGCTCATCAGCATCCTTCACATCACTGCTATTTTCTGCCTGTAGTATTACCCCGGAAGAGTGGGCCACCAGGGCCATTGAGTTCCTTAACCCATTTGCAATTTGTCTTCCTGTTGCGGAGTAGCTATCGGTAGAATTTTTATAGCTGTATTGCCAGAGTCCGTTCTCGTCTAGCTCATTACACTTACCATCCGTTATATGATGCTCACACTGGTCAGTTCTTGAGCCAAAGTTAATTAACAGTGAGTTGTCAGGTAGCTGAACGAAATTACTTAAAGGATGCAGCGAATCCTTGTGAGGTAAGTTTCCAATTATTACCTCATCAGAAACAATTTGGTTGTCTACTAACTCTAGCCGACGAATCTGATTAGTCTCTGCCACTAAAATACGTCCCTTGGGGTCCATCTCAATATCGTGAGGCATATTGAGCCCATGCAACAGAGGGGTAACTGTGACATTTCCTTTTAAATGATCATCAGAGGACTCAAGGAGCCAGAGGATTCCCTTACCCTCGGACCATCCGCCCATATCGGTTATAAGGAGACTGCGCTTGCCCAATTGGATCGCTTTACGGGGCTTCTTAAAACCTGAGAACTGACTGACAATCCCAATACAGGTTCCTTTGATGCTACCTACAGCAACTTTAGGGAATCCATCGCAACTGCTATTTAAAGGTAAGTAATTACCCGAAAAACAAATGGAAGGGAATAATATGCTTAAAAATGACAGATACTTCAAGAATATACTACGCGTGTTATTCATATCACATAACGCTTAATGCACTTGCTACACAACCAGAGTTAGTTAAGGTTGTGACGTCAGGTGCCTTTACTTACTAATTTTAGGGTGCATGCTCTAACCACCACCTTTCTTCTGAATGATGTAAAGCTATGCTTTCCTGTATCTCACGATTAATCTCCTTATGATTGAGATCTATAGATATTAGAATCTGGCAAGGCAAACACAGTTGTTTCAATTTCCAGCCAGTTCTTCCCATAAGCTGATGCCGACAATAATTGGTGCGCAAGTATCAGTTCGGGTTACTCTCCTGAGACCTGTGTAGCCATCTTTTGCCGCTGAAAGCATGATCTATAAATTTTAATGGCATGTTCAAAACGGCTGCATTCTATCATCTGTTAATAGATCTCGGAACTGAGAGGCATGCTAATTTTAGAGGCGTCTGGTAGTTCAATTTGTTGCACAGGCTTGGTGAAAAGAATATTTCATTAGGCTTTTGATAATTGTTCGCAATCTCGAGTGGCGATAAAATATTACAATATCATTGGCAGTATCAAGAGATGCTTGAAGGGAGGCGCAGTGTGGGTTATCCGCTTTGTTCTGCTTGGTGAGGGCTGAGATATTTTCTAATGTATGTACCAAAAGTATTCATTGTAATGAGAAGAATAATTTCACATTTGGTGTGATGGCTATAGCTGCGGATTCTTTTACCAAAGTATTTACGTTAGTCGGCTGAGGATTTTTAGAGTGTGGGCTGAATTTAAATTTAGCTATTATATTTGGGTTTTTCTTCTAGCTTTTTAGAATTGTACTTCCGACCGCTAACCCTCATGCCGGGCTCTGTCTCTTATCTTTTTTGGCCTCGTTACCTTATAGCCATATAGTTTGGACAAGATACGCTGTATCTACTTAAATGAACCCCTTGACAGTTGTGTGTGCTAAGGAGTTCTGATTTTTTCTTTTATTGATGTGCACACCAATCACTCCAACTCCCTGGATAGAGTAGTGAGTCGTGGCGACCAGCTAAATATTGTGCATAGAAATTAACGCAGGCAGTAACTCCGGAGCCGCAGTAATTGAGAAGCGGTTTGCCGTCCGCCAAGTTGCCGAATTGCTCTTTGAGTTCGGGAATAGATTTCACTTTCCCATTGTTTTTGTCAGTTATGTTCTGCCAGGGCTGGTTGATGGCGGTGGGTATATGTCCGGCAATCGGGTCGATAGGCTCTTCAATTCCTTCAAAGCGCTGACTGTCCCGGGCGTCTACTAACTGCCAGGGTGCTTTACCCAGGTTTTGTTTGATAGTCTCGTAATGAACCAAAAGATTTTCTTTTGGTTGTGCGCTGAAGTTTCCTTGCTTGGATCGAGTGGGCTCGCTTGTGTCCAATGCCTCCCCTGCATCGAGCCAGGCTTTTAGACCGCCATTCAGAATGCTGATTTTCTTGTGGCCAAAGAAGAAAAACAGGAACCAGGCACGGGCAGCGAAACCCAGGCGGTTGTCGTCGTAGACGATTACCTGTGTGTCACTATCGACTCCCAGATTGCGAGCGTAGTCCTGGAACTGTGCAGCGCTCGGCATTGGGTGGCGGCCGCCGTAGCGTTGCACAGGGGCAGAGAGGTCACGGTGCAGGCAGGCGTAATGGGCACCGGGAATATGGCCTGCCCGATAGTCCCGCTCACCACTATCGTGATCCGCCAGGCTATAGCGGCAGTCCAATATTACGGGTTCGCCGGTCTTTTTGAGCTCTACCAAATCCGCAACTTCAATCAGGGCAGGGTTGTTGTTGCTCTCCATCGGCCTTTCCTCAATCCTTGATACCGCTTTTGTCGTGTAACTTCAGCTGTTGTTTTTGGTTATTGGCCGCTTTCCGGGGCTGGGACTTCTGCTGCTTGGGGTTCAACGGCCTGTTGTTCGGCTTCTTGCTGGGACTCAGACTCTTCTTCGGTAGAAATCTGGTCTGCCAGCTCTGCTTTGCGGCAAGTCATGGTGGTTTCGGTTTGATCTTCGGCGGGGTTGTCGAGAAAGCGCGCTACAGCCCGCTCCGCGCAGTTGCTTGCGGAAATAATATCGTGAGCCAGGTTGGGAAATAGCAGCCATTGGTGATTCGGTAGCTCTTTGCGTGCGATATCGACATCATCTGCAGCCAGTACCGGATCCAGGCCGCCGTGTAACACTATCACTGGAACTGGGGTGGAGATGGCTTCTGACTCAGTGAGAGGAGCAGAGGGGATTGCCCAGATGCGGCATTGTAGCTGCAGCAAATTTAAATCTGATCGCACGGCCCCGCCGAGAATGCCGGTGTCTGCAGCGTTGGCCCTGGCCTGATCAAAATCGACAAAGGGGGCCTCTTCATAGCAGAAGTGGCTAACGCCGGCTGCATCCCCAAAGTAGGGGTCCAGTACGATCTCCATAAAGTGTGCGATGGCATCCTGGGCCGGCTGTAGCCCTTCATCGCCCTCATTTTCCAGGCCCTCGATCATCTTGGGCAGTTCACTGTAGAAGTTTTCGTTATACAGCGCCTGGAATAGAACTCTCAGCAAGCGCTGTCCAGTAAGCACAAAGGGATAGCTTTGCTTTGAGTAGCGGTGCTTGATCGGAATGGTGCGCGGCTCTTCGTCTAAGGTCTGGATCAGGTTTTCCAATCTGCGGCGCAAATTGGGATAGCGACTGTTACATTTCTCGTCTTCGATGCAATGCTTCAGGCCGCGTTCGTAGGCCGCCAGGGAGTCCTGTGGGAGCTGCTGCGTGTAGACAATATTGGGGAAGACCGCACTGTTAAGCACCAGGGTGCGCACTGACTCTGGGAAGTCGCGGGCCACAGTCAGGGCGTAGCGGGAGGAGTAGGACACCCCGTAGAGATCGAATTTATTGAGCTTGAGGGTTTTTCTCAGCTCTTCTACATCCCTGGCGATCACAGAACTGTTGTACTGGGCCAAGTCGGCACCTTTGCTCAGGCGACTGTAACAGCGCTCCATACTGAAAGAGAAAACACGGGCCTCTTCTTCCGGAGACAGGTTGCGCCGGAAGGCGGTATCGGCATCTTCGATAAACTCGCTGCAAGTGAGGCGTGGCTGGGCCATACCGGTGCCCCTGGGATCTATAACAAACAGATCCCGGCCGTCTTCTACTGTCATGGCGGCATAGTTAAGCCACAACCAATCGCTGGCGTTCTCGGGCTCTAACCCCATGCTGGCTCCGGGGCCTCCGGCGCCTAGATGGAGTAGGGGGATTTTCTTGGGATCGGGGTTTGTGGCGCGGAAGCGTACGACCGGAAAGCGGATTTTGCGCTTTTCTGGGTGGGCATAATTTTCCGGCACCTCCATCATGAAACACTGGGTGAAAGGCCAGGTTTCATCGGTTTTGAACCAGCAGGGCTTTGCTACCAGGCGAGCGTATTGTTTTTGCGGGGATTGACCGGTTTGGGCAGAGTCTGTCGAGCGCTCACAGGCTCCAATCACCATGGAAAAGAGAATGATGAGGAGTATGCGCAATCGGGCTTTTTGCACTTAGATTATTCCTGTGACTGCTATTAAGTATTGGTTTATGGTTCCAGGCCTGTGAGCGGGTCAGTGCTTGCCGAAGCGTGCCACTGGCGCGGAGATATTCCAGCGCAATGCCGCGAGGCGAATCGCTAAGGTCACAAATACAGCAATAGCCACCACCAGCTCATGGGGTAGCCACCCTACATTGTCCAATGCAACGAGTATGGCTGTCCCAGTAAGGGCAGCGGTGGCATAGATCTCTCGCCGGAGTAAAAGTGGAATGTCACCGGACAGCACATCCCGAATCACCCCGCCAAAAGTACCGGTCATTACGCCGAGCACGATTGCGATGGTCGCGGAATAGCCCAGTTCAAGTACTTTCTGGGTTCCGAGCACCACAAAAACGGCGAGTCCAATGGCATCTGCCACCATTAGCAGGCGCATAGGGACCTTTAGATAGCGTATCAGGTAAAAGCTTACTACACCGGTAATTGAGGCGATCCACAGGTAATAGGTGTGCTCAAGCCAGAATACAGGGACGTTGAGAATAATGTCCCGGGCGGTGCCGCCGCCAATAGAGGTGACGCAGGCGAGTACCACGGCACCAAATAAATCCATCTGTTTGTGGCCGGCGGCGAGTACGCCGCTGAAGGCAAAGACCGCGATACCGATCAATTCAAACCAGTGCAGCAGCTCATCCATATCATCGTTACATCCAGAGATTGGCGGGCAGGGGAGAATAGCACTTCTGTCTACGCAAAGGGAATTGAGCAGCGATCTACTGGTGAGAAGTGTGAGGCGCCGCAATAGATGGGTACCAGGGAGCTATTGAAACAATGACAAAGGGCCCATTAGGCGCAGAAGACTAATGGAGGCTGCTACCCTTTGGTTACGTCCATTGTTCACTGGCTGTAGAGATGCCGTATAAAAGCATACTGTTGGCTTTGCTGGCAGTCTCAATTTTTGGACTGAATTACCCGATAACCAAGGTGGCGCTGGCCGACTTCCCGCCAATGTTATTGGCTTCGGTTCGCTTCACGCTCGTCGCTGTTCCTCTGGTTTTCTTTTGTCCATTCCCCAAGACCTCGATCCTCAATGTTGTTGCGCTCGGCTTCTTCTTAGAGTTTCTCTCTCTGGGGTTGATGTACTACGCCATGAAGGCTGACATTCAAGCGGGTGTAGCGTCATTGCTAATGCAGTCACAGGTGCCATTCACCCTATTGCTATTCGCAATGCTGTTTGGCGATAAGATAAATATGCAGCAATGCTTGGGTTTGGTAATAGCGGCTGTAGGGTTCTCGGTATTCTTCTACTATGCCGATAAAGGTGGGTCGACAACGATAGTGGGATTTATTCTTATCATGGGGGCGGGGCTGTCTTGGGCGATAGCGAATATTGTATTCCGCAGGATGCCAGGAGTTAACTTACTTCATTTAATGGTTTGGGCTTCATTGGTGCCGCCGGTACCTCTTTTGGTCTTGTCGATATTTTATGAGAGCCATACTCCCTGGGTTTTCTTTTTCCAGGCGCATACGGCCAGTTGGTTTTCAATTGTTTACCAAGTGTGCATGGTGACATTGGTTGGTTATATTTTATGGGGTGATTTAATTCGTCGCTATTCCTCTGCCTGCGTTTCACCATTTGGGTTGCTGGTTCCTATTGTGGGAATAATCGGCTCATCAATTATCCTTGGTGAATATCTTACATTTGTCGAGTGGGTAGCGACTTTTGTCGTGTTGCTGGGTATTGCTCTTTGTGTAGTGAAATTAAATGATCGAAATCCGGGGCAGGAGATTGTTGATGTGGAGGGAAGTTAGGGGAGGGGTAATAATTTTATTCAGCTTGTTGGGCTCTCTGTTTGGGCTTTCCGCGCTTTTCAAAACTTCCTTTTTATACCTTTATTGAGAGTTTAATAATTGCTGAGGGCTGTCTTTACTTGTTTCGCGGTTCGATGGTGCGTAAATGGTCACAGTGAGTTTTGGCCTGCTCTCAAATTATTTTTACTTTAAATCCAAACGTTTTTTTCGGTGCAGTACTTTGCTTGGTGTGGGTAATAATTTAATACTGCTCCACAGTCTATGCGCCGCCTTTTTGCGTGATTATTCCGAACTTTAGTTTAATGCTTTTGTGCTACCAACCTGGGGGGCGAGGTAGATGTAAGGAGATAAGAAGTGATGGGATAAGGGCGATGCCCACGGAAAATACCGTGAGCATCGAACTAGGCGTGTTTTACACGAATGCTTGCAGGCCGGTCTGGGCGCGGCCGAGGATCAATGCGTGTACGTCGTGGGTACCTTCGTAGGTATTTACAGCTTCCAGGTTCATCACGTGGCGAATTACGTGGAATTCGTCGGAGATGCCGTTGCCGCCGTGCATATCGCGAGCAATACGGGCGATATCCAGTGCCTTACCACAGTTGTTGCGCTTAACCAGGGAAATCATGGTGGGGTCGAACTGCTTGTTCTCATCCATGATGCGACCTACGCGCAGGGAGGCTTGCAGGCCCAGGGTAATTTCGGTCTGCATGTCCGCCAATTTCTTCTGGAACAGCTGGGTTTGAGCCAGAGGGCGGTTGAACTGGGTGCGGTCCAGGCCGTACTGGCGAGCGGCGTGCCAGCAGAACTCACCGGCACCCATGGCGCCCCAGGAGATACCGTAACGAGCGCGGTTCAGGCAGCCGAAGGGGCCGCGCAGTCCGCCAATTTCCGGGAATTTGTTTTCTTCCGGAACGAACACATTGTCCATCACGATCTCACCGGTAATGGAGGCGCGCAGTGAGAACTTGCCTTCGATCTTCGGTGCGGAGAGGCCTTCCATACCCTTGTCCAGCACGAAGCCGCGAATAATATCGTCGTCATCTTTCGCCCAAACAACGAAAACGTCGGCGATTGGGCTGTTGGTGATCCACATCTTGGAGCCGCTGATGCGGTAGCCGCCATCGACTTTCTTAGCGCGGGTTTTCATGCCGCCGGGATCGGAACCCGCATCGGGCTCGGTCAGGCCGAAACAGCCAACCCATTCGCCGGATGCCAGCTTCGGCAGGTACTTCTGCTTCTGCTCTTCGCTGCCGTAAGCGTAAATCGGGTGCATAACCAGGCTGGACTGAACGCTCATGGCGGACCGGTAGCCGGAGTCAACGCGTTCAACTTCGCGCGCCACCAGGCCGTAGGAAACGTAGTTGAGACCGGCGCAGCCGTAGCCTTCGATGGTGGAACCGAGCAGGCCCAATTCACCCATCTCGTTCATGATTTCACGATCGAAGATTTCGTGGCGGTTACCCTCGAGAACTCTGGGCATCAGTTTGCTTTGGCAGTACTCACGTGCCGTGTCGCGCACCATGCGCTCTTCGTCGGTCAGCTGTTGGTCCAGCAGCAAAATATCGTCCCAATGGGCGAGTGGCTGATGTTTACTCATGGTTTGTCTCTTCTACTTCCGTTATTAATTCCACCGGAGCGTCCAAGGGGGCCGGCTGAAGAAGGCCGAGCACCTTTGTACAGAGGGGAGACTTTTTGGATAAGCTCCGCGTCAAACCCCGATGACTATTCAGTTTAGTGTGCCGCATCATACCGAAGTAGTCGGTTTTCGGCACTCCTGCGGGCAGCAATTTTTTGCCTGATTTTACGTATGCTTTGTAAACAAGAGTAAAACGCATTGCGAGCGATTTTGGGGGGCGGATAATGCACGCAATAAATCTCTATTTTTTACGATTAAACGTTTAATTTCGGTGATATTCCTTGTCCTTTTACCGTATTTTGGCAATTTGTGTTCCGCTGCTTGTCAGCTGTAGTTCGCAGCCAATTGAGACCATTCAACCCGATGAAAATTTAGGGTTACCAGAATCTTTTCGTGCATCGGGTACCGTCGCACCGAGTTTGCGCTGGTGGCGAGATTTGGAAGATCCGCAGTTGGATAATTTGGTACAGCTGGCGCTGAAAGATAATCCGGATATTCAGGCTACCTATTGGCGATTGGAGCAGGCCGCAGCCACTGCGCGGGGAGCGCGATCGGGCCTTTGGCCAAGACTGACCGCCAGTATTGAAAATACTGAGCAGCGCTACTCTTCCGGTGAGTTCACCGACCCCTCTGCGGAGGGCAATAGTTGGAGTACCCGTATCGCCGCCAGCTATGAAGTGGACCTTTGGGGGCGGGTCCGTGCCGGTGCCAGTGCAGCAGAGGCGGCTTACCTGGCCCAGGAACAGAATTTACAGACGGCAGCCCTGACCCTGGCGAGCGAGGTGGCAGCTACCTGGTTGGAGTTGCGGGAGCAGTGGGGGCAGCGGGATTTGCTGCAACAACAGCTGGAGATCAATCGCAAAAGCCTGAAGGTTCTGGAACTGCGCTTTGGTCGCGGCGTCTCAGGTGCAGCCGATGTTTTGCAGCAACAGCAGCTGGTCCAGCAGTCACAGCAGGAACTGGATGAGGCGGAAGCGGATGCCGAAACTCTAAGAGTACAGTTAGCGGTGCTCTTGGGTATCAATGTCGAGGAACTTAGCAGGATTATTCACGAACAGGCCGGGTTGCCGGCATTACCAGCCCTGCCAGAGACCGGCGTGCCATCGCAATTGTTATTGCGCCGCCCGGATGTCGTTGAGGCGCAGCGAGACCTTTTACAGGGCTATCACTTAGCCGATGAGGCCTGGGCCGATCGACTGCCCGTATTTAGTTTGTCTGCGGTAGCCAGCAATGGCACCAGTTTAATTAGCGATGTGACTGAAAACTGGCTTTTGGCCATTGCAGCCTCCATTGAGGGGGTGATTTTTGATGGTGGCGCCCTGGCATCGGCCCGGGAGCAACAGGACGCCGTTCTGCAGGAGCGCTGGGCGCTCTACCGCAGTGCAGTTAATGAAGCCTTGTCTGAAGTAGAGCAGGCCTTGATTCGAGAGAGCCTGATCGAGCAGAGACTCAACCATCTACGTGAGCGTGAGCGTCTCGCAGACCTTTTGGCTCTGCGCCAAAGCCGCGCCTATGCGCGGGGAACCATCGACTTCCTCAATGTGTTGACCGCGACGAGTGAACAACAGAGTTTGGCGCGACAAATCTTGTCTGCCGAGCGCGAACTGATTGAAAACCGAGTAGTACTTTACCGCGCGCTTTCCGGCGGGATCCCCCAGGCGGATCTTCCAGCCCCCGAGCCAGTGGATTTGGAGTTGTACCTGGAGGGAAATAACTGATGTTGCAGAAATTCAATTGGCGCCTGCTGATCCCCATAGTGTTGGTGGTGTTGGCATTCCTGGCCTTCAACTGGATGATGCGGGAAAAACCGTCGGTCAGTCGCGGTGAACGCAAATCACCTCCTCCGACAGTCGATGTAGCTGTTGCTGAGCAGGGTCGTTTTCCTGTAACCCTGAGCGCGCTGGGTAAAGTGAGTGCCCGTGAGTTAGCGGAGTTGGAGCCCCAGGTACAGGGGCAGGTGCAATGGCTCGACTATGATCTGGGCCCCGGAGCCGTAATGCCAAAAGGGCAGGTGCTGTTGCGTATTGATCAGGAGCCCTACCAGTTGGCCCTGATGACTGCCCAGAGTGCCCTCGCCGAACGCCGTGCTGAATTGCAGCAGGAGCAAGGACAGCAGCAAGTTGCTCAAGAGGAATACGAGCTTCTTGGCACAGCCTTGTCTGGAACGGATAAGGCTCTGGTGTTGCGCGAGCCTCAGAGAGCAGCAGCAGAGGCGGCAGTAAAATCCGCAGAGGCAAATGTGGCCTTGGCTAAACGCGATCTTCGGCTTACCGAGATTCGCGCCCCATTTGATGCCCTGGTAGTTGAGCGTGATACCGACGTCGGTGATCGCGTCTCTCCAGGCGATACTCTCTACAGTCTTGCTAGTGCCGACCGTTTCCAGATAGCCGTTGAGATTCCCGCGTCACAACTGCACCGGCTCGGACGCGGTGATGTTGAAGTTCGAATTTACGGCAGCCAGTGGCCGCAGGGCGTCTACCGCCGCGGTGAGTTTGTCCGGGTTATCCCGGTACTGGAAGAGCAGGGTCGTCTCGCCAGTGTGTTGGTAGAGCTGGAAGACCCGCTTTCCGTACAGGATCCGTCCCAGCCGCAGCTGCTTCTCAACGATCTGGCGAAAGTAGAGATCGTTTCCCAAAGTGAGGATGAGCGTGTGCGAATCCCCCTCACTGCGTTGCAAGACGGCAACAATGTGTGGGTGGTTCGCGAGAACCGCACCACGGTTCTGCCGGTAGAAGTGGCCTATATGAGCGGCGACTTTGCAGTCCTGGAGCAGGGGCTCAGCGGCGGAGAAGCCTTAGTGACGACCCGGTTGGTAACCGTTACTGAAGGCATGCCGGTGCGAATTGCCGGAGACAGTAATCGCCAGCAGCGCCCGCCGATAGATGCGGCTGCCTCTGCGGAACGCCCGCCAAGACGCGGCCCCGGTGGACCCAACGCTGGGGGCGCAGATGACTGAGCAGAATAGATCCAAAGATAAGGTCGATATCCGCACGGGCGCCATCGCCTGGATGGCGCGCAACCACGTAACTGCCAATTTGTTGATGTTGGTCTTCTTGATTGGTGGTTTGATTTTTTCGACCATCGTTAAAAAGGAAGTCTTCCCGGAATTCAGCCTGGATACTGTGAGCGTGTCCATCTCCTATCCCGGTGCCAGCCCTGAGGAGGTCGAGCGCGGTGTACTGGTGGCTGCCGAGCAGGCGGTGCAGGGCTTGGTAGGTATCAAAGAGATGACCGCGAGGGCCAATGAGGGTAGTGCCTCTTTAACCTTGGAGCTGGAAGGCGATGCTGATGCTGCCTTGGTGTACCAGAATATTCAGCAGGCTATCGATTCTGTTACCACCTTCCCCACAGATATTGAGCAGCCCCAGGTTAGTCTGGCCGAGCGCAAACGGGATGTGCTGGATCTGGTATTACACGGCGATCTTACCGAGCACAACCTGCGTGCGTTGGCGATGCAGGTTTACGATAAGCTCGAAGCCCACAGTGGTATTACCCAGCTGGAAGCGCGAGGGATGCGGGACTTGCAAGTGGCGATCGAGATTCGCCGCGATGACCTGCGTCGCTATGGGCTTACCCTGCTGGAAGTGGCAAACATCGTAGAAAATGCAGCGGTAGATATTCCCAGCGGCAGTGTTAAGTCTGATGCAGGGGAGATATTGGTCCGGGTGACTGAGCGCCGCGATTGGGCTCGTGAGTTCGGCGATATTGTTATTGCCCAAGGCATTGGTGGCGGTGCCGTTTATTTAAAGGATGTTGCCAATATCAGCGATGCGCTTGAGGAAGAAGCGCGCAATATGGTGTTTAACGGCGAGCCAGCTATCAGCATCAAGATCTACCGGGTGGGCGACCAGACACCAATGAGTGTCAGTGAGGCTGCCCATGAAGTCGTTGATGAGGTCAGGGCAAGCCTGCCTCCGGGGGTGACCCTGACAGTTCGAGATGACGACTCGGAAATTTTCAAAGCGCGTCTGACCCTGCTGCTGAAGAACGGTTTTATTGGGCTCTTATTAGTATTTGTTGTGCTCGGAGCCTTTCTGGAATTGCGGTTGGCTTTTTGGGTAACACTGGGCATTCCTACCAGCTTCCTGGGGGCATTGCTATTCCTGCCTGGGCTGGATATTTCCATCAGCATGGTAAGTATGTTTGCCTTTATTATCGCCCTTGGAATAGTGGTGGATGATGCAATTATTGCCGGTGAGAATATCCACGAGTGGCGACAAAAAGGCTACAGCAATCTGGAGGCTGCCGTTGCCGGTGCCCGGCAGGTATCGGTGCCGCTCACATTTGCAATCCTGACCAACATTGTCGCCTTCCTTCCATTGATGGCCTTACCCGGCTTTATGGGCAAGATCTTTGGTGTGATTCCCTTTGTGGTGGGCTCGGTATTTATTATTTCCTGGGTGGAAGCCCTGTTTATTTTGCCCGGTCACTTGGCCCACTCTCGTCGCGGTTATAAAAGTCGCCGGGCGCGCCGCTTTGCTGCGCGGCAGAAAATACTGGCGCGGGGATTGGATCGTTTTGTACAGCAGCGCTTTAGACCCTTCCTGGATATATGTATCAAGCACCGTTACACCACTATTGCCGTGGCGGTAGCGGCGCTGCTGGTGGTTGGCGGCTATGCGGCTAGCGGCCGTATGGGCTTCACCTTGATGCCCAGGGTGGAGCGTGACTCCGGTCGCTTTGCCGTCACTTTTCCCACCGGAACGGCTCAATCCCAGCTGGAAAAAGCGCGCTCGCAGATTATTACTGCCGCCGATAGGGTGCTCGAGCAATACGATAAAGAAAAGGTCTTCCTGGGTATTCGCGGTTTGATGGGCGATGACGCGATTATGGTGGACGCTTTCTTTGTTCCCGCAGATGAGCGCCCTTTTTCCACCGGTGAGTTTATTCGCGCCTGGCGCCAGGAAGTGGGGCCCATTGCCGGTGCGCTTAGCGCGACAACAGCTTCTGACCGTGGCGGTCCCGGCGCTGGCTCCTCGTTAACCGTGGAGCTTCGCCATACCGACACGGATACCTTGGAGCAAGCTGCGATACGTTTAGGGGATGAGTTGGAGAAATTCCCCAATGTCAGTGATATCGATCCCGGTATTTCCCTCGGTAAAACCCAGCTGGACCTTACGCTGACTGAAACGGCCAAAAGTTTGGGTATGTCTGCGGAGGATATTGGTCGCCAGTTGAGGGCAGCGTTGTACGGGGCTGAGGCCCTGCGCCAACAGCGCGGCCGGGATCAGGTGAAGGTCATGGTGCGTTTGCCTGAGGATGAGCGGGCCAATATCAATGATGTGAATAGCATTATGATCCGGGCAAGCAATGGACTTTGGATGCCCCTGCCAGATCTGGTAAAAATTGATAAAGGGCGCGCCTATGCCACGATTAATCGCCGGGCGGGCCGCAGGGTTACAACGATTACCGCCAATGTGGAGCCCAGTGACCAAGCGACACTCGTCATTAATGAGCTGAATGAAAGTGTGGTCCCCCAATTGAAAGCTGAATTCCCGGGACTTAGCGTTTCCTATGAGGGACGCCAAGCGGAGGAGCGAGAGGGGTTGGCGAGTTTGGCGATGACCTTTGCCCTTGCGATGGCGGTGCTGTACTTGCTATTGGCAATTCCCTTAAAGAGTTACGTACAGCCGTTGATCGTAATGGTGGCGATACCCTTTGGTGTGATTGGCGCGTTACTTGGCCACTTAGGCATGGGGTATGGACTCAGTATGGTGAGTCTGCTGGGTATGGTGGCACTGGCCGGAGTTGTGATTAACGATACTCTGGTAATGATTGAGTACAGCAATCGTCTCCGAAATGATGGCGCTGATTTGGAAAGCGCTATCAAGGGAGCGGCAGCGCGGCGTTTTCGCCCGATCGTATTGACCACCATAACAACTTTCTGCGGCTTAATGCCGATGATCTTTGAAAGCTCGGTGCAAGCGCGCTTTATGATTCCAATGGCGATCTCGCTGGGCTATGGAATACTCGCAGCCACAGCGATCTCATTGTTATTGGTACCCTGTCTCTATTTAATGATGGGTAAAGATATTCCCCAGTTGTTTGCAAGATTGAAAAATATCATCGCTCGCTTTGGTCGTAGCGGTGCAATCGTACAGAAATAAATTCAATAGTAGCCGGTATCTTCTTACCGGCTTTTTTCCTCAGAAATTTAATTTTATGACTGATATTTAACTATCAGTTTCCAAATTGCGTTTCTATCTCCCTGAATACCACCTTCATTTAATTTTCCTTTATGACCTGGAACTGCGGTAGCTGAAATACTGCTCCAGTTCAATGTTATGAAATTATTTCCCGGCATACTTCCAACTTAGTAACTGATTTTTAAGTAATTCAAATAACAGAAAATTTTGACCAAATTTGAAAGACAGAGAAATGAATTGAAAGTTAGTTTTCGGATTTTAATAAGTATAAAAGGTAATGTTCAGTGTGCAGCTCAATAAACAAACATAACGCCCAGTCCTTAGATTTTGAATCGGGAGAAATGGGCGCTGTATCATCAGGAGATACAGTTTGCGATTTGATCGAAAGACAGAAGCTAAAGAACCCTGATCAAGTCGTTATTATCGATGGCAACACAGAAATAAGTTTCGCTCGTCTGATGAAACGGGTCGATGGAATTGCTGCTGAGTTGGTAAATCGAGGAGTTGAGCCTGGTTCCTTGGTTGGTGTCTGTATGAGTCGATCCTGGGAGCTGGTCGCGGCTCTACTTGGCGTAATGCGTGCAGGTTGTGCTTATGTCCCATTGGACCCAACTTATCCGCTAGAGCGGGTACGATATATGCTCGAGCACTCCAGAGCTGCCGCAGCAATCGTCGATTGTGACGAAAACGCAAACTTATGCCTTGGCGTGAAAGAACTGGTATGGATCGATGAGTTGCGAGAGCAGGCACCGGAATTTTTACCGGAACATACCAGAGCGCAAACGAGTGATTTAGCCTATGTAATCTACACATCCGGCTCTACTGGAAGCCCGAAAGGGGTTGCTATCGAACACCGAAGCCTTATCGCACTCAGTAAGTCCATGAGTGAGCTGTTGAGCGATAGAGAGCTAGAAGGCGTTTTGGCTTCGACCTCAGTTTGCTTTGACCCCTCAGTGATGGAAATTATCGGGACTCTCTCTCTGGGCGGCCGAGTTATATTGTCGAAGAATATTTTGGAGCTGCCAAAACTTCCCTTTCGAGAGCAAGTGCGAACTTGTATCACGGTTCCATCTGCGGTTCAGGCTTTACTTTCGATAGACAAATTGCCTCAGGGAGTGCGTTGCCTGATTTTTGGGGGTGAAGTACTTAAGCAATCCCTGGTCGAGCAAATATATGCGGCGGCTGAACAATTGCGGATAGTTAATGTTTATGGCCCCACAGAGGACACGGTTTACTCAACTTATACAGAAGTTAGCCCCGATAGCGACCAAATTACGATTGGAAGGGCGGTTTCAAGTTCACGCGCATATATTTTGGATGAGAGATTACAGCCAGTTGCTCCCGGCGAGGAGGGGGAGTTGTATTTGTCTGGTGACAAGCTAGCTCGGGGCTATTTAAATGATGAGCATCTGACGGAGGAACGTTTTATACAGCAAGCTTCCAACCCCCGAATTTCCGATCAGCGCTTGTATAAAACGGGAGACCTGTGCCGATGGACAGCAAATGGAGAAATAGAATACTTGGGACGCGCCGATTGCCAGGTGAAGATTAGGGGCTATCGTATTGAACTTGAAGAAATAGAATCGGCAATTGAATCTATACCGGGCGTTGATGCTGCCGCTACTACCGTTATAGATGGCGGGGCGGGGCAAAAGATTCTAGTGGCCTATATTGTTGCTAGCGAAAAGACAATCACCGAGGTAGCAGTAAAAGAGTTTCTTGAACAGCACCTTCCTAAATATATGGTCCCCCAGTTTGTCAAGCACCTGCAAGAGTTACCCTTGCTACCTAACAATAAGCTGGATCGTAAACGATTGGCCCTCCTTGAAGCGGAGCTTGTCGTTCCAACTGAAAGCAGTTTGGCTGCAAACGATGATATTAATCGAAGCCGTGGAATGGGCGAGCACTTCGCAGGTTTATCAGTAGACAGCGAGGCAATTTTTACTTCGATTATCCGCGGTGAGATGGCTTCCATCATGAACCACCCAGATCCGGAGGTTGTGCTCCCAGAGATAGCCTTCGACAAGCAGGGCCTGGATTCGCTGACAACATTAGAATTGGCCAGCCGGTTGAGTCATTGCATTGGACACGCCCTATCTGCGCAAACAATCTTCGATTATCCCACGCCGAAGCTATTGGCTGGCTATATGCTTGATTTGACGGAAGGTAAGATCAGTAGTGAGTCAGCTAATGAGGTTGCCAAATCTGAAATTGATGCGCTGGCTAACTTCCAGTCCCAGCTCCAGTTGAGCCATCCAACTTTTCAGGCCGCAAAGGCGTCATCCTGGTCTGCTTCTGACAAAAGTAAGTTGGTGCAGGCGGTGATAGCCATGGCTAACAACCAGAAGAGGAATCCTTACAGTAAGGTTTTACGGACAGGTAGTGGGACCCACGGCACTGTTACAGATGTTTATAACGATGATACCCAGGATGCAATTATTTGGACGACCAATCTCTACCTTGGCTTGAATAGGGATAAAGAAGTTATCGAACAAGCATCATCTGCTGTACAGCTTTTCGGAACAGGAATGGGCACTTCAGCGGCGGCATCGGGCCTGACGGACCTTCACCTCCAATTTGAAACGGAGTTTGCTGATTTGGTGGGCAAGTCTGGAGCCTGCTTGTTTCCAACGGGTTATACGGCCAATGTTGGGGTGGTGGCAGGAATATTAGGTAAAGATGATGTTGTGGTTATAGACCAACTTTGCCATGCCTCAATTGTTGACGGTGCCCGTCTCAGTGGTGCCAAAATTAGAACTTTCCAACACAATAATGCCTCTGATCTGGAGTCGGTGCTGGAATCTGAAGCGTCTCCCTACCGAACGACGCTAGTGGTTCTCGAGGGCGTTTACAGTATGGGGGAAGGTGCTGCGCCGGTAGCTGAAATCGTACGTGCAGCAAAGAAATACAACGCCTTGACCTTAGTTGATGAGGCACACTCATTCGGTTTTTATGGTGAGCGTGGTGCCGGTATCTGTGCGGCTCAAGGTATTACTGATCAAGTTGACTTTATTATGACAACACTCAGTAAGTCGCTCGGTAGCCTTGGGGGTGTGGTTGCTGCGAGTAAGGAGTACGTTGACTTGCTGAGGTCCTCAGCCAGGGCATATATCTTTCAGGCTTCTATCAGCCCTGCAGATATTGCAGCCGCATTGACTGCCTTGCGTCGGATTAAATCTGACGATGGACTGCGTGATCGATTGTGGGATACGACCCGCTATATGCGCCGGAAATTCGAGCAGGCCGGATACGACTTGGGAACAGGTGATGGGCCTATTATCACGCCCCATTTTAAGGATAAAGATAAACTATACGGGATAGTCCAAGCGCTTTATCAGCGCGGTATTCAAACCTCGGCTGTCACTTACCCGATAGTTGAGAGCGGCCGTGGCCGCCTGAGGCTGATCTGCTCGGCAGCTCACACCAGGGAGGATGTTGATAGAACCGTGGAAGCTCTTATTGAGGCTGAAAAAGAGGTTGATGCCCGATCCCAGGAAGCAAAAGAGGAAGCTATGGATTTGGGGCAAGCCCTCGCTGAAATTGGTGAGTGGGCAAATACCTTTTCTAAATTCCTACAGGAATATATCAATCGACTATCCAGCCCCGTGCCCAACTTGTGCTTGTCCGTGAGTGTTACTGAACAGTTTGAGCCGGTGAGAATTTTAATTGATGGTGGCAAAGTAACCTTGAGCGATCTCTCGGTCAACGACGTTCCTTTTTGCTCAGTAACGCTAAGAAACCAGAGGTCTGTCACGGCCTTGCGGCTTCACGATGTTCAGTCGCTGCTTGATGATATTTGTACAGGTAGCTGCACCTTAAGCGGTCAGGTTGAGCCATTTATATGGTGGATCGCCCGTATTCTAGATTTAAGTGGGGAGGTAAATAACCCTATAGACTGTGGATTAGCTAGAGAGCAGGCGGTTCATTAACTAATGAGGGGCGAGATTTAAAGTTATGGGCCTTTCAGTTTACCCTGATGGGCCCATGTCTGGTGTCACTGGCAGAGTAGGTCGGTTACATATTTGCCTGGTTTTTCACTTTGCTACGCCAGGGAGTTTGCGCCAGCTCCAGCGGATTAAAACAAATACTAATATCGATGCAGCTGCTGTAATGTAAAACGGTAAGCGGATATCAACTTCCATTGCCATGCCCCCCGCGAGTGAAATCAAGCTTGCTACCAGCGTGAAGCCCGCAGTAGCTATTCCCATCACCCAACCCTGTTCCGTTTCATCGACACTATTGGCGAATATATTCAAGAGGGCGGGGTAAGCGAGCCCAAAGCAAAGGTACGCGAAGAACACACTGAGATAACATAGCCAAATATGGCTGCTGAATACGAAGACTAACGCGCTCGCTCCCATCACTAAGGCGGAAACTGTAACTACCAGGGCTTTAGTCCAGCGGGACAAAACAGGCTTGACCATAAAGAGGCTGGAAATTGCCACCGCAATACCCATAGTCAGCATGGCCATACTGGTTATTAGCAGGCCTGCTTGGAATCTACTGCTTAAATAGTTTGTGATAAATATATAAAAGCTGAGATGCAGCAGCATGAAACAGAGGTAGGCAGGGCAAAGTCGGACAACCCGAGGACGGTCCTTCAGATGTATAAACTGAGTAAATAGATCCAGAAAGCGAAGCCTAAGCTGCATCGGGGCTTGCCGGGTATCGTGATAAAAGGTCAGGATCAAAAACAAAGTAATAGCGACAAGTACCAGAGCAAAGTAAAAGGGCAGTTGGATACTGGCTATGCTCCCCAATAGCTCCCTGTCTGCCAGGACTCCTGCCATAATCGGCCCAGCTACAGCCCCAGCACTCATTCCGGCTACCAATAACCCTAGGTTCTTGGAGGCTTCCAGCTCACTTTGGCTGGCATCAATCATTGCTGCTTGAGCAATAGGTTGGTTTCCCGCAGTAAAGCCGCTGATCACTCGTCCTAGAATAAGAAGCCAAAGGCTATTGCTTAGCAAAGAGAGAACAGTGATCGCGTATCCGGCCATAGCCCCCACCAGACACAGCACCATGGCAGTTTTGCGTCCGATACTGTCAGACAGTTTGGCGATATATACGGACCCAATAAACCACGCCAGAAAGAAGCTGCCGATCACAACTCCATAGTACAAGTGCCGAGTTGATTGTGGCGTATCAGTAGGTAGGAACTGGAATTTTGTCGACATAACCAATTCATTGATGATCGGGAACAGCAATCCCTGACCCATCAGATCTACAAAAACTACTGCCAAAAGGGCTAAACGGCACATGACAGACATAACCACTTCCTCCCCCCAGCTTCAGCTTTGCTGCTTAAAGCAAGATAGCAGGTGGTGAATAGTTGACGGAGCCTGTCATTGAGCAGCGTAAGCCAGGTAAGAGCGATAGAGCTATTTGAGACTAAGCGCACGGTTAGTTGCCCGGGAATAAAGGCGGTTAAGACAGTTGAGGCTTGCTCTATATATCAGAATTCAAGAGAAGCTTCTCCTATTTCTGGAAATGACGATCTATCTCTTTGATTTTTATAGGGTTGATAATGTTATTAAGAGCAGAAAAAGCAGGTAGATATATAGCGCCTGCTTTATATCTACCTGTTGAGAATTATGTCAAAGCTCTTGACTTCCTGATATTATTGGGTTTTTGAGGTTATCTTGAAAGAAGTGAGTAGAATTATATAGAAGGGTGATATAAAGACGCTTCTTTTGAATTAACTGTTATTGGTCGCTCGCTCCAGTTTTGCGGGGGGTCAATAAAGGATAGCAGGTGATTATTAGTTTGCTGTATAAAAAAACAGTATTGGCGGGAAAGCCCATAGCCAACGGTTCGACCTTCATGTAAGCTTCGAAGCTTCAGCGACGCTCGCATAACGAAGTTAATGCGGACGGCACAGCCGCTTCGAAGCAAGGCCGCGAACCTAGTGCTGCTAGTTTCTCTCTCCGAATCGTGGTAGACAATAAAAGAAAGATATTTGTAGTGAATTTGTACACAGTGCCACGAGCAACAAATAACAACCCGATTATGCGGAAACCTAAAAGTTGTCATTCCCTTTGCTTGCGCAAAGGCACTGCCAACTTTCTTAACGGTTCCGCATATCTATTTTCGTTGTACAAACCCGCTGCGCGGGAGTGGTGCCACTTTTAAATTATAAGAGGCATTTTAGAAAATGCATAACCGGGTATTGCAAAATATATTTTCTGCGTACAGTGGTTATTTATCTAAAACTGCGCAACCACTAAAAAATTTAAAGGCTATCTCCTCGATACAAGAATGCCGTACAAAATCGATGGGAAGCAGTTATTATCGTTGTAAGCACAACCATGTCACTGAGCAGCATCATTCTTGTAGGCATAGAAGTTGCCCCCTTTGCTCAGGCAGAAAACAGCTCCAGTGGGTTGATCAGCAGCGTCGTAAATTATTTGATACAGAACATTTTCATGTGGTCTTTACTATACCTCATGAGTATCTGCCGATATGGCAATACAACGAGGAGAAGCTTACAGATATACTCTTTTTGTCGAGTAAAGAAACGCTATTTGAATTGATGGCAAGTAAGGACTATCACGGCGTAACCCCCGGGATGCTTATGGCTCTGCATACTTGGGGAAGACAGTTAACTTTACATCCACATATACACTGCCTGATCACCGCTGGCGGTTTGACTTTAAGAGAAAACTGGAAAGAAACAGGTGAGTATTTATTACCTGTGCGAGTGGTTAAGAGTCTTTATAGGGGAAAGTTTCAAGCGCTGTTACTAGAGCAGTATCGTGCTGGGCTAATCAAGCTGCCTCCCAGTTGGCCCATTGGCCAGTTTGATATTCTCTTTAAAGCTTGCTATCGCAAAGAATGGTCAGTTCGTATTCAGGATCGATATGAGCATGGACAAGGAGTGCTTCTGTATTTTTCACGATATATCAAAGGTGGCCCGCTGAAGCCAAAGCAGATATTAAACGTGGATCATAAGGAGCTGGAATTTCGTTATTTTGATCACCGTGACCAGCGACGCAAGCGACTAAGATTAAAGCCTCAGGAGTTCTTAAGACGTGTCTTGCAGCACATACCTCCAATAGGAAAACACATGGTACGGAGTTATGGGTTATATGCTGGGTGCAATAAGAAAAAGCAAGATCTATGTAGTAATCAAGTGGGTTTAATGAAAGATCAACGACTCCCAGCTGGATTGCAAATCCAAGATCTGGTGGTAGAGTGTGGGCAGTGCCATGAATCTACAAAGTTGACTGGCAGAGTGTGGTCTAAGGCGAAAAAAGGAATTTCCTTTATAAAGAGGGCGGCTCGGCAAGATAGTGCCGGCGGGAATGTACAACATGGCGATGAACCAGACACTGCAGGAATGGGCCTCTTTAGTTCGGCCTAAATTCAATGCCAAGTCATTTTTTTACCGCCTGCAGTGCAGGTTATCTAAGCGTTTTAGGTGCAACCGTAAATCATGACTAGAAGAATATTCTTACTCTTTATAACGATTGCTCTCATGGCTTGCTCAAATACCCCGTATCACGTTGAGCTTGATTCCATTTCTAAAAAAGAGCGAACGGTTATTAAGCATGGCGAGGGAGCTTACTACTTTGTATACACCCGCCATCGATTCACATCTGCGGATGATGTTGACGGCTTTGAGAAGTACTATGCCGACATCGATAGATATATAAATACAAATATGTCACAGCATGGCGACTGTAAGTATATTAAGGAAACTCTGTCATATTATGATGAAGGTGGAAATGTCAGTGTATTGGTCATCTGCAAAAGCACCTAACAAAACGTGGCAGCAAGGGCGCTGCGCGCCGGGACAGCTTACACTGCGTTCCAGCTGCCCCTGCACTCAGCGTTATAACGCACACTCACTATGAGAGATAAATTCGGCGGCGCAACCCTAGCTTTAGCAGGCTTCTTGCTAAGCATGCTAACTATTATCGATTCAATTGATGGTAGCTTTACTTACGCAAGTAAGATGAATGGTATCATCGAAATTACACTCGCCCATGGTGCTATGGATTTCTTTTTTAGCCTTTTTGTCCAGGTATTCATTGGTTTGGCTGTGGCCACACTCGGCTTAGGTATCTACTTTAAGCCCAAATTTTAGCCTCATAACAAAGCCATCAACCACCGCCCGCACACGGGCTTGACGCTCACTGCGTTGCTTCAGTTGTGCTTTATCGCTACGCTAGCACAACTAAACCAACTCCGTTCCCGCCGGTTATGGCGGCGTTAACTGTATTCGAACATGAGCCAGTTTTTACTCGCAATTATAGATCTCAAGCCTACAACTGATGTTTCAGACATTACTTTTGTGCCTGCCAGCGAAGCACAGGAAGTATTCGGTGAAGTAGTCGACTACTACGGTATTGATCAGTCTCATGCATGGGCAGTTTTAGATGAAACTGGTGATACTACAGACAGTATATTTTCCGAAGCTGGACTTCAGTTGTCACAAGGCGATCCTTTAAGTTCTACTCAACTTGGAAAGTTATTAGGAGAGTTAATATATAAAGGGGCAAAATTCATTGCTTGGTATGCTTGTGAGTATCAAGACCTAGAGCAAACTGATAGTGTCATTGATCTAATTGAGATCTTGAATAAAGAGTTGCCGATAGGCTCTGGGGAAATTTACGTTGAATATAGGTAAAACAGTTAACAAAGCAAGGCATTGGACGCAGCTAAAGCTGCGCCCATGCTAGCGGCGTGTTTGCCAGGCATGGCATTTAACTAGAGAGGTGGAAGTCCTCTTACCAGGTATTCGTGGAGCCGAAGGTTAACGAAAGGGCAAGGTCAATATCGCGAGGTATTGGCTGGAGGAAGCCCAACGCAAATTCACGGGGTGATGAACAAGAACTGGATATGAGGTGTGACGCAGGTGGAGCCAGTGGGCACGTGACCATAAAGCTCTCCATCCACAACTGGCCTGCGTTTTATAAATCCAGCATCTACGTGAAGAAAGTTAAATGTCTTACCCTGGGAGGTCTATGGGTTGTTAATGGAATAACTGAAAACTGAGAGATTGGTTTTGACCGACCCATAGAAGTCAGCAGAGGGCATAGTAGGTAGATTTCGTGTTACTGACGGCCTGAACAATTCTGGACAGTATTATTAATGCAGAGCTTGATGACTGCATCTGACAAGTAACTTAGTTGCCAGGAAAAAAATATTTTTTTTTGGGGGGTGAACATCAAACTGGAAACTTAATCATACATTGTCCAATTTCCCATCTCTTTTAATGCAGCGAATTCTAGATAGGAATAATCTGTTTCGAGCATTACAACAAGTTTCTCGTAACCAGGGTGCGCCAGGTCTCGATGGTATGACGGTAAAACAGTTGCCGGAACATCTTAAGCAGACTTGGATTGCTACCCGACACAAGGTGTTAAGTAGTAGCTATCGTCCTCAACCGGTGAAACGCGTCTTTATACCAAAAGGCAATGGAGGCCTGCGTCCATTGGGTATACCCACTGTGCAAGATAGGTTGATCCAACAAGCTATCGCACAGATACTCAGTGAGCAATGGGAGCCGAAGTTTCATGCTCTTAGTTTTGGTTTTAGACCAAATCGATCGGCACACCAGGCGATTAGACAGGTTCAAAACTTTGTCCGGCAAGGAAAGCGCTGGACGATCGATATGGACTTGAAATCCTTCTTTGATGAAGTGAATCATGACAGGCTCATGCTAACACTGAAGCAAAGTGGAATACCGGCTGATGTGCTGGGGTTGATAAACCGATACCTAAAAGCGCCAACGGTAGTCGACGGCAAGGTAATAGCTACAACAAAAGGCGTCCCGCAAGGTGGGCCGCTATCTCCGCTTCTAGCTAATATTGTGCTTAATGAACTGGACTGGGAGCTGCACAAGCGGCAACTCAGTTTTGTGCGATATGCCGATGATTTTCAAATACTGGTGGGAAGTCGTCGGTCTGCAGAGCGGATAAAAGTAAGCCTTACGCACTTCATCAAATGTAAGCTGAAGCTCACAGTAAATGCTGAGAAGAGTGCAGATGATCACTTCTGGAAGCGGAGCTTTCTAGGATTTAGATTGCTGAAGAAAGATGCCCGGATCAAGGTATCAGAATCATCGATGAATAAATTGAAGGCAAAGATCAGAATGGTCACCCGCCGAACACGAGGCCGCAAGTTTACTCAGATCATAGAGGAGTTAAAGAAGACCCTGCTTGGTTGGAAAGCGTACTTTGACATCAGTGAAGTACTGAGCCCTCTGAAAGATCTGGACAAGTGGATAAGGCGGAAGTTGCGATGTTATTTATGGAAGCAATGGGGACGTAGTGGTTACCGCAGATTAAGAAGGCTGGGTGTTGATCGCTTTTTAGCGTGGAACACGGCCAAATCAGCACATGGATCATGGAGGCTAAGCAAAAGTCCTGCCCTTTACAGAGCATTGCCAAATAGATACTTTAGGAGCTTGGGGCTGCCGGAATTGGCAGATAGGAAGGGGAATAGAATTGAACCGCCATGGTACGCGATCCGTATGCCTGGTGGTGTGGGAGGAGAGGCATCGTGAGGTGCCTCCCTATCCCGATTATACGCTTCGGATAAAATGAACAACAAAGCTCTTAAATGGATTTTACTCCTATCCTACTTAGTCATTGCAATTTTGGCAGCGAGTCATTATTCCTGCCCCGCAGATAAAGGTAGGCCATTTGTTCTGTTTCTTAGCTTTACCTATTTAGTAAATTTAAATATTAATTTCTTCTTAAAGTTACCCATGAATGTGCCTCATGTACCAGAGGCAAGATATGTATCAAATTTTGGCATGAGACGACGTTTAATCCTAATTACATGGTGTATGTTTATGGCGGCAATAGTGTGGGGTGTAGTAGATGATTTTAGCTGTAACGTATAACAAGGCGCTTAACACGTGTAGCACTGCGTGCCACACTGGGACAGTAACGCAGCGGCGCTTCGCGATTATGCCGCTACGTTACTGCCCGTTAGCTTAGTGTTCAGGCTGTAGAAAAACTAATTTATGTCTTTGCTTTCTTAGTTGTGATCAAATATTAACCATAAATGGTGATTCTACGTGAATTCTGATCTAGCTTTCACTGATGAGTAGGCTATTTTTCACGTAGAAGCACAATACGAAAAGAGGGCTGAGTTTTTCTACACCCTCGTTATGGATCTCGGAGAGTAAGGTGAAGGAAATTCAACCAATTCTTATTGTGGGCTTGCTTCTGTCGGTGCTAGTTTGGTTTTTTCTTTGCTATCGTCTATTTAAAATATTAGAAACGAGGCATTCCGAAAAATACGAAGCTATGGGAAAGCCCAGCCTCATTATGAACAATTCTATTTCTAATAACATTGCTTTCATGAAGTTTCTCCTTAGGCGAGAATGGCGCCAAATGGATGATTCGGGCCTAGAGAAACTGGGTAAGTCCATTTTGGTTTTATTTTCTATATATGTGGTAGGTTTTTTAGCCCTACTCCTTTCGGTCTCATTGTCCTATGTACCATAACAAACCCAAGCAGGATGCTCCGGTCCTACGGCCCTCCGCGGGACGGCTTCCGCTTCGCTCCAGCCGCCCCTGTTGGGCGCGTTATACCTATTTAAAAAGCATCTCTTTTACCCAAAAACAGTCAAACACCCATAGCTGCTAATAGGGAGTACAGTGTTGAATCGTCAACCTTATCCGCTATTGAAAAATCACGCCCATATTGCCAGTACCAGATTGGAGGGCAGTTGCAGAATTACCGGATGTTGCCTGACCGATTTCATGCACATTAGATGTGCCAATCTGGGATTGACTGGCAAAGTTGGATATCCCCGTCTGATTGGTTAGTGCCATATTCATCATGCCAGTTTGGTTGGTATCAACTATGCCAAAATCAGAAGCATCTTGATTAACTTCCGACATATTCATCATGCCTGATTGGAATACGCTCACAGTATTGTTATTTGAATTATTTAACTGTGTAACAATGCCATCATTGCTATCTCCTTCTTGTTGAATAAGTAAGCTATTAAAGTCGCCGTCGTTTTGAGCCATGCCAGCGATATTAGCAGTTCCATTCTGGATCATAACTGAGGTATTTGAGGTACCGCTAGATTGGAAACCAATAGCACTATTGGCCATTCCTGTCTGGTTCACTATAAAACTGTTAAAGGAGGTATTGAGTTGAGTATTACCGGAAATTTGGGAATCTCCAGATTGCAATACAGAAATAGTATCGCTATCTGACATTATCTGCGCACCGCCATAGCTATTGGTATCCCCAATTTGGTTAACAAAAACAGTACTTAACTGAGAGTCAACTTGCGACATGCCTACCTCATTAAGATTGCCCTGCTGAATTGCCGTAATCTGGGTAGAGTCACTGTTATTTTGTAGTAAGGCAGGAGCGGTATTTAGATTTCCAGTTTGAATATGAATAATAGTGCCATTTTGAGTGGCATTCTCCTGTACCGGTGCAGATTCGTTGAAATCACCATCCTGGGTGATTGCGATCAAACTGTCCATCGTTGCGGGATCACTTTGGTCCGGGTTAGCCATATTACCATTTCCATTCTGGTTCACTATGGCAGTATTCCCATTTGCGAATGAATACCCACTAATTACTAAGAAGATAGCTGCCGCTATCGGGGTGAAAGCTTTCATGATGATCCCTTAAAAATCAAGCGATTAATTTTGTTACAGACTGTTGATCGATTTGGGACTCAGCTGAACAGCTAATTAGGCGGAGAATGCTCTCAAATCTTTGTCATTAAAGTTGAAGTGGAGTCACCAATATAGGATTTCATCCTTAGAGAGTTCCTACTGCTTGTCTGGCTGTCTAGGTAAAATAGAGGTGACACGGGAAGTATAGGGCTGGATTGCGGTAGTTATCTTTAGGAAGATGATCTCAAAAAGCTGGGAATAAAGTTTAAACATATAGGGATAACTAGTTTAGTAAGAAATTCCTATATTTATATTGTTTATAGAGTGCCAGGCTTGGCAATTTGCCTACATCATCGACGACCGCCACTGTACTGGTACGATTGTGCGATCTGCAATCACGCAAAAGGCTGAGCCCGCAAGCTCCGAAGCTCAAGCCGTCGCTGTGCTCAAGTGCGTTATTGCCGTGATTGATGATCAGAACAGCGTGCAGACCGATGCCCGATGGATCGGGTCTATGTGACAACGAAGACACTCACCACAGATGCAGGGCAGGCGGTCAATGTGATTGACGAGGCAGCGGGCCTTGTTTCTGACTGCATTGGTGAAGTGGCGAATCGCATGGTCGTGCATAGTTCTATTGCAGTGATGGCGATTCCGAGTGGGTGAGTATGGTTGCAATTAACTGCGGTGAGCGAGTTTATGCGGATGATGATGGTGAGTGGGGTGTTTGTAACAATGAACTTACGCGCTTCTGCAAATCGAAGTGCAGGGCATCCAAAACGATCCCCCCGACGATGGCGACCGCTACATAGTTGCCACCGGTAGCAATGAGTGGGCAAACCAAAACGGCCAGCTGGCCCGCTACGTGGCGGACCCTGGCTACTGGCAATTTTTCCCGGCAAAGGTTGCGCTGAATCAGGCGGACGGCCTGCTGTATATTAACGGCAGCAACGGCTGGTAGATGCTGGCGGCGTTAAACAATATTTTCTGGGATAACCAAGTCACTTAGCCTACTTTGTATATCTGGGATCAAAAGCATCCTCATCTATGCACAGGAAAAAAAGGCGTTAACTATTTGACTTTTAAGGGGGTTCCAAAAATATATATGGCACCCAAAATGTCTGGGTATAATGCAGCTGCAATATACCCATTTATGTACATTGGTGCCAACTGTCGATAGGTTAATGTTACTTAAAGGCTTTTTATATCGTGGTCGAAGGAAGTTTGTGGGTATAGTGATGGGTGATATATTTCAGCTGCTTTTGAATACACTGTTAAGCGTTCAAGGAAGAGCATTGAGGATAGCTACCATATTAGCACTAGTAATAATTAGCAATCCTGCTTGGGGGAATAGTCTTAATACAGTCAAGAAAATACAGGAAAGTATTTCTGCTAATCTATCGCAAGGCGATAGTAAGGACGTAATTGAAGAATATTTAGCCTCAGCTAACATTGTGTATTCTTACGATAAGTATTCTTTTAGATATCAGGCCGTAGTACGAGAAAATGAGGCTGACTGTAACGTTGAATCTATATTTCTTTGGCTATTCTATGAATGTGCCATTCAAATATATATCAACTTAAATGAGCGAGGGGACTACAAAGGTCATGAGGTTTTCCAAACTTATTCTGGCTTATAGCGTTGCAATGCTTAGCAAGTACAAGCAGGTTGCTACGGGCCTTCGGCCGCCCCGTTAGGCAGTAAACGAATCCATGACTTCTCTAGATAAAGCGATAAGTAATCTTGGGATTAAACGCACCATAAAATTCTCTGGCAAGCAGATTAAACTAGCCTGCTTACTTCGGGAAGAGGATAGGCGCCCCTTACAAGCAGACTGGTGGAAAGGTAAGCAATCAACCCTGATCGGAGTTGATGATAACGGCAATTTTTTGGTCAGGCATTGTGGTGGCTATATATTCTATTGGTGCCATCAGGCACAATCCGAAGAGGTAATCGCAAAGAGCGAGGGTGAACTCCTCAAATTAATCGAGTTCGGAGAGTAGCCCATGCCTAATAAATGCAGCAAGCAACGCCCAAGCAAGCTTAGGTTGGACCTACATTCCGCAGCTTCGCTGCTACATTTCGGACCGTGTTGGCGGCGTTAGGAGTCTCGATGGATCAAGAATTTGAAAATTTTAAAAAGCTATATGATGAAGAGCTCCGCCAGGAAACACCGACTGCTGATTTTATTGTGGACGCAGCTTTTAGATTTCTCACGAAAGGAAATGTAATAGATATTCTCGAACTTTTAGCCTCAGACGAGATTGGGGCCAATGAGATGTTCTGGAAAGAAATTAACAGATCGCCAGTCTCAGACGAAGACTGGGAGGAGTGGGTTTATATAGTGGGGGAGGTAAGCCATGAAGAGTATAAGAAAAATATGCGAGAAAAAATCGAACTCGTGAGGAATAATATTGATCTGCTAGAAAAAAGCTGCAATTCAATGTTCAGGCTCAGTGATGTGTGGAGCTCCTGACAAAGTGCTGCTAGGGCCAAACCTACGCCACGCTCCGGTTTCCCCAGAGCACGACGTTAAATGTACAGAGAGCTATGACAGAACAATTTGACAAGTTGATGGGGCTAGTTAATCCAATAATTGATAAGTATTTGGAGACTGGATCAGAGAGTCTAAATGAGCATGAGCTAGTGCTAGTTAGTGTATGGGTGTTGGAAGCGGAAGTGAATAACGGAGGGTTTAATCAGTTCTTTTGGAATTCCGCTGGAGATATCTCCAGCGAAACTGTTGCGTCTTTGCATAAAATTGGTGCGTCAAAAACGGCTAGCATTGTCGAAGCGGCGAATGCTAGTTTTGGTGAGATGGGTCCACCTAAAGACCGAGAAGTTCGTCAACAGGAACTTGTGGCACTTGAGGAAAGTGGGGCTTTAAAATTAGATTCACTAGATTCTGATTTTTATAAATATCCTAACGACTTGGAAGAGTTGATGTACGCATATGCAAAAAACAACAATCTCCTGTAAAACATTTAACAAAGCTAGACAAATTCGCGCTTCGTGCTGGACCTCGTCGCTTAGGCTCCTCAGCCTTTGCTAGTGGCGTTAACACTCATGGATAGATTGGTGGTTAGATCCCTCAGTATTATCTTCTTTCTGTTGCTCGCTTATGGGTGCACACAAAGCGGTCAGGTGGTAGATTCTTCGGGCGTAGAATACAGTGAATATTTTCAGTGTCTTATCTACTCAGAAGACAATACCATCAGCTTTGACGCATTCATCACCCTGGGTAAAGAGCGCCTACCAAATACATATGCTCTTTCCCCGAGCCAAGAGAAGTACCTCTCATCCCCGGACACTATTCTCTCGGTGAATGAAGTCTATATCCGAAATCATAGTGAGGATCCAGTTCAGCTGTCCAATTTAGTTATTGGGGAAGGGGTAGGAAGCTTCACTAGGCAGTACCAACCTCAAGCAATTAGGGTGGCATCAGGGGCAGTGGTCTTATCTAGCCCTATCGTAGATGTCACATCAATATATGGTCCGTCCGAATTACCATGCAATATAAGCTACGAAATCCAGGGAGAGTCCTACGCACTCACAGGTAAATGGAAACGGCTTACCATCAGAGAACTTAAGCGTTAACAAAGCAAGGCATGGGACAAAATGCTGCACATTTCGCCTATGCTCGTAGCGTTAACCAAAAAATAAAGCATGATTTCTGAGAGAGAAAATACGATTATTGCGGCAGCATTTGAATACTGGATCGAAAAGTGGGGCTCGGAATGTCCGACTTTGTTTGGCTTTGAGAAAGAAACGCTGGAATCGATAAGCGCCGCTTGGCCACAAAGTATATCGGAGTGCTCATATGAGTGTGCATTAGCCATAAATAGTTCATTCGGTGAAATCTTGTATGGAGCTTCTGCGCTAAACGTAACTAAGTTCCATTCTATCTTGGGTTTTGAGCGTAATGAGATTGAAGTGTTGTTTAAAGCCCTTCGGTCAGAATTGGAGCGTAAAATTGGTTAACAAGGCCAAGTGGCATCGACTCTCCGGGGCTGGACCTCGCTACGCTCAGCCGCTGTTGGGAGCGTTAGTGCGTCAAGCTAAGCTTGATGCTTCTTGCAGGGTGGAAGTCCCTGTCGGGTAAGGCCTAACCAGCCACCCGTATCGAGTGTTGCGCGTAGGGCGGAGCAGAAGGAAAAAAAATATACTCATTTTTTTCTCACTGTGAACAAACTATGTGAAGCGTACACAGAGAATTCTATAGGCCATAGGGGTTATCGTGATCCTGAAGTGCTGGTATCGCTCCGATAATAAAGTGAGCTCCGATCGACGAGATGTGTAACGCCATCGAAGTCCAGGCAAAGCAACCGCATTGGTGAGGTTGTGGCGGATCGGCGGGGTTATCAAGCCATGGCATGTAGAAAGAGAGGTATTGAGAACTTGAGAGATCCGAGCAGGTTCCTGAAGGAGCAGGTAGGGAAGTTAAGCCTAATGGTGAAACCAACGAAGACCACTCGGAAGTCGGATCAGCTCATAGTAGTCCGAGAGCGGGAAAGCCGCTTACATGGCGAAGGGGCTGACAGTAATATCGGTGTGCAACAGAAACATAGTCCGGACAAAGTAGGGCTGGATACACTATGACAACCGCCTTGCACGCCATCGCATTTAAAGCACAGAGCCACCCCACGCACAGGTTTCAGAATTTATACGGACTGCTAAATTCCAACCTGCTGTATCAAAGCTGGGGCCAGCTCAACAAGCAGGCCCGCTGCGGTATTGATGGAGTAACAACCGAAGTTTACCGGCAAGGTCTGCCGCAAAATATCCAATGCCTACATCAACGGCTGTGTGACAAACGCTACCGTACCCAGGCGATTAAGCGGGTATTGATTCCCAAAGGCAACGGCAAGCAGCGCCCACTGGGGCTGCCTACGGTGGAAGACAAACTGGTGCAGCAGAGCGTAGCGCAGCTACTGCAAAGTATCTGGGAGCAGGATTTTCTGCCCTTTAGCTACGGCTACCGCCCCAGGAAAAGCGCCCACCAAGCCGTACATAGCCTTGGCTTAAACCTGCAATTCAAAGGCTACGGCTACATCGTTGAAGCCGATATTAAAGGCTTCTTTGATCAGCTGGATCACGACTGGTTACTGCGCATGCTAGCCCTTCGTATCGACGACAAAGCCCTGCTGACACTGATTAAACAGTGGCTTAAGGTGCGCGTGCAAACTCCAGATGGTAAGTTCAGTAAAGCGGCAGCAGGCACCCCGCAAGGTGGCGTGATCAGTCCGGTACTGGCGAACATCTATCTGCACTACGTCCTGGATTTGTGGTTCGAGAAGAAGGTTAAGCCGCGTATGCGTGGCAGAGCCATGCTAATCCGGTACGCCGATGATTATGTAGCGGCTTTCCAATTGAAAACGGATGCAGAGCGCTTTTACCGGGTACTACCGCAACGGCTGAACAAGTTTGGCCTGCAGTTAGCCCCCGAGAAAACGCACCTGAAGCGCTTTAGCCGCTTCCATCCGGGCCGAAAACGGCAGTTCCAGTTTCTGGGTTTTGAGTTCTACTGGAGCTTGGACGTCAACAAACGTCCCAGGCTCAGGCGCCGGACTGCCGCAAAGAAACAGAAGGGCACAATGGAAGCGCTCTACCACTGGATCAAAGCCAAGCGCAGTGAGCGTCTGAGAGAATGGCTGCCCACACTGAAGCGCAAGCTACAAGGCTTCCAGAACTACTTCGGTCTGCCAGACAACAGTCGAAGCTTGTCCCGTTTGTACAGCTATGTTCTACACAGCATACACAAATGGCTCAATCGACGGAGTCAGCGCAAGAGTTATAACTGGAATAGTCTAAAGGAAATGCTGGGATATTTTGGGCTAAAGCCACCGCGAGTATACAAACGCAGTATACTTGTGGACTGGTATTAGGGTTCGTGCTTTACACGAGCGAATATATTACTGAAGAGCCGGATGCGGTAGTTCCGCACGTCCGGATCTGCGTGGGGGCAGTTAGGGTAACCGGCTGTCCTACCACTACTCCCAACCTCTTCCAGAGTTGGTATCTACTCTCAATGACCGGATGAATATGCTTGCGAAAATTCTCCGGTAGTTGCGAATAAAGTCGAGCAATAAAAGGCGGGAATGGAATCTGTGCAAAGTGGTGCAGGTTCTCCACCCCGTACACCTCCGCCAAAGTAATCCCAACCGCCTCACACCATACCGGCAGCAGGTCCGCCGGAATTCTTTGTACGCCCGTTTCCATTTTCGAAATTTGAGATAACACAAGCCCCTGCTGCCTTGCCAGCTGTGCAATCGTCATCCTCTCCTGTTTCCGTGCGTTGCGCAGGTGATCGGCTAGTGATCCGGCCTCAAATATCGAGGTGCGTTTGGCGACTTGTCGTCATAAGGCAATAAAGATAACCGGTGTTAGGTGACACAAGGTTGAGATAGGGCTAATAGTTACAAGGAGTTGAGCATGCCTATAAAAGCGCAAATGGGACAATTGCAGCGAGTCACAAATCTGTGTGTGGCCCTGGAGTGGGTAACAGGCTGCCCCGATTTGGCGGGAATGGATGCCGTATTAAAGCTGATAGGTGAGGAAGTGAGCACCATTATCCAAGGTGTTATCTATTCGGTTGAGTCAAAAGGAGGTGGCGGCGCCGAGATGGCTTGAGTACAAAAGTACCTGTGAGGCCCTGGAGTCACACTGGCTACTTGTCTTTAGTGGGTGCTCGCTAATACACTGTATAAAGATACAGTATATTGCTAGAGCACATGAAACTTTCCCCTCTATACGGCAGTGGCGTTAGCTGCGGCTTTCCTTCGCCAGCGGATGACCACAAAGAAGCGGCGCTGAGCCTGGATCAACACCTGATAACCAGCCCGGCGGCGACATTCCTCGCCCGCGCCAACGGCGACTCTATGCAGAACCTCGGCATCTTTGACCGGGACCTGCTGGTAGTCGACCGATCATTAACACCAATCCACGGAGATGTGGTGGTGGTTGCCCTGGATGGGCAGTTAACGTGCAAGGTGCTCGACCGCCAACAGGGCCGCCTGCTATCAGCCAATGACAAATACGCACCGATTCCCATTTGGGAGGGGCAGGAATTGATTGTTGAGGGAGTGGTCAAGGCTTCCGTGCGGTACCACCGGTCCTGCTGATGTTGGCACTGGTTGATTGCAACAGCTGCTATGCCAGCTGCGAACAGATATTCCGCCCCGACCTGCGCGGGCTCCCGGTGGTAGTCCTTTCCAATAATGATGGTTGCGTGGTGGCTCGCTCGAAAGAAGCCAAAGTGTTAGGTATTCCCGACTTGCAGCCGTTCTTCAAGATTGAGCATCTATTGCGAAAGCACGGGGTAAAGATCTTCTCGAGTAACTACGCCCTGTACGGCGATATTTCCCACCGGGTAATGATAACGCTGAAGCAGTACAGTCCAGAGGTTGAAGTCTATAGCATCGATGAGATGTTTCTGGATCTGCATGGGTTGCAAGAGTGTCTACTGGATTACGGCCAGCAAATAAGGCAAACCCTCTGGCGGGATGTTCGCATGCCGGTGGGCGTTGGCATTGCTCCCAGTAAAACCCTGGCCAAGCTGGCAAATAGAGTTGCCAAGAAGATCCCCAAATGTCAGGGCGTCTGCGTCTTGGACTCCCCCGCAAAGTGGCAATGGCTGCAGCGACGCACTGAAGTGGGTGATGTGTGGGGTGTAGGCAGGCGCCTTTCAAGGCGACTTGGGCACCTGGGTATCAAGACAGCCTATGACTTGGCACAAGCCAACCCGAAAATTCTACGCAGCCATACGAATGTAAATATTGAGCGCACGATAGAAGAGCTAAATGGCATTAGTTGCTTAAGCCTGGAAGAGCAGCCACCGGCCAAGAAACAGATCTATTGCACACGCTCATTCGGCGAAAAGCTCACCGATCTGCAGCCGATACTGCAGGCCGTTACCTTGTACGCGAGCAGGGCGGCGGAGAAGCTGCGGGCCCAGGACTCCCTGGTAAAGTCTATCCATGTCTTCCTGCATACCTCACCCCATGAGCCGCTCTACTACAGCCGCAGCACCGTGGTACAAAGCCCATACCCCACGGATGACACACGGCTGATAGTGCAGCTGGTAAAGCGCGCCATTACAGAGCTGTTCCTGCAGGGACATAGATTCCTGAAAGCGGGGGTAGGGCTGGTAGAGCTTATCCCCCGCTCACTGGGCCAGGGCGACATGTTCACCACGGGCCAGCCAATACGATCAGATGAGACCATGCAGGCCATGGACCAGATCAATCAACGGTTTGGCCGGGGCACCTTGTTTCTGGGGGCTGAAGGTATCGACAAGAAGTGGAAGATGAGGCAGGAGCATCGATCGCCAGCCTATACGACTCAGTGGGACCAGCTACCGGAGATTACGATCTAGCTGCTGCGTAAGCGTATGAGGTCTTTGTAAGGTTAATGGGCGGGCTCTCGTGGAGCCTGCAAAAGAGCTAAATCGACCTAATGTTCACGGAAAGGGGTAGATGATAAAGACGTTGGTGCGCTGCCGCAGTTGGCGCGTATCGTATAGAGTTTGCGTCATCTGAAACGTTGCGGACTAGCAAAAGCTAAGTGGGGGAACAAGTGGGGGGATAAAAATAGCAGAAACAAAAAAGCCCTGAAAAATCAGGGCTTTCTGTATGAATAATGGCGGTGGGGCAGGGATTCGAACCCTGGGACCTGTTACAGTCAACGGTTTTCAAGACCGCCGCTTTCGACCACTCAGCCACCCCACCAAATTGTGCTGCGCATTATACATGGCTTCCGGGGATGTACAAGCGCCATTTTGATTTTTTTTATATAGTTCAATAAGTTAGGTGATTTATTGACCAGCTCAAGGCTTACTGTCAGGTTGATAAGGCCGCCCCGGCCATTGGCTGGGGCGGCTTGGCAGCTATCGCTTAGCTCGCTTCTGCAGAGTCGCGATCGATATCTGCGTTGGCATCAACTTCCACGGCCTTGCGGCTGATACGCGGGTCGTTGGCCGGGCGGGCGAGGGCACGCGGATTGTGCTCAATTGCTGCCGGTTGCGCGGTATCCAGCGGCTGCTGGGAGCCCACTTTGCGGTGCTCAGTAACAATTGAGAATTCACCCAGTGGTTTGGGGTTGATACGCGGATCATTTACTGCGCGTCCCTGGCTGGGTGCGGTCGGTCCCTCTTCGGAAGCTGCCTGCTCGGCGGCAACAATTTCTTCCTGAACTTCCGGCTCGCTGGTGCCTGCCTGTTCCTGCAAAGCTTCAGCTGCAGCTTGTGCTTCTTCAAGCACGATTTCCTCTGCTGCTTCTACTTCTGGTTTGGCAGGAGTGGCCTCAGCTTTGGGAGCAGCCGGAACTTCTGCCGTGGTGGCTTTTCGTGCTGGTGCTTGCTCTACAGGCTTGACCTGCTCGGCAGCTGGCGCAGCTGCTTTTTCTACCGGGGTAGCTTTGGGCTTGGGCTGAGTAGGTTGCTGCGGCTCGGCGGTGGCAGCTTTGGCTACCTGTGGGGTGCTTTGCGGTTGGGCTGCTGGCTTCGGGGTCTCTTGTGCAGGTTTCTCCTCGTGGGCAGTTCGCACCGGCATGGTAATGGCGGGTTGGGCTGCTTGCTTGGGAGCTCTCTGCGGCTTATGAGACTCTTTCGCTTTGGCCTTGGGTTTGGATGCCTCGGTGCGAGTCTCTTTTACGACTTCCTTAGTTTTGCGGACCTCGTTTTCGGCTTCGTCGATGGCTTCGTGAACTTCGCGATTCAGCTCTTCCTGGCTGTGAGCTACCGCGGTTGCTGCGGTGTTCTCACTGCGGCGTCCGCCGCGACGGCGCGCCTGAGGGCGGCCGCGCACATTGCTCGGGCGACGTGCTGGGCGTTGCTGATCGGAGGTGTCTCCAGCCTGTTCGTTGGTATCAACGGTATTTTGGGCTTCAGCAGTTTGAGCGCGGTTGTCGCTGCGGCGGTTGTCGTTGCGGCGACGGCGACGTCTGCGCTGACCTTCACCTTGGCGATCGGAGGCGCTGTCATGCTCATCCAGCTTGGCGCTGCGCTTATCTTCGCGTTGGTCGTCGCGCTTATTGTCTTCGCGGCGATCATCCTTGCGGCGCGCGGGGCGGCCGCTGCGGTTGTTGCGATTTCCGCGCTGGTTGCGATTGCGGTTGCGCTGCTGGTAGTCCTTGCCACGGCCTTTGGACTTTTGATGCTTCTTCGGCTCTTCCTCTTCTGCGGTGAAGAAGGAGGCGATAGCGCTAATCAATCGGCTGAAGAGTCCAGGCTCTTCCTTTTTCTCCGGAGTGGGTGCTGGAGCGGTGTGGGCAATTTGCTGCACGGCCGCTTGTGCTGCAGCTGGACGCTGTGGCTTTTCCTCTTTCTTGGTCACTGTCTCTTCGGCAGTGCCAGAAATCTTGTAGGAAGTTTCCAGGGTGGCAGTGTCATCGTCACGCAGGCGCTGAACTTCAAAGTGCGGCGTTTCCATTTCCGCGCTGGGTACAACTACTACGCGAGTGGAATTGCGGGACTCGATCTGGGAGATCGTTTTGCGCTTTTCGTTCAGCAGATAGGTCGCGACATTCACCGGGGTGATCGCACGGATCTCGGCGCTGCGCTCTTTCTTCGCTTCCTCTTCTACCAGGCGGAGAATGGAGAGAGCCAGAGACTTGGTGCCGCGAATAGTGCCTTGACCGCTACAGCGGGGGCAAACGCGGAAGGTGGTTTCACCCAGGGATGGGCGCAGGCGCTGGCGGGACATCTCCAGCAGTCCGAAGCGGGAGATGCGGCCAACTTGAACGCGGGCGCGGTCCATGCTGAGGGCCTTCTCCATGCGCTTTTCAACTTCGCGCTGGTTGGACTTGCTCTGCATGTCGATAAAGTCGATTACAACCAGTCCGCCCATATCGCGCAGGCGCAGCTGGCGAGCGATTTCGTCGGCGGCTTCCAGGTTGATATTGCGCGCGGTCTCTTCGATATCGCCGCCCTTGGTTGCGCGGGAGGAGTTGATATCGATAGATACCAAGGCCTCGGTCACATCGATAACGATGGAGCCACCGGAGGGGAGCTTTACTTCGCGCTCGAACGCTGTCTCAATCTGGCTTTCAATTTGATAACGATTGAACAGCGGAATGGCGTCTTCGTAGTACTTCACCTTATTGGCGTAGTGGGGCATTACCTGGCGGGCAAACTCTGCGGCCAGCTCAAAGGCGCCTTTGTCGTCGACAATAACTTCGCCGATATCATCGCGCATGTAGTCGCGGATGGCGCGGATAATGACGTTGCTTTCCTGGAACAGGAAGTGGGGCGCTTTGGAGGTATCAGCTTCTTCCTTGATGGCATTCCAAAGTTGCAGCAGGTAGTTGAGGTCCCATTGCAGTTCGTCACCGCTGCGGCCAACGCCGGCGGTACGCACGATGATGCCCATGCCTGAGGGGACATCTACACTGGCCAATGCATCGCGGAGTTCGGAGCGCTCATCACCTTCAATGCGGCGGGAGATACCGCCGGCACGAGGATTGTTGGGCATTAACACCAAGTAGCGGCCGGCGAGGCTAACAAAGGTGGTGAGGGCAGCGCCTTTGTTGCCGCGCTCTTCTTTGTCCACCTGGACAATAACTTCCATGCCTTCTTTGACAACATCTTTGATTTTGATGCGGCCTTCGATGTCTTTGGGCTGCTTGAGGAAGTACTCGCGAGAGATTTCTTTCAGGGGGAGGAACCCGTGGCGCTCTTCGCCGTAGTCGACGAATGCAGCTTCGAGGGAGGGTTCTACACGGGTAATCTTACCTTTGTAGATGTTCGCTTTTTTCTGCTGGCGGGTTCGGTTCTCAATATCTAAATCATAGAGCCACTGGCCGTCGACCAGGGCAACACGCAACTCTTCAGGTTGGGTTGCGTTGATTAGCATTCTTTTCATGCGTGTCGTTTTCCTTGCGTTGCGCAAAGGCGTGACACCGCTACTCACAGGCTTGCTTGTTGGCTGTCCGGTGGAGAGGACCACCAGGCAGGGCAGGGAAAATAAGGTATGCCAGCTCTACCGCGCCATGGATCTATGCGGCTTGTTGAGACTGGCATTTGCCTATTATTCGCTCTGCAAAAACTCCGGATACGCGCTGTTATTGTGCTATCCGTTGGTACCTTTAATACCTTTTGTTAGTACTGCCCTGTACCTATGCTGCAGGCTTCTGCAGCAGGGTTGGGCGCCGCCCCTTGGTTTGTTTCATGCTGGGCGGCAAGGTTTGCGTCAATCATCAGAGGTTCTGCAGTTCAGCTTTTGGCTGATACCCATTCTTCTTAATTTTTTTACCAGGCTTGCGGAAGCTGTGCTGCCCTGGTTGCCAGTTCGGTTGCTGGCTCGTCGTATTCTGCAAAACCGGACGCAAGTTTGAGTCGTCCTTTCAAGCGCTGCGGGTCACGGCCCGTCTTACCTTCGCGATAATTACCCGCATAACCGCGGGCTGTTGTTGCCGGTGAGCTCCCCTCTGGTTCTGGTAATTGGGGGACATCTCAACGGCTAAGTTTTATCAATGACGCGGCATCCCCGCGCACCGACCGAATGGGGTATTTTCGTTGGGGTCACGGCTATCTCTTCATGTGGGAAGTCGCCTTTGACCGAAAATACGCCGAATTCAGGCCGGCCGAATATAGCATGGGCAGGGAGGTGCTTCAATTGTATCCCTGGCAACGCTATGATGCGCGTCATGCGAAGTATACCCCACCCTAAGAAGGCTCCGGCCGAGACCCCATCAAAGACCTCGAATCCATCTGGCGGCGTGCAGCTTTTAACTGTACCTGAAGAGCTGGCGGGACAGAGGATCGACAATTTCCTCCAGGCGCGCCTCAAGGGTGTGCCGCGTTCACGTATATACCGAATCCTGCGTAAGGGTGAGGTAAGAGTAAATAAAGGACGAATAAAGGCTGAATACAAGTTAAAGGCGGGCGATGTGGTGCGAGTGCCGCCAATTCGTGTTGCCGAGCAGGCTGAGACCCCTCTCGCAGGTGAATCTCTGCGCCAGCTGATCCAAGAGTCCATACTTTACGACAAGCACGGGCTTATGGTGATCAATAAACCGTCGGGCCTTGCGGTCCATGGCGGCAGCGGTGTCAGATTGGGTCTGATTGAAGTTTTGCGCCAGATGTTTCCGCAAAGCCCGTTTATTGAGTTGGTGCACCGCCTTGACCGGGATACCAGTGGCGCCATCATGGTGGCCCGCAAGCGCGCGGTATTGCAGCATGTTCAGTCGGAGTTGCGGGCGGGAAAGATCGGTAAATCGTATCAGGCATTGGCGGTGGGCAAGTGGCCCCGAGGTCGCCGCGTTGTTGAGGCACCTTTGCGCAAGAACACTTTGAAAAGCGGCGAGAGAATGGTGTCAGTGCACCCTGAGGGCAAGCCTTCAGAGACTCGCTTTAAGTTGATTGAGAGATTTAAGGCGGCGACTCTGCTTTCCGCAGAGCCGGTCACCGGGCGAACACACCAAATTCGAGTTCATGCTCAGTTTGTTGGTTGCCCTTTGGCGGGCGACAACAAGTACACCTCGGACGAAGTCAATCGTGAATTTCGCGGTCGCGGTCTGAAGCGTCTCTTTTTGCACTCGGCTTCAGTGCGCTGCTCTTTGCCAGATGGCTCCAAGGTTGAGGTGGAGGCTCCACTCCCTGCGGAGCTGAGTGCAGTGCTGAATAGATTAAGGGAAGAGTAGGGCGTTCTTTTGTTATGTTGGTAATCCTCGATTGGGACGGGACGGTTTGTAATTCTGAGGCGCGTATCGTCGATTGTATGTTGCGGGCAGCAGATAGAGCCGGTTTGTCGGTGCTTGCCCCGGAAGCGGTTAGCAACATCATCGGGCTTGGTCTGCCGGAGGCGATATCCTCTCTGTTTCCGGAGGCTGCCAGTGAGGAAAAACTCACGTTGCGCCAACTTTACTTTGATGAGTGGATGGCGGCCCGGGTTGAACCCTTGCCGTTATTTGAGGGGGTCCTGGATACCCTGGACCAGTTGCTGTGCGGTGGTCACCAGTTGGCGGTAGCGACTGGGAAGAGTCGGCAGGGGCTCAATCGGGAATTTGAGGAGCACGGCCTCGGCCACTTGTTTGCCGCCAGTCGTTGTGCGGATGAGACCGCTTCCAAGCCTGATCCGCTGATGCTGAATGAGTTGCTACATGAGACCGGAACCGGTCCGGAGCAGGCGGTAATGGTAGGGGATACCGTATACGACCTGGAAATGGCGGCGGCGATCGGCATGCCCTCTATCGGGGTGAGCTATGGCGCTCATTGCCCAACCCGACTGCAGGGGTGTGGCCCCAAGGTTGTTATCGATCGTTTCTCTGAGCTGCTGCGCTGGCCGCCACTCTTTTAGGTGGCCTGCGGGCCCAATGGATCTATGCCAAAGTGGTTCAGCATATCGGTAAGGCGGATTAGTGGCAGCCCAACCAGGGTGTTGAGATCTGCCCCTTCAAGCCTCTCAAACAGGGCGATACCTAGCCCTTCCACCTTAAAAGAGCCGGCGCAATCGTAAGGTTGTTCCAGCTCTACATATCGTTCAATTTGCTCTGTGCTCAACTGCCGAAAGTAGACGGTGAAGGTTTCCGTATCGCCCAACTGCTCTCCGCTTGCGCTATTCAGCAGGCTCAAGCCGGTGTGGAATATCACTTTTTTGCCGTTGCAGGCTTGCAGCTGGGCGATGGCGCGCTCCCTACTGCCTGGCTTGCCAAGTATTTGACCGTCGCAAGAGGCAACTTGATCTGAACCGATAATCAGTGATTTCGGGTGGCGGCCAGCCAGGGCGCGCGCTTTCTCTGTGGCGAGGCGCAGGGCGAGTGCAGCTGGCGCTTCCCCCGCCTGTGGTGCTTCATCTATATGGGGCGAATCCTGCTGAAAGGGGATGCCAAGCTGTTGTAGTAGGGTTCTGCGGTAAGGAGAGCTGGAGGCTAGTATCAGAGGGTGGGGCATTCTGGTGGATTTTCCGCTGAGTCGAATAGTGGTTTGTGACCGGGCGATACTGCAATGCCTGATTTGTTTTGACAAGGCTAAGGTGAGTCCATAGAATTGCGCGCTTATGTCGATAGCCCCCTCTAAATCAGTATTGCCAAAGAGCATTGATGCTCGGAAATTGGTACAGCGAGAGCAGTTGCTCGATGGTGTTTTGCCGTTGGAGTCCCTGCCTCGGGTTGGTAGCGCAGTTGAGTCTGTCCACGGAGAGATTTCTGCTGAATTGCAGTTTGAGCGAGACTTGCAAGGTCACCAAACGGTGAGCGGTAAGGTTCAACTTGCAGTTGACCTCTTGTGTCAGCGCTGTTTGTCACCGGTCCATGAGCAGATCGAGGCACAGTTTAGCTGGGGTATCGTATGGACTGAGGAGCAGGGTAAGGCCCTGCCCAAAGATCTGGACCCGGTGATCCAGGACGGCGATGAGCTGGACTTGCACCAGATCCTTGAAGATGAAATTTTGCTCAATTTGCCAATGGTGGCTTATCACCAGGAAGAATGTGTCTCCAAGGAGAGCTTTCATTTTGGTGACGAGGTTGCCGAGGCGGATGAGCAACAGGCAAACCCCTTTAAAGTGCTGGAGCAGTTGAAGGGTTCGTCGGGTAAATCCTAGGTTTCCCGATGAGTTTGGGCTCGCCGGTAGGCGCCCCGGTTCCAGCGAAATTTGTTTATTTTAGGAGCTAGCAATGGCTGTTCAACAAAACAAGAAGACTCGTTCCCGTCGCGGTATGCGCCGTTCCCACGATGCGCTGGGCGCAGGTGCTACCCTTTCCGTCGATCCGACTACCGGTGAAAAGCACCGTCGTCACCACGTGACCAAAGACGGTTTCTACCGTGGTCGCAAAGTGATCGAAGTTAGCGGCGGCTCTGAAGAAGAGTAAGCTTTGTCCAGCCAATTGCGATTGGCCGTGGATGCAATGGGCGGGGACTTAGGTCCCCGCTCTGTCGTTCCGGCATGTATTAGATTTCTTCAAAACTTCCCTGAAGCGCAGCTAAAGCTATTTGGTCCGCGCGCAGAGCTTCAAGCTCTGGTTCATCAAGAGCTGCAACGCCATCGCCGCCGCGTTACCCGCCGTCTCGAAATTATCCATTGCGAGCAAGTCATCACTCAAGAGTGCAATCCGCTGCAGGCTGTTCGCCATAAGCGCGATTCAACCATGGCGATGGCCCTGAAGAGTGTTGCATCGGGAGATGTGCAAGCTGCAGTTACCTCCGGCAATACCGGCGCCTTGTTGGCGTTGAGTCGCAGTATTCTCGGTAATATCCAAGGTGTTAGGAAGCCGGCGCTCGGTAAGTCTGTACCTTCGGGTATGGGTTCCTGCTATCTTTTGGACCTTGGTGCCAATGTGGATTGCAGTGCTGAGGATTTGCTTCAGTTCGCCCGTATGGGGATTGAGGCTCAGCGGATTCATACTGCCCGCAAGAGTGTGAAGGATATAAAGGTGGCACTGCTCAATATTGGGGCGGAAGCACATAAGGGTAGCGCCGAAATACGCCGTGCAGCGGAACTGCTCGATGCGGACCCCGGGGTCAATTATGTTGGCTTTGTTGAGGGGCATGATATTTTTACCGGCTCGGTAGATGTGGTTGTTTGCGATGGCCTGATGGGTAATGTCGCGATGAAATCTGCCGAGGGTGTGATTCGACTAATGGGTCAAAAAGCGTTCACAATCGAGAAAAGAGGGTGTTTCAAGCGTTTTTTTGGCCAATTGGCCATAAAGCTGTTGCGAAAATGGCGTACACAGGTGGAACCTGCTCGCTATAATGGCGCCAGCTTTGTAGGGGTAAAGGGCAACGTGATCAAGAGTCACGGCGGTGCCAGCAGCGAAGCTTTTTATCGGGCGATGGTTACGGCGAAGGAGTGTGCCGATGCTGACCTGGCAGCCAGGGTCGATGCCGCTATGGCACAATCCGGCGAAAGACGCTCCATGGATGAAGGGTAAAAAGCAGTTTTCCCTTACTGAAATCAGCCACATTTAGGTTAAGGATATCTTATGACCAATGCCGCACTCGCATTTGTCTTTCCGGGGCAGGGTTCCCAGAAAATAGGTATGCTCTCTGAGATTGCCCAAGAGGCGCCTGAAATTCAGGCCACTTTTGCCGAAGCATCCAATGTGCTCGGCTATGACCTCTGGGACCTGTGCCAGAATGGCGAGCAGGAAGCCATTAATCTCACCCAGCGTACCCAGCCCCTCTTACTGACTTCCAGTGTTGCCCTTTATCGCATGTGGCGCTCTCGCGGCGGTGCCCAGCCTGCATTCATGGCCGGCCACAGTTTGGGTGAGTGGTCAGCACTGGTGTGCTCTGGCGTTCTGGCATTTAAAGATGCGGTTCATTTGGTTCGCGAGCGCGGCCGCTTGATGCAAGAGGCGGTTCCCGTAGGGGAGGGCGCTATGGCTGCGATCATCGGTCTTGATGACGCAGCTGTCGAAGAAGCTTGTGCTGCTTCTGCTGAGGGTGAAATAGTCGCTGCGGTGAATTACAACTCTCCCGGCCAGATTGTTATTGCGGGAAGTAGCGCGGCGGTGCAGCGCGCCATCGAAGCCTGTAAAGCTGCCGGTGCAAAGAAGGCTATGCCTCTTCCGGTCAGTGCTCCATTCCACACTGAGCTGATGCGTCCCGCGGCGGAAAAGCTGACCCCTCAAATAGAGGCGACAGAATTTAACGCGCCAGAAATACCCATCGTGCACAATGTCCACGCTGAGCTTGAATCGGATCCGGAAAAAATTAAGACCCTGATGATCGAGCAGATTTATCGCCCGGTTCGCTGGACTGCCTGCGCACAAAAAATTATTGGCTCCGAAGTGGAGCAAATGGTTGAGTGTGGTCCGGGTAAGGTTTTGTCTGGCCTGATCAAACGTGTCGATCGAAGTGTTTCCTGTCACGCAATCGATAGCCCCAGTAACTTTAATGAAGCTCTGCGAGCTACAGCGGTATAAATCGCTCAAAAAGTAGTCCAGAAGTCGAATAAGGATAAGTGAGAATGACCTTACAGATGTCCCTTGAGGGTAAAGTTGCCTTGGTGACAGGTGCAAGTCGCGGTATTGGTGCGGCAATTGCAGATATGCTCGGTGGAATGGGTGCCACAGTTATTGGTACTGCCACCAGCGAATCCGGTGCTGAAAAAATAAGCGCCCGCTTCGCAGAAGCCGGTATCGCAGGTGCCGGTAAAGTTCTGGATGTGGGCAATGCGGAAAGTGTTTCCGAGCTTCATGCAGCGATAAAAAATGAGTTTGGTGCTCCTGCGATATTGGTTAATAATGCTGGCATCACCAAGGACAACTTGTTGATGCGCATGAAGGATGACGAGTGGGATTCAGTCGTCAATACGAATTTGACCGCGGTCTATCGCATGAGTAAGGCTTGCCTGCGCGATATGACCAAGGCGCGATGGGGACGGATTATTAATATCAGCTCCGTCGTAGGAAGTATGGGTAATGCCGGTCAGAGCAATTATGCAGCGACCAAAGCTGGTGTGGGAGGCTTTGCCCGCTCCCTGGCTTCAGAGGTGGGCTCCCGAGGAATCACGGTTAATACCGTAGCTCCCGGCTTTATTGATACTGATATGACAAAAGTCTTGCCTGAAGCGCAACGCGAGTTGCTTCTGGGTAAGATTCCTCTCGCGAGGCTCGGGAAGCCGGAAGAAATCGCTTCGGTGGTTTCCTTCCTGGCGAGTGATGCGGGAGGCTATGTCACCGGCGAGACAATTCATGTCAATGGCGGTATGTACATGGCGTAGTTTGTGTTTCAAAATGTCTCTTTAACTTATTGATTTTAGAGATATTTATGTTTTTGCTGATGGTGTTGAGGGGCCGCACATTACATCCCGAAAAACTTGGGGTACAATGGCCTCTGAATTATCCAAAAGCTGTGTGAGCCGGTCGTTATCACCAACAACATTGGATACGGTGAAAAACAATAGCGACTAAAACAGATTTTTACCCACTAGGAGTTAAATTGAATCATGAGCAGCATTGAAGAGCGCGTTAAAAAGATCGTTGCTGAACAACTGGGCGTTAAGGAAGAAGACGTTAAGCCTGAAGCCTCTTTTGTTGAAGATCTGGGCGCTGACTCACTCGACACAGTTGAGCTGGTTATGGCTTTGGAAGAGGAATTCGAAACTGAAATTCCCGATGAAGAAGCTGAAAAAATCACTACTGTTCAGCTGGCAATGGATTACATCAAGGATAACCTTGGTTAATTCCTGCTGGGTAGTTTAGGCACGGGCAGCTCAATATGCTGTACCTAGCCGAGCGATTCTGAAAGCCGTTCTATGTTTCATAGCGCGGCTTTCTTGTTATTGGTACTACGGAATTGTGACTGCTGACCGGATGTTGTTCTTTTAACTACATTGGTGAAGGACGGTAGCAGAAAATTTCAGGGGGGAGCGCAGTGTCGCAAAGAAGAGTTGTTGTAACCGGAATGGGAGTCGTTAGCCCGTTAGGTAACACCCTAGAGGATACTTGGTCTGGGGTACTACAGGGAGCTAATGGTGCTGCTCCGATTGAGACATTTGATGTCTCGGCTTTTTCAACCCGCTTCGCCGCTACTGTAAAGAATTTTGATCCCACGCCATACATGCCCGCAAAAGAAGCGCGCAAGATGGATACTTTCTTGCAGTACGGACTGGTGGCCGGTATTCAGGCTATGCAAGATAGCGGCCTGGAGGTAACCGAAGAGCTGGGTCCGCGCGTGGGTACCTGTATTGGCTCTGGTATGGGCGGTATCCTGGCTATCGAAGATAATTCATTGCTGATTGCCGAAAAAGGCCCTCGCCGTGTATCACCTTTCTTTGTACCTGGCGCCATCATTAATATGGTTGCGGGTAACCTCTCGATTAAATATGGCCTCAAAGGCCCCAATCTGGCGGTGACAACAGCCTGTACCACAGGAACCCATGCGATTGGCCTAGGAGTTCGTGCGATTCAGCACGGTGATGCCGATGTGATGGTATGTGGTGGTGCAGAAATGGTTACCACCCCGGTAGGGCTCGGCGGTTTCTGTGCGGCAAGGGCGCTGTCCACCCGCAATGATGATCCGCAATCAGCTAGCCGCCCCTGGGATAAAGACCGTGATGGTTTTGTACTGGGCGAAGGGTCTGCGGTACTCGTTTTGGAAGAGTACGAAAATGCAATCGCTCGCGGAGCCAAGATTTATGCAGAAGTAGCTGGCTTTGGTATGAGCGGTGATGCCCACCACATGACCTCTCCTCCGGAAGATGGCGCTGGCGCTGCTCTCTCAATGGAAAATGCCTTGAGAGATTCCGGTATGAGCCCAAGTGATATCCAGTATATCAATGCTCATGGTACTTCTACTCTGCTGGGAGACACAGCTGAGATCCTGGCGGTTAAAAAAGTATTCGCGGGGGTGACGGACTCCCTCGCTGTGAGTTCTACCAAGTCGATGACCGGTCACCTGCTGGGGGCTGCCGGCGCTATTGAAGCCGTTTTCTCGGTATTGTCATTGCGCGACCAGGTTGCGCCCCCAACTATCAATCTCTTCTCCCCGGATGAGGCCTGTGCCGGTATTAACCTGGTGCCCCAAGAGGCCCAGCCAATGGCAATCAATGCAGTCCTATCCAATTCCTTTGGTTTCGGTGGCACCAATGGGTCACTGATATTCAAGCGAGTCTGATTCCCGTGCCCACCGCGAGGTGGGCACACCTGCCTTGGGAGCTCCATGTACCAGTTACCTCAAATGTACTTTCGGGGGCTGGCCGTTGATCAGTTACCAGATGATGCTGATTACTCGGGTGGAATCCTCGAAACAATGCGCTGTCACAACAAAGGTCTACCGCTTTGGTCTTTCCACCGCGCTCGCCTGGAGCGTTCGGGAGTGTTGGATGAGGCCTGTCTGGGAGAAATTGAGCAGTCGACGTTAAAATTGACAGCCGGCTGTCGCTGGCCTGAGGCGATTGCGCGCCTGCGTGTTGGCAGTGTGCGCGGGCAGCAATGTTGGGATTTGGTGCTGCGGCCGCTGATTGAAACTGCTGAGGGGCAGGTGGGCACTAGCCTTTTCCCTTGTTCGACGAGCTTGCCGATCGGTAGTAATTCGAACCAGGGCTGCAAAACTTTACTCCGTAACCGATATAATGCGGCAAAAGCAGAGCTGCCGGTGGGTCAATTTCTCGATGGATTGATGCTGGATTCGGCGGGAAGGGTCATCGAAACCCTGCGCTGTAATATCCTGGCCCGATTTGGCGGGAAGTGGATGACTCCATCCCTGCACCGGTGTGGTGTTCATGGTGTGATGCGGCAGTGGCTCTCGAGCCATATCCACTGGCAAGAGGAAGACATGGGGCTTTCCGAGCTCTGTGAGGCCGATGAGCTGGCTCTCTGCAACAGTGTTCGAGGTGTATTACCGGTAGTAGAGGTAATCGGTTACAAAAATTGGCCTGTGGGTGTCGAGACCCGCAAGCTACAGAAGCTGATATTGGATAAATTGTGGTGAAGAAAAAGCAAGCGAGTTTCGCTTGGAGAGTGTTGAAGCTGTTATTTGGTGGGCTGGTATTAGCCTGCTTGGTTGCAGTTACCTCTCTATACGTGGCAAAGGAAGCCTTGGAATCCCCCCTGCCAATTGCACAAGATGGGCTTACGCTTCAGGTGGAAAAGGGCGGAAGTTTGTCCCGGACGCTGCGAAGCTTGCAGGGCGAAGGGATAATCCAGTGGCCGCAAATACTCCTCGCCTATGCCTACTGGGAGGGCACAACAGAAATCCATTCCGGCGAGTATTTAGTTCCCTTTGGCAGTAACGCCCGGGACTTGATTGCGCGCCTGAATCGCGGTGAAGTTACCCGCTATCGCATTACGCTATTAGAGGGCTGGACCTTTCGCCAGGCCCTGCGACAAATCCGCTCCGGTGAAAGAATCGTTCAGTCCGAAGAGGGGAGCAATGTCAGTGCCGCTGCCCGGGCTTTGGGTTTAAAGGAGGATGAGGTCGAGGGTTGGATTTTCCCGGATACTTACGTCTACCGGTCCGGTACCACAGATATTGAGCTGCTGCGTCAGGCCTATAATCGGATGCAGAAGGTACTGGATGAGGAGTGGCAATCAAAAGGGGATGATCTGCCCTATAAGTCGCCCTATGAAGCCTTAATCATGGCTTCAATTATCGAGAAAGAGACAGGGCAGCCATCTGAGCGCAGTGAAATAGCCGGTGTTTTTGTACGCAGGCTGAATAAAGGTATGCGCTTGCAGACAGACCCCACCGTAATTTACGGCTTGGGTGAGGACTTTGACGGAAATCTGACCCGTACACACCTGCGCCAGGCAACACCTTATAATACTTATGTTATTAATGGCCTTCCCCCTACGCCGATTGCCCTACCTGGGCGAGCGGCAATTCGGGCCGCTTTAAATCCAAAGCCCGGCAAGAGCTTGTATTTTGTTGGCAAAGGGGATGGATCTCATCATTTCTCAGCGACTCTGACAGAGCACAATCGTGCGGTGCGGGAGTATCAGCTGAAAAGGCGCGCGGATTACCGCTCGAGTCCGGCAAAAGGAAAGAATTAGTGTCGCACGGCAAGTTCATCACCCTCGAGGGTGTAGAGGGGGTGGGGAAATCTACCAATTTACTCTTCATCACCGAGTGGCTCAAAAAGCACAATATTAACTTTATCCAAACCCGGGAGCCGGGAGGCACCCCATTGGCAGAACAGCTGCGCGAGCTGTTATTGGCCAAACGGGATGAATCCGTTGATCCCACGGCGGAATTATTGATGGTGTTTGCCGCCCGCGCGCAACATCTGTCCCAGGTTATACTGCCCGCCTTAAAACGTGGGGATTGGGTGATCTGTGATCGCTTCACCGATGCTACCTATGCCTACCAAGGCGGTGGTCGCAGACTGGATCGACAATTGATCGAGCAGTTGGAGCAGACAGTTCAAGGGGATTTGCGCCCAGATAAAGTGCTTTTATTGGATCTCGACCCAGAAGTGGGGCTACAGCGAGCTGCACGCACTGGGGAAGCGGATCGGTTTGAGAGTGAGCATCTGGAGTTTTTTCAGCGGGTGCGTGCGGCTTATCGCGATCGAGCTGAAGCTGCGCCTGCCCGTTACGCGGTTGTGGATGCCGGTCAATCTCTGGAACAGGTGCAGATGGATCTAGCCAAGCAATTGGAGCTGTTGCTTTAAGCTATCTTGCCCCAGAATCTATTTTTAAATGATAAGAATTGTGGCTGATGTCTGTGCCTGAAACTTTTGAGTATAAATCGATACCGGTACCTCTTCCCTGGCACTCCGAGCAATGGCAGCGGTTGGGCTTGCAGTTGCAGGCGGGCCGCTGCCCGCACGCTTTGCTGCTGACTGGCCCGGAGGGGTTGGGAAAGCGACAATTCGCGGCTGCTTTTACCGCGTTGGCCCTATGTGAACAACCAAGGGCAGGTCAGGCCTGTGGAGAGTGTAAGGATTGTCGGTTGTGGATGGCTGGCTCGCATCCTGATTTCCTGCAAGTTGAACCTGAAAAGCCCGGTGGCCCGCTGAAAGTGGAACAGATCCGTCAGCTGGGCAACTTTGTTTCCCGCACCAGTGGGCGGGGCGGGGCGCGTCTGGTTTGTTTGTCGCCGGCGGAGGCGATGAATGTCAACGCAGCCAATGCCCTGTTGAAAAACCTGGAAGAACCGGCACCCTCCGTTATCTTTGTGTTGATCACCGATGCGCCCACAGGCCTTTTGCCAACCATTCGAAGTCGCTGTCAATCTATAGCTTTTCCGCCCCCAACTGGAGAGGTGGCGCTACAGTGGCTATACAGCAATGGACTGGAAGAGCCGCTGGCACAGCGTGTCTTAACTCTGGCAGGCGGGGCACCATTATTGGCGGCGGAGCTGGCCGAGCCCAAGTCGAGAGAAGTACGCGAGCAGTTTTTTAAAGATTTGGTTGCTGTAGCTCAGGGTACGGCAAGTTCAGTCTCTACAGCGGGCCGTTGGGAAACACCGGCCGAGGGTGTTGAATTGGTTCAGCTACTGCTTTTTTGGCAGCACTGGTTAACCCAGATGGTGCAGATTCGCAGTTGTGATCTCAGTGGAGATGCCCAGCTAATGGTTCTTTTGCAGAGGTTGCCGGGGTCGAGTGAGCAAAGCTTGCAGCCAGTATTTGCGTTCTACGATCATTTGCTTCAGGCGCGGAAAGGGTTACTGGGCACAGCTAACCCCAATCGTCGTTTGCTGCTGGAAGAATTATTTATTCGTTGGGCGAAGCTTTTTGCTTAGGCGTCTTGCACAAGTCGGGTAGGGTAATTGACGTTGCCTGGACACAGGCAGCGGGCTTAGATAAGTTAGCGCATCATTTAGAAATATAAACATTGAGGTTGTCCATGAAAGCCATGGGAGGCGGTGCCCGCAACGGCATCCTGTCACTGAAAATCCAGGATAAATCTGTGCTCTATGCGGCCTATATGCCCTTCGTAAAGAATGGTGGCTTGTTTATCAGTACGGATAAATCGTACAACCTTGGCGATGAGGTTTTTCTGCTTCTGAGCTTAATGGATGAGCCGGAAAAGATTCCGGTTGCCGGTAAAGTGATCTGGATTACCCCCAATGGTGCTCAAGGCAACCGCACTCCCGGAATCGGAGTTCAGTTTGGCGATAAGGACAATATCGCGCAAAACAAGATTGAAACTCACTTGGCGGGAACCTTAGAATCCAGCCGCCCAACCCATACGTTGTAACTCTCTAATGCTTGTTGATTCTCACTGTCACCTGGACAGACTTAAGCTCGATAAATTTGATGGCGATCTGGATGCTGTATTGGACTTGGCCCGCAGTCGCGGTGTTGGCAAGTTCCTCTGTGTCGGTATCAGTTTGGAAAACGCCGATGCGGTTGTTGAAATCGCATCCCGCTACGAGGACGTAGTCTGTTCCGTTGGTGTGCACCCGCTGGATGTCGACTCTGGCATGGCGGATGTTGAGCGACTGGTAGAAATGGCTAACCAGCCCAATGTTGTTGCATTGGGGGAGACAGGCCTGGATTACTACTACAGCACTGACACCCAGGAAATCCAGCAGCAAAGCTTTATTGCACACCTGAAAGCGGCAGGGCAGGCAGAGCTTCCGGTTATTGTGCATACGAGAGATGCGCGGGAAGATACTATCGCTCTCATTAAAGAGCACGGTAATACCAATACTGCAGGTGTTCTGCACTGTTTTACCGAGAGCTGGGATATGGCCAAGGCTGCCCTGGATCTCAATTATTATATTTCTTTGTCCGGCATCGTGACCTTTAAAAATGCCGAGGAGCTGCGGGATGTCGCCCGCAGGCTGCCTTTGGATCGGTTGCTCGTTGAGACTGACTCCCCTTATTTGGCTCCAGTGCCCTATCGGGGTAAGCCCAATATTCCGGCCTATGTGCGTGAAGTGGCAGAATTTATCGCTGATTTACGCGGTATTCCCTACGAAGAGCTGGCCGAAATCACCTCAGAAAACTTTTTCAGATTATTCCCCCGGGCAGTTTGATCCGGGTCTATTGGATGTTCCCCTATGATGAAGCAGCAGTTGCAAGTCATGCTGACTCTGCAAGACCAGATTAATACAGTAGTAAATGAAAACTGGCGTGAGCAAAACTTTGCCTGGTACCGCGCTATTTGGGTAGAAAGTGCAGAGTTGTTAGACCATTACGGTTGGAAGTGGTGGAAGAAGCAACTTCCAGAAATGGATCAGGTGAAGCTTGAATTGGTGGATATCTGGCATTTTGGTTTGAGCCTTGAATTGCAAAAAGGCTCTCCGCAGGAAGTGGCTGAGATCATGCTGAAGGAGTTTGCCGGTTCCGAGCGTACGGCGGGTGATTTCCGTGAAAACCTCGAGTCTTTCACCTTGAACACCCTGGCCACCAAACAGTTTGACGTTGCTGGCTTTGCTCAACTACTGGCCGATGCAGAAATGTCTTTTGCTGAGTTGTACCAGCGATATGTTGGTAAAAATGTACTCAACCGATTCCGTCAGGATAACGGCTACAAAGATGGCAGCTATGTAAAAAACTGGGCGGGCCGTGAAGACAATGAACACCTAGCGGAAATTGCCGGACTTTTGGACTCATCTGCTGCTGATTACAGTGACCAGGTTTACAAGGCACTGCAGGCGCGTTACCGGGAATTGGCGCTGACATAAACACTCGCAAAGAGTGTCCAATACAGTCTGAGAGGTTTTGTCATACAAATTGAGCCGCTATTTCGCTTGTGTAAGATGAAATTTACTCGCGAGGCCCTATAATGCGGCCGCTTACAAACGAGGGAGAACTATCGTGAAAGCACCTGTACGTGTTGCTGTTACCGGCGCTGCCGGTCAGATTAGCTATTCGTTGCTGTTCCGCATCGCCTCTGGCGAAATGCTGGGCAAAGATCAGCCGGTTATTCTGCAATTGCTGGAAATCACTCCGGCATTGGAAGCGCTGAAAGGCGTTGCTATGGAGCTTGAAGACTGCGCTTTCCCGCTGCTCGTGGGTATCGTTCAGTCCGATGATGCTACTGTTGCGTTCAAAGATGCAGATTACGCTTTGCTGGTAGGCGCGCGTCCCCGTGGACCGGGTATGGAGCGTAAGGACCTGCTGGAAGCTAACGCTGCTATCTTCTCTGCACAGGGTAAAGCCCTGAACGACGTTGCTTCTCGTAACGTAAAAGTACTGGTTGTTGGCAACCCGGCTAACACCAATGCCCTGATCGCTCAGCGCAATGCGCCAGACCTGGACCCGCGTAACTTCACCGCGATGACCCGTCTGGATCACAACCGCGCTCTGTCTCAGCTGGCAAACAAAACTGATTCCAGCGTTAACGACATCACCCATATGACCATTTGGGGCAACCACTCTTCCACCCAGTACCCAGACCTGCACCAAGTGAAGGTTTCCGGTGCTGCAGCCATGGATAAAGTGGAGCAGGAATGGTACGAAAACGACTTCATCCCGACTGTTCAACAGCGCGGTGCAGCTATCATCAAGGCGCGCGGTGCTTCCTCTGCGGCTTCCGCTGCCAACGCTGCCATCGACCATATGCGCGATTGGGCTCTGGGCACCGCTGAAGGTGACTGGACCAGCATGGCTGTATTCAGCGATGGTTCTTACGGTATTCAGGAAGGCCTGATTTACTCTTTCCCTTGCACTTGCAAAGACGGCGACTGGGAAATTGTTCAAGGCGTTGACATCAACGACTTCTCCCGCGAGAAAATGTCTGCTACCGAGCAGGAGCTGGCGGAAGAGCGTGATGCAGTAGCACACCTGCTGCCGTAATAGGGAGTGACAGGTCCCAGGCCTTGGCCGCAGACCTCTCCCAAAAACCCACACTGAGGTGTGGGTTTTTTTTATGCCTGAATTTTGTAAACCCCGGCCCGGACCAGGAAACTTTCCCGGTCAGTATCTTCGTGTGAGCTGCCGCCATCGGCACTACACTGATTTTATATATCTGCCGGATGTCCCTGCTATGGTCACTGAAGTTGGCCGCAACACCGCCCGTTGCGCCTGTATCCTGCTGCAGCCTAACCAGTCCCTGTCCCTCTCCGGCAATCTGTGGGTGTTTTTCTCCCTGGTTGGGGTATCCCTTGGAATCAGTCTCGCTTTTGCGATGGCGGGAGCCTGGATGATTCTTCCCTTTGCCGGGCTTGAAATGATCCTGCTGGGCATCCTATTTACCTACGTGTACCTCGAAGGGACCCGCAGAGAAGTAATACGCATCAATGAGGAGTTGGTAATTCTGGATTGCTGTAAGGGGTTCAGGCAGCAAACGGTGTATCACCGGGAGTTCGCCCGCGATAAGTTGGCAGTACTCGTAAGGATGGGGAGCAGTGCTACCGAAATGGCTTCGGTTAACTTTAGTGGTCCTGAGGGATGCCTTGAAGTCGGGGAGTTCCTCACCGAAGCTGAAAAGGCGGAGCTGGTGCAGAAGTTAGGTCGTTTTGGCATTTGTGCCAGGAAAGAGAAAGAGTTTCGCCTGCAGCAGTTCTGATTTCTCTATAGAACTGGCGTCTCGTTTGTTTCTTTTCGCTATAATCCCCGCTTTACTCTTAACTGTTCCACAGGGGATATCAGATGGCTTTTCCGAAGATCGGTAATTTGGCTCCGGCTTTTACGCTGACCAACCAAAGTGGCGAGAAAGTGTCACTTAAGGATTTTCGTGACAAAAGTAATGTCGTCCTCTACTTTTACCCGAAAGCACTTACCCCCGGTTGTACCACTCAGGCATGTGGGATTCGCGATAGTGCGGCTGAATTTAAAAAAGCCAATACTGTTGTGTTGGGGGTGAGCCCGGATCCAGAAGCAAAGTTGCAGCGCTTTATCGACAAGCACGAACTGAATTTTGATTTGCTGTCTGATGAAGAACACAAGATTGCTGATAAATATGGTTGCTGGGGCTTGAAGAAATTTATGGGCAAGGAGTACATGGGGCTTCTGCGAACAACTTTTATTATCGATAAGAGTGGGCGCCTTCGCCATATTATCGACAAAGTTAAAACCAAGACCCATGACACTGATGTTTTGAATTGGATTGGCGAGAACCTGGATTAATTGCCAGACTCTGAGGGGCGGGGCTGGACTGGTGCTTGGTCTGCTGTAGCCCCTACCTTTCGGACTCAAAGGCGACACGTGGGTACCGAAAGTAAGTATTTTTGGCCCTTGGTATACAATAAGATGAAAAAAAGCACTGTCGCCCCTTGCTTTCTTAATTCTTGGTCTATACTGGCAGTTGTAAAGGAAAGGTGCGCCGGCTAGAGAGAGTCTCTCTGCGGGAATTGCCGGAGCGGTTAGTTTAAAAATTGTACATCTCTGTGAAGGATTCGATGTCTGTTTTTTGGTGCATCCCGCATCACGTAGTCGTCCGCCGAAGTTGATGTTGTGTTGGTGTGGGCAGGGGCAACCGGGATTCGCTGGATGCGGACATAGAAAAATAACTGCGGCTCACGGAACTCAATAGGAGCAGCTCGATGAACCATACTCAGCCCGACCAGACTTCGCTCTCTGAAGACAAATCACTTCAGCAGGCCAGAATATCCGGAGACCCGAATATTCTCGACCAGCTGCTGGCCCCCCCCGAAGCAACCAGTTTTGGTATTGCCGCACGGGTAATAGATGTGCTGGAGCAGCGTATCGGTAAGGCCTCTCTCGCTATTCGCCCGGTAGCGTCCGACCTAAGTATGTCCACCCGGACTCTGCAACGCCGGTTGCAGGAACACAACCTCAGTTTTGCATCTTTACGTGACCATGTTCGTTTTCGTCACGCGGTGCATTTCCTCAAAGATACTGCGCTGAGCGTTGATGGAATCTCACGAATTCTCGATTTCTCTGATCGAACCAGTTTTACCAGCGCGTTCAAACGCTGGACCGGGATGTCTCCTACTGGCTACCGCCGGCAGGTCCGCCAGAGGTTCTGAGTGTGGATTGGTTTGGCCGGTCTCTACGGGATCGGCCCAATCCGTTGCCTCGGCGGGGCAAACCCGTTAGAGTTGGCGGCAATTTAATAGGCTGACTCTTTGAGGTTTTGCATGAGCTTTTTTATCCCCTCCGCCATGGCACAGGAAGCGGCGCCGGCAGCACAGGGTAATCCGATGATAACCCTGCTGATGTTTGCGGGTTTGTTTGCATTCATGTGGTTTTTTATTATTCGCCCACAGCGCAAGCGCCAGAAAGAGCACCAAGAGCTGGTTGGCGCTCTGAAAAAGGGTGACGAAGTTGTAATGAGCAGCGGGATGCTGGGCCGCGTCGACAAGGTCGATGAGGACTACATCGTATTGGAAGTTGCAGACAGCATGTCTTTGAAGTTCCAAAAAGTAGCTGTGCACGCAGTATTACCCAAAGGTACGATTAAAAAGATCTAATCCTATTCAGGGTTTATCTTTGAATGTCGTAACTAAAAAAGCCTGGCAATTGCCGGGCTTTTTTATTGCTGCCAGCTTTATGTTTTGAGGGCTTGGTCTAATTTTACCTTGTTGATAGATAGTCTCAGGTGAGTGCTATGTCGTTTACGGGTGAAAAAGAAGAAAAAATCAGTATTGTTAGAAAAGTCCGATCATTGCCCACTTTACAGGAAGTCCAGGTAAAGGAGCCGCAGAAGGATGATGGAAGCTTCTATTTTCAGGTAAATCTTTCCGCTAAAACTTCTGTTGGAGATGGGTTTCTGAAAACAGGGGTTGTTCAGGCTAGTGTGCCAGGTTGTAGTGCGTTTGAATTACGATGTGACGAGGGCAGTATTATAGGTGGTGCGGATAGTGCCCCAGCTCCGCTAGATTATCTGTCAGCAGGAATTGCATTTTGCTTTCTCAGTCATATTTCTATATACATTAATTCAGTCAAGCTCAAGGTTGATAGTGTGCGCCTGGAGCAGCAGATGCGCTTTAAAGCTGAAATTTACAACTTGCAAAACTCCACGGATGACCAGCCTCATAAGGGGCTTTGCGAGGGCATAGATATCTTTGTGTTTGTGGAATCAGAAGAACCAAGGCAGTCTATTGAGAGGATGGTGGCCGCCTGTCGGACTGCCTGTATGGGGCTGCAAACGGCAATAAATTCAGTTCCGGCTGAAGTATCCTTGATTTATAACGACCCTTGATCCCCCAGCTGTACACCTATGTTGGTGCCAGCTTTTAGTTGCTCGCATTTTTAGATTGCTAACATGGTGCTCACATTGCCGAAGAGTTTGCCTATCAAGCTGCCCGATCGCGTTCGCCTTGCAAATCTGCCAACGCCACTACAGCCGCTGGACCGTATCACTGAGCGTTATTCCTTGCCTTTTAATGGGCCGAGAATCTGGATAAAAAGAGACGATCTTACCGAATCCGCAATGTCCGGAAATAAGCTGCGCAAGCTCGAATTTGTTTCAGCAAAGGCGCGGGCTGTGGGAGCGGAGGTCTTGATAACCTGCGGTGGAATTCAATCCAATCATTGCCGTACCACTGCTTTGGTGGGGGCTCGCTTGGGGTTTAAGGTTCAGTTGATTTTACGTGGCGAGTGCACTGCAAATCCCGATGGCAACCTTTTACTGGATGAGTTGGCAGGCGCTGAAATTGCGGTTTACTCACCGGAGGAATACTCCCGGAATTTACAAAGCCTCTTTGACAGCTGGGCTGCTGAGTATCTGTCCAGAGGGCAGAGGTCTTTCTGTATCCCCACTGGCGCCAGCGACGGTTTAGGCATCTGGGGTTATATTTCGGCCTCTCAGGAATTATTGGCAGACTGTGCAGATAGGGGCTTCTCGCCTGATCATATTTTATGCGCTACTGGCAGCGGTGGGACCCAAGCGGGTTTGACCTTGGGGTGCCACTTGCTGGAAGCCGGTACGAATGTTACGGGTTTCGCCGTTTGCGACAGTGCAAATTATTTCCAAGTGAAAGTGCGTGAGGATATTTCGCAGTGGATGGCACAGTCTGGCGTATCGCTTGATTTGGAGTCCCTCAAGATTTTGGTTAATGCCGACTATAAAGGTCCCGCTTACGGGGTGGCGGAGCCAGAGGTTTACCAAACTATTAAAGAGTTGGCTTGCCTGGAGGGGATTCTTCTCGATCCTGTCTACACCGGCAAAGCATTTCATGGTCTGTTACAGGAGTTAAAAAAAGGAAATTACCAGGGCTCAGATAACCTGGTTTTTATTCATACCGGAGGGCAATTTGGCCTCTTCCCCCACCGAACTCACTTCTTCCCAGTGGCCGAATAATACGACATTACTGTTCTCGTGCCGCGTAAGCTGCTAACCTGCGCAACAAATTACAGTTGTATCTGTATATAAAACAAACAGAAATAAGTCAGAGTAGTGGGGGGTTAGTTTGGATTCCTTTAACAATCTGCTGTTGTTAATAGACGGCATGCTCGGCTCAGCACCTTGGTTCCCCTGGGTGTTACTTGGAGTCGGTTTCTTTTTCACCATTTATCTTGGTTTTCCGCAGCTTCGTTATTTTGGGCATGCGATCAAGATTGTACGCGGTAAGTACGACAAGCCCGGAGACCCGGGTGATACCTCCCACTTCCAGGCATTGGCCACAGCACTGTCGGGTACCGTAGGTACCGGTAATATCGGTGGCGTTGGCTTGGCTATTTTCCTCGGTGGTCCCGCTGCGCTGTTTTGGATGTGGATGACCGCATTCCTGGGTATGACCACAAAGTTTGTGGAAGTGACCCTGTCACACAAATACCGTATTAAAGCAGCGGATGGTTACTACGCGGGTGGCCCCATGTTTTACATGGAGCGTCGCTTGAATATGAAATGGCTTGCGGTTCTCTTTGCAATCGCGACCGTTATCTGTTCATTCGGTACCGGCAGCTTGCCCCAGGTGAACAATATTGCCCAGGCAATGCACGATTCTTTCGGTGTCGAGAAGGCTCTGACTGGTGGCATCCTGGCGATTTTGCTGGGCATGGTGATTATTGGCGGTATTACCCGAATCGCTAAAGTGACCTCCACCATTGTTCCCACCATGGCAGTTATCTATGTAATAGGTGCCTTGGGCGTTATTATCTACAACTACGAAAATATTCTGCCGTCCTTTGGGGCTGTTTTCCGCGATGCCTTCACCGGCAGTGCGGCCGTAGGTGGATTCCTGGGTGCGAGCTTTGCCTATGCCTTTAACCGTGGCGTGAACCGCGGCCTTTTCTCCAACGAAGCGGGTCAGGGCTCTGCACCTATTGCTCACGCCGCCGCTCGCGCGGACGAACCGGTTTCTGAAGGTATGGTTTCCCTGCTGGAACCCTTTATCGACACCATTATCATCTGTACCTTAACCGGACTTGTGATTCTTTCTTCTGGTGTTTGGACTGAGAAACACGAGAACCTGTTTGAAGGTGCAGATACCTACGTTGTAGCGGGTAGCTACGATGAGAAGAATACCCAGGATGTTGAGCAGCTGTTCAAGTATTTGAGCGGTCAGGAGAGTGATGTTAAAGCCTATAACGGCTCCATTGTTGTGACTGACGGCCACCCGCTGAACAGCCAGGACTTTACCCTCATCCATGCCCGTTCTATTGCTGAAGACCTGGACTTCCGTGTGGGGGATGACAGCTTCAGCGGTGTTCTGGATGTGAAAGATGGTAAGTTTGCCAATGAAGATGTGGATATTTGGGGTAAGTCCCTGGTGCACTCTGTGGCCCTGACCAATCTTGCCTTCCAGCGCGGTTACTTTGGTGAATACGGTGGTCTGATTGTTACTCTGGGAATTCTGCTGTTTGCTTTCTCTACAGCAATTGCCTGGTCATACTACGGCGACCGCTCAATGATTTACCTTTTCGGCCCCAAGGCAGTAATGCCTTACCGAATAGTTTACGTTATTGCATTCTTCTGGGCTGCGATTGAGGACACCACAGTTATTTGGAACCTCTCTGCGGTGGCCATTGTGATAATGACCTTGCCCAACCTGTTTGGTATTACTGTGTTGGCCAAGGAGATGAAAGATACCGTGAAGGACTACTGGAAAGACCCAAGCCATAAATAATTTGTCTGGGTTTGATTAAAAAAGGCGGCCAATATGGCCGCCTTTTTTGTTTGTGCACCGCCGATCCTTTGATCGGTCTAGAGCTTGCCCACCACCCAGCAGAGACCTGCTGGGTGGAAATCAGCTCAATTACTCAGTGCTTGCACTCAGGGTAACGCCAGAGTAGGCAGAGTAAGCGCGGATACTGATATACCAGGTTCCAGCATCCGGATTACTGATGGTGCAGCTTTCGTCATTGCCCCACTGGTAGGGACGGCAGTCGTACGCTGTACGGGTAGGCTCTTGGCTGTGGCGAACATAGAGATCTGCATCTCCGCTGCCACCTTCCATTACGGCGCTCAGGGTAGAAGCTCCAGCGTCAACCTCAATGGTGAAGTGCTGCCAGCTGTTGCGAGAACCAGAAAGGTTGGTTTCTTCCCAGCTGTCGCTACCGCCACCGCCACCACCACCACCGGTGTAACTGCCTACCAGGGTGACATCGGAGAAGGAGGAGTAGCCGCGCACCATGACGTAATAGGTTCCGCCCTGTAGGTCAGCGTCAGCGATATCACAAGTTTCATTGTTGCCTGAAGTGTACGGACGGCAATCATAAGTGCTGGTGGTTGGAGCATTGCCGAAGCGAACATAGAGGTCGGCATCACCGCTTCCGCCTGACATTGCAAAAGACAGGCCTGTGGCATCTGCGGGTACATCCAGGGTGAAGTGAACTTCATCACCACTGCTGCCCTCGATGTCGGTCTCGGTAACCCCGTTTTCGAGTTCTCCGCCTTCATTACCACCACCGCCACCACCACCGCCGCCACCGCAACTGCTGGTGGAAACGCCTACCGTGGAGAATGCGGCAACAACATCATCAGTGTCGTAGCCTAAATCTGATGCTGCAGAGAAAACACCACAGGCACCATCTTCAAAATCAGTATTGGCACTCCAATACATCTGGTTGGCAAGAACGAAGGGGTCGAATGCTGTGCGGGTATTCCAGCCACTGGTATTCGCCAGTAGGTAGAAGGCCCGGTTAAAGACGCCGGAGCTGTAGTGCACGTCCATGCCGTTGTAGTAATCATCGGCATGACCGATGGAGCTGCCATCGTCAGTTGGATCTTCAAAGTAGCGGAGTGCTCCGCTGGACTTAAAGATTTCGGCCCCTACCAACCAGTCATTGCTGCCGCGCATATAGTACTCGGCAGCTTCACCGGCAATATCAGAGAAGGCTTCATTGATACCGCCGGACTGATTGTAGTAATTCAAGTCCGAATTTTGCTCGGTAAAGCCGTGGCTGACTTCGTGAGCGGAAACATCGAGGCTAACCAGTGGATAGAAGTAGCTCTGGCCATCACCAAATGTCATCTGGCTGCCATCCCAGAAGGCATTCTCGTAGTTGTTGCTGTAGTGCACCCGCATTCTCAGTTTTTGTGTGAGAGGTGATGTGTTGTACCAGTCGCTATAGAGATCAAAGACCACACCGCCAAAGAAGTGTGCGTCATTGAGTGGTGAGTAAGCGCCGTTGATTGACTTATAGTCATTGTCCGGGCAAGTGAACGAGTGGATGCTACCGCCATTCGTGCTGTGGTTCATATCAACGGTTTCTACATTGTCCGTATCCATGGCACAGCTGTCGTCAACAATCATGTGGGGGTAGTCAGTACCGTACTCGTAGCGCCCGGTCTTTGAATTGCCCCCTGGGCCTGTCGCATTTTGTGCAAAGTTCAAGCCGTCCCAATGCTTGAGAACTTCGCCAGTCATTGCATCGATAAAGTAGAAGGGGCGTGTGGGTTCATCGCCGTACTCAACCCAGTTGACCAGGTAAGCCAAGCGGGCATTGTCTTGCTCATCGATATAGACGTAGAGTTTCTTTTTGGGGTTATGTGCTTCCAGCTTCAAAGCCTGAACTGACAAAGCTCCCTGGATAACGCCCTGCTGCGTGCGCCAGTTGATCTGGTGGTCCATTGCCCGCTCAATAGCATTATCTTCATTGATAAATGCTTTGATATTGGGTACTTCCAGTTCCAGCCCAGTGATGACATTGCCGCGAACCTCAGTAATCAGACCCTGCCCGGAGCTGGTTACTGTTTGGCCGTAGACAGGAATGCCTTTGTGAGTCTGTTGGTAGCGGGCTACGGTTTTGCCGTTGACGAGAGTGCGCTCACGAACTTTTTCGAGCGCCATATCCGATCCGCCGGTGGCAGCTAAAGTTTGTGGTGAGAGCATGTCCGCCGTGGCGGGGACGCGCTCAACAGCATGTGCACTAATAGCCAAGGCTAAAGTGCAGCTTAGTCCTACAAAATGCTTCATTGCTAGCTTTCCCTTTTATAGCTTTTTTATATATGAATCCGCCGGTATACAGCCGTATTTCCCTTGTGGGGACCGTATTAAATCTGGTTGGCCAATACAGGCTGGATTTTTATGTGGTAAGACAGCAGAAGATAACCGTCGCCAGGAAGGGACCGCGGTAGCGGCAGTGGCGTTCGCTTTCTCAAACCGGTTGCCCTAATTAATTGGGCAACTTGAGATTACCCTGCATACGCATCTAGGCAACAAAAAGGTGATGGCAAACTAATATATTTGAATTGTTTTCGATATTTTTGCTCGGATCGTCACAAATTAGGAAGTGATGTTCTGCCTGTGAGGTGGAAAAGATGAGTTGTTTTTTCCGAAAAAATAAATTTGGCGATAACAGTTTATTATTTCTGTTAGCTTTTAGTGGAACGGTTATTTATACATTTAATAATAGAAATTCCCTCTCCCACGAACTGATCACACGATTAAACTCTTCATATTCATTTCTCTTGATTGCGCTCCAGGCTTTTACGAATTTACTGCCAAACATTTCTGTTGCTTCATCACAATCTGATAGGAGTGTCAGGGCATGTTCCTGGGTGCGGGGAAGTGTAATTGACTCTTTGGAGCAGTCGCCCTGATAAGGTGCGCTCGGTGCGACTTTATTGGTCATTCCTAAATACCCGCAGGCAAGAGAAGCTGCTATGGCAAGGTAGGGATTGCAGTCTGCTCCGGGAAAACGATTTTCAAGACGTTTACTTTGTGGCGAGCTGTCGGGAACCCGAAGGCCTGTTGTTCGGTTGTCGTAACCCCAGTGGAGACTGGTGGGTGCGGCCATTTCAGGTGTAAAGCGGCGATAGGAGTTTACATTTGGAGCAAAAAAACTAATAAAACCGGGAGTGTATTTCTGCATGCCGCCAATAAAATGCAAGAAATTATTGCTCTCTTTTCCTGTATTATCGACAAAAATATTTTCACCGGTTTTTCTATCCGCCACACTCTGGTGTAAGTGCAGCGCGCTTCCAGGTTCGTCTTCCATCGGTTTTGCCATGAAGGTTGCATAAATGCCGTGGCGCAGAGCCGTTTCGCGCACTGTGCGTTTAAAGGTAAAGACCTGGTCAGCTAAATGAAGTGGATCTCCATGTAGAAAGTTAATTTCCATCTGGGCAGTGCCTGATTCGTGGATCAGTGTGTCGACATCAAGCCCCTGAGCTTCACAAAAATCATACATGTCTTCAATGATGGGCTCGTATTCATTGGCCGCATCAATGCTATAGGATTGTCGGGTTTTTTCTGTGCGTCCCGATCTTCCCACAGGCGCGGATAGCTTTTCATCCGGGTCCAGGTTTCTTTTTACAAGATAAAACTCTACCTCAGGGGCGACAATAGGCTTCCATCCTCTGTCTGCATATTTTTCGAGGACAAATTTTAAAATATTACGGGTGCTGATAGGGTGAGGGTCCCCATCTCGAGAATGGCAGTCATGAATGATTTGTGCTGTCGGATCATTGGCCCAAGGGTTTAGGCGCACTGAGTTGGGGTCAGGGATTAGGAGTATGTCGGTGTCTGCTGGATCAACAAGCTCATTGTGTTCGTCGACATAATCCCCCGTGACAGTTTGCACCAAAATGCTTTCCGGTAAACGGCTGTCTTGAGTTAAGAACTTATCGGTGGGGGTGAACTTTCCTCTGGCGTTACCTGACATGTCGGGAACAAGGCATTCAACTTCTGCAATATTGTGATTTGCCAGCCAGTTTGTAATTTTATCCATTGGATAGCCATTGCTTACTTTTTCTTCCTGAGTGAAATTCTATGATCAGTGCCGGAAAGCGTTGCGCTGAAAATAATTCCTCCTGTGTAAAGGAACTATATACTGCCGATTGGAACAGGGCCGTTTATTTAAATGGCATTGAGGGTATCTGGTAGAAATATGAAGGTGATGAATAGGTTGGATGAGCACACGGAATCCTATTATGCCGCTACAGCTAACGACCTTCAGGAGTATCCATGCCTGGAAGGTAACGTGGAGGCAGATGTCTGCGTTATTGGTGGTGGTTATACGGGACTTTCCAGTGCTTTGCACTTGGCAGAGCGCGGCTACCGTGTGGTGCTTCTGGAGGTTAATAGGATTGGTTGGGGCGCATCAGGAAGGAATGGAGGACATGTCGGTGTTGGACAAAGGCGAAGTCAGGGTGATCTGGAAGCCATGTTCGGATTCGACACCGCTAAGCAGCTCTGGGATTTGAGTATCAACGCTGTTCAACTGGTGGAAAGTCTTATAGTCAGGAATCAGATTCAATGTGATTTAAAACGCGGGATCATGCATCTTGCAGCAAAATCCAGTCACGATAAATATCTGCAGGATGAAACTGAAGAACTCAGAGAGAAATATGATTACAGGCAAGTTGAGTATATAGAGAAAGAAGAAGTTCGAGAGCTTGTAAGTAGCAAACGATATCTCGGCGCACAGCTGGATTTTGGTTCGCTACATCTTCATCCTCTCAATTTTGCATTAGGTCTTGCCCGCGCAGCAGTTTCTGCTGGTGCCAGGTTTTTTGAGTGTAGTGGTGTGCAAGGGTATTCGAGCTCTTCTCCCTTTACGGTGAAAACTGCACGAGGAAAGGTGAAGGCCGAAAAGTTGATTTTAGCTTGCAATGGTTACTTGAAAGATCTTGAGCCCCGCTTAGCGGGGCACATAATGCCAATAAATAATTTTGTGCTGGCAACAGAGCCCTTACCGGAGGGGCTCGCTAGGGAAATCATAGCCAATGACTTCGCACTGCAAGATACTCTATTTGTTATAAATTATTGGAAATTATCTGGCGATAACCGTTTAATTTTTGGGGGAGGGGAAAATTACACCAGGCGTTTCCCTAAAGATATTCGCAGTTTCGTCCGCAAGTATATGTTGAGGGTTTACCCGCAGCTGGAAAATACTGCTGTTGATTTCGGCTGGGGGGGTACGCTGGCCATTACTATGAATCGGATGCCCTGTATAGGACAGTTGCAGTCGGGCCTATATTACAGTCAGGGGTATTCTGGACATGGAGTGCCTACGGCGACTTTTGCCGGCAAGCTTCTGGCTGATGCAATTTATGGGGAGAGTGAGGGTTACAACGTGTTTTCTTCTCTTCCTAAAGTAGAGTTTCCAGGTGGCACTTTATTGAGGTGGCCGGGGTTGGTGTTGGGGATGCTTTACCACAGTTTGTTAGATAGGTTTGGAAGCTAGTCTTTGAATGATGTGATAGAGAGTGCCGACACACTAATGTGTCGGCACCGGCCTTAAATATTATTGGCTCTGGGCGGAAAGAGTTACCCCTCTGTATGAAATATAGCCTTGCACACTGATGTGCCAGGTGCCTGCAGCTGGATTGCTAAAGCTACAGAATTCATTATTGCCGTCTACGTAAGGGCGACAATCCCAGCTGTCGCTGGTTGGGGTGGCACCATAACGGACGTACAAATCGGCATCGCCATTGCCGCCGAGCATTTCGACGGTCAAAGATGATGAGCCTGATGGTACATCCAGAGTGAAGTGCTGCCAGCTATTTCGGCGGCCTGATAAGTTGGTTTCTTCCCAGCCTTCTGAGTTTGAACCACCATCATCGCCACAGTTGCTGGTAGATACACCTACGGTGTCGAACGCTGCGATTACTGTTGCAGTATCGTATCCGAGATCTTCAGTAGCCGACAGGGCTCCGCAAGCACCTTCAATATAATCAGTGCTTTGATTCCAATAAGTTTGGTTAGCAAGCACAAAAATATCGAAAGCAGTTTGGGTGTTCCAGCCGCTTGAGTTGGCGATCAGGTAGAAAGCCCGGTTGAATACGCCGGAGCTGTAGTGTACGTCCATGCCGCTATAGTAGTCGGAGGCATGGCCAATGGATCTGCCATCTTTGGTGGGGTCATCCATATAGCGAAGAGCGCCATCAGCCTTGTATATATCGGCCCCCACCATCCAGTCGTTAGTGCCCTTCATGTAGAACTCGGCAGCTTCACCGGCCATGTCAGAGAAGGCTTCGTTGATGCCGCCGGATTGGTTGGCGTAGGTCAGATTGGAGTTTTGTTCAGTAAAGCCATGGCTCACCTCATGAGAGGATACATCCAAGCTGACAAGAGGGTGGAAGGTTGTGAAGCCATCACCAAATGTCATTTGGCTGCCATCCCAGAAGGCGTTCTCGTAGTTGTTGCTGTAGTGAACTCGCATTCTTAATTTTTGTGTGAGCGGCGATGTTCCATACCAGTCACTGTACATATTGAAAACGACGTTGCCGAAGAAGTGGGCATCATTCAACGGGGAATAAGCACCATTGATTTCTTTGTAATCATTTTCCGGACAGGTGAAGGAGAAAACGCTACCTCCGCTTGTACCGTGATTCAAATCCACAGTCTCTACGTTAGCAGTGTTCATGGAGCAGTTATTGTCAACTTCGAGGGCAGGGAAGTCCGTTCCATATTCATAACGCCCGGTTTTTTCATTGCCACCGGGGCCTGTGGCATCCTGGAAGGCAAGGCCGTCCCATTGCTTGATAACTTCGCCAGTAAGTGCGTCTACAAAATAGAACGGTCTGCTCGGCTCATCTCCGTATTCGACCCAGTTAACCAAATAAGCTAATCGCGCCTGGTCGTTTTCATCGACATAGACATAGAGCTCTTTTTTCTGGTTTTGTGCGTTGAAGCGCATGGACGACATTGAGAGGGCTTTTTTACTATCACCATCCTGAGTACGTAGATTCAACTGATGATTCATGGCTCGATCAATAGCATTATCGGCATCAATTGTTGCGCGGGCGGTAGGTACCTCCAGCTCTAGGCCTGAGAGTACGTGGCCTCTCACTTTTTCAGTTAAGCCTTGCCTGGAACTGGTTATGGTTCTCCCCCAAACGGGTATGCCTTTGTGAGTTTGCCGATATCGGGCAACCGTTCTCCCGTTGGCGAGCGTGCGCTCGCGAACCTTTTCCAGCTTCATATCTGAGCCAGCGATTGAGGCTAGGGACTGATTGGAAAGTAACTCTGGTGTGACATTAATACGCTCCGCCGCTTGGGCGCTAATAGCGAGTGCGAGTGTGCTAGCGGCTCCTAACAAATATTTCATTAAGTAATTCTCTTTATGATTATAATTTAATGGCCATAGTTAACCGGGAGCATAAAATAAACGCTCAGTGGTTAATGCTGTCTGGTTAAGCGGCCAATTGAATCACACCCCAAGAATATCTCGCGCTATGAGCTGAGAGCTGTATGGAGTTTATGTGCAAAATTTTCTTGGGGGTTGTTTGCCGTTGTCAGGCGAAATAACGATATCCCTTGTTGTTATTCCTGACAATAATTTTTTTGTAGTGGATGTAAACTTGAAAGATCAAATTGTTTTTTTGATGTGTATGTCACGAATTCAGATATTTGCAACTTTGGTTATTTGAGGGGTTTTAATTGGTTAGTTTATAGCTTTTTTCTGAATGGCAAACTTTTTTTGAGTTGTATTTAAACGGTAAAGCTTTCTGTGGTTTTGTTATTTTTGTTTATTTCCGGTGCGAAATTCTTCAATTTAATTCAATTTGCATGAGTGGGGTGCTATATGTTTGTTAAGTTTGAAGGGGTGTATTAATCTGGGTTCTTTAAGGGGGTGTCAAACTAAAGGATTAAAGTATTAATCCTTTCTGAGCTTGATGGGGGTGGATATTAACTCTACCAAAACTTTACTGTAGAAAAATGCACGCGGTAGTTTGGAGCGGTTTCAATTTCGAATTTTGAAATGTTTTGCTCCATCGTCTTAATCCCGCAGTCAAAGCAACTTTGACTCCCTGGACACTTGTGCAGCGCTCTGTAGGTAACATCGGGAAGGGCTGGCATTCTTATCTGTACATATCGCTCAATTTGTGGAATATAAGTTTGAGATTTGTCGTAGACTCTCACTGCCCTCAGTGAAGCTGCGGTGTCGGTGGATTAACGATGTAGAGGCTCTCTAATGGCTGTGCGTCCAGATAAGTTAGTAATCGCTATTTCCTCTCGCGCTCTGTTTAACCTTAGCGATAGCCACAAGGTATTTGAGGAGCAGGGATTGCACGCCTTTTCTCATTATCAAGTTGAGCGTGAGAACGATGTTCTGGAAAAAGGGGACGCATTCCCTCTGGTTGAGAAGTTTCTAAAGATCAATGAGCTTCTTGGCGGTGAGCCACGGGTGGAGGTGATCCTGCTATCAAGGAATAGTGCCGATACCGGATTAAGGGTATTTAACTCGATAGAGCACTATGGACTCAATATTACTCGTGCGGCCTTTTGCAATGGTGGAAGCCCTTACCGTTATATTGGCCCATTTGGATGCAACCTGTTTTTGTCTGCTGATGGTGTAGATGTCCGCCAAGCGTTGGAGCAGGGGGTTGCTGCGGCAACCTTGGTTGCCGGAGGAAACCGCGAATATCGTGATGATGTGTTGCGATTTGCCTTTGACGGCGATGCGGTAATCTTCTCTGATGAGGCTGAGCGAGTCTACAAAACGGAAGGCCTGGCTGCTTTTACTGAGGCGGAGCGTGCCTCAGCACAGAAGCCACTGGGGGGAGGGCCCTTTAAGGGATTCCTTGAGGCTTTGCAGAGGTTGCAGGCTGAATTTGAGATGGATACCTGCCCGATACGAACGGCTTTGGTAACGGCACGTTCCGCACCGGCCCATGAGCGGGTCATCAGGACATTGCGCGCCTGGGATATTAGAGTGGATGAGTCAGTTTTTCTCGGCGGGCTTCCTAAAGGTGAGTTCCTGCGGGCTTTTGGCGCCGATGTCTTCTTTGATGATCAGCCTAGTCACTGTGTTTCTGCAGGTGAGCATGTGGCTACGGGCCATGTTCCTCATGGAATCGCAAATGCAGAGGTATAAAAAGTTCAAAAGTGATAAAGGTGTACGTTATCACTCAGTGCTCTCTATGCCGATAATGTTTGAACTTTTCCCGGCCCTCATCCGAGAGGCTTAGCTCTAATTATTAGAAAATAAAGCCGACAGAAAGTCCGGGATCCGCCAAAGTTGATTGACACTTTCGTCTCTACCACGGATATTCAACCGTCCATTGGCCCTGGCTTTGATTCACTGCTATTCTTTTCTCGTATAACTCAAGATAGTTTTTATAACTATCGATCAAAAAATGGTATTACTCGCTCTCGGCCATGAGCGAACTTAATGAAAGGGAGGATCTATGAAGCTGCAGCAGTTGAGATATATCTGGGAAGTGGCACATCACGACCTCAATGTTTCTGCTACAGCGCAGAGCCTCTATACCTCCCAGCCGGGAATCAGTAAGCAAATCCGACTTTTGGAGGATGAGCTTGGCGTAGAAATCTTCGCGCGCAGCGGCAAGCATCTCACAAGGGTAACCCCGGCAGGGGAGGCAATCTTAAAGACTGCCGGCGAAATTATGCGCAAAGTGGAGAATATCAAACAGGTTGCGCAAGAGTTCAGCAATGATAAAAAAGGTAGTCTCGCTGTAGCTACCACTCACACTCAGGCGCGCTATGCCTTGCCCCCGATTATTAAGCTTTTTATAGGCCGTTATCCGGAGGTTTCCCTGCATATGCACCAGGGAACCCCTATGCAAATTTCTGAGATGGCGGCAGATGGCACTGCAGACTTTGCTATCGCTACCGAAGCTCTGGAGCTTTTCAGCGACTTGGTGATGATGCCTGTCTACCGCTGGAACCGCTGCATTCTGGTACCGAAAGATCACCCGCTTTGCCAAGTGAGCAAGCTATCCCTTGAGGACGTGGCGAAGTACCCGATAGTCACTTATGTATTTGGGTTTACCGGCCGCTCCAAATTAGATGAAGCTTTCTTGGAGAAAGGGTTGTCACCTAAGGTAGTCTTTACCGCCGCCGATGCTGATGTAATCAAAACATACGTGCGTCTGGGGTTGGGAATTGGCATTGTGGCCGATATGGCCGTTGATGGCGAAGATGAGGACCTTGTGGCTCTCGATGCCAGTGATCTATTTGAATCGAGTGTTACGAAAATTGGCTTCCGTAAGGGAATTTTCCTGCGGGGCTTTATGTATGAGTTTATCCAGCAATTTGCCCCCCATCTCAGCCGTGAGCTGATTGACCAGGCGGCACAGGCGACATCCCGTTCTGAGGTCGATGCGCTGTTCGCCGATATGGAGTTGCCGGTTTACTAGAGGTGCTGCTGAATGGAAGTGCCGATAAAGCTAAGGGATGAAGGCTATGAAGCCTCCATCTCGATCAGGGGGCGCAGCACTTCTTTGGCGAACTTGAAGTAAACAGTGAAAATCTCTGCTTCCTTACCTTCGCGCTCTACGACAAAGAAGGGCGCTCGCTCTACCTTGTACTGCTGAGCCAGCTGTAAGCCCGGGCTTTGCGGGTCACGCACGTCGGCGATAAGTGTCTGGTCGATAAATTGCATTTGGCCATTTTCTTCCAGCTTTTCTTCAACGTCGCGACACTTGGCGCAGGGCGAGCCGTCGGCGAGAATTTTCTTGACCAGTGTGATCTTCACGATAATTTCCTTGATCCAGTGCAATGCCATTAAAGGCAAGATGGACTGAATCTATCAGAACCCCTAATAACTTTGAAATATCAATCGCCGATACCTTTATAACTGAAATTTGTAGTGATGCTACAAAAGGCGCCAAAATAGGCCAATTTTTAGTCGTTTTTCGGCGATTTGATGCCTACTGCAAAAATTGTTCAGTTGTTTCCAGTAGTAAGCGCACCTTGGCCAAGCACTCTTGATGCTCTGAAGTGGGATCGGAATCTGCAACGATCCCACCACCTGCCGCGCAGGTTAGATGTCCATCGTTGGCACTGAAGGTCCGGATGGCGATATTGGTGTCAGCGCGGCCACAGCTGCTGATGTAGCCAATACTGCCGCAATAAATCCCCCTGGGACTGGATTCCAGTTCCCTGATCACTTCCATCGAGCGTCGCTTTGGAGCACCTGTGATAGACCCGCCAGGGAAACAAGCTTCGAGTAATTCGCTATAGACTGACTCTTCGGGTAGCTCACCAGTTACTACGCTGACCAAGTGGTGGACATTGGCAAAACTCGCCAATTGGAATAGCTCGGGAACACGTACGGTGCCACTGCGACACAGCTTGCTCAAATCGTTGCGCAGTAGATCGACGATCATCAGGTTTTCCGCCCGGTCCTTCGGGCTTCTCTGCAATGAGAAAGCGGCACGCTGATCGGCCATCTTATCAGCGTGTCTTGCTGCAGTGCCTTTAATCGGTTCCGTGCGCAAACTGGCGCCGTCAGCTCGGATAAATCGCTCCGGCGACATACTGAGCAGGCTGCCATGGGGCAGGGCCATATAAGCAGAAAAGGGACCGGCAGCTTGAGAGCGCAATGCCAGGTAAGCGGTTAGCAGATCGCCGCTATAAGGGGCCCTGAAACGCTGGGTAAAGTTTGCCTGATAGATATCGCCAGCGGCGATATATTCCAGTATCTGCTCAATTTGTGCCCGATAATCATCTGCACTCAGTTCGTGCTCAAATGGTGAATGCAGCCGGAAGTCCCCAGGCGTAAGCGTGGTCTCCCAGTTGATAGCTTTAAATCGCTGTATCAATTCGCGAACTTGCTGGGGGGGGCAGGCGGGGTGGAAAACCAGGTGGTTGCTGCCCAGTTGGTGGTCGGCAATAAAGGCCCATGTGTAGAGACCAAAAAAGCCTGCGGGCAAGTCCGTAGGGCGCATATCTGCCGGTAGATAATTGCCCTCTACACCGAGTTCATAGCCAGCGTAACCAATAACCCCGCCGCAAAAAGGCAGTTGTGAGTCCCTGTCCTGAGGGCAGAGTTCGCACACGAGGTCATCCAGCCGGGCAAATGGCTCGGGCGTGTCGGCACTTAACTCGAGGGTATTTATCGGGTCGGCACTAATGATGTCATAGCGCCCACCCTCCGCGAGAGGTCGACCGCTGTCGAGCCAAACGGGGATAGGTAAATCCGCTATCGCCGCAAATGCGGCGGGCGTGTTTAATGAGTAGGGCAGAGAGACAATTTGCATATCAAGCTACAGCAGTCCGGAAGACGGCGCACACTACACATTTTGCGGCGGCAATTAAAGGGTGTGTGGCTCTTTAGTCAATCCTGCGCTCAATACCGGCCTGAGACATCAGGCGGGTGGCGAGTTCCTCCACCGAAAGTTGGGTTGCATTGAGGAAAGGCACCTGGGCCCGCCTCAGCATTTGCTCAACTTGGCGCACCTCGAATTCACATTGTTCCTTAGAAGCGTAGCGGCTGTTGGCGCGCCTTTCCTGTCTAATTTGCATCAGACGCTCGGGCTCGATTGTCAGGCCAAACAGCTTGTTGCGAAACGGGCGCAGGATCTTGGGCAGGGTGGTGGAGTCCATATCCTCTTCGGTGATGGGGTAGTTTGCCGCGCGCAGGCCAAACTGAAGTGCCAGGTACAAGCAGGTAGGCGTTTTGCCGGAGCGGGAAACGCCCAACAGGATTACATCGGCTTGCTGGAATTCGCTGACTCTGCGGCCATCGTCATTGTCCATGGCGAAGTGCACTGCTTCAATCCGGTCGGTGTAGCGACGGTTGTCGTCAATGCCGTGAGAGACGTTGACCATCTGCGCTGGATCCCGGTTAAACAGATTGGCCAGTGGCGTGAGGTAGTTCTCGAAGATATCGAGCATCAACGCAGAGCTTTGGTGCAGCTGTTCCCGGATCTTGTCAGAAACAATGCTGGTAATAATGATCGGCTGTAAACCGGATTCATCGGCTGCTTTTTCTATGCGTTGCAGGGCCTGTTTAACTTTTTCGGTGGAGTCGATATAGGGAAGCGTGACCTGCTCAACTTGTTGATCGCGGAACTGTGCGAGTAGGCTGTGGCCAATCGCTTCGACGGTGAGACCGGTTCCGTCGGAGATAAAAAAAGCCGTGCGCTTGTCTTTTGCCATGTTTGTTCTCAGTTTGTCGGCGTGAGGGGGCTATTGTAGGGGAGGAATGGGGCAAAGGTCTTTTATTCTGGCGATTTGCAATTTTTGTAGAAAATTTACAACATTTTGGCCAATTTTTACGGGCTATTTTTTACAAAACTCATCCTTATAATCTGCCGCCACTCAACCTGAATTTTAGAGGGCCTTCACTTGACGAACTTCACGATCGACTTCGCAAAACTGGGCATGGCCGATGTCGACAAAGTCGGCGGCAAGAACGCATCACTGGGCGAGATGATCTCCTCTCTCGCCGGTGCCGGCGTGAGCGTACCCGGTGGATTCGCTACCACCGCAGAAGCCTTTAGGGCTTTCCTGGCTCACGAACAGCTGGAGCAGCGTATAGCCGAGCGTTTGCAAGGATTGGATGTTGGTAATGTCACCGAGCTGGCCCAGGCGGGAGATGAAATCCGCAACTGGATTTTACAGACTCCGTTCCCCGAGCAGCTGGAAAAAGAGATTCGCGAGGGCTATGAGGCCCTGGGTGGTGCGGAAACTGCTGTTGCAGTTCGCTCCTCTGCAACCGCCGAAGACTTGCCGGATGCGTCCTTCGCCGGTCAGCAGGAGACCTTCCTGAATATCCGCGGTATCGACGCTGTATTGAAGGCAGTAAAAGAGGTTTTTGCTTCCCTCTACAACGACCGTGCTATCGCCTACCGCGTGCATACCGGTTATGCGGATGTGGGCGTTGCCCTGTCTGCCGGTATCCAGCACATGGTGCGCAGTGAGACTGGCGCAGCGGGTGTGATGTTTACCCTGGACACAGAGAGTGGCTTCCGCGATGTGATCTTTATCACCGCAGCCTTTGGTTTGGGCGAAACAGTTGTTCAAGGTGCGGTTAACCCGGACGAATTTTACCTCTACAAGCCAGCCCTGGATGCGGGCCGTCCTGCGATTCTGCGCCGCAATCGCGGCAGTAAAGCGATCAAGATGGTTTACGACGAGAGCGGTGAATGTGGTCGTTCCGTAAAAACTATCCCGGTGGCAGACGAAGACCGCCAGCGCTTTGCCCTCAACGATGCGGAGCTGACAGACCTGGCAATCCAGGCCCGCAAGATTGAAGAGCACTACGGACGCCCGATGGATATCGAGTGGGCTAAAGACGGCGATAGCGGTAAGTTGTTTATCGTACAGGCGCGTCCGGAAACTGTACGCTCCCGCGATCAGGGAACCAGCATCGAGCGCTACAGCTTGCAGGAGCGCAGTGACGTATTGTGTGAAGGTCGCGCAATCGGCCAGCGCATTGGCGCGGGCCCCGTTCGCAAGCTTGAATCCGTAGAAGATATGGCGCTGATGCAGGATGGTGAAGTCCTGGTTACCGATATGACCGACCCGGATTGGGAGCCGGTCCTGAAGAAAGCGAGTGCTATTGTTACCAATCGCGGCGGCCGTACTTGTCACGCAGCAATTATCGCTCGTGAGCTGGGCATCCCCGCAGTTGTAGGTTGTGGTAATGCAACCGAGCTGCTGGAAACCGGCACACCGGTGACAGTTTCCTGTGCGGAAGGCGATACCGGTTTTGTAATGGCTGGTGAACTGGAATTCCAGCGCGAGGAAACTGAAGTTGCAGAAATGCCGGAGCTGCCGTTCAAAATTATGTTGAACGTGGGCAACCCGGATCGAGCATTCGCTTTCAGCCATCTGCCGAACCAGGGCGTTGGCCTTGCACGCCTCGAGTTTATCCTCAACCGCATGATCGGTATTCACCCGAAAGCACTGCTTGAACTGGATAACCTGCCGGAAGATCTGCAGCAGAATATTCGCGAGCGTATTGGTGGATACGATTCTCCAGAAGACTTTATTGTCGAAAAACTGGTGGAAGGTATCGCTACCTTGGCTGCGGCCTTCGCACCGAATCGCGTCATCGTACGCTTGTCCGACTTTAAATCTAATGAGTATGCGCACCTTGTGGGTGGCCAGTTGTACGAGCCAAGCGAAGAAAATCCAATGCTTGGCTTCCGTGGTGCAGCTCGCTACCGCTCTGAAGATTTCCGCCAGTGCTTTGCCCTGGAGTGCCGTGCACTGAAGAAAGTCCGCGATGAAATGGGACTGACCAATGTGGAAATCATGGTGCCCTTCGTCCGCACCCCGGAAGAAGCTGAGGAAGTAGTCGGTCTGCTGGCTGAAAACGGCCTGCGCCGTGGAGAAGGTGGCCTCAAGGTCATTATGATGTGCGAACTGCCGTCCAACGCTTTGCTGGCGGAAGACTTCCTGCAGCACTTTGATGGTTTCTCCATCGGTTCCAATGACCTGACCCAGCTAACGCTTGGTCTGGACCGCGACTCCGGCCTGGTTGCTGATTTGTTTGATGAGCGCAACCCAGCGGTCAAGGCACTGCTTTCCAGGGCGATCCAAGCCTGTAAGAAAGCGGGTAAATATGTAGGTATTTGTGGTCAGGGTCCTTCTGACCATAAAGACTTCGCCCGCTGGTTGATGGATGAGGGGATCGACAGTGTGTCCCTGAACCCGGATACCGCAGTAGATACCTGGCTATTCCTGGCCAACGAGGAAGGTTAATTTTCCTCCTAAAGCGGCCCAACTGTGGGCCGCTTTCCCAATTATTCCCCCGCTATATTTAACTGTAATTTTTCTGCTGAAGCGGTGTTTGCCTTGGTGGAAAATGAGTCCGTTGTTGCAGTTAAATCCGGAAACACCTGATTTTGTTCTGCTAATTGTGTTTGAAAAATTTAAACGACACATTACCCAAAAAATACAAACCTCTATCAGCTGATCCACACAGAAGAATTCATTCTAAATCTTTCCGCTCGCCTCAATAGAATCGGAAGAGTCTTAAGGTTGCGTGTAAATCGAAAAACAGATTGCGCAATGTGCTCCGTAAAAATGTTCGCCGTGGGCCCTGGCCCCACTGGCGCGCACCTGAAAATTACCGACAGACTGTTTATCTGTTGGATTCAGGGCAGGGTACCCAGACTCGGTGAGGTGAGCTATGCAAACGAGTAGACAGTTTCAAATCCCCATACTTCATGTCTTTTTGATGATGTGCCTTATGGCTTTAATGGCATCGCCACCGGCAGATGCAAAGCCACGCGCATCTAATTGGTTTGATGATCGCGCCGCAGCCAGGGGTGGTAGTCCATCAATTAGAATTGATTTAAGTGAGCAGCGCGCATATCTGTATAAAGGTGGGAAATTAGTTGGTGTCTCCCGTATTTCTTCGGGGAAGCGCGGTTATAGCACACGCCCCGGACATTTTCGTGTGTTGTCCAAACACCCTTATCACCGCTCGTCTATTTATGGCAGTTTTGTTGATAGACGCACTGGCAGAGTCGTGAGATCGAATGTAAATACTCGAAAGCATCGTCGCCCTGCGGGTACTGTGTATCGTGGAGCAAAAATGAATAACTACATTCGTTTTAATGGCGGTATCGGTCTGCATGCCTCTGGCCACGTGCCCGGCTACCCCGCTTCTCATGGCTGTGTGCGTATGCCCCCACATATGGCGAGAAAGTTCTATCAGCATGTGCGTGTAGGCACGCCGGTTCGTGTAACACACTAGTTTCAATTTCGTGGCAGCGAAGGCTTGGCCGGGTATTATCCATCGTGGTGATACCCGGTATTTATTTGCCTCTTAGCTCTTCTACTTTTTTCCCGCTATTATCCTTCTCTTCCATAGATTGCTGCGAGAATATTGATGCTCAAGTCAACCCCCGATTTATGTGATGCCTACCCTGATGAGGTGCGAGTAGTTGATCCTATGTTTATCAATTACGGTGGCCGAGATCGTTTTGGTGGGCAGATTGTCACTATCAAATGTTTTGAAGATAACTCCCTGGTGCGAGAACTGGTGGCTGAACCGGGGCAGGGCAAGGTTTTGGTAGTGGATGCCGGTGGATCTATGCGGCGGGCTTGTCTTGGCGATATGCTGGCAGAAAAGGCGGTTGCCAACGGTTGGGAAGGTATCCTGATGTATGGCTGCATTCGCGATGTAGATGAAATCGCGGAACTGGATCTGGGGGTGCAGGCACTTGGTAGCCATCCAATGAAAACAGAAAAAAAGGGAATTGGTGAAAGAGGCCTGGCGGTTAGCTTTGCCGGTGTGGATTTCCGCCCGGGGGAGTACCTCTACGCGGATAACAACGGTGTAATTGTGGCGGGTAAGGCACTGACCTAAAAACGCCAGTAAGTCCATTAGGTCTGGAAACTGGCAGCCCAAAAGCGCTGCCAGTTGTTGAGAATCAACTCAGCGGGGATCAATTAGATCATCAGCGGGGTTCTCCGGCATTCTCAGGGACATCAAAAATGCCAAGATCTTATTCTGATCATTTTCACTTAAATACTTGAAATTCTGTGCTGCGTTACTGGCCTCGCTTCCGGGGTTGTCGTGGAGAAAAATGGCTTCTGCCAACGTAGTGGCTCTGCCGTCGTGTAAATAGGGCGCGGTATCGGCCACTCCCCAAAGGCGTGCGGTAATAAACTCACGGTTTTGCTGGTCCGTTTGGAAGAAGGCGTTCTCAGCCAGCCCCTCGCCCATATCGTGGCGCTTGAGATCAGAGAACATTGCGACCTCTATTCCGCCATTGCGGGTTTGGCGAAAATTTGTCGGTTGCTTGGTGAGGTCCACTTCGTAAAAAATGTCTTCAAAGGGAGTTTCTGGAGAGCCGGTAAGTTTATAAGGGAGGGTCCTTCTCTGGGTGACCATCGTTGGGCGGTGGCAGTCGGCGCAGCCAATATCGGAGAAAAGCCTCCGGCCGTCACGGTGTTCTCTGTCATCGACATCGAATGGTGGTTCCAGGGTGGTAATAAAGATACTCAGTGCGGATAAGTCCCCAACGGTGATTTCATTGACGACTCCGTCATTATCAGCATCTGCTGTTGCTCCGCCAAAGGCTTCCGAGGCCTGCATCCCCATATGAAATGCCAGGGCGGAGACATCGAACTCCCTGACTGAGGCGTTGTCACCTTTTCGACCAAATGGCCTGACAACCAAATCGTGCTCGACGCCTTCGACATTGGTTGTATCCAAATTGCCGTACTCGTCGGCAATGATGCTCCCAAAACTGACTGATTTTGTTTCCAATTCAACGATGGTGCCGGGGTTATTGAGGGCGTGTTGTTTAAGATTTTGTAATTCATGGGTCATCTCACGGCCAACCAATTCAATCCCCCCGGCGCCAAATAAAAATACCGGATTAATCAGCCGCCCATCAAACTCTGCGATACCGTCAAAGTTTTCATCGATAACATCGATATTGGCGGGGCGGAATAATACGCTGGTTCCGAACCCTCCACCTCCGCCAATGCCCAATCTGGGAGGCGTTGTTCGATTGCTGATGACGGTATGGCACTCCAGGCAGTTTTGCGCATCGAGGCCATTGACCCGCAAAAATGTGCCATTCCCTTGCAGGGTGGGCCTGTTACCTCCGGTGGGGGAGTGGTTGTCCGGTTCAGAAAAATCGTGGGGGCCATCACCAAAACCGTCGTAACGATTGAAAGGCGTGCTGAAAATAATCATCCCCGCTTCACGTATTTCGTCTAGGTGAAGCTGTCCTTGGGAAATTTCATCCTGGCTAATCCTATCTGCAGGGTCTAAGCGTGGTTCTTCGCCGATAAGATCGGCGTAAATTAATGAAGAGAGCATCAGGCTGATGCTGGTGAGAGATATTGCCGTTAATCGCTTCATGTCAAAATCCTTGTTTATTTTTCTTTCCCTTTCAAAAAGTTATAAGGCTAAGTCTCTGGAAAAATGGTTATTTAATTGAAAGGGGGTGAGGGAGTCTCACAATACGAATTGCTGTGGACGGAGTGAGAAAAAGCTAATCTCAATAACTTTTCAATGGCCCTAAAAAAAACAACGCCGGTTTTGTTGAAAAATAAAATGTCTATCCGGGTAGGGGCATGGATTTCTTCTGTGAATTCTTACCTGCAATCAAACGTCTCCTATTATTGTGCATTGATGACTCTCTCGACCCTGCGGGAATTGGCAGCGTTTGTTGCAACGGCTGCCGCTATGGAAGGTGAAAATGAGCGAATTGCGCAAAAAATTCTTTACCGCGCCTCTTTTAAAAATTATTAAACGAGTACTTCCGCCAATTTCTGAAACAGAAAGGGAGGCGATGGAAGCGGGTGAGGTTTGGTGGGACGCTGAGTTATTGTCAGGTAAACCACATTGGGATCAATTGTTGGGGATGGGTCCACCTGCGCTCAATGAAGAGGAGCAGGCTTTCCTGGAGGGGCCAGTCGAAGAGCTGTGCCGAATGATCAACGATTGGCAAATTAGCTATGTGGATCGCAATATTCCGGAGCATGTTTGGGATTTCCTTCGGAAAAATCGCTTTTTTGGCATTATTATTCCCAAGAAATATGGCGGCCTTGGCTTTTCTCCGACAGCTCATGCGGAGATAGTGACCAAAATTACCACCCGCAGTACCTGTGTGGGTGTCACAGTAATGGTGCCTAACTCATTGGGCCCGGGAGAGCTGCTACTGGCTCACGGTACGCAAGAGCAAAAAGATTACTACTTGCCGCGTCTGGCAGATGGCACTGATATTCCCTGCTTTGCGCTGACCAGTCCGGAGGCCGGATCTGATGCGGCATCCATGATTGACAATGGCGTAGTCTGTTACGGCGAGTATCAAGGCGAAAAGGTCCTCGGTATGCGCGTTAATTGGCACAAGCGCTATATCACCTTGGGCCCGATAGCTACGGTGCTAGGTTTGGCTTTCAAGCTCTATGATCCCGACCATATTCTCGGCGATGAAGAAGAGCTGGGTATTACGGTTGCCCTGGTGCCCACGGATACACCGGGGGTTTCCATTGGTCAGAGGCATCTCCCAGCCCTGCAGGCATTTCAGAATGGGCCCAACTGGGGAAAAGATGTTTTTATGCCGATGGATTGGATTATTGGCGGGGAGGAGAATGTCGGCAAAGGTTGGGAGATGCTGATGAGTGCCCTTGCCGCAGGCCGAGGAATTTCACTGCCATCCCTATCTACCGGTGGGGCCAAAATGGCGGCGCGTTTGACCGGTGCTTATGCGCGAATTAGAGAGCAATTTAATGTACCTGTTGGCCGTTTTGAAGGTGTGCAGCGTCGCTTGGCTGAAATTGCTTCTATTGCTTTTGTGTTGGATAGCGCCCACAAAACGACTACCCGTGCCCTGGATGAGGGGCGAAAGCCAGCGGTGATCACCGCGATTATGAAAGCCAATGCTACTTGCGGTCTACGCCAGGCCATAATTGATGCAATGGATATTCATGCAGGAAAGGCCATTATGGACGGCCCATTAAATTATCTGGGTAATGTCTATCGAGCCATACCGGTAGCAATTACCGTAGAAGGGGCCAATCTTCTCACTCGCAGCCTGATGATCTTTGGTCAGGGCGCAATTCGCTGCCACCCCTATATTTTGAAGGAAATGTTGGCGGCAGAAAACCCGGATCATGAAGCGGGTTTGGACGAACTGGATAAGTTGCTGCCCAAGCATATGTGGTTTCAATTCAAAACCCTCTGTCGGGGTATTTTTCACGGCTGGACGGTGGGCTTGTTTGCCAGCAGCCCCCGCAACGTAGGGCACGCTGCCAAGTACTACCGGCAACTGAATCGGTATTCGGCGGTGCTATCTCTGGTTACGGAATTTTCCTTGATGACCCTGGGGGGAGAACTCAAGCGAAAAGAATTGATCTCTTCCCGGTTGGGCGATGTCTTGAGTCAGCTGTATCTGCTCAGCTGCACCCTGAAGCGCTTTTATGATGATGGCCACCCTAAGGATGACCTCCCCCTGCTGGAATTTGCCATGCGAGATGGGTTACATAAGATCGAAGTTAATTTATTGGAGGTGTTTCAAAATTTCCCCCGGCCATTTATTGGACAAATAATGCACTTCCTCACCATGCCTTGGGGCCACAGTGTTCATACCGCATCGGATCGACAAGCCAAGGCCTGCGCGGAATTACTGTTGACACCGTCGGCGACTCGCGACCGGCTGACCAGTGGGGTCTTTCTAGGAACTCCCGGGGATGGAGTGGATATTGTTGAGCAGGCATTTGATCGGGTATGCGCATCTGAACGGGCTCGTGAAAAATTAAAAAAAGGCGGTATTCGTAAGCTGAGCAGGGATAGCGTGGAAGAAGGGTTAAAGAAAAATCTAATCAGCGATGAAGAGGCCGAGATACTCTACGACGCAGCAGATGCTGTGGAGAAGGCAATTCAGGTGGATCACTTTGAGCACTTGGGCGGGTGTGCGGGCACAGTCCAATAGGGTTTGAGGAAAGCTACCTCCGATGGAATCTGCGCACAAGAATTCTCCCGAGAACTTTACCAGTGCCGAGGAGTGTGTCGATAAGCTCTTAGAAGTTGTGGGCAAGAAAATTGTTCTGGCATTACCGCTGGGGCTTGGTAAGGCAAACCACTTCGCCAATACACTATACGCTCGAGCGGCAGAAGATCATACGATTTCACTGACCATATTTACGGCCCTGACGCTGGAGCGCCCCCATGGTGACAGCGACATTTCCCGGCGCTTTATCCAGCCACTCCTGGACTCCCATTACAGTCAATACCAAGATCTTGCCTATGTTCCCGCGAGAAGAAAGGGGCACCTGCCAGGTAATATTAAGGTTATTGAATTCTTTATGGAGCCCGGTTCTCTGCTCGGCAACAACTATGCGCAGCAACACTACGTAAGTGCAAATTATACCCAGGTACCCGGTGAGTTGATCAGTCGGGGGGTTAATGTTATTGCGCAAATGGTGGCGCCTTCAGAGTGTGGAGACAAGTACAGTTTAAGTTGCAACCCAGACCTGACACTGCCTGTTCTAAAACTGGCAGCTCAGCGCAAGGACTACCCCCTGTTTTTATTGGGTGAAGTAAATACACAGCTGCCCTATATCCATGGAAGCAGTGAGCTACCGGCCAGTGCTTTTGACTTTTTGCTGAAAGGCGAAACTTTTGATACGCCGCTGTTTGCGGCTCCGGCCCTGCCAGTAACCTTTACCGAATACAGCATCGCCTACCATATCGCCAGCCTGGTTGAAGATGGAGGAACCCTTCAAGTAGGTATCGGCGCCCTGGGAGATGCGGTTTGCCATGTACTGCGCTTGAGGCATAAGGAAAACGCCCTCTTTTGCCGGATTCTGGATGACTTGGTGGAAGAGGATGCTAAGCGCTACCGAGAGGAACTGCCTCTATGTACTGGCACCTTTAAGCGGGGCCTTTATGGGGCCAGTGAAATGGTGCCCCACGGTTTTCTCCATTTGCGCAGAGCGGGGGTTCTGACCCGCAAAGTCTACGCTGATGTGACAATTCAACATCTGCTCGATAGCGATCAGATTACTGATACTGTGCAGGAAGAAACGCTGCTTGCATTAAAGAATGCTGGCCGTATCAGTTGCCCTTTAACCGTGGCAGATACAGATTTTTTACAGCAGCTTGGCATTGTGGACCCCAGCTACAGTTGGCGGGGCCATAAGTTGCTGACTCCTGATGGTGAAGAAGAGGAGTGTGATCTTCACAGCGAACATGGGCGCCGCCGTCTAATTGGTAGTTGCCTGAATAAAAAGATCGCTGGGGGGATCTGGTTACATGGCGGCTTCTATCTGGGGCCGGAACTTATGTATCGAGAGTTGCGGGATCTAGACCCTAAGGAGGGTGCAGGTCTCGATATGATTGACATCAGTTTTACCAATGACCTCCAATCCCAAAGAGACCTAAAGCTGGCGCAGCGACAGCATGCGCGCTTTGTAAATTCGGCCATGATGGTGACTCTTGGGGGAGCGGTTGTCTCGGATGCCTTGGTGGATAACCACGTGGTGAGTGGGGTGGGAGGGCAATATAACTTTGTCGCCCAGGCTTGGGACTTGCCTGGGGCCCGATCCATTATTGCGCTCCCCAGTGTGCGAATGCGCGATGGTATCTGCGAGAGTAATATTGTGTGGGAATATCCTCACACGACCATTCCCCGGCATTTGCGCGATGTGGTTGTGACGGAATATGGCGCAGTCGATTTGCGTGGTAAAACAGACCGGGATGTAATGGTGGCCATGCTCAGTATCTGTGATACCCGCTTTCAAGCTGTATTGCTAGAGCAGGCCAAGCACGCGGGGAAGATAGAAAAAAGCTTTTCGATTCCCGAGAGTTTTAATAAAAACACACCTGAACACCTCGCCAGTGTATTCAATGACGAAAAATGCCTGGCGGAACTGCCTCACTATCCACTGGGTACCGATTTCTCTGATGAGGAAGCCCTGCTAGCGGTAGCCTTACAGCACTTGCGCTCCGCCGATAAAAGTTGGTGGAAAGTGTTGGCCAATATTTTTAAAGGTCGTCGGGTCTGGCACGATAAATCCTCAAGTGCCGACTATATCCAGCGCTGCTTACAGCGAATGGGGTACGATCATACAGAGACCTATGAGCACAGGCTGGAAGCCTATACCGTTGCGGCCGCGTTACAAGAGTATATCGACCAGCGCAGGCCCCTGCGCCGGGAGTAAATAAAATTAGTGAAGTTTGCCCTGGGCCTGGATGGCGGTGAGGGCAATGGTATACACAATATCATCCACGAGTGCGCCCCGTGATAGGTCGTTAACCGGCTTGCGCAACCCCTGTAACATTGGCCCAATACTCACTAAGTCAGCGCTGCGTTGAACCGCTTTGTAGGTAGTGTTGCCGGTATTTAGGTCGGGAAAGATAAAAACTGTGGCCCTGCCGGCCACGGGACTGTGCGGGGCTTTTTGGGCCGCGACATTGCGGATTAAGGCGGCGTCGTATTGAAGGGGGCCGTCAATAATTAGCTGCGGTCTCTTCTGTTTGGCCAGCTGGGTGGCCTCGCGGACTTTATCGACATCGCTGCCGCTGCCGGATGTGCCGGTGGAGTAACTGATCATTGCGACTCGGGGTTCTATACCAAATGCCGCTGCGGAATCTGCTGATTGAATGGCTATAGCGGCGAGTTGCTGTGCATCGGGATCGGGATTGATCGCGCAATCTCCGTAGACCAGTACCTGTTCAGGGAGCAGCATAAAAAATATCGAGGAAACCAGCTCTTCATCCGGGGCGGTTTTGATCAGTTGCAGGGCGGGCCGAATGGTATTGGCTGTTGTGTGAATAGCTCCGGACACCAGTCCATCCACTTCACCCAATGCCAACATCATGGTTCCGAGAACCACATTATCCTGTAGCTGCTCAAGTGCCACTACTTGAGTAAGTCCCTTGTTTTTACGCAGGGCAACCATGGGCTCCACATAGTGTGCCCTCACCGCCTTGGGATCGACAATTTCCAACTTTTTATTGAGCTTTAACCCCTGCTGCTCAGCAATTTTGAAAATATCTTTTTCTTCGCCCAGTAAAACCGGGTGTGCAATCTCTCTCTCCAGGCAGAGCTGGGCGGCGCGAATGGTGCGGGGTTCGGTTCCTTCGGGTAGGACAATCCGCATAGTGCGGCGCCGGGCCAGTTCCGTGAGGTGGTAGCGGAATGCCGGGGGTGAAAGGCGTTTGGGGATTTCACTTTGTTGGCTCAGTGATTCCACCCACTCCTCATCCAGGCGACTGGCGAAAAATTCCTGCACCCGGTCCACGCGATTTCTGTCATCTGATGGGGTGCGCAAATTAAAAGTCTGCAGTGACATCACCGTGTGCCAGGTATTGGAAGGCACCAGTAAAATGGGTAGGCCTGTTTCCATGGCCGGGGTGCACAGTTTCAAAATGGCTTTGTCCAAATGGTAGCCGCCGGTTAATAGCAGGCATCCAATTTTGACTCCATTCATCACGGCCAAACATGCGCCCACAACCACATCGGGCCTATCGGCAGAAGTTACCAGCATGGCCCCGGGCTTAAATCTTCTCAACATATTGGGCAGTGAGCGGGAGCAGAAAGTGACGGTATGCAACCTGCGAGTTTCCAGCTCCCCTTTATTGAGTACCTTTGCATTAAAGTGCCGCGCCAGGTCGAGTGCACGGGGGGAAAGCAGTTCTGCATTCCAGGGAATAAAACCGACAATACGCAGTGGAATCTGCTTTGAAAGTATCTCAGGGGTCAGGCTAGGGGGGCTTTCTTTGCTAGATTCCAGTTGTGAATGCAGTCCAATTAAATGAGCTCCGGGAGTATCCATAATTTCCGCGGGCAGACCCACTTTATTGATGATGCAGCCCACTACGCGCTTTGCATCCTCGCCGCCATAAAGACGAACGGCAAATTCCAGTCTCTCGCGAAGTTGCTTGACTGAATCGCTGGCACCGGGAGATGGGCAGGCGACGAGTACCACTTCCGCATCAAGGGTTTTGGCAATTTGATAATTCAGTTGGTTAGTCACGGGGTTGTCGCGGCTGGGTAGCACGCCTTCGATCACGTTAACCTCAGCCTTCGCCGAGATTCGTCTGAAACGGGCGAGAATCTCTTCCAGTAAATCCGCCATTTTTCCGGTAGATACCATCGAGTCCGCATATTCGGCACTCAGTGAGCTGGGGATGGCTAGGTTGGATGTTTGTCGCAAGATTTCAGTGGTGCGCTCTATAGTGCCGTCTGGTGGCGGGGGCTCGGCGACGGGCTTAAAAAATTGAAGCTCAATACTTTTTCGGTCTAGCGCCCGAATTAAACCCAGGCTTACAGAGGTGATGCCGGCTCCCGCTTCCAGAGGAACCAGCATTAGGGTTCTGGCATTGCTGTGTCGCAGCATGTTTAAGACTGCACCAAGCGCGATGTATCCCGAGCAATAATCCAGTCTTCCTTAGTGGGGATTACCAGGATGTTGGGAGTTTCCTGCGCAGAGATTAAGCCCTCTACTTGCGACTTGGTTTTCTGATTGGCTTCGGGGTTGAGCTGGTAGCCTAAGGGTTTGAGCCATTCGATGGTCCGGCTTCGCACCCCGGAGGAGTTCTCCCCGATACCGCCTGTGAATACCAAAGCATCGACGCTACCCAAGGGGATGATGTAAGCAGCAATATATTTGGCCAGGCGGTAACAGAATATTTCCAGGGCGAGTTTGGCTCCCTGATGATCTTTCTCGGCAGCTTGCTCCAGTGCGCGGCAATCACTGCTCAGGGTGGATATGCCCAACATACCGCTTTCTCTATTTAGTAGCTGCTCTAGTGAGGCTTGGGTATATCCCAGCGCTTGCTGTAAGTAGAGGAGTATTCCCGGGTCCAGATCGCCGCAGCGACTCCCCATTACCAGTCCTTCAAGAGGTGTAAGCCCCATGCTCGTATCAACACTGCGCCCCTGTTTGATGGCGCAAATAGAGGCGCCGCCACCGAGGTGGGCAGCAATGATATTGAGTTCAGTCGTCTGTTTTCCCATTAGCTCGGCGCACCGTTGGCTAACGTACTGATAGCTACTGCCATGCATACCATAGCGGCGGATCTTGTGCTCTTCGTACAGTGGGTAGGGGAGCCCGTATAGATACGCATACTTCGGCATTTGCTGATGAAAGGCGGTATCAAAAACGGCGACTTGGGGGAGTTGGGGGAATGCATCGAGGGCGGCGTAGATCCCCTTGAGAGCAGCGGGGTTATGCAAAGGGGCCAAATCACAGCACTCTTCGATACAGGCCATCACCTTCTGATTGATCAGAACGGAGCTGGAGAAATGTTCGCCGCCATGGACAACTCGGTGACCTATTGCTTTTAACCCGTCCTGTAACTCTGACCAGGCCTGGTCAAACTGTGTTACCAGCTCATTAATTACCGCCGCGTGATCGCTATCCAGCGCGAGCCTATGGGAGTCTTCTGTTCCTTGATAGTGCCACTTCAGTTTGGCTTTGGGGGTGCCAAGGGCTTCCGCGATACCGGCAAGATGTTCTGCACCCGAATCTGGGTCCAGCACGGAAAACTTCACTGACGAGCTGCCGCAATTGAATATCAGAATTAAATTTTGATCGCTCATGATGCGCGAATTTCAACGAGGGTGCTTTAAGGCTAGCCGAGGAGTTGTCTTTGCGAGGGAAAGAACCGGGGTAGTTCAGTTTCGAAATAAAAAAGGGCCGCAGTAGCGGCCCAAGTAATAAAAATTGCAGAGATCAAAGCGTAGGCAAACTTGCGGTGCTTTGAGATGAACCCAATGGGTTCAAAAAAAGAGGCGGCAAGTGCCGCCTCAAATTTACTGAAACCGTACCGGTCGATTAACCGAACTGGTTCATGGTGTTGTCTTTACCACCAGCCTTCAGGGCAGCGTCACCAGCAAAGTATTCTTTGTGGTCGTCGCCGATGTCGGAACCAGCCATGTTCTGGTGCTTAACACAGGCGATGCTCTGGCGGATCTCTTTGCGCTGTACGCCTTTCACATAGCCCAGCATACCTTGCTCACCGAAGTACTCTTTGGCCAGGTTGTCGGTAGACAGGGCCGCAGTGTGGTAAGTCGGCAGAGTGATCAGGTGGTGGAAGATACCAGCTTCGCGAGCCGCGTCGGCCTGGAAGGTACGGATCTTCTCGTCGGCCGCTGCAGACAGCTCAGAGTCGTCGTACTCGGCGCTCATCAGGTTGGCGCGGTCGTATGCGGATACGTCTTTACCTTCTTCGGACCAAGCATCGAATACCTGCTGACGGAAGTTCAGGGTCCAGTTGAAGGACGGGCTGTTGTTGTAAACCAGCTTCGCATCGGGAACGACTTTGCGGATTTCGTCCATCATGCCGCCGATCTGGCGAACGTGAGGCTTCTCGGTTTCGATCCAGATCAGGTCTGCACCGTTCTGCAAAGAGGTGATGCTGTCCAGGATGCAGCGCGCTTCGCCAGTGCCCTTGCGGAACTGGAACAGGTTGGAAGCCAGACGCTTAGGACGCAGCAGCTTGCCTTCGCGGTTGATGATTACGTCGCCGTTGGCCAGCTCGGAAGCATCGATTTCTTCGCAATCCAGGAAGGAGTTGTACTGGTCACCCAGGTCACCCGGCTTATTGGTTACAGCGATTTGCTTGGTCAGGCCAGCGCCCAGGGAGTCGGTACGGGCAACGATAACGCCGTTGTCTACGCCCAGTTCCAGGAACGCGTAGCGAACTGCGCGGATCTTGGCCAGGAAGTCTTCGTGAGGAACGGTTACTTTACCGTCCTGGTGACCACACTGCTTCTCGTCAGAAACCTGGTTTTCGATTTGGATACAGCAAGCACCCGCTTCGATCATTTTCTTGGCCAGCAGGTAAGTTGCTTCGGCGTTACCAAAACCTGCATCGATGTCGGCGATGATCGGTACAATGTGAGTCTTGTGGTTGTCGATCTTGTCCTGGGCAGCTTTCTCAGCTTCTTTATCGCCAGCTTCGCGAGCGGCGTCCACTTCGCGGAACAGGTCGTTCAGTTCGCGGGCATCAGCCTGGCGCAGGAAGGTGTAGAGCTCTTCGATCAGAGCAGCTACGGAAGTTTTTTCGTGCATGGACTGGTCGGGCAGAGGACCGAATTCGCTGCGCAGAGCGGCAACCATCCAGCCGGACAGGTACAGGTAGCGGCGGTCAGTGTTGCCTTCGAAGTGCTTCTTAATAGAAATCATCTTCTGCTGACCGATGAAACCGTGCCAGCAACCCAGGGACTGGGTGTACTTGGACGTGTCCTTGTCGTAGTTTTCCATGTCGGCGCGCATGATATCAGCGGTGTACTTGGCGATATCCAGGCCGTGCTTGAATTTGTTCTGGGCACGCATACGGGCAACAGATTCGGGATCGATGGCGTCCCAGGAGCTGCCATGACTTTCACGGAGCTTTGCTACCGCGTCGATGTCTTGAGTGTAAGTGGACATGACTGTAAATCCTTAAACGGTGACTGCGATTAGGTGTTGAGTATCTTAGGAGGAGTGGCATAATTTGCCTAATTTATTGATTTTATTTTCACTATCGATTTGGCGAATAGATGTATGCAACTGGAAAGAGCTGACCTGAACCTGCTGGTTTACCTCGATGTGCTGCTGCGCGAACGCAATGTGACCCGTGCAGCCAATTACCTGGGGCTGTCCCAGCCGGCCATGAGTAATGGCCTGAAGCGCCTGCGGGAACTGTTTGACGATCCGTTGCTGGTGCGCACCCGTGAGGGCATGATGCCCACGGAAAGGGCTTTGGAATTGCAGCCGATGGTGCGCGAAGCACTCTCTTCCATTGATCGGGTTATCCAGCCAAATCGGGATTTTGACCCCGCCAATACCCGCCGCACTTTCCGCATCATGGCCAGTGACTACGCCGAGTCCACTTTGATTCCGCCGCTGCTAAAGCAACTGCGGGATGACGCCCCGGGTATCAGCTTGGATATCATGACGCCCAGTGATGTGAGCTTTGTGGATGTAGAGCAGGGCAAGGTGGATATGGTGATCAACCGCTTTGACAGTATGCCGCAGAGCTTTCACCAGGCCACCGTATGGCGCGATAGCTTCTCCTGTGTGATGCGCGCCGATAACCCGATACTCCGGGATTACAATCTGCAGAGTTATCTGGAAGCCCAGCATATCTGGGTGAGCAAGACCGGTATGGGGGTGGGTGTCGGGGTTAACCCGGAAGATGTACAGCGCTTGGGCTGGGTGGATGAGGCCATAGGTCGTTTGGGGGAGAAGCGGGATATCTCCGTTTTCACCCGTCACTACCAGGTAGCTATGCTGCTGGCTGAACAGAGCGATCTAATCGTAACGGTGCCCACTCGCTTGGCCCAATTGGCCAGTGATAATCCCCGTGTGGTGAGGCGTGATCCGCCCCTGGATATTCCCAACTTGGAGTTAAAAATGGCTTGGAGCCCGCTGTTGCAGCAGAGCGCCCCGCACCGCTGGCTGCGCCGTTTAATTCTCGATATTGGCCGCGCTTTGTAACGATGTTGCCGGTGGGCGCTGTGTCTGCGCGGTTCTGTCCGGGCAAACACACATCAACTGCTTTGTCATAAAAATTCGATCTATGAATAGTGGGAATTGTGTCTATAAATTAGCGGTATGTGGAAATGGCTGTTTAGAATGCCGCTATTCCAACAATCTGATGAGAGGCCCTGGGTATGACGGAACGAGTCCAAATCGGCGATCTGCAAATCGCACCAGAACTTTACAACCTGGTTTGCGAGGAGGTGATTCCAGGAACTGGAGTTAGCGCCGAAGCTTTCTGGGCCAAATTGGAATCTATTGTCCACGATCTGGCTCCGGTAAACCGCGCCTTGCTGGAAAAACGCGATGAACTGCAGGAGACCCTGGATCGCTGGCACACGGACAACCCTGAAGGTTTCCGCGATCTGGAAGGCTACCAGACTTTCCTGCGAGAGATCGGCTACCTCGCCGACGAGCCTGCTGAATTCAGCGCAACTACCGAAAATGTCGATGAAGAGATCGCCATCCTGGCGGGACCTCAGCTGGTAGTGCCGGTAATGAATGCACGCTATGCGCTCAATGCGGCAAACGCGCGCTGGGGCAGCCTTTACGACGCACTGTACGGTACAGATGTGATCAGTGAAGAGGGTGGCGCGGAAAAAAGTACGGAATACAACCCGGTTCGCGGCGCTAAAGTGATCGAATATGCACGCAACTTCCTCGATCAGTCTGCCCCGCTTACCTGTGGCAGTCACGCTGAGGCGGTGCAATACCGCATCAATGGCTCGCTGCTGGAAGTGGTACAGGCTAATGGCGACATCGCCACCTTGAAAGATGCCAAGCAGTTTGTTGGTTATTTGGGTGACAGCGAAGAGCCTTCCAGCATCCTGCTGAAGCAGCACGGTTTGCACTTTGAGATCCAGGTGGATCGCGAGAGCCCCATCGGCAAAACCGATGATGCCGGTGTTAAAGATGTGCTAATGGAATCCGCGCTGACCACCATTATGGATTGCGAGGATTCGGTAGCGGCTGTCGATGCTGAAGATAAGGTAGTGGTTTACCGCAACTGGCTCGGTCTGATGAAAGGCGACCTGAAGGAAACCATTAGCAAAGGCGGTAAGTCCTTTGAGCGCAAGCTCAATGCAGATCGTGAGTACACCTCCCCGAACGGCAACCAGGTTACCTTACCGGGGCGCAGCCTGATGTTTGTGCGCAACGTCGGCCACCTGATGACCAACGATGCAGTGCTGTTCGGCGATGGCCAGGAAATCCCCGAAGGGATTCTCGACGGCATGATCACCAGCTTGATCGCTTTGCATGACCTCCGTGGTGAGAGCCCGATCAAGAATTCCCGTGAAGGCAGCATCTATATCGTAAAACCGAAGATGCACGGCCCAGAGGAAGTGGCTTTCGCCAATACTCTGTTTAACCGAATCGAAGATGCGCTCGATCTGCCCCGTTACACAGTAAAAATGGGCATTATGGACGAAGAGCGTCGCACCACTGTGAACCTCAAAGCCTGTATTGCCGAAGCGAAAGAGCGTGTAGTCTTTATTAATACTGGCTTCCTCGATCGCACCGGTGACGAGATCCATACTTCCATGCTTGCGGGCCCCATGATTCGCAAGGGTGATATGAAGCAATCCACATGGATTAACGCCTACGAAGAATGGAATGTGGATGTTGGCCTGAACAGTGGCCTGAAGGGCAGAGCGCAAATTGGTAAAGGCATGTGGCCAATTCCAGACCAGATGTCAGCCATGATGCACGCTAAGTTGGCCCACCCAATGGCCGGTGCCAATACGGCGTGGGTACCGTCGCCCACGGCTGCTACCTTGCACGCCTTGCACTACCACAAAGTGGATGTGAATCGCCGCCAGGAAGAGATTCAACATCGCCATCACGCTAAGCTGGAAGATATTTTAACGGTTCCGGTAGCGGCTGAAACTAACTGGAGTGCTAAAGATATCCAGCTTGAGTTGGACAACAATGCCCAAGGTATTCTCGGCTATGTAGTACGCTGGGTAGAGCAGGGCGTGGGTTGCTCCAAGGTGCCGGATATCAATGATGTCGGCCTGATGGAAGACCGTGCAACCCTGAGAATTTCCTCTCAGCATATCGCCAACTGGCTCAAGCACGGTATCGTTAGCGAAAAGCAAGTGCGTGAAACCATGGAGCGTATGGCTGCTGTGGTAGACCGCCAGAATGCCGGCGACTTCAATTATAACGATATGGCACCGAACTTTGATAAGAGCGTTGCCTTCCAGGCTGCTTGTGAGCTGGTATTCGAAGGTTGTGCCCAGCCGAATGGTTATACCGAGCCGGTTCTGCACCGCCGTAGACGCGAGTTTAAAGCTCTAAATGCATAATTGCTGAGCTTGTTGAGTTCGAGAAGGCTCCATTTGGGGCCTTTTTTTATTTTGGGGTATCTGCATCAGCTATTAATCGGTTTTAGCTCTGTTACCCTGCGCTAATCCAGATTGTCGCAGGTAATTTTGTTAGTTCTCTCCTGACTCTTAAGTTGTATTATGGGGCTTCGGCTTGCGTAACTTGCCACCTTTAATGTTCATTATTGAGCTGGGTGGCTGAGGCAAAATTAGGTAGTGCATCTTAGGGAATTGCGATGAGCAAAAGGAAAATTCTTGTTCGGTGTGTCTGGGGGTTGGTTTGTGTCGGCTTACTATTTTCTTTATACCCCTTTGTTGAAAGCTTGAAACCATCTGCTGCAACGGATGGGCCTTTGACTGTTAGTGTTTATTCAATCCCTAAAGGCAAGATGCAAATCTATGAATATGAGGGTAGGCCTTTAGCAATTTATCGGCCTACAGAAGAATATTTGAAGGAGCTTGTTGCTAATAATAAATTGACAACTGGTCCCTACTATAGTGAAGGGAGTATTCCAGACTTTTTTGTTTATTATCCGCTGAGTACCCATAAAGGGTGTTTTCTACACGATTCTTCAGGATTTGCGGGAGATATATCGTTGCAAGGTTTATTTGACCCTTGTCATATGGGGTTTTGGGATTATTCGGGCAGATTTATTAAAGGAATCAATATGCCTGACGGGGTTCAGCTAAAGAATCTGGAGGTGGAAGGCAGTTATCGATGGGAAAGCGACGGTGTTATACGGTTTCCTAAAAAGCAAATCGTGATTAACTAAGTTTTTAATCTGGATATGCTCTTTGGTTGTATGTTAATTAACAGTTAGGTAAACCACCGCCTCTGGCGGTGAGACTTGACAGGGCTCTGCCGTTCCGGCGTGCAGAGTAAAAATATGGCCTCCATGAACCGGCAAGTTCTATAAGGGGGCCATATGCGAGATTGGCAGTGCCAAGCTTACGTGAAACATTATTGCAGGTACCACGTGGTGTTTGTGCCCAAGTATCGAAAGAAAGCGTTATTTGGGACATTAAGGCGGGAGATTGGAGCAATATGTCGAGACTTATGTCGTCAAAAGGGCATTGAGTTGGTCGAGGAGTACGCAATGAAGGATCACATCCATATGTTGTTAATGATTCTTCCGAAGTTCAGTGTTTCCAATACGATTGGGTTTCTGAAAGGGAAATCTGCGATCCAGATATTTCGGAAGTACAAGCATGTACAGAGAAATTTCACAGGAAGACACTTTTGGGCTCGGGGCTACTGTGTGAGTACATCAAAAATCAAGAGGTTGAAGAGCGCCGCCAAGAGCAGATGCGACTGGCAGGGTTGTAACTAGCCCCCTCTGGGGGCTTTCACCATACCACCCGCTATGCGGGTGGTTGCTGATTAATAGGCTGGGTTAGTTTTTAGGTTTGTATATAAGGGCGATTGTCGATGCATTGTCATTGATTTTATGATTTTAGTCATAAGATATATCTCTATCGTTTAAGTTAGAATGAGAAGATATTCTTATGGCAAGCTACTTTTTGGAGTCCGACACTGAAGCTTAATTTTAACTTCACGTCGAGGCTCCAGCTATGTCTAATTCTCCGAATAAGCGATATTTGGCGGGGCTGATAATGTTGATTTCGGCTTTTTCCTCCTATGCAATAGCAGATGTTCAATGTGGAGATACGATTACTGACTCGCAGGCGCTCACTGACCCGCTATCTTGCAGTGAAGACCCAGCAATTACCATTGAGGGTCCTGATGGCAATCTCGCAATGTCTGGTGACGGCGCAATTGAATGCACAACTGATGGGGTTGGGGTACTTATGCTGGGGACCTCAGGAGTTGTGACGGGTGGAGTTATCAGTAATTGTGAAACCGGATTGGAATTGGCGGGGAGCGGCCTACATAAAGTAATCAGCGTAACCGTCGAGGAATCCAGTGGTGCAGGCATTTTGGCGGAAACTGATAGTAATCTTATCCGACAGAATACCCTGTTAAATACCACTAATGTCCAGGCTTCGGGTGTTGTACTGGAGGGAGTGGCGAATGTTGCGATTGGAAATAGTGTCTCAGGGTTTTTCGAAAATGGAATAGGTGTCTTTGGTTTCTTTTCCTATATTGGAAACAACTATTTAGAGGGCAATGGGGTAGCCATAAACTTAGGGGCAAGAATAATTGACGGGCAGACTGTAGGTGCTTCTTTTTGTGTTATAGCCAGTAATGTTGTTGAGAATAACGAAGTTTTAGGGATTGCTATTGATGGTCCCTATGTAATCCCAAATATGGATAATGTGGTTAGTGGGAATACTGTGACTGGCAGTGGTTTTGACGACCTTTTGGATGACAATGAAGCTTCGGATTGTAGCTCTGGCACCAATGTTTGGTCTGGCAACACTGCAAATACTTCATTTCCCTCATGCCTTAAGGATTTATAATTATTGTATTTAAAGTTGTGGGGCGAAGATGGGGGAAGGATTGGTCTTCAGGATTGCGATAAGAGAGCTTGGAAGATATACCTAATCATTTTGGTATTTTAGGCGTTTATTTTTATTAGCTGCAGCATTTGTATTTCGTGCCAATGGGAGGATTGTTAGGCCTCGGAACGTTTTAGCTAAGCCCCCAGGTCTTGGATTTCTCTACCTCTTTATATGCCATACTCCCTTTTGGTTATCCAGTTTGTATATAGGGTAGATAAATGTTGCTGTGCCAAAGATCAAAATGGTGAAGCAATAGCATGTAGAAATGGCCGGAGAAAGCTTTGCAGTTGTCTCGCAATATTAAAGAGTCGATTAAGCTAGCAACAGCTTTAGTAATCGTTTATGCCATCGCTTTAGGCCTGAATTGGGAAAAACCTTTTTGGGGTGGATTTGCTGTTATTGTTTGCAGTCAGGCAAATCTTGGGCAGTCGCTAAATCGAGCTATTTTGTGGATTTTAGGGACGCTATTTGCCTTGCTAGCTGGCTGGTTAATCGTCGCGTTATTTCCACAGGATCGCTGGTTGTTTATGATCGCCCTATCTATTTGGGTGTCTATCTGTGTCTATTTTTTACAGAGATCGAACTACCAGTACTTTTGGCTTACAAGTGGTTATGTCATCTTTTTATTGTGGGATGTGACCGGTGGTGACTTTTCTATCTCCTACAAGGCTGGGGTATTACGTATTCAGGAGTCCCTGCTCGGAATAATTGTCTACGGATTGGTAGCCGTTTTGATCTGGCCTAACTGTAGTCGTGGTGAGTTAAGAAGAGCATCTTTGGATTTATTGAGAGAACATCGTCGATTTGCGGACAATTGTTTTTCCCGGGTTAGAAGTGGCGAGAAAATAAAGATTAGGCGTAAAAAGCGTGTTGCTCTTTTAGAGCTTGATACGCGCTTACAAACAGCTATTGGCGATGCGAGTTCAGATAGTTATGAGGTGTGGGAATGTCGAAAGCAGTGGGGTCACTTTGGTCAATCTGCGACAGCCGTCACGCAATCCCTCTTGAAGTTGGAAGAAAGCTTAGCCCTCTCTGGTGATCTGGGTATATCGAAATACCTTATTGGTGTCGACGAATACATGCCCGACATTGAGGGACGTCTCGCGCAAGTGGAAAGCGCCCTTTCAGGGGAAAGGCCTGTAGATAGTGCCAATGGGAGAGTGGTTCGAGGAAATATTGAAGAAGTAAAGAGGTTGTCAACCTTTGAAACCGCTGCTTTAGCCGTTACTAGAAAATCCTTAAATGACTTGGAGGTTGAAACCCGATCTCTAATTGATTCAGTAAATGATATACAAACACGGGGTGACTCCTATTCGAGACAGGTAAGTAGTGATGGCATAGGCTGGCTTGGAGCTTTGATGCCCGACCCGGACAGGTTGACTAATATTGTCCGTGTTCAGATGGGAATGTGGATCGCTTATCTGGCATATCTTTTTATCCCTGACATGATTGGTGGGTTGCTGGTTATATTACTGATAACGGTAATAGGTATTCTCGCCTCAATGACCCCCAAAATTCAATTGTTTGAAACCTGTGTTTTCACGATTTTAGTGTGCATATTGTCGGCACCTATATATTTCTTTCTAATGCCGAAATTGCACGGATTTTATTCGTTGGCTGTCGTGATTTTTGCATGGACGTTTGTAGTAAGCTTTTCCTCAAATAAGGTCTTTGGGCCCCAGTCGATGATTCGAACCCTGGTTCTTATCTTTCCCCAGATTATTTTTAATTTTAACAACTCCCAAGAGTATAGTTTTGTGGTTTACACAAATTATCTATTTGTGTTGGCAATAATTTTTTGTATTTTGGCCGTTTCAAGAAATATTCCCTTCACTGCCCACCCAGAAATAAACCTGAAGAGAAGTATTGATAGAATTCTCAATAGCGCCGCATGGCTAGTGGTGGAGGGAGATATTCCGAAAAAGAAGAGGAGGTCATTGTTTTTCCGGTTATATATATTGTACCACCTGAATATTATTATGATCTCAAGGAAGAGAGTGTTCTATTGGGTGGAGGGTATTTCTGATAAAAAAATGCGGGGTATGACCAGAAGCCAGATGCAAAGCCTTATAGGTTTGGCTATGTTGATATCCAACCAGGTTAAACTGTTATATAAGATAGATAAGAAAAAAATCAATTTTGTGGCTCCTAAAAGATTACTTCGCGAGGCATTTATATGGAGGCGGCTTGCAAGCAAAATACTTATCTATTTTTCTGGTGGCAACCAAAAGGTTGATATTGAATCCCTGCGAAGAGGTTATAGGAGGATATTTGAAAGGGCAAATATTGATGTCGGTGAGTTGATGGAGCTAAGGGAGTGTAGTGAAAAATCCAGAGAGGGTGTAACAAACTTTCTTTATTTCTTGGGTGTTACCCACTGCATCAATAACTATCTGGTAGAGTTTCGTCGCATTTCAGAAACTGTGGATTGGAAGGCTTTCTGTGAGGAAAGGTGTCTTTAATGTCTGTAGGGTTTTAAATGGAAAGAGTACCGCACGATATATCAATAGGCAGTTTCTATCTATCACCAATATTGGTGATAGCTTTGTTTGGTGTTGTTGCGGCCTTGTTAACCGCTAGGCTCTTGGATCGGTATCGTTTATCCCGATATTTTGCCAATCCACCGGTTGTTATTATCTCCCTCAGTGTAATTTATTCAATTTTTATAGGAAGGATATTCTTGGGAATATAGTAGTGGCTAGGTATAGAAAATATATTTTTACTGGAACAATAGTGCTTGTAGCACTGCTGTTACTTATTATCCAGTTCTGGAGATATCTCAATAATCCCTGGACCAGGGATGGAAAAGTGCAGGCGGACATTATTCAAGTGACTCCCAGGGTAACTGGACAGGTAGTTGAGTTGCCTATTAAGAATAATCAGTTTATTAAAGCAGGGGAACTACTGTTTCAGATTGATCCGAGAATATATGAAGCAGCCTTGGAAGAGGCCAAGGCAGAGTACGAGGAAGCTCTCGATACATACCGAGCGCAAAACAAGAATGTTCTCGCTTATGAGGCTAGGATTAGGGAGTCAATAGCAAATATTGATCTGGCAAAAAGTAATATCGGCGCGCTTGATGCGGAAATTGCAAGAACCAAAGCTGAATATGATCGGCAGAGAGAACTGCTACCCCAGAGAGCGACATCAGTAAGGGCATTGCAAGCGGCTCAGGCTGAGTATGAATCCACAATTGAGTATCGAGCGGGTGCAGAAGCCAGCTTGGTGGAATCTATGGCTGCTTTGGAGCAATCCCAAGCGGAGCTGGAGCAGGTTAGAGCACAATTGGGAGCGCTTGGAGCCGATAACCCGGGCGTTCGTGCGGCTTTTGCGCTGCTGGAGCAGGCGCGGCTTAATCTCGAATACACAACAGTTGTTGCTCCGGTTACTGGTTATGTTACCAATATAGATTTTCGTTACGGTGATCAGGCTGTCGCCAACCAACCTGCACTTTCTGTAGTTGATATAAGCACTTTTCGCATTGATGGTTTTTTTCGCGAAACTTTTGTTCGTCGGATCGCTCCGGGGGATAAAGCGTTTATGAAGTTGATGGCTTATCCTCATCTAGAATTGGAAGGATATGTTGAAAGTATTGGCTGGGGTATTGCCCGCAAAGATGGAACTGCAGGTAATGACTTATTGCCAATGGTAGATCCCACATTTGACTGGATTCGCCTTGCACAGCGTATTCCTGTCAGGATTCATCTGACAGAAGTCCCCGAATCTGTGAAGCTTCGTGTTGGATTTACCAGCTCAGTGCTAGTAATGAGCAATTCTGCGGGCACCGAGCAAGATGAACCGGTGCAATCTCAATAGTTTCAGGAAAGGGTTAATACGGAGCCTACAGGGGTGTCTGTTGGCATTGCTGCTCATCTTCGGCAGTAGTTGTATGCTGGGGCCAGATTACCATCCCCCGCCGGTAGAGGTCGAAAGTGAGTGGATCTATCAAACCAGCTCAAAACTGGATACCTTGGAAGCCGTTAACCCATTGTGGTGGCAGTGGGCATTTTCAGATGTGACGCTGGACGAATTAGTCTCACTTGCGATTGAGAATAACCTGGAGCTGCGTTCTGCGGCTCTCAGGGCTCTCCAGGCCCAGCAACAGCTAGCTATTGCAATAGGTAACCAGTATCCCCAAACACAGCAGCTTGAGGGACTTATTGATCGTTCAAAGTATGTTCGATCGGGGATCACTGGCAATCTGCAGACTGAATATTACCCGAACTTTAATTTAACCTGGGAGTTAGATACCTGGGGGCAGTTAAGAAGGCTGGTTAATTCGGCCGCAGCAGATTTTGAAGCCAGCATAGCTGACTATGATGGTGTGCTGGTTTCTATTATTGCCCAGGTGGCGCAAACCTATATCAATATTCGCACAACGAAACGCAGGCTAGAAGTTGCCAGGGAAAACATTCGCGTACAACGTGAGGGTTTAAGGATCGCGAGAGTCAAATTTCGTGCAGGAGAGGTCAGTGCACTGGATGCGGAGCAAGCGCAGGCTTTGCTCAGTAACACAGAAGCCAGCGTGCCGGGACTGGAGATAAGCTTACAGCAGTTTGAAAATGCCCTGGCAGTCCTTCTGGGAATACCTCCTAATAGTTTGAGGTACATAGTCTCTTTTCCCTCATCCATACCTATGATTCCCAAAGTCGTTACTGTTGGTATGCCCCAGGATCTATTAAGGCAGCGACCCGATATTCGTGCAGCAGAGCGACGGCTGGCAGCTCAAGGTGAGTTAATAGGCGTTGCGAGGGCGGAACTCTATCCAAATTTTAGTATCGGTGGGGAGATAGGGGCTATCGATATCAATGGCGGCCAACTTAATGGCAGCAGTAGTGCCTGGGATCTTTTTATTGAATTTGATTGGAATCTCTTTAACTACGGAAGACTTCGGAGCAATGTCAGGCTACAGGATGCGATTTTTCAGCAGTTGGTGTCTGACTATCAGCAAATTGTACTGTTAGCACAAGCTGATGTGGAGAACGCTATTGTCGCTTATATAAAATCTCAAAGGCAATTAGTTCACTATGAGGTGGCTGCCCAGGCCTCCCAGAGATCTGTCGATATTTCCCTGTCTCAATATACCAATGGTCAGGTTGAATTTGATACTGTGATAACTACTCTGGTATCAGATGTTCAACAGCAGGATATTTTGGCGGTAGCGCGAGGCGCCGTGGCAGCGAATCTGGTGCAGGTATATCTATCGCTCGGAGGTGGATGGCAGATACAGCAGGGAATTCCACCATTTCAACTTCTTCCGGAAGACATTCAGCGGGAAATGCTAGAAAGAACACCCTATTGGAACAAGGTTCAATAAAATTGGTTGAAGCTTCTTAGTTTGATGGTGGTACTAGATATATGAATTTAAGTAACCGTATTGTAAGTGCTTTATCTACACACAGATCATTCAAGCGATAATTGTCCCGTCAAATTCTATTTAGGTTTTGGTTATGGTGACTAGCGCTCCGTTCGACAAAGATACAAGTCTGATGGCAAAAGCTCTGGTAGAGGCTATACCGGAGCAGGGTAGATACTTAAAGTCCCTAACTGGTAAAAGTCTTATATCGAGCAGTCAGCTTAATAGAGATGGAATATTGCAATTACTCAGACTTGCTGCTCGCTGTGAGCTGGATAACAGAAAGTTCTCATGTCATTTAAATAATAAAATCTTAATCAGCGCATTCTTTGAGTCGAGCACCAGGACGAGGCTATCTTTTGAAAGCGCCTGGCTGCGACTTGGAGGGAGTACTGTTTCAATTACAGATAAGGGAACAACACGTATTGGTGTCGGAGAGAGCTTAAGAGACGTTGCAGAGATGGTAAGTAATTATGGTGACTGTGTTGTTTTAAGGGATTCTTCTGAAGATTCAGTAAAAATTATGTCCAATAATTTAAGTATACCAATTATCAATGCTGGCAATGGGGTAGATGAACACCCCACACAATCCCTTATCGATCTATATGCACTTCTAAAGTGGAATCCCAATATTCTATCAGGAAAAGGACGAAAATTCTCCATTGGTTTAATTGGTGCGCCAGCCCGAATGCGAGCGGCGAGAAGTCTGTTGATAATGATGAGCTATTTTCCTGATTTTTTCTCAGAGGTTTTTGTGATTTGTGATGAGGAAGAACAAGAACCGTTTCGGCAAGCTCAATTATCAATGCTTCAGGAAAAAGGTCTAAAAATAAGGTTAACGGATAAGGTGGGAGATATTCTTCCTAGACTCGATGTGGTCTATATGAATGCTATATCCCTAAAAACGGCGGGGCATCGAGATTTTGGGTCTGAATATTTTATAGATAATAATTCTCCTTTGAAAAAACAAACCATTGTGCTGCACCCTTTACCCCGAATGGCGGAGCTTGATAGTGATCTGGATGATACCTCCCATAATTGGTATTTTATACAGGCAAAAGGTGGTGTATACGTCAGGATGGCCCTGGCAATGGCTATTTGTGGTCGTCCTGGTGAGATTGTAGATATTGCCTAGCCTCTCCAGTTTCGAAATGATCCCAATAAAGGGTGTCGTCTATGTGCGGAATAGCTGGAATTCTTCATAGTGCGCGTACAATGCCTGTGGATGGTCAACTCCTTCTGAATATGGCTGCTATCCAGTTCCACCGTGGCCCGGATGGTGTAGGTTTCACAAACCCTCCAGGTCTAGGGTTTGGGATGAGTCATGTGCGTTTATCGATCAATGACCTGAATGAAGAGCGTGCTTCTCAGCCTTATGTATCAGAAGATGGTCGCTACTATTTGGTTCATAATGGTGAAATCTATGATTATCAGCGAATAAGAGCCAGACTGAGGGCCTCTGGAGTTTCTTTTTTAAGTAAAAGCGATTCCGAAATTATCTTACATCTTATTGCAGAGTTAGGTCTTATTCGGGCTATTAAACATCTTCGAGGAGAATTTGCATTTGCCGTTTACGATCAAATGGAGGACTGCCTCTACTTGGTTAGAGATCGGTTTGGAGTGAAGCCACTTTATTGGGCAAGAATCAAAAAAGGTTTAGTATTTGGTTCTGAAATTAAAAGTTTGTTTGCCCACCCTGATGTCTACAGAAGACTGACAGCGCATGGAGTGTATCACCAGCTCATTCAGGTATCGATTCCTGGAACAACCGCTTTTGAAGGGGTTTTCCAGGTTGAACCTGGGTGCATTACAAAAGTTAAGCGAGACAACACTGAACTGGCTGTTACTCAACATAAATATTGGGATATCGATTTTTTGGTTTCAGATGAGTATGCTCGTGACAAGCCTGATGAGTATTATACTGAGGGTCTGCGGGAACAAATTATAGACTCTGTGTCTTTGAGGCTTCAAGCTGATGTCCCAGTAACCTATTATCTTTCAGGTGGTGTTGATTCGGGTAGTTTGCTTGGGGTAGGGCAGTCGTTTTCGCAGCAGGATCTCACCGCCTTTACGATAGCGTTTGAAAATCCGGATTACGATGAATCTCATATCGCAAAAGAAGCCGCGAGTGAGATTGGTGTCAATCAATTCATAGTAAAGGTAACTGATGAAGAAATATATGAAAATTATTCAGAAACCATCTGGCATACCGAAAGGACCTTTTACAATACATTATCAGTAGCTAAATTTTTGCTCAGTAAAGCTGTAAGGTCTAATGGCTACAAGGTTGCAATAACTGGGGAAGGGGCAGATGAGCTATTTTCTGGGTATCCTGCATTTAAAAAAGATTTTTACTTGTATGGCACATCTGAAACTGAGTTGAACAAACGAAGAACCTGGCAGCAACATCTAGAAAGGAGCAATAGCTTATTTAAGGGAGCTATGTTGCCAATTGATAGTTATCGATCAGAGGGAATGGATCGGATTTTAGGATTCACCCCTACATGCTTGCAATCTTGGTTAAGCTGTCATCATCAAGCAGTAAAACTGCTTAACAGAGAGTGGCGTAAAGAAATATCTGGTTATGATGCTGGGAAGGCAATTGTTGATACGCTAGATTTATCACAGCTTGAAGGTAGACATCCGCTGGATGTTGCTCAGTATGTTTGGATTAAAACTATGTTTGAGACCCAGATATTGGGCTGGGTAAGTGATCGAGTGGATATGGCACACTCCATTGAAACCCGTCCGGCCTTTCTCGATCATCACTTGACTGCGTTTGCTATACAAATCCCACCATCGGTCAGGATTAGCGGAACTACAGAAAAGTATGTTCTTCGCGAAGCGATGAAGGGAGTTCTTCCGGATGTTCTATATAAAAAGCAAAAGTTTGCATTCATGGCTCCTCCGGTAGAGACCGTTACCGGAGCTTGGACTTGGGTGCAACGAGTTATTGAGAAATTTCTCAGCCCAAAGGAGGTTAATTTAGCTGGATTGCTGCGATACTCGGAAATAGATACTTTAATTGAAGAGTATAAGTTACCGGCCCTACATCGATCAAAAAAGGTTCAATTGGATGCCATGCTCAATCATATCTTGGGAGTGCAAATATTATATAAGCGTTTTATTGAGGCTGATCTGCCATTGTTGGCGCAAGAAAAATCTTCTCTTCTTGGTTGGAGTTTAGATCGTATGGATAAGTATCGTAAAAGTTAGAGGATATTAGTTGTGAGGTAAATCTCACTACTAACGCAGTATTTTATTATTCAGGATATCCATAGATAAGAGTAGGGGGCGAGATGAGGCACAAGTATCTCCCTTGGCGACTGGTGCCGTGGCAGCGAATCTGGTGCAGGTATATCTATCGCTCGGAGGTGGATGGCAGATACAACAGGTACTTTCTGCACACAAGAAAAACTTGAATTGATAGTGTAGATATCTATCAATATTTTCATAGTATTAGGGAAAATAAAAATTTGTATATGTATTGGTCGGTGAAGAAAACCTTCCTCTACCTAAGTTGCATATCTAACAATTCATAGAGCCTCGTGGTCAGATTAATAATTGCACACTGATCCGGGCGTTTCTAAGGAATACTGAGCGACTCGTAGTGTCAACGATATCTTAAGGGATGGAAATGACCAGAACAATTAAGGATGGAGCTAATTTGATGACTATTGCAGCACAAATTGGGATGAGAATAGAGAATTCTGGTGGTCCCTATGTTATGACGTATAAAGGCAATTAACTTATGAAATATTCTTTGTTTTTAATGGCAATGTTGGTTTTGATTGGGCCAGTTTATGCAGAAGATAAGGAGTTTCGAGATTTGATAACCTCACATGAAAACAATCTCGCTTTTATGTACGACCTGCTTGAAAAAGGAATAGATCCAAATAGAGAGGCTCAGTTATACACTAACTTACTGGTTGGTTGGGTTACTTTTTCATCGGTTGCTGTTAAATACAACATTAAATCAGATATGCTAACACCTCGCAGAGTGTGCGAAATGGCTCAGCTGATGGATGTGACGTATCCAAAGTTATTGAATTCCCCCAAAGGCGTATATCCGATACAAATGGTTTCTTACGCACATAAATCCGCTATTTCTGCGATGAAGTTGATCGCTTTAGAATACCGAATCGATTGCGAGGAGTACTTCAAAGCAAAAAAAAATTTTAAAGGACGATTGGGAGATCTTAAAGAGCATGGAGATTCTTGATTGGGCTTTAATTCGAATAACGTGCAAAAAAGGGAAATTTAAGAGAAATAGAAGCACAGAGAGAGCTTCGTTTGGCTGGTGATGTTGAGCGTTACTACAAAGCACGAGCTGCTGCCGCCTATGCAGCCAGAGTGTTAATGCTGTACAAAATGAGTATGGATGTTGTTCAGCGGAGGAGCTAGACAAAAGTGTAATGGCTTTAGCTAATTTTGGCTTACATGGAAGGGCTCTTATTAACGTTGTTGAAGTTTCTGCACGGGATGCACAGCTGCGGTTAATGAATGCCCATTCAGGCTTTACTGCTAACGACAATTAAAGTGTCCAAGGTCTTCTTAATCCTCGACAAATTGCAGTGTATCACCATCAGGTTTTTGGGCAGCTGGGATAGGTTACGCCTTCAACTATAGCAATTGGAGCTCCCTGTAGAACAGAGGCCTGATTGGGGCAAAATCTACCTACTGAACGATAGCCTGAAATAGATCACCATTCATTGCTTTAGCCGCACAGGCCGTAAAAGCCGCTGTAAATATCGGTGACGCTGAAGAATAGAGTTAAATCAAGAAGAGAGTGGTGTGAAATTAGATTTGATCGCAACAATGCTTTCAATACCTACTCAGAAACTTCGAAAGCGTTTTCATCAATCAGCTCACCATCCAATGTTTCACTGCCACCACGATAGCGCATGGTCATTTGGCCGGTAGCAATTAAAGTTCCTTCACTGTCGTATACCTCTGTATATGAATAGAATATCTTTCGTCCAGTACTCGTTAGCTTACCTATCGCAGTGAGTTGATTAGTCTTGGCCTGACCGGTGAAATTTGCTGTTAAAGACAGTGTAAAGGCTCTACGACGGCGGTTGGGGTGGGGGCAGTAGAGGCCGCAGTAAGAGCCAGCGATATCGATTAATGTTGTAATAAAACCACCGTGGGGTACACCGTGGGTATTCAGGTGTTCCGGTTGTACTTCTACGCTGATTGCAACATGGCCTTCCTGCCAATTTTCTATGGTTATACCTAGATGGTCATTGAACGGGGGTTGTTTCTTGTTCTGCCAATTCATCCAATTTCACCTTAGAAAGTAAGTTTATGATGGGTCGCTACAATTTGTTTTCTGAGTTGAAAGGTAGACTGTGAGCAATCCTGCACTGATAACGATCAGCGTCCCCACCAGTGCAATAGTATTAGGTAAGTGCTGCCAAATGAGCCAACCTAGAAGTCCGGCAATAACCACACCAAAGTAACTGATTGGCGACACCACACTGGGTTTTGCATAGCTATATGCTTTGGTGTACAGCCAGATAGCCAAGAGTACAGAGACACCGTTAAAAAAAAGATAGGGGAGTGTCCATAAAGGTATTGTTTCCCAATAATAGATACCCAGGGGCAGGCTGCACGCGAACGAGATTAATACGTAGTAAAACAATATAAGGCTGGGCCGGTCGGTACGGGACAAAATTCGTGTTCCGACCATAGAGGCAGCCAGGGTAAGCCCTGAAATCAGGCCGAAGGCATGGCCGCTACTAATACCGTCCACGTTGGGTTGAAGAATCAAGGTGATCCCCAGTAAGCCCAGTAAGATTGGTAGCCAGTGGGCTATGGGGATTTTTGCTCGAGACCAAAGCCAGGCAATAAGGGGAACAAAAATGGGAGCTGCATTACGCAATAGTCCCGCTTCCATTAGTGAAATTTTGCTTAGGGCAGAAAAATATGTGAAAAAGCATAACCACCCAGCAAAACCGCGTATTAGGTGGGTTCTCCAGTGTTGGGTGGTAAGGTGTCGAGGTGTTTGTCGCACTAGCCATGGGGTTAGCAGTATCAGGCAGATACTGTATTGGCTGAGTGTAATTAATGGCACGGGGACAGCGGTAGACACCCATTTGCTGGCTGCGGCCGCTGTACTTGCTACCAGCGCGGTAGCCAATGCAAAACCAATGCCCTTCCAGTTTTGGATATCCGTTCGGAGTGGCTGACTTGGTGGGGATTGTACTTCGACTAAGGCATCAGGCCTACTCATGGTGACACAACTTCTTTATTTGGCTGCAGCGGGTAAAGTGGGAAGCCAGTAGTCATGCTGACTTCCCCTATAGTTTACAAGCTTAGATTTTGCCATCAGCCCATTGCGCAAATGTTTTTCCCTCTTGGGCTAGCCGTTCCAGTAAAGGGGCTGGAGTCCAGTAGGTATCTCCATGCTGCTGGCGGAAAGTACATATTTTTTCGTAGATTTCCTTCAAGCCGATACTGTCGGCATAGTGCATAGGTCCTCCACGATGGGGCGGAAAGCCATAACCGTAAACATATACAACGTCTATATCACTCGGACGTTGGGCTATGCCTTCCTCCAGGATTTTGGCTCCTTCATTAATCAGCGCGAAAGTTAGGCGGTTTAGAATCTCCTCGTCGGAAATTTCCCGCCTCACTACCCCTTGGCTTTTAGCTTGGGCCTCAATGACTTCCAGCACTTCCGGGTCGCTGCTGCGAGCGCGAGTTTCGGGATCGTAGCGATAGTAGCCGGCTCCACTTTTCTGGCCCAGGCGGCCCATTTCAACCAGGGCATCTGCAATACAGTAGGTTTTGGGGCCTCCTCTTTCTGATTCGCTCAGGCCCTGGCGCGCCTTGTAGCCGATATCCAGTCCCGCTAGATCTCCAACGGCCATAGGGCCCATAGCCATCCCCCAAGACTGCATAACCGAATCAATCTGCTCCGGGGTTGAGCCCTCGATTAAACACAGCTGCGACTCTCTGCCATAGGGGCGCAACATGCGATTGCCAATAAAGCCGTAACAGTTTCCCGCTAGTACGGGTACTTTCCTGATCGTTTTAGCGAGTTGCATGGCAGTGGCAATTACATCGTCAGCACTTTGCGAGCCGCGAACCACTTCGAGTAGTTTCATTACATTGGCAGGGCTGAAAAAATGCATCCCTATAACATCTTGAGGCCTGTTGGTTGCAGATGCGATTTGATCAATATCCTGGTAGGAAGTGTTGGTTGCAAGGATGGTACCGGGTTTGCAGGAGTGATCCAATTTGGCAAAAATTTCCTGTTTGAGCTCCATATTTTCAAATACGGCCTCAATGACCAGGTCTACATCAGCTAGGTCTGCGTAGTCAGTTGTGCCGGAAATCAACGAGAGACAATGAGTTTTTTGACCTTCTGTGAGTTTCCCTTTCTGCATGCTGATGGTGTAATTCTTGTCGATCACTGCTAGCCCTCGATTTATCGCAGTTTGATCGACTTCTACCAGCTTGACTGGAATACCGACATTGGCAAAGTTCATGGCGATGCCTCCGCCCATAGTGCCTCCACCGATAATGCCTACGCTCTTTATCTCCCTGGTGGGTAGGTCTTTTGGTAAGCCTGTGACTTTGCTTGCAGTGCGCTCGGCAAAAAATAAATGCCTGAGGGCGGCCGATTGGCTGGAGAGCAGGCATTCGATAAACAAGTCGAGCTCTTTAGCAAGCCCTTGATCAAAAGGCTGGTGAACTGCGGCCTCTATACAGGTAACAATATGTTGCGGTGCAAGCTGACCTCGTGATCTCTTTTCAAGGCGCTTGCGGAAATCATCAAATAACCCCTCAGGAATGCTGTCAGGATCTATTGCGATGTCTCTGACTCGGCGCAGAGGAGCTTCATTTGTTATCAATTCACGGGTAAAGGCGAGGGCTCCCTCTAACAAGTCATCATCGATAACCCGGTCTATTAACTTCAGACTTTTGGCTTTAGAGGCCGGTATTGGGCTGCCTCTTGTGATTAACTCCAGTGCAGCGGCAACACCAGCCAAGCGTGGGGTGCGCTGGGTGCCACCGGCTCCTGGCAGTAATCCCAGTTTGACTTCTGGCAGTCCCACTTTGGCCGATGCTATTGCACAGCGGTAATGGCAGGCTAGAGCCACTTCGAATCCACCGCCGAGTGCCGTGCCGTGAATGGCGGCGATCACTGGTTTACAGGAGTTTTCTATTTCCTCAATCACTTCTGATAGGGCGGGCGCCTGTGGTGGCTTGCCAAATTCCGTAATGTCGGCACCAGCGATAAAAGTTCGGCCTTCACACACTAGCACCAGGGCTTTTGATGCATCACCTTGAGCGTTCTTAATCGCTCCCCAAATACCCTCACGCAAGCCGTGAGAAAGGGCGTTCACAGGGGGATTGTTCAATCGAATTACACCGATATCGCCAATGAGTTCATAACTTACACTAGACATTGCTATCTCCAGATCTTAAGTGACAACTGTTCGGTCTCGGTTTTATTTACATCTAATCAGGTTCATATGCGTTCTATGATTACGGCGATGCCCTGGCCAATCCCGATACACATGGTGGCCAGTGCATAGCGCCCGCCGGTACGTTCCAGCTGGCGCAATGCTGTCAGCAAAATACGGGCACCACTGGCCCCCAGGGGGTGACCAACGGCGATGGCACCACCATTGGGATTTACCCGTGGGTCCGCATAATCAATTTCGAGCATTTTGAGGCAGCCCATAGCCTGTACTGCAAAAGCTTCGTTGAACTCCATTACATCCATATCCCCAAGCTCCAAGCCCGCCCGGGCAAGGGCTTTACGGGTAGCCGGTACCGGGCCCAACCCCATCACCCGTGGCTCTACTCCTGCAATGGCGCTGGCGAGAATTCGTGCCCTAGGTTTTAGATCCGCTGCTTGGCCGGCTTCGGTGTTACCAATAATGAGTGCCGCCGCGCCATCGTTGATGCCGGAAGCGTTGCCGGCAGTAACCACTCCATCTTCGAAAAGTGCGGGTAGGGCTTGAAGTCGCTCCAATGTTGCATTGGGACGGGGATGTTCATCTGTATCGATAAGAAGCGCTGGCTTCTTGCGGCCTTGGGGTACTTCGATGGGAATAATTTCATCGACAAAGAAGCCATCGGTACGTGCCGACTCGTATTTAGTTTGTGATGCCAATGCAAATGTATCGCACTCTTCCCGGCAAATATTCAGGTCTGATGCAATATTGTCTGCGGTCTGAGGCATGCTGTGGTTTCCATACTCAGTAACAATGTCTGGGTTGGTGAAGCGCGGGCCTAGGGTCGTATCTGCCAATACCTGATTGCGATCAAAAGCACTGTTGGCTTTGGAGAGAACCAGGGGGGCGCGACTCATTGATTCGACACCTCCCGCGATAAATAGCTCTCCTTCCGAGGCGCGAATGCAGCGAGCGGCATCTGCTATAGCGGATAAGCCGGAACCACAAAGGCGATTTACCGTTATGCCGCCAGTGGATATGGGCAGGCCTGCTAGCAGGCCTGAAAATCGGGCAACGTTGCGACTGTCTTCTCCCGCCTGATTGGTATTGCCCGCAATAACGTCCTCAAAATGTTGAGGGTTAAAATTGTTTCTTTCAGTCAGGGTCCTGATGACATGGGCAAGCAGATTGTCGGGCCGGATACAGGAAAGACTGCCCCCGTGGCGACCAAAAACACTGCGGCCGCCGTCATAAATATAGGCATGTGACATAGTGAAATTTCCGATATTGGAGTTCTAAATGCATTGAGTCATGCGGTAATTTCTTTTATTCAAACTCCAAAGCCACGGGTAAATTTTCCAGGGCTTCCTCTACATCGGCTTTACTGGAGGCTTGTTCAAGTTGAACTTTTGCTACCTGGCCAAGGGATGTATCGAAGTGGGCGGAAAACTTAGCGGTAATACTTTTTTCCTCTAATGCCTGGCCTACGACATATTCGGTAGCGCGATTGCGCAGAGCCGGTTTGAATACTTTGGCTACAGCAGTGAGTGGAATCTCATCAATAATTTCCACGCGCTTAGGAATGGCTGCACGCTCAGAAATTTGGCTGCGGCAATAGTCAATGAGTTGTTCTTCTGTGGGCGGGTTAGTGGATGGGAACAGGGTAACGTAAGCTACTGGAACTTCTCCGGCATAAGCATCTGGTTGACCCACTGCAACGGCAATAGCAACGGCAGGGTGACGGGATAATGGTTCTTCGATCAGAGCCGGATCTATATTGTGGCCGCCGCGAATAATTAAATCCTTGGCCCGTCCGGTTAAGAACAGGTTACCATCTCCATCGAGATATCCCATATCGCCGGTATTAAACCAGGACTTATCGACCCAGGCTTTAGCATTATCCTCTTCTGATAAGTAGCCAGAAAAAATATGTGGCCCGCGCGCGAGTACTATGCCCACCTCTCCTGTATTGCAGGTTCTAACCAGTCGGGTACCGTCTACTTCGGCAATTTTCATTTCCATATAAGGCAATCGCCGGCCGACGCTGCCTTCAGAGGCTTGCATATCGGTAGGAGGGCGAGCTAAAAGGCAGCTGGACTCTGTCATGCCATAGCCATTACTGACAAGGACGTTGAACTTCTTCTCAAAGGCATTCTTCAACCCCGTTGGCAGGGTGGAGGCTCCACAGCCAATGTCTGTCAGACAGCTGATGTCATTGTCACCCACTGGAATTTGCATCAATACACCGAGGATGGTGGGGACGGCGGCAAAGCCCTTCACCTGAAAACGCGCAACATGATGCCACCAATTTGGCAGGACATTGGGTGAGCGAAAACCAGAGGGTGTCATGATAACAATTGTGCGTCCGGCCAATAGGGTGCCAATACCCGCAACAACCGTACCGAAAATATGAAACAGCGGAAGTCCGCTTAGGGTAGCGAAGCGCCCTTTACTGGATGACGTATCAGCACTTAATTGAGCGACGAAGGCAATATTGCTGTGAATTAAGCGGGCTATTTTAGGTCTTCCAGTAGTGCCCCCGGTGTGGAAATAACTAGCGGTTTCACTCCCCTGGATATAACGTTCACTCTTTAGATGATCGTCCGGCTGTTGGGATATAGCTGAGACAAAATTATCTGCGTGAATACCCGCTGGGACTGGAGTATTGCTAATTGGCTTTTTACTGATTAGTAACAGAGTTTTTAATGTGGGAACTTGCTCGAGAATTTGCGTTACTTTATCCCATATTTCCTCGCTAAGATCTTGGCCAAGAGTTACCAGGACTTTAGCCTTGGTGGTATTCATAATTTCGATTATATGTTCGGGTTCCAGCAACGGATTAATAGGGCTGGTAATACCTGCTGCCTGGCCTCCCCAAAGTGCAAAATGGGTTTCTGGCAAATTGGGTAGTAATAAAGTCACTGTATCGGTTGGCTCAACACCGATGGAGTGAAGAAGATTGGCAGTCTGGTGCACTCGCTGGGATAACTCGGAGAAACTTACTTTAACCGTGTCTTCGTCAGGTGCGGCCGTTGGCAGGAATTCGATGGCCGAGTCATGTTGGTAGAGGCGGGCAGATTGCCGGATTAAATCAAAAGTGCTTTCCCAGGGGTATCGCTGCGAAAGGGGGACTTTTTCATACTCCTGAATTTCAGCAAGTGACTGCAACATTGTATCGGAGGATTGAATGGGCGTGATCGACATGGGGGCTTCTCTCACTTTGGTTATTATGGTGACGACCATAGCAAAAGTGAATACAGCATTCCACTCTGCGGAATAAGGTGTTAGTGTTTTACCTATTAAGAAGTGCCTAATGCATTTTTTAATAGAAAATGGCGCAAAAAAACTTATAAAAAATAAAAAGGCGCCATGCTGTTGAGGTTTTTCCTGTTTTATTTTTCGAGCGGTTGATTTGTGTGTCTATCTGGAGTTGATTGGCGCTAGAAATGCTCGGTTTTTTATTTCGATAAAGGTATTTTGCGCCAATAATTTAAATCGTTGGGATCGATTCAAAGGCAATTAAGTAACTTGTCGAGGTGAATCTGTTAAACACTAGTTCCGCCTGTACCGGGGATCTTTCAAAAGATTGCGTATTTTTGCTGCGCAAGATTGTGATAGAAGCAGTTTGTAGGAGCTGCTGTTCAATGCGCCGACTAATAAAGGAGCAGGCGAATGAATATAGATTTTTCTCCCGAAGAGTTAGCTTTTCAGCAGGAGGTCCAGCAGTTTCTCCAAGAGAAACTTCCTGAAGATATTAGAGAGAAAACCCTGAAGGAAATCCCCCTGGAGAAAGAGGATTTTGTTCGCTGGCAAAAAATACTCTATGAGCAAGGGTGGGCAGCTACGAATTGGCCGGTTGAATATGGAGGTACCGGTTGGACACCTACTCAGAAACACATTTGGGCAGACGAATGTGCTAACTATGGTGTACCAGAGTTGATTCCTTTCGGCTTAAAAATGGTTGCTCCAGTGATCTTTACCTACGGTAGTGAAGAACAAAAGCAACGATTTCTGCCTGACATCCTGGCAAGTAATGTCTGGTGGTGTCAGGGGTATTCAGAACCAAATGCTGGCTCAGATTTAGCTTCCTTAAAAACAACAGCTGTCCGTGATGGCGATGAGTATATTGTCAACGGCACCAAGACCTGGAATACCTTGGGTCACTTTGCAGACTGGATATTTTGTTTGGTTCGTACTGGTGGGCCTCAAGTAAAGAACCAGGCTGCTATCAGCTTCTTGCTAATTGATATGAAACACCCCGGTATTACGGTTTCGCCAATTATGACCTTGGGTGGTCACCATGAAGTAAATGAAGTCCATTTCAATAATGTGAGGGTACCGGTAGAAAACCGTATTGGCGAGGAGGGGCAAGGGTGGACTTACGCCAAGGTTTTGCTAACCCACGAACGCACCGGTATTGCGCGGGTGGCAAAATCCAAGAAACGCTTACAAACGTTAAAGGATTTAGCCAAAGAGACCTGCGATGGAGAAAGTAGTCTGCTTGAGAACCCGGCTTTTGCCCAAAAACTGGCCGAAGTTGAAATTGATCTCTTGGCCCTGGAGTTTACTGAACTACGTACGCTTGCGGCGGTAAGTACAGGTGGTGCCCCAGGAGCGGAATCTTCCATCCTTAAAATCAAAGGAACCGAAGTCGCTCAACTTATCGATGAACTGTATATGGAGACGGCGGGTTACTACGGAATGCCGTTTGTGAGAGAGCAGTTTAGGAGCGGGTTTGACGGAGAATGGGTGGGTCCCGGTGTTATTGCCAGCAGTGTGCCTCGTTACTTAAACAACCGTAAATCCTCAATTTATGGCGGAAGTAATGAGATTCAGAAAAATATTATCAGTAAATGGGTACTTGGCCTGTAAGTGCAGCATCTAAAGAGGACTTGAGCGATGGATTTTTCCTACAGCGAAGAGCAGCGGATGCTGCAAAGCAGTGTGAGCAAGTTTATCCAGCAGGATTATGACTTTGACCGTCGTTGTAAAATAGTGAGTAACGATATTGGCTTCAGTAAGGAAAATTGGAAGCTATTTGCGGAACTCGGCTGGTTAATGGTGCCATTTGGAAAGGATGATGGGGGCCTAGGAGGCTCCGCCGTAGACTTGATGGTAGTTATGGAGGAGTTCGGCCGAGGTTTAGTGGTTGAGCCTTTCCTAGCCAGTGTTGTTCTCAGTGGTGGTCTTATCGCTGACTGCGCTAGTGAGGTGCAAAAGCGAGAACTCCTGGGAATGTTAATGGAAGGCCAATTGCAATTGGCATTTGCTTTTACTGAGTCACAGAGTCGCTATAACCTTACTGATATAGCCATGACTGCGGTAAAGGATGGAGACAATTACCTCCTGAATGGACATAAAGCTGTCGTTCTAAATGGTGACGTAGCAGATAAATTCTTAGTTGCTGTGCGGACGAGCGGTGCACAGCGAGATCGTGAGGGGATCACCTTACTACTTGTCGATCCTAATACAGAAGGGCTTCAGCGGCATGGATATGCCACTGTGGATGCACACCGTGCCGCCGAAATTAAATTCAATAACGTGAAAGTACCCATAGCTAATCTGATAGGGGAAGAGGGGGCGGCTTTAGGAGCTATAGAAAAGGCTGTTGATAGAGCGACGTTGGCATTGTGTGCAGAAGCTGTTGGAGCTATGGAAAGGATCTATAAGAAGACAGTTGAGTACACTAAGACGCGGGAGCAGTTTGGTGTTCCTATTGGCAAGTTCCAGGCACTACAGCACCGCATGGTGGATATGTTTACTGAGTATGAGCAAGCGCGCTCAATATTGTTGATGGCTGCGCTACAGCTTGATAGCAATAACGGAGTTGCGCCTAAGGCGATATCCGCTGCAAAAAGCCGTATTGGTAAAGCTGCGCGGTTTATCGGTCAAGAGGCGATACAGTTACATGGCGGTATAGGGGTTACTGAGGAGTTGGATGTAAGTCACTACTTTAAGCGTCTAACAACAACTCAGTACCTATTTGGCAGTACTGATTACCACACTTTACGATTTGCCAAGCTGTAAATCATAAAGCACTGACTATACGGCCAAACTCACTCTCTACTTGCCACTTTGCGAGGGCACACACATGGAAAAAGTTGTCGAGCACACCAGATCTGTGAGCATAGGTAAAGTAGAGAGTGTTTTTAAACTTCAAAAGGATGCATTTAATAGGAACTCCTACCCGAGTCTTCAGGAACGCCTGGAAAGTTTAAAAAAATTAGAACAATTGATCCTGGAAAACCAGAAATCCATAGCAAAGGCAATAAGCGAGGATTTTGCTAATCGTGCCATCCAGGAAACTAAAATTGCAGAGATCTATGGGTGTATCGAGGAGATTCGTTACACTCGTAAGCGCTTAAAAAAGTGGATGAAAATTCAGAAGCGCCATGTGCCTTTGCTACTTCGAGGAGTAAAAAATCGCGTATTACCTCAACCAAAAGGGGTGGTTGCTATTGTTACCCCCTGGAATTACCCACTACTTCTATCTGTTGGGCCCTTGGTGAGTGCGATATCCGCAGGGAATCGCTGTATGATCAAGATGGCTGCTAACTCGCGCGCTCTTTCTGCATTATTACATCAGCTATTTAATAGGTTCTTTTCAGAGGATCTGGTAGCTATTATTCCGGAAGTAAGCGCCACGGAGTTTACAGCCCAGGCATATGATCACATGATCTTTACTGGATCTGGCAAAGTAGGAAAAGTGGTAATGCGGAGGGCTGCGGATCACCTAACTCCTGTGACATTAGAGTTGGGGGGCAAGTCGCCAGCCATAATATGTGGCGACTTTGATGAAAATATTGCTGCGGAACGTATTTTGAGCTCAAAATTCTTTAATGCGGGCCAAACTTGTGTAGCTCCAGATTATTTATTGATTCCTGAAGAGAAACTTTCAGGATTCTTGGAATCGTCCAAGAGACTTGTACCCAAATGGTATCCATCTTTAAATTCAGAAGATTATACTTCGATTGTTGATGAAAAGGCGTTTAATAGGCTGACTACTTGTCTAAAGGATGCTCTGGAGAAAGGAGCTACAGTTCTGCCGTTATTAGATGTTGAAAACAATAAAGGTTTGCAAAAAATTGCTCCCACCTTAGTGTTAAACCCGACAGAAGACATGAGCCTGCTACGTGAGGAGATATTTGGCCCTATTTTACCTATTCTTACGTATAGGAATCTGTCTGATACGATAAATTTCATAAATAGTAAAGATAGGCCTTTAGCATTATATATTTTTAGTTCTAGCGGGGAAGTTCAGGAAAAGATTATCAAAAGCACAATGTCTGGAGGTGTTTGTATCAATGACTGCGCGATGCATGTCTCCCAGGCAGATTTGCCTTTTGGTGGTATTGGGGCGAGTGGCATGGGGCAATATCACGCTTATGAGGGTTTTTTGGAATTCTCAAAGTTACGACCGATCTTTACACAAGCCAAAAAATCAGCGGCGGTGCCTTTACGACCACCTTATGGCCAAAGATTTGATAAAGTTTTCAACTTTCTACTGCGTTTCAAGCTGTAGCTGTACTGGTTAAGAAGATCTGGAGTTTGAGTCAACTAATATCGAATTAACATAGCTTCGACATTGCCTACCAAATTTTTCAATAGAGGAGCTACCTCATTTTCTAAAAATTCCGGGTTAAGCCTAAAAGCAGGTCCGCCAGCATTAAAAGTGTAAATATGACCTTGGCTTAAAGAGAGAGGTACCGCGATACCGTTGACATCGCGATTCCACTCGCCAAAAGAGCAGCAGAAGCCGCGCTGCTGGTAGCTGTTGACCGCTTCTTCAATACCGGCTTTGATCGTTGGCCATTGATCACCAGCTTTTTTCTCCAAGTAGCCATAAAAATATTCCCGTTCTTCTTGAGGGAGTGCTGCCAAAAAGGCTCGCCCGGAGCCGGTGGAAGCTATAGGTACGCGATTACCGATTTCATGGCGAAAGGTTGTGACATTTGCTGGAGCACAGAATTCGACAAAAATCATATCCAGCCGATCCCGATCAGAGAGACCAACAGCGGTGCCGGTAGAGTTGGCCAGATCCTGCATTAAAGGCTTGGCTACCTGTCTGACTGTGAGATTTGAGACAAAAGCATAACCAAGAGCCAGAACGCCACTACCCAGCTGATATTTTTCCATTCGATCAGAGTAGGTCAGATAGCCTAATTTCGTCAGGGTATAAGTCAGCCTGGAAACACTGGAGCGGGGCAGGCCAGTGCGCTGGGCGATCTCCAAATTACCCAGGAAGCCATCACCAGGTTGAAAAGCTCGGAGTACATCCAACCCACGAGCTAAAGCCTCAATAAATTTTCGATCTGGTTCGGTATCTTTTTTTCTGGGAAGGTCACTTAGGGAAACCATTGGCTTAGTCCTACTTATTAATTAATAAGTATACAGATGTTCCCTTGCAAGCTGAAGGGAGATATAGGAATTCTGTATGAGTAAATCTATTTTACTGGAACATGTTGGGGAAGGTGATAGTAAAAGTGGATAACTAAATATTGCCTGGTTAAACAGTTTGTGGGGTATAGTCTTATATTTAATATATGCCAAGCTGTATAGTGAAGGGCATATAACTATAATCGGTGCGAGAAAATGGCAGTTTCTCAATCAAATAGTGCCTGGTGTATTATTAGTCACTATATTGATTTTCTGAATTTTGGAGGAGCTATAATTTCAAGCTAGCTTCAGTGGAGTAGGGTAGCTCCCCTTCTAATAAACCCCAGGAAATTACTATGAAAACGCATTATTCTATAGGGAATGATAAGCTAGCGGAAGGTTTCCTGCGTACGGTTAAAAGCGGCAGTTCAAAAATCAAACAGTATTTACTCAATCGTGTAGGGTTGGCATCTCATGAAATAAGAGTAGGTATTAACTCTGATTCTCCTTTCGCATTTGGAAAATTAGTTTGGAATAAAGATCATAGAGATTATCAGTATTACGATAGGTCCTTTGGATCTTCGTTTATATATATGTTAAATACATCGAAGACGGTTCCGGCAATCACTTTGTTTGGTGTTATTGTTGTTCTTCCTAAGGATTCTACTCTCAGGTTTCGAGATCCCCGCATTGCGGATGATAGTGATGACCTTTCAATGTTTTGGCAGCATGACTTCATTGATACTGAAGATGAAAAGGAAATTGCTTTACGTGAAATACCAATTTTGCCTCAGGGGCGTTACCTCAATTTTCCAGAGCATAAATTTCTCACTAATGTCTGGTGGCCCGACATTATCGAAACTTATGGCTACCATGAGTGGATAGATAAGCAAGATATACCTAAAAGTCTTAGCGAGGAGATGGAGGCAAATATTAAACGTACTATTAAAAATATGGAAGTGTGGCTTTAGGTTATTTTAGATAGTGATGAGCTTCTGCCTTTTAAATGGAGTTATCAAGATAAGACCTTTATGCCAGGATTTTGGACCGATGGCACTGTGGTAAAATAATTGTTCTGGCGATATGGTTAAAGGTGTTAATCAAGTGAACCCTGTTATCTCCTCTAGTGTTTAATAGTCTATTCGTCTGATCTGAGTACATATACTATGTAAAAAAATGAAATATGCTCTCAAAGAATCCGTTTATGAATGCTATCTGTTCTTTGGGTATAGTTGCCTACTGTTTTTGGACGAGTTGCCCAGATTTTTCTAGAAAAAGATGCATAAAATCCTCAGCTAAATATAGTTGTCCCTTATAAATCAACTGCGCTTCCTTTCTGATAGTATCAATTGAGCAGCTCGCCTTGCTATCTTTTTGGTAGCGTGTACTGAAATGTGTGAGAACCAGGTTGGGAATTGAAAGGCCTTCGGCAAAAGAGGCTATTTGGGTGGAATAGCTGTGCCCTACATGCCCCGCTTTCTGAGCCAAATCTTTTGCATAAGTCGATTCATGCACTAAGACATTGCAGTTGGCACAGGTATCTTTTAAAAGCTCAGGGTTATCATTGTCTCCGCAAATTATAATATTACGTGGAGGCCTCGGCTTTAGAATAAAGTCCGTTGCAGTGTATATTTTACCGTGATGAACGACATCGATACCGTTCTTTATCTTCCCCCATTGCGGTCCTTTAGGGATACCGGTGGTAAGTAAACTTTGTGTATCTAATGTAACCTCAACATATCTTTCTGTAAAACTGTACGCATAAGAGGGGACCCTGTGGGAAAGTTGTATAGTGGTTGTGGTGAACTGTCCTATTTCTATTTGGGGTGAATTTTCAACAGGAATGAAGTTGAGTTCAAATGGAAGATAGAGTTCTGTGATTGTTTGAGTTGATAGAAGCCAATCATAGACGGCCCCAGGAGCAACAAGTGTCAGTGGTTTTGTCCTTCGTTGCATTCCTGAGCTACCAAGTAGACCAGGGAGTCCGTAGCAGTGATCGCCATGCTTATGGGTGATAAAGATTGCACTTAGCCTGTTTAGTGATAAGTTAGTATGTAGAATCTGCTGCTGGGTACCTTCCCCACAGTCGATCAAATACCAGTTCTTTCCCAGGCTTTCTAATAGCCCAATACCAGAAACATTCCTCTGCTTGGTCGGAGTGCCTGATGATGTCCCCAAAAACAGTATTTCCACTTAGTCGCTACCTGATTGTTTAGCAATATTGAAGATTACGCTGGCTAGGGGTCTTCCTGAGCTTTGGCTGTGATTGATTTCTGATTGATAAGCAGTGTAGAAGATGAAAAAAAGCTATTGACCTCAAGTTAGGTTTAGGTATTAAGCTCCCGTCTATTGTTTATGAGCCCGGATTTTGAGGAGACAATCGAGATGGGTACCCCTGGTATTAACTTGCAGCAATATTTAGACCGTATTAATTTTGATGGAGCCCCGGGTGCTAACTTGCAGTGTCTACAGCAGTTGTTGACCCAGCACGTCCGTACGATTCCATTCGAGAACGTCACTTCATTTTTGGGAAGCCCCGTGGATATTGAGTTGGAATCTATTGAGGCCAAGTTGGTACAACAAAAACGTGGAGGTTATTGTTACGAGCAAAATGCCTTATTAGGGGCAGTGTTAGGGCAAATCGGTTTTAAAGTTACGAACCTCGCCGCACGGATACTGTGGCAAATGCCGATAGGGCATCAACCCGCTCAGTCGCATATGATTCTGATGGTGGAGCTTGAGGGTACACGCTTCCTGATAGATGCGGGATTTGGAAGTAACACTTTGACTGCACCACTCAATTTAGACTCCAGTGATCGTCAGAGCACACCGCATGGTGTTTACCGCTTTACTTTAATAGATGATGAGTACCTGTTAGAGGTTACAACCGATAGTGGTTGGCAACCTATGTACAGCTTTGACTTGAAACCTAAAACTCATGGCGATTATAAAATTGGTAGTTGGTATTGTTCAACGCACCCTAAATCCAGGTTTGTAGAGCACTTGATTGTTGCTCGGTCTTTCCCAGAGGGGCGGCATACACTTTTCAATAGACAGTTAAGCTATCAACCACTTTTAGGCTCCAAGAGTGTTGTCATGTTAGCGGATGTTGATGAGCTTCGGGCTACTTTACTGGATATCTTTGGGATAGAAGTGCCGTCTGGCAGAGAAATTGATCAAAGGTTAGGCCGGATATTTGAGTCAGACGGCATAGCGGAGCGAGTCATATGAAGAGGGTAGGGGTTGTTTACCATTCTGTATCTGGTTGCAGTAAAGTTCTTGCGGAGTCCGTGGTGGAGGGGGTTAACACGCTAGAGAAGTGTATTGGTGTTGCCCTTGAGATTCAGGGAGAGAGCATTCTTCACGGACGTTATGAAGACCAGTCATTATTAGCTCAGTTGGATCAATGTGAAGCCATAGTAATGGGTTCGCCGACCTTTATGGGTACTGTCTCCGCTCAATTCAAAGCATTTATGGATGCAGCAAGTGAGCGCTATGGAGATCGGTGCTGGCTGGATAAGTTATCTGCAGGATTTACTGTTGGTAGTAATTTTAGCGGTGATCAGCTAGGTACCATCAGGACTCTACAGGTCTTTGCTGCACAAATGGGCATGTTGTGGGTTCCCCTGGATATTCTACCGAGTCAAGATTCCCTTGGTAGAAACCGGGGTGGTTGTCAGTCGGGCTTGGTAGCTGTCGCTGAGGGAGCTGGTGAAATTCATAAGTTGGACCGACTTACAGCCGTACATTTAGGACGTCGAATCGCAGGCTTAGCACTACGAACTTCCGATTTTAGGACCTCATTTCTTGACTAGCTTTTTGCTATTCAAGAGTAGGCTGCTGATGCAGCCTACGAGGACGACAATCCCGATTAGCTGAAATCCCGCTTGGTAATTGTAGAATTTCTGTGTGGGTTGTGGAGCAAAGTCAAAAAGTCTGGCTAATAAATCGCTGAGGGCGCGGATATAAGCGAACTCTATATCTTGATCGAGTGAGAGCCCTATGAGGGTTTGAATTACCCCTCCTAAGACAAAGCCCCCAGTTACAATAAGGGCAGAGGCAATGGCGTGCGCCTTTTCAGGAAGTTCAGATTGCACTATCGAGAGAGATAGAATTGAGCTGCTGAGGCCAAACCCTAAGAGAAAATTTGCCGCCAAAGTCCAGGAGTCCGACAAGTGAATACTCAGTAAAGCTGTGACAGCAATAATTGAGAGGAAACTAAAAGTTCTCGCTGGAATTACATAATCTCCCCGGTAATGAGACCAAGCACCGACAATAAAGCTGCCGATAATGATGCCCGTTGAAATCATCGCATTGAGTAGGGCACTTTCCCTGGATGTTTCACGAAAAAAATCAACTTGGAACTGTATATTCCATAAATCAGAATAGGCGATAACTACGCCGAAAAGGCAGGAGTAGAAGGTGAGGGCCAGCCAAAAAGCTCTTGATTTGAAGCATGAATTTAGCTTTTCAAATTGAGTAGCTTTTTTTACGGAGAGTTCATGGGAAGAGTTTTGATTGCTGCCAATAAAAATAAATAGCAGCACAGCAAGGCAAATAAAAAATAGCGCTGCGATGAAGTAGGGCTCCCGGAATGAGACTTCGATATCTAACAAACCGATAAGTAATGAGAGTGAAGCTGCTGCGAAATTAGCTAGTCCTTGGCTAACAGCGGCCATTAGTGAAAACTTATTAGGTAAATCCCGTCCGATAACATAGATAACTCCCAAGAAGCTACTGGATAATCCAAGTGCGACTAAGAGCTGCCCTGTAAGGGCTGTTCCGAAAGAATGACTGCTGGCAAAAATTACACAGCCGCTAGCGGCGAGGGCGGCTGAGATACTCAGTAAATACCGTGGACTTATAGGGCCCAATAGTGAGCCAAGTGTCAGTTGACCAATAGAATAGGCGACAAAGTAATATCCTCCCAGCATCCCTAAGCTTTGATGGTTGAGATTGAGTTCTTGAGTGAGGCTAGGTGATAGTAGGGCAAATAGGATTGAGTTGGTTACGCTGGCGCTGAAAAATATGACTGCAACTGTCCAAGACGCGTAGCGGAAGTGTTTCTGCCCCATAGGCTTTTCTTTATCGGTGTCTATTGCCACGTCTCGGCCTTGGGCTTCACTCCTCAGCTCCTGCTTATGATTGCAGCGACCAATAGGGATAAAGCGCTAGGGTTTTAAATGGGTATGAAACAAGTCGCATTAGATAGATCTTAGAGCAATTAGGAGCCGTAGCCCGAACACAAGTAGTTGATAGTAAGCAGGATTGAAATCGATCGGGCAGCTAGGTTTGATCAAAGTATCGCCAACGGCTGTTGAAGTTGAATGCTATTTGCTAGGCGGTGCCGTATTGAGGAGCTTCAATAGACCCTTTATTTAAAAGAATACACTTAAAAAGTCGTTATCATATAATTTTATCCCCCCAATAGAAACATTCCGTGGCTCGTTATCAGGTGGAAGGGATGTGAGTGGTGTGAACGCTGTTGGCATCTTGATACTGGAGGTGAGATCCTGCTTCGGGACTGGGCTTTAATGAGTATGCAACCTTGGCAATCGATGGTGGCCCATGCGTCGAAAGTCTTTCTTGGCTAGCCGTATTAATGCCGTCAGTGATGGCGTTTTTGCCATTGCTATGACGCTGTTGGTTTTTAATATCCAGATTCCCGATCTGGAGGATATAAAGCCGGGCGAGGATTTCCACAGCAATATTCTTCAGCAGTTGCCCCATTTTTTTTCCTGGATACTGAGCTTTGCAATTCTCTGCCGGCTGTGGCTTACCCACAATCATCTGATGTCGGACCATCAATTTAAATCGGTAGCCTTTACCAGTTTTAACTTTTTGCTATTGGGGGCGGTGGCGTTTATTCCTTTTCCAGCAAGTTTGATGGGGGAATATCCTGACCAGGTTTGGTCAGTGATCTTATTATCAGCAAGCTATGCGGTGGCCGCTATAGCAATTGCGGGTATGTGGTGTGTCGCTGCGAATCGAACGAACGTATCCGCGCACCGTGTACTAGTGGTCAGCATGGTGATGTTGTGTACCAGTATCCTGGCGTGCTTGTTGACCCTTTTCAATCCCTATTGGGGGCTCGGGCTTTGGATAGTGTATGTGTTGGGGATAGCGCCTTTGGCTCACTTTGTCGAGAAGCGCTATGCCCCAGTAGAGAGTTGAGGTGGGGCCGGGCCTGCCATATGGTTGCTGGTGGCAGGCCTCAAAATGGTCAAATCAGGCTGCGCACCATTTTGATATGGGGAATTCCCGCTTCGTAAAACACGTCGCCTTCCACCTCAAACCCAGCCTGCAAGTAAAACCCCTCGGCATGTTGCTGTGCATGTAAATGGACTTGCTGAAAGTTTTGTTCCTTCGCCTGCTCGCAGATGGCTTGTAATAGCTGGGCCCCGATGCCGCACCCACGTGAAGACTTTTGCACAGCCATACGACCAATTTTTCCGCCTTGGGTGAGGCGTCCGGTGGCAACCGGAGTTGTCTCGCGGTAGGCGAGGAAGTGCTGGGATGTCTCCTCTTGATCATCCCATTCCAGGTCCGCAGGTACCTGTTGTTCCTGTACAAAAACTGCTTCGCGAATTGAACGAATTGCGTCCCGGTCAGTGTTCCAATCCGCTAGGCGTATAGCTACTGGCATCTCAGAAATCCTCAGGAGGGTAGATCAAGGTGCCCTGTGCAACCAGCTGATCGAGAAGGGCGCTGTCTTCGGCTATTTCCGGGAAGGCTTCGATATCATCCCAGGAAATTTCATGGGATTCAGCAAACTGCTCGGCAAACGCCAGGGGGCAGGGGAAGGCTTCACCATCAACAAACAAAGTGGCTGGCTCGCGGCAAAAGGCGGTGCGGGAAGCGGGATTTAAAACCAGTTGTGCTCCCCGGGGCATTTGTTCGCGCCAGTCTGCAGCATCGTCAGCATCCAGGGCGACAGTATCCGGGTATTTTGCTTCGGTCATAACCGCACCAAACCACTGGGCGATTTTCTCCGGCTGCTGCAGCCATTCGCCGAGTTGTTGTTGCAGGCGGGCAACAGAGGCGGGGTCAATTTCCGCTGGGTTTTTCGCCACTTCAGCACCGGCATCGGTGTAACGCTGGCTGTCCGGCAAATCCATAGCGATTTCAGCGGCGAGATCTTCGAGGATCGCCGCGGCGGAAGGCGCGCGGAAACCAATAGAGATCGTGGTGCACCCACCTTCGGCTATTCCCCAATGGCTGTATTGGGGCGGCAAGTAAAGCATATCGCCGGGCTCTAGTACCCAGCTGTTTTCTGCTTCGAATTCTTTCAGGATATTGAGGCGCGTTCCTTCCAGGCGGGGATTGCTTTCATCCACCTTGGGGCCTTGTTGCCACAAACGCTTGCCTTCGGCCTGGAGAAGAAACACATCGTAGTGATCGTAGTGGGGACCAACGCTGCCCTTATCGGCGGCGTAACTGATCATCACATCATCCAGCCGCCAGTCGGGGATAAAGCGGAAGAAATCTTTTAGTTCAGCAATTTCTGACATCCACTGATCGACAGCTTGTACCAGCAGGGTCCAGTGGGTTTTAGGGAGGGAGAGAAAATCCTCTTCAGTGAATGGACCGGTGCGCAGCTCCCAGGGGCCGCTCTCACCATTTTCCAATACCAAGCGAGACTCGACCGCTTCCTCCAGGGCCATACCAGCGAGTTCTTCACCCGAGATGGGTGATTCAAAGTTGGCGAAAGCATTGCGTATCAGCAGGGGTTTCTGCTGCCAGTAGTCACGCATAAAAACTTCGATGGGCATGTCGCCAAGATGGGTAAGGGGGCTGGCCACGGTAACTCTCACTGTCAGAAGGCTGGGGTTTGTATCTGGATATTCTGAGGTTCGGAAACTATCCAGCGTACTTTTGTATTTTTTAAAAGATGACCAGCCGCACTGGGTGCGGCTGGTAGCTGGGCTCGGTTAAATTTTGCGAGCTTGTTCTACGGCGTTACCGATATAGGATGCCGGAGTCATTTCCAGCAGATCGCTCTTGGCTTCTGCGGGAATCTCCAGGTTCTCGATAAATACTTTCAGGGTTTCACGGGTGATGCCCTGGCCACGGGTAAGGGCCTTCAGTTTTTCGTAAGGCTCTTCAATGTTGTAGCGACGCATAACCGTTTGGATCGGTTCTGCCAACACTTCCCATGAATTATCCAGGTCTTCCGCTAGGCGCTCGCGGTTGATTTCCAGTTTGCCCAGGCCTTTCATGGTGGCGGCATAGGCAATGGCAGAGTAGCCCGCACCCACCCCCATATTGCGCAGCACGGTGGAGTCTGTCAGGTCGCGCTGCCAGCGGGATACTGGAAGTTTGGCTGCCAGGTGCTGGAATACGGCGTTGGCGATACCCAGATTGCCTTCGGAGTTTTCGAAGTCAATGGGGTTAACTTTGTGCGGCATGGTGGAGGAGCCAACTTCACCGGCTACGACTTTTTGCTTGAAGTAACCCAGGGAGATGTAGCCCCATACATCGCGGTCAAAATCGATCAGGATGGTGTTAAAGCGGGCAACAGCGTCGAACAGCTCAGCAATGTAGTCGTGGGGCTCGATCTGGGTGGTGTAGGGGTTCCAGCTAAGGCCCAGAGAAGAAATGAATTCTTCAGCATTTTGCTCCCAATCAATATTGGGATAGGCGGACAGGTGAGCGTTGTAATTACCTACCGCACCGTTAATTTTACCCAGCAGCGGTACCGCTTTAATCTGGGCTACCTGGCGGCGTAGGCGCGCGGCCACGTTGGCAAGTTCTTTACCAACAGTAGACGGGCTGGCAGTCTGGCCGTGAGTACGGGACAGCATGGGGACGTCGGCAAAGTCCTGGGCCAGGCCTACGATAGCGTCAATCAGGGCTTCCATCGCAGGCAACATGACGTTGTCGCGGCCGGCGCGAAGCATCAGGGCGTGGGACAGGTTATTGATGTCCTCAGAGGTGCAGGCAAAGTGTACGAATTCACTCACTTTTGCCAGCTGGGCATTGCTGCTGATTTTATCCTTGAGGAAGTATTCAACCGCTTTTACATCGTGGTTCGTGGTGCGCTCGATTTCCTTGATGCGCTCAGCATCTTCCAGGGAGAAGTCGGCCACAATGCTGTCGAGCAGCTTGTTGGCAGCTTCGTCGAACTGCTCAACTTCGGCGATCTCTTTATGTGCGGAAAGTTTTTGCAGCCAGCGTACTTCCACTTCAACGCGGGCGCGGATCAGGCCGTATTCACTGAAAATTTCACGCAGGGGGGCAGTCTTGCTCTCGTAGCGACCATCAATAGGGGATACCGCTGTGAGTGCGGAAAGCTCAACTGTCATAGTAAATCTCCGGGATTAGTGTTCTATAGATTCGATATGTGCGATCAATTCGTTGGTCGCATTCAAAAGCTTTTTGCGCTGGAACAGAAGGTGCAGGCGACGCCCACCCAGCTGCCGCCATAGGGTTGCCGAGCGGATGCCGGCAAATAGCATGGAGCGAATTTGATTGGCAATACGCTGCTGTTGCAGGTAATTGAAGTCACCCAGTACTTGAATCCGGAAGCGGAAGGTACCTAGCGTATCGCTGTAGATGCTGGCGAGGTTGGAAAATACATTCTCGTGAGTCAGTTCGAAGTGCTCTGCTTGAGTCTTGGCCTTATCCAATCGGCTGCCAATGATTGATAGCAGGTCATTATTCTTGCTGAGTTGTCGCTGCAGGTAGATCACCGAGAGGGCGTAGCGTAGGCCGTCGGTATATTCCGGGTGTTGCCGGGTCTTTAGTATTTGCTGCGATACTTTTAAGCCGGGCAGCAGCTTGTCTGCACCGGCGAATATATCTTCAGTGCGATCAGGGTTGAGCTGGAAGAGGCTATATACCCCGGTTTCCAGCTGTTCCTGCGGTGCAGAGCCTGTTTTGGCCAGGCGCTCCACCAGTGTTGCGGATTGGAATATTCCTGCCAGTGCCAGTGCCTGATCCCGCCAGTTATTCAAAATTACTCCTTAATCTTTCTTGTATTTTTCCGGTACTACGGCGCCAACTCCCGTGGCTTTCTCGATCACCGCACCACCTAGACAGGTTTCTCCATCGTACAGTACCAGAGATTGTCCCGGTGTGATTGCGCGTTGTGGCTCGTCGAACTCTACAACCAAATCGCCATTGTCCTGCAGGTGCACGGTGCAATCCTGATCTGGTTGGCGATAGCGGGTCTTGGCCTGGCAGCGGAAAGTTTTGCCCGGTGCTGCGCCATTAATCCAGTGGGTTTGTGTTGCTTCCAGCCCCGTTGCATAAAGCAGGGGGTGGTGTGCACCCTGGGCCACAATCAATACATTGCGCTCCAGGTTTTTTCCGACAACGTACCAGGGCTGTTCGCCTGCACCTTTGACGCCACCAATACCGAGCCCCTGGCGCTGGCCAATGGTGTGGTACATCAGGCCCGCGTGGCGCCCCATGACTTCACCCTCTGGGGTTTCCATATCGCCGGGCTGGGCGGGCAGGTACTGCTCGAGGAAATCCTTGAAGCGGCGCTCGCCGATAAAGCAGATGCCGGTGCTGTCTTTCTTGTTGTGGGTGATAAAGCCGTTTTCTTCAGCGATACGGCGAACCTCGGGCTTCTCCAGCTCTCCTAGAGGAAAGAGCGAGCGGGCAAATTCGGCTTCTCCCACCGCATGTAGGAAGTAGCTCTGGTCCTTGTTGCCGTCGAGGCCCTTCAATAAATAGGTGCGGCCATCGATATCGCGGCGGCGGGTATAGTGCCCGGTGGCTATTGCATCGGCACCCAGCACTTCGGCGTACTCAAGAAAGACCTTAAATTTTATTTCCCGGTTACACAGGATGTCCGGATTGGGAGTGCGCCCGGCTTTATACTCTGCCAGGAAGTACTCAAATACGTGATCCCAGTACTCCGCAGCAAAGTTGGCGGTGTGCAACTTGATGCCCAATTTCTCACAAACTGCCTGGGCATCAGCCAGGTCTGCCTTGGCGGTACAGTATTCTGTGCCGTCGTCTTCATCCCAGTTTTTCATAAACAGGCCTTCCACTTGATAGCCCTGCTGGATCAGCAGATGTGCGGCTACAGAGGAATCCACACCGCCGGACATACCGACGATGACGCGCTTTGGCTGTTTGTTGTGGGTGGAATCAGGCATAAGAAGGACAGTCACTACTTCACTGGTATGAAAGGGGGGCGAATTTTACCTGCGAACGCCCCATTTGACCAAGACCGCTTTGATCTTCCGTTATAGATTATCGCTTTCGGCGCGGTCGATTGCGGTTGTTTGCCGGCTTTGTTCGGGGCTTGGGAGCGCTAAAAACCTCCTCCGTTCGATACTCGCCAGGCTTTAATGAGTCGAGCTTCCAGCTGCCTATCGCCACCCGGATTAGCCGCAGGGTAGGGAAGCCTACCGCCGCAGTCATCCGCCTTACCTGGCGATTCCGCCCCTCGGAGATAGTCAGCTCCAGCCAGCTGGTTGGGATCGATTTGCGTTCGCGAATTGGCGGCGTGCGGGGCCAGGGCTCCATATCAGGTAGGCGCTTGGCCTTGGCAGGTGCGGTTCGGCCATCCTTCAGGTCGACCCCTTGCTTGAGCATATAAAGGGCATCATCAGTAATGTCACCCTCCACCTGGGCCCAATAGGTCTTGGGCATCTTCCGCTTGGGGTGACTGATTTGATGTTGTAGCGCTCCATCATCAGTCAGAAGTAGTAATCCTTCAGAATCGTAGTCCAGGCGGCCCGCCGCATAGAATCCCTTGTGCTGGATAAAGTTAGCCAGAGTGGCGCGATCCAGATCATCTGTAAATTGGCTTAATACGCCAAAAGGCTTGTTGAGGAGAATAATCTTTGCCATAAGAAAAATTGAGTATTGTAATCCAACTACAAAAATTAGCCGAGGCTGCTATAATCCCGCCGTTTTTCATCCCCGCCCTAAGGTCCCGGGGGAGCGGTGCAAGCAACGCTGGACCTAAAAAGTCATAGAATTTTGGGAGTTTACGCAATATGGGTCATATCCAAGTGCCGGCAGACGGCGAAAAAGTTACAGTCAATTCCGACGGTTCGCTGAATGTTCCGAATCGCCCGGTTATTCCTTTCATCGAGGGTGACGGCATCGGTGTGGATATCACCCCGGTAATGCGCAAGGTGATCGACGCGTCTGTAGAAAAAGCTTTCGGCGGCGAAAAGAAAATCGAGTGGATGGAAATCTACTGCGGTGAGAAAGCGGCAGAGACTTACGCTGGCGACTGGTTCCCGGCCGAAACTCTGGAAGCGATCAAAGACTACGTTGTTAGCATCAAAGGCCCCCTGACCACTCCAGTAGGCGGCGGCTTCCGTTCCCTGAACGTAGCCCTGCGTCAGGAGCTGGATCTGTACGTATGTCAGCGCCCGGTGCGCTGGTTCAGCGGTGTACCTTCTCCGGTTAAAGAGCCGAACAAGGTAGACATGGTTATCTTCCGTGAAAACTCCGAAGATATCTACGCTGGTATCGAGTGGAAAGCTGACACTGACGAAGCTAAGAAAGTTATCAAGTTCCTGCAGGACGAGATGGGTGTTAAGAAGATCCGTTTCCCTGAGAACTGTGGTATCGGTGTTAAGCCGGTTTCTGCAGAAGGTACCAAGCGTCTCGTGCGCAAGGCTATCCAGTACGCTGTGGACCAGGATCGCGATTCTGTAACCCTGGTACACAAAGGCAACATCATGAAGTTCACAGAAGGTGCCTTCGCTGATTGGGGTTACGAGCTGGCTCGCGACGAGTTTGGCGCTCAGCCGCTGGACGGCGGTCCTTGGCACAGTTTCAAGAACCCGAAGACTGGCAAGGAAATCGTTGTTAAGGACGTAATTGCTGACGCTATGCTGCAGCAGATCCTGCTGCGTCCGGCTGAGTACGACGTAATTGCTACCCTGAACCTGAACGGCGACTACCTGTCTGACGCACTGGCTGCACAGGTTGGTGGTATCGGTATCGCTCCGGGCGCAAACCTGTCCGACGACGTTGCCCTGTTCGAAGCAACCCACGGTACTGCGCCTAAGTACGCTGGCCAGGACAAGGTTAACCCGGGCTCCCTGATTCTTTCCGCTGAGATGATGCTGCGTCACCTGGGCTGGAACGAAGCTGCTGACCTGGTAATCAAGGGTATGGAAGGGGCTATCGAAGCCAAAACCGTAACCTACGATTTCGAGCGTCTGATGGACGGTGCTGAGCTGAAGTCCTGTTCTGCGTTTGGTGACGAAGTTATCAAGCACATGGCTTAAGCTACATCCGTGAGGCCGGGCTGGCTTTAAGTTGGTCCGAGCCCCATGAAAAAAGCCCTTCACATTGGTGAAGGGCTTTTTTATTGTCTGTTTGCTGGGCTCGCTTAGCCGACAGCTTCCGCTTCCTTCTCCCTCGACTTTTCTGTGTGTACTGCATCAGATTCGCTTTTGCTCGAAGTGTTGGGTGAAGTGGTTTCGGAGGTCAATGCGGAGATATTTGCAGCGTGGTAGCCCTTGTCTCCCCGAATAATATCGAAGGTGACTTGCTGGCCGGCCTTCAGGGTTCGGTAGCCTTCCATCTGAATTGCGGAATAGTGCGCGAACAGATCCTCCCCTCCCTCATCTGCAAGAATAAACCCATATCCCTTAGCGTTGTTGAACCACTTTACAGTACCGGTAGGCATAACGATTCCCTCTAATTGCCTGAGTGGCCCCTGGCCACCTTACAGAGTTTTTATATTTATTTGACCTGCTGGTTAGTCGGCTGCGATCCTATCTGCGACTAACGTTTGATGTAGCGGTCACTACCTCTTGTAGTCAACAGCAGGGGGATTGTCAAGGTTCCCCGCTGACCGCTGTGTCAAAGGTCAAATAAGGTTACAATGTCACGTCATTGAAGGTTGCATTGGGTGCAATTTTCAGGCTCGATAGAATTCATTGATAATTGTTATGAGTACTTCGCGAATCATTAAACTAAGCTCCAGTGACTCCGATGGAGACAACCCGTACTTCGATGATTTCGATGGTGGGTTGGCCCTTGAGGAGGCGCCGCCGCAGCTGAAGCGGCCGCCGATGTATAAAGTCATTATGCTCAATGATGACTACACCCCCATGGATTTTGTTGTTGAGACTTTGGAGTTGTTTTTTTCAGTAAACCGGGAGCGCGCCACACAGTTAATGTTGCAGGTTCACACACGGGGAAAAGCAGTGTGTGGTGTCTATACTCGGGATATAGCGGAGACAAAGGCCGCACAGGTCAATCAGTTCGCTCAAGAGAATGAGCATCCCCTGTTATGTGAAATTGAAGCGGACGAAAGCAAAGAGGATTGATTCTGACAAAAACTGCTTTGAACAAAGGGTCCCGTCACCTGAAGGGAATCAGCCAGGATATAAACGCCGGCGAAGGGTGCGCGCCTACCAGCGGAGTCGGCGGGAAATATTGGCGATTAGGGTTTGAGGTTTAGATGCTCAGCAAGGACTTAGAGGTAACGCTTAATCTAGCGTTCAAAGGTGCTCGAGCGAAACGGCATGAATTCATGACCGTTGAGCACCTATTGCTGGCGCTCTTGGATAACGAATCCGCAGCAGATGTTCTACATGCGTGCGGGGCGGATTTAAGTGCATTGCGCCGTGAACTCCTGGAGTTTGTGGACTCCACAACACCGTTGATCCCGGAGGCCGATACAGATCGAGAAACCCAGCCGACATTGGGTTTCCAGAGGGTCCTGCAGAGGGCCGTATTCCATGTCCAGTCATCCGGTAAAAAGGAAGTTACAGGGGCAAATGTCCTGGTCGCCATTTTTTGTGAGCAGGAGAGCCAGGCTGTTTACTACTTGAAGCAGCAGAGTGTTGCCCGGATAGACGTCGTTAACTACATCACCCACGGAATTTCCCGAGTTGGCTCCAGCGGTAACAATCACCATCACGGTTCCGATACTGCACCTGAGCAGGTAGATGAGGAAATTAGCGGGGGCGCTGAGCCAGGTGGTTCCGACCCCCTGGAAAGCTACGCCACCAACCTCAATCAAGAGGCAATTCTTGGCCGTATTGATCCGCTTGTGGGACGTGCACCTGAGGTGGAGCGTGTCACGCAGGTTCTCGCTCGTCGCCGCAAGAACAATCCACTGTTGGTGGGTGAGTCCGGTGTCGGCAAGACGGCAATTGCTGAGGGCTTGGCACGGCGTATTGTCGATGAGGATATCCCCGAACCTTTGAAAGAGAGCACTATTTACTCTCTGGATCTTGGCTCCCTACTGGCTGGGACCAAGTATCGCGGTGATTTTGAGAAGCGCTTTAAGGCGCTGCTGGCGGAACTCAAGAAGCGTGAGCACGCGGTACTGTTTATTGATGAGATCCACACCATCATCGGGGCCGGCGCCGCTTCAGGAGGCGTCATGGATGCCTCCAACCTGCTTAAGCCGCTACTTTCCAGCGGTCAATTGCGCTGCATAGGCTCCACTACTTTTACTGAATATCGCGGTATCTTTGAAAAAGATCGCGCGCTGTCGCGCCGTTTTCAAAAGATCGATGTCAGTGAGCCCTCAGTGGAAGAGACCGTGCAAATATTGCAGGGGCTCAGAAGCTGCTTTGAGGATCACCACAAGGTCCGCTTTACCGATGGAGCTTTGGATGCTGCTGCGCAGCTATCCAGTCGTCACATCACCGAGCGATTCCTCCCAGATAAGGCCATTGATGTAATCGATGAAGCGGGAGCCTACCAATCTTTGCTGCCTGAAGAGGACCGCAAAGAGGTTATTGGGGTTTGTGAGATTGAGATGGTTATCGCCAAGATGGCGAGAATACCTGCCAAGAGCGTGTCTGCTTCTGACAAGGAGCAGTTATCACGCCTGGATGACAACCTCAAAATGGTGGTGTTTGGGCAGGACAGCGCGATTGATGCCCTGGGTACTGCGATTAAGCTGAGTCGCGCCGGCCTGGGTTCTGAAGAGAAACCCATCGGCTCCTTCCTATTTTCGGGCCCCACCGGAGTCGGCAAGACAGAGCTCTGCCGCCAGTTGGCGAAGGTGATGGGTATCGAGCTGATTCGCTTCGATATGTCTGAGTATATGGAGCGCCATACGGTTTCCCGCCTGATCGGCGCGCCCCCTGGGTATGTAGGTTTTGACCAGGGTGGTTTACTGACAGACTCGGTAACCAAGCACCCTCACAGTGTTGTGCTGCTCGATGAAATTGAGAAAGCACACCCCGAAGTATTCAATCTGCTTTTGCAGGTGATGGATCACGGTACCCTAACTGATAACAACGGCCGCAAAGCGGACTTCCGCAATGTCATCCTGATTATGACAACCAATGCGGGCGCTGAGGTGATGAGCCGTCGTTCAATCGGTTTCTCCCATCAAGATCACTCCACCGATGGAATGGAGGAGATCAAGAAGATGTTTACCCCGGAGTTCCGCAATCGCCTCGATAATATTATTCAATTCCGTTCTCTGCCTCTGGATGTCGTGAAGACGGTGGTGGATAAGTTTATCGTTGAGTTGCAGGCCCAGTTGGATGACTCCAAGGTGACACTGGTCGTTGATGATGAGGCTCGAGAGTGGCTGGCGGTGCGGGGTTATGACGAGAAGATGGGTGCGAGGCCTATGTCCCGCCTGATTCGCGACAAGCTGCGCAAGCCTTTGGCAGAAGCCGTGCTCTTTGGTGAGTTGGCAGAAGAGGGTGGGCGTGTTTGCGTCACTATTGAAGATGATGAGCTGGCGATTAAAACGGCGGTGCCCGCCTAAAGTTAATTAGCTTCAGCCAGGCAATAAAAAAGCCACCGAGAGGTGGCTTTTTTATTTCAGGTCAAATTGCCTTGCGGAATTTGACCTCTGAGCGAATTAGCGCGCGCGGTACGTAATGCGGCCCTTGCTCAGGTCGTATGGAGTCAGCTCCACTTTCACCTTGTCGCCGGTGAGAATGCGAATGTAGTTTTTACGCATCTTTCCAGAGATATGCGCAATTACCACGTGTCCGTTTTCCAGCTTTACGCGGAAAGTGGTGTTCGGCAGGGTGTCGATCACCTCGCCTTCCATTTCAATATAATCGTCTTTTGCCATGCGGCAGCAACCTTACAATAACTTGATCAGACCTTTACCCCGGAGGCTCTTTGGCCTAGCCGCGGCTTGACGGGCGAGCATTTTGCACGAAAAGGCAAGATAGAGCAAAGGGAGAGTGTGTTGAACTAGAGCGATTTAAGGCTCCAGCGGTTTTCTTTTAACATTTCGATGGGGCGAAATTGGCTTTTATAGGCCATTTTGTGGCACTTCTCAATCCAGTACCCCAGGTAGAGATTAGGTAGTCCCAAGCGCCGGGCCCATTCGATCTGGTAGAGGATGCAGTAACTGCCCAGGCTCCGTTTGTCCTCATCGGGATCGAAGAAAGTATAGATGGCCGATAACCCGGCAGTCAGGATATCTGTTACCGCCACTGCCACCAACTTGCCGCGGGCTCTCAGCTCAATATAGCGAGTAGACCCCCAAGCCTGGCTTAGGAAGCTGCGGTATTGTTCCCGGCTGGGTGGATACATCTCCCCATCGGCGTGGCGCTGCTCGATATAGCGGGCGTAGAGTTCGTAATGCTCATCTGTATCGATGGACTCGATATGGAATATGTCCAGGTCCTTGTTGCGCTTCCAACAGCGTCTCTGGTTGCGGTCAGGGACAAACAGGCTCACAGGCACGCGAGCCGGTATACAGGCGCGACAGGTCGCGCACTGGGGGCGATAGAGGTAGGCACCACTGCGCCGGAACCCCAGCTCTGACAGGCGGTTGTACAGACGCTGATCCACTTCTGTTTGCGGATCGACAAACACCGTTGTTGCCTCCCGATCCGGCAGGTAACCGCAGGGGTGGGGCAGGGTGGCCAATAGGCGCACTGAATCCAGCTGAGAGTATTTACCCATAAGTCCACGAAAGCTTCCAGGGCTGCGGGAAAGGCGGCTGCTTAACGCCGTCTGCCAGCAGTTGTTCGAAATCCTTACGACACATTTCCACCGCCCCAAGGCTGCTGAGATGAGGATTGCTCACCTGGCAGTCGATCAGTGGGCAGCCCCACAATTCTAATTGCCGAACGAGGTGGACAAAAGCGACTTTTGAAGCGTCTGTCTCCCGGTGAAACATCGACTCCCCAAAGAACACTCGCCCCAGCGCAATACCATAGAGTCCGCCAACGAGTTGACCGTCGCGCCAAACCTCCACTGAGTGGGCAAACCCCTGATGGTGCATGTCGATATAGGCGTCGCACATCTCATCGGTGATCCATGTGCCGGTTTCATCCGCCCGGGGGGCACGGCAGGCCTCAATTACCTCGGGAAAGGCTTGGTCGAAGGTGACCGAAAAGGTTCCTCGGCGCAATACTTTGCGCAAAGTGCGGCCAATACGAAAGTTTTGCGGGATAACCACGCAGCGAGGGGAGGGGCTCCACCACAAGATCGGCTGGTCATCTGAATACCAGGGGAAGACCCCTCTTTGATAGGCTTCAACCAGCCACTCGGGAGTCAGGTCTCCTCCGGCCGCCAGCAAGCCATTGGGGTCATCCAGTGCGAATTCAGTTGGGGGAAAATCAACAACGGTGTGGTCGAGCCACATCAGGCGGCTTTGGGTGTTCCCTGCCACGATCTGACTCCTGTCGGTAGAGGGGGGATACCGGGCAGAAAAGCTCTGCCCGGGGATTTGACTTACTTCTCGGCGTCGAGGAAGCGCTCGGCGTCCAGGGCGGCCATACAGCCGGTACCCGCAGAAGTTACCGCCTGGCGGTAAATATGGTCGGATACGTCACCTGCGGCAAATACACCGGGAACAGAAGTCTGAGTGGCATTGCCGTTCAGGCCGCTCTCCACAATGAGGTAACCACCATTCATTTCAAGCTGGCCTTCAAAGATACCGGTATTCGGTTTGTGACCGATAGCAATAAATACACCGGAAACGTCCAGCTCTGTAGTGGTGTCGTCCTGGGTGTTGCGCAGGCGCAGCCCAGTTACACCGTTGTCGTCACCGAGCACTTCGTCCAGGGTGTTGTGCCAGCAGACATTGATATTGCCGTTTTCCACTTTATCCATCAGGCGGTCCTGAAGGATTTTTTCTGCGCGAAGCTCGTCGCGGCGGTGAATCAGGGTCACTTCACTGGCGATATTGGAGAGGTACAGGGCCTCTTCTACGGCGGTGTTGCCACCACCGACAACAGCAACTTTCTGGTCGCGATAGAAGAATCCGTCACAGGTCGCACAGGCGCTGACACCGCGTCCCTGGAAGGCTTCCTCAGAAGGTAGGCCCAGGTACTGAGCTGAGGCGCCAGTGGCGATAATCAGCGAGTCACAGGTGTAAGTTTCGTTGCCTTTCAAGGTGAAAGGGCGCTGTTTCAGATCAACAGATTCGATGTGATCGAAGATGATTTCTGTCTCGAAGCGCTCTGCGTGCTGCTGCATTTGCACCATCAGGTCCGGACCTTGAAGCTCCGGAATACCGCCCGGCCAGTTCTCGACTTCAGTGGTGGTGGTCAGCTGCCCACCCTGTTGCATACCCGTGATAACAACCGGGTTCAGGTTTGCCCGTGCAGCGTAGATAGCCGCGGTGTAGCCGGCAGGGCCTGAGCCGAGGATGATCAGTCGATGATGGTTATTGCTCATGAAGTACTCTTTAAAACTCTCAATTTGCGAAGTTTACCCAATGGGCTGGGAGTCCATATGCCCGTCCATTTTTTGATCAGGCGAGACTATTAAATTGGGCGATATAATAGGCGATATTTACCATCCGGCGAAATAGTTTGCCTTAATTTGTTCGATTGATCCTACCTATTCAACTCTCTTTGACCTTGCTAGAGCTTTGGCTCAAATCGGAGTTTGCGCCAAAGCTGGCCGTAAGAGCTGGAAAAATGTAAAAAAGTTCCAATCTGAGGTAACTGCTGCTGGCTTTGATAGGGGGAGAATGGAGTGTCACAAATTAGAATTACGGATTGTTAGATGTATTGAGTGTGTGAGCGTCATAGAGGCCAGTGACTTCGAGTAAGTGCCCAAACCCTAGTGGGTTGAGGATCGTTATGCGCTATAAAAGAAAGTTCATACCCTTAAACCTGAAGCGAGAGCAGTTGGGGCATCCTAAAACTTTTCTGACCCTTAGTGAGGAGGCCCAGGCTTTCGTAGCCGAAATTATCGACGATAGTTATTCGTTGCGTTTTTCCATTGATCTGGAGCCCGATGGCGATCACCGGGCGAGCTTACATGGCCCACCCCACCTGCTGGATCTATTTACCGCGCTTAACTTGCAAATACGCTGTGAAATTGTCTCTGATGGATATGGTGATACAGGAGGTGGGGCGGTTACTTGCGCGGGTGAGCCAGAAGAACTCGAGAAGTTTGCTATGGCGCTGGGCCTCAGCAATGGTTGTCGAGTTCTCGACTTGATGTGTGGCAGGGGAGTCCTGAGTAGCTACCTGCTTAAGTTTGCCAAAGCTCATGGGGTTATTATTCAATGTAGCTTGTGCGATTCCCACCCTTCGCAGCTTGAAAACCTTGACCCAAATATTCAATTGCTAGCTGCCGATATCACTATAGGTGACGGAAGAAACTTGCCATATCCCAGTGAATTATTTGATGCTGTGGCAATCAGAATGGGCCTGCACGAAGTGCCTTATAAAGATCAGCCCCTGGTTCTCCAGGAGTGTTATCGGGTTTTGAAGCCGGGAGGTCCGCTGTTGGTTTGGGACTTGATGCCGGCGTCTGCCGGGGTCCAAGATTTACTGTGTGCCCAAAAGCGAAAATTGTCAGCGCTGACACACCGTGAATCGTTGCTCTTGGATCGGTTCTTTTTGCGGGAAGACCAGTTGTTACAATTGCTCAGCGATGCAGGCTTTTCGCAAGCAGAGCGGGTATCCAGAACCTATTACCGGGATAGTACTCAAGACAAATTAAAAACAGAGTTGGGCGGGGATCAATACAAATTGGAAATTCTGAATAGTTACCTCCGCGAGAGAGTTACCCAGGCGATTATTGATGAGGTTTGCTGGGAGGATTCAGGGCAGGATATCTCGATGATGATTCCAAATTGCATCTATCGCACGTACAAACCGATAAATTTAGAAGAGAATACTGGCTAGGAAGCGCTCCAGGTTTTTCGATACTGCCGCCAAACAACAAAAAACTACTTGGTGTCAGGGATCGTAAGGCGCAATCTGAAAGCGTAGATTGTAAAATAGCCTGATTGAGTTGCTTTCTTCTGTAAGCAATACAGAATTTTGTCGGGCGGCATGGGGATTCAGGTCCCAGGTAGACACCGCCAAGTTCATGTGGACATAAAAAGTACAGCATTATTGAGGTAAGCCATTGAAGGCCGAAAGCGCAACTGAAAAAAGCCCTGCAGAGAGCAATGCATTGCCAGACTCATTGATCGCCCGACTCGTTCGCGAGGGGGCCCTGATCAGTTTGCTGGCTGGTGCCCTGTTGCTCGCCATTAGCCTGTTAAGCTTTAGCGCAGAAGATCCGGGCTGGTCGCAAACTGGCAGTACCCAACAAGTGCACAATGCCATTGGGCCAGCCGGTGCTTGGCTGGCAGATGTGTGTTTGTCTTTGCTCGGATGGATGGCTTACCTGTTCCCCTTGCTGATTGGTCTGCGGGCCTATCACATTCTTCGCGATCGCAATGCCCGCTTCCATTTGCCGCTATTTGCTTTGAGAGTATTTGGCTTGCTGCTTGTTCTTGTCAGCGGGGCGGCAATGGCGACTCTTTGTTTTGATCCCGCAGAAAACCCATTGCCGTTTACCAACGGAGGCATCATCGGCAGTGCGATGGCGTCTGCCCTGGGTTCTAGCCTCGGCTATGTAGGGGCAACCATTTTACTGCTGGCGATATTTGCTATCGGTGTCACTGTTTTTACAGGTTTGTCGTGGCTCAAATTGGCAGAGGCAATCGGCAAGAATGTGCTCGGCTTTTTTGCCTTACTGGGCAGTTTCTATCAACGCTGGCGCCAAAAGCGCAATGAGCGGAGGGTGGCCAGAGAGGCGATTGTCGTGCGCAAGGCGGCTGTGGAGGAAGAGAAACAGCGAGTTGCCAAACGAATTCCCCCGAAGATTGAGCCCACTGCCCCCAAGCCGAAGCAGAGTCCTCGGGCAGCAAAGGAAAAACAGCGAGAGCTTTTCAAGAGTGGCCCGGTTACTGGAACCCTGCCGCCGTTGGGTCTACTCGATCCAGCAGATCAAAACAAGAAGGCCGGCTTCTCCCGGGAATCCCTGGAAGCGCTGTCACGCCTGTTGGAACTTAAGCTGAAAGACTTCGGCGTTGTTGCCGAAGTGGTATCTGTGCTGCCGGGACCGGTAGTAACCCGCTTTGAAATTCAGCCAGCTCCCGGTGTAAAGGTGAGCAAGATTTCCAATCTGGCAAAAGACCTGGCGCGCTCACTGGCGGTGATCAGTGTGCGTGTGGTCGAGGTAATCCCAGGCAAGTCGGTTGTGGGTATCGAAATCCCTAACGAAAATCGACAGATGGTACGCCTCAGTGAAGTGTTGTCGGCAGATGTCTACGATAATGCCAAATCGCCGCTGACTCTGGCGCTCGGTCACGATATTTCCGGTCAGCCGGTGGTGGCCGATCTGGCCAAGATGCCTCACTTGCTGGTAGCGGGTACCACCGGTTCGGGTAAATCCGTGGGTATCAACGTTATGTTGTTGAGCCTGCTGTACAAATCCACGCCCGATGAGGTCCGCCTGATCCTGGTGGACCCCAAAATGCTGGAGCTCTCGGTGTACGAGGGCATTCCGCATTTGTTGACCCCGGTCATCACCGATATGAACGATGCCGCCAATGGTTTGCGTTGGTGTGTTGGAGAAATGGAGCGCCGCTACAAGTTGATGGCGGCAATGGGGGTGAGAAACCTCGCAGGCTTTAACCGCAAAGTGAAAGAAGCTGAAGAGGCCGGGGAGCCGCTGATCGATCCTATCTGGCAGCCAGATCCCGCCTCCAGCGTGCCGGAAGATGAACAAACCGCACCGGCCCTGAAAGCACTGCCTGCCATTGTTGTCGTGATTGATGAATTTGCCGACATGATGATGATCGTCGGTAAAAAGGTCGAACAGCTGATCGCTCGAATCGCACAAAAAGCCCGTGCAGCTGGCATCCACTTACTGCTTGCAACCCAGCGTCCGTCGGTGGATGTTATTACCGGCTTGATTAAAGCCAACGTACCTACTCGAATCGGTTTCCAGGTTTCGTCCAAGGTGGATTCCCGCACAATCCTCGACCAGGGCGGCGCGGAGCAGCTGCTCGGTCATGGTGACATGTTGTACTTACCGCCTGGAAGTGGTGTTCCCGTTCGTGTCCACGGCGCTTTTGTCGACGATCACGAAGTGCATAAAGTTGTCGCGGATTGGGGCCGTCGCGGTGAGCCTGATTATATCGATGGTATTGTCGACGATAGTAATAACAGTATTCCCGTGCCTGGATTACAGTCTGAAGGCGGTGAGGATGAAGACCCTGAGGCCGATGCGCTCTACGACGAAGCCGTAGCTTTCGTCACTAAATCCCGCAAGGCGTCAATTTCCTCTGTGCAGCGTCAGCTGCGGATTGGTTACAATCGCGCGGCTCGAATTATTGACGCCATGGAGGCTGCCGGGGTGATATCTGCGGCGGGCCACAACGGCAATCGAGAGGTGCTGGCACCGCCGCCAGCCTGATACGAGTTTGGCCCTTGGAGCAGTGGCGGGTTAAGCCACTGTTCACTTAGTCGGGGTTAATCTTTAAGGAAATCAATACGTTGGGACTCCACTATGAAAAGAATTCTGCAGGGTCTGCTGCTTTCAATCAGTGTTACCGCCAGCGCGGCCTGGGCTGATGCCACCGATGACCTGAGCGATTTACTCAAGCCGTTGGAGGCGATTTCGGGTAATTTCAAACAGACATTGATCGACGAGCGCGGTGAGGTCACACAGAAGAGCAATGGTAGCTTTTCTGTGCAGCGCCCGGGCAAATTGCGCTGGAAAACCGGTGAGCCTTACCCCCAGTTACTGGTGACAAACAACAAGACGCTCTGGCTGTACGATCCGGACCTGGAGCAGGTGACAGTTCGCCCGGTGGATGCCCGTATTAAGGATACCCCAGCCCTATTACTGGGGGGCAAAGTAGAGGAAATTCGAGGCTCGTTTAATGTGAGCCAGAAAGAAGGGGTTTATCAGCTGACCCCCAAGAACCCCTCGGCCCCTTTTAAAGCCATGGAAATTCGATTTGCCAAAAATGGCTTGCCGTCGGCAATGACCGTGCGCGATGGTATGGGACAAACCACTGAAATTCAGTTCAGTGGTATGGAGGCGAACCCAAAACTATCCGCTTCTATATTTGATTTTAAGCCCCCGGCCGGTACTGACATTATTAAAGATGAGTGATCTGTTCGATACTCCCAAAACCCACCAACCCCTCGCGGCCCGTATGCGGCCGAATTCCCTGGCCCACTATGTGGGCCAGTCGCATTTATTGGGGGAGGGCAAACCTCTGCGGGAGGCCGTAGAGCGCGGCCAACTGCACTCAATGATTTTGTGGGGGCCACCCGGTGTTGGCAAAACCACTTTTGCGCGGTTGCTAGCTGAAGAGTGCGATGCTCGATTTGCCACTCTGTCTGCGGTACTCGCCGGAGTGAAAGATATTCGCCAGGCGGTGGCCGAAGCTGAACAGCACCGGATACAGTCGGGCCGACACACTATTTTATTTGTCGATGAAGTGCATCGATTTAATAAGGCTCAGCAGGATGCCTTCCTTCCCTACGTGGAGGAGGGCACTGTGACTTTTGTCGGGGCGACTACGGAGAACCCGGCTTTTGAGTTGAACAATGCGCTTCTATCCCGGTGCCGGGTCTATCTTTTGCGCAGTATTCCCGAAGAGGAATTGTTGGGGTTGCTGCGCTACGCCCTGCAAACTGACCAGCAGTTGCGCGAGCGGAGCGTCAACATTCCCGAAGAAGTGTTGGGCAAGATTGCCCGGGCTGCCGATGGGGATGCCCGCAGTGCTTTGAACTTGCTGGAAGTGGCATGCGATCTGGCCAAAGAGGAGGCCGGGCGACTGATTGTCGATGAAGACGTGCTCGCCGAGGTGCTCAGTGCCGATGTTCGCCGTTTTGATAAAGGCGGCGATTATTTTTACGATCAGATTTCCGCCATGCATAAATCAGTGCGGGGGTCTGACCCGGATGCGGCGCTCTACTGGTTTGTGCGGATGCTGGATGGAGGCTGCGACCCGCTATATATCGCTCGCCGTGTCGTGCGTATGGCTAGTGAAGATATCGGCAATGCGGACCCGAGGGCTTTGCAGTTGTCGCTGAATGCCTGGGATGTGCAGGAACGACTGGGGAGCCCCGAGGGCGAGCTGGCAATTGCCCAAGCCATTACTTACCTGGCGGTTGCGGCAAAAAGCAATGCGGTTTACTCCGCTTACAATCGTGCCGTGGCGGATGTTCGTCGCGAGCCCAGTTACGAAGTGCCAGTGCATTTGCGCAATGCCCCTACCAAACTGGCAAAAAGCCTGTCCCACGGTGCGGAGTATCGCTACGCCCACGACGAACCCGATGCTTTTGCTGCGGGAGAGAATTACTTCCCCGAAGAGATTGCTGAGCGCGAGTACTACCAGCCGGTTCCCCGAGGGTTGGAGTTAAAAATTTCAGAAAAATTGCAGACTCTGCGCCGACTAAATCGCGAGAGTGACAGGCAGCGTTACAGAAACTCTAAATAGATAGAGAGGAAGCAGCTAAATGCAGTGGCTGGCAGTCGCCTTGGGCGGCGCACTTGGGGCAGTTCTTCGCCACCTGGTGAGTATCTGGAGCTTTCCGGTATTTGAGGGTCGGTTTCCGCTAGGAACCATCATTGTCAATTTAACAGGCTCTTTTTTGATCGGTATTGTTTATGTACTGATCGCTCACCGCGCCATGTTGGGGGAGGAATGGCGTCTTCTGTTGATGACCGGTATGTTCGGCGCACTGACAACCTTTTCCACTTTCTCCCTCGAAAGCCTGATACTGTGGCACAATGGCCAGCCGCTGGTGGCCCTTGGCTATATTGTCGGCAGCCTTGTTGGTTGTTTGTTGGCCACCGCTGCTGCTGTCGCTTTGGCGACACGGTATTTTTAATTTAACTTCTCTGTTGTAGGAGCCTGATAACAGGCGAACTGGAAACGATGCTCGATCCCAAACTGATTCGCACGGATATGGACCAGGTGGCCGCTGCCCTGAAAAAGCGCGGTGTAGAACTGGATACTGCCAAACTTGAAGCCCTTGAAGAACGCCGCAAAGAATTGCAGGTGCGCACCGAGAGTTTGCAAAACGAGCGCAATAGCAAGTCGAAAAATATCGGCCGTGCCAAGGCGAATGGTGAAGATATTGCCCCGCTTTTGAAAGAAGTGGAGTCCCTCGGTGGTGAGTTGCAAGATGCCAAACATGCACTGACAGAATTGCAGGGAGAGCTGGATGCAATCTTGTCTGCGATTCCCAACTTGCCGGATGCCTCAGTGCCCGAAGGCGAGAGTGAAGACGATAATGTAGAGGTTCGCCGCTGGGGCCAGCCGCGTACTTTTGACTTTGAAGTTAAAGACCACGTAGACCTGGGCACACACCTTGGTGGTCTCGACTTCGAGATGGCAGTGAAGCTAACCGGCTCCCGCTTTGCGGTAATGAGCGGTGATGTTGCGCGTCTGCATCGCGCGTTGGCACAGTTTATGCTGGATACTCACACCGAAGAGCATGGTTACCAGGAAACCAATGTGCCGGTTGTTGTGAATGCTGATTCCCTGTACGGCACTTCCCAGCTGCCTAAATTTGAGGAAGACCTGTTTAAGCTCGAAGATGATCGTGGTTTCTACCTGATCCCGACTGCGGAAGTGCCCCTCACCAATATGTATCGCGATCATATTGTTGAAGACAGTGCTAGCCTGCCGCATAAATTGGTTGCTCACACTACCTGCTTCCGCTCTGAAGCTGGCTCTCACGGCCGCGACACTCGGGGCATGATTCGCCAGCACCAGTTTGAAAAGGTAGAACTGGTTTGGGTGGCGCGCCCGGATCAGTCTGAAGAGGCATTGGAAACCCTGACGCAAAATGCTGAGACCATTTTGCAGAAGCTGAACCTGCCATACCGCACAGTGATTCTCTGCGGTGGCGATATCGGTTTCTCTGCTCGAAAGACATACGATATTGAAGTTTGGATTCCGTCCCAGGATAAGTACCGCGAGATATCCTCTTGCTCCCTGGTAGGTGACTTCCAGGCGCGCCGAATGAAGGCGCGCTGGCGCAACCCGGAAACCAATAAGCCCGAATTGGTGCATACGCTGAATGGCTCCGGCCTTGCCGTGGGTCGTACCCTTATCGCTGTTCTGGAAAATTACCAGCGCGAGGATGGCAGTATAGAGGTGCCGGAAGTATTGCGGCCCTATATGCGAGGCCAGGAAGTGATCTCAGCTTCCTGAGCGTAGCACTCCAAAAGGGCGAGCGTAGAGTTCGCCCTTTTTTGTTTGTAGTCATGAGTTTCACTTTGCCCGCTATTTGATGGAATAAGAAGTTGCGTTATTTACCCCTCGCATTTGATGTCAAAGATCATCCCTGTTTGATTGTTGGAGGCGGCTCCATTGCCACCCGTAAAGCTCGTTTATTGCACAAAGCGGGTGCACGGATATTGGTGGTATCCCCGGAAATTACCGATGAGCTTCAGCAAATGGTGACTGATTCTGGTGGGGAATGGTTTCAATCAGTTTATGCGAGCGAGCATTTACAGAAAGCGGGGCTGGTCGTTGCTGCATCCGATAGCGAGTCCGTGAATGCACAGGTTTCAGCCGATGCCCAGGCTCAGCGCCTGCCGGTCAATGCGGTGGACGCGCCAGAGTTGTGCACGTTTACTTTTCCGGCCATTGTGGAGCGGGGAGATCTATCGATCGGTATCAGTAGTGGTGGCGCGGCTCCAGTACTGGCACGCAGAATCAGGGCCCAGCTCGAAGCTCTGCTGTCGCCGGGTCTGGGACCGCTGGTAACTTTGGCGGCGCGAATGCGCGATAGGGTTAAGGCAGCGCTGCCAGAGTCTCGCCGCAAGAATTTTTGGGAGTGGGTTTTTGCCGGCCCCGTTGCCAACCGCATGGAGGCCGGGCAACCGGCAGATGCCGAGCAGGCTCTGGTGGATGCGCTCCAAGACTGGCAGGGGAGCCCCAATCCGGTGGGTGAGGTTTACCTGGTGGGTGGAGGTCCGGGAGATCCAGACCTGCTGACTTTTCGCGCACTGCGCTTGATGCAGCAGGCAGATGTGGTTCTCTACGATCGGCTGGTTTCACCGGAAGTGATGGAGTTGGTGCGCCGGGATGCAGAGCGGATCTATGTGGGTAAGCGCAAGGCTTTCCACGCGGTGCCACAGGACGATATCAATCAGCTGTTGGTAGATCTGGCCAGCCAAGGTAAAAAGGTTTTGCGGCTTAAGGGAGGCGATCCCTTTATTTTTGGTCGAGGCGGTGAGGAAATAGACAAGTTGTCAGAGGCGGGGATCCCCTTTCAGGTAGTGCCGGGAATCACTGCGGCCTCTGGTTGCGCCAGTTACGCCGGTATCCCACTGACTCACCGGGATCACGCTCAATCTGTGCGCTTTATTACCGGGCACCTGAAAGAGGGTGAGTTGGACCTCCCTTGGCAAGAACTTGCGGGCCCAGCACAAACCCTGGTTTTCTATATGGGGCTTACGGGGTTACAAACTATTTGTGCTGAATTGATTAAACACGGGCTCGATGCGAATACGCCGGCGGCCTTGGTTGAAAAGGGCACTACGCGAGACCAGCGAGTAGTTGTCGGTGACTTGAGCAGCTTGCCGGCCCTTGCTGAAAACAGTGAAGTTCGAGCGCCAACACTCACCATCATTGGTGGGGTAGTGAGCTTGCATGAAAAGCTTCAGTGGTATCAGCCAAATCGAGAAGATTAAGGCAGGGACCCAATGACGCCGAGAGTACCTATACTGAAAAGGTACTCTCAGAGTGGTGTTCAATATGCTGCTTGCATTTATTCGCTTTTATTGCACCAATGCTGTGCGCTTTTTTCTCCCACCGGTCCGTGAAATAGCAATTCCTGCACAGCTAGACAGTCACACCCGGCGCTACACCTACCACTACCAGCAAAAGAAGAGTTGGGTGAGAAACCTCTGGATTATATCGGCGGCACTGATGTTGTGCTTTCCAGTGCTGCCTTTCGTTGTGAGTCTTGCCTTCTTCACCACGTTTCTGTCTTTTGCAATTCTCGATGAGACTGCCTGACTTTAGCGTCCCTGCGGTACCTCTAATTTAACGTGAGTCGGTAGCGAGGCTCGCGTTCAATAAATGATGAAGTGTTTCCCTTTACCCAATCCTGATGGCCGTTGCCGAAAAATGGTGAGAGTGGATGAGCACTCTGACCTGTGGCCATATGGAAAATACCGTCTGCATCCCGGCCCGGTGAAACCACTAAGCGCTGGGATGCGCCATGAGTGGGAGACTGGAAGCGGGGCATATGGGTATCTCCAGCGAGAGGCTCCGCAGGCATTGCCAGGAACCAATTCAGCGGTGGTATTGCTTTGCCCAGTGGATGCTGGATCTTTGCCGTATTTTCAGCACCCCAGGATTGACGCTTAAGGGGTTGATTGCTGCGATTCATTTTTTCCAGTACTTGATCCAGAGCGGCGAGCTTTATCGCGTTCCAGGATTCAAAATCCGGGTTGAGAAGCTGTTTTGGCTCTTGCTGAGCCATTTCCCAAAGTGGGTATTCAAATTGGCGCTTGAGTTGGCCGAAAGAAAACTTAGGCTGATAGCGGCGCATGTAAGTCAAAATGGGCGCTGTCGTAAGCTCCATCAACTTCAGGCGATAGTTGCGAACGATGCGATAGCCTACGGAGTCGATGGCGGCTCGGCCTCCCCAATTTTGAATCTGTGTATATACCTCGCGGTAGTCTTGCTGATCTTCAAGTAAGGTGAGGAGGTGTTGCTGCCACCGCTCGAGAAAAACTGCCTGATCGTCGAGCTGGATATTTAAAAGGTCCTGCTCATTGAATTTTTCTTGAGCGAAAAGCCGTTCGCGAATTTGTTGCTGACGTGCGCCGAGCGCATAGCCGTGGTTGCCCATGAGTTTGAGATAGTCCCCATCAACGATACGAGCGTTGGCACTCCAGATTCGGCCGGACTCCGGGTTATACAGGCGGGGGTGCTCCTGGGGGCTTAAATAGCCGTCCCAATAGGCACTACCATCTGCCCAGCTGATTGATCGACTGCCATCAAACCCGACTCGCTTGGGAATAGCGCCAGCCACAGTCCAACCAATATTGCCGTTACTATCGCCAACCACTAGGTTCTGATGAGGGATGCCTATGGTGGGGCCAAGCTCCAGAGCTTCTTCGGCGGTGCGAACAACTTCCATATCAATCAAGTTCATATTGCCGCCCAGAGTGTCGTGAGCAACCCAGCGGAATGCGAGAGGAACGCCATCGTGGTTTGTACCGATAACGGGACCCCAGATAGTTGTGCGAACTTCTATGGTTTTTGGGTCGCTGCCTTTGACGGCGATAGATTCTGTTTCATAGGCAAAATTCCTCCAGCCTTCAGGCGTTTTATATTGATTGCCGTCTTCGCTGAGTTCCAGTGGAATCAGGTCACTCCAGTCGCCACCGGTGTTGGTAAATCCCCAGGCAACTAATTCGTTGCTTCCGGCAACCATAATTGGGCCGCCTGGAAGGGTTACGCCACGAACAAATCGGTTGGTGCCTGGTATGCTCCAGCCTGCTCGGAACCAGATATTGGGAACACTCAGCCCGAGGTGCATATCGTTGGCAAGAATGGCTCCACCGTGCGCTGTTAAATTACCGCCGACCACCCAGTTATTACTGCCGTAAATCTTGTCATCACTCTCCATCGCCTGATAAACGATAGTGTCCTGTTCATCTAAAAGTGCAGAAATCGGTGTTTCTGGGAGGCTGACCTTTTCTCGTGCTTCTCCAAATAGTGGTGCGTCCCACCGCCCGCCTTGGGGAAAATAGAAAGCGTAGAGATCTGCTGGAAGCAATTCGGCTAAAGCGGTGTCGCGAAGTTCATAACTACCGCGTTCACTTTGTAGCGTCAGGTACATGCTGTAGATAGTTAACAGGCTGTCGGCAGAATTCCAGGGGCGCGGCTCCTGACCCAATAACAAATACTCCCAGGGTTTTGCGGGAAGCTGGTTGAGGCCAAAATTAATACCGTTGATATATTGATCCAGAAGGGCCTTTTGTTCCGCCGGCATCGCAGCAATGTTTCGCTCTGCTCGCTGGCGAAATTGATGCAAACGTACCTTTTGATCGTGTTTTATAGTGGACGCGCCCAGTAATTCTGATAATTCCCCAGCAGAACTTCTCCGCAACAGATCCATTTGAAAAAAACGTTCCTGCGCGTGTAAAAAGCCCAATGCGAAGGCCGAACTGTTTCGGTTTTCAGAATGAATTAATGGCACTCCCTGTGAATCGCGCTCGATAACAACTGGGTCTTTTAATTTACCCGTGGTAATGGTTCCATCGAGAATAGGCAAGCTCTGTCGGAGCCAGATCCAGGAGCCAATTAAAAATATAATTATCAAACCCAATAGGCTGATAATTAGTGCTGTCATATACCGCTTGAGAAATGGAAATGTTGTCATTGTGGTGGCCGCAAAATCTCTGAGTTAATGTCGGTAGCACTTTATTGTGCAATTTTAATTTCACTCGCAAAGTTACTAAGCGATACAAGGAGTAACTTTTAGTGACAAAACCCAAGCTTTAAATTATAGGATTTTCCTGTCATTCGCTGCTATTTCTCGAAGAACTGACTGGTCACAAGAAAAAAGTCATCGCAGGGTTTTCAATATGAAAACGCAACCGTAAGATGGCGTGCAATAACAAAAACAACAATAAATCGAAAACATCAGGCTGTATAACAATAAACGCGAGGACGCGATGATGCACGATGTTGGTAGAGATGTAACAAACCGTAGATTCAATCTTTCCATTCTTTCTGGAACCATTGCTTTCCTCACCGCTGTCGGCTCTCACGTTCACGCTGCGGAAATTGAGGAGGTTGTCGTTACTGCGCAGAAGCGAGCGGAAAACCTACAGGACGTACCTATCGCGATTTCCGCCTTCACCGGGGAAAATATAAAAGAAGCCGGTGTCAAAAATTTGACTGACTTGGGGAAATATACGCCGGGCGTGGAAATGCACAATGATACCGCCCTGCAGCCAACGTACAGTATTCGCGGCGTGCAAACTAATGACTGGACCATAGGCTCTGATCCAGCTGTGGCGGTCTATGTGGATGGGGTTTATACCGGCCGCAGTGCAGGTGCCGAGATACCGCTGACCGATATTGAGAGGGTTGAAGTCCTAAAAGGGCCTCAGGGTACACTATTCGGTCGCAATGCCACCGGAGGTGCGATCCATATTATTACCACCAAACCGCAGGCGGATGACTCTACGGAATTAAATCTAACTGCCGGTAATTATGGGCGCCAGTCGTCGGATCTTTTGGTTAATCGCCAGATTAGTGACAACCTATATGGCCGTTTTTCGGCGTCGACAAATCGTCGCGATCCATTTGCCGATAATTTAGCAAATGGATTCTCTGTAGGGGATCAGGATACTCAGACCTACCGCGCCTCTGTGTTGTGGGAGCCGGCGACGGATACCGAGGTGCTGTGGCGCGCCAATTACGGGATTATGGATCAAGGCAGCGCTTTGCGAACAACCATAGTGCCCAGCCTTAAAGATGAAACGGATGTTTTTGGCGACTACGCCTTGGATACCCCGACTATTGAGGATCGTGATTCCTTCGGCACATCACTGACAATTACCAAAGATTTCGATAATTTCACTTTTACTTCGATTACTGCCTACAGCGAATTCGATGCCCACCTGCAGCAGGATGAGGATGGTACCGCCAACCCGGACTATATGTTTGGGTCAGCTAATACTGATGATCAAAGCCAGTTCTCTCAAGAGTTCCGACTCAATGGTGCTACAGATACTATCAAATGGACTCTGGGAGCTTCTTACTCCGAAGAAGAGGTGGATCACACCACTTATGCCAATTTCACTACCGGATCGGTGGAATCCTTCGCCGTCTATGAAGGGGTAAAGGCTGCCTATCCGGACCTGACCCAAACCGAGCAAGAGGACTTAGCGGTTATCACCCGTGCGCAGCTGCAGCAGGCGGGGTTGGAGGGAATTGCCAGCGCTTCCTTTGTCTATGACCTAATGCTGCAAACAGGCCAGGTGGATGCGTTACTCGCTCAGTTAGGGGCCACTGGTATAACCGGCGATATGCTCTATGCGGAAGATGTAGTCGGACAGATGATGGCGGGCTTCAATCCCTGGATAGCCTCGGATGCACATTGGGGGGAGAGCGTTCGCAACACAGGTGATTACCGTTCCAGTGCTATTTACGGCGACATGACCTGGAGCCTTACCGATAAGATGGACCTGACTGTCGGTGCTCGTTATACCTACGATCAAAAAGATTTCACCATCCAGACGGCTTATGGCAACAGTATTCCTCTGTCACTATCCGGCGGAGATGTGCGCTTGGTTGACGGAGATGGCAACGTAATCGGCACTGTAACCCTGCCTGAGGTCGATTTGGGGTCCCAGTTGTTTGGCATTGTGTTTTTCAACAATGGCCAGCCGGTTTTGGACTCCAAATTGAGTGATAGCTGGAGCGACCTTTCCGGTCGTATAGTGCTGGATTACCGCTGGAATGACGATGTGATGACCTATGTCTCCCTGGCGGATGGTTTTAAAGCCGGTGGATTCAATAGCCTGAACTTTGGTCCCGGGGTTGAGTCGTCTTTCGATCAGGAAGATGTCGTTAACCTGGAGGTTGGTCTTAAGAGCAGCCTGTTCGACAACCGAGTACGCTTGAATACCTCTATTTACACCTACGAATACAACAATTTGCAGGAGTTGGATCTGGTGGGTACTCCTATTCCTAGTTATAACCTGCGGAATTCGGATGCAGAGGGTACTGGGGCGGAGATCGAAGTGCAGTGGGCAGTAACAGAGAGCTTGTTTATTGCCGGTAATTACTCCTACCTGGATACAGAGTTTACTGACTACCAGATCATCGAAGCCATTGGTGAGACTGAAGAGGACTCGAAAGTAGGTCAGTCTCGGGTATCAACGCCAGAGAATAAATTCAACCTAATGGCTGAATACACAGTGGACCTTGCATCTGGCGGGGAGTTTATTTTCCGTGGCGATTATAACTGGACAGATGAGCGAATTGGTTCGATTACTGATCGGACACGTATCGTGGAAGACTATCAGTTGTTCAACCTGCGGGCGGCCTGGAACAGCCCTTCAGATAGTTATTCTTTAGCGCTCTGGATACAAAATTTGACGGATGAAGAAATTGCTGGCGGTTATGGTGGTACCGGTGCAGCCATTGGTGCCAGTCCCGCTTGGCGCTTTATGCCGAGAATGTACGGTGCGGATTTAACTGTCCGATTTTAATTAACCCATGGGTTAATACGGCACAGGGATGTGCTGTTGTCGACCTTGGGAGGGCATTTAAAGGCCACAAGAGTATTGTGGGATTATTTAGAGTCCCTTATTCCGGCAGTAGCCTATAAAAAACGTTTAGATTGAGAAAATTGCGTCTAAATTTTGAAAGAAATATTACATAAAACAATTTTTGCTCTATTTTATTAAGTTATTCCTGTCAGCATGACGAGAGAGTGGGCCGGTTTATCCGGCCCTTTTTTTTATTGACCCTTCAAGAGAAAAATAAACTGGCGCATATACCCTTCTGTTGAATAGCTAGCCTCTAGGTTTACACCTAAAACTGCGTATGATGATTTCAATAGAGAAGAAATGTGTCGCAGTTGATTACTAATATGGCAATACACGTCGGTGAAGTAACTTTAGAGGAAGTACAACATCAACTTCTCAGTGATTACCAGAAAGTTCGTGCAGAGACAGAGGATCTTGCGTTGCCGTTATCCCCGGAGGATATGCAGCTACAGTCTATGCCGGATGCCAGTCCTACCAAATGGCATTTAGCACATACGAGCTGGTTCTTTGAGACCTTTATCCTTGCCAACCGGTTGCGGGGATATCAAACATTTAACCCACACTTCAACCACCTGTTCAACTCTTACTACAACAGTTTGGGTACCCCCTTTGCACGCCCTAACAGGGGGCTAATTTCGCGTCCGGATAGTGCCCAGGTTTATGAATATCGAAAGTTTATCGATGACTCCATGCACCGGATGCTCAGTGAGTACCCGATTCCTGAAAATTTGGCCGCGTTGGTCCAGCTGGGGTTGAATCATGAGCAGCAGCACCAGGAATTGATATTGACCGATATCAAGCATGCGCTGTCAACTAACCCCATGGCACCGGCATACAGGGATATGTTTCCTGAAGATGAAGACGGGGCGCTGGAACCTTTGCGATGGTTGAGCATACCCAAGGACCTCTATGGGATAGGGAGTGATGGGGATGCTTTCTGCTTTGATAATGAAGGCCCTGAGCATCAGCAGTTTATCGATGACTTTGTGATTGCCTCCCGATTGGTTACCAATGGCGAGTATCTTGAATTTATAGAGGATGGTGGCTATGAACAGCATCGGCTGTGGCTTTCGGATGGTTGGCTGCATTTGCAGAAAAATCAGCAAAAGCACCCATCCTATTGGCGGCTGAACAGTGATGGTTGGCATCAGTACTCCCTCTATGGGTTGCTACCCTTAAATCCAGCTGAGCCTGTCTGCCATCTTTCTTTCTATGAGGCAGATGCTTTCGCAACCTGGGCTGGAAAACGATTGCCTACTGAATTTGAATGGGAGGCAGCTGCTTGCCATTTACGCCAGCCGAATCAGATGGCATCAGCTAATTTCCTGGAAAAACGTCACTTTAGGCCATTGCAGGCGCAGCGGGGGCAAACGCAGTTCTTAGGGGATTTGTGGGAGTGGACTTCCAGCGCTTACTTACCTTATCGGGGCTTCAGAGCCCGGGAGGATGCAGTAGGGGAGTACAACGGAAAGTTTATGTGTAACCAAAAGGTTCTTCGCGGTGGATCTTTTGCAACCCCGGCTGACCATATCCGGATCAGTTACCGCAACTTCTTTTATCCACACCAGTCGTGGCAATTTACCGGTATCCGTTTGGCAGGAGACTAAATGTGAAAGCAGCCGTATCATCGATGCAGGAAAGTTCACAACAAGACCATGAATTTCTCAATGATGTGTTACGGGGGTTGGCCGGAGATCAGAAAACACTACCGTGTAAATACCTATACGACGAACTTGGCTCTCAGTTATTCGAGAAAATATGTGATGTAGACGATTATTATTTAACCCGTACTGAGGCGAAGATATTCAGTCAGTATCTACCGGATATTGCTGAGGAAATTGGCCCAGGGGCGCTACTGGTGGAGCCCGGTGCAGGCAACTGCGAAAAAGTAGAGGGCCTACTGCATCTATTAAAAAGCCCTAGCGGATACTATCCCATCGATATTTCCCCGGAGATTCTCTATCTGGCGGGGCAACGAATTAAAAAAGGCTTACCTCATATTTCTATCTGGCCGGAAGTGGGTGACTTTACTCAAGCCGAAGTATGGGACAATCTGTCGAATATTGAGTCAAAAAAACGTGTGGTGTTTTTTCCTGGTTCGACAATTGGAAACTTTGAGCCGGATAGGGCGGAGCAATTGCTGGAGACGTTTGCGGCAAATTTGAGAGCGGGAGACGGCCTGCTTATCGGAACTGATTTAGTTAAAGATTCAGTTGTGCTGGAGAGGGCGTATCACGATAGTGAGCATATTACGGAGCAGTTTAACAAGAACCTCCTGCAACGAATTAACAGTGAGTTGGGAGGCAACTTTGATTTGTCATCTTTCTCTCATCGCGCCTTCTATCAGCCATTGCGACAACGCGTAGAAATGCATTTAGTTAGCCTCCGGGATCAAAGCGTCGCAATCGCTGGGGAACAAATCGTCTTTTCGGAAGGGGAGACTATTCATACCGAGAATAGCCATAAATATAAAGTGAGTAGTTTTAATACCCTGTTGATGAAAGGCGGCTTTAAACCTGTTCGCCACTGGACTGATTCCTCTGAATCTTATGCTATTCACTATGCCCAGGCTATCTAGGGAGGTTTTAGGTCTCCTTTTCTCACTGGTGATATTGGCCGCACCAGCAAGTTTTGCTGGTGCGGAGGAAAAAAAACAGTGGGATGCCGATAGTTTTATTGTGTATAAACATCCGCTTTGCTTCTGTTGTAACAAATGGGTGGATTATCTACGGGGTAACGACATTGCCGTATCTACCAGTTCTGAGCTGAATATGGCCAAAATTCGGCAGCAATGGGGTGTTCCTCGGGGGATGGAGGGTTGCCATACGGCGGTGTGGCACAACAAATATGTTTTTGAAGGCCATGTTCCCGTCAAACATATCCTGCAATTTATTTCCTCTCCTCCAGAGGATGGAATCGGTCTATTAGTACCCGGGATGCCCGTTGGTAGCCCAGGAATGGAAGTGGATGGAAAGTTTGAACCTTACAATATTTATCTGCTGCTGGAAGGGGGAGACTATCGCCCCTTTGTCCGAGTCGAGAAGCCCCAGAGTTAGCTCTTGTTTTTAGGTCTGTAGCGAGCTGTACCAAATAATATAGAGATAACTCGCTGCCACACTGATAACACTTACCGGCAACATCAATAAAAAGAACTGCCAGAAGTTAAATGGTTGCACACCAAATTTTTCCGCCTGCTGCAGCACTATTACATTGCTGGCTGCGCTGATTATAAATAGGTTACCAGCAACTGTAGATATGGCTGATAGCATCATAAGTGTTTGAGTGTCGTGTTCATGTAGCAGATTCAGGTAGATTTCCACTACGGGAACATTGGAAAACAGTTGGCTGGCAAAAAAACTGACAAAAGTTACGGTTTCAGGTTCAGCCAGATTAATCCCGCTCTTGTGCAGAAAAAACTGTAGTGATCCGGACTTGAGTAGTGAGCCGGTCACAATAAACATAGAAATAAAGAAAAAGAGGGTGGGCCAGTCTACTTCTCTCAGTATTCTTCTTCTTTCATGACTCGCCAGATAAATGGGTGAGCAGGCGACCAAGCCTATTTGACCCAAGGTTGGGTGGTAAATACCTTCTACGTTATGAAGTACACTGCCTAATGCAATTAGAATTACCAGAAGGGCTGCCGACAATAGAGGTGGCCATTTTTGTGCTATCTCATTGTCCTCTCGATGCTGAATGCCTACATTGTGACTGGGTTCGTCAACTTTAAGAAACCTTTTTAACCAAAGAATCGACAGCAGCATGGTGATTGCTGCCGGGATAAAGATCCACTCGGCAAATACCAGAAACATATTGTCAAACTGCCCTGCGTTGGCAATCAAGATATTTTGTGGGTTGCCGACTGGGGAGATCATGCTGCCGATCGTTACGGTGGCACAAAGTAAAATAAGTAGGGGTACAACACCCCAGTTCATATCCCGAGCCATCAATAGAGCGATGGGTACACCAATCACTGCTGCAGCATCATTGGTGAGAAGGGCGGCGCAGACGGCCATGATCAGGACATAGCTTGCCAGTATGGTATTGGGGTTTTTACGGGAGAGTATTCGCCTGCTGATTTGTGCTGAAATCCCTGTGTCGTACAGAGCGGATGCAATCGAAAATACAGAGAATAAGTAGAGGATTAAGTCCCAATCCACTGCAAAGAATGCATCTTTAAGTGTGATTTGCCTCAAGGCCAAAAGTGCTACTGCGCCAAGGGTCATGATGTGCCAGATACGAACGGCAGATGGTAGCCATTGGCGCACGGCTATTAGGATAAAGATGATTGCCGAAACGGTTAAGCTGATAGACATCTATCGTTATCCGAGTGTCGCTAGTCCCAACTGCTACTCTGGTTTTCAGCATTGCTATTTTTCTGAGGCTCTATCCAGTGCAGCAGAGTGCCAACAAGGCCATTCATAAGAGTTTAAACAAACCTCTTCTCTTTACGAATTTCTTTGCTGGAGATGTGGTTGCGGGTTTGGGACCATACCTGGCTATTTACCTGCTCTCAGCCATGCACTGGAAGCCGGGAGATATTGGGGTTGTCCTGGCAATTGGCGGGGTAACCACTGTACTGCTGCAGACACCTGCTGGCGCATTTATCGATAGTACTCGCTTTAAGAGAGGGCTTATTGCCACTTGCGGGATCATTATCGGTATTGTTTCTATCACTATTGTGGAATTTACCAGCCACAAGCCATTGATTTATCTCTCTCAGGTTTTGATGGGAGGCGCAATTGCTTTCGTGGCTCCTTCTATTGCGGCAATCACACTCGGGGTTACCAGCGATAAGAACTTTACCTATCAAACCAGTGCCAACCAGGCCTCTAATCATGCGGGCAATGTCTTTGCTGCTGGGCTTGCAGCGATTCTTGCCCTGACTATTTCCGGGCAGGGGGTGTTCTGGTTGATGGCGGTTATGGGTGCCCTTATGGCGATCTCGGTAGCCTTTATTCCGGGAAAATCTATCGATCATATCCGTGCTCGGGGCGGAGAGCACAAGGATCTAGAGGGCAAAGCACAGCCGTCGGGCTTCAAGTCACTGCTGTCTGACAGGCGCCTGGTCGCTTTGGCTGTCAGCGTGTTTCTATTCCACTTTGGCAATGCCGCGATGTTGCCCTTGGTGAGTCAGAAACTGTCGATTAACTCGAATGCCGATATAGCTATTGCCTTTACATCAGCTTGTATCATCGCCGCCCAGTTTATGATGATGCTGATGTCCTTTCTGTGTGCGGCCAAAGCGGATACCTGGGGGCGCAAGCTAATCTTCCTTATCGGTTTTTTTATCAATCCGGTACGGGCGCTGTTGTTTATGTCTACGGACAATCCGTACTTCCTGGTAGCAATTCAATCCCTGGATGGCGTGGCTAATGGTATATTTGGCGTCATTATTATTTTAATGTGTGCCGACCTGACACGTGGTACGGGCCGTTTCAATGTTACTCAGGGCGCTATGGCCGCCTTGGTGGGAATTGGTTCGGCATGTAGTAATTTTTCTGCGGAATATATTGTTCAGTATTTTGGCTATGGCGTTGCTTTTCTTACTTTGGGAGCTATTGCTCTGATCGCCGGTACATTTTTTCTGATTTTTGTCCCAGAAACGAAAGGGGCAACAATCCCTAAACCATCAGCAGGAAACTGATAGCCCCGGTTGTTTCGACTATTGATAGAAATCTATGGTTAATTCTTTTTCTCCAGCCCCAGGCCTTGGCAATCGACATATTCAGACCGTATTCAGTCGTTTTCACCGCGCCACCCCCTGGATTGAGACAGATTGCCGCTGGTACGAAACGCCTGATGGCGATCGCCTTTCTTTGCATTTTCCCAGGCCGCTACGCAATGATCCCGATTATCCTCTGGTATTGATACTTCACGGTTTGGGAGGTTCGGTAGAGTCGCCCTATGTGCAGGGGCTGATGGAAACCCTTCTGGCATACCATTATCAGGTCGCTGTAATGCATTTTCGAGGTTGTGGTGGTGTGCCTAACAAGTTGCCGAGGGCCTATCACAGTGGTGACACTGAAGATCCTCGCTGGCTGGTTAGTGAACTTAAGAAACAGTTTCCATTAATGACGATTGCCGTGGTTGGCTTCTCATTGGGCGGAAATGTTGTTCTGAAAATGTTAGGTGAAGATGGTGGCCGCGGGCAGGTAGCCGCTGGGATTGCTGTCTCGGCGCCAATGGACCTCCATGCCTGTAGTCGCTACATCAACACTGGTATATCCCACCTTTATGAGCGCCACCTGATTAGCGGGCTTCGTTTGAGCCTGCTTCATAAGGCGAAAGACCCACAGTTGGCTGCGGCCTTACCCGATCTCAATTGCAGTGAGGACTTTGTCGATTTCAGGCATTTCGACAATGCTTTCACTGCGCCGTTACATGGTTTTCGTGATGTGGATGAGTATTACACCCAGGCATCCAGTAAGCCTTTACTCAAAGATATTCGCACGCCGACTTTGATTATCAACGCCGTTGATGATCCTTTTATTTGTCCATCAGCGATACCTGTAACCAGCGAAGTTAGTTCTGCTGTCGATTTGGCGGTGAGTGATCGAGGGGGGCATGTAGGGTTTATAGATGGGACGGTATGGAGCCCCAGTTATTGGCTGGAGAAAAAAATACCCTACTTTTTGGGGGCAGTCGTTGGGTTTCCAAAGGGAGCCCGTTAGGGGGCTCCCATTTCCAGGCTCAGGGTTAACAGCACTGGGTACTCGATTGATCCGCTTCGGGAGTGTCGCTGGCAAATGGCATTTCCTTGCCGCAGCCGGGAAACAGGCCAAAGTGCCGCGAAAAATCGCCAATAAACTCGAAGTGGGGTGCGAGACGGGTCTCTGCGAGCATTCTCCAAGTATTACCGCACACAGGGAATACTCGTCCGGTCTCAATAATGTGGTGTCCATCGAGAACGAATTGATCGGCAGAGCCCGGTAGTGTGCCTTTGTAAATCACTGCTTGGCCGTAATCCTCACAGTCTTTTTCCAGTTGCGCTAATTTGAACAATCGATAAGTGGCGGAAAAAAATCGAATTGATCCACAGCGCTGGGCCAGGGTTGGGTTGGTGATAAGTAATGGCCGACTCTCCACCAGGCGTGGATCGCGGAAGCCGCTGCCCTGAGCAATTTCCAGAAAGTCATTCCAGTAGAGTGCGCCCCCAAGACACTCGCCAAACAGTTCGGGGTCAGAGCTAATTGCGGGGGGAATGCGGCGGTCGGCATAGACATCGGAGAAGTAAAATTCTCCCCCTTGTTTCAGCAGCCGGAACAAGCCTTTGAGAACAGCATCTTTGTCTGTGGAGAGGTTAACCACACAATTGGAAATGATCACATCAAAGCTTTCAGGCTCTAATTCCAGTTCCTCCAGCTTTTCGATGTAGCCGTGCAGGAAGCGGACATTGTCATAGCCAAACTTGTCGGCGTGATGGGCTTGGTGCTGCCTGGCCACAGCCAACTGCTCTTCCGTCATATCGACACCAACTACTTCACCTTTTGGACCTACCAACTGGGAGAGCAAGTAAATATCCCGGCCTGAGCCACAGCCAAGATCCAGTACCCGGCAGCCTTCCAAAAGTGGAGGGCAGACAAGTCCACAGCCGTAATAGCGGGATAGGACATCGGGATGAATATTGGACAGCAATGGTTTTAGCCACTCTGGCATATCGCTGGGATCACAACAGGCATTGGTCTTCAGGTCTGAAGAGTTCTTTAGTTGGCGTCCGTAGTAGTCCTGTACTAAATCGTGCATTGGCTCTTTACCTATTGCGGGGGTTAACCAAAAAGGCGCAGTTGCGCCGGTATTGGCGCTCTTTGTAATTTTGCTGTGGAAGTGTAACAAGTCTGCGGTTCCCTCGACTAAAAACCAGAGGAATCACGGAAGAGTTGAGGAGTTAGAGGTTCTTCTGGCCAAAGGTTTCCGCTTTCGAAACTGATGCAGAGCTCTATACTGGCATGATATTTCACTCATTCTGGCTCGAGAGGCGGGGTAAAGCAGAAAAGTCTCAATTGGCACAAAAATACCAGCATGATGCACTAGATATTTCAGAATCAGCAAAATTGCCTTTTGGCGCCAGTGGGAATTGGTTTGTAGAGAATCGCATTATTTTCGTTAATATCGACTCTCTCCGCTTCGATATTATGAGGGAACGTAATTGAGCGATCACCTAGCTCCCAGTGCTTCGACAGCCTCCGCCGAGGATTCCTTACAGAATTCGCAGTTCCTGGTGGATTTGCGCCAGCAGATGCTGCGTTTTGCCAGTTTGCAGTTGCAGGATACACAGCTGGCTGAGGATGCTGTTCAGGAAGCATTGATGGGTGCCCTAAAGAACTCGCGCAGCTTTTCCGGTCGCTCGGCTTTGAAGACCTGGGTCTTCGCCATTCTCAAGAACAAGATTGCCGACATATTGCGACAGAGGCAGCGCTTCGTAGATGCGGATCAATTGGTTCGTGGGGACAGGGAAGAATATGATCACGATGAGCTGTTTGATCAGACGGGGCACTGGCAGAAGGATGAAAAGCCCAAACGCTGGGCTGATCCTGAGTCGGCAATTCACGATAAGCATTTCTGGCGGATCTTTGAGGCCTGTCTCAGCCATCTTCCCTCGCGCCAAGCGCAGATCTTTATGATGAGGGAATTTATTGAGCTGGAAAGCCATGAGATCTGTGCTGCCATGGAGATTACCGTTAGCAATTTAAATGTCACATTGCACAGGGCGCGCCTTCGCTTGCGCGAGTGTCTGGAAGATAACTGGTTTGGTGTGGAGAAGTGACAATGATGAAGACCTGCCGGGAAGCCACGAAGCTGATGTCTGAGTCCCAGGAGAGGGACCTGCTCATTTCCGAGAAGGCGAGCCTGAAGTTACATCTGGCGGTTTGCACACCTTGCCGCAATTTCGGCAAGCAGATGAAGACCCTCAGGCATATCACCAAATCTTATGCTCAGGGTGGCCCCGAGAAAGCTGACAACGAAAAATAGCATTTCGCACTTGGGGCCACTTATCCAATATTGGCGTTCCTAGCGGGGAGGGCGAACCGGGCGGTAGGCGATATGGCCACCGACAAAGTGCGGTTCATACCAGTAGGACCCGCAGTGCTCATAGGTAACGTTACCAACAGTTACTGCAACACAGCTGCGAGGCAACGTATATAACCACCCGCCGACACCTACGGCTGCTGCCGTACCCCAAAATGCTGGTCCCGGGTAGGGCCAGTAGTGGGGGCGCCAAGGGGGCGGTGGGTAGGGTGGATGATGGGGGTGAAATGGGGGGTGATTGGGAAAGCGCCTTGCAAACTCCCCCGGGGCATAGCCACCGTGGAAGCCTCCACCCATCGGACGCATCCCATTAAAATGTCCCCCAATATTGAAATGAGCCCCACCACCACCAAACCGACCAAAGGCTTCGGCTGAGGGACTGGCCAATGCAGTCAGTAGTGCCCCCGTGACCAGAGCAGGCACAACCAGTTGTGCAAGGAAACCCGTCTTTTGACCGTTGCGATGCATCATGGTGTGGCCTCCTTATTGGGTTCCGCCTTCTTAAACTGAATCTGCTTGAGCTTGTCGATGGAAGGGGTAAATTGCCCGGCGGCACCAGGTTTGGCTTCCATCCATTTCAAGGTGGCAATAAAGCGCGGCTTGGCGGGGTCGCGGGTGTTTACTGTTGAAATACGCAGGGGCAGAGGCTTGTCACCAGCCTTGATCCAGATTTCCCAGTCCAGGTTTTCAGAGCGAAATGCCCAGTGCTCGGTTTTTTGGCCGTCAACCATAGGCCGGTTTACCAGAAAGCCTTCTTTGATACCGGACCAAACATTTTCCTTCCTTCCCCATTCGAGGAGGTCGGCAAAAGGAATCTCAATGCCGTAATCCTTGGCGGCTTTGGTTAAAACTTCCGCTGTAGGCTGGGGTGCTTCCATTTCTGCGAAGTAACCATCGCGGGGAGCAATCACGGTGAACTTGTCGCCATTGTGAATGAATTGACGGGTAATAGAATCTGTTTTCAGGTCTACACGCAGTTGCTTGGGTGGCATTGCCATGTATTTGACGGTACCGCCAATCAGGAGCTTTTCCTGATTCTCCAGAACGACCTCAGTGAATATATCGGCGTTAAACATCATCATTTTGAGGCTGGCGAGGTAGTCACCCATTCGTTTCAAGGTTGCCATCGCCTTGGGGTCTAGGGGCTCGTTTGATTCCATGGCCCCCATTTGGCCTTGAGGAGGTTTGCCTTGCTGCATTTGCCCTGGTGGCTGGGGGGGATTGCTGTCATCGGTCGATTGAGTGGGGTGCCCTGGTGGCGGGGTTTGGCCTTGGGAGCCAGTGCTATCGGATTGCGGGGGTGGTGTCGGGTTTTGAGCGACAATCGCAGGGGCTAATGCCACCGTCGCTGCAAGAATCAGCGCCCTAGCCAAGCCACCAAAGGGTTGAAAAGCAAGCATTTACCGGTACCTCCCAATACATAGCCATAGTTGTGGCATCTGAATCAGTGTAGAGGAGAACCTTCGCGCCTGCTGTTGCGTAAAAACGAGTATTGAAACGAGACTGGCTATCCAGAATTGCTGGTCAATAAGCTGTTGTTTTACAAAACTTTTGCCGTATTCAATTGAGGCTCTGGGTTATGTTTGCTAGAGTCGATCCATTATTGATACTAGCCTGCTCCTATGAATGTGGTTCGTCTGTCATTTTTACTGATTGCGCTGCTGATTTTCCAGACAGCTGGCGCCTTCTATGACAGTCATGATGAGCTAGAAGATATCACCATCCACTTCTCTTCAAATCATACAGATCAACTCCCGGGGGTAGCTCCTACTGACGAGCCTGATGGGGGTTCCGTCACTTTCTCGCTGCCTTCCTCCGGTGAAGAGCAATCTACACCGACGTTGGATTTCTGTAATCACTGTTGCCATTGTCACGGAATTAATGCAACCGGGCTTTTGGGGCAGTCTTATCAACCTCTTCTTCGGGGCACTATCAGTTACAGTGACACAATCAGTGCAGCTGTGCCCTCAGGTTATTTTTCTCCACTTTTACGCCCACCTATAACCCAAGTCTGATTAGTTAAATACTGCGTGTGCCGCTATAGAAGTATGTAGCTTTTGCTCGCACACGATGATCGAGTTGTGACTTGGGAGAATTCCATGGATTTTTTTTCCACGCTCTCGCTGAGCGTGATTGGTCGTACATCCTTTAGATTTTTGTTGACGACCGCTCTACTTATGTCTGCGCAAGCTACCTCTGCGCAGAGGGGAGAAGTATTGACGTTGCCAGAGGCAATACAGAAAACTCTGGCACAAAATCCCCAGATTGCAGTTTTTCCACTCCAGCAATGGGCATTGGATGGTGCTGAGTTCACAGCCGGCCTACGTCCTGCATGGGATTTTGGTTTCGAAGCTGAGTATGCGGTATACGGAGATGATGGTTCATCAAGCTCAAGCTCAAGCTCAAGCTCAGGCTCCCCCGGCCGGCCCGGTCCGCCAAGTGACGACGATGATGATGATGACAAGGAACTTGAGCTGACTGCTTCTTTGTCATCAGTTATTGAGTTGGGGGGCAAACGCCAGGCTCGAATCGATGTTGTCAATGCTCAGCGGGACCTCTTAATTGCCGATGAGCAAGCGACAGCACTGGATGTCTTGGCCGAGGTGGTTCGTGGCTATGCGCAAGTACTCGCTGCCGCAGAATTACTGATTCTGGAAAAAGAGAAGGTCTCGCTGGCGCAAGAAGCGTTGGACGCTGTAACTACAAGGGTCAATGCTGCTGCGTCCCCCATAGCTGAACGCATGCGGGCTGAGTCTGCACTGGCGAATGCCATTTTGGCCGCCGAGGCACAGGAGCGAATGCTGAGCTACTACAAGTACGCACTATCCGCGCTGTGGGGGCAACCTACCCAGGACTTTGCAGTTGACTCCAGCGTGCTCTTCCGATTTGAGCCAAATGCCAGCTTTGATGTTCTGTACGAGCGGGCTCAGGAAAACCCTTCTATTGCCCGTTTTGCCTCTGAAGAGCGCTTGCGCGCATCTCACCTGCATCTGACACAAGCGAAGTCGACACCTGATATTGGTTGGTATGCAGGCTATCGGAACGACAAAGAAGATGATGAGAATGCTGTTGTTGTTGGCTTTAACGTGCCGCTTTTTACCGGGCGACGTAACCGGGGTAAAGAGATTTCTGCAATGGCTGAGCTGGAACAGGTTCAGTTGGATAGAGAGGCGGCATTGCTGAAGCTCTATCCCCAGCTTTTCTTGGCGGTAACGAGCCGTGAACAAGCGCTGGCCATTGTTGACGAAATGCAAAATACCGTTATTCCCACATTGCGTAAGGCGCTTTCTGAGGTTGACCGGGCCTATCGCCGGGGGCGCTATTCCTATGTTGAGTTGATCTCTGCCCGCGAGGAATTGCTCGATGCTGAGCGCTCGAGAATTGTGGCGGCACGCTCTGTTCATGTGTATGGAGCGGAAATTGAGAGGTTAACTGCCCGGCCATTGGGTGTCGTGGTTGTCGAGAGCAGTAGATGAAGTTGAGTTTAAAAATGAGCAGATTAAATAGAACTTTTAAGCTAGCGATGCTGTTCCTAATCCTTTTGGTACCTCAAGGGTGGGTGGCAAATTTTAGTTATGCCAGTGGCTCCCACGGTGGAGAGCATCATCAAGAAGAAAGTAAAGGGCCACATGGGGGTCGCCTCTTAGAGCAGGGGGATCTTGTGGTTGAGCTGGCTCTGGTAGAGCGGAGTGGTAAGGCTGAGTTTCGCGCATGGATTCAGGAAGACGGAAAAGCGCTGGACAATGCAGAATTGACCCTAACTCTGGTTCGACTTGGGGGTGAATCGCAACATATTGCCTTATACCGTGATGCAAATATTGATTACTGGCGCAGCCAAGAACATCTGGCTGAACCCCATTCATTCGACATTGAGCTCTCTTTGATTCACAAGCGAGGCCGTGCCAAATGGCAGTTTGAATCACATGAAGGAAGAGTAAAGATAGATGAAAGCACGGCGGAAAAGGCCGGCATTAAAACTGCGATAGCCGCACCGGGAGTTATTCAAGAGCGTATTACCCTTTACGGTAAAACTACTATCGATCATCGCAGCCTCAGTCATGTTCGTGCTCGTTATCCAGGCACCGTTGTCACGATTGAGAAAGCGTTGGGAGATTCAATACAGAAAGGAGAAAAGCTTGCAACAATTGAGTCCAATGACAGCTTGCAAACTTACTCCTTGATAGCGCCTATCAGCGGTCAGATTATCGATAAGCAGGCCAGTCGAGGGGAGTTTAGCGGTGACCGGGTACTGTTTACGATTGCGAACTACAAGCAAATATGGGCAGAGCTTCAAGTATTCCCCACTCGCCGGGGACAAATTGCTCGCGGACAAAAAGTTTCTATTACCGCCGATGGGCTCTCATTTGATTCGACAATTGTCAGCTTGGCACCGGGGGGCAATGGCACGCCTTTCGCAATAGCCCGCGCGATGATTGAGAATCCAGAGGAAATTTGGACAACAGACCTGATGGTTCAAGCTGATGTTGTCACCAATGAGAGTCCCGCGCCTTTAGTGGTGGAAAATCAAGCGCTACAACCCTTCCGCAATTGGACCGTTGTGTTTGTAAAAGTAGGGGATGCTTATGAGATTCGCCCACTGGAACTTGGGCGGACCGATGGCAGGGTTACAGAGGTATTAAGTGGACTCAACTCTGGAGACCGCTACGTCACTGAAAACAGTTACTTAATCAAGGCGGATATAGAGAAACCCGGCGCTGCTCACCACCATTAATTGAGGCCAGAAGATGATTGAAAGCATCCTGCGCTTCTCCATTGAGCGGCGTTATTTCGTATTGTCCCTAATTTTTATTCTGGTGGGGCTAGGGGTTTGGAGTTACCAGAAACTCCCTATTGATGCGGTCCCCGATATCACCAATGTTCAGGTGCAGATTAATACTGAAGCACCTGGTTACTCGCCTTTAGAAGCTGAACAGAGAATCACCTATCCGGTAGAGGCGGCACTTGCCGGACTTCCCAACTTGGAGTACACCCGTTCGATTTCGCGCTACGGGCTATCCCAAGTGACCGTGGTTTTCAAAGAGGGGACAGATCTCTATTTTGCGCGAAACTTGATAAACAGTCGTCTGGGTACCATCGAGAGCAATCTGCCCCCTGGGTTGGAGCCGGAAATGGGGCCCATTGCCACCGGGCTCGGTGAGATCTTTATGTATACCGTGGAGGCTCTGCCCGGAGCAACCCAGCCCAATGGCCAGCCCTACGACGCCACTGCACTGCGGGAGATTCAGGATTGGATTATTAAACCGCAATTGTCTCTCGTTCCGGGGGTTACGGAACTAAATACTATCGGTGGCTATAACAAGCAGTATCACGTAACACCGGACCCCCGCCAGATGCTTAACTTCGGCGTATCTATGGAGGACATTGCCGAGGCTTTGCGTCGCAACAACGAAAGTCGAGGTGCTGGATATCTGGAAAATAATGGACGCCAACTGTTAGTGCGTTCACCGGGACAACTACAGAATATCGGAGAAATTGAAGACGTAGTAATTACCAGCCGATCCGGGGTGCCGGTTAAAATTTCTGATGTTGCTGAAGTCGCTATTGGTAAAGAGCTGCGTACCGGTGCGGCTACGCGAGATGGTGAAGAAACCGTATTGGGCACCGCTATGATGCTGGTGGGGGAAAACTCCCGCGAGGTGGCGCGCAATGTTGCGGAAGCTTTGGAGCAAGTAAAATCCACTGTACCTGAAGGTGTAAAGGTGGAAGCGGTTTACGATCGCACGACGCTCGTGGACAAAGCCATCGCTACAGTACAGAAAAACCTTATTGAAGGTGCGTTGCTGGTAGTCGTCGTGCTGTTCTTGCTGCTTGGAAATATTCGGGCTGCCTTTATTACGGCCGCTGTGATCCCGCTGTCCATGCTTGCCACTATATTTGGTATGGTGCAAACCGGTGTTTCTGCCAACCTGATGAGTCTCGGTGCGCTCGATTTCGGTCTGATTGTCGATGGGGCTGTAATTATCGTAGAAAATGCGATTCGCAGGCTCGCCGAAGCCCAACAGCGCAAGGGCGGTAAGTTACCTCTGCAAGAGCGACTGGAGCTGGTATTCCAGGCCACCAATGAAGTGATTCGCCCGAGCCTTTTTGGAGTGTTGATTATCACGGTGGTGTATATTCCTTTGTTCACACTGACTGGTGTCGAAGGAAAGATGTTTCACCCTATGGCCGCTACTGTGGTTATGGCGTTATTGGCTGCATTGGTTCTTTCTCTCACCGTAGTACCTGCAGCAGTTGCTGTTTTTCTCACCGGGAAAGTCAGTGAAAAAGAAAATAAGGTGATTGTTGCTACTAAGTCACTGTACAAGCCGCTTTTAATTGCCGCAATGAAAGTGCGTTGGCTGGTACTATCAGGGGCTCTTGCTTTAGTACTGTTTTGTAGTTGGCTAGCTACTACTCTCGGTTCTGAGTTTATCCCTCAGCTTAATGAGGGCGATATTGCACTACACGCTTTACGTATTCCGGGGACTGGCCTCGAGCAGTCGGTGGAAATGCAGCGTCTACTGGAGCAGCGCATTAAGGAGTTCCCCCAGGTAGACAAGGTATTTGCAAAAATTGGTACTTCAGAGGTAGCTACAGATCCAATGCCTCCGAATGTGGCTGATAACTTTGTGATCCTGAAACCCAGAAATCAATGGCCCGATCCAAAACTGCCTCAGGAGCAATTGGTGGCAGAAATCGAAGCAGCCGTTCGAGAGCTTCCAGGTAACAACTACGAATTTACCCAGCCAATCCAGATGCGTTTCAACGAGTTGATTTCTGGTGTGCGTGCAGATCTGGGCATCAAAGTATTTGGTGATGACCTGGACCAGCTGGTCGCTTCGTCTAATCAAATCCTGGGTGTGTTAAATAGGATTGAGGGTGTAGCCGATGCTCGAGTAGAGCAGGTTGAAGGTCTGCCAGTTCTCTCTGTAGTCCCCAAGCGTATAGCGCTTGCCCGCTATGGTATCGACCTGAAAACCCTACAGGACTTGGTATCAACCGCAATTGGTGGGGAATCTGCAGGGCTGATTTATGAGGGTGACCGTCGCTTCCAATTGGTAGTAAGGCTGCCGGAAGGGCTGCGCCGGGACTATGAAAACCTTGGTGACTTACCTGTACCTTTACCCGCTGGTAGCCCGCTAGGTAGCTATGTGCCCTTGTCTGAAGTAGCCAATCTTGAAATGACACCGGCTCCCAATCAAGTCAGTCGTGAAAATGGCAAGCGCCGTGTAGTGGTAACCGCGAATGTACGCGATCGCGATTTAGGATCTTTTGTAGAGGAGGCAAAAGCCCGAATCCAACAACAGGTGTCTTTGCCTGCCGGTTACTGGTTGGTATATGGAGGTACATTTGAACAACTGGAATCTGCAAGTACGCGTCTTTCTATCGTTGTCCCGCTGACGCTTTTGGTAATCCTCGGTCTTCTAGTAATGGCTTTCGGCTCATTCAAAGATGCCTTGATCATTTTTACAGGAGTTCCCTTAGCGCTAACTGGCGGGGTGCTAGCTCTATGGCTGCGCGGTATGCCTCTATCGATTTCTGCAGGGGTTGGGTTTATTGCCCTTTCTGGTGTTGCGGTTTTAAACGGCCTGGTAATGCTGTCATTTATTCGTCAGCTGCGGCAACAGGGCGGTGAGCTTTTGGTTTCGATTATTGACGGAGCAATGATTCGTCTTCGTCCTGTACTGATGACTGCTCTGGTCGCCAGCTTGGGGTTCGTGCCTATGGCATTGAATGTGGGTACCGGCGCAGAGGTACAAAGGCCCCTGGCCACGGTTGTGATTGGGGGGATTATTTCTTCCACACTTCTAACTCTGTTTGTACTTCCGTTACTTTATCGGATTGTGCATGGCAGGGGAGGAAACGAGATGGCTAAAAACTCTATTAAGTAGATGTTTCTGCCTACTTCACCTCACAAAAGAGGTGAAGTAGGTGTAGAACCAATGAGGCAAGATTCAGTTAATTTATTGACTCCTAGTGACGCTCTAAACAAAAGGTATGAGTGCAGGTCGTTCGGCGTCCTAATAAACTCCCCTATAAGTCTGTAAGATAATCTTAGTGTTTAATATACAGACTGCGTATGGTTTAAATGCATTGCTTTTATGGCGCTGTGTTTTTGAGAGTGGTACATGCCGAAAGTGACTCGATAGCTTGAGACGCCTAGTTTATGTGCAGCTGATTCATATCAAATTCTTTAGATTGTTGATATATTTTTCAGCAAAATTTAAAGCGTTATTTCTTTTTGTCAGTGGCTCACAGTATGAAAAGACAAAAACGGAACTTTTTTCTGTTGAATAAGTGCTCAATGATATTGGATGGGCTCCGTGAGTTTGGAGTGAGGTACCTATGATAGGTTCAAAAAAATTCATGTGCACACCCAGGGATTCCAGGTTACCCAAGTTGGATACGCATAATCCTTCAAGAAAGTAGGGATTGTTGGTTTCGTATTTTTCAACCCACTCAATAATATTCCCTAAATCATAGTTCTTGTGAAAGTTAAACTTACAATATTCGCCGGACTCTGCCTGCCGATCAAGTTCAATCTGTAAGTGCTTTGCCAGCTCCCAGGTGTTCTCGATATCGATATCTGGTGTAACCTCAAGAGTAGTAACTGCAGAAAAGGTACCAATAACGCTTAACTCGATTCCGGTGCCGCATAGGTCGCGGACATCCATGGGTAATAATATTTTGATCCATTCTCTGTGATTTGGCAGTATGTTTGATGCCTGGATGGCAATAGCACAAAAAAGCGCACTAGGTCTTACTTTGTGTTTTCTGCCAATAGTTGCAACGTGAGAGAGTTCCTCCAAAGGAAATTTGCGATATAAAATATGGCCCTCCCGTTCAGTAACAAAAGCGGCTTCTTCTACTGGCCGTTTAAATAAATTTTCTTTAATTCCAGATGTTTGCTGGTTGGAGAAATGCTTGCTTGAATCAAAGTAGGTCTCAACAGGGTCGTATAACGGCTGTCTATCTAACCTGAATCTTCCTTGATCCAAAAAATACAAATCTAAAATATAGAATATTATCCCGGCAGACCGGCCGTCCAATGCAGCATGATTACTGACCATAGATATGTAGTCGACTTTACCGAGTGAATTTAGATAGAAGGAAAGAGTATATGTACATGCTTCAACATTGAGTCCTGTTTTACCTCTGCGAGTATATTCGTATTCAATATTAATGGGTTTTGAAAGCTCCCTTATCTCTAAAAGGATATCCTCAAAGGGTACGTCGCAATACCAGCGCAGTTGCTCACCTGACTCAACACGAGCCTGTAGAAGGGGGTAAATTTTATGGATTAAAGAAAAGGCAGTTTTAAGTTGCTCAACACTCAGTGGAATTAGAACTCTATAAAAGGAAACTAGCAAGGTTCCCCCGCAAGTTCTCCTGGCTAGCTCGGTAAATAATGCTTCTTCAGGCCCCAGCACCCTGGAGAGCTCTCGGCTGGACATAGGTGCTCTTTCCAAGAACAGATTGACTTAATGTCAAACTTAATAAAATAGAAGTTAAGATGCAAAGATATTGATGCCTAAATATTACTTGCTTATCTATATATACATGTTCGGAGTACATAAGTGTTGGCTAAGATTTGTCGTGGCTTGATCTAATGTTGACTGGTTTGAGGTGCATTACTTGAGTGGGGGTATGGGGCAATAGCTCCTTTGGAATACATGTATGCCTTTCAATAAAGCTAGTAATGTCGCCTCCTTTTGGTAGGTTACATTAAAAATCAAGTACTGAATTTTATATGGTTTATTGGCTTAAGGTTGATGTTTGGTGAAATCTGTGAGATGTATATGATATGACTGACTGTACTTGGTTGGCGTTGCCAATATTTCCTTACATTGATTTTTGGTGGTCACTTGCAGTGACCAATTGATTCTTTGTTGGAGAATCGTACATAAGGTGAAATTATTTTGGGGTAGCCTCAGCTGATTAGGGAGTAGTGGGCGCCTTTGCTTTACTTTTGCTTTTGTTCGTTTTTTCAAGTCAAGGGTTAGTTCTCAGGTTCTAAAAGCCTCTTGATAGTGTTGATGAATTTTTCTGCAAAGTTCAAAACACTATCTCGTTTTGTGAGTGGATCACAGTACGAAAATATAAATACAGAATTACGTACCGTTGAATAGGTTAGTAGTGAGATAGGGTGAGCCCCATGTGTTTGAAATGGAATTGCCGTGATGATTTCAAAGTACTTCATTGCCGTGCCAAGCGCTTTCATGCTGCCTACATTAGATATACACATTCCTTCAGAAAAGACAGATTTCTTTTCCTCATAATCCTGAGCCCATTCAATAATATCCTCGAGTTTATATTTCTTGGGGAACATGAACTTGAATGGTTCTCCTTCTTCCGCCTGTTTATCAAGCTCAATCTGTAAGTGGCGCGCTAGTTGCCAAGTATCTTCTATATCTATATTGGGCATGATTTCAAGAGTGGTTGCTGATGAAAAAGCACCTACTGCACTTAATCCAATTTCAGTGCCGCAGAGTTCACGAACATCCATGGGTAGTAAAATTTTTATCCAATCTTTATGGTTGGGTAATATTTTGGATGCTTGAATCGCAATGGCGCAAAACAGGGCGCTTGGCCTTACCTTGTGACTTTTCCCTATTTTTACAAGTTGTGAAATTTCTGCAATCGTAAATTGCCGATATATAGCATGACCTTCACGTTCTGATACAAAAGCAGGTTCCTCTACGGGCCAATTAAAAAGTTCATCTTTTTGAGAAGATGGTTTTTCATGGGCAAAGTATTTAGAGGAGCTAAAGTAGCTTTCGACAGCTTCGTAAAGTGGTTGTCCGCCCAACCTGAATGTTCCTTCATCTTTAAAGAATATGTCCAAAATACAGAATAAAGTCATCACTGATCGGCCATCCAAAGCTGCGTGGCTGCTGACTAGTGAGATCCATTCAACTTCGTCATGGGAATTGATATAGAAAGAAAGTGTATATGTGCATTTTTCAACATCAAGGCCCGTCTTCCCCCGGCGATTGAATTCAGCCTCGAAATCAAGAGGCTCCTTCAATTTTCGAACCTCAATTGGGATTGACTCGAATGGTACGTCGCAGCGCCATCGAAGCTTGTTGCCGGACTCAACTCTTGCCTGTAAAAGTGGGTAGATTTTATGTGCCGATGCGAAACCACTTATCAATTTTTCAACGCTAAGAGGGGTGAGTACTTTGATAAAGGAGATTACTAATGTCCCCCCGCAAGTTCGCCTTGCCAACTCGGTGAACATAGCCTCCTCTGCACCTAATACTCTGGAGAGCTCTGTAGCCGGCACAAAGTACCTCCTTTTTAAAGCCCATCCATATCATGTAAAGTAACTTGAATAGGCTTGAATCGCAAAAAACAATTGCTTAAAGATAAATGACTGTAGATTTGATTTTGGATACTTTGTTGCAGAAGAATAGTTAAGTGATGGTAAGTTGTACTAACAATAGTTTTATTGGTGCGGGTTTTAATTTAAGGGTTTTTCCAGGAAAATTGTTGTTTATTGGTCTGTAGCGGGTTTAGTGAAGTTCTTTACATTTGCTTTTACCCTGCTGGGGGGGGGTAGTAGACTTACAGTTGGGTTTTGGACAGTAGCTTTGTGGCCAGCATGTTGTAGTTGATGTAAGCTGTGGGTGAGTGCTCTTAGTAGGGGGGATATTTGCTTATCCATTGGTTGCCCCTTGCTGAGTAAGATAATTTGCACATCTTATATAATTTATTCTGACTGGGCTTTTAAATATGCCGGAACAACTCTTTACACTTTTACCTTTTTGGCCTGCGATACTTGGAGCTGTAGTACTTTTTTTGCTAGCTAAATCCATCGTGATAGTGGAGCCAAAGCAGTACCACTTCGTGCTATTTCTTGGTAAGTACTGGAAAACTGCCACCCCTGGTTTCAACTTGATTATTCCCTACCTTTCCTGGGTAGACAAAAAAGCCTCAACGGCTCTACACGAAACCCCTGTTGAGTTGAGTCTAAAGACCAGTAATCATGTCACATTTGGCTTGATTCTAAAGGTTCAGCATCAGGTGTCGTCGGATGTGCAGCTTGCATACAAAGCTCTCTATGATCTAGAGAATTACCAGGCACAGCTGAAGTCGTTTGCAACAGATGCAGCTATTCCTGTTGCCAATGGCATTGAGCTGGAAGACGTTTATAACAAAAAAGAACATATAGCTGACAAGGCTAAGGAGCGCCTTCGCCAATTTTTCCACGACTTTGGTGTAGAGATTGTCGATGTATTATCAGATGAGCCGCGGCTTCCCAAGTCGGTAGAAGTTCAGGCTAACAAAGTTATGGAAATGCAGCGGGAGAAGCAGGCCGCTACCTACGAGGCTGAGGCGATCCGGGAGCGCGAAGTGGGTAAGGCTAAAGCTGATGGCGAGTCCGTAAAGATTCGTATGGAGAAAATGGGGGAGGCACGACGGGTATATGCACAAAGTGCAGCCGAGGCTATTAAGGTTCTCACCAGCGCTGGTACCAGTGCAGACGAAGCGTTGCGCTTTATGACTGCCATTGCAGATAATGATGCGCTGGTAACCGCTGCACGTCACGGTAGTACTGTGGTAATGGCTACCAGCCAGGCGCAGCAAGTACCAGTCGCTTTGCCGTTACCTGATAAGTCGGCTGCGGTAGCAAAACAACGGCCGCTGAGAGAGCCCGAGCCTGTCTAGTAAGGTCATCCGAGGGGTAAGCCTATGGGCTTATCCTTTGGTAGCTTCGGGGTATCTTGATAGTACTTTACTCCGATAGTTGATGTCGTACTGCTCAGCGCTACAGTACTTGATATTCTAAGTGGTACAACTACAACATTTTTCATGCTCCTGGCGCTGCTTATATTGCTTTATCAGTTGTCTTTGGTCGTAATTTGAGTCAATGGGCCGATATGATCTTTGCTAGGCATTTTACCGGCGAGTCCAAGCCGGCTAGTCCCGACTATGGTTGGCCCAAGTTAAGGTATGAATTGATTGTATTTATAAAAACACTGTTAGCCTGCGTAATCACCCTAGCTCTCATTCGAGCAATGACATGAATGATCGGTAATCTAGATAAATCATTTGCACTTTATATGTGGGATGATATTTTCAAAGCACTCTTATTTTTTTGGCTTATTTTTGGCCCTGGATGGAGGACTATGTTTCGCCTGTTTAGAAGGCCGTTGAAGCAAAGCTCTTAGAGTATTTTGTGCTATTGCTGTTTCGAAGTTCTATTATGACTCCTAGTGTGTATTTGGTCTGCATAGCTAGTGGCGGAAAATTATACGTGATATCGAAGCTGTCAAGTTTTTACCTGGAAGATGATGCTCGTATTATGTCTCGGAAGGGCAAGGTATCGCTATTTTGTAGTTTGTTGGTATTGGGCAGGAGTATTGATGTCCACTATCGCGCCAGTATTGGTCTCACATGAATTGTTGCATCTCAAGAAGTTATTGGTAGGGTAATGCTTGGAGGGGGTCCCAGCTGCTAATAAATAAGAATAATATGGTTTTTTTGATTTTGACCTAAGAGCTAGGGTAAGAGGTGCAGCTATAGTAGCTCATATATATTATCTTGCCGCGGCTGCTTAAAGAACCTTATTTGTCGGGGGCAGAAATGCACCATCACAAATTATTCAGTGACAAGAGTGAGCTTTATAAGACTGCTAGGCCAACCTATCCTCCAGAGCTTTATAAGTGTCTCTCAAGCTTGGCTCCATCAAATAAACTTGCCTGGGATTGTGCATGCGGTAGTGGTCAGGCAGCGATAGGATTGGCTAAACTATTTGGTAGTGTGTACGCAACTGATATTAGCGCCGAGCCAATAAAAGCGGCTAAAGTTCACCCTAATATTCACTATCAAGTAGGACCTGCTGAGCAGTGTGACCTGGCAAATGAGAGTTGTGATTTGGTTTGTGTAGCCCAGGCGTTGCATTGGCTTAACCTTGATGATTTTTGGCCCGAAGTTCTAAGGCTTTTGAAACCAAAAGGTATTTTTTCAGCTTGGGGCTATAACTGGCCAGTCTTAGTTGGAGATCTGGCTCAAATATTCAATGAACTTGTTTTGGGTCCAATAGAGACGTACTGGGCTCCACAAAACAAGTTGCTCTGGAATCATTTTAAGGATATAGACTTTCCTTTTAGTGCTATACAGATTTCGAAGCCAACTATGGAGGCAGTCTGGGACCTGAATGAGTTTTTAATTTTATACATACTTTTTCGGCTGTGCGGAGATGTATAGATGACACGGGTGGTGAATTTATGGAGCGGACCTACCGTAAGGCCAGGGAGGTTTGGAAAATACCACAAGAGAGAAGAGTGATAGCATTTGATTTTGTGCTCTATGTAGGGCGTAAGAAAAATTGGTGATAGAGAGGTATCGCTATCACTAGATCAGGGCAGTAGAAGTGCTTTGCAAATCTGTATTTAATTTAAATAGTAACTTATCAAATTAGAAAATGTCGGGGAGTTAAAAATGTCTTATGCAGATGGATTTGTAGCAGCTGTACCCTCAGATAACAAAGAAGAATATATTAAGCATGCAAAAATTGCTGCAGAGGTATTTAAAGAGCAGGGGGCCCTAAAGGTTGTTGAAACTTGGGGTGATGATGTTCCAGAAGGCGAATTAACCTCTTTTCCTTTGGCTGTAAAGTGTGCTGGCAATGAAACTGTAGTGTTCTCCTGGGTCCTCTGGCCTTCTAAAGAGGTTCGAGACTCTGGATGGCAGGCGGTTATGGATGATCCGAGGATGAATCCAGATCAAAACCCCATGCCATTTGATGGTAAGAGGTTAATCTATGGTGGCTTTAATATTATTCTTGATAAATAAAGTTTATCTATAGTTTGATTGTGTGTCGATAAGGACTGTTTGTTGAACTTTGACCCTATATAAGTACGGAGTCAGATTATATTGAGGATGCTTTTAAGGCTGGGTGGTCATGTCGGGGAAAGGTAGTATTGGTTAGTAATGTGTACTTTCTTTCTTCTACAACTATAAAAAGGGCATAGTTCAAGTATGCCCTTTTTTGTTAATTTTAAATTATTACTTAGCTTCCATCTTCAAATGAGGCGATAGCAGATGCTGTGTCCCATGAACCATCTTGATAAAGTATTGTTGCCTTAGCGGTATATGCCCTAAATGCACGAATCGTAAAAGAACAATACCTGTCAGAAGTGGTTCCACAACTATGAGCATCATCTGACCAAATTACGGAACTAATTACTTTGCTCGTATCTTCTTCTATTCTAAATGCCGCAGTTGCTGTATTCGCACCCCATACTAATGCGAAACAAACATTTGGTCTGTATGTATCAAACTTAATGGTGTCGACATAGCACTCCATTGTTGCAGCTGTTGTGTGAGAGCTGATAAAAAAGAGGGCTGCTATGATTCCTGTGCCCAGTAATCTTTTCATAAATGTTCCCTATAAATGATTTCTTAATTTTGTGAGGGTATTCCACATTACTTACCACGATTGAATGGTATACGCATAATTTTTCAATATACAAGTATTTTGTTTGATGGTTTTCCTTGTTATGTGATGGCGTTTATATATTTAAGGGCTTGTAGAGTACTGCTGGTAAATATTTTGTTATTCAGGTTGTACGTAGGTTCCAATTTGTGGCTGGTTGTTAGGTTTGTAGATATTTTCTGCCAATTTCTGATGGTTGCATTGGTAAATACCGGCCGTATAAAGAATAGTGCGCCGCCAGACGAAAAATGGCTGATAAAATTTGAAGGGTATATAAAGAGAGCTTTTAGTGGCCGGGTAAGGATAATTGAGTGATCTCTATTGTTTCCTATAAAGTTAGTGCTCTTTATCTTTTCAGTTTTGGAGATGGGGTAATTTAGACTGGTTTAAAATAGCTAGCTCCTTCGGTCTCTCTTGGTTGTTTATATAGCATATGGTAGGTAAGGTTAGCCCTGTCAGTGATTTCCATTTCCTTGAGATAGTAATAGTTGCTAGGGTGAGTTAAATGGCGTTTGAAAATTGGTTGGCCTTTTGCGCAATCGCACTCTTGGCAACTGCTACCCCTGGCCCAGCGGCACTACTGGTCTCTATCAATACTCTATCGAATGGTGTTAGAGGAGGTGTGTTCACGGCATTGGGCAATATATCTGGTTTGTTTGTTATGTCCGGGCTTTCAGTTATTGGATTGAGTGTACTTGTCCTTAACTCTTCTTTGGCGTTTACTGTGGTAAAGGTGGTTGGGGCTGGATATCTGATTTATATGGGAGTTAAGCTTTGGAAAAATGGAATAGGAAGAGTGGATTCTTCTGATGTAACTTGTAATGCTAGGCGAGGTGCATTGAGTTTGTATATTCAAGGGGGCTTAATTGCCTTAACGAACCCTAAAGCGATAATATTTACAACCGCGCTTTTCCCACAATTTATTTCGTTATCCGACCCACTATTACCTCAATTTTCCTTACTGGTCTTCACTTTTATGGCATTATCTTTTAGTTGTTTATTTTGTTATGCCTTGTTAGCTTTCGGTACCAAGAAATGGTCAAGGAGTATGGCTTCAAGTCGATTTCTCGGTCGGATATTTGGTTCCACTATTGTTGGTGCTGGTTGTATTTTAGTTGGCACATCAAAATAGGAATATGTATGTAAGAATATACAAAAATCTATTTTGGGTGCTTCTGTAAAATATACAGTATTCCTTATGCAGTCAGAAGCAAGGTGGTAAGTAGGTAGCAGCTAGATGAATAGGGTAAGCCGCACCCTTTGCTTAATATGTCCCCCCCCCCAAAAAAAATACAGCAAGTAGTTTCGCGAGTTACGTAGTATGGATATTAAAGATTATATTGAGTTGATCCATAGTTTTTCAAAGACAGATTTTGAACTTCATGGAGGTGGAAACTCTATCTGTTTTCGATTGCAAGAGGAAAGGGATTTTGTTTTTCCGAAAGAGTTTCAAGAGTATATAGTTCGCTATGCGCCTGCCCACAGCCAATATCTTGATGGCGTGGGCAATCCAATTGATCTTTATAGTGCCAGGCGCTTGTCATGGGTGATGAATGGATATAACTACAACCCGGTTGATAATCAGCCAATACCCGGTTGGGATAAAACTTGGTTTTTATTCGCCGATGAGGGGGCAGATCCAATCATTGTTGACTTGGCCGAAAGCAACCGAAATTCAAAGGTATATCGTGCCATGCATGGGGTTGGGGGGTGGGATTTTAGGTCTATCGCCGATTCAATAGGGCAATTTCTACTATGCGCTTCAGCTCTACATCATGCGCTCTCCGGAATAGTTGGCAAAGATGTACTTGTTGATGATGGATGTGGGTTTAATCTTCATGAAAGAAGTGCATCTTGGTTGTTTCCATTCTTTCGTCAATATGCGGATAAATATTACACAGATTGGCTTGCAGTATTTGATAATAGTTAGCGGAATGATTTATTGATAAATTCTTTATTATGGCTGCAACTCAAGGTTGATCTCAGTTTATGTGAAGGTACCTTGCTAAGCGCTTTTGAAATCTTGCTCATGAATAACTAGTACATATGTAATGAGGGAATACCCAACTCACGAACAAGCTTCCCTCACATTTTTTGGCTTCTGTTGACTTTCCGGTACCTTTCCACTAGTTTCGCGACCACGATTAGAGGTGCCTTCTGCCCTGAATTGGCTGAGAAGGTTAAACGGGAAGTCCGGAAATCCGGCGCTGCCCCCGCAACGGTGATCCACCTGTATTCTAAGTGGTAAGCCCGATACCGGCCTCTTTTCTAAACACGATGGAGCGGAGGGCTACCATCTTGCAATACGATCTTTCGCGCTTCGGCGTGCCGCATTGCTATTCCTCCCTCGATCCCATGTGCTTTTGTCTTAGGGGTTGAAACTTGAAAAAATCTATATTGAGCCTGGCTGTACTGTCAGCCGTGAGCGCGCCGTCTTTTGCTGAATCCACTGTTACCGAATCTTCAATTCCAGACCTGGAAACCGTGGTTGTTGTGAGCTCCCGTCAGGGCGAGCCGCTGCGCCAGGTAGCTACTTCAGTAACTGTATTGGATGAAGAGCAGCTAAAAGAGCGGGGATTGGTGTCCCTTGCCGATGTTTTGCGCAGTGTGCCTTCCGTGTCTGTTACCAATACAGGTGGTATGGGCAAGACAACCTCCTTGAGGGTACGTGGAGAGTCCGGTTTCAGAACCTTGGTCCAGATAGACGGTATCGACATTTCTGACCCAACCGGTACCCAGGCGGGGGCTCATATTGAACATATTATGAGCAGCAACTTGCAGCGCGTGGAATTATTACGCGGTCCACAAGGTATGCTCTACGGAGCCGATGCCGGTGGTGTACTGGATATCTCGACTCGTCGCGAGGGAGAAGGGCAGCGCTTTGAGGTGTCAGCTGAGGGCGGTAGCTTCGATACTGAACGCTACAATGCCAGTGCTAGCGGAGCCAATGAAGCACTGGATTATTTTGTTTCTGCAGCGGCGGCAGAAACCGATGGTTTTAATACCAGTAGTTATGACACGGAATTGAGAGATGACGATGGTTACGATAATGAAACCTTGCATGGCCGTGTAGGTTGGAATATTTCTGAGCAGTGGCGACTTGAGGCTGTGGCGCGGGATACCGATGCTTCAGGTGAGTATGATCGCTGCGGTTGGCCCTCTCAGGATGATTGTAACTTTGATTTCAGCCAGGAAAGTGTTCGTGTCAGCTTAGCTCATAAAGGCGAAGATGGTCAGCAGGAGTTGGCTTATGCACGTTCTGATTTGCAGCGTACCTATATCAGTGAAGGCGTGCCCTTTTATGAAGCGGAAGGTGATATCGAAAAGTTGAACTTCACCGGTTCCTACGGGTTTAGTCGCGAATATGGAATGGTCTACGGGGTAGAGCATCGTGAAGATACTTCGGGAGACCTGGATCGGGATCAGTGGGCAGTTTATTCCGAATATCAGGGAAGCTATGCCGATCAGGCTTATATCACCCTTGGCCTTCGCCATGACAATAACTCTGATTTTGGCAGCTACAACAGCTTCCGCGCCAGCTCAGCCTATTTATTTGAGGATGTTGCCAACGGTACGGTAAAAATAAAAAGTAGTTACGGCACTGGCTTCCGTGCCCCGAGCTTATATGAAGTTGACTACAACGCTACCGCATTCGACTGGTTAACTTTTACTCCATTAGAGTTGCCGTCTCTTAATCCGGAAGAGAGCCGAGGCCTGGATCTTGGTGTTGAATACTTTGGTGAAAACTCTCTCTACCTGGAGTTCGTACTGTTTAAACAGGTCATTGAGAATGAAATCGGATTCGATATGGTCGACTACACAGGTTACCTGCAAAGCAGTGGAGAAAGCGTGTCCCAAGGCGCTGAGTTTGTTGTCGAAGCGCAATTGACTGATAGTTTGTTGCTTTCTGCCAACTACACCTACACCGATGCTGAAGAAGCCGATGATTCTCCCCGAGCCCGCAGTCCCAAGCACTTGGCGAATCTCGGCTTCACTTATAAGCCTACCAGTGACTTGAGCCTTGTTATGAACCTGCGTTCCAGTGCGGATGTGGTAGATAGCGATGGCACCTCGCTGGATGATTATCAAGTGCTAGATGCCAGTGTCCGTTATCAGCTGAACAACTCCACGACGGTATTTGTTCGGGGTGAAAACCTCACCGATGAAGATTATGTGGAAGTCACTGGCTATAACACTGCGGGCCTCGCCGGTTATGCTGGTGTGGAATTCAGCTTCTAAAACACTTTTTTTATAGGTTCTTGAACTGAGGTGGCCATGTCGGAAGACGAGCAAAAACGAAATGCCAAGCACAAGCAGGTAATGCAAAAACACAAGGAGAAGGTTGATGCCAACATTGCAGCAGCCGATATCCAGCGTGGAGTTGCTGTCCTTCTCACTGGAAATGGCAAAGGGAAGTCGAGCTCAGCTTTCGGCATGGTGATACGCGCACTGGGTTACGGGCAGAAAGTGGGCGTTGTGCAATTTATTAAAGGCGCACAGCAATCTGGGGAAGAGCTTTTCCTTAAAAACCATTGCCCGGAAGTTACTCTCTATCAAATGGGTACTGGCTTTACCTGGAATACTCAGGATCGCACCAGTGATATTGCTGCTGCAGAGAGAACCTGGGCAGAGGCAGAAAAAATGCTCACCGATACCACCTATGACTTAGTGGTGTTGGACGAACTCACTTATATGCTCGCTTACAAATACTTAGATGAGTCCAAAGTATTGGAGACTCTGGCCCAGCGGCCACAGGAACAGAGTTTGGTGGTGACTGGTCGAGGTGGTGGTAGTGCGCTACAGGAGCTAGTGGATACGGTATCTGAAGTGAAAGATGTTAAGCATGCTTTTAAAGCGGGCATCAAAGCCCGCAAAGGCGTAGATTACTAGGTTGTTTTCACTATGTCCGTGTTGATGGTTCAGGGCACGACTTCCGATGCTGGCAAGAGTACTTTGGTGGCCGGGCTCGCTCGTTACTTTTCCCAGCGCGGAGTCAGTGCCGCACCTTTTAAGCCGCAAAATATGGCACTCAATAGTGCCGTTTCGGTGGATGGTGGTGAGATAGGGCGGGCACAAGCGCTGCAAGCCCAGGCCTGTGGGATCGACCCCCACAGCGATATGAACCCGGTGTTACTTAAGCCCGCTTCAGATACCGGGGCTCAGGTTATTATCCAGGGTAAAGTGTTGGGGAATATGCAGGCGCTGGATTACCACCACTATAAAGCTACCGCGCAAAATGCAGTGCTGGACTCCTTCGCACGGCTCGAAGATCAATATGAGCTGGTGTTAGTTGAAGGGGCTGGCAGCCCGGCAGAAATTAACCTGCGGGAAAACGATATTGCCAATATGGGCTTTGCCGAGGCCGTTGATTGCCCGGTTGTACTGATTGCTGATATCGATCGCGGAGGTGTGTTCGCCCACTTGGTAGGCACCCTCGAATTGCTGTCTTCCTCAGAGCGAGAGCGTGTCGTCGGTTTTGTGATCAACCGCTTTCGTGGCGAGCTGCAATTACTTCAGCCCGGGCTCGACTGGTTAGAGGAATATACCGGCAAGCCAGTTCTCGGAGTCTTACCTTATCTCCATGACCTCTACCTTGACGCGGAGGATGCCATTAGCACCCAACAGAGCGGCGCTGATGCTCGATTGAAAGTGGTAGTGCCGGTATTGCCGCGCATTAGTAACCATACCGATTTCGATGTATTGAGGTTGCATCCGGATATCGATCTGCAATTTGTCAGTGTCCGCGAACCAGTCCCTCAGTGCGACTGGATTATTCTTCCTGGCAGTAAAAATGTACGGGCAGACTTGGCCTACTTAAAAGAAAACGATTGGCCTGCACAGTTGGATCGGCATCTGCGTTACGGCGGCAAACTCGTGGGTATTTGCGGTGGTTTGCAAATGCTGGGGAGCGAGGTACAGGACCCGGATGGGGTAGAGGATACCCCGGGTAACGAACCGGGCTTGGGTTATCTGGATTTTACAACTCGCTTGCAGCCAGTCAAAGCACTGAAAAATATTACCGGCTTTTTAGCTTTGGAAAATGAAGTAAAAGAAGCTACTCCTGTTCATGGCTATGAAATCCACTGTGGTATAACAGAAGGTGTAGCTCTGCAAACTCCAGCGGTATATATCTGTGATAAAGACGGAGACTCCAGGCCTGATGGCGCAATAAGTGCTGATGGACAGGTATTCGCAACCTACGTGCATGGGCTGTTCGATTCACCCGAAGCGCTGAGCGCACTTTTTGCCTGGGGTGGGTTGAAAGACTCTACGCCGCTGGATGTGGGTGAACAGCGACAGCAACAATTGGACAGGCTGGCTGAGACTATTGCCGAGAATATCCAGGGAAACTGGCTCGAGCAATTTGAGGGAGCTAAGGAGACGGCAGTGCTGCAAGAGGATACCCAGTGACTGTTGCCCGTATCAAAGCATTAAATATTGCCTGGTGGTTACTGCCCACAGCACTTGTCCTTAGTTTTTCTGCTGCCGTTGCTATAGGTGCAGTGTATCTCTCACCCTCACAATTAATTGCCGCGATCAGTGGCCAGGGCGATGGTGGACTCGCTGGGGATATTGTTCAGGTAATACGATTGCCAAGGGCGTTGTTGGCGGCTGGAGTGGGTGCTGTGCTCGCCATCTGCGGGGCAATGTTACAAGGCTTATTTCGAAACCCTCTAGCTGACCCATCCCTGATTGGTGTTACCGCAGGGGCTTCTCTCGGTGCTTGTTTGGCCATTCTGCTAGGAGCGGAGGTTGCCGCTGCGTTTGGGAGTTTGCCCGTTGTATCCATAGCTGCTTTTTTCAGCGGCCTTTTAGCGGTGACACTGGTCTACAAAGTGGCGAAAAGTATTAATGGCACTTCCGTGGCCACCATGTTGCTAATGGGGATTGCGGTTACCGCTTTTTCCGCAAGCCTGATTGGGTTAATGGAGTACTTTGCTGATAATGACACCCTGCGCCGTATGAGCCTGTGGCTTATGGGAGGGCTGGATGCAGCGAGCTATCCTCGCGCTTTTCTGGTTTTGGCCGTGCTGGGCGCTTTGCTTGCCAGTATGTCCCGTTTCGGCACCTCACTAAATGTTCTTTTATTGGGGGAATCCCAGGCGCGCCATCTCGGTATTGATGTGGAGCGGGTAAAAACCCGTTTGATAGTGCTTGTTGCGGCTGGAGTGGGCACTTCGGTTGCTGTAGCCGGCAGTATTGCTTTTGTGGGGCTGGTAGTGCCCCATATAGTGCGTTTGTGGGTGGGACCTGATCACCGGCAGCTGCTGCCGCTTTCTGCCCTGGCTGGAGCCAGTTTATTGCTAGTTTCCGATACCCTGGCGCGAACCATTATTGCCCCGGTGGAGATCCCGGTAGGACTGATCACCGCACTAATTGGAGTGCCTTTCTTTGTTTCCTTGTTGCGTAAAAGCAGGGGGGCAATTTAATGGCCCTGCTACAGGTGGAGGGAGTTGCGGTTAGTGTCGATAGTCGGCCGCTGTTGCAAGATATCAACCTGGAGGTAGATGTCGGCGAGCTGATTTGTGTGATTGGCCCCAATGGCGCGGGTAAGTCGACCCTGTTGCGTGCCCTGTGCGGCGAAGTCAGGATGGATTCCGGGCAGGTCCACTTTAAAGGCAGTCCTTTTGCAAAGTTGTCCGCCCGCAATCGAGCCAGGCAAGTTGCCGTCCTGCCGCAAAATAACCCACTGACATTTGCCTTTACCGGGCTGGAATTGGTCGCCCTCAGTCGAACTCCGCATTCCACTGGCACTGACCGGGACCGAGAAATCTGCCTGGAAGCCATGGCAGCGCTGGATGTTAGTCATTTGTCTGAGCGCCTGTACCCAACATTATCCGGCGGCGAGCAGCAGCGCTTGCAATTGGCTCGGGTGATGGCCCAGGTCTGGCGGGCAGAGGATGGTGGAAAGCGGCTCCTCTTATTAGATGAGCCTGCTGCCAGCCTGGATATTGCACACCAATATGGAATGATGAGAGCGGTTAGAGACTTCGCGCGAAGTGGCGTAGCTGTGGTAATGACGGTCCATGATCTGGCCCATGCCAGCGGCTATAGCGACAGAATCCTCGCCTTAAAGCAGGGGCGCAGTATGGCCTACGGAAATCCAGAGGATGTATTGACTGGGGAGAATATGCAGCAGCTTTACGGCTACAGTGTCACGGTGATGCCACACCCGGTAACCGGTCAATCCCTGGTGATTGCCGATGTCTAGCGCCAGTGGTGTGCATCTGGTACTAGGAGGCGCACGCAGTGGAAAAAGCCGGCTCGCGCAACAGCGCGCGGAGCAGTGGCTAAGCAGCAGTAGCGATGGTGGACTTAGCTACCTGGCAACGGCTACTGCGGGCGATCAAGAAATGTCTACCCGTATTGCTCGACATCGGGAAGACCGCGATCATCGCTGGCAGACTCTGGAAGAACCTACTGCACTGGCCGAGGCTCTGGTTACCGCTCCTGAGTCCCATTGTGTACTGGTGGACTGCCTCACTTTGTGGTTGAGCAACTGTCTTCATCAGGGCGTCTGGGAGTGTGAGCAAGAGGCGCTTCTGCAATGTATCGATCAGAAGCGTACTCTCGCTAACGGTAATACCCCACCTTGGATTTTTGTCAGTAATGAAGTCGGTTCGGGTATTGTGCCCCTTGGGCAGTTATCGCGGGAATTTGTGGATGCGGCAGGTTGGCTTCATCAGGCACTAGCCGAGCGAGCTGATAGCGTCACCTTGGCAATTGCAGGTTTGCCGCTCACTGTAAAGTAAAATTACCTGAAACTGATAATGATGACAGATGAACTCAGTTGGCTCGATAAGCCTGCACCAACCCCGGACCAGAGTGCTCGCAATGCCGCGATTGCCCGCCAGGAGCAATTGATTAAGCCGCAAGGCGCGCTCGGTCGGCTCGAGAGCATTGCCGTGGATTTCGCCGGATTCCAGGGGAGGGAGCAACCCCTACTGAATAATTTGTCGGTGCGCGTATTCGGTGCTGATCACGGTGTTGCAGCCCAGGGAACTTCCCGATTTCCTCAGGCCGTCACTTCTGTAATGCTGAAACTGTTTTGCGAGGGTGGGGCGGCTATTAATGTGTTGAGCCGCGAGCAGAATGCTGATTTTGCCGCAATTAATCTGGGTTGTGTGGTCCCCGCTGAACACCCCGACCTGATTGATGAAGTTATAGCTCCCTCTACTGCGGATTTCTCCCAAGGTAACCCAGCTATGACCCAAGCGCAGCTGGCTCTTGCTCTTGATGCCGGTCGCCGCCAGTCTACCGATGCAGATTGTTTTATTGGCGGAGACATGGGTATTGGCAATACCACTTCCGCCGCTGCCATGTTTGCCGCCCTTTTTGAGCTAGAGGTTGGCAGCATTACGGGGCGAGGAACAGGTATCGACGATGCAGTGCTCGCCCGCAAGGTGGAACTGATCGAATTTGCTTTGGAGCAGCACCGGGCAGCGCTGGGCTCGCCACTTGCTATTCTGCAAACTTTTGGTGGCTTTGAGATTGCAGCCTTAACGGGAGCGTTTGTCGCCAGTGCCCAGCGAGGTGTCCCTGTATTGGTTGATGGTTTTATGGCGACTGCCGCAGCAGCTATTGCCGGTGCTATTAATCCGTCAGTGAAACCCTGGTTGCTCTACGCCCATCTCTCTGATGAGTCTGGTCACAAACTGGCCCTCGAGTGCCTGGGGGTGAAGCCATTGCTGAGCTTCAATATGCGCCTTGGCGAAGGCACAGGTGCAGTGTTGGCCATCAGTATTATCAAGCAAGCGCTGAACCTGCATAACAAAATGTTCACTTTCAGTGAGGCAGGAGTGCCAGTTGCGGATTGATCTTTTACGACACGGTGCCTGCGAAGGTGGAAATATTTTTCGCGGGCAGATCGATGTGCCCCTAACCAGTGAGGGTAGGGAGCAGATGTTGCGAGGGCTTGCCGAGCTCGATGACTCCTGGGACCGGATTATTACTTCACCCTTACAGCGCTGCCAACGCTTTGCTGCCCAGCTTGCCCGAGAGAAAAAACTGCCGATAACTGAAGTTCCTGATATCCGGGAAATTGGTTTCGGGGATTGGGAGGGGCAGTCAATCGATAAAATCTGGACTGAGCAACGAGCACAGTGTGAAGCCTGGGGGCGTGACCCAGAAAAGCACGCACCGCCGGGAGGTGAGCCCTTTCCCGTATTTCGATCCAGAGTTCTTCAAGCTGTTGATAATCTAGCCCAGCAATATTCGGGAGAGTCCCCGCTGCTCATTACTCACGGTGGCGTTATCAAATTGTTGCTCGCATATGCGAATAACTGGCTTCCAGTGAAAATGATTTCACTGCAAGTTAATTACGGGTTTGCCGCATCGCTGAGATACGATTCGGACAATAAGTCCTTTACCGTTTCCTACCCAGAGCAGTCAGCTTATGTTTATTGCCCGTAAGTTGTACAACCTATCCCAAGCATTTCTGTATGCGCTGGTATTTCTTACCCGGCTGCCGGTGGCGGGCTTGCTGCGGGAGGTGGACAAGGAAACGGTGAAGCGGTCGATATATTTTTATCCCCTGGTTGGAGTGGTGATTGGTGTACTGTTATCCGGGGCCGCCTACCTTCTGACTCCTTTAGGTACTCAGTTACAAGCCGCAATACTATTAGGTTTCTGGGTGGTCCTGACAGGTGCACTACACCTCGACGGCCTTGCTGACTGTACTGATGCCTACTTTGCTGGACATAAGTGTGCCGATCCTGAAGAACAACGTCAGCATATTCTGAGAGTAATGCACGATCCCCACTGCGGCTCTATTGCGGTAGCAGCTGTTGTTGTTTTCCTACTGATAAAGTTTGCTGCAATAGCAATCCTGCTAGAGCTAATAAACCCGGTAACAAAAGATGCTTGGGTCTATCTGCCGTTAGTGCTCTCACCTATGTTAGCCAGGGCTGCGGCCCTGGCTTTAATAGGAGTTTCACAATACGCACGTGTTGAAGGCCATGTACCGCCCGCTGGCTCCGAGCGCCGATGGGACCTATTGCCGGTAGTTGCAATCGTAGTTGCTATTGGATGTTTAGCGGCGCCAACTCCCATTGCCATAGGCATCGTCTGTAGTTTGATTGCCCTGGTCTTATTCTGGCGTCGCCTGTGGGATAAGACTATTGGTGGTTATACCGGCGATTGTTTGGGCGGTTTGGTCGAGATAAGTGAATTGTCGATATTGATATTATGGGTGGCAGTGGTTGCCAATGTGAATTACGGGGCTGTTTAGAAGCTCCTTAGTTATAGTCGAGTTAAAGAGATGTCTCGAAGCAGTATTGTCCGTGTTGTTTTAGCCTTGAATCTGTTATTGGTTAGTAATACTTGGGCGGATGATTCCGTGCGGGTAAAAGATGCCCGTGGCCAATGGGTTGAACTGCCTGCACCCGCAGAGCGTATTGTTGCGCTAGCGCCAAATATCGTGGAGAACTTTTACAGTGCCGGGGCCGGGGATAAGCTAATTGCTGCAGTAAGCTACAGTGACTACCCCGAGCAGGCTAAGCAATTACCGGAGATAGGTAACTATAAGGCGGTAAATTATGAAAGTTTACTATTGCTAAATCCCGACTTGATTGTTGCCTGGGGATCGGGAAATGGCGATCAGATGATTAATAAACTGGAGGATCTCGGTTTTACAGTTTTCGTATCTGAATCTCACACTCTTGAAGATATCGCTGTGAATGTAAAGCGCTTCGGTACACTTGCAGGCACAAGTGACTATGCAGATAAATCTGCCGGAGAGTGGCTTGAGCGACTGAATCAAATACAGCTTAGCCATAAGGATCTGGATTCGGTCAGTGTTTTTTATCAAGTTTGGAATGAGCCACTGCAAACACTTAATGGCGACCACCTGATTAGCGATGTTATTGAAACCTGTGGCGGCCGTAATATATTTGCCGGTGCATTGGTATTAGCACCGAAGATTAGTATTGAGTCTGTACTCGATAGAGACCCGAGAGTAATTATCGCCAGCGGCATGGGAGAAGAGCGGCCAGATTGGTTGGATGCCTGGGAAGCATACCCAAGAATTAATGCAGTTAAAGAGGGAAACCTGTTTCATGTACCACCGGATATCATCCAGCGACATACTTTTCGGGTGCTGGATGGTATGGAGATGGTTTGTGATGATTTGAATCGGGTGAGAAGAAGCGGTTAGTTTTTCTGCTTATCAGCAGGAAGACTCAGTCGCAGCGTATTATTTTGTAGATCAACTATCGAAATTGAATTTGCTGGCTAGATATTTTTATGGGAATATTTTTTGTTATTCTCTTTGTCGGAGGGCTGCTTGCAGTCCCATATTTGGCGATTAAACTAACCATGCTTGAACAAGATGAAAGTAGTCAGTGGTCAACCTTCTGGAGGCTGGCTTCCGCAGACTATTATACAATGCAAAGTGTTGCAGCTATCCCAGTCACTGGCTTGTCATGTTATATATCGTTTTATCGAGGGGTGTCGACAGGAAGCTTTGAATTTATAGTAATTGCTTTTGGTTTGGCGGTTCTCATATTGTTTTTAATTGAAGATCTTCTAAGGCAAGATTATCTTCAATTTCATATCAAAAATTTAAAGCTGTTATCGATAAGTGTCATTTCTTTAACGTTGATTGCTCTAGAGTTGTCAATGGCAGCCACTACATTTATTGGAGCCATCGCTATACTTTGGGTGTCAGTTAGATGTGTAAAGCAACAAGTACTCATCAATAGAGATAAAACAGAATCTGGAATTTTAGACGGTGACAGGTAGTCGGCAATGTAATTGATATAGTCTGATAAATCTCAATTTTCTTAGTGTTCAAATTTTGGTGGGTCCGGGGGTGTTTAATGTCGTAAAGTCCAACGATTCCTCTTGTGTATAACAGGCTCTGTTCTGACTCAGATAGGTAGATTAATTGCGCTCCTTTAGGAAAAGATCTCGGAGGCTAGCTAGGGGTCTTTTTTCTTTAGGTTATAATTCGTGATCTGATGTGGCCACCCTTCTCTAATCTGGTAAATACTATATCTATCAAGAATATATTCATCTACAGGATATCATATATGTCTAGTACTGATGCTTCAGTTGTTTAAACCGACCCTTCTCAATTCAAAAGGCCAAAATCTAAAAAAATATGTCCAAAACCTAAAGGCTGGGGTTCGAACTGCGTGTAGGCTTAAGTTTTAGAGCAAACTGGAAATCCTTTGGATGCTTTAAGTGATACGATCCACGGACTTTGGTATTTTGGTAGCCTTTCCTTTGCGTATGAATTTGGGGTAGGGCATTTTTCAAGCCAAGCTTCCTAAGAATTTGGCTTTATTAATTGGATTCAAAAGACTAATTCAGTTTGTGTTCACAGATACAGACCTATAAATAAGTCAGGGCGATGGGCAAGATCTCTACCTTGGCGTGTTTGATAATAGTAATTGGACTAGTGCTTATTTTTAGAGGCACAAAATATAGATTTAGTAGTTTTACATTCATCGTAATAAATTTCTATAAATAGCATTTATTTAGCTAATCGAAATTTATATGTAGGCTGCCCCGAAACAGGAAGTTAATACATGGACCTTATATTTAACAATGCTGCATTGCGTCAAAACCTTATAGGCTGCCCGGCTTCTCATGCAGACGCATTTAAAACCACCGCAGCATCTCACCGTTGCGTTATCATCGTTCGCGCAACAGGGCCAACATGTACCCAATTACTTGAGCAGGGATATGACACAAAGGGCTTTAGGATTCATGGGAAGTCATGTGATTGGGGGCCGATGGCAGGCTTTGTATTACGAGACCCCCGGTTAAATAAACACGGGATGAGAAAAGCGGCCTATAACCGTGATCAACATCGAGAAGCCTTTACTGATCTACAGTCTGGTGCAGGTTGGACTGCATCAACAACACCTCTTCGATTACATCAGGAACGGGTTGATTGGCTTATTCAATCAGGAAAGATCAATGTTACAAGAAAAACTCAAGATCGTTACGAAGGTGTAGCCAGCCACCTCAGTGGCATTACTTTTCATTACTCTCTTATCAGGGTTAACACATGCTTGGGAGACATGTGGGGTGTCTATGTCGATAAGGAAAAAAGTAGGCAGTCAGGCTTTATTCAGGAGCGTGGCAACATTGTTGTTCAGTATGACACTAAGTACAAGGATATGTATGAGCCGCTACTGGCAATGACCAACCCCGTGGAGCATCGTCATTTTCGTAATGAGCACCCCCTTAATGCAATTACTGGAGATTATGATCTGTTTGCTATCTGGCCATTTAAGCGGGGCGCAAAGAAGTTTGATCGATATGGAGATGATCGCCGTATTCTCGGCACTGCTCAAGCTTGGTCGCAGCGTCAGCATATCGAAACCCAATTAGAGAGAAATTTCACTACCCAAAGGCAAGGCACCAAGCTGGGTAATATAACTAATCGGATTTATGAAGTAAGCCAGACACTCAATTCCACTATCGGTGGTATCCGCAGCCCGAGAGCTGGAGCTGGGCAGTGGGGGCCATTCCCGAGAAGAAATGTGCTATGGCACAGTGATGAAGCCGCACGCCCATATGTGAATGACATAGATTTACCCCTTATTGCATTTACTCCTGCTCGCAGTGAAGTGGTCATTCAAACTTTGCAGGCTTTCAGAGAGCTTATAGCAATGTGCAGAATAAATGGTGTCAATGTCACTCTGGCAGAGGGCTGGGCAATGAACCCTACCAATAATAAGCCAGACCGATTGGGGCAAGGCTACGGAAGGTTTGTACCCCGCGACTGGCACTTTGGTCAGTGGATTGTCCCACCTTGGTACAATGCTTAACTATCGGGCTGTATGAAAGAAATATTAGTGGTCTCTTAGAAGGTGACCCTTATCTTCGCTTACTGTAGTTACGCTCCAGTATTTCCTGGCGAGCTTTCTCTTCAAAGGAAAGCTCTGCGGTGAGTCTTATCAATAGTCGCTGCAGCCCGATAGGGTCACCGCTGATTTCGCAGTAACCGTAGCTGCCATCTTTTATTTTCTCCAGAGCCCGCTGGATCTTTCTCAACAGCAGGTTCTTTCGACCGGTAAAGCGCAGATGTTGCTGGTTCTCTTGCTCTGCGGTCGCCCGGTCCAGGTCATCAGCTAAGGCAAGTTTCGTGGTAGCAATAGCCTGTTGCCCGTGTGCAAGCTCGGCTAGCAGGTCATTTCTCAATTCCATCAGAAGCTGTTTGAAGAAGAGTAATTGCTTTTCGTTCATATAGTCTGATGCAGGCATCCCCAGCAGTTCTTGTTCACCGATTTTTGGCATTCCATGAATCCCCTGTTGCATAGCTCGTGTTGACTTGAAATATTAAATTTATGATATAACATATCATTAAGTTGATTGAAGTGTATGTGGTTGTCTTGGGTTCTCGTAGATTAAAAGGATTGTTGTGAGAGATACTTTAGGAATTTTGGCTTCTGGGCTTTGCTTGCTGCACTGTCTTTTGACTCCTTTGTTACCGCTATTGGGAGGTTTGGGGATATTGGGTGCTTTACAAGAGGACCAGTTTCTCCACTTGCTGTTGCTTGTACCCGTGGTAATTCTGGCCTTGGCCAGCTTCCCAGCCTCTTGCCGACGCCATCAGCGCTACGCGGTAATGATTGTTGGTTTCTCCGGGGCATTGCTGTTGGTTGGTGCGCTATATCTCGAGGGGGTATGGGAGCTAGTTGCCAGTGTTCTTGGTGCAGGCTTATTGATTGTTGCCCACTGGGTAAACCTGCGCTTGATTTATCGGGATGCTTTAGTCGAGTAGGTGAGGGTCATGAAACTTGCAGGAGCATTGTTTGTTGCGTTGTTTTGGGCCGGCCCAGTCGCTGGGGAAATGGGAAATCATGTTCACGGTAAGGCGATGATGTACCTGGTGGCCGAAGCAGACAAAATCATCATCGAGCTGGAGTCACCCACAGTTGATCTAGTGGGATTTGAGCATGCGCCACGTAGCGATGCCCAAAAGCAGCGGTTAGAGCAGGTTGCTCACGAACTATCCAAGCCAGATCATTTTCTTGAGTTTGTCGGTGCCCAGTGCAAACCCTTAAATGTGGAAGTTAAGGCGCCATATAGCGCAGAAGTTACCAGTGACAACTCGGTGCACAGTGGTTTCCGTGCTAGTTACCAATTCAAGTGTGATAATCTGGCACAGTTCAACAGTGTCATTGTTACCCTGTTTGAGAGGTTTCCCGGTATTCATGGGATTGCAGTGCAATGGATCAGCTCCGGTCGTCAGGGGGCTGAACTGCTCACTGGTAAAGACAACAAATTGCAAATGAAATAGGCTATGAAAGCATCCCAAATCAAACAGACCCTGAGTGTGGCGGAACAAACCTGTCGCAGTTCAGGTGCCCGCCTGACTGAAAAGCGTAAGAACGTTCTTACCGTGTTGTTGCGGTCAAAAACTCCGCTCTCTGCCTATGAAATAGCGGAGCATTACAATGGTGACTTTGGCGACTCAATTCCCGCCATGTCAGTCTATCGAATGCTGGACTTTCTGGCGGCAGAGAACCTGGTTCACAAACTCAATTCAGAAAACAAGTACCTGGCCTGTGCTCATATTGCCTGTGACCACAGCCACCAGACTCCACAGTTTTTAATCTGCAATCGCTGTAGCAAAGTGCGGGAAATTGGCATTAGGCCCGAAGTCATTGATGCATTGCGGGATACGGTTGAAAGTGCTGGATATCATCTCCAGACATCCCAATTGGAGCTGGATTGTGTTTGTGATGAGTGCAGCCGGGATGCAGCTTAGTGGCAGCTAGTCAGTTAATACGCGGGGTACCTGCCAACGTTATCACTGGTTTTTTGGGCGTCGGCAAGACAACGGCTATCCGGCATCTCCTGGAAAGTAAGCCCGCTGATGAGCGCTGGGCTGTTCTGGTCAATGAGTTTGGAGAAGTGGGCGTTGATGGCGCACTTTTTGAACCAGAACAGGAAGGCAATATTTATATTCGAGAGGTACCTGGCGGCTGTATGTGCTGTGCTGCTGGTTTGCCGATGCAGGTCGCTTTAAACCAGTTATTGGCTAAGGCCAGGCCCCATCGATTAATAATTGAGCCGACGGGCCTGGGGCACCCTAGAGAGGTGCTGGCGGCTTTGTCTGATGCAGTGCGCGGCGGTGTGTTGGACCTTCGCGGTACGCTAACTTTGGTCGATGCTCGCTGTATTGAAGATAATCGCTACTTACGTAGTGAGACTTTTCGGCAGCAATTAGAAGTTGCTGATCTGGTAGTGGCTAATAAGTCTGATCTCTACGGCCCCGAAGACTTGCAAAACCTTCAGCGATTTCTCTCGTTCTTAGGTGAGGGCGCTGAAAAACCGCTGCAAGTGGTGGAGCAAGGGCGTATCGAATTGGATTGGCTCCAGCTGCCCTGCAGTTTTCAGGTCTCGTCAGGGAGTGACCACCACCACTCAGTAACCCAGGCGGTGGATGAGGTTGAGCTATTACCGGAGTGTGGCTATCTCCGCTCAGAGAATAGCGGAGAGGGATACTACAGCTGTGGCTGGCGTTTTAGCCCTGAATTTATATTTGATTATGATGCGCTCTTTTCACTATTCAGTGGCACTGACGCTGAGAGAATCAAGGGGGTATTTATTACCGAGCAAGGTGTATTTGGATTTAATAAGGCTGACAAAGTGCTTACAGTTTTAGAGCTGGATGACATATTGGAAAGCCGGGTAGAGGCGATTAACCAAGCGCGTTTGGATTGGGATGCAATGGAGAGCTCCTGGATCGCTGCCCTGGCGGATAACCAGGGTACCGAAACAAAAGTGTTTTACGAATCCAAATAGCTATATGGCCAGGTATTCAAATCTGGCCTGGCTTATTAGAAATTTTTGCATAAATTCGGTCATTTTTTCGCGGCCGTATTCCGTAAAGTTTTAATCTGACGTAAATCTCTGAAGTAAACCAATGAATATAAAATTACTCGGCCGCTTAACTGTGGCATGGCTTGCTATGTCCGGAACCTCGGGCAGCTTTGCCGCAGATCCCCTAAATGTAACCGGTGATAAGTTCCGCCAGCTGGAGGAACTGCTGCCGACACCGAATAGTTACCGAACAGCGTCGGGCGCTCCGGGCCATGCCTATTGGCAGCAGCAAGCGGACTACGATATCAAAGTTTCACTAGACGATGATAAACAACTGATAACTGCTTCAGAGACCATCACTTACACTAATAACTCACCAGATACCCTGCGTTATTTGTGGGTGCAACTGGATCAAAACCGTTTCAAGCCGAATTCCTCTGGTAATTTGGCCACGCCAGTTGATATGGAGGCGATTGCTCCAGATACCATTCCATTCAAAAGCTTTCGTCGTGCCGTCGTATCCGACGAATTTCCAGGCGGATACCAGATTACCAAGGTGGCCGACACTCGGGGTAGGGAGCTTCGCCATACTATTGTCGATACCGGCATGCGAATTGACTTGCCCCAGCCTCTGGCCTCAGGTTCCAGCGTGAGTTTCCAGATTGACTGGGCTTACAAGGTTATTGAGCAGAAAGCACTGGGTGGGCGTTCCGGTTATGAATATTTTGAGCGCGACGATAACTACTTATACGAGATAGCCCAATGGTTCCCTCGTATGGCTGCATATAACGATGTTAGCGGGTGGCAAAACAAGCAGTTCCTGGGACGCGGCGAATTTGCGCTGGAGTTTGGGGATTATCGCGTTGCTATTGAAGTGCCAGCAGATCATATCGTTGCTGCAACCGGTGTTCTTCAAAATCCCAAGGATGTATTGACCTCCAAGCAGCGTGAGCGCTTGCGAAAGGCTCGAGTAGCCAGTAAGCCTGTGATGATTGTCACTAAGAATGAAGCGCTGGAGAACGAAAAAAGTCGTTCAAATAAGCGTAAAACCTGGGTATTTGAAGCTGAGAATGTACGTGACTTTTCTTGGGCTTCGTCACGTAAATTCCTGTGGGACGCACAGGGTTACAAGAAGGGTGGAACCGATACGATGGCTATGTCCTTCTACCCGGAAGAGGGCACTCCACTGTGGGACAAGTACTCAACAGAGTCCATTATTCATACAATAGATATCTATAACCGCTACAGTTTTGACTATCCCTATCCGGTCTCTATTTCCGTCAATGGCCCTGTGGGGGGAATGGAATACCCCATGATCACCTTCAATGGTCCGCGCCCTGAAATTGATGAGGAGGACCGCAGCAAGCGTACTTACTCTCGCCGCACCAAGTATGGGCTTATCTCTGTGATCATTCATGAGGTGGGGCACAATTATTACCCTATGATCATCAACTCTGATGAGCGTCAGTGGACCTGGATGGATGAGGGCCTGAATACCTTCGTACAGTTCTTGGCTGAACAGGAATGGGAAGAGAAGTATCCATCCCGCCGTGGCGATGCACGAAAAATTGTCGAGTATATGAAGAGTGAAAACCAGGTTCCGATTATGACGAACTCGGAATCTGTGCTTCAGCTTGGTAACAATGCCTACGGTAAGCCTGCAGCTGCACTGAATATCCTGCGTGAATCCATTATGGGGCGTGAGTTGTTCGATTTTGCTTTCCGGGAATATGCCCAGCGTTGGAAGTTCAAACGCCCTATGCCTGCGGACTTTTTCCGCACTATGGAAGATGCATCAGGTATGGACCTGGATTGGTTCTGGCGCGGATGGTTCTACACCACTGATAATGTCGATATCAGCCTTGATGCCGTACATCATTACACCGTTGGTACACAAAATCCTGAAGTGGAAGGGCCTTGGAAGCGCGCCCAGCATAAACGGGAACCCGAGACTATCACTGTTATTGAAAATCGCGCGAAAAAGTTGACTCGAATCGTCGATGCTAAGCCGGAGTTGGAAGACTTCTATAATACTCACGATGAGTTTGACGTTTCTAATGCGGATCGCAATAGCTACCAAAGTAAACTAGAAAATCTAGAGGACTGGGAAAAAGACATGCTCAAGGTTGAGAGTAATGTCTACGTGCTGGACTTTAGCAATATTGGTGGCTTGGTGATGCCACTGTTCCTGCGGCTGGAATATGAAGATGGGAGTGTTGAGGATTTGCGTATCCCCGCTGAAATCTGGACTCGCAATGCCAAGAAGACCTCCAAAATGCTGGTGAGGGATAAGAGCAAGGTGCTTAAGTCTGTAGTGCTCGATCCCCATTGGGAAACAGCGGATGTCAATGTGGAGAACAACTTCTATCCACGTCGAATTATCAAGTCACGCCTGGAACTATTTAAGGATGAAAAGCAGCGTAACTTGATGAAAGATTGGGATGAGGAGCTTAAAGAGGAAGATTAGGTCTTGGAAAAAGTGCAGCACGCAGGCGGTCGGCCTGGAGGCTGCACTTTTGTCCTTTTTACTAAAAATATCCATCTGAAACATTCATTGTGTAGTGGTAGTATTTGATGAAAGTTTTACTTTCCTTTTTAGTGATAGTCACAACCTCGGTATTTTCATTCCAGGCAAATGCACATCGCTATCATTTTGGTTTGACCAACCTCTCCGTAAACGGGCGTACTCAAACGCTGGAGGTTTCCCATCGTTTTTTTGTTGCTGACATTGAAAAGGCCTTATCAATAAGTGCCAGTAAAGAGTTGAATGAAGCACAAAGACAGATGGAGAGCTATGTCAATTCAAGATTTCAGATTAGCCAGGAAAATGGTGAGGTGGTGAAGCTTAATTGGGTAGGTATGGAAGCCGACGTTCATGACATTTGGATATATCAGGAAGTGCCTATGGTAGATATTTCCAGTAAAAAATTGAACGTTAAACAATCAATGCTGATGGAGATAGAGCGGGACCAAGTGAACACATTGAATGTCAATAATGGCAGGGGAACTCAAAGCTACACCTTAAAGCCCGGTGAGAGTAAGGTAGGGTTCACTTTATGAGCTGGAAACTTGTCAGATAGTATCTAATTCTGTAGTTGATCGTTCAGGGTTGACCTGACAGAAGACCTTTTGAAAACCGGTAACTGTCAGATCAAATCTGAACTGATGCAGTCAAGAGCAGAATAGCTCAATAGGCTATACGTCACTCTTGAGAAAAGTTAAATTACTTGCCCCGTTACCGGCATATATATCATGGTTGTATGGGAATTGCCGTTATGATTACTATCTTTACCAAAAAAATGAGCCATATCTAGTAGCTCCCAACCGCCTGTATTTCCATCAGTAAAAACACAGTCACTTTTATTGCCTGCTCCATGACCATTTGAGGTATGAATCATTACATGTCTCATAACTCCTAAATTTGATAGAAAACCAACGAAGCAGCCCTCCGGCAAGGTCATCAAATCGTGCAGAGTATTAACTGATCGGGTTCTGGGGGTGGCTCCAAAAATTCTATTGTAGTTATTGTTACCAGTAACATTATAGTTTTTGTTGTCCATGGTTACACTAGGGCAGTTTACACCCTTGGCGCTCCAGGCACAGTAGAGCGCAGCGTCCCAGCATTGCAAACTGCTTAGTTTTGTATAAAGGGAAAGCTCTGGTCCTGTCAGAGTGCCGTTCATGAAAGCGGGTTTCGCATTCCCCATCGCTTCAGCTAACAGACGTGTTCTTCTACCCGGTGTTTGCCCCTCAGGGATTAAGGTCATTAGTGGCATTTTTGTTCCTTATTTTTATGCTTAGAAGTTGTTTTCTAAATGTTAATGCACTAAATGAATCGCATTGAAGCCATGATAAATGAATGGCGGACCTAACTGTTAGAAAAAAGTGCTATTTGTAATACTATGTTTTAGTCGGCTAATGGCAATCTCTAGATGCGACTCTTTATTTTATATTTTTTGATTAAATGGCCGCGCTTTGTGGGCAGCAAGTCGTAAAACCCTACTTGGTATCAGGGGTTTCATTTTCGTAATTTCCGTTTCAGATCTTTAGTTTGAGTAACTGTGATCTCTGGTATCAATTTCTGGATGTTATTAACGGCTTCTTGTTACTTGTAAAGGCAATTGAGTTGAGGTCGCTATGGTTGTTTTAGGTTGGAGTAATAGCTAGATGTAAATCTTTCTTAAATTATCCGCATCGATGGGTAGGGTGTTTGGGTTTCCTTATAAAACTATTAATCTGGAGTCACATAATGCCAGTCGAGGCTATTGTGTCCATTGGTTTTGGTGGTTTTTAGTTGTCTCCGGGGTCATATTTCTTCACGTACTTGTTTAAACCAGCTGAGTACTTTCTGGTGGTGTTCTTGCCCGTATAAGAGAATAAAATTACGGGTGTGGTAGTTCTTGTTGTCCTGCAGTGCATTGATGCGCTCATCAACAAATTCTGGTGTTAGTTCGATGCCGCACTCTACCGTAATGCAATATAGCCAAGCATTGAAATTCTCTGGCACTACTGGCTGGGTCATAATAACTCCTAATTATTTTCTTGGTGCCTACGGGCCCTAAGGGAAGTTCTTGTGAAAACGCAGGGATTTTTCTAAGTTCTTATTGAGGGCAATTTATAAAATGGAAAAACCACCGGCAATGATTACTGCTGGTGGTTTCATTGATTGACTAAAGCCTTTCCCTGACTAAAACATGCCTCGCAATCCAACATTAAAGTTCCGCCCCGGCAGTGGAGCAAGTTCCTTTAGGAAGGATGAATGCACGTAAGCTAACTCGTCAGTTAGATTGTTAGCCTTCAGATAAACGGTGAGGTCGTGTTGGCTTCCTTGAAAAGTGTATGCAAGCTCAGTATTCAAAAGTGTGTAAGCAGCGGTGCTGGTTTCCAGTTCTGATACTTTGTTTTGCTCAAACGCGTGCGTAATCTCAATTCCTGCATCCCATCCATTGGAGCTATAACTTAACATACCGCCCAATCGTGCAGGTGGAGTGCGAGGCAGGTTACCTCCGTCATCTAACTTTCCACGAACAGTGTCTCCCCACAGTGTTAATGTGAGTGGCTTGGATATTTGCCAGGCAAATTCAGCTTCTAGCCCGTAGAGTGTCGAATCAGCTTGATCGAAGACATAAACGGGTAATTCGCCATGATTGTGACTCTCTTCTTCCTCATCGTGACCATGCTCTTCAATATCTTCGCTGGTGTAGCCCGTATTTCGCTCGTAGTAGAAATTATCAACCTGGTTGTAGAATAGATTCAGCACCCAGCCGATATTTCCGGAATGCCGGCGAAAACTGAGGTCAATGTTGTTGGAAACCTCTTCCTCAACATTGTTCTCGTAGTAAAAATAGGGCTCTTCTGTGTCATCCAGTCTAAATAGTGCGCCGACTTCGAAGGTGCTGGTGCCAATATGGGGACCATAAGAAAAAAGTTCAGCGGCACTGGGTGCTCGTTGGGCGTGGGTAAAAGAGATGCCGGCATTGTAATTAGCGGCAATGTCCCAGACCAAGCCGGCAGAAAAGCTAAAGGGTGTGAAAGCTAACTTATCGAGATTTCCCCCCTCCCAGTCATCATCGGTGGCTTCGATAGTGACTCTTTCGATTCGGGCTCCTAACTGCCATAGGAACTCTCCCGTGTGCTTTTCCTGTATTAGCCCAATCGCTGAGCTTTCCGTTGTGCTCGGCGGAGTGAACGCCTCTTCGCCTATTGCTTCAAAATCGGTGGTTTTGCTTTCCAGGGTTATTGCACCACGCCAGCCGGCCATATCTTGCAGCAGCAGGTTGACCCGTGCTTGCAGTGTTTGATTACTGAATGTCGTACCGATAGCGTTGTTTTCGATCTCAGAATGTTCGTAGTCTGTGTAGCCAATTCTGGCATCCAGGCCGCTCAACCATGGGTTATCCAGTGACATTTCGCTAGCCAATTGCCAGCGGTCCTGTTTCAAGTCAGAGACTACTTCTAACTCTTCTTCATGCTCGTCATGATGCTCTGACTCATCTTCCTCGTGTTCCTCATGTTCTTCAGCGTGCGAATGGCTGTGCCCGGGAATACCGTTAATTCGCTCCAGGCGTCCATAGGCAAGGCCGATTGAACCATTATCTAAAAACCAGTTGCCACCGATGTTGAACCCTTTGCTTTTTGAGTCACTGTTCTCTAATACCCCACTGGATTCTTCGCCATAGTCGCTTGAGGTGGGAATTTCATAGTCGTCACCTTTGCGCCAGAAGCTGTCCACGTGATACGCCAGCTGATCATTGCCGCCGGTATGAGCCAGCGAGGCTTCGCGCTCATCTGCCACGGTATTGCTTCCCAGCGAATAAGCAGTCCTGTTTTCACTAGAGGTAGGGATCCGCTCATCTACCACATTGACTACGCCACCGATGGCTCCTGAACCATAAAATAAAGTGGCAGGCCCCCGCAGGATTTCTATCTGCTCTGCAGTAATGGTCTCAGTGGCGACGACATGGTCTGGGCCAACTCGGGAGGCATCGGCGCTATCGAGCCCATTTTGGGTAATCAGAACGCGGGGGCCGTTGAGTCCACGGATAATGGGGCTACTGGCTACTGGTCCAAAGTAGCTGGAATGAACCCCTACTTCATTCTTGAGGGTTTCTCCCAAAGTGGAGGCTTGTTTTCGACGCAGCTCTTCGCCGGCTACCACTGTTACTGGTTGTGCTGATTCAATGGTGGAAGCATGTAATGGTGTGGCTGTTACGTCAATTTGTTCGATAACAGTGTGTTGCAAGGTAACCTTCAGGGGCTCATCCTGACCAGCTTGTAAAATTACTGTCTTATGGCTGTGCCCCGGGGCATTGATATGGATCTCGCGGAGCTGTGAAGTATTCACCTCAAGTGAAAATCGGCCCTGCGCATCTGTTTGTGCCTGCTGTCTACTTCCCGCGACTTCAATACTAGCGCCATAGATGGGCTCTCCAGAAGAATCTAATACCTGGCCGGAAATCCCATGGGCCAGGTTAGATAGGGTCATCAGTGCGAAAAGGTTCGCAGTAAGTTTCATGAGTTATTCCTTATAAGATTTTTACGTCCAAGTGCACGCTAGTTACTCGTTGGCGGACCCGAAATCGAAAGTGAGCAGTAGTCGCAGTTGGCCGGGATCGACACTGGGTGAGCGATGGATTAGGCCGAATCCTTCATTGCCTTCCCAGAGTTCACCTTTGAGTAGGGCAACCGAGCCGCATGCCAGGTGATTGATGGAAGTTGAAGGAAATTCCTGGTTGGCCTTCAAGTCGAGTGTATGAGGGTCAATAGAGTCTGGTGTCAGCCACTCTGTCCCGGTGCCCAAATAGGTTGTAATCAATCGGCAAGGCACTCGGTCTACGTGAAATTTGGGGCACATTGCACCGCTTAAGGTTGTTAAGCGAATGCCGACTCCGCTTAACTCAAACAGGTAACTGAACATATCTGCCAGTAGCTGGATATCAGCACATAGGTGCGGGTAGGGCTTAAGCTCCGGTAATACTTCAGCGAGACGGTCAATCTTGGTGGTGGGAAGCAGAATCCGGCGGTTGGGATGCACAGCGCTATTTAGAAGAGATTGGCAATTATAGGCTATGTCTTTGGGCAGTTCTCTTTGCCAGATAGCCATATTGATATCAGTTTGGAAAATATCTGCCAAAATTTCTCCGGTATCTGCAGACACAGACCGGCGGGTATTTGGCTCCTTTACCTCAGATACTCCTTTTCCAAGTGGAACCAGCTCCGCATTATTTACCTGTGTAATCAGTGGCTCACGGCTTCTTTCGTTAGAGTAAATCAGGCTCAAGATATGCTCCTCTTAAGTAAATTCGGCTAGCGAAAATGTTTTCCGCATTGTTTATTTGCTTTGCTCTTAATGAGCGAGAGCAGGGTGTTAGTGAGGTTCCTGGCTGAAAGCGTTCAATCTTCAGTTGTGGAGATGATATAACGTATCATATTTGGGTTGGTGAGATTAGGCAACCTCCAGGTATTGAAGAGGAAGAGGGGTTTTGGAGTCAAAATGATCGAGCTGATGTCGGTCGTTGGGATGAGACGGTGGATGTTGTAACAGGAATAGGCTTTCTGAGGTGTGCGGGTATGTGCTTACGGGTAGTGAGTTACTTCGCGATATCTCACAGAGGGTCATACTGTTTATCGCAAATATCTTTCTTGTTGTCGGCGCAACTTACATTTTACTCAGATCTGGTGGATCTAAAATGATATAGTGTATCAATCGTATCTTTGTGGTTTATCCAAATTGGGTGGAAGAGCCAGGAAAATAATGGCGATGATTGGCCGGCTTCAAGTAAGGTCTCAGATTCGTGTTGGTCTACAGCCGAAGAGGGTATGTTACTCTGTCAGCTTGCTGTGTTTGTAGGTGAATTTTCGGTGTTTATGCCGCAAAAAACAGGGTTAGTGTTGGGAAACATCCAAAGCTCACCTGTTATTATTTAAATATTGCTGAGTAAATATGAAAATAAATAATTCTATTGTTTACGGGGTTGCAACTGCTGCACTACTCGCTGGAGCCAGTTACTCCAGCCTTGCTGCAGAGAAAGAAAGTGTTTCGACCGAGGGGATGTGGCAGCCTCACCAGTTGCCTGAATTGTCCAAGGAGCTTCGCAGTCATGGCCTCGAGCTGGACCCAGCCAGCATGACCAAGCTTACTGAATTCCCTATGAATGCGGTGATTAGCCTGGGGGGGTGTTCCGCTTCCTTTGTCTCTCCCACGGGATTGGTGATTACCAACCACCACTGCGCCTACGGTTCAATTTCATACAATTCAACTGAATCCAAGGATTTACTGGCGGAAGGTTTCCTGGCCGGGGATTTAGCGGAAGAGTTGCCTGCTGCACCTGGCTCCCGTGTCTATGTCACCGTTGCAATGAACGAAGTGACGGATAAGGTTAATGAGCGCCTGACTGATGAGATGGATGGTGCTGCACGTTTTGCCGCAATCGAAGAAGCAGAGAAAGCGCTGGTTTCCGAGTGTGAGAAAGAGCCGGGGCATCGCTGTGAGGTTTATAGCTACTACGGCGGTTTGAATTACTACCTGGTCAAGCAACTGGAAATCCGCGATGTGCGTTTGGTCCATGCGCCGGCATCTTCGATCGGAAAGTTCGGTGGCGATATCGATAACTGGATGTGGCCTCGCCATACCGGCGATTACGCCTTCTACCGTGCCTATGTGGGTAAAGATGGTAAACCGGCCGATTACTCTAAAGATAATGTCCCTTACGAGCCCAAGCACTACCTGCCCGTAGCGGCAAAAGGCCCTAAGGAAGGCGATTTTGTGATGGTTGCCGGTTACCCTGGCCGCACTAATCGCTATCGCACCGCCCAGGAAGTGGAAAGTAACTTCAATTGGTATTACCCAAACATGCAGCGGGTATTGGGTGAGTGGTCAGAAACGATTGGTACGGCTACCGCCGACAATAAAGATGCAGAGTTAAAGTATGCCAGTCTCGTGGCAGGCTTGAATAATTACTCTAAAAACTTTACCGGCATGATGGAGGGATACCAGCGTAGCGATCTATTGCAGCGTAAAGAAAAGCTGGAAAAAGATTTGCAGGCCTGGGTGGATTCAGACAAAGCCCGCCAGAAAAAATACCAGTCTACTATTGATGACCTTGAGGCACTGGTTGTAGAAAAAGAATCAACCCGTGAACAGGATCTCGCCATCGATTATATGGATCGTTCAGCTATGCTGGGTGCCGCGAGCAAACTGTATCGTTTGGCTAAAGAGAACGAAAAACCTGATGCTAAGCGCAAGCCGGGTTATCAGGAAAGGGATCTGACCCGATTCACAGAGGGCATGCGTCGTATTGAACGCAGCTATCATCCATCAGTCGACAAACAGATCTGGCTCTACTTCCTGGACCGTTACCAGGCACTCCCGAAGGAGCAGCGTATAGCCAGCTTTGATCGTTTCTTGAACATCGGCAAAGGCAATACAGACTTAGAGGCAACACTCGACAAAATGTATAAGGAAACAGAGCTTTCCGATGTCGAGGTACGTGAAGCATGGATAGGTAAAAAGCCTGAAGACTTTATAGAGAGCAAAGACCCGTTTATCCAGCTGGCAGTGGCCATGTACGAAGACATGCTTACGCGTGAAGAGCATGAGGAGTCCATGAAAGGTCGCTTTGCTCAGTTGCGCCCACAGTATATGGAAATGCTGATTGATTATTACCACTCACTGGGTAAGCCGGTTTATCCTGATGCAAATAGCTCCCTCCGCGTGACCTATGGTTTGGTCAAAGGCTATGAGCCACCACCAGGTACGATTAAGAAGGCCGCTGACGGCAATGACGGTAAGCAAGGTTTTGTACCCTTTACAACTTTGCGTGGCATTAAGGCCAAGTACACAGGTGAGGCTCCCTTTGATGCCCCTAAGGCTTTGATGGAAGCTATCGATAAGAAGAGCTATGGCCGTTACTATGAAAAGCAGCTGGATTCGGTGCCGGTTAATTTCTTAAGTACCGTAGATATTACGGGCGGTAACTCAGGATCTCCGACAATGAATGGTCGCGGCGAGCTGGTGGGAGTCGTATTTGACGGAACCTACGATAGTATCAATGCTGATTGGGACTTCACCGATAGCACCCGGGCGATTCATGTCGACATCGCTTACATTCTCTGGGTAATGGAGAATATCGACGGTGCCGGATACCTGGTTCGGGAGATGGGCCAATAGCCGGCAATCGATGAAGTAGTGTCCTCGGGTGAGCAGCGCTCGCCTGGGACATTATTCTGTGTAAGGTTGAATGTTATCCACTTCCATACTGTAAGCCGCAGTTCCGAACTCGCTTTCTATTTTCAATGTTCTCAGTTTCCCTTCTATAGAGAAAGGTTCATACAGAGCGTCAACTTGAACTCCCTCAGGAAAACTGCCATGGATAACCTGATTTGGGGGTGGGGGCGGCAGGTGGATACAGGCTCCGAAGTAGGGAACAAAAAGGAAATTGGAAATTGTTAATTCGTCATTGAATTCAATTGGAACTATAAACCCAGCAATACGTATCTGTTGGTTGTCGAACTCTGGTTTTATTCGGGTGGAAGTCAAAGCGGCTTGGTAGCGGCTTTCATTTTCGCTCGTAGTGGCAATAGCTGATGAGTTAGGCATTGAGTCGGCAGTGGAGCCTTCAACAATATCATCTATGTATTCTGGTGGGTTGAGTAACGCATCCAGATCATCTTTTGGGATTAACTCTTCCCAGCTGACTTCACGATAACTGATACTTACCTGTTTGACTTGAGTATCTTCAGCGACTGGCGCTGAAACTTGATTGGTTTCAACTGGGCTATCACAGCCAGCTACGAGTAGTACGATTGCCAGGGTGCAGGCTGATGAGAAGAGATATCTGTTCATGGCTGGGGTTTATTTATCGTATTAAATGATTTGATATATCATTATATATCTGTTTGCAAAAATCCATGCTGCAAATGAGGTGCAAGATGAATGCTTTCACTACGAAATTGAAACTAGCGGTTGAAGTGGAGCAGCTGCGCTTCGCCTATCGTACAGGTCCTTCGGTTTTAGAGGTCCCTTATTGGTCAGTACCTGTCGGTGAGCAGGTATTTTTACGTGGCCGCTCCGGTAGTGGTAAATCAACACTGCTGAACCTCCTGGCCGGTATTCTGTCGACAAAAGTTGGAAGCCTTAAGGTTCTGGGTCAACCACTGGGTACACTGAGTGAGCGCAAGCGGGATCGCTTCAGGGCGAGACATATTGGCGTTGTATTTCAGCGCTTTAACCTAATTCCCTATTTGAGTGTGGAGGACAATATTCGTGTCGCTACCCACTTTTCTGGTTTCCGTGGCGATTTTCGCGGCAGGGTTAATGAGCTGCTAACGGGACTCTGTTTAGGAGAGGAAATTTTACCCAAGAAAGTGGCCAGCTTGAGTGTCGGACAGCAACAGAGGGTGGCAATCGTGCGGGCATTGATCAATGAACCGCAGTTATTGCTGGTTGATGAGCCTACATCTGCTTTGGACCCTGAAGCGAGAGATGCTTTTGTCCAGTTGTTGATGACTGCATGTCAGCAAAAGAAATGCACTCTGATCTTTGTCAGCCACGATAGCTCTTTGGAACGACACTTCCCTCTGGTTATGGATATGCGCGAAATAAATATTGCCTGGAAACTTAGGCCCGAGTGGGACACTGCACCGGAGGCTTTAGCCGATGTTTTTTAAACTTGCTTGGCAAAGCCTGATGCAGCGTAAGGGTAGTGTGTCACTGGCCGTATTGTCTGTAGCAATCAGTTTGATTCTAATGTTGGGGATCGAGCAGTTGCGAAGCCATACTAAAAACAGCTTTAGTCGAACTGTGTCAGGGGTAGACCTTATTGTTGGGGCACCTACGGGACAATTGAATCTCTTGTTATACAGCGTATTCCATATTGGGAATGCCAGCAATCATATTTCATGGGATAGCTACCAGGAACTTACTCACTTACCCCAGGTACGTTGGGCGATACCCCTATCCCTGGGGGATTCGCACCAAGGTTACAGGGTGGTGGGAACCTCAACGGGATTTCTCGATCACTATCGGTATGGGAATAAGAGGCCATTGGAGCTATCAACCGGCCAGAATTTTATCGATACTTTTAGTGTCATATTGGGGGCGGAGGTCGCTCGGGAACTCAACTACCAACTTGATGACACTCTCACATTGGCGCACGGTTTGGTTGGAACGCTCTTCACAGAGCATGGTGAAAACCCCTTTATCGTTAGTGGCATACTCAAGCCTACTGGTACACCAGTAGATCGAGCACTCTATGTAAGCTTGGCGGGACTGGAAGCCGTTCATGGTGCTGATGCGGAGCACGATGATCTGGTGCCTAATAACATTACTGCCTTCTTACTCGGGCTTAATTCCCCTATAGCTACATTTCAGGTACAGAGAAAAATAAACGAATATTCGAAGGAGCCGCTGCTGGCAATATTGCCGGGCATTGCACTATCGGAGCTTTGGCAGATATCCGGTGGTATAGAAAAGGTATTATTTTTTGTCTCAGCTATGGTGGTTTTGGCTGCATTACTTGGCTTATGTATCTTACTACTTTCCACGATGCGCGAGCGCAGACTGGAGATAGCACTACTGAGAACTGTAGGTTCTGGCCCTTTGTTTTTATTCCTATTGATCCAGACTGAGGCATTTTTGGTTTTACTTTTAGGTGCGACAATTGCTGTTTCTGGATTGATAATGGGAGGCTGGCTGGTTGAGCCAATTCTGACAGATAAATTTGGAATCTATTTGGACGGCGTTGTTATAGGCGAACATACGATTGTGCTTTTAGCTTTAGTACTGGTAAGCACATTAATTGTAGCTGCTATTCCCGCTATAAGTGCATGCCGCCAGTCTTTGGGGGATAGTGATCTTCTGCATTGACTAGAAGATGAGGCGGAGCCAAATTCAGAGTAAGACTTTCTCTAGATTTTGATGTCAGAGGTAACCGAATATCTTTTATTTTATGGGCGATATTAGCTTTGTAATTTCTATATATATTTGCTTTGTTGCCTTTCCACACCATTCGTGATCCTATTTCCAGGCTGCGAGCTTTTCCTGTCACTGGGACTATTTATATCCCGTGGCTTGTAGCAGCCTACAAACACTATCTAATAATTTTTCATGACAAGGAAATAGTTTTGAATAGGATAATACTAACAATCTTAATGTTGCTGGGTAGCCTCAATATATTTGCTTCAACCCCAGATATTGAGCAGGCCAGAGATTCCTTAGAGATTGTGAAAGAATTAACCCCCTGGCCTTGGGAAGAGCCGGTAACTCCAATTATTGAAGAGTATCTGGCAGCTGATTTTGATCAATATTCGGGAATGGCAAAATCCCACTACATGGTTGAAGAATTACTGATGCACAAGTGGGGGCAGTCAATCACAGAATTTATTGTATTAGCTGAGCTTCTATACACGTTTCAGCCAGAAGATTACCAGAAGCAATATAGGCCGGAATTTGATGCCGCTATTGCCGACCTGAATCTATTCAGGTTGGCGATTAATGAGTTACTGCTTCCCCATGTGCCCGGTTATAAACTGAAACAGCAAATTTTGACTAAGCGCTTTGATGGCGAGGGTATGGTAATTGCTGTTTTTGATTTGTTTGATCCGACACGCTTACAAGAGCAGCGCGAACAGTATCCCAATATTGAAGCGGAAGTTGCCTTTGGTGATCCCATCACTTTCCTTCATGGTAACACCGTAATTGATATCATTTTGGATATTGCTCCGAAGGCGACTATTGTACCCGTTAGTGCCGAGAGCAAAACTTATAATGATGCAATGGCCTATATGCGGTATCGAGATGACATTAGTGTGATCAATATGAGCCGTGCATTTCATATCACCAATGACCAACTCGACCCAGAGTTTGCAGAGCATCTTTCCGCTATTTTACAAAGTAAGATTTTTACCAAGTCACTGGGGAATACAGGTACAGATCTTGAGCATAACAACACCGATGTCAGAGAGCGCTTGGAGCTACCACCACTCGGCAGCTTCTTTACCTATGACCTGGATTTAATCAGGGCATTCCTTGCTCAGAATGAAGGGCAGGCCGGTGCTGAGAATTTGTTTTTTGCAATCAACCTCCAGCCATTCTCAAATGAGATCTCACTTACGGCGACGGTTCCGGGTTACAACCCCTTGGCTATTAAGCAGAGCTTTGCTATTGCCGGCGATGCAGTATATTCAGCTTCCAGTCAAAACTTTGAGTCTGGTAGCTCTTTTGCCGCTCCTCAACTAGCGGCTGTCAGCCTATTGCTCCTTGAAATGGCAGACTACTACGGCCTTAGCAGGGTAGAAGCTGCTCAACTAGTGAGCAAGTCATTGAAAGATAATGCTCGCCGCAGTTGGCTAGGTGATCACAACACCGGGCTTGGGTTCGTTGACGCCCACCGGGCTATGAGCGCTATTCTGAGAGCGAATAGCAAATAAGCTTGATTTAGTCATCGAGTTGAATGAGAGTGCGCTGGCAGGTTGAATATTTGCAGCCTGCCAGTTACCTGTATAGATGGTACTGTGGGTAAAGGAAGTGAATAGGAATAGGAGTGAATATTGAACATACTTTCCGCTCATATGGGGTCCTCATTCAATGAATTATCTCCACTGTTGCAATTTGCACACACTGGGATGAAGAGGTATGAGGGTTCTGTTGTCGTCAAACGAGGTGGGGTTATTGCGAATACTATTTGTTCAATATTTAGATTCCCGAAGGCGAGTTCAAGTTCGCAGTTAGTTGTTGATTGTGGACACTTTTCCGATCGGATGGATTGGGTGAGAGATTTCGATGGGTTCAAGATGAGCTCATCATTTTATTCAGAAAAAAATTATCTGGTGGAAAGGCTCGGCCCTTTGGAAATGCAGTTTACCGCTCATAATGTCAACGGAGCACTTGAATATCAGTTTTCGAAAACGAAGCTATTAGGTATAGCTTTGCCAAAATTTCTTTGGCCCAAAGTCAAGGCTTATGAAACAGAGAGTGAAGGGCAGTATCAGTTCAGTGTCAGTGTGCACATGTTTTTAGTGGGGTTCATTTTATCATATGCTGGCGATCTGAAAATTACGGAGCCCGCTTGATTTAAAATGCCATTAGGGAAGAGCGATCTCAGTAACAAGCTCTTCCCCAACAACAATACATGATTTACTTACCTGGTATTAGAGGCTTCCGCTAGTCCCTTCAGGAGTTTCTGACTATCTGTATAAGCGCCAAAGACACCTCCCTGCATAGTAATCATCTTGAGAGCCGACTCATGGTTGCCGATGTCGGTAGCCCCAGTGCAGTCTGATAGAAGCAGGCACTCGAATCCTCGATCATTTGCTTCCCTCATGGTGGTGTGTACGCATACGTCGGTTGTAACGCCCACGAGAATCAAGTTATCGATCCCTTTAAGCTTGAGTATTAGCCCGAAGTCTGTAGAAAAGAAGGTACCTTTGCCTGGCTTATCAATAATGACCTCACCAGCTTTGGGCGCTAGTTCAGGGATCACGTCCCAACCAGGTTCCCCTCTGACTAAAATACGTCCACATGGTCCCGGGTCGCCGATACCCGCAGCAATTTGTCGTGAGCGCCAGCGTTTGTTTGGAGGGAGGTCAGAAAGGTCGGGGCGATGCCCCTCCCGGGTGTACATAATGTGATAGTTTTCTGCCCGCATCGCATTCAATACTTGCTGGATGGGTTCGATGGGCTTGCGCATTGCCTCCAGATCATATCCCATCTTGTCGACATAGCCGCCGGGGCTGCAAAAGTCCACCTGCATGTCAATAACCACGAGAGTGGTGTTTTCTGGCCTGAGATCCCCATTATATGGCCACTTGTATGGGGTGGCCTCGACAGGGCCATTTTTGTCCGATGAATCTGAAGTGCTCATTGTCAAGGCCTCTACTTATTGATAGAGAAAGTGATTGCCAATGGATAATAGCGTTGATTGAGAGCTTGATTGATTGGTAAGACTTTATTGGGCGCACAATTCTTGCTTAGGTGAGGTATGACCGAATCCACATAAGTAATGAATGCTCATCTGGTAGTGGGTTTAGGCGTATCTCTCCTATATCTTTTGTTCATGAAAGGCCAAAACATTGCGACATATATTTTGTGTATTCGTTTCTCTTCAACTATTTGATCAAATTTAAAAGGCCGCCTTTATTCGTATATCTAGCATATGAAATTTCGAGTGCGATTTTATTTTGCGCTAAATATCTACAAACAAGATCACGGTTGGATAGTTGAAGCTTACTTCTATATTTCGGTTCAAAGAGTTCGTTCCACTGATATGTGGAAGTGAAACGTCACACTTTTTTTATTGAAAAATTATCTATATTATCCTGCGGGTCATTTTGAGTGAATTTTAGTGGGGCTTATTTGGTACTCCCTTCTGGTTTAGAAATATAGGGATTAAAGAATATCCGCTTATGTATTCATCTTTGAAGTTAAGAACCGTTTTTGGATGTAAGTAGTTAAAGGAAAGTTTGTGGAAAATCTTAAGAAGGGAATTTTCGCTGGTGTTGCATTACTGATTATTCCTATCGCCATGGGGACTGTTTTCACGGTTGACGAGGGGCACGTAGGAATTGTAAAGCGATTTGGTAAGGCAATCTCACAGGTTGATCCTGGAATTCATACGAAAGTCCCATTTATGGACAATGTGGTCGAAATCGAAGTAAGAACCCGGAAAAATGTTGAGACGATGAATGCCGCCACTGCAGAACAAATGCCGTTAAAAGCAGTGACTGCGGTGAACTGGACGGTAACTCGCAGTGCAGCCATTGATTTGTATAAGCAATATGGCGGTTTAGAACAATTTGAACAGCGGATTCTCGATCCCAGGCTGAGAAGCGCCAGTAAAGCTGGTTTGGCTGAATTCAAGGCAGAGCAGATTATCCAGAACCGGAATGCAGCAATTCGACGTATTGAGGAACTCTTGGAGGAGGAAACCAAGGGGTTGCCTATGGAATTGGGAGATGTACAGATTGAGAGCATCAGCTTGCCTCCCAAGTACATCCAATCTATTGAAACCAAGCAGACAGAGTTGAACCTGGCGGCTGCCGAAAAGCATAAATTGGAACGTCAAAAACTGGAAGCGCAACGTGAGGTGAATACTGCTAATGCGCGCCGTGATGCCACCAAAGCTAAAGCAGATGGTGAAGCCCATAAGATTCGTGTAGAGGCCGAGGCGGAAGCTTTTGCGATTCTGGAGAAAGGGGAAGCGGAAGCCGCAGCGATTAAAGCAAAAGCTGATGCGATTGCCAGAAACCATACCTTGGTTGAATATACCCGCGCGCAGCAATGGAATGGTCAAATGCCTTCAACGATTATGGGTGGCGATCAGCCAATTCTGTGGGATATGGGGAATAACTCAGACCGCAGAAATTAAGATGGCCCAAAGCTAGATTTTGCTCGCTTTTTACACAAAAGGTTTGGCGTTTATCAATAGGAAACGCCAAGCCTAGTTTGTTCAGTTGGCAGTATTTCCTAAATTCTAAATGATGGTACAGTTATTACTTAATAAGGACTGTTTGTTAGTCTCTTAGTTACTTGACTTGCCAAGTAACTCCTCCCAATATCCGAAAGGTACTTTTCGGTGTGCTAATTACCCAGTTTATCCGGATTAAATTTATTGATGTTCCTCGGGTATCACGCACTCTAAATCAAGGAGATTCCGGTTGAAACACTTTATATGGTTTATCACTGCTGCAATATTGGTTTTTGGTGTCAGCAACTCGGTGATTGCAGAAGATGGGGGCTCATGTAGCAAGTTATGTACTTTTGTGCTCAAGAATAGTCGGACCTCAGAATATACGGTAATTAATAGGGAGAGGGCAGCCAGGCAGTTCACACCATTCTCTACTTTTAAGGTTCCAAATACCCTTATTGCACTTGACTTGGGTTTAGTTGAGAACCTGTTACAAGAGCTAACCTATAATCATGACAAATACCCGGCTAAAGGGTGGTGGCCTACAATCTGGTCAGAAAGACCTTTGACAATTCGCGAAGCATTTCAAAATTCAGCGGTTCCGATCTATCAGCAATTAGCAACGGAGATTGGCGCTAAGAGAATGAATCAGTATTTGGCAGGTTTTAATTATGGTAATCGGGATGCTTCGTCTGGTATTGATACCTTCTGGCTCAATGAGAGTATCAAAATATCCGCGTTGGAGCAGGTAGACTTCCTGGAACGTTTATTTACTGGTCAATTACCTGTATCGCAGTCAGCTATAGATAAAATTAAAGAAGTGATGCTGGTAGAGGAGACTGATACCTATAAGTTATATGCAAAAACAGGAGGAGGGCCAATAGCTAAAAATAAGGCTTTAGGCTGGTATATTGGAATTGTAGAGTCCAATAACAATATTCATTATTTTGCGATTAACATAGATGGCAGCAGTTTTCGGGAAGTACAAAAGAAAAGAATTGAAATTGCCAGAAAGAAACTATCTGAGTTGGGGGTTATTTAGGCTCTTTATAGCAAAGCTGTGGTACGTCTGTTTTGCAATGGTTAGGGCTTTTTGATTGATTGTTGTGAGTCAATCGGCATAATGGCGATCAAATTCACTTTCATATGGGGCTTCCTATGGGAACTCAAGCTGTAAAAGTTATATTTGCTTTATTCATCAGCACCTTTTGCTCATTATGCCTGGCTGCCGATAAAGCAGACAATTTGGATAAGCTTCTGCTTGTATCGGGTTTCACCAAGCAGGTTGAGGGGTTTCCTGAGCTAGTAAAATCTGGATTTGCGGAAGGCGTACAGCAAGGTGCACCAATTCCTCAGGATAAACTGCAAAAGATTCTTGAAAGTGCAGATAATACAATTTTACCGTCCATCATTATGGAAGAAGTGCGCTCGTCACTGAGTACTTCTCTGACCGATAAAGATGTTGAGGTCTTATTGGCTTGGTATGAGTCAGATATCGGTAAGAAAATTACTAAGGCTGAAGAGGAAGGAAGCTCTGAAGAGGCATTCCAGAATTTGATGGCTAATGCACAGCAGTTGATGGCTGACACAAAGCGCGTTGAAATGGCAACTCGTATTGATCAGCTTGTTGGTGCTACCGATATAGCGATGGAGATGCAGGTCTCTACGGGTATTGCTGTCTATTCCGCAGTGATGGCAGTGATGGCTCCCGGCCAAGAGATCAATCTAGATGCTTATAAGGCACAAATGGAGGCAATGAAGCCCCAGATGCGTCAAAATGTTGAGCAATTTGTAACTCTCTCTTTCGTGCAAACTTATCAAGGATTCGACGATGCAAGCCTAGCGAAATATGAGGAGTTCTTGAGCCAACCAGAAGCTAAAAAATTCAACTCCTCTTCAATGGCAGGGCTAAATAAAGCTCTAACACAAGTAATCGGCCGTTGGTCCGGTGATATGGCCTCTATACTTAAGAGTGAAGCGAACTGATTATGGGGTAGGGAGCTCCTGAATATCTTTGTGCTTTCTAATTAGATATTTAGGGGTTCCTCGGCCTACAGCCTGCTTCCATATTAGCCGTAAAGGAAGCAGGCTGGTATGATCAGCATGTTTTAACTATTTCTCTCTATACTCTAAGGTGAGTTTCATAAGCTCGTCAGTTATTTGATAAAATAGCTTGTCAATTCAGATCATTATATTCTCTTGTACTTCGACAGTCCTGTTAGCCGGGATACGATAATATTCAATAGCACTGCTTGAATTCCTTACCATTGCAGCAAAGATCCGCTCTCGCCAATTTGCCATTTTGCTATAGCCACCTTTAACAGGAAATATATTGTATCGGCAGGTAAAGAAAGAAGACTTACTTGGATCTATATCCAAAAGGTGCATTTTGTTGAGTTTATTTATGGCCCCTTCGACATCTGGGCGTTCCATATATCCATAACGTAAGATTAGCCTGAAGCATCCCTCTCTGATCTTACTAATGATTGCTCGATTCTTTGGTAGTACTTTTGGTGTATTGGCCGACGTAACGGTTAGGAAAAGGTTCTTTTCATGAAGGACACTATTATGTTTCAAATTGTATATTAGGGCATGAGGTACAAAGAGTTGATTGGTTCCCACAAATATCGCTGTTCCAGGTACTCGTAATGGGGGGTTATCAAAAAGTGAGTTTAAATAGGGTTCCAATTTATAATTCTTACCCTGCAAGTAACAATTTATTGCTTTTTTTCCATCTCTCCAAGTAATCATCAGCATCGCAATAAATGCGGCTAAACTTATAGAGAACCACCCCCCGTGGCCAATCTTTGCCAGGTTTGAAGTAACAAAGGCAAAATCAATAAAAGCAAAGAATGAGCCGACAGCTAGGCAAATTAGCAGATTGTATTTGAGGTAGTGGCGATACACGATTGCTGCAATGCAGGAGGTAATCAACATTGCGCCACTCACTGACACACCATAAGCACTAGCCAGGTGGACTGAGCTTCCAAAGAGAATTGCCACTAGTATTACCGCTGTCATTAATAGGTAATTGACCCCGGGCATATAAACTTGTCCCACGAGTGCTGATGACGTGTGCCGGATGGCAAAACGGGGCATCAAGCCAAGTTGGATTCCTTGTTTTGTCAGGGAGAAGGTCCCCGAAATACAGGCCTGGGAAGCGATGCAGGTTGCTACAGTTGCAAGAATAATCATTGGGTAGAGCGACCAGTCCGGGTACATCCGGTAAAAGGGGTTGTCTACCGCAGAGGTGTCACTAATAAGTAGAGCGCCCTGTCCCATATAGTTCAACACGAGGGCGGGGAACACCAAACCTATCCAGGCAATTCTTATAGGCATGCGTCCAAAATGCCCCATGTCGGTATATAGGGCCTCTCCTCCGGTAAACACCAGTAATACTGCACCTAATATCCAGAATGAAGCCATGCCATGGTTAGTGAGGAAGCTAACAGCATGCAAGGGATTAATGGAGTGGAGAATTACAGGATTCTGGAGCACCCAGTAAAGGCCCGCGAGCAGCAAAACTAAGAACCAGATGGCGGTAATCGGGCCGAACAGTTTCCCCACGGTTTCGGTGCCGAAGCGCTGTACAAAAAACAATCCAAAGAGTATGCCGATAGAAATTGGCAGGATAAACGGTTTTAGAGTTTTGTTGACTATCTCCAGTCCTTCGACTGCGGAGAGAACGGAGATGGCTGGTGTGATAACGGCATCACCAAAAAATAGTGCCGCGCCACAGATCCCGCCGCCGATAATGAGCTTTCTTAATAATTCTCGCCCTTTTGTCGCTTCCAGGGCCAGTGTCATCAGCGCCATGATCCCACCTTCTCCTCGGTTATCCAGGCGCATTACCAATATGACGTACTTAATAGTGACAATGAGGGTAAGTGCCCAGAAGACAGCAGAGACCCCACCAATAATGGTCTCGGTGTTATGGGGAATTCCAAACCGGGGGTGGAAAATCAGTTTAAATGCGTAGAGTGGGCTAGTGCCGATATCACCAAATACAACCCCGAGAGCGGCAAGTGATAGAACCCAGTGTTTTCTTGCGCCTTCTGAGCGAGATTCCATTTGCAACTCTTATCATCCGGTGTCATACAAAGGCAGTGATTTAAGACTTATCAGGGAGTTTGCTGTCATCACTTGGATGGTGGATATCAGCGCGCAAGAAATTAATTTTCCCTGAGACTGATCTTAGCAATACATTGCTAAGGCACCATGTGAACTACTGTGCAGGGTGCAAACTTACGAGCCGATAAAGTGAGATGTAAGAGAGGCATCCGCGTAATTGAGCAATCGTGTCAGGCAGTTATAAAAACGGCTCTTTTGGCGGGGATCTTATTGTTAGTAAGGTGGGACTACAGGAGCCTCCCCAATGAAAGCATCGGACCTTTTTATTCGTGCCCTGGAGAAAGAGGGTGTTGAGTATATCTTCGCGATTCCTGGTGAGGAAAACCTGGATATGCTGGAGTCTTTGCGGGGCTCAAAGATAAAACTAATTGTCACGCGTCATGAGCAGGGTGCCGGTTTTATGGCTGCTACCTATGGTCGGCTTACGGGCAAGCCTGGTGTCTGCATGTCTACTTTAGGTCCGGGGGCCACGAATCTGGTGACTGCCGCAGCTTATGCCCAGCTCGGTGGAATGCCGATGGTGATGGTCACCGGTCAAAAACCTATCAAAAGTTCTAAGCAAGGGCAGTTTCAGATTATTGATATTGTTGACATGATGCGCCCCCTGACCAAATTCACAAAGACAATCGTGGGGGGCGACTATGTGCCAGCTCATGTCCGTGAAGCCTTTCGGCAATCTGAAGAGGAGCGGCCGGGGGCAACCCACTTGGAATTTCCTGAAGATATTGCCCGTGAACACTCCACCATGCCGGTCTTGGAGCCCAGCTATAACCGCAGGCCAATTGCCGAAGAGAAGGCAGTGCGCAAAGCTGCAGAAGCCATTGAGGCATCCCGTAAACCGCTGCTGTTGGTGGGAGCAGGCGCAAACCGTAAATTAACCGCCAAAATGTTGCGCAAGTTTGTCGACAAGCTGGGTATTCCGGTGGTGACAACTCAGATGGGTAAGGGAGTAATTGATGAATCGGGACCGCACTTTATTGGCAATACCGCGCTATCCGACGGGGATTTTGTTCACCGGGCCATTGAGCAGGCCGACCTGATTATCAATGTGGGCCACGATGTTGTAGAAAAGCCGCCTTTCTTTATGCGTCCCGGTGGCCCGGAAGTTGTACATATCAACTTCAATTCAGCGCAGGTGGACCCGGTCTACTTCCCACAGATAGAGGTGGTTGGCGATATTGCCAACAGCTTGTGGCAGCTGGACCAGCACTTGGAACCCCAGGGTCACTGGAGCTTTACCGATGCGCACCGTATCCGAGCCGCGCTTCAAAAGCATATCCAGGAGGGCTCAAATACCACCACTTTCCCAATTCGTCCGCAACGACTGGTAAAGGATCTCCGCGAAGTGATGCCGGAGAAGGGCATTATTGCGCTTGATAATGGCATGTTCAAAATATGGTTCGCGCGGAATTATCCTGCTTTAGCCCCGAATACCGTGCTGCTCGACAACGCACTGGCAACGATGGGGGCGGGCTTGCCTTCGGCAATGGCTGCCAAGTTAGTGTGTCCAGACCGCCGTGTGGTCGCAATTTGTGGGGATGGGGGCTTTATGATGAACTCCCAGGAGATTGAAACGGCAGTTCGATTAAAGCTTGACCTTATCGTACTTATTTTGCGCGATGATGCCTACGGTATGATCAAGTGGAAGCAGGCCATGATGGAGTTTGATAACTTTGGTCTGGATTTTGGTAACCCTGATTTTGTCGACTATGCAAAATCCTATGGTGCTCATGGCCACAGAATAACGGCCACGGATGAGTTTAAGCCGATGATAGAAAAATGTTGTAGGGCGGGCGGGGTCCATCTCGTGGATGTGCCCGTGGATTACAGTCACAACGACCGTATCCTGAATCATGAGATTCGCGAGTTGTCGAGTAAGTTGTAGGGGTAGCCGGCTCGGGTAAGGTAGTTGTAACAGGGAGGTGTTCGGCTTTCTTTTAAACAAGCTCCTCGGGCCCGAGTACTTTAAAGTAGGGGCCAATATCCAGCCTTATGGAGGACATGGCAATCTTGATCATTTCTCTGCGATCTTCGAGTATGTCCTCCTTAGCTATTCCATGTAGAACCATATAATCTTCATATTTCCCGGTAATAAAGTCCTCTTTCCGTATACCTTCGTAAGCTCTACATAAAACTCCATGAAGGTTCTCTATGAATTGGCGGCGGCTCTGCATTGTTTGTCGGGGCCCATGCTCGACTTCGAGTTCATGAGCATGTTCGTAGTTGATATTCACCAAGCAAAAATTTGTTTTGTTCTCTTTCCAGGCTCTTGCCGCCTGGTTGAGTTCTACGATCAGGGTGAAGGGTAGGTCAGCGAACATAGGGTTATGGTCAGTAAAATCGAGAAATGCATAGCCAGCTCTTAGGTAGCTACTGGCGCGTTCCGTAATGTCGTAGCTGTGAATATCCCCGGTGCGTATGGATTCGCTGTCGGTATCTTTCTGGCAGTTGAGGCACAAAAAACCTATCTCCACTTCTGAGCTGGCATGGCCGCAAGCATTGCAAATAAGCAGTGTGCCGGGTTTGTCGTAGTCACTGCCGAAGTGTAAAAGCTCCTTTCGACATTTGGGGCAAATCAGGTCTTCACCCTCCCTGAAGTCAGCTTCACGACCCAAATAAGCGCAGCTGAAATGGTGAAGATAGAAGTCTTCGGTAAGGTTAGAGGATCTGCATACCGCGCACTCTTCACGGACATTAAACTGAGAACCCCCACAGCCGTTACAGATATGGCGTCGATCGAAAAACTTGCCCTGTAGAAATCCTGATTCGATCAGTTTTTCACATTCCGTCACAACCGTCGGGCTATCGAGGATAATATTAAAATCAACAGTAGCTTTGGAGTTGGGGCTATAGTGCGGCGAGAGACTTACGCCAGATACAAATAATCGCGCTAGTATTTTGTCGCTATCTTTCTGAGTGGTGTGGAAATCCAGGTGGACTTGCGCGCGCCGATAGTGAAAGTCGTCAATAACCTGGCTCACAACGGGCATATCCTGCGCACTAAGCTTTGAGCAATCCAGATCTGCCTTCTCGCCGACTGTTCCAGTGAGATCAATAACCGGGAGTAGATACAAGCCACCACGCATATGCCATATATGCGTCAGGTCATCTACTGATGCTGGCTCCTCAATCAAAATAGCGTCTTTGGATTCACCGGTATGCGATGTCACCTTAGAGTCGCCGGGCCAGCGAAAAAAGCTATATTCGTCACTTAAAAAGGAGATGCTGATTCCTCCACACCTATATAACAGCTGGCGTTTGAAAGATTAACTGAGTGTTTTAGCTTATTTCATGCCAGTTATACGTAACTGTGTAACCTGTGGTGTATATGGCGTCCCTTTTACTGAATAGATTGTTGAGTATTTAAGAAAAGATAGGTGAAAAATTGGCAATAGGCAGGGATAGGTGCCCTACGTCCCTGGCAGGAATTAGGAATAACTGTATGACATAAAAGGTAGTCGTCATCTGGGGGGAGTTAATTAATAAATTTATCAATAATGACATCAATCCAGTCAATCTTTAGGGTTATGGTAACTTTCTCGTTCACCGGAAATTTTGATGGGTCAAGTAAGACTATTTTCGCTAACTGATTACGCGATGTGGGCTTGAATGTATTTTGGAACTCCTGGGGTAGTGCGGCTGAGAGGGGGATCATTTCTACTAGTACCCCTTTGTCTTTAAAGCGTCCACCAGTAACCAATACCTCCATTCCAGGCTTGATCACGAATTGATATTGATTGGGTAGATAGGCTAGGACATAGGCTTCCCCGGTGTAGATAGACATAAGGGGCTCCCCAGCATCATAAACATTGCCGACATGGGGGACTGAAGCCCCAACTAGACCAGAAGTGGGGCTTTGAATAATACCGTTATTGTAATGCTCCTCCAGTTTTCTTAGCGCTTGTTCGGAGCGATAAATTGCCTCATCAACAGATCTACGTTTTCCTTCCAGGGTGGCGCTTTCAACTTGTAATTTTACCAGGGTTTCACTGGCCTCGAAGTTATCTTTCAATACATCTTGGTAACCGACTTCGCTGACTACTCCTTTATTTGCAAGTTTATTGATTCTATCTACGATTCGGCCAATTTGTACTTTACGCTCCTTGGCGGGAGTGAGTAGTTTTTTAGCAGTCTCTGCCAATAAAGTGAATTCAGCAGAAATCTGTATTAGGTTAGCTTGGCGGGTGGAGAGATCGGCGATTCGCTCCAGTAGCTCCATTGATTCAATCCTTAAGAGTAACTCGCCCTCTCGAACAGCTTGCCCTTCATCTACGGCAACCTCTACTACTTTTACTAGATAGCCCATTTCAATAACGCTTTGATCGCGTAGTACTAACCCATCGCTTCGCAGTAAAAACCAGTCACCCCATATATAGCGAATAACGCCAATACCAAATAAAATTAACAAAGCCAGATATATTCGTCGGCTGGCAGATCCTCGGGTTTTTCGCTGCTCGCTTTCGAAGCTATCTGGGCGTAGTCGTTTTCGCAGAGCCTTCATTCAAGCTACTCACGAACACGGTGTACTTTTAAAGGGGCGAAAGAATCTTTATAGGATGTTCTAAAGATCCATTCCTGAACATAAGCATACAGTCTTACGACTCGCATAAAGTTAACATAAAAGATGCTATAGGCAGGAATATAGGGCCAAAGGGGAAGTGACTTGACTTTTGGGGTTGCGTAAGAAGCTAAAGCAAAGGTAATTGTATCGAGTGCAATTAATACAACCTGGGCTCCCGCTAAAATAAACCAGGCATTGTCGCCATAGCGCACAAATAGCCAGACTAAATAGATTGGTAAAGCTATTGCGGCAATAACATTGAAAACCAGGAATTCATATTGGTGAAAAAACTCTTTTAGCTGCATTCCTTGGCGGAACGGATTAATAAAATGCAGGTACTTGCGGTAGCGAAGGCGAATCGCATCCCGTTCCCACCTAAAGCGCTGGCGCATTAGAACTGTGATGCTGGTGGGAACATCGGTATAACAAATCGCCTCAGGTGCAAATTCCACTTTCCAACCGTAATCCCGCAAACGAAAGGTGATATCTAAGTCTTCTCCTCCGCCGGCATCAAAGCCGCCAATTTGATTCATTGCGGATACCCTAAAAGCACTGAAGGCACCGGAGGCACAACACATTTGGTCGAGCATCGCTAGGGAGTGTCGCCCCAAGCAAATACTGATTACATATTCAATGGCCTGGAAGGAGCTGAGTATATTTTCTGTGGAGTTTCGGACAATTACATTACCTGAAACCACGCCAACCCTGGGATCTGCAAAGCCTTGCATCACGTATTTCATAGCGTGGCGATCGAAGGTGCAATCGCAATCAATTGAGGCTATAAAGTCGCCTGTTGAAAATCTCTGTCCTAAGTTGAGGGCTGAGGCCTTGCCTCCACGCAGTTCTGTTGCATGAGCGCCATCCAAGCGGCCCTTGTTTTGCAGATAGTGAATATCGTCTCGGGTTTTATCTGTGGAGCCATCGCTGATTGCGATGACTTCATAGGGGATATAGCTCTGTTCCTGTAAGCGCTCGCCACACTTTTCAATAGAGTTTTCTTCGTTGTGACCGGCGATTACCGCTGTGAGTCTGCCTAAAGACTCTATATCTTCTTCAAATTCAGGTTTGGAGGCGAAAAAAAATACAGAGGTAAAAAACGACATTAAATATCTGGGAAACTCCAACACCACGACAATCCAAAACATCGTAAAGAGAGTGGCGTAGCTCTGAGTGGCAAAGAAAGTAATTCCGTCATCGATCATTTCCCACATTTAGGTTTGCTCCCCAATAGGCGAATGCGGCCCTCGGCTATTGCTGTTACCTATCTGTGATATAGGAGCGAACGTATGTGGCTCACTGCTAGTGTCTGGCAGTACCTCTTTGAGAAGGGGAGGGGATTGAGTGTGCGGAGTGGGTCTTACGCTTGGATTCCATTCATTGGTAAGGGCTCTCAACTCATTGCTTGTTAAGGCTAAGCCCAATTTTGATACCCCCTGACTTTGGCCCTTTGTTCATCAATCAATTAAGTGCTTGCAGACTTGATGTGTCGCCACAAGGAGATGCGTCACCTGAGACTGTCAGTATAGTCCACGGTGGTTTGAGGTGTCGGGCAATGCTGAACCCCAGAGCCAGCAGGGGCTCTGGGTTGATTTATTCGCTGCTATTAGGAAGGGGGAATTCGGAGGCGGCGGTTCAGCCTTTATCGAACCTCAAGGTCCAGGTTGTATTGAGCAACCACACGACCTATATAGCCCAGTTTTAGAAACGTCGCACTAATCACCATAAAGATATGTCCTGCGACTTGCGCGGGAATGGAAAACAGGTGTGATAGGGGGTAGCAAATAACAATTGTCAGAATCAGCAGGGGAACTGACAGAAGTAGCGTAAAGTTACCGGCTTTTAGCAGAAGCTTGAAACGCTCACGCAGTAAGGGGTTTTCCGTATTCAGCATATCGGCCTCAGGTTCAAACGGCGTCAATCTATCTTTAGCAACTGCTATGCCAAATATAAATGCCAATAAAAACAAGGAGTTACGGCTTATTCCTGGTATTTATGTGTCAAATTGACCTTTATCGCTGCTGTGTCATAATGACTCTAAAAGGTCTTTTGGACTGATTTGGCTATGGTAGATACCAACGCAACCTTACTGCTCGAAGTGGCTCTGGACCTGGCTAACAGCCTTAACAACAGCGATCGCTTTGAGCGCCTGCTGTCTACTATCCGCAAAGCGATCAAATGCGATGCCGTTGCCTTGCTTGGGCTCAACGGCGATACACTCACCCCTCTCGCAGTCCAAGGGCTTGCCCGACGGACCCTGGGGCGGCGATTCCTGATTGATGAGCATCCACGGCTTGCGCAGATCTGCGCCTCGGAACACCCGGTCCGCTTCCCCTCTGACTGTCAGCTACCAGATCCCTTCGATGGTTTGCTGTTGGATAGGGAGGGAGATCTTCCCGTGCACTCTTGTATGGGCTTGCCTCTTTATTCAGATAACCATCTGATTGGTCTGGTAACAGTGGATAGCATGTCTGCGGATGCCTATGCCCGAATCAGTGATCGAACCCTGGAGCTGATAGCCGCGCTGTCTGCGGCCACTTTACGCACAGCTTTAGAGCTAAAGGCCCTGTCACACTCCGCTGAGCATGCCGAGCAATTGGTGAAAGACCTGACCCAGCAGGCTCTGGAGCGAGATGGAGGTGAATTAATTGGTGAGAGCGCGGAAATGCAGTCCCTGCGCAGTGAGATAGAGCTCGTGGCTGGGTCGGATTACAACGTGCTGATTCTCGGTGAAACGGGAGTGGGGAAAGAGCTGGTGGCCCGTACCGTCCACAGGTTGTCGACTCGCAAGGAGAAGCCCTTAGTCTATCTGAATTGCGCTTCCCTGACTGAAACCCTGGCGGAAGCTGAACTATTTGGCCATTCAAAAGGGGCCTTCACCGGCGCAGATCGCGAGAGGCCCGGCAAATTTTTACTGGCGAACGGCGGCACTATTTTCCTGGATGAGGTTGGCGAGTTACCGCTTGTGGTGCAGAGCAAACTGTTGCGTGTATTGCAAAGTGGTGAGATTCAACCGGTAGGCAAAGATACGGTGCAGCATGTAGATGTTCGTATTGTAGCGGCGACTAATAGGGATTTACGCAAAGGGATTGAAAACGGTACTTTCCGAGCTGATCTCTACCACCGCCTCTCTGTATATCCCCTTGAAGTCCCACCGCTATGCCGGAGGGATAATGATGTCCTGCTGTTGGCAGATTACTTCTTGGAGCGCTCCCGCAGGAAGCTGGGTTTTCGTCAGTTGCGTCTCAGTACAGAGGCCACCAATAAGCTACATCGATACGCTTGGCCGGGTAATGTTCGCGAGCTGGAACATATTATCAGCCGCGCAGCCCTTAGGGCCCGCAAAGGTAGCTCTCCAGAAGCTATTGTTGCCATTACTGCAGCACAAATTGAAATTCCCGATGACCTGGTTATTCAGAAGCCTCCGCAGAAACCGGTAGAGTCGCTGACTGAGGCTATTGATTTAAGGAGGGAAACGGAAAACTATCAGCGCGAACTAATTGGGCGTGCCCTGGCTGAGACCGATGGGAACTGGAGTAAAGCGGCCAAATTACTATCCGTAGACCGAGGGAACTTGGTGCGTCTCGCTAAAAGATTGGGTGTTTACATCAAGAAAGAGGTTGTTCGAGGTAAGTAATCTATATTAAGCAAGGAGTTGCAATGTTGATTAGCGATAAAGGATTACGGTTTTCGCTGGTTGTAGGGGTAATTTCCCTGACTATCGGCTTACTGGCATTTGCGTATAACTGGAAAATTATTGGTGGGGGTTGGCCGTATTTGGTACATTTTTATTTCCAGGCAATCTTGTACTGTCATTCTTCTCTGAAGAAATAGATTTCTGGCCAAAGTTTGCACTTCAGATGAGTGGCCAGTTTCTGGTTCCTTTTTTGGTTGCACGCGGCATTATCAAATTTAAAGATTGGTTGAAGTCACAGCTTTAGGTTTGTGATTTTGCTCGTTGCACTTCTTTCGATAGGGTAAGCAATGAACGCGGCGCTAAAAAAGATTTTTCCACTTTTATTTCTAATCTGTATCTCCATTTTTTGGGGCTTATACTATAGCTCTAACGGCCCCCTAAATGATTACGGTCGCGCTAATTACGAGTGGTTGCTACTGATAGATGGCCTTATTATTTTACCTATTCTGTGTTTAATTTGTTCCAAAAATAAGCGGGACGCACTGCTAAAAATACTGGTCTTTGGAAGCCTGGTAGTATTGGTTGGAAGTTACATTATCCCTAATCAAAGTAAAGTCCTTTGGCCATACCTGGAGATGGGGAGATACTTGCTATTGGCAGGCTTGGTTATAGTTGAAGTGACGGCTATAGCTACAATGTGTTCGGCAATTAGGGGGGCAGCCTTCAACCATGAAGACCCCGATATCGCAATACGTTCGTCAGTGGAGAAATATATCGGTGGGGGAGTGTTAGCACAAATATTGGAGTTCGAGGCCCGTGTTTGGATGTTCACGTTCCTTGGTCATCGCATTGACCCAAGCCAATATCATGGGAGTAAACATTTTAGTTATCATTTGAAGGCTGGAGCAAAAACTACTGCTCTCGGATTCATTTTTATTATTTTATTCGAACTGCCAATAGTACATCTCCTTTTACACTTTATTTGGTCGCCAATGGCAGCAAATATTATCAGCTTTTTAACTCTGTTTGGGCTTCTATTTTTGGTTGCTGAATATAGGTCAATGGGGCGTAGACCAATATCTCTTAATAATGACTACCTCATAGTAAGGTTTGGCCTCTTTAATCAGAAGAATATTTGTCTAAGTGATATCCATTCTATTGCCCAAAGCTCTGGTTACATTCCAAGGTCGAAAGCTATAAAACGATTTAACTTTTCCGGTAATCCAAATATTCTTATCGAACTAAACAGGCAAGTTGGGCAGGTAAGACGGATTTATATCGGAGTTGATCAGCCGGCGGAATTAATCAGTGCTGTGATCGATGCTAAGAATAACATAGAGGTGCCGCTCTCCAGCACTGACTAACTTGGGTGGGATTGATTATTTTCTCATCACTCGGAGCCCGTTAAAGACTACTAACAAACTGGTACCCATATCGGCAAAAACAGCCATCCACATGGTTGCCTCTCCGGCAAAAGCAAGCACTAGAAAGACCGCTTTTATGCCCAGCGCCAAGATAATGTTCTGCCAAAGAATGTGGGCCGTTGAACGAGATAATTGGATAAAGGTGGCGATCTTGCCCAGATTGTCGTCCATCAGGGCCACATCAGCGGTTTCTATCGCTGTGTCGGTTCCCGTTGCTCCCATCGCAAACCCAATATCAGCACGTGCCAAGGCGGGGGCATCGTTAATGCCATCGCCAACCATGCCAACCTGGCCTTTTCCAGATAGAGCCTCCACCTCTCTGAGCTTGTCTTCCGGCAGTAGGTTGCCTTCAGCCCGATCGATGCCGACTTGTTTGGCAATCGCATCTGCAGTGTGTTGGTTGTCCCCGGAAAGCATCAGTGTTTTCACGCCCAGCTTGTGAAGGCTCTCAATGGCGTTTTGGCTCGATTCCTTCACGGTATCGGCGACAGCAAATATCGCCAGTACGAAGTTCTCCCGGGTCAGCATCACAACAGTTTTCCCTTCTTCCTCAAGGGTTCCCAATTGGCGCTCCAGTTCGGCGGAGCAAATGCCCAATTCTTCAATAAGCCGGTGGTTACCCAGGTAGCACTGATCCCCCTGAATTCTGCCCCTGACGCCGCGCCCGGCCAGGGCTTCAAAAGTATCCACTTCTTGCAGACGTTCGTGGGGAATCTGAGCAAACTCCAGTACGGCCCTGGATACCGGATGATCGGAACGTTCAGCTAGGCTCGCCGCCAGGGTTTGTACCTCTTCCGCGGGCATTGGCGCTAACACTTTAAAATCCGTGACGGTTGGCAGGCCATGGGTGATGGTTCCTGTCTTGTCCAATGCCAACCAGCGAAGGTGGCGCCCTTGCTCAAGGTAGGCCCCGCCTTTAACAAGGATTCCGTGGCGGGTGGCCGATGCCAAGCCGCTTACGATGGTGACAGGAGTTGCGATTACCAGTGCGCAGGGGCAGGCGATTACCAGTAACACGAGTGCGCGATAGATCCATTCCATCCAGCTGCCGGCAAAAAGTAGCGGCGGTATTACCGCAGTAGCCAGTGCCACTGCAAATACCAGGGGCGTATACCAGCGGGCGAATTGGTCGACAAAGCGCTGGGTTGGCGCGCGACTACCTTGTGCGGCTTCCACCGCATGAATGATTCGGGCGAGCAGGTTATCGTTGGCAGCAGCCGTAGATTGGTACACGAGTGCCCCGGATTCGTTGATACTGCCGGCGAAAAGTTCATCTCCAGGGCCTTTGTCTACCGGAAGGCTCTCTCCGGTAATTGGGGCCTGGTTTACTGCTGAATTGCCGCGTATTACTTCCCCATCTAGAGCGATACGTTCGCCGGGGCGCACCCGGATGGTTGTGCCAACCGGAACAGTCTTGGCTGACATGGAAACCCACTCGCCATCTGGCCCCTGTACGGTGGCGGTTTCCGGGGCCAGGTCCATTAACTCCCGAATCGCATTGCGGGCACGATCCAGGGATTTGGCTTCAATTAATTCTGCCAGGGTGAATAACACCATCACCATTGCCGCTTCGGGCCAGTGACCGATAAGCAGGGCGCCGGTGACCGCGATGGACATCAGCGCGTTCATATTCAGGTTGCGATTGCTGAGCGCAATCCAGCCCTTTTTGTAGGTCGTGAGTCCGCCGCCAGCGATAGCGGCCAGGGCCAGTATCATTACCAGCCAATTGTTTCCCCCCTGTAACCAGAATACGACCTCGGAGGCAATCGCCGCCAAACCGGCCGCGCCCAATAACCACCAGTTTGCATGGGTGGCAGGTGGCGCGGAATCGATGTCATCTTCCGTGGCCAGGCGTGCGTCCAGGTCAAGAGGGGTTAGGGTGTTGAGGATCTTGCTCTCCATACCTGGCGCGTGGCGCACCTGTAGGATTCGCTGCACCAGATTAAAGTCTAGCTGGTAAATTCCCTGTATGCCGGAGAGCTTGGCGCGTATCAACCCCTCCTCAGTGGGACAGTCCATCTTGCTGATGGAGAACAGGGACAGGTCACCTTTGTCGCTGTTGTTATTGGTGTTTTGAATCGGCGTCATGGTTGCGGCTTGGGTTGCCCCGCTGCAGCCACAGCTGGAATCGCGCTTGACCATTATTCACTCTCGGATAGATCAGTCGGTGAGCCAGTATTACAATCCCTCTAGTAACTATAGAGTCAAGAGGGAGTGGCATGGCTTACAAAATTGGTGAAGCTGCCAGGAGAGTGGGCTGCAAAGTGGAAACGGTTCGTTACTACGAGCAGGCAGGGCTACTGCCAGAGCCCGCTCGCTCAGAGGGTAATTTCCGGCTCTACTCAGAGTCTCACCTGGAACAACTGCGTTTTATTCGCCACTGTCGTTCTCTGGATATCCCCCTCGAGGATATTCGCAACCTGTTGAGATTAAAAGAGGCTCCATCGCAAAGCTGCACTGATATTGATAGCGTGGTTGATGATCAAATTCAAAGAGTCGAAAAACAACTGGAATCGCTCAAGCAGTTGCGAAAAAGCTTGGTAGATTTACGCAATCGATGTGAGGGTGGTCAGGCAATTAATGCCTGTGACATTATGCGGGAGCTGACAGATTGTAGCTGTCATGGCCATCCGGCAAATAATAATGAGTGTTAGTCGTAAATTTTGGGCCTTGTTTTGAGTAAGTGGCGTATAACTTTTATCGTATTATTTTGTATTGGTTTGTTGTTGGCCGTATGGGCATTTATCGTTGGGCCTGCAAGTTTCCGAATTAATGAAGATGATATTGTCGTAGATGCCTGGCCAAAGGAATGTAATGGGCTAAGGGTCGCGATACTTGCTGACCTGCATGTAGGTTCCCCTTACAAGGGGCGGAAGAGCTTACAAAACCTGGTTGAGGCTGTTAATAAAAGCCAGCCCGACCTTATTCTCCTACCCGGTGACTTTGTTATTCAGGGGGTTGTTGGAGGTAAATTCGTTCCGCCGGAGGATGCAGCGGGAATTCTTAAAGAACTCAAGGCCCCGATGGGGGTGTTTGCCGTATTGGGAAATCATGATTGGTGGCTTGATGCAGCGCGGGTTGAGCAATCCCTTGAAAGCCAGGGGATTTCAGTGCTTGAGGATAAGTCAGTAAGTCTGGTTAGTAGCGAATGTAAATTACGGCTAGTGGGAATCAGTGATTTTTGGGAGGGTCCTCACGATGTTAAAAAAGCAATGCAGGGGATAGATGAGGGTGAGACGATATTGGCCTTCACTCATAATCCGGATATATTCCCCGAACTGCCTGCGGAGCTGTCATTGACTATCGCCGGGCATACTCACGGGGGCCAGGTCTACTTGCCGTTTATTGGGCGGCCCATAGTACCTTCAAGTTACGGGCAGCGTTTTGCTATTGGGCATGTTGTGGAAGGTGGTAAACACCTCTATGTAAGCCCTGGGGTAGGGACCAGTATTTTGCCGGTACGTTTCCTGGTGCCACCAGAAGTAACTGTATTATCCATATTTAGTCCTTGAGGCATGATCCCTCAATGATGGATTTGGGTAGGTTGTTTGGTAGGAATGGAGTGGAGGCCTTCACATATAATTCCATCCCAGATAAGAAATAACGGGTTGATACGATGATAACCGTCAAACGAAAAGTACTGTTCGGGGATTGTGATCCCGAGGGAATCGTATACACCCCAAGGTTCTCATCTTTTGCACTTGAGGCAACCCATGATGCAATGGCTGTTTTGCTTGAAGGGCCTGCTATCGCCAGAATGAAACAACTGGGTTTTCTTACACCTGTAAGAGCTTTTAACCTGGAATTTCTATCCCCTGTAACCTGGGATCAAGAATTAAGTATCCATGTTTCTGTTGCGGATATTGGTAATCACTCTTTTACGTTTCAAACGAAAGGCTTTTTGGAGAATGGAATACTAGCGTTCACCGCCAATATTACCTATGTCACTCTATCATCCCCTGAAAAGCTAAAGACCCCATTACCTGGCTATCTTAGAGAGGCCCTGCTGCGCGTCAGTTAGCTGCCAATTCATCGGCAAGTTATTAGAGTAGGGTGCTTCCTAATTATCTTTTTGAAAGACCGTTGTCGGAATTCCCTTAGCACCAGCGTAAAAAATGATAAGTGTCGCCGGCTTGTCGCCTTCATTGCGCCCAAAATGCCACATATCGGTGACTTCAACGTAGGCTTTCCCCTCATCCAAAGTTAGGCTTTTATCTTGGTCAACGAGGGTAACTTTTAAAGTGCCTTCGGCAACATAGACGCTATTAGGTACGGGGTGTTTGTGCACTGGTAGCCGTGCGCCGGGCTTGATTGTCACACGCACCACAGAGAGCTCTGGCTGCCCCTTTGGATATTGGGGTAGGGTATCTCCGACCCAATCCTTGGTCGATTCTACCAGTGTGTCAAATTTTACCCCCTGCATATTTTCCTGTAGATAACCCGCCAAGGGGAGCAGTAGCAGTAATACGAGGGCAGCCATAGGCTTCCAGGTGTTCATGGGCTGATTCCTTATCGCTCTAAGTAAGCAGCTGTCGCCATACCGCCGGCAGTGCAGACACCAATAATTGCCCGATGGGCGTCGCGCCGCCCCAGCTCTAACAGGGTTGAACCCAGGTAGCGGATGCCCGACATACCGTAGGGATGGCCGAGCGCAATAGCTCCGCCATTAACGTTAGTAATGTCCCAAGGGGTTTTGAGTTCAGCCTGGTTGTATAGGGTGGTTACGGCAAAAGCCTCATGTAGCTCCCAAAGGTCAATCATATCCTGGGTGAGTTGGTGGCGCTTCATAAGGCGACTGACCGCTGGCGCTACCGCAATACTCATCTCTTTTGGCGCTACCGCTCCCAGCTGCATACCGCGAAACAGCCCCAGAATAGGCAGGTTTCTCTGCGCTGCCAGTTCAGCATCCATCATGACGATCGCTGCGGCCCCATCGGATAATTGGGACGCATTACCGGGAGTTATCGTCCCTCCTGTGTTCACCGGTTCCAGCGCAGAGAGGGCTTCCATGGTTGTGCCGGGGCGGGGGCCTTCATCTTCTGACAAGGTGACTTTCAGGCGATTGGTTTCGCCACTCTCCTTATCTTTCACTGCCATTACCGTATCAAACGGCGTGATTTCCTCGGCAAACTTTCCGGCCTTTTGAGCTTCGGCAACACGCTTTTGTGATTCAACCACATAGCGATCCTGATCTTCGCGACTGATGTTGTATTGATCGGCGACATAGTCGGCCGTTTGGATCATGGTCCACCAAACTGCCGGCACTTTCTTTTGTAAGGGCTCATAGACAAAATGGTTCAGGTTCAAGTTGAACTGCACCAGGCTGATACTCTCGACGCCACCGGCCACCCCAATTTGCATTTCGCCTGCGGCAATACGGTTGGCCACAATAGAAGCCGCGTTAAGGCCAGAGCCGCAGTAGCGATTAATAGTAAACCCCGGCACTTGAGACCCAAAGCCGGCAAAGAGTGCCGCGTTGCGTGCGACATTGTGTCCGGTAGCTCCCTCGGGTAAGCCGCACCCCAGCACAACGTCTTCCACTTCCTGTGGCGTTAAACCCGCCTTATAAACCACCTCCCTCAGGACATGGGCAGCCATAGAAATACCGTGAGTTTCATTTAGCGCACCCCGCCTGGCTTTGGCGATGGCAGTTCGGCAATAGGCAACAACGGCGACATCTCTCATGGGTGTAGCTCACACGATCGGGGAGGGGATGTGTTTACATTAGATCAGATAGAGGGGCTTGCAGGAGGGAGGTGAGTTTGGAGCTGCTTTCAAGCGTAACCGCTCCAACGGGAGGGGTTGTTTTGGGCTAGATTCTCCTCAATTTTGGCAGCTAACACGTTGAGGGAGCCTGTAGTACCCATGATAATCTGCCATTCACAAAATAATGGTATGGCATCACAGTATTCTTCATGCGGAAACTTCCCTCGACTAACTTGCTGGTAACCTTTGATGCGGCCGCTCGGCACTTAAGCTTCAAGGACGCTGCACAAGAGCTTCATGTAACACCCTCCGCTGTTGGGCACCAGATACGAGCGCTGGAGGCGGAGTTGCAAACCAAGCTATTTATTCGTTTCAATCGAACTATTGAACTTACGGGTGTTGGTAGGGAATACCATCTGAAAATTGCCAAGGCACTGGAAGTGATTCGAAGGGCAACTTTGGATTTACTTGCGCGGGATCAAAATAAAACACTTACCATCCACAGTATTCCATTTCTGACCAATACAGTACTCGCCCCAAATATCAAATCCTTTAAAGCGCTATACCCCACAGTGTGTATTAGTATCGAGTCTCAAATCGCCCGCGCCAGCATAGACCCTGGCGAGCTGCAGGTTGCTATACGTTATGACAAGGAGTCGAATGATGATTTGTGTTACCGGGAGATCTCAAGGGTGCGAATTTCACCGGTTTGCGCGCCGGGTTACTTGAAGAGCGATCGAGCAAATCAGATCCAATTGTCTACAGATAAGCTGGGTTGGCAAAGATGGTCGGCAGATTGGGGCTTATCAGTTGAATTTAATGAGACGCTGACTTGTGATGGCTTACAACCCGTACTCGAGATGGCCGAGCAAGGGTTGGGAGTCGCAATGGGGTACTTTCCCGCACTAACGCCTAAAGTCAGATCTGGAGAGCTTGAATTACTCTACCCTGAAAAATTCAGTGAGCTGGCTCCTTTGTATCTTGCCTTTAGCAAGTCATTGGAGGGTAACGAAATTATTGAAGGATTTGTTCGCTGGTTTATAGAAGTTGTCCATTCCCTAGAAGGTTAATCACCTAGCTTTATTTTCCCAGACAAGATTTTCTTGCCTGAGCCTAAGGAAAAACCCATTTGTCGCAGTGTTGTCACTTCCCTAGGATTATCTGATTGAGTATCTAAAGTAATCAGGTGGCCAGAGTATGATATCGGCAGTTATAGATGGCTTTGTGCCGAGTTTGCTTAAAAGTCAAACCCTTAAAGGGTACGCAGCTCACTCAAGAGATGGTATTCAGTTTATGGATTTGGGCTCTTGTGTGATTCGCTATCGAAAAATAGGGCGAGGCAGCCGTGTAATTGTATTTGAAGCAGATCCGCCAGTTGTTATTGAGCATTATGACTATCTTGCAAGCCAAGTTCCGAGTGATTTCACCGTTGTAATATTTGAACCACCTGGCTTTGGTTTTTCCATTCCTTCAACGAGTCTTGATTATAACTTTGCATCTTTGGTTAGTCTTACCGAGGTGTTTTTACAAAACCTTGCCCTTGGATGTGTGACGCTTGTTGCTCCATGCGTACTCGGCTTTGGAGCAATTGCACTTGCGTACAAGCGTCCAGATTTGCTTGACCACATAGTGCTATCTCAAGTACCGAGCTGGGGAGAAATGTTGAGATGGAAGGAGGGAAGAGATCCACGAGGATTGCTGAGTAAGCCAATTTTAAGTCAGTTGTTGCTAAAAGCTCTGAAACGTAAGCGAACACTTGCCTGGTTTGAAGCTGCGCTAGGGAGGAGTGAGCTGATCACACCGTTTAATGAATTGGCCCAACAAGCCTACCAACATGGAGCAACTTTTAATCTGGCGTCAGCTTTTCAACGATTATTAGTCGGCGAATCTCCTTTGCAGGGTACTCTTTTCTCCAAACCCTTAACAGTGAGAGCCTTATTTCTTTGGGGGGAGCGGGACCTTTCTCATAAATGTACTTGTAAGCATTCAAGTTTGAATATGATCCCGGAGGCCTCTCTACTATGCATAGCAGAAGCTGGACATTTCCCTGAGCTGGAGGCTCCGGATGTGGTGCTGGGTCCTCTCATAAATTTTGTATTAGACCAAGACATGGAGGTCTCAAGTAATGACTGAAGAATGTCGGATAGTAACTCAGGATGGCCTATCTCTCGGGGCAACGCTATTTTCACCAAAAGGTCCGCCTAAAGCGGGGGTAATCATAAATTCGGCTACTGCGGTCAAGCAGGGCTATTATGCTGAATTTGCAAAATTCCTGGCTAAGAATGGCTACTTGGTAGTGACCTATGACTATCGAGGTATAGGTAAGTCTGCGGTTGCCAATCAACGAGACTCCCGACTATCTATGAGCGCGTGGGGAGAGTACGATTTGGCCACTGTTATCGATTGGTCTACTGGCCAATACAAATCGCTAACCTGGCATTGTGTGGGGCATAGTGTAGGGGGCCAAATTATTGGCTTCGCAGATAACAATACCCAACTTGCTAGTGTCTACTGTGTATCCTCCCAAAGCGGGTATTGGGGCCACTGGGGATTGCGTCAGAGGCCCAAAATATTGTTTGCTTGGTTCGCTATGATACCGCTCTTATCAAATATTTTGGGGCAGGTTCCAGGCCTTTTCCTCGGAGGTGAAAGTTTACCCGCAGGTGTTGCCCGGCAGTGGGCCTACTGGGGGCGCCATAAAGATTATATTGTTGACCAGAGAGGTAGCCCCGTACGAGATGGCTTCTCCCGTCTAGAGTGCAATATGAAGTTTCTATACATAGATGATGATATAGATTTTGCTCCACTGCAGGCTGTGAAGGCTCTTAAGGCGTTCTATTGTAATGCAAATACCGAAATAAAGATTGTGAATGCTAAAGCCGTGGATACAAAGCCAATAGGTCATTTTGGTTTCTTCAAGACGCGCTACGAAGATAGTTTGTGGAGGGATGCTTTAGGTTGGTTGAATACTGCGGCTTGAGCATCTAAGGGGACCATTTCTATTTTGATTTAGAAGTCGTCCCACTCGTCATGCTATTTACTCTTCTATATCAGGTCCTGCTGGTTAGTCTTGGGTGTTCTTCTTAGAGTGGGTTTTGATGACTGAATAACCTAAATTTGCGAAGAAAAATACAGTGCGTGCGGGATAATATAGGCTTAGATGCTGGCTGAAAGCTTATAATCACCTATTCACAGCGCATTTTGAGCCCACTGTATTCTCCTGTCCTTTACAGTTACGAAAGAGTTACCGTTAATGGTCGTCAAGAATCTAAAGAAAGTTATTGCCTTGCTTTTGACTGCGCTCCATTGTGGTCAGCCCTCAAGCGGTATGACTTACCGTGATAGGTCATTTATAGTTGAGAGCAGTAAAGTAAATGAAACATCAGAATACTTAATGGAAGTAGGTCTTTCCAATAGTGTATTGCCTAGACCAACTGACTGGTGGTCAGGTGAAAATACATGTAATTACCATGGGGTTAATGCGGGCAGATGTGCACCAGAAGGAATCTCCCAGTGGATTCTTACTATGAACGATACGAATAGGGCTAATGAAAGTAGCTCTAGTGTTGCGGTACATGGTAATTCAAAAATAAAAAACTACAGGCTTTTTGAACTTCATTCAAAATACAAGGGTGAAGATGTAAGGTGTCTTAAAAAATTTAAATATATGTGTCCTGCATATGTTATTTATTACACAGATGCCCAGCGAGAGGGGACGAAACTATCGGTGATGGACGGGAAGATTTATGACTCTACTGGTGAGCTTTTTGATACTAGGCGTGCACAACAGGCAGAAGACTATAATGGTAGAGCTGCTATCTATGTTATGGATAAAAATGGGAATATATATTCAAGTTACTTTTATCCAAAGCCAGTCTTTGCTCATTCGACGTTTCTGGCAGGAGATAGTGTTGCAGCAGCGGGTGAGATCGTAGCGGAGGGTGGAAAGATAGTTTTCGTTAACACCTGTTCTGGCCATTATCGGCCCACTCCAGTTGCCATTGATCAACTTCGTGCCCAGTTATTGTTGCTAGGATATACGGATATAAGCTTTAGTACTTCGATTGAATGTAGGTGGCGGTGAAGCTTGTTTAGCGTATGGTTTTATTTTTGTCTAACTATATTCGAGTATATCTGGAGTGCGGCGATGTGGATTGTCTAAGCGATTTGCAAGCTTCTTAAGCTATGTGAGTCTTGTTTTTGGCGTTTGCAGTTATGATTTTTTTGTCCGCGCCTAGTGATTATCTAGAATCGCTTGTTATAAATGTGGCATGGATATAGCTTTTTCTCGTTCTATACTATTGGCAGTGATCTCCCCATTGGGAAGAGCCTGTAATGAAAAAAGCAAAACCTTTTCGTAAGCTTGGGGCTCAAGAGGCACTTTTTGTAGAGCTGACCGAAAAGTCAAGCGGTGCGGTTCAACTAGCTGTTTTTTTCAGGGCATGTAAGTCTCTCGGCGTCGAAGAATTACTAAAGGGAATGGAATACCTCCATAACCTGCACCCAATGCTCCGTTCTCGTATAGAAAAAAATCATCATGCTTATTGGTTCTGTGATGTAGCCTTTGACGCTATTCCTATTGAGATTGAGCGCGATGCACTGCCTCTAAATTATCAGAAAGAGTTCAAGCGCCTAGGAAGTAAAGTTCTTGAGCTGGATAAATATGTGTATCGTTTCACGGTTTATGCGAATGATCATGAGGAAGTAAAGTGGATTGCTTTTATGGTAAGCCATGCTGCTATGGATGGGCGCTCCTTATTACTCTTGGTTAGAGATTTGGATCGGTACTTGAGAGGGGATTCAGAAGATAAACCCTCTGCTTCGATAATGCAAAAATCGGTGGTGGACTATATTGGATCAATAAAACATCTCAAAAAAACGCAGTCGGCAATTAGTAGTGATAATTGCGCTCTCCCAAAGTGGTTAGTAGAGCAGGCGGCAGATGCCTCACATCGAAAGGGATGTTCTATTTACCGAGTCCTCCCCAAGAAATTATGTGAGCAATTGTACTTGCGTTCAAAAGATAAGAATGTTCAGGTTACCTCTATCTATGATGCTGCTGCTATTATTGCTGCTCGGTCACTACCCGGTTTCTGCTCCACCACAGAGTTAATGTTGCCTATAAATGCCCAGTACTTATGTAAACACCAAATAGATCGGGATGTTATTGGAGAGTGTACAACTACATTAACTGTATCCTTGTTATCAAATGAAACTAGTCTTGACTTGCTGAGTCTCGCGCATTTAATTCAAAAAAAAGTCTATATGCAGTTTAGATGTGGAAATTTCTTTGAGCCTTCACTTATACCCGATTACAATCTCGAAGAGATCGAACAGCTAGCTAAAGATTCTAGCTCTGCGAAAGATTACTTTCCCTCTGGAATTTGCGTATCCAATGTAGGGGATATAGGTGAGTATACGGGCCCTTTGAAGTTCTTTGACTTTGGTGTGGTTATGACCGTTCAAACACATGGAGAACACCCCATAATGCTAGTGACATGTACAATAGATGGAGAAGGGGTATTTGTTTTTGGATATTGCGAACCGCTGGTTAGCAAAGAAAGCGCTCTAAAGTATGTGGAAAAATATATGAAGATACTAAGAGAATTTTCCGAGAGCGGTGATATTTATACAAGTTAGCGATTGGCAAGGCATAACGCGAGTTTAATAAATAGGGTGTAGGTATAATCTCCATATTCAAGCGAGCGTCTATAGATTCTTACGCTCCACCGCCAATTTGAAGTAATTTAGGGCTACCAACCATCTTTGTGCGATAAAGCCCATAGGGTTTGATATAAACCGCAAGGAGAAGTAACGAGATATTGGGTTGGGATTAGATCTGGTGGAAAGGAAGTGCCGACAGTCACTTACGCTGTATATCTGTTGAGGTAGAACTGGGGACAGGATTAATACTCTTGATCTAAAAGTGGTCAAAACTCAGCTTTCATATTATGACGTTCATATTTTTTGTAACAGGGAAACTGACGCCGGCAGGCAAGGAATTACTGCGCCAAAATCTTTGGCCAGCCCAATAGGAAATGAATCAATCGGAGGGCTAATGTTACATAGTGTTCTGCTCTGTAATGACCCGCCCGATGCATAAATGAAGGCATCATTATTGCCTCTCAGGCAGGTTTGACCTCTATTTGCCAAAGGTAGTGACAGTTTGCCATCCACTTATCAAAATCATTCCCTGGGTGTTGGATTAGCTCTTCTCGGCGGAGTGTTGATGGGGTGTCTTGGTATTGCCGGTAAGCTGGGTTCTGGTGCAGGCCTTAGCCCATTTCTACTATTGGCTGCACAGGTCATATTGCTTGCTCCATTGTCGGGTATGTTTCTTCTGATGCGACAGGGGGTGGCGGGGATAAGGCCGGTGAATCCTCAGATCCTTGTCCTTCGCTCCATATCAGGTTTTGTCTATTTTGCTGCCTTCTACTGGGCGGTCAAGGGCATACCCATCGCAGATGCCCTGGTGCTGGAAAGCACGAATCCATTCTTTGCCATGTTGATGGCCCGAGTATTCCTCGGTCACCGGGTTAGTATCGCCACTATCTTTCTTGCGATACTGGCATTCTTGGGCGTATGCCTCATTTTGATCCAGCACAGTGTTCAGGGCATTTTCAATCCCTACTCACTCCTTGCGTTGCTGGCGGGAGTAGCGCGTGCAGCGGGTAGTATCACAACCGGTGTCGCAGGCCGGACCGAGCCACCTGAGCGCATCATGTTCTATTTCGCTGTTGGGATGTTGGTCTTTAGCTTATCTATTGTATTCTGGGAGGGGGCGAAGGTAGAGACATCGTCGCTATGGATTCTCGCGATTCCCGCACTGCTGTTTGTTCCACAGAATCTTGCTTACACGATCGCTAATCGTGTTGCACCTGCTTACCTCGTTGGGGCACTGTTTTATAGTGCGATCCTCGTCGGTGTGTTAGCTGATCGTTTTATGTTTGGCACAGAATTCGGTATCCGTGGTGTGATAGGCATGGGTATTACGGTTGCCGCTGGTCTCGGGTTGGCTTGGTTGCGGGCGAAAGAGCTCAAAGAGTAACTTGGTGCTCAGTACTCCAGCGTCAATCAAGTGCCTAAATACTCAAAAGTCTTTGAAAAATTTGGTGGGTTAGGGAGCGGTTGTTTACTAGGCCACTTTTCTCAATGACAGAGGCCTCTCCAGAGCTTCAACTTGTTACCTTTTTTGCCTGGTAAATCGCCAAGTCAGCTATTAGACGATAGGAGTTTTCGGAGTAGCCGCCACTGGTTACGGTGACCATAGGCACATCCAGCGATTGAATCTGGTCAACCAGCCATTGGTCCCTTTTTCTGGCCCCATCGATACTGACCTGGAGCCCCCCCAGCTTGTCCTGGGCAATAATATCTGTGCCTGCATTGTAGATAACCAATTTAGGCAGCGGACTCTGCTTAATGAAGTCCGAAAATTCCGACTCCAACCGACTGAGGTAACCTTCAGTATCTGTTCCTTGCTTTAGGGGGACTAAAAATGGCCAGCGAGATTCCTGCTCATCGGGGTGCAAGCCGGGGTAGGCTTGCATATTGTACATATCAAAGATATGTATATTGGGGTCCTCCATGGCCCAGTCAGCAAACCCATTCCCTCTATGGGTATCAAGGTCAATTACCCAGATATCGTCATCTGGTGAGAGCAGGTGCTGTTCGCGGGCACGATTAATAGCAATAGCTACATCGGCGAAAGCACAGAACCCCTCACCGTGACCAGCAAATGCGTGGTGATAGCCTCCACCGAGATTTAAGGTAAAGGCTTTCTTACCCAAGGCTTCCTGTACCGCCAAGCACGTGCCTTCAGCTGCAAAGCGCATTGGTTTCATGAAATATTTATTTAATACGCCTGCGGGCAGCAAGCGCAGTAGCGGCATCTCTATAACGCGAGCCAGTGTTTTTGATTGATGCAAGCTATCTAAATAGGACTGCGTATGTACAGATAATAGCCAGTCTTGACTAAGAGGCTCTGAAACAACTCTTAACTCAATGTTCGCTTTTGACTCGGCATTAATCAGTGCCAATGCTTTCTCATATTTACAGCCATCAAAAGGATGCAAGCTGGAAAGCAGCGGCAAGCTGATGTTGTAATTTGGCGAGTAGAATAGCGGTAGGCTCATGAGGTTATCTGGCTTCGAATTTGTAGCGCATAAGCTAACCCATCATTGGGTGTCCACATATCAATATGATTACCAAAAAAGCGTAACTGGAAGAGAATACGATGAATAGGACTTGCTGCCCAGTCACTGATTTTGATTCCTCCTTTTCCAGGTGATGCGAACCCTGAGCCAGTCTCAAGTAGCCAGGCAACGACCGTCGAGCAATTCTGACCCTTCATATTGTAATGCTTCTGTTCGCCCTTGAAGTTTTCCCAGGCTTTAATCATTTTTGTTTCATTCAGCCCATCGATAAGAATGTTCTGATCCGCATCACCGCCCTCGAGGCGTCTGTCAACTCGATAACCACTTGGAAAGGAAGGGCTGTGCGATCGCCCGATTTTAAAGTCCTTTTTCCTTGATGCTGAAGAGGGCCAGTAGCTGATATAGATGTTATCAATAGTGATGGAAGCATGTCCGACATCCCCGGTCTTTTGCTTCCAGACATGAACAGTAATAGCCATTTCCTTATTGCGTAGCGACTTCTAAATTCAATACTCAATGAAGAAAGGGCGGTTCAGTTTTTATAGTTCAGTGACTAATTATATTTAGGCGGGAGGTTAGCATACTTGCATCTGAGTATGTATTTTCAGGCAATTGCACTGATCTGGTGCCGTATTATTCTACCGATCCAGTAGTCATTGTGTGAAGAAACAGTAGTTTTGACTTTATATTCGACAAGGTTTTGCCATCGATCGATAAATAGCACTTCTAGATCTTTGTAGCTTCTGGAGATCTAACAGTTGTGTGATAAAAATAGAGAGCAAAAGCCTCTATTTTTATCACAGCTAGTTTTACTTTTTATGAATGAATCAATTAGCGCTATTTGAGTGGTAAATCATCGCTTGCCAAACGTTCTGCTTGCCGCCGCCGTAACTATCAATTGTAGGGTTCTTGATGTATGACCAAGCGACTTTGCCGTTGCCCATGAAGACAGGTTCGTCAAGTCCGCCCCAGCCAAAATTCGTCAGCTTTACAGGGCCTTCCAATACATTTAGGTCTGCATCAATTTCCATAACATAGTAGGCTTTCGGAACAAGCATCCGCATTGCCCCATTTTTAGCGGAACTCCGGTTATAAGAAAGGTTGTCGGAAATACACTGAAATTGCGCATAGCCAAATAGGTAACGCCCATTTTTCAAGTCGATAAGTTGTGGATCACTGATTTGACAGTCGGGCTCTTCTACAAGCCATTTAAAGCCTTCCCCCTCGATACTTCCTTCACCATCCACTTTAGCAATACCAATGCGAGTCAGGGATGAGGACTCCAGGGCATCCCCACTGCGTAGCCCCTGTCTTGAAATGGTTGGATTATCGCTGTTTGACATGTAGGAAAAGAAGCAGTTCGTATCATCGGATGAGCATTGCTGGTCAAAAGGCCCTTCAGTGCTGGTATCAATGCCGTATTCGCTTTGCAGGAAGCGATTCATTTCCTCATCATCAATGTACTTGGGGGAGACGATGAGAGATAAGTTGGTGTCTTCATCCACAGGGACTACAGTATGTCCACCTCCGTTAGAGAAAAATGCATTGTCGGAGGGGATCAGGTAATTGTAGTAACCTTCAAATCTACTGGTAGAAGAAATATCCTCCATTTTGATGGCAATAGTATTTAATCCGCGCGATTGATTATATTGACCACCATCGCTAGTGCAAATCGCTCCATATTTTTCGGTACCAGGATTATAAAATGCCCGGATATTCAAGACATGACCGTAGCCGCAAAGCCAATACCAGCCTCTGTTATTACTGCCACTCATATTTAATGACCAGTTATCGCGATCAATAACAGTCATTCCAGCAGAATAGTGGGAGCCACCATAGCTGCTATCAAAAACCCGAGCAGTTACTGAGAAGGCGTAGCTGGTGCGGCCTTGGCTATCATTCTCGACATAGATAAGCTCTTGGGCTCCGGCGTGGCCGCCACCATGCATCTTGTTTACAACATAGGTCGCAGGCTTCTCGCTAAGCGCTAAGTTATCCCACTCCATTAGCCAGATCTGATCATTATATTTATAGCCATTCTCGCGAATATACTCGACCATAGAGTTATAGTCGGCATCAGAGAGTTGATCGACAATGTAAGCCATCTCCTCTTGCATTTCGTTACCTTTAATTGTCTTAAAGGTCGGGGAATCGCCGAAGTCGGTCTCGGGGAAATTTTCTTTTAGCCCAGGTAGGAAGTCCTCGAACTTCAGTGTGGGATGGTCCGTAAAATAGCCAATGTACTGACTGTGATTGGTAGATATCATCAGGCCGATATCCCTTTCAATACGTCCGTCAATAGCACTGATATTATTTTCCATCTTCATCCAGTCGCTACCGTATTGATCAACCAGATCCCCTTGTACGTCATAGCGCTCGTTTGCCTGGTATTCAGTGTTGCACAAGACGGCAACCCGTGAGCAATCAGCGCTAGCTGCGATACCATGGGCTTCATAGCATTGTTTTAGAATTGTGGTATTGCCAGTTTGGTCGAAGCTTAGAGTTTCAGGGTTATATTGCAGCTCATAAACGGTGCCATAAGTGATTTCATCTTCTCCACTACCTTCGCTAAGGGTCTTGGAAACAAACATCCGAGGTCTATCGGTGTCGGTTGCACAAGCGGTGGTGTAACTTCGCATGGGCACAGACTGTAGATTGTCATCCTGATTACTATCTGTTCTGGCTATATAGTGTGGGAGTCCATGGACTTCTTCAGCATTGGTTTGGGCATTCGGCAATGTGATATCCCGGGAAGTAATCTGGGCAAACCCCAGATCTGCCGTTTCTATATCGCCAACAGTCACAGTGCCAGGTTCGTTGTCTGGAAGGGTCCCCGATCCGCTATCCCCAGAGCCGCTACCACTACCTGAACCGCCACCATCTCCAGAGCCTTGGCCCCCGCCACTGTCGCCAGATGATTGGGCTGGGTCCGAATCTGAAGAAGAGCCTCCACCTCCTCCACATGAAGCCAGTATGACTGTAAATGCCAGTGCTAAAGTTTTCTTGCTGAATAGCTTGCTCATAAGTTTGCCCGTAAATGTGCGATTGGAATCGATTGTTATCTGTGAAATTGTCGACAAAATCTCATTTTTGAGTTATTAGAATTGGGAGCGCCATTCTAGTTCTCTCGATCTACCTTTCTGTGGGTTACTTAATAATTTCTCTAAAGGGGCATTATTTTGATAGGAAATCTTGTGAAGCCCCTCTGTTTGAGTATTTGAAGAAGCTTTACATGGGATCACTAGAATTTTTGTCGAAGGCCAAGTGGGGTGTCCGCTATATTAATTGGTATTGTTGATCCTATAGTTTTCACCAATGATTCTGGCTAGCGCTTTGATAAGGTTTTCAAGAGTGAAAGGGTAGGGGGTTAATCTATTATCGGAATAAATTCCATTAAAGCTGATGCGGCTGGAGGTAAATGTATTAAACGGTTTGAACTAAGTTACAGCGTGCGCAGGGGAGGAAGCATCGGCAATAGCCCGCGCTAAGATATCAGTATTTATTGAGGCAAATATAAGTTTGTTGTACTGCTCCCACTATCTCACAAAGTCTTCGCAAAGCCTCAAAGAATTCCGATTCAGAAATGGTCAGTGCCTGGTTGATAGAGTGGGCTGTGCCGAGATAGGCGCTGTGCTCTCGGCAACACGGTGTTCTTGTCTGAGGTCTAAAAATCTCCAGCCCGTATGTATAAAATCTGAATAGTGGTTTGGTTGAGGCGACGACTGATAAATAGCTTTAAGGTTTCTGTTTCTTCTTGATACGTATATAGATCTCTTCACGATGAATGGGTAGAGACTTGGGTGCATCTATACCTATCTTCACTTGACTGCCTTTTACTTCAATAACTGTTATTACAACATTTGTTCCAATTCTCAGGTTTTCACCAGTCCGGCGCTTTAAAATCAACATGCTTATTTCCTTCGGAAACTAAATTATGTGCGGATTCCACACAAGGGGAAGCTGGAAAGTGGTGTGTGGAGGAGGGTTAGGAGGCGCACGAGAACGGTAGGCATAAAAGAAGAAAATACGGATGCAACGCTTCCAGAGCTTGATGAAGCACTCTAAGCTCCTGAGCCTAGTCAACTTTATTGAAGACGAGCGGGTTTCTAGCGTATTATCCATACAGCCAGTGCGTCCTGAGTATTTTTTTTTATTTTTTATAAATAAAAAATAAATACGTGCTATCCAGGAGATGGAGGTCGGCCCTCCGTTATCGCTTTGCAGGAAGTGATAACAAACCGCCTCAAGGTGATCGGAGTAAAGAGCTTTGGTTAGAAGCGCTTGAGGAAAAGGCGTAAGAGATACGTCAGGTATGTTGTGTAGAGACGAATGCAAATGAACCACTGATGAGGTGTCGAAAGCGTATTACCAAGATGATGTCAAAACCCGTGCACTGGCTAAGTGCGGGGATAAGCTTGGAGGTTACCTGTTTACCGACCGAGTGGCATCCGGCATAGAGGTGGCGTGAACACACAACAGGCTTTTGGGTGGAACAGGAGAACCTGTCGTCCAGGTGTTAAGGAAGAGCGTCAAGTAGAGGCCCTACAAGACGTTGAGTACCAAGACTGGTCACAGGGGCGGAACAACCCGTAGTAGTGGAGAAGCGGCTGTAATGGACGTGGAGCGAAGGGGTTGTCGTATTCGGCGACTAACCGTGTAATCAACCCAGATGGGGAGGAATTAACGATTAGCGCAAAGCCATTCAATATTCCCAAGCGAGCGGTTTGGGAAGCGTGGAAGCAGATTAAGGCTAATGGCGGCGGAGCGGGGATTGATGAGATAACGATAGAGCAATACGAATCGAGTCTTGTCAAAAACCTGTACAAGCTATGGAATCGGATGTCATCTGGCAGCTATTTTCCATCAGCCGTCAAACGAGTGGATATTCCGAAACTCGATGGCAGCCTGCGACCACTGGGTATCCCCACAATCGAAGATCGCATTGCACAAATGGTGGCTAAGCAACTGCTGGAGCCAGAATTGGAGAAGGTATTTCACCCTGACTCCTACGGTTATCGGCCAGGCAAATCTGCTATAGACGCAGTGCGTCGAGCTCGACAACGATGCTGGGATAGAATCTGGGTAGTTGATTTAGATATCAAAGGTTTCTTTGACAATATTAATCACGAACTCCTGCTGAAGGCATTAGATAAACATAATAATCATCGGTGGGTCAGACTCTATGTACAGCGCTGGTTAACGGCTCCAGTACAACATCGGGACGGACAGCTTGAAGAGCGAACACAAGGTACTCCACAAGGGGGCGTAATTAGCCCGCTACTAGCAAACTTGTTTTTGCACTACGCGCTGGACGCCTGGATGGTGAGAACGCACAGAGATATTCCTTTTGAGCGTTACGCGGATGATGCTGTTTACCATTGTCGTAATCCTCGAGAGGCGGATCGCTTACTGGCGGCTCTAAAAGCACGCCTGACTACCTGCGGGCTTGAAGCTCATCCAGAGAAAACCCGCAAGGTTTATTGCAAGAACAGCAACCGCAAAGACAGCCACCCTGTGATCCATTTTGACTTTCTGGGTTATCGATTTGGTCCCAGGAAAGCAAAGAATCGCCATGGACAAACCTTCACTGCCTTTGGTCCATTAATGAGCCCAAAAGCTTTCAAGAGGATCAAGGATAAGGTTAGGCAATGGCGTGTGATTAACTGGGTGGATCGATCACTGTCGGAGATGGCACAAGCACTTAATCCAGCAATACAAGGATGGCTGAACTACTACGGTCACTTTGGGCGGAAATATGGTGTTTATCGACTTCAGAAGTATCTTGACCAAACGCTGATGCGTTGGGCCAGGAAGAAGTTTAAGCATCTGAAGCGAAGCTGTTTCAAGAGTTGGGTCTTTATTGGAAAGGTTCGTCAACAAATGCGTGGCTTGTTTGCACACTGGAGAATGGGAAGATTGAAAATGTGCTGAATACGAAGAGCCGTATGAATTGAGAGGTTCACGTACGGTTCTGTGAGAGGCTGAAGGGGAAGTTCCTTTGGTCTACTCGACCTTTGATAGGTCTGATATCAACTTGGTTAGCTGGCCCCTGGTGTTGGCGCACCTTGGGTCAGCGCTTTTACTTTTCTCTTATGTCACTTTACCGTTCTCCTTTTGGGGGAAAGCTTTGATAAAAAATCTTGGAACGATTGATTCTGTTGGACTATTAGCCCTGTAGAAAACCCCTGAATTGCGAACCAAGTACTGATAAATATCTATCGATTTTACGCGGCTTTGACACTAAAACAAACTTAATAAAATCCAATAAGATTATTTTCGTGCCTATATTTTAATGGGCTTTCATCTTTTCTATTTCAATTTCCTGCTGGTGGTTTCAATTTAGAACGAAGTATTTTCTAGTTTGAAAATATAGATTACCAATGGCTAAAAATAATCTTTGCCACTTTGAACGCATAATTTTTGGTTGGCATGTATTGAGGGAAAATACCAATCATTGTATTACTAATATCCTATAAGGATGTTTCAGCCGCGTAATCTGAAGGGCTGGCAAGAGTAATTCGACCGGGAGCCTTTAAGACCAGAATGTTTATTGCGAGCATCTGATAATAGATGCTTGGGAGGGATAGACTGTTTACTTCCGATCCGCTAAAAACAATCCAGGGGGTAGGTCTAGCCTAGTCCAGCTAAGAGATTGAAGTTTTGCCAGATAAAACGAACCCCGATAATACAAAGCAGTAAGGCAAAGCACAGCTTTAAGCGCTTAGCAGATATTCGGTGAGCAACGCTGGCACCAAGCCTGGCAAAGAGCACGCTGGTAAGTACAATTCCCACAAAAGCCGGCCAGTAAATATAACCACTACTCCACTTTGGTAGTAACTGATTGTCCCACCCTTGCACGGCAAAGCTGATTGAACCAGAAATCGCGATTGGCAGACCAAAGGCAGCAGAGGTTCCGACAGCGAGCTGCATTTTTGTACCGAAGTGCGATAAGTAGGGAACCACCAAGGCCCCTCCACCAATACCAAAGATCGCTGCGAGCCAGCCGATTACTCCTCCGGAACAGATCAAAGGTGCTGCCCCGGGTAAGTGATCGCCATTTTCTTGTGAGGTTGCCGAGGCCAATCCACTTAAGCCCATACGCAGGGACATAAATATGGCAAACACGCCAATCAATAGCTGCAACCAAGCACCAGGTAACAAGTCTGCTGTCACGCCGCCCAGCCAAGACCCCACAAGTATCCCTGGAGTCATAATCCAGAATAGGCGCCAGTCAACGGCACCTTTTGCGTTGTGTGCCCAGACCGAGCTGACTGAAGTCACGATAATGGTTGCCAACGAAGTCCCCACCGCCATATGGGTCAGCACCTGGGGGGAGATACCCGTGGCAGAAAAAATCAACACCAAAGCAGGCACAATGATCAGACCCCCACCAATCCCCAAGAGGCCTGCCGCTGTACCCGCGATGGCGCCGAGTAACAAGTAAACAAATAGCATTTCCATAGTGCAATAGTTTAGTCACTCCTGAAGGCAACCAAATACACTGAATCGCGCCGCTTGATACATTAAATTGCTCTTTATGATTTTTGCGATCCAGTTAATTGACACACTCAAAAATGTAACCGAACGTCCATTAAAAAATGGAGGAAGGTGCATCGGTAGGATTCGCACCTGTCAAGTTTGAGCTCTAGGCGGGGTTTATATTGGACTGTATAGGTGCGGTATTCAGCCGGCAATTGAACTAGATCAGCAAGCTATTTACTTATTTTCAGGCCTCGTTACCACTGACCGGGTGTTTAGCCTAAAACGCATCGAAATCACTGGTTTTTTGGCATTTGATGAAATTTACCTTACTTGTTTATTTGTGTGGTTAGATTTGAGAAAGCAAGGGAATCATAACTATCAGTATCTTACCAGGATCACAAAATATACTTGCCTGTCCGGACTTAAAGGAAATTGAAGTTTCCTTATCTGCATAATTCAAAATACGTTTCAGGCTAGAGCAAAGACGACTTATTGCACCAAATAATGGTTGCTTTAAGCATTGCAAAATTTACCTTTCATATTCTTTGCATGATTCACAAATAGAATCAGCAATGTAATATGTAATATTGTGGTAAGGACAAACTATGCCAAATGATGCTGGAGCCTCCAATTTTGGAGGTCAGAAAACTTGGAGTTTCAACCAGGGCAATTACAATAGTATGCTTAAAAAGCACCCAAATTCTAAGGGTGGAATTTGTGAAGCTCTAGCGGTAAGTTGGATTAGCAAGGGGCTTCAATCTGGTCTTCAGGATGCATTGTCTACAGGAGGCGATGTTGATAAAACGAAAGTGGCAGTAGTTGCCCAACGCTTTGCCTCTATGTATCGATTCAAATTTAAAGATGGAACTGAGGGGGATCCACTAAAGGGTTTCCAAATGATAAAAGAATCCCAAAAGTATTTGGAGTCTCAAGGCTTCAAGCATATAACTCATGTAGGGAAGGCCTCAAAACAAAAAGACAAGGTTGGAAACCCTCCTTTAAAAGAACAATTTTCCATTGTGTTTGACGGCATTGAAGCAGAGCAATGCTTTACTCAGCAGACTCAAACAATTTATAGCATGTTAAGGTTTTCTGGGGCTAAGTGGGCACATGCAACAGCATTCAGGATTGAGCCCACTGCAGATAAAACCACATATTATTTTGACCCTAATGCGGGAGAGTTCAAGTTCTTAAAATTTGCACAGTTTCGAAAGTGGTATGAAAATTACCATAGCAGCAACAGATTATACCGGACATCCGCAACGATAGGATTTCAGTTGTTGGCTCACAATGATCGCTAACTCAAACAGATTGTCTGCCCATTAAAGTCTGTTAATACAGGAAATAGTATTAAAAATAATAACTACCAATAGCTCTAGAAAAATTTATTTATGCATTGATATTCAGCGCCATCCCCATAAATGAAACCTAAAAGATAGTGAAGAGCACATATCTATTTAGCAGGCACTGAAGCGACTGGGGCGCGCTGAATATCAAGGTATGAGGCCATTGATGATTAGTAACCTCAACTTATGTTACTACTACAATGAAAGTGATGAAAAGCATGAACGCCTGGCAATCAGTATTTGAGCAATAAGGTGTAGCTATCTCACAACTTTTACTGGCGCCACCTAGCCTTTATGGAGCTGGCATCAATATGGGGCGCCAACCTGGCTTAGGGTAAGGCTAAAAACTTGTCACAGTAAAGCCTCACCATCTAAGGTTGGCTCCCTTCATTATCTCTAAGTGGAGATAGGGCAATCTCAAAGAGTTGTTGGGCCGTTTTCGCAGCTTGGTATACCAATTTTTTAGATGGTGAAAATTATCATCGGATAAGGCTTCGTTAGCTTTAAATTTAAGAAAATAATTTGATTAAATATGCGTCTTGCGACAACCCTGTCAGGAATCTATGGGCGTGTAGTTTTTCTTTAGTTATTATTTAGATATGGACCCCGGCGCATACACAGTTGTGTTAATGGTTGTTAGCTGATAATAACTACTTGTCTTATGTTTTTCTATGCCCTCTTTATGCTAAGTTGCTCAAAGGAAAACCTTTAAGTAATTGTTGCCATAAGGGTAGTTGACTAAATTTAGATGGTATGTGATCGACTGAAGTGACAATCCCTCCCTTGTAAGGTGGTATCGTGGCCGACAAATCCAACTTTCTGTCCAGACTATTCACGCCGATAGAAGCGCCAGAGAGCTTTGTTCAGCAGCACCTAAAAGGTTATGGCTGTGTATCTACTTTACTTATAAATGTTGTCACTAGAACTAACCAAGATGAAATTACTGATTGTCTAGACAAGCTCTATGACTTAGTTGCATTGACTACCGCGCCTCACCCGAAACGCTTTTACTTAGAAAAGATTGAGGCGCTGAGGGAAGAGCTGACAGGTGTCGTTGGGAGGAAGGTCCTATATAAGAGGTTGGAGGTTGAAAAGATCCCCTTCTACATCCACTTTGATAGCACATCTGTATGCTTTATAGCAAATCATGATTTTTTTTCCGGTTACACTGGCCTGCTCTTTTCTAAATATGCCAATTGCTTGTTGAAAAAAGATCAGGAAAAGTCAGATGCATATTGCTCTTCAATAATGCATATATACAAGGGTAATGGGCAATACTCAAATTTTCACCGGGTTATAGGGTTGGTCCAAGCTTTATTTATTGGTTTAAGTCTGAGAATGTTTAATAGGAAGGAGAACAAGCCAAATCCATTTCTCTTGGAGGAAAAGGGTTGTATAAAAGGAGATCTCGATGACATCGTATTGGTGTCAGCTAAAGTTGAATCTAGCGAGATATCTTTCGAAAATGTCTTGAAATCTTTTATAGATAATTTTGTCAGTACTTTCGAAAGGCAGCGGGCAAACATATTGATTACCCAAGAGTTTATTCACAACATTCCTGATCAGGGTGAAAGACTGGCTGGGGTAGGAAATACGGCATCTGGTTTCTATTTTTCTCTAAATAAACTCTCTAGGTATCAAATATACCTATTAAAAAGGTACCACATTGCATATTATGCAATGGTACTCCTCAATATGTTAAAAGTAGAGAAACAAGTTACATCAAGTATCAACGAAGACTTTACGTTTAGTTATTTGCCTGCTCGAGAGGTCGACTGCATCGCGACCTATTCAATCACAAGAGATGCACTGGTCTTTGTTATCAGTAAAGCTTCTGATGGTTATCATATTGAGGTTGCTGTTAATGAGGCTATTTTCTCTCTTGATAAGGTTGTTCTGTTTCTGAAATCTTTCTCTAGTGAGATTGAACTATCAGATATCTGATAGATGCTTGAAGAATGTATAACAATATTTAGGCGCGTTTAAGTTGGTCACTCAGGTCAATTGTTAGCTTGCAGTAGTTGTTAGCCCAAATCGTTTGAATTCGCGATTACTAAACTCATAATACCCGGAAATTCTCTTGCAGATATATTGATAGTTTGGGTTGCTCAAATCTTTAATTTTGTTCTTCTTGCCATTGATTGTCTCTGTTAAATTTATGTTGTCTTGATGGTAGACAATGGCTTCTTTCATAAAAATTGGCTGTACTTTGAGTTCATTGATAACTCGATAAGCCAGGTCTATGTCATCGTAACCCCAGGTTCCATCGTATTTTTCATCAAAAAAACCAGCCTTAATGACATCCTGCCTTTTAAACACCATATTACAGCCATAAAAGTGCCCCCAGGGGTGTTCTGTATTCGGTAATTGCTCTATTTTACCTAGGCGCCTATCTTTACTGAGTCCATAATTTGATGGGCTATTAAATCTAGGGCATGCGTCAAGGTACTTGCCGTCGCCGTCCATTTCTGCTGGGGCAATATCTTTAGAGTGAATAAATTCCCTTATCCCGGTCATGCAGATACTAGGCCCATAATCATTGATTATTTTTTGAATCTCTGCCAGATAGTTCGGGGCGGGGATACAATCACTATCTGTAAATACACACCACTCGTATTTAGCAATCTTTACCCCTAAGTTTCGCGCCGAGTTAAGTGCAAATGGGTCTGGTAATTGAGGTCTGAATAGTAAAGTTAAAGTAAGGTGGTTCTTAAACTGGTTGTAACATGACAGGATGTTGGGGTCTTGCGAGTTGTTATCTACAATAATGATTTCAAAATTTTCCTTTGGAAAGGTTTGTAAAGTGTAGCCTTGTAATAGGTTATACAGAAGGTCAGAATCGTTGTAGCATGGCATAATAATACTGAATCGATCGGACATGCACCTAAACTTCCTGTTGTCTATAGCTCAAAATCATTTTAAGTGAATCAGGTGGAATATAAGGTGAGCGATAAATCGAATCTCCTTAACTTGGCGACTGGATTGATCGGCTATCAAACCTTATCCTTGCATTTTAGAGTACTTAGAAGTTTTAGCACTTTTGATAGTGAATATGAGGATTATTGGCAGGGTATATCTTTGTGCAGCTCACGTGGACATTTGCAGGTGAAATAGTGGAAAGCTAGAGCAATAGTCTGCCATGTTATTTGACTTTTTGGTAAAGCTACCTCCTTTCAATTCATAAACTGGAACATCAAATCTCATTATATAGGGCGATATAATTAAGGCTTTTAACTTGCTCTAGTCTTTAGGGGGTGGTAAATGTCTAGAAGTGAATATTCAAGTCAATTTACTGCTCTTGGAAGGAGGAAATACCTGTTAGGGATCAGCTTGTTAATTACATCTCATGTGATAGACCGGAAGTATTGGGTGGAATTTTAACTTACCCAATAGTTTGTGTTGAATTACACGGGGGAACCTTTGAATAAATGATTGAGGCTCAGCAAATCCCCACTAACGATGGGATAGTGCTTGGTGCAAGGCTATTCTCGCCGAGTGAGGTGCCCAAAGCCGGCATCATTATTAATTCTGCTATGGCGGTTAAGCAGAGCTACTATCGGGATTTTGCTTGTTTCTTAGCCCGGAATGGCTATTTGGTTCTTACTTATGATTACCGAGGTATTGGTAAGTCCTCTATCGAGAATCAAAGGGACAAACGGCTGACCTTAAGAGCCTGGGGGGAGAGCGATTTGGCGGCAGTGATTGATTGGTGTAGCAAACGAACTAAAAGCTTGGAGTGGCACTGCATATGCCATAGTGTCGGTGGTCAAATTGTAGGTCTTGCGTCAAATAATACCCGATTTGCGAGTGTGTATTGTGTTTCTTCTCAGAGCGGCTATTGGGGGCATTGGGATGCAAGGTATCAGCCAAAGCTATTATTTGGATGGTACTGCGCATTTCCTTTGCTATCGAATGTTTTGGGATGGGTGCCCGGAGTACTTTGGGGGGGAGAGAACCTACCTGCAGGAATAGCTCGTGAATGGGCTTACTGGGCTCGACATAAGGATTACGTTGTCGATCAGCATGGTCGGCCGATTCGTGAGGGATTCGAGCGCTTGCAGTGTGATATGAAGTTCCTGCTAATAGATGACGATAAGGACTTTGCACCCGAGAAGGCTGTCTACGCATTGCGAGATTTTTACTCTAATGCAAATACAGATATTGAGGTTATTCAAACCAGCTCTATTGGAAATGCATCAATAGGCCACTTTGGGTTTTTCCGAAAGGAGTTCAAGGAGAGTCTTTGGCGGAACGTATTAGGTTGGCTGGACTAGTCCCTCCTGGCGTTGATACGCCCTCGTATCACACATGATGCCTTTTATACCAACTCGAGCCTGTGGTCGTTAGCATGGAGAGACAAGTACTATGTAGAGGCTTACAAGAACCAGAAGGGCCCGTCTGTCTACCTGATGGCCGCATTTATGTCACTGAAATGGCATCTGGCCGGCACTGTATAAGCCGTATCGATTTTCAGGGGCGATACCAACAGATAGGATATTGTGCTAGACGTCCTAATGGCATGGCAATCGATGGGTATGACAATTTATGGATTGCAGATGGAGGGGGTAAGCAGCTTGTTCGCATGGGGTTAAATGGGGATCTTATTGAAGCTTATGACGGACCAAAAGATCAGCCCTACTTATGGCCCAATGATCTGGTTTTTGGTGAAAATGGCTTACTTTACATAACCGATTCCGGGATTGACCCGGATATTTTTGTTCAGGGGCAGGTGATTCGAGCTGATTTCCGATCTTGTCGCTACTATGGACAGGTATTAGAGATAGATCCTCGCAATGGAGATGTGTTGCGACAGCTTGATTCCGGTTTGCGTTTTCCCAACGGTATTGCCATTGATGATTGGGGTCAGCTGTATGTAGGGGAGACTATTAGCGGCGACATCTACCGCTACGATCTCGCTTCGTTAACGCACCCCAAACGGGAGCTTTTCGGCAATGTGGTTGTTGGGGCGCCAGAGGGATTTGTAGGGCCAGATGGGATGGCTTTCGGTAGTGACGGGCGATTGTATTGTGCAGTTTTTGGTCAAGGTGACGTGACCGTTCTTGATGGTGAGGGAAGGGTGGCCGAACGTATACCCACATGTGGTAAGCGACCCACGAATATAGCCTTTTGCGAAGACCCGAGAGGGGGGGGGGTAGTAACGATTCTGGATGCAGGGTGCTTAGAGTGGGTGGGAATACCGTGCCGTGGTAGGCAGCTATATCGCCCAAAGATATAGACTGAGTGGATTGTTTAGCTAAGGAGCCTCTGAATAATTCCGTAATATCTCTGCGGGCCTTGAAGGCTGCAGATGTTAGGCGCAGCTCGCAGTGAATGGCCGTAGCCCTTTGCAAGAGCTGCAACGCAGCAGTTGTGGCCTTCAAGGCCCGCCCTATGGGGCTTTCAGAGCGATTCACACTCCGCGTTGCAACTTCTTGAAAGGTCTAGACATTCCTGCGAAGTCGCGCCTTGATTGTGAACCGCTCTGCAAGCCAGAGACATCACGGAATTATTCAGAGGCTCCCTAATGATATTGTTTAGGATTAAATAAAAGTAGCTTCAACGTCAGTTTTTAGATTTCTGTTGTATATAGTTGCGCCATCCATGAAATTGGGAAATATCTTCTTGTTGCTGAGTCAAATAGTTTTCTCCTAATATCCCTAAAACTTGCCCGCCATTTTCTAAGACTACTTTACCCAAAGTTAGTCCCGCCGCTTCTAAATTAAGTACTTCAATTAAGTTGGCCTTGGGTAAGGACCAAATTTCAACGTTGAACCATGTTCCACCTGTGCGCACTCTCTGCATGGAAGGATATTCGCCTTTGATTGCCCACATCCGGTAAATGGCTTCTGTTTTAGCCTCCCTAACAAATGTTGCATTGTTTTGTATTAAATTTTTATCTAACGCCAGGCCACGCATCAATGGTCCATTTACTGCGACTTCTGTATATGTACTCATTTCGGTTGTGTAAATCCAATATTTGATATTAGTGCTACTGACCGGTTTTATTACTACTCATACCCATACTCTCCGCATAGGCTCGCCAGCCATGCCACTTGGATATATCTTTCTGGTTTTGGACAATATAGTTTTCACCCAGTATGCCTAATACCTGTGTTCCATCCGCTAAAGCAACTTTACCTAAAACCAATCCTTTGGCTTCCTCCTCTAATAGGTTGACCAAGTTGGCTTGCGGAATCGACCAGATCTCGAGTGTAATCCATGTGCCGCCGTTGAGAACTCTTTCCATTGCGGGGTATTTGTCTCCAATTGACCACATGCGATAGATCGACGCCGTTTTAGCCTCTCGTACAAAAGTGGCATGGTTTTTAAGCATATGTTTTTCGAGGGCGAATCCACGCATTAGCGTGTCATTAACTGCGACGTCAATAGATTCAGCATTCGCTAGTGACACCAATACCATTAAACTAGCAGCAATATATCTGAGTATCCTGAGCATTTATTTATCTCGAGTTGACGCCTTATGAATTTAGCTTAGATATGGAGGCAAGAAGACACTAGATTATGCTTGTGCCTCCCTTATTATTTTAGAATGCTACCAGAGATATATTTTGTCGCTTATCTATAAAAACCAGTGGAAACACATTATGAACCTTACAGATTTATTGTTACCTACGTATATACAACTATTGGAAGCACTTTCTAGTTGGTTGGATAAGGCAAAAACAGAATTTCCAGAAGATGAGTCTGAAGCCCTCCTTAAAGCGAGGCTTGCCCCAGATATGTTTCCTTTATCATCCCAAGTTCGGTTTAGTTGCTTTCAGGCGCAAGAGGCAATATTTCGATTGGGACGGCGTGCGCTTACAGATTTTCTGGAGCAGTTGGCTCGTGAAGGGCAGGGAGCTGGTGAAAACCCCGGGTCCATTTCCGAAGCTCAAGAGCGAATTCGAGAGGCACTGGCATTTTTAAGAAGCGTTACGCCAGAAGCAGTGATGATAGCAGTGGATGAGCCTGTGACGATTAAGCTCCCGAATGGGATGACTTTCGATATGACTAATGAGCAATATGCCAGGGACTGGGCGCTACCTCAATTTTATTTTCATATCAACACGGCCTATGCAATCTTGAGAGCTCAAGGTGTTTCCTTAGGAAAAGCCGACTATGTACAGCACGGTTTTGCTTATCTCAGGCCAGAGATGATTTCAGATTGCTAATGGTTAGCAACGCTAAGTTTTCAAGTTTATAGCTAATGGAGAGGGGGATTTTGCTTTCATTAATCTGACTTTTGTGTATTAACTCCATAAGTGTTAATTTCGAGAGAAAAAGAGATTACTAGATAAAAAGTCAAACTTCTTTGTTGGTACGTTCTTCTATAGAATCCGCTCCCTTTCCGATTCTTCATGCGTACGATAACAGGAAGTTTATTTATGACCATCTCCCGCCGAACCTTTGTCCAGGCCATGGGTGTTGCACTTTTGACCCCCTTTACGGTCCGTTCTCTCGCGGACACTGATAGTGAAACCTATGCACGTTTTGTACTGGGCGGCACCACATTTGCTGATCAAATTGATAACGACGGAATTGTTTTTGATTTATCAGTAGCCTCGGGAGATCCCAGTCAAACTGGAGTGGTCCTTTGGACGCATATTAACCCTGATTCCTATATCGCGGGTCAGTCTTTGTATGTAGATGTCGCGCTGGATGAGGAATTTACCCAGCCAATTCTAAGTGCTGAGATTAATGCTAGTGATATCACTGCAGACCGTGATTACACCGTTAACATTGACCTGGAAGGCTACTTATCTTCTGACCAACGTTACTATTACCGCTTCAAATACGGGACTGTCAGTAGCCGCGTTGGGCGTTGTCACACACTGCCTACCGGTAGCCTAGAGAATCTAAAGATGGCTGTGGTTACCTGTCAGGATTACACCACCGGTTATTACAACGCCTACAACCATATCGCGGACGAAGATGTACATTGCGTACTGCATTTGGGTGACTTTATCTATGAATATGCCCAGTACGAAGGCTTTGAAAGCTCGATAGTGCATTCACTCTCCCTGCCTTCTGGCGGCTCTGTTGCGATGGATCTTGAGGACTATCGTCATATTTACAGAGAGTATCGCAAGGACAAGAACCTGCAGCGAGCGATGGAAATGCACTCATTTATCATCACCTGGGATGATCATGAAACCGCAGACAATGCTTACTGGGATTACGAGCGGGATACTCTAGGTGTGCCATCTCATCCCTACCAGACCGGCGATAATAACCCTGACCAGCTGCGCCAGCTGCGTCGCGATGCTCAGCAGGCCTGGATCGAATATGTTCCAGCGCGGGTAAAAGTCGATGAATCCGCAAGCCACGCTTTTGACTACTTACAGATTTATCGTTCTTTCCAATTCGGTGACTTGGTTGATCTGTATATGACAGATAGCCGCACCTATAGAACCAAGGAGCCGTGCAAGGATGGTACGGCTTGGGAAAACTACTGGTGCACAGATTATGAAGAAGATACCCAAACCATGCTGGGTAAGACTCAGCGGGATTGGCTGATTGATGGAGTTGTTAACTCCAGTGCCCGCTGGAAAGTGTGGGGAAACCAGACTTTGCTGGCACAATTGGCTGGTACTATCTTGGGGCGCTCGCTGGTGTATGCCAATTATGATGCCTGGGATGGTTACCAGTGGGAGCGGGAAAAGATCCTGTCATCTGTTAAGGACAGCAATGTCGATAACTTTGTAGTGCTGACAGGGGACCTCCACTCCAGTATCGCTTCATACCTGAAGGTTGATTTCAGCAAAATTAGCAACTGGGACTACGACAACCTGGTCGGCGTTGAGCTGATGACCCCTTCCATATCTTCTCCCAATATGAACGATACGATTGAGAAAGGTATTGATGTTGGCAGTGTGTTTACATCACTGCTAAATGGCGGGGTTCAGGTCAATAACCCACATATCAAAGATTTTGTTAGTAATATCTATGGATATGCAGTGATCGAATTCAATGTCAACGAATTAAACTGGACCGTATACAACATCGATAAGAAGAGTGATAACCCGGATACCGAAAAAGCGGTATATAAGAAGTTTAATTATGAGCCTGTTGGCATGTGGTTAACCGAAAAGTAGCTGGTTCCCAGTCAATATGAAGTTGTGGGGCGCTTGCCCCCAGCTTCACAAGATTCCTCTATTTCTATCCCTTCTGCATCATATCTAGCTTGTACGAGTAAGAAAGTCCTTCCCCGGTAGCAAAACCAATATGCCAATGAACACGCATTTGATATATGCCTGCGGGTCATCTATACCCGACGATGGGCACAATGCTGTATCTAGCGTTGGGGCACTCTTGATAGATCAAGACATCAAGTAAAAGGATATTACCTTGCTGCAAGAATCTTACCCTTACTACCTGGCCAATGAAGCAGTGCATGCCAACACCGATCTGGAAGTTACTGATAAGTATTCAGGGAAAGTAGCTACCCGGGTTGCAATGGCTGATGCCAAGGTTATTGACAGTGCCATCGACTGGGCGCTTTTGGCAGAAAAACCGATGGCTAATTTGCCGTCTTACAACCGCCAGGAAGTTTTACAGCATTGTGTTGTACGTTTTCGTGAAAGGTTTGAAGAGCTGGCCGAAGCGCTGTGTATTGAAGCTGGTAAGCCGATTCATGATTCGCGGGGCGAGGTGCTGCGTCTAATCGATACATTTCATGTGGCCGCTGAAGAGGCAGTGCGTATCAATGGTGAGATTATCAATCTTGAGATATCCAAGCGCTCACGGGGCTATCGCGGATATATCAGGCGAGTGCCAGTAGGCGCATGTTCATTTATATCGCCGTTCAATTTCCCTTTGAATCTTGCTGCTCACAAGGTGGCACCTGCCATCGCTGCAGGATGTCCCTTTGTACTAAAACCCGCAAGCCGTACGCCCATAGGGGCATTGATCATCGCTGAAGTTCTGGCCGAAACACAGTTGCCGAAAGGTGCCTTTTCTGTATTGCCCTGCCATAGAGAGGGAGCAGAGCTGTTTACAGTGGATGATCGATTTAAGCTGCTGAGCTTTACCGGCTCACCGGCGGTGGGCTGGGACCTAAAGGCCAGGGCGGGGCGAAAGAAAGTGGTTTTGGAGTTGGGAGGTAATGCAGCCTGCGTTATCGATCGGGATACAGATCTTGATGATGCTGTAGAGAGGCTGATTTTCGGTGCTTTCTATCAGTCGGGCCAAAGCTGTATCGGCGTCCAGAGGATCTATGGACATTGTAGTCTATATGAAGACCTGAAGCGACGTCTGGTTGAGCGTACTAAAAAGCTTAAGAAAGGCGATCCTCGATCAGAAGATACATTTATTGGCCCAATGATTTCTGAGGGAGAGGCTACCCGCTTGCATACCTGGGTGGAAGAGGGGGTTCAAGCCGGGGGAACCCTGCTTTGTGGAGGTACACGAGATGGCGCCATGCTTGATCCAACGCTATTGGAAAACGTGCCCCATGACTGCTCCATTGTACAGCAGGAGGCATTTGGCCCAGTTGCAATTCTGGAGCCTTTCGATAGCTTTGATGATGTTTTAGACAAGGTGAATGACAGTGCCTTTGGTCTGCAGGCTGGCATATTCACTCGTGACCTTTACAAAGCCCAGCAAGCCTGGGATACCTTGGAAGTGGGTGGTGTGGTTATTGGTGATGTACCCAGCTGGCGGGTAGATAATATGCCCTATGGTGGTGTTAAGGATTCGGGTCTTGGTCGGGAAGGGGTACGCTGGGCTATTGCGGATATGACCGAGGAGCGGTTGATGGTGGTGCGTGAATTAAATAGCTAGAAAATTAATAGGTCACCAGGCCCACAACTCTCCTTGCAGCTGTGGCCTTGGACTAACGATTGACCTTACTTATTCGTTTGGGCATGTCTGGCTGAGATGCTGGGTATGAAACCGAAGATGTTCCTCAATAAAGCTGGCGATAAAGTAATAGTTGTGGTCATAACCGGAATGGCGGCGAAGTTGGAGCGGGTAGTTGCTTGCTTTGGCAGCTTCTTCGAGCGTCTCTGGTTTCAGCTGTTCAACAAGAAAGCTATCGGCTTCCCCTTGATCCACCAACATCGGCACAGGCTTGTCGGCATTTTTGAGCAGTTCGCTGCTATCGTAGTCTCGCCAACTATCCCGATCTTTGCCCAAATAGGTTTCAAAGGCTTTTTGTCCCCACGGACACTGAGAAGGATTGCTGATGGGGCTGAAGGCTGATGCGGAAACATAACTTGCTGGATTGCGTAGGGCGATCATCAGTGCACCATGGCCCCCCATTGAATGTCCTGCAATGGCGCGCTGTGTTGTCACAGGGAAGGTGGTCTCGATAAGTGCTGGCAGTTCTTCCACCACATAATCATACATGTGGTAGTGGCGACTCCAGGGCGCTTGGGTGGCGTTGATATAAAATCCAGCACCTTGCCCCAGATCATAGGCTTCATCATCGGCAACAGATTCTCCACGGGGACTGGTGTCGGGAGCAACGATGGCTATCCCTAGTTCGGAGGCAATCCGCTGGGCTCCTGCCTTTTGCATAAAATTCTCATCGGTACAGGTCAGACCTGACAGCCAGTAGAGCACCGGAACCTTGTGCATTTGTGAAGCTTGCGGTGGCAAATAAATAGCAAAACGCATTTTGCAGTTAAGTGACTGAGAGTCGTGAAGGTATTGCTTGTGCCAGCCGCCAAAACTCCGGTTGGCACTGATATTTTCAATAGACATGATGGATAGCCCTAATTGGACCACCTCCAAGGGATGGCCCAATTGATCATTGCTGGTTATTGATCGAAGTGAATGACGGTGCGGATACTTTCGCCTTTGTGTAACAGATCGAAAGATTTATTGATGTCATCCAGGCTCATGGTGTGGGTGATAAAGTCGTTGAGCTGGAATTCGTCATTCAGGTAGCGCTCTACGTAGTCTGGTAATTCGGAACGTCCTTTAACTCCGCCGAATGCGGACCCGCGCCAGACTCGGCCTGTTACCAGCTGGAACGGGCGGGTGGAGATCTCCTGGCCGGCACCAGCTACACCGATAATGACCGATTCACCCCAGCCCTTGTGGCAGCACTCCAGAGCGGAGCGCATCACGTTGACGTTGCCGATGCATTCGAAGGAGTAATCCACACCGCCCTCGGTGAGTTCGACAATGACTTCTTGAATTGGCTTATCGTAGTTGTTGGGGTTGATGCAGTCCGTCGCCCCCAGTTTGCGGGCTAATTCAAACTTGCTTTCATTGATATCGATGGCAATGATTCGTGAAGCTTTTGCCATAGTAGCGCCGATAATCGCCGAAAGGCCGATACCCCCAAGGCCAAAGATCGCAACGGTATCGCCTTCTTGAACTTTGGCGGTGTTCATCACAGCGCCCATACCAGTAGTGACACCACAACCCAGCAGGCAGACTTCCTCTAACGGCGCAGCCGGATTTACTTTTGCCAGTGAAATCTCTGGCAATACGGTGTACTCCGAAAATGTCGAGCAGCCCATATAGTGGTAGATGGGCTTGCCATCTTTATAGAAGCGCGTGGTGCCGTCAGGCATTAGGCCTTGGCCCTGAGTTTCACGGATCTTTTGGCAGAGGTTCGTCTTGCCGGATTTGCAGAATTTACACTCGCCACATTCTGGGGTGTACAGGGGGATCACATGATCACCCGCTTTGACACTGGTAACCCCTTCGCCGACCTGCACGACAATACCGCCACCTTCATGGCCCAAAATACAGGGAAATTTGCCTTCCGGGTCGTCGCCAGACAAGGTGAAAGCATCGGTGTGACACACTCCCGATGCAATGACCTTGATCAATACTTCACCAGCCTTTGGCAGCATGACATCCACTTCTTCGACCGATAACGGTTGGCCAGGCCCCCAAGCGATGGCGGCCTTCGACTTGATAAATTGTTCAGACATTAGATTACTCGCTGTTAAATCATGTCATTCAGGGCCTGGAGTTGGTTGGCCCCGCTGTGACGACTGGGGAGCCATTATATTGATTGCAGAATTGATTATAATTGGGTGTTTTTGAAGCTTACTTTTACATATTTGCAATAATGAAAGATTGGGAAGGTATTACAGAATTCGTTTATGTTGCTGAAAGCGAGAGCTTTACCCTCGCAGCGCAGCGGCTGGCTATTTCCACCGCCAAAGTCAGCCGCCAGGTCAGTGCTTTGGAGAGCCGCTTGAATGTCAAACTGCTATATCGAACCACGCGCAAGGTGTCACTGACACAAGAAGGTACGCTGTTTTACCAGCATTGCCGGGGGGTGCTCGATGGGCTGGAGGCGGCGGAACGAGCAGTAACTCAATTACAGAGCCACCCACAGGGCAAAATCAAACTGACGGCACCGGTCACTTATGCTGAAAAGAAGGTTGCACCACTGATCAATAATTTTGTGATTCAAAACCCCAAGATTGAGGTCAATGCCTATTTCACCAATCGCCAGGTTGACCTCATAGATGAGGGTTACGATATCGCCATACGCCTGGGTAAGTTGCAGGACTCAACTTTGATGGCAAGAAAGTTGGCGGACCGGCGAATTCATCTGTGCGCCTCACCGGATTATCTTGAAGAGCACGGGACTCCACACTCCTTGTCAGAATTGACCAGGCACAACTGCCTGCTGGGCACACTGGATTACTGGCGATTCAATACCAGGGAAGGAGAAAAAAACCTTAGGGTCAAAGGTAGCCTTCGCTACAACAACGGTGGGGCGCTTTTAGATGCTGCGCTTAAAGGCCTGGGGGTTGTGCAGTTGCCCGATTACTATGTCGAGCAATATATCGCTGAAGGAAAGTTAATCACCCTCTTAAGTGATCTCGAAGATAGGGATGAAGGGGTATATGCAGTTTACCCCGGCAATCGATATATCGCCCCGAAAGTCAGGCTGCTGATCGATTATCTAGCCGAGTATCTCACTTGAGAAAAGGGAAGAGGAAGATTTAGGGTTTGGTGTAGCAAAGGGTTCACAGTGGTTTATTACTAGCGGGAGTGGTTTCTTCAATTTGTTGGCTAACCCACTTACTACAGAATTCCGCAATCCGCTTCCATTTTGGCTCCAGCATTAAATAGTGACCATAACCTTCCGCCCGGTAGAAGGTGGTACTTTTACCTTGCCGCTCTGCGATTAACTGTGCTGTGGAAGGCGGAATTGCCAGGTCATCGGTTCCCGAAACCATTAAAGTGGGGCAATTGATTTTTTGATAATCAATCCTGGTTGTTTTATTGCTGTCAAAGATCCAGAAGAACAATTCAAATAGGACTTGTCCAGATTCAGGGCCTAATCGATCAAAGACCTTGTGTTGGTCACCTGGATTAAGTTTATTCAACCCAAATTTCGCCATTGTCGCGAAATCCGGTAACAGGACATCATTCCAAAATTCACCCGCAGCCATAAACAACTTGCCCAGCGCACGCTCTTCTTCTGTGGTGGGCAGTATTCCCCAGTTTACGCTTCCGTTAAGCAACACGATTGCCTGTGCCAAATCCATAGTCGCCAATTTTTGTGCAATAACACCGCCCAGGGAGTGGCCGACTAGTATAGGTTTTTGATTTAAAGATTGTATAAATGCACTTATGTCATCAACGTAGTCGGCAATACTCAATCCTTTAAGGTGTTGCTGATTTTGTTCTGACTTTAGATCTTGATGGTAGCGGTAGCTTGGGCTGTGACAATAGAAACCTTCCTCCTCAAAATGCTGGTGAAAGTTCTCCATTGTCCAGGGGCCGGCATTGGTTCCGTGGATAAAGACGATAGAGTTATCCAAAGCCGGCTCCCGGTTTTTCAAGGCTTCCTTAGACTTTAGATGCGAGGATATCCGCAGTCATAATTTGTGGTTCTGATGCGAGCAGTTCATCCGCTTTGCCAAGCAATGCTGCAGCGATCTTGCCGTTAAGATGTGCAGTTAAGCCGTCTTCATCGCTAAACGTGTCAAAAATAGCAAATCGCGTAGCGTTGATTTGTACGGCATACCAGCTCAGGGTTTTTTGCTCTTCCACAGCGAGCGGTTGGGCTGAGGTAAGCAGCGCCTTTACCTCATCAGCCTTATCCGCTTTGGCGTCGATCAGTGCCACGATGGCCAGTTTAGCTTCAGTCATTGTTTTCTCTCACGTTGTTTGGTGATGAGTATCCTAGGGGAAGCTCAGGCTTGACTATCAGTGTCCAAAAAGACAATGATCAGACAAAATTCGCCACTTTGAGGATTTATGGCCCAGATAGTCATCTTATCTATGCCGGGAGTTTTGCCGTCGGCTCTAGCTGGCGTTCAAGATATGTTTGCCCTAGGTGGCCTCCGCTTATCTGAAAGCCAGCACTCCCTGGACCCTGCCTATCAACAATCCTGGTCCCCCAAAATCCTGGTCGCCAGTTCTGATGGCGCCGACATTATAGACGGGCAGGGCAGGTACTTTGCTGTAAGCCATGGGATATCACAAATATCCAGCTGCGAAGCCGTGATAGTCCCCGGATTTATGCCCAACCAGTTTGGTGTGCCCCCTGAAAAGCTGCTGGATCAACCGACTTGCGAATGGCTGCGAACCCAATATAGGCGCGGGGCAATTATCGCGGGTTCTTGTAGTGGCGTTTTGGCGCTGGGTGAAGCGGGTCTGTTAAATGGACGGCAATGCACAACCACTTGGTGGTTACACAATGAGTTGAAATCCCGCTTTAGCAATGCCTGCCCGCTATGGGCCAGTGGGTTATTAGTAGATCAAAATATTGTGACAGCGGGTGGCCCTTTATCTTGGGTAGATGTGACTCTACAAGTGATCAAGATGCTAGCTGGCGATGAAGTCGCTACCAAAGTTGCTGATCTCGCTGTTGTGGATTCCCACCCGCGTTCGCAAACTTTGCATGTACCAAAAGGCTACCAGCTATCGAAAGAGCAGTTTCTGGTTGATGCTGAAAATGTGGTTCGTCAATATTTTGGTCAACAGTTAGGCGGTCAGTTGCTGGCAAAAGAACTGTCGATATCCGAGCGAACATTACACCGGCGGCTAAAACAGTTAACAGCGCAAGCACCCAAACAATTTATCGATAGCGTCCGTATGGAGTACGCACGTAGCCTTTTACTAAACCCAGCCAATAAGGTTGCCAGTGTTGCGCAAGAATTAGGCTATTCCGATGATGCAGTATTCCGACGTGTATTTAAGTCGCATGTGGGTATGAGTCCCAGTCAATTTAGGCAGAAATATCAGAAAAGCTGATTTTCTTGGTGATAGAAGTCAGCGCCCCAGGTTCCTGGAAAAAGCTAAGGAGCCTCTGAATAACTCTGTAATGCCTCTGCGGGTCTTGAAGGCTGCAGATGTTAGGCGCAGCTCGCCGCGAATGGCTCAGTCCTTTGCAAGAGCTGCAACGCAGCAGCTGTGGCCTTCAAGGCCCGCCCTTCGGGGCTTGCAGAGCAATTCACACTCCGCGTTGCGACTTCTTGAAAGGTCTAGACATTCCTGCGAAGCCGCGCCTTGATTGTGAACCGCTCTGCAAGCCAGAGGTATCACGGAGTTATTCAGAGGCTCCCTAAGTTAATTTGGCGGTAGATAGACATTCACCGTCTGTGCAATCTCCTGCGATAGTTCTTTCCCAAATAAGCAGGTGACGAGTTCAAAAGCGAACTCGATAGCGGTCCCGGGTGATTGGCTGGTGACCAAATTCCGGTCGACAACCACTCTCTGATCACTGGTTTCCTTTACATATTGACTAAGTTCACCGCGAAAAGTCTTGTAGCAAGTGGCCTTGAAATTGGTAATTAACCCTTGCCGACCAAGAACGATTACGGGAGCAGTGCAAATTGCCCCTAGCCAGCGGCCCGACTCAAGTTGTTCTCGGATGAGCTTTATTAGGGGAGCCGAGTTATGCATTTGCTCTGCACCTTCCTTACCGCCTGGCAGGGCTATTAGATCCCACGTAGAGTCTAAACAATCCTCTATGGAGCAGGGGGCTTCAATAACAAGGTTACGCAGGGTAGTTATACGCCTACTTGGCATAATCGATGCTAAGGCAAGCTCTGCATCCGTGCGGCTCAAAATATCGTAGATGGCAATGGTTTCGATATCCTCATTACCATCGGCGACGGGAATCAGTATTTTAGGCACGGTCGCAGCTCCAAAACGATGGGGTTTACTTATTTATAGGCTTTTTGGGCTAATCCTACCTCTTTGAGTTGGTAGAACCCCTAACGGGCTAAGATCATTCTCCTGAAAGGCCTACCGCAGGGTGCATCACACTCGAAATTTACGTTCTTCCAATTTTATTAAGTGCACGTGATGCTATTGATCGCCGCCGGTTATGGCAATCGGGATATCGCCGGGGCAAGTCTTTTAATTGTTGTCGCGATCGATTTGTGTGGTAGCCATCGGCGCCAGGAAAGGAGGTTCGCTCAATATGCTTGCTACTAGCGGTGTATCTGGATTAGATAGTAGGTCTTGGGTCAGATTTATACGAAGCAGATTGTGGTCTTAACTTCTGACTCTATTTCCTGAGAGAACGTTTCGTCTATCCCGTGATTTGTTAGCCGTGTGAGATTAGAAGCATCTCTACGAAATAATAGGGAGCTTTGTTTTTTCCTCTTACGGATATTTTTACGGCTGCTCTTGTCATTCTCACCATAGGAGTTTCTCCTATCTTTTTCATAGCTAAGATTTTTCATTTCTTGTGGATTCTTAACTTTACTAATTTTTACTTATAACGATGTATTAACGGGTGCACATATTTCAGTGTATCGCTGATGAGCGATAGTGAGTGAATTAAACACTTGGTTATTCGCTTTTTTATATGAGGCACATAACAAGTATTACTATTAGCCAAAAACACATGCCTAGAATACAAACAGCCATAGCGCCTAGGTATACTTGGCCTGACCTCTCGATAAGTGTAAAGCCTGTCTGGTGCTTTCTTTTCTTGCCGGTTCCCTTGTCCTTTATAATTTTATCAGCTCTCCACTTGCCAAATGACACTATAGGTGTCAACAAGTAACCAGTACTATACGATATTCCCCAGTATGTAACTTCGACAAACAGCAAAATAAATATGATTCCAATAAAGTCTTCCATAGATACTTCCCTTGTAGGCTACACATAGTCCTTCAATAATGGGCAGTTGCACGTAGTGTAGAGGTCTAGCCCTATAAGGGCGATATTGATTAATTTGTTAAACATTTTGCTCCAATGTTTGACCGCATGCTACACATAATTTAGCTTTTGGTGTGCGGAACAATTTGCCACACTTATTACACTTTGGGCCATAGTTACTACGCCTTAAGTAAGGCATAACGTCAGAATCCATGTTCTGATACCCCGTTAATTCCTCGAACTTCACCACTGCTTCCGCGCTGCAGTTGGTTCTAGCTGTTGGAATATCACAACCGTGTTTACCACGATAAGCCTTAATTTTCTTAATGGTATCCGTAAGTAGTGGACCGAGCTGTGACCACTCCTCTTCGTTTAGCATTGGTAGCTCTTTGTCTACCCTCCAGCAATACTCTATATTCATGACTAGTAGTTCTTAACGCTCAGCTAAGGGGCGAAGTGCGCAGTACTTAATCCTACACTAGTGCGAGTCTCAGTGTTATTCCTTTTCCCCTACTTATAATTTCGTTGGTCTAGTTAATGCCTTTAATAGTAGCCAAACCAAGAGATTGGCTGTCCAGTTTAGCCGTAGGCGGAGATGGATAGGTTAAATATTTTAGTTGTGATTATTTATAATGTATTCCAAGTGTCTTGAATCAGTACCGCAGCAGCCGCCCAATATATTGAATCCGTGATTCTGATTTAAGTGGAGCATAAGGTTGCCCCATTCGAATATGCTGTCGGAGTGCGTCGATTCGCTATTTTCTAGCTCATTGTGCGTTAGTGATGAAGCATTGGCTTGTATGCCGATTAGCCTGTTAGGTAATTGATTTGAAGCGTCTAGAAAAGATGGATGAGAACAATTAATAAAGTATCCAGAAGGTTTAGGTGAAACCTGAGAATCAATATGTGAAATTGCTTCTTGAATGGCATGGCCATCTAAAAGGCGACCATCTGAGCCAATGACAAAGCTAATAAAATATGGCTTAGAGTGCTTTGACATTAGAGATGCAATGCCAAGAGCCTCTGGTACAGCTGGTAGGGTTACTCCCATAAGGTAGTCAGCTTTAGAGGCTCCGAGCTTATCAATTTGCCAACGATGATAAGAAAGAGATTCTTTGTAAGTTAAGCTTTGTTGTGGTTTGTAGCAGTCATTTTTACAGCCGATTAGGCCCCCTACATATACATTTCCTTCTTTTGGCAAGATATTCGAAAGAAAATTAACTGCGTCTTCATTGATAGACGCAGGCGCCTTGGCTAGAGAAACTCTCTCTGAGCTGGCCCTCCATGTGGGAGTTGCAAGCAAAAGAGGGAGTTTTGCATCAATTGCAAGGTTTATGTATTCACTGTAGATTCGTTTAAGGCTTTCAGCACCAGTTTTGCTATAGATTAATTTAGCATGGTCGACATGGCTGCAAAGGCTTATATCTTTGTTACGCCTGACTCTTTCGAGTATGGCCGCTTCAGTAAGAATCAACTTTTCTGAAAGAATTCCTTGCATGATGCTCTCCGGTGTAAGCTGTCGGGCGCTGAAGTTGAACACCCAGTTATATTTAAACTTTATACTGCCGCCATTAAAATTGCCATGCAAGAAAGGCTAGGATTAAAACCCAGCTACTGACAAAGTATACCCATTGAGCCATAAAGTGTACAAAACACACATTAGTTTTCTACAGCCTGAACCACTGGATAAGGCACGCCGTACTAATGCACTAGTTTTATATTAACTTGCAAAGCCGGTGAGCAAGCCAAAAGCGAAGTAGAAATGTAGGCGTTGTCCCTCATTCATTATGTTTTTCAGCGCATCTCTTGATATGCAATCGACGCCGGAACCCTCTTGGGTTCAACGTGTGTAGAATGCATTTGCTGTAGAACCCATTTACCATCTTCCTTGACCACCACAACACTTTCCAGCCATATAACGTCCCGCGTACCCTCTTCAGAGGAAAACACAGCTTTATTCCAGTAATTTATAAAGGCAATATCCTCTCTCACATCAGTAGAGATAAGGCTGTAGTAGTTCTCCCTCTTGTATTCAGCAGGGGGGACAGCGGCGATAAGTTCATCAATGCCCCAAACTTCTCCATTCTCAAGAAGCTCAAATTTGTCTGTTACAGACCTCTTCATAGCAGAATGATCAAACTTAGAGATAGCTGAAAAGAGTGCAATAACTGGTTCAAATGTTGGATCTGATCCTGCTATAGCAGGTCCAGAGAACAGTGACAAAACCAATGCAATTTTTCTTAGTGTTTTCATGGTTCCCTCCTAAAAAATAACGTTGCTAGCAAGAGCAGCCGAAGTGCCGCGTAGCTTTTCAAGCCCTGCCGCCGCCCGCTAAATTCACAGGGAAAAATATCATACTTTCCCCATCAAATAACTATCTGATTGGATCTCCACATTGTGGAACTGGTTTACAGGACTAAAACGAGGATGCTCAAATGAAACGGTGATACCAGTTTTAGGAGGGATCTTTGGGCAGTTGCGCTTATGTGTAACATGGTGCTTGCTGAAACTAAAGGGTTTTTATTTGTTTGGGCAAAGCTTGCCTGGCATGATAAGTCTCTGCTCCAATTTAAATGCCACTCTTATCAGATTACTGACCGATCCCGTGATATTTCGCTCGAAAAGATACTGAAAGAGCTTGCCGTGTTTCCCTGTGGTTGGATCAATTGTTTTGGCATAGCCTAAGGCTATAAAAAATGTATTGATCTTGACTGTTGGAAGAACTGGCGCAGGGTTAGAGTGAAAGTCTGAAAATTACTGCACATGAGTGTAAGTGAATCGCTGGCAGTAACTTGTGCTTCGTCCGTCACAAGTTACTGGTGAAGTGCAAAAACTGAGAATGTTCATATCACTCTCAACAATGAGTTTTCGAAAAGATAGGTTTAATTTCGTTACGTGATCGCTGGGTAGATATTCATTACTGGTAGAGAGCGCCCATTGCAGTACCGCATGGTGGGTGGTGTGGGGCCGGTAGCTAGAAACTACTGGCTGCCCGATTAATATGCTATAGCCCTTGCCAACGCCAATTGTATATGTAGCCTTCTGGATTAACATAAAACATGCGGGTTCGTTGATAGCCATTTTGCTGTGGTACGGTATATGTAGTATTTCCCCAGTAATCCGTCTGGACTCTTCCAGGAGTTTGCCCCAAATTTACGTAGCTGTTATAAATCAGAATTTCCCCTCCGCGACCATCATCGGCCACTTGATTTGGCGGCCCCCAGCTTGCAATTAGATCAGCCTTGTGATGCCCAACCCACGATTGCATAACTTTATTGACTTGAGACGCACAACCACCGGCTAAAAGCGTACTCAGTAAAAGAAATAATATAATGGTAATTTTTTTCATCGTAGCCTCGTATCACATATAACTTCTCAAGAAGAGGTGCGGTTTACGGTGTCCTTCTTGACTGATTTGTTATGCACTGACCTAATTGAAAAAAATATCAATTGAGCGCAGGCAATTAGTTGTATTAACGGAATATACCAAAAATTTGTGCCGTACTCATTAAGATAGCTGTTGTAATCAGGGCCACATAAATGGTTGCCGCTAATAGTAGTGTTTACCAAAAGCAAAGACCATATATATCCTATAAATAAACACGGTATTACTATTAAGCTGGCTGAGATGCTTTCAAAGTATATGTTTGCTGGCTTGGCCTTAAAAATAATGAAGGAAGCAAGTAATGCAAAAGGAACAGCTAGAATGACACTCCCAACGTAACCACCTGTATCCCCCATAGTACAAGTTTCAGCCATAGGGCCGATCCACGATAGCAAACAAAAAAGTAGCGCAGAAAATACCGCAATTGTCCGTGCAAAAATATTTATAGCTTCACTCCATTTGGATCACAACGCCGCCATAAACGGATGCCGGAGCAACGCATAGGCATTCCGGTGGAGGCTGTTTCTTGGTCAGAACGTACTTAATGACTTTGTTAAATGTTTTCGGTTGAAATTTTCTACTCTTCAAGACAGTCATTGATATATTCTTCAATGTTTGAAGCTAGCTTCATATTTGAAATTTCTTTGTGGTTAAAATCTTCTTCATGGTCTGCTATATATATAGAGGTATCTTGTTGGCTTAAATTGATAAAGTAATAATTTCCGAAGCCGTCGAAGCCTATTGCAAAAAAATGATTTGGCCAATGATCTTGATAACAGAAACCATCTTCACGAAGCTTCCGATTAGTTTTTATAAGCCAGTCTAAGTCTTTTACAAGTTCTCCCTCAATCCGGTCTGGATCATCAGATTGTGGGAATGGATAATTTATAAGAGTATCGGTATAGAAAGATGGTAACTCAATGTCAAAGGCATTATTAATTGTATTAATTGTATTTTTCATGTGTTTGTGTATTGCCCACGTATAGCATTTATATAGTAATCATACGGATCACTATTATCCTGATTACTATTGCAGAATCAATTTCTTCGCTATAACGAAAATATTGTTATAAAGTCATTGGGTTAAATTTAGTTGTTACGGCCGTGCAAACTGCAAAAAGGATCACTTTGACTACTACCCCATTTCTTATATCACTCTGTAACTCTTTGATTCATAGTTGATTATTATATTATTCGTCAGCTTTTGAAATAACAGTCAGGATAACCATGAACCCGAAGTGAGCGCAAAAGGGCAATCCCCCGGCGTCGCCAGGGGATATTCACTCGACTTAGCCTCGAATACGCCGCACCCGAAATTTACGTCCTTTCAACTTGCCGTTTTCTATTTTCTTCAGTGCTTGTGATGCCACATTGCGTTTAATCGCAACATAGGCGGTCATGTCCAGTACGTTGATCTTGCCAACATCTTTACCGTTAATCGGGCGATCGCCGCCGGTTAGGGCACCGAGGATATCGCCGGGGCGGACCTTTTGCTTCTTGCCGCCATCGATTTGAAGAGTGGCCATCGGTGCCTGGAAAGGGGGTTCACTTAATATGCTGGCGGGTGGCGGTGTATCTGGATCGGATAGTGGGTCCTGGGTTAGGTCCATGCGAACCAGTTTGTGGCCTTCTTTCTCGGCAAAAAAGGAGTAAGCGCAACCGCGCTCACCGGCGCGGCCTGTCCGTCCGATGCGGTGGGTGTGAACTTCCGGGTCTTTGGCGATATGAAAGTTGATAACGGCATCCAGCTTGTCGATATCAAGACCGCGTGCCGCTACATCGGTGGCCACCAGAATTGAAGCGCTGCCATTGGCAAATCGAATCAGGGTTTCATTGCGCTGGCGCTGCTCCATATCACCATGCAGGGCGAGGACATTGAAGCCAGCCTGTTTCAGATCATCGGCCACCTCATCGGTTTCGCGTTTGGTGTTGCAGAAAACCAGGGTATTGACGGGTTTGTCATTGAGCAGAACACGCCGTGTCATCTCCAGGCGATCCTCGAAACTCTCAGTTCTGTAAAAGCGTTGTTCGATCACCTCGTCACTATGGGCAGAGTCAATTTTAACCATCACCGGTTTTTGCATCACTCGGGTGCTGAGCTTTTCAATTTCATCGGGATAGGTCGCGCTGAATAGTAACGACTGTCGCCCAGTTGGAACCTGCGCCAGAATAGTGTCGATAACGTCCTGGAATCCCATATCGAGCATTCGGTCGGCTTCGTCAAAGACCAGAGTATCGACATGCTCTAAGGAGAGTGTTCCTTTGCGCAGGTGTTCTTCGATGCGTCCTGGAGTACCAACGATGATATGGGCACCATGGGCCAGGGAGCCGATCTGCGGGCCGAAAGGCATGCCGCCGCAGAGAGTCAGAATCTTTATGTTGTGAATTGCCCGGGCCAGTCGGCGCAGTTCCTGCGCAACCTGGTCTGCCAATTCCCGTGTTGGGCACAGAATCAGCGATTGAATCCGAAAGCGGCTGACATTGAGCCGGTGCAGCACCCCCAAACCGAAGGCGGCCGTTTTACCGGAACCGGTTTTTGCCTTGGCGATAACGTCCTTGCCGTCAAGAATGATAGGAAGCGTTTTGGCCTGAACCTCGGTCATGGACTTGTAGTTGAGTGACGCGAGGTTTTTCAGCAGGGCGGGGTTTAGGGGGAGATCGGAAAAAGGTGCAGTCAAGGTGAATCCTGGAGTCGTTAAATGTCAAATACGCGTATTACACAAGCAGTAGGGAAAGTGATCGTCACCTACTTAGCCTTTGTGAACGCTGCAATTTTGCAGTTTGTGCAATACAAAATTTGTATGGAATTTTAACAGTTAACCCTGAAGAAACCTATGAATCACCTTGTTCCCGTAAAAGTCTCTTCTATCCAGATTATCTTCTTGTGAAATGAGAACTGGGGCACTGGGTAGCGTAAACCCGATGCCCCAATTTACTAACGTGAGCTTTGCTTACCTTTGCGGGCTTTCCATTGATAGAAAACCCCGGGCATCACTAACAATACAAACAGCAGTGTGGTTATGGTGCCGCCCACCATTGGTGCTGCGATCCGTTTCATAACATCTGCGCCGGTGCCATCGGAAACCATGACTGGTATCAATGAAATTAGCAGTGTCAGGCTGGTCATTAGCATCGGGCGAATACGGCCAGCTGCCGCTTGGGCAACAGTCGCTGTATTGCCGCGCTCAGAGTTATTTCCGGCGGCAGATAAGTAGTGCAGCATTAACAACCCCATCTCAGCGGCGAGACCAGCCATGGCAATCATGCCGACCCATACAGCAACGCTCAGTTTGTAGTCGAGCAGGTACAGCAGCCAGAAGGCGCCGATCAGTGCCATTGGCATGGCGGTGAGTACAAACAGGGTGTCGGATAGCCTGCCTCGATGCAGATACAGGAGGAAACACACAGCCAACAAGGTCAGGGGCACTAACCATTGCAGGCGGGACTTGGCGCGCTCCAGGTATTGGTATTGGCCGGCCCAGGCGATACGTTGCCCGGGAATCAGATTAACCTGATCGGCAACAACCTGCTTTGCGCGATTAACATAATCTGCAACGCCGATATCGCCCTTCAAGTCGACAAATACCAAGCCCACCAACTGCCCATCCTCATTGCGGATCATGGGCGGGCCAGTACGGAAGTCCAGATCAGCCAGCTGGTTCAGGGGCACTTGGGAACCATCAGAGGCGGGGACCAGGATTTGTTCCAGCTGTTCAGGGGTATCCCGGTAGTCGCGGGCATAGCGCACTAACACATCGTAACGTTCTCGGCCTTCGATGGTCTGGGTTGCGGCCAGGCCACCAGCGGCTGCGGCGATCACATCTTCGATATCTTGTACATTCAAGCCGTGGCGGGAAGCCCGTGCGCGATCGATATCAAAGTCCAGGAAGTAACCGCCGGTTAGACGCTCGGCGAAGACGCTTCGGGTTTGTTCCGAAGTACGTTGGTCACTGCGCAGTGCTTCTTCGATGGCCAAAGCGGTCTGTTCGATCTCCTCCAGGTTATCTCCAAACACTTTGATGCCGAGCTGGCTGCGAATACCGGTGGCGAGCATCTCAGTGCGGGTTTGGATGGGCATCCACCAGATATTGGGCATACCGGGATAGCGCAGCTTTTCATCCATTTCCGCCAGCAGGTCGTCCCAAGTCATGCCGGGGCGCCACTCATTTTTAGGCTTCAGGGTGATTACGGTTTCTACCATTGAGAGCGGTGCGGGATCGGTGGCGCTATTGGAGCGGCCAATCTTGCCAAAGACATGCTCTACTTCTGGGAAAGCTTTCAGTTCCTCGTCCATTTGTTGCAGCACCTTGCCCGCTTCGGTAACCGACATGCCGGGTAGGGCGGTAGGCATATACAGGATGCTGCCCTCATTGAGCGGCGGCATAAATTCACCACCTAGCTTGCTAATGGGGTAGGCCACAGAAACCAGAGCTAATATCGCGAGAGTGGCTACAACTTTGCGTTGCCGCACGCAGAAGTGGATCACTGGCAGTAGTGTATGGACTAAAACGCGGGAAATCGGGTTTTCCCTGTTGCGAATTTTGCCGCGCATTAGCAGTACCGCGAGCGCTGGAATCAAGGTGATAGCCAATAGGGCGGCGAAAGCCATGCTGTAGGTTTTGGTGTAGGCGAGGGGTTTGAATAGGCGGCCCTCGGTAGCTTCGAGCGCGAATACCGGCAGGAATGAAACCGTGATAATAATCAGGGAGAAGAAAATACTCGGTCCGACTTCCTGCATTGCCCGAACGATTAGCGTTCTTTTCTCACCCGGAGACAATTCCTTATCGCCATTGATTGTCAGCTTTTTGTGGATGTTATCCACCATTACCACTGCCGCATCCACCATGGCACCGATGGCTACGGCAATACCTCCCAGTGACATAATGTTGGCGGTAAGCCCTTGTAGGGACAGTGGAATAAAGGCCAGTAAAACTGCAATCGGCAGAGTGATTACAGCTACCAACGCTGAGCGGGCGTGGAGTAGGAAAATAGCGATCACAGCGGCGACCACCAGCATCTCTTCAATCAGAGTATTTTTGAGATTGTCGATCGCGCTATTAATTAATTGTGAGCGATCATAAGTTACTACCAGCTCAACGCCTTCCGGTAAGCCTGCACGGATTTGCTCGATGCGCTCTTTAACTCTCTCAATAACCTTCAGGGCATTTTCACCGTAGCGCATTACTACGATGCCACCTACGGTCTGCCCCTCGCCGTCCAGCTCGGCAATACCGCGCTGCATTGCAGGCCCCAGGGTAATATCCGCTACCTGATCCAAAGTCACCGGAATTTTTGCCGCATTGACCCCAATCACCACCTCTTCGAGATCGTCAACGCTGCGGATATAGCCCCGGCCACGCACCATATGTTCGTGGCCTGCGATCTCCAGTACCCTTCCTCCTGTGTCATTGTTACTGCGGCGAATGGCCTCGACCACTTTGCCGAGCGGAACCTTAAACATCTGCAAGCGATGGGGGTCGATTTGGACCTGGTACTCCTTTTCGTAGCCGCCAATGGAGGCGACTTCGGCCACGCCCTCAACAGAAGTGAGCCAATAGCGCAACTTGAAATCCTGTAGCGCACGCAGTTCTTGCAGATCGTTGTTACCGCTTCGATCAACCAGCGCGTACTGGAACACCCAGCCCACTCCGGTAGCATCCGGGCCAAGCTTTGGCTGAACACCTTCTGGGAGCTGGTCGGCTACTTGGTTGAGGTACTCAAGAACCCGTGAGCGGGCCCAATAAATATCGGTGCCGTCTTCAAAGATGGCGTAGACAAAGCTAAGACCAAAAAAGCTCTGGCCCCGCACATATTTGACTTTGGGCAGTCCTAACATTGCGGTAGAAAGCGGGTAGGTGATTTGATCCTCGACCAGGTCAGGGCTGCGCCCCGGCCAGTCTGTCATCACAATCACCTGGGCGTCGGACAGGTCCGGAATAGCATCCAGGGGGACACTGGTTAGCGCCCGGTATCCCGCCAGGGCTGCGATCGCTACAAGAATCAAAGTGATCCCCGGCTTACCGGCGCAGGCCCCAATAATTCGGGCAATCAGCCCTTTGGGTTCGGAATTTACCACTGCTGCACCCCCGACTTCAGGCGGCTTTCCGCCGCGATCAGGAATACTCCAGAGGTGACAATTTTATCTCCGGCCTGGAGGCCAGAGCGGATAACAATCCTGTCGCTGTCGCCATATCCGGTGCGTACTTGTACCGGTTCAAGACGACCCTGGCCCAGGTCGCGGAAGACAATGCGTTTCTTGCCGGAGATCAATACTGAATCCCTGGGTACCACCAGGAGATTTCCCAGTTCGGCGGTTAACATGATGTCCGCAAACAGTCCCGGGCGCAGTTCACCATCGGTATTGGGCAGGGTCACACGCAGCCGTGCACTGCGGTTATTGTGATTCAGGAAGGGATCAATCTGGGTGAGGGTGGCTGGGATTTCCTCGTGGTAGACGTTGGTTAAACGCACTTTGGCCGGCATACCTTTTTCTATCAACGGCAGCTGATCTTCGTAGGCGTGGGCTTCAATCCAAACCTGGCTGAGATCGGCTATGCGCAGCAGGTTGTCGCCCTTTTCAAACGCAGAGCCCGCGACAATATTCTTCTCAATTATCACACCACTGGCGGGTGCAAAAATCGGGATATAGTCCTGCGCTTTTTGCTGTTCAACCAGCCAGTCGATTTGCTCTTCAGATAGGCCCCACAACAGTAGACGCCTTCGTGCTGCTTTCTCCAGGGCGTCGCCACGTCGGCGGGCCTTTAGATACTCGTCTTGGACTGCGAGCAACTCCGGGCTGTAAACAGAAAACAGTACTTCGCCGCGTTTAACCTGCTTTCCTTCAAAATCTGCATCTAACTCACCAATCCAGCCGTCGAAGCGTAGGCTGATATCGCGCAAGCGGGTTTCGTCATAGGTAACCTGGCCGTGTAGGTGAATGGGCAAAGCGAATGGCTGTCGCTCGACGATACCGGTTTTGATACCAATGGCCTGGCGCCGGCCGCTATCCACCACAATGCTGCCACTTTGCAGTTCATCGTGGCTCACAGGTTGCAGGTTCATACCGCAAATAGGGCAAGTACCGGCTTCGGCAGCTCTTACCGATGGGTGCATTGAGCAGGTGTAATAGGCAGTATCTGAAGCCTCAGGCGCAGATTTCAGGCGCAGGCCTTTGCGATTGGTGCTCATATCAAAGGCCAAATCGACATGCTTATCGTGGCCTGTCGCTACATCTACCACCATGGGCCAGGAGCCCACCATGGCCAGCTCAATTTCACCGGTGAAGATACCGGGGCTGGATTCACTGATATCTGCCACGGCACGCATAGCTGGCATGGCGCCCATGGCGGGCATCTCGGCTACCGCGCGAACTTCAGCTCCAGATATCGGCTCATTGTCAGCATTACGAACTTCAATTCGAATTTGGTTTTTACCCGCTTGGGGTTGCAACGGGTCGACAGACACGGCGATCTGGAAGGGGCCAGCTTGCACAAAATCGGCATTTGGAGCTTCGGCTTGTGCAGAAATTTTCTTCCAATAAAAGGCCGCGCCGGTAGCCGCTAACATCAGGGTAAGGGCGATTAAGCTCAATGTTTTTTGCTGGCTCATAGGGCACCCTCCTGAGTGAAGGAAAGGGGCATCTGCGCGCAAAGCACATTATCAATAAACGGGTCAACGAGCAGGCCACCAATGGCCGCTATAGCTTGTTGGGAAATCAAAAGGTTCACTCCTAGAACAATCTTTCTGAAGCCGCCAGCATGGGCTGGGGGCATATTTCGCTAGTCAGAGAGAAAGGGAGTGATCAAATACGCAGGCGCAAAGTGGCAAGCCAGGTTCGGTTGCCGGGGTGGGATTCTGTCGCAGTAGGAGATAATTCAGGCGTACCGAATGGCGGAGCCAGAATTTGGGGCCACTGGTAAGTTGGCGGTGGCGCCAACTGGGGAAGTTCCAGATTCAAGTATGCGGCGGTGACGGCAACTTGGTGGTCGTCCAGCGAAGTCTTCAGGGAGACTTGGGCATCATAGCCACAACAGTCATCACCTGAGTCTGACCCCTTGGCCATATCATCGCAGCAACATTCCGCTGATGGCTTGGGGTCCTCCATCATTTCGCAGGCGAGCACGGTCTGTACCTGCAACATCAGCAGGAGCAGGGCCGCCATGGCTATCAGCTTGGCGCGAAATGTGGACGAATAGTTCTTCATTACTGATAAATCATACACCAGAGGCCGGTTGCTCGACAAAGGTTGCTTTCGCTATGTGACCAAGAGGTATTTCCAAGTTTTTCTTTCTTCTACTAGGGGTAATTACGGCACAGGTTAACCCTTCGGCAGAGATTTCTTGACGATAGTTAGTAGATTCCCTTCGATAAATGCGACTACAACAGCACCACAAGGTGTCTCTATGAAATTAACTCCCCCGGTTTGCCTCCTTCTGATCTTCTTATTGGCGGCACCTTCTTTTGCAGATTCTAAACGCACATCTCTCGAGGAGTTATTTGCGACTACCTATAAACATAATGAAGAGATTAACAGTGAACGGGTGCTGAGTAGGGAGCGGAACTGGGCTGCCTGGCAAAGAATGAGGGCTGTTAGGGAAGCTGCTAATAGAGGGGAGGACTTGTCATACCTCAGTAAGTATGGGCTTGAGAGAAAGTCCGCGTGGTACGAGATTGATTTAGGAAAGCAACGAGCGTGGCTGACGTCATTTAGACTGCTAGGGGTACTCTCTTCTTGGTATATGTTAAAGACGAATCAGGAGGAGCTTTATGAGCTTGGTATGACTGTGGCTGAAGTGGAAAAGTTGGGTCGCTATGTTATCGCCAATGACATCAAAGAAATAAACATCCAGGCAAGATTGGATTATTTCCACAAAGAGGAAGCTGGTTACATAGGCCGGATCCTTCAAGGAGGTGAGGACTTTGCCGCTATCTATTTAGAGCTTCAAGGTAATCTTGAAGCTCTTGAACACCTCTTGGAAACTAATTGGATCATAGATCTATTCAGTAAGTTTGATAGTGAAGCTCAAGAGATATTACTGACCTATAGCTTATCGAAATATAACTCACGAGAGGGAATGGGACGTAGTAGTTACAGTCTGGATCAAGAAGCCGAAATGTTTGTTGATAAATTTCTTTCTGGGGAGATAAACGCAATGACGAAGGAGGCTTTGGAAAGGCTTCAAGAGAAAAGGCTGGCTAAAAAAGCTAAGGTCAATGTGGAATTTAAGCCCCCGGTTGATTCGCCCGTAAATGAGTGCAAGTGTCCTCCCGATCAATGTTCCTACAATAATTCTTGATTATACTTAATTTAATAGATTTCCCGTCATAATCGACCGCGTGGCATGGTCTTCACTTCGAGTGGTAGTTGTAATGACTGTAACAAGGATCTGTTTTTGGCTTGTCGCGCTTTTCTATTCCTTATCCCCCTTTGCAGATGAGTACATAGTCCAGAGCGAGGACTACGACCCGTTTACCCAGATGACAGAACTCTGGCTAAAGGGTGAAATTTCAAATCGTCAGATAAGGGACTTGGCACTTAGAGGGCGCTATCAAAACAGCTCTGCCGCTAATAGTGCTCATGTCTCCTTCTTTCTTGATGAAATGCAGGTGATTGCGCGGGGGAACTCTGTATCGGGTCGTTCGGCCCAGATATCCGTCCAGGTTGATGAGTCAATTTTTGACTTGGATTATGACCTTGTTTCTATGCATATGATGATCAATGGTCATGGAAATGGGTTATCAAGCAAGCAGAAATTCCTTTTGGTTACTTTTATGTACCGGTTAGCAGCAGAAGGCTGGAGCAAGTCTTCTGGAGTCGATGAAATGGAGAAACATCTTATCTATCGAACTCTCGATTACTTATCTGAAATGCCTGCAGATTATAAAATGTGGGTGATTGCCAAAGAAATACAATACCCGGTTCATTAGGTTGTTAATCTATAGCTTCATTAAAGTTTAAGTGGCTTAAATGGCCACAACAGAGTTTTACTGAAGGGATAAAGGATAAGATTCCTGGTAGTTATTCAGATTATTGGTAGAGGTTTAATTTATTCAGTTTTTATTGCTGTGAATAGCAATATATCAACTATTTAAGGATTTGTTTAATCTAAAGTTCCTAGTCACGTGGAATATATTGTAAAAAGGAAAGTTATGGATTTGTCCGATAAAGTTGCTGTTGTTATAGGGGCGGGAAGTGGACTAGGGCGGGCTTTAGCAATACGTTTGGCCGAAAAAGGAATGAAGTTGGTATTAGCCGGATATACCCTAAGTCATCTCGAAGCAACAGCCAAATTGATAGCACGAGAAGGTGCTGAGTATATTTGCGTACAAGCAGATGTATCTAAACTTGGGGATATGCAAAACATCGCCGATAGAACTTTAAATCACTTTGATAAGGTACACTTGCTCTGTAATGTGGCCGGTATAGGTCCTTTGGGGGCTATAGCAGAAACCTCTATCGATGAGTGGGAGTGGATTTTATCGGTGAATTTGTGGGGGCCTATTAACGGTATTCATGTATTTCTCCCTCATATCGAACAGAATGACGAGGGCCATATATTGTCTGTAGCATCGGAATCCGGCCTATATGGTATAGGGTACTTAGGGGCCTACAATGTTTCAAAATTTGGTGTTGTAGGTTTAATGCAAAGTTTAGAGCGGGATCTTCGTTTAGCTAACTCGCCTATAAAAACTTCTGTATTTTGTCCTGGTGCTATAAAAACTAATATTCTCGACTCTTCACGTAATAGGCCTGCAAGTGTAGCGGTAATTCACCCTGAGTCTGAAGTCGAGAAAAAAGTTAAAGCCAAAGTTGTCAAGGTGGTTTCTGAAGGTATGAAGCCAGAAAAAGCTGCTGATATCATTACTAGTGGTATAGAAAGCGGGCAGTTTTGGATTTTCTCCCATCCTTATGTACCCGAAACTGCATTTCAGCAGGCAAAGGCGATGTTGGATAGTAATACGTTAATTGATATTTAGCTTAGTTAGGAAACCTCTGATTAATTTCGAGCCAACTTGGTAGTATTCCGCTATCCGTCAAGATCTTGCCCCTAGCTACCTTTGCCGAAGCTGCATATAATCTGAAGCGTCATGGAACTCCCCGCGAGAAGTTTCTTTCTCAGATGCATCCTCTCATCCCATGGGGGTGGCTAGAAGTCCATTTATCAAAGCTTCCCTAGAAAGGCCCTAGTTGGTACCTACGAGCAGAAAAAATATAGCGATTTCTTCCTTTTTTCCTGTAATCTCCACCTCAGTATATATCTGTAACGTATTTTAGTTTTAAAAGGACTTATATGCAGGATCGAATATCACAGTTGGATTTGTTGAGGGGAGTCGCTTTATTGGGGCTTCCTTTAATGAATATGATAAATTTCTCTATGCCTATGGCGGCTTATTTGAATCCAAAGGCCTATTTGCCAAATGGCCCTTTGAATGATTTTCTCTTTAGCTTTTTCCATTTGTTTGCTGATCAAAAGTTCATGGGGCTTTTTGCCATGCTTTTCGGCGCAGGCATCATACTTTTAGCTGAGAAACGCGAGCAACAGAATAAGTCTGCTGCAAAAATTCATTACAGTCGAAATTTCTGGCTGTTATTGATAGGCCTTTGTCATGGCATCTTCATTTGGGAAGGTGACATCCTGATGATCTATGCCTTTATAGCCATGTTTGCCTATTTGTTCCGCAAGTTGCGCGGAAGCTGGCTGATTGCATTGGGGGTGATTACTCTTGCCTTGTCAGCATATAGCTCATATCTGGTAGGAGCTTTTATACAACCCCTAACAGGAGAAGCTCGATATGCAACGGCAGCCATTTTTGCCCCTGATACAGCGCAGATCCAGCAAGATATAGAAATATATCGAGGAGGGTTCTGGGATCTGGTCGGGAGTCGATTAGTTGCTGGTAATTTAGCTTCTAGTCCGGAATCAGCAATCGTTATTTCCTACTTTAGTCTCTCCATTGTTTTAAAAGCTGCCGCTATGATGTTGCTGGGAATGGGCCTGTTTAAGTTGGATATCCTACGTGGCAAAGCCAGTTCGTCTGCCTACAAAAAACTAGCTATTGCTGGGGTGGCTATTGGGGTGACATTGACCGGTATAGGGCTTATCTGGAACTATAGTCATGACTGGAGTATGGATGATTATTTCACCTATGGTGCCATTTTTAATTTGGTAGGGTCCACATTTACCAGTATCGGTTATATCGGCTTGATCTGCCTTTGGTTCAAATTAGGTAAACACCTATGGATCAAAGGCAAGATCCAAAGTGTTGGGCGGATGGCATTTACCAATTACTTGGCTCAATCATTTATTTGCATTTATATTTTTTATGGCTTTGGATTGGGTTTATATGGTGAGCTGACACGTATAGAAGTACTTGGGGTCTGTGTGCTGCTGTGCCTGTTTCAGCTGGCCTATTCGGATCTTTGGCTTAAAGCATTTCGTATGGGGCCACTAGAGTGGTTTTGGCGAACTATAACATATTTCAGGTTTGCACCGCTGATAAAGGAAAAGGGCATACCGGCGACCGAACAGCGCTTATAGAGTTTATAGGTAAAATTAGGCGGGCTGCTGTTAAACTTGAGAATAGGAGTCATCGGTAGCTCGTTACCTGTACCACAGATTTTTTATTGCGAGATCTTTTAAATATTTTTATAGGATGATTGGCCGTAAAGATAAGATGTTATCATATTAAAAATAGGCATGATTTGAACTTGATCTGACAGGGCTTCTTCTAAGAAGCGGGTAACTGTCAGATCAAGTTGAAAGTTAGTAGATCTCTAATTACCTTAAGACAAAGAACCCTACAATATCTTTTTAGTAATCTACAGTTGTTATTATAAAGTCACCTTCAATTGTACCTTCACTATCCTGGTCAGTATAAGCAATCCAGGCTGCTGTCTCGCTGGCAGCTGCCAGCTTACTTTTCAATGCGAGTGCTTCCATCATATTGCGAGGCACATCGAAGTGCCATTGAGTACCCAGTGCCTGACATTCACTTTCTCCATTCGACCAGGTAGACTTCCTCGTAGTCAGTGACCACATAACAGGGTAATCGATAGCGCCATCATCTTTTAAGTCGTTTACATGCAGTTCTCCATTTAACCGCCTTTTACAAGCAAATGAATAAGAGCGATCACATTGACGGTCGTTAAAGCGCCCGTCGCTTCTGATAACAGCGCAGTCCTCTCCGTTACCATGATCATTGGGTTCTCCCTCTCCCCAAGACCATAGTCCTTTATTTTGAAATCTGCTGTCTGTAGCACTGACATCATAGTGTTCTACGGTGTTGATACCGTCATCCCAGTTGTCCAGGGAATCGTCATCGCCACTCTTCCAGTGCCTGTCCAGTCCACCCCATCCATCGAATATTACATCGAATGACTCATTATCATCCCCAATATTGCTGTCATTTTTTGTCCAAAAAAATACGAATCTCTTTTTCCCATTTACACCATCATGTTTACGGACTGTCTCCCGTGATAACTCTTGAGAGGGAAGTGAGGTTCGTTTATAGCTCGTGACTTCAACCCCATTGGGAAAGTCCTCTCTATAGTCTTGGGGTGTGTAAATGTATTCCAGGCCTATCTGATCTATAAGATGGTTTTTAAAAGTTACCTGGGCACCGGACGATACCGCATTTTCGATATGTACGATTACTGTACGGTTAGTGCCATATTGATCCTGCTTGTAAGCCCAATCCCTCAAATCTCCCAATACAGTAGAGATAGGAACGCGTTGAGGATCAAGCCAGAAATTACAGTAGAATGAGCCATGACAAAAATATTGTTCACCACTGAACTGATGCAGGTCCAGCTCAATAATTTCAGCACCAATATCAATTTGGTCTTTAACCCTGGCAGATTGTTCAGAGCCTACCCAGATAGCACCATAGGCATCAGAGTTATAACTGTTGTGTGTTGCAAGGACTTGTGTATAGCGAATTGGTGTTGAGTAAGTCAGGCGCCGTTGTAGCTCGAGTGCATATTTTGCGTGGTCATTGGTACCTTGTTCTGTCTCGTAATCGTAATAGAGGTTGAATTGAACCAACATTGAATAAGGATCGGTCTCTGCAAATAGAGGCGTACTCATCAACGTTATATAACTAAATAAAGCGATACAAATCTTCTTTAGCCCTTTCGAGAGTGACCATGAATAGTTTTTTTTCATTATTATTCCTACTGTTCGCCTGAGTTTGTTATTTTTTAAACAGATTTAATTGCGCTCTCTATTACGACTGCCGAGATAAAAGTAATCGCATGCAGCAATACTTGCGTCTCTAAACGTATGAAGTTTATTTCTACCCGTCTCCCTTGTGAGGTCGGATATCAGGAACTTCAATAATCTTCAAATGTTTCAAGTATAAACCCCTGAAGGGCAATAGAGTGCGAAAGCAATGATATCGAAAAGATATAACCTGTTAGCTACTTTAAATGTATTAACGAGAAGCACCTCACAAAGTTATAGTTTTATAATGCTTAAACCAAAAACTATTTACTATTATTTAAAGGTTAAACACTTTCTAGCTAATACCCTAATAGTCAGTCGGTGACGAAAGGGTAATCAAAAAACGAACTGCTCGTGGAAGTAGCGATAGATATCATATAAGTAAAATAGGATAATAAGGGTAGGGCTAGGGCTTTCTGGCTGATAATACCGAGAAATAGCCGAGTGCCTGGTATGATTGAGGATTTACAAATCCTGCTGTCTCAAGCATCCGATAAAGCGCTTTGGCTGAGTATAGTTGGGAGCCGTGGTTCATAAACAAATGAAAGCAGAACAAGCTTGGCGTTAAACGAGTATCATCGAAGAGCATATCGTGGATAAATACCTGCCCACCTTTTGGTAAAAGTGCGAAGGCTCTGTCGATTAAGATTTGGCATGTAGCATGCTGCCAATCGTGCAACACATTGCTAAAGCAAATGCCATCGAACCCCTCAGGCCATGGGTCTCTAAAGAAATCCCCCTTAACTATCTGGATTTGCTGGTTTTTCTTGAACTTATTTATATACATTGCTGCTATATCGCAAACCGGCGGCAGGTCGAAGAGCAGCGCATTGCGCTCAGGATAGGTATCGCAGAAGGCGAGAGCAACGGTTCCAGAGCCTCCACCGGCATCGAGTAAGGTTTGAGCGTTTTCAAAAATACCGCAGGAAGCAGCCTCAACTGCGGAGGCAAACCCCTGCGAATGCATCAGATGAGTAAAAGCTGCTGCCGAGTCATTGTCCATGTCATTTTTTTGCCACATGTCGGTTACAGAGCGACCTTTACATTCCAGCTCATATTCTCTTTGTAAGCTGGTGAGTATCTTTTTATCCAGGTGATTGATGTCATAGATTTGAAAAGGATCGAGTAAGACTTCCCCCCAATAGTAGTGACTACTTTTGGAGAGGTAGCATTTTCCCAGCTCTGTATTTTTCACTTGTTGTTTGTCGAAGCAGATATACCCCAAATGACTCAGAATCAGCAGAAAGAAGCCCATTCCTTTATTGCTGAGCTGCAATTCCTTACTGAGTGCTTCGCAGGAATCATAACCGCGTTCAATTAGCCCGGTGATATCCAACTTTGCAGAAACCATCAGGCAGGCAAAATTATAGTTTCCCATAAGACGGTCCCACATAGGACCGTCGGATGCGCTAGGGGGAGTTATGCTTTGAGTTCTACCGCTATTTCCCATCGCTCATTCTCCAAATAACCCGGGGAACTTTGTTGGTGCGTTCGATACGCTTAAGTCGCTCGGCTTTTTGTACTGTGAAGGACTGAGGGTACTGTCTGACAACAGAGGCGAGGTTGTGAATGTTGTTCAAAATATGCTCACAGATGCTGTTGGCACTTGCCGTGCCTGTGAACTGAACGACTATTGAATCGGCAGACTTTTTTGTTTGTGTGTCGCCGCTGAGAAGCAGTTGAACTTCTTCGACGCCTTCACATTCATAGGTGAGTTCTATGATCTTATTGAGGTCCAGAAGGGCGCTGCATAACCCGACATTGTCATCTGCTCTCCCCTGAATAGATAGGCCATTAGGGCGACCACAGGGACAAGTTGCTTTTTGGATTAGGTCACCTAACCGGTAACGCACTATCGGTACTGTCCACCCTGTACCTACACGGGTAAGCAGGGCGCCTTGATCGTCAGTTTCGATCAATTGGTCCGCTAAAAGGTGATATATGTTCAAATCACACTCAGGGGAATTGACAGCAATGCTATTGGTTTCTACCGATCCATAGTCGCACCACAGCCCAGCATCAGGGAAAGCCTTACGTATGACCTTCAACTTTGCTTTGGTCCAAGGTTCCCCCATCCAGATAATTGTCTTTATTGGGAGTTGGCTGCCTGAATCTAGTATACCTTCGGCAAAATCTGCCAGTCCTGTGGGTGCGCCAGCAAGTGAGTCCACATCGATGTTATGTAGAAGTTCCAGCCAATTCTCCACCTCACCTGATATAAAGGGGCCTGTAGGTGCAATGGTGCATTTGGAAGCCTCTGCCAGTGTTTGAATGAAGTAGTGTGCACCCCATAGCCGCCCAGGATTAAAGAGATTAAGAAGAACACTTTGAGAGCTGAGCGGGCGCCATTCCTTGAGCAATCTTTGAATTGCCTGGTGATAAGGTGTATAGGCCAGCTTCGGCTTTCCAGTTGTGCCGCCGCTAGACATGATAATGGCTCCGTGTTCCTGCGCGGCATTTTGGCTGATATGTTTCAGTTCAACGGGGCCACAAACGGGGATGTCATCGAGACATACGGCAGAAACAGGTATATCTGGTCCGCCGTAGAGTGAAAGACTGCGGGCGTGGGCGAGAATGGCATTCCAATCCAGGTGGCCGATGTTCATAGCGTTAAGGTAGCTCCCGTTCAATCCCGTCTTCCTGGGGTGGTGAGGTATCGGGTGGAACTGAGGAAATTGTAGTAACAGGGCGCCTAGGTAGAGAGTGGTCTGGCCAATTGGGAGTTATCCTCATCAGTACCGATGCATTTCAGCAGCAATAGATCACGCCAGCTTTTGCCAGGGACTCCACTTCATCTTGTGGGATACCCAGGTCACCAAGGATCTCTCGAGTGTTCTCTCCGTAAAGTGGTGCTTGCTGAAAAGGCACTGGAGGAGTGTCGGGAATAGAGAAGGGGGCGTTTATAAATTGTATTGAGTCACGGCTTGTACTGCGTGTATAAGGAATTGATACAGTCTTGTCGTTATCTTGGACATAGGGGTTGTTAAGCGCCTCGGCGATATCATAGACCGGGGCACAGGGGATTTTACCCTCCATTTGAGCGCACCATTCTTTTGTTGTTCTCTTCTGGAAGTGCTGGTCCAGAGCTTCTGTCAGCAGCTCTCTGTTTTGCATCCTGCTTTCATTGGTCAAAAAGCGGGCATCAGTTTGTAATAAATCGGAGCCTAGTTCGTGACAAAGCATTTCCCAGAATTTCTGGGTTAAGCAGGCCACGTAAAACCAACCATCTGCTGTCTTTACTAATTGGCAAGGTGCTTGGGATGCGTGGGCTGAGCGAGGTTGCTTCCCTGGGACTATCCCCTCGTTGAGAAACCATAACCCTTGGTAGCAGAGGCAATTTAGCGCAATATCGAATAAGTTAGTGTCAAAATCACCGCCTTTTCCTGTGACTTCGGTCCTCAGTAACCCTGAAACGGTACAGAGGGCTGAATAGACACTCCCCAGGAGATCCACTACTGACACGCCAACTTTGGTTGGGATCGATCCTGGTTCTCCAGTCACTGACATCCAACCAGTTTCTGCCTGCATAAGGAAATCATATCCTGGCCAGTGCTTTCTATTGTTGTCTCTGCCATACCCTGAGAGATGGGTACAAACTATTTTGGGGTTCGCCACTTTGAGGTCAGCATAGGTAACGCCTAACTCTTCGGGCAAAGAACCTCGAAAGTTGTCGATAACAGCATGTGAGTTATTCACAAGCTTCAAGAATACCTCCCTGCCAGTGGGATCCCTGATATCCAGGGCCAAGCTCTTCTTGTTGTGGAGCGTCGATTCACTTGTCTCATTGTCTTCGCGAGCTTCATCAAGATAGATAGATCCCATTTTTCTAAGTGGATTCCCACCTTGTTTGGGGTCTTCAATATTGACTACTTCTGCGCCCAGAAAAGCTAGTAAAGTGCCATGAAAGGACCCTGCGCCCCAGGTTTCGAATGAAAGAATACGCTTTCCGTGGAGAGGGAGCATCATGATATACCTGATTTGCGCAAACAAAATTAATGGCCAGCCAAGTTTTGCCACTTAGTTACAAGTGGGTATTAGTTTATAGATCACTGTGTAATTCTGATGTGGGAAAAGAGAGTACGAAGTTTGCATTGGTTATTAGGATCTATTGAAGTTACGGCGGACATTGAGTGTTTAATTATTCCTCTTAGGTTTGACTGACAAATAGTATCCCGATCCGAGAAATAGTTTTTACATAGTAGTAAGTCTAAGTATGCGCCACCAACGCACAACCGGGTATTGCAAACTAGACTCTTTGAGATCCAGTTAATGGCTTTTAAGGATGTGAATATGGATCGTTTTCATATCAGTAGGGTGGAGTTATATGCGATAGCCGATAAATGTGCGCCGCCAAAATGATATTGTTTTGCGTGACAACCCTGGACGCAATTTCGTATTCATTGACCGGGGTTGCCACAAAGAATCTTGATGCTGAGGTAAATGTTATGCCAGCATAAAATAGTTGGTCAAATGACATAAAACGGCAAGGGATCGCGGAGTGTCCTGATTTTCAGCCCTCCTCCTTGTGTTGCTCGGCATCAAAGTATGAATAATATAAGAGTATCGTTTTTGATTGTTGTTTATATCTGAAATTCAGAGTATTTAAACGGCGTGTATAAATCTAACGGCTTCGTTCTTACATTGTTGGTTTATGCCCGTTCATCACTTTGCTAACACCTTTCGCTACCCTGGCAGTAAATTGAGCCCTGGAAGTTAGGAGTAACTGCTATTTTTAAATTTATAGGAGTACAAATTTACTTTGAATCCATAGCTTTTCATTGCATAAGAACACCATTTGTCGATATCAAGATGGGAGCTTTGACAAATTGTTTTTTGTTCCGCTGTAAAGGACTTTTAGTCATATCGACAAATCAATGTATTGGATTCTGTGAGGGTCTTGAGTTGTGTAAAGCGACAAGGAGGTTACTATGCGCCTGCACTCAGCTGTCATTATTGGATCACTTATTTTTTCCATGGAGGCCATAGCTGCTGACTATGGCAGTTTAGAAAACCCGTGGGGGTTTCGTCCATATATTTCACTGAATGGTGGAGTTAATAGGCTGGAGGTTAAGCAGGATTATCGTACTGTGGGTGTATTTTATGACCCATATTTCTACTACGATTATTTTTACGAATATAGTTACTACAAAACCTCAAGTTCAGGAAGTGAGCCTTGGGGCAGCGTCGATATCGGGATCGACTTCAATGGCTACCCGTTTGAACTTCGCTTTAGCTATGGCAGAACAAATTTAGGGCGATCGATATCGGTAGAAAATATCGATTATATCGATGACGAAGTTACAGTTGTTGAGCGATACCAGGTCAATCAGAAACATCGCTTGGATGTATTTTCAATTACAGGAACTCTGGATTTATCTTGGTATTGCGACAGGTCCTGCATGTATTTGTTGTTGGGCTATAGTTTTGCGCAGCTGGACTGGTCATATACTATGGATGAATTTTACGCTGGTGGTAACTATTATGGGTCAAATGAATTCAGTAAAAGCTATTTCCATGTAGGTCTAGGTGCGCGATACAACTTTAATAATTCTTTCCGTATAAGTGCCGAATACATGCTGCATAATGTTGGTAAGGTGGGGGAGTATTATATAAATGACTTTGACCATATAGAATTTGATTTAAGGAACCTTAATGTGTTGCAAGTTGGTATATCCTTTATATTCTGATTTATACTTCTTGTTCATTTAAAATGAAAGTATGGGTTAAAGCCATACTTTCATGAATATGGGTGCTCAATCTCTCAAATAGTACTAATCGATAAGATCTAAGAGCTTCCTCTTATCAACTTTCCCGACTGCGGTAACCGGCAGACGAGATAACACTTTAAGCTGCTCAGGTAGCTTAAAGCTGGCCAGGCCCCTTTCGGTTAAGAAGTCGCGCAACGTTTGCAAGCTTGGCGCTTTATCCGTACATACGATAGTCGCTCCAACTTGCTCTCCCATCTCTTGGTCTGGCAAAGCAATGATAGCTGCTTGTTGGATGCTGGGGTGGGCGAGTAGATGCTCTTCAATTTCGTCACATGCAAATGTTTCCCCGCCCCGATTTACAACATCTTTGAGTCGTCCAGTAACTACAATATTGCCATTGTCCAGAATGCGTACACGATCCCCGCTGCAATAGAATCCATCTGGGGTAAAAGCGCGTCGGTTATGTTCTTCTGCACGGTAATAGCCTCTCAGTGTATAGGGGCCGCGAGTAAGCAGTTCTCCTTCTTCTCCGGCTTTCACTTCCTGCCCGTACTCATCAACCACTTTTAGAGTATCGAGGGAACTCATAGGTCTTCCTTGAGTATTGGTGATGGTTTCATTGTTATCTTCGCGATGGGTGTAACAAATCAACCCTTCGGCCATTCCGAATACCTGCTGTAGTGCACCGGGAAAAGCATCTATCGCAGCATAGGCGTCAGTTGGACTCAGTTTTGAGCCACCAACTTGAAGTAAGCGGAGAGAGCTTAAATCAGCATCTTCCCATTCTGTCGCTGCAGTCCAGACTTGAGCCAGTGCTGGGACCAGGGCTGTGGCGGTTACGCCGTAACGCTCTATCAGCTCAAAGCAGAAATCCGGACTTGCATCTTTGGTGAATATGACTTGCCCACCCATGGATAGCGTGCCCAGAATGCCGGGGCAACCCAGTGGAAAATTATGGGCGGCGGGGAGTACTGCCAAATAGATTTCATCTTTTCCTAAATTACAAGCAGCCGTAGCGCAGGTAATGTTGTAGCGATAGTCATTGTGGGTACGTGGAATAAGTTTCGGAAGTCCTGTAGTGCCACCGGAAACGAGGAATAGAGCTGGGGCGTTGGGGTCTACTGGAACAGGGGTGAAACCTTGGCATTCTCTTCTGGGCAGGGGGCGGAATGTGTCATTTTCATCAGAGCTGTATATGCCTCGCAAGGTCGGAGATTGCGAAGCAATTTGTTCTATCATGCTGTGTCGACTTCCATCACTTTCCGCTCCTGAAGTGATATAGACACTGGCACCCGAGACCTGTGCAAAATGGCATATTTCATTTTGGCGATGTGCTGGCAAAGCTAATACAGGAACCATTCCCGCTCGAAATAAACCGAGTAGGGCTGTGATGAAACTGACTTTATTGCTCCACTGGAGTATTGCCCGCTCCCCAACTTTGTAGCCTTGTTCCACCAGGCCTGCAGCAATGCTATCGGCCTCATTAACCAATTCAGCATAAGTTAATTGATCCGATAGGTCCCGAACTGCGCATTGATTGGGAAAGTTTTTCGCATTACGTGTGATCAGCTCCCAAATAGGTTGGTTATCCCAAATTCCTTGTTGCTGATAGAAATCCTCTAGTTCCTTTGGGTGAGGCGTGTAACCATTAAGTAAATTATTTTCCATGCTGGTCTCCTGAAATGTTTGGGTGGAGCAGGGGAGTGTTTTTTTGAATCTTCTTCAGATTTCTAAATTAAGAATTAACAGTTAGTATTCACGGCTTCAAATTTCTTATTGAGATAAATCTATGTCCGGCGCTTGGCTACAAATCCCTCGCCCTCAACCTAAAGCGGCTATCCGACTTTTGTGTTTGCCTCATGCTGGTGGTACAGCATCACTTTACCGGCCCTGGGCGAAATTATTGCCAGATTCCATAGAATTGGTTCTCGTATGTTTACCGGGTAGGGAGCAACGCTGTAATGAAGCTATGCCCGCAGATATGCAAACTTTAATTGCTTTGTTAAGTAGGGCTATCAAACCTGTCATCGATAAACCCTGGGCAGTATTTGGGCACAGTATGGGAGCTACAGTTGCTCATGAATTGGCTCTCTCCTTGTATCGCGAAAAATTGCACGGTCCTGAACACATATTTGTCTCTGCGCGTGAAGCGCCACAATTTCAAAAGAGTGGAAACATACACCAGTTAAGTGATGAATCTCTGTGCCAACAACTCATTGAGCTTGGCGGCACCTCTCCTGAATTATTGGAAATTCCTGAGTTAAGGGCTCTACTACTTCCTGCTATACGCCAGGATTATCGATTGATCGAAACCAGCAATATGTCCTCGGACCAACTTCTAGATTGCCCCATCACCGCGATGCTAGGACGGGATGATCCTGAGTTGAGTACCGTTGAAGCTCAGGGTTGGCAGCAGTGGACCAATGGTGAGTTCCAATTGAATGAATACGCAGGTAACCATTTTTATCTGTCAGATTGCCCCGATCTGGTGGTTGGCCATATTGTTCAGAAGCTCCGCTTGGCCTAACTGTATGTGAAGTTATGTTGGCCGTATAAAATATTTCTGTTTCTTGTAACGCTATCGAAATTAATTGTTGGGAGAATAGGGCTGTTGAGCGGCTCTATATTCTCCATCGTTCAATAGATAGCGGATCTCTACTTCGATTAATCCGGGATCGTTATTTTTAATGATGTTCGAATTATTTCTCTTTAGTAACAAGTAGCACACTCTCTCTCCACCCTGACGCCCAAATCCAAAACAAACATCCCGTTGATTTCGATAATGATATGTTATAACGTTTCATTATTGATGGGAAGATGAACTGCTTAGGTGATGGAGTTTCTATGCAAGCAACGAAGCTACCAATGGAGTGTGAAAATCTGAATGAGATCCGCCAAGGTATCGATTCCATTGATCGCGAGATCATCAGGCTGTTGCAGCGGCGTATGGGGTATGTTTTGTCAGCAGCCCAGTTCAAGCCGGATGAAACGAGTATTCCTGCTCCAGACCGGGTTGCGGATATGTTGATTGACCGCCGTCGTTGGGCTGAGAAAGAACAACTTTCCGCAGATTATATAGAGCAGCTTTTTACCGGGATTATTCACTGGTTTATCAATCAACAAAAGCTGCATTGGCGCGCTGAGCGCGGCTTGCCCGTTGAGGAAGGTGTATGACGGGCCGCTCTAAATATGCTGGCCTGGAAGCCTGTTTGCAGGAAGCCAAGTCCAGGGTAAGCCGGGGGCAGCCAGAGGTTCTGGCATCGTTTTCAACTCCATGTCATAGACGCAACCCAATAGGGTTGTTTGCCACCGGCTATCAGCATGAAAGGTTCGCGTCTCTGTGGGGTGTGCCCTCTAGAGATGAATATGCTGTGACCTTTGGCTCTGCCTGTGAATTTAGTTGTGCCCCAGGGGAATCTTGGTCTGAAATCCAAGCCAATTGGCAAAAATTACTGTCCTCCGCTGTGGTAAGCGGGGGGCATCGGCCGGTTTTGTGTGGTGGGTTTGCTTTTGATAGCCAAAAAGATTCCTCATCCTTGTGGCAAGACTTTCCCGCAGGGGCGCTTACGTTGCCCGAGTTGGCCCTTTACTGTGAAGGGGGTCGCAGTTATCTGGTAATGAATTTTATCGTTACCGATCAAACAGAATGCAATCAGACTGCGGAGCGGATGAAGGCGCGGTGGCAGCATATTTTGTCTCGTAGCTCCGACCTTTCTGCGAATGACAATGTGTTTTCGGTGGAGTCTGATTTTAGCCAAAATTATGCAGGCCAAATAGCTTGGCAGCAGCGTGTAGTTGGTGCGGTCGAATCAATCAAGCGCAACGAGTTTCAAAAAGTAGTTCTCGCTCGTTCTGAATCACTGAGCGCGGATTGCTGCCCGGGAAGTATTCTCGGATATTTACAAGAATCTTACCCCGATGCCTATTTATTTGCCTTTTCCCGCGGAAAAAGTTGCTTTCTTGGGGCTTCGCCTGAGCGCTTAGCGGCTGGTAAAGACGGGCGTATTAGCACAGTGGCTTTGGCCGGTAGCGCACCTCGGGGAAAAGACCTGGCAACTGATTACAAATTGGGGATATCTCTGCTTGACAGCGAGAAGGACCGATTTGAACACGACCTGGTTGTCCAACATCTCCTTTCTATTTTGCGCAAATACTGCCACAGCGTAGCGGAACCTGAACCGCCCCAACTCTGTAAATTAAAGCAAATTCAGCATTTGCTGACGCCTCTAGAGGGCTTGGTGAAAGATGGTGTAAATCTGTTGGATATCTTATCGGATTTACACCCAAGTGCTGCGGTGGGAGGCCTGCCGAGGAAAAAAGCACTGAAGTATATCCGTGAAAATGAAGGCCTGGATCGCGGTTGGTATGCCGGACCTGTTGGTTGGCTCAATGCCGAGGGGGAAGGGGAGTTTGCTGTTGCGCTGCGCTCTGCACTTATTACTCCGGGCAAGGTAACACTATTTGCCGGTTGTGGCCTGGTTGAGGCTTCCCTTCCTGCCCACGAGTATCGTGAAAGTTGTATCAAAATGCGTGTTATCCGAGACGCAATAAGGAGCGTATCTCTTGTCGCCGAAGCCGCAGAATAAATCAGAGCCAATCAGTCCGGCCAGTTTGTTAAAGGATTTAGTTTGTCAGGCTATTGATGCCGATATTAATGGCATTCATCCGCAGGCTGACTTAATTGCACTGGGGCTTAACTCAGTACAAATCATGAAGATAGCTGGTCAATTAAGGCAGAAAAAGATCAAAGTAAAATTTGCTGATCTTATTGCAGTGCCTCAATTGGAAGCCTGGCTTTCTCTACCTCAGTTGGCTACTGGAACTGAAGAAAGTACCAGTGAACATTTATCTGTGCCGGGAGCCTTTGATGAAGGCACTCCCTTTGATTTGGCACCGATGCAACATGCCTATTGGATTGGACGAGACCCGAACCAATATTTAGGGGGCGTTGCCGCACATTTTTATCATGAGTTTGATGGCCAGGAAGTAGTACCTGATCGATTGGAACAGGCTGTGCGCTCCCTGTTCGAGCGACATGGGATGCTGCGTGTTCAAATCCTCGATGATGGTCGACAGCAGATTCCCGCAGAAGTGAGCTGGCCCGGTTTAAAGGTTCATGATTTCAGGCATCAGGTTGCCGCAGAAGCGGAGCAGAGTCTTATCGCTGTTAGGGAGCAACTCTCCCATCGGAAGCTGGATATATCGCAGGGCGAGGTTTTTGATGTACAGCTCTCATTGTTACCTGCGGAATTAAAAGCTGGCGGCACACGCCTACATATTAATCTGGATATGGTAGCTGCAGATGCCTTTAGTCTGCGCGTGTTACTGAATGACTTGGCCAAGCTCTACCTGGAACCAGAACAGTCTCTGGTTCCGCTTAATTACAGTTATCCGCGCTACCAGGCTGACCGCAGCGCTCTTCACTCAAAGGAAGAGCGCCGAGCTGAGAAGCAGCAGGCCAAAGAACACTGGCAGGATCGCCTGGCAGATTTGACTGGTGCTCCTCAATTACCCACTGCAATAGGTATTGAGTCTAAAGACACTCGTCGCGTTGTTCGTCGCCACTATAGTCTGTCTGCTGATCGGAAAAACCAGCTAGCGGAATTTGCGAGTCGTCACGGTATTACTTTATCCATGACCTTGGCAGCGGCGCTTGCGGAAGTGCTTACGGCCTATAGCGAAGAGTCAGATTTCCTGCTGAATCTCCCCCTGTTCGACCGGGAATCCCTGCACCGGGATGTCAACTCTCTGGTAGGAGACTTTACTTCTTCGATCTTGCTTGCCTGGCAGGGCAGCCAGAGTGGAACCTTTGTTGAGCGTGCACAGCGTTTACAACACAACTTCCGTCAGGATGTAGCGCACGGGAGTTATTCCGGCGTAGAGGTGCTGCGTGACCTCAGCAGGCAACAGGGACAAACGGTGTTTGCGCCGGTTGTTTTTACCAGTGCGCTTGGGTTGGGAGAATTATTTGGCGAGTCAGTTCGGAGTGCCTTTGGAGATGTCAATTGGATTATCTCCCAAGGGCCACAAGTGTGGCTGGACGTACAGGTTATGGAACTCAAAGGTGGCCTGTCCGTAAACTGGGATGCGCGGGAAGCTGCTTTTGCTCCCGGCGTCCTGGATGGCATGTTTGCCGCCTTTACGCAGTTACTGGAATGCCTGATCGGCAGCCCGGAATTCTGGGCCCAGCCGATACCATCGCTGCTGCCAGCGGAACAAAAGCAGCAGCGCCAGCAGGTAAATTCCACAGCCAAGCCATACCAGCCTCACCAATTACACGAACATTTTTTTAGCAATGCCAAAAACTGCCCAGAAGCAGTGGCTCTCTATTGGAGCGGTGATCAAATCCGTTACGGGGAGTTGGCCCACAGTGCTTTGGCGATGGCCGCGTATTTACAGCTTCAAGGCGTTGAGCCCGGTGATTTGGTCGGTATTTTATTACCCAAGGGACCGGAGCAGATTATTGCAGCCTTGGGCGTATTAGCGGCAGGAGCGGCATATCTGCCGCTGGGTATAGACCAGCCACCGCTACGTAGAGAGCGCGTGATAAAGCTTGCTGGAGCCAAGCTGGTTATAGATAACTTGTCTGTGCTCTCCGGTGTCGCGCCTTTATCCAAGCCTGTCGTGGGAGAGGCCAAAGGTCTCGCCTATACCATTTTCACCTCCGGCTCTACCGGTGAACCCAAGGGCGTAGAAATTAGTCACGGGAGTGCCTGGAACACAATAGCGGACATTAACACGCGCTTTTCGGTTAACGAAAATGATCGAGTGCTCGCCGTATCAGCATTGGATTTCGACCTTTCCGTTTACGATATTTTTGGGCTCTTGTCCGCCGGCGGTGCATTGGTATTGGTTGAAGAGGAATCCCGGCGGGATGCTGAGCGCTGGCATCAGCTGGTGTGCCAGCATGGCGTTACTGTGTGGAATACGGTGCCGGCGCTTTTGGATATGCTGCTGACCACGGGTGGTAATACCCCAGCTGGGGAGCTGCGCCTGGTATTAAATTCTGGCGACTGGATCAGCCTTGACCTGCCGGAACGATTAAAGCGCGTAAACCCAGGTTGCCGCTTTATCGCTTTGGGCGGGGCCACCGAAGCTTCTATTTGGTCGAACAATTTTGAAGTCAAAGAAGTTGATTCCTCTTGGCGATCTATTCCCTATGGTTACCCTTTGGCCAACCAGCAATTCAGAGTGGTGGATGCCCAGGGGCGTGATTGCCCTGACTGGGTGACAGGGGAGTTATGGATCGGTGGTGCTGGCGTTGCTTTGGGGTATCGCGGTGCTCCCGATATCACCGCAGCCCGTTTTGTGACAGACGAAGGCGAGCGCTGGTACCGCACCGGAGACTTGGGCCGCTATTGGCCGAACGGGTGCCTGGAGTTTTTGGGCCGCGCCGATAATCAGGTCAAGGTGCGCGGACACCGCATTGAACTCGGCGAGATTGAAGCGGCACTGACTGCGCACAAAGGGATTGCGCAAGCGGTCGCACTGCTGACTCAGCGAGGTGTGGTTGCGGTTGTCGTTCTGGAATCCAAATTATCGCAAGGGAATATAAATCCAGAAAAGTGCTTTGTTGATTTGCAGCAGTTGCAGGAACCTTTGAACGATTTGCGGGAGTTCCTGAGTCAACGATTGACCAGCGCCATGTTGCCCAGTGAGCTTTGGTGTCTCACTGAAATACCGCTTACCGCCAATGGCAAAGTTGATCGCGGCGGTTTACAGCAGTTTGCCGATGAATCCCTGTCGCAGTACCAGACAAAGCAGAACCCACCGCAAGGTAAATTAGAGCAGCAGGTGGCTGCCGCCTGGTGCAAATTCCTCGATGTTAATGATATAGCCCGGGACGATAACTTCTTCGCACTTGGAGGTGACTCCCTGTTAGCAACCCGTGTTGTGCGAGATCTGCGCGAGTCTGGCTTTGAAGGTGTCACACTGTCGGAATTATTTAGCCAGCCCAGCTTGGCCGACTTTGCTGCGACATTAGTTCAAGATCCAACTGAGAACCCACAGCGAAATAAAGACACTACCGAAATTACTGTTACACCCTGGCAATCGGATAAGGCCAATCGGTACGCCGCTTTTGAACCTACCGATGTCCAGCGGGCCTATTGGCTGGGAAGGGACCCGGAATTTGTTTTGGGTGGTATCGGTTGTCATTTTTATCGCGAATACGACGTTGTTGATCTCGATCTGGAGCGTTTGGAGTCTGCACTAAATGCGATGATTGCCCGCCATGAAATGCTGCGGGCTGTATTCGACAGTGAAGGTCGTCAGCGCATCCTTGCCGATGTGCCGAGATTTTCCATTGATGTTACAGAGGTAGACCGCGATCCAGCTTCTGCTTTTGCTCAACTGCGACAGGAGTGCGCTGAGCAGGTGTTTGAGCCCAGCCGGTGGCCACTGTTTGATGTCCGTGCTGTGCGCTGTGGGCGCAATACCCGATTGGCTATCGGTTTGGACAATTTGATTCTCGATGCCTTCAGTATTCTGCTGTTTTATCGTGAGCTAAATATCCTCTGTCAGAGCCCTGAAACTCATCTACCTTCTATCGAACTCTCTTTCCGCGACTATGTGCGCAATGTACTGCCGCAAACTACCGCCGTATTTGATAGTGATCTTGCCGAAGGTCCCCTGGCTGCCGCAAAAACATTTTGGCAGCACAAATTATCGGAGCTGCCTCCCGCGCCCCAGCTGCCTATTGTGCGGGAGCCGGCATCCATTGAACGGCCGCATTTCGTGCGTCATCAACAGCATATCGACAAGAGTACCTGGCAAAGCCTGGTTGCACGTGCTGCTGAACAGGGAATCACTCCATCAAGTCTGCTTCTAACCGCTTTTGCCGAGGTGCTGAGCCGCTGGAGCAGTCGCCCTGACCTGAGCTTGAACCTTACCCTGTTTGATCGCCGTGAAGTTCACCCGGATATCTATCGAGTGATGGGGGATTTCACCTCCTTGACCCTGGTGGGTTACCGGCCAGAGGCCGGTGACAGCTGGTTGGTGAGAGCGAAAAAAATACAAGGGGAAGTTGGCGCGGCCCTGGAACATCGCGATATTTCCAGTGTTAGCTTGATGCGGGAATTAGCCCGCCGACAGAGCGACGCGGAAGCCACAATGCCCGTGGTCTTCACCAGTGCACTGGGTATTCCCGGTGGCACAGCGGCACCGGAGGATGGGCCTCTGCGGGAACCCATCTGGGCCCTGACACAAACGCCGCAAGTCTGGTTGGATCACCAGGTGGTCGAAGTCGAGGGAGGCGTTTTCTTAAATTGGGATGTGGTCGAAGCGCTTTTCCCTGAGGGGATGTGCGCGGAAATGTTCCAGGCCTATATCGGCTTACTCCAATGGGCGGGTGACGCTGAATGGGATTCCACACCGCCTGATTTATTACCCAAGGCCCAACGGGAACTGAGAACCCAGCTTGAAAAGCGTACCGCAATTGACCCAACGGATAATTTGTCGCAGCGATTTTTCCAGCGGGCAAAAGCAAATCCCGACAATATCGCCTTATATTGGGGAGACGATAATTCTCTGAGTTATGGCGTTCTGGCAGAACGTGCTTTGCGCATCGCTGCCTGGTTATTGGAAAGCCAGGTTTCACCTGCCGAGGTGGTGGCCGTTAACCTGCCGAAAGGACCCGACCAGATTGCCGCTGTTTTGGGCGTACTCGCAGCGGGAGCCACTTATTTACCTGTCGGTATCGATCAACCGCAGGCGAGGCGTGAGTCAATGTTGCGCCGTGCCGATGTAAAAGTGGTACTCGACCAAAGTGCAATTCAACAGGCCGAACAGTTCGCTCCTATAGATGAGCCTATTGCAACAGAAGCTGAGCAACTGGCTTATATCATTTTCACTTCCGGCTCCACAGGTGAACCCAAGGGCGTCGAGATCAGTCATGGTGCCGCCTGGAATACCATTGCGGATATCAACGAACGTTTCTCTGTTGATGGAAATGATCGTGTGCTGGCCATTTCAGCCCTGGATTTTGACCTCTCTGTTTACGATATTTTCGGACTGCTATCGGTCGGTGGTGCGCTGGTATTGATTGATGAAGAGGACCGGCGGGATGCCGAGTGCTGGCATCAACGGGTATGTCACTACGGCATCACCATCTGGAATACGGTACCGGCGCTACTGGATATGTTACTCACTGTCGGTGCAGGTACACCGCCTGGCAAATTGCGTTTGGTATTAAATTCCGGCGATTGGATTGGCCTGGATTTACCCCAGCGCTTAAAACAAGTACAGCCCGAATGCCGTTTTATCGCACTGGGTGGCGCCACGGAAGCTTCTATTTGGTCCAACAGTTTTGAAGTTATAGACGTTGCCCCAAGCTGGCACTCGATCCCGTACGGATACCCCCTGGCTAACCAGAAATTCAGGGTGGTGGATGCCCAGGGGCGCGACTGCCCTGACTGGACAACGGGTGAGCTGTGGATCGGTGGTGATGGTGTCGCCATGGGCTATCGCGCGGCTCCCGAGTTGACCGAAGCGCGCTTTGTTACGGTCGATGGTGAGCGCTGGTATCGCACAGGGGATCTTGGACGCTACTGGCCGAATGGATGCTTGGAATTTTTGGGGCGCGCCGATAGCCAGGTGAAGGTCCGTGGCCATCGCATAGAGCTGGGTGAAATCGAAACCGTATTTAATCGTCAGATGTTTGTGCAGCGCGCGCTGGTGCTAACCACAGAAGAACAACAGCTGGTCGCTGCCGTTGTGCTCGCACCCGAATGCCCACCAACTTTTAGTACTGATGACTTGCGCGAGTACCTTCGCCACCATCTTCCGTCTTATATGGTCCCGGATTTCATTGTGACCTTGCCGGAAATGCCCTTGAGTGCAAACGGCAAATTGGATCGGGCTTCAGTATTAAAGCTCGTGCATGCGGTGGAAAAACCGCAACAGGAAAAAGCGGCTGAGCTGGCAACAGATAACGAGCGCCTGGTCGCACTGATCTGGCAGGAACTTCTTAACCTGCCAGCGATAAACCGCGATCAAAATTTCTTTGAATTGGGTGGCGATAGTTTATTGGCCACCCGGTTTATCGACCGCTTAAAACAGCAACACCGCTTGCTGCTTCCCCTCAGACGTTTATTCGCCTCTCCGAGACTGGCAGATGTTGCCGGTGCCCTAAGTGCAATGAAACCGCTAGTGGATGTTGATCCCGATACGGTGGAAGAGGGTGTGATATGAGCTTGTTGGCAATTTTATTTTTCAGCGATTGGACGGAGTTTTAACCCCATGACGGCTATGGAACTGATCGACGAATTACAAGGGCTTGGGGTGGAACTCTGGACCGAGTCTGAACAACTGCGCTTTCGCGCGGCCAAAGGCCTGCTGTCGGAGCAGCACAAGCAGAGGCTGCGGGAACACAAGTTACAAATTATCGAAATACTGAGCGCTGCTCAAACAGCCGCTGGCAACGACCAGGATCTGGGAGTGGTGGTTGAGGCCGATAGGGAAAATCGGCATGAACCATTCCCTTTAAGCGATGTGCAGACCGCCTACCTGTTGGGTCGACAAAATGCATTTGGCTACGGCGGCGTTGCTTGTCACGGTTACCTGGAGCTGGAGTACCCGGGATTAAATCCAAAAGGTTTACAGGAAGCCTGGAACCAACTCATTGAACGTCACCCGATGTTGCGGGCGGTTATCGAGCAGGAGGGATACCAGCGGGTTCTCCCCCAAGTGCCGCACTACGAAATGAAAAGCCAAGACCTTACCGGTTTGGACGAGGACGCCCTGGAGCTTGCCTTGGAATCGGTGAGAGATGAACTGGGCCACCGCAACTACCCCATTGGTGAGTGGCCCATGTTCGAGCTGCGCCATAGCCGCACAGATAAGGGCCATATAGTGCATTTCTCTATGGATGCACTGATCGCAGACTGGGCCAGTGCAGGAATTTTATTTAATGAGCTCGATCTCCTGCTGTCTCACCCCGGTACAGCCCTGCCGCCAATGGAAATTGATTTTCGTGATTACCTACTGGCCGAACGAAGTTTATTGGACAGCCAGGGCTACCAAAATGATCGTCGCTATTGGTTGGATCGCCTTGAGCAATTGCCGCCCGCACCTGAGTTACCGGTTTTGCCGCCTGCTGCAGAAGCGGAATCTGTACGTTTTAATCGCCACCACTATCGCCTGGACACCGCGCACTGGCAGACACTGAAGCAGCGAGCCAGTACTGCCGGCTTGACCGCGTCGGTTGCCGTGCTGGCTGCCTACGGAGCGGTATTGCAGCGGTGGAGCCGCCAGCCATGCTTTAGCCTGAATCTTACCTTATTGAATCGGCTGCCCTTACACCCTCAGGTTAACCAGCTGATTGGTGATTTTACTTCGGTCAGTGTGTTGGCGATTGGTGATTCCAATGGAAAAACCTTTCGCGATTGGGCGGCAGGCATTGGCGAACAGTTGTTCAGTGATATTGATCACCGCTTGTTCTCCGGTGTGGAAGTACTGCGGGAAATGTCCCGTGCGCGAGGACCCGAGGCCGCATTGATGCCGGTGGTATTTACCAGTGCTATTGGCCTGGGAGATACAGAAAAACCCGCTAGCGGTAGAAAGTCCGGCAGAGGAATTACCCAGACACCGCAAGTCACCCTGGATTGCCAGGTAAGGGATGATGCCGATGGCCTGGAAATTAACTGGGACGTGCGCCAGGGCGTTTTTCCATCGGGCCTGGTAGAGGATATGTTCGCGGCCTTTACCGGCTTGTTGAATGAGCTCGCCGCTGGCGGCGACGGGCAATGGCTTGGCAAATCTCCGGTTTCTTTACCCGAGTGGCAGCAACAGGAGAGGCATCAGGTTAATCAAACCGATGGGCCTGTTCCTTCAGAGCTATTGCATCAGGGCGTATTTGCCCAGGCTGCGGCAACGCCAGAAGCTACCGCCATCATTGATAGCAATGGCAGTGTAAGTTATGGCGACCTGGCAAAAAAAGCGGCGGGTATCGCCAAATCGCTGAGCAAAGAAGGTTTCCAGCTGGGCGGCCGCGTGGCCATTGCAATGCCGAAAGGGCGGGAGCAAATAGCGGCGACCCTCGGTGTGCTCCTGGCTGGTGGTATCTATTTGCCACTGGACGCGGCACAACCGGAAATACGGCTCAATAAACTGTTGCTCAGTGCAGAGGCGGAATACGTCCTGACACTCAGCGACCTCGCCAGCCAAATTAAGTGGCCATCAGAAGTGCAGGTGATCAGTGTAGATACCCTGGCACCTGAAACTGAGATTCCGGTAGCCAGTAATGGTGACCCCGAGCAGCTGGCTTATGTCATCTACACCTCCGGCTCTACCGGCGAACCCAAGGGTGTGATGATTAATCATCGGGCCGCTTTAAATACGGTGCTGGATATTAATCGCCGCTTCGAAGTGGGCCCGGGCGATCGCATTTTGGGTTTGGCCCAACTCAGTTTTGATTTGTCGGTCTACGATATTTTTGGCCCCTTGGCAGTCGGTGCGATTTTGGTATTGCCCGATCCGGCCCGCGGTGCAGACCCTTCACATTGGGCGGAGGTCATGGATGAGCACCGGGTGACATTGTGGAACTCCGTCCCCGCGCAGTTGCAAATGCTGGCCACCTATCTGGATACAGAACCTCGGCCGCTGTCTGAATGGCGGTTGGCAATGCTATCGGGGGATTGGATTCCGGTTACTTTACCGGAACATATCAGGCGCCATGTGCCCGCACTCAATCTGATCGGCATGGGTGGGGCTACAGAAGCTGCAATCTGGTCCAACTACCACCGTATTGAGCGAGTCGATCCCGCCTGGAGCAGTATTCCCTATGGCGTGCCGCTGACGAACCAGGGCTTCCGGGTGCTGGATAGCCAGTTGCGCGATGCCCCTGTGTGGGTAGCGGGTGAGCTGATGATTACTGGCCTGGGGTTAGCCGATGGTTACCTCGGTGATGCGGCCCTCTCTGAACAGAAATTCTTCTCTCATCCGGTGGACGGTCAGCGCCTTTACCGCACCGGCGATTTGGGCCGTTATTTGCCCGGTGGTGAACTCGAATTCCTGGGTCGTGAAGACGGACAGGTAAAAATTCGTGGACACCGTATCGAACTGGGAGAAGTGGAGTCTGCATTATTGGCCCACCCCGCAGTATCAACAGCAGCGGCGGTGATTGAGAGGAAAGAGGGCGATTCGGGAGCGGACTTACATCTGTTGGGCTTTGTGGAAAGTCGCCGGATGGATGATGCCGAGCCGGCGGTTATCGATCCCGAGCTGGTAAATTCAGTGCGTCAGTTTGCGCACTACCAGGCGGGCGAGCCGGAAGCTGTCAGTGTCGGCGACTATGTGCAGGCGCTTGAACAAGCGGCCCTGTTGTCGATGCTTCACGGCTTGATGGGCCTGGGGGCATTTACAGATTGCGAGCAGGGATACAGTGCAGAAGAAATTCTTTCACTAGCGGAAGTCCACGAAAAGCATCACTGGCTGGTGCGTCGTTGGTTGGACCTTCTCGTTAATGCGAAGCTGCTCAGCTTATCCACTATCAGCGCCGCTGCTGAGGGAAAATATACGCGTACCCAAGCAGTAGACATCTCTGCTGTTGACGAAGCGTGGAAGCGCGTTGAACAGGGAATTGAAAGCGGTTTTTGTGATCGGGAATTCCTGCAATATCACCGGGATCATGTCGAGTTATTACCCCAGTTACTAGCGAATCAACAAAACCCGTTTGAATTGTTGTTCCCCCAGGGCGACCAGCAGGTGGCTTTGTCCCTCTATCGGGACGATCTTATTGCCCGCTATAACAATGCCGCCGTTGCCGCATTAATTAACCGCATTGCCGCCCAGAGCGATAGAGGGTTAACGGTTCTTGAGTTGGGTGCTGGCACAGGGGCTACCAGTGCGTCGGTTATTCCCATGTTGGATGGATATGAGGTTGACTATCTATTTACCGACATGACCGCATTTTTCCTGACTGAGGCTCGCCGCCAATTTAAAGAATGGCCTTGGGTGCGCTTCGGAATAATGGATCTCAATACAGACTATCGCGCCCAGGGTTTGGCGCCCAATAGTGCAGATGTCATTTTATGTGCTGGGATGCTCAACAGTACTCGAAATCCAGACGTGGCTATTGCCAGTGCAGTCGAATTGCTGGCGCCCGGAGGCTGGTTAATCCTGACTGAGCCAACGGTGGATCACGCCCATATCTTACTCACCCAGGGTTTTATGATGGACCCGGCTGGCGATGATCGCGCTTGTGGTGCGACCAAGTTCCTGTCTATCGAAAAATGGCAATCGCTGTTAAAAGCCCATGGTGCCGGCCAAGTACTCTGCCTGCCGGAAGATGAGCATCCTTTGTCGGCTTTTGGTATGAACTTATTGGCCGCGCAGATGAAAATTGATCGGCAATATTTAAGTGCCGGGAAGCTGCGGGACTTTTTAGCGAATAGATTGCCCGCGCATATGGTGCCCGCTCATTTACAAGTTCTCGACCAGCTGCCGCTCACCGCCAATGGCAAAGTCGATCGCAAAATGCTCGCCGGTTGGCGCCCTGCGACTGGCGATGCACAAGAGGCCGCGCACTCAGAACAGATGGACCCTCTGGAAACGGCTCTGTGCAAACTCTGGGCTAATGCACTGGGCCTCGATAATGTGGGCCGACAGGACAGCTTTTTCGATCTCGGTGGTGACTCGCTGATTATGGCGCGGGTTGCAGGGCGCTTGTTGGAAGAGATTCCCGAGGCAAAATCGTTTACTTACGACGCCTTGTTGCGCCACATGCTCAATGGACCGACGGTTGGTGCATTGGCCAGAGCACTGAGAGCCGAGCCGGATGCCGCTGCCGAGGAACACGCAGACACTGATAGCGACAACCTGGTTGCAACTACCCGCGAGGGCAGCAACTCCTTGATGGTGCCTTTCAGCCGTAAGGGCGAGGGTAAAGGGGCATCCAAAGAAGAGGCGCCGGTGCGGATTATGTTCCATGCGGCCCTGGGTACCCTGGATTACTTCCAGCACCTGGGCAAAGCGCTTGCGGCCCAGGATCTGGGCCCGGTCATTGGAATTGCCGTCGCCGATACAGAAGCGTATCTGTCCATTGATGCCAAAGAGTTAATCGAGCGCACCGCCGATGATTACGCCCAGAGAATTATCGACGAGGGCTACCAGCGCTGCCAGTTAATTGGTTACTGCCTGGGTGGTCTGCTGGCGACGGAAGTTTCGCGGAGATTGCTGGAGCGCGGCGTCGATGTGATTGACCTGAGCCTGATCGACAGTATCCCAATGTTTGTGGATACCGATGAAGAGCTGGCTTTCGAAGCGATTTTTGCCCCCAACCTAAATCTCGATCCAGTAAAAGCGGTATTTGGTGAGCATATCGAGAGCGAAGACATTTCCCGCGCGATCGAGACCTTAATGCAGAAACACAACGGTCGTGTTCCCGCCGGTGCAATGGCAGAACTCGACGGTGATGCAGGGCTTAAAACGGTCGCTGAAGCTGTGCGACAACGCTCACAACTTACCCAGGAACAGCGCCTGACCGGTTATACCGAGTTAGCCTCTGCCCAAGCGGGTGTGCCGGTCGAAGCCGCGATGATACCGGGGCTTTTCCGGGTGTGCCGACACAGTATGCGCGCCGCCTGTTTTGACCTTCCTCCCTATATTGGCGATATGACCTACTTGCGCTGCCAGGAAGAGCAATCCTTCGGTGTCACCGCCGGCGTAGGGCATATGGCTGCGCCTTATTGGCAGGAAGTTTGTCTGGGTGATTTTGAATTAATCGATGTGCCGGGCAATCACTTTAGCGTTATGGAACCGCCGCAGGTTGCCACCGTCGTCGAGCATTTGGCAAAACCATTACAGCGCGGTAAAGCGGGCGAATAGATGGCTGAGCACATTTTGCCAAATTCCAACTTGCGAAAGTCCAACCTGCGGGAACTGATGCGTCCATTTCGTGGCCTCGTGTGGCTAGGGGTGGCGCTTGGTGCCTGTGGTGCGCTCACTTCACTGATTCCTTTTATCGGTATCGTTGAGCTGGCTCGCTTGTTCCTGGCGCCCGATATCAGTGATATCGCCGATGCGATTATTCCCGTTGTATTCGCGATAGTTGCCGGGCTGGCGATGGGTTGGATCTGCACCGTAATCGGTTTGTGGTTAACCCATATTGCCGACCAGCGTATGCAGGCGGAACTGCGACGTGCCCTGGTGCGGAAATTGGGGCAGGTGCCTCTGGGTTGGTACAGCGAGCACACTTCCGGTGCGGTCCGCAAGGCCGTGCAAGATGATCTCGATGATCTCCACCATATGGTTGCGCATCATCAGGTGGAGTTGGCCGCTGCGTTTGCACTGCCGCTGGCGGGCTTGGGCTACTTATTCTGGCTCGACTGGCGCTTGGCCCTGTTAGCGGTAGTTACCCTGCCAATTTACCTCGTGTCCTACGCCTGGATGATGCGTGGTTTCGGGGAAAAAATGCAGCAGCTGGATAAGGACTTTGGCCGGGTCAGTGCTGCGATTGTTGAATTTGTCCACGGTATTGCGGTGGTCAAGGTTTTCTCTCAAACCGGTCGCGCCCACAGGAATTACCAACAGGCCGTGGAAGATTTTAGTCGCCGTTATACAAGCTGGGTTACACCGCTTGTGCGTCTGGAGGCAGTCACCTCTCTGGCCCTATCGGTGCCGGTCATCATGTTGGTGAGTCTGGGAGGGGGCGCCTGGTTGGTAGTGAATACAGGCATTCAGCCAATCGATGTTCTTGCAACCACACTGATCGCGGTAATGATTCCTCAGACCATCCTGACTTTGAGCCAGGGATTAACCGCCCAACAAAAAGCCAAAGCAGCCGCAGCCAGGATTGACCAACTATTGGAGGTTGCGCCCTTGGCTGTGACTTCTGAACCCAAAGAGCCCAAAGATGCAGGGTTACTGTTTAAGCAAGTCAGTTTTGCCTATGCCGAGGATCGGCCGGTAGTAAGCGATATTACTTTGCGCTGTCGCCCCGGTTCGATCACAGCTTTGGTGGGGAGTTCCGGTGCCGGGAAATCCACCCTGGCCAAGTTGGTTCCCCGTTTTTATGACGTGACCCAAGGTGCTGTACTTCTGGGAGACGTCGATGTCCGTGATATAGATCCGGACAATTTATATCGACATGTTGGCTTTGTACTTCAAGAGACTCAGCTATTGGGTGGCACTGTGGCAGATAACCTGCGCCTTGGGCGCCCGGGTGCCAGTGACCAGGAGTTGGTAGATGCAGCGCGCAGTGCCTGCATCCATGAAAAAATTTTAAGTTTCCCCCAAGGTTACCAGGCGGTTATTGGCAAGGATGCCTTTTTTTCTGGTGGAGAAGCGCAGCGTTTAAGTATCGCGCGGACGCTTTTAGCAGATGCCCCTGTGTTGATTTTGGATGAGGCCACAGCTCACGCCGATCCGGAATCCGAAGCCCAAATTCAGCAGGCATTGTCCTGCCTGGTGCGCAATCGCACGGTACTGGTGATTGCCCATAAGCTGCACACCATCACCGAAGTCGATCAGATTGCGGTCCTGGACGGCGGCCGCTTGGTTGAATGCGGAAGTCACCGACAACTGTTGGCTGAGAGCAAGCACTACGCGGAACTATGGCGTTTGTACAACAGTGCTGAACAAAACGAAGAAGCAATGAATGGTGGGGCTCAGGTTATTAGCGGGGTCTCATCATGATTCGTAGTTTGCTTGCCATTCTCGGACCCGCGCATCGCCGTGAAGTTGGCACTTATACAGTATGGCTTCTCGCCTATGGCGTGTTGCAGGGAATCGCGGTGACGCTTCTGGTACCTCTGCTCAGCGCACTGTTGGCATCTGAGATGGAGGCGGTTGGGTATTGGTTGCTTTCCCTGTTATCGGTAGTTGTGATTGCTTGTATTGCCCGTTACCAGCAAACCGTAAAAGGGGCTGCACTGGCCATCCTGGTATTGAAAACCCTGCACAATCGCTTGGGTGAACACCTCTCTCAACTTCCCCTCGGTTGGTTCAGTGCAGAAAAAGTCGGTCGTTTGTCCCGCAGCGCAACCGGGGGCACCTTGATGGTGACCAATGTCTTTGCACATTTGCTACCCCCTGTTGTCAGCGGCGTTGTCACTCCGCTTACCGTGGGGGTGGCGATGTTGTGGTTTGACTGGCGCTTGGGGCTGACCGCTTTGTTGTTTGTGCCCCTGATTTATATCGGCCATCGTTGGTCCTCCCAGTGGATCGGCGCCATGGAAACGGAAGTGGATGCTGCTGGTGCTCGCGCCAGCAACCGGGTAGTGGAGTTTGCGCGCAACCAGGCGGTAATGAGGGCATTTGGTAAAAACGTCAGTGGTTATCTCCCACTGGAAGAGGCGATTGCCGGGCAAAGCAGAGCGGCGGGTTCCATGTTGCAGCAGACCTTCCCCCGCTTGTTTGCCGGTGGATTTATGGTGCAACTCGCCTTTGCCGCAGTGATTGCCGTGGGTGTTTGGCTCACGCTCAATCAACAACTTCCCCCTATTGAATTGGTGGCTTTGCTAGCTTTAGCGGCCCGATTTACCGGTCCTCTGGCGGAACTCGCCGGGCGCAGTGGTCTGCTGCGCATGGCCGGTAATGATTTGCACAGACTGGCCGCTATCTTTTTTGAGCAGTCGCTACCTGAGCCATCCAGATCTCAGCCTTTTACCGAGCAGGGTGGGTTGGTTGAATTTTCAAATGTGAATTTTAGCTACGAGTCGGGGCAACCGGTATTGAAGGATCTTTCCTTTAGGGTTTCTCCGGGTACCACTACAGCGATAGTCGGTGCATCAGGCTCGGGTAAAACCACCATCACCCGTTTGTTATTGCGTTTTTTTGATACCGACCAGGGCCAGGTAAAAGTGGGCGGGGTGGATGTGCGGCAACTGCGCACAGAAGACCTGATGCGGCAGATCTCTATCGTTATGCAGGATGTGTATCTGTTCAGCGACACCCTGGAAGCGAATATTCGCTTGAGCTGTCCCGAAGCCAGTCAGGAAGAACTGGAACGTGTGGCGAAACTGGCTGGCGTGGATGAGATTATCGAGCGTTTGCCCCAGGGATGGCAGACGCAGGTAGGTGAGGGGGGCGCTGCACTTTCTGGTGGCGAACGCCAGCGGGTTTCTATCGCCCGTGCCCTATTAAAAGCTGCACCTATTGTTGTGTTGGATGAAGCAACAGCAGCACTCGATCCGCGCAATGAAAAGTACCTGAACAGTTCCCTGCAGCAATTAAAACAAGGGTCCACTGTCATTGTGATCGCCCATCAATTATCCACCGTTATGAACGCGGATCAAATAATCGTACTTGAAGAAGGTGCGGTGGCTGAAGTTGGCAATCACCGCAAGTTGTTATCACAGCAGGGGCTGTATGCACATTTTTGGCACCAGCGCAGCCGTGCTACTGGCTGGCGTTTGGTTGAGTCCGATACGGAGGTAAGCCTATGACAATTGCGATTTTAGGTGGTTATGGCGATGTGGGCGCAGCGGTTACCGGTTATTTACAGTCCCTCGAGTTGGGTGCTATGCGTATTGGTGGTCGCAATGCACATAAACAGCCGCTATCCAGTGATTCGGTAATTTCTTATCAGACGGTGGACTACCTGGATGCAGCCTCACTGGATCAGTTTGTATCTGGCTGTGAGGTTCTGATCAATTGTGCAGGACCTTCACATTTAATTGGCGACAGGGTTGCCAAAGCTGCGGCACAAGTGGGAGCAGCCTATATCGATGTTGCTGGCGATGAAGCCCTCTATGAGCAACTCGATGGATCCTATTACCAGAGCCATGGTCTGACCGCAGTTTTATCTGCTGGATTACAGCCGGGGCTCAGTAGTCTGCTACCACGCTGGCTGGCAGAGCAGGAGTTTTCACAGGTAGAGAGCCTGATCAGCTATTTCGGCTTGCGCGATCGATTTACCGATGTCGCCGCCGATGATTATTTGCAAGGTGCCAATGAACAGCACAATAAACCCTTGGCAGCCTGGCGCAATGGACGCCGGGTGAGTGGAATATTGAAACGCCGTTCCGATGTCGAGCTGCCCTTTTTTCCTGCATCTACCACTGTGCTTCCGTATTTAAATAGCGAGGGCGAGCTCCTGGCTCAGGATTTATCCCTCTCTGATGGTGATTGGTATAACGCGGTTAGCGGCTCTTATATTTTATCCGCCTTTAATACTGCCCATGGTTTTAGCCGCGATGAAGCGCGTGCAGCCCTGTGTCGGGCCAGTGAATTGGATCTGGCGGGGCGCGATCCCTATGTGCTGATGCTTTTGCAACTTACCGGTAAATACAACAAGCAAGAGCGCACGCGCACAGCCGCGTTGCGGGGCACTGGCAATGCAGATCTAACAGCAGCGGTAGCCGCAGTCACCACTATGGCTGTACTTCGCGATGAAATCCCACCGGGTTGTCATTACTGCGCCCAAGTATTGCCGCCGGCATTGGCGATGGAACGCATGTCGAAGATTGGGGCATTGAGTTTTTTAACCACCCTGGAAACAAGTATTGAAGATATGGTGTGCCTTGAGGAGGGAGCCATTTGAAAAACCTAACACCTCCACCCGCCGATACCGCCCATGAGGCTGGGCTGGCAGCTTTACCCGCTGAGCTTGCTACAGACAGTGGTTTGGCAAAACTGCCGGCTGCAATGCAGAGGCTTGAGTTTATCAGCCTGTGGGCGATTATGGAGTTATTTTCCTCCAGCGGAGCGCTGACTCCAGAGAGTGTTGGGCGCGGCAGTGAGGAAATTATTAATACGCTAGGTGCGGCCTGCCGACACCATTGGTTAATTCGCCGCTGGCTGGTGGCCTTGGTTGAACGGGAGTTTTTGAAACTCAGTAATGGCAACTACTCCTGGGAGCAAATTCCTGAGAGTGCAGTCGGAGCAGATAAATTACCGGAGGCCTACGGTGCGCTGGGATTCCCCCCTGAAATGGCCGAGTCACACCAAAAGCTCCTGAGGCATTTGTCTGAACTGGTGCGGGATCAAGTCTCCATTAATCAACTGCTGTTTGAGAATGGAGAAATACTAACGGCACTGGCCGCCTACCAGAACAACTGGTTTACGACGTATCTCAATTATGCCGCAGCGTACATCATAAAACAGGCTGTCAAGCCTGGGCCTATGCTCAGGGTGCTTGAATTGGGGGGAGGTGCAGGCCTAACCACTTCGGCAATTTTAGATACTTTAGCCGGAAGGCCGGTTAATTATCGCTTTACCGATGTATCGCCAGTATTTACCACTGCGGCACAGAAAAAATTTCGCAATCACATCGGTTTGCGTTGCAGCCTGCTCGATATCAATGTCGATTTTTCTGCGCAGTCAATTGCGCCGGCAAGTACCGATATCGTTGTGGCTGGCAATGTTTTGCACAACGCTGCTCATATTGGCCAAACGCTAAAGCGTATTCGCAGGTCGCTTGTCCCTGGTGGCTGGCTATTGTTTAGCGAATCCACTCGGGATAACCACGCCATGTTAACGGCTATGCAGTTTCTGCTTTCCCCTGCTGAATCCGGGACTCTTTTGGGCAGTGAAGATCGGCGAGGGGGCTCGGATCAAGTATTTATCGATAGCGCAGCCTGGCAGGAAGAGCTGGTTAGCGCTGGCTTTGAGATTAAGTACTTCCTGGCACCCTCGACATCGCCGCTATCAGTAGCCGGCCAAACCTTATTTGTTGCAAGGGCTGTTTAAGGGACTGTGATGAAAATAGAAGAAATAGCAGCAAATATTTTAAGTGGTTTGGAACAGTTGGGTGAAGATCCCGCATTATCACTTGAAGGCTGTGACTGGAGTGGCAGTCAGGTGCTGACTTGGACTGGTTCCGTGTTTGCAAAGCTCAGTGAGCAGCTTGCAGAACAGGGCTCACAGCGAGGCAAAACACTACTCTGGCAAGCTGATAATTCAGGGAATGGATTGCCTCTGCTGATGCACTTGGTGGCACTAAGGCTGGGCATCGGGTTTGAACTTGTGCCTGAGGCGAACCCAGAGAAGGATTGCTTGACCTTAGAGGTACAAATCCCGAATGCGTTAGAAGGCCATCGAGGTGAGTTTTCGGTATTGCTGGCAGAAAACACCACCGTGGAGACAAACCTTACCTTACTCGAAGCGCAGCAAGAAGCTTTGGGGCCTATTCAGGGAAAGGTCGCCGTATTTTCTCCGCTTAATGAATTTGCTCGCTTTGGTATTTTCGCAGCATGGAGTTGTGGGCTACCTGTGCGATTGCAGGACCCCGCTATCAACCCAGCTAAAGCGCTGGTTGCTCTGGAGCGTTCAGGGTTTTCCGGAGTGGTATTGACGGCAACTTTGCTAAAAGGCTTGGTCGCACACCCGGCATTAGCCCTGACCAATCTCAAAAGCCTGCAATGCCTTTTGTATGAAACCGATGTCTTGCTATCACAATCTCTGTTGCGGGATATTCAACGCTTATTGGCAAACGATGTTTCCGGTTGGGTCCGTACCGATAAAGGTATAGAACCTGTTGCAAAGGCCCAGCAAGCCCAGACCCAAAAGCTTTCGACTCTTGTTGAAAGTGTTGCGAAACACCCTGCGGTTGCCAGCTCCGTGACAATTCCCCTTGCTGGAGAGAATCGCTGGGCGGTCTTTGCGCAGCCCAAAATGCGGGCAGAGGCCAGTAACCTTGATATGGCAGGGTTGTTCGAGCGAATTAATACCGAGCTGGATGCGGAATTTGCCCATATTGATTTGGAATATGCGGTAAAGATTACGGAACAACTTAACGCTACTGCTTTGCTATCCATGCTGAATGCTTTCAGCCACCTGGGATTGTTTTGCGATCGACATTCAGTACACAGCTTAGCGGAAATACTTGAAGCCCCTCCGGTGGCTCAGCAGCACCGAGCTTTGATCAAGCGCTGGACCAAGGTTTTGCAGGAGCAGCAGTTACTTCGTACTGATGGCGAGTATTGGTCGCCAGAGGTAGATCCAGACAGCTACAGTGATGCTGCCCTGGCTCTGGCATGGACTCGGCTGGAACAGGAATGGCGGATGCTGTCTGGAGCCAGTAAAACGATCGATTACGCCCGCGCTAACGCGGAACAATTACCGGATCTAATTCGGGGCAAAGTCCAGGCTGTGCATCTGTTGTTCCCTCGTGGAAGCACGGATTTAGCGAGTGCGCTTTACCGGGAGGGTATAGCGGCCAGGTACCAGCAGCACTCGGTAAGGGCTTTATTGAAGTCCATCTTAAATAATTGGGAAGGGCAGCAACAGACCCTGAAAATATTGGAAGTTGGCGCTGGCACTGGGTCGACAACCCAGGCTCTACTGCCAGTGTTGGATAGTGTCAGTGGCCATATCAACTTTGAATACCAGTTTACGGATATCTCTGCGGCTTTTCTCGACAGCTTTTTCGCAAAACATGGGGATCAGGAGCAGCGCCCCTGGTTGCACCGTGGATTGTTTGATATTGATCGTTCACCGCGCAGCCAGGGATTTTCCCCCAATATCTTCGATGTAATTATTGCCGGTGGTGTTTTTAACGCCGCCCGCGACACAGATGCGTCATTGCGCAGGGCAGCCGAGTTATTGCGCCCTGGTGGTTGGTTCATTATGACGGAGCCAACCAGTGAGGAGTTCTGGGTGATGGCATCACAGGCGTTTATGTTGGTGGATGCCGTCGATGAGCGCACAGATACCGGTACAACCTTTCTGTCACTTTCCCAGTGGCACAATGCCTTGGATGCTGCCGGCTTACAGCTGGTCATGGATTTGCCTGTCTCCGAACACCCTTTGTCCAGACAGGGGCATCGCTTCTTCGCCTGTAGAGCCAAGCAACATCAAATGCGACTGTCAGCAGATTGCCTGGCCGAATATCTCGATCACTTTAAGTCAGAAATTTATATCGAAGTTTTGGACCAATTGCCTCTGACTCTTGAGGGTCAGATAGACAAGAACCAACTAGAGCAATGGGCCGTGTCCATGGCTGAAAACCGGGGAGAGTCAAATGGGAGTTGATAACCGCAAGCGGGTTGTCGTTGCAGGGACAGGTTTTGGTCGTATTTATCTCGAAGCCCTGACATCGTCCAGATTACCCGGCCGAGAACATTTTGAACTCTCTGGATTATTGGCTCGTGGCAGTGATTATTCCAGGAGCTGTGCCGAGCAATATGGAGTACCGCTCTATACCGAGGCAGAGCAGGTCCCCGATGATATCGATATTGTGTGTGTTGTTGTGCGTTCTGGTGCAACCGGGGGCGAGGGTTCTGAAATAGCACAATCGTTTCTTAAACGAGGCATTCATGTATTGCAGGAGCATCCGGTCCACACCAAGGAAATTACCGCCAACCTGCTAGCTGCAAAGCAGGGGAATTCGGCCTATGCCGTTAACACCCTATACCCCAATTTGCGCCCCACCAGGCAGTTCCTGGCTGCGGCAGAATACTTACGTCGGCACCAGCGCCTGGAAATGATCGATGCTATTTGCAACAGCCAGATGGCCTATCCGCTATTGGATGTTATTGGTCGTGCAGTGGGCGGGCTTCGCCCCTGGTCTTTTAGCGAGCCGGTGCAACCAGAGGGCCATCCTTTTCAAAGTCTGTCGGCTACCTTTGGTGGTGTGCCCATGACTTTTCGTATTCAGAATCAGGTTCATCCACAGGACCCTGATAATCATTCCCTGCTATTACATCGGCTTGCTATAGGTGGCGAGGCTGGGGTTTTGACTTTGACTGATACTCACGGCCCCGTGCTCTGGAATCCCAGGTTGCATTCACCAAGGGACCAAACCGGCCGGCTTATTTTAAAGGGTGAGGGTACAGAGCGGCTGGCCGTTCCCAGCATGGTTACCCTGGGCGATACGGAAATGCGTAGTTACCACGATATTTTTGCCCTCACTTGGCCGGAGGCGGTTATTGAGGCTCTGCACTCCCTTTGTACTGATATCGCACAACCCGAGAAGCGCAAGCAAAGTGGTCAATGGGCATTGAGTGTCTCAATGGCGTGGAGTGATTTAACGGCCCGAATCGGTATGCCGACGTTGATCCAGCGAGGGGAACCGGAGCCGGTATCAGTTCAGGCACTAGCGGATATTGTCGGTCAGGCTTGCGACTAGAGTTTTAAGAAAACACGAACAGCACAAAAAAAGTGATTACGGAATTTTTACTTATAAAACGGGGTTAGGAGGAGAGATGCAAAATCAATCAGGGTTGATCATCGAAGGGCTCTTTAAGACATATAAAAATGGGGTGAAGGCGTTAAACGGCGTTAACTTGGAAGTTGGCCCCGGCATGTACGGATTACTTGGGCCTAATGGTGCCGGGAAAAGTAGTTTGATGCGTACCTTGGCTACCCTGCAAACCCCGGACAGTGGTCGGATCATGCTGGATGGTGTGGATGTGCTGGCAAAGCCGGACTTTATGCGCAGTAAACTGGGCTATTTGCCGCAACATATCGGCGCCTATCCTGGAATTGCAGCGCGGTCATTGCTGGAGCGTTTTGCCTGGCTCAAAGGCTTCACCGAAACAAGCGCAAGACGCCGTGAAGTGGATAGGCTATTGGAGCAGGTCAATTTGGCCGATGTAGCCGATCGAGCCGTATCAACCTATTCCGGCGGTATGCTGCGTCGTTTTGGTATTGCCATTGCATTGATTGGCGAGCCGCGCCTGATCATCGTTGACGAGCCAACCGCTGGCCTGGACCCGGCTGAACGCAATCGCTTTCACTGTGTTTTGGCGGATGTCGCGGCGGATGCCATTGTATTGCTTTCTACCCATATCGTTGAAGATATCGAAAACCTGTGTCAGCGCCTGGCGATATTGGCCTCAGGGCGCATTGTCGTTGAGGGGACAGCCCCGGAAGTGACTGCGCCCCATAAAGACAAGATGTGGCAAGCACTGATTCCTCGCGGCGAGCGGTTACCGGAATCCCTGCACAATATCGCCAAGCCTGATGGCACCCAGGTAATTGTGCACGGTGAGAAACCCGAAGACCCTCGCTTTACGGCCCATACCCCGCGCCTGGAAGATATCTATCACCTGGCGATTGAGCAGGTAAAAGACCAGCGGGAGGCTGCATGAACAAGCTGGCGCTTATTGCCCATGAGGCAAAGCTGGAGATAAGAGCCGGATTTAGCAGCGGCATCGTGGCTTTAGCCTTCTGGGGGCTGGTGATCTACCTGCTTCTGAATTTGGTCAATGCCGACTACATGCAAAAAATGGGGGCCACAGATATTCCCCGGAACTCACCATCACTCATTTACCTGATGGGTGCGGGATGTATGTTCTTTCAGTTTTTTGCCTGGGCCTGGGTTTTCTCGCAGCCTATTTTGCGGGACCGCAAAGCCAGTTTGCATGAAGTGATCTATACAACACCGAATTCCCTGAGCGTAATGCTTTGGGGGCGGTTTCTTGGCGCAGCGGTAATAGGAGCTATATTAAGTGCATCTGCGCTGGTAGGGTTTTTGGTCTCGCCGGTATTGGTGTGGATGGGCTTGCTGCCCGAAACAGCGATTGGCCCAGCGCCCTGGAAAGCCCTTGGGTTTGCATGGATCTGGTTACAGATTCCCGCGAGCATCGGTATTGGCGCTCTGTATTTTGTCGCTACGCTGCGAACTCGCAGCCTGGCCGGTCCTTTTGGACTCGCAGCGGCTTTAATGATGTTGTGGATGTTTGCTGTGATCGTTCTTCGGGGTGGCAATATTAATTCGCAGCTGGCTGCGGTAATGGACCCCTCGCTATTTACTTTCGTTTATACGGAGGTTACTTCCTGGACACCTCTGCAAAAATCAACCTCGCTACTGCCGTTTACTTTGGGTTCGGTACTGAATCGAATTCTATGGTGTCTTGTTCCTTTGCTTGCCTTGGCGGCTTGCCTGAAATACTTGCGAAGGGAAACACTGGTACTGGAAGGGGCTGCCAAACCTGCCCGGGCGAAGGCCGCTAAAAAGGCAGCCACTCGCAAGGTTAAAGACTTCTCTCCATCTAAGCCCGATACCGCATCGGTTGGCCGCTCCCTGTGTCAACTCATGTTGGAAGCTCGCTGGAGATTATTTCACGTATGGAGTAGTCGCGCTTGGTGGGTCGGTGTTGCGGTCCTGGTAATAATGGGGGTGGCTAGCTCGTTTACCCAGATCATCTGGCACGCTGAAGGGCCTATGGCACCGCGCTTGGAAATGCTATTGCCGCTTCTCAAGGATGTTATTTTCCTGGTTATTGCTTTTGTAATTGCCGCATTGACTGGCTTGGTGTGCCGCAGGGATCAGGTGCCTGGGTTTGACGACATGCTGTCTGCAACCCCCGCGCCCGACTACACACGATTATTTGGCGTTGCCCTTACCGTATTCGCCATGACGGTGCTGTTGGCCCTGTTGCCGGGTCTATCGGGCATTATTGCTGTGCTTCTCACCGCTCCGGCATCTGTCGATATCGTACAGGCGTTCACTTATCAATTGCTGATAGTGACAGCTCCTTTATTGGAGTTGTCGATGATGGTGCTTTTGGTGCATGCATTGTTCCGCCATGCGGGCTTTGCCTATTCCATGTCAATGTTTGTGACCTTTATTCTGGTCCTCAATCATGAGCTGGAGCTGGTGCATTACCCGCCCTATGAAGTGGGTATCACCGCTCATATTCAACTGTCAGCACTCAGTGGTTGGGAACCCTGGATCGGTTATTTATTGGCCTTGGATGGATTTAAAGTTGCGCTTGCCCTATTGATGATCGGCCTGGCTGCTCTTTTGATTCCCCGTGGACTGGATAGCCGCATGTCTCAGGGTTTTGCCCTGATACGTTCACGCCTTATGGCCCCTCAGGGTGCCCTGGTGGCTTGTTCCGCTTTATTTCTTCTCGGTCTCGGTTCTGTATTGGGAGATAGGCTGGTAGTGCAGGGCGGGTATCAATCACCAGAGCAACTCAAACAAGAAGATGCCCTCTGGGAATCTTATTGGCTGCCGAAAGCGAGTGGGTTTGAGGTGTCCGGTGGTGAATTGAATATCAATATCAACCCGGATAACCAAACAGTAGAAGGTGAGTGGTTATTGCATAAAGTTCATGTCGAAGGGCAGGGCTTGCAGTTTGAATTACCCCACGGATTTGTATTGGTTAAGGCCTTAGTGGGCGGGCGTGAAGTCACACCGGATCAACGTTACGACCATATGTCGCTGCCAATATCAGGCTGCTCTGAACAGAGTTGTAACATCAAACTGTTGTGGCAAATGACGGCGCCGGGGTGGTCCGCAGAGGGAGAGCCCTCAGGGCTGACTGCCAGTGGAGTCTGGTTACAAGCGAGCGATATTGTTCCGCGTATCGGTGTTGACCCCGAGCGTATCTTGCGTGTGTCAGCGGAACGTGAAGCGCTGGGCTTGAACCCTGAGTTCAGCCTGCCGGCTTCACAACTGGCCACAACCCTTGAGGGCGCGGCCCCATCGGGGGACTGGCGTTGGCAGATCCAAATCCAAAGGGATGATAAAAATGTCTTTAGTGAGCAGGGGAGCACTCATGGCCCCTTGGATTTCTCCATTCAATGGGCACCCAATACGAAACTAGCGGTATTCGATGGGTTTGATATTTCCCATGATTCCGATCGTTCAAATATGGTTTCCGCCATTGCTAAAGACGTTGGGCAGATGCAGGCCTGCGTGAGCCAGCGGCTGGGTACTGATATCGAAATTAAACGGATTGCCCAATGGCCAAGAGGACTTGGAGAGACACGGGCCAGCGGTAATTTGCTGCAACTGTCCGAGGGGCCTCATTGGGATATCGCCGATGAAGGTACAGGGCGCTGGCTGCGACGGGTCGATATCGCCCGAGCCTTGGCCCGCCAGCATTTACTGGAAAGTTCGGACTTACGACGTATTGCCGGCTCCGCGTGGCTCAGCGATGGAGTTTCTGGAGCGATTGGCCTGCTTTGTGTAGCGGAAATCGACGGCATTGAAGTGCTTGATGATGTGCTGGTTCGATACTCCGATAAGACGACCAGAGACTTGGCTGGCAGTGAGGTACCCGTTGAGCGCTTAAGCACCGCACCGATTTCCGGTTGGACTCGCTACTACGCGCCGGTGGCTGCACTGGACTGGACGCTTCTGCAATCTCCTGAGTCCCTGTCCGCGTTACTCGATGACATCAAGCAGCAGAAGAATATTGAAAATGTACTGAGCGCTTATGTCGGTGAGACACGGACACAAAATATGCTCGGGGCTCCTCTGTCATCAGCTCTGACGGTCGAGTACCTGGAGTCCGGTCAAATACGCCTGGACGGACAGCGTTGGCGCTGGGAGAAGGGTGGATGGCAACCGGTCGCACAAACGGCCAGCTACCGTTTGCTAGCCGATATCAATGAGTTGGATTCTGAGGTCATCAATGGAAAAACGCTGATTAAGCGTCTGCCCTCGGAGAAAGTTCTAGCGCTGGATATCTGGCCTTCCTATCAGCGGGACCCTGCACAGAATTTACTGGCTGAGAGTTCTGAAGTATCGAATATCAATTAATAGCCTAAGTAATAGAAAGGAAATTCAATTTATGCTCAGCTTAAACCTAGATAAGAAAGTACTTGCGAAACAAATTTCGCTAATATCGGCAAGTCTGTTATACGCTTCCGGAGCCTACTCTACGGCGGAAGGAGCGGAAAAGGAGAGTTCTTCCGAAATAGAAATGGAAGTCGTTGAAGTTACTGCCCGGCTTACAAAAGAGAAAGCCAAGGATGTTCCCTTCAGCTTGAGTGTTGTTAGCGAAGAGGATTTGAAAAACCGATTGCTGCTCAATTTTGAAGATGCATTACGCAGTGCACCTGGAGTAGATGTTTATTCTTCCAGTGGTGCGGTGGATGCAAATATCCGTATTCGCGGGGTTGGTTCACTGACTCAGGTAAATAAGGATGATGGCTCCGTTGTAGTGAACCTTGATGGCGTATCTATGCCTGCGGGAAATGTGTCCCTTGGGACCCTTGATATCGAAAGACTGGAAATATTAAAGGGTCCTCAAGGGACCTTATTCGGGCGCAACAGTGAAGCTGGCGCTATTAATATTACCACTAACAAGCCAACCGAAGAGTTTGAAGCTTACGGACGTGTAGAGCTCGGAGAGGATAACCAGAGTTTATATCAAACTGTGATCAGCGGCCCATTCTCTGAATCACTCCGTGGCCGAGTAGCCATCCGACATATCAGTGAGGACCATTGGGTTGAGAATACGACTAACGGCGATCCAATGACTGAACCCAAAGACCTGGCTTTCAGAGGTAGCCTGGAATGGGATTTAGGTGCGAAAACATCAGCCTTATTTATTGCTGAGAAGCAACAACAGGAAGGCTTTCTGAACCTTCAGTTATTACAACCTTTCGGTGATGACCCTGGCAGTGAACACACACCAGGAGCTTTTGACGATAATGAAAAAACCGTTGAGCGATTTTCCACTGAAATTAATCACCTATGGGCTAATACTCAACTGACTTCTATCACTGCATTGGTCAACACGGATTTTAGTTACCTAACCGGTTTTGACCAAGAGACTGCCCAAGCAGTGTTCAATTTCCCAATGGAGTATCTTCGTGGCGATAGCCAGGACGAGCAGACCATCAGCCAGGATCTACGCTTGTCCTCATTGCCTGAGGCATCTACATTCTGGGTGATTGGACTCAATCTACAAGAAGGTGAAAGAAGTTTTGACTCAATTGATTTGGTGTCCTTCGCCAATCAATACCGGGATTACGATACTGATAGCCAGGCTATTTACGGTGAGACTACATTACCTGTAACTGACTCCCTGAATTTTACAGCTGGATTACGTTACACCCAAGAGAGTAAGAAGTACGCCGGTGAGTATTCCAGCTACGGTACGGATGGCAATCTCTACGTTTCTCAAGATCAAAGAGATTTGGACGATAGTTATACAACTGGCCGATTGGCTCTTGGTTATTCGCTGTCCAATTCTACAAATATCTATGCAGTTGCCGCACGAGGCTATAAATCCGGTGGGTTCAATGACTTTGCTTTGCAGTCTGCCGATAGCGTTGCTTACAAGCCCGCAACTGTCGACACCTTCGAGCTAGGCATTAAAAATGAGTCAGACAGTCTGAATATCAGTGGTGCTGTATTCTTTAGCTCAGTGGAAGATGATCATTTGTTAGGCTTTGATTTTGCTTCCTATTCCTCTGCTGCAGTAAATGCAGATACGGAGACATTTGGTGCAGAGCTTGAGGCCGATTGGTTTATTACCGAGCAGTTTAGTATTGCCGGTGGCTTGAGCTTCCTGGATACGGAAATTACAAAAGATGTGTATGGTGTTTCCGGCGGTGACGTTTTGGCGGGTAATGAAGTGCCTGACGTACCCAGCTGGAGTGCTAGCCTGGCATTGAATTACTACCAGCCTCTGCCAGACTTTATGGGGTTAAGCGCACCAGCTCTCAATACTAACCTGACTGTACGCCATGTAGATGAGCGCCCGGCAGATGCACAAAACCACTTTAACCTGGATGCTTACAGCAAGGTGGACCTTCGTGTAGCACTGCAAACGGACTCTATGGAGCTTTATCTGTTTGCTGACAATCTGCTTGATGAGCAGTATCAGTTATATGGCTACACCAATGCGATATTTGCCCCTGATGCCAGAATAGGGGCGCCGGCAAAAGGACGTCGTGCGGGAGTTGGAGTTCTATACCGTCTGTAATGAGATTTCGACAGTTTAGTTAACGACTGTTTTATCTATCTTGATGGTGAGTGGATCAATCTCTGTAGAGATTGATCCACTAAATAGCTCAGAGGCTCCTTAGCTTGCTGGGTTAATTGTACTCCCATGCAATAGAGTCGGGTCTAAATTTTCTCTCAGTCCACTAACCTCTATACCCGTAACTTTGGTTGTAGGCCCGGGTTTGATATTAAATATGGAATCTTTATCGATTAAACGTTGTACAGTTTTCCAGTCCTGTTCACTGACTTCCATGTGCACTTTACTCAGGCCAGTAGCACCATTTTTATGGTTTGTTTCTTGAGGGTACTGAGGTGGGTTATATGGACTTACAATAAATGGCAGTCGCCCAGAGCGAGGATAAACAAAGCGGAAGCTGGTTTTTTGTCCGTTTGGCTTGGTTCGTTGCCAGGGAATCACTCGCCCGGTTTGAACACCCTCACGCTTCATCGCTGAAAGATCATTATCAAAATCGTCACTGACTAAGGCAACATCACAAAAACCTTCCCCTTCTTGCGACCAACGTATCATCCTACGTCCTGCGCCCCGGCCGGCAAAGAGATCAATAATCCATTTGAAGTATTGAGCATTGGATGGTGATGTCAATAACTCAATAATAGCCCCTTCACTAAACCAAATATGGGCGTGCTGGGCGTTCTTTTCTTTTGTGGCGTAATCCACAGAAAAACCGAGCTGACGAAAATCTTGTACAGCTTGATGAATATCCTCCACCCAGAGTAAAACGTGGCTACAGCGTGTTCTCATAAGAGTGCCTTTTGTCTAAAATAGTGTTGTTTGTTTGGTTTTTATTTTTTAGGCGGCAGTTGTTAGTTAATCATTTCTTGTGGTTGATTTAACCATACCAGAAATTACGATAAGGGTGATTTAACTTTTGCCGAAATTTTAATAATTATGAAAGTAATATAATCTACTTGGTGATTCTTTCAGAAATTGTATGGGCCGCTAAACAGTGTAGGGATCAACGGCCCGTACTGCGAATCGGGTATCTATTTCTAAAAAACACAAAAGATTGGTGTGACTTGGATCGGGCAGAAATTATTCTGAAACCTCAGGTTTCATCCCCACGCAATATTTGGCGGGAACCTCATCTAAGCTAAATGCCTTCATCAGTTTTCTGCTTGCTCCCACATAGGACTCTGCCGTTGCACCTGACCAGTAACCCGTATCACAACTCAGGGAAACACAATCGCCTCCAAAAGTTACAAAAGACTTATCCCGTACAATCTTGCATGTGCATATGGCTTTAAGTGGATTCATCGGGTCGACAATGCAGGGTTGATCCAGGCAATCAGTCCACGGTTTACCTTCGGGGCAGGAAAGTACAGGCTTGGTGGAAGCCTGCGCGAAAGAAAATGTCGATAAGGCTTTTTTGACGTCGTTTGAGTCAGTCTCAGGAGTCCGGTTTTTACATTCAGAAAACCCGAAGTTCAACCCTTTATTAACGTCACATCTGCAAATTGCATTTGAATCTGGATTACTGGGATCTGGAATGCATGGGGCAGATGTGCATAGAACATACTCATTATTACAAATGATGCCCTCACTATTCTTGATTGAGTTATGACTATTCTCTTCTGCTGCCGTTTTAGCTCCCATAAAAGCAAGGGAAATCAAAATTATTGTGAATAGAAGTGACAGTTTCATCATGAGCAGCTCTTTAATACGTCTATCGCCAAAATAGAATGTAAGCTGATATTTCTCAGATGAAGACGATTGAAGTGTCGTTTTTTCGATTGGACTTGACTTCATCCCCCTCGATATCTCATGGACTATCAGCCCGTTTACGGTGCCTCTGTTCTATTCGACAAGGGATCTTTGGAGTTAAAAGATACACTGGGGCCGCCGTGGGAGTATGGTTGGGAGGCTGAAGGTTTTAGCGGTAAAATTTGGGATCGAGCCCTGGCTCCATCCTTGGGGCCACAAAAGAAGTGGGTAGCGGATAGGTCAATGACATATAGATAAAATTTAAGTTAGCTTGCGGTGGTTTTGGCCAATTTCAATAGTCCAGCTTTCAGAGACACCGGAGGCTTCAGCGAACTGCTCCCAATTTGCTACCGCACTTGCGACCTGATCAATTATCTCCATTGGGCGCTTAATACTGATGGATTCCCCTAATGTTATTAAGTCATCTAAATTGAAGTAATCACGCTTTCCGTTAATACTTATCTGGTGTTGACTTGTCCAAGCTCCGCCAGGATTGTGGGCATAAGTCAGGTCAAAGGCTGGTGAAAGAGACCATTCTCCGGCTGGGTCCATAAGAAATGCAATATTCTTTGTATGATCATCTTGATTCCTGGCCAATACGTTGAAGACCATACGGCGATATTGCTGAACGGCTTCATTTTTAGGCAGATATAGTTCACGCATTATGCTGAATACTTGCTCATAGGAGTGTGCGCCTGCCATGTTGAAATCCAAGTGCGCAATACCACATAGAGACTGCATATGAAGCTTTTGCCCGTTTACCCGATCAAAGCGCCGCGTCATAAAATGCGCTCGGCCATTTTCCTCCAGTAGCCCGCACTCCGCCATATTGATACCCGCTTCGCGAGCCATATGATAATAGGCGTATTCAACCCGCCCATAGCCATCGCTTGCCCTGAATTCAAGATCTCCCGCGCCGTCAAATTTTAAAAGCCAGTAGTCATAGCCTTTAGGGGCGGGGACCTGACCAGAGCGAATATCCCCCTTATCATTCATGGCAATAACTGCTTTTGCTCGAGCGCCTCCGGCACTGGTGCCAACGCGCAAAATGTCCAGCAAGGAGCCTGATTTTTCAGTATCACTATGTCCAAATTGCGTATTGAGATCCGTCTGCCTATTGGTAATTGCGGCAGCTAGATTGACTAATTCTTCAACGTTCAGGTCGACAGAGTCTTTGAAGGTGCCGTCCACCGCCGGTTGAAATTCAAGCGCTCCCATGCCACGAGTACCGGTGTAACAGAGTCGCTCAATAGGGTTGAAGCTCTCTGGAGTTCGCCCTTGGCGTGCGAGCCAGGCATCAATCACCGCATTGCCGAACTTGTCAGGCAGGCAATCGGCGAGGAGTCCCGGTAATCCTTTAAATGTTTCCCGACCGAGGCCGCGAAATGTATATGGCTCATTTGAAGCTTCAATAGGCATGGTTATCGGAGCTATATCCAGCCCCCGATGCAAGAACTCCGGTGCATACTCGAATGAACCATAACCACTGTCACCCCAGTGGACAGCGCCTACCAACTCGCCCCACAAGTGAACTGTTGCGGCATTTGTCTGGTTTACCATTCCGGCTTGCTCCTTTTCTTATTGCTGTTCAAGGGCAGGGTATCGCGCTGATTCTGTGAGCTGCGGCTGGCTCTCTGCCGCTGTTTACCTTGAGTAGCAATTTGCATCGGACTTACTGCCGGTTCAGGTAAGAAGCTATCCAATGAATCAAGTTGGCGAAGTACTCTCAGCGCAGCAACAAGGCTATCAAGCCTGCCACGACCAGCCTCCAGCCCTTTAATGGTGGAGGTGGATAGGCCTGCACGCTCAGCCATGTCATCCTGAGTAAGGTTCATTCGTAAGCGGTAGTTTTTGAGACGATTGCCCAGCGACTCAAGTATTTGCTTATCTGATTGACCGTGAAATCCCATAATAGTTGCCTTTCCACCCTTTGATTGGGTTTTGTCGAGCTAAAGGGTGCTTTTTGAGCTATTATAGTCTACAAAGGTTAAAAGTGTTAATAGTTGGAGTTGCAGCTATTAATGCTTAAATTGATCGTTTACAGGTGTTATTCAGGCTATTATTTGTATTAATCCTATTATTTATGGAGGCCGCCTCTACCGGAAGCTCAACTTCTGCTGGCGATAAGAGAAACACCTGTTCTACATAAGATTTGATGCCATAGGCGGGCGACTACTTTCCTCGGGGATGATTAGGCTCCACTGCTGCTATTAGATTTCTTGCCGTTGCCAAATGGGAACAACTAAGAGGTTTCTATGGAGATTTACATTAGCTACTGCCATGAACAGTGGCCGCAAATTAACTAGAAGCAAATTGTTTCCCTATATTGTTCTATGGGTAAACCAACAGTAGCTGACCGTTACAAAATTTATCCCTGTTAACTCCTAGTTAATAGGAAAGCTTATTTATAAGCTTACTTGTAGTTTGTGGGGGAAGTTTGGTTGTGATTAAATTTTTATAAGCCTGAATACCAGTTTTAGTATAGAGAGTCTCAGCTCTTCTAAATCTTATATCTTCTGCTATTTACGTTGTCTTAAATTCTTAGTAAATGGACTATCGTACAAAAAAGATCGGGATAGCTCGTATTGTGACTCCATATTGGACTTTCGAGTGAAAAAAGCCTTTACTAAGCCCCTTGTATAAGCAGGTATTGAGTTAATTGGATTCGCAGCCTAATTTCACTGGTGCGCATTCATATCGTATTTGAAAGCCACTCTAAGTATTGTAGAAAAGTAGATAATGAAGAAAAAGATTGATGCGGCTATATCAATAGTTTTAGTGATTTGTTCATTCTTGGCCGCAGGCAAGGTTTGGGCAAGAGAAGAAGTTGCTACATCTCCCATACCAGATTGGGTAACAAAGGTAGTAGTTCCTGAAGTAAAAGAGCGGCCGATCGATAAAATCCAGGATGGGGTTCATTATCTTCTTCTGGACTCGCAGATCAAAGCGGGGGATAAGCCAGAATTTGAATACTTCTTTCGAATGGCTGAATACATTATTAACCCAGAGGGGGTTGATGAAAGCTCACAGATAAGTATTGATTATGACCCAGAGTATCAAAAGGTTACATTACATACTCTTAATGTGATCCGCGATGGACAGGTTTTAAATAAACTCAATACTGCGCGAATAGATCATATTCGGCGCGAAGAGGAGATGGATGAGTCAGTCTACCATGGTCAATTAACACTCAATATTTTGTTAGACGATATCAGGGTGGGTGATGTTGTAGAGTATAGCTACACGCGTTCGGGGGTGAATCCTGTTTATCAGGGGATATTTGCATATAGCTCCAGTCTGAATTGGTCTGTCCCACTTGAGAGACTCTATTTGCGTATATTGTGGGAGAAGCAAACACCTCTCTATAGTTCAATTTTAAATAGCGATTTGGAACTCAAACAAAAAGATCTGGGGGGTGCCAGAGAGTATGTCATCGAGGACAATAAACTTGATCCAGTTAAATCTGACGATGGGACTCCTTCCTGGTTTAGTCCTTGGGGCGCTATTTACTTTAGTGAACAGGCAACCTGGGAAGCTGTTGGTGTCTGGGGGTTAGGGTTATATCAAGGAGTTTTTAATGTTGATGCGGAGATAGCTAAATTAGTCGCTGACATCAAGTTAAATCACAAAGATAAGAGTTCCCAAATCTCTGCCGCACTTCGGTTTGTCCAGGAGGAGATACGTTACTTAGGAATAGAGTTGGGGGAAAACTCACACAAGCCCAGACCAGCCAGCACGACTTTGCGGTATAGATATGGAGATTGTAAAGATAAAACTGTACTGTTTTTAACTCTATTGAAAGAACTTGGAGTTGATGGCTACCCGGCTCTAGTGAATACCGAAACAAGACTTAAAGATAGAATCCCCAGCGTACGGTCATTTGACCATGTTATCAGCTATTTTGAATTTGAAGACAAAGAGTATTGGGTAGATCCAACGCGTAGCTATCAGCATGGTGACTTGAGTAGTATTTTTCAGCCAGATTATGGAAAAGCACTAATACTCAGGTCGGGCACTGATGACTTGGTAAATATGGAGCCAGATTTCGCAAAGTATGGAGTATTTGTAAAAGATGAGTTCACAGTACTGGATGACGGCCCTGCAACCTTTACAACCACTACTGTAAATTATGGTAAGGACGCCGAAAGGCAGAGACAGCGTTTAGCTAGCAATGGGCGAGATCAAATCCAGACAGAATATTTGGAGTTCTTTGAGGATTATTATCCCGGGATTGAAGTCGCTGCTCTAATTGAGCTAGAAGATAACCCAGAGCGAAATATATTCACCTCTCATGAGCAATATAAGCTGGAAAATTTTTGGGAAGATAAACCAGATAGAAAGCGCCACGAGGTTGATTTTTATGCAAACATTGTTAGCCCATGGGTATCTGAGCCGGATGATCAGGATAGGCACCATCCGTTGGCGTTATCGTATCCAGAGCATATAGAGCAGGTTATTGAAATTCACTTCGAAGGAGACGATTGGTTTTTTGATAGTGAGTATTTTGAGGAAAATAACAGCTTTTTCTATTTCAAAAATGAGGTTTCCTATCAGGAAACCAGTAAGACACTTTCACTGAAATATATATACCGCAGTAAGGCTGATCATGTTAAGCCGAGTGAATATCAAGCCTACGTAGAGGCTATTAACAAACTCAAGAATCAACTGAGTTACGGTATCTATCAGTCTTATGAAAATACCTCAGGAGATACTGAGAGTGGTTTCTTGTCACAGTTATCGCTCGCCACGTATATCTATATCTATATCTATGCCGCCATGTATGTCTTCCTGGTCTTTATGTGGCGCTTTGATAGATGGAAGAATCCTGTAAAGGAAGATACGATTTTTTACCCTGTCTCCCTGGGTAAGCTGACGGCGATGTGGGTTTTTACATTCGGAATTTTTGGTGTTTATTGGTTTTATAGAAACTTCAAATATATCCGGGAGCAGGAACGTAGTGCGATCATGCCGCTCGCTAGAGGTATTTTTAACAAGTTCTGGTACTTCCCCCTTTGGAATAAACTCCGTGAAGATAGTGAAAATCGATATGGTAAATCATATTTGCCAAACAAAAGATTTGCAGTTGTATTGGCCATTACCTTTTTGATCTCACCAGTCTTGGGTAGATATACGGGCTACCCCCTGGTGTTCCAGCTTCTAACCGTGCTAACAGTATTGCCATTGGCAAACTATTTACTGTTTGTGAATGGTGATAAGTCACCAGCGGTAATTGAGGGTTCCAAATGGCGTGCTAGGCATGCTTTGTTAGTGGTGTTGAGCTTGCCTGTGTGTGGGCTGGTGGTCGGTGGAGAGTTTGGTTTTTTAGCTAGCGACAAGGTTGTAGAAGGCAGTGAGATATCAGATAGGGACCTCAAGTTTATGCAGAGAAAGGGGATCCTAAAGGCTACAGATGAGGTAGCATATTTCTATAGTGACGCGCTTCTATTCGTGAGTGAAGATGGCAATGGCTTTACACAACGCCATGTATTTTCCTATTGGAAAGATGGTGATATTTTGGAAAAGGAAATGGCATCTTACGAAGATATTGAGGACCTACAAGTAGACTGGTCCAGTTCATTAGGCGATACCACCACAGTAACTGTTGTCAGAAAAGATGGTAGTGATTTTATACTTTATGTTTCCAATCTTGGGGGGAAGGATAAGGTGTTTATATCCTCTCTGAAAGAGCGGTTGAAAGCTGTTCTATAGGTATGGTTGGGGTCTGCTGGAGCTTAAATTTATAAAATAGCTCCAGCTGTCCTACCTTGAATTTTTTAGACTTGGGATAAGGTAAAATTCATAAATACCTCTTGTACTTTTTCAGTCTTCAGGTTTCATACCTAAAGACTGAAAAAGCCTCTGATGTTGTTCAGGTTCCATTTCTTCAAACTTATGGTGCTATGCGAGCGTTGAGGCTTCATCAATCCCTTCGGCTCTAATGATTTCTACCCATTGGCTCTTTGTGACCATTATTCAATAGAGAGTTGTTCGCTTTCTTTCCTACGCACCCAGCTTGCTGCCAGTAAAAATTGCTGATAGATTCTAAATGTGATCACATTTCAGCTGGGCAAAAATGTAAATAAGTTAAAGGGAAGGGATAGTTTATGGTGAGTCCGATTGTAAGGGCCGGGGCGAAGCAGAGTAGTGAGGTCGCAGGACTGGTAACAAAATTGCTGCAAGCTCTTGTCGGTCATAGGCGCAACCTCGATCCAGAGGTCATGGCAGTAACGGCTAAGAAGTTACTTTCACAAGATAATGGGTTCCATGCTTTCCTATATTATGCCGATGGAGCTCCAGTGGGCGTTATTACCCTATCAAGGTCTGCTGCTATTTATGCCGGTGGCAACTATGGGGTAATTGAGGAATTGTATGTTGAGCCAGAGTTCCGTTCACAGTTTATTGGTAAGGCTCTTTTGGATGAGGTGATCAGATTTGCGAAGGAAGAGGGCTGGACACGGTTGGAAGTTAGTACTCCGGAAAGAGAAAACTGGCAACGAACAATTGATTTTTACCTCCGAGAAGGTTTCCTCGAAAATTCGGTCGGGGAGAGGTTGAAGCTGGAATTGTAGCTCTTAACCTGAAAAGGAACAGGCCGCTTTGGAAAATGAAAGTCGTATTGGTTGAGTTTGATCTGACAGGGTAATTCAAAAAGTAGCGCTGTCTGCCAGATCAAGCTTGAGCCAAAGGGCTCAGTGGTGTGTCAAACCAGAGCTGCGACTAGCCTCAAACAAAAACCATGACCGCTTTTCTGCCTGATCAATATACTCTTCCAGCAAGCTTGCGGTAGCAATATCTCTATGCTCATCACAAAGTTCGTGGACTTTACGCATACTTGCAATCATTTCCCGATTGTCTTCGCCGAGCTCTAACAGCATATCTTGCGGATCTACATACTCGGCATCATTATCTGAAGAACGCTGTAGCTTAGCGATATGGCCAATGGAGCGAAGCGTAGTGCCTCCTAGTTTGCGTACGCGCTCCGCCAGTGCATCGGTCATCTCAAATACTTCATCGGCTTGATCATCGAAAAGCAAATGATAGTCCCTGAAGTGGGGGCCACTGACATGCCAGTGAAAGTTCTTGGTCTTCACATATAGGCTGAAAGTATCTGCCAGCAGGGTATTAACGGCGATAGTAATGCTGGCCCTCGCACTCTCACTTAAATCAGATGGGGCGGCTAGCCTGGATTGTGTGCCTACCGCTTCTCCAGTTGCTTTTCTCATATCAAACCTCATAAGTTATGACAAAGGTACAGGTGTGGCAGTCGGTGTCTCCATGGCACTAGATTAGACACCTATATGGAGACTAGCCATTCACAAAGGGGAAGATATTTAAGGTCTTCACAAAGAGTGTCCTCTCTGAACTTGATAGTTCTCGGGGAAGCAAAGAAGCCTATGCCTATAAAGCTATAGCCAGGTGCGATCGTTTAATTTCACTAGTGAAAGAACACCTATAAAGACCAAGATATAGCAGCTATACAATTCGGAGTGATTAGATTTTCTGCTGATTTGTCAGGCGGTGAATGGTTAGCTCAAGTAAGTGGCTGATAACTAGTGTCGATTAAAGTAGTAGATTTTTTCTTTTCTTTCATGCTCGCAAGAGCGCCCATCCCTCATTGAATCAACTTACCAATCATCAAAGTCATAGTTAAATAAAATATTTTTGATGTGATATAACATTGCCTTATGCTTAAGGAATAAGGCCGTATTTTTTGTCATAAGTGATCTGTTAATCCTCTTTGGCTGTGTCTCTCGTGAACCATTCCACACTTTTTTGCGGAAAAATATTTATTACTAAAGTTTTTTGTAGAGATTTAAAACTTGTCATCGCAGTCCACATGAGTTTCGAGATCTCCATTGAGGACAACAATTTCCGAGTCGTTATACATTTGTACCAAGATGAAACAATGGTACCAATTTCGCTCAAGCTAACTAAATGATCCTAAATTCAGCAGTTTTTGGGCTTTCCCTTTATAGAATTTATTTAGCCAAAGCGGGGCGGTTTAGGAGTAACCAATATCGAATGATTTTTTGGTATTGGAATAAATATAACTTCGGAGAAACCACAATAATGAAATTATCTTTAAAATTTCTTTTACAAAAGACGGCTTTAGCAAGTGCATTCTCATTGCTATGCACTGCGCCTTTTGGTGCCTATGCGGAAGAAGCGGATAACAAGCTGCTAACTGATCGCATCATCGTTAAGTACAAAGAAAGCGCTAAAGTTGGACGGGCCGCTACTATGGCTCAGGAAACTGTGGAAAAAGCTTCCCGTCGCGCTGGCCATAAAATGCACCATCTGCGCCGCATAGCTACTGGCGCTCAGGTAATGCGCCTGGAAGGTCGAAAAAATAGAGCTGAAGTAAATGCAATTATCGATCGCCTGAGGCAAGACCCGGATGTGGAGTACGCAGAACCAGATCTGATCTTGAAAGCAGTGGCTGTACCTAATGACCCAAGTTACCTCAATCAGTGGCACTACTATGAATCTACAGGTGGCTTGAACCTTCCATCAGCCTGGGATACCACTGCGGGTAACGGGGCTGTGGTCGCGGTACTCGATACTGGTTATCGACCCCATGCAGACCTGGCAGCCAACATTTTGCCGGGCTACGACATGATCGACGATACCTTCGTTTCCGTAGATGGCGATGGTCGCGATAGCGATGCCACCGATCCGGGTGATTGGTATAGCTCTGGTACTTGTGGAGATAGCTCCTCAAGCAACAGTAGCTGGCACGGTACCCATGTTGCCGGCACTATCGCTGGCGTTACCAACAATAATCTTGGTATCGCAGGTGTTGCCTATGAGGCCAAGATTGTTCCTGTCCGTGTGCTCGGCCGTTGTGGTGGCTATACGTCAGATATTGCTGACGGCATCATTTGGGGTGCTGGTGGTTCTGTCAGTGGCCTGCCAGCCAATGCGAATCCCGCCGACGTACTCAATCTCAGTCTTGGCGGCAGCGGAAGCTGTGGTACTACCACACAAAATGCCATCGATACTGCTCGCAGTCTCGGTGCGACGGTTGTTGTAGCTGCTGGTAATAGCAATGCTAATGCAAGCCAATTTACTCCTGCCAGTTGTGATGGGGTGATCTCAGTGGCTGCGACTAATCGCAGTGGCGGTCGTGCTTACTACTCCAACTACGGCAATGTAGTAGATGTTGCAGCGCCGGGTGGAGCACAGAGCTTCGCCAATGACTCCGACGGCGTTCTCTCTACCTATAACAATGGTGCTACTGACCCCGGCAGTGATAGTTACTATTACATCCAGGGCACCAGTATGGCGGCACCTCATGTGGCCGGTGCCGCAGCATTGCTCTACTCTGTAGACCCTACCTTGACCCCAGATGAAGTTGAATCAATTCTCACCAGTACCGCACGGAGCTTCCCGGCTTCTTGCAGCAGCTGTGGTTCAGGTATTGTCGATGCAGCAGCGGCCGTAGCCTTAGCCAATGGTGGAGGCGGCGGTGGTGGCGGTAACGACGGCGGTGAACTTGAAAATGGTGTTGCTGAGACTGGTATCGAGGGTAACAGTGGTGATGAAATTAACTTCACCCTAGAAGTGCCTAACAACGCTACAGACTTGTCTTTTGTAATGTCCGGTGGAAGCGGCGATGCTGACCTCTACGTTCGCCATGGCAGCGCCCCCACAACCAGTACCTATGACTGCCGCCCCTATACTTCAGGCAATAATGAAACTTGTGATATCGATAACGTACAGGGAGGGACCTATCACATCATGGTACGTGGATATAGCTCCTTCTCTAACGTAAGCCTCGTGGGCAGCTACACCGCAGGTGGTGGCGGCGGTGGCGGTAGCGACAGCTGGGAAGAGACAAATCTCAGTGGTTCCCGCAACGGCTGGCAGCATTTCACTATTGAGGTTGATAGCGGAGCTTCAACGCTGAGCGCCGCAATGTCTGGTGGCAGTGGGGATGCAGATCTCTACGTCCGTTTCGGCCAAGAACCGACCCGCACAGCGTATGACTGTCGTCCTTACGAATGGGGTAATGATGAAAGCTGCAGCATCAGCAATCCAGACGCAGGTACCTGGTATATCAGTATCCGCGGTTACTCTGACTATTCTGGAGTTTCTTTGAGTGCTAGTACTGAGTAAATGGGCCAACTCCCACTCCACAGGTTCCTGTGGGGTGGGTAGATAGCTGTTCTACTCAAATAATGCCAGTCAGTTAAGCTGATTGGCATTTTCATTTAACACATTGATCTCCGTAGAATCTTTTTCCAGTTATATTGCCGGCAATATCACTAATTCTGTGATGATCATTTCCACTGCTCGATTAAAGCTCGTTTTATCAGAGTGAATTAACTTCAAGCTCCAGCCTTTTCTTTAAAGCTGATAAATTTCGAAAAGTATTTTGCAGCCTTTCTGTGCACAGTGATTGGGAAGCCCTTAGTTATCTCTATATCGGTGCAAAGACAGATAAATAAGTTTGTTTAGGTGGAGGCTGTCACAAGAATAGAAAGAGGCCGGCAATCACCTAAGAAGGATACATCGGTTGCCACTACTATCCCTGCGGGCAAAATTGAAACACTGGTACTAATTTTGTCTCGATATCCAGCCATGACTTGCTCAGGCATATATCTTGCGTAAAGCCTAACGTGCCCTGTCACAACAGGGACAGTGGTACTAATGGTTAGGATGTTACACCCCGTCGGCTAAATCATCATGGAGAGATAACAATAATGAAGTCACTGTTGAAAAAATCCACTCTAGCAGGTGTGTTTTCACTTCTATGTACAGGCTCCTTCGCCACCCAAGTGGATAACCTAAGTAGTTCCCCAACAACTGACCGGATCATTGTGAAATACAAGCAGGATTCCACGATCGGACGGTCAGCGAGCATGACTCAGGAAACTGTGGAGAAAGCCTCTCGCCGTGCGGGCCACAACTTGCGCCACTTGCGGCGCATGGCGACGGGTGCACAAGTCATGCACCTGGGGAGCCGAAAAAGCCAAGCCGAGATCAACCAGATAATCAACCGCCTAAAACAAGACCCCAATATTGAGTACGCTGAGCCCGACTTGATGATGCACCCTATGGCGATCCCAAATGACCCCAGCTACTACGACCAGTGGCACTACTTTGAAGTTGATGGTGGACTGAATTTGCCCGCAGCCTGGGATATAACTCAAGGGGAGGGCGTGGTAGTAGCAGTTATTGATACCGGTTATCTCGCTCACTCAGACCTCATGGACAACTTGCTGCCTGGTTACGACATGATTTCGGATTCCGATATCGCTGTAGATGGGGATGGCCGTGATAGTGATGCCAGTGATCCCGGGGATTGGTATACCGATAGTTACTGCGGAAACCCACTGTATCCGGAGTTTGATAGCAGCTGGCATGGCACTCATGTGGCCGGCACCATTGCTGCCGTCACCAACAACAATATGGGTATCGCTGGGATAGCCCATAAAGCAAAAGTACTCCCCGTTCGAGTACTCGGTCGCTGCGGCGGTTACACTTCTGATATTGCCGACGGCATTGTCTGGAGCGCTGGCGGCTCGGTTAGTGGTGCACCAGCCAATGAAACTCCGGCCCAAGTGTTGAACTTGAGCCTGGGTGGTCTTGGCCTCTGTGGAAGCACAACTCAAAGCGCCATTAATACGGCCCGTAACCTGGGCGCAACCGTTGTTGTTGCGGCGGGTAACTCTGGGCGGAATGCCTTCTGGTTTTCGCCGGCTAACTGTTCAGGAGTCATTACAGTATCCGCAACCAACCGCTCCGGAGGGCTTGCTTACTACTCCAACTACGGCAATGTGGTCGATGTAGCCGCCCCTGGAGGTGAAACTAACTCGGTGGAATCCGATGGCGTTCTCTCTACATTAAACAGCGGCGCGCGAACTCCCGGTAGTGATAGCTTCGCTTACTACGCCGGCACCAGCATGGCCGCTCCACATGTTGCCGGTACAGCCGCACTTATATATTCAGTCAAGCCCGATGTTACACCAGATGAGGTTGAATCCATTCTCACCAGTACAGCCCGAAGTTTTACAGGCTCATGTCGGCGTTGTGGATCAGGCATTGTTGATGCGGCGGCAGCCGTTGAGGCTGCTATAGAGGATTGAATTGTAGAAAGGAGTAAGTTTGATAAAAGACCGGCACTTTGCCGGTCTTTTACACTTTTCCACTAAAGGATCTAGCCAAGTACAGGGGTGAGGTTAATATTCATCCTTGTTCCCATGCGGGAAATGGATCATTCAATGTCGCCCAGTATTCTTTGCCTCGTAGCACTTCGTCCTCGCTTAGCAGGCAGTCATCAAGCGCTTTTGTCATGCTGGTTTGATTCAAACTCTGGCCAATAAATACTAGTTCTTGCCGCATATCACCAAAGGGTTCTACCCATTGTTTTTCAATGGAGCTGCGATAACTTTCGTCTGTGGGCCAGTTTTCTTTGGGGACAGCTTTCCAGAACATCCCAGCGAACCCATAGTGGGCAATACCTCCCGCTTGACTCCACTCGCCTGCAAACTCAGGGCGGGACGCCAGCCAAAAATACCCTTTGGAGCGAATTAACTTGCCGTGCCTCTCAGTATTGTGCAGAAATTGATGAAATTTTTCTGGATGGAAGGGTCTACGTGCTTCGTAGCTGAAACTGCTAATGCCATACTCTTCCGTTTCAGGAATATGTTCACCTCGCATCTCTTTGAGCCAACCAGGTGCTTGCTGCGCGCGCTCGAAGTTAAATAAGCCGGTACTTAGAACCTCGTCAATATCGACTTGCCCCTGAGAGACCGGAACTATTTTTGCCTGCGTATTTAGAGTTCGCAGAATGGCCTCTAGGCGCTCAACATCAGAAGGGCCAGCTAAATCTGTTTTACTGATCAGAATGACATCTGCGAACTCGACCTGGTCGATCAGCAAGTCAGTTACACTGCGTTCGTCGTCTTCGCCTAATGATTCACCAGCATCCTGTAAAAATACGGCCTCGTCATAGTCCTTTAAAAAATTGACTGCATCGACCACCGTCACCATTGTGTCCAAACTGGCAACATCAGAGAGAGAAACACCATTTTCGTCGGCAAAAGTGAAGGTTTCTGCAACGGGTAAGGGTTCAGAAATCCCTGTTGATTCAATAACGAGATAATCAAACCGTCCTTCCTGCGCAAGCTTAGTGACTTCCTCCAGAAGGTCTTCCCGCAGAGTGCAGCAAATACAGCCATTACTCATTTCAACAAGCTTCTCCTCACTACGGTTAAGAGAAACCTCGCTCTGTACTTTCGTCGAATCAATATTGATTTCACTCATATCATTGACGATTACAGCAACTTTTTTGCCTTCACGATTGTTCAGTATGTGGCTAAGTACGGTAGTTTTACCGGCACCTAGAAAACCTGAAAGGACGGTGACTGGGAGTTTGTTTGTATGTGCCATTAGCCTCTCCGCACTCTGAGTGTTCATCCATGTGTACTAGATTAATCAGATGGTGCGCAATGATATATCGTATCTTTTTTGAGTCAAGCTATTTCATCTATATGAGGGTAGGGCAGTAGTATTACCGCTCCTCCTTTACCCGCTTACTCCGCCCACTTTCATGCCGCTCCCGCATGTCGTAATCAATGTAGCGATCGGTCGTAGCCATACTTGCATGTCCCGCTTCATCGCGCACATGCTCGCGGGGACGGTAATTCGTATCTTCAGAAATATTCATCAGGAAACAAAAGTTGATGTTGTCTACTCATTGAATGACTTTGTCTTCGTTAGCAACTTCCCCACCTAAATTGTTTTCCGGGTTTAGTAGGCCTCGACACAAGAATCTCCTGGGAAGGCGCGCTCTGATTATAAGGTGCTCTGAAGGTCAGAGAAATCACAGAAATATTCAGCGGTTACCTATGGGCCAGGGATGCAAAAAATATAGTCGAATAATATCGAAATAATACATAGAGATTGAAAGTGGTGAGCTTATGGGGCTGTGCCTGCATCTATATAAAGTTCACAAAAATGAGAAAAAACACCAAGAAAGACTAAATTCTAAAATTTAGCGCCATAAATCTAATGACGCTAACGAGTTTTATACAATAATTAGGCCTCCAATGTTTAGGTTTAGTTGTGGCTAATTAATCCACGTTTGTTTAGTGAATGATTATGTTTTGGGCAGGGCAATATATGCATATGATTTGGTTGATTTATTGCTTTGTTAAAAAAATGTTTTTTTGATGGTTGCTGAGCAATCAATTTAATAAATAGATTGTCTGTGTAGCCAAAAAGTTAAACACGGAAAAATAATCTTAGAAATAGTGCTTTGGAGAGTGTGTGAATAATATAGGTATGATCTCAGCCGCCATTTTGTTATCTGTTCTTGCAGCTTCATGCGGAGGTGGCGGAGCAGACTCAAACTCTGACCAAAACACGGATGAAAGTTCTGTTGGGAACAGTAGCTCAGGAGGCGGCAACTCAGGAGGCGGTAATGACTCAGGAGGAGGTGATGACTCAGGAAATGGTGATGACTCAGGAAATGGTGATGACTCAGGAAATGGTGATGACTCTGGCGGCAGCAGTTCGAACCAAATAACAGGTGGTTCTGGTAGGATTTCAGAAAATCTCGAAGAAAGAGTTTCAGGGAAACTTTCCAGTGACACAAATAGTGAAATCCAATTTACTCCAGGTAGCTTTCAAGGGGTTTATGGCGAGCTTGAAATCAGTGTAGATGGAAGTTGGGTGTATGTGCTTGATGACCTTCTCTCAGATCCAATTAAAGGGGGAGAAGTTGTCAGCGATGATTTCGATATAGGTATTCAGGCAAGTAATGAAACAACTCCCATTGCGATTGCTATTGTAGGGTTTGATGATCCATACGAATTTAATGTAGAAACACCAATTGGCACATTAGTGGTTGGTGACACGGAGTACTTAACCGGAGCGCTAACTATCAGTGATGTCGATGGAAATGCACCAACCTTTAATGATGAAGCTATTGAAGGCGAGTATGGCGATTTTAGTATAAATAAAAATGGTGATTGGGAGTACTACCTTAACGAGAAAGCTGAAGATATTCCCTCAGGAAGCTCAGTTACAGAGACGATCAGTCTGTCACTTAGCGATAATAGCTCTCAACTATTAACGTTTTCTATTAATACGATAAAGGTTAAGGAGAGTAGTATTGTATTCATATATATGGAATTCGATGGTGACTCGTCGTTAGATATTCTCGGTGTATCTGATCTTGCAAATAGAGTTTTCAATAACCCAGACTCTATGAATAACGTGTATTATAATAATTCGCTTGGACAACATAATTTTGTACGGCATCGTGTTGAAGATAGTTCACTAGGGAATTATTGCTATGGCTCGCCTGGACAGTATGCCTCCTCAATTGATTGTGTGATTTTCAATGTCCCTGATGAAATAAATGGAGATATGCTTAGCTACCAAGAGATAATTGATAGGGTACATCTTGGTGGACGATACACAGACAGAGGGATGAGTTTTCGTGACGAAGCTACAAAGTGGGCCAAAGAAAACTTAGTGGATGAGAATAACGAACCTTTAGACCTAGGGAAATGGGACCATAGAGTCTATCTTTATCCGAAAGCTATTTTTGGAGCAAGTGCTATAGCTGCAACATGGGGGGGCTGGTCCTTAGTAGGGTTGGATTTTGGTCCAGCACGTGGCCTAGATTTTATACAGCATGAAGTGGGTCATAATTTTGGATTAGCTCATGCAAATTTTGATGGCAATAATGATGGGGATGCTTCTGATGGTAGGTATGGGGGGCTAGGAATAATGGGACTTGGCTATTCCAAAATATTTGGTAGTGGCCAGCGAGAATTCTTAGGTTGGTATGAGCTATTCCCGGAATATACAGGAGTAGTTACACCGACTGCGGGCGTTTTTCAAGAGGCAGAATTGCAATCAATTTACCTCGGCCCCGGGGAACTTTCAAAGGATATTCCCCAGCAAATAAAAATACAAAGTGAGGGTAGTAGCCATGGGAAAAATTACTACTACATTAATTACCATGCTCGCCATTCTATAATGTATCCAACCCAAAATGCTCCTTCGGTGATTGTTAGTTATGTCGATGATGGTGCATATAATGATGTGGCGAGACTTAAGTCGTTAGGCGAGTCTTTTGTAGATCCTATGAATGGGTTGGTTATCAGGTTTGAATCGATAGATGCTGTAAGTGGTTACGCAAAAATTTCCGTAAAATATAGTGACTGATTATATTTAAATAAATGTGTTTGTATGGTGGAGATTGTGTTGAGAGTGCTATTGTTGATAATTTTGTTTGTTATGTCGGCGACTGTCTTGGCTGAGAGCGTTATAGTCGGGACGGTAGAGGAAATTGTTTTAGAGGGTGAGGGGTTTAGTCAAATGGAGTATGTTTTTTCAGTTAAGGATGAGGCTTCAGGAAATTATTTTTTCATTGGCAAGAAAGAAACAAAAGGCCTTGATGTAAAGCATGGAGATCGTGTCAGCATTAAAGCTGAATGTGAAGGCTCTCTGATTAGTAAAATTAGTGAGATTAATCTGCTATAAACATATTGCTGAGCGTGAGACGTACCTTAAGAGGGTATACATGACCGCGTGAAACTTGGGTCCTGGGAGTCGGTGAGATAATCACTAAATTCGATCATGAATCTGCTTAATAGTGGCTTCTGGGCCCAAATAGAAATACAAGCTAGTGCAAGAATTGTGGTCAACTCTTTTTGACAGCCGAACCCTAAGCGCCTCAGTATTTCATCTCCGCCATATTTGGTGGCAGCCTGTCCTTTTTTGATGTGTTACTTGTAGCAAAAGTGTCCAGAGATCTACATCTGTATTATTTTCTATGAATGCTGAACTTTTAATTAATACATGGGTAAACCACCGCCTCTGGGGGTGAGACTTGACAAGGCTCTGCCGTTCCGGCGTGCAGAGTAAAAATATGGCCTCCATGAACCGGCAAGTTCTTTAAGGAGGCCATATGCGAGATTGGCAGTGCCAAGCTCACGTGAAACATTATTGCAGGTACCATGTGGTATTTGTGCCCAAGTATCGAAAGAAAGCGTTATTTGGGGCATTGAGACGTGAGATTGGAGCAATATTCCGAGACTTGTGTCGTCAAAAAGGCATTGAGTTGGTCGAGGGGTACGCAATGAGGGATCACATTCATATGTTGTTAATGATTCCTCCAAGGTTAAGTGTTTCCAATACGGTTGGGTTTCTGAAAGGGAAATCTGCGATCCGGATATTTCGGAAGTACAAGCATGTACAGAGAGATTTCACAGGAAGACATTTTTGGGCTCGGGGCTACTGCGTGAGTACAGTAGGGCTTGATGAGCAGATGATTCGAGAGTACATCAAGAATCAAGAGGTTGAAGAACGCCGGCAAGAGCAGATGCAATTGGCGGGATTGTAACAAGCCCCCTCTGGGGGCTTTCACCATACCACCCGCTATGCGGGTGGTTGCTGATTATAAAGCACTTAAAGTTAAAATATATTAATTAAATAGTAGATCAAGGCTGAGGGAAAATGAAAAAGTTTATCAGCCAAGTTGCTTCCCCATGGGGTTGGTGGTTGCAGCAAGGTTTGATCTGCTTAATCCCGTGAAGGGTTTTCATCTGGCTTGTATCTGGAATGATGGGCTGAAACTATGGTGGGTAATGCGTTTATATTCAAGATTGATTATTCGCAATATTGAAATATTTTTTTCCAACTGAATGGCAAGTCTTGGAGGTATAATAATAGATTGGTATTGGTGAGTAATTGATAGCACTAAGCCATATATCTTTTCCTAATGTGTATGGCGAAAAATTTGTTTTTCTAAGTTAATTATAAGAGAAAATCTCGGGAGAAATAATATGTCAGGTGGACTCTCGGCCACTAAAAATAAGGCTGGCGCGGAAAATGCAAATAATACCACAAGAGGGGGTGACACTGCTGGTGCCGCTAACGCTAATAGGCGTGAAAATGCGACAGCTGGCACTTTACAAAGACAAAGGTCGGGGAGGCTTCTAAGTCTCATGCCTAGCATGCCTAGCATGCCGAGTGTTAGAAGCTTATCTCCTAATAGTGTGACGAAAGCAAAACATCCAGAAAGAGCAGAGGTTAAAGCAATAAAAGAGCTTCATGAAAAGCAAGTGAAGTTTTTGATGGGGCTATCTGAGGGAAGAGAGCCTGAATTATCGTTCAATGAGATGCTAGTAGAAATTATTAAAGATTTCCCGGCGTCAACAAACCCTGGGGGGGTAGCAAATAGAGCTAGGGAGATTGATCTTGCACTGAGTGCTTACCTTGGCGTCTTAAGGAATCAAGCCAAGGTTAAGAACCTTGACCGTAAGCATGACACTCTTTACCGTAATATGAAAGGAATCCAGGAAATTGTTGCTAACAATAAAAGCTTGGTTAATTTTAATGGAGGCATCAAAGATAAGTCTGTTGCTGAAGTTTGCAGTTTGATCAACTTTGGCTCAAAAAATGCGAGCGCTGGCATGAAGGACGATGATAAAAAATCCAAGGAGATAAGCGATGTCGCGCAGATTGCGAACTTTGTTGATAAAATTGGAGGATTGCCGCAAGCATCCGATCGTCTGGAAGATGTGGGTGAGCAAGCAATAATGTTGTTAAAAGATGTTTCAGGTGAAAATAGCCCGACAGAAAATCAAGTTAATAATGCGCGTGAAGCTGTAAAGCAGCGAATAGAAAATCTTAACAAACTGGATCTGGCACTTGCAAAATTTCCGGAATTTGTTGATAAAGGACGTTCTTCTTCGACTACATCGAAAAAGGTCGGCTGGGAAGATTCCTTTAGGAAGTACTGGAGCGAATTTGTAAATAGAACAACAATCAGAGATGTGCTAAGTTATATAGCTTCAGGTGCATACGAATACTTCACTAAGTCAGAAAGTAAGGAAGAGGGCGCTCAAAAAAAGGTTAACTCTATAGATATGAGAACTAGAGCCCTTGTGCGAACGAATCGAGGCGACATTTGTCCACAATTATTAGAAGACATTAAAACAGACGGGAAATGGTTTTCAGATACTGGTGATTTTATCCCATATTTACTGGCCCATGCGTTCCAGGTGCCCGTTTCTGTCGCAATGGTGAGCCAGGACAAACAAGGTGTGCAGGTGGTTACAAACGTGGAGGTCCATAATAAGGACTGTACAGATAATCCCGGAATCACCTTGGTCCATATTCATGGTGATGGTGATCGTACAAATCACTACGAGGTCCTAGATAATCCAGAGTCCCTCGCAAGATACAGAAGTTCAGGCAATGTTGAGAATAAGGTGAAATACGATCAACTGGAAACTCAGGAAATTAAAGGTGATGGCAATTGCTTGTATAGAGCCTTTGCTCAAGCATTCGCTGATCAATCCGGAAATAGGCCATATAACAAGGAGGATGACTATAAGTCTATTCGACAGCAACTTGCATTGTGGGTCGAAGTAAACAAAAGTACAAAAATAGTTCAGCGTGTTATTACTTTACTTACACCGTCGACCAATTCTTAGGTGTAGTAGTTCAGACTTGATCTGACAGTTACCGGTTTTTCAGAAGGTACTCTGTCAGGTCAAATTCAGTTTACGAGTTTCTCCTTCCAGATACTTTTACCCTCTTCAAGGGTTACCATCGGTGTGCGACCACAACACTTTTTACCCTGATGAGTTCGATCATTATTGTAATATACGAGCCATTCGTCCAGATCCTTTTGTAGCTCTTCTATTGATCCATAGATCTTTCGTCGTAACGATGGCTGGTAGAACTCTTGTAATATAGTTTTATGGAAGCGCTCACAGATACCATTTGTTTGTGGGTGCCTGGCTTTTGTCTTGGTATGTTCTATCTCGTTGATATTCAAGTACAACTGATAATCATGCTGCTCCAGCTTGCCGCAATATTCAGTACCGCGGTCAGTCAAAATACGCAACACCGGCAGATCATGCATGGCGTAAAACGGTAATACACGATCATTCAGAAGATCTGCTGCTGTGATTGGCGTCTTAGTGGTGTACAATTTGCAATGGGCTACCTTTGCATAGGTGTCGACATAGGTTTGTTGGTAAACACGCCCAACCCCCTTAAATGTTCCTACATAGAAGGTGTCCTGAGAACCTAGATAGCCGGGGTGTTGAGTATCAATTTCCCCGCAGGCTTCATCATCATGTCGCTTTCTTTCCAAGGCCTGAACCTGCGACTCCGTGAGGATTAGCCCCTCCTTAGCCACCTTGGCTTCAAGTGCTTTTAATCGTAACTTGAAGTTAGCCAGGTCGTTCCGTAACCAGATACTCCGAACACCACTAGGGGACACGAATACGCCACGTTTACGTAGCTCATTGGAGACTCGAACCTGTCCATGGGCAGGCTCTTGGAGGGCATAAGTCAACACGGCCTCTTCAATTGCTGTGTCAACACGGTTCTTGTGGTTAGGCACCCGTCGACTCTTTTCAAGAAGGGCGTCCACACCGCCACTTGAAGCAGCTTCCTTGTACCGATAGAAAGTGTCTCTCGAAACACCAAGCATCTTGCAAGCTTTTGAGATGTTGCCAAGCTCTTCTGCAAGATTGAGCAATCCGGTCTTGTGTTTGATGATACGATCATTAGTATGGATCATGGGGTTTATCCTTGGTTTTGTTTTTAGGTTTAGGCACCTTCATCAAAACCGGTAAACCCCTCTTTTTCAAGAGGATGTGTCAGATTTGGTCTGAACTAATACATCTTAGGTGTATCATTGATCCCAATCTAGTTACATAGAGCGCTAAAAGAACGTGCCGCGAGCTTTAATAGCTTGCGGTTCTCATTTTTTTGGGGATCTTAGTATCTTAGCGAAGTATACGGAAGCATTAGACGACTACATAAGTGCGCTTAGCGCACTTATGGGGCAGCCCCTTTACGCCATGCTTTTTAAGGGGCAAGCAGCGCCGCCCGCTCTGCGGGGGGTTGCTGATTATTTGTGTGCCCGAACAACTAAAGTTTAACTGCTCAAAGGCACCCTTTCATCAACTGATTCCTCTCTGAGGTTCGGAGTAGGAGCTGGTACATTTAAGTTTTGAATTTGCTCAATGAGATCCGCATGCTCTCTGTCTGCCTGACTTTGAGTTACTGATGTGCCAGTTTCAATCGGTACTTCACCACTACTGCTGGGTTCGCCTTGAGGTAATATCGTTTGTTCCTCAGGATTCTCGTTGAGAGTGGACGCAGTGAAATCTAGAACTGGAGCTATTGGAACTTGGTGTAAAGTACTGGCATGATCCTCTAATGTTGTGCCCGATGTAACTAGCTCTTCATTCCCTGTAGATACATCCAACCCACCGTTTTCTAATGCAGATCTATTGACCTCTTGCTGCGACACACTGTCAGAGTCTCGTGAAATCGCTTGTGCAAAAGGCCCAGAAGAATATTTTACTTCAGATGCAATAGGTAGGGATTCCGTTTTAGATCTCATGCGTGCAAGCTTATTTTCTGCAGAGAGAAGGCGTTTCTCCGCAGCTTTTATGAATCGTTCATGTTCTAGCTTAAACCTCTTATTGTCTTCTAGTTCATTTTTTTTCTTTTCTAATTCATGTTTTTTGTCCTCAATTATTTCCTTATATCTTACAGTAATAATTTTATCATTTTTCTTTCTCGATCCTGACAGTTTATCAACAACAGCTTCAGATATCTTAATTTTACTCTCCAACTTATTAATGGTTTTTGTTATCTGATCGATATTTGATTGTTTTGTGTTTGCTTCTTCCTTTCGCTCATTTATAACCTTCTTGATACCATCTACTTTTTTTTGTTGGTTAGTTATAGATTTATTAGATATTGCCTTGGCGTAAGGCATTGCCGGCACGTGAAAAATTCCATTTGGAGGTTCGTTTCTATTGTCCTCACTATGTATTGGTGCAAGATTTGCCTGAGAAAGTGCGTTAGCTTGTACTTGTGAAAATGATGAGTCTCGTTGGTCCCCTTCGGGATTGCGGGCTGTATTTCCCTGAGACTCATTGGCTCCAGTCACTGAATTTGATGACGAACGATTTGATATTATTTCTGGTCCCGGCATAAATGCCACCTCTATTGATGCGTGTGAAAATCTGAGTAGCATACCGGTTTGTATCTCAATAGACTTGTTATTTTGGACAAATATTTTTAGGATTAAGTGTTAATGTTACTTAGGTGAATCTTAAGTGATTTCATGTCAGCCTGCCATTATTCGGTTGTATGATGACAGGATAATTAAATGCACGAAGTGCATCTTTTGATAGATTAAGACACTAAATCATTTATTCTTTATGCGGTACTTCGGTAGGGTCTATATGTCGACCTATTAGGGCATAGAGCCAGCTCTGCAGCGATTATCTTACAAGGCTCTATACGGTTATAGGGTAATCCATCACTTTGTTGCAATTAATTTTTGTGTGGTGGCAGGAGGGGGGGTAAAACATGGGTGTCATTCGCAGAGTGCCGAACCTATTTATTTTTGTGGATTCCGAAGTGGTTTAAAATTATAGAAAAGTCTAGCTAGGTTAAGCGCCTGAATTGCCTGCTACTGAGTTTTGAAAGTCTTACTCGCAGACTTACTACCTAAGCGGCAGCAAAGGATACTGTCGGTTCTTGAAAAAATGATTTCACAAGTTTCCTATTTTTCTTAATGCTCTTTAAATCTGCATTTGCACGGCTCATCAACGTTTCACCTTTTTTCAGCGGTTTCTTTGAGATCCCTATATTTCTGATGCGATTTCAGACCAATTCATCCGGGTTTAAGTCTGGTGCATATGGTGGCAAGATGACCATTTCAAGATTTCCATCCTGTGAACTGACATACTCCAATACCTTCTTCGATTTGTGTACTGGATGTCCATCAACTATAAGGATTACAGGCCGATTTTGACTCCTCTGAAAATTTCTAAAGCATTCCACGCACTTCTCTGCCGTGAACTTCCCATTGCAAATGTGATACCAGAAACCACCTCTGTTCGATAAAGCTGATATCGCGTTAATTGACTGTCTTTGACCACTAGTTTTTACTACTGGAGTCTTGATCCTGCCCATCTTTACGCGGATCGGTACTCCGATATTTCCAATATTCTGGCCACATTTTTTATCGGCAGAGAGTTTTGTGTACTTGGCTCCATCATGATATGCGCATCCATATTTATATTTGATAGTTATTGTCGATTACCTAAATCTATGTAACAAAAAATTTCTTCAATATTGTTGTTTAGGAGATTTATGGCGCAGTGTCATTGTCGAAGAGATCTCTTAAGTTATAGGAGTCAGCATTTCTATTCATTTAATAGATATACTGATTAATTTTTTTGGGAGTTTCAGGAGTTTTGGCTTTTTATTGGGTTTGTTGTTGAAATAGTTGAAGATGTCATGATTTTCTACAAGAAGTTTACAAAGGAAAGGCTCGTAAGGGGGGCACATTTCGCACCTCCCTGATATTTAACCACTCCAGCAACCAAACCTGCATACCCTTTTTACTTATGCAAAGGTAGCTGCTTCTTTAGGAAATGGGCTATTTGATCCGCGAGGACTTACTGACGAATGGCACCAGAGCTATTAACTGACATCCTGCATAGCAAACTGCTTATCACTGTAAGCGATTACAGCTAATTACTCCATTCAGGACAGTCAAGTTGAGTCGTTGATTAGCCAGACAGAAAAGCCTAAAAAGGTGTGTCGCCAATCGATAAATATGGTGGCGTGAAGTCTATACCAGTCGTCTTGTAGGCATAGATTACACATTACTTGCAGTGCTTCTGAGGGGGTATATTTTTAATGCGAAATTACGTCCATAGTGTCACGTAATATTTACCTATAAGCGCTTCAGGGCCTAAAGGCTGTCAATATTGAGTGTAAATCACCGTAGTGTGCCCTGACCATTTGTAGGAGCCCTAGTTTTCTGTTTGGGGGGCATGGGACTGGTAGCGTCATTCTCACTTTGTGTTGCCACCGCTTGAGCTGGATTGATACTTCTGTGAAGCGGTGTATCGATTTAGAGTTAATCCAGAGTCAGAAGTATCGGGTTATTATTTAGGAACTTCTAAATTCTAAAAAGATAAAGCTAAAATCAAAAGATTTGTCTATTTGAAGGGAGTAAGGTTCAAATTGTTAACCTTGCAGTAATCTCTACGTTTAAATAAGAAATGTAGCAATAGATTTGCTTGGTATTTTGTTAACTCTTTAATAGAGGAAGATATAATGGGATCAGTAAGTGGGGTAAATAACCAAGGGCGGATACCTGTCTCTAGCCCTGAAAATGGGGGGCAAAATCAGGCAAGCAATCCAGAAGGGGTGGTCTCAAAGAAAAGGGCTGGCCTTGGAGCTAAGATTTATTCACTTTTAGGTTGCTTAAACCCTATAAAAAGGGGTTCTCCTAATCCAAATGAGGTAGTACCTACAGAATCTCTAGGCGAACCTATAGTAAGGCCAAATTTGGGTCTGCCGCCCTTAAAGCCCCATATGCTTGAGGCAGCGCATGGATACAAGGTGTCAGATCCAGCTGTTGATCCTTCCAAGCCAATCTTTGATCGTGATGATAATCCGATCGTCTTCAGCTGGGGGTTACCTAGTGCACCAGAGAAGGATTTGACCCAGCAGAATCTTGATCGGTCTATGAATGATGAAGTCTACTTTATGCGGCTTTTATCTACGGAAGGTAGCCAGTTAAAAGAACATTGGATGAATGTCGGAAAGAAAACCCTTACGCAAGATAGTACTGAATTTTTGCAGGAATTTGGGCGTGCGATAAATGTAGGTGATACTACTGGGGCGCAAGAATATCCTACCATTGACCTATATATAAATAGGGCAAAAGCTGTCGTGTTGGAGGAGTTGGAATCAGGAAAAAGAGAAAATAGTCGCCTTGAAACTTTTGAAGCGATTGCGAAGAAGTATATTGAGGTTGACGATGATTGTGGGTTTGATTTTAGTAATGTTAACGCAAAGCCAACGTTAAACATATCTGGGGGGGATAGGTCGCTTGTTCTTGATGGTTTTAGGGATTTAGAGAAAGGTTCATCTATAATCTCTAAGGAAGAGGCAATTAATAAGATATTTGATGGTTACATAAATATAGTTCGTACTATCTATAACACTTTTGTCGATAATATGAACTCCAACCATCCCAAACATATAGTCGTTGGCAAGTCCTAAAAGATGATGTGAGCCTCTGAACAACTCAGAAATATCTCTGCGGGCCTTAAAGGCCGCAGAGGTCAGGCGCTGCTCGACGCGAATAGCCTTAGTCTTTTGCAAGAGCTTCAACGTAGCAGATAAGGCCTTTAAGGCCCGCCCTTCGGGGCTTGCAAAGCGGTTCACACTTTGCGCTACGACTTTTTGAAAGGTCTAGATATTCTGCGAAGCCGCGCTTTGATTGTGAACCGCTCAGCTAGCCAGAGACACCATAGGGTTATTTAGGGGCTCCCTTATTTAAGTTTGTATGTAAAAAAACATGAAAATTAATTCTTCTCAATCTGTTGGTGCTAGTTCTTCTTCTAGCAGTTTTCAATCGTTTGTTGAAGTGAGCGGTGATCAAACCTTAAATCAAGCTAACCGCCCGAAGCAATCCGGCTTTAAACGTAAGTTGCAGGTTGTGGGGCAAAGGCTACGTGGGGGATTGGCGCTCGTAGTGTCTGGCCTGAAAAGTAATAAAAATAATCGGGTATCAATTCCCAATGAAGTAGATTCAGCTGGTAAAGTAGGTCGGCAGTCAGTTGATTTCGGTCGGTTAGTGCGGCTGCCTGAACTTCACAAAGAAGCTGAGGATATCCTAGGCGGAAACGACTTAGCGCAATTAAAAAACTTTAAATCTAAAATCGATAAAGAGATTGAATATCTTCAGTCAATAGCAATTAATTTTGAATCAGATGGTGAGGGTAACAAGTATGTCAAGGGTGAGATTGAAACGGGGGGGAAATCGTTAAAAGATTTGTCAAGGAAGTGTGAGGCTTACTTAGTTCCAGAGAAGGATTTGATCCAGCATACTCTTGATCGATCCAGATCAGATGAAGTCTACTTTATGCGGATTTTATCTACGGAAGGTAGCCAGTTAAATAAAGTTTGGACAAATGCTGCACAGAAAGCTTATACCTATGATACTGCTATTTTTCTACGGGAATTTGCGCGTGTAATAAATGTAGGTGTTACTACTGAGCCGCAAGAATATCTTACCCTTAAAGGATACCTCGATCAGTTATATGATGCTTTGATAGAGGGCTTGTATTCAGGAGACGATAGTAACCTTGTGAATTTAGAAAATTTTGCAGATAAGGTTCTTAAGGCTGGAAGTAAGGATGAGATAAACGTATCAGGGGGTGAGAAGAAGCGTGTTATTGATGGCCTTAAACTATTAAGAAGCTTATACCAAGAGAAAGGTTTAAATAATCAAGATTCTGCTTCCGGTAGTTCACAGCGTAATTCAAAAGAACAAAGTAATAAAGATCTTGACTCTTTGGTCTCCGTTGATTTATCTGAGATAGATTTTTCTGATGAGTCATCGGTGGCAACTGTTAAGTCCTCCGATTCTATAGATGATAGTGTCTTCAAGGCAATTGATAATGTACTTGAAGGTTGTGATGATATAGTTAAAGAGATTTATGTTACTTTTGTACGAAACATGAATACTAATGGTAAGCTTCAGGAAAGCCTCCAAGAGCAAAATAGGGGAGATTTGACTGTATAAGCCTTTTTAGATTTTGAGTTCAGCTTCGCATTTAAAAATGCGGAGCTGTATTTGTAGTGAGTTTATACGTTGAGGGTGAGTTGTAATGAGTGCGGTTCCTTTGTTAGGATTTCTAAGGCTAAATGAATTATTTATTCAGTATAGATGGATATTTAGGCGCAAGGTGTCTTGCTTGGGTGCAAAATGAATAATTTTTCAACGGTTATTACAATTCGAAGATCAAGCTCAACAGAAGCATTATATGGTGCTCACACTAACAAGAAAATTAGTTCAAATTTTAGTCGCAATATTAGTCGTCTAATTAGCTGTGTCGCTGGAAGTCTTAAGGCGTTAATTTCTGGTTTAAGGCATAGTGGATGTAGAGAGATTGAAGTCTCAACAAAAATTCGGGCTGAATTGGGGGTAATAGGGGGTGCCTGGGCAATCGCACTATAAATGTGTGAAGATATAGCATAATAGCTGCAAATTCATACACGAAGTGACAACATGGATAAAGAGCCGCACAACATTGTCGAATTTTTAGGTGAAATTGAAGATCCCAGACGGGACAATGCCAACAAGCGGCATGAATTGATTGACATATTGGTCATTGCTCTCTGTGGCATGCTCAGCGCAGCGGACGATTGGGTGTCTATTGCTCAATACGGCAGAGCAAAAGAAGACTGGTTTACTCAGTTTTTAGCCTTGCCAAACGGCATTCCCTCTCATGACACATTTAACCGCGTTTTTTCCAGGATTGATCCTGAGCAGTTTCTGAAATGGGTTAATTCAATTCGCTCCGTGATGTGCAAAGAGATTGTGGCTGTTGATGGCAAAACATTGCGTCGCTCTCACGATGGCGAAAACAAGGCCGCTATTCTATAGTGTGATCAGTTGTTTGATTCCTCGGGTTTGGTCATTCGAAAAGCCGAATGTAATAGAATGTAGTGGCCATTTTTCAGAAGGTAGCGATGGATTTTCTGAAGCTGTTAGCGTTGGGGATTTGACCCAAGGCAATCTTGGTCGGAGTAAGGATGACGCACTCTACTTTATGCAGGTTTTATCTACGGACAGTAGCCGTTTAAACAGGGTTTGGACGGATTTCGCAGCGGAAAGCTATAATTATGACAGTGCTAATTTTCTACAGGAGTTCGGGTGTGTGATAAATGTCGGTGTTGTTACCGATCTCGAACGACAAAAAGATCTTACCCTTGAAGATTACATGGTAAAATTTAAAGCTAGACATACTAGGAGACTGGAAAAATAAAGACTATATCGGGCTTAATAATAAATTGGGAGATTTAGAATCTCTTGATAAGAAGTATATAAGGGGAACGGCGAAAATTCGCTAAATTTGGGAGCTGAAGATAGGAATCGCGTTGTTGATAATTTTAGAACGATACAAAATATATTTGATACAGCAGGCGAGAATAATTCGCATGCTCACTATGAATAGTGAGTAATCCGCTAAGCCAAAAAAATAGACAAAGGGCTTGACGCCATTGACGATCTTAGATCTATAACCTTTGCTGCGGAAAGCTTCTCCGATAAACCAATAGAGGCAACTGATATAGTTTTCTCCGAGGTAATTGACAGACTATTTAAGGGTTATGAAAAGGTGATTTATGTGATTCACGGAACCCTTAGAAGAAATATCGACGGTGATGCTAGGGATATGGTTAAGGAAAGCCTTAATAAAGAGGGGTTTACTCCCGGTAATTAGACTATTTTAAATTGTTGTGCAGTTCCGCATTCAAAAAAACGGAACTGTATCCGTAGTCGATTTACAGGTTGGCAGTGCATTTTTGCTGATGTAATTCCTTTTTCATAGATTTTACGGCTGGAAACTGGTTTTTAATATAGATGAATAATTTAAACGAAAGATATTTAGTTTGGGGGATGAAATGACTGGTATTTCAAGGGTTTCTTCAATCAGCAGTACAAATTCAAATGAAGCATTATCTGAGTCTCGGGCTGAGCAGAAAGATAAGTCAAGTTTCAGTCAGAACATTAAGCGTCTATGTGGATGTGTCCCTGGAGCTTTTCAGGCATTAATTTCCGGTCTTCGGAATAGTCGGTCCAGAGAGGTTGCAGTCCCAACAAAAATTCAGGGTGATCACCAAGGAAGTCGCGGGGAGATAAATGAGCTTATCGATAAGATCGACAAACATAGTGATACTGTCACTTCCAAGTTGGAGAGCTGTTCTGATATAGAAACTTTAAGGTCGTTGTTGAAAGAAAATAGTTCTTACGAAAGGGAGACACGTATAATTGGCTTTAAATTAGAGCATCAAGAACCTCTCACCGAATTTCAGAAAAGACAAGTAGATAAACTACAAGAGTGGTCGGGATATTTGGGTGAATTGGGCCTGGAATTAGGAAATAGATTAGAGAGTTTAAATGAAGATCCGCCTACGCTTGATCAGATCCGTGCATCTGGACCTGAAAAAGTCAGAGACGGAACATCTCTCGATGCCGCAGCCACGGAATCACAGAACGAAACTGAAGAAGAAGTGAAAAGTATCCGTAATATGACGGATGATGAACTGGAAAAATATGCGATGAATGAAAAGCTCAAGTGGCATAGAAAAGAAGGAGAAGAAGAAAAAGAATTTGATATAGTTAGCAAGCCTGGATTTGGCTTGCAAGAACTTGATGTGAACACTCATGAAGTCATTAGTGAATGGCCGAAAAAACAGTAGTGGTCCAGCTTATCTCCTTAGATCATAAAAGTGTTAAATTTCTATCGGATGGGTAGATAAAACACTTTGCTTGAACTTGACCTGGCAGATCATCGTCTAACCGGTATCTGTCAATCAAGTATAAATCCCTTTAGCGAGCTAATAGGGATTTTTTTAGGATGAGAGGAGTGGTTGGGGCCGGTGGACTATGGTTTGTTGGTTTTGCCCGTTTTGGGGATGCCCATGCAGCTTCCTCTCTTATCGCTGTATTTTGAAAATACTTGGCACTAGCGCGCCCAGTTATGTAGACGTACAGGTGGGTAGCTCAGCGCTCAGGGGGCCGACATTTAATTAACAGTTAGGTAAACCACCGCCTCTGGCGGTGAGACTTGACAGGGCTCTGCCGTTCCGGCGTGCAGAGTAAAAATATGGCCTCCATGAACCGGCAAGTTCTATAAGGGGGCCATATGCGAGATTGGCAGTGCCAAGCTTACGTGAAACATTATTGCAGGTACCACGTGGTGTTTGTGCCCAAGTATCGAAAGAAAGCGTTATTTGGGACATTAAGGCGGGAGATTGGAGCAATATGTCGAGACTTATGTCGTCAAAAGGGCATTGAGTTGGTCGAGGAGTACGCAATGAAGGATCACATCCATATGTTGTTAATGATTCTTCCGAAGTTCAGTGTTTCCAATACGATTGGGTTTCTGAAAGGGAAATCTGCGATCCAGATATTTCGGAAGTACAAGCATGTACAGAGAAATTTCACAGGAAGACACTTTTGGGCTCGGGGCTACTGTGTGAGTACATCAAAAATCAAGAGGTTGAAGAGCGCCGCCAAGAGCAGATGCGACTGGCAGGGTTGTAACTAGCCCCCTCTGGGGGCTTTCACCATACCACCCGCTATGCGGATGGTTGCTGATTCTTAAAGTGTGAGCTAGACTTTGCTGGTAAAATTAATGAGTTTCGAGCTGCTTAAATTTCAGTAGCGTTGAAATATTTCTTCCCTGCTCACTATCATTCTTAGTGAGTATTCCAAAATTCTGATTTTTTATAAGGGACTAGTCAGATAGAAACTGTAGGCGGCATTATATAATTTCAATGCTTGACCTGGGAATGGGTCGAATACATTTTGGGGAGGTTCATGTGTTTTTCGATAAAATTAACCGCAGAATACAGCATATCTTTGTTAAATTGAACACCACTGAAACGGTAGGTTTATTTGGTGCTTCTATGAGTATTAAAAAGTATGGTGGCAGATTGACGATAGAAGCCTCCATGGGGACAAAATTGCAGCGGAGATTAATTGGAGAGGGAGTCTCTGAATAGTTCCGTGAATCGCTCTGAAGGTACAGAAGGGCGGGCTTTATCCGCTGCGTTGTAGATCTTGCAAAGGGCTAGGGGCATTCGCGGTGAACTGTGTCTAACCTCTGCAGCCATCAAGAACCGTATAGCTATTATCGAATTATTCAGAGGCTCCTTGGTTCGGGCCAAATGTGATATAGCCTGTTGAAAAGGGGGCGGTTTTCACAGAGGTCCTAAATCTAAAATAACACCAAGGATAAATCCCATGATCCATACGCAGGGGACCCTGCATGGCTCAGTTATTATAATAATGCTCGCAACCACGAGGGTAACACGAGGGTAATATGTGTTGCGGCAGCACTCCGATGGCAACCCTTGAAGCCTGAAAAGGCTTCTGGAAGAAAAAATATACCAACTGAATTTGACCTGACAGAACACCTGCTGGAAAAATCGGTCACTATCAGATCAAGCCTGAACGACTACGGTTGATCGTTTATATAGACTACGCTATCACCATCCTCAATTTCGGGGGCAACGTAGCTTTTAATGGTTTCCTCATTGCTTTGGAGCATTGCATGGGCAGTCTCTAGGAAGTACTCCGCATCAGCGAGTAAAGTTTTGAGTTCGTCTTGCACTGCATTCTTGTCTTCGCCTTCATAGGCGTAAGCCCTTCCCCCTTGGATAATCGTCATTTTGGATCGGGCGTCTTCATTTTCTAGAATGTCGATTAACTTCTCTGTCTTAGCGGTAATGTCTCTTGCGAGGTTTTCATGAGTGGCGAGTGCCTCTTCAGATTCATGCTCTAGGTCGCTGTCTATCTCGCCGATTTGCTCAAGGGCTACACTGTGAGCAATGATTGTATGCTGGAGTTTGACAATATGGCTTCGCAGGTCTGAAAAATTTATTGGCTTCTCATCATCTAATTGCACTCTAATATCATCGATGGAGTCTTTGTAAGTTGATGCCAACAGTATGTCGATTTTATCCTTGAGAGGCTTGCTACGTTGTTCAGTTTTAACTTTAATGTCTGGATCTTGCTGGCGAGGTCGCCTGTTGAGTATTTTGCTAGCAAACTTATACTTTTTATCTATTAGATTCTGGAATTTGTCTTTAAAAATCCTCCGCCTCTCGGAGTCCCTGTGATCATACTTTCCCGCTTCCTTGGTATGCTTTGCTTTTTCAGCCAATTTTAGTTCGACATGTTTGTTCATTGCTTCAGGTTTTGTTTCGCTGGCCATTCTCTGGATCCGCTCCACTTCTTTGGCGGTCTCGGCCTCAGATTTTCTGGATTTTAAAGTAAGAGTACTTAAGCTTTCCCCCAATGTTTCACGTAGTTCGTCAAAAGACTTCTCACTGGGACCTTTAAATCTGTTAAGCCCTCGAGAAAAAGCATGTTTACAATTTTCTTGGAGCCTTTCCCTCTCGGCGGCGTAAGTGGAGGAACGTCCACCCTGACTACCGCGGGTATCTCTATGCCCGTTAGTGGGGCGAGTGGACTGTGTAGTGTTGGTTCTTCCTGTTGGGGGGATGCTCATGCAGCTTCCTCTCTTATCGCTGTATTTTGAAAATACTTGGCACTGGCGCGCCCAGTTATGTAGGCGTATAGGTGGGTAACTCAGCGCTCAGGGGACCGACATCTAATTGCTGCGGCAGGCCTGTTGGTTCGCTTTTAAACGCTAAGGTTGGAAACCTATATCCGTTGAGCTTTGGTGCATCTGAGCCCCTTCCTTAATAATTTATGTACGAGATTCAGTAAACATAAATTGCACCGGACCATTCCGCGCTATTATCGGCTTGATCACCATTAATGCCGGTAGCACTGCTGTCCTCAGAGTCAGCTACTACAGCCAGGGTATTGCCATCGGCACTGAGGCTGACAAAGCTACCAAAGAAATCAAGAGCTTCGGTATTGCTCGCTTTTAGGTAGGCCTGTTGTACCCAAGCTTCATTCACACGGATAAACACGTAGGCAGCACCTGCGAAGGTGGCTTCATTATTGAGCTGATCGCCATTAGCTCCAGTAGCGCTGCTCTCTTCACGGTCAGCTCCTACAGCCAGGGTATTGCCATCGGCGCTAATGCTGATGGAACCACCGAAGGAGTCACCAGAGCCTAAATTAGTTTCCTCAGTATTGCTGGCTTTAAGATAGGCTTGCTGTTCCCAGGCGTCATTCACTCGGGCAAACACATAGACCGCGCCGCTATCGATGGCACTATTATCGGCCTGATCACCATCAATACCGATAGCGTTGCTATCTTCGAAAAAAGCTCCCACAGCCAGGGTGTGGCCATCGGCACTGAGGCTTACAGATGTACCGAAGAAATCACGAGCATCGGTATTGCTCGCTTTAACGTAGGCCTGCTGTACCCAGGATCCCTCACTTTGGCTAAAAACATAGACGGCACCTGCTGCGCTGGCGCTATTATCGGATTGATCGCCATTAATGTCGCTAGAGCTGCTACTCTCGTGATTTGCCCCCACAGCTAGGGTTTGACCATCGGCACTGAGGCTTACAGTGGCGCCGAAGAAGTCACCAAGATCGGTATTACTGGCTTTGATATAGGCCTGCTGTAGCCAGGCTTCATCCTCACGGGAAAAGACATAGACGGCACCAGAGTTTTCGGCGCTATTATCATCCTGTTCGCCGTTAGTACCGGTTGCGCCGCTGTCTTCGGAATCAGCCCCTACAGCCAGGGTGTCACCATCGGCACTGAGGCTTACAGAGGTACCGAAACGGTCAAAAGTATCGGCGTTGCTGGCCTTGAGGTAAGCCTGCTGTGTCCAGACTCCGTCCTCTTGGGTGAATATATAAACTGTGCCTGCATAATCGGCGCCATTCTCCGATTGATCGCTAGCAAAACCGAAAGCTGCAAAGTCTCCGGCATTAGCCCCCACAGCCAAGGTGCGACCGTCGGCACTGAGGCTGACGGAGCTACCGAACTGTTCACCAGCATTAGTATTACTAGACTTGAGGTAAGCCTGTTGCTCCCAGGCGCCATTTACTCGAGTAAACACATAGACTGCGCCCGAATCCTTGGCGCTATTATCGGATTGGTTGCCATTGGTACCGGTAGCGTCACTGTCTTCGCGATCAGCCCCTACGGCCAGGATAAGGCCATCGGCGCTTAGGCTGATAGAGAATCCAAAAGCGTCACGTGGATCGGTATTGCTAGCTTTAAAGTAGCCAATGCTCGCCGCTAGGCTGTCACTAACAGAGAGCAGGTCTGAGTCACTACACTGTTCTTTCTCTCCGTCGCTGTTACAAGCCCTCAGTAGATATTGTGCATTGGTGCGGGCGAAGAGGGGAACTTCCAAAGCCAGGGTGCCGCTGCCCTGGGGGATATTCTCAGCGACTGGGCTAAAGCCTGAGTTCCCATCGGGGTTTTCCAGCAGATGGTAATGGGTAGCCCCTTCCGCGTCGGTCCAATCAAAGCGGAAAATCTTGGTCGCCTCGAAGATAAGGGTGAAATCCTGAGCTGCTCCAGGGGTAGCAGGTGGCTCTTCTGCGGGTGGCTCTTCTGCGGGTGGATCTTCTGAGGGTGGATCTTCCGCAGGTGGATCTTCTGCAGGCGACTCTGTTGCTGCTGGTTCTTCGTCGACAGTCTCTTTATCACTGGAGCCTCCGCTACATCCAGAAAGGATCGAGAGAAGCAGCAGCATTAGTAGAACTTTGTAATATTGAATGGTCATTTTTTGTTGGCTGTTGGGTATAGATAAAAAGAGATGATTATCCTAATAGCAGATTTATTTTCTTTAATTTTCGGGCTTCTATTTTTAGGTTTTAGGCATTATTAGCGAGTGGTTCGTGCTGCTATCGCGAGAGGAGCCTAATTGATAAAGCTGCGTGATGAGGTGGGTGGAATCAGGCTATTGCGGTAATAGGTTTGCAGCCTTGTGGAAATGTCCTTTTTAAGCCTTCCTGTTGGACGGTGTTTCGGAGCCAGGCAGCCTATAAATTTGCGATTATTTTGTTTTTAAAATTTAAGGATAGGGTGGGTAAGATAGGCTCCTTCCTAGCCTGGTAGATATCGGTCACTAAATGCCATAATCGTGGTTATGGCAACTTTACTTAGACTTGATTTCAAGTAATAACTGCAATCCCTTTATGTCGCAAGAAGATAGGTGTATGTCGCCATTTCCGAAAATATATTAGCGAAATTGTCCATACCTTATAGTTGCAAGTCAAAAATTGAAAGATTAACTGGCTAATTTAAATATAATTTGAATGAAGTACTATTGTTTAGGATTAACTTAATATGACAACAACTATCTATCAAGCTGTTAAGGCTGGTGGGAACAGGGGCAGAATAGAAACACAGCAAATTGACAAAACGAGTGAACCAAAAAGTAGAATAGGCAAAATTTGCGCAAGAATAACGACAGTTTTCAGTAAATTACCATCTTTTAAGGCTTATCCTCCCAAGCCAAACAGTATTACACCTGCATCCAAAGGCTTAAAAGAACAGGTGATGAGCGCAAATATTCATTTTAATGGTAAATACACGAAAGATATAGCAGTCACGGGCACTGAATCTTCTGTGAACAGAGAAGACAAACTTGATGACACTTTTGTGGGTAGATGTAAAGAACATTTAAAGTGCACGGAAGATCTTGTATATCCAAATCGTGGCTTTGATGTAGATGGCATAGGTTATCCGCAGGCTTTAGTGTCAACCTTTACGAATTTTAGAACAAATGTAATTGAGCCTCTGATAGTTGAGGTGGGTGAGCTAATAGATCGTGCTGAAGGATTAGATGGGCCACTAATTGGGCAAGCACAATCCAACATATCGGAACTTGAAGAGGATATTAAATTTTTCTCAGGTTCTAATGATTCTGGCGAACCAGCATTAGAGAGATTTAAACAAAGCATTGGCCGCGCAAAGGATCTCTTAAGAAATTATGAAGCAATAGACGCGACTGTGTATATTGAAGAGGCCTTATAAGTCGATAAATAGATAGCGGTAGTCAAATGCTTCACCTCCCATTACCAAAAGTATTGGGAGGTTTTATTTTTGAGGGTAGGTTAATCAGAACTTCTTGATTTCGTTCACTGGCAGTAATTAGTCCACCGATTGTGATCAGGTACGATTTGTCAAAAATGGCCACCGGGGTCAGAATTGCGTCGACCGGGAAGATTGGGCTGTATTTTTTGTCGACTAGGGGCTTTAAGTATTTTGGGCAAGTTTGTACTGTTCATGGCGAATAGAATAATCTCGCCTCCCTGAATTAAGAGCTTGGGAGCCTCTGAATAACTCCGTGATACCTCTGGCATGCAAGAGCGGTTCACAATCAAGGCGCGGCTTCGCAGGAATGTCTAGACCTTTCAAGAAGTCGCAACGCGGAGTGTGCATCGCTCTGCAAGCCCCGAAGGGCGGGCCTTGAAGGCCACAACTGCTGCGTTGCAGCTCTTGCAAAGGGCTACGGCCATTCACGGCGAGCTGCGTCTAACATCTGCAGCCTTCAAGACCCGCAGAGGCATTACGGAGTTATTTAGAGGCTCCCTTGATTTTGTTCTTTCGATGTATTGTGCTTTTTGCATTGATCTGCTGGTTATTGATCCTGCTCCTGGCATACTAAATTCACCACCCGGAAGTTTCATAGGCTCTTGGTGACTGAGTGTTTCATTCCTCTTTTATGGCTCATTCCTGCGCCTTTTTTTACCTTTATGCGGCAGTAGATGTTCCCGATGACTCTTTCGGGTCCTCCATCCCCGAAATCTTTAGAAATTAATAAAATTATGCCCAAAAACTAAAGATGAGATATAGGTGAAATCTGATAATGCTGGCACCTCGTGAAATCTATAAGAGTTAATGAAAGTGACTGTTTCGTGCTTTAAGGCCATGACTATGGCAATGCTTCTATTTACCCTTGCAGGCTGTAGTGGCGGTGGGGCTAATAATGGCGATACTGACGGTGAAGATACCGCTGTAGCAGAGTCGCCTGCGGAAGATTCACCTGCAGAAGACCCACCTGCAGAAGACCCACCTGCAGAAGACCCACCTGCAGAAGACCCACCTGCAGAAGACCCACCCGCAGAAGACCCACCCGCAGAAGAGCCGCCCGCTGCCCCTGGAGCAGTTCAGGATTTCACTCTAAGCTTCGAGGCGACCAAGATTTTCCGCTTTGATTGGACCGATGCGGATGGGGCCACCCATTACCATTTGCTGGAAAATCCTGACGGGGTTTCCGGTTTCACACGTTTAGTCGAGGATATTCCCCAGGGTAGTGAGACCCTTGCGGTGCAAGTGCCGCTGCACGCCCGAACAAATGCGCAATATATTCTGCAAGCTTGTAACAAAGCGGGGGAGCAAGATCTTTGCACTGATTCAGACCCCCTTTCTGTGAACGACACCTTGGTGGAGAGCATTGGTTACTTTAAGGCCAGTAATACCGGCGCTGGCGATATCTTCGGAGTCTCGGTCGCTATCAGTGCTGATGGTCACACCCTGGCAGTAGGCGCTATCAGAGAGCAAAGCGATGCGGTCGGTATCAATGGCGACCAGGACAACGATGACGGCATCGGCCCAGCCGGTGCGGTCTATGTGTTTGTACGGGTAGATAATAGATGGGTACAAGAGGCCTATATCAAGGCCAGCAATAACAACAGAGGAAATTTTTTCGGTGTTGTCGCTCTAAGTGGAGACGGAAATACTTTAGCCGTTGGTGCACCCTCTGAGAGCAGTAACACAACAGGTATCAATGGCGATCAAGGTAATACTGATGCCACAAGTTCCGGTGCGGTTTATGTCTTTACACGTATAGATGGTAGCTGGACACAAGATGCATATATCAAAGCGAGTAATACAGGCTCCTTTGATAGTTTTGGTCGCTCTTTAAGTCTCAGTGATGACGGCCGCCTTCTTGCGGTAGGTGCACCTTATGAAGATAGTGATGCTACTGGTATCAATGGTGACCAAACTGATCCCACTGTTATTCTGACACTCCCTGGCGAAGGTGGTACTTTGCTGGTAGATGCTAATGGTGATGGTAATAATGAGGATCAGGGCACCAGTGATACTTCGGACTCAGGAGCGGTCTATGTTTTCTCCCATATAGATGGCACCTGGATACAGGAAGCGTATGTTAAGGCGAGCAATACTGGCGCCAATGATGAATTCGGAATTTCCGTCAGCCTGAGCGGCGATGGTTCTACGATGGCCGTTGGCGCGATTGGAGAGGGCAGTAGCGCTGTCGGTATTGATGGTGAGCAAAGTAATAATGATGCCCAACAGGCTGGCGCTTGCTATGTTTTCTCCCGTACAGATGGTGATTGGGCACAGCAGGCATATATCAAAGCCAGCAATACTGATTCAGAGGATTCTTTCGGTCAATCGGTTACCCTAAGCGATAGTGGTGATATTTTGGCCGTTGGTGCCAGCAGTGAAGACAGTAATGCAATAGGCACTGATGGCGACCAAAGCAATGATGAAGCCAAAGACTCTGGTGCTGCTTATGTCTTTACTCGCACAGATAATAAGTGGGCGCAGCAGGCCTATCTCAAGGCCAGTAATTCAGATGCCTCTGACGCTTTTGGTGAGTCTGTTAGCTTGACTGCCGATGGTCGAACGCTGGTAGTGGGGGCACCTAAAGAGGGCAGTAGCGCAAAGGGTATAGGGGGAGACCAAAATAATAACAGTGTCGAAAATGCTGGTGCAGCTTATGTGTTTACTCTGGTTGATGAGGCTTGGTTACAAAAAGCATATCTGAAAGCAAGTAATACTGATGCAAATGATAATTTTGGCTATTCCGCTAGCCTCAGTGCCGATGGCGATGCCCTGGTTATTGGGGCTCCCAATGAAAGCAGTAGCTCTACTGGTATTAATAGTGATCCGGACAACAATCAAGCTGAGATTTCTGGTGCGGTTTACATGTACTGATTGAAGCCTGGCATCCGCAAAAATCCCCCATCATATTTATTGGAATGGGGGATTTTCAGGGCTACTTGTGTAGCCAGCTGGCTTTTTTGAAATGGAGCTTACAAATGAACTCTGTATATTGACTCGCTGCACATCCTCATTGGCAAAATCATTACAGTAGCCCCCAGTCTTCCTAAAGGGCTCTCATAAAGTTGATGGTATTTTTCACATCCTCGTGATCCTGGTTCTTAAGAATCCAGTCTCCTAGCTTAGTACGTAATTCCAAAGCCTTGTCTGTTGATTGGTTTGTCGCTTTACATATAGCAGAAAATAAACAGTTTCCGTCCCCCTCCACATCAGCCAATACTAAAGAGTCGTTATTAAAAGATTTAGTAAGCTCTTTGGGATTGGAAGTGTTATTTGTTATCAGTTGGAAGTGGTCATCCTTCAGCAGTAGGTTAATCGCTTGTGAATCATCATTTTCATACTTTGTACCGAGCTGGTTGGCATAAGCTTTCTCTCCCTCGGAGGCTGAGACTACATTGATTGGGCGCTTTAGGTAGTGGGAGAGAAGTTCGGGAAAACAGTCAGCACTTTGCCCTGCCCAAGCGCCGTCCGTTTTAATATAACCCACTAGATTTTCAGTCCACTCTTTGTCAGTTAATCCAGAATTACCAAACCACTTCGTGTCAGATAATGGTGGCTGAACTTTTTTAGGTTCACCGAGACCTTTTGCTCTGTTAAGCGGTGCACTTTTACTGATTGACTCTGGTTGGGGGGCGGCGGAAGTTCTGTGACCATCTCCTAGTGCAATATGATTTAAAGCCTTGTAGGTATACATGAAAGCATTGTAGCCTTTCGCTTTCATTTTTGCGAAAAAGGTGGGCTTTATGCTTGTTTCGCTCAGGTTCGTTTTGCTCAGGTTCGGTCCTTGAACTTTCTTGATCGGCTTGACCGGTGGCATCTTAGGTAGTTTAAAATCGAATATAGCCACGGTAAAAAACTCCAGAAAATTGATTGTTCGAAATAAAGGATTATTCGTTTCGTTAGGCTATCTTTAGTTCGTCCCATCAAAAATATTTAGTTGGGAATCGTGGGTGAAAGTATCGAGGTGCTTAATCAGCGTATTTATACTTTAGACACTGCTTCTTCCATCTCTTGTATGCTAGCCCTGACAGCATCGATCTTTTGATCAGCACTTGGAAAGCTATCCTCGCTCATGGTTTGGGTAAGGTTCTCCATGAGGTTAATTAAGGCCTGTTTAAGGGGTTCTATTTGTATGGTGGAGCCTAGACTTTTGATAGCTTTCGAGGTGCCTACAGGAATATTTTTCATACCATTGTTATTGGAAGCATGAGAGTATTCTTGTAGTCTAGTATGTGTTTTTATGTTGGGCTGAGGTAGCTCCGTCGAAGCTTGCGTGCTGTGAACATTTTTGACTCCCTTAATAAAATTACAATTTTTGGTAGTAACTTTAGACATATTAAAAATTCTTAACCTGCTACATAAATTGGATATTGATGAAAACTGGTTGTTAAAGATATGGCACCTTGGTTTCAGTGGGTTGCAACAAAAAACACTTTCAAAATTACAAGTCGCAATTTGTAACTAAGGAGTCTCTGAGTAATTCCGTGATGCTTCTGGCCTGTAGAGAGATTCACAATCAAGACGCGGCATCGCAGGAATGTCTAGACCTTTGAAGAGGTCGCAACATAGAGTGTGAATTGCTCTGCAACCCCCGTAGGGCGGGCCTTAAAGGCTACATCTGCCGCGTTGCAGCTCTTGCAAAGGGCTAGGGCAATTAGCGTCGAACTGTGCTTAACCTCTGCAGCCTTCAATAACTGCAGAGGTATTGCGGAAGTATCCAGAGGCTCCCTTTTGCCAATAAACATCCTTACACTCTTAATTAAATAGCCATATTTTTATCTAAGAATAGCGGATTTAAAAGATAATTGCTTTAGGTTTTCACTTGTTTTTATGGTTATTGGTCATTTTTATTGTGAATTTATATATCTGTAAATTTATTATCATAAAGCAAGGAGTTTTATGTTTGTCAGGTTAGGGAGTCGAAGAGCAATTCTGATCAAATCAAGGGGGCACTGAATACTTGTGGAAGTTTAGCCCATCTAGAATGGGTTCCTTAATGCAATCTTGCAGCCTTGCAAATTCGGTCCTTTGTTTTTATATTTTGGTCAATTCTTCCGGGCGCCAAATTACCCTTGTAATATCGACGCCATTGATAAATACCAAACAGCTGAGCAGGGGGCATTATAGGCTGGAGTATATATGTAGGGTTCAAAGCCATCCCCATCAAGCCTCAACTATTACCCCAACTTGTACATCAATGAATCAGCGTAACGATCTGTGCTTGAGGCACCACAAGCCCCAAAGCGATTCCAGTGTTTTCTTGTCGGAAAATTTGAAAACCTATCGACAGGGAAGTTACTTTCATTGATTAAGAGTATGCCCAGAAATCATATTAACCGAAACTGGGCATGTAAATGCGAAAGGTATCTCCTTAACAAGGAGATTTCAGGGTAAAGGGGATCGGCCCATCTATTCTTCTCGCTGGGTTATTTTAAACCCGATGGTAAATCGTCATTTAAAACCGATGGTAGATCGTCATTTAAAACCGATGGTAGATCGTCATTTAAAACCGATGGTAAATCGTCATCCCCTCCCACCTTATAGCCCTCAATATCTGTATCTATGCCCAACCTACCAGTAGTAGCATCCAAATTTGAAGGTGTACTCTCCTTGTTCCCTGGCCTTGGAGGTAAGGGCGGCAAACCTAAATCATTCCCAGCATTTCGCTGATCACCAAACATATGGGGCTTTAGGGGGGGGATATTGCGATATGAAACTTTCTCAGGAACTTTGGGCGAAACGTACCCATTAATGTTAAGAATCTCATCGAAATCAAGATCCTTATAAATTTGGATATTATTTGGATCATCATCATCAGGGCAGGCTTCAGCAAATGGCTGATCAAATAGATCTTCACTCATACGTCTCTCTCCGGAGACGTGTCCGTCATTATCCTTCCCCGAAAGCTCTGCTAGAAAAGCGGGGCTACCTACGTTGTTACTCCCACTCCAAACCGTGCGATTACCTTCGCTATTAGTAGGTTTTACTTCATTCGGGCGTCTAATAAGGGACTTCACACTACTTGGTAACCCAAATTTTGAAAAAAAGATGGCTCTTAAACCGCTCCTTTTTTTTGAGACTTGCCCTTCTGAATTGTTTTCCTGAGCTCTCGAAATATCTTCACGCTTGGCGATAAACTTCGGCTCTTGACTGCTTGCCCCACTTACCGATCCCATCCTGTGCTCTCCTATTGAACCGTTAACAAAATACTTGGTAACTCAATTGCCACACTATTTATTTAAATATAAAAATCATTTCAAATTCATTCATTTAAATCTTAATTCTTTCAAATAATAAAATCTTTTAATTTTGGCTTAAACTTTTTAGAAAATGCAGGGTATGAGTAAACATGGCTAGTAATTTTTAAAGTATTGTCTTTTGGTTGGCCTGCGTACCACTTAATGACTGGAAGGTTGCGAATAAAAGCCCCGCAGCCTTCAAGAAAGGATAAATAGGAGCGAAGTATATCTGCTTACCGGTAAATCCAGCAAGCGGGGTGATTTAATATCTTCCAGGTATAAGTACTGATTCAGAGTACTAGGAACCCTTGGATAATTCCGTAGTATCCTTGCAGCTCTTGCAAAGGGCTAAAGCCATTCTCGGTGAGCTGCACCTAACCTCTGCAGCCTTCAGTTAAGACCCACAGAGGCATCGCGGAATTATTCGGAGGTTCCTTTGGGTGGTTCTAAAAAGACCTCTTATTGTTTTTACGCGTCTCCCTGCTTGACTGAACCATTAAAAATTTTAATAGCAAAACTATGGATAACTTTATCTTCATGATTTGTAACTCCCTTATGAATATCTTTAACAAAGGCGGCATATTCCTTGAAAAGGGAAGTTACTGCCTGTTTGAATTCTGTTTCACGTTGAGTTGTTAGTGGTGCTCCATCTTTTCTCTCTTTAATATAACCGCACACTTCTGAAGTCAAAGTGTTTATCTTGTCCCTCTTTGAATCACTGAGATAAGATTCAGACATATGATGATATTTTGAGTGTTTTCTAACAATATGATGTTTCCAAGCTTCAAGGCTCTTACTAAGGGTGTCTAAACCTGCACTATCATTACGCGTAAAGGCTTCGGTTTTTCTGTTGCAGTATTCATCTATCAAATCATCAAGTTTAATATTTTCTTCAGCTCTCGTTACACCCAGCACCCTCACGAAATCTTTTAAGAATTTTAAAGAGTCTTTAATCTTCCACTGAGTATCTATGCGTTCAGATCTGTGAATTAACTGCCAGGCCTTGCCCAAAAGGCTGTCTTCATCATAATAAGATTTTAAAAAGTACACTAAATCTGTTTTGCTCTTTATAAAATTAGTAGGGCTCAGTTCTATCTCTCTTAAAGTTAAAGGGCTAGGTCTACTAGGCTTTTGCAGTTCTACTTTTTCAGCTAATGGTAGATATAGCAGTGGATTTTCTTCTATTTCTGCTGTAGGAGTATGATCCTTATTGAAAGTAGATTCAGAAATAGTAGTCGCTATGGGTGTAGGGACTTCGTCGGCCCTAAGTTCATTACGTGTTGTATGAAGATATTCTGTTTCGGTATTTGCGCGAGAACTATTCATACGGCTACTTATCTCTACAGGAGCATCGTTCATCTTCTTAAGTAAATTTTTAGAGTCACGCACAAGCCTATTTATAGTGGGGTTTTTATCGATTGCGTCTATTTGCGCATTACTGAGGGTAGATTTTTTAGATGTATTGGGGCGATGCCGGCTCTCATTATTTTTTGTGGCGTCGCTAGCCGCCGCGCTAGAATTTGATCCTATTCTTTTACACATAGGTGAAACCATATCAGTTAATAAGAAGTATTTTTTAGAATATTCTTCTCTTGTATCTAAGTCTTAAAAATATAGGTTTTTGTTTTTAGGAAAATGTATAAATGATTGGGGGCAACTTAGTACTCTTCGCGCCAAAGTGAAACACCCATTTCCCTATACCAAGCAGTGTTTGGGTGCGGCAAAGTGCGTTACGAGGAGCTAGCCAAAAACATTCAGCGTTTATACTTGCTTGCTGGTTTTACAAGCTTAATGATAGGAAAAAAATATCTCTTTACTTAGGGGAGTATGCCCGAAATCCGTATTGATCGGATATTGACCGTAAAAATGTGAAAGGTATGCCTATGAAAGTTTAGCTTTAGGTTAAAATATGCTCAATTTTTCAGTGCTTTCATAGCTTGCTTGCTAATAACTGTTTGGAGGAAAATCCAGTTGCTCTAGGGGTGCAAGAGGGTTGTAGGCCGCTCAAAAAGCCAGATTCGAAGTGGCGATAATTTATTGACTGTCGACCATGCAGATTGTGTGAGTAGAGTGACCGACCCTTGTTAAGTGTAGGGTAAGAGCAGTGAATGCTGAATTCATTTCCAGAAGTCTTTTGATCGATATCTGTACATATATGGAATTCAGCATATATCTAGTTTCACATGTAACTATATTGATGTAGGTGCCTTTAGCCCATGCCAATTTCATGCTTGCTTGATATATATCAAATTTCACCAAAAAATCTTGATTGAAAAAAATTCAAACGGTGGTTTAAACGGTAATCGTATTTAATAGCACTCTGTCCATTTAGGGGGCGTCGAATACTCGATAAGGTCGGAGTCGGTAGTGATAAATTCTGCAGAGCAATATTCTATCCTTTCAGTTTCTCAGGGGATTTTAGGCTTCTCCTTTGCTTATGGGAAGTCGTAAAGTTCATATAATGGGCATATATTCATCTACTGTAAGCAGATTAAACCCTTTTTACTCTATTACTTATTGTGCAATGAAACACAAAGTTTTGCGCTCGATGACAAAAGCCTTGTAATACATTTGTAACATGGTGCCAATTGAAATGCTGTAGATCAAGATTACGTAGTTAACAATCTGCTTAAAAAAGCCTGAAATCAAAAAAAACCAGTGAGAAATCTAAAGCGATAAGTTCAGAGGTACGTAATATAGGCGCTAGCTAAGCTGGCAATTGATAGCTGATAAAGCGCTCCTCTGACAGGGTTCAGAGCTATAAAGCTTAACGGATATCTACGTTTACAGATCATGCTGAATAATCGCATTGGTTAAATAAAAAAGGACAATGGTATGGCTGATAGTCTAGTAACTATAAAATCAAGCATCCCCAACAGTGATTTGCCGAACAATCCTTTGACGAAAAACAACGTCAAATCGGCTGCGGATTTGGCTGAGTCTGATCAATGGATGTTTGGGTCCTCCAAATTACGTTTAGATACAAATGGAAAGGTGAGGGCTGCCACAACAGCAGAGATTCTAGATGAGACGAGAAACTCTCCATCAGCGATGGTCGAAATACTCTCAACTGGAGCGGACTTGTTGCGCTTTGATGCGAATGGCTATTACCAGGAAGATGTTGATGCAATTGCAGCATTGCATGCCCAATCGGACAAAACCCCCGAAGAAATTGCGAATGATGTTCAGCATGCCACGGTAGCTTTGCGCAATAAGATGAGGGAAGACATTAAATACGGTGTATTTACCGTTAATGATTCTGGTCAGGTGTTCCACAAAGGAGTAGAGATTCCGCCGGAAAGTGTTGGCTTTGAACTCAATGCACTACTGATAGAGTCACTTACTAACAAAGTCTCAGAACTCACTGCACTAAAAAGTCAGATTGTATCTGTCGACGGGTGGCTTCAGGAGGCACTTGCTGAAAGTGGAGAAGATGAAATAACAGCCACCTATGAGTTCATGCAAAGGATATATGTTGAAGAAAAACGGACATGGGCGAATGGAACACAGGTTCCGGGGGCTGGTGATTGGAAGCAATCAGAAATAAAAATGGCATCGGAGTCGATGTGTTTCTACAAAGTAGCAGATGGCAGAACTGATTTTGATGAATTTGCTCTCGACAACTTTCCAGAAATATTCGATAACTTACACACCGATAGACCCGGTGAAGCCTTGATGGATGGACTATGGTACGACTATGAGCAGTTGATGTCCGATTCAGATTTAAATCTACCAGCCTGGTGGACTGAAGGAGAAGGCGCAGAATTTTTTTCTAGTGATATGATAAGAGGTGAGGATTTATTAGCCGAGGCAAATATTGCCAATAAAAACCTTTACTGGGAGACGAGGGATGACGGCCTAGCTGGTGGATATAAGTATCGATGCTGGGTGCAGACCATGACCTTTGATAGACGAACACTAAATTCCACCTCATTTTCGGTAGCTAAAGAAAATATCAATTCGCGAGTGTCAACTCTGTCAACTTTAACTGAACAGCTCGGCACAAACATGACTGTTGATAACACCAGATTCAACAACCTGATAGAGGCAATGAACAACTACAATAAATCCGTACTGGATTCCTTGAAGAGATTTTCTGTAATTTAACACTTATTGGTAATAGTATTTTTAGAGTGAAATAAAGTGTCTTTTAAAGATGACCCAAAAAAAGCAATAAAATTTGATACAGAAGTGGCACTACAACGCTGCCAGCACGTATTAAATGAGGCAAAGAGCGCGCTAAATTATAGTGACCTCCTGGAGGCAGGATTAACACGTTCGCTGGGCTGCTCCCGCCATCAATGGGTTCAGAGAATACGGGATACTTATGGCGAGCCAGGTCTTGACGAGAAGTTTAGAGCAAGAAAGTTAGTGGAAGAGTATATCTATAAGGAAAAGTCTGGATCAACAACATCAAAGAAGAGAAACTTTTTTGTAACTAATCCAGTATAAGTGGGGAAGGAAGATGTTACGAAGGAGTGAAGTTCCATCCGTGTTAGGCGAAATATCCGAGAAAGATTGGAATAATTTTTTGGAGCAGGGTGGAACTCTGGCAGATTTGCTTGATATGAAGCCTGAAGAGCTTAAAACAATGTATGCCCTGGCTTATCAAAAATATCAAAACTGTAACTACCAAGAGGCACTGCCTCTCTTTCAGCTTCTGTGCCAATGCAATCATATGGAGTCTAAGTATTTGCTAGGACTTGGAGCCACTAGACAGGCTTTATCTCAGTTTGAGCTAGCTGGTGAGGCATATAGTTTAGCTGCAATTGTGAATCCATTCGATCCAAGACCGTCATTCCATGCGGCTGAATGTCATTTGGCACTAGAGAATTGGATGCAGGCAGGCAGCGGTTTTGAAATGACAATGTTGAGGTGTGAAGGTAAGCCTGAGTTTGAAACCTTGAATAAAAAGGCTATGAGCAAATTTTCTTCTGTGAAGGAGAAGTTAGGGATAGAAGATAGCATTGAGGAGAAAAATAGTGATAGTAAATAGCATACAACAAAAAGTTCTCACAAATGACAGTCACAGCGCTGGTGTTCAGGATTTGTCACAGCAGAGCTTAGAGATTGCTCAGCGTGAAAAGTTTAAGATGGAAATGGGCAGTTTAGCACCTGTTGCAAGAAGTGCTGTAGCAGGCAATGCCCAACGTGTTGAACTGGATATGCCAGAAACAGATGAGAACATGGGCAGTTTTTATTCAACATTAACCGATGCGCTATCAAGATTAGCGGGGCTGATGGGAGATATGGCGGATACCGTCCAGTTCGAACTCCAGTTTAAGCGGCAGGAAATAAAGAAAATTCTTGAGGATAAGCTGAGAGATATCCAAGAAAATGCCGAGCTTGAACAGGAGCGAAAGAAAAACGAAGAAGAACTGGCAAAGCAAAAGAAAATACAAAAAATATGCGGGGCTGTTTGCAATTTCTTCATGGGTGCTGCAGAAATGGTTGCTGGTGCCTGTATGGTTGTGGCAGGAGCAGTCAGCCTAAACCCAGCCATGATAGCTGGAGGTGTTTGTTTAGCAGCTGCGGGGGCAGTTGAAGTCGCTGAAGGGGCGGTAAGACTAGCTAATGGTAGCGAAGAGATGATTTCTCGCCTCTCAAACGCTTCTACAGGGCTACTGGTTGCAGGTGTTGCTTTTGTAACATTTGGCGCAGCTGCACCGGCAGCTGGTGCTATGGTTGGTGCCAAAAAGGGTGTAAAAAAGGGTGTTGAGGAAGGTGTTGAATCAGTAGTTGAAAAGGGCGTGAAAGAAGGGGCTGAAAAAGGCGCGAAAGAGATAACAGAAAAAGCAAGTAAAGAAGGTGCTGAAAAAGGCGCGGAAGAAGTTGCGGAAGATGTTGCGAAAGACACCACCAAGGAGGCCTCCCAAAAAATAGCAAAGAAATTTGTGGATAGAGGGCTAAAAACAGCAGCTACATCGGGTTCTGTTGCCGTCGCTGGAAATGGAGCGAAAGAAATTTATACCTCCATAAAACAGAATGATTATGATAAGCGAGAGGCGGAACTGGATAATGAAATAAAAGCTTTGCAAGCTCGTTTGGAGGCTGTTGAGGCGAAGCAAGAATTTATTAATAAGCTTGTTCAACTATTACAGGAGCAATGGACAAGGGCAATTATTAGCCCGGTTCAGGATGCGGTAAAAGTTCTAAATAATGCAATTCAAGATCGCGCTGGTGTTAACATGCGGATTTCTGCCAGTCATGGTGTTTGAGAAATTAAAAGTGCGTACCATGTGGGATTTTTAAGTTGATTCATAGACTCAGTAAAATGTGAAATTAGGTAACAAACAGATTAGCCAAGTGTTCCTGTAACCCTAAGTAAGATCCACTGCTCATGCTTTACTCCCCTCTTGGAGAAAGTAATAGACCAGTGGTTAAATGATAAATTGTGGGTTTGTTAACCCAGTGATTACAGTTTAAATATATGTTTCTTTTCAGGCTTGCATATTCTTAGTTTATAAGCGTTTTTTGCGCGATAGACGATCGCTGGATTAATGGAAGCAAGTGTGAGCATAAATTGATAGTGGTTTAGCAATAAACAGTGAAAAACAACAATACTTCCTCTTATGGGAGGCAGAATAACTTGACATATAATGAAGCAGTTGTAGAGTGCCAACATTGTGGTGATTTATTTGAATTGAGGACTCTGCTAATACCATCTGCTCACTCTATTTCCTTCACATTTTCACCGTTTGTTAATCTGGTCATGATGGTAACGGGTTCTGTAAACATTATATCGTATCAATCGAGTTTTGAATTGACGATGGGCCAGGTATGGTTGGCTGGTTCAGAAGAAGAATATAAGTTGAGTAATAATGGAGACGATCAGGAAGCGGTGTTAATATGCGTTGGAATTCGGGAGGCAATGCTAACCCGATTTTACGAACGGCACGACAATGCACTACTTCGAAAGACGCAAGCGTTGAATGTTGTGAAATCCATGCTTCCAAGAGGAAAATCACCAATCGTCTTTCCTAGTTGCGAACTAACTAAGCTAACTTTAGATTCATTCCAATTATTTAGGCAACTGGGAGACGATCGGTTAAATGCCTTGAAGTTGGAAGAGATACTTCTCCTGAAATTAAAAGGTGATCAAGGACAAATACTTGCTAACGAACTCCTAAATCGGGTTAATCCTGCTCAGGAAAAATTCAGACGTTTTATGGAGGCAAATGTTACTAAGAATTGGACTATTGCTACATATGCAGAACATATGGGTATGAGTCTGACTTCTTTTAAAGATATGTTTGGGCAGGTATTTAAAGAATCATCCCCAAAAATGTGGATTAATGAACGGCGACTTCGCCATGCAGATATACAGTTACGCACATCAAGTAGGCGACTTATAGATATTGCTGTAGAAAGCGGCTTTTCGAGCCAGTCATATTTCACACAGCTTTATAAGTCGAAATATGGAATTGCCCCTTCGGAAGCGAGGCAAAAGAGAATTTAGATGATTTCTTGAAAGTTTCAAGGTGCTTCCGACACTCGAGGTGATCCAGAATCAGTATACCAGTTCGTGGGAGCATTTAGATTTTGCAAAGGACTGTAAGGTCGAGGGTAAATTACTCTGAAAACCTAACTACGGGGGCTTAAAGCCCCCAGTTCATGTATGGAGCAGTCCAAGTCAATCGCTACTAACTGTACCTTTAGCCTACAACTTTGACCTGCGGAATTGTTGAGAGACCCATTAAGGTGTGTATCCGCTCTACCATCAAAAATTCTTTAAATTCTATCGAGAGTGATAACTAGACGCAAATTGATGGTAGGCCGAACTCATTTACTAGTGGTATTTAAATAGTGATTAACATTACGAAAAATAATGCACCAATTCACTTTTGTCTTAGCAGAGTGCAAATTAATGTACTATAAGATATTGAAACTATGCGGAGTTTCGTCGGATAGACTTTGGGCGGTTCAATCCTAGCTACGACATCAATTCTTGGCTATCAAGGCTCATTGGGAGTCATTCAGCTAAACTGAGTTTAGTACTGCTCGAAGGAATCAATGGGCATCCCAAAGAGAGTTTCATCGCGCTGTATATGGCTGCCACTGTAGATGCCTATACTATTTCTGCTCCAATATTAATTAATAATAAACATAAACAGTGTGACTCTAAATGCATAAAACCATAAAAGTAATCGGTGGTATTTGGATGTTAAAACTAATATCGGCATGAATGATACCGTTGGGTTCAGCCAGAATATTGATACAATAGATGCTTATTTTCATGACCATACTTCAATAGGCAAGTTTCTATATGGTAAAAAAATGTGGGAAGAGTTTGAAATTAAAGATGTGAATTTGCACGCTGCAAAGAGCCGAACTTGCTTGAAAAATCACCAAAGCCTTATTGAATTACGAGAGATCGATAGATTATAGGTGAGGTTGGGAAAAGGTATATTCCGATATAGGGGCAGTGCACCTTAAGATTGCTAACTACAGATTTATAGGGGTGAAAGTGGAGGTAATCAATTATGATAAATTTACAGTCGAGTACAAAATATCCATTTATATTCATGTGAACTGCGATACAGTGCAAAACGAATTACTTAAAACTTGTCTAGGAGTATTTAAATATGAAGACTACCTATCAAGCAATCAAGACTTGTGAGTGAAAGGCCATTGAAGAACTGCAGATCGACAAAGTTAATAAGCCGAAAAATACATAGGAAAAATTTGTGCAAGAATAACGAACATTTTTAGTAAATTATCATCCCCTAGAAGTCATCCTCCTAAGCAAGATAGTATTACCCATTCACCTGAGGGAATGGAAGAAAAATTAGTGGCAAATATTCATTTTTTTGGTAAATATACAGATGTGGCAGAGGGGAAGGTCAAGGCGCCCGATAACTTTGTGAGTAAGTGCGAAGAACATTTTGAATGCACAGAGAATCTTCTGGTTAATGATGGCATAAGGGCCTATCCGAATGTTTTGTTTTCGACTTTTATGAAAAAGTAATAGAGCCTTTGATATATGAGGTGGGGAAGTTAATAGAATGTGATGAGAAATTAGGGGAAAAGCTAATTCGTGACGCAAGTGTTAATATATTTCATTATAAATGATGAGTTTTTTATACTATAGTTCAGTTTAGAATTCAAAGGTATCTTTTTGAGGTGTGTAATGTGTAGTAGTTCAGACTTGATCTGACAGTTACCGGTTTTTCAGAAGGTACTCTGTCAGGTCAAATTCAGTTTACGAGTTTCTCCTTCCAGATACTTTTACCCTCTTCAAGGGTTACCATCGGTGTGCGACCACAACACTTTTTACCCTGATGAGTTCGATCATTATTGTAATATACGAGCCATTCGTCCAGATCCTTTTGTAGCTCTTCTATTGATCCATAGATCTTTCGTCGTAACGATGGCTGGTAGAACTCTTGTAATATAGTTTTATGGAAGCGCTCACAGATACCATTTGTTTGTGGGTGCCTGGCTTTTGTCTTGGTATGTTCTATCTCGTTGATATTCAAGTACAACTGATAATCATGCTGCTCCAGCTTGCCGCAATATTCAGTACCGCGGTCAGTCAAAATACGCAACACCGGCAGATCATGCATGGCGTAAAACGGTAATACACGATCATTCAGAAGATCTGCTGCTGTGATTGGCGTCTTAGTGGTGTACAATTTGCAATGGGCTACCTTTGCATAGGTGTCGACATAGGTTTGTTGGTAAACACGCCCAACCCCCTTAAATGTTCCTACATAGAAGGTGTCCTGAGAACCTAGATAGCCGGGGTGTTGAGTATCAATTTCCCCGCAGGCTTCATCATCATGTCGCTTTCTTTCCAAGGCCTGAACCTGCGACTCCGTGAGGATTAGCCCCTCCTTAGCCACCTTGGCTTCAAGTGCTTTTAATCGTAACTTGAAGTTAGCCAGGTCGTTCCGTAACCAGATACTCCGAACACCACTAGGGGACACGAATACGCCACGTTTACGTAGCTCATTGGAGACTCGAACCTGTCCATGGGCAGGCTCTTGGAGGGCATAAGTCAACACGGCCTCTTCAATTGCTGTGTCAACACGGTTCTTGTGGTTAGGCACCCGTCGACTCTTTTCAAGAAGGGCGTCCACACCGCCACTTGAAGCAGCTTCCTTGTACCGATAGAAAGTGTCTCTCGAAACACCAAGCATCTTGCAAGCTTTTGAGATGTTGCCAAGCTCTTCTGCAAGATTGAGCAATCCGGTCTTGTGTTTGATGATACGATCATTAGTATGGATCATGGGGTTTATCCTTGGTTTTGTTTTTAGGTTTAGGCACCTTCATCAAAACCGGTAAACCCCTCTTTTTCAAGAGGATGTGTCAGATTTGGTCTGAACTAATACATGTAATGATACCTCTCAGGAATTCCTCGTTGATCAAAAAGCATATTAAATGCCTTTCTTCTATGCTTCACTTCATTGCTGCTGCTATTTACTTGTTCAGGCCCACTGCCAGATTGATCTATATTTTAGTCATATCCATCCAGCACAATACTTTGGTATATTTTTTCTGTTTTAACTGATTGGGTTCAAGAATAGGGCGCATCACTATGTCTATGCCATCGTTTTTGTGTGGATAGATTTCAAAAGATAATGGTGATTCATTTCTGATAAATATTGCCTTGTACTCATTAAGAGGAATACTGGGCACGTTCCCCTTAGATTTTCTGTAATTCACAATTTCTTGAATAGCTTTTTGTGTAGAAAGTGACATATTCGCAGGTAAATCGGTTAAAGTTATTTTTGTTTCTTTTTTAAGTTTTCTACGTTTTGTCATAAAATAGCGAATTGAATTTTTGTTTGGTGGAGCCTGATCCTCGCGATTGGTTGAATCTTGTTTGTCTGATGACACTTCTTCAGAACTATTGGGAAAATAGAAGCTTGTAAGGTGATCAATTTTTTCCTGTTCATACACATCTATTGGTGAAATAAGAGTTTGTATCACATCTGCTTAAGTTATATTTTTTTGTGCCCATTTGATGCCGCTCCCTATGTGGGGGTAGGTCGAGAAGGCGTAAAACTCAGTTTTTTGTGGGTGTCTTTGTTTAAACTTGCAGCTTTGGAGTTGCTGGAAATTGATTGGATATTATTGGGTCTAGAATTTATATTTTAGGTTGAGAAGGGGTTGGATAATTTTAAAAAAGCATCTTGCATGTTCCACATGCCGTAGAAAAAGGCCTGCATGAATTGAATCTACCAGCTGTGTTGCTTGAGTGTTGTGAGCGTCCTGTGAGGAAGGGAAAGGTAACGACCCTGATTTGTCTGTGACTGAATTTGGTATAATTAATCTCCTTTAGCATAGAGATTTTTTATGATCGAGAGAGTTGAATATATCACTATTGGTCATATTCTTATAAATTTATTTCTGTGGTGATTGTTGGGTATCAATGTTGAAGCCTATAGCGCGGTTGCTCATTATGGCGGATATCTTTATCTGGGGTTCTCGAATGATTCCGCGATGTCAAAGCGTCCATGAAAGCTGCAAACATTAGTCACAGTTCGTATTCATTGGTCTTAGCTTTTTGTAAGAACTACAAAGGGAAAGGTGTAACTTCCAAGGCCCGCTCTGCAGGGCTTTCAAAGCGATTAATGCTCCGTATTTCGGCTTCTTGAGGACCTAGACATTCCTGAAAAACTGCGCCCTGATTGTAATTTTTCTTAAGGCTAGAGTTGGTGCGGTATAACTCGCAGAAAACTTATTACTTGGCAAACTACGACTATATTCAAAGTTAATTTGATTGGAATATAGGATGCTCTTGCTAAAAATAAGCTTATGGCTGACTGAATAACCTGATAGCTAGAAGGATTTCCATGCTGTTGTTTAGGTGTTACATGAATACCTGTTTGCATGCAGCGGTATCAATGTTTTATTTTTTTCTAAAAAAAAATGCCTAAAATATAAAGTTAATTTGACTTTTATTGTTTAGAGTAATAGATGACTATTTATTCTTATATGAAGCAATTATGTTTGCTGATGTTACTGTACCAAAGTACCTTCGTTTATAAATTGGTTAATTGCTAATATTAATCTATATGTTTTTATACAGGTTAGAAAGATGAAGTTTGAATCACCTATTGTTCCACGTGTATCACGCCAAATTATGGTGGGAAATGTACCTGTTGGTGGCGGAGCCCCGATTTCTGTGCAAAGTATGACAAACACAGAAACTTGTGATGTGGAAGCTACTGCCGCACAAATTCTTCGATTACAACAAGCCGGGGCAGATATCGTAAGAGTGTCTGTACCAAGTCTTGAAGCTGCTGAAGCTTTCGGTGAAATCAGGAAGAAAGTATCCATTCCACTGGTGGCAGATATTCACTTTGACTATCGAATTGCATTGCGAGTGGCAGATTTAGGTGTCGACTGCTTGCGCATTAATCCGGGTAATATTGGTCGAGAGAAACGTATCCGCGAGGTAGTTGATAAGGCGAGCGACCTAAATATTCCGATTCGTATAGGCGTTAACGCGGGGTCATTGGAAAAAGATCTTCAGAAAAAGTATGGGGAACCAACGCCGGATGCAATGGTCGAGTCAGCCCTTCGTCATGTTGAAATCCTCGATCGGCTTAACTTTCAGAATTTTAAAGTGAGCGTCAAAGCATCTGATATTTTTATGGCCACTGCTGCCTATAGAAAACTGGCCCAACTGATTGATCAACCTCTTCACCTTGGTATTACGGAAGCAGGTGGATTACGGTCGGGTACGGTCAAGTCAGCGATCGGGTTAGGAGCGCTATTATTAGATGGAATTGGTGATACCTTAAGAGTGTCGTTGGCAGCAGATCCTGTTGAAGAGGTAAAAGTTGGGTGGGATTTGTTAAAAAGTCTAAGGTTACGCTCTAAAGGCATCAATTTTATTGCGTGTCCAAGTTGTTCACGCCAAAATTTTGATGTTGTTAAAACTATGAATGAGCTTGAAGCTCGATTGGAGGATATTACGACACCATTGGATGTTGCAGTAATTGGCTGCATTGTTAATGGGCCCGGTGAGGCTAAGGAGGCAGACATTGGCTTGGCTGGTGGAACTCCGAGCCATGCAATTTATATTGATGGACTGCCAAGTAGGAAATTCAAGAATGAAAATCTTGTTGACGATTTAGAGAACTTAATTCGTGATAAGGCAAAAAAGAAGGCAGAAATGGAAGACAGTATTATCGTAAAATCCTAGATACCTAGGGAGTCTCTGATAATTTCACAACATCTATGGTGAACACTAAGTCTATAGATACTAAGTGCAGCTCACCGCGAACGGCCGTAACGCGAGCAAGACTAAAATGAAGAAGTTGTAGCCTTCAAGGGCTACCCCGTGAGTTAGCAAAGTATTAATGTTCTGCAATGGGGCCTCTTGAAAGGCCTACATTCCTTGGCAATGAGTGTCGTTGTGGAAGCCAAGGATATTATGGAGTCATTCAGAGGTTCCTTAGAACTCTTACCCGATGGGCCATACAATGGGGACGATATTGAACTGAATTTATTTTCCTATTAGTAATCAATTTTTTTGGTTATTTATGCTCATTGTCAACTTTATAATAGTGCAAAATTACAAATAATTTGTGCCCCACGTCAACTCGTATACCAGACACTGATTCGGCCGGTGGGTGGATGTGAGGAAATCTCGTTAAGAGGAGCCCGCTTTATGAAGTTATCTCGGCTTCGGGCAGAGCTAAAGCAATATAGGTAACTTAAAGGTGCAATCAGTACTGGTTGATGTATTTCTTCAGTGGTGGCTAATTAATAAACGGAAAAGCAACGAAGAGATATAAGGCGGTTGTCTATATCTGCCAATTCTAGGTCTTCGGGACACCCAAGTTTTAGTTGAAGGTCTTCGGGACACCCAAGTTTTAGTTGATATTTGATGACATTCTGGCCTGGTAATAACGTTAGGCAAAATTCAGCGACCGAACGGATTCACACCATAATAGAGAGACGTATATTCACAGTCATGATAGTACGGGTTTGGCAACACTTGGCCGGAAGTATTGACTAAATATCAATCTAATTGGCGTGTATCATATTTGTGTGGCAAGTGCTAGAATTAGGTGCCAGATGGGTTCATCTTTAGTAGGTTGGCACCCGGATCAGTGCTCCATATTTATGTCGTTATTACTTCTCACCTATACTCCTGCCTATCGGCGGCTAACCAATGTGATTGAGAATATAATATGCATATACCTTTAGCTTAATGAACTTAAATAGTTAATTGCGCCAGGGGTTTTGGTTGCTGTGTTCGGAGTTATAGTGAGTGTACTCACATTGATCTTGAAACTTCACTCATTTGGTTTAGAGCACTATTGTATTAATAAGTAAGTATTTAGGTTATGGGTATAACAATCCAATTACTTGGAGAACTGACCGTTTATCGTGATGGAGATCGGGTTAGTCTTCCCCGATCTAAAAGGACACGCGCACTTCTCGCGTTCTTAGCGTTGGCGGCACGACCGCATCGTCGTGATCGATTATGTGAAATCTTCTGGGAGTTGCCTGATGATCCAAGAGCATCTCTTAGGTGGTCACTAAGTAAAATACGTCCTATTGTCAACACCCCCGACATAAACCGGCTGATTGCGGATCGTGAGAGGGTGAGTTTGGATACTGATGACATTCTAATTGATATTAGATCCATAGCTTGTCAGCTTGAGACCCCAGACCTATCAGTAGATGACCTAAAGGCCATCAATTCTGAACTAAAGGAGCCATTTCTTGAGGGGATAGATCTGCCTGACCAAGAGTTATTCCAGCAGTGGCTGCTCGCTGAGCGGGAGGAAGTGGGACGTTTGCGCGGTAAAATACTATCCCGCTTGTCGTCTCACCCTGAGATACCACCTCCCGAGCAATTGAGGTGGGCGCGATACTGGGAAAGTCTTGAGCCATACAACTCTCTTGCTGCCACTCAGCTATTGACAAAGCTGGAGAGAATGGGGCTAACACAGGAACTGGCCAGAATAAGATCACAGTTGGCGGAAAGGTTTAGAAAGGCCGGAATTGCCTGGTCACCTTGTGCGCCAGCAGAGGAAGAGTCCGGCCTGCCCCCTGTCAATGAACAGCTTCTCGAGCGCAAACTTCTCACTAGTCAGAAAATTGAGTTTTGTACCGCTGCAGATGGTGCCCGAATCGCGTATGCAACGATAGGAAAGGGCGCCCCGATAGTAAAGGCTGCTAATTGGTTGAGCCACTTGGAGTATGATTGGGACTCTCCCATTTGGAGCCCCTTGTTTCGAGAGCTGTCTTTAGACCATAGATTTATACGCTATGATGAGCGTGGGAATGGTCTTTCAGATTGGGATGTTGACAATATTACTTTTGAGTCATTCGTAACAGATCTTGAGACGGTTGTTGATGCCTGTGGCGTTGATAAGTTTACGTTGCTTGGTATTTCTCAAGGGGCTGCTGTATCTATCGAGTATGCCGTAAGGTATCCTGAAAAGGTAAAGCAACTTATTCTGTTTGGTGGCTACGCAGCCGGCTGGCGTATTGGAGCTACAGAGTCTGTTGTTAAAGAGCGAGAAGCGGTAATGACTCTTACGAAAGTTGGCTGGGGACAAGATAACCCTGCATACAGGCAAATTTTCTCCTCAACATTTATGCCAAGTGCTAATGCAAACGAGCTGGCCTGGTTCAACGAGTTTCAACGCCTAACAACCTCTCCAGAAAATGCAGTTCGCTTTCTTTCAGTGTTTGGTAGCATTGATGTTCGCGATCAGCTAAGGAGAGTTACAGTTCCTACATTGGTTATTCACTCTCTAGGAGATCAGAGGATTTCGGTAAAGTCAGCATGCGATATTGCATCCAGCATACCTAACGCCAGCTTTGTTGGTCTAGAGAGTGATGGGCATTTGTTGCTGGGACGTGAATCAGCCTCAAGCGTGTTTGTTGAGGAAGTGCGTAAATTTATCTCGAATAATAAATAAAGGGCATTTTCCTATCAAAAACCTGAGGCCAGAAAGACTGTTGGCCCCTAGTATGTCAAATATTTGGTGCTAAAACCAAGAAGGCTATCTTTCTCATGGCTAGAGTTTTAATTAAAGAAAGGTAGCTCGAGGATTAATGCGCCCATCTATAAAAGGTATGAACCTAATTCCCGAGCTTGAAGGTAGCGAATAGCTGCCTTCGTGTAACATCTAGCGCTACTATCGCGCGGATGCTTCATCAGGATGTCTTTCTGGCTTCTGTATATTTGATATTCGTCTATTTGATATATGGCAACTCTTCTGATGTAGAGCCCGCCCCATTTGGTCAAAAATACTTCACTGGAATACTTCCGAGGGAGGTGACTGGAGGCGTTCTTTTCTTTGAAAAATAAACCAGCCTTACTTTTCGAATTAATTCAGCAAGCTAGTTTAGCTATTGAGTATGATCGTTGGCAGTGATATGCCATTTAAGAATAGCAATGTATAGTCTAAAACCATAGAAGCAATTCAAGGCTCCGGTTAGCGAGAAGTCGACCTTTTATAAGTTCTTTATACCAGTATATTTTATATAATAACTATTTTAGCAGGGTTAAATGTTTGCAAATATTATACTATTTGGCGTCAAATATTGTATCTGAGATTTGAATATCATTAATTTCTATATGGTGTTCTCTTGCTGAATGGAGGTTGTTGGGATTCTTACCCTAATGGTTTCGACTCAAATTTTGAATTAAAGTCAATGAGAGAATTATCTTTGTATTGGTATTTCAACTGAAGGGTTAGCTGAGTTGAACGTGCGTCACTCAAATCCCTATCCCAAAATTTATCTTTCTTAATATCTTTTGTTAGTTGGCTGGTAGTTCTTTTAGCTAGCAATCGGCTTTTGTCCTGTTGAAACCCTAAAGGATCAAAGTCAGCATTTTCAGTTGTTTAATTTTAAATATGAAATTAGATAGAGAAAGGTCAACTGAAATCAAGCTGGAAAATGACTCCTCAAGGGTGTACCTAGGATATTATAGCTTGTGTATATCAGGGGCGCTATAATAGCCACCTAATAGCTATGTGAAGTCTATAAGGGATATAGGCAGTTAAGCTAGTCTGACGCATTTGGCATACATTAAATAGGAATGCTAAACCTGAGGGATCACCCACTGCCGCCTATCTTTCGTTCGGCCATTTGAATCATCATGCTTATCTGCTCGATTTTTTCTGATGCAGAGGATGAATTATTTTCCGCTACTGTTACACTGAGTTGCTGTAGGAAATGAATAAAAGTTTGCTTTGGGTCGCCAAAATTTAAACGAGAATCTACATTGCCAATAGATTTAGGAGCAGGGAAAAAATTTTTTCTGAAGGCATCATCAACATTAGAGCGCGCTGATTCTCGAATTTGAGCAAATTCGCTTGTAGTCTTTTGAGGACTCTTGTCTGAATGTAAAGCCCCTTTATTATCGGTACTTGGCGTTACTGTTGTATTTGCACCGTTCAACATAGTAATTTTAGGCATATGTGAATTAGCCCTTGATAGTATTTTTCGGCGGTATCACCGAACTTTTGTTTCCATTTGTTAATTTGGTCATGCGGGTCAAGGCTCTCCTATCTAATAGGATGTAACTCAGAATCAACGCATTCTTAAAGACCAATCCTCTCTAGCTCTAATTTTTTAGATACTATACTGCTACTTAATTGTCATGTAGGTTTTTACTGCTTCATTGAGTAGGCTTAGTAGTATTATATAAGGCTAGCTGATATGGAAGTGTTAAATTTTAGATTTTTAAGAAATTTTATAAGTATTGGTCATTTTTATCTTTAGGGTATAAATTCAGGCCTTATTTCTTTTAAATTGAGACCCCAATTGTTTCTGTATGGCTAATATCAATCGGGGTTTTCTGGGACTCAAGCATATCTTTACAGGGCAGCAAGATATGATAATTGCACCACTTTACTTCTTATTGTGATAAATCTGAGGAAGTGTAATTGTAAATTAAAATTATAAAGTGAAATTCGCTGAAATTTCCGCAGAATCTTCACTGTCCAGCAATAACATATGGAAAGATAGTGTCTGGTAGTAACTGCAAAACCAAGCACAGTAAACACTTTAACTGATTAAATGCTCAGTTTAGCGATAATTTTGAGCCAATTTGTAATTGAGCCAAACTGTATGTCAGTATGAAAATTAATCTACTTATGGTGGCTTTAGAAATGCCTACTAAATGCAAAAATATAGAAAATAATCGTGGAGGAGTAATCGGTAACCTGGAGTGCTTAAGGGTAAAACAGCCTTTACTCTAAAAGTTCTGAGTTAGCAAATAGTCGACTTCCATATCGTAAAATACCTCACAGCTATCTGTTTATCCACCGTAAATTCCAGGGCTACAGCAAGTTGACCGGAAGGGCGACTCCCCACTGGAGGGGAGTACCGCTATGTTCATCCGACATTTTTGTCTGCTATTGGGAGGGTAGGTCGTGGGTAATCGCCTCTATTGACCATCAGGTAGCTGGAAGACCCTTATGCCTTTTCAAATGTTCCTTCCCTCTAATCTACGAGTTCGACTCTAGGTAGATATCTTTGGCTAGCTTCTCACCTTTTATGGTGCACTGAAATTGGCCATGAGCTCCACAAAAGAGCCCTGTTCATCCTTGGTGTTGACACTTGATGGAAAATGGGATTAGCAGTTTTGCTGAAGGCTGTTTTGCACGCTGAGCGTAAGCTTACCGCGGCATCACTCGCAAGCTATGCCACCCCCTATGAGACGCGCTCCTCCTGAGACAGGGAAGGGAAGCACCTCAATTTGAACCCGGGTCTCGGACAGTGACATAGATCAAGCCAGGATATCACCCATTGTATGCCTATCTAATTCCCTTGCAGCCAGAGCTACACAGTCGACTAAGTGTCGATCCTGGGGAGGGCTCGGAAATGAATGGCTTTCTAGGTATCGAGTAACAGTTCCGAATCAAATAGCTTTGTTGCCAGTCACCTCAGGTTAAGGTCAAACAGCTCCTCGCTCCTTTGACTATCTGCCTACCAATGTAGGTAGAGACAGGAATCAACCTGGTTCCAAACATGCACTGGGTAATATCTGAACGACCTGTGATCACTCCGGAGCCAGACTTTACAAGATGATGAGAACACCTGAGCAGAGTACATAAGTAGACCTTACCTCACTACTGAATAATTCAGAGGGCCATTAGCAACTCGGGGCGAAAGAATGAGTACGCTGGACGTGGGGCTGTATGAGTCATGGCTGACGGTTGAGAGTTCATAGGCATGTAATCAGTGCAGGTCTCGAACTGTGACAATCCTATTCTGTCGACTGGAACGTTACCGGCCTCACTTCACTACTTGGTGGTGAGAAAACGGTAATTCCAACGGTAGTTCAAACGGTGGCCCAAACGGTAATCAGTTTTACTAGCGAAAAGCTGGACTGGCCGAGGATAGTTAACGACTGAAGACCAATGATAAATCGATTTAACGGGTAGCACTATATTTAACTTTAAACCTGAAAATTACGAAACTAAAATGCAAGAAGTAAGATATTGGCAGAATTATATTCTTAGAGTGCCAGTAGTCAAAGGTAAAAAGGTATGGATACCATCACGTTTGCGAACTGGTTCTAGCTGTGGATGAGTTTGAATTTACTCTTAGATGGCGTTCACATTTTTGGCTTTTAGCGCTGATCAAAAGAGTTGCCTAATAAGTTCAATAATGAAGTAGTAAGCGAGTTCTGTGGCTAATCTGATACCACATCCGGGAAATATATTTCCGACGAAAAAAATGCCTAAAATCTAAAAAATGTGCAAGAAATCTAAAGCATCAAGTTCACGACTACGTACCATAGGTGAACAATGAGCAATCCAAATAATTGCGCTTAGATGAGTAATAAAACACTAATCTGATAATTGAGACTAATGTCTTTGTAGTTACTAAAGCCTCTCAGAGCTATGAGTACAATGAAAGTTAGTTGTGTTGAATTACATCACAAGGGTTTAAGTAAAGAGAAAAATATGGCTGGCAATATGTTTGGATTCAAAGTCGGCGTCAGAGTTGATATTTCAACAGCCGAATTGACCTCGCCAAAGGAAATCAGGCCGAGTAATTTTTTGGTGAGCGGAGAATTACAGATATCTGTTTATTCAAGATTTTGATCAGGCAAAATGGAAGAATGTGCAGTGCTTCTCAAGGGTAACTCCTAGACAAAGCAAAAAATTTTTCTTCTTCAAATTTGGTGTGGTTTCCGCAGGACTAGCGGAAAAGGAATAGGTTAAACAATATATATAGTGATAACTGAAGCTACCATAAAAAGTTCCGCAGTGGTAGTGGATGATCGGACTAAAGAAGATACTAAAGAGCAGGAAGTCAACTTTCTAATAGCGGCAAATTTGATAGGTTTAAATATTTCAGTTGTTTAAGGAGGAAAATTATGAGTTCAGTAGATGGTAATGTTAGTTTCGGTCCCGGTATTACTTTTCGCTCAACAAAGATCGACTCCAATGGAGAGGTTGAGGGACCCCCTCAAGAGGCAAAGGCGTCAATAACCAAAGCTGAAGATGCTATTGATATCTACCAGCCGGTGCTCGATGAATCAGATGATGTACAAAAGTTTCTTAATGCTTTCTCTCACAACAACCATATCTACGGCCTGATAAATACGCTTAATAATAATCTTAAGTCTGTCTTTCGAGAGATGAGGGAAAGTGAGACTTCGGTTCGTATCAAGAAATATATTGATCAATTTGACACTGCATTGGCGAAGCGTGATGAAATTATCGAAGCAGCGGAGGAAGTCAAAAATCTACGATTTCAAGCAGCGAACCTCAAAATGGGGATGGGTATCATGAGCGGAGTTATGGGGGTCGCTAGCCTAGCTGGTGGTGGTTCAGGAGGGGCGGGTAGCGGTCAACATTTTGCAGCGGCCGTACAGAAAAATTTAGAAGCAAAAATAGATAGGCTCAATGCTGAAGCGGAGGAACTTCAAGCACTATTGCAGGCGAGGCAGGTAGAGTTGGATGCCGAAATGAATATCGATAAACAAGATGGAGAGTTAGCTAATGCGCATATTGCTTTAGTTGACAATCTGACAAGTACATTCTCATCGATGATTAATGAGCTTCATTCTCATCACAGCTCAACGATAAACGCACTATCAAAGTCGATAGTTTAGATGATTTCCGAGGTGTAATTAAAATCAAATGTGAGCATAAATAGGTAGAGATTTCATAAAGAGAAGTGAAAGACATGAATACTCCCTCCTATAAGGGACAAGATGGATTCAGAAACAGTAGAGTGGCTATTGATTGCCAACATTGTGGCGATCTTTTTGAATTAAAAACATTCTCAATTCCACGTGGAGAATCTATCGTGCTCACATTTTCACCTTTTGTGAATTTGGTCATGATGGTGACCGGTTCTGCTGGAATTAGATATCATCAATCGAATTTTGAGTTGACAATAGGGCAGGTTTGGCTTGCAGGATCTGATGAAGATTTTGAATTAAGCAACAACCTAAAAGACCAGGATATTGTTGTAATATGTGTAGGTATTCGTGCAGCAATGCTGACCAGGTTCTATGAAAGGTATGATAACGCGCTGCTTCGTAAGGAGCAGGCGCTTAAAATGGTTAAATCTGTTTTACCGAAAGGCAAAGATCCGATTGTCTTTCCGAGTTGTGAGTTGACACGGCTGACATTAGATTCTTTTAGGTTGTTCAGCCGGTTAGATGATGAGGGGTTGAATGCCCTCAAGTTAGAAGAGTTATTATTGCTGAAATTAAAGAGTGATCAGGGGCAAATACTCGCTGACGAACTGCTGAATCGGGTAAACCCGGTTCAGGAAAAATTTAGACGATTCATGGAGGCTAACGTTACAAAAAACTGGTGCATAGCTACTTATGCGAAGAATATCGGTATGAGTTTGACTTCGTTTAAGAATATGTTTAGTCAGGTATTTAGTGAATCTTCCCCAAAATCATGGATTAATGAGAGACGACTCAGGCACGCTAATATTCAATTACGTACGACAAGTAAACGGTTAGTAGATATTGCCCTGGAAAGTGGATTTTCCAGTCAGTCCTATTTCACGCAATTATATAAGTCAAAGTATGGCGTATCACCTTCAGAGGCAAGGCAGAAGTGTATTTAAGAGGTTTCCTTGTTCATTTGCTTAGTATCTCTATGTTATGTGGTTGCGTAAGTGAACCAGTAAATGAGAAAGACTTGTTTCAAACCCTAAGTATAGGTGTGCAAGCCAACAATGCCGTGACACAAAAGGCTGCAGAAATTCTATTTCCAAGTGACACATTTTTACAAGACGAAGCACCTTTTTCTATCGATTTCCTTTCTGTTCGTGAACTCAAAAAAGAGTTGGTTTTGGGCAATTACGATATAGTGATTAGCGCTTCAAACACCATTGAGTACGATTCGCAAGTCACCAACTGGAAATCATTTTCAATAGAAGAGTTATCTCTTCATTACCTGGCACTAACTGAGCGGAAAGGTCTCATAGATACATATAATAAGGATGTATTTTTCTCTAAAGTAAAATCGGTTGGATATATACGGCCAGATCCTCTGCTAGCTGTCAATTCAAATTTGTTAAGCTCACATGCTTATTCGAAATCATTCATTAATTGCAAGTCAATTAATCAATGCCTTGATATGCTTAGTAGTAGAAAAATTGATGCGCTATGTATCTCTGGTATACAAATCGATCATGCCTCAAGTTATTTCCTGACGACTTATAGTTTAGATGTATCTGAAGTGAATTTTTTTGAGCTGGGGGAATTTTCTATTGGCTTGAATTCTCGAAGTCTTACTTTGAAAGAGAGAGGATTTCTAGAGAGAGCATTGAAGAAACTATTTAGTGATAGAGTTTCTACTAGTCTAATCAATGCAGGAAATAATACAAATGCCTAACTACCACCTACTTGTTTGATAAATAAGGTATTCTGATGAATTCTCAGGGCGGTCAGTCAATTGGAGTAAATCGCATTGTCGAAAAACCCACAGCTATTGACAGTGTAAGTAGAGAAATACAGCCTGCTCAAAAAGGTAAAACGATGTTTCAAACTATAAGTAATAGTTTGGAGGAGTTTTCTTCATTTTTACATAAATATAAAAATTTAAACCGTAGCAGAGCTAGAGAGTCCCGTCGAGACTTTGATGGCTTGGATGTAAAAAAGCTATCGAAATCAGCGCTCAGCCAACATCAAGTCGACAAAGTTAGTGAAATTGCAGCAGCAATTAAACAAAATCGTCATAACAAGTCGGAAGTGATTGAAGAGATTAGAACGTTTTCTAAATTTATTTCATCAGATATAACGGAGAAAGGGATTGCATTGCTTTCTCTCAGGGAGCAGCTTGAAAATTCTAATAGAACTGTTCCCAGTATATCTGAAATATATATTGAGCTTGATAGGCAGCTAGCCCCGATATCAACGTCTTTGGAATTCAGAGCCGGTGTATTGGCCAATGGTACTTTGGATGCCGCGAAGCAACGAGGACTGGATGAAAACCAATTAAGTGATCTGACCAAACCGGAGCACTCAATTAGCTTTGGTAATATTTTCAATGTACTTTGTGATCTTAGAGAAAAATTCGGAGATCACTACCTTGATCTTGGAGCTGGAGAGCTATATAGGCAGCTTTCTTCACAATATCATGGAGGCGGCCGGAATATTGAGAACTCAGAGCTCATCTCTGTAATGAGAAATATGAGCGAGTTGAAGACTTTGTTAGCATTACTTGATGCCTGCCGAGAGACTGCGAGACTACTCGAGCAACCCATGACTGGAGCAAATACCCAGAGAAGTTTAACAAGTAAGCTTCTAAATGAGGTCCTATCGTTACAAAAGAAAAGCTGGGTGGAAAGTTCCGATGTTAGTAAAATTGCGAGTAATTTAAAGATAAAAAATCTAGCGAAACTTAATATCTTAGGAGTGCAAATTAAACATATAGTAAGTCTTGTGCCTAATCACATTTATGGTAATGCTGAACAAAAAACTCAATGTATTGAAGCAATATTTAAATGTACAGATTTGTTCGCTCGGAGGGAATCAGCATATGCCCGGCTGGATTGAAGCAATACTGATACGTGTATTCTCCGCTTATAGTATAGAGATCGACAAGCGACAGCTTTCTCAGAATTATCTCCAGCTGGAATTTAATAATATTGGGAATCTTGAGTTAAACTATTTTCCTCATGATGAGTCATTGCTCATATCGTTGGGGGTAAAGCATCGAGTAGATGATGATACTATAGAGCATGTTCTAGAAGCTAACAAATATAGCAATCAGAATTCATTGTCCCCTACTGGGCATATTTATGAAGATAAAATTGTTCTCAGGCTGGTAATTCTTAGAGAAAACCTGGATTTTATCAATTTTGAAGCGGCGCTAAATAACTTCCGCCAAGTAAATCAAAGCATCTTAGGGGATTAAGTCATGTTGTCTGACAAGACTAAGCACACGCTAAATTTCCAAGGTGGAATCTCTAAGGTCTCATACCTAGAGCACGAGCCCGAAAATCTTAAAACACCATCAGCCACACGTATCATATTCTTTAACAACCACGCGGCTCCGTCGCATCTGTCTGAACTGTTCAAGCGTTCAAACGGTAAACGGCTATTGGATAAAGTATGTAGCCCTGAAAGGTCTGAATTGAAATCATTTGACGTTTGTCAGGGGGAACGACAGGCCATGGAGGCTGTGGAATGGATAAGAAATTTAGAGGACAAACTAGACACAGAACTAAGGGAGAAGTGTGAACAGATATTCATTGAGCTAGCGGAGCTGGAATTGAAAAATCAAGTTCAAAGAAATCTACTTAAAAAAGTTTGAGCCTTAAAGTGTTTACAAGTTTAATTAGACTAAGTTAGCGTTATGAGAGATTGGATACTCACGCAAGCGCAATTGCAACTAGACTATGCTGATGTAAATAAGGCAGTCGCTCTACTGTTACTTATTGAAACTTTGTACGGAAAAAGTTTACCAACCGGGCTTATGTTGTGCAAAGCATGGATGTCTTTAAATGACCTTAAAAATCTGGAGTTAAAATCCAGAGAGCTTCTGAAGACGTGCAATCTAAGTCGGGAACAGTCAGCCGCAATATATTATTGTTTGAGTGAAGCACATTGGAAATCCGAAAACTCTGATGCCTCAAAATTAGCACGTAGAAGCTATTTGAATTTTATTAATGAAGGCCCTTCTAGTAAATGAAAAATGTATTGGTTGCGTTTAGTCGGCGAGCTGACCTTGCCCTGGCTATATTGTTGGTCGCCATCATATTTATGATGATATTGCCAATGCCAACAGGAGTGGTAGATACGTTAATAGCAATAAATTTTGCTATCGCGGTACTCCTAATGATGCTATCTGTTTATATCAAAACAGCATTGGAGTTTAGTGCATTCCCTGCAGTACTGCTTATTAGTACACTATTTCGTTTAGCGTTATCGGTCACGACGACACGATTAATTCTTATGAATGGAGATGCTGGAGATATTATTACTACATTCGGGAATTTCGTAGTTGGCGGCAACTTGGTGGTTGGGTTGGTTATTTTCCTTATCATCACTATTGTACAGTTTTTAGTGATTACGAAAGGTGCTGAACGAGTTGCTGAAGTGAGTGCTAGATTCTCCCTGGATGCCTTGCCCGGCAAGCAAATGAGTATCGATGGTGATATGCGAGCTGGGATGCTTGATATTGAAGAGGCAAGGGATCGGCGGGAATCATTAAATCGTGAGAGCCAGCTATTTGGGTCAATGGATGGCGCGATGAAATTTGTTAAAGGAGACGCAATAGCAGGTCTTATTATCATCTGTGTCAATATCATAGGTGGGATTTTAATCGGAACTACCCAGCACGGAATGTCTACTGGTGAAGCCCTGGAAATGTACTCTATTCTCACCGTAGGTGACGGGTTAATAGCACAAATTCCTGCGCTCTTTATTTCGATGACCGCTGGCATGATTGTCACACGCGTGACGTCAACAGAAGATGAGCTAGAGAGTAAAGATATAAACCTGGGCACGGTTATAGGTTCTCAAATCACAGCACACCCTCGTGCTCTCTATATGTCATCCGCACTTCTATTCGGATTGGCTTTGATACCAGGGTTTCCTACTAAAATCTTTATTGTATTGGCAATATTGATTGGAGGAGGAGGGTTCCTCTTAGCACGATTGGCCACTAAAAATAGAATCCAGGAAGAGAATCTACCAGAAATTTTGGCAAAAGATGGCGCCTCTGCAGCGGCTGCAACGGCAGAAGCAAAACGAATATCATCTCGAACAGCTGCTAGCAGCAGAGATGAATTCTCTATTACAGTGCCTCTTTTAGTTGATGTCTCTGTTGATCTTGAGGGTGTTTTAGATGCTACAGAATTGAATGCAGAACTAAGTCGCGTACGAAAAGCACTCTACTTGGATTTAGGGGTACCATTTCCCGGTGTCCACTTACGATTTAATGAAAATCTTAGCGAGCATGAATACTACATCCTGAATCAGGAGGTACCTGTTGGGCGTGGAAGATTGATGCCGGACTGTGTTTTGATAACTGAACCTAAAGATCAACTATCGATGTCGGGTATTGAATTTAGTGAAGAGGAAAAGTTTTTGCCTGACATCGAAAGTTTGTGGGTAAGCAATCAGCAGATTGAAATACTGGATACTAATCATCTGTCCTATTTTTCGTTCAATCGTATCATTACTTACCATTTGGCCTACATCCTTCGCCGATATGCAGAGGAGTTTATTGGGATACAGGAAACTCGTTACTTGTTGGAGCGAGTAGAGCCGCATTTTGGCGAGTTAGTCAAAGAAGTTGAGCGAGTAATGCCTATTCAGCGACTTAGTGAGGTATTCCAGAGACTGGTGTCAGAAGATATATCCATTCGAAATTTGAGGGTTATTTTAGAAGCGCTAGTTGAGTGGGGACAGAAAGAAAAGGATGTTGTGCAGTTAACTGAATACGTGCGTAGTAGTTTAAAGCGTCAGATTTGCTTTAAGTATTCTGGGGGAAATAGCACGCTTCCTTGCTACCTACTGGATCAGGAGTTGGAAGATAGTGTTCGTAGTGCCATTAGACAAACTTCGGCAGGCTATTATTTAGCTCTAGATCCTTCGGTAACAAAACGATTTACCGAGAAGCTCGCTGTATACACCAGAGATAGTTTACAGATGGAGAGAAAACCTGTTTTGCTTATTGCCATGGATATACGTCGTTATGTAAGAAAGCTAATAGAAACAGAGTTCTATGAGCTTCCTGTTATATCTTTCCAGGAGTTAACAAAAGATATAAATGTTCAACCAATTGCGCGTATATCTATAAGTTGAAGATACAGCTGTGAACGATTTAGATTCAAAATATAAAACCAAGCATGATATTCAGGAAACGCTGAAATCTAACTTGAGAGACACTGAAAGAAAATGGAGAGATAAAACACATAAGCTCCGGGGGCTCATCGCTGAATGTAAAAACATGAGGATGCGAGGTTGGGTAAATAATGTATCCGGAACCATAATTAAAGCCCAAGTTGTTGATGTCAAAATTGGAGAACTATGTCGACTGGTCTCACCGGATACTAATAAAACCTTGTTGGCTGAAGTGGTTGGGCTAGACAAATCTATTGCATTACTATCACCTTTGGGAGATGTGAAAGGGATTTCCAGTAAAACTGAAGTTATTCCCACCGGCCGTAGCCATGAGATAGAAGTCGGCGATTTTTTGTTGGGAAGTGTCCTTGATGGTTTGGGAAATCCCATAAGGAAAGGAGAACGGTACGACATAGACCCCTCTGAACGTTCACGGGTGACGGTCACTGCTGATGCTCCGGATGCAATGACTCGACAGCTAATCAGTCGACCAGTTTCCATGGGCATAAAGGCTATTGATAGTATTCTGACTTGTGGAGAAGGTCAGAGAGTTGGAATTTTCGCCGCTGCAGGTGGTGGAAAAAGTACGCTACTTTCAATGATTATCCGCAATGCAGATGTTGATGTAATTGTTATTGCATTAATTGGCGAGCGTGGGCGGGAAGTTCGGGAGTTTATTGATCACGATTTAGGCCCAGGAGGTCTTACAAAAGCTGTACTGGTAGTCGCCACATCCGATAGACCGGCAATGGAGCGTGCAAAAGCTGCATTAGTAGCGACTGCTATTTCAGAGTATTTCCGGGAGCAGGGGAAGAAAGTACTATTACTTATGGACTCTGTAACACGATATGCTCGATCTTTGCGCGAAATTGGACTAGCTGCAGGAGAGCCGCCTACCCGAAGGGGGTATCCACCATCAGTTTTCGCTGCTTTACCTCAATTGATGGAGCGCGCGGGAAATTCTGCCAGGGGATCAATTACTGCTTGCTATACCGTCCTCGTTGAGGGTGACGATATGACAGAGCCGGTTGCTGATGAAACGAGATCAATTTTAGATGGGCACATTATATTGTCGCGGTCGTTAGCAGCCGCTGCTCACTTCCCTGCTGTGGATATATTGCTAAGTGCAAGTCGAGTAATGAACAATTTTGTAACACCTGAGCACAAATTAGCAGCAATGAAATTAAGAAATCTACTAGGTAAATATAAAGACGTTGAACTCCTAGTACGTATTGGTGAATACCAACGCGGCAATGATCGGATGACTGATGAAGCCGTAGATAGGATTGAAGAGATAAATGCTTTTCTTAAGCAAGGTACCCATGAATCTATTCCATTTGATGCGAGTGTAAACCAGCTCCTAAAGATGTTTCCGTAATTTATAAGGAACCGAGAAAGTCTATAACCTGAAGTTAGCTGCAAAAATCTATAAAAAAGGACTTTCTTCTAAAAAAAATTACCCAAAATATAAAGAAAGTTTTTGAGCGGCCAATACAATGTCAATCCGTCAAGATGGTGAATAATCACACATGGCTAGTCTAACCCGTGTTATGGAGATTAAGAAGAGGAAGCTCGACGTAGCCAAAAGAGAATATAGGCTAGCTGTTGAAGAGGTACAGCTTAGAGAGCGAGAGTGCTCATCTGCTAAGAAGCAATATATGAGCCACAGAGAGTGGCGTATTACAGAGGAAGCGAAAAGGTACAAATCGATTATTGACCAGGTTGTCCAATCTAAGCAGTTAGATGAAATTCGTTCATCAATAGCTTCAATGTATGAAGAAGAAGCTAGCCTGAGTATGAAAGTCCTTGAAGCGCAAAAGCAGCTTGAAAAAGCACAAAAAAGAAGGGATAGCTGCCATGAGCATGTTCGGCAATGTCTAAAAAATGTTGAAAAATATGAACATATCACTGCCGAAATTTCCGCGTCTAAAAATATTGCAGTTGAGAGGGCTGCTGAAGAGACGATGGATGAATTTTCAAGTACTTTGAAGAGCTAGTATTACCGATGTCATCTGAAATTACCTCTAAAAAAAATACTATTTCGACATTTATGGAGTTATCCTCTCTATGCTCCCATTTAAGTTATAAAAGAACTATTGAAACGTCAGAAACTCAATTACATAGTAGTGGGTTGGATTTTCAGAAATATATCGATATAAATAAAGGTGATTTACAAAGTAATACCGATCCAACTAATTGGAGTAGTAAGTTAGCTAACCATATTGATAATAATGCAAATGATTTAAATATCAATTTGGAGGACGCAAACAATTTTATTGTTATAACTGACTTATTGGTTGTTATTTCAAATAATCTATCATTGGACAGTAAACTAAATCAGAGTTACTTGCAGCACTATTTGCAGTCAATAAACAAACCGCCGGCTAATGGATTATCAAATTCTCAGATACATTGGATGAGTGGGCAAACAGTTAGACCTGATACACTACTTGCCGAAGTATTGGATAATCCAATCAATGAGGTGTTGCAAGATGGAGACAGTTTACAGCGAACTGAATTAACAACAGCTTCTTTAAACTTTAAGCCATTTAAACACGTACATAGTTTACAGTCAGACTTGGGGAGTTCAGATCGCATTGAAGATGCAGATATAGACGTAGTCCAACAAGTCATACTACCGACTACCGATAGGATATTCGCTTCTCAGTTAAATAAGCTAAGCGATCAGAAATCGAACTCTACTCCATCGTTGCTCTATTCGCTAAATACTGAAATTGACACTGTTGTGGTTGATAAAGAAATGGTGCGCGCAGAGATTCTGATTAGATCGCTGCATGATACCAGAGTTAGCATTAGCTTGCATGAGGGTGTTCTGACAGTAAATTTTGATAGTGTCGATAAGGGATTTGATTTATCGGATTCGTCAATATTATCAGAGCTCCGAAGTATGCTGGAGCAGAAGTATTCACAGCTTCAAGTGTCGGTAACAACTTCTTGGAATGTCAGTTCTGACCTTGAGGAGGATATAAATGGTAGTTCAAGACAAAATGATGAAAATAATTCTCAGGGTGAAAACAGTGAATCTCGGCATCAGTCTGATGATGGGTTAGACATAGAAGTTCTATTGGATGATGGTTTGAATACATGAGTATCGACGAGCTTACTTTGCCTAAATTTACCAGCCAGGTGATTGATGCGCAGAACATCATTGTTAGTAGTGAAATTGGTTTTCAGCTAGATTTATCTAGTAACGCAAATCGACTGAATCTTAATGTGCGATCAAATTGTTTTACATATAGTTTACCTAAGAGAGCTTTAATCCTTGAGGTGTGTCAGCAAAACACCTCCACATACTGGGAATTCTATTTTAGTCTGGGAGATGCAAGCTTATTACTCTCAAGTTATCTCCATATAAGCCAGATATCACAGCTGCCCATCGAATTGGTTTTTGCCGCATCTGAGCTTTTTTTTGAGCAGCTTATAAATGATTTTGAGGAGTTTAAAAGTTGGCAGATAACCAGCGTTAAAATAGCAGATGTTGACGGAGGTAATAAAGACTATCAATACACCTATTTGTTTGAAGTAGATAAAGAAGGAAAATCAATTAGTGCCTTTTGCAAGGCAAATATTGATAGTTTGGCAACTCTGTTTGAAATATATGGTAAAAAAAGGAAGGGGCGCATGCAAATTCCTGTGCCAACCTCCTTCTTGGTGGGTCAGGTGCACCTGGATATTGAAGAACTAAGAACTCTTAGGTCGGGTGATGTAGTGCTTGTAGATAGCTCTAGTTCCTTTAAGGAAGAATGTCTCCTGCTGGTGAGCCGACAAGCAACTTGGTCGGCTCAAATAAATGAGAAAAGTATTAAATTAATAGATCGCTGGAGTGTGCAGATGGAAAGTCAACTGAAGGATTCTACCAAACCAATTAGCAAGGCAGATAATCCGGAAAGTCCAGAAGCGTACTTAACGCAATTAAATAATGTATCTTTATCTCTAAAATTTGAATTGCCCGGTAAGGAAATGACCATTGAAGAGATTCAATCTCTCACGGAAGGATATACATTCACATTAAATGATTCGGCCTCTAGCGAAATTCTAATATCCCTTAACCACTCAGTATTAGGAAAGGGGAAGTTGGTTAATATAGAGGGGCGGTTGGGCGTGCAGATTATTGGGTGGGGCAAAAATGGGGGTTAGTTTTTTAGGTGGACAATTAGACCACATATCAATAATTTTAGCCCTTGGTGCTTTAGCTTTAGTGCCTTTTCTTGCAGTAATGGGAACGTCTTTTGTAAAAATTGTAATTGTCTTTTCGCTACTTCGCAATGCTTTAGGTGTTCAACAAACACCCCCTAATATGGCACTATATGGTGTGGCACTTATTCTGACTTTGTATATTATGGCGCCCATAGGGTACGATATACAGGATTATCTGGATGCAAATACCCATCTAACTGAGTCATCAGAGAACTATAAGGAATTATTTTCAGGTGCGGTAAAGCCGTATGCTGCATTTTTACAAAAAAACACCACCGAAATTGAGAAAACCTATTTCCTAGATACAGCCAGGGAGATTTGGCCAGAGCGCCATGCCGAAAAGGTTACTGAAGATAGCTTACTGGTGCTAATGCCTGCATTTACCGTTAGCCAGGTGACAGAGGCATTCAAAATTGGATTCTTAATCTATCTTCCATTTCTGGTGATAGACTTAATTGTATCGAATATTCTTCTGGCGATGGGGATGATGATGGTGTCTCCAATGACGATCTCGCTCCCATTCAAATTATTGTTGTTTGTGGTTCTTGATGGTTGGACAACTCTAACTCATAGTCTAGTGATGGCCTATTAGTAACTTACCAAAGTTAGATATGATTAACATCGTAGCGGTGGATAATTGATAATGGATATTAGCGATCTTATGATGCTGGCTCAGGAGGCGATGATGCTTGTATTGATATTATCCCTTCCTACGATCGTAGCTGCTTCATTAGTGGGAACTTTAGTTAGTCTTATCCAGGCGTTAACACAAATTCAGGAGCAAACACTTGGGTTTGTGTTAAAGCTTGTTGCTGTGATTTTTGCGCTTCTGGCAACAGGAAGTTGGATGGGTGCTGAGTTAATTAATCTAGGGGCAACCGCGTTTAAGAGTATTTGACAAAGTGAAAAACCATAATTGATATGGATCTTGACTTGAATAGCCTGGAGAGAATGATTCAGGCGTATATTTTGTCGTTACCACGTATATACCTAGTATTTACTGTTCTTCCTATGATGAGCAAAGGGTTTCTGGGAAGTTCAATGATTCGTAATGGTATATTGCTCAGTCTGGCGCTCTTTATCTTTCCTCTAACTGAAGGAAGTTTGTCCGAAGACTTGGGAAAAGTGGGTTATATTTCAATACTCCTGAAAGAATCGGCTATTGGTCTGGTTATTGGTGTAGTGGTAGCAATTCCATTTTGGATAGCAGAAGGAGTAGGTTTTCTTATAGATAATCAGAGGGGGTCTACCATGTCAAATATGGTAAATCCATTATTAGGTGATGAAACTTCGCCTTTAGGGGTTTATCTTAGCCATTTGTTAAATACATTTTTTATTATGAGTGGTGCATTTTTGCTGATGATGGGTGTGATTTATCAGAGCTACGTATATTGGCCTATTGGTAAAATGTTTCCCGAGGATTTGACTGGTACTGATGTATACATATTTTCTCAGTTAGATTTTTTAACGAAGTCGATAGTTGTTTTTTCTGCTCCGATAGTAATATCTATGTTTTTAGCAGAATTCACTTTGGCTCTAATAAATCGATTCTCACCACAGCTAAATGTTTTCTTTATGGCTATGCCCATTAAGAGTGCAGTTGGGATCTTCGTTTTGGTTATATATATTCATTTGCTTTTAGGTAATATAGATAATGTGGTTGCGGACACGTTTGAAGACATGCAGTATTTTATGCAGCATGTGTTGGGAGAGGTCTAATGACATCTTCAAAGTCAGAGCCGCCAACGCCGAAGAAGATAAGAGATGCTCGTGAGAAAGGGCAGGTTGCAAAAAGTAAAGAGGTTGTTTCGCTCGTTCTTTTAGTTTCTGTTACTGGCTATTTTTGGCTTTTTGGGGAAGATATTTTCCTGAGAATTAAAAGTCTGTTTCAGGACCCTTCAAAATATATTGATCTTCCTCTTAGGCAACTATTTTTAAATGCTTCAATAGAGGCATTCTACATCGCATTCAGTGTACTGGCTCCGATATTAGTTGTCGTATTTATTTTTGCCATCATATCGAATGTTATGCAGACTGGTTGGATATTTAGTGGTGAGACCATAGCGCCAAAGTTTGAGAAGATAGGCCTGATCAATGGTGCAAAGAAAATATTCAGCGCACAGAATGCAATGGAGTTTTTAAAGTCCCTTATTAAAATTATAGTTCTCACTTACGTAGCATGGTATGTATTAAAGGGTAATATCCAGCTATTGATGCAGATACCCGTCTGCGGTGCGGAATGTGCCATATATATCACAGGTTCACTAATGATGAAGTTGATATTGTATTGTTTGGCAGCATTTGTGTTCTTGGCGGCGGCTGATTTTGGCTTGGAAAGGTTTCTATATTTTAGAAAGCTTCGAATGTCTATCGATGAGGTTAGAAGAGAATATAAAGACACGGAAGGTAATCCTGAAATAAAGGGTAGAAGGAAAGAGATACATAGAGAATTGATGAGTGAAGAAGTTGTTAATAAAAGGGTTTCTCAAGCAGATGTTTTGATTACAAATCCAGTGCATTTTGCTGTAGGTATACGCTATGACCAACAGCTGTCACCATTGCCGTTTGTTACAATAAAAGGTGAAATGATTCTTGCTAAGAAGCTACGAAATATCGCGATTAAGAAAGGAATCCCTATTGTTGAAAATGTGCCTTTAGCAAGATCTCTCTATGCAAAAATAGACATAGATCAAAAAATAACAAATGAGTTTGTAGAGCCTATAGCTGATATTATTCGTTGGCTGCAATCTCAGGAAAGGCAGACCTAGATTGCTACTTATAAATACAAGAGTGTGAATTATGAAATTAGATTTCTCGCAGTTGATACAAGAGTTAGCGGTAAATTTACAGCAGCCGCTTATGGACCAGATTGAAGATGCATGCCGAATATCATGGGATAATATCGATATGCATATATATTATCATGAGGAGGATCAGGGTGAGCTTGTTATTATAACAATAGACATTGGTGAAATTCCCAATGGCCAAGATGAGCATTTTGCAACATTAATGTTGCAGGCGAATTACCTATGGATTGCTAGTGAATACGCAACCCTATCCCTGAATCCCGAAACACAAAAAGTGGTACTATGCGACAAAGAGAGAGCAGAGTCTATAGAAATCGAATCATTCACTAGGAGAGTAAAGTCGCTATATCAAGCTGCTATATACTGGCAGGGGGTCCTTTCTAGTAGCCCCAACGTTGAACAAACTGATCAGTCACTTGGGGCTATTGGAATGGAAAACAACTTTGGCATAAAAGTATAGAAGTATCAGCTTTCGGGTAATTTCCGGTACCTTAGATTCTTGATCTTAAATTGAGATGAAAGCAAAGGTGGAACAGGCGAGGGTGGGCGGCATTATTAGTATTTTATAAATCTAAGTATTTATGTCGCCTTTGGTAAATGGACATTTTCAAATGTCTATTTTATAAAAATAATCGGCTAATTTTGAAAGAATCTTCGTCTTATCATCGGTATGGTTATTACCCATGGCGATCTTGCTATATATGGGAAGCGACATGTCACTACGGGATAAGATATCTACATTGTGCTCGGAGATTCATATGCCTATGCCCGCTATAGACGATAATGAATCTTATACTTTGAATTTTGATTCAAAGTTTTCGATTCAATTTATTGAGCATCGAGGTGGATATGTGTTGCTAAGCTACGGATTTGGGTTGGTTGTTGAAGAACATTTACGTAAGCAGTTTCTGATGGAGGCAATGAGAAAAAGTTATGCTTGGAGTGGGCTAAATCTATCTTTGATTTCTGGAGAAGATGGCGACTTCGGTATTCAAAGCATAATGCCAAATAGCGTTTCATTTAACGTTTTTTTTGACATTACAAACTATCACTGCGGATTTTGTGATCTGCTAATTAAACTGATACCTATTCACCAAATAACTAAGTTTGAATATCGTGAATTTATTACGCCATAATTTTATTTTACTGATGGCAATATTTTTTTCTCATCTGTTTAGTGGTGCGAATGCCCAAACCCTTATGGGGGAGTCATTTGAATTCTATGGTGAAGAGCAGCCACTTAGAGATGTTCTGACGGCGATTGCTACACATTCGCGCCTGGGGGTAGAGATAAATGAAGGGATCGATAGTGATTTTAGTGGGTACCTAATGAAGGCCAACAGCAAGGAAGCGTTAAACTTCCTTGCCGGCGCATTTGATCTGGTATGGTACTTTGATGGTGCGACGTTGTATATCGATCCAATTAATGAAATGGAAAGCAAGCTTTTCTTGCTATCGAAGGTTGATTCATCCCTCTTAAAGAAGACAATGCAGGAATTGTCGATTTGGGATGAACGCTTTGAATGGCGCTCTTTAGGCGCAAATGGGATTGTTATGGTATCCGGTCCCCCTAGGTATCTCGAATTGGTCGATAAGACAGTGGAAATGCTGAATGAACGAGTTTCCGCTGAGATAAATGATGAATTAGTCATTCAAATTTATGGATTAAAATACGCATCCGCTATAGATCGAAAAGTTACCGCTAGAGATCAAGAAGTTGTGCTGCCTGGGGTTGCAACTCTTCTAAGAGGTTTGATTGGTTCCGACTCGGCACTAGAGGCTACAACTGGTAGAAGCACTTCTGCACATCGACGTGAAGAAACACTAACCGACAGTGAATTAACCGCTGGTAAGCCTTTAAGTCTCCGTGCGGGCGATATCTTACCAGAAAGCCGATCAGGCTATTCTAGCGGTGCTTCCCACCCACATGCAACGGTCTACCCGGACCCCAGTACCAATTCGGTTATTGTTCAGGATTACGCGTCAAGGCTTCTTTTATATGAAAATCTCATTACTCAATTAGACAGGCCTCGGGAACAGCTGGAAATCAGCCTGGTTATCATTGATCTTACAACCAATTCATTACGAGAGCTGGGGGTTCACTGGAATGTTGATGCCGTTAGCAAAGGGAGCGGCCTCTTAGATTTGATTTTGCCCGGAGATTCACTAACTGGTGATAGCTTTTTCACTGAGACAAATGCCGACTTTTTGGCAACGGTAAGAGCTTTAGAATCTGAGGGTAAAGCTCGTGTTACTTCTCGGCCCGCAGTGGTAACTGAAAATGGTACGGAAGCACTACTTGATAATAGTGAGACATTTTTTGTTCGAATTCAAGGTGAGCGTGTTGCGACTCTTGAGCAAATTACCTTTGGTACACTATTAAAAGTCGTACCTCGTGTGGTTGAAGGAGCGTCCGTAATGGGAGATAGGGCCCTGATTAGCCTTGACGTGCAAATTGAAGATGCTAATCGATTAGCGGATGGTGGAGTTGATTCGATACCATCTATTAGAAATACGTTAATTAACACAAGATCGTCAGTTCCAAATGGTGGATCTCTACTCATTGGTGGTTACTACCGTGAAGCGACAACAAGTAATACTGAAGGTGTGCCTTTTTTGGCAGAGCTACCTTTACTTGGGGGGCTATTTAAGCGGAACGATGATACTCAGTCTCAACTAGTAAGGCTTTTTATGTTGAGTCCAAGAATTTTGCCAAATGCGCTGTTTGATTCCTCATTTTCGCAGAAAAAGGAGAGTCTTGAGGACGATCACAGGCTTAATAAATTTGCTAACGTATCTAACTATAACCCGGACATACACCAATTAGGTTTGACCGGGCTTTGTGAATCAGCTTTAGAAGCAAGGCAAAGACGTAACAGCTTTAGATCCGTAAAGTTATCCACACGTATCGTTCCATGTGAGGATACCGATGGGGAATCTTATCGTGTGGTAACGATAAATTAATCTTAAACTGGAATATGGCGCAGTATAATGAATCGGTGGAAGCTAAGATTTTTAAATAGCGAGCATTATGGTGCTGAAGTACCGCTTCATGAAAATATGGTGGTGGGTTGTGATGAAGAACTCTCAGATTTGGTTGTTAAACCTAATCTGGCTACCGATCAGTTTGTTATTCTTAAGCCCGATGATACCGGTGTAAAATTAGAAATTTGTGAAGCTACTATATCGGTTTTAATTGAGAAAAATATATTTTCTCTCGGTGATTATCTACCAGAACAGAAGGTTATCTTTGTTGGTGATTTGTGCTTTGCCGTGAGAGCTGAGTCAGATGAGTGGGATGAGGGAATCTTAAATTTTAAGATTGATAATTCTGAGACTCAAAGCTCCGTATCGGAAAATGAAAATTTAGTCAAAGAGACATCTAAAAAGTCTGGAAGGAAGCGGTTGGCTCTGGTGACTATGGGTGTGGGCCTAATATCCTATGGGATATACCATTTTGTTGGTAAGGAAAGCGTCGACTCTAATTTGGTGTCTGTAGATTATTCTGTGAAAAAAGCGGATGAAGGTAAGGATATATCTGCGGCGAACCCAAACTATGAACCTATATCTGAGGAAAGCAGGAGGCTTTCTGAGCTCCTCTCATTGGGTGAGTACAAGGATCTTTCGATTAAAGGAAATATTAAGTCTGGAAACTTATTGGTTTCTGGATATGTAAAAGATGATGTCCTCTTGGCAAGATTACATTCTCAGCTTGAAAAGATTTCTTCATCAATATCCACAGATGTTTTTAGTATCGAAAAGATGCAACATTCGGCACGTTTGATACTTTCGAATTTGGGATTGGTTGCTGAAAATATTGAACAAGGGAGCAAACCTGGGTACTTCGTAGCAATGACGGATGGAGATTTCGCAAAATCTTGGAAGCAGGCCAAGAAAGTACTGCTTTCAGACATCCCAGGCTTAAAAGGTTGGGATGCTATTCCAACTCGGGAATCTCAGCCTCTCGAACGTATTAAGGCAATGCTTTCTAATTACCCCTTTTCTGCTTCATTAATCTATGAAGACAAGGGTGATGAGATAATAATTGTTGGTCGGCTTAACTCAGAGGAAAGGCGACTACTTGAATCTGTTATGTCTGACTTTCGCACAAGAGTGGGGGAACGCCCTAGACTGGCTTACGTTAGTCCTGGGCTTCAGAAACAACCACGAACACTATCAGATTTTGGAATTTCTGCTGTTCGCTCGGGTTCTACACCTTATGTAGTGTATAAAAATGGTAAGAGGTATTTGGTAGGAGCCAGACTGCCTAATGGGGTTAACCTGCAAGCTTTTTCCGAAGGTGAGGTTACATTGACCCGCGGTCAAAGATCCTATACGTTAAGTTATGAAGATTATAGGCCAAAAAATCCAAGTACCGAATACAGCTTTTTAACCAATTGATCTGGTTTTAATAATGATAGATTCAGATACATATAGACATAGAAATACAACCAGTATTTGTATTTTGGATTATTTGAATGATCAGCATCGCTACTGGGAGAACCAATTGAGATTACCTCAAGCACCAGCTGATTTTCAATCTGTACGAAGTCGACTAACTGCAATAGAAAGTGCCCAGATTATTGTGAAAAGGCTGGGTATCGAGTATTTGGCGCAGTAGAAAATTAATAGTAACGCTATAATTTATAGTAAATCGTAATTAAATGAGGAAGTTATAATGGCTTATACACCAATCGATACCAGTTTCTCTATCGAATCTGCTTCAGCTGTGTTGTCTCCAGCCGCCAGTCAGGTAAGCACAGAAATGAATACGCAATCGGCAACTTTAGCCGCAAATCCCGATGATCCGGCGGCATTGGCGAATTTCAATGCATCTGTGGCAAAGTGGTCAGTCGTTATGAACGTTGTGTCCACTATCAATAAAGTCGTCAAAGATGCATCTATGTCGATAGTTCAAAAAATGTGAAAAAAGAAATGGAACTGAATAAAGTGCTGGCTGAGATCGCAATTAGTGGTCTCTTGGAAGGCATGATTGATGAAGCTGAAAGCATTATTAGCATGTTGGAGGCGGAGTCCGTCAGTGATATTTCCAAGCTGAGCTTGCGTTCATTATTGTTTATTTACAGTGATAATATTAAGTTAGCGATAGATCTACTTGAGCCTTGGTGTGAAGAGCATAGCGATCAGTTAGATACACCCCATAGTTATCTTGCTCTAGCTTTGTGGCGATCCGGCAGGGTTGAGGAGGCTGAAAAGCTTTGTCGTCGATTGATAGAATCCTCTGCTGATTGCGCAAGCAAAAAATTAGCAAGAGAAATTTGTACACAGATAGGAGAATAATAAGGTATTAATATGGATGCAATTTCTGGTGTTCAGCCCGTCGCATTTGACTCGCCCCTTTCAGATCCGGGTGGATTTTCTCAAAATCATGATGACGTTTTAACCTCTGAGGCCACCCTTGGCGATAAGTTTTTTCAGATCATTTCAGATACTAAGCAGGAAATTGGAGCTAAGACGAATGAAATTGAGTCTGCTCTAAGAGTTGATGAAATCAAGCCTGTCGATTTACTTAGGTTACAGTTTGAGATTGCAGAAATTACTATCCAGCAAGAGCTAATTAGTAAAGGTATCTCAAAAAGCACGCAAAATGTTGATACCTTGCTCAAGGCACAATAATGTTTAATCTGCGAATTTTATTGATTGTTGTATGCGTCTTAGTCTCTGCATGTAAAGTAGACTTATATACTGGCCTGGAAGAGCAAGAGGGTAATGAAATGCTTGCTTTGTTATTGTCTGAGGGAGTGTCAGCCAGTAAGGCCGCGGGCAAGGGAGGGAGCATCACTTTACTAGTTGAGGAGTCTCAGCTTACTCGAGCAGTAGAGTTGTTGTCCAGGCACTCATACCCTCGAAAGAAGTACGCAACAATTAATGAAGTTTTTCCTCAGGGGGGGTTGATACAGTCGCCAATGGCGGATAGTGCTCGTTATACATTTGCCATGTCCCAGGATATTGCTTCGACTTTATCGAATATTGACGGTGTCCTTACTGCCAAGGTTCATTTGGTGCTTCCAACTGAGGAAGGGAATAAAAACTCAAAAGCTAGCAATAAAAACACTCTGGTTAAAGCTTCTGTATTCATCAAATATGATAGTAGAGTAGCAATGAAATCTTACATTCCACAGATAAAGGCAATGGTTGCAAATTCTGTAGATCAGCTTGATTATGAAAATGTAGCAGTTGTTATATTTCCTGGTATTTCCAACTATTCCGACATTTAATATTGATATTTGATGGAAACTATAAGTAAGAAAGAATACAAGAAGGAACTACAAGATCCAATATTTTTGATGTGGCTCAGAATGACTTATTGCCCAGTCAAGTGGGTGCATGCGAGTCGCTTGGAAAGCTTGTTTAAAGAAACTCCTGCTGAGCTTCTAAATAGACCATGCGCGCAGATACTGATTAGGCGTCATTTAGGTATAAGTAACCTTGATTGGTCATTTTTTGATGTCCCACTAACAAAGCTTTTGTTTGCTTCGCCAGAGGCTCTGAAGCGCATCATGATGATGATGGGTTATTTGTGTCTTGATATGAAGTTGGATCATATTATTGATCGGGCAACAAGGCATGACTTATTCGCCCGATTATCTCAAAATACTTTACGGAATCTAGAAGATTTATCACCTTTTCTCTTGCGCAGTCGTCCATCGGTTTTTGATCAAATCAAATCAAAAGTTGACATGCCCAGTATTTCCAGATCGAAATCTGAAATTTGTATTGAGGTGGGTGAAGTAATTTTTTTCAATACCTTGCTATACATGATATCTCACTTTTATAGACTGCCGGATACCAATTTTTTGGAAAAATGGAAGACTCTTTATAGATTGAGATTTCCAGAACAAGAATCACACGAATTAGTGGATGAGTGTCAGTTGAATCCGTTAATCGATAGTCAAACATGTCTTTTAACAAGCAAGTTAGTGAGACATTTGGAGCCTGAATGCACAGCTTTGTTAAAATAATCCCCGGTTCTATCTGTATTCAAGCGGATCATAGGATTATCAAAAAAGAGGATTATGCGGTATATCAAAAGTCTCAGGATATTCTTGCCCATGCTGAAGCATCTGCTTCTGAGATAATCGCCAATTCAGAGGCGTCAACAAAAGCGGGGTATGATCAAGGTTATAGAGATGGATTTGAGGCGGCGCTTTCTGAGCAAAGCGAAGCAATGTTATTAACGCTTCAGCTTTGTAGGAAGTTTTTGGATTCTCAACAAGATGAGATACTGCAGCTTGTTAAACTTGTACTTCAGAAAGTTCTTGGAGATCTGGATAATGATACGCAGCTAATTAAGCTTATCGAAAGCTCTGTAGCAGTTTATTATAATGTTGATAGCGCTAAGTTGCTTGTTGCACCTGCCCAGTTTGAGCAAGCAAACCGGAAAATTATTGAACTTTTAAAAGATTATCCAACCCTGACTAACTTCGAAGTAGTTTCAGATGAAAAAATTGCTCTCGGTAGTTGTATCCTTGAAACGCCAATAGGAATACTTAACTTGTCATTGGAATCTCAGCTATCTGTAATTCAGCGCTCACTTGGAGGGCATGTAGCCTTTATGTAGGCTGTATTCGTAGATTCTTTTTTTAATGTCTGTTTGCAATGCCGGTTTGATGAGTTGGTGTCAATTTTCTGATGCCACTACTATCTTAAGTTGTAGTTCATTAGTTTAAAGTTGAGAGTTAATACTCCGTTTTCGGCCCAAATTAAGGAAAAATTCTATTTCCTCTTGGGCAGAAATATTATGTTCACATAAGTATTAGATACTATATTTAGTGTCGAGATTTCTCTCTATTGAGCGGAGTCGATGTTAATTTTTGTATCTTAAGAGTGGCATGATGCATAGTAATTTCGTTGATTATATATCTGAGCTGGGACGTAGGATAGGTATTAACGATCTTGTGTTAGATGAGAACTTGCAGTGTGGACTTGCTACACCTCACGGCATGCTTATCACCGTTACAGTTGATCAAGATAGTGATATCGTTATTTTTGAAGTCGATATTATGAATTTGGATTCCCCTGGAACAGCACGTGAAAATCATTTGCTTAAAATATGTATGTGGAACTATCTAAACTTTTCCCCGGGTCATCCGGTTCTACTGGTGAATGGAATTACCGAGATTGTAAATTTAGTGGGAATGTTTGATTTTTCTAGGGCAGATTACAATAACTTTGAGGCTGAGTTAAGTCGATATATTGACCTTGCAGAAAATTGTCGTAGTGAACTCTTATTGACTGATTCGATGTGTAATTCATCTTTGCAGCAAGATGACTATGCCTTAATCGATAGTGGACTTTTGCTAAAGGCTTAAAAATTAAGGTGTCATTTTATGTGCGGTCCCGGGTCTGTATCCAATAAAAATACCAATGAGAGTTCTCGACCTAATAAGGTGTCAGAAAAGCCTGTTCCGGCTAATTTAAGAAACCTAGGCAACAATACAAGTAAAACAAAGTCGACTTTATATCGATCTGAAAAAGTGGTCAAGACTCTGAAAGAGCACCATGGATCACTGGTTAGACAGCTTAGGCCTGTTGATACTAACGGTTCTTTTTGGGCTGAGCGCGGCAGAGTTAATTCCAAGAGATTGGCGGAAATATTACCGCTATTACCTGGGCGTGGTATTGATTTAAGGGATTATACAATTAGTAGTATAGCTAACGATGGAAAAATAAACTCTCAAGAGGTTCGGGCAAATACCCCGCGCCGCACTAAGCTTTCGAAGCTTCGCAATCGTGTTTTAAAATGCTTTACTGTATTTAAGCCAGATACTGTAAAGAACGCTGCTAAAACTGGTCAGAATATGATGCGCGCGAGTAAAGTTTCAGGGTCAAAGAATGAGGTTGAAGGTAAAGTTGAAGATCAGATTGATACTACTCTTAATGAAAAGGTAGTGCCCTCAGGCTTTGATAGCGCGACTACAAGTGTGGGGGTTGTTGAATATCTTGCCGGCATAGGAAGTTGTATTAAACTGCTAATGAATAATGCCTCTGAGAAGGAAAGAAAGTCCAAATCAGTTCTGGTTCTTGATAGATCGGTTAAGCGAGCAAATGCCTTATTAAATCGAAAGCTGGAATTGCTTAAAGAGCTGGATGCGTATGAGCAGGTGCCCCAGCAATATCAGTTAATTAAAAAACAATTGCACGGCTTGGATGAAAAGATAAAGGATATTTCTCTAAGGATAATATCACTTAAAAATAGTATCGATAACTCCGATGTGGAACTTGGAGGAAGTACAGAAGAGACTATTGCTCGGGTAAAAATATTTAGGTATTGCTGCAGTATTATCGGCGCCGCCCTATCTGTTGCTGCAAAACTCACGCCTGAGGGTAGTGCTGTTATGGTTGCTGCTTCTGCGTTTGGGGTATCCGGAGGGGCACAGACACTAGCGGGTGTTCTAGATGCAATTTCTTTGAAATCTGCTTTTAAATCTTCCATGCGTTCTGAGCGTCTGAATTCAAGTTTAACCAGTAAGATACGTAACCTTAATAATGGATTGAAGGAAGAACGCCAAGCTATTTCTGTTAAAAAGAAGGCACTGGAGGCTGCTGTGAAGCGGCTTTCGAAGGATGACTCGAGTACTGAAAAGGCCATTTATCAGCTATTGAGTGGCCGTATTGTTACAGAATCCTCTAGTCAGGTGATTGATAATTTATTAAGTGACCCGGATTTCGATACCGTGAAAAATCTATTTAATGATTTGATGTGTTTTTTCACAGCAATGGGGCGCAAGCAGGAACAGATTGAACTGCTGCAGGCAATTCTTAGAAAACAGCCTGGTTTTACCAGTAATCTTTTAAAGCCCTATTCGAAAGTAATGACTACTGCTGGATATATGTCAGGTGCGGTTGCAGGCTCTGCCTCTCTCGCAATGGTTTTAGGGGCCGGTGGAGCCGTTGGTGTTGTAGCTGTTGCTTCACCTGTTGGTCTTGTGTTTGCGGCAACTGGCGCAGCGGCTGCTTTGGGTATAACAGGATTAAATTCTTCCATTCAATTTGTGGACAATAGAAGAGTGTCCGCTGTTATCAATAATTTTGTGGGTAAAGGCAGAAAGATCAAGCAGAAGTTAAAAGCAAGGGTGCCAGAGAAGTCACAGACTCAAAATTTTGTACGGGGCTCGCAGAGTACTTCTAATTCGGGAGAGGTATCTCGTTCTTCGAAAGGTGAGGTTCTGGAAAACGCTGCTGAAGAAGTAGTCGCAGATAAAGAGGCAAGACTTATTCAGAGTGACTATGGTTTGGCCCATCAGGACTTATTTAGCTCGATAACTGAGTCAAACATGTTACCAAAGATAATATCGGCTTCACCTAGGGGTGTTTTAGATAGAGTTTTTGATCAGCTATGCTTAGAGTTTAGTGATATTCTCGATGACGATAAATATCTACCGGATATCGGTATTCCAAATAATCGATTGGCAGCTATTAGGATTAACAATCCAATTAAACAGCATGAAGACTATGAGGAAATTTGGCAAAAATCTTTGACGGTAAAACTCTTGAAAGAGGTATTGAGCCCCATAATGAAAAATGACACCTTCGAGCAGGCGATTGAAGGTGTTCTAGAGGCAGCTCGAGTGTGCCAGGTCGATGTGGCAAAGGGTATTTTGGCGAAGCTTATCAATGTCAAATGATTTTGAATAGTTTATGTAAAACCTGAAATATTCTCTTGAATATCGGACCAATAAAACCGTACAGGTAAAAAATACCGATTAACCCCGAAGCGGTCAAGCACCTTATAAAGTGCTTTTCGCTGCTAAATAAATAAGGGTAGGGCGGCAGTATTACCGCTCTTCCTTTACCCGCTTACTCCGCCCGCTCTCATGTCGCTCTCGCATATCGGAATCAATGTAGCGATCGGTCGTAGCCATACTTGCATGGCCCGCATCATCACGGACATGCTCGCGGGGGCGGTACTTCACATCTTCAGAAATACCCGTATGGCGGAGCCAGTGCACAGTGGCAGCCTTAAGATCTTCAGCATCTTCCCCTAAGCCTTCTTCAACCATCCGTTGGTGGGCAGCATCAAAGCAGTTTTGAACAATCAGGCGAACCTGTCGGGTACTGGTAACCGGTCCCTTGCCACGGGACTTGTGCACCAGAGGTGTCTGCTCATTAATGCTGGGCAGAGCAGGGAGCTGCAAATAATTTCTGTAGCGCTTCAAGGCCTTCAACATTTGGTCGCAAACAGTGATCGCCCGGCCTTTGTTACCTTTACCCGTAACGTGAAACCACCAGTTTCCGTCGCGATCTTTCTTGAAATCACCCATAACTGGTGCCGATCTTTCATCCGCAACCAATTCAGAGATTCGCAAATACATAGCGAATAGGGCGTTCATAATGAATAAAGTTCGCTCGTGATCTGTTGGTGATGTCTCGGCCATGATCTCAGCAGTCTCCAGGACATAGTCCCACTGCAAGTTGCTGATTCGGCGCACAACCTGGCTTTGTTGCTCACGTCGAACAAACTTACTTTTCTGGCGAATCAGTGCCACAGGGTTGGCTGGAACCAAGCCTTCTTGATAGAGAAAATCGAAGAAGGATGACAATGCAGTAAAGATGCATTTGATCGCTGCCTGGGATGGCCGGAACTCCTTGGGAGAAGCCGTCTTGCCAGCACGAAACTCAACTTTGGACACACTGACTACGAATGGCCGCCAATCGGCATTCACAACACGCTCGCCATTCTGTGTTTTGAATCTGGCAACATTCTTAGTTCCGATCCAGGCAATTGGCGGCTCAATGCAAAACTGCACAAACTCCTCAATGTGTTCGCGCTTCAGAGTCATTATTGAAACTTCTTCAATGCGCCACGCCCATTGCAGCAAGCGCTCAAGTTCACGGCGGTAGCTGTTAAACGTTGCCTGGCTGCCGTTATAGCTGTAAAGAAACTTAAGCGTGAACTCCAGATCGGTATCAGCACCAGGAAGCTGCTTGCTAAGATAACTGCTAGCTGAAAAGCTGGTACAGCGGAATGGATTCTCAAGGTTGCTCAGGTTGTCAATGATTGGTGCTGGTGGCCGGTTGGTAGCAGACATAGAAATATGGAGTTGTTGTTGGAATGCGGCAAATTATACGGAAAAACGGGCATTTATAAAATATCCGATATTCACAAATATCGGAAATAATAGGACCCTAGTTTGACCTATGTCTCGGTTTTTCTTAGCTGATTTTTCTCAATTTCCATGTCTCTTTCTGTCCTCGGTACGCTGAGTGCGATGTGGCCGGACCTGTATCTGGTCCATCTCTCCTATCATTTCACGTAATACGTCCATAACACTTTTTGGGAGATGCTCCCTGATTTGCCTGTTCTTGTTACGCGAGCACTAACAACTGTTGGGCTGAGGTAATGTGTCTGCCCTATTGTCTCTAGAGCCCAGCCCCAGCGGTATTCAGGCATAAGATAGATTATTTATGCAGGTAAGGTTGTATTAATCGTTTTCAACTCACGTCTCAACATTCCTGAAGGTGATCCACTTGCTCCCACGCCAAAGACCTCAGGGTGCCCGAAAACAATAAACGAATCCTTAGCACGGGAAACCGCCACATTTAGCATGTTGCTTCCTCTATCGTAGAATTTCGCAGTAGCTTTGTTGTTTTCGCCATAAACACTGGAAAATAACACTAATAACCGCTCATCCCCCTGAAGCTTGTGAACTGTACCAACTGTAAGCCCATGAATACCGTACTGCTGAAGAAGTTTCTCAATGACTACTGCTTGTTTACTGAACGGCGTAACTATTCCCACAGACTTTTTTAATACTTCAGTATCGCTCAGCTGAATCATCTTTTCATCCTGCTTTCTCGCGTAATCAAGAATAGTTGTGCGTTCATTGTATAACCAGCGCACAATGGCTGTGGCCTCTTCTGAATTTGCTCGACTTCCACCTATGGAATGTGATGAAGAAAAAACCTCATGAAAACTCATCGTGCCCCATGGTACATCTAACTTTGGATTTCCTCTAAGCGCGTCAAGCTCACCCTTGTAGACCAACTTGTTACAATATTTAATTATGTCGTCATAGCAGCGACGATGTTCAGTAAGATATAAGCCTCTAGATAATTTCTCATACTGATGATATTTCGATTGACGCTGAGCGACTCTCATCACATTGCCACTGCTTGCAAGCAGCCCACTTTTCTTCCAAAACTCTTCATATTGCTGCATATCGTTAAGAAGGCCAAGCTGATTGAGGTTCGCCAAATCAATTGTTTCTGGAACACTCCATACAGGCTCAATTTGATCTGTATCGCCGACAATCAGTGCTCTTCGCGATAATGAAAAGCTGGCTGCTGAAACTTCAGTCAACGCCTGACCAGCCTCATCGACGATCAACAAATCTATTTCTTCAAAAAGTGGTTTATCTTCTCCGCGATAAGCCGTAAAAATAGCTGGTAACATATAGAACGTGGAAACGAAACAGGGAGTCAGTTTTGCATGCCTACGATATCGCCTAGGCATTGTTGTGGGTGACCTCTCATACTCATCAGGGTTTAGTAGAAAACTGTCAGTTTCTTCAATCCACCTTGCTTCCCAGTAGTGAGTTGCCACCTTAAAACTTGTAAACCGCAATGTACGATCAACAATTTCTGCACATTGATCCGCAAGCCCTTTTGTAAATAGCTCTTTCGGTCGATATTGTGCAATCAGGTTTTCAATATCTTTTCTGGCTGAAAGATAGTTAGTCAACACTTTCTTGTATTGCGTTAAGCGATTTTTAAGGATTGCTAGATCCTCTTTTAAGTCACTACATTTTCTTTTAAACCAAGCATCTACCTCGTCATCAGAGAAATCTTCCACATGAATGCTATCAAACCATCTGCTAAGCAGCCTTTCAGTTTTCCGATATTCGATTTTTCGAATTGTGGAAATAAACATTAAAAAATGTATGAAAATAGATCGGCCTTCCCATAGCTCGCAAACCATTTCGTGTTGTTTTTGTGCTTCGTGCAGTTTTCGATTAACATTCTCAATCTTCGATTGATGGTCTTTTATTACTGATTTCATATCTTCAATCGATTTTGCGATAGAGAGAAATCTTGACTCTGACTTGATAAATCTTTTCTTGATGCTTGCTGCATTAGAGATTTTGCTAACAAGGCCCTTTAGGTTGTGATGAAGAATTGATTTTGCATCCCCTACTTTTTCTATAGTCCTTCCATGCCATGTAGATGCTCGCTGGAGATATGTCTTTTTAGCTACATCAATATATTCTTTATTTTGGTACTTCCTGATAGTACCATCACCACTAGAGTCCATATGCAAGTAAGGAGTACTTTTCTTTTTATCCGCCGCACAACAGTAAAGACCATAGCTGTCCAAGTCAGGTAACCACCGTCCCTTAAGCGACTCATCAAGCCCGTCTTCGTCCACCTTTGCGAAGCTTTCCAAGATATTCGTTACAGCTTGATTGTTATTCGAAGCTGCAACAATCAAAGGGGGGGCAGATTCATTCAGTGCAGCAGTAGTCCAAAGGTTAGCTACAATACTACGAAGTAGAGTTGTTTTTCCCGTACCGGGAGGACCATTAATGGCGAGAATTTCTCCATTCTTTTGCTTAGAAGAGTAATGTAATCCATTTCGTTGGTGGTTTGATAATGCAAACTCTCCCGTCATTTGAGCTATATGATAAGCTTCCCCTACTTCGTTATGAACAAGCATTTCATGGGGGATTAGTTTCAGGTCATTTGCGCCTACAAAACGGCGGTACAGCAATGGATAATTTTCTCTCGCTAACAATGTTTCGAGCACACCAATAATTTTGGCCTTCGCTCCTACGACTGGAGGCTCTATTTGGAAAAGACATTGCCCCGAAACTGTGTACTCAGAATGCAAAGGAACTTTAAAAAGAAGCGCATCTGCTGAAATACTCTCAGTTTCTTCGTAATCAACCGCGGTAGCCAACATGGCTTCACAGTGGGACACTAAATCTGCCCAAGACTCAATTCCTTCATACGGATTCAAAGTCAAAAACTCATCTACATTTGAGAATTCCGCAAAAGGTTGGGTCGCACTGGTATTTGGTGACAGCCATTCCCTGGGTATCCAGGCTGCGCGACTACCAGGTAATAAAGTTCCATTTCGTTGCAGCCGTACAAACACGCACAAGGGTGTAAGAACCTTACGTTTTAATGCGGTGCTGCTGCCTCTCTGATAATTGTAGATATCAATTCTGGGTAGAAGGACAAGTTCCACTTCATTTAGCGGTGGGGATTTAGGCTTTTGCCGTCTATTGATTATTTTTTCTGCCAGGTCTCGTGGAATGCACCCCTGACTCCAGATGCTCGCTGGTTGAGCAATATATGCGACTGACGCCTTTGTGGGTTTACTGTGCCCTAGGGCTGGAAGTAGATCCTTATCTGCCGGACAAAGTCGCTCGCCGTCAACTAATGATTGCTTAAAATATGACGTTAACTTGTGAGTGAATTCCATATCAAAGTGACTCAACAATCCAAATTTTGAATAATACTCTATGAGATTTTATCAATCATTCACCTGTCAAAATTGACCGAAAGTTAGCCCAATCAATCGAAGCCATCGCAGTCGGTTGTTTAAGATGAATGAGAGCAAGCGCATCTAGTTTTTGAACCATATCATAAGGTGTTGCTGGTCTAACGAAGTGCGCTAAAATTATCTGCCAGATTGCAATCAAATTATAAGTAGTATTGTGGACTCGAAATTTCCTTTTTTCAGAAATTTGTAAGATTTCTGTTTCGGTCACGGATTCTAAAAAAAGACATGGTGGAAATAAAAAAATCAAAAGGACTGTGTTTAATAGTATTCTAAGGTGCATGATTGCCGCTTTCCCCATCGAATACCCAAGTAAAGTTAAATAAATGCAGAAGCCTTAAGGGATAAATATTAAGAATCAGTATGTCACTATATAATCACTACTGGAGCCAATGTGCAAGATTTCGTTGTGCTAGCAAATAAAAGTTTATTATGTGCAGAAGGTTCTTCCGTACTAGGTTGCGTTAAATATTGATTAAATCTAAATTTAGCCTGGATTAAATTCTTATTTGATGTATCAATGGTAGGTTTTAAATATTACTTCGACGCCACATGATAAAGGTCTTATGACATGGAATATCATCATATTAAATACGAGCAAATTGGCCCTGTAGCCATCGTTACTTTTAACCGTCCAGAGGTTAAGAACTGTATTGGTACTCGCGCTCACCGTGAGCTGGTGGATGCATTCGATCGCTTTCGTACCGATGACGGAGCAAAAGTTGCGGTAATCACCGGTGCTGGCGATTCTGCATTTTGTGCAGGGGGTGATTTGAAAAGCAATCTTGCTGCAACCGAACCCACTAATCGCCCCGATCCTGACGTGGCTGTTTTATGTCCTGTAGAACCCGCTGATATTGCCCGACATAATCGAGGTGAAGCTCCAGGGATTATAGGTCCATCCCGCTGGACCGATATTTATAAGCCTATCATTGCGGCTGTGAACGGAATTGCTTATGCGGGTGGCTTTGAGTGGGCATGTTTTGCCGATATGCGGATTGTAGAAGAACACGCATCCTTTGGTATGACTTGTCGTCGTTGGAATATCGGCTTAGCCGATGGTGGTACTCAGCGTTTGCCGCGTATTGTTGGTATGGGGCGAGCGCTGGAGTTAATCATCACGGGAAAAGTTATTGATGCTGAAGAAGCTTATCGCATTGGGTTGGCCAACGAAGTGGTGCCAAAGGGAGCCGCATTAGATCGTGCCGTAGAGTTAGCACAGTATATCTCCACCCTTCCCCAGCCAGCGATTCACTCTGATAAAGAAGCCGCCATTCGTGGTTATGGAAAGGATCTTGATGAAGGTCTACGAATTGAGGCTGAGTGCTTTAACCGATTATTCAGCGACTCTGAATCCAAAGAAGAGCTGTCTGAAGGCTTGAGACGCTTTAACGAGCGCGATCATCCTGACCGAGTGCGAGGACAAGCCAAAACGCCCGGCATTATTCGTAGCGAAATGGAATAATTGTGATAAGCCAAAAGAAGGCTGTATTCAAGAGGATGTATTGTTTAGGGGCTTAGATACCTCGAATATATCTCGGACAATGTAGTAGAGGCCCATAGTGGTTATATGGGCCTCATTACTTTGGTGAATCAGTGGCGTTCTTATCGTCACTTTTATGATCTGGACAGACGCCCTCTTCCCAAGGCCCAGTCTTTATTAGACGCATGAATCGGATACATGTTGTTTATTTGCTGTTACGCTCAACCATTCGAATCCATATCCTTACTCCAGGCCATTGGCAAAAACGCATCATCGAGACTGACATTCAGATTGTGGGTAGAGTAATTCGAGAGTACTTTTAGACTGGTTCCAACTATCACCTCTAGAACTGTCTCTTTCGTATAACCTGCTGCAAGAAACGCCTCAACCTCCTCTTCTGTAGCCCATCCACGTTTCTCATTGATAATGACACTGAATGCTCGGAGCGCTTCGAGTTTAGGATCATCGAGTTTTTTGCCACTACGCAGCGCCTTGATGACATTTTCATCTACACCGGCCATTTTGCAAACTGCGGTATGCGCAGCCATGCAGTAGGTGCAACCGTTTAGGCGGCTGTTTGTCATCAGGATTATCTCTCGCTCCGTTTCGCTCAAACGAGATTTATCGAATAATCCCATAAGTGTTAGGTAGCTCTCTACCATTACAGGTGATTCGGCCATGGTTGCCATTAGATTGGGTACAAATCCCATTTTCTTTTTAGCGGCTTCTAGAGTGGGCTTAGAGGCTTCTGGTGCTGTTTCAATTGTGTAACGTGTAAAATTGACCATGAGTCTTACCATATAAGTTGGGTTTTACGGTGCTCGATATCGATTTACATTGAGTGCTTCCACCTCTTTGGCGCTAGTCAGCGCTAAAGAGGTGGAGGTGTTTACATACTATGCAGTTGTAGACTGGCTCAGTTTTTCAAGTACGGGAAATAAGTCGCTGGGTTCGGGGCGACGCGTATAGTCAGGATTCACTTCCGCATATGCGATTGTTCCATCGGTATCTATGACATATCTTGCAGGCATAGGTAAGTTCCACGCGCCGTCACGATGGATGGTCGGGAGTTCGACTTTGAACATCTTGTGGAACTCAATTACATAAGGTTGTAATGTCCAGCGGATACCAAACTCTTCTGCAAGCTTTCCACTTTGATCAGTCAGAATTGGGAAGCTTAGCTTGTTATCTCTCTGAGATTTGCGGCTTTCAGCGGGCCCTTGCATGGAAATAGCAACCAGGGTTGCGCCACGCGCTTTGATCTCTGCAGCAACTTCTTCTAACGCTTGCAGCTCAATATTGCAGTAAGGGCACCACACGCCTCGATAGAACGTTAGAATAACGGGCCCTTTGGCAAGGAGTTCTTCCAGGGCAACGTCGTTACCGTCTGAATCTGGCAATGTAAAGTATGGGACTTTCTCCCCTACTTTAATCGAACGTTCAACTTGGCCACTAGCAGCCAATTCCTTGGATGATCTAGCAAAGGCTTCAAATGCTCCTTCCGGGGCCTGTTGCTTAAATACTTCTTTGAAAGCATCTAGTTTGTCTTGAAGAGACATAACCTATTCCTCTAATGGTTTAAAGTTTGGAAGCGCGAGCTTTGGGTAAGCCTTCGATGGACCAAGAGGCGATGTACTTAACTCTCCAATTGGCCTCTATGCAGGTACTTACGCCAAACCACTATTGGGAAGGTTAGTTACTTTGATTTGTGCTATAAACATGCTATTTTGAAACTCATTGTATCCATTAGGGACACAATCTGTGTTTCAACAAGCCCATTTGAACGAAATAGTCGTATTTATTGCCGTAGCCGAACACGGAAGCTTTACAAAGGCGGCGGCATCATTGAACTCAACCAAATCAGGCGCTGGTAAGGCAGTTAAGAAGCTTGAGGAGGAATTGGGTCTTAAGCTATTCAACAGAACCACACGAAGTATCAGGCTGACAGAAGAAGGCAAAATATTTCTAGATGCCGCAAAACATGCGTTAGAAACAATCAATGAGGCCAGGCTTTTGCTGCATGCCAGAAAGGATGAGCCTGCCGGACGATTGCGTATCAATTTGCCAATAGGCATAGGCCGAAATATTGTCAGTGCTTTAAAGGGGTTCACGCAGTTGCATCCCAAGGTTACGGTCGAGGTCTCTCTTTCAGACAGTCTAGAGGACGCTATTAGAGGTGAATGGGATGTCGTCGTGAGGATTGGTGAACTGGAAGATAGTTCTTTTATCGCAAAAAAAATATGTGAAACCAGACGTATCCTGTGCGCTTCACCTGAATATCTTTCACAAAAGGGTATGCCAAAGACTTTGGAAGATTTAAAGGAGCATGATTCTCTTGTTTTCCGTGCACCTACAGGAAAATTGAGAGGCTGGTTGTTCCAAGAAGATGGAGGCCCAATTACTGAATTTTCCCCCTCACCGCTAGCAATATTCAGAGATGGACGAACTCTGATTGACGCAGTGGTAGCCGGTATGGGAATAGCTCAGGTATATGATAAAGCGCTTGGCTTTTCTGTTCAAAATAGTGAAGTTGTTGAGTTATTCCGAGAGAAAGCAGTTCCAGGACCGCCTGTTAGCGCACTGATTCCCAGTGGCCGAGCGATGCCGGCAAAGACCAGAGTCTTTATCGAGTTTCTAAAAAAGGAACTGAGTTAAGCTGTATTAGTTCAGACCAAATCTGACACATCCTCTTGAAAAAGAGGGGTTTACCGGTTTTGATGAAGGTGCCTAAACCTAAAAACAAAACCAAGGATAAACCCCATGATCCATACTAATGATCGTATCATCAAACACAAGACCGGATTGCTCAATCTTGCAGAAGAGCTTGGCAACATCTCAAAAGCTTGCAAGATGCTTGGTGTTTCGAGAGACACTTTCTATCGGTACAAGGAAGCTGCTTCAAGTGGCGGTGTGGACGCCCTTCTTGAAAAGAGTCGACGGGTGCCTAACCACAAGAACCGTGTTGACACAGCAATTGAAGAGGCCGTGTTGACTTATGCCCTCCAAGAGCCTGCCCATGGACAGGTTCGAGTCTCCAATGAGCTACGTAAACGTGGCGTATTCGTGTCCCCTAGTGGTGTTCGGAGTATCTGGTTACGGAACGACCTGGCTAACTTCAAGTTACGATTAAAAGCACTTGAAGCCAAGGTGGCTAAGGAGGGGCTAATCCTCACGGAGTCGCAGGTTCAGGCCTTGGAAAGAAAGCGACATGATGATGAAGCCTGCGGGGAAATTGATACTCAACACCCCGGCTATCTAGGTTCTCAGGACACCTTCTATGTAGGAACATTTAAGGGGGTTGGGCGTGTTTACCAACAAACCTATGTCGACACCTATGCAAAGGTAGCCCATTGCAAGTTGTACACCACTAAGACGCCAATCACAGCAGCAGATCTTCTGAATGATCGTGTATTACCGTTTTACGCCATGCATGATCTGCCGGTGTTGCGTATTTTGACTGACCGCGGTACTGAATATTGCGGCAAGCTGGAGCAGCATGATTATCAGTTGTACTTGAATATCAACGAGATAGAACATACCAAGACAAAAGCCAGGCACCCACAAACAAATGGTATCTGTGAGCGCTTCCATAAAACTATATTACAAGAGTTCTACCAGCCATCGTTACGACGAAAGATCTATGGATCAATAGAAGAGCTACAAAAGGATCTGGACGAATGGCTCGTATATTACAATAATGATCGAACTCATCAGGGTAAAAAGTGTTGTGGTCGCACACCGATGGTAACCCTTGAAGAGGGTAAAAGTATCTGGAAGGAGAAACTCGTAAACTGAATTTGACCTGACAGAGTACCTTCTGAAAAACCGGTAACTGTCAGATCAAGTCTGAACTACTACAGTTAAGCCCCGGATTACTAGGTGGACTAGGAGCAACCTAAATTCCATCTAGTGCTGTTTCTATTGTTCTTTACAGCCCAGCTCTCGATAGTTGACGGTTCTTTACTGTTGTAAGACTTTAAAGTTCGATATTACTCTCTGTAACATTCGATATTAATTAATGTATCTTTGAACCCAGGCTCCAATAACATTACCGACATATTCAGCATCTGATTTTTTCATAAGCAAATGATCGGCTTTGTCTAAAGAAATAAAACTTTTAGGATGGTTCGCAGCAGCGAATATTTTCGCCGCATGCTCAATTGAAACAGTACTGTCTAGTGGTGAATGCATTACTAGCAGCGCTTTCCTTAATTCCTTAAGGTTAACCAAGACGTCTGCTTCATTTATATCATCAATGAACTGCTTCTTTAGCGTAAACTCTCGCCCAGCCAGAACCACTCTTGCCTGACCTGTTTTATTGATGCTATCGAGTTCATCTTTAAACATATGCTGGATGTGTTTAACATCACTTGGGGCAGCTATAGTAACAACAGCTTTAGCTGTCTTTATCATACCAGCGGCTTTCAAAACGGCAGCACCTCCAAAACTATGCCCAATTAACAATTTTGGTGCCTCGAAGCGGTTTTTGATTTCACTGTAAGCACTAAGTAAATCTTCAACATTGGATGAAAAATTAGTATTGGAAAAATCTCCATCACTATTACCCAATCCAGTGAAGTCAAACCTTAATACTGATATTCCTTTACTGGTTAATGACTTACAAATATTGCTTGCTGCAATAATATCTTTTGAGCAAGTAAAGCAATGTGCAAAAATTGCATAAGCCTTTGGGGTTCCAACAGATTCCTCTAACTTGCCCTTTAATTCTACGCCATCACGATTTGGGAAGTTAAACTCCATGACGTTCTCCAATTTCAATTACTTATAGAATACTCTAATCTCAACAAGGAAAAACCCCTGTCTATCATAGAAAGGGGTATGTGAATATGTGATAGTCTTTTATATGTCAACTGATATAAGGTAGACCTGTATTTGCTTAGGCATCGATAGAATCTTCAGGCTTTATATAATCCATATTGGTTGTTCTAAGGCATTTACTTAATCCAGGTTCAGGCCTGCGACAATATTGCTAGCTAGACAGTTATCTTTCACTCTTCATGGGCCTATCGATAAGCTCTATGAGAGATTGATATCTTACCTCACTAGGCGGTACCTTTGAGAGTTGGGTTAGCATCTAAAGTCTGCGGCTTTGAGCCTTCAAAAACATGCAGAAACGTTGTCGGGTCTGGGCGTCTCCGATAATTGTCGGTCTCATCACCGAATATAACCGTACCATCTTCATCCAGTGCTATCACTGTGGCCATAACGGTATCCTTAGGGTACCCAGGCATTCCTGCAGGGGAACCGCCAATATCTTCAATGCCTAGAGCTTTAGCACCCATTAAGTTGTCATCTTGAAGAATTTCAAAATGACCAGGTAGGTCAAGCTTGTCGGCTAACTTCCTTGAGTTGTCGTAGCCTTGGTTAGAGATAAACTTTACCTTCACATCATATTGCTTAAGTGTCTCAGCATACTTCTTTACTTCTTTTAACTGGTTCATACAAAATGGGCACCAGTTGGCTCTAAAGAACACTAATAGTGTTTTAGATTCGTCAAAAGAAGTGGAAGACACAGCCGATTTATCTAATCGATTAAAGTTCATTTCAGGCAGTTTTTGGCCTTTTGATATGGCCTTGCTCTTTCTGCGGTTGTAAACGGAGAATGACCAGACATACCAATGAAGGGATACGAAGCCCAGGGCAGCAGCTGCAATAGGAACGTACTGAGACAAGGACATTGGAGCCTGGTTCGAATAAGTTGAATAAGCAACCAGTGCAACTCCTAAAAAGTTAACGGCTTGAATAACTGGCAGCCTTTCTGATGTTCTTGAAATGCTGAACACGTTTGTTAAGACCATCAAGAAAAATGGTAAAGGTAGGGTCGCTAAAAGTGCGCCGACCCAAACCGGATCGCCGCCAGACATATAGATCATGATGCCGGACCCTACTCCGCCAAGCATGTTTAATAGAATCATTGGTAAAATAAGTTTTGCTTTCATTTCAAGCTCCTGAAGCGTTGGGTTAATGTCCAAAACTTGCGATCTATCCTAGTACATCACATTGACTCAATAATTAGTTCAAATAGAGAAACAATGTTGCGAAAACGGATACAATCGGATTTATTTTATCGATCTATTAGTAGTGGCTGGCATGAGTAACTTACACTCAGTTCTAGCAGGATTTTAGTATTTCTTAACAAATAAAGGAGCGAGTAAGCTGGAAGAAGGTGTAAAGATGTAGACAAGATCAGACCACGATCTGACAGATCGTCTTGAATAAGAAGGGTTTACCGGTTTTGATGAAAGTGCCTAAACCTAAAAGCAAAACCAAGGATAAACCCCATGATCCATACTAATGATCGCATCATCAAACATTAACTGCTAGGTGATTTCGATTGCAATACCACTCCAAACGTAACTATGCCTTCCAGCGTTTTGATGACGCAACGTTCGCCATCCAATATCAGCCCTCCAAACTGGTTGATCTTCATTCGGGTTATAATATTTGACTGTGGTCCCATCCTTGGCAACCAGGATATTATGGAAACCCATTTCATGAGCAGACCCAGGGGAAGGGCCTCGAAACATCATAAAAGCGCAATTGTAATAGGTGTCGGTAAGCAAGTTCCTCGGCATTCCCCCATTACTAGCTGGCTGTATGAGATTTGTAAACAACGCATTATAATCAACTCTATTGCCCGGCTGCGCGAATTGAAGGCACATGTCTTTCTGGGTCGCGTCATATAAAATCCGACCGGTACGCCCAGGGCACTGGGTATTCACATAGTTTCGCACACGCATCGGTGAACTATTGTTGGCCGCCACTAAGGGATGGTCGGCACCGTTTGGCATCGGAGGTAGGTCCCCATTCTGCCATTTGATAGCGCGCCACAGAGTGTCTTCCACAAAACTCTGTGGCCTTGGCGCACGGAGATCAAATCCTGACACTGCGATCTCGGTACAGTGAGCGGCGCAAGAATTACCGTTCTGACTCGGTAAAGTTTTAAGATTCAACATCAAAATTTCCTTTTTCGTTGTGCTTGACAGTGAGAGTAGTGAGTCCAATGTACCAATTTGATGGACAGTAATATATAAAATGGAGTGAAAAATAAGATTACGAGTTATTACGTAACCAGCAGTAAAACCGCGTACTTCCCTTTCCTGATTTAAGGGCCATTTTTTCAATACCACTTTCAAAGGACTTCGAGACTGAAGCAGCTCTGAATACAGAGATATAAATTCTTAAATCAATCGCTATAGCAGTTCTACGGTCGTTAGTAACCATAGAGAATTTATTAATAAAAAAGGGAAATGTTTTTAGTCAGCGTTTTAACCTCCATATCCTTGGCATAATCGTATAAATTTAATAATGCCGTTAGGAAGGGCTATAGATGTTTGATGTGGCCCAATACACTCCAAACTATTTTTTATATTTCTAGATAACGCAGAAGACGGGCCCTTAAATTTTCGGGTCATTCTAATCTTCCATTTATGGCAGTTACCAGCTGGAGAATAGCCTCATAAGGACGAGGTTTTCAGGAGTGTAAACTTGCTTTCCGTCAGTGCCTTGACTCTACCAATAACCTAATATTTTCTATCAAACTCATTTCAGAATTTTTATAAACGTGCTTTACTAGTATAAAAAGCTCGGTTATCCCCTGAGCCTCTTTATTCAGCATCACAGGTTATTGGCAGTAGTTCTTTTTGAGGATCTAACTGTTCTAACTTTACTGGTTGCTCCACCAGCTCCATAGTTCTGCTTATCCTCCATTAGGCTCCGTTTGCCCAAAATGCGTTTATCTCTGTTAGTGATCAGCGTATCTATCACAAGAACTTTTATGCCTTTCTGATAGTCAAAGTTTACCAACTAAATTCTGGAAAGTTTTTGAATAGGTGTTGATTGCCATGGAACGACGTGATTTCACAAAATTATTTCTTGGAGCTACCTCTGTATTTGCTGTCCCTCAACCACTCATCGCTTTAGATGCTTTATCAAGTCACCCAGTGAATGATGATGAGTTTCAACGTCTGATTCGCCATCGTATTCTTAAGCAACACGCAGCACATGCAGCAGTTGCAGGTACCCTAAATTCTTCTGGTCGTCGAATCATTACTGTTCGAGAGCCTGAAGCCAAGGATACTTATCAACTAGGGGGCGATACGATTTTTGAAATTGCGTCGTTAACTAAGATATTTACGGCCTTGCTATTGGCTGTTGAAGTTGTACATAAGAGAGTGAAACTCGATGATCCTCTCCAGGATTACGTACCAGCCGGTGTAAAAGCTCCAACTTTTGAAGGGCAACAAATCACTCTCGCCGACCTGGCTACTCATGCTGCTTCTCTTCCTCTAAGACCAAATAATCTTGCTGCATTGGCGCCCGATGCGCCCAATAAGTACGCTGGTTATTCCTTTGAGCAGCTCTATGGTGGCTTGCCAAGTTATCATCTGAAAGCTACCCCGGGTACTCAATTCAGCTATTCAAACCTGGCTTTTGGGCTCTTAGGTCAAGGACTTGCTTTGAAAGAAGGCCGCTCTTTTGCAACGATACTGCGAGAGCGTGTGACGGGACCTTTAGGGCTAAGTGATACCACTTTAGAGGATGATCCCAAGAAGTCTGCTCGGCGAGCTCAAGGCCATGACTTTTATCTCAGTCCGATCGGCCCAACAAGCGATGGAGTGCTCTCACCGGCTGGCGGTTTACGATCTACAGCCAGCGACCTCCTCACACTTCTCGACTTGTTTATCAACGGTCGAGGTCCTAAGGATTTGGTTGCCGCATCGCGGTTAATGCTGTCAATTGATAGGCCGGGAGGCAGTGATATCACTCGTATGGCCCTGGGTTGGCGCAGGACAACCACCAATGGAGAGACTTATTATTGGTCCAATGGCAGCAGTGATGGATCGCGTACATTTATGGGCTTTAACCCAGCGCGGGGAGCAGGTGTTGTTGCCTTGGCAGATACTGCCAGCGGTGAAGGGCTGGATGATATTGGCCATCACTTCTTGAACCCCGAGCAGACGGTATCTACCAAGATTGTCCCTGTCCCAGACTTCATCACTTTACCAGAGGAGGTGCTTTTGAGAGGTGTCGGGCGCTATGGGCACGGAACAGATGATATTGTCGAAATCAGCCGTGGCTATACAGGTCTTATAGTTTCAGCGGAATATGGAGAGTTCGTAATTCGACCGCAATCGTCCACAATCTATGCATCGAAGATGGTCCCAGGGTTGACTATTGAGTTTGAGGAGGGCGATATGAGCCCTGCCCGCTCGTTTATTCTTCGTCAAGGTGGAAAAGCTTATTCCTATAAACGACTGCCCTAGCTTGAATGGTCGGCTAGTTACTACTGGGGTGGAAGGAAAGAATACACCGCACGCGAGACCCGCTGAGAATACATCCCTGTAAGCTCCTAATCGGCATCGATGCCTCATAGGGTCCCATGCGCGATGTATTTTTCCCTTCTCCCTTTTTAGTAAGTGCAGCCTAGGGAAATATTGGAAGAAACAGTTTTAACTTATTGATTAATTGAGATTTTTTATGTCAGTCAGGTCATTGCTGCAAATTGATTTATCAATACCACATCTTAATTGGGCTGGATTTGGCCGGGTTTCGTAGTGGCCGACGCTAAGTAATTACTAGCCGAGTTAAAAATCAGCAAAAATCAGTTAAAGTGACTCAAAGTACTGCGAACTACCTCAATCCCTCCACAATATTAATCTATGAGTAATCTCCAGAAGAATTATTGCAAGATACTTGAATTCGAGGTGGATTGTTAAGAAGTGCTATTCCTGAATGATTTCAAGAATATTAATGTACAGGCGTGCTAAGTAATATTATATATTCTATTTTGCTCGGATTTGGCATCAGAGCAAAAACAGTGAATTCCATCGCTGAAAGTAGCAGGAAAAGGCAGGAGAATAATTATGACAAAAATAGTGAGCCGCAGTATCAACCGGGAAGTGAGTTTTACCGTGTTGGTAGAGGATAATTCGTCGATACTTTTTCAAACGAAGGTCAAAAAATCACTCGAAAACTGGCTGGATGAAGCACAGGCTATCTTAAAGCGAGCGATAGATATGTGTACTGTAGCGATTACATACCCTGATAAGGTTCCTGATAAGTTTAAAAATTTAGTCTCCTACTACTTCGGCCTTCCTATGGATTGCCCGCCACAAAGATATTCAAATTGCGTAAATGCGATACTCCAAAAACTCAGTAAAACCCAGATAGGCTTGAGTGGTGATGTAGAGTGTGCGGATGTAAAAATGATGCCCACCTTATGTAAAGTTCAATGCTCTACCATATCGACGATAGGGTATCCATTTGGTATTGAGGACCCTTCAAAAAATGCGGCCGGGTTTGTGTTTGTGCCCTTTACGGAAAGTTGGGGCAGATCAATTTCAAACTTCTGTAAGTTGTCATGGGCCGGTGGAGGGCAACTTAAGGGGGGGAGCTTTATGAAGCCCAATCAAAATCCTATCTGTTTAAGTTTTAGTAAAATTTGGGAAAAAGGTGAGGTTTTCTGCATTGTTACTCTGATCCATGAAGGAACACATAAATATGCGCAAACCGTGGATCATAAATATTTTAATGATGAAGGCATTGCGGGTAAATTGGATAAAGCTATCAGTGAAGGTGGCGCTATTTGGATGAAGTTCCATCAGGACAATGGTAAAACCCATGATCAAGCGTTCAAGCTTGTTGTACAGCAGGCATTCAATCAGTTACGCGGACAAGATGCAGCGGCAACACTTATGGCAGAGCTCACTGAAGTCAAAGCGGTGGAAAATGCAGACTCAGTGGCATGGTTCGCGTATGACGTAGCTCAGCTTCCCTCTGAGCAGGAAGTTGGGAGAATTGTTACCGGGATGGTAGGTAAACGAAAAGTACACCCAAGCCTACTTAATCACTAAAGGAAAACCCAGGGGGCAGTCTAATTAATTGAGACGATTACGTTTCCTGCAATTTGGGGTCCTATCCCGAAATCAGAGAACTGTCCCTGTAAACCCAAGGGTTTCTATATTTGGGGTGTAGATACTCTGTTGTATGCGTGAGTGGTGAAGGATTGGTTGATATTGGTCGCCACTTCCCGTACGCCGAGTACACGGTAACAATTTACACTGTTACTACCTCAGATTTTGTCGCTGGAATTGGAGAGGTACTTTAGGGAGTTGGCTAACGCGTGCGAAGCAGGTGATACCATCGAAATCAGTCGTGACCATGCAAACCCTATTGTTTCAACGGGATCTGGAGAGTTCGTAATTCGGCGGCAATCGTCCACAATTTATGCATCGAAGATCGTATCAGCGCTAACTATTGAGTCCAAGTGAGGTGACATGAGGCTCGCTGTTCGCGCTTCAGGCTAATACCTTGAAAGGAAAGATCAATGCCCTATCCAGAAGTTACGATGTCTAGTGACACAATCCACAACCCGAAAGAACCCCGACACCTTATGCGCGCCAAGATTGTGCCTAGGACAGTGCGTGTGCGTCGTGGTGGCAAGGTGATTGCCGAGAGTAGTAATGCTTTGAGAGTCACAGAACTCGCAAAAGATATGTTCGACCCCGTATTCTACTTCCCTAGAGAAGATGTTCTTGCTCCCCTCTCCCTTATAGAGGGAAAGACAAGCTATTGCCCACTGAAAGGCGATGCCAGCTACTTCTCAATCGATGATAGCGGAGAAGCTATTGCATGGGCCTATGAAGCTGCTTTTGACTTTGCCGGGGTGATCAACGGGCGTATTGCCTTCTATCCAGATCAAGTGGCAATCGAAGAGGTTGGAACTTCATCATGACCCTCTTCCCATAGACTCTTTTAGGTTAATGATACAAACCATGCCTAGAAGCTGGCTGCAATAACGCTCCGCCCTTTTATAGGCACTTGTAGCGAAGGACTACTCCGCCCGTTTCAAGGGTATCTGCCCGCATCAACTTAAAATTTTTCTGGATACCGTCAGGTTTGAAGAGAGGTGAGCCAGCTCCTAGTACGATAGGTGCTAGGCATATCCGGTACTCGTCTACTAGACCTTCTCTGAGCAGAGTAGCTACAAGATTCGAACTACCAAATACGAAGATTTCCCTCTTCCCGGTCTCTTTTTTCAGCGCGCGAACATGTTCGGCCGCCTCGCCTTTCAGTAGACGAGTATTTGACCAATTGGCGGTTTCTAGCGTGCGAGAGATGACGGCTTTTTCAAGCGAGTTCATCATGTCCGCAATAGCCCCAGTTTCGTTTTGCCAATAATCGGCCATTCCTTTATAGGTGCGACATCCGAATAGCAAGGTGCCGATTTCATCACCCTGTCGAAGAGAGAAGGCTTCTAATTCGTCGCCCCACACTGTTGCGTGATGGTCCAATGACCATGGGGCGGTGCCTTCAAAGCAGCCGTCCAATGACATCACATTCCAAACCACTAACCGTCTCACAATCTGATCCTCATATATTTGTCTCTTGCATTGTCTGTTGGGACTGAGCTTGATGAGGGTAGTGTCACTCAGCTTGTTAGGGCCTTGCGCTAGTAGCTCTGGGCTTCCGAGGCGGTTTGGCCATGCGTAGTTTAAATACTCTTTCGCGATATCTCTCTGTTACTTCAAACCGAATTTGTAGCAGCTTGAATTGTCGCAATATCGATCTTTCTCATGGTCATCATCGCGGTGAAGGCGCGCTTTGCCTTGTTACGGTCGGGATTCGTTGTAAGATCGAGTAGCAGTTTTGGCGTAATTTGCCACGAGTGACCCCAGCGATCCTTACACCAACCGCAGGCGCTCTCTTGCCCACCGTTATCCACAATCGCATTCCAGTAACGGTCAGTTTCCTCCTGGTTTTCGGTGATAACCATGAAACTGACCGATTCATTCGGAGTTAGATTTGGGCCACCATTCAGACCTATAAACTTGCGCCCGAGGACAGTCAATTCAACGGTTAGCTCACTGCCCTCATGGCCACCGGGGTAGTCGGCGGCGGCCGCATTAACGCGGTCGACATGGCTGTTAGGAAAAGTTGCTGCATAGAATTCCGCCGCTTTCTTTGCTTCGCCGTAGTCGAACCAAAGACAGGTAACGAGTTCTGTCATTTTGATATCTCCTTGGGATTTAAACGGGTCGAATACTTACTCTGCTGAAAGGCTCTGGCATTGATAGTTATATCGGGACATCTGGTGGGCGTTCCAGATCTGATCTTACTGCCGAGCGTATCGGCATAATGTGCGCAGCTCCCCTTGAATACCAAGTAAGTGATGGGCTCCATAACTTTCGAGTTCCTATCTCTGCTTATCTATCCCAAATTGCGCTTAGACTGCCGGCCCTACTCTCGTTGCAGGGAGAAATCTCCAGTCGTGATACTTCCGCCTCGAACATAGGTCACACAAATTACACCGCTATCTGTCGTCATGGCTTGCTGTACATGGAACGCTGTAGGGATCACACCTGAACCGAAAAGACGTTTCCCGTTACCCAGGACCAAAGGAAAAATCAGTAATTTGAACTGATCAATTAGGTCCGCTTTGAGTAGAGTTTGAATAAAGTCAGCACTGCCTGGAACCAACAAATCAGGGCCATTGCTAGCCTTAATTACACGAAGCCTCGAGATTGGGTCATCCCCCAGCCACTCACTGCCTTCCCAGGTAAACTCAGGTTTCGTGCGGGAAGCCACGTATCGTGTTGTACCGTCGATTTTTTTGGCCAGCTGGATTTCACTTTCATCAACACCCTCAGGCGGAGGGTCAGCAGCAACTTTTGGCCAATGTGCAGCGAAAATATTGTGAGTCCGATGGCCAAGTAGTAACTCAAATGGTGCTGCGAACACATTGCCCATGAATTCACCAACACCTTCATCAAAATAGGAAGCTACCCATCCACCAAGCTCAAAGCCCCCTGAAGAGTCCTCTTCCGGGCCGCCAGGGGCCTGCATCACACCATCCAGGCTAATAAACGTGTTTACAGTTATTTTTCGCACAAGTTCTTCCCTGTTGGTTCTATTGGTCCAAATGATGCTGCGGGTTGTACTTGGACTGTTACTCAATGGCTATTGAAGCCTGAAGAGAAGCAATATTGCCCTTCCTATTCGGCTTCTACTTTTCTTGCTTCCAAGTATGCAGTCAGATTGGAAAGAGCGCGCTGCCACCCATTGCGAGTTCCCTCGATTATTCCCGAGCCGACCAGGGAGGCGACTTGTATCGTTACCTTGAGTTCTGTCACGCTTTCACTATTGCCGATCTCCACGCTAATCAAAGAGATACTCAGTGGAGAGCCATCCGTAGTTACACGTTCGGTGAACAGAAGCCGATGTGGCCTTCTGATTTCGTAATAGTGTGTTTCAACCCTGAATCGCAGATCGTTACTTTGACCGCATCGATGTATGTCAATGCCTCCTTCGCGAAAGTCATTTTCGAGAAATTCAATTGTTTCATCTTCAGAAGGAGGCCCCCATATCGAGCGGGCTTGCGGGTCTTCCCATGCGGAAAATACCCGCTCTCTCGGTGCTTTGATCGTTCTACTGATCGATATGGTGTCGTGGGATAAATCTTGGCTCATGCGAATCCCTCTGCGATGTTTGCAAAGCGTGAACAGCCGAGTGCAAAAAATAACGATAGTTAGCTTTTTGGATAACTATAGTTAACAGCAATTGTTAGGTCAATGGATAACCCGCGAAAGGCTCCGCGCGGTTAAAGCTTCAGTGCTAGGTGGGGTGGAGGGAGAGAAATTGGTTTACGCCTATGGGATCCGTACTGTTCGGGCATTTACCCCTTTTGTACTAAGTCATCCTGCTCTTCTGCATCGAGCGTTTCGACATAGCTCGCCATCCGAGCCATCCGGCCTTCCCATATAGCCGTTTGTGTATTGATCCATTTTTGTGCGGCAGTCAGTTGCTTGGGTTTTATCTCACAGGTTCGCACGCGACCGGTTTTCTTGGAGCGAATCAAGCCCGCATCCTCCAGCACACCAATATGCTTCATGAATGAAGGGAGTGCCATCTCAAATGGTTCTGCGAGCTCGGTGACCGACGCTGGTCCGCTTATCAAATGCTGAATGACAGCGCGTCGTGTTGGATCAGCCAGAGCTTGGAAAACAGTATTCAGGTTGTCGTGATTTTCTTCCATCTGAATAAGTATATCGCTGAAAAATTGTTAGGCAATGGCTACTGGGTGTAGCTACGTATTAAAAGCAGCTTAAGGTTACTTGGAAACTGCTTATTCAGTCATTCGATTAGCCTCGCCACCTCAACGATAATGGATATGCTCTAGAGCGTCTGCAAGCGCTGGTTTGGCTCCCTACTATGATCATAGAATCAGGTGGAGTCGATTAAATGGTGTTATAGGGCAAAGATAAAATGTTTCAGTGTTAACAGGCTACTGGAACCCCATTACTTAAAAGAATAAGGTGCAACAGTGATCGATTTTACTTATCAAAAGGATGTTCAAATCGAACCTATCTCTTATACAGTCCGGGCAGTGCCAGAGAAGGTCTTTGATGCCTGGATCATACCCAACATGGTTGAAAAATGGTGGGGGCCTGACGATTTCACGACACGTGTACTCAACCTCACCGCCAAGGTTGGTGGGTGCTTTGCTTTTGAGATGACTGCTCCAAACGGCAGTTCCTGCATTATGTCTGGTGTGTATCGCAGCGTTGACAGGCCAAAGCGATTGGTTTTTGAAGTCCACGAGCATTGCAATCTTAATCTGCCAAACAGCACCGAGCCGCAAGAGAATGCATCTTTGGTCGAAGTTGTTTTCAGGGGCAGTGAGCTTGGTACCATCGTTACTCTGACACATACGCTTCTCAACACTGACTATGCAAAACTGGCAAAAGTCAGTTGGACTCAATCAATTCGTCAAATGGAAGCTGTACTTACCGAATCTTTCACGAGTTAGTGTTTTCTCTAATGGACTGGATTAATGAGTTAATGTAAGTTTTCTTTGGATCAACAATATAATCCAGCTAGCGATAACAAATGGTGCGGTTAATACAATAATATCAGCGCTCATAAAAGCCATTGCGATTGGAACGGTTAATATGCTCCCTGCAATTGGGGCTAGCCATCGCTTACGACCATTTGATAATGCAATAGCGCTCAAAGATGCATTGTAACCGAAGAGCCCGGCAAGAATTAATGTGGGTGATAAGGCCAGGAACATGGCCAGTGATGTGGCCAGCATTCCACCAATAATACTCCAAAACGCATGAGATTTATTCGAGATAAAAATCCCAATTAAAAAACAAATACCTGTAATGGCATTGTTCTGAAAGATGATTTGACCAATACCTTCGAATATCCCCCAGGTTGAGGTGTTTTCGTTAACGAATGCTGCAGTTGGCGCTAGATCTAGTGCTGGAGCCAATATCCATATAGCCCATATCACCAGAATGTAGGGTGCAGTATAAGGCGGAAGGACAAAATGAAGCAGCATAAAGCGCATGATTAAGACTGTTAAAGCGCTTCCACCGATAATCAATAAAAAAGTCATTAGGGATGGAGCATATAATAAGAATATGACTACACCGATCAAAGCTCCATTGTACCCAAATAGTCCATCTTCAATTTGTTTTACGGGGTAATTAAGAATAGTTGCACAGGCAGTTGCGGTGATAACCCCAATTGCGACCCCTATAGCCATGGTAATAGAGTTAACTGTTACTCCGAGTATGAATAGAAAACCACTCAAGGCGTTTCTTTGCAGGATGACCTGGCTAATTCCTCTGAATAGACTGACAAGACAATTTCTGAGTTTTGTAGTTATTGGCTTTTTCATTGTATCTCTATTACAGCCTTAATTCGAATTAGTTAGTGTGGCTGCCAGATTTTTAGCCAAGTGAAATTAGAATATATTGTGTATGAGATTAGCAAAGGGGTTATCCATTATCTTTCTTAATCTGAATAAGTTGTAATAGTCCCTGCCCACTCACTTGTTCACGGTCATAAATATACTATTAACTTTAGGTTATCCAGAATAAGCCATGGGCAATACACATTTACCAGGTAAGCTCGATATATTGTAGTGCTACTTAGTTGACTGTCACGTTCTGATCAGAAGCCTGTAGTCTGCTTTAACTTATTAAATTTTCTTCATACCTGTGATTAAATGTGCTTCCCCAAAAACCATCTACAATTCAACACACCACTTAAGCGCCGTGGGTAGTACTTTAAGCTATTCCGGTGTATATGGTTAAACGATACTTTCGGTAGTGAGGTAGCAAGCATGTTTAACAACGTAGGTTGGATTATCGAGGGAAAGATAAGAAAGGGACATGAAGCGGAGTTCAAAGCTGTTGTGAATGAGATGGTCGCAGCAACTAAGAAAGAAGGTGGAACCCTGAACTACCAGTATTACGTAACCGATGATGGAAACGTGCTTATCTATGAGCATTTCAAGGATTCCAAATCCGCTCATAAGCATATTGACTCGTGGGACAACTTTGCCGATCGTTGGATAGCGGCTGCTGAACCGACTCGCTTAGTCCACCTGGGAGATATGCCACAAGATCTTCGGGAGCGTCACTCAGGCCTGCAATCAACTCTATACCACCCTTACGCTGGATTTGAACGTTCAGGCGGTAAGGCTCACTAACCGTTTAGGGAAAAAAGTAAAGGTGTAAGACTTTCACCAGTTGAGTTGATAACTACATGTTTCAAGACAACTGGTGAAGGTTGGGTACCCTTTCATTTATAAAAAGTTACTCCAGCAGCTTCATGGAATCCCATATTTCTCAGCCAATCGATCGATTTCTGCTTGTGATCTGGAATTATCTGGACACTTCGCACCAAACCATGGGTTTAGATCACTGTCTGTATTTGTAGCAGGTAGCTCTTTAACATCAAAACAGCGGTCTCCAACTTGAACAAAGGTTCCTGTCGAGGTCTGGTATCTGTTTTCTGTAGGCTGATATCGACGGACTTTGTTGCGTTCCCTGGCTATTTTTCTCTCAAGAGCGGGATTGAATACAGACGGTTGTCGCCCTGACCTTGGCGCAGTTGGGAAATCCCCGGAATGGGGCCTTGCCTCCAATGCTCCTTCCAATTTGGGGGGTGGCTCTTCTATTTTGGCTGGCTTCACCTTATTCAAACGATCAGGTATTGGCGGGCTAGTAATGGGTACTGCATCTGTCTGAGCGTTAATTTCTTGCTTTGATACTGCGCTCGGTTCTTCATCTGTTGGCGGAGACGTAGAAGGCAGAGGAGTAAATGAGGCCAGTAATTTGACTTCTAGCGACGTTTTGGTCCTAGGAGTTGGACCTGGAGCTATTGATACTGGAACAACTATCAGTGCTATATGGGTTCCAATAGCAATCAGTACTGAGACTGCAAAGCGCCAATTTTGGGTGGTTTTGATGTTGGAGAGTGAAGGTGTCGTCGTATTAAAATCCATCTACTTCGTAGACCATATCTCAATAGACCTGGCCAAAACCCTTTTCCGAAAAACTCTGTGATTAGTGCGATAACAGGTAGGACTCCCACAGATCTTATAAGTTCTTTGGAGCCTCCAACTTCACCTGGTTGTTACTTTATGGCAATGAGGCCATCGCCCTCCTCCTGTTAGCCATCTTCGCTACTGAATACACAGAGAACAGCCCTAGGGTTCCTAATCAAACAAATCCTCTTTGCCTTACTGTAAGAATTTGCACTCCAGTACGACCAAGATGGGTATCTAAACAGATTGTCTTCAAATTAGGGCTTATACCCTGCCACTAAGGATATGGATTGTATGAAATTTATCCGCTTAGCTCTTCGCACCTTGATCGCCGCTACATTAGTTTTTTCTATGCCATTCGCTCTAGCATCAGAGCCATTTTCCGAAGAACGATTCAAGGAGTTACAAGCCGCCAAACGACCCATTTTGATCGATGTGAGAGCAGATTGGTGCCCAACCTGTAAAAAGCAGGGCGAGATTCTGGCGCAGTTTCAGAGGGACAATGCCCAGTGTGGCATTACGATCCTGAATGTGGATTTCGACTCCCAGAAAAAATGGGTTAAGCACTTCCGCGCTCCTCGGCAATCAACGCTACTACTGTTTAATGGAGAGCAACAGGTGTGGTTCAGTGTTGCCGAAACTCGTGCCGATGTAATTCAGCAGAATATCTTCGATTCAGTTAAGGCTTGCACTGACAATGCTTGAGCTTAGCGCCATCCCCCTGGCTTTGGTCGCGGGTACCCTCAGTATTCTCTCCCCCTGCGTTTGGCCGTTGGTGCCAATGGTTGTCGGCGCTTCTAATAGTGCCGGGCGCTGGGGGCCGTACGCGTTGGCGACTGGGCTGAGTTTGTCATTTGCATTGGCAGGTACTGTGCTGAGCTTTCTATTGGTCTCCTTAGGATTAGACCCAGAACTCTTCCGCTATATTGCCGCGATAATGTTAGTGGCGGTTGCACTAGTCTTGTTGATCAAACCACTTTCCGATTGGCTGACCTTGCGCTTATCAAAAATCACCGCAGGGGCGAGCATTACCGGTGATGGAGCTTGGGCTGGGCAGTTTGGTATTGGCTTCCTTACCGGAATCATCTGGCTGCCATGTGTTGGCCCTACCCTGGGTGCCGCTATAGCACTGGCTTCCATGGGCCAGCAATTGGGGCAGTCATTTATGGTGATGTTTGCTTTCGGACTAGGTACTGGTGCAGCGCTTTTAGTGGCTGGGGGGTTATCGAGGCAGATTTATACTCGACTGTCACCATCAGTTGGGGCTTTCGCGATTGGAGGCAAAACAGTACTAGGTCTTATACTATTACTACTCGGGGTACTGGTCTTGAGTGGGCTTGATAAGGTAATGGAAGCCTGGGCTTTGAATTGGATTCCCGAGTGGACTTTCAGTTTTTGATGGTCTTTTAGTGGCAAGCCAAGCCATATTGGTTTTTATGGGCCGGGTATTCTTATTCGGCCTTCTTAACTTGGAATCACAAAATTAGCCTTACGACTCAATAGGTACTCGCCCCCTTCATCAGCGTGAATGCGCACTTTTCATATTGGAGGATTTACGGTGGTAGAAATCGAGTGCCTATGGGAGTGCAATGATGGATTGGGTGAGACACCGATTTGGTCAGCGGAAGACAAGTCTATTTATTGGGCTGATCACGTTAACCCCGAACCTGATCCCACTGATGCCCGGCCTCCATCCATAAGAAGTTTCAATATCGAAACAGGCGAACGCAAGACCTGGGAGATGCCTGAACAAATAGGCTCCTTTGGCTTCCGCCGTGGAGGCGGAATGATCGGAGGTGGATGCTCCGGTTTCTTTGCGATCGACTTGGAAAACAGACGTGTCGATACAATCGTTAATCCTGAACCCGGTAGGCCTCACAGTCGTTTGAATGATGGCAAAGTGGACCGTTATGGGCGTTTCTGGTGCGGCAGTATGGATGTTCGTTTTAAAGACAAATCTTCCTATCTCTATTGTTTGGAGCCCGATCTAACCTACCGAAAGGCCGATAAGGATTTTCGCTTTGTTGTAGCCAACGGCATTGCTTTTGACCCTGAAGATACGCGAATGTACTTCGGGGATACCTTTGGACATATGGTTTACGTATTCGATCTGGATATCAGTGACGGCCGGATTAGCAACCGGCGCCCTTTCTTTTCCATAGAGGACCGACAACCAGGAATTGTCGACGGTGCAACGGTAGATACGGAAGGGTTTTACTGGTTTGCGTTGAATCTTGGGGGCAAAATCTTGCGAGTAGATCCCAAAGGAAGGCTTGATAGAGAGATCGACCTGCCGATTCGAGGCCCTACCTGCATCGCTTTTGGCGGTAATAATTATGAGACACTGTTTGTCACATCTCAGCAGTCATTCCTCACTAAAGAGGAACTGGCTCGACATCCTCAACCGGGCTGTATCTTAGCCGTTCACGGGCTTGGAATTCAGGGGCTTCCTGAGCCAAAGTTCGGCAGTTAATCTGCGGTTGAATGCAACTCTTCAAACAGGCATCCCGAATCTTGCGTTCTGTCGGGCTAGAATCTTGGTGTGTGATAAATCTGAATCGCCAATTGGACAAGAGAGGTGTCAGTTGCGTATCCCTGCCATCCCACCTGAAGAACTCAGCGAGGAACAGAAACCCCTTTACGAAGATATGAGTAATGAGATGAAGGGGTATTTCACAGGTTTCATCAAGAAGCGCAAGGATGGCGCTTTACTGGGGCCCTGGGCACCGGCACTGCAATATCCCAGGTTTGGAAAGCCCTGGTGGGACAATATCAAGGCTATTGCAGGCAAACCCACGCTTCCTAAGACCGCTCGGGAGGTTGCGATTCTAATCACCGCAGCTCATTTTAAAGCGGGTTATGAGCTGTATTCCCATACGGTTATTGGTGAGAAGAGTGAGTTAGCAAGGAGCAAAATTGCCACTATTGCAGCGGGCCAGCGTCCGATAGACCTAACTTTTGAGGAAGCCGCTGCTTATGATGTCGCCGCATCACTTGCAGCTGGAGGCCGCCTGCCAAAGGCTACTTGGGAGATGGCCGTGAGTGCTTTCGGTAACGAGGGCGCCGCCGAACTGGTCTTTCTCGTGGCTGGCTATCATCAGGTCTCTGCCATTTTAAATGGTTTTGATATTTCCATACCTGGCGACGGGAGTTAAGGAAAATCTCGGTTCGGGAGGGGGAAAGAATGTTTTGGTTTTTCCAGCCCAACTCCACACTCATCCTATATGTAAGTTGTGAAAAGTAGCGTCCTCTCAATGCTTGAAAGCAAATACCACTCTCTTCGAGAGTAATTGAGAGGAAGGTAAAGTGTGTAGTTGGGATAGGTTGCAGCGCCCTATTCCAGTGCCGTACAGATTCTATAGAGTTTACGAGATGGCATTCGCCATCTCGCAGGAAATAGCCCGTTATTGGGCGGCAACAGCTTGGGGGATATCTGCAGACTGCTTTGACTGGGATACCTGCCTGTAGATATATCTGCTCGAATAGAGGCAAATGACCCCCATTACCAGGGCGCCCAAGTCAGTGAAGACCACTGGCAAAGTGACGGACTTCCAGGGGATCAGCAGACCATTTCCAGTTACCAGCGCATTCAGCAGCGGGATGCCGCACAGCAGCAAGCCTGCACAAAGTGAGAGATCTGCTAATGCGGGTTTTATCTGGCGGCGCAACATCGCCCAGGCTATGGCCACTCCCCATACAGAGAGATACACCATTTCAATCCAGTGAAAGCGCTGATCGCCACCACCACCGGGAGGTAACAGCTTATTGGCATAGAAAGTGGCCGCGGTGGCGACAACCAAACCGGCACAAACCCCTACCGTGAGCAAACTGAGGAACCAGCCGGAACCTCGGGTATTAATATCACCAGAGGGGAGCTTTTGCCTCTGTGCCTTGCGAACCTGCCAGATAACGGTGCCCGTTACCATCATCAAACACAATGCCAATCCCAACACAAAGTACAGGGCTTTTATCAGGAAGCCACCGTAGAGTGCGTAGTGAAGTGGAGTCAGTGAAAAATACACCCGCATAAACGGACCTGAGTCCTGCACTGGGTTATTGATATTAACTACTTCGCCATCTTCACTGCGGTATTTGACATCTACAAAGCGCACCAGCGCCTCGTTTGTTTGGCCCGAGACTTGGACAACCTGATTGCGATCCCCGTAGGCCTCCACATAAATGGCTTTGGGTTTCGCATTAGGCACTTGGTCCTGGTAGCGCAGCAGCATTTGGTTATAGCTATTGGACAGCAAAGGCTCGCCAGTTATCTCAGGATGTTCCCCCACTACCGAGGCGACTGCTGCTTCCACATTACCTTCAAAAGCAGAAAATGCAGCAACCTGGATCATAATGCCATTCAGGCCAAGTATTGCGCCGGTAAAAGCAATCACTATATGGAACGGTAGCGGCCAGACCCCTAATACTTTGTGCAGGTCTGTCCATTTGAGCCGCCTGCTGCGATCCACACGGAATTTAAACATCTCTTTAAAGATTTTCTTGTGAATGATGATGCCACTTAATATGGAGAGCAGCATCACCAAGCCCATCAGTCCAACTAGGTAGCGTCCAAAAGGCCTGGGAAACAGTAGATCAGTGTGCATATACGTCAATAGCTCAGCGAAATCAGAGCCGCTGGGCGGCAGCACTTCACCGGTATTGGGGTTTATATGGCGTACCTCGGTTTCCTCGCTTTCAGCATCAGTCCAGAGCACTTCCAGCATAGGATGGTAGTAGTCTGGCATTGAGATCATAAAAAAGCTGTCCTCACCGATATTTGCCTCAGCGAGCACCGGAGCGACCAGTTGATCTACATCCACAGGCGCTTCAGCATCGAAGGCAATACGATGCTCGGGGCGTTCCCATTGGGTCAGCTCGTGGCCAAATAGTGCGACCACGCCGGAAAAGGAAATTACGAATAGCAGAATAGAAAATAACACCCCAATCCAGGAGTGAATTTCGTAAAAAAGGATATTGCTACGCTGTTGCATTTAAGTTGGCTAGACCGAAAATTATAAAAAAGAAAGAGCGCTTAGTCCGAGCATGACCAGCAACAGGGATAATAGGTATGCCGCTGCGCGCCAAGTGGAGGCGGCGAGTAACCCCATACTCATATACCCGACCCATAAAAGTGTCGATAACATAGATCCAGCTGCCATCCGTTCTGTTGGCTCGGCGGACGGCCAGTAAATCGACAACATCACCGTGCTGGAAAACATCAAGATAATGCTCAGCACAATGGTCAGGGCGACCTGTTGCCAACTGATTTTTATATAAGCAGCCATAGAGTTATCCGATAGTCAGAAGAGCCTGCTCTAATACCAACAAGCCCACTACTGACAGTGGAAAATGGCGAAGCAGCCAATTAGGTTTGATTGGGGCGAGCAGTGCTTGTAATAAAGCGCAGAACATCGCGACACAAAGCCAAATGGGTATCCCTACCTCCCAACCATATAGGAATCCATAAGGAATTGAACTCACCGGAAGCACCCACCAGGCAATTCTTTGTAAGCGCTTAAAACTACTGAGCTGTAGATCTTTATGTCTGGTTACAAAAATAAGTAGTACAGCCAAATAAGTAAGTAGGAAAGCCACCAGGTTAGACATTGAAGTTTTCCAGCCTTCTTTGCTTAGAGGTCGCGGATTTTTTGAACATTGCGCTTATTCTTTACAGAAATGGAGTTTCGTAGTTGCAAATATTGCCTTCAATACTGGGAAGCTTTGTATTTAGCGATCTACCGGGTTTAAATTTAAGTCACAAATAATAATCATTATCAGTTGTAGTCTATCTTAAGATACATGTTTGTTCAATTGGCTTGAAAATGCAGACAGACTGGAAGCTAGTAAGGAAGAGGTGCTAAGTTCTTTTACCTTTCTTCCATATCTTATCGTTCATATCATGTGGATTATTGACTTCGAAGCCAGTGGCTTATCCAAGCAGAGTTACCCTATAGAAGTTGGCCTCTGCTCTGAAACAGTGGAATACCAGGCGCTAATAAAACCAATGCCACACTGGTCTTATTGGTCCGATGATGCTGAATCGATACATAACATTTCCCAATCAAAGCTGGAATCCAAGGGTATTTATCCAACTACAGTGGCTTATAGCCTAAACAGGATTCTTTCAGGCCAAGTTGTCTATTGTGATGCCCTGCACTGGGACAGTTTTTGGTGCAATGCCCTTTTTTCTGATACTGGCATTCATCAGGAGTTTGAACTCAGGGATATTCAGGAGCTAATTGGTGGCTCTGAAAATCACCTAAGAGCATTCATTAATGAGCGCGAAAAGCTGGAGGACTCTGACAAATTCACAGTTCATCGAGCACTGGATGATGCAAAAATAATCAGGAAGGCACTAGAAGTAGCATTAGCAGGCCGACATGAGTGAGTAGCTTTAGAGCTAAGTAAAACGGTCGTCCTCCTTAGACTAACTAACAGAGAGCAGTAATTAGGGAGCCTCTGAGTAACTCCGTGATACCTCTGGCATGCAGAGCGGTTCACAATCAAGGCGCGGCTTCGCAGGAATGTCTAGACCTTTCAAGAAGTCGCAACGCGGAGTGTGAATCGCTCTGCAAGCCCCGAAGGGCGGGCCTTGAAGGCCACAGCTGCTGCGTTGCAGCTCTTGCAAAGGGCTACGGCCATTCGCGGCGAGCTGCGCCTAACATCTGCAGCCTTCAAGACCCGCAGAGGCATTACGGAGTTACTCAGAGGCTCCTTACTGCACCTAGTGGAGGCACTAACTCTTTGCCGCAATAAAAACACCACTTCCTATAAGTAAAGTCCCAGAGCCGTATTTTAGAGCCGGGGTCTTTCCTGATTGACTGATTGTTGACCGTGCTTTGCAGGCAAGGTACGCATAACCTGCCATCACACTGCCTACGGCTAGCGTTGCAATTGCAAATATAATTGCAATGTCCAAAGAAGCAACGCGAGTTAGATCGAGGAAGGCTGGAAAGAAGCTTACGTAGAAAAGAATAGCTTTCGGATTACCCAGCGTGGTGACTAAGCCCAGTAGAAAACTTGAAAAGCTGTTATGGGAGTGGCTTGTAGCTATTTGGTTTTGGTCGACTTGTCTTTTCTTTGCTGAGAGAAAGATATTCATTCCCAGCCAGATAAGATAGGCTGCTCCAGCATATTTAATAACGATGAATAAGCTCCCCAAGGTTTCGGCTAGCGTTGCTAAGCCAAGCAGAGCTAACAAAATAAAGAAATAATCACCTACAACAATTCCCATTACTGTAATTAATCCCTGGCGCAAGCCGAGTGTCACTGACCGGGAAACAACAGCTAATACTCCCGGCCCAGGTATCAGTGCTAGAACTAGCATTGAAATGAACAGAGCTAAGGATGTAGAGATTGTCATGGGGTACTCAGTGATTTTTAACTATTGATTCTATATGTTCAAATATTGAACGCAACCTAATTGGGTCTGTACCCCAAAATGGGGAGCAGACCCAGCTAGTCAGATAGATATGGCGATGAATTAATCCTGTTGCATACCATCAACCCATTTCGGTTTCTTGGGGGCGATAGGAGCGAATCGATATAGCTCCCAACCGCCATCAGGGTTGAGATTAAATGGGTTCGCTGTTCCAAGCCACATGAAGGTTGGGTGATTAATCATCGTTCTAAAACCGAAGTTAGCTGAATTGCCCACACCGTTTATAGTTGCAGGAATAGCGCGCTGATTTGGCGAGAGAAATCGATAGAGCTTTGCGCCAGATGTTACCGGGTTGGATAGTGCGTTTTCCAGTAGCATAAGTAGTTCTGCTGGAAGTTCACCTGCGGGGTCAGTTCCACTCTCTATTAGAGCTGCAAATTGCTTACTGACATCTAGGGTACCCAGATACATATTGTCTCCAGTTACACCCAGGCGCCATGTGTATACATTAAATGGCCAACCCAATCCGGCTCTGCCTAGCTTTGGGGCCCCAGCCAGTGTCTGAGTATCCACAAACTCATTACTATCTGGGTCCCAAACCTGGACACTTTGATACCCATATAGGACATTAACCCTCGGTTTCTTCTTCCCTTTATCTCTCTTACTTTTTCTGGTGAATCGGTCACCACTGAACACAGTGGTTGCACGATGAGTTGCGATTATGGTTCCCAATTCACCAATAGGCGTATCCCAAGTTTCGCCATAGGCTTGAACATGGCTTCTGAAACCACCTAATGGAAAGTTAATCGTGCCCCAGTAGAGCTTTCCTTGCCATGATGTAATGTCTCCGCCCGCATAGGCCCGAGCACTGATGAGGTCTGGTTCGTACTCAGTGATGTTCCAGACCTCTTCCCACTCTTCAACATCACTGGGCTTAAAGCCTCCGGGAGGTATCCTGGGGCTCATTACAATTCCCGAATAGGCCAGAACTTCTCCTGTTTGAGTATTAACATTGGGCCAGGTGGAGGAGAATATACGCCCTCTATGTACAGTCAGGTTTGCAGGGGTGCTTTCCATGGTTCCCACTGCTTCAAACTTGAATGGATCATGCAGATCGCCCATCCAGCGAAGGACTTGGCCTGATCCACCCAGGTCTTCTTGTAATCGAACGCCTGTGTACAACACACCTTTGTAATTTAAAAACTTACGGATGTTTGAATACTCAGGGAATCTTTTCGATCCCAAGTACTGCCCGGTACTTGCCTGCCAAGCCATCATAATGATGCTGTTACCGCCGCCCTCGCCGGCTATACCTTCTTGGACACCGCCGGGTCCCGCAAGAAAAATAACATCGTCAGCATAGCCACCCGAGCGGAACCCCAATGTGTCTTGAAGAAGTGGGTCATAAGTGGGGGTTATTTCTGTTACTTCCAGGGTACAAGTGTCCATGCGGTAAGCTGTCGGTGCCCGCCAATCGCCAAGGTTTTTAAGGTTGGGGTTTTCCTGGGCCAGTATCCCTTGATTGAATTCGCATACCCATCCCTGGTTTGGCGCAAATATTGGAGTCAAAACTGCATCCGGGGCCGCTTGTGCGGTACAAGGAACGTTGGCACCTGTTCCCCAATACAAAAACTTGGGAGATTCAGCCATTCCCCAGATCTGTGCACTATTGCGTTTAGGCTCCCCCGCAGAACATACCCCATCGACCAATTCCGGGTAGGGTTGGCCAATACCGTTAAAGCACTCGTCGATCGGTGCTTTAAATAGTTTGTCAAAACGCGGCTTAACCCGCTTGCACCTTTTGTCTGGATGACCGTAGGACCCAACTTCCGGTGCAGCCCATTGAGCGTTTGCAGAAATTGGAATTGTGGAAGTTAAAAGTAACGAAATTGCAAAGTACGCGGTGACTCTCATGAATATGCCCTGCCCTACTACTTACCGCTACTGCGGAACATTCAACGGTTAAAAGGCTTGTAGGTCTTATTAATCGCAGACCAAATGGGTCAGCAATATCCAAGACTAAATAGAGATTAGGATCTTGAAAGTGAGAGGAACTGATTAATTCTATGAATATTCTGCCAATAAAATCCTTAGCAAATTCTCGGTAGTTGTTCCCCTGGTAACCTTTGTAATAACCGATCGCATCCCAAGCTGTTCTTCAGAATGACTTGGGCGCAATTTCTTTCTTCAATTGTACCGATAAAACCACAGGCGCTTTCCGCTGCTGCTTCTTGAAGGATGGAAATTGCCTGCTTGGAGGCGCCTTCAGGGACAATAGCGACAAAACGTCCCTCGTTTGCAACATATAGTGGGTCGAGGCCCAAAATTTCACAAGCGCCCTGTACGGCATCGGATACTTGAATTTTGCTTTCTTCCAAAATGAAGGTTTTTCCGCAGCTCTCTGCTAGCTCCACCAGTGCAGTGGCAAGCCCACCACGTGTGAGATCTCGCAGACAATGAACTTCAATTCCGGCATTGATCATTTGTGCAACTACACCATTCAGTGGTGCACAGTCGCTGAGGAGATCACTTTCAAACTCGAGTCCTTCGCGGCAGGCCATTACCGCCATTCCGTGGCGGCCAATATCGCCGGATAGAATAATAGAATCACCCTGGCAAATGCGGTTGGGATCAATGGGTTGTTCTCTTATCAGGGTACCGATGCCACTGGTATTGATATAGAGCCCATCCCCCTTCCCTTTCTCTACCACTTTGGTATCGCCGGTGACTAAGGTAATTCCTGAGTTCCGGGCAGCCTCAGCCATCGAGATCAGAACCCGTTGGAGAGTTTTCAGGGGTAACCCCTCTTCGAGAATCAAGCCGCAGCTTAGAAACTTGGGTTCCGCGCCTGCCATGGCCAAATCGTTGACGGTGCCATAAACGGCGAGCTCACCGATATTTCCTCCGGGAAAGAAAAGTGGTGAGATGACAAAGGAGTCGGTGGTAAATACGAGCTGATCCGGTTTCCATGGAAGTGTTGCACTGTCATGGGCCTGGGATAGCCAGGGGTTAGAGAATACAGGTTGAATATATTGATCGATCAAGCGTTGGGTCATCTCCCCACCGCTGCCATGGCCAAGGCGTACGACCTCGTCAGCGGTTGGTGGAATTGGACACTGCAGATTCATTCGATTCCACCTGATTCTGGTAGCGATAGTAGGCCGCGCAAGCGCCTTCAGTGGAAACCATTGGCGCCCCCAGCGGTTGCTGGGGTTGGCAGGTCTTAGCGAAGTGAGGGCAATCCCCAGGCTTCTTTAGCCCCAGCATAATATCCCCACTGATACAGCCCCTGTTTTCAGAAATGCTCAATGTTGGCAGATTGAATGTTTGTTCTGCATTAAATCCTGAGTAATCATCGCTCAATACCAGACCGCTAGCGGGAATTTCACCTATGCCGCGCCACTGTTGTGTTGCTACTTTAAAAACCTGTTTAATCAAGTCCTGGGCAACGGTATTACCTGTTTTAGTAACCGCGCGCTGATATTGGTTTTCTACTTCACTGCGACCACTTTCTAATTGACGGACACACCGGAGTACGCCTTCAAGAATATCCAGAGGTTCAAAGCCCGTGATCACTATTGGAATCTGGTGTTTTTTCACCAAGCTGCGGTACTGACGATATCCGGTTATTGCACAGACGTGACCGGCAGCTAGGAAACCTTGAATCCGGCAGTCTTCACGGGCACATATCGATTGAATCGCCGGTGTAACCAAAAACTGGGATATCAATGCGTAAAAGTTGTCGATTTGCTTTTGCTTGGCGAGGGACAGCGCCAGGGCATTGGCGGTAGCAGTCGTTTCAAAACCCACTGCAAAGAATACGACCTGCTTGGTGGGGTTCTGCTCTGCCACATTGAGCGCTTGCAGCGGCGAGTAAACAATACGGACATCGCCTCCGGCAGCTTTGACCTCTAGTAAATCTCGATCTGAACCGGGGACTCGCAACATGTCGCCAAAGGAGCAGAAGATAACATTCGGTATTGCAGCAATCGCAATAGCTCTATCGATGATTTCCTGAGGTGTGACACAAACCGGGCAACCGGGTCCGTGTACTAATTGAATCTCCTCGGGCAGTAATTGCTGCAAGTTGTATTTTGCGATGGCATGGGTTTGCCCTCCACAGATCTCCATTAGAGTCCATGGGCGAGTAGTGACTTTCTGAATCTCTGCCGCAATTAGCTTGATGTTCTCGCCGTTGCGGTATTCCTTGAGGTATTTCATTACAGGCTGACTCAACCCAATGTTTTGAGGTACTCGAAAACCTTATTTGCTTCTTTTGCTCTCAACTTGCTGATCGCGACTCCAGCATGAACGATCACGTAGTCTCCTACTTCAGCCTCGGGTACCAGTGATAAATTTACAGCTTTACTGATACCGCCGAATGAAACTTTTCCAGTGCGCTCCATGGCTGATTCTTGCTCTATTAATTCGATTCTTCCGGGAACTCCCAGGCACACTAGGAACTCTCCTCTCCCAATGATTGCCCAGCAGCATCCATACATTGTGCGTAGTGGATCTGGCCCAGCGATATTCCGCCATCATTTGGGGGGACCTCGCTGTGGCTGTGAACGGAAAAGCCCTGGCTTTCCAGGAGCGCAGTGACGGTTTCGGTAAGCCGCTTGTTCTGGAATACACCGCCGGACAGAAAGATATTCTTTTCACCTTGTTGCGTTGCTACTGCCAGCGCCATCTGCGCGAGGGTGTTGTGAAATGCAGCGGCCCTTTGTGGCAGTGATCGGTTTTCATCGTAGATCAAAGCACTAATACAGGGTGTCCAATCCAGTTCCAGCAGATCCCCTTTTTGAATAAGAGTAAAGGGGTAGCAGTCTTTAGAGCTGACGCCACGGGAGCACTGCTCAAGAGCCATGGCGGCCTGCCCTTCAAAGCTGGTATGCGTAGTCAGTCCCAGGAGTGCGGATACCGCATCGAAAAGGCGGCCGACAGAGCTACATGGTGGACTGTTAATCTCACCTTTTAACATGGTGACCAGGTTTTGACGCTCGCAGCGGGTGAAGCAGCGCTTCAATTGTCGATTTTCCAGGGCGACAAACCCTGAGATTTCATACAGAAGCCCGGCCGCAGAGCGTCTGGGCTCTCGTACGGCCTTTTCACCGCCTGGCAGCGGGAATGTGCGAAAGCTGGCGATGTGTTTGACAGGAGACTGTCCATTCCAGTGAAAGAATTCTCCACCGCGAACAATGCCACTGCGGTCGTAACCAGTTCCATCCCAGCAGATTCCCAGTGCAGGTCCTGAGTGAGCGTGTTCTGCCATGCAGGAGAATAGATGGGCAATATGGTGTTGAACGCCAATACGCACAGCTCTTTGCTTCATAGCCCAGCGGTGAGAGGTATAGCCTGGATGGAGGTCGTGGATTAATTTTTTCGGGCGGCACTGCTGTAGTTTGGTGAGATCGCCAATAGTTTGGTTGAAGTGCTTCAGGGTATTGGCACTACCTAAGTCGCCAATATGTTGGCTCGGATAAGCCCACCCGGCGTGAGACAGTGCAACTGTGTTTTTCAGGTCCGCGCCCAGGGCCAGGAAGCTCTCTCGTTCACCTTCGCCCTTTGTGCCTGGAACAGGCAAGGTGATGGGAAGTGGCGCGTAGCCCCGGGCTCGACGCAACATCAGCGGACGGTTATTGACCACCCTGAGTACAGAGTCATCCAGCGGGCGCAAAATTCGGCGATTGTGAACCAGAAAGTAGTCAGCGATTTTACCCAAGCGCTCAAACGCCTCATCATTTTCTGTACAAATAGGCTCTTCTGCGAGATTACCGCTAGTAGCGACAAGAGGGGCTCGATACTTTTGCGCGAGCAAGTAATGTAAAGGTGATGCAGGCAACATCACCCCCAAGTCGGCAAGGTTTGGAGCGACCAGCGGATGTATCCTGGAGTGATTGTCATCCTTCGCTTCCAGTAGAACAATCGGCCTTTCTCGGGTCGATAATAGCTGCGCCTCTTGCTCTGAGACGCAGCAATCCTGGCAGACACTTTTCAGCTCGTCATATAAAAGCGCGAACGGCTTGTGCGGACGTTGTTTGCGCTGGCGCAAGTTGGCGAGCGCCTTACCATTGGAGGCGTCGGCTAACAGTTGAAAGCCGCCCACCCCTTTAAGGGCAATAATTTTCCCCTGGGCAAGGGCATCAAGGGCTTTGGATAGTGCCCGACTCTTCTTCGCAATAGTAACGCCGGCAGTATTACAGAAAAGCAATTGAGGGCCGCACTGGGGGCAGGCATTGGGCTCCGCGTGAAAGCGCCGATTGAGGGGGTCCCGGTACTCCCCCGAGCATTTTCCGCACAGGGGGAAGTGGTGCATGGAGGTGTTGACACGATCGTAGGGCAGTTTGTAAATGATGCTAAAGCGGGGGCCACAAAGAGTGCAGCTAATAAACGGGTAGTCGTAGCGGCGATTGTTAGGGTCTGACAATTCCCTGAGGCAATCATCACAGGGAGCCAAGTCTGGTAAGACGATGGTTGAGCTGCTGGCATCACGGACACTGGGTAAGATTCGAAAACCGTATTCTGCTTGAAGAGCCACCGGATAGGATTCAATGTGAGTGATGCGACTGTAGGGAGGCTTCTCTGAAGATAACTTATCGATAAACTTCTCGATTTCCCGGCTTTTGCCTTGGACTTCAATTCTCAAGCCGCCGCTATAGTTGGCCACCCAACCTTTTAATTGAAAGCTATCGGCCAAGCGATAGACAAAGGGCCGGAATCCTACTCCCTGCACCAATCCGGCGATTTCAATCCGGCGGCGTTCAGTGGCCATCGGTCTCCTCAAACTTTAAGCTCTCCAGGATTACATCCTGGGCTTCCTTGTGATTAATATCCTTAAGCTCATCAATTTCCAGCTTAATCCCCTCGAGAGAAGTCCCGAGTATCTCCCTGTCAAAATGCTCCCTCAGATGCGCTGCAGACATATGCGCCAGGGCACCCAAGCGCAAGCGAACGCCGATCGGCCTGCCGGGTTCATCAGAGGCCAGTTCCTGGATTTTATCGATCAGGTTTTTGATGAGATTCTGTTCGTGCATAGTGGTCTCCGCTGTATAGCGTTAGGTGCGCGATAATCATTTGCTCTGCTCGATGGGCTGCACTGGCCACTTTGGGCGATAACCCCTGTCCTTTTGCCAGACTTTCTGAGTTGATCGCAAAAACATCCAGATGTGCCGGCAGCGAATCAATATGCTTTCCCATGGCCAGCGCTTCGGTTAGCCCAAATCCATGGCTTGATGTATTGCACATCGATGGAGCAAGAGCACTCTCAAGCCCATCAATGGCGACGACCTCCCCGATAGGGTGCTGATCGCTTACCATGGCGTCTACGAGGCAAACCCATCGACCTTTCCATTGCGTGAGCAAATGTAAAATATCGCCACCGCTTTCGAGGTATTCCACCGCCCCTCCAAGTTTTTGGCGAAGTCGAGCGATGATATGTGGCCCTACTCCATCATCACCGCGCAGGGGGTTCCCCAGGCTTACCATTAACCATGGATTGCTTACTTTGCGCTTGCCCATAATTCAAATGTAGCTGTAGGAAGTGAGTGGAGCAGGAAATGCAGGGGTCGTAATTCCTTATCGCCCGTTCACATAGCCCCTGTAATTTATCCTCAGGAAAGTGCATAAAGCTCGGCAACATTAAGCGGAGGTCATCTTCGATGGTCTTCTGGTTTTGGGAGGTGGGAGCGACAATTTTTGCTGTCGTAATCTTGCCTTTCTCATCAATATCGTAGCGATGATATAGAAGCCCACGGGGTGCTTCGGTGGCTGCACAGCCGCTTGCGGTTCTCGGCTCGGTCTTTAAATGAGGCTCGGCTGGGGATTGGTATCTATCAATAATATGCAGGGCTTCTTCAAAGGCATGTAGTACCTCCAGGCTCCTAACGAGGATGCTTTGGAAGGGATTTAAACAGGGGGCGGTAAAGTTGATCTCCTCCGCTAATTGCAATGCTCGAGGCGACAGCTTGTCGCGATTAAGGTTGTAGCGTGCGATGGGGCCCACCAGATAGGCACCCCGCTCCCGTAAAGTACAGTGCAGCGCGGTGCTATGAGCGACGTGCTCTTCTTCAAAGTGGTTCTCATAGTCTTGGGCGCTAATATTGAGTCCCGCACTGGAGGTGATCCTGCCCTCGTTCATTGGGTATTCTGACGGGTGGGTTAGAGCGACAAATTCGTAGTGATTATCCCTTCGCCATTCGTAGCTGGGGAAAGGCAAAGCTGCGGACCAGCGCACCAGTCGCTCGGTGAGATCCCGGGCCATTTCCAGCTGCGCTACCAAGGCTGTGAGTTCACGAGCTTCCGGAACCTTGTAGAAACCCCCTACCCTCACATTAATCGGGTGTACTTCCCTGCCACCAATAAGGCGAACGAGGGCATTGCCCGCCTTTTTAATCTCCAGCGCGTTCTTAACAATCTCTGGATGATCCTTAGCCATTGCGACTGCATTGGGGTAGCCGAGGAAATCTGGTGCATGGAGCATGCTGATATGCAGCATATGGCTCTCGATCCATTCACCGCAGTAAAGCAATCGACGAAGCATACGCAAAGCGCCGTCGGGCTTTAGGTTCAGGGCATTCTCCATGGCATGCACAGCACTCATCTGGTAGGCCACCGGGCAGATCCCACATATGCGTGCGGTGATATCTGGGGCTTCCAAGTAATCGCGCCCTCTGAGAAGGGCTTCGAAGAACCTGGGGGGCTCAAAAATCTTGAGCTGTACATTTTGTACGCCGCTATCGTCGTAGTCGATATGGAGGGCTCCCTCCCCTTCGACCCGAGCGAGATAATCTACCTTAATCGTTTTGCTGCGATCCGCCATAAAGCTCACCTGGGGGCAGATTTATCACCAATGTTTGGGGGGATTAACGCTCCCCATCTTCTTGCCTATCTTCACTTTGTACTTTAAAAGAAGACGCTAGTGGATTGAAATTCCTAAGGTTTTCAACAATTAAAGCATTTTCTACATTTAGTTTTTCATCCCACCAGTGGCAAAGTGATTCGGTGTTGGGATTTTCCTTGGGACCGTAGCAAGCGTAGCAACCGCGGTTGTAACTGGGGCAAATAGCGCCACATCCCGCGTGTGTAACAGGCCCCATACAGGGGGTGCCATGGGCAACCCAGATGCAAACATTGCCGCGCAATTTACAGTCAATACACACCGAGTGATTGGCAACCTGGGGGGCTCGCCGGTGCAGGAATGCACTGATTACTTCGAGCAGTTGATGCTTGTTGATCGGACACCCCTGCAACTCAAAGTCCACTGCTACCCTCCCTGATATTGGTGTGGATTCCTTGAGAGTGGCGATATATTCCGGGTGGGCATAGACCACATCGGTGAACTCCTGCACATCGGCAAAGTTGCGAAGTGCCTGAATCCCTCCAGCTGTTGCACAGGCGCCAATACTGATTAGAAAGCGGGACTGACGTCTGACCTCTAGGATTCTCTCTTCATCTGCTGGCGTGGTAATGGAGCCTTCAACGAGAGAGATATCAAAAGGACCCTCTTTCACCTCACTGGAAGCCTCCAGGAAATAGGCGATATCTACCTGGGCTGCCAAAGAGAGAAGCTCATCCTCGCAATCCAATAGGCTCAATTGGCAACCATCACAGGAGGTGAACTTCCAGACGGCAAGCTTGGGGGTAGGATTACTACTAGCTATAGGCTGTTGATTTGAAACCATGAGCGAATATCCCGGTAGCAAAAGACAGGGCCATCTTTACAAACAAAGTTAGGTCCCCACTGGCAGTGGCCGCAGATTCCAATGGCACACTTCATGTTGCGCTCCATGGATAGATAGATATTGGATTCAGTCACACCTTTATGGAGAAGAACCTGTATGCAAAAGCGCATCATGATCTCGGGTCCACACACAAACACTAAAGCATCATTGCACTCCAAATGAGTGACACGCAGAGGGTCGGTAATCACACCAATATGCCCGTTCCAGTCTGTGCTGGCGTGGTCCACAGATGTCACCAGTTCAAATGAGCTGCGCCAGTGACCAAGCTCTGGCTGGTAAAGCATTTCTTCGGGGCGACGAGCCCCATAGAAAACTTGTAGACTCCTGGCCGGCAAGTGCCCCTTAAGAAAGCTGTAGATCAGGGGTCGTAAAGGCGCTAGCCCGAGTCCGCCGGCGATGATCACTAAGGGGCGATTTTCCGCCAAGTGAGTTGGCCACCCCTGCCCGAATGGTCCCCGGATGCCCAGTTGCGCTCCAACTTCCAGTTTGCAAAGCGCTTGGGTAGCAAGTCCCTGACCTTTAATCGTATGGGTAAGTGGCTCAGCCGATGACGTACTCGGGCCACTTAAGGAGATAGCAGCCTCCCCGGCACCAAAGGCATAAAGCATGTTGAATTGCCCGGGCTGAATGGGTGATGGGCCCCTAGCCTCTCGTGTCAGGGATATAGTGACAGTGCCAGGAAATTCTTCGCGTCGATGGGTAACACGCCATAATTCAGGGATCACAGCGAGGGATTCCCTGTGACGGATGTGGCCCGTAAAGGTCCAACAATTGTATTCGTGCTGCCTGCAGTCGTTCTGTAGCAACTTTGGTAAACCGTTTCATCAATTCGAAACCGAGTCTCGGTTCTTTTTCGCACTTATCTCGGAGGCACTGCCCGCCAAGTTTAAGGCTGCGAACTGAGGTCAGGGCCCGGGCATCGAAAGCACTCAAGTAGGGAGGATACAGCCAGGACCAGCCGAATATATCTCCACCGTGCAGTGTCATCAGGCAAAGAGGCCCATAGTTGGGGACAAAGGTTTCTACCGCGACACGCCCAGATCGAATTAAGAAGAAATGGTTAGCTGGAGTGTTTTCCCTGGCAAGGTATTCGCCTTCTTTATAGTGACTATTACTTGTACACCCGGATAGGAATGCCAGGTCGTTGTCTGCCAACCCGGCAAAGAAAGGGTGCTCCTTGAGTAAGGTGGTGACAACTTTCATTTTTGTTCCTGGACGCGAATATTCTGTATCTCTTCCGTGATATCGATGCCTACGGGACACCAGGTAATACAACGTCCACAGCCGACACAGCCAGAGCTGTCAAATTGGTCATACCAAGTGGCCAGTTTGTGAGTCATCCACTGCCGATAGCGGCTGCGGGTATCCGCCCTAACTGGGCCGCCAGACAAATAGCTCAACTCAGCCGTAAAGCAGGAATCCCAACGCTCCCAGCGCTGCGCTTCATTTCCTGTTAAATCTGTTGTGTCCTCAACGGTTGAGCAGAAGCACGTGGGGCAAGCCATAGTGCAATTGGCGCAGGAGAGGCAGCGTTCCGCGACTTTATCCCAGTTGGGGTTGTCATAATTGCGATAAAGCAGCGTCTTTAGGTCAGAGCTGTCGAAGCTGCGGCGACCGTTACTCACTTGATTTTCGGCTTGCTGAACGGCAGCTTGCCCCTCTTGTTTCTCCGCTTCTGAGGCGCCAACAGTGGGTAGTTGCTTTAATACACTGTTGCCTTGAGGGCTGCCGCTGCGTATGAGGAAGAAGTGGGCATCGGAGGTCAGAACTTCGGTGATTACCAGATCACTGGGCAGTCGCACCTGCGGGCCTGTGTTCATTGCGGTACAGAAACAGGTATTTGCTGCTGTTGTGCACTCCACAGCAATAGTGAACAGCTGCGCTCGACGTGCCTTATAGCTGCTGTTGGCATAGTCCCCCTGGGCGAGGACACGGTCCTGGATAGCAATGGCGTGTAGCTCGCAACTGCGAACGCCGAGAAACGCTAACTTGACCGGAGGCTCCTCAATTTCCAGAATCTGAATATCTTCTCCAGAGCGACTAGCGCTCCAGATCTGGCGCTGGGGCAACTGGAGGAACTGCTTCCAGGAGTGGGGGCCAACGGCGTAGCCAAAATAGGCGTTGTCGTTGCGGCGCTCTACCCGGTATTGCCCCGCCTCTTGCTGATCCGTCCATCCTTGGGGCAGATCTGTGGGAGTTTCAATCTCACCATAGGTAATAGCCCCGTTATGCAGTATCGGGCCAAAGAGCTGGTAACCTTCACTGCGAATGACCTGAATCAAAGAATCCAGGTCATTCGCTGCCAGTTTAAGTATTTCCACGAATAGCCGAGAGCCGGCTCCAAAAGAGCAGTAGTTGGTGATCTACTGATTTTTAGGTCTGTACCGGTGAATTGCACTAAGACAAAAGTGCCAAAATGCTAAGAATAAAGTTTAGAGAAAAGCTATAGCTCTGAGTCCTTATTGAGGTGGGGTGCATCCTTTAGGCAAAATATTTCATAACCTTCTGATACTTATATACGACATACCATCTAAGCAAGATGATTGGCGCTGTGCTTGCCATCACAAGGGCTACACCTGCCCCGAGCTTGTTTAAGTTGATGGCGAGTAAAGAAAATTCAAAAATATCGATAAGCACTATAACTGGAATAAAAAAGATCCAAAGTTGTTCGAATCCTATTCTCTTGGCAAACGCTAATCCAAACAGTACGACGTAGAAAAGGGAGGAAACAACCAAGCTGATTACCAACCACCAAAAGGGGATGCCTGTGGAGCCATCGGTCAAGACCGTATATTGGGAATACAGCTCCAGTGGTAGAAGGATAAAAAAGACAATTTTCCAGCCTACACTAGGGCTATAGACGGCGGGGCGATTATCGAGTTCGCTCTCAGGTGCTTGATAAGGATTTTGCACGCTCTGCCCTTTTATTGGCCTTTGAAATTAAAAACTGTCGGCGACTTCAATCCTATGGGTAAGTGCATTTATAAGCAATTTTTGCCGGCTATTAATTACTGCAGACCAAATGTAGAAGTAGTTTGCCGATTATCGTTTAGTCTTTTGCATTCAGAGCTTAAAGATTGACATCATGGCTTTACCTTGCTAACACTACGAAAAAGCAGGCTATGTTGTCACATTTATGCGATGAGCTGCCTCACACTATCGATAAACTATATGTAGCAACTATTGACTTTGAAACTGCAGACAATATCCTCGCTGTTCAAATTTTGATAGTCAAAGAGCCTAACTGGTAAGTAATGATCACCTCTATTTAGCTCAGGGAATGGCGAGAAGTAACTTTCGGATTGGTAATTGGTGCCTATCTGGAATAGTGGTAAATAATAAGGACGTTTCGAGATGCAGGATATGTATCAGACACCAGATAGCCCCCTTACAGACTCTATTCCACACTACAAACCCAGTGCGGGTTGGAAGGTGCTCCTTTTTATTCTCGCTCCGCTGGAAGTCTATTCCCAATATCTTGGTTTCGCCGCCGATGAGTGGGACCTCCCTATTTGGTGGATGATTTTTAGTCTGGTAGTTTATATTGTATTTTTTGTTGCTTTGTTTGGATTGGCCTTCTCGAAAAGGATTGCCTTCTCAAATGCTTGGCGTATCTATTTGCCTATTTTAATCTGCACTGACGTATTTGAATTTTTCTCCGTCATCCATGAGTTCAATATGTCGGTACTGGAAATCCAAATCATTACTATGATTTGGATTTCAGTGATATTTTTTACTTGGTACGTTGTGTACCGATATCAAAAGGTGATGCGATATTTTAAATAATATCTAAGCTAGCCTTAACCACTTTCAGTTAGTGGTTTATTGGAAGGTATTGCCTACATTACCTGTGCCAGTTTGCGTGGTTAATGCGATTTCACCACTGCCAACCTGAGAGATTGTTTGAGTATTGGAAGTGCCGTTTTGTGTCGCAAGAATGCTGCTGCTAATACCGCTATGTTGATTAATCTGGGAAGAATTAGAATCGCCAAACTGATTTAGTATCAATGAACTGGTGAGCAAAGACCCGTCCTGCCCCTGATCTATTTGTGCTGTATTGTTTGAACCATCTTGGATTACTAGAGTGGTGCAGGAAATAAGTTCAATAGCGGCAATATTTTCGTTCCCTTGATCAAGATTTACCGTATTAGAAGAGCCGGTTTGCATTACCTCACCGCTGCTTGAGGTAATATTCTCCTGATCCACATTTGCAATATTATTGTCACCAATCTGGGTGACTATCCCAGTAGCAGCTGAAACATCAGTTTCTTGTTCTATTCTTCCAGTATTCGAATCACCTATCTGCGTTATTATTGCAGTGCTCGTCGTCGTGACTTCATCCTGCTCGATATCTAAAAAGTTGGAAGAGCCAGTCTGGCTGGCCATGGCAAAGGTAAAGGTTACATCTCTATCCTGATCTATATTGGCGAAGTTGGAGTCACCAACTTGGGTGAACACGGCGCTAGTGCTATCCACCCTTATACGCTGATCTAAAACCAATGTGTTAGACATTCCTTGTTGAGATGCAACAAGTGTGGTGGAAGTAACATCTTCCTGTTGCCGGACTTGGATGTCGTTTAAGTCTCCAGCCTGAGTGCCCGTGAAGGCGCTGAATTGAGCATCGTCCTGCAACAAGGTCGCTGTATTATCACTGCCATTCTGGGACAGGGAGGACGTAGTAAGCTGCGTTGCATTCTGTTGCACTGCTGAGGCCTGATTCAAATTTCCCGTCTGCACCAATTCAATAGTGCTTTCAGAAGTGCCCGTAGTTTGGGTTGCATCCGAGTCATTGAAATCGCCGATTTGGGTCTGAACAATCAAGTTGTTATGCACAGTACCATCGGACTGATCAGAAGTTGCACTATTGCCAGTACCTTCCTGGAATACCAGGGTGACATTATTATCAGCTAGAGCAGATACGCTGGCGGCAAATAGCGCGACAGCAGTCACAGAATTTGTCACTTTCATAGAGGTAATCCCTTATTGGTTAAATCTTATGGGGCGACTGCTTATAAGCCTCGACTGCAAGCCTGGATGAGCATCAAGGGAGTTGCCATAGGAAAAAATGGCTGAATAACTAAGAAGAAAGCTTGGGATTGTTGTTTGTTCACCGGGCTAACTTGCTGTATAACCATACAGCTCCAGAGTAACCTCTGCCTCATTGTTTGCATATCACGTCATAAGGATCTGGTATGCGGTATCGACGATAGATAGATCGAAAACTAGCGCTTGTGCCATGACCCAACCGATAGAATTGCCAACTGGCTACTACCTGGACAACTTTAAAGCGTTAATTGAATTTGTTAGCCAACGTTATTCCTGGCTTATCACCACATCTGAGCAAAATTTTTTTAAAACCTTCCAAGAGTTGGATATTTATAGCCAGCGGCTCTATGTGCGTTTGCTGTCCCGTAAAGGAGTACCTTCCTCTAGAGGATCGCTTTTCCGCCTGGAGAAGCTTAGCTATGGAGAGATAGAAAGTATTGAAAGTGCTGCAGCTGTTTTGCATCGCGCTGGACTGCTTTGTTTTAATCCGGTGTTAACGGCACAAGAATATCTACCACTATTTACCAAAGTTGAATTGCTTGCGGCAGGACCCTCGGGTATACCCAAGTCTCTAAGTCGTCCTTCCCTTGAGCAACTATTGCTCGAAGAACCCAGTTTGAGTGACTGGTTTGAGGAGTTGCTGTCTCGGCATCGGGTGCTAGCCGTCCAGGGTGCAGAGCATTTCCAGACTTTCAAACTGTGTTACTTTGGCAACTTGAATCAGAATCTTACCGACTATGTATTGCGGGATCTTGGGCTTTATCGGTATGAATCCTATCCGCTGGATAAGCAAAATCTCCCCTTTCAAAGCCGGGCACAAATTGATCAGTATCTGCTTTACTATCAATGCCTGGAGCTGTTAGAAGAGCCATTACTGGAAGATGCAGAAGCCATAATAGCCTTATCTGCTCAACTGCCAGAAGGTATTGATGGTGACTCAACCCTGGCTCGTCGGCTGGACAGGATACGTCTTAAGTTGGCACGGCAGCTTGAGCGGCTCAATGCTCTTGAGCAGGCAGATGCACTATATCAACTTTGTAAAACCCCTCCCGCCCGTGAGCGCCGCGCACGAATTGCCGTAAAGCAAGGGTACGACACTCTAGCATTGGAAATATGCGAGGAAATAATAGCCTCCCCTATGGACCAAGCAGAAAGAGAGTTTGCTCTTAGCTTTGGTTACCGCACAGCCAAACGAAGTGGAGGCCTCAACAACTGGCGGGCACCTCATAAAATCCAAGCCCCCACTGAAGTGATAAGTTTGGCGCAGGGGGAAAGCTGTGTTGAGCTACTGGTGGCAGAGCACCTTGAAGGTTCTAGCGGTGGTGAGTGTTTTTATGTAGAGAATACCCTATTCACCGGTGTGTTGGGCCTCTATATTTGGGACATACTATTTGCACCCGTGCCTGGTGCTTTTTTCAATCCCTTCCAGGTAGCCCCAGCTGATTTTCGCACTGCGGATTTTTACTATTCCCGCCAAGCGCTATTCACCCAGCGATTGGCTGAAATAGAGCATGAGTCCTTGAAGTCCCGTGTCCTCGCTAACTTTGCAGAGAAACAAGGTATTGCCAACCCTTTGGTTGCTTGGGAGGCTTTGTCTACAGAACTACTTGAGAAGGCGCTGGATAGAATCCCCCCAAGTCATTGGCGTTCAATTTTTACTCGCATGCTCAGTGATATCACACAGAATAGAAATGGGCTGCCAGACCTCATTTGCTTTACTCCCTCCGGTCACTATGAACTCGTGGAGGTTAAAGGTCCTGGGGATCGCTTACAAAAAAACCAAGAACGCTGGCTGGCGTTTTTTGCTGAAGAGGCGATCCCTCATCGGGTAATTCATGTGGAGTGGCACTAGCTTTGGATAGCTTAGAGCCGGCTGAGACTTTGAATCTTTCTGTAGGAGAGCTGGTCGCTTTTTCCTGCCGCAGCGGAGATTTGATTCGGGAGCCAACTTCAGGGCCCTCTGCCCAGGAAGGGATTCGAGCCCATCAGAAGCTACAAAAGCAGCGGCCCAAAGACGCTGAGGCAGAATACAAGCTCAAGACCCAAATAGATTGGATGGAACAGCAGGTTACTTTGAGCGGCCGGGTTGACATTTTTCACCCGAAAAGTGATTTGCATAAACCGGCTCAGCTGGATGAAATTAAGACCACTTATTTACCCCCATCGAAGTTGCCCGAAGCCGCCAAGAAATTGCATTGGGCCCAGCTAAAAATTTACGGCTATTGCCACTTGGTAAATGAAGGCGCTACAGGTGGTACAGATACAGTCGCCTTGCAAGTTGTCTGGTATAACCTCAAGGAGCGCAAGGCCTATCCAGAATGCATAGAGTACCGTTTTAGTGAGCTGGAGACCTTCACTCTTGAGGTTCTCACAAAATATTTGTGTTGGCACAGGGCTTGGCAGGAACATCGGCAGCAGCTTATTGAAACGGCGAAACAGCTCGCTTTTCCTTTCCCACAATACCGCCCCGGCCAGCGCCAACTGGCAGTGGAAGCCTACCGGTGTTTCCGGGACGGTGGTGAGCTGGTGGCTGAAGCACCCACGGGAACCGGCAAGACAATCAGCACCCTATTCCCAGCCATAAAGGCAATTGGCGAGGAAAAGCTGGATCACTTGGTTTACCTGACAGCAAAGAATTCCGGTCGGCAAATGGTGCGGGAAACCATTGAGGCACTTCAGGCGAGTGGTTTGCAGTTATCTTTACTTGAAATTCAAGCAAGGGGAAAAACCTGTGCCTGTAACCTGGGGCTTTGTACCCGTGATGATGACGGCATCTGTCCGAGAACAAAAGGATTTTATGATCGACTTCCAGTTGCAATGGATGCCCTGCTCGGCCGGCCCCTGTTAACTCCCAAAGAGATTGCTGATGTGGCGGATCAGCAGCAAATCTGTCCCTTTGAACTCTCCCTTCAAATATTGCCTTGGGTAGACTTGGTGGTATGTGATTTCAATTATGTATTTGACCCTTTGGTACGCCTGACCAGTTTTCAGGACCAGCGCAATCGCCGCGCACTGTTAATCGATGAAGCTCACAATTTAATCGACCGCGCCCAGGAAATGTACAGTGCAAAGTTATCCCGCCGTGATAGTCGCCGCGCAGCTAATGCTTGCAAAGGGCACTCTCCGACATTGCAGAGAAGTATCCAGTCTCTGGTTCGGGCAATTGAAAATTGGATCAAGCGATTGCGAGAAGTTGGTGTAGCTCAAAGCCACAGTGCTTTTGAAGGGGGTGAAGTTTGGGTCACTGCAGCAACAGGTGAAGAAGAGCATCCAGAATCGGTTTCCCGAGCGGTGCAAAAAGTGCTCTCCACGGTCAGCCAACTTATAGAAAGCTCTCAGTCGCCCCCGGAAGAAACAGCAGAGTGGTTAAGGTCTGTCTATCGTTACGCCGTTATTGAGCAGGAGCTTTCCGATCAGCATAAAGTCGTCACTCGGGTGATTGACCGGGATGCTCCCTGGCAGGAGCAGGAAATTAAGCTACTTTGTTTAAATGCTGCACAGTTTTTACAGCGATCCTATCAGCAAAACCAAGCCGCTTTACTCTTCTCTGCGACTTTGCGCCCAGCCAGCTATATATTTAGTCAACTGGGTGTAGAGCATGAGTCGCCCTACTTAAGACTGCCCTCGCCTTTTCAGCCGCAGCAACAGGGTGTCTTCCTGTGTCCATATATAGATACGCGCTACCAAGCCCGCGACCGCTCAATAGAGAACCTAGTCGACATTATTTCCCGTACCTTTTACAGCCGAGCAGGAAATTACCTGGTATTTTTTCCCTCTTATCGTTACCTGGAGCAAGTTGCTGAGAGTTTTAAGGCGAGATTCCCGGAAGTGTCCTTGTTACAACAGCTGCCGGGACAGGGAGAGACGGAGCGCGCTGAGTTTTTGTCTGGATTCAACGAAGGTAGTAAGAGCCTTGGGTTTGCCATTATGGGGGGCATCTTTGGTGAAGGCATTGACTATGTTGGGGAGAAGCTGGTTGGCACTATTATCGTCGGTACTGGGCTCCCGCAAGTTAATGTTGAGCGGGAGCTACAGCGCGATGCTGCGGAAACCACTGGCATCCATGGATTTGACATCGCCTACCGCTATCCAGGGATGACTCGCGTACTGCAAACTGCCGGTCGGGTTATACGTTCCGAATCTGATAAAGGTGTGATCATTCTGGTAGATAGCCGCTTTTCAGAACCTTTTTATTGGCAGCTTTTCCCCGAGCACTGGCAGCCGGTGATTTGTCGCAACACCGATCAATTAACCGGTAACTTAGAGCAGTTCTGGAGTTTAAGCTAAATCAGGTTTAGGAATTTCTCTCCCTCAACCCGAACTTTCCCAATACCCAAGCGATAAGGGTGCCGCTCAATATCCCTGCCGTATTGGCCGCGAAATCCAACCACTCACCCGTTCGATTCACGTAAGGTTGAAGTAACTCTATGCCACCGCTCCACAGCACAAAAAATAATCCTATTAGCCACCAGTAACTAGGCCTGCGTAGGGCGACGGGGAACATCAGTGCACTATAGGCAATTAAGTGATTGGTTTTGTCGGTGCCAGGTATATTAGGTACTTCGGGAAGCGGAAACAGGGATAGGCTCGTAATAATGCACAAAAACACCACTGTTAGCAGAATCCAGTAGTTGTAGACGAGCCTTAAGGGAAGTTGAATTATCATTTAAACCACGCAAGAGTAGGTCAAAAGGCCTGTAAACTTCTTTTAATATTACTTCGAGCTTGAGCATCAAAGTGACTGTGAAAGTAATCGGTGTGATAAAGCCTTTTCTGAGACAAAAATTCCCTTAATAGTTCCCTGCGTTTCTTTTTGTAAATCATAATCGGTACCAGCCGATACTCTTTACGGACTTGTTTTTCATAAGCTTCGAAAACGCTTGTATTGGCACCCAGGATCGTTAGGTCAATGTCGATAATTAGCTTTTCATCAATACTAACTGGCGTGTAATTGTGGCAGGTTGCCATAATCAATTGGTACACCCTATCCACTCCTGCGGGACAATACCCGGAATCGATCAGGAACTTTTTTGCCCATAGAGCACTGTTTTCTTCATTCTTAGAGGAAAATGGCTTGTAAATCGCATCGTGAAACCAGATAGCGAGCTCGACCTCATGGGGGTGCTCGGCAAGCTCTGCAACTTTATCAAAGTGCCTCAGCATCGCATCAATGTGATGCCCCGTATGATAATACCTGTGATTCTCTGCATACGAAGAAACTAGCTTTTCGAAGCACTGAAGGGATTCAGGAAGATTGAGTGCCCCCATTAGGTTGAGCCATCTATTTTGGTTCATTGGCTAACCCTCGGAGCGTCATCTTTCCGAAAACCCGTAGCTTGTAAAATGTTTTTCCCTGCTAATACCAAATAAAGCCATGCCTTTCTCCATCGATTCCCCAATAAGACGATATGAATATGCCAGCCTTTTTCCCGTCGAGCACTATAACCACTGTAAAGGAGAGTATAGGCTTCTGGGTCACCGACTATTGATTCGGCAATGCTTCTTGCATGCTCAATGCCAAGTGAAACCATCTCACTAACCTCCTCCTTACTTGGTTCTCCCTGGGATTTTGGAAAAACCAAGAGGTGGTAATTCGGTATTAAGTCTCTGCGAACCCTAATCAACCGGCAATTGTTCCCAGAGGCTAAAGTAATATTCCCGTTGTTGTCCGATGAATTGCCAAATACCCGCTGCTTCATAAATCCTCAGATACTTATTTACTTTTTTGTACCAGAGTACAAATTGAGAGCTGGCAAAGACGCTATTTGCGCCTATTCCGCATAGTAAGTATCGGGAGGCCACTCTGACAAGCCGCTGGCCACTTCATTGGGGAGACAAGCTAGCTTTGGCATGCAAACTTTAAAGGCAGTTAGCCAACGTTGCGGTTAACTCCTGAGTTTTGAGGAAAGCTCGTTTAATCGAATCCCGATGCCTTTCATCAGCAAATTCCTGGTACTCCGCATTGATTTCATGAAACTCCTCAATCCCCAAATAGTGGCTTAAGGTTCGGATATGTGGCCCCAGGTGATTCATTTGCTCACGAATTCCTCCTTGTCCAAAGCCAAACTCCCCGGCAGAGGTGATTAGCACCAGCTTTTTGCCAGACATAACAGGCTCTAAGGGGAAGTCACCGCGGTCTAAATCAAAGGTGAACGTCTTGTTGATACGAACAACTTGATCGAACCAGGCCTTGAGTGCGGCAGGCATGCCGTAGTTATACATCGAAGTGGACATAACAATGATATCCGCCTGGGATAGCTCATCAATCAAGGTGTCAGAAAGCGCGACCAAGGACTGCTGCTCCTTGGTGCGATCCGCTTCAGGCGTAAAAACCGAGGCAATCCAATCTTGATTAATAAAGCCTGGTGGGTTTAAACCGACATCTCTATGGATAACTTTATCTTTAGGCCTCTTTTCTAGCCAACTGCTTATAAAACTCGCGGCAACTGCTTTGGAGATTGAGGTATGCCTGGGGATACTCGCACTGTCTTGTGGTGCTGCTAAGCCGCTCCACTTCTGGGCACTAGCGTCAATATGTAATAGTGTTTTCATAGTCTGGAACCTTTACTAAACCATCTGAGGGTTCATCTATGGTGATGCTGGGGAGTATCCTTGACAAACGAGTTATTTTTTCTTATAGATGAGGAAAAATCATCTATAAGAGATTCTGATCGGTGTACCCAAACCTACCCTCCCTCAACGCCCTCAAAGTATTCGATGCCGCCGCCAGACTGGGCAGTTTCAAGAGAGCTGCGGAAGAACTCTTTATAACGCCGACAGCCGTATCACATCAGATAAAGGGTTTGGAGGAATCCCTGGGTACAACATTATTCGAGCGCAAAACTCGTGCTGTGCAGTTGACCAGTGAAGGGCAGATGCTCGCTCAAACTACCTCTCAAATTTTTCAGCAGCTCACTGAAACGGTGAGTGAAATAACGTGTTCAAAGAAAACACTGACCGTTAGCACGACTTCAAGCTTTGCTGCTATGTGGCTTGTGCCCCATCTGGAGAATTTTTATCAGAAATTTCCTGATATCATTGTTTCAGTAGTGACCGGGGAAGAAGTGAGTGATATCGAGCGAGATAGACGCATCGACATCGCTATTCGGTACGGGAAATATGATGAAAGTACAAAAAATGCCGTCCACTTGGCCACCGAAACAATCGGTGTCTACGCTGCACCAAGCTACCTGACTCAGATTAGGGATATTTCTGAAGCTCAACTTCTGGAAACAAAATGGGTCAACTCATCACTTCCACCGCTGAACTGGCAAACTCTCCTCAAAAGAAATCTTGATGGCATTCGCGTGCGGCAGTTTGACCAGGAGCATCATGTAATCCAGGCCGCCTTAGCTGGCCAGGGTATTGCGTTAGTTAGCTCGTTTCTTGTTCAAAATGCTTTACGCAACCAATGGCTGGTCCCCTATAGAGGAGACTCCAAGCTTTCAGGAATCGAGGGATTTACCTATTCCGCATTAATACCTGGCCGCCATTCAAGAAATGGAAATGTGTTGGCTTTTGTAACCTGGCTGAAGGAAGCACTACGCAATGCTCCCTATAGTTAGGTACATCCGACTGGCCTGAACTCACCTTCGGGCTTGCCGAGAGTAGGTATGTTCCTAACCTAAGCCCACACCAAGAACACAATATATTGTGTTCATCTATTAATCAGTGCGCCATATATAGTGATTTGGATCAATTGGTGTTCCTGCCTCTTCGATATGCTCTCCCCACAAATTGTGAGGAAGGCCGATGACCAGTACCGCTATACCCGACAGCGAAGCCGCACCAGCTTCAGAACAGATTTCGCAGGTAAATTCAGATCAACTGTTGGTGCGTAAGCGAGATGGCAGGACTCTGGCTTTTGATGCTCGCAGGATCACTTTGGCTCTTCTCAGTGCTGGCCAGGCAACGGAATCCTTTGATCAACAGGAAGCGGAACAACTTACCGAATCTGTCCTTAAAGTGATCATGCACCGCTTTGATAGTGGTGAGCCCATTGATATTGAAGAGATTCAGAATATTGCTGAACAGGTATTGATCAATAACGATTACATTGATACTGCGCGTGCCTATATCGCTTATCGGGGGCGGCATGCGCAAATGCGCACTGATCGGCAAACACTGGTGGATGTCGGTGCTTCTATTGAAGAGTATTTAGAGCAAGCGGATTGGCGAGTTGCAGCCAATGCGAACCAGGGATATTCCCTAGGGGGATTGATCCTGAACAGCGCAGGTAAAATGATTGCCAACTATTGGTTAAATCATGTTTATTCCCCTGAGATCGGCGCAGCACATCGGGATGGCGATTTACACATCCACGACCTGGATATGTTGGCTGGATATTGTGCAGGTTGGTCGCTGCGTACCCTATTACATGAAGGGTTGAATGGTGTTCCGGGAAAAGTCGAATCGGCACCGCCGGCCCACTTGACCAGCGCGGTCGGACAGATTGTTAACTTTCTTGGAACACTGCAAAACGAATGGGCGGGCGCGCAAGCATTTAGCTCTTTCGATACCTATCTTGCACCTTTTGTGCGCAAGGACCAGCTTGACTACGCGACCGTACGCCAGTGCATTCAAGAGCTGATCTTTAACCTGAATGTGCCATCCCGCTGGGGTACCCAGACTCCCTTTACTAATCTCACTTTCGATTGGGTTTGCCCCCAGGATTTGCGCGAGCAGGTGCCTGTGATTGCCGGTCAGGAAATGCCTTTCACCTATGGCGATCTGCAAGAGGAAATGGATCTAATCAACCGCGCCTATATCGAAGTCATGAGCGAGGGGGATGCGCGCGGTAGGGTATTCACCTTCCCTATTCCCACATACAACATCAGTGAGGATTTCCCTTGGGAGAGCGAAAATGCTGAGCGGCTGTTTGCCATGACCGCTCGCTACGGTCTGCCCTATTTCCAAAACTTTATAAATTCAGACCTGAGCCCAAACATGGTTCGCTCCATGTGCTGCCGCTTACAGCTTGATCTACGCGAACTGTTAAAGCGCGGCAATGGCCTCTTTGGCTCTGCCGAACAGACAGGTTCGCTCGGCGTAGTGACTATCAACTGTGCCCGCCTTGGATATCTCTATAAAGGAAACTGGCAGCTTCTGCTCACCCAACTGGACAAACTGCTGATACTTGCCCGTGATTCCCTTGAAGTGAAACGGAAAGTCATCCAACGGCATATGGATGCAGGTCTATTTCCCTACACTCGCCGCTACCTGGGGACTCTGCGCAACCACTTCTCCACGATCGGGGTGAACGGCATCAATGAGATGCTGAGAAACTTTAGTGGGGATAACGAAAGTGTGGTTACGGAAGATGGGAAAGAACTGGCCGAGCAATTACTCGATCATATCCGTATGCGCATGACTGAATTCCAGGAACAAACCGGGCATCTCTACAATCTGGAGGCAACTCCGGCAGAGGGCACTACTTATCGGTTTGCCCGCGAAGACCGCAAACGTTACCCGAATATTATGCAGGCAGGTAGTAGTGAAGCGCCGTACTACACCAATTCATCCCAGCTACCAGTGGGCTTTACCGATGATCCCTTCGAGGCCCTGGCCCGACAGGAATCCCTCCAATCCCGTTACACCGGTGGCACTGTGCTTCATCTTTATTTGGGCGAGCAGTTGCCTGATGCCGATAGTTGCCGCCGCTTGCTGCGGCGTGCTCTGGAAAACTACCGCCTGCCCTATATCACCGTGACGCCGAGCTTTTCAATTTGCCCGGTCCATGGATATCTGAGTGGCGAACACGAATTCTGCCCACGCTGCGACGAAGCTCTCCTGGCCCGTGAGTAATCCTGTTGTAGCGACTAAACCATACTTGCAAGGAGAAAGACCATGAGCCAACAAGATACTTTATTGAGAGAAGAAGATCGGACCCGCTGCGAGGTATGGAGCCGGGTAATGGGGTACCACCGCCCAGTTTCATTTTGGAATCCGGGAAAACAATCAGAGCACCGGGAGCGCCAATTCTTTGTGGCGGACAACAGCAGGAATGCACTAAAAACTTATGAGTAATAAGTTACGTGTCGGTGGATTCACGTCGTTTACGGCAATCGACTTCCCCGGCGAGTTGGCAGCGGTGGTTTTTTGCCAGGGATGCCCCTGGCGCTGCCGCTACTGCCATAACGGTGATCTACTACCTGCGCGAGCACCCAGTGCCTATGACTGGGATCAGATCCTCACATTTTTAGACAGTCGTCGGGGCTTGCTGGACGCCGTTGTGTTTTCTGGTGGAGAGCCCACCGCCCAGAGTGCCCTGGAACCGGCGATTGCCCAAGTCAGGGAGCTGGGATTCAAGGTTGGGCTTCATACTGCGGGAATTTACCCCCGCAGGCTGGAGCGCCTGATCCAATGTCTTGATTGGGTGGGGTTGGATATCAAAGCAATGCCGGAAAACTACCCTTCCATTACGGGTGTTGATGGCAGTGGCGTGGCCCCTTGGCAGTGTGCGGAGCTTCTCGCTCAATCCAATGTACCACTGCAAGTGCGCCTTACCAGGCATCCGAGCCTCACAACTGATGCTGAACTGAACCAAATACGGGAGAAACTTAACGGTATTGGTATTGAAAAGTTGGAGATCCAGCGGTGCAATAGTGAGCAAGCGATAGATCAGACGTTGAGGTTCTTAACGTGAATGATAAAACCTAGTTTAGCTGTGCTAATGCGTCAGGAATCGGGGTTTCGCCCCCAATGAATTCAAAAACCGCACCGACCGTTTTGGGTTCATCCAGCGCAGTGGTAATTACCTCTGCAACATCGGCTCGGCTGATCTCTATGTCTGGCCCAGCAAATAAATCGCTTATGCTGATTAACCCCGTTCCCAAGGTGTCAGTTAGGGCACCAGGTCTCAATATCGTGTAATCGAGGCCACTTTTTTTTACATATTCATCCGCTATATGTTTGGCTTTTAGATAGGGTTGGAGCTTTTCAGGCCCCTGCTCTGGTCGCCCGGCAAAAATGGAACTCAATAGAATAAAGCGCGATATACCCGCGCTTTTCGTTGCATCACAAAGATGGATAGCACCATCCCGATCCACAGACTCCAATGCTTTACCCTTGGAGCCCGCAACAAAAATGACTGCATCTTGCCCCTTTACCGCATTGTTCAGGGACTCCTTCTTTGTCAGATCTCCAAGAATGGGGCGCGCACCTGTACTAGGCAAATTATCTTGTTGGGACTCTTTGCGGACCATAGCGGTTACCTCGTGCCCTTTGTCGACAAGTTTACCCACAAGGATTTGACCGATTGCACCGTTAGCACCCGCCACAAGTACTTTCATTGCTGTGCCCACGTCTATATTGCGCTACTTAGAAGTACCGTATCAGTTTTTGATTGACAAACTCTTTAATACCTAGCTCTCCCAGCTCCCGGCCATAGCCGGATTTCTTCACTCCTCCCATAGGCATACTGGCGTAGCTTGAAGCGGCATGGTTCACGAAGGCAGTACCACTTTCCAACTGTTCCGCGACACGGCGCCCCCTTTCATGGTCCTGGGTATAGACAGAACCACCCAGGCCAAAGGAGCTGTCATTAGCCAGCTTAACTGCTGCCTCCTCATCGGGAACCACCCAAACACAAGCGATGGGGCCGAATAACTCCTCTACTGCTGCCGGGGAACCAGCAGGTATTTCAGTTAATATACCCGGCTCAATAAATGCGCCATTGCGCTTACCTCCCACTAGCAATTGAGCGCCAGCCTTAACGGACTTGCTGACTTGATCCTCCAGTTGCTCAGCAGCCTTTTCAGTACATAGCGGACCGTAATCTGTGCTTTCTACAAGAGGGTCACCGGGTTTCAGCGCTTGGAACAGCTTGGTAGCGCGGTCTAGGAATTCTTCAGCAATGGGCTCCGTTAGAATGATTCTCTTCGCAGCCAAACATATCTGCCCGCAATTGCCCAGCTTTCCCTCCGCAAATCGCTGTATCGTTAAATCCATATCCGCATCTTCGAGCACGATAAATGGATCAACGCCACCCAGCTCCATAACAGTTTTCTTTACATTGCGGCCAGCTTGCTCTGCAACCATTGCACCGGCGGCATTGCTGCCAGTAAATGAGATTCCTTTGACCCTATCGTCATCAATAATGGAGGCAGCCCCACCGGATGTGATCGGTAGATTGGTATAGACCCCTTCCGGTACCCCTGCGTCAAACAACAGCTGTGCGAAGGCTTCGGCACACTGGGGAACATTAGAGGCATGTTTAGTAAGTACAACATTGCCGGCGATCAAGTTGGCGGCGGTAAAGCGAGCCGGTTGGTAGAAGGGAAAGTTCCATGGCTGAATGCCGTAGACCACTCCTAAGGGCTGGAAGAGTAAAGTGCCCTCCCCTTCGCGGGTGGAAAGCTGCTGTGGAGCTAGGATTTTTTCCCCCTCTTCGGCGTAGTAGTCAAAAATTTCAGCACAAAGTGCCAATTCACCTTGACCATCACTGAGCTTCTTACCCATCTCTAACGCCATCAGGCGGGCAAGTTCTTCGGATCGCTCCTCAAATAGGTTGCTTGCACGCTTTAGTATCACTGCTCGATCACTAAAACTTCGGTTTCTCCAGCTTACAAAGGCTTTGTCTGCGCGACCGATCGCCTTGTCGAGATCCTCTTGTGACATTTCGTGATAAGTCTTCAGAGTTTTACCGTTCAAGGGATTGACGGAAATCAGTGGACGTTTTGACTTTGTCATGAATAGACTTCCAACGGTTGCTTTAGGAACCGCTAAAGAACTATTTGGAATAGTACCAGTGCGGCATCTACGAGTGTTTGCAAAAGTGTAGTTGCTGAGGTTTGGCATACCACTGCTTGATGGATCAGCTAAAGTCACATCATTCTTTCTTAAAGACAGCTGACAGGCTGTAATCTTTGGTGAATAGCACTTAAAGCTAATGGAACACCATTAAGAGATTTAGGTACTTTACGAATACCACCGTGGCATAAAGATCAACTGCGGAGCTTTTAAAACATACCGACTGCATAGAATCGAATCTGCTCAAACAAGCTACATGATATTCATCGTTAAGTCACTAGCCCTTTTGAAACAAGCTTTAATTCACAAACTATAATCGCAGGGCTTAGTAGCTCTTACCTCCTTATTAGTGCTTGATTGCAGGTCTATGAACGTTTTCTACTTATTAGCGCCTTTGTAACAGGACCGTAAGAGCGACAGCAGCCGCTTCGAGGATCACAGTGTGGCCAAATAATCGGTTAATCTACTATGGATAACAACGCCCTGTATAAAAAGAAACAGCTAACTCCTGAAGAAGCAGTTAATTTAATCCCAGACGATAGCGTTATTTCTATCGGCATGCGCACCGCTAGCCCACCAGCCCTACTTTCAGCACTAGAGAAGCATATTCGAAATGGACTTATCACACATTTAAAAGTCTATTATATGCGCTGTGGGAAGGTCGCGACGGAAACTATTTTTCAAGAAGATCTAATGGACCGGGTTAGGCCCTACTCTTCAATGCTAACTAAAGACGAAGTTAAATTAGCAAATGCTGGATTTTCAAAAGGGGAAAAATATATTAACTATGTCCCTATATCTTTTAGTCGATACCCTCAAATAATCAGAGAGCAAGTTAAAATAGATGCTTTCCTGGTAACTGTTGCGCCGATGGATAAGCATGGTTATTTCAATTTTGGTACTAATGGTGATTATGCTATTGAGTTGTCGCGCCACGCAAATCGATTAATTGTGGAAGTGAATGAAAATATGCCACATACAGCGGGGGCCACCTTGTTGCACATTAGTGAAGTGGATGCCATTGTTGAAAACCATATGGAATTAGCGGAGGAATCTCCAAAAGAGATTACCGATTTAGATAGGAAAATTGGTGACTACATTGTTCCGTTAATACCTGATGGCGCAACTATCCAAATGGGTATTGGTGCTATTCCGAATGCAGTTTGTGAACAACTAACTAAAAAGAAAGATCTGGGCATTCATACCGAGGTGATAACACCGGGTATGATTAAGCTTATTAAGTCTGGAGCAGTAACTAATGCCCGAAAGACAATTAACCCTCATGTGAGCGTATTCACTTTTGCAGCTGGGGACAAAGAACTATTTGACTTTATAGATGGCAATCCATCTATGTTCTGCCTGCCAGTGTCATATGTGAATGAACCCCAAATAATAGCCCAGATCGATAATATGATTTCAGTTAACTCATTTATTGAGATTGATTTCAGTGGACAGGTCAATGCGGAATTCATTGGACATCAATTCTCGGGTGTTGGCGGGCAACTGGATTTCGTGAGGGGAGTTTACTACTCAAAAAATGGGAAGACTATTCTGGCCAGTAGCTCAACGGCACAGCGTGGTAAAACCTCCAGGATAGTTCCACGTTTGAAATCTATCACCACAGACTCTCGGTTAGATATCGATTACGTGGTAACCGAGTACGGATCTTGCAGACTTATGGGGAAATCAACCACAGAGCGGACCCTTGCCTTGATTGAAATCGCACACCCTAAATTCCGTAAAAGCTTATTGGAGCAGGCCAAAGAGCAAAACTTTATTTGAGCGATACAATGATTAATTTAAAGCTTTTCCCCGCATTGTTATTTACCCCTGGAAACCAACCGAAACGCTTTGCTAAGGCGTCTGAAGTTGGGGCGAATGGAATAATCATTGATCTCGAAGATAGCGTACCAGTGGAGGACAAAGATAGTGCCAGGGATATCGCGATCGATTTTTATTCAAGGCCAAGCTCGAATGGTGTTATAAGTGCAATTCGGATAAATAGTTTGTCAACGATCAATGGAATAAAAGATTTGGCCGAAATTATTGATAAAAAGCCATTTATAGATGTGGTGCTTTATCCGAAAACAGAATCTCAGCATGACATCAACCTTATCAGTGAGCTCTTGAGCGAAGCCTATATGGATATTTTGATTATAGCTTTAATTGAAACCGCTCAAGGAACATCAAATTTATATGATATCGTTAACTGTAGCTCCGAAAAATTGCAAGGTTTGATGTTTGGGGCCGCTGATTATGCAGCCGATCTGAATTGTGAATGCACCCCACAAGCACTCATATGGGCGCGTATGAAAATGGTCGAAGCTGCCGCACTCAAACAGATAGCTTGCTATGACTCCCCCTGTTTTAACTTTAAGGATGAAGGTGGACTAGTTAATGAACTTAATGAGGCTCAATCGCTTGGCTTTAGTGGCAAGGCAGCTATTCACCCTAAACAGGTAAAAACTATCAAGTTATCTTTTAGGCCTACACTAGACCAGTATAAGGAAGCAAAGGAAATCGTTCGTATCTACAATGAATCCTCAGGTAAAGCCTGCCAATATGAAGGCCGAATGATAGATATCCCGATCTACTCTAAGGCCCAGCAAATAATCTCAAACTTTAATAATCTTAGCTAAAGGCTACTCCAGCGCAAATCTACAAGTGCTCTGGGTATATCCAGGCAAACTTAGAGCCACTCAATCAAGGAGGCAATATTGATGGAATTTAACCCCTATAAACAAATTGACAACAATCGATATCGCGAAGATTTTGGCTTCTACTTCGAGGACTTTATAGAAGGTATCATAATCGAGCACCGCCCAGGTAGGACACTGACTCGAACAGACAATACTTGGATGACTTTGTTAACTATGAATACGGCGCAACTCCATTTTGATGCCCATTACGCAGAGAGCACTGAATGGAACCTTCCATTAGTAGATAGTACTCTGACATTGGCTATTGTCACGGGTATGACTGTAAATACTATTAGCAAGAAAGTTGTTGCCAATCTTGAGTGGGACAAAGTTAAACTGCTTAAACCTGTTTTTGAAGGTGACACGGTTTATGCAGAAAGTGAGGTCATTTCTAAGCGTGAATCCAAGTCTAGGCCAACACAGGGTATTGTTAGCGTAGAAACCCGTGGTATTAATCAGCGAGGAGATACTTTTATGAGCTTTCAGCGAACAGTTCTGGTTTATAAGAAAGGCCACGCTCCTAATTATGAGATCAAAAAATAACCTAACAGAAAGGCTATCTCATTGGTATATATGCACTTCTTTAAGTCGATGTCCGATTAGACTCACTTCAATGAAAATGAAGGTATTGATGTTATAAAAGTAAGATTACAAAAAGTTGCAATATAAAATAACGGTTGTGCTAGATAGTTTTTACCTCCGTATATTTTTCGATTCTTGCCTCCGCAGCAAGAAGTGGATTCAACTTTGCAATGATGGTTTTTAAGTGGTCTGTATTCCAATGCTGCATTTCAGCTTCAGAAGACTCCCAAACTTCTAGCGTAGTGAAAACATTGCCTTCATCCTGTGAGGGTAAAATTTTATAGGATAAACAGCCAGACTCTTGTTCTGACTTACATGCCAGCTCGATTAACAACGCTGATGCCTGAGAAGTATATTGTGGGCGGATTGTGACTTTTGCCATAACGATTAAATTAGCCATATGCTCTCTTTACATAACCATTTTTTCTGAAATTAAGAAGTGCGTTTCACTACCAACAGTACGCCGACAACCATCATGGCGAGACCAATAAGGCGCTTGGTATCCAAGCTGGTTTGCTGCGCACCTAGTAGCCCAAAATGGTCGATAGCGCTGATGGCGAGCAGTTGCCCTAGAAGAACGAAAGATACCGCATTACCCACACCATACCTTGGCGACACCCAAGTCACACTCAATATATAGAAAGCTACTAGAATCCCACCCAAGTAAAAGTACCAGGCAATATCTTTGCTAAAAACAGCACTGGGTAACCCCTCCGTTTTCAAGAGATAGGCCGCGGAGATTACAAGTCCAACGAGAAATAGCAGTGTAGTTGCCAGGGCTGAACTACCAAGCTTAATACCGAGACCACTATTCAGCGTGGCCATTACCGGTATACCAATGCCTGCAATAAGCATTAGAGACGGGTAGATAACTGCATTTTGCACTACGGGACACCTCTACTTAGAATCACGAGCCGACCCCAAAGGGGCCGGCCAGGCCATGTACTAGCTGGCAAGCTGTTTGGCGATAGCAACACCAACACCGTGTGCACTTGCTGGGTTCTGGCCGCTAATCACTCGCCCATCTTCAATCACAAACTCCTGCCAAGGTTGTACTTTGTTGTAGCGGGCAGCGCCCCTCGCCAAAGATTCTTCCAGCAAAAATGGGATGTCATTAATGGTGCCGAAGTCAATCTCCTCCTCACGAGTGAAGCCGGTGACAGACTTGCTAGCCAAAAGCTTTTCGCCATTGCTCAGGGTGATAGGCAGGAAACCAGCGGGGCCGTGGCACACTGCGGCCAATGTGCCACCCTCTTCGTAGATCTCGGCACTTAGCTTTGCGAAGTCTTCGTTAGTTGCCAAGTCAGAAAGCAGACCAAATCCGCCGGGGTAGAATACTGCATCATAGTCTGCAGTATTCAGTTGACTCATAGGGATGGTGTTATTGATACGGTTTTGGAAATCTGAATCATTGAGCACTTTCTGGTTGATGTCGTCACCCTCGATGTCTGTGCCATAGAGTGGTGCTTTTCCCCCTTTAATTGAGGCGATGTCATAGTCGAGTCCACTCTCCATAAATACGTGAATCGCGTGAGTCAACTCAGGTGAGTAGGTGCCATTTGCCTGGTCAGTTTCACCAAGAGTGGCGTGGTTGGTCACTGGAATAAGTACTTTCTTCATGTTTCTTTCCTCTGTTGGTCAGCATTCAGTGGGGAGGGATTGTAGATTGTCCCCCTTCTGCTGATAATGCGTAAAATCTGTTAAATACCTTTGCAGAATGGCAATAATCGAGATTGAGAAACATGGAAAATTTTGACGGCATAGTCGAGTTTGTAGCGGTGGCAGAAAGCCAAGGTTTCTCAGCGGCTGCCAAGCAACTTGGCTGCAGTACTAGCCATGTGAGTAGGCAGGTCTCCCGCCTGGAGGAGCGCTTGGGCTCATCCCTTTTGGCCCGCTCAACACGTCAGGTAAGTCTGACCCCGGCCGGGACCGCCTATTACCAGCGCTGTAAAGAGTTAGTGATTGGCCTTCAACAGGCGAATGAGCAGGTTAGCCAGCAACAGTTTCAGCTCAATGGAACACTAAGAGTTAGCGGTGCTGGTATCTTTGCTGAGCAATATGTTGCCCCTGCCCTGATGGAGTTTGGCTTGAAACACCCGGGGTTGAAAATCGACATGGACTTCAATAGCAGGATGGTCAATTTCGTCGAGGATGGGATTGATTTTGCCATACGCTATGGTCGCCTTGAGGATTCCGGCTTAGTTGCTCGTAAACTGGCCGACCGCCAAATGATGGCCGTCGCAAGCCCGAGTTACCTGAAAGAGAATGGTATTCCCAATCACCCCGATCAACTAAAAACGCAGAGTTGCTTGGTGGCTAACAATGATGAATGGGTTTTTGACCTGAATGGAGAACCTGTAAGCGTAAAGGTTAGTGGGCGCTGGAGAACAAATAATGCCCATGCGATCGTGAAAGCTTGCGAGCAAGGCCTGGGTATAGCTTATATGCCCAAAAGCAGTTTCAGTGGTTCAATTCAACAGGGCTTACTGGAGCCTATCTTGGAATCTTTTTGTGGGCGCGGAGCCAGTAGCTGGATCGTGTATCAGAACCGTCGCTTTTTACCGATGCGAGCGCGAATGGCGATTGACTATTTGGTTGATTACTTTTCTGACTGGGTTGAATAGAAATCAATTGGGTTCGTTGGCAGGAATAGAAGCACTCCCCATTTCTTGCAAGCCTTCAATCCGGAGGATTAATATCCACCCTCCTCCAATCGACTGGCATTGATTATGGTCCTGACCAGGGCATTTTATCGCAGTGGTCACACTGCAACCCAGCAACGACAACCCGTTTCGTTTGTGGATGTCAGGAAGCGATTTGGCTTTCGCTCTATTGCTGTTGGCCGCTGGGTCACTCGTGAGGAGCGCGATCGGGCCGCTGGGCTTTTTTACGATGCACTTGTTGATCTAATGACCATTCTTCAAGGACCGGAAGTATTGATATCCCTCCGAGGTACATTGTCTTTCCAATATGGAATCGGCGGGCGCCCGGGGATGGCTGCCTTTTATGACCCTACTGCCCGGAGCTTTTCTCTTGCCAAGAACGCGGGGCCTGGCTCTATTGCCCATGAATGGTTTCATGCATTTGATCATTACTTAGCCCAAAAAGCGTTCAGTGATACGTCCAGTACCATGTATGCCTCAGAGGCCTGGTTACGGAATGCAACTCCAGTGCCCCACCCGCTCAATGACTTACTTTTTGCGTGCTTTAAATCTGTGATGCTGGATGAGAGTGGTAATAACCCCAGTGACTTGTTGACTGCTTCCATCAGTGCCGATAAAACAAATGGTTCACTCTACTACAGTGAGCCTGTAGAGCTGAGTGCTCGGGCTTTCGAAGCATTTATTCAGGATGCCAGTATCAACAATAATTTTTTGGTTGCTGGCTCAAAGGCTAGCCAAGAGGCAAAGTTGGGACTGTATCCACAGGGGCAGCAACGCAAAAGAATTAACCAGGCTTTCACAGCATATTTTTCCTATTTAGGACGAAGCCTTCAGACTTCCACGGGTGGAGACAATGACGTCAACCCTTAGAAATACCTTTCTTCTGGGCACGGCCCTTCTCGCTGGTGTAGTCGCTTGGGTGTGGGCTGAACTTTCAAAAAGCTATGAATTGATTGCAATAGCCAGCGATCCCGTGCTGTCAGCGGAGCGTGGATTCATTGATGCGGAAAATGATTTCATTCATAACCGGGCTAAGTTCGTGGATGTTTATTCTCCAGGGGTTGGCCATGTAACGCCCGGGATACTAGAAGAAGACTTGCAAGGTAAGTATGCTGAGTTCAGACCTCAGGAAACATTTTTCCTATGTGGAACCGGCATCCATATTGAAGATTACGCTCTGGATAGCGGGCAGCACGAACACAATAAATTTTACGCTCAAGCATACAATGCCAAGTTTTTGGAACTCATCAGCAGTTCAGCCCAGCGCTATGACTGAACGAATACACATCTCTTCAACTAACTATATTAGGCGTTGCTCATTGTGGTAATTTGCTCCACAACCAGTTTGCATACAGCTAATGTCTTCATGAGCCAAAAACCTCCCACTCAATCCAACATCCTGATCGTTGAAGATGATCGCGGTCTCAACGACCAGCTCTGCGAAATGATCCAAAGCGCAGGATACCAAGTCAACGCCTGCTTTGATGGCAATACCGCATTGCTGGAAGCTGCCAAGCAACAACCTCAATTAATTTTGCTCGATTTGATGCTGCCGGAAATGGACGGTATTTCTCTACTCAAAATTTTACGCAAAACCAGTCAGGTTCCAGTCATCATCCTAACTGCCAAGGGCGCTGAAGAGGAGAGGATCGCAGGCTTTCGCCATGGAGCAGATGATTATGTGGCCAAGCCATTTAACAAGACCGAACTGTTACTGAGAGTTGAGGCGCTATTGCGCCGTAGTCAACCAGTGATGATGGAAGCCGTCCACCATACAGAGATCGACAACCTGCAACTCGATTTGAATGCTCAGCAAGCATTCACCGGCGGTCTGGCAATTGATTTTACCGCAACCCAGTTTAAATTGTTGTGGGAGTTAGCGGTTCACCGGGGAGAGGTATTGAGCAAAGCCTATCTCTCACAGCAGGTCCTCAACCGTACTCTGGGTGCTTACGACCGCAGTTTGGACATGCACTTGAGTCGAATCAGGCGCAAGCTGACCGGAGCAGGATGGCGTGGAGACCGGCTACAAACAGTACACGGCAGAGGGTACTGTTTGAAATGAACCGCAAGCTTTTATGGAAACTATGCCTTCTGATTACTGCGGGCATTGTCTCTCTCTTTTACCTGATCAATTCCCTAACTATTCGCACCGAGGAGCAGATGAGTATGCTGGAGGCATCTCATCGTGAGGAATTGAAACAGTGGGGCAAGGAGGCGGAAGCGCGGTTTCTCTCCGGCAACGAAGGTGAATTGGAGCAATGGTTAAAAGAGTTGCAGGAAAAGGAAAACACCTGGGCCACAGTTACCCAATATGAGTTAACCCATGTAGCTGGTGAGAGGGGTAATGAACATCGTTACATCGGCTATAACCTCGGTCGGGATGTGGACTGGAAGGTCCACCTGTATTTTAAAGAAAACCCGGTGATGGAAATTCCTTTTGCAACCCAGCAAACCAGTCTCTTGATACTTCTTCCCGATAGAATGCGTCCCGGCAGCTACTGGAAAACAACGCGACTCCTGCTGCAAATACTCCTGCCAATGGGAATCCTAGCTTTAGTTTCCGTGATGCTCTATCGCCATATTATGCACCCGCTGCGCAAACTTGAGCAGGCAACACGGGAGTTTAGTCGGGGAAACTTTGATGTTCGAGTACACCGCCAATTGGGAAATCGTGACGATGAGATTTCTGAATTAGCCAAAACTTTTGATCAAATGGCGACTCGAATAGGCGTGCAAATCGTCAACCAGCGCCAGCTAATCGCGGATCTATCTCACGAACTGAGAACTCCACTCACCCGACTGGATATTGCGATAGAGGGAGCTGGTGCAAGTCACGCTGATGATAAAAATATCCAGAGGATTCAGCGGGAGTCTGCTCATATCAGGCGTTTGGTAGACGATACACTCACCCTAGCCTGGCTGGATAACGAACAGCCTTCTATAGGTATCGAAGACTTGGACCTGGTTGACCTTATCGATGTGATTGTCGAGGATGCCCGTTTCGAATTTCCCGATCGCACTATCTGCACTCATTTGCCAGACTCGGCTGAATTAAGACAGTCTAATCACAAGGCGGTAGGACAAGCCTTGGAAAATATCTTGCGCAACGCCATGCGCTATACCCCGAAGGGACAAGCCGTTCATGTCCTTCTGGAGGGAAATACGAAAAGCAGATTTGTTATTGATATTGAAGACTCTGGCCCCGGAGTACCTGAAGCACTACTGGACAGTATCTTTAAGCCTTTCTTCCGAGCAGATCAGTCTCGCACATCAAAATCGAAAAATTTTGGGCTGGGCTTGGCGTTGGCGCGACGCCAGCTACATAGCGTGGGCGGAACCATAGAAGCCTCCAACCGCTCTGTAGGAGGATTGTGTATGAGAGTCACTCTCCCCACTCAATCTTTGGAGCCTGCATAAGGTAACTCTCCAACACACTGATGCAACTAAATGTAACAAATGCAACACTGCTGTACTTCACAGTTGCCAATAGGAATAATTCGCATTAGCAAATAGGTAACTCTGTGAAGGACAGCCAATGGCCCGCAACATTTCCCGTAATAAGTATGCGTTACTCCCCTTGATGGTATCCAGCGCCCTGGCCTCTGGCATCAGCCAGGCACAGGAAGTGCAGAAACAAGAGGATACTGCTCAAAACCCAATGGAAACTGTCGTTGTTGTCGGTGTGGCAACTGATACCGAGATCACCCCTGAAGAACTCGATAAGCAGCAGGCAAATGATCTCAGCGATATATTCCGCCAGATACCTTCCGTATCTGTTGGTGGGTCACTGGGTATTGCGCAAAAAGTCTATGTCCGCGGTATGGAAGACACACTACTTAATGTGACTGTTGATGGTGCTCCACAAACAAGCACCCTCTTCCATCATATTGGTCGGGTATCGATAGAACCTGAGCTGTTGCAAAAGGTTGAAGTGCAGGCTGGAGCCGGTGAAGCTACCAGTGGGGCTGGCGCCATTGGCGGTGCTATCCGCTTTGAGACCAAAGATGCGGATGACCTACTTGATGACGGTGAGCAGTTTGGCGCAATAGTGAAAGGCGCTTTCTTTAGTAATGATGGTGAGAAAGCCAGTGCTTCAGTTTATGGAAAGATAACTGACAACTGGGGACTACTTGGGTCATTTGTAACCGTTGATCGCGACGATATGGAAGATGGCGACGGTGACACTATCTATGGTACAGCTTCCGAACAGGATCTCGCCTTTATAAAATTAAGTGGCGATTTGTCTGAAGATCAAAAACTGAGTGTCAGTTTTGAACAGCGGGAAGAATCAGGCGAGTTCAGTAGACATCCCAACTGGCCCGCCCTTCAAGGCGATACTCTCTACCCGATGGAAGCTGAGCGCCAGACCTTTGTTGTCAACCATCAGTTTTCTCCCAGCGATCTGATCAATCTGGAAACAACGGTTTATCATACAAAATCAGAAGCATGGCGGGAGCTATGGGACTACGTTGCTTCCGTGGAATCCATCGGTTTTGATTTACGTAATACCAGCAGTGTTGGTCAACATACCATCACCTATGGCATTGAAGCCCGTGAGGATGAAGTGGAAGGGGTGGAGGGAGGCCTCAACTCCTGGCTTGAAGAAGGACATGTTCGTGGAGCTTATATCCAGGATCATTGGCAGGCTACGGACGCGCTATTGCTAAGTTTTGGACTTCGTTACGACGAATACGAGCTGGAACAAGTGACTCATGATGACGAGACGGATAGCCAGGGTTTCAGTCCCAATATTGGAATGAGTTATTCGCTTACCGATGCACTCACCTTTACTGCGGGTCATGCAACAGCGATGCGCGGCAAGGAGGTTGGAGATGGGTTTACTCTGTGGTCGGCAACTCTTGATCCTGACCTGGATGCTGAGACGGTCGACAATACCGAGTTGGGGCTAGAATACAGCCTGGACGGCCTTCAATTAAAAGCCGCTATCTATCGCAGCACTATCGATGACGTTATTTTTGATCAGGTCGGGCGTCCCGTTTATTATGAAAATATTGGTGAGCTGGAAACTGAAGGGTTTGAACTCAGCGCCTCATATGTTTGGGATCAGTTAACCATCAGTGCCGCATTCAGCCACAATGATTCGGAATTGAATGGAGAGACTGTAGAGGGGTATGAGCACAACGGTTTAGCAAATGCTCGCGGCGATACATGGAACCTGACCACCAGCTATGCTATTACACCGAAATTAGAGTTGGGCTGGAATTTTACACTGGTACAAGACTTAAATGATATTGAGGTTTTACACCGCTCAGTAGAGGTCGACGACGATGTCGACAGTATCCAAGAGGTTGACAAGCCCGGTTACCAAGTACACGATCTTTACTTGCACTGGGAACCACTGGCAGATGACAGTCTGAATGTGAATTTAGCGGTTCAAAACCTGTTTAATGAGCACTATCGGGATCACTCCAGCGTAGCAGATTATACAGATATTACCGGGTTTGGTAGCGTAGCCGGAATTTATGAGGCAGGCCGCGATATCAGGTTATCAGTAGACTACCGCTTCTAATCTCCTTTATTTGTTTATTTACTATCAGGGCGCAATGCACTTGCATTGCGCCCTTTGTTGCCTATGAAATCCAGATACCGTTTACTGTGGATCAAGCTCCACACCTATTTTTCCTGCTTTTTTCTACCCATTGCCATTTTGTATATCGCCACGGGCGTGCTCTACCTATTCGATATAGAGGGGGGCGTCGACGAACAATTTGAGTACACAGTTTCTCTACCCAAGGGCTTACCCAGCAATGAGCAAGAGACCCTAGATACTATATCTCCGTTTGTTCAGCCCACAGAAGTATCATTGCCGGCAGATTTCTATTTGGAGGATGAGTGGATTGGCTGGTATGGCTACAAACGCCAAGTCTATTTGGAGCCTAGCCAGGATAAGCAATCAGCGATACTTCATGTAAAAGAACATGATCTATGGCATCAATTTCTGCTGATTCATAAAGGTCATGCTGGCCCCCTCTTCTGGTTCTCATCCATTATGCTTGGTGCGAGCCTGCTATTTAGCTTGATTAGTGGATTAGTGGTTGCTTTTGCGGTGCCAAAATTCAGGAAGACTTCTATACAATTTACTTCTCTCGGGCTTATTGCACTGGTAATTGCCTTTTTTATTGGGGGCTGAAGTTTCACCATTTGAGGGAGTTCTAGCTAGGGAGCCTCTGAGCAGCTATATGCATCTCTATAGCTCTTCAAGGTACACATTATGCGACTTTAAGAGCGGGTTCACGAAATTACCCAGAGCCCCTAGCTCCAGCTTAAAACTTTAAGCCAGTTGACAAATCTTATCCTCCAACTGCTGTTTAAATTGATAAAGATGGATGCCATCCAGAAAGCAGTGATTAACTTCAATATACATCGAAGTGACAAGGCGGCCCTCCTGGCGATGGTATTTACCCCAGAAAATAAAAGGTATTCCTGGATCACAACCTTCTTTCTGTACAGGCTTTACCTGTAGACCAGAGAAGTCACCCCAGGGGTAGCAGCTGATATTCAAGATATCATGGCGGCTGATGAAATTTTCTACGGGGAGGTACTCAGATTGTGCCTGTGAAAGTTCCCTTGCCTTGTGGACGAACTCTGTCAGATTCGTTTCCATTCTTGCCATAACGAGTTTGAATAACTCATTATCCCCTAAATCAGAAAATAACGGGTGCAGCATGTCATGCTCAATGGGCTGGCCATTGACGATACGATGCCTGAAACCCGCTATTTCATTTCCCACCTGCGTGACAAGAAAAATAAGGCTGTAATAAAAAGGGAGTGTATTCTTTTTACAGAAAGATACCAGATTTGTCACATCGACCGGCTGGGTTAAGCCTATCCGAGTTGACCCTGCACTGCTCATAAAAAATTCAAAGTGGGCCTTTCTATTCCAGCGTTCGATATCAATAGGAGTCATGGACATATGAATATCGAGCCTTCAATGGATATTCATAGTTTAGGGTAGATTATAAGCAGCATCGGTGTTGCTAGTAGCTTTTATCTAGTTAGGACACCTGGAATATATTTAGAGGCATTAGCTACCATGTTGTAATCGCCATATCAAAACGCTCTTCCCTTCAGGCTAATACCATTTTAGCAACGCTACCATATACCTCTTTCGCCCCTGCTAGGGCACTAAAATAGGTCCCAACAACAGACTGTGCCACCCCATAAACAGCGATCATCTGTGCATAATTTGCAAAAGTGATGTTCCTGCTTATAAGTTTTAAGAAGGATACGACTCTCTATAATAACTTCCAGTTTCTACAGCGAAATATCATCTAGATAACCAGGACTATTAACTATGACTACCAAATACGAAAATGCCGTTTTGGATGATCAAGCATTGATCGAGGGACTTAAGTCTATCAACCCGGTATGGGGAGATCTAGCTGTACGAGTCGCGGGTGAAGTATGGGGAAAGCCACTTCTAGATCAAAAAACCAAAGCACTAATCACTATCGCTATTGACCAAATGGCGCTCAATGTAAATGGTGAAGGTAACCCGTTTGGAGCCCATGTCGATATGGCGCTCAAACAAGGGGCAACGTATGAAGAGATTGAGGAATTGATTGTTTTTGCCTCAATGTATACGGGCTTCAATAAAGGGGCTACCACCATGGGCGCACTGAATAAGCTTCGCCATGATCGAGGAGACATCTAATGGCTATCCCCGGAATTAAAAAAGCAGATCATATAGGATTCACCGTCCCCGATGTTGATTTGGCCGTTGAGTTCTTTAGTACACACTTTGGTTTTAAGTTGGCTTATACGTTTGGGCCATTTGCCTCAGACGATACTTGGATGACGGATCACCTTAATGTAAATCCTCGTGCAGAGATCAAGAAAATTGCTGTTATGAATGCTAACAGCATCAATCTGGAAATATTCGAGTATGCCGACAACATAGATCGAAATAAGGTGGCACCAAACAATGCTGATGTTGGGGGGCATCATTTAGCATTCTATGTTGAAGATATTGATGCTGCGGTTGAATACCTCAAGAAACAGAATATAGAGGTACTCGGCGCTCCTACGGTAATGACTGAAGGGCCAACTGAAGGAGAGACCTGGGTATATTTCGTGGCCCTTGGGGCAAGCTGGTTCCTATTTTGACTGACTACCGCGCATCTTCATCGGCAGAAAACCAAACTATCAATGCACTCTACTTACCTACGGATAACCTGGCTCCCAAAGTACGTGTTGTTATTGATTTCCTTAAGGAGAAATACGGTAGTCCCTGCTATTGGGATGCAAAATAGAGAAGCTTTCTTGCTATGACTCGGTGGGTATCGTGTACATTGTACTGCAAACAGGTTTTGGTTACAGGCAGCGGCTCCTGCCTCGGCCTGTAATTTCTGCTTGGTATTGATAAGCCGGCTAGTCTAAATAATCTACACTCATCAAATATCATAAGAAGAGTTAAAATTTATAACTCACCATTAGTGACGTACGTCTAGAGCTATCAGTGTCCACGATTGGGCTATTACTAATCTCATCGCCATACCAGGTTTGATATACGCCCCCCATAAGAATAAGGTTTGGGCTAATGTTGTAACCCACTTGTACGCCTAACCGGGTAATGATATCTGCATCAGCTTCATACGCTGCCCTATCTTGAGTTACTTCATTTGGGTCTACACCATAGTAGTAATCCAACGCACTATCACTTTGCCAGCTAATAGTGAAGTCGGGTTTGATGATCCACTTTTGGTGCTTGTAAGGCAGACTATATCCAGCCGATAGACTGTATCCATCGTGGGTATCACTGATATCTTGTGAGATGCCAATCTTCCAAAGGCCTATCGGGCTTTTATAGTTCATAGATAAGTTGGCAAGAATCGCCAGATCCAGCTCTTCCATATCGCTGAGCTTATCACTGTCCCCTCTGTCTCTATCACCGGCGAAGTCGCCGCCAATACCAAGCTTCACTCGAAGTTTATCGTCGTGGTACAGATCAGCTCCCAACTCAAAACCCTGAAAGTAAAAACGCTTGTAGCGGGCTGAGATCAATGGAAATATGTTGTTTTGGTCCTCTCCATCAACGTAGATTGACTCAACGCTAAAAGTCCCAATACCTACAGAAAGTGCCGTCTCATCCTGCTTTAGCGGCTTCTGGGTAACTTCATCTGCAAAAGCCAGGCTGGATAATGCCGAACCCACCAGCGCGGTGCACATACTCAAAGTTAATGGCAGAGAACTCTTATGGTTTTGATCTCGCAAACTAGACATATTGAATCCCAATTTGAACTGGTTGAAGTTCCGTTATTTCTGGAGTGGATTCTATGCCGGTAAAGGTAAACGCTAGGTAAATAAACTCATGCCCAGGCCAGGTTAACGGTTAAATATTGTTCATTTTTGTTGTAAGAAAAGACCCATTGCTGCTGATCGGCCACTTGCTTCAGGATATGAAGGCCTAAACCAAAACCCTGCCCTTCCCCCCTGTCAAAATGCACCTGCTGTTCCGGCAGTATGGGGTTCTGAACCCGGATTCCATTTGCATCAAAATCAATATCGATACTTCCCTCAAGGGTATGCTCAAAGGCATTTCTGAGCAGATTGGTTATAGCGATATCCAATAGCACTTGCACTTGCTTCAAGTTGACCGAACTATCCGAATTGAGATGAACTTGTACATCTCGCTGTCCCAAGAGATATTTGAGCTGCTCAACTCGAGTTTGTATCATATTACTGAAATCAAATTCTGTTGATTCCAGATTTATCTTGCTTTGAGATAGCAGTAGAAGTGCCTGTGTTAGCTGGGTCATCTGCTCATAGGAGCGCTCAATCTGCTCCAGTTGAGTATCGATTGGCTTACCTTTTTTTTGCCTTACCTTCACCACATGCAAGGCACTGCCAATGGTTGCCAAGGGGGTTCTCAATTCATGGCTCGCATTCTGTAGAAATTGCCTTTCCTGCTCTTGATGATTCCATACCTGCTGTAGCGACTCTTGCAGTACTCGTCCTACACGACCAAATTCATCCTTCCTTTGCTTTAAAGATTCCGGGATCGGAGTCAACTTATGCCGGCTCTTTTGCGCAAATTTCTCCAGGTCTTTTAATGGCGATATCACTTGTCTTGCAAGAATAAGAGGCACACTTAATGCTAAAGTAAGGGCTAGTAAGATACCGATAAGAACTTCAATTTCTACCTTTTTGTACTTGCTGGGTATTGCAGCTTCTTCTATTTCTAGCACGTAGTAAGTTGTCTTAAGTGCGCTTTCAGCATAAGGCATAATTGCTAAATAGTAGCGATCATCAATTAAGTCTTTGCTAAAGTGCACCCTTTTTTCTTCGCCGTCAGCTTCCTCTAACACGCGCTTTGCCGTATTTGGCAGTGAACTGTACTCATCATATGTTTGTAACTGGGCAAAAAAAGGGTCATCAATAACCCCTCCGGCCTCAATGATACGTTTTTCAGCTACAGATATCAGTGTCGCACCTAAAGCGTGCTTAACCATTTTCACTTTGGATCTCTCGACGACAACTGCACTGCACGCCACAATTGCGGCAAGAATCCAAATATAGTGAAAGAAAAATTTTCTGCGAATGGAGCGATCAAAGGCTTTCATCACGCTTCCCCAGGATAACGCCCTTCCCTCTGATCGTGTGCAGTAGTGGAAAACTGAACCCCTTATCAATTCCCTGCCGCAACCGATACAGATGTACTTTGATTACGTCGGATTCGGGGGAAAGAAACTGCCATAAATGCTGTTCAATTTTTTCTTTAGTAACCAGCTTTGGACTCTGTTGCATCAAAAACACGAGCAATTCCCAACAGATTGGGGGCAGATTTATAGATTTCCCCTGCCTGGTGACTTCATGGGTCTCTAAATTAACTTCCAGGTCCTCAACTTTATACCGGGTTTGGGTAACGCGTCGTTTTATTGATAGAGACCGAATCCGTGCGACCAGCTCAAGCATTTCGAAGGGTTTAACCAGGTAGTCATCCCCTCCAGATTGGAAACCGGCAAGTTTATCGTCCAATTGGTCCAGCGCGGTCAGCATCAATATTGGTGTCGAGCTTCCTGCATTGCGCAACTTAGAGCTCACTTCGAAACCACTTCTACCCGGCATCATGACATCAAGTACGATCACATCGAAGTCATGCTTTAAGGTCAGCTCAGTGGCCATTATCCCATTATCGGCGTAGTCACATCGAATATTGTACTCTTCGAGGCTCTCGATAATATTGGCCGCCAGTGCGTGATTGTCTTCAGCTAAGAGTACCAACAATGGCGTTTTGCAGTCAGGCCCCATTGATCTAGTCACTCAAAAGTTCTTGATAGACCTGGAATAATAAAAGCCACTGGGTAAACGGAAAGTAAATAAGTGTAAGATTGCCCACTTACTAATCACCTATGGGAAGCTTGCCTGTGACAGCTACTGCCATATCTAAAAATGTCGGGGCCATCGCGCTTGACAAGAAATGACCCTATCAAATCTTCAGAGGCTCTTGCAAAAAGTTGCCCTCTGGCGACCCTTATTGGTACTACACCCTTCATTTGGATTGAGTTGATCCAGGTAGATCTGTCGTCGAGTTAAGAAAGCTGGGAGGGATTCGAAAATGCGTGATAGACCTAAAAAGCTCGGCTGTCACTACAAAGAAAGAGAGGTTGTACCAAGGGGGATACCTCCCCAGCACTTGCCTGGCTGGGGAAGTGGACGGTCTCGCCCCTTATTGGGGGCGAAGCCTAAAGTTTACAGACAGACAATGTTTTCTGCTTGTGGGCCTTTAGCGCCCTGAGTCACGGTAAACTCTACCTTCTGGCCTTCGGCCAAGGTTTTAAAACCGCCACCGGAAATTGCGCTGAAGTGAGCAAAAACGTCGGGACCGGATTCCTGGGCGATGAAGCCAAAACCTTTCCCTTCGTCAAACCACTTAACGGTACCAGTAACTGTATTAGACATAATAGATATCCTTGATTGAACAATTGCGCTCCAATTGAATGGAGTTGTGCGGGCAAAAAGTATTATTTTAAACGAGACCGAACGAAGGATTATGACTAAAACTACGAGGTAAACTGCAATAAAAAATGGCTTTTAAACCGGCGGACGAATAGTAGCACTAGCCTGTCACCTATGTCCACTTTTGCCTAAACCTACTCCCGACATTGGTACTCAGACCGCCGTCCACTGCCGCATAAAGGCGCGATGAACCGGAGGCACTGAGGCGATACAGTGGGCCGATAGCCACAATGCCGATTTTGCCAGAGGATTGCTCGAGGAGATCAGCTTTCTCGCCAGCTCTGTCTTCTTAACCACAGACTCTCCGGCCTCATGCCGGGAGGTGGAGTAGCTATCGACCGCACCGTTAGCGATAGCAGATGCTGCGGCTATGGCGTCGGCCATACCCAGATTCATCCCCTTCCCTCCCACTGGAGAGTGGCAATGGGCTGCGTCACCAGCCAATAACACCCGGTGCTTTCGGTAAGTTTCTGCCTGTCGGATGGAGATTTTAAAGGCCGCTGTCCTTCGGATGTTGGCGATTTCTATCGGCAACCTGAGGGTTGCCAGGGCATCTTCGGTTGATGATGCGATGCGGGCGCGGCGCCGTTCGATAGGGAGCACCAAGGTGAACTCACCTTCCCCGCCGTACAGGTCCAGGGCAATCTCTTCCGGATCGAAGTTTCCTCTCAAATCCACATCCGCAATTGACCACTTATTGGGCAGATCAATACCCGGGTACTGTATTTTCAGCTGTTGTCGCACGGCGGACTGTATACCGTCTGCGGCAATCACCCAGTCAAAAGAGGCGCTGGTATTGTCTGAGAAATTGACGGCCGCCTTGTCTGGGGTGGTTGTGATGTTAGTGACTGAGACCCCGTACTCAACTTCGACGCCCCTCTCGGCAAGAGTGTCCCTGAGGATTCCCTCAGTCCGGTTTTGCGGCAACCCGAGAGGCACCCTATCGCGAAACTCATTTCCGCTGTTGTCGATATAAACCAGGGTTCTCTCATCGCGCAATATATGCATTTTCCTCAGGGGCATTGCCTCTGCAAGAAAGGGTTCTGCGGCGCCCAGCTCTCGAAGGGCATCAATGGTGGCTGGCATAATGCCAACAGCGCGGGAGAGTTCAGAGGGGCTGTCTTTGCGCTCAACAATACGGCACTTCAGCCCCAAGGAAGTGAGGGCGACTGCAGCAGTCAATCCGGTCGGACCGGCACCAATTACCAGGATGTCCATCGATACAACTTGTAGCCTGAAAGCTCAACCGGTCGACACAGAATGCCTCGATCGCTACAGGGAGCTTGCTGCTGCAAGCTTAGACAAACTTCTACAGCTGTAGAGGGGCGTAATGGCCACTAAATGCGTGCACAGCCCCTCTTCTCCGGTGTCGCTACTTAAGTACTTTTATCTCTGTCGGAGGAGTCGGGGATGTCACTGTAGCCCAGTGCCGTTGCGGGCTTATCCATTGAGGCACCCTGGCGATCCAGAACACCGATATCCAGCACTGGGGAAGCATCGATATGTTGAGCATCCATCATTTGGGCAACGCGCTGTAGTGAAGCAATTATCATGCTTTGCTCCCAGTCTTTTAGATCGCCAAACTGACGAGCAAACTGGTCCTGAAGCGGGATGGGGGCATCGCGCAAAGTCTCCGCGGCCTCCTCAGTAAGGTAAGCATGCACTTTGCGCTTATCAGCCTGGGAGCGCTGGCGATACACCAAGCCCCTCTTCTCCAGGCGGTCAAGAATATTGGTCACGGTTGCCTGGCTCAGGCTGACCTCGTTGGCCAGTTCGCCGATCGTCACTTCACCCTTATTGCGAATAGCTTGTAGCAACAACACCTGCGGGGCGGTTAAGCCGGTGGTTTTAGCCAGGTGCTTGGAGTGCAGGTCCGTGGCTCTTATTACCCGCCGCAGGGCCACTAGCACTTGTTCGATACTGTTCAAAGTTACCTCTCAATCATGGAGTCAGGGTGATTGCCGGAATTATATCGCCGTACCCCTCAATCACTAAGCGCTTATAACTCGACTGCGAAACATCACCCCCACAAGAGCCTCAGGCTCCATCACAAAACTGTCCATTTTATGGCCAGGCGATCTCTCAGCCGGCATGTCCAATAGAAAATTTTATCGACCTCAAAATATTATTTTTACCTGCCTATAGGCTGTATATCCCACATATCCAGGCATTTCTAGGCCAAATATTGTGACTTGATTCGCCTCAAGTATCCTGGACTTTGAATTTAATTTGTGTACGATATTTAGCGTTCAAAGCATTTTTACTAGTAATCCGGCATAAAAATGCCTCTAAGAAGCTATATTTACGCCATTTGCTCAACACTTGTGCAAGTAAATATTTAGAGGTGAAAAAATATTTAGTCGGTTGGGAAGGTTTTTTGTCTAGCTCAGAAAATATTTTGTTGCGCAGCCCATTGATTGAAGATGGGATGGCCACTTACCGATTGATCAAACGTTGCCCCCCCCTGGATACAAACTCCAGCTACTGCAACCTCCTCCACTGCAGCCATTTCGCCAACACCTCAGTCGCCGCAGAGGTTGATGGAGAGCTGCTGGGCTTTATTTCCGGGTATATCATCCCCGACCGTACAGATACCCTCTTTGTCTGGCAGGTGGCCGTAGACGAGAAGGCCCGGGGGCTTGGACTGGCCTCCCGGATGATAAGTCACATCCTCGAGCGTCCTCACTGTGGTTCGGTCAGATTTATTGAGACCACGATTACAGAACACAACCTGCCGTCTTGGGCGCTCTTCCACAGTGTCGCCGATAAATTATCGGTCGATCTTCACTCCTCACCCTGGATGGACTCTCAAGCCCACTTTGACGGGCTGCACGACTCCGAAACCCTTGTCCGTATCGGGCCTTTCGCCCTCGAAGAAACACCATAAAAGAGAAAATCATGAAGATCTTTGATGAGATTGAATCAGAAGTGCAAAGCTATGCCCGCTCCTTTCCGCGAGTTTTCAATCGCGCAAAAGGCGAGCTGATGTGGGATGAGGAGGGAAATCAGTATCTGGATTTCTTGGCGGGTGCCGGCACACTCAACTACGGGCACAACAACCCGCTGTTCAAGCAAGCACTGCAAGATTACATTGAGGCCGATGGAATTACTCACGGCCTCGATATGCACACCAGGGCCAAGGGTGAATTTCTACAGGCACTGAATGAGAAAATTCTCAAGCCGCGGAATATGGAGTACGTGGTGCAGTTTACCGGTCCGACTGGGACGAATGCGGTAGAGGCGGCGATGAAAATTGCCCGCAATGTAACCGGGCAGCAGAACATCGTCACCTTTACCAACGGTTTCCATGGCGTAAGCCTTGGCTCGCTGGCCGCCACCGGCAACTCGCATCACAGGGATGCTGCCGGTGTCAGCCTCAATGGTACGCACCGCATGCCCTTTGACGACTACCTGGGCAAAAATATCGATACCACAGAATACCTCGATAAAGTCCTCTCAGATTCCAGCAGCGGTATTAATTCTCCCGCAGCAGTGATTGTTGAGACAGTTCAAGGGGAAGGTGGTATCAATGCGGCCAGTATCGAGTGGCTAAGAAACCTTCAATCCGTCTGCAAAAAACACGGCTTACTTTTTATTGTCGATGATATCCAGGCTGGCTGCGGCCGCACGGGCAACTTTTTCAGCTTTGAAGAGGCCGGTATCGAACCCGATATCATTACGCTATCCAAATCCCTTAGTGGCTATGGGCTGCCATTTGCGCTGGTGCTAATGAAACCAGAGCTGGATCAGTGGAAGCCCGGTGAGCACAACGGCACTTTCCGTGGCAACAATCTGGCTTTTGTAACTGCGAAAGCCGCTATCGATCATTACTGGTCTGACGAAAACTTCTCACGGGAGATTAAACGCAAGGGCAAATACATTTCCGAGCGTTTGAATGAAATTGTCAGCCGATATGGTGAGGGCAACTTCACCACCAAAGGCCGGGGTATGTTTCAGGGTATCGACTGCATCAGCGGCGAACTTGCAGGAAAGATCACCAAACTCGCATTCAAGCAGGGGCTGATTATTGAAACCAGCGGAGCCGATGACCAGATCGTTAAGCTCCTTTGCCCACTGATAATCACCGATCAACACCTTAAAAAAGGGATCGACATTATTGAATCCGCTATCCGGGAAGTCTGTGCCGGAGAGCGGGATATGCCTGAGGAAAGAGTCTTTTTTGAAGCCTGCTAGACTTTAAGGGCCTCTGAAAAGGTTCACGTAAAAGACCCAACTGTGCAGGCTGCAAACTAAGAATATTGCTGACCAGCCAGACTCGAATACACACGAAACAGCGAAATACCAATGATTGTCAGAAGTTTACAGGAAGCTAAAAAATCCGGCCGCCGGGTTGTTTCACCGGATAGCAACTGGGAGAGCACCCGACTCCTGCTTAAAGATGATGAAATGGGCTTTTCTTTCCATATCACCACTATTTATGCCGATGCTGACTTCCAAATGCACTATCAAAACCATTTGGAAGCGGTTTACTGCATTTCCGGCAGAGGTGAGGTAGAAACTCTTGAGAATGGCAAGAAGCACCTTATCGAACCTGGAACTATCTATATTCTCGATAAGCATGACCGGCACATTTTAAGAGCCTTCGAAGAAATGACTATGGCCTGTGTATTTAACCCCCCTTTGAATGGCAAGGAAGTACACAATGCTGAGGGAGCCTACGAACTGGAAGCTGACAAGATTGATGAATAACTAGTCAGTCATAGGGCAGTATCCATGAAGTACCTTCCAGATAGCTCAAGTGTTACCAGGGAAGATTGCTACCCCTCCCGAAAACCGGGCCTTCTGGGTGGTGCCATGGTGCGCAAAGATCCAATTGTGTATGGGGACTGCCAGCCCCTCTCCCCACTGACACCATCGAAACTCAAGCGCTACGCAGAACAGGGCTTTGTTGTACTGGAGAATTTGTTTTCCCAGGCGGAGATTAACTTTTTTACGCAAGAGTTGGCGGAGATTAAACAACGCGGCCACACTGACAAGTCGGAAGAAATTATCACCGAGCCTGAAAGTAACGAAGTGCGCTCAGTCTTTCGTATCCACAAAAGCAGCCAAATTTTTAACCGGCTTTCCAGGGATCAGCGGCTATCAAGTATTGCGAAATGTATTTTGGGTGATGAGGTTTATATCCATCAGTCTCGCGCAAACTACAAACCTGGTTTTCGCGGGAAAGATTTTTATTGGCACTCCGATTTTGAGACATGGCATGTCGAGGACGGCATGCCCCGTATGCGGGCACTCAGCATCTCCATTACCTTAACAGAGAATCATCATTTTAATGGCCCGTTGATGCTGATTCCCAAGTCCCACCGCCATTACATTGCTTGCGATGGGGAAACACCAAAAAAGAACTACCTCAGCTCACTGAAAAAGCAAGAGCTTGGTATTCCCTCAGATAGCCAATTGAGGGCTCTGGTATCCAATGGCGGCATATCTGCCGTTACAGGCAAGCCCGGCAGCGTCGTTGTGTTTGACTGCAATTTAATGCACGGCTCCAGCAGCAATATCAGCCCCGACCCGAGATCTAATTTGTTTTTTGTTTTTAATGCCTTGAGCAACAAGGTGGAGGCTCCGTTTTGCGACTTGCCTCCCAGGCCGGAATACATCTGTGCGAGGAAATCAATTTCTATTATCTGAAGCAAATCTCAATTCAAACCACTCACCCAGTTTTTAAAAGAAAGAAGGACCATTAAGAGACGATGCATACGATAGAAAAGATTGGCGGCACCTCTATGACGGACTACGAAGCGGTCCGGGATAATATTATCAAAGGTGACTCCAAGGGGATCTACAATCGTGTTTTTGTAGTCTCTGCCTACGGCGGTATCACTGACCTGCTTCTAGAGCACAAGAAAAGCGGTCAACCAGGTATCTATGCCCTCTTCTCCAGCAGCATTGAGGATGATAGCTGGCTGGTTAAGTTTGATGAGCTTCGAGCAGTACTGCGGCAAATCAATGAGCGCCTTTTTGGGTATGGTGATCTTCTCGCGGAAGCGAACCTGTTTTTGGATGAAAGGCTGGAGAGCGCCAAAAAATGTCTGAGAGACCTGCAAAGCCTGTGTCAGCACGGCCACTTCTCCCTCGACGCTCACTTGGGCACGGTAAGGGAGATGTTAGCCAGCCTCGGTGAGGCCCACAGTGCATGGAACACTTCGAAACTGTTGCAGCGGGATGGTGTAAATGCCTGCTTTGTCGATCTGACTGGCTGGCGCACCAACAAGCACATTCCCCTGGATGAGCGTATCCGGGATGCCTTTGCCACTATCGACTTAAGCAGGCAGCTGCCTATTGTTACCGGCTATGCCCATAGCGATAAGGGCCTGCTGATCTCGTTTGATCGGGGCTATAGCGAGATGACTTTCAGTCGTCTCGCCGTACTCACCGGGGCAAAGGAGGCGGTGATTCACAAAGAGTTCCACCTGAGCAGTGCAGACCCTCGCCTGGTGGGAGAGGGAAATGCAGTACCCATTGGCCGCACCAACTACGATGTGGCCGACCAGTTGGCCAACCTGGGAATGGAAGCGATTCACCCCAAAGCCGCCAAGGGGCTGCGCCAACAAAATATCCCTCTCAGGGTGAAAAACACCTTCGAGCCCGAGCACGCCGGCACCCTGATTACTGGTGACTACATCAGCGACTCTCCACGAGTAGAAATTATTGCCGGCTGTAAAGGGGTTTACGCCCTGGAGTTGTTTGACCAGGATATGGCGGGCAGCATCCACGATTACGATCGCGAAGTGCTACTGGTGATCAAGCGCTTCAAAGCCCACATTATTTCCAAAGACACTAATGCCAATACCCTTACCCATTTCCTCTCCACCAATCTGAAAACAATCAAGCGGATTCAGGCTGCATTGGAAGAACATTTTCCCGAAGCCGAACTGAACCAGCGCAAAGTCGCCATAGTTTCAGCCATCGGTAGCGATATGCAAATCCCCGGCGTGCTGGCCAAAGCAGTGCAGTCGATGTCCAAAAGCAATATCCGCGTGCTCGCCATGCACCAGTCCCTGCGTCATGTAGATATGCAGTTCATCGTTAACGAGCCAGACTATGATGCAGCCGTTCGGACTCTACACGAGGCACTGGTAGAGATTTACAATCACGGGACGGCGATATGCCTCGCATCCTGAGCCTTTGTGCCCTGCTCTTTTTATTAACTTCCGCCACCTCTATTTCCCAGGAAGCGGAAGAAAAGAAAAAAGACAGTGCGCAAAGCGAGGTCGACACCCTTGAGAAGCCCTTGTACACACCCTTCATCGAGCGCTATATGCTCGACGAAATTAAGCAGCTGCGAATCGATCAGGCTAATGCCAAGCAGGAATTGATTCAGCAAATTGTCGATCGTGAACACAACTCTGTCGATCGAGCCGTAGCCTACGCAACCGATACGGTTACCTACTTTTTCTACTTGATAGCCGCCGCCACTTCAATTTTGGTTTTAGTTGGTTGGCGGTCATTCCAGGATATTAAAGAGCGGGTGCACTCCCTGGCCGATGAGGAAATCTCAAAGCTGGTCCAGGAATACGAAAAGCGCTTGGAAGTTATAGAGAAGCAGCTTCAACAGAAAACACAGCATATTGAAGAAAACCGCGAGGAAATCGAGCTAACTCAGGAAGTACAGTCCCTGTGGCTGCGCGCCCAACAAGAATCCTCAGTGGCAAATAAAATTGCCATTTACGACGAGATTCTGCGCCTCCGTCACGAGGATGTAGAAGCCCTTACCTATAAAGCTGATGCGGTGCTGGAGCTTAACGAGCCCCAGTGGGCCGCCAATCTTTGCCACCAGGCCCTGGGAATTGACCCGGACAACAGCCATGCCTTTTACCAACTGGCTTGCGCCCATACTGCCATGGGCCAATTTGATGAGGCGCTGCGTTTTCTGGCTGAAGCTATCAAAAGGCGGGAAAGTTACCGCGATGAGATCCTGGTTGACAGCGCCTTACAGCCTTTAGCGGAAAGTGAAGTATTTGAGGAGCTCGACCAGGTTATTGCCAATACTCCTTCGCCGCAGAGTGGTGGCAAGGGAAGCTAGAAGTATTCGGATAACCTCTGAAGACCAACCCATAAAATAATACGGGATAAAAATAATAGGATTGCCGATGATCTATTCATTTCTTGGTTTTTTACTTTTGTTCACTCTGGTCGGTCTCTCTTCTGCGATGTTCAGCCGTCAAACCAAAGCCGACTATTACCTTGCCAGCAGTGGTGTCTCCCCCTGGCTGGTGGGGTTGTCTGCCGTGGCAACGAACAATAGCGGTTATATGTTTATCGGGGTTATCGGCTATACCTACACCACTGGGTTGGCCTCCATCTGGCTGATGGTGGGGTGGATTGCCGGTGATTTTCTGGCTTCCCTCTATGTACACAAACGATTAAGGACCGCTACCAGTTCAAGTGGTGAAGTCAGCTACGCAGGTGTTCTCAGTAACTGGCACGGACAGAAGTACTCAGCCCTGCAGCGCCTGATCGGCATCATTTCCCTGTTGTTTTTACTAACTTATGCCTCCGCCCAAATGGTTGCCGGAAGCAAAGCCCTGCACGTACTGCTGGATTGGCCTCTCTGGTCCGGTGCTGTAGTTGGGGCTGTGCTTGTATGCCTCTACTGTTTAGCTGGCGGCATCCGCGCGTCCATTTGGACTGATGCGGCCCAATCCATCGTTATGATGGGGGCTATGGCAGCACTTCTAGCCGTCGCCCTTGCCAACTTGGGTGGCATCACCAGTGCGGCGATAAAAATGCAGGCTATTGAAGGTTTTACCCATTGGTTTCCCGAGGGGCTCGCCTTTGCGGGCTGGGGCGGGGTGATACTCTTTGTGCTCAGTTGGGGGTTTGCCGGATTGTCTGTGATTGGACAACCCCACGTTATGGTTCGATTTATGACCCTGAAGGATTCCAGCAAGATGAACTGGGCAAGGGCCTGGTACTATCTGTGGTTTATCCTTTTCTATTGTATGGCCACCGGGGTCGGCCTGCTCTCCAGAGTGTTTATTGCTGACACAGGGAGCTTTGATGCGGAGCTTGCTCTTCCCACCATGGCTATGGATTTGTTGCCCCCTGTTTTTGTTGGGCTGATCCTGGCTGGTATCTTTGCCGCAACCATGTCCACCGCAGACTCCCTGCTTCTCAGCTGCTCCGCAGCCATTACCCACGATATTCTTCCACACAAGATTGAAAAAACCTGGTTCCTCAAGCTTGTCACAGTTGCCATAACCGGCGGCGCATTGCTACTGGCGCTCGCCAATAGCCAAAGTGTGTTCAGCCTGGTTATTTTCGCTTGGTCGGGACTTGCCAGCGCATTTGGGCCCCTACTCCTGGTATTGTGTTTTGGGGGTAAGCCATCCCAGGCAACCGCTATCGCAGCAGTGATTATCGGCTTTACAGCTGCGATTACCTGGCGGCTACTGGGGTATCACGGCGTGATCTATGAGGGATTGCCGGGTATTGCAGCTGGGTTAGCAGTGCTCTATCTGGCCAGCCTAAACCGCCAAACCTCCACTTTACGCGAGGCAAACAGTTAAATTCACTCAAAGTAATTCTGGGGAGGTAGAGCCTCCCCACCTACCAGACCTTCACCAGCTAGAGCCTCCTCCCCAAAAAGCGACAAATTCTATCTCCTGCCGCCCGAAGCCCCCGCCTTTCGGGCACCTGACTTGACCCAGAGATAGCCAGATTGAGCAAAATTCATACAGTGCTTTTTATAGAGTTCAAATGAGATTTTTGGCCCAACCCAGCCCACTTTTAACCCTTGAAAATATGGATTAACTCTGTAGTCGCTGAAAAATAAATCCTCCTACGAATCTGCCAGCTTTGTTGCATTGAGTGCTAACAATTAGAGTTCAAATTAAAAATATGTTACATTTTGTGTCATATCGTTCGATAAACGACTATCGAGCCCGGGCTGGAATCTGACGATTAGGGACAAATGTCTTCGTCAGACCGGCCCTTTTTTATGATGACTGGACCTTCACGATCGGCCCATTGCGCCCTTCAAGTCCATCGCCAACGAATAACCGACTGACCCTCTGTTAAAGCAGTATGGAGAGACAGATGTCACTGGACAAACAACGGAATTTTGTAGACGGCCGCTACCTGTCGAATGAGAGCGGCGAGTGCTTTGATGTATATAACCCGGCGACCAACGAGGTCAGCTACCAGGTTGAGGTTGCCGACGAAAAGGTACTGGCAGAAACCATCGAGAGCGCCAAGCGCGGTTTTTCCCAGTGGTCAGCGATGATGCCGGTAGAACGCAGTCGCATCCTGCTGAAAGCAGTAGCACTGTTGCGCGAGCGCAACGACGAACTGGCAGCTATCGAAGTGGCTGATACCGGCAAGCCCTGGCAGGAAGCCAGTGTTGTCGACGTGGTGACTGGGGCTGACTCCATAGAATTCTTTGCCGGCCTGGCTGCAGGCATTGAAGGCAATCAGCAGCAAGTTGGTGAGGACTTCTACTACACCCGCCGCGAGCCCCTGGGCATCTGCGCCGGAATCGGTGCCTGGAACTACCCCTTACAAATCGCTTGCTGGAAAGCCGCCCCGGCCCTGGCCTGCGGTAACGCCATGATTTTCAAGCCTTCCGAAGAGACCCCCAAAGGTGCTTTGAAGTTGGCTGAAATCTTTATTGAAGCGGGCATGCCCCCGGGTGTTTTCAACGTAATCCAGGGCGATGGCGCCGTGGGTGCCTGGCTGACTAACCACCCGGATATCGCCAAGGTTTCCTTTACCGGCGAAGTGGGTACCGGCAAGAAAGTGATGGCCGCAGCGGCTTCCAATCTGAAAGAAGTCACCATGGAGTTGGGTGGCAAATCTCCGCTGGTTATCTTTGATGATGCCGACCTGGAGCAAGCCGTTTCTGCTGCCATGCTGGGCAACTTCTACACCCAGGGCGAAATCTGCACCAACGGTACCCGGGTATTTGTACACCGTAGCATCCACGATCAGTTCCTCGCTCGTCTGAAAGAGCGTGTTGAGCAAAATATTATTGCCGGTGATCCGATGAATCCGGACACCAACTTCGGCGCCCTGATTTCTGCCAAGCATCAGCAACTGGTAATGGACTACATCAGCAAGGGTAAAGAGGAAGGCGCGACCCTGTTCTGCGGCGGTCACACCCTTTCACCAGAAAATTCACCTAACGGTTACTTCGTTGCTCCCACTGTATTCACCGACTGTCATGACGATATGACCATCTGCCGCGAAGAGATCTTCGGCCCGGTAATGTCGGTACTGGTCTTTGATGATGAAGACGAAGTGATCCGCCGCGCTAACGATACCCGATTGGGCTTGGCCGCCGGCGTATTTACCCGTGATATCACTCGCGCCCACCGTGTGATCCACCAGATGCAAGCGGGTATCTGCTGGATCAATGCCTACGGCGCTTCCCCGGCAGAAATGCCGGTGGGCGGATACAAGTTATCCGGAATCGGACGCGAAAATGGACTTGCGACCCTGAACCACTATACCCAGCTAAAAGCGGTGTATGTGGGCCTGGCACCACTGGAAAGTCCATTTTAAGCGGTACCCTGTATGAGTGAGTTTGACTACATCATTGTCGGCGCCGGCTCTGCCGGTTGCGTTCTGGCCAACCGCCTGTCTGCCCAGGAAGATAAAAAAGTCCTCCTGGTAGAGACAGGAGGTAGCGATCGCAGCATCTTTATCCAGATGCCCACCGCGCTGTCCATCCCCATGAATACTGAGAAGTACGCCTGGCAGTTTACGACTGAACCGGAGCCCCACTTGGATAACCGCAGTATGCACTGCCCCAGGGGCAAGGTACTCGGTGGTTCCTCCTCGATTAACGGGATGGTTTACGTGCGCGGGCACGCTAAAGACTTTGATGAGTGGGCACAGCACGGCGCCGAAGGCTGGGATTACGCCCACTGCCTGCCCTACTTTAAACGCTCTGAGACCTGGGCTTTCGGCGGTGACGATTATCGTGGTGACGAAGGTCCACTGGGTGTCAATAACGGCAATGAAATGGCCAACCCCCTTTATGGAGCCTTTATCGAAGCTGGCAAAGAAGCTGGCTACGACTACACCGCAGATTACAATGGTGAGCAGCAAGAGGGCTTTGGCCCCATGCATATGACGGTAAAAGATGGTAAGCGCTGGTCTACCGCCAACGCTTACCTGAAGCCGGCAATGCAGCGCCCCAATTTGACGGTATTGACCCACGCCACTGTGCATAAGGTGATTCTGGAAGGTAAACGGGCAGTCGGAATCAAACTTGAACGCAAGGGAAAGATCCTGGAATTCAAGGCGCGGCAGGAAGTCATCCTCAGCGCAGGTCCCATCGGCTCCCCTCACCTTCTTCAGCTCTCCGGAATCGGAGATCCCGACACACTGGCAGAAGCCGGTATCGAACTCCAACACGAACTCCCCGGCGTCGGCCAAAACTTGCAGGACCACCTGGAGTTCTATTTCCAGTTCCGCTGCAACCAACCGATTTCCCTGAATGGCAAGCTCGATCCGTGGAATAAATTCCTGATCGGCGCTCGTTGGATACTGAAGAAGGATGGTCTCGGAGCCACCAACCATTTCGAGTCATGCGGTTTTATTCGCTCCAAAGAAAATGTGGAGTGGCCGGACCTGCAATATCACTTCCTGCCAGCAGCCATGCGCTATGACGGCCGCGAAGCTTTCGACGGCCACGGCTTCCAGGTGCATATCGGGCACAACAAGCCCAAGAGTCGCGGCAGAGTCAAAGTGGTGAGCAGTGATCCCAAGCAATCCCCTTCCATCCTGTTTAATTATTTACAGGAGAAAGAGGATATTGAGGGTTTCCGTGCTTGTGTGCGACTAACTCGCGAGATTATCAATCAGCCGGCTTTCGACGAGTACCGGGGCGATGAAATCCAGCCCGGCACCGATATCCAGACTGATGAACAAATTGACGCTTTCGTACGTGAATCCGTCGAGAGTGCTTACCACCCATCCTGCTCCTGCAAGATGGGCACTGATGCAATGGCAGTGGTAGACCCGGAAACCCGTGTACACGGATTGCAGGGCTTGAGAGTTGTAGATTCCTCCATCTTTCCGACCATTCCCAACGGCAACCTGAATGCGCCCACCATTATGGTGGCGGAGCGGGCTGCTGACCTGATTTTAGGGCGCCCAGTATTGGCGCCCTCCGAGGCACCGGTAGCGACCAAGGCTACCAGCACTCAGCGACCTGGCCGCCCTGCGCGCTCAGTGAGCTGAATTTACGTCGGCGCTCTGGCAGAGATTTGACTGCCCCCTTCAAATGCGACGGGGATACTCAAATCTCGCACAGCAACGCCCTTGAGGGGCGCCGGCATACCAATAACTAGCTGGAGACTCAGCATGACAGCTTGGCTTTCTGCGGGATTATTATTTACCTTCACGGCAATAATTTTCTCGCTGATTAAATGGGGAAATGTGAAGATGGTCGGGGTGACCCCGGTTAAAACCTTCACTTTTATAGCGATCCTTTTCACCTCCGGCCTCGATGTAGGCCTTATCATGTTCCCCCTCACCGAGTTCGGTGGCTACGCAGACCTAACCGCAAACCCAGAATACGGCTTCACCAACGCACTCGCGATTGAGTTTGGTTTTTGGGCCTTCCTGATCTGGGGTTTCTACTTCCTCACCTGTTTTTACTTCTGCATTATCGAGCCCAAAGTTAAATTCTTTGAGATCGGCCTGGTAAAGCTGATCAACAACGTGGTGATTATCGGTACCTGCGCGTTTACCGCCTACCTGCTGCTTAGCAACTTGCCCTGGTATCTGCCACAGGTTGGCGATGGTGAAACCATTGTTGGCACCTTCTACCTGATCGTATTTGCCGTGATCGCCGCTGCGGTCTACTCATCCACCAGCCTGCGCTATGTGCGCTTCCTCAGCTTGGCGACTACCTGGATGTTTATTGGCCTGATCGCGGTAATGTGGGTAGGCGCCTTTACCGGTGAGAACGGTAGCGTTGGCGACTTCGCTTCCACCTTTGCGCTGCTCGGCGGTTACTTCGGTAATATCCACCAGTTCGTGCTGCCGCTGAATGACTACCACGAGTTCTACCTGTTCTGGTGGTTTGCCTGGAGCATTATGATTGGCCAGTTTACCTCCCGCTTTGTGGGCGGCCTGCGCACTTACCAAGTACTGGCGGCGATGCTGATATTCCCATCCATCCCCATCGCGCTCTGGTTCACCGTGCTCTACTACTACTCCAGCCAAGGCCTGGATACCAGTGGCTTCTACAACCTAGCTATGGTGATTGTGGGTGTTACCTTCGTGATCAACTCGCTGGATTCCCTGATTCGCCTCTACACCGACAACCTGGGCATGACCGTTGCGCGTCTGGGCAAGTGGAAATACTTCGTCCTGAACCTGGTTGCGATGAGCCTGCTCACCCTGCTGTTCAAGCTCAACTTCCTGCAAATCCAGTGGATCGGCGCTCTGGTAATTGGCATTTTCTTCTGCTGCCTGGGTTACATCCTGGTGAAACGCTTCAGGGCAGTAGCAGCTATCGACTCCTCGCCTAAAGAAAACAAGATCGACTTTAGCAAGATCGAACTGGCGAGCTAACTGTTGAAATCCCCCGCCTGGTTTGGCGGGGGCTACAAAATATAAATAAGTGGTAATTGAACAATGAAATCAACTTTGAAACTTTCTGCACTGACCTGCGCTTCCCTGCTGGTGCTTGCCCAACAATCCCAAGCGGAGCTGTCCTCTACTGTAAACCTGACTACTGACTACACCTTTAACGGTGTCAGCCAGACTCAAAACGACCCAGCACTGCAAGCCAGTCTGGACTACGGTTTTGATAGCGGCTGGTATATCGGCACCTGGGCTTCCAACGTAGACTTCGGTGGCGATGACGACACCAACCTGGAGTGGGACTTCTATGCCGGTAAATTTATGCAGCTCAATGAAAAAGTGAGCCTGGATACCGGCATCGCCTATTACACCTATCACGGCGATGATGATCTCTCTGATGACTACGCCTATCCGGAAGCTTATGCCAAGCTTGGCTACAGCTCTACTCTAGGCGAATCAGAAGTCAATGGCTGGTATAGCTGGGATTACTTTGGCACGGGCGGTGGTCATTACATTATGATGCTGGCGCATACCTTTGAGTTTGCCGAGGGGCATAATGTTCGCTTCAGTGTTGACCGCTCTACCAGCGTCAATAAAGACAAATGGACCTGGGAAGGCAAAAAATCTTACAACCACTACCGAGTGGAGTATATGACTTCCCTGGAAGGTTTTGATTTCAATGTTGCCGCTGAGAATACCAATCTCGACTCGGGCACTGCTGACGAGCGAATTGTCTTCTCTGTTGCCCGCACTTTTAGCCTTTAAACTATGAGTGCAGCCGGGGCTTTAGATAGCCCCGGCATATCTTACTGGTCTGCTCTTAGGGTGTTTCTTCTTTTCCGTCCTGGCCAGTCTTCTCTGCAGATCTCAACACAACTTGTCCTGATTCAGTATTCCCACTCCAGGCACCTTTCTCAACCACCCCCTCCAAAACAATTTCCCTTTCAAGGATTACTGGGTGCAAACTCAAATCATGTCGGGCAACTTTAACCATTGAGATACAAAGCAAGAGGGCAATTAGCAGCAAAGGGACACCAGCGATAATGCTTGCCGCCTGCAATGCTTCCAACCCTCCAATAAGCAACAAAGCAATAGGCATTACTGCCAGCGCGAAGGCCCAGAAAATTCGATTCCACCGAAGCGGCTCACCATGGATCTCTTTCTGCACAACTGCGGCAAGAATATGAGATATGGAGTCAAAAGTAATGACCGTGAAAACCAGTGCAATCAGCGTATACAGCAACACAACTAACTGGCTCGCGGGCAACATATCCAAAACGGCAAAGATCACGGTATTGGCCCCCTGCTGATTCAGTATTTGCACCAAGTCCAGCTCGCCCGAAAAATGCAAGTAAACACCGTAGTTGCCTAGCACCATAAAAAACAAGAAGCAGCCAAAAGTTCCAAAAAATAGTGCCCCAAGAATCATCGCCTTGATAGTCCGCCCTCCGGAGATACGCGCAATAAATAAGCCAATACTCGGAGCAAAAACCAACCACCAAGCCCAATAGAAGACGGTCCAGTCCTGGGGGAAGCGAGTATTGGGGAACTGTTTAAAATGAGAGAAGGACTCAGTCCAAGTGGCCATTTGCAAGAAGTTATGCAGCGCTCTACCCAGGGAATCCAACCCACTATTGAGCATAAATAGTGTTGGTCCCGCGATAAACACGAAGAGCAGCAAGACGAGTGAGAGAAAAATTGTAAAGTTTGATAGGACACTAAGGCCGCGCTTTACGCCGACAAGAGCACAGTAACCAAACAATAGCGCACAAAATATCAGTGCCCCAACCTGAAATCCCACCCCAGTAGGAGCCCCAAATAGCTTATGCAATCCCAAAGTAATCAGCGGCGCCGCAATACCAAGCCGTGTAGCCGCGCCCCCTAACATGCCAAATACCAGGGAAGTATCGATAAGCTTACCAATGGGCCCGCCCACGCTACGATCACCCAATACTGGCGCGAGCGCTTGGCTTAACTTTAGAACCTTGCGTTTACGCACATAGTAGTAATAGGCAATTGGCAGTGCGGGGATCAGATAGATAGACCAAGCCAGCGGTCCCCAGTGAAAGATACCGTAGGAGACTGCCCAGCGTGCGGCTTCCGCTGAGCTCGCTTTAACCTGAAACGGTGGCTGCTGGTAGTAATAGATCCATTCAACCATCGACCAGTATAAAATCGACGCGCCAATACCGGAAGAAAACAACATGGCAGCCCAGGATAGAGTTGAGAATTCGGGGCCCTCTTTCCCCCCTCCCAACTTTATCCTGCCGATATCACTGAAGGCGATATACAGCACAAATAACATCGCACCTAGGCCAAGCAGGAGATAAAAGACCCCCAACTTCTCTGTTACCAGATCTTTAGCTGCCAATAACCATAAAGAACCCGCCTCGGGAAAGAGGATCAAGGGCACTGTCGCCACTAGTAGCAATGCAAAAGAGCCCCAAAAGGTGGGCTTGTCTATGAGATCCTTTGTTCCCTTATTCAACAAGGGTTCCTTCTGAAAAGATGTTCTTACAAAACGGGAAGGAGTTGGGAGCTAAATCAATTACAGTCTGGCTATTTTTTGACCAGTCGGAACAAAGTTGCTGAAACTAAAGACGCCAATCTTTAAGGCGAGCACTGCACTGCCATTTACCAACCGCTAGCATGACGTGATTAGCATCCTTTTGAGTGCTGATTTAACAGGCCAAATGCAATTCAAGAGTGAACGGGATGTGCATACTCAAATACTATTTGAAACGGGGCTTTCCCAAAGGAATACCGAGAAGCGATATGTATAAGAAGGCTATCGCCGCCATTGCGGGCCTGGTGCTATTTGCATGCACCAAGGACCAAGATAGGAATATCAATGTTAATGATTTTGAACCTGAAGCAAAGGTAGGGATTTACGACATTTCCCAAGAAGACTGTGAGCTGATGAAGCTCCGGCAGGTTCTTCGGAACAGCTCCCCTATTGGCTGTGAAAGGCTGAAAAGAGTCGTCTTAAACTATGCGCCTCTCTTGGATACCCCTGCTCAGGATAATGTTGGCATCGAAGCTGTTCTATACCGCAGAGGCGCTGTTGTTGTACTTGATATCGTTGCCGAGAGCGTCTTGTCTTTATTTGGTGAGGTCTATCGATCTCGCTTTCCAATACAGTCAGCCATTCCTGTCGAATATTTTACTCTGCAACAGCGAATAGCAGATGATCGAAACAACACGCTGGCCTTTGATTCCCGGCCTATTACTGGCGGGAGCAGATGGTCTGAGCACGCTTATGGTGTCGCTATTGATATTAACCCCCTACAAAACCCCTACCTGTATATTGATAAACACACCCGGGCCAAAGTAATTCCCAAGGATGCAACAGAGGGATATTTAAACCGGGCAAAGTTTCGCCCGGGAAAGCCAACGCGTATGGGATGTCTGAAGATGTAACCACAATCTTTGCCAGGCATGGCTTCGCTGTCTGGGGTGGAGACTGGAATGTCCCGATTGATTATATGCACTTCCAGGTTGGCTCCCGTCAGTTCATTAATCGCCTTGTAACTTTGCCAAAGGAGAGTGCAAAACAACTATTTAACCGATATACCCAGCAATTGAATTGCTGTTTTGAGGAGAGCAACTCGATAAAAAACGCTACTCTCCTCAGAAAATATTGTGTCGATAAAGTGGTATCAGAATTTGATGGAGAGCAGGAGTGAAGGCTTCGGCCTCCTCCTGCTGCCCAACTATTAAAGTCGAGATGGATGGCTTCCAGGATCGCCCTCTATATGGGGTTTGTCATCGTGGGATACGCCGTGCTCTGCCTGGGCTGGAACCTCCCAGTTGCCCTCTTCTGTCCAGGGATCATCCTCTGGAAACTCTTCAATATAGATTTCCTTCTCTTCGTAGCTCGGCTGGTAGCGCAGGTCATAGTGAGCGGCTTTCACAATCGATATGCACAGCAGCAAAGCAACAACTAAAAGCGGCACGCCACCGATCACGCTGGCAGTTTGCAGCGTATCCAGGCCGCCCAAAAACAGCAGCGTTATCGGCATCAGTGAAAGCGCAAATGCCCAGAACAGGCGGTTCCATCTAGCTGGCTCTTCATCGACCTCTTTCTGCACAACAGCGGCAAGAATGTATGAGATGGAATCGAATGTAGTTGCAGTAAAGATGAGGGCGAGCACCGTATATACCAGAATCACCAGTTTACTGCCGGGAAGTGTCTTGAGTGTGGCAAAAATTGCAGCGGTTGCGCCCTGCTCATTTAGCATCCCCACCACATCCAGCTCACCGGAAAACTGTAAGTAGACGCCGTAATTCCCCAGCACCATAAAAAACAGGAAACAGCCTAAGGTGCCATAAAAAATGGAGCCAACCACCATGGTCTTAATGGTCCTCCCCCGTGAGATACGCGCAATAAACAAGCCGACACTGGGAGCGAAAACCAACCACCACGCCCAATAGAAGATGGTCCAGTCTTGGGGAAAATGGGTATCCGGGAACTGCTCAAACTCTGCAAATGGCTCAGTCCAGGCGGCCATATGGAAGATGTTATCCAAGACACGACCCAGGGCATCCAAGCCGGTGTTCAACATAAATAAGGTGGGGCCAACCAGGAAAACAAACAGAAGCAGTACAATAGACAGCCACATATTCAGGTTGGAAAGTGCGCGGATACCCTTCTTAAGCCCAACAAAAGCGCTATAGCCGAAGATTGCCGTGCATATCATCAGCACTACAACCTGGGTTCCCAGCCCGGTGGGCACGCCCAAGAGTTCATGAGCCCCCTGAGTGATCAGCGGCGCAGCAATTCCCAAGGTCGTAGCACCGCCGCCCAACATACCAAAGATAAACAGCACGTCGATCAGCTTGCCGAGTCCGCCCTGGGCGCGCTGCTCCCCCAAAACGGGCATCAGCGCCTCACTAATTTTCAGCACGCTATGGTTTCGAACGTAGTAGAAGTAAGCGATCGGCAAAGCGGGAATCAGGTAGATGGACCACGCCAGCGGGCCCCAGTGAAAAATACCGTAGGCAACTGCCCAGCGCGCAGCTTCGGGGGTGCCTCCTTCAACCTGGAAAGGTGGGGTTTGGTAATAGTAGATCCACTCGACCATAGACCAATAGAGAATCGATGCGCCGATGCCGGCACAAAACAGCATTGACGCCCAGGATATGGTGGAGAACTCAGGGTTTTCTTCAGGTGTTCCCAGCTTGATCTGGCCGATATCACTAAACACGATATAGACCATAAAGAGAATTGCCCCGACACCCAGTGCCAGATAGAAAACCCCCAGCTTGTCAGTGACGAAACCTTTAGCGGCTAAAACCCAGGCAGCACCAACTTCGGGGAACAGCACCAGTGGAATTGTCACTGCCAACAACAGCGCCAGCGAACCAAAAAACGTGGGTTTATCGATGATTTCTCTGAAATGATTGGACAACACTTGCCTCCCAAATGCCTTATGAACCGCGGCAAATAAAAGCAAGGGGGACTTTATATAAGGAACTTTATTATGCGGTGTTAGTGAATAGAGCTTATATAAGGATAGGTAGGTCAACTACAGCTAAATTTGCTTTTACTTATCTCCAATAGTACCAGCTAGTCAACGTATTTCAATTTTACTGCCGTCACATCGATTGCGTTTCACGCAAATTGTTACGGGGCTATCAACTGAAGACGGCCCCAACCTGCAGGCTTTGAGCTACTGCTCACTCAATGACTTTTCCAGCTGGGCAAACTGCCCTTGTAGTATTGCCTTCTCCTGTAGAAGGGTGCGATTTTCATCTGACAAACTGTCTACCCGATCTCTCGCGGAACTCAGTTCCGACCCCAGCCTTTCCAGAGATACCTGTTGAAGCTGAATCTCCTTTGACTGCGCGGCACTATTGCTCTTGAGACGAGTGACTTCACCCTGAAGTCGACCAATCTCAGAGGACTGGAGTTCAGCGCTTGCTGCCTGCTCCTCAACTTGCTGCCTATAGTTCTCCGCTTCGGTCTGGGCAGAACCTATATTTTCGCGTAACTCTTGCTTCTCCCGGTTGAGTTCAGTGATTAATGCCTGCCCCTGCTTATACAGAAGGCCCTGCTCAGAAAGCTTCTGTTCCGCCAGCCCGAGCTGCTCCGCCAATGAAGCCACCTGCCCCTTAAGTTGCTCACTGGAAGATCGAAACTGATCTCGCTCGTGCTGCCGGTCTGTAGCCGTTCGTTGCTGGAAGTGCTCAAAGTGCTCGCGCACATCGCGACTCTCCTGCTTCATCTCTTCAATTGAGGCCTTCTGCTCCTCAATTCGAACCGAGGCCTGCCCCAATTGAAACTCACTTTTTTCCAGTTCTGACTGAGCTTCACCCAGGGTAACTTTGAGGCGGCGCTTCTCACTTTCAGAAGCTGAAAGCTTCTGCTCCAACTCGCGAATCAAAGCGGTTTGTTTGCTACTGGCCTCTTGAGCTTCGTTTAGTCTCTCTGTTATCTCCAGCTCTTTCGCTTCAAATTCCTGCTGAACCTGCTCCACTCTCTGGTCCGCATCCCCCTGGATACGCTGATGAAGCCCTTTCAGCGCCTCCACCAAATCTTTGGGTAGGCCGCTGATATCAGTGCTACTGGAACTCTCACTTTTCCACCGCTTTAGAAGCGGCGCAATTGTACTTTTACTCCCAGTCCCCAGATGAGCGCGCACTCTATCAACTGTCGGCTCCTCGCCCCGGGCCTTAATCGCCTTTGCTGCTTCAAAAATGTCCAGATAGGTGACCCCTGTGCGCGCCATTAACCTTCCCTCAGATTATTTTGTACCAAATTACGTGTTACGTAATAATACATAACATATAAAAATAAACCAATTCTTGAATTAACCTAACTAACCTTCGATAATGATTCTTATCGAGGGTTATAAAAGTAAGGAAGCCCCCATTTAACGTACCCTCAGTACAAATAGTGGTTTCCGGGTGACGCAGAATTCATGAGAAAACAGCCTATGGCTTCAACCAAAATCCAAGCTCAATCCCCGCTCGGTAGTACATCTAGCGGGGCTGGAGCACTTCTGACTGAGGGTGACATTCAGAAGTACCTGCGAGCAGCGACTTCAGACAGCACTCGCAAAGCCTATCGGTCTGCCATTCGCCAGTTCGAGAAATGGGGAGGCCGACTCCCCACCGATAGCCATTCACTGGTTAGCTATTTATTGAGTCGGGCCGAGCAATTGAACCCACGCACCCTGGATTTGCACTTAACCGCTATAGGCCAGTGGCACCTTTATCAAGGCATTGCCAACCCAGTCGCTGAGCCGCTAGTACAGAAAACCATGCGCGGTATTCGCCGCACCCACGGAAAGCCCAAGCAAAAAGCCAAGGCGCTGAGCCTCGAACACATTGCCACCCTCACCCGACAGTTACGCTCTCAGCCTGATTCCAAGAAGAAGGCCCGTGACTTGGCATTGGTGCTGGTAGGTTTCTTCGGTGCCTTCCGGCGCAGTGAGTTAGTGGCGATCCAGGTTGAAGACCTGATATGGGAGGAGGAAGGCTTGATCATTCGCCTACCAAGATCAAAGACGGATCAAAGCGGCCAGGGAATGATGCGCGCCCTTCCCTACGGCCCCCCTGAAATCTGCCCCGCACGAGCACTTAAGTCCTGGCTGGACGTAAGTGGCATTAGAACTGGGCCAGTATTTCGGTCAGTCAATCGCTGGGATACGGTGCAAAGTCGACAGTTAAACCCCACAGCTATCAACGATCTACTGAAAAATCTCGGGGAAGCCTGCGGTTTTGACTTTGTTGCTGAACTCAGTAGCCACAGCTTTCGCCGAGGCCTGTCTACTTCCGCTGCGCGAGAAAAAGTTGGCTTTGAGCTGATCAGGAAGCAAGGTGGCTGGAAGAGTGATGCCACTGTCTGGGAGTATATTGAGGAGGGACAACAGTTTACCGACAACGCCTCAGCTATCTTGATGAAGAAGATGTCGGAACTACTATCTTAAGAAGCTGTTATTGACCTATTGGCAAGTCCCGCCTTTCAGGCGGGCAGTATATGTGCGGAAATATTCAGCTTGGCTAGAGCAATGCCTCAGCCTGCAAATAGCCAACATGACCTAAGATATCTTACAACAAGGGTGCGTACACAGCTTCATTTTGAAATCGTGTTTAGAAGCATTGATTAACCATATAAAGTATCCTGAGATTTGATAACAAACACACCTGCTCAAATTTTAATATCAGTACTTCTACTGCTTGATATGGGTCTCATTGAAGATTGATTCCCAGTCCTGATCAAAGGTCTCGGGTATTGATGAGGAAGTCCTCCGAAAGAACAACACCCCAACATGAGCTTCATGACCCTTCTTAGCGGTGCTATCAGCAGTAACCTCCTCGATAAAACCTCGCATAGTGCCACTACCATCGAGGGTCAAATTTGTAACGCTCTCATCGGACACATCAACAGCTACCACTTGGATTCTATTGCCACTCTTCATGTAGGCAAAGATACCGATATCCTTGGCAATAGTGGCCTCATTCACCGTCTCTTCAACCGCAGTTAGCTGATGTTTAACATTCGGTTTCTTCGTTACCTCAAGATAACGGCCACCACCGCCTACACCTGTTTGCTTGAGAACCTTAAAGGTCCGGCAAATTTGCCCCTTCTCTAAAGTAAAGGCGTCCGGGCTGTGCTCATAGAAAATAAACGACTCACCTTCAATTGCACACCAGACTCCTTCCAAGGAATCTTTAGCTTCCGATTGGGCATTGGCGTGAGTAGCAACAAGAGTCAGAAGCACTGAGGGCAACAGGAGTAATAGCTGATTGATTATTTTCATGGTGACTTCCAAGGTGGTAGTCAGTCAAATATAGGCGCAGCTTTACGGTTAGATAATCCCGGGGCAAGCCGAATCACGCCAATAGTAATGATCCCCAGCGGATCCTGGATGAATAAGTCGAAGTCTGATACCCACAAGTTGTGCAGACTAACAATGTGTCGCAGATATATTTTGATGGAGTTCAACCCGCCCCTCTTTGAAATCACGGGATTAGAACTCAGGCTATTATCTAAGTGGTGGCAAGGAGGCCCAAAATGACGACGTTAAATCAGAAGCAAATTGAAGACTGCAAGTCTAGCGCGTCGGACTTCTCCGACCTCAAGGCGCTATTCCTCAACTGCACTCTAAAGCCTACGCCTGAACTCTCCCATACAGACGGTCTAATTCGCATATCCAGGGAAATCATGGAGCGCAACAAAGTCTCAGTTGAGGTTTTACGCCCTGTTGATCACGACATCGCTTTTGGTGTTTACCCGGATATGACGGAGCATGGCTGGGACACTGATGAGTGGCCACTGCTCTATCGCCGGGTTGAAGACGCAGATATCCTGGTTATAACCACGCCGATCTGGTTGGGAGAGAAATCCTCTATCTGTACCCAAACTATAGAAAGGCTCTATGCGAACTCAGCTGACCTGAACTCTAAAGGCCAGTACGCATACTACGGCCGGGTGGGAGGTTGCCTTATCACCGGCAACGAAGATGGCGCAAAGCACTGCGCCATGAATATTCTCTACTCTCTGCAACACCTTGGCTATGTTATCCCTCCCCAGGCAGATGCGGCGTGGGTGGGAGAAGCTGGCCCCGGCCCCTCGTATCTTGACCCCGGTTCCGGTGGTCCACAAAACGACTTTACCAATCGCAACACCACCTTTATGACCTGGAACCTGATGCATATGGCGCGAATGATAAAAGATGCTGGGGGCATTCCCGCCCACGGCAACCAACGCTCTGCTTGGGATGCCGGCTGTAAGCCCGACTTTCCTAACCCTGATTATCGATAGAAACATCCTGCATTTTTAACTTTATAGAGCTAAGCAGCCTAAAGTTGTTGCTGTTTGGCCAAGTCTATCCGTATTTACAAAATCCTATTTACAAGATGTAGCACCAGGGATAAATTCCCGCCTTCTTTGCTCCCATTAACACCCACCTGCCCGGCATAGCACTCCTTTCTCCATAAAGGGGCTAGGCGTTGCTATATGAATTGGTGGTCCTGTAATTCCTGTGAGGTCCCTGTCCCGAATGAAACCAGAGTTCTTAGCGCATATCCTGGATAGCAAATTATTTATCACCATATGCCTGATCTCAGTAGTGATGTTATTACGTGGCCTGCTCACGCTAGTAATAGCACGAAGTAGTTGGCAAAAAGCAGATAAGCGTCGCCGTATCAATACCGTACATAACCTTGGCAACTTGTTATTGGTAGTTGGCCTGATAGCAATTTGGGTAAGCGAACTCCGGGACTTTGCCCTATCCATTGCCGCTTTCTCTGTGGCAATTGTATTGGCACTAAGAGAGGGTGTGCAGTGCCTCGTTGGTGGCTTGTACCAGGCAAACATGCGCTCGTTTACTGTGGGAGACTGGATTAAAGTCGGCAATCAATTTGGTGAAGTCACCGATAGTGACTGGCTAAGCACCACCCTTTTAGAAATCGATCCGCACGGTTTGGGCAATGGCTATACAGGAACAACTCTGTACATCCCAAACAATGCCTTCTTTACCCAACCGGTAAAGAACCTGAACTTTATGCGCCGGTATATCGAGCACACCTTTTCGATTACCCGGGAAAGCAAAGGAATGAATCCATTTGAAGCCAAGAAGTTTATCTCTGAGCGACTTAAAGAACACTGCGAGTCCTTCCGTGAAGTTGCCGAACGCTACTGCAACCTGATCGAGAATCGCATGGGCGTTGAGCTGTCAGGGCCTGATGCAAAAGTCTGTATCACAACGAATGAACTCGGCCACGATGTAACCACGGTAACCGTATTTTGCCCCCGAGAGGAAGCCACCAATATCGAACAGCTGGTGACTGAAGACTTCTATAATTTTTGGTTCAAGAAGACCAAGGAAATGGAGTCTAAAGCTTAACGCAGTCGTATTAAAGGGTATCGGCGATTGAAGCCGCTAGCAGTTCTGCATAACTAGCGGCTATTGTATGAATTTGCCGTTAACTTTCCCCATCAACCCGGAAGTTGGCAACTTCCCAGGCGCGCTCACGGATAACCCGGGCATTATCTTCAAGGTTAGAGGTGCCTGTAGGGTCTCCATCTATTGTGATATCCGGGTTGGACCACTGCTGAATTCTGGGGCCGCCTCGATCCGACGGGCAATTGTAGGCCATCACACTCCTCCAAGTTGAAGGGGTGGTATTGCAGTATCCGTGGCCATATTCAAACGGCTCCATATTCGAATCACTGTAGATAATATGTCGGGCTCCCAGCAGGTGGCCAATTTCATGGGCAAAGCTGAAGTACCCCGTTGCGCACCCTTCCCTTGCGAAAGCAAAGGCTGTTGATTCCGACGCGTAGATCGTCTTAGCCAGTCCACATGATCCGCTGTACAAATCATTGCCGGTTAAAACAATCATTACATCTGCACTATACAAGTCTCTAAGTTCGTATAGTTCTTTAGTTTCTGGATATGCGTCATTCGAAAAGTACTCGCGGTCCACATAGAAGCTACCGCTTTCTGCATAACTGGTTCTATAAGCGTGAACAATCTCTACCGAGGTATTGACTTCACTATTGGCAAATGAAACATTGGTTTCCTCTTCCAATAAGTCCATGTAGGCGAGTACATCACCGGCGTCTGCCTCAAAGGCATCGGTATAAGCAACTATAACGGTTATTTTTCCACCAGAGTCAGTAGTCGCAATTCCTGAGGTTGTGTTTAGCGCACCAACCTTGGAAGTAAAATCCATTTCTTCAAAGTAGTTACTATCATGGTCGACAAGTGAATTGTCTGGAACCTCAGCGATTGTAACCGCACCGTTTCCGGCAGGTCTCACTTTGTAGAGCCTACCTTCAGATTGTATTGAGCCAACAATTCTACCGTTGTTCTCGGCTAAGGTGATAAACCCTTTTCCATCCTCAGAAAATGCAGATAGTGAAGCCCTATTTTTTGTTGAGCGAATATTTTGCAAGGTAAACCGTTGCTTGCCGAACTCACTGGGAACCTCAAGGGTACTACCGGGCTTCAAGCTAAAAATCTTATTATTTAAACTTTTTTTAGTTTTATGTGAGATTATATTTGATCTACTTTTACTCATGGAAGCTTCAAAAACAACATGCACATTTTCTTCTGAATGAGCGCCAAATGTAGAAAATAGCAACACGAAAGGCGCAAGAATTTTAAAACTTTTCACAGACATACTCCCTGTATCTGCTTCTCGGAAAATCAATTTAGAAAGATCCGCACTAAAGATAAAAATAAATCTATTAATGCAGCCTTTAAAAGACTGAATAGAAATACTTATTGAAATCCACAGTGCGCGGCTACTCTATATGATTCTTAACTAAAAAAATATTCTTACGCCTACCGATAATTTAATTTCGCAAATTTTTGACAAGTTACTATCTGAAGAGCAGATAACTTTTTGGAAAATTAAATTCAAATGAAAGCTTAATCACAATCCTTTAAATGGAAACTGAAAATATTTTACTTAGCCACTCAATAAATGCTCTAACCCTGGGAGATAAAAAGCGATTCTGGGTGAACACAACCGATACCGGCTCGCTGGGCGGGCGAAAATTGGGCAATATTTCAACTAAATTTCCTGCATCCAACTCTTTTTCTACATGAAACTTTGGAAACTGAGCTAATCCGAGCCCCCGCTTAACGCCATCTAAGTAACTCTCTGTCCCAGTTACCGTCAATTGCGCCGGAACTTGCAACGTCTCTACCCTATCGCCAAGACAAAAAGAGAGCGGCGTAGACTTCCCAGTCGTTATAGAGCGAAGCGCTACAACACGGTGACCATTCAGTTGTTCCAAAGAGCTTGGGTGGCCGTAGTGTTCCAGGTATTGCGGCGATGCGCATGTAAGCCGTTCCAGCATGGTTAAACGCCTGGCAATCAGCTCACTATCTGCCAAGTGTCCATAGCGAATAGCACAGTCGACCCCTTCTTGGACTAAGTCCACCCATCGATCCCCCTCACTCATTACCAAAGAAATGTCAGGAAACTGGGCAAAAAATTGGGGGAGTTGCGGCATAACAAAATGACGGGCAATAGTCCCTTGTACATCTACCCGCACCTCACCGCCTGGCAATAAACCTGTAAATGCCCCTTCTGCTTCCTCTACGTCCGCAAGTATTGAAATACAGCGCTGATAATACAGTTCCCCATCCAGTGTTGCCCTGACCTTGCGAGTCGATCGCTGCAACAACCTGACTCCCAGCCGCTTCTCCAGCCGGTTGATGACCTGAGTCGATGTCGACCTCGGAATCCCAAGATCAGTAGAAGCGGCTGTAAAACTGCCCCGCTCCACAATCCGCACGTACAAGCGCATCGCATCCAGCTTATCCATATCGCCCTATTGTTTCTTTATTTGGAACAATAGATTCCATTTTAGCCGGATTATCTACATGAATAACACGAATAGTATGGAAATACAGCCAAATCAGGGAGCTGCAAGGGCGGCTCCAGTAATCACTACGGAGATCATTATGGAGAAAGTGGCACTGGTAACAGGAGCTTCCCGTGGCATAGGCGCGGCGATCGCCTCTCGCCTAGCAAAGGATGGCTTTACCATTCTGGTGAACTTTGAAAGTAATATTTCAGCTGCCGAAAAGTTGGTAAACCGCATTGAAACCGAGGGTGGCAAGGCGGTTACTGCCCAAGCCGATATCAGTGATCAACAGGCGGTTTCGCGCCTATTCAACTCGGCAGAAGTCACTTTTGGCGGAATCAATAGTGTCATCAATAATGCGGGCATTATGAAGCTAGCCCCTCTGGCAGAATGTGAAGAAGATGATTTCGATCGTCAGGTAGCTGTAAACCTTAAGGGCACCTTCAATGTCATGCGTGAAGCCACCGCAAGGCTTCAAGAAGGTGGCCGAATCATCAACTTATCCTCGAGTGTCGTCGACTTGTGTATGCCGAATTACAGCGTATATGCGGCGACCAAGGCAGCTGTTGAAGCTCTGACCCAGGTAGTCGCCAAGGAAATGCGGGGGAGAGATATCACTGTGAATGCCGTCGCCCCAGGACCTACGGCTACCGAGCTCTTCCTATCCGGAAAGACTGATGAAATGGTGGGAACTCTTGCCAAAATGTCGCCACTTGAGCGATTGGGAAGGCCTGAAGATATTGCGAATACCGTTGCCTTTTTAGTCAGTGAGCAAGGTGGCTGGATCAACGGCCAAGTTATACGAGCCAACGGTGGAATTATCTAGCTTCACAGCCAATGCCCGCTTCAACTTAACAATCTCCAACTGATCGTTATACCAGCTGGAAAGAGGACTAAAAACCAATGGTCGATCAAGCCCAAGTACCGTCGGCTAAATACATCAGGGACACCCTTATCGCTGCAACTATTGCCGGTGCAGCAGCATTCACTTGCTCTATGTTAGAACTACCACCCTGGGCTATGTTTGTTGGCTGGGTTGCTTTCTTTTCGCAGCCAGGCACTGCCTTCAGCGCAATCTCCAGTGGGATTTGTGTTGCTCTGGGAATATTGATGGGGATGACAGCAGCTATAATTAATGCCCTATTGCTATCAATAATGGGCAATATTGCCTTCGCAGTTATAGTGTTTTCCGTTGCATTTGTGGTGGTATCACTAAGAGGACTGCCACTTGTAGGTAATATCATTGCCTGGCTTTTAGGGTTAATCACTTTCTTTGCAGCCCATCCAGCCAACGTTCTATCTGGAGTGATTGGGCTGACAATAGTGACCGCTCTAGGCATCCTCGCTGGCTATTGCTGCTCCTACCTACAATCTCTTACTGGAGAAAGTAAAGCTAATTGATAGTTAGGGAGTCTCGGCATAATTCAGTAATATCCTACAGGACTTAAGAGGCTCCCTGATTTTAAGCTGGTAATCCCAACTTATATTCAAAACCATATAAATTGATCGCTAAATCGCATCCCCCCTCTCTCAATTCACACCGCAAATATCTAGTATCCTATTCATTAGATCATTATTTCTACTACTTAACATACGCGATACGGTATAGTGGTTTTTATTTTTCAAAAGTATATATTCGCACGGGCTTTTCGTTTGCTGTAGCTTCCCACAGTATCTTTTTGACTGATCAATAAATTCCGCAGTCTCATCATCACCTACTGCAACAATCGCTTTGGTGAAACATCTAATATCGCCAAAAATGGGGCTCAAATTAGTAACGTCATCTTCTGATAAACGCAGAGATTCATTGAGATAAGATTGCCTCATCTTTGTTAAGTCATAGAGCCCGCTTAACATAATAGCGCCGCTAATTGAGCTACGGACTTCAGGTGTCCACTCAAATTCTAAAATTTTAGCAACAAGAAAGGCCCCAACAGAGTGACCACAGATCACTATATTACTGGGTTTGCCATTCCAGCGATCAATATTCTTATATATCCATAAGAATGCCTTTATATTTTGCTCAATAATTTCTTTAACACTGACGGCGGGCGCCAAATCATAGTTGACCAAAGCAACTGTACACCCGGCCTCTACAAAGGGCTTGGCAATGTACCGGTATTGCTTTTTATCTAGCGCCCGGAAATACCCACCGTGGATGAACACAAAAACCGGTGCATTAGGAGATTTAGCAGGAAATATATCTAATTTCTCACCGGAACTATCTCCATAGCTGATATCCAGTGAGCTTCTTAGGGATTGCGTGGCAAGATAGCTTTGTAGCTCATTAATTAACAGATGGAGTCTACCAAATGGGTGCCGCTTACGTAGATTAAACTGATCGTCATATTCACTCATTTCCTGTGTCGGCTCCGCAATTACTGGCTTAAACTGCCTATTTTACACCAATGGGGCTCCCTAGCGTCTGAGGAACCGCTAAACAAATTCGTGACTCCCCTGGCTTATGGAGCAATTCATGCTGAGGCGGGACTTATCTCTCAGGAAGTCGCAAGTTTATGGCGCACTCCTAAATACACTAAGAATGAGCATTGAAAGCCCTTTCTAGCTGATACCCCACATGAGCTAGGCCAGCTTAATGAATGCGTATATCTACTATTTGCAGTTCAAAGAATAAGTATATTTCGTACAAAATCTATTCAACAAAGAAGGAATCCCTGTAACAATCAAGATCTGAAGAGTATTTAACAAGTAAATACCTGCCAACTACATTAACAAATCAGATATAGCGTACAAAAGTTGGAAAGCCATCTCGCTTTTGTTAACCCAAAGAAAGAAAATATAATTTAGTCAGGCTTTCTGATCTATATTGGTCTTGCCCACAAAAAGTAGACACTCTAACTATGCGTATTTTCGTTCATACTCTGCTGGACTTACATAGCCCAATGCAGAGTGCCTACGAACCCTATTGTAGAAAATCTCAATGTATTCAAACACCTCAGATTTTGCTTGCTCTTCGCTTTCGAATGTTCCGGCATAGACCAGCTCGACTTTTAGCCTGCTAAAGAATGATTCCATTGCCGCATTATCCCAACAGTTAGCCTGGCGACTCATACTCGGTTTGCACTTGCTTTCGGACAAGAGATCCTGGTATTTCTGCGATCGATATTGCACACCCCTGTCAGAGTGAACTAGCAGTCCAGGCTTTATTGGTCGTCGCTCTAGGGCCATTTTCAATGCTCGACGTGTCAATTCATCGGTCATCTGCGAGTCGAATGCCCAACCTACAATACGTCGAGAGTACAGATCCATAACTACCGCGAGGTATAGCCACCTATCCAGAACCCAGATATACGTAATGTCACTGGTCCAGCGGCAATTTGGTCGATCCACATCAAAGCAACGCTTAAGTAAGTTGGCGGAGACGTTAATGCTCCCCTCTACGGGCTGACTATATCGAAAGCCTTTGCCGTTTCTCGCTTTAATATGTTCCTGCTGCATAAGCTTAGCGACGTAGTTCCGCGAGCATGGCTCACCTAACTCTTGAAGCTCGCAAGCAATTCTAGGCGCGCCATAACGACCTTTAAACTCAACAAACGTCTCTCGGATTTTCTCGATTGTTCGTATCTCTCTAATCGTGCGAGCAGATGGCAGTCGCCCCCGCCATCGATAATAACCCGATCTTGAGACTTCTAAACACCGACACATCAAGCTAACCGGGAATGACCCTACATGCTCTTGTATCAATGCGTACTTTACTCTTGGTGGTTCGCAAAGTACGCAGCTGCCTTTTTTAGAAACTCAACCTCCTGACGAGCTTCATGCAGCTCCTTCTTGAGTTTGCGAACTTCAGCGCTTTCCTGTTTGGAATAGTCGACACCGTCTAAACTATTGAACTGCTTATCAGACAGTCGATTAAATTGACGACGCCAGTTGTAGATCTGCTGTGCGCTGACGCCTAGCTCTCGCGCCACAGAAGCCGTTGTTGCTCCAGGCTTTTCCGCTCTCTTAACTGCTTCTCTGCGGAACTCCTCCGTATACGCCTGAGTTCTTTTCTTACCCATAATACACCTCCGTGTTAGGCCTAAACCTAACTATACAGGGTGTCTACTAAACGTGGGTAAGTCTTATATATAACGCCAATAGTTACATTTTTAGTTTTATCCTACAAATTTTGAACTACAGATCCGCAGAGGACCAAAAGAATGTTAAAGCGTTTAACCGTGCTTATTCTAAGCCTCGTTATATTGTGCGGCGTACCCTTCGTATCATCTCAAGAAAACCCAAAACCTTTTGTTTTCACTGCCATTCCAGACCAGGACCCGGAGCGCTTACAAAAACGCTTTGGCAAAGTTGCAAAGTATTTGTCCGACGCGCTTGGGGTTGAAGTTAAATACTTACCGGTCAAATCCTATAGCGATACGGTTGAAGCCTTTAAAAATAACAAAGTTCAATTGGCTTGGTTCGGCGGATTTACTGGAGTACAAGCCCGTATTGCGGAGCCTGGCGCCAAGGCCATTGCCCAGGGAGAAGGAGATCAAAATTTCACCTCCTATTTTATTGCGAATAAAAGTACAGAACTCACTCCCTCAAAAGACTTCCCCCGTGGTATTGAAGGTATGACATTTACTTTTGGCTCAGAGCACTCCACTTCTGGACGTCTAATGCCGGAATACTTTATTCGAAAAGCGTTTGGTAAGCCCCCTGCCGAGGTGTTCAGCCGTGTGGGCTTTGGAGGTGACCACTCCAATACCCTGGATCTTGTGCAATCTGGGAAGTATCAGGTTGGCGCCCTAAATCACAAGGTGTGGGAAAATGAAAAGAAAGCCGGCAAAGTGGATGAAAGTAAAGTGCAAGTGATCTGGAAAACCCCAGGATATCCAGATTACAACTGGACAATTCGTGGGGATGTCGATGAAACCTGGGGCAACGGCTTCTTAGACAAGGTCCAGCAAGCGATTTTGAATATGCGGGACCCTAAACTACTTGCCGCATTTCCCCGCAAAGGGTTTATCAAAGCCGACAACTCAATGTACCAGCCAATCGTCGAGACCGCTCACGAAATTGGCTTGTTGAATAATGAGTATGCGAATTAAGTTCAAATTGTCCCTGCTAACTAGTTCATGGCCTGGCTAAGAAGCCTCCGGGGGGGGCAGATCCTGCAAACGGCTCTTGATAATAGCCGCCAATCTCCGTGCACCGGGACCAATATCGTCCCGGTTAGGAAAGATCAGGTACATAGGAACCTCCCTTTTGCTCCCCCCCTGAAGGGGTAAGGGCTTTAAGCTTCCTTCAGCGAGCTCATTCAGAATTTTGTCTTCTGGCAGCCATGAAAAACCGTAGCCTTTGCAAGCGGCGCCAATCAAAGAAGACATACTACTTAGAGTCCACCGCTTAGCCACTTCAACCGTGAGCGTTTTACTACCACTCTGGGGGTTCGTATCCCGAACCACCAGGTGACGATGATTGCGTAGGTCATTCATAGTTAGCGGGCGGTCCAGCTCATGCAGTGGGTGCTTGGGATGGGCTACCGGGATTAGACGTGCAGGAGATGGCAGTAATTCACCGTTGTAGCCCAGCGGTATTCTGGGGCTGATTGCAAAATCAACTCTCCCCTGATTCAAGGCTTCTAAAGTTCCACTAATCACCATCTCATGCACTTCAATACGAGTCTGAGGGCTCTCTTCGCCAAAAAGCGCTAGGCAGTCCAACAACAACCAAATTGGGAATAGCACCTCCACGGAAATCGCAATCTGGGACTCCCATCCAGCCGAGGCTCGGCTGGCGGCCTGCTCCAATGCAGAAGCATCCTCCAGTAATTGCTTTGCGTGACGGTAGAGCATCTCACCTGCGGGAGTCAGAATCGCCTTGCGCCCACTAATAGTGAAAACCGCTACAGCCAGTAGTGATTCCAACTTCTGCACCGAATAGCTTACCGACGACTGACTCTTGTGCAGAAGCTCGGCAGCCTTTGCATACCCTCCCCCTTCAACTACCGCTATCAAGCAACGCCACTGCTCAAGAGTGATCTTTGGGTTTGATAATTGTGTCAATTGTTGGCTCATGATCGAATATTTAGATAGAAATAAGCAAATAATTCTAATTTTTAATCAACTTAATGAATGTTTCAATAGCGTCATACAAAGTTAGTTACGAGGAAGCAGTCATGGCAAAGGTACTCAACATCAAGTCCAGCCTCTTTCAAGAGAACGGCCAGTCATCTCAACTTACGGACAATTTCATAGCGGGCTGGAAGGATAAGAACCCGCAAGATGAAATCATCCATCGTGACTTGGTATCCGAGCCTGTACCTCATCTGAGCCTGGAGCACTTTCAAGCCCACAATACGCCAGCTGATAGCCGTTCAAACAAGCAAAGTGAAATTGCAGAACTTTCGGACAAGTTGATAGAGGAGATATCATCGGCAGATCTGCTGGTGCTAGGTATCCCGATGTATAACTTCAACGTCCCGTCTAATTTGCACACCTACTTCGACTTTATTGCACGTGCCGGGGTAACATTCCGATATACCGAAAACGGCCCTGAGGGCTTATTAAGGAACAAAAAAGCCGTCATTTTTATTTCACGGGGTGGTGTTTATGGTGATGATCATCCCCAAAGTAATTACCTTCGACAGTTCTTGGGGTTTATTGGTATTACTGATGTGGAGTTTGTCTATGCTGAAGGCTTGGCAATGGGAGATGAAGCAAAAGAAAAGGCGTTGGCAGCTGCGAAGAAGCGTATTACTGAACTTGTGTGAGATACGGAGATAAACAAGCTCTTATTTGAGTACCTGTAGGGGGAAACTAATCCTCCCCCTCTATTTAAAAAAACCGGCAGATTATTGCTTAACCTATCTTACATATATCAAATCTTATTTAGAGCTTCTTAAAATAGAATGTTACCCCAAGCGCACCGCCATGATCTGTAAAATCCAAATAGCAATGTGACATAGCCTCCCTTTGAATTTGGGAAAGCAACTTATTTAAATCATAGTTATTCATCTGCATTCTTGGAGCCATAAAAGGCTCGCCTTTAAGAAGGTTAAGGATATTCCCTGAAAAAGGCACAGTACTACTCAAAAATGAAGTCAACCTTTTTAGTTTTGAAGTTTTGGCATATGAAAAATGGGCAACGCAAACCCCGCCCGATTCTAACTTATCAAGCAGAAGACTAAATAGTCTTTGCCCTTTTTTAACAGGGATATGTTGAAACACTATAAAGGAGTGGATGAAGTTGAATTTCCCTTGAACTAGAGAGAGCTTCTCATCAGCTTTCACAAATTCAATATTCTTTAAGCCTTGCTCATGACTATTTTTTTTAGCCTCCATAAGCATCGAATCAGATATGTCAACACCTGTAACATCTTCAGTAATATACGCTAAAGGGATCGCTACTCTTCCAACTCCACAGCCAAAATCAAGCGCCCTCTTGACGACAAAGCCATCATCTACATGTTGTTTCACTTTTGTCAGTATATTGTGAACATGGCTTTGTCCCGTTTTAAAGAAATCTTGCTTTGCGCTATCTGTTAAGTTTTCCTTCCTAAACTTTTCTTCGGTTAGAACACCGTAATAAGCATCTTCTTTGCCAAACTTTTCCCACTCTTTGTCAGAGTCAGCAATAAACATCGACATTCTCCCGCTACTACCTCACTCACTCCAAATCTAAGGCCATTTGAAATAAGCAATTCCATTTCACCACGAATACGAGACGATTGTATCAAGAAATGTCTTTCCAAAACGAATATTTATAGGGTACCGGTGTACCACTTCATCCTCAGGGAACTCAAAGCATATTGACGGCCTTGGCAAGTCAGCTCTATTCAGGTTAAGTATTTCTTACAGAGACCCCAATCCTGTTTAGCTGCAACTTGATTCCACAATATATGGTTGATAGATAAGTATAAGCAATCCACCAAGGCACTGCATTTTGCCAACTGAACTATCAGAAATAGTGAGCTTTTACTAAACGAATAGAGTTGCCTTCTCGATATAATTCAATGCGTTGAGCCCCTGCAACTCTATTTAAGGGCTATAAGTTTGAGACGGTTATCACATAAAAGGATATTTGTTTTTGAAATGTAGTAAAAATTAGCTATTCACCGCATCATCCATATACTTCACTGACTCACCAATAGAAATAGTGAATACGCCGGCATTGCCATTAGTATATTCACGTTTCCATGAATTATAGCCTTCCTCATAATCAGGTATCTCACACTCCCCCATTAGTTCAGATATGCTTGCCCCTAGCGCCTCAATTGAAAATGGCATATGAGTAATTTCCTCAATGACCTCTCCACTATTAGGGTTATTAATTTTTATACCTGAAATCTGAACATGCACTACCATTGAGTCGTCTTTAGACTCTTCAATTTTTAATATGATAGCCCGGGAATTCTCCTCGCCTTCTCGATTATCATACTTCCACACTTGGCCTTCTTTAACTTTTAAATCCATCCTGACTCCTCTCTTTAAATTAGCTATTAATAACTTTTATGTAATGTCGATGCTTCCTCGCATGCCCCATAGAAATAATAGTCTATGAACATCTAAATCAAGCTTCTATTCTGCGCTCCATCTTGCTTAGAAGTGAGGCTCAATCATGTACGGAGCATTTTGACTCCAAACACTATTCGGCTTCTTGATTTAAATCATTGCTAACGTTTCATTACTTCAACGAATAATTTAAAACGATGACATGTTGGCGGTGCTGGAACTAAAGAGGTTCACTTTGTATCTTGAGACTCGCAGCAGCAGCCTATTCAGGGATTTTGTGGTCAACGGGGGGCTATAAAGCAAAAAGCCAGGCCCTTTTTTAACCTGGCCTGGCTTTATTAACTCTATAGTTGAAGCTCTGTTAAAGCACTTCAGCTGCTTCTGCTCTCTCGTTCTTTTCCGACGAGACACCTTGTTTAGCAATCTCCACTTTCTGCTTATGTACCCTTCTGCCAAACAACCGCTGCACCACAACAAAGAACAGTGGGATAAAGAAGATTCCCAGTAGAGTTCCAACAATCATGCCTCCGAACACACCGGTACCGATTGCCCTTTGGGCACCTGAGCCAGCTCCAGTTGCTATGGCTAAGGGCAACACCCCCAAACCAAAAGCGAGAGATGTCATTAAGATCGGGCGCAACCTGTCCCGTACAGCTCGCATCGTGGCATCTACCAACTCCATACCGCCTTCCAGGTTCTGTTTAGCAAACTCCACAATCAGGATGGCATTTTTACTGGTTAACCCCACTGTTGTCAGCATCGCGACTTGGAAGTAAATGTCGCGTTCCATACCCCTTAGGCTATTTGCAAGTACCGCACCCAGGATTCCCAGCGGAGCCATCAATAGTACTGCCGTCGGTACTGTCCAGCTTTCATAGAGAGCAGCCAAACACAAGAACACGATCAAAAGGGACAAGGTATACAGCAATGGGGTTTGTGCTCCAGCAGAGCGCTCTTGATATGAGAGACCACTCCACTCCATACCAAAACCAGCGGGTAGCTGCGCCACTAGGCGCTCAACCTCTTCCATTGCTTCACCAGAGCTGACTCCGGCTGCAGCCTGCCCATTAACCTGCATTGAGGGAACGCCGTTATAGCGCTCCAAGCGGGGGGAACCGTATTCCCAGCCAAAACTGGCAAAGGATGATAGCGGTACCATATCGCCTTTATCGTTGCGCACTGACCACAATTGGAAGTCTTCCGGGACCATCCTAAAGGGAGCATCAGCCTGCATATACACGCGTTTTACCCGCCCGCGATCGATAAAGTCATCAATATATGAACCGCCCCATGCTGTACTCAAAGCGCTGTTAATATCGTCGATAGACAAGCCAAGCGCAGCTGCTTTTGCATTATCAATTTTTACACGAAATTGCGGGGTATCCTCTTGGCCATTGGGGCGAACATTAGCCAAAAGTTCACTCTGCCCGGCCATTCCCAGAAACTGGTTCCTGGCTGCAGTTAAAGCCTCATGGCCCAAACTGCCATTATCCTGAAGATAGAAGTTGAAACCACCAGAAGAACCCAACTCGGGGAGCGGCGGAGGTGCGAAAGCGAAAGCCATCGCATCTTTAATTTGCATTAAGGCACCCATCGCGCGCATGGCGACAGACCCAGCGCTCTGAGACTCTTCCTCACGCTGGGACCAATCTTCCAAATTTACAAAAGCAATACCGGTATTTTGCCCGCTACCGGCAAAGCTGAACCCCTGTACCGAGAATACTGATTTCACGATACCCTGCTCATTGTTCAGGAACTGGTCCTCTACTTTTCGGATAGAGTTCATAGTGCGCTCCTGGGTTGCCCCCACCGGCGCCTGCACCATGGAGAACAGCACACCCTGATCCTCATCCGGCAGGAACGAACTGGGCAATCGCAGGAATAGGAAGGCCATGACTGCGGAAAGCGCAACAAACAACAGCATAAAGCGACCGCTGCGCTTCAAAATACCTTGCACTCCACCTTGATAGCGCTTGCTACCTCGATCAAAGTTGCGATTGAACCAACCAAAAAAGCCTTTCTCCCCATGCCCCTCCCCTTTGGATAGGGGTTTCAGCAAGGTCGCACAAAGCGCCGGTGTCAGGATAATCGCCACCAACACTGACAACGCCATAGCTGCAACAATCGTGGCGGAGAACTGACGGTAGATCACGCCGGTGGCGCCATCCATAAATGCCATAGGTACAAACACTGCCGACAAAACTACGCCAATGCCAATCAGTGCCGCAGTAATCTGGTGCATCGACTTCTTCGTGGCTTCTTTAGGGGAGAGCCCTTCCTCCCGCATAACCCGCTCGACATTCTCCACCACCACAATGGCATCATCCACAAGCAGGCCAATTGCAAGCACCATGGCAAACATCGTGAGCATATTGACTGAGAATCCCAGCGAAGCGAGCACGGCAAAAGTACCCATTAGCACCACTGGTACCGCAATCGTCGGAATCAACGTGGCACGGAAGTTCTGAAGAAACAGATACATCACCAGAAACACCAGGACGATCGCTTCAATCAAGGTAGAGATAACACCCTTAATAGATGCCTCAACAAACGGTGTCGTATCGAATGGTACTACCGAAGTCAGGCCTCGGGGAAAGTAAGCCTCCAGCTCCTTCAACTTGGCTTTCATCCCATCAGCAGTTTCCAGGGCATTGGCCCCAGTCGCCAAGTTAATAGCGATGCCGGTTGCAGGCTGGCGATTGTAACGGGAAATAAACTCATAATTCTCCGCACCTAGCTCGACTCGAGCAATATCTCCCAGGCGCAAGAGCGAGCCGTCGTCATTGGCTCTGACGATAATATCCCGGAACTCCTCAGGGGTTTGCAAACGTTCCTGGGAAGTAATTGCCGCATTTAGCTGTTGCCCTGGAATAGAGGGGGCAGCACCGAGGCTTCCGACCGTAACTTGTGCATTTTGGGCCCGCACTGCGTCGGTAACATCACCAGGGGTAAGTTCATAGGTGGTGAGCTTATTGGGATCGAGCCAGATCCGCATCGCGTACTTGGAACCAAATACCTGCACATTGCCCACGCCTGGCACCCGGCTGATCGGGTCAACAATGGCCGAATTGATATAGTCAGCAATATCATTGCGGTTCATACTGCCGTCTTCAGACACAAAGCCGGCAACCATTAGGAAGCCACCTCGAGACTTACTAACATTTACTCCTTGTACCTGGACCTCCTGTGGCAGCAGCGGCATCGCCAGTTGCACTTTGTTTTGCACCTGGACCTGGGCTGTATCCGGGTCAGTTCCATTCTCGAAAGTTAAAGAAATTGAAACACCACCGTTGGATTGACTGGTGGCGGACATGTAAAGGAGACCATCGAGGCCCTTCATGTTGCGTTCGAGGATTTGAGTAACCGAATCCTCAACCACCTTGGCGGAAGCGCCCGGATAATTTGCCTCAATATTGATCGACGGTGGCGCGATATTTGGATAGCGCTCAACTGCCAGCTCGCCGATAGACAACACACCTGCCAGTATCGTGATAATTGCCAGCACCCAGGCAAAGATGGGCCGATTGATAAAAAAACTTGCCATAACCCCTATCCTTAAGACCCCTGCTGTGCAGGCGCTTTGCCAGCCTGTTGATCGCCTTCAGCCGCCGGCAGCTGCTCATTTTCGCGCTCGCTGGCCTGTACCGGGGCTCCCGGGCGAATTTTCTGCAGACCGGCAACTACGACCCGGTCCCCGGCCTCGAGCCCATCTTCCACTAGCCAGCGATTGCCAATCGTACGACTAACCCGCACAGATCGCTGGGCAACCACATTTTCCTCATTAACAACCATGGCTGAGGTGTTGCCCTTTGGGTCCCGCGCGATTCCCTGTTGAGGTACCAGAATTGCGTCTTCACGGACACCACTACCGACAATTGCGCGCACATACATACCCGGCAACAGCATGGTATCCGGGTTTGGAACAACTACTCGCAACAACACACTGCCCGTTGAGGGGTCAACACTGGCTTCGGCAAACTCCAGCTTGCCCTGGTGTTCAAATTTGCTGCCATCTTCTAATAGGATTGTCACAGGTAGATGAGTGGCGTCGGCCAATGTGCCCGCTTGAAGCGCTCGGCGGAGGCTAACAAGTTCAGCTGCCGACTGAGTAACCTCAACATAGATCGGATCTAGTTGCTGCACAGTAGCCAAAGTTCCGGCCTGATTGGCCGTTACCAGAGCGCCTTGAGTAACTGTAGATTTGCCAATTCGGCCTGTAATCGGAGAGGTGACCCGCGCATATTCCAACTGGATTTCCGCCCTGTGCAGCTCCGCCTGAGCTGCGGCTACATCGGCTCGAGCCTCCTGAAGATCGGCTTCCGCAGCATCATTTTCCTGCGTGCTAACAGCACCATTCCCTACCAGGTTCGCAGTACGCTCGGCTTTGAGGCGAGCAATGTTCATAGCCGCCTTTGCGCCTTGCAAACTTGCTCTGGCACTATCGACGTCAGCACGATAAAGAGCGTCATCTAGCTGGTAAAGCGGCTGATTTGCACTAACTTGGCCTCCTTCACGGAACAATTGGCGTTTTATGATGCCATTAACCTGCGGGCGAACCTCGGCCACTTTAAAGGGTGAAGTCCTTCCCGGCAGCTCCCTGGTAAGAGTGACGGATTCCGGCTGAAGTGTGACTACAGTCACTTGGGGGGCCATTCCCGGTGGAGCCGAAGCTTCCTCGTTACATCCCGCCAACAATGCGGAAGCGACCAAAAGGCTGGTGAGAGCTCGGGCTTTTAACATGGTTACCTCGAAAAGTGACTGCGCGGACAAAATATTGGCAGTTAGCGGAATTTTTAAGTGACAAGGAAATCTGAGTAAAGTAGCGTGGCATTTTATGAGTACGTAGGAAACAGGATCAACTGTTCATAATCGTGCAATTTTCATCTAACATGCACTTTCACCCAGTATATTCAAGGGTTTGCGCATAGAACCCCTTTGCACACTTGCGGTTAAACGCTGCAAAAATGAGTCAGAGTGAAACTAATAATTGATTAAAGAAGCCGCTGTTCCCTATGACCAAACGCAGAAATGAGCAAATTTTAACCACCCGTGAGCGTATATTAAACGCCGCGCTCAATGTGTTTCATGAATATGGAGTGTGTCGCCCTTCCCTTTCCGAGGTTGCAAAGCTGGCTGGAGTTAGTTGCGGTGCTGTTACCGACCACTTTCACAGCAAAACCGGTTTGCTTCTCGCTCTGACAGAACGCATGGTACTACCCGGCGAACAACTTTGTCATAACGCCGGCGAGCAACTCAACGCCAATCCCCTCGGTACACTGCGAACCCGCTGGGTGTGGCTGTTTCAGGAAATTGCTTGTAACCCAGAGTGGCAGCAGGTACTTGAGATTATCTTCCATCCCTGTGAAGAAAAGGTTACCGAGAACAATGAAGCCCACTTGCGTATGAAGCAAGGGCGCACCCGCGGGCTTGAGCGAATGGCACAACTTATTGCCCTCGCAGTATCCGAACGCCAACTGCCCGAAGATCTTGATACAGACCTCGCGATGCAGATGTTACACGGTGGCCTGTTCGGTGTGATTGAAACTTGGCTCTTATCCTCAAGAATTGAAGATATCGGCGAACTCGGTGAACGCTATATCGACTCTCTGATCGATATGATCCGCTTCTCCCCCACCATGCGCTTAAGTTCACGACTGGTCCACACCCTGCACTGACACACCTTTTCTTTATCTACACAGACGGGGCTTATTGCTTTGTAGCATGCCCCGACATAAATATCTTTGCTTCACCAATACCTTCTCACCCCTCACTAGAATCGCTCACACACGTTAGCTTAGCCCTGAGATTATTGATTACCAGTTTTCTCAACTAGCAAAAATAAGTAAATTAAGCTAATTAAGGCTAGTTTTTTTGGCTAGGCGGCAGGCGCTTAATAACGAAACACACATATTCAGTTTCCACAACAGCCAAAAAGTAGAGCACGGCGCTACCTTTATCAAGCATCAACAGGTACTCAAACTCTTCATCACAAAATGTTCCCTATATAAATATATTTTGCTTATGGGGGCGTAGAAAAATATTTTCTCAGATAGATAGCCCTTTTCGAGATGGGCTATTCGATAGATATGTCAGTAGCCTATAGTGCGCCACCAATCATGCTGCCGCGAAAACATCCAAAATAATTTATTTTTCTAAATGGCTTTATATAGTTTTTAACAAGCGAAAAGATATGAAATTTCACGTAGTGATCGAGAATCTATTCCAAAAAATCTCGCTTTAAGTTTGTTCACTCAGCTAGGTACGAGTGAAAACTGGCCAATAAAGCTAGAACGAACTGTTATATTCGCATTGTTCAAATACTCGATACTCCCTATGCTTATGCGCAGAATAAGTATGAAAATTTACAGAAAGGTGCGGACACGTCCCTGTGTCCGCGTGACTGGGTAGCAATCAAGTTAGAAGCTATAAGTCAGCCCCATATAAGCTCGTCGGCCTGAATATGAGGAGCCCCAAACCCTATTTTCCTCGCCCCAATATCTATCCACCTTCTCTTCGGTAAGATTGATTATGGAGGCGGTCAACGTCAGGTTATCCATCAAGCGATAAGATGCATTAACATCCAACTGATCGTATTCATCAGTGAAAGTGTTCATGCCATTGTGGAATCCGTCTGCATAGTCACTGCGATAATTGTAAGAAGCGCGAATGCTAAAGTCGATATTTTCATAGTAAAGGGATAGGTTGTACTGGTCCTTTGAAGTGCCGGCAATTTCTGTTTTGGTTTTGATACCTTCAGAGTCAATCTCAGCTAGCTCCGTATCTGTGAAGGTATAGTTTGCATAGACTCCAAAGCCATTATCAAAGGCATACTGAACAAACAGTTCTACACCTTGTGCGGTAGCATCAGTGCCATTGACCGGCATAGACATAGACACTGCCCGGGTAACACCATCGATATCCCTTGTCACCATAGAACTGCCGTTGATTACAAACGAAGCAATATCTTTTCTGAACAAGGTCAGTCCTGCAGCAGAGGCATCATCGAAATACCACTCCAGCCCCAAATCAAACTGATCAGCTTTATAAGGCTCCAATTCAGAGTTGCCTGCATACCCTTGACTGACTGTTGAGCCGGGCAAAGGAGCGTGGATCACTTCAGAACCACCGAGATTATCGTATTCCACTCTCGCTACGACTCTAGCGAGAGCTGCGCGCATAACCAGTTCATCGGAGATATCCCAAGCGATATTAGCACTAGGTAAAATATCAGTATTGCTGCTGTCACGAATATTGGGTTCGTCCTGTAACACCCCATCAATATTGTCGTAGGTGCTCGCATACTGCTTGGTCTGGACTGCTCGAATACCAAAGTTTCCGCGCAGGACTGCCGAGGCAAAATTCTGCTGTACATAAGCAGCCGTAATTTCCTCACCAACCCGGTAAACCTGATTTTTCTCGACGATTACCGTAGGGTCACCATAGGTTGCGTATAGAAACTCTTTTAACTTATCAAACTCCAGATAAGCGAAATTTGGCACATTCACACCGCCGATAATATTATCGAGAGGGCCGTTTGAAAGGATATCGATTGTGTCGGGCACACCATCGGGGTCAGTGTGGAATGAATCACTTGGCCACCAGGGGTAACAAGCTCCATCAACATCACCCCAGTTAATCGTTGGACAGGGAGGATTATCATCATCCCAGGATTGTTTGGTGATGCGGCGGTTTATCTCATGGTCCCGGTACTTAACCCCAACATCCAGGGAGGTAAGCCAGGCATAATCCATATCGATGGAAACGTCCAGCTGGTAGTAACTCTCCTCGTCCTCGCTGCTGGTCCAATGGGATGAGAACCAGTCATATAAAGGATAAGTGTTGGGATCTCCCAGATCTGCACTGGTATCAATTTCAGCAGTACCACTGCTGAGATCCCAGCTCCAATCGGTTGCAGTGCCATAACGGGAATTGACTGATGCAAACAATTTCTCAGAGGGGCCGCCCTCTGCACTGGTATTACCGACTACCAACCGAGCACTATATCCATCTCCCTCGTAACTGATATTGAAATCCAGCGTATCCGAAACATATTCCGCTCGAGTGTAGTCACCAGCTACCTGTGGAGACTGTAACTCTGCCTGGCCCCGATCGAGCATACCAATGCCAAGAAGAGTATCACCATCTTCATCAAACTTGAGACTGCCCGGCGCTATTGCATCCCCGTAGTTCCACTCAGGAAATACGATACGATAATTCTCTGAGTTGCCGCCCAGCTCAAAGCGGAAATAATTGACACCAAATTCCAGCTGTTCTACCGGACGCCATTGGGCACTTAGCTGCATGCCATCCCGGGTCCGTTCCTCTTCCAATACACTACCGACAACGGCTCGCGGCGCATAGAAATCCCGGTATTCATTACCGTCGATATCTATCATCGGCCCCCTGGCCTCTACGCCAGCCTGGGGGGACTCATCTCCCTGCCAACCCCAGTTTTCTACCGAGGTGCTAATTACCCGGTTCTGACGATCCTGCTTTGAGTATCCAAACAATACGCCAAAGGTTTCCTGATCATTTTTCCATGAGTAAAAACCGGTGTACTGAGGTTCGTACTCCTCAGTAACATCAGCATAAGTACTCTCAATGGATAACATGCCCTCCCCGGAATCCAGGTCCAGTGGCTTGCGCGTGTGTAAAATTACAGTACCACCTATCCCACCTTCATCCAGTTTTGCTTCTGGACTTTTGTACACATCCGCTCGGGAGATCATCGCTGAAGGTAGCAATGCGTAGGAAAATGATCGGGATGGATCATCGCCGGGAGTGGCTATATAGTTTCCATTTAGCTGGGTAAAAGTGAGCTCAGGTGCAGTTCCTCGGATACTTACCTCGGCACCCTCGCCGCCGCTTCGAACGATGGATACTCCCGGAACCCTCTGCAAAGAGTCTGCAACATTCTTATCGGGGAATTTACCCATATCTTCAGCGGTGATTGAGTCTACCACCGCATTGGAAAAACGCTTTACATCGAGATTTTTCTCCATGCTCCGGCGAATACCCAATACCTCTACTTCCTCTAGCACCAGACTCTCTGTATCAGATTCACTGGTGCTCTGGGCATTTGCCATACCAACAACACTGCACAACACTAGAACACTTACAGACGTCCTCAATAGATCTAGCTGGCGATTTGTATTTAAGGGTATCTCTCTCATTGCTCAAATTTCTCTTTTATTATTTTTTTCTAGCTTTCCGTTCACCCTAAAAGCCCGACATATCATTTGCCGGGCCACCGGAATATGCCCTACTCTTATCGATCCAATTCTGCCTCGATATTTTTATATGTGCGTATAGCGCTAAAGCAAAAAGCGTTTTTAGCTATCCAAGCCAAGTCGCTTGAGAACTTCAGGGGGCGCTCCAGGGAAACTCGCCATTGGTCGGTTACCCACATAACCAATATCCGCCATACCTTCCTCGGTGGTATAGAAAGCGGTGGACACGAGAACTCGAACTTTGGCAAAGAAACGAGCACCAGCCTGGAACTCTGGCTTTGCCGTGCGAGTCCACTTGATATCCTCACAGATGGCTACTTTTTGAGGCTCATTCAGATCGACAAAGGAACCTCCAAATCTGCGCTTGGACTCACCCTCCAGCCAAACAACTCCTCCCCGAATCGTGACAAGATCCGCTTTATTATTGGAATATGGGGCGCTGACATATTCGTTGATGTAGTGATGGGCACCTACTGAAGAGGCACTCGGAGAAGTTTCATCTGCTGGAATAATTACATCGCAAAGTGCTGCCAATACCGCCAACTCACTCGTTTCAAGCTGCATCTCCCAAGGCACAACGGGATTAAGGAGATCCGGATCTGTCGGCGTGCCCCTGGCAAGAGTCTGCTTCGGGGCGTCCAGGTTCTTTACTGCCGGTTCAGCCGCTGGCACCTCCTCTTTCACTACAACTTTTTGCGCTACTTTCTCAGAACAGCCAATGACTGGAACTGCAGCAGCGGTGGTAGCAATCAAACGCAGGGCGTTGCGCCGACCCAGGTTGGTTTTTTCCTCGCTCATATCAGATATTCCTCTTCTTGAACTGGTCCACGATGTAGTCGCAGGTGCGCCAGGCCAGCGCCATAATGGTCAGGGTTGGATTCTTATCGGCATTGGAGACAAAGGGTGCGCCGTCAGTAAGGAAGAGATTCGGTACTTCCCAGGACTGGCAGTATGGATTGAGCACGGAATCTTTCGGATTTGAGCCCATGCGCGCCGTGCCGACTTCGTGAATAATCGCACCGCCGTTGATAATTGCCTTGGCACCGTCGGTTTGCACGGTAGAGGTGACCTTACCGCCCATACCTTCAATGATTTCAGCAAAGGTTTTGTGCATGTGAGCGGCCTGGTTCAATTCCTGGTCACTCCACTTCCAATGGAACTTCAGTACAGGGATGCCCCACTGATCTACCTGGTCCTTATCAATTTCACAGTAGCTGTCCTCGTTGGGAATCATTTCCCCGCGACCGTCAAACCACACAAAGGAGCCGTAGTAACGCCGGCAGGCTTCTTTCAAGTCTTTGCCATAAGCACCACTGGTAAAATCACCCATACCGCCGAAAGCACCTGCACCCGGCATACTGCGACCACCGCCGAATTCAATGTGGTAACCACGGGCGAAATCCAGGTCACCACGCAATTGTTCCTTGTACAACCACCAGGGCATATACATGTGCATCGCCGATGCGCCGTCCTCGTTGTGGGCAGGCAGACTTTCCAAAGCGGGAATCTGCCCGCCGATACCAGCTCCCACTGTATCCATCAGGTATTTCCCTACCGCACCGCTGCCATTGGCGATACCATCGGGGAATAAAGTGCTTTTGGAATTAAGGAGAATGCGCGAAGTTTCAGCCGCACTGGCTGCAACAATCACAGCGCGGGCACTGGCAAATCTTTCCTGGCGGGTATCTTTATCAATATAAATAACCCCGTTTGCCTTACCTTTTTTATCAACGGTAACTTCACGCACCATGGCATCAGTAATGATATCCAGGTTGCCCGTCGCTAATGCCGGTGGCAGTAGTACAGTCGTGGACTGGAAATTCGCCTTAATTGAGCAACCGCGCCCACAGGGCGTGGCCCAGAAACAGGCTGCGCGAGATTTCATTGATTCCCGGGTTACGCCCTGAGCCAATTTATTGTCCGGGAATAATTTCTGCGGAATATTTTCGTGATCTAGGCGCTCACTGAGAATAGCCAGGTGAGAGGGAATTACAGGGATCCCCAGTCTATCGCACGCTTTTTTGGCCAGGAGTTCATAGGCACGGGGCTTCGGGGGCGGCAGCAACACACCCGCAGAAGAGTCGGGAGTATTCTCTAACCCCTCGTTGGTGCCATAGACACCAATGAGCATCTCGGTTTTATCGTAGTAGGGAGCGAGATCGTTGTAACTGATCGGCCAATCAAAACCGAGTCCATCCCTTGAGTAGGGTTTAAAATCATACTCACCCATTCGCAGGGAAATACGTCCCCAATGGTTCGTACGGCCACCCAGCATACGGGCACGCCACCAGTCAAAACGACGGCCTCTTTCTCTGGAGCCCTGAGTGTAGGGTTCGCCGGGTACCTGCCAACCTCCGTCAACCGTTGCATCATAGAAACCGAATGGCTTTTCCGGTGTGCTCCCCCCACGCAAAGGCGCATCTTTTGGGAGGTTAAACATTGGGGTTTCCTTAACCGGGTCATAGGATCTCCCCGCCTCCAGCAGTAGAACCTTTAGCCCTGCAGTGGCTAGTACATAGGCAGCCATACCGCCGCCAGCACCAGATCCAACAATCAGTGCGTCATACTCTTTCTTCTCGAAGTCATCATTCGGCATCGCCTCTCTCCTACTTCATCAATTATTTTTGTTTTACTCGTTTAATTTTAAATAACTTACAAGATAAATCTGTAACCGGTTACATCTTTTGTCAAAAAATTTTTACTTATCCGTTACATCTAATGTTTAACTTATGTTTTTTTAACCAAAGATATTAATTTTTATAAACTTTTTTAACAAATCTAGAAATTACTAAATACTCTGATCAAAAAACACAAGTAACCGGTTACATTTTTAACCAAATAATTATTGCTTACTCGCTAAAGAGTTCACCCTGTCGCGACAAGCGCAGCAAAAGCTCTTTCGTTGCATTGATTCCCCAGTCTTCACCGCCGGCGCCTTCATACTCAATCCCAATATGCCCCTTGTAACCCGCCTTTTGAATTATCCGCAGCATCCGGGCAAAATCCGTATTGGTCTCATTTCCCTGCTTATCAAATGAAAAGCTCTTTGCACTGATTCCGCGGGCAAAGGGCATCAACTGCTCTACTCCCAAGTAGCGGTCGTAGTCACCAAAGTTTCCAAAGTCTGGCAAGCTTCCACAGTTCGGCATATCCACTGACTGTAATAACTGGGATAACCAAAGTCCGCTTGAGGAATAGCCACCGTGGTTCTCCACCACAATATTGATGTCGAAATCCAAGGCAAACTCTGAGAGAGCTCGCAGCCCATCTCTACAAGCAGAGCTGACCTCCCTGCTACTGCCCTGTCCGCCAGCATTTACCCTGATAGAGTGGCAACCCAAATATTTAGCCGCTTCAACCCACTGGAAATGATTTTCTACCGCTTGTTGTCTTTCGCTAGCATTTGGGTTGCCAAGATCACCTTCTGCATCAACCATAATCAAAAGGCTTTTAACCCCGTGATCTATTGCACGCGATTTCAACGCTGAAAGAAAACTCTGATCCTTGGCCTTATCGGCAAAAAACTGATTGACATACTCTACCGCGTCAATTGCAAATGCCTTTCTTGCCTTAATAGGGAAATCCAATACCTTGAGAGCGCCACTTCGCAATTGCCGATGCAGGGACCATTGAGCCAGGGAAATTTTCACAGGGCCACCCGGGGTATTGGTAATGATTCGCCCACTATTGCCAAACAAGGGGGCGGTAAAAGCAGCTGCAGCCAAGCCGGCACCAACCTGTAGCAAAGCTCTACGCTTCATTCCCGCTCCCCAGCTTGGAGTAGATTGCCAGACAAGTTACCTGGGGAATCTTCTCTAGTGCCATCCTTATCGCTTTGATGCAATGAGCGGCGGAAACCACTAATCGCTCCTCCAAGGTCTTCTCCCAGACGGCGGATCTTGCCACTACCAAATAGTAGAACCGCTAACACAAGAACAATAAGTACCTGCCAAATACCCACGCCTGAAATACCCATGATTTACAGCTCCCGAATTCTGATATTGCGGTACCACACTTTGTCGCCGTGGTCTTGTAAAGCAATAAAGCCACTCTCACTACGGGCAAAATCGGGGTAAGAGGAAAACTTACTGTTGGCAAGACGTGTATCCCAATCTTCAGACCAAAGTTCATAACTGACAATCATGCTTCCATTCAGCCAATGTTCAACCCGGCCATTCTCCACTCGAATACGCGTTTTATTGAATTCTCCCGCCGGCTTTACCTCATCTTCGCTGGGTGCATACAAGTCGAAGACTGATCCCGCGCTGTGGCTCAGTTTTTCCAGTTCGGGAAAAGCACTGTTATCAAGTACTTGGTATTCCATACCTGACATCCAGACTGGTGCATTGCCACCAGCTACCCGGTAAATAATGCCGCTGTTGCCGCCTTCAGATATCTTCCATTCCAGTTCCAGCTCAAAATCAGAAAACTTATCTGCAGTGACGATATCCCCCGCTCCACCAGCAGTGAGTACCAGGTTGCCATCAACGACCTGCCAGGCCTCTCCTACATGGGAGCCATTGGCACCGGTCCAACCCTGCAACGTTTTACCGTCGAATAAATGCCTCCAGTCCTTATCCGCTTGTATACCGGACTTTTCCGGCATCCGTTCACAACCCTCTAGTGTGACTAGTAGTGCTGCAGAGGCCAGTAAAGACGTGCAAAATTTTGTCCCAGTGAATTTTTTCATCGTTGTTATCTCCACATGAATTGGTGTTTATCTAATCAGTTCGCCGCGATGGTTTTACATCCGTACTTTATTAATCCTGATAGCGGGCAGTACTTCCCCTTGCCACTAAATCAAAGGGCAAAATAGTTCGGCTCGCTTTTAACGGTTTTCCATCAATAATGCGGCGCAAGGTTTCCATCGCATATCTGCCCAGCTTCTCTGCGGGCTGGTCAATTGTTGTCAAGGGAGGGTCCGTAAATTGCGAAAACTCAATATTATCGAAGCCCGCCACCGACACATCCGCAGGCACCTGCAAACCCATTTCCTTCGCTTGATGAACAGCACCAATAGCCATTTCATCATTCATACAAAAAATGGCGGTAGGCGCACTGGCTAAAGAGAGCAGTTTTTTTGCACCCTCCGCACCAGACGGCATAGTGAATTCTCCGTTTACAACCAGGTCAGAATTCAATTCAAGACCGTGCCGTTGCATCTCCTCCTCAAAACCGGCCAGGCGATCACGCACAATCGGACTGTTAAGCGGGCCGGTCACTATGCCGATCCGGCGGTGACCCAGCTCGATCAAATGGCGAGCCATGGCTTGCGCCGCGCCGGAATTATCCAGTTCAACAACCGGATAGCGGTCGTCTTCAGCAATGCGCTCACACGCATTTACCATTGGAATCGACGCTGCTAAAGCTGCATCTTTCTCTGCAAATGGATAGCGGCTATCCAGTTGAATAAGGCCATCTGCCTGATTCGTCAGTGCCATTCCCGCATAGAACTGTTCATGAGCTGGTTCGCCCTTGGTATCTCCCAGTAAAACGGAGTAACCCTGGTCTTGAGCTGCCTTTTCTATCCCTCGGATAACTTTGGAAAAAAATGGGTTGGCGATATTTGGGACCAGAACCATCACCGCAAATGACTTGCCGGAACTAAAGTTTCTCGCCAACATATTGGGCCGATAGCCGGCCTCTTCCACCGCTTTCAGCACCCGCTCCCTGGTCCGCGGAGAAACCATTTGCGGGTCTTTCAGGGCTCTGGACACGGTCGCGACGGAAACACCGGAGCGACGTGCAACTTCGCGAATGTTTGACATACTTTTCCGTTACTTTGTTGTTAGTAGTCGACTATTTTCGCACAAATGGAAAACGCCTACTGGTTGCCTACTACAGTGACACCTTGCACTTTGCTCGCTGCTTGCCTGCGATCCCAAAACCAGATAAACGCAAAAATCGGCAGCAAGATAAGGGGAACCACGGCTAGTGACTGGAATGATTCGATAGAGGCAGTTGCCAACACAGCATCCAGCTCATCGCCCGTTAACTTTTCAAAGGCTTCCAAACCACCGGCAGCCTCAATCTTGGCGTTGTCGAAAATTTCTCCAAGTTTCGGCAGTACGAACTGAATAGACATTCCCCCAGCAAACCCCAGCAGCCCCAAAAACAGTGCGCCGCCGCGTACAAAACGCTCGGATACCGTAGCGAGCATGGTAGGCCACATATAGCAGACACCGATGCCCCAAACTGTTGCCGCTAAGAATGCAGTTACCGGGGTTCTCGCCATTCCTAAGCAATAGAGGCCAACAGCTGCAAGTAAACTACTGAGCCACAAGAGCCCAATGGGAGAGAGTTTTTTGGCCAGCCGTCCGGCAAAGTGGCGCATTACAAACATCAACATGCTGACATAAACCAGAATGAGAATGCCCTTCATACCGACTACTCGAGAGAGCGTCAGGTCAACCCACTGCCCTGGAGCCAGCTCTGTTGCAGCGGTTAGCCACATACAGACCCATAGCACGATAAACATTGGCTGCCTGAAAATTTCTTTAAACATCTCGCCATAACTGATGCCATAAGAAACCCGTTCAGTTACCGGGAATTCTGTTCTGGACACAAGCCACGCCATGACCACAGCCGGTAGGGCCAAAACAATCAGGTTCAACTGCCAGGGAAGTTCAAGCGCAGAAATGGCTAACCCAAGTAATCCGCCCACCACAATCCCGGCAGGCCACCAGGCATGTAGTACATTTAGGCGGTGAGTTTTATTTTCAGGATCAACCGCTGCAACCATTGGGTTACTGGCGGCCTCCACTGCCCCCCAGCCCAAACCGGTAAGTAACAGCCCCGCAAGAACCAGATTCTCAACGCCCTCCCCGGGGGTTACCAAGGATGCTGCAATAATAAGCAGGCTGCCCAACACGTAGCCTATTGATGAGAGCATTAACATCCGCTTGATACCGACCAAGTCTACCAATGCGCTGCCAAATAGCAGGGTTAGGGCAAACCCTGTAAAGGTAAATCCAAGCGCTTCTCCAACCATTGCGGTGGAGTTGGCAAGATCAATATGATCATAAATATCCGACTGTAAGTTGCCGGCGATCGAAGCCCTCACAGCAAACCCAAGGCCAATCATAAAGATTGACAGATTTCCTACCAGGAAGACGTTCCTGTGCAAAGCCTTTGTCTGTGTACTCATCTATCCAGTCTCCGCATGATTTATTGTTATTCGTTGTTCACTGGGATTGGCAAAAATTAGTCCAGCCCTAAAATCCGACGATTTCTAGCGCGATCTGTTTCAGCACCGGCAAAATCATCAAAAGCTTTGTCAGCCACGGTTATCAGGTGCTCTCGAATAAATGGCGCACCCTCGCTGGCCCCCTGCTGTTGATCCTTAATGCAACACTCCCATTCCAATACCGCCCAGCGATCGTAACCGTACTGGGTCAGTCGGCTAAAAATCCCACGAAAATCTACCTGACCATCCCCCAGAGAGCGAAAGCGACCGGGGCGGTCAATCCAGGGGGCGTAACCGCCGTATACTCCAGCCCTTCCACTCGGATGAAACTCCGCATCTTTCACATGGAAAGCCTTGATTCGCTCGTGATAGATATCGATAAAGGCCAGGTAATCCATTTGCTGTAAGAGCAAATGGCTCGGGTCATACAAGATGTTGGCTCTAGGGTGATCTTCCACCTCGTAAAGAAACCGCTCGAAGGTCAAGCCATCATGCAGGTCTTCACCGGGGTGCAGCTCATAGCAGACATCGACCCCCGCGCTGTCAAACGCATCCAATATCGGACGCCACAAACGGGCCAGTTCACGAAAACCTTCTTCAACCAACATCGCTGGGCGCTGGGGCCATGGATAAAAAGTGTGCCAGAGTAAAGCGCCGGAGAAAGTTGCATGGGATTTGAGCTTCAGGTTGGCACTAGCCCGAGCTGCAAGAACTAACTGATTGCTCGCCCACTCTGCACGGGCTTGCAAGTTTCCGCGTACTGCCTCTGGAGAAAAAATATCCAGCATTTCCTTATAAGCTGGGTGAGCTGCGACCAACTGCCCCTGCAAATGCGTAGACAATTCAGAAATCTGTACCCCAACCTCCTCACAGATTCCCAGTACATCATCACAGTAAGCTTGGCTTTTACTGGCCAGCTCAAGGTCGAAAATCCGCTTGTCCCAAGTGGGAACCTGGATGCCTTTGTACCCCAGGTCTGATGCCCAACGAGCCATAGATTCAAGCGAAGCTGGCTGTTCGCTCGATGGGAGAAACTGGGCGAGAAAAATTCCGGGCCCCTGAATTCTGGGTGCCTTCATTTATTGTTATCCTTTTTACTGCTGTACTTATTAATTCTGCAACCAACCCTTTCCAAGCGATTGGTTTGCACCTTTTGAGAAAACTCTTCAAAAGGTAACTGGCCGCAGGCCGACACCGGCACCTCCCTGTGCCGTACTAGCTGCCGGACGCCCACCCTGCCAGAGATACCTAAATTCTGTGAGGTTGGACCTAGCCGCTCACTTCCAATAAGGCGCCAGGGAAACCCATGAGGATTTTGCGCGACTGCTCTCCAGCACACCGCGCACAAATGCCATCGCGCGAACACCTGCATCAATGTTGCCAACGGCAGGACTGTTCTTTGAAATTACCCCCTCGCGGCGGCCTCGGACTTGACCAGCAAAATCGCGATAGATATTGGCGAAGGCCTCTATATAGCCCTCCGGGTGTCCTTGAGGTGTCCGGCAGAAAGACCTGACGTCTCCATCCAGATACTCACAATCCGCACCGGCTTTCCAAATCGCCACAGGCTGCCCCCTGCGCTTTACTTGCAATTGGTTTGGGGCTTCCTGCTCCCAAAACAGCGAACCGTCTTCACAGTAAACGCTGATATTCAGGTTGTTCCCTTCTCCTCCACAGACTTGACTGGCTGTAAGTGTTCCTCGGGCGCCCTGATCTAATTTAAATAGCGCTGCACCGTCATCATCCAACGCTCTTTCATCAACTACCGCTTGCACGTCTGCGCAGACTTCAGAGATATGCTGGCCAGTAAAAAACTCCACCAGATGATGAGCATGGGTGCCTATATCCGCAAAGCAGCCACTTTCTCCCGAACGTGCAGGATCTGTTCGCCAACTCGCCTGCTTACTTCCCGTGGAATCACCGGCTAGTGCCAGCCACCCCTGCGGATAGGCAACGGTAACTCGTCGAATAGACCCCAACTCTCTCCTGCCCAGGATTGCTCTCGCTTGCATAACCAGAGGGTAAGCAGCATAAGTGTGGGTCAAACCATAAAGATGCCCGCTTTGCTCCACTGCCTTTTTAAGCTCAAGTGTTTCTTCCAAAGTGGAGGCGGCTGGCTTGTCGGAGAGGACATGGAATCCCGCCCGCAACGCAGCAATAGAAACGGGTAAATGGAGATGGTTGGGAGTTACTACAGATACAAATTCAACTCGATCATCAGCGCTGCGACGGGATTCCTCTTGGAACATCTGTTGATAGCTTTGGTAAATCCTGTCCGGGTGTAGCCCCAGCTTTTCACCAGCTTTACGACTGCGTTCGGAATCGCTACTAAAGCAGCCGGCGACTAGCTCTATCTCACCGTCGAGAGCTGCAGCCATTCGATGGATTGCACCAATAAAAGCACCCTCTCCACCACCAACCATGCCCATTCTTATTTTTTTAACCAAACCCCATCCCCTCGGGCCACTCAATGAACCAGCTGAATAAACAGCCTACTTATTTTTTTTCCGTGTTTTGTAAGCGGACGCGCTGTTTCCAGACTGCGGTTTTCGTAGCACTCCACTGCCTGAAACAGAATGTAACCGGTTACATTTCAATTTAAGATACAGAAAAAAAATGTCTTTGCAAGCGAAATACGTTGTTAATATCGCCTTATTGGACTCATAGACTGATGGCTCAACGCTGAAATACTAAGCAAATCACCTGATTGGCAGGCCCATTTTCTGGACAAACTCAGCCCAAGAGTGCCACTTCAATTCATCGCTTTGCCATTTATTACAAATAGTTTGATGATCAACTGACTGCGACAGCAAGCTACCTATCGCTTCAGATTGAGGATGCCGAGGCTTAGCTTTTGAGCGAACCCATTTCCCGGCCTCCTTTGCAGCTTCCACGGCGAGACCCCAGTGATTCGGCCAAACCGCCAAGAAATTGGCTATATCAAAGCTGTGGATGTGGTATGGACGCGGATAGTTTAACTGCACAAGAGCATCCCCATCCGGCCCTGGAGCGTCAGTTTTCCAACCTGCGTAAACACCCCAATGACAGCCGGCTGCCCAATCCTCAAACCCGGTCATACAATTTGCCAATCTATCCAGGGTATCCCGGATTAACGCCCTCTCTATGGGCGGGGCCACCCTCATATCAACCACACCAGAGCGAAACCTGGGGTGCTCTGGATTGAGGGTGAGTATCCAAAGTCCCTCTCCACTTTCCAGCGGGTGATATGCCACTACCATGTCCATCAGGAAGGCTGAGATTGGAGGGGTATTAGCACCCTTAGCCAGCAACATATGTAGGGGCCGAACAACTTGGCTATCCCGCACTCCTTGAGCTGGCACTCCAAGACTTTCGAGTATTGCTGCATTGCCCGCCCCGCATGCTGAGAGAACCAACTGGGGTTGTATTTGGTGGGAGCTACCATTGATATCGGCAGAGACCTCAGTCACGCCACCACTATCTTTGTCGAACCTTCGGATACTCCCTTTCACCAGCTTCTCGCTAACAGGAGCACTAAAACGTCGATAGGCTTCAGCGCCGTCAAACATAAGGTCATCAGCAAATCGAAAGCACTGATGCGACGGCAAGCTAGTTGTTACCAGTGGAGCTGGAATCGGCACCTCTTCCACTGGAATACCCGCCGCAATCCAGTTGGGCTCGACAGTATCTAAAAATTCTCGGGGAAGCGCGGCATAGAAATCTGTTATGTGGCTATCAACACCATCGCTCTCCAGTTGTGTGCGCCAAAACTGTGCGGCCTTTAAGTAAGCCTTTGCCGCACTTGGGTGTGCCGCATTCCAACCTGAGGAGAAATAGCCATGAAAGTGTAACGACTCGGCATCGTCTAACCCCTGGTCTATTGCCAGCACAGAAAAATCTGTTGATAGCTCTCGCAACAATGAAATCGCTTGAATTCCGCCCCCTAATACCAGGACGTCTACGTCTACCGTTTTAGCCATGGTCAGCCTCAAACAAATCCTATCTATCACCACTTAGCAAAGGCTGGCCTTCTGTCAACCTCTAAGACCTCAGCTCATTTACCTAGGTGACACTTTTTTGAAATTCAGATTAAACACAGAACTTGGTTAATCCGTTCCAGTTACATCCCCGTAAAGAGATTGTCGCTCAGCTATGAAGCTGGCGGCCTAAAAAACTGCGAACACAAGGAGCAAGGAAATGAAGAGCTTATTGAGAGGTATAGGAATTGTACTGTTTGTACTCAGTACCCAGGCCGTTATGGCAGATGATGAACTGGAAACGGTTCCCTATGTCGATGTGAATCAGTATCTCGGCAAGTGGTATGAGATTGCCCGGCTACCGCAAATTTTCCAGCCGGCTTGTACTGCGGTAACAGCGGACTACGGCCTCAATGATGATGGATCTATCAGCGTTTTCAATTTTTGTCGAATCTTACACCCAAAATATGGGTTCCCGATCAGTGTTCAGGGCACTGGAGTCCCCATTGATGAGACGAACAGTAAACTCGCTATCACCTTCTTTGAGGGTAAAGCTGCCGGCGACTACTGGATACTAGAGCTAGATCCCGGCTATCAGTGGTCACTCGTTGGTGATCCAGACCGCTCCAGCCTCTACTTGTTAAGCCGCACTCCCCAGCTGGATGAAGCTATTACAGACTATCTACTAGACCTGGCAGTTACAAAGCATGGTTACAACATTGACCACATCATCATGACCCGCCAGCTTACTGAGTAAACAAGAAAGCGGGTGTCACACTTCTGGCACCCGCCACTTAACAAACCACATTAACTTTTTATTAATTCTTTATAATCAATAGGTTAACTAACCACATTAAAGTATTTTCTTATATTTTTGTGTGCTTTATGTTCGCCAAAGCATCCCTGTCAGCTAGCAACCTATGTCAGATATAGTTACCACTCCATTTAATAGAGCACCCCATACTTGGCTGCTGCTTTTCCGGCCCTGCCCCAGTCTCTGCGATCAACTTCATTGCATTGACCAGCTCCCTGGTTCGGCCTGCCGGGTTTCCCATTCCCGCATCATCGATTCGGCCTCGATATTGGAGCTCTCCATCCTTATTCAGCCCGAAGAAGTCTGGTGTACATACCGCCTGGTAAGCTCTCCCTACGGACTGATCTTCATCAACCAAATAGGGGAAAGTAAACCCATGGTCTCGGGCAAACTTCGCCATATAAGGAGGACTGTCAATCTGGTAATCGCGATAATCGTTTGACATAACGGCCAGAACATTAATGCCCAGCCCTTGTAGTTCTCGCACATCCTCAGCTAAACGATTTGCAATCGCCTGAACATAGGGGCAGTGATTGCAGATAAATGCAATCAACAGCCCCTTGCTTCCCAGATGGTCCGACATTCGAAAGCTCTTGCCGTCAGGGTCTTTCAAGGTAAAGTCTGGGGCTTTCCATCCGAAATCACATACTGGTGTATCTAGTAACATTGCCCGATCCTCTCCTGGGTTCTAAGTTAGCTTTCGATCTCAAGTACGCTCTTGGCAAAGGGAGCGTAAATTTTTGCGACCTCTTGAGCCATCTCATCTGGATAAACAAAAAAATCACCCGTTGTTAGTGCCTTCATAATGCCATCGAATACGATGCTCGCTGGAGGGGCTCCCTCTCCCATGCCTGCGGAGTCGGCCATATCCGTCTTGATTGGACCAGCAATAACACTGATAACTTGAGTCCCCTGCTCGACCCAGGCCTCCCTCAAACTCTGAGTTACTGCATAGGCAGCCGCCTTTGAGCCGGAGTAACCAGTAAATGGGAGAAAATTTTTGATGGATGCCAGTGAGTTCATTTGGACAAAGACACCCCCACCATTAGATTTCAAAACAGGGCCAAACGCTTTGGCCAGGTTTATCAGTGGGTAAACATTGCCCTCCATTTGATACTTGAAGCTCTCCACAGCATCATCGTCCAAGGGTGTCGATAGCTTCACTACGCCCGCATTAGAGACAACCAGATTGACATCACCGGCAACCTTTACAGCGTTTTGAATGGTTTCTTCACGTGAAAGATCAAATTCAATGGGGACGACCCTTTCACCATACTTTTGAGCGAGCTGCCTCACCGAGGCTAGGTCGCGAACAGCGGTATACACTTTAACCGCGCCCGCATCCAATAGCCCCTTTGTAATGGCCTTGCCGATACCTCGATTTGCCCCTGTGATTAATGCAGTGATATTGCTAGCTTGAAGAGTCATTTCGTATACCTCAGTTACTTAAGCCGAATAAATTCAAATTTCGATTCGCAACACAGTTGCGGGCTCCGCTACGAATTGTTGATGGCCACCCCATGTCTCCTCAGTGAGGGCTGGATGGCCAATCAAGCCCAGGCCAGAAATCAGGCCACTGCCTCTCCTTCGGGAGTCCACTCATTAACTGCAAAGGCACTATCCAGGACGGTCTCGGCAATGTGATTTGTATAATTCGACATAACTTTTAAAGCGGTACCTAGAACCACTTCCAGTACGCTCTGCTGCGTGTAGCCAGCAGCAAGGAAAGCGCTAACTTGTTCCTCCGACGGCCAGCCACGGCTTTCATTCACTACCGCAGCAAATGTACGTAATGCCTCAAGCTTTTCATCTGCAATCGGTGTGTTACTACGCAATGCTTCAATAATTTCCGCTTCAACACCGGCCATTTGGGAAATGGATGTGTGAGCAGCCATACAGTAACGACACCCGTTCAGGCGGTTGTTTGTCATTAAGATGATTTGGCGCTCTGTCTCGGAAAGATTGGTTTTATCGAAAATTCCCGCCAAGGTCGTATAACCCTCAAGTAATGCGGGGGCTTCTGACATAGTTGCGAATAGATTGGGCACAAAGCCCATCGATTTCTTAGCGCCTGCAAGAAGAGGCTGAGCAGCAACAGGAGCGGATTCAATCGTGTGAGTCTTGAAAGTAGCCATCATATTTCCTAACTAGACAGTTTCACTTGTTTGTAGCGATCGGTCCAAACCTGGTTAAAAAATAAGGGGAGACACCCCTGTAAACTGTATGTACCGATTGCTACAAACAATACTAATGAGTTTGTACCGATCGGTAAATATGATTTATATAACTATTTGCTATGCATTAATGCCTACTGAGAATGAACAGGAAAATATGAAGCCCTATCCAATACAAAATTGACAGGAGGATCAATGGAGGTCAGGAGAGGGAAATCACAGTGCAGCCCTGGCAACCCAAAGGACGGCGCCAAGGCCCTACGAAAAGCTTTCAACACCAGAAGAAAGATCAGGTCAACGCAGCAAGTCTAATGCCTGTACCTTAATTCTGGAGAGGCTTTCCTTATTAAAAACTCCACGTGCCAACACTCGCAAGCCGACTAACAGAGTCAGTAAACTATTGGCGCAGACTTCCGGGTCTACTCGATCAGATATCACACCTTTCTCTATCCCCAGGCGAACCTGCCTTGCAAAAAATGACTCAGTATCCCGCAAGCCCTTTTTTACAGCATCCCCAATATCGCTATCCAGGTTAGGCATATCGAGTGCGGTATTAACCAAAAAGCAGCCCTTCTTTTCCTGATCTGCAAGGCTTTGTTCAATTAGGGAGTCGAAAAGCTGACTGATAGCGCCAATAGGATCTTCCAACGACTCAAGCCGGGCCATTACGTCGCGCCGCTGCTCTCTCTCATACTTGAGTAAACTCAGGGTAAAAAGCTGCTTCTTACTGCCAAAGGCATTATAAAAGCTCCCTTTAGTCAGCCCGGTAGCTTTGAGCAGGTCGGCCAGAGAAGTCGCTTCAAAGCCTTTTTTCCAAAAGGCTTCCGTCGCTTTATCGACTGCTCTATCGACATCGAAACTTTTCTCCCAAGGCATAAGCACCTCACCTCAAACAAATCTACTGGCCATGTTACCACTGTTTGGACCAAGTGGTAAAAACACGATTCGCAGATACAGATACTGGCACTCGCCCGATATTCGCCTATTGCTCCGAAATCAAAACACCATTTTTGCGGTCACAGTGATTATTGGAGCAACACTTCTAGCCGAGGAGCGCTCACTCGAATTAATAAAGTGGTAACTGGTGCAACTTCATGACCCTAAAAGCCTTCAAAGTCATCAAAGTGGTGCTGACCTATTAGTCAAAGTGCTTGTTTTTAACGCTTTTTTACAGTTGCAGTTACACAATAGTTATGATGACCATACATACTCAAGCCTTCAAAACGAGAAAAAATGCCTCAATTTCACACTCAATAGGAAAGCTATTTTGCTAAATACAGTGTTAAAGAAAAAGATCCATCTCTGATTAGAGGTATTTCATGCCCTTTGGAGCTTTCAGCCTTTATACTTGTCCTAAGCTATAGGTCGCCGAGCCATAAGGGCCGGACGCCTATGAAGTAGGACGTATAAAGAGACTCCCTATGCTTACCAATCGGATCGCCGCTTACTTTTCCGGCTTCTTGGTCATTGGCCTTCTTTCCACAAGCGTTCTGGCAGAGCCAGAGCGAATAGCCCCCGAAGAGGGTCAAGGTGGTACTGCACAAGAGATAGTCAGCAAGCTTGAAATGCTGCACTACAACAAAATCAAAATCGGCGACGAAATGTCCGAGAACTTGTGGAACGAGTATATCGATGCACTCGACCCCACTAAAAGTTACTTCCTCGCCTCTGATATCGACGAATTCCGCGCGTGGGAAGCGGAGATGGATGACCAGCTTCGCGCTGGTGATGTCACCGCTGGGTTCAGTATCTATAACCGTTTCCGCCTGCGTATGGGCGACCGGCTAGATAACATCCTGTCCCAACTAGAGAAAGGCCTGCCCGCCTATGACTTTTCTCGGGAAGAGACCCTTGAGCTGGATCGGGAGGAAAGCCAATGGCCCAACTCGATCAGCGCTGCAGATGAGCTTTGGCGCAAGCGCTTAAAGAGCAGCATCCTGAATCTGCGCCTTACCGGTAAAACCGATGAGGAAATCCAAGACCTTCTCGTACGCCGTTACAAAGGTCAAAAGAAGCGCCTCGAACAACAGAAGAGCGACGACGTATTTGAGCTCTATATGAACTCACTGACTCGTCTCTACGATCCACACAGCAACTACCTGTCACCGCGCTCATTGGAAAACTTTAATATGAGCATGTCCCTCTCCTTGGAGGGTATCGGTGCTGTGCTGCAGGCAGACGAGGAATACACCAAAGTTGCTCGCCTGGTACACGGTGGTCCAGCCGATCGCACTGGCAAGATCAAGCCCAACGATAAAATCGTGGGTGTTGGCCAGGATAAAGAAGGCGAAATGGTCGATGTAGTGGGCTGGCGCCTGGATGATGTTGTCGACTTGATTCGCGGCAAGGCCGGTACCTATGTTCGCCTGGAGACCATCCCCACTGGTGGCGACGGTACTCACAAGACTATCTTGATCAAGCGCAGCAAAGTTAAGCTTGAAGATCAGGCGGCCAAGAAGGCAGTGTTTGAATTCTCTGATGGCAGCAAGAGTTACAAGATCGGTGTGATTAACCTGCCGACCTTCTATATCGACTTCGATGCCTATCGCCGCCGCGACCCCAACTATAAGAGCACCACACGAGACGTTGCCCGTCTTCTGAGTGAACTTAAAGAGGAGAAGGTTGACGGTATTATCCTGGATCTTCGCAACAATGGCGGTGGTTCACTGCAAGAAGCCACCATGCTCACAGACCTGTTTATTGATCAGGGCCCTGTCGTGCAGATCCGCCACGCCAATGAGCAGATTTCCCGCCATAACCGCTCGCGCTCCCGCGCCATGTACCGCGGGCCGCTGATGGTATTGATTAATCGCTTGTCGGCCTCTGCGTCCGAGATTTTTGCCGGTGCAATCCAGGATTACAACCGCGGCCTGGTAGTAGGCAACCAATCATTTGGTAAGGGTACTGTGCAAACTATGGCTCCCCTGAAGGAAGGCCAGTTGAAAATTACCCAGTCCAAGTTCTACCGGGTTTCCGGAGACAGCACACAGCATGCGGGTGTGAAGCCGGACATCGATATGCCACAGTTGATTGATGCCGAAAATGTGGGGGAGAGTGCTTACGATACTGCCCTGCCCTGGGACCGTATCCACGCTGTGCCTCATGCGAAGTATTTCAACTTGAAGATGCTGATCCCGAACTTGATTACCAAGCACAACAAGCGCACGGAAACAGATCCAGATTTTGTTTTCCTGCGCGATCAGTTCAAGTTCGACGCCGAGCGGGCTGACAAGAAGTATGTCTCTCTCAACGAATCAACCAGAGAGAATGAGCGCAAGTCCGTTAATCAGCGATTGCTGGATATGGAAAACCGTCGCCGCAAAGCTAAAGGCCTTGAACCCTACGAGAACTTTGAGGCATACGAAGAAAGCGAATCTGAAGAGGTGGCTAACATTGGTGGTCCTGTAGAGATCAAGTTGGAAAAAGATCCAATTTTGAATGAAGCGGGCTATATAATGGCGGACTTTATCGGCCTGGCCGATAAGGCCAGCAAGGCCCCGCCCCAAGTTGCCAACTTCTAAATACTGATAGGCACTGGGCGCGGCGTGCGCCCGGTCCGCGAACTAACTCTTAGGTCGGGCTAGCCCGACCTTTTTTATTTTGGGGGAAGAGATGAAGGTTGTTTCCTTTAACGTCAATAGTATTCGCACTCGCCTGCACCAGATGCAGGCCTTGGTAGACAACCATCAGCCCGATATCATCGGCCTACAGGAAACCAAAGTCACCGACGAAGACTTTCCAGTAGATGCGATAAAAGACCTGGGCTATGAGCTGATTTATTTTGGCCAAAAAACACACTACGGCGTTGCCCTGCTCTCACGCCTACCTTTTATTGATCGCGAATACGGTTTCCCAACTGATGCCAGCGACGCCCAGCGCCGTATGGTTGCCGGCAAGTTTGATATCGGCGGTCCTGAGCCCCTCACGGTTATTAATGGCTATTTCCCGCAAGGTGAAAATCGCGAGCACCCGGTTAAATTTCCGGCAAAGCAAAAGTATTACGCCGACCTGGATACCTACCTGCAAACCACGTGTAAGCCGGAAGCGCCTGTATTGGTTATCGGCGATATGAATATTTCACCCAGCGACCAGGATATTGGTATTGGTGAACCCAATCGTAAGCGCTGGCTGCGCGATGGCAAATGCAGCTTCCTTCCAGAAGAGCGCGAGTGGCTTCAAAAAATTGAAGGCTGGGGGCTCACCGACACTTTCCGCGCACAAAACCCAGAAACAGACGATGTATTCAGCTGGTTCGACTACCGCAGTCGTGGGTTCGATCGCGAGCCCAGACGCGGCCTGCGTATCGACTTGATCCTAGCCACCAACCCTCTTCTGGAAAAATGTGTCGGGACTGGCGTGGACTACGATATTCGGGCTATGGAACGCCCATCAGACCACGCGCCTGTATGGGCCGAGTTTAAGCTATAAGCACAGGTTACAGCCCGCTGGTTCAGTGGGCTATTTTTAAGACTATGAATATATGGTTTTCCATATATAATTGTTAAAAAGCCAAATGGAGCCCTCCAATGAAAAGGCGTGTTCTGTTTGTTTGCGCCGGGGACTCTGCCCGCTCACTGATGGCTGAGGCACTGTTGCGGCATTTTGGAGGCAATTCATACGAAGCCGTTGGCGCCGGCACCAATGTCCACACAGTGGACCCACGCGCTCTGCAAGCGCTGGAGCGATTGGGGGTTTCAACAGAGGGACTCATTCCCAAAGTTGTAGAAGATGTAGCCGACCAACCTTTTGACCTGGTCATCACACTTTGCGACAAAAGCCGGGAAGAATACGTACCCTCCCCAAAAGTTGACAAGATGATTGCCTGGAATTTTAAGGAACCGACAAAGCGACACTGCTTCTGCCCTTTTTACACCACGGCACGTGAATTGAGCACTCGCATCAAACTACTGGTCTTGGCCCAAGCCGAGGCGGATTTACGAAAAAGAGCGGCATGAACCCAGTACAGTTTTACAAATGCCTGGCCGATGATACGCGGCTCCGCACATTGCTCCTTATTGCTCACGAGGAAGAGCTTTGCGTATGCGAGCTAACGGCAGCCCTCGAATTGAGCCAGCCAAAAATTTCCAGGCACCTCGCCTTGCTGAGAAGTTCAGACCTGCTCCAAGACCGCCGCCAGGGGCAGTGGGTGTTTTACCGAATCAACCCGGACTTAAATGCCTGGGCAAAGTCTGTACTGTTCGATACCTTGCAGGCGAACCAGCACTTTATTACCGAAGACCTCAACAACCTGATTCAAATGGGAGACCGGCCAGAGCGCACAAGTCTGTGCTGCTGATACCGCCTTCCGACCTAAGATTTAAACTATCCAGATATATATGATTTTTCATATGTGCCTGGCAGAAATGGAGCGAAATTAACAATGACCATCAAAATTGGGATCAATGGATTTGGCCGAATTGGCCGACTGGTACTGCGCGCTGCCTGGGATTGGCCTGAAGTTGAGTTTGTCCAGATTAATGACCCTGCCGGTGATGCAGCCACTCTCGCCCACCTGCTCAACTTTGACTCTGTACACGGGCGCTGGTACAGAGAGGCGAAAGCCGTTGATGACACAATTCAGGTTGATGGCAAAACAATAACCTGTAGCCGCAATTCCGCTATTGCAGATACCAATTGGAAAAACTGTGACCTGGTGGTAGAGGCCTCCGGTAAAATGAGAGCTACCGAACTTCTTCAACCCTACCTGGATCAAGGGGTAAAGAAGGTGTTGGTCTCTGCACCAGTTAAAGAAGCTGGAGTACCAAACATTGTCCTTGGAGTAAATCAACATATATACCAGCCGGACAAACACCAGATTATTACCGCCGCTTCCTGTACGACTAACTGCCTTGCTCCAGTAGTAAAAGTTATTCACGAAAACCTGGGTATTCGTCACGGTTCAATCACCACTATTCACGATATCACCAATACCCAGACTATCCTCGACGCACCCCATGGAGATCTGCGCAGAGCCCGCGCCTGTGGTGCCAGCCTGATTCCCACAACAACAGGTTCAGCTACAGCTATTGCCACCATCTTTCCAGAGTTGTCCGGCCGCCTAAACGGCCACGCAGTTCGTGTTCCCCTCGCCAACGCATCCATTACCGATTGTGTTTTCGAAGTGGAAACCCCCACTACCCCAGAGGCAGTAAACCAGTTATTTAAGGACGCTGCAGAGGGTGAACTAAAAGATATCCTCGGCTATGAGGAAAGGCCCCTCGTCTCCGTGGATTACAAAACCGACCCCAGATCGAGCATTATCGATGCTCTATCGACCATGGTCGTTAACGGCACCCAGGTAAAAGTTTACGCTTGGTATGACAATGAATGGGGTTACGCCAACCGCACGGCGGAATTGGCTCGAATGATTGGCACCACGGGCTAAGCAGCCAAAGTACAACGGGGCCGGAAGGAAAGAACACACTGCACCTGAGGGGTACTCCTCTCCATGAGCTCGTATTTTTTCCTCCCGCTTTTAGTAAGTAGCAGTACACAGAACAAGATCATGCAGTCTCTTCTCAATTTATCGTCGCCAGTGCGCCAATATCTGCTGGTTACAGGCAATTACTGGGCGTTTACTTTGACTGACGGCGCTCTGCGCATGCTGGTGCTGCTGCACTTTCACGAGCTCGGCTACAGCCCTTTGCAAATAGCCTTGCTTTTCCTTTTCTACGAATTCTTTGGCGTAGTCACTAATCTTGTCGGCGGCTGGCTCGGTGCCCGGATTGGACTCAACCGGACCATGAATTTGGGGCTGGCCTTACAGGTTGTTGCTCTTTCCATGCTGCTGGTACCCAGTCAGTATCTCTCGGTCCCCTTGGTTATGGCCGCCCAAGCCCTTTCCGGTATCGCCAAAGACCTGAATAAAATGAGTGCGAAGAGCTCAATCAAGTTACTGGTGCCCGATCAGGCCAGTGGCACCTTGTATCGATGGATCGCCCTCTTAACCGGCTCGAAAAACGCGCTAAAAGGCTTGGGCTTCTTTCTCGGCGGTGCCCTACTCGCCGCACTTGGCTTTCAGGGCGCGATTGCATCGATGGCCCTAGCTCTTGGAATAGTTTGGATATTGAGTCTCAAATTTCTTAATCGGGACTTAGGGAAAGCCAAAGCAAAAAGCCGATTCAGAGATATCTTTTCCAAGAGTCCCGCAGTCAATATATTGTCAGCCGCGCGCTTACTCTTGTTTGCTTCCCGGGATGTTTGGTTTGTTATTGCCCTACCGATTTTCCTGGCCAGCCAGTTCGGTTGGAGCCACTGGCAGGTAGGTGCCTTCCTGGCATCCTGGGTGATAGGATACGGCATAGTGCAAACCCTGGCCCCAAAGGTCACGACGGCACGTTCAGCCCAGGCTCCGGATGGGCGAACCGCGCTCTTCTGGGCAATAGCGCTCACTGCAGTGCCCGCATTAATCGCAATCGCATTACACAAAGGGGTGGATCCACAGCCCGCCGTAATGGGTGGACTTTTGATGTTTGCTGTACTCTTCGCCGTAAATTCATCTTTACACAGCTACTTGATAGTTGCTTATGCTCGGGAAGATGGCGTCTCTATGGATGTGGGCTTCTACTATATGGCAAATGCAGCTGGGCGATTGCTAGGGACACTGCTCTCGGGGTGGGTATTCCAAACTCAGGGGTTGGTGGCTTGCCTACTTATTTCCAGCGCTTTTCTTCTGCTAACCGCACTGGTTTCACTGGGTTTGCCCAGACACAAAACCGGGGCTCAGGAGGTTGGCAGCTTAAGTAGGAGCTGATCCGATAGCAGCATGAGTGCTACTTGCCAGCGAAGGCTGGCAAGTAGGCTGAGGGACCATTTCGAATTGCGCGATTCGATATAGTTTGGACTCAGGTATGCACCCCATTTGAAATAGAATCAAAGCAAGGACCAAATACCTCATATAACACCCACCTCAAGTCCAAGTGCACAGCTCCACAGCAGCTGCAAAAACTCGAGGTTAAAATGTCTGGATTTGGCGCTCAATGCCTATTTGCCACTACTTTCTGCCAAAACCATCGCAGGAACTATGACTTCTTAGTCGCGGTCATTCTTAGCAAAGTCCGATCCTTTTTGATGTAGTGGTGATATAGAGCGGCCATTACATGCCCCAAGATTAAGATCCAGACCACCCACTCTCCCAGGATCTCTTTATGGATAAAATCGACTGGCTTCTCAAACTGTTCGAATGTCATCCCCATCCGATCCTGAACTATCGCCACAAAGGCTTGGGTGCTCTCAAACTTAGGAATTTCAAACAGGAAAAAGTAATCCGTATCCACGCCTGTTCCGATATACCCTGTTAGCGGAGCGACGATCATAATCAAGTAGAGAAGAACATGACCGGTATGAGCGGCAAAATGTTCCAGGGAGCTACCTGGTTCTAATGGCGGTGGCGGATTAGTGAGACGCCATACGATTCTTAGGATGACGATCACCCCAATGGTGACACCAATAGATAGATGTAACTGCAAGGCAGTCCAATTCGCCGGTGTTTCCTCTTGAGTAAACCACTGGCGGTAGTAGACTGAAATATAGGACCCCAAAAAGAATAAGGCCGTTAACCAATGTAGCCACTTGGCTATTGCGCCGTAACCATCAGGTTGATTTCTCAAGCTCATCTTTTTCTCTTTCCCACGTCCAAAAGCTATATTCTGCCTGCAATTCGCCAACTACCTCGCTGAGTAAAATCTGTGTAAACCCAGAATAAAGAGCACAACACCAAACGCCTGGACAAAATGGTAGATAATATTGTGATTAAGTTCCCAAATAATACTAATTGATAAACTTCCATCTAACTGGATAGCCATTGCAACAATACTAACTATCGAGCCCAGTGCCATAAAACAACTACCAGGCAGTGAATTCTGTCCCCTTAAGGCTAATATAGAATACCCTATAAAAGCCACTGCACTGATTAAAAACTGATAAACAGCAAAGGCAAAAATTTTATCTTTAAGTGAAAAAGAGTAAACAAAAACTATCAGGAAAATAAACAATACTGGCAAAACAGCCCGTTTGGAAAAATTTTCATTCACCAAATCTGCACTAACCGCAAGAACAAAAGAAGAAATCAGCAAGCCAAGTAAAACAAGTACTGCATACCATAAACAAACTCGAAAATATGGTGGAATTTCAAACCCGTGATAGACAGCTGCCACTAATGAGGCGATAAACATAACAGTAAAAAAGAAAAGCCAAATATTTCTTTTCCACTGCTTCCTCCTTACAAACACTGACAAATAAAGGGCGCCAATAAATGCGACTAGAGCCAGCCCGACGTTAGTAATTGCAGTTAGTAGGTCTATTTCGCCATGTACTAGATTCATTCTATTTCGTATATCATCAACACACTATCATATATATTCTCTATCTAAGTCAAATCGTAATTCTTTAGAGCAATACATCAATCCTTCTGAAAGTCAACTGAACTTATGTGTGTCATCTCCACGAGCTTTGTCATGCCAATTTCTCAAGTGCAACCTCAAAGATGAGGCAGACGCAAAGTGTAAAACAACAGCCAGCACGCCACTATATTTCAAGGCAACACTGGCACTATTGATCGTTTCAACTCTTAATTAACTGGCTCTAACAGATATAATCACTTTGCCTTTTGCGCGTCCCAAAGCGAGATATGAGAAAGCTTCTTTGCCTTGCTCTAAAGAATAGATCTTGTCTATCACCGGGGATAGTATCTTCTGTTGGTACAAATTTCCTAGCTCACTCAGATGCTCTCCACTAGCTTCCATAATAACCATTCTATAGAGCGCGGACTTTTCCTTCGCGGCCTTCATCAGCTTTCGCGACTTAAGCGCCAATAGCTTGCGGAGCAACCAACCTAGCCCAAGCTCTTCAGCTGTCTGCGGATCTAAAGCCCCTTTAACTGAGACAACACGCCCACCGATTTTCAGGACCTGAAATGCATCCAAAGCATACTGACCACCCAAAGTATCGAATACGACATCCATATCAGATAGTAATCGCCGGTAGTCATCTTTTTTATAATCAATAACAAGGTCGGCACCGAGTGCTTTCACCCACTCCACATTCGCGCTACTTGTTGTAGTCACCACATAGGCGCCTACAGACTTCGCCAATTGGATCGCCATAGAGCCAACACCACCTGAGCCTGCATGTATCAGCACTTTCTCTCCGGACTTCAAGCCCGCAACTTTGATCAAAGACTGATAGGAGGTCAGCCCAACAAGCGGAATACCCGCCGCTTCACTGTGTGACAAGTTTTCGGGCTTTGCAGCCAGGTGGGAAACACTAACGGTGAGATATTCTGCAATAGTGCCCACATGATCCTCCCCCACCCTGGAAAACACCAGGTCCCCTACACTGTATCCAGCAACATTATCCCCCACTGCTACAACTTCACCACTGACATCCCGGCCAATACCAACCGGAAATACTTCCTTTCGTACCGATTTAAGCTCCCCCCGCAACATCATATTATCAACTGGATTTACGCTAGCCGCATGCACCCGAAGCAAAACTTCACCAGCCTTGGGGGTGGGAACCTCAGCTGACTGAAACTCCAGGCTGCTATCAATATCCCCATAGCGAGTCATTTTCAAAGCTTTCATTGGTCATCCTAACAATCGGTTCAACACAAACATTGAAAGCGATAGTGCCCATACTGCCACCATAAAAACAGGTGGTAATAGGTATAAGTCTTTTGTCATTTTGGCAATAATGGGGAATATTTTGAGACGATGACAGACAGTTAGAAGTTGATTATGGACAAAATCAGAGCATTGCGTTACTTCAAGCGGGTGGTAGAACTGAATAGCTTTACTGCAGTTGCTGAAGAATTTGAGGTTCCCGCCTCATCAATCTCCCGCCGCGTAAAAGATCTGGAGCAGTCCTTAGGAGTGGAGTTACTGCAACGCAGTACCCGCCAAGTCAAGGTTACTGAGCTCGGCAAGCTCTACTATTCGATGATAAGTAAAGCAATTCGCCAGCTTGAACAGGCTGATGAACTGGTTAGCCAGACTTTTGAAGCGCCCAACGGTCTGATACGCATCAGCTGTCTCCCAACTTATGGAGAGCAGCATTTAACCCCCCTTCTTGAGAAGTTTGCCCAACGTTACCCCAATATCGTATTCGACTTAACCTATAACGATGACCTGTCCCAGTTAGGGAAAGATCCCGTTGATATTGCGATTCGCGGAGGGTTTGCCCCGGATGAGCATGTTATTGCCAAACGCCTATCGGATAATGAGTTCACCCTCGTGGCCACACCGCAGTTTATCGACAAGTTGGAGTATAGCTTCCCCTTAAACAAGTCGGCGATTGAGTCAATTGCTACCTTGCAATACCGGGGGCCTCGTGGCGTCATTGAGTGGTACATACTTAATGACGAGCACTGGGAGCCCCTGAAGTTGACTCCAAAAGTTATCAGCAATAACGGCAAAGCATTAACAGCAGCCGCCCTCAATCACCGCGGTATGTTCTGCGTACCTTCCTGGAGTATTTGTAACTATCTAGATACAGGGGAACTTGTACAGGTACCTTGCGAGGGTAAAGTCTCAGTCAGCCCCAGTGGCGATCTGGGAGTATTTCTTCTTTATGAGCGCACTAAATACCAAATTCCCAAAATAAAGCTTTGCGTAGATTTTATCTATGAAAATTTGAATGAACGATAGAAGAATACCAAAATTTTTCGCATTGCTACTTAAATTATATGGGCCAATAATACTAGCTTGAACAAATCTGCCTTTAAAAAAATCACTCCACCCTCTTTATTGTTCGAAAAAATTTATATTCGACTACAGGCTTATATCCCGCACCCTGTGGACATATAAAAACCTCATAAAACTAAAAATTGACCTACTTCAAGCTGCCCTTAGATTTATTTGGAGGCATATTGATAGGTATGCTAGTTTGAAAAGTAGAAATCATGCCAAAAGCACCTTTAACTATGAATAACTAAATGGAGGAGTTAGCACTGATAAAACCAGGTCAAACCGCTTATATCAGAACAGCCGGCGACATAAGGATTGAGCCATGCCAAGTTATGAAGACTTCATCAGCCTATTAGAAAAAGACATTGAATCAGCCTTCAAAACCTATGAACTTGATTTTAATACGGAGGCCTTCGACAACAAAGCAGGAGCCTACGAAACTGAGTTTGATTTTGAATTTGTAAAACCCAATAAAATCATGATGGTAAAAAGCGGAGATTCTGGCAAGAAAGCAACATACCTCACCTGGGCTCGACAAAAAGCTGTGCCTGTAACTCTAGATAGTAAAAGCCCCCCTTACTTCTTCACCTCTCATCTCAGTAATTGTCGAATGACCTTCAAGTACCATGACGACCAAAGCAAAAGTGTAACGGTTATCCATGTTGCAGGTGATGTTTCCTAGGGGGGGACCATCAAGGGGAGCGAACAAAGAGATGAGTTGGAGAAGATGGTGAAAACTCCCGATGCAACCAAGGAGAGGAGACTCTCAATAGGTGGCCCCAAAGGGGGTAGAAAAGGAGCAAGCTTCAAGAAAAAGCAAGCAAAACTTGGTACCTCATACTACGATACTTGTGCACGGGTATTCGGGGTGAGAGATGGAAACGACCAGTGGGCATTTTATACGCAAAATATCGGTCGTAAGGATGAGCTGCTGGGCTTTTTCGAAATCACATAATTCTTGCAACAAACAATCTAAGCTCAGCCCCAAAATCTACTCGAATAGAGCCGCACGAAAAAAATCGTCGCGGCTGCCCAAATCCCCCGCATAATGGAAACTGCATTACCAGCATTAGAATGAGTTAGCGAAACTCCCTCTTGGCAGTAGATCCCCTATCAATTTCTATACTATTGAATAAATTCCCCTAAATGCCATCAACACTGAGATGGGTGACCTAGATATCAAATAATGCCTATTCCCCCTTCAGGCTTGTGAGCACCCTCATCAGTATAATGAGGGTGTCGATCAATACATTGAAAGAGAATGCAGAATAAACATAACTCTTATATCAGGTATCTAACTCTGATAAAAAATGCACTATAAATATCTAGTTAGCTAAATAACTGTTTTCGAGCAACGACCACTCTCTAAGAACTGCAGTAAGGTTTCACCAAGTTCTTCATCGGCATCAAAAAATGGAAGATGATGGCTATCTTTAAGTATAGTGAGGCACTTTGGCCCACGATATCGCGCAAAATCATCTTTAACTTGAGAAGGAGTGGTTATTGTATCCTTTTCACCTACCATGAATAATGCTGGAATCTCCAAGCTATCGACTTCAGCATTAACATTTAACGTCTGAAGCTCCCTCTCCATTTTATCCGCCAAGTTTCCCCGCTGCTGTTGCCACCCAGGAAACTGCTCATTTATCTTTTGATTTGCTATAAAGCCATGAATATCTACCCCGTTTGCGATACCATCATTCGCCCTACTTGCCCACTTTGCGAGTAAAAGATGGTTCTCTTCTGGGTTCTCTTGATATTGCTTCAATTCGTGCATTGCATGTTCATTATTTTCCTGCATTGCCCATTTTAGGGTTGCATCAAGGCTCGTTTTAGACTGAACCTTTCCATTTTGGAATGAGGAGATAAATACTATGCCATCTAATTCTTCTGGATATTTCCCTGCATAGAGAGCAGCTAAAGCGCCACCCCATGAATGGCCAATCAGAGTAAACTTGTCTTTTTTATAATGGGTCCGGAGAAAATTAACTACATTGCGCACATCCTCAATATTATTATCAATCGTTAAGGTATCTTCCTTAACTTCAGGGGATTTCCCTGCCCCCCTTTGATGCATATAAGCAACTAAATAATCATCTTCCAGAGTTTTGCCAATTTTTACCTGAAATGGAACCAACCCCAACTCCACATCCCCAGGCCCCCCATGTAAAAATAGCAATAAAGGCTTGCCTTCATCTTGCCCTGCAACTTCCACATACAAATTTGTATCATTACTTTTAATACTCAGGATATCATTTACTTGCTCTCCAACCGCCATATTGGAAAGCAAGGCAACAAATAGAGGAACTAACCGAGCATGCTTAAACATCGATGTAATCACCATATCAACTATATCCTTAAGCAAATGACCTGAAGTGCCATTCGATGGCACACTACCTTTTGTGAAGAGTCTCACAGTTATATGTCAAAGATATAGGAAAAAGAGTCGAGTTGAACTACTCCAAAGATAAATAGTAACTTCAAGCCTCATAACATCAAAGGGCAACCTTACTAGAACACCTCTGAAGCCCTACTCATAAAATAGATTAGCATCCAACGATAATTGATTAAATGCACATAACTAACCCATTACTGGAATAAGTAAAAGCGAAAAAAGACATTCCTAGTGGATATATAGATCAACCATTCTATCCATTGCTAATCAAACTAGCGTAAAGCAGAATACCAAAGCAAGCATGTCAATCACTAGATAGATGGCTTCTACCTGCACAGCACCATGTAATCAAGCTATAGGCCTGAATAAGTTAAAGAATAAAGCTGACCCGTCATCAATTGATAACTTGAAGGCCCGGCACAGCTATGCCATCCGGGTCATGTTTTTCCTACTGCCTAAGAAGCTATTATTCGGTGCTATTGAAACAACAATACAGCCCAACTCTCCAGTATAAGGCTTGATAATACTATCCAATCAAGCTTTTAAGTAACTTGATTTGAAAGAGGTACACAAGTCCATGTGGCAGGTATTGCCAGCCATCGTCAACTACAAATAAAGGACGCTTGATAGCTGGCATGTATTGGAATTACTCAAAATTATGGTTCAAGGCATCCTCAAATGAAACAGACTTAATCACGCTCCTAGCTGTAAAACGATTCATCCTTGCGGTATACGTTGACTTACATCTCTGTGAAATCCCCAGATCCCTAGCCTTAATCTCATTAGCTATAGCCCAGTGCCATTGAGAATGATATTTAAAAGTTTTATCGGCCAGCTTTGTGCAAAGCTCCCAATCACCAAATCGCTTAACTCTAGTATCCGGCTCTCCAAGAAAAACTGTACAACCAGTGAACAGAACCGAGCCCGATATGACCAAAATCTTTAGAATTCTCATACTCAATAAACCCAAATGATACTTCATGGATGAGCTTTTCGATCTCCTGAACCAGGTCACAGGATCGTACGACATCGCCAGCCCTTATCCATCTCAATTACTACCAGATGCTCGTAGGCTACCTATAAGCATTCTAGGAATTCATTAAAATATTAACATATTGTTGATATTTGGTCATATTATTCTGTCTAACATATATAATGTATTTGCATACCAGTTTAAGTACTACTTGGGTGGTTAATTTTAGATACCTACTAAGTTTAGTGAACGGCCCTTATTAGCTATCCTATCACGCCCACTGAATCGCATGTTACTCAACACTTAAGTCAAAGAAGGTGACTCTAAGAGTGACCATTGAAATATCGGCGATTTAGCCTGCTATTTATCGGTTACTTGGTTAAGCGCGGAGAAGTAATATATGAGCTCCTTTTATACTAATTCATTAATCTAGTTAAACTCTAGAGAATCGGGCCACCTTAATTCGCAAAGTTACCATAATTAATCACAAACTATATAATCAGCTTATTGTTTTCAACATGATTATCAGCAAGAAGTCAAAGGTCTATCAGATTCCAGCGAGCATTATTTTGGCAATCTATAATCTGTTGATCAATGGCGGCTATTCGACCCCGAATACGCTCCCAATTACTTTTCTTCATTTTCAGCTCATCAGTAATACTTGCACTGTAATCAATAGCTTGATTATCAGCTAAACTTGCTGTCCGAGAGTCATGGTGTTCTTGCCGTATAGTAATCCAAATATTAGGGTCCAGCTCCGATGTATATGTGATGGCCTGACGGAGCTTCGTGGGTACAGATTCTACTCTGACGCTTCCATTTCGATCCGTAAAGTTAAGTACTTTTTGTTTGTCCACATTGACAATATAGAAAAATTTACGATTTTGGTTTAAGACCCAGTTCGCAATACCCTCAAAGGGGATCATCGCAGTATTGAGACCATGACTGCCAATGATCGTATTGTAATTAGAGTAACGGCGTTCATGTAAAATACCCGCGCTTACTCCAATTAGGTGAAGTCTCTCCCAGCTGCGCCCCAATCCAGAATCTCGATCCCCAATTATTGCTCCCAAATCACCGCTAATTAGCCCCATTGCGGAGCGAGCCATATCTCCTGGCAATGGACCTATAACTCCTGCTTGGTTATGCAGTGATCTATGCACAATCCCTTGTGGAGGATTGAAAGGCTTAGAGCTCGCAAACCAATCAATATCGCCTGAAATATCATACCCCGCAGAACTAACTCTAAAGTACATTATGTCGTCCCTATAATTGAGGAAATTCCGTTAGCAACTAGTTGTCAACTTATAAACTTGGAAAGCGAGGGAAACTATCTGCCTGAAATCAGATAAGCAAATAGTTAAACTGGGGGAAAACTAACAATCCCTCCCATGCCCTGAATATAATATCAGCAATCCTGAGGACACAACCACCTGTGTACTGCGCCGTAAGAAATGACTCAAATTTTGTCCGGCGAAAACCAATATAAACACCGCCGACACATTATTGGGTACCTATTTAGTTTGACCCAATAACTGCAATAGAGACATTATACGCCGACGCTTTTTGTAGAAATTAAAGTTCGCCCACCGACTTTAGCAATGACATTCTCACTACTGATTTGGCATGCTGATCATTATCGGCCACAACAAGCATCGTGACCGAATTTCATAGGGTTTAAAATTTAGAGGAGTATCCAAAGTGCGGCTATTAGATTCAGTGACATCATTATAAAGTCAGTGATAAAGATAAAACGCATCACACCTTTAACTTGCCACGGCCCTTCACCTTTTCGGTTTTGTAGGGCTACCGGAACATTGTAAATAAACTGTGTTCCGTGAGTGACAGCAAACACCAGCAGCAACGTAGCGCGTTGCACCTCCGTAGCAAATACTGAGGGGCTGATTAGCAGTAGTATATTGAGTAGCGCCAACGACAGGTTAAAACCACCCAGAAATTTTCCCGATTCTGCCAAGATATTAAATACGGGGGTATCCCTTTGTTCCCTGGGTACCAGTAACTTCGCAAATATATGGTTCCTCAAAGAGAAAACGTTAAATCCCATCAGAAACCAAATCGTGTTTAACACCAAAACAACTTCATAGATCATCAATATCTCCAAGACTTGTTGTATACCCGTCACTAAGGTCAGTACGTTTATTAAACAAGTTTGTACTTACTCCATTGCAGGAGCTGAATCCTCAGGAATTACTCATTACCGGCCAGAGATCCACTATCTCGCCTTTGCTATAGACCGCAATATCACCAAACTGCAGGAACACGGACTCACTCTGTGTGGGCCGGAGAAAGACCCAATCGTCTTCATTCAGCAGTACCTTTTTTGAGCCATTCAGCATTTCTTGGTTGCTGGAGCGGCCATAGATGGGGTTGATCGATAGACCTTTTGGTGATTCTGGCTCCGCCTTCCAATAGCCGCCAGATATAAAGAAGCTTTGCTCCCGATTTGGGTTCAACCAACTAAAGGGTCCGGTGAGCCCTTCTATGCCGGGTATCTGTGTCTGTGACAATTTCTTCAATACCGGACTTGCGATATACGCCGCTGGTAAATGATCAGACAGAGTGGGAATATCAAAGCCCACCGGTTTAACCAGGCACGAGCCAGCGGCAATCTCGTTACAGGGAGCCCGGTCTGCTCGGGATTTGTACAGTTGGTAGGTTGGGCTACCGGCAGCGTTCAAAGTGGCCACCTTCGGGAATGCACTTCCCAGCTGGATCTTAGCTTGCTCCACCCTGCTTTGGTAAATATCCAACCCCCGAGTGATTGCCTTTTCAGGTCCACCGAGAACACCTGGCATTTTTGCGGCGTGGGCGTCGTAACCCATAAAACCGGAAAATTCCAAATAGGGTTCCCGCTGAATGATACCGAGCATCGCGGAGAGATCTTCCGCACTGGCAATGCCACCCCGGTGTAGGCCTACATCAATCTCGATATTAATTCGCAAGGATTGTTTGAGCGATCGCGCCAGATCGGCGTATTGATTAAGTCTGCGGGGGCTGTCAACCAGCCACTGTAACTGCCGCGTAGGATCAAAATGATCCGCCCTAGTGCTAAAATAAAAGGCCTTTGCCGCAGTAATCGGGAGAGGTTTACCCAGTAAAATATCACTCGCTGGATGAGATTTAACCAGCTGCTGTAGAAATGGCAGCTGGAATACCATGATGCGATTGGTATTTGTTCGCTGAGTAATAGCATCCAGCAGGTTTAGCGAGGGCAAGGATTTAGCCACTACCCGGTAGTCATAGTGACCTCTGAGGTGGCCGGCTAATATATCGGCGTTCTTTTGCAGATTTTCCAGGTCTACGACTAAGGTGGGACCAGAAAAGCCGGCATGATCCAGAGCTTTAGAAACACTGGAGAAGTATTCGCTGTGCCCTCCCTGCCCTTGCGCTTTAGGGCGAAGAACGGCGACACCTGCCACCGCTCCTAACGCGACCCCACCTAGTATTAGCTTTCGTCGCTTGATATCCATTGTGCTTTCCTCTTTGAGGGTTCACTGCTGAGCAGCGTTGCTCAGGTAAAAAGCGTTTTCAGATAGGGGTTTAAGAACTTACCACTGGGGTCCAGCTCTCGGCGAACCTCAAGAAAATCCTGCCACTGAGGGTAGAGCTCGGCAAAGTCCGAGCCTTGTAGCTTGTTTAACTTGCCCCAGTGCGGGCGGCCCCCATATTTGCGCATAATGGGCTCAATGGCCTGAAATAGCGGTAGGTGGTCCTCTTCAAAGTAGCGGTGTATGGCGATGGACACGGAATCTTGCTTATAAAACGGACTCAGCCAGATATCGTCAGCTTTAACGAAACGCACCTCGATAGGGAAGAAAACATCCAGGTTATTTTCCTCAATCGTTCGACGTATTTCCGCGAAGGCTTTCAAACCGTCCTCGCGGGGCAAGTGATACTCCATTTCATTGAAACGTACGTTTCGCTCACTGGCGTAATTCCGCCAGGAGGACTCGACAACGACTTCCCTCTCGATATCTTCCATCGCATTTTGCAGCGCAAACTGACGCAACTTCGGTGACCAGCCCAGCCAGTCCCGCACAGATTTCAGGGTCATTACTGCTTCATTAGTATCTTCCCGCTCCGTAGAGAAGATTTCCTCTGTGGTCGGCTGGTGGGAATCAGCCATGCACATCCCAGAAAACGGGATATAGTAAAATTCAAAGTTCCGATTGGCCTCTGCCAGTGCTGGAGCCTGATCCAACACCTCTTCCAGGGGCGCTACCCAAGATTCACGACGCAAACGGTAGCTGGGCTGGTTCTGCATACGCACCTTGGTCACCATACCCAGGCTGCCAAGGGATACTTGCGCTGCCGCGAACACCTCGGGGTTTTGCTCACCATCACACCAGAGCGTATCCCCTCCTGCGGTCACCAGTTCCATACCCGTTGCATAGCTGGACATACAACCCAAGCCTGCACCTGTTCCATGGGTCGCGGTTGCCAGGCAACCACCTAAAGTCTGCTCATCGATATCTGGTTGGTTAATCAGCGCTTGACCGATATCCTCTAAGGGTTGGCCAATGTCTGCTACACGGGTGCCAGCGTAGATTGTCGCCTGGACCTTGTCGGAATCGTGGTCGGCGACGCCAGTAATACGGCCCAATGAAATAATTGTATCGTCAGTGGGTACCAGTGCAGTGAAGGAGTGACCCGCACCTACCGCCCTGACCGTACCTTGCGCTTCCGCAATTATCGTTTGCAGTGCAGGAATATCTTTGGGTGCCAGACGATGGGCCGGCAGACACTCTTGTGAACCAGACCAGTTCCGCCATCGAACACCCGCTTTTTTTGTCGGTGGGGCTGCAGCTTGCAATAAGGTACGTGCAACTGATGAGATGGGCGCGGCCGCTAATGATGCGGAGCCGATCGCGATAGAATTAATAAACTGGCGACGATTGAACCCCATATCCTTTACTCCGCTGTAGCCATAAAGACAATCAACTGTTCAAACTGCTCGGGGGAGCACTCAAAACAAAGGCCTAGTGGCGGCATACCCTGGAACCCATTGATCGCATTTTCCACCAACACATCCATCCCCTTCTCCATACGGGGCTTCCAGTTGGCTAAATCTCCGGTAAGGGGTGCGGCGCTGGCGCCAGTGCTGTGACAGCTGCGGCAAGTGCGAGTATATATTTCAGCGATTTCCGGATCAGCGGGCGCAAGAGACAGCGCTCTTTGGGTCAACATTGCCCGGCTTTTTTCACTATCCTGTGGAGGCTCAGAACATCCTTGAATGACATTTAGTACCAAAAAAAGAGACAAGAGCTTAAAGCTCCGGCGCAAGACTTCCAGTTCCATATGCGTACACCTACTACATTATTGTTGTTTATTTCTTTTTGGCTATTGCCAAAGCTATCGTGTACATATCGCTGGCACTATTGTTAATCATGATGACTGCTAAAACAACTACTTGAGTTGCCTGTTCTCAATTATTTCTATCGTAATTTATTTGCGTACCACTTAGAGAACTAAAGCCTATGTACATCTCGAAGTTAAGATCAGCATTTATTACAGAGATAAAATGACTCTTGTTAACAGTAGACAGGCTTTGCAAACATCAAAAAGAGCTATTTATATTTACGAATATATAGCCATAAATAAAAACCGCCGACCAAAGTGCCCAGCGGAACATTTAGCACACTCACTGTTGAAAATATTAAAGCTAACTCTGGGGCATACCTTTTATCCAAAAGGACAGCAATGCCAGCAAAGACCCCCAAAATATTCAAAGACGCAAACAGTATTATCATCAAGCCCATTAGACTGAATATATTGAATGGCATACTCAAAATTGAACTTCCAAAAACTGCGTATAGGAATAACAATATTGCGCTGGATATCAACAACATCAAAATTGAGTAAGTAATTATCAACCAGCCGGAAACTTTTTCCTCGGTACTGACCATGCGGTGCTCCTGTGAAGATAAAAGCCCAAGCCTCTTTAGTGATCCTCAGAACATCAGGGCATTGAGAATGACTCTAAAGTTGCTCCGGTTTCAGTTGTCAGCTAGCTCAACGATCAACATGACTCAATGACATTTATGACACCGATGGCGACATTGGGCTGCCTACCCTTCTACTTTAGGCGTTGAGTATCAACAGGAACAGGAATACCCTAATGCTTTTCGATCAGGTAGGTATTCAGTGGTTAATAGAGTGCTAGCTTCTCCAAAAGGACCAGAACTGTCAGAGTTGGTCCAAGGCTACTGGCGTGTGAGTGATTGGAATTTAAGCCCTCAGGAGCGCCTGACATTCCTAAAGCAACATATAGATAAAGGGGTTACCACCGTAGATCATGCTGATATTTACGGGGATTACTCCTGCGAACAGTTATTCGGCGAGGCCCTTAAGCTGGATAGATCTATTCGCAATCACATCGAGATTGTCACCAAATGCAATATCAAATTGCTTTCTGAAAAATATCCAAACAGGAAAGTTAAGTACTATGACTCCAGTGCTGAACATATTCAGCACTCGGTTAATAACTCCTTAGCCCACCTCGGTGTAGAGCACATCGACATCCTGCTTCTTCACCGACCTGATGTTTTGATGGATGCAGATGAAATTGCCACCACATTCGCCGAACTGCAGAAGTCCGGTAAGGTATTACATTTCGGCGTTTCCAACTTTACCTCCCAGCAATTTGATTTGTTGCAGTCCCGCCTGAGCTCACCACTGGTGACAAATCAGGTCGAGATTAATCCTATCAATTTTAGCGCTGCGGAGGATGGAACTCTGGATCAACTGCAGCAATATAGAATTCATCCTATGGCTTGGTCCTGCTTAGCTGGAGGGGAAATTTTTAGTGGATCAAGCACCCAAGCAACACGGTTACGAATCACCCTGGAAGATATCAAGGAGGAAATCGGGGCAGCCAGTATTGACCAGGTAATCTATGCGTGGGTACGACGCTTTCCCTCCAAGCCCCTAGCAATTATGGGGTCGGGAAAAATTGAGCGCGTTCAGTCGGCGATAGAAAGCCTGAAACTCAACTTGAGTAGAGAGCAGTGGTATAGAATATGGACCGCCTCTAAGGGAATTGAAGTTCCCTAGATCCAGCTTTCAGCCTAACAAATTATTGATTACTTGGCTTACGCAAAAAATAATTTATTAAGACTAACCTCTTGCTTAACAATTGGGTGGTGTAACTTTAATTCGATTACACCACCCATCAACCAGATAAGTATATTTGTTCTACGGCCCCATCTGGCTTGACCACTGCATCAAGCGTCCCTGGGACATATTTTTATTTTTCTCATCCCCATTATTCATAAAAGATGCCAGTTCGGTTACCAGATTTGCCTTTCGCCACTCATAAAGAAAGCTTGCAAGCACATGGAAGGCAGCATCTGAACAGTTGGAAATGACTTGCAGCTGACCATTATTATTCCCTTCCAGGGAACTCAAACGCTCCATCCACTTTCCTGGGGCAAATGCATAATGGTATGAGACTCCGATATTATTGAGGTGGGGCCCGAAACCCTGGGTACCCAAAAGATCTTGCTGCAAAAAATCTCTGAAATTACCATGCTGTGTCTGGCTAACTTGCAGGCCATAATACTGAGCTGTTGGGTCTGCATTCATCCCTGTGTCATCACGCCAACGACCAGCAATAGGCCTCATACTATTGTGACGCCCGCCCACTGAGCCTTTAAATGCATCCCAAGAACTGTTGGGGTCCCAACCTACAATAGTATCGATAACACCATTGTGACCTGATATTAATGCCGTGTGCCCATTCCATGTTCTACCCAGAGAACTTTCCACTCCACCATTATTCCACCACTGCGCGTAAAACCTGGAAAAAAGAGAACCGTATGACCTCAAACTGGATACAAAACAAATACCTGCAAAGTATCCTCCACACGCCCTAGGATTAAAACCTCTTCCGCTCATCGCCCACATCCTCCATAACGACTATGAATTTTTTTGCCAAAATTGTTATTTAATATTTTGACAAATCAAGAACTCTTTCAATTCATCGCTAAAGCCACTGAATTATTATATTTATTACTCAGGACCTAATGAAAATTGACAGATTTTCTATACAACTTGAGATTATTTGATACCAAATTTGGTACCACCGTGTCAACACGGGAAATATTTCAAGCTGAAGAGAAGGGATAACTGAGAGGCAAAGTAAAATAGGAGTTATGTATCCTCTAAAATTTATCAGAGAATCGCAAACAACCCAATGGGCCCATAATAAAACTCAAGATATGAAAGGATATAAAGCAGTTATTAGATATTATTTGCTTATCGCCAAGTATAGTTGAATCATGAAAATTATTAGGAAATTACAAAACAACAACCATAAGAAAACTCACATACTAAAAACTCCCGCATAAAGGATTCCTTTTATAGGCATACCTATACAAGGAAGACTCAAAAGGCTGAGAGGAAGCTACTCTAAAGGTCCTTTCTCTCACCCAAAATCGCGTTTAACTTTCCCTCTCAAACCTGCTCAATCGCATTACTCACGAGCTACTTGAGCTAAAGATTTCACTCCCTCCTACTTACTTGAGCAAACATTTAAATGGGGATAATGATTGCAAATTTCAGCCATCTTTCGAAATAGATAACTTTACATATCTACAGTTCTAGGCAATTACCGACTGCTTATCGGACAAATTGATGACATTCCAATTAATTAACCAATAGACATCAAGAGAACAAAGATAAAAGAGGACAATTCGACTGATTTTGAAACTTCACTTTTGGCTCACCACATCAATGGCGTAGAGTGAAGCGAGCCCCAAGAAAGAATTTACTTATTGGCCACATCGATCGCAGGGTTACCAAGTGCACTGTTTAGAACAGAGGCCAGGCGAACTCCCCCCTGCTGCAAACGCTTTTCAAGGGAACCCTGACAGCGCAGAAAGTACTTTTCCCCAAGTTGTGTTTCGCTGGTATAGGCGAGACCATGGGCTAAGTGATGAGACTCCCGGGCCCAAACTTCGGCCGAGGTAGACTGCCAGATCTGCCTCTCAGCCGCACTAATTTTATCCGTTTGCTCCTGAGCATAATCTTGCCAGTCTAAAAACAAACGGGCGACCATATGGATGTCCCAGAGCGCGTGTAAATTCGTTTCGACCCCATAGAATTGGACTTCCACATCATTACCCCCTTTATCTGAAAATAATCCGGTATGTAATGGCTGATGAAGGTCGCCAACAAAGTGGGCGATAAACATCAGTGCTTCTGCACGCTCCGTCTTGGTGCGCGAGCGATCGGCCAATACTTCCTGATATCTTTGAATCGCCTTCAATATGCATCCTGCAGCTGGGCAATCCCGCTCCTCAACATAAGCAGACCAGTCTCGAGACAAGTTTATATAGTGAAGCGGCGCAGCCCAGTTATAAGTCTCATCAGACCTAATTCGATCAGCCCAAGTTGTGGATTCAGCTAGGTGCGGCTCACCGACTTCATCAAGGAGCAACTCTATTTCGGCGGCTACCTCCGGGTCCAGGTAATGCCATGCAATTTCTCCAACGACCCTGTGACCATCATCTCCCCAAGCGTGTGCTTGTGTCATAGCTGTGAGTCCAAATAATGCAACTGCTATACGGGCAATTATCAATCGTATGCTCATTGGGCATGTCCGCCAGAGTGAATTTGCTGCGTACTTTAACGCCAGTATGTGACAAGTTCACGGCTGTAATAATTTATTTATATGTGCACTACATAATCGCTTCAGCTCTTAGACAGTACCCAATAAAAATCACATAACAGTCTCCATTGGAACTTGGAACCTAAGTTGCAAGAGCAAAACTCGATAATTACTTGGGCCACTTGAGTTGGCAATTCTTTAGACCAGGAAAACGCTATGAAACCTTCTCTGTTCCCGCGCGTATTGTTATCCGCGGCGATTATCTCTGCAGCTAGTATGGCGCAGGTATCTTATGCACAAGAAACCGCAGCGGGTATCCGCGGATCTATTACCGGTAGCAATGGGCAAACAATTAGCGATGCCAAGGTAACGGTAGTTCACACCCCCTCAAACAGTCGTCGGGTTGTAGAGGTGAGCGATTCCGGCCAGTTCAACCTAAGTGGCTTACGTGTAGGTGGACCTTACACTGTAACTATAGAGTCCGACGAAGGTAATCGGGTATTAGAAAATATCTACCTGTCTGTAGGCGATACCCTGCCGCTAACCTTAACTTTAGACAACTCCAACCTGGAAGAAGTGAGCGTAATTGGCCAAGCCATAACCAATTCTCGCTTGGCTGTCGGCCCATCTTCTCACTTTAATAGTGATGATCTGGCGAGCGCACCTTCTGTAAACCGCGATATTAAAGACCTCCTACGCCTCGACCCCCGCGTTTACATTGATGAAGCGAACGTAGACTCCATTCAATGCGGCGGATCAAACCCGCGCTTCAACAGCCTGACTGTTGATGGCGTTCGCATGAACGACAACTTCGGCTTGAACAGCAATGGCTATCCCACTGAGCGTATGCCTTTCTCATACGACGCCATAGACCAGGTAGCCGTAGAGCTTGCACCTTTTGATGTACAGTACGGTGGCTTTAGCGCATGTAATATCAACGCTGTTACCAAGTCCGGTACCAACGAGTGGCACGGCTCTTTCTTCTATGATTACACTGATGACGGCTTCCGTGGTGACTCTCTCGAAGGGGATGATATTCCCAATCCCAGCTTTGATGAGAAACGTTACAACGCCACCCTGGGCGGTGCCATTGTTGAAGACAAGCTGTTTTTCTTTGCTGCCTACGAAAAACTGGAAGGTGTAGCCAACTTCTACCGCGGCCCTGCCGGCAGCGGCGCGGCTACTGAGGTTCTGGGTGTATCCCAAGAGCAACTGGATGAGATTATCCGTATCTCCAACGAAGTATACGACTACAACCCCGGTAGCCTTCCGTCCAGCTTGCCAGAGGAAGACGAGAAACTCCTGGTTAAGTTCGATTGGAATATATCTGACTATCACCGAGCATCGTTCACCTACAACTATAACGATGGATTCTCTATCGCCGAATCTGATAGCGATGACGTCGAATTGGAGCTTTCCAACCACTACTACGAGCGCGGTGCGGAGCTGAATTCTTACGTTGCACAAATGTTCTCTGACTGGAGTGACATTTTTTCTACTGAAATAAAGGTTGGTTACTCTGAACTAGATAATCGCCAGCTGTCACTCGGCGGCACCGACTTCGGTGAAGTGCAAATTTATACTTCTAACGATCACAACGGGGATGGCATTCCCTCTGAAGCAACCGTTTATCTGGGTGCTGACGACTCCCGTCATGCGAACAAGCTCAGCTACGATAACCTAACCTTTAAACTTGCAGGCAAGCTTCTTCTGGGTGAGCACAACCTGACTGCCGGCTACGAGCATGAAAACTTCGATGTATACAACCTGTTTATTCAGGAAGCCGCCGGTGAGTATCGCTTCAGCAGTGTAGAAGACTTCGAAGCCGGCACCCCTAGCCGTATCACCTACGAAAATGCGACCGGCACCAATAATATTCTGGATGCTGCTGCAGAGTTCGCCTACGACATTGATACTTTATATATTCAAGACGAATACACTTTTGCAGACGTGGACCTGACCGTTGTAGCTGGCTTGCGCTATGACCGCTATAGCAGTGATGATAAGCCGGTGGAAAATTCTGATATTACTGCAGCCTACGGCTTCTCTAACCAGCACACCATGGACGGCCTGGACCTGTTGCAACCGCGCTTGGGTCTAAGCTGGAACGTCGATGACAGCCTAGAGGTTCACGGTGGTGTCGGACTCTACTCCGGTGGCAACCCCAACGTTTGGATTTCCAACAATTATTCCAATAATGGCGTATTACAGGTCGAGGCTCAGGATAGATCTGGCACCTCCCTGTTTGATATGGATTGGACTGGCAGCGGCAATCCTATCTACGATATCCCCCAGTCCCTCTACGATCAGGTTGCCAGCGGTGATGGTTACCCGGGCGGCGTAAACCTGATGGACCCGGATTTCGAAATCCCATCTGTCTGGAAGTATGCAATTGGTGCTAGCTATGAATTTGAATCTGGCTACTTACTGTCTGCCGATTACCTGTACAGTGACTACCAGGATGCCGCCATTGTTCAAGATATCTCGCTTGAACAGGCTGGCACCACCGTAGATGGTCGCGCAATTTATGACAGCTCCAATGACCGTAGCGGAGACTTTATGCTTACCAACGTGGATGGGGACTCTGGTTTCTCCAGCGTGCTCTCCCTTGGCCTGAGCAAATCTTTCGACTTTGGACTGAATGTGGCAGTTGGTTATGCTTTCACCGAAGCTGAAGACGTCAATCCGATGACCAGCTCTGTGGCCTACTCCAACTACACCACTATCGCGACTACTGACGCCGAGAACCCAGGTACGGCCACTTCCAACTATGTAGTACCGCACCGCTTTACTCTCAAGCTCGATTACGCCCAAGAGTTTTTTGCAGGTTACGAAACGCGCTTCACCCTGTTCGGTAGCGCTAACGAAGGCTTGCCCTATAGCTATACATTTAAGGGGAACAACCTGTCAGGTGTTGTTGGTCGAGACAACGCGCTTCTATACGTACCTACTGGAACAGATGACGCCAATGTAGTATTTGCGGATGGCTTTAGTGCCGAAGAGTTCTTTGCATGGGTTGAATCAGAAGATCTGGACAGCGGCACCATGGAACGCAACTCTCTGAATAGCGACTGGTGGACCAAGTTCGACTTGCGTATTGATCAGGAGCTGCCAGGTTGGCGCGCTGAAGATCGCGTAAATGCATACTTTGTTATCGAGAACCTGGGCAACCTGCTAAATGATGAGTGGGGCGTAATGTATCAGACCGACTTCCCACGCTATCAAGCCGCAGTAACAGCCAGTGTTGATGATCAGGGTCGCTACGTTTTTGAAGATTTTCATGAGACTTCGGGGCAAACCCGAGTTAATGAAGCATCACTTTGGAGCGCCCGTATGGGTATCCGTTACGAGTTCTAATCCCACCTTTCCCCGCAAGGCCGCAGTGTTTACTGCGGCCTTTTTTGTTTCGTCTTTCCAGAAACCAGTTCTCTACCTTCAATAGCTGCCGAGATAATTACTTTTCTGGAGCTAAACTTCTTCACCTCAAAAGCAGTAAGGCGTAAAGGTTGAGCGATTGGAAAAAAAAAGCCGCATTTACTTACAGCTTTTTACTCAGCATTAAGGCAAGCTCTGTAAGCTAAGCGCTACCCAGCCAACGCGCCAAGGTTTCCCGAAGAAGATCTTTACTCAGAGGCTTGGTCAGAAAATCATCCATACCTGCTGCCAGGCAACGGCCCTCAAACTGCTCTTCAGTAGTACTGGTTACAGCAACAATAGGCAGGCGATCATCCGGGCGGTGCTCGGACTCCCAGCGACGCAGTATCTCGATAATCTGCGCACTGTGATCCGTATTTTGCTGGCAATCCACTAACACCAAATCATAATGGCCTTCAGACAAGCGAACTAACGCATCATCCGCATCTACTGCTATATCTACCTGGTAACCCAGGGCCTGAAGCATCTCCTCAGTCACCCACTGATGAGGCCTGGACTCCTCCACCAACAACAAAGAGTAGTGGCGTGGCTGATCCGCCCCACCGGTAACCACTCTTCGACAGCTTCTTTTCGCACCGCCAAACAGTAATCCCACTAACGCATCGTGCAGTTCTTTACGGGTCACCGGTCGACTCAGATACTGTGCCGATGGTAAGAGTTGCTGCAAATGAGTGAACTCACTTTTCTGGCCAAAGCCGCCCAGGCATACCAGGCGACTCTCTTTATCATTTGCCCCTTGGGACTCTTCAAAGAAAGGCGTAATGGAGTCGAAAAGAGTCGAATCCCCCATTGCCGGTGCCATCATTACCAATTGGTTGCGTTCTACCGCTTGGCGAAGCAGCTGCTGGACTTCGCACTCACAACCTTCACACCAGCGGATCGACTTTACATCCATCCCAAAAGAACGCAGCACCTGCACCAAACCTGAAATAAATAGGCCCTTCTGATGAATTAACAGGACTTCAATATCCTGTAATTTCCTATCCGGTGTGAGATAGGTTCGCTGATTTGGCTCTGTAGAATACTTGATCACCACCTGATAGCGGTTGCCATCCGGCGTTGAATGCAGCTGTAGATAACCGCCCATCGCTTCAGCTAAACCTTTAGCTATCGACAGCCCAAGGCCAGTTGTAACCTGGGTGGTATCCATACGGGAGAAGGCACCGAAAAGCTCGCTCTCATCCGGTAAAATTTCTCCACGCCCATCATCCATTAAGGTGATCGAGAGTTGCCCCTCTACTGTGGTAATCGGGTTATAAGATACCTCACCCCACAGTTCGCCTCTCTGGGCAATGCCTGTAGCGGAGTCCACCAGATTGCGAATCAGCTGGGCCGTTTTACGATTATCCCCTGTCACCATCACAGGGAGGTTGTCATCAATCTGGAAGTTGAACTCCAATTCCTGACTATGGGCCGCCCTCGCTGCAAACTTGAATGACTTTTCTACTGTCTTGACCAGGTTAAAGGGCCCCTGGCGCAATCGGATATCCTTCCTAGCCACACGGGTAAACAACCCTACATTATCAACCAGTTTGAGTTGCTGGCTACTGGCAACCTTGGCCAGCTCTACCCATTCGCGCTGACGGTCACTCAATGGCTCAGCTTCGAGCAGCGCTAAGGCACCAAGGGAATCAGACAGCTGACTGCGGAATTCCTGTCCGATATTAACTATGAACTCATTGGTCAGTTCAACTGCAGCTTCAGAGTGTTTGCGGGCTGCAGCCAAGCTACTCGCTCTCTGTTGCAGCTCCTGCATCGCAGACAGACGCTCCCAATAGTTCTCCGATTCGCGACGGCCCTGGTGGGCGGTCAGCCAAATAAAAGCGAGGGTGAGAGTCCCGTAGATGGTCCCAAGGATCATGCCCGAGAACAGTGCCATTAGCGCTGCTGGCAGTAGTGAGGTTGCGGTGAACCAAGTCAGGAAACGATGGTAGGGAGAAAATACGGTGGTGACACTGGAGCAAAAGATTACCGAATAGATCCACAGGAAGTGGGTCTCAGGCGCAAACCCCATTAAATAGACAAAGTAAAATAAGGTAATGCCCCACCAGGCTGAGCCGATAATCGAGAACAGGAAGTAACGATTGCGCCAACGATTTGGTCCCGAGCCATACAGGTGGTCGAAGCGAAAAACGTAGTATCCCCTGATCAGGGTTAGTACTACCAGGCCGATTCCCATTGTTAATAACAGGCGCGGAGCTTCTAGGCGCATGTCGCCAATAGAGGCTGCGATCAGAAATGCAAAAAGGGAGAGCACCATGCCGCGCCGGGTATATTTGGCGATACGCATATCAGTTGCGCGGCAAATACGTCTGTCTTTTTGAACCTTGAGTTCAGGGCGATCAAATATAGACATTGCGACCTTCCCTGAGAGACTGGGTATCCGGTGCCATTGAAGCTCCCTAGCCTATCCCGAGTACTTCAACCAAAACGGTCTTTATTAGAAATCCCAGCAATCCAAGCCCCAGAGCGAGGAACAGAATAAATGTTCCAAATCTACCAGCCTTGGAGTCTTTTGCCAGGTTCCAAACAATAAACACCATAAATAGAATTAGTGCACCGATTCCCAACCACAGGGAATACTCTTCAAACTGCTCAAATGTCATGCGTGCATTCGCTTAAAAAATTGGCGCGCATTGTACAGTGCTTGAGGGCAACTGGTAAGTCATTGGCAAAATCTAGTCGACCATCGTACCATTTAGTCAAACTATAAATTCAAGCACCTTGATAGTAGTCGCCATCCTCTGAAGCGTGAGTGCCGCAACGAAGCCTGCGAACCTCTTTATCCCGGTAGCGGCTGTCATGCCAGCATCTAGGAAGTGGCTCACCAGAGAGGAAGCATAAGTCAGTTTTATCGAAGACTTCTGGGTCCTGAATCTCTTCACCCCACAAATAACGGCCTACCACAGTCAGCTCGTAGGGATTCGAAAGTGTGACGATATCAGCCACTTCTACCAAATGCTTGGTGGATATGTCTTTAAAAAGCATAGTGGCACCTTTTTCCTCGTTACTAATCCAGTATAGGGCTAAAGATGACATTTCCGCCTAAAACCGCCCGACTTCTGTAGGGGGCCGCACGAATGGGAGCGTCGATATTCGAGTGTACTTAAGAGGTGGTTACCGGGGAGAAGCAGGCCCGAGTTCTATATTCGAGCCTGTCAGTAGGGAGGTTACTAGCCTTCGATCGTCAATCGAGCGGAGACCATACCTTCATCCGCAAGGGCATCCAGATTAATCGTGCGAACAGCCATTTTCTCCTGCATTAGGCGATTCAACCAGGGTTGCAAATCCTGATAACGGACTTCTTCAATCCACAATCGGATACGGTTTTCACCCTCAGGCTCAAAGCGCTTAATCACAATCTGGTTTTGTTTTGCCGCACCAGTAACGCGCTGCAGAAGAGTTCCTGAAGCACTACCAGCACCACCGCCTGCGGGCTTTATTCGCTCCAGCGTCGGGCGCTGGCCCTCCATCCAGTTAACCAGCTCACGATTTTCTTCCGCTCGCAAGCGGGACTCATCAAAGAAGCCCTTTGCCGGGGAATACAGGCCATAAACTATAAAAATTACGGCTCCGAATATACTCAGCAAACCCAAGGCTCTCTGGTCATTGGGCGGAAGTGCCTGCCATTTCTGGCGCCACTGTTCGATCTGTTCTTTCATTATATTGCTACCACCAATCTCTTCTTACGCTTGGCTGCTTTATATAAACCGCTGGCTCTAACGTAAGCGAATACGGCCTGAAACGCCTTTTTTCAACTCGTTCGCACCTAACAGGTCCGCCTTGATCCCGCCGCCAGATAGCTTGCTGACAAATGCATCGAGATCAGACAGGTTTTCTGCCTGAAGCTGCAACACCATTTCTCCACGCTGGCCATCAAAACGAAGGGACTGTAATTTTAATGCTCCCCCTTTGTGAGCAATCCAGACTTTGCTCAACTGTTGCATCTGGGTAGAGAAAGCACCACCCTGATTACCCGCGCCTTTCAGGAAACCTTCAAGCTGTCGGCGCATCTGGGCAGACGGTCGAGTATTCGGGAACAATTCCGTAAACATCGCCCGGGCCTGCTCTTCAGACTGGTTGCCCTTCCACTGATAAAAAGCACCGGCACCAACGAAAAACAGTAGCTGGATAACAAAACAAGCGGCAGCAGCTTTAGCCGGGCGTATCCACCAAGCCGCAGCGCTCTTATTACTCGATAACTGATAATCTCCAGTTAGCAAGTTTGTTAGCAGCCCCAGCTTGAACCGTTCAATAAAGACTTCTTCCGCTGAGCGCTGGTTCAGCTGCAAGCCATCGCCAAACTGGGATTCCAACTCAGCAATCAGCAGCCCATCCTGCTCGCCAGCCCCCAGCAGTACTACCTGTTTGTTATCGATCGGCTCGCCGCTTTCAGAATCATCTTCGCCTTCGGATTCATCACCTTCATCAACTAATAGCGAACCAAGAAGAGGCTGTAAAAAATCGCGATTAACAGTTAGACCCTGCCCGGCATCTTTCCAGATATGCGCTTGGCCGCCATCCAGCCACAGGCGAATGTCACCTTCGATCAAGCTAAGTAATTCATACTCCGGCACTACAGCAGCCAGCGGCCACTGGAGCCGCTCCAACTGGGAGTGAAGCGCTTCTATTTTTTCAACATCAATGGCGTATACGCTGCAGAGATCACCGGTGCGGGGTCTGCAGGCAAAGTGTAAGTCCTCGACATCCTGGGCCAAATGCTCCTCAACCATGTAACCAATGGCACTTGCCTGGCGACGAGCTGCCTTAGGTATAGTTTCGAGGCCGCTCCATACCCAGTTACCAGGCACCATCAGTAGCGCTTTGGCTCCCTCAGGGAGGTTGAGCTGAGGGAATTCAGGCTGCTCTTCGACAACTTCAAATTCGGGATTAAATGCCTGAGCAAATTCTGAATCCAAGGCTACTTGTTGCCAATTACCCTCTTGCCACTGATGCAGGCGCAGAGTCAGGTCAGCAGTTTCGCTCAGCCGCAGCAGAACAAGAGACGACTGAGGAGGCGCTGTAGGGGCTTCAATCTCGTTAATGCTTTTCTTTTTAAACATACAATTTCTAACTATTCGCTCTCTTCAGTGCTTTCGTACTCGAGCAACTCCTGCATCATTTGACCAGAAAAGGTCCGGCGCTGGCGCTGGCGCACCCGAACCTTGCCATCTGTACTATTCCGAACCAGGGCGGACTCCCAATACTGCCTGTATTCGCCATCGCTTCCGAGTTGGACAGCAATTCGCGCCAGAAAGTGCTGGCTTTGAAAAGTAAAAGGCCCCGAGTTAGCGATTTCATAATCTGCATATTCACTCGAGTCACTGATATAACCGCCCGACTCGCGAAGTTGCACCAATTTGGAAACACTTGCGGAAGGCTCAATCGCCTCGATTAACTCCTCAGAAGCCGTGTTGATATTCACCAGGGTTCCTGTCTCCGGGAGGGCACAAAGGAAAGGCACAAGTTTCTCCCAGTCCTCTAATTCCATATCTACTACCGATGACAACTCAGTAATATCAGTGATCATCATGTCCGGTGTTCTGTGGGCTAGTTCCCTTCCCAGGTAGCCGTCATCCTCTGTCCCCGAGGTTCGCGGGGTATCGCCATCGTCCACCCAATCTGCAATTGACTTGGCCAGGTCAGACTTGCCGGTAACATTATTCACCAGGCGCTGGAAGATCTCGAATTGATCACTATCGCTGCTATCAGACAAATTATTCACGTTAAAGCATGAATGTAAGTCTTTGATATTCATGCGAATTTTGCCATTATCAGGATTGAACTGCAGAACGGGGAATGCCCAGGCCTCCAAGGCATGGTCTGCGGTTTCCTCCTCTTCCTGGTCTTCCTCGAAATCCTCCAACAGCGCTACCCGTGTCCAGGCCTCAGCCGCTTCAACAAACTCTGCCAACTGTGTGTTGGCCAACAGTGCACCGCTGCGGGAAATCGCAATCTGATCGCGCAAGATAGCGTGGGATACCGCCGCGATGGCAATCACCATCACCAGCAATACAACAATCAGAGCCACCCCTTTTTGACGAGCCAGCGACCTCGGCATATTTCTACTCTTCATAGCCTAAGGCTCTTCTTCGCCAGAGGTTCTGTCTTCCCCTGCCAGTATCTGGAAGACACGCCGGATCTCCCCGTACTGTCGGGTAACGATGACAAACTCAATCGCTTGCGGAAGCCGTATATCCGCTTCTGTTTGGGAACCGTCCGAACTGATCGGTGGCCACTGGGCAACCCAGGCATCAGTGTCTGGGTCCAGGTATTGAAGGCTTAAACTTTCGACTCCCATTAGCAGAGGCTCGGCGATGGGCGCAGAATCGGGAGACCGATCCAAGACCTGCCAGCGACTGCGCAGTAATAACCCACCTATATCGTCCTCGCCCTCCCGGCCAGTGCCGGTGGTCAGGGAGTCGATCTCAAGATCCTCGGCGTATCCGATGCTATAACTCAAACGCAATAGCTCGCCCCGAGGTTCCCCGGTGAGATTTGCCGCACCAAGGCGCGTAAATTCCAACTCATCTTCATCACCACGTAACGCATGCTCATAACCGCTGTAGGCATTCTTAACAGCGCGGGCAGTTACCTGGCGAAAATCATTGTCTATACGGTACATCGCCATAGAAAAGCGACGTAGCTGCTCGGCCCTCTGGTCCACCATCTCTTCCGTGTCAAAAAAGAGTCCCAACAGCGAAAAGGAACCGACACTGATAATGGCGACAAGAACTAAAACTATGAGGACTTCAATGAGGGTAAAGCCCGACTGGCTGGAAAGGCGCAAAGACATATCAGTTACTCCTCAGCAGCCCAAGCATCCAGAGTCAGAGTTGGGTACTCAGCATCCAGGTGGCCTACTTCAATAATGATATGGCGCAAGCGCTCATTACTGGTGGCCTCCACTCGGGCACTAACCTCCCACTCCCTTTGCCCCAAGACCACCTGATCTGTTTGTTCCCCTAAAGGAGGCCAAGGAGTTTGCACACGGACTTGGGAGAGCACTTGTTGTGCAACCCAGTTTGCCGAGAGGCGATCCTCCATCACCCGCTGCTGGCCAACACTGCGCTGCATTGCCTTCAAAACACTGGCGGCAATAACCCCAAAAATAACCAGGGCTATCAAGACTTCTACCAATGTAAAACCGCGCTGGGCTCTCTTAAAATTCATCGGCCTGCCACTCTAGCTGCAATCCGTTCAGGCTGGTGTAAGAAATAGTCGCACCTCGAACGTCGTCGCCATTCTCAACAAGGTACATGGCAACTTCCACGGGAAGTACCTCTCCACTGGAGAGAGCAACAAATTGCGGAACGACTCGATCTTCATTGGTCTCTTCTGCAAATTCCGTGGATTCTGTCGACGGCAGCTCCGCCTCAGTTATCACTTCAAGGCGAACAATTTCCGGCAATTCATGGGTGGCAAAACGCGCAGCACGCCTCCCCGACGCAACCGAATCTATCGGCAACCAGGTCATTGTTTCTTGCTCAAAATGCACCACGCTATAAGTGCCCTGCTCAAAAACAACGCCGTAATGCATTTTGTCAATCAGGGCTCGATCCGCAACCAACTGCAAAAGGGCCGACAAGCGCTGGGCTTCTTTTTGCCACACGCGCCCGCCGGAATTCCCCATCGATAGAGTCGCCATGCCCGCCAGAGAGGCGATGATGACAATCACTACCAACAGTTCGATCAGCGTAAAGCCACGGCTTCGACCGATGCTATACATCAAGTGCAAATTTCAGGTGTTACAGGTCAGTAACGTAGATATCAGCAGCTTCGCCCTCACCGCCCGCTTTGCCATCGGCACCGAGGGTGAATAGGTCGTAGGCACCGGCACTGCCTGGGCTGATGTACTGATATTCATAGCCCCAGGGATCTTTTGGCGCTTTCTTCAGGTAGGGCTCAGTCCAGTTCTTCGCTTCGGGGAAGCCGGATGGGCGGGATACCAGTGCCATCAGGCCCTGATCAGAGCTGGGGTAGACAAAGTTATCCATGCGGTAAAGGTCTAGTGCAGTCTCGATAGCTTTAAGGTCAACCCTGGCCGCTTTCATTCGAGCTTCGCCGGTCTTGCCAAGAACATTAGGTACAACCAGTGCACCAAGCACCCCGAGAATTACGATCACCACCATAATTTCAATCAGGGTAAAGCCACCACTTTTACGTAGGGTTTTCATTTTTCTCTCCTAGTTCACTCTAACTCTGGGAACCCCAAGGGTCACGATACCCTTCGTGACCCCAATTATTTAAAAGTCACCAAATCAGTAAATTACACGATTCCCCAGCCTAAAGCAGCAACATGCCCAGCAAAACTGCCGCTCCCAGCCCAACAAGAATCTTCGACGCCTCTAGCAGTGTAAAGCCGGCGCTGTTGCGCAAGGATTTCATACCAACCTCCTGAAGCAGCTACGCAATTTCTCTTTGACCTACACCTAATTTGAGCATTAAACAACCAATTCGTTCATGCTCAGAATTGGCATCATAATAGCCATAACGATGAACAACACGATGGCAGCCATTATCAGCAGCATCAGAGGTTCAAAGATGCTCACAAAGGCAGTTACCGCACCCTGCAAATCCTGCTCTTGCGAATCCGCCGCACGCTGCAGCATTTCATCAAGAGTGCCTGAAGATTCACCACTTGCGATCATATAGATCATCATCGGTGGGAAATAGCCTACATCTTCCAGGGCTTTACGAAGGCTCCCGCCCTCGCGCACGCTCTTTTGAGCCGCATCGAGTCGGTCTTTAAGGAAGGTATTGGTCATTACTCCACCGGCGATACCCATGGCTTGAACCAGCGGCACACTGCTGCCCGTAAGAATCGCCAGGGTCCCTACATAGCGAGCACTCTGTGTCCCTCGCATCATCCAGCCAATAATTGGCAGCTCCAGCAAACGGTGGTGGAAACGATACCGAATTGCCGGGCGCCGCAGCATCATCACAGCGCCAAAAATGAGCGCCCCAAGTGCCGGCGGCACCAGCCAGCCCCAGGCAGAAATAAAATCGCTCATGGAGACCAGAATGCGGGTAGCCAGCGGCAAAACCTGCCCGGTGCCGGTAAATACCTCGATAACATCAGGTACCACGTACACCATCAAACCGGTTACAACCAATACACAGATAAATACCAAAACAACTGGGTAGATCAGAGCCAGCTGCACCTTCTGCCGAAATTGCTGCTGCCCTTCCGTGTAGTCACCGAGGCGATCCAGCACCGCATCCAAATGACCAGAGTGCTCCCCTGCTTCAACCGTAGCGCGATAGAGTTTGGGGAATGCCCGTGGAAAACTGCTCAGGGCCAAGGCGAAACTGTGCCCTTCAAGAATTTTGCCCCGAACAGCCAATACCACGCGTTTGATTTTTTGGTTGCGTGTCTGGTTGGCAATGGCCCCTAGGGTTTCTTCCAGGGGAATTCCCGCTCGAAGCAAGGTGGACATCTGACGAGTTAGCAGGGCCAGGTTTTTAACACTCAGCCCAGGGCTACCAGATAGAAAGCTGGCGCCGCCCTTCTCTTCTTTCTCGGTAGCTGCACTGACTTCCAGGGGCACCATGCCTTTCGCGCGCAGTTGCTGCCGCGCAGCGCGCGCGCTATCCGCCTCGAGCGTACCGCGACTCTTGCGGCCGGATGCTGCCAGCGCTGTATACTCAAAAGCTGCCACAATCAGGACTCCTGCGTAACTCGTAGTACTTCCTCAAGGGAGGTCCTACCCGCTAGTACTTTCTCTACGCCATCATCACGGATGCTGGGGCCGAGCTTGCGTGCTTCCGCAACCAACTTGCTCTCTGAAGCGCGATCGTGGATCAATTGGCGCATCACTTCGTTGAGCGGCACCAATTCATAGATACCGATACGACCGACATAGCCACTGTGATTACACTCTTCACAGCCATTAGGTCGATAGATGATGGCTTCCTCTTCAGGCCCGACGCCCAAAACCTCACGCTCGCTACTGTCAGCCACATGAGGTTGCTTGCATTCAGGACACAGAACTCGCACCAGGCGCTGGGCAAGAACACCAATCACGCTGGACGACAGCAGAAAGGGTTCAATTCCCATGTCCACCAGACGGGTTACCGAACCCAAAGCGGTGTTGGTGTGCAGGGTTGAAAGTACCAAGTGTCCGGTCAAACTCGCCTGGATTGCAATCTGCATAGTCTCCAGGTCTCGAATCTCACCGACCATCACTACATCCGGGTCCTGACGCAGGATCGCGCGAAGCCCCCGGGCGAAAGTCATATCGGCTTTGGTATTTACCTGAGTCTGTCCAACCCCTTCCAGGTTGTATTCCACCGGGTCCTCGACCGTCAGAATGTTCTTCTCACGGTTATTGATACTACCGAGGCCAGCGTACAAGGTGGTGGTTTTACCAGAGCCCGTTGGCCCGGTCACCAGGATAATGCCGTGGGGGTGTCCCAACAGGTCTGTCATCACGCGCAAGTCGCGATCTGCCATCCCCAGCTTACTCAGGTCCATTTTGCCCGCTTGCTTATCCAGCAAACGCATTACCACCCGCTCACCCGCCGATGACGGCATGGTAGAGACACGTACATCTACCTCTCGGCCAGCCATCAAAAGGGAGATCCGGCCATCTTGAGGCACGCGTTTCTCGGCGATATCCAGTTTTGCCATTACTTTAATACGGGATACCAGCAATGGAGCCAGAGCGCGCCGGGGTTGCAGTACTTCACGAAGTACACCATCAACCCGGAAGCGCACGACAAGGCGCTTCTCAAAAGTTTCAATATGAATATCCGAGGCGCCCTGCTTCAGCGACTCGGCAAAAATTGCGTTGATCAATTTGACGATAGGTGCATCGTCTTCCTGTTCCAACAAGTCCTCAGTCTCAGGCAGCGAATCGGCGACCGCTGCAAGATCCAGGTCTTCACCCAGGCCTTCGACTTCGGAGAGGTTGCCACCCTCCCTGTTTTCATACAGGCGCTGCAAAGCACCCTGGAAAACATCTTCCTCTACAGCCTCCAAAGATACAGCCGCACCACTGATGCGCTGTACTTCGGCAACCGCTGATGGACTCAGCGGCGCCACATATTGGCAGAGGGGTTTGCCTTCCTGCTCGGTTAACAGAACCTTGTGACGCTTTGCGAAAGCGTAAGGAAGGCGGCGAATTGTTGGAGTCCCTGTTCCTGTTTCAGCCGTCATTTAGCTTCTTCTACCTCCAACACCTCAACCTCAACATCCACGTCTTCTTCGACTGATTCAATGGCAGCACCATCTATAGAACCATCTACTGGCGCAGGGCTCTCGTTGTAGGTGCCTGTTGGCGGCATCAAGTCAGGTAGTACATCACCGCGGTGCCAATCCCAGATCAGGCTGGTGCGGTCTTTCAGGAATATTTGCTTCTGCTGCATATCCATGTAGCGCTTGCGCGTCTCCTCATAGCCAGCAACCTGACTGCTGAGGATTCTGGGACGCAAGAACACCATCAGATTAGTTTTGCTAACACTCTTCTCAGTGTTTCTGAACAAGCGACCAATGCCGGGAATATCACCGAGGAGAGGCACTTTGGACACGGTTTCATTAACCTGATCTTCCATCAAACCACCCAGTACCAGGATCGCGCCATCATCGATCAATACTTTTGTGCGGATCTCACGCTTGCTGGTAACGATATCGGACGCACCTTCCGCTGCAGCCGTAGCAGAAGACAAAACGTTTTCAACCTTTTGCTCGATCTCAAGAGTTACCGAATTGTTGTTATTCACACGGGGAATCACTTTAAGAGTGGTACCCACATCCTCACGCTGGATGGTGGTAAACGGATCATCGTTACTACCAGACAGCAACTGTTCACCGGTAATAAAAGGTACGTTCTGGCCCACCAAAATCTCAGCTTCTTCATTATCCAAAGCCATAATTGTTGGTGTAGAAAGGATATTGGTATTGCTCTCTGACGCTACGGCATTAATCGCAGCACGGATATCACCGCCACTGAGGTAGCCCAGGTGCAATGCCCCAGCTCCCACCAAATCAGTCACAGGAAGTGAAAATGGGTTGGGTTCCCCATCGGAATCCGTACCTAACTGGTTATTCCAACCGGCAACAGCATTACTGCCGGAACCAGCAATCCAACTAATACCCAGTTCGCTACCTGTACCTTCAACTACCTCTACAATAATTGCCTCAATCAAAACCTGCGCTCTGCGCACGTCCAACCTGGCAATAACACCTTTCATAGTTTCAAGGAGAGCTGGAGGAGCAGTTAACACCAGTGCGTTGAGCGATTCGTTAACTTGAATGCTGACTTCGATATTCGCCGCTTGCTGGTCTTTCTCTGTGTTCTGGATACTACCGCTCATACCCTCGAGGATAGGCTTCAGATCTGCTGCATTGGCATACTGGATATAAACAACTGCGGTGTTACCTTCGCCATCCAGCGGTGCATCGAGACGACCTATTACCGTCTTAATCTGCTGGCGGGTAACAGGGTCTCCGGTCAGGAGAATACTATTGGAGCGTTCATCAACAGAAATACGCAGCGGTTGCACTTCCTTACCCGCTTTGCCTCCACTCGATTGAAGTAGATCGGTAAGAACTTGCTTTACTTCCTTCGCAGAAGCAAACATCAACGGCACCACTTCAATATCAATAGCGCCGGCGCGGTCAAGTTGCTTCACCAGGCGAATAATCTGGTCAATATTCGCAGCGCGGTCAGCAATAATCAGAGTGTTGGTATCAGCATAGGCAGCCAAGTGCCCAGTTTGCGGAATCAGCGGGCGCAACATCGCAATCAGCTGTGAAGCGGAAATATTCTCAACCCTTATAGTGCGAACAACCAGGGATTCCGCGGGAGCTCGAGTGGCCTCATCTGCGACAGGTATCGCCTGCTGCTTGGCCAGCGCATCGGGAACCACTTTCCAGGTTCCGCCCTGTTCCACCAAACTAAAGCCATTGACTTGAAGCACCGACATAAACACATCAAAGGCTTCATTGTGAGTCATTGGGTCACCGGCAACTACGGTAACCTTACCCTTAACATTCGGATGGACAATAATATTTTTGCCAGTGAAATCAGCAGCCCAATTGATCAGATCACGAATGTCTGCATTGTCGAGAGAAAGGGTAACCCGCTCCGGGCCCTGAGCCAGCGTTGCAGTACAAACAAAAAAACTCAATCCGACCGCAAGCAGCCGTCGATAAAACATCTTCATCATTATTTATCTGGCTCTAGTAAATGTTCAAAAAATCAAAACAATCTAGGTAGATAGTTTTTATTTAGGCTCACGCTGAGCACGACGCTCGCGGGCCAATTCACGCAGCTGCTCCATTCTCTCCCGAATGTTCTGCTGGTTCTCGTCTCTTTGAGCAGTTCTTCTGGAGGAGCTGGAACTTGACGTTCTCTGTCTGGAACTACTGACGCCTCTCAATGGTACGTTTGGCCTTCCGTCCACTTCTGGGTATGTCAGTTTTTCCATCCTGCCATTACGACGAAGAACCACATGGTCAACCTCAACAGAATAAAGTTCGGCGCCACCTGGAAGCCGATCACCGACATACAAACGCTTGGAGGGTTTACCTTTCTCCGACACCAGAGCACTGGCTTTGGTTTTATTGGAGCTGTCAAAAACACCGGATAAAACAATATTCAGCTGGGTCAGAGGAATATTTTCGAGGTCGACTTCAGGGACTTCTGTAGCCTTTTTAGGTTCAGCACGTCCAAAGAACGGTGTGCTGGGAAGACTGGCAGCGCTGGGGGGAGGAGCACCTCTCGGGCTTTTACGCTCCGCGAGCAGGGATTCCTGAGGATCGCTTGGGACCAATAGGGAGCCATAGGCAAACAAATTGCCAGACAACCACAACAGGCCAATAGCTGACGCCGCCATAGTGCCACGGGAGAGACCTTTGCTCGACTCGCCCTGGGCAAACTTATTGCCAATTGAGCCAACGGCTCGCGCTAGAGGGGACATGAACATACCCACATACAAGTTCAACTTTCTGAGGTTATTGGTTTTTGACGCCTATTTTCTTGCCTCAGCCCGGGAAAGGCAACGCTCTTTCAAGTTAAACGCCGCAAACCCTCATTTCGTCCCTTAAATTGCACACTAGTTCCGCAGGTTGTCACCAAAAAACGAAAAAAGGCGGCATGACGCCGCCTTCTTCAATGCCCGCTAGTATAGCAATCGGGCATTACAGCTTTGTTTCAAGCTCTGGTACAGCTTCAAACAGGTCAGCTACCAGGCCGTAGTCTGCAACGGAGAAGATCGGAGCTTCTTCGTCTTTATTGATGGCTACGATAACCTTGGAGTCTTTCATGCCTGCCAAGTGCTGGATTGCGCCGGAGATACCAACAGCAATGTACAGGTCTGGAGCAACAATCTTACCAGTTTGACCAACCTGCATATCGTTGGGTACGAAACCTGCGTCCACGGCTGCACGGGAGGCACCTACAGCAGCGCCCAGCTTGTCAGCCAGCTTGTACAGCATTTCGAAGTTTTCGCCGTTCTGCATACCGCGGCCACCAGAAATAACTACGCTCGCAGCGGTCAGTTCAGGACGATCGGATACAGCCAACTCTTCGCCGACAAAAGAGGAAACACCAGCGTCATCCGCGATATCTACAGACTCAACCGCTGCACTTCCACCTTCAGCCGCCACGGCGTCAAAGGCAGTGGTACGTACAGAGATTACCTTGATGGCATCGGAGCTCTGTACAGTGGCAATGACGTTACCCGCATAAATCGGGCGTTTGAAAGTATCTGCACTTTCAACAGCAACGATGTCGGAAATCGGCTGTACATCCAGCAGCGCAGCAGCGCGTGGCAGCATGTTCTTGCCGGTAGTAGTGGCTGGAGCCAGGATATGACCGTAGTCTTTACCCAAGTCCGCTACCAGCTTGGCAACGTTCTCAGCCAACTGGTGCTCGTAAGCGGCATTATCTGCCAGCAGTACCTTGGAAACGCCTTCAGCTTTAGCAGCAGCCTCCGCTACAGGGCCGCAGCCAGATCCAGCAACCAATACAGCAACATCACCACCAATAGCCTTGGCAGCAGCGATGGTGTTGAGCGTAGCGCCCTTCAGTTCGGCGTTGTCGTGTTCAGCAATAACCAGAATGCTCATCAGATTACCTTCGCCTCGTTTTTCAGTTTCTCTACCAGTTCAGCAACGTCAGCAACCTTAATGCCTGCTTGACGCTCAGCCGGCGGCTCAACTTTCAGGGTTTTGGTGCGGGGAGTAATATCAACGCCCAGCTCATCCGGGGTCGTGGTATCGAGAGGCTTACGCTTTGCCTTCATGATATTAGGCAGGGAGGCGTAACGCGGCTCATTCAGGCGCAGGTCAGTAGTAACAATGGCAGGCAGTTTCAGTTCAACAGTCTGCAGGCCGCCGTCAATTTCACGAGTTACCTTAACAGCGTCGCCTTCTACGGCAACTTCAGAGGCGAAGGTACCCTGCCCCATGCCAGTCAAAGCACCCAGCATCTGGCCGGTCTGGTTGTTATCGCCATCGATGGACTGCTTGCCCAGAATTACCATTTGAGGCTCTTCTTTCTCAACAATCGCTTTCAGGCATTTGGCTACTGCCAGAGGCTGCAGCTCAGCATCGGTCTCAACCAGGATACCGCGGTCGGCACCCAGGGCCAGTGCAGTGCGGATTTGCTCTTGGCATTGCTTGGAGCCCATGGAAACGGCGACTATCTCGCTGACAACGCCTTTTTCCTTCAAGCGCACCGCCTCTTCTACTGCGATTTCGCAGAAGGGGTTGATAGACATTTTGACGTTGGCTGTATCAACGTCAGAGCCGTCCGCCTTGGGGCGAACCTTGACGTTGTAGTCAACAACGCGTTTCACAGCTACAAGAACTTTCATGGAAATCCCGTCTCAAATATGCTTTTTAACAGCCGCGACTAATAATTCACGTCGCGAACGGATACGGTGTTCTGGTCAAACAAGTGTTTGAACGGCGTGTATGGTGGCGGTTCTATAGCGCAAAATCAATAGTCAAATGGAAGTCCCTCCTGCCATTCACAAAATCTATTTCCGGGAATAAGAACCGCCTATCCACCCCCAGTAAGCCGTTGAAATACAGCGCATTTGCCATAGCAAATGAATAGTCATGCAATTGGTAGGGTTGATTAAACGCCTATATAATCCGCCAGCAATATAAATGATAAGGCCGGATTGGCCGCAAAAAAGTTGAATACAACTGCTGAGGAGAGTGCCGTGGAACGCGAATCAATGGAATACGATGTAGTGATCGTGGGTGCCGGCCCCGCTGGATTGGCCGCGGCCTGTCGTATTCGTCAGCTCAATGAAGACGTCTCTGTGTGTGTCGTGGAGAAAGGCTCAGAAGTAGGAGCTCACATCCTATCCGGTGCTGTATTTGAGCCCACAGCCCTGAATGAACTCTTCCCCGACTGGAAAGAACGTGGAGCCCCCCTCAATACTGAGGTAAAAGGCGACGACATCTACGTCCTGCGCAGCGAAGAGAACTCTATAAAAGTCCCCAACATGTTTGTGCCCAGCACCATGCACAACGAGGGCAACTACATTATCAGTCTCGGCAACCTGTGCCGTTGGCTGGCAGAACAAGCCGAAAGCCTGGGAGTGGAAATCTTCCCTGGCTTCGCCGCTGCCGAAATTTTGTACAACGAAGATGGCTCTGTAAAAGGTATCGCTACCGGCGATATGGGCATCGGCATGAACGGAGAGCAGAAAGACTCTTACATGCCGGGCATGGAGCTGCATGCCAAATACACTCTCTTCGCTGAAGGTTGTCGCGGTCACCTGGGCAAGCAGCTGATCGAACGCTTTAAGCTAGACGAAGATGCCGACCCACAACACTACGGCATCGGTATTAAAGAGATTTGGAAAGTCCCTGCGGACAAACACCAGCAAGGCCTGGTTGTTCACACTGCTGGCTGGCCGCTGGAACAAAGCTCCACCCACGGTGGCGGCTTCCTTTACCACCTCGAAGACAACCAGGTTGTTGTCGGCTTGATTACTGACCTCGCCTATAGCAACCCCCATGTGAGTCCATTTGACGAGTTCCAGCGCTATAAACACCATCCGGTAATCAAGCAGTACCTGGAAGGTGGCGAGCGCGTCGCCTACGGTGCCCGCGCCATAGTAAAAGGTGGCCTTCAATCCCAGCCGAAAATGACTTTCCCTGGCGGCCTGCTGATCGGTGATAACGCCGGCACCCTGAACTTTGCCAAGATCAAGGGCAATCACACCGCGATGAAATCCGGCATGATCGCGGCTGAGTCTGTAGTTGAAGCCCTCGCCGCTGAGCGCAATAGCGAAGAGCTGACCGACTACACCACCAAGTATCGCGATAGCTGGGCCTGGAAAGAGCTGCACATGCAGCGCAACTTCGGCCCTGCCCAGCACAAATGGGGCAACATTCTGGGATCTGCCTATGCATTTGTGGATATCAATATCTTTAAAGGCAAGCTTCCCTGGACCCTGCGCGACACCAAGGCTGATCACGCCCAGCTCAAGCCTGCTGCTGACTGCGCAAAGATTGACTATCCGAAGCCCGACGGCGTACTCAGTTTTGACAAGCTATCTTCCGTGTTTATTTCCAATACTAACCACGAAGAAGACCAGCCTTGCCACCTGACCCTGAAGGACCCAGAAGTTCCGCTGAGTCACAACCTGCCGATTTACGATGAACCCGCGCAGCGCTACTGCCCTGCCGGTGTTTATGAGGTTATTGAAGACACCAACGGTAAGCGCTTCCAGATCAACGCTCAAAACTGCGTACACTGTAAGACCTGTGACATTAAGGACCCAACCCAAAATATTGTCTGGGTAACCCCTGAAGGTGCCGGCGGCCCCAATTATCCAAATATGTAATTGGGTCTACACATAAAAAATGGCGCCGATGGCGCCATTTTTTATTGCTTGAGAACGCATATTTTCGTGCACTTAATCCAAGGCACAGCCAGCTAGCCTCCCTAGAACTTGTACTGCGCGCTCAATGCGAAAGTCTGCCCAATCTCCTCCTCAAAAACGGTGACACCCTGCCTCTCAATTTCAATGGCCTCACCCAAAAGGTTCTGTACTTTAGCCTTCACCGTCACCTCATCAGTTGGATACCAGAAGTAAGTCAAATCGAGAGAGTGGAATGGCTGCTCAAATGAATCGGGATGAGGGTCTCGCCCTGCTTTGTAAAGGCGCTCACCAAATACGTTGTAAACCAAGCTGGCAGAATGGTTCCCGTCCGGGCTATCAAAGCCGAGCAGCATATTAACCACATAATCAGATGCCCCTGTCATTTCGCGGACTGCATTAGTCGGTGCATCAGCCTCATCACCGGCAACAATTTCCGAGTCTTGAAGCGTAATATTGCCCTGCAGGAAGAAGCTATCCATTGGGTCAGAGATAAAGCCAAGGCTTTTCATACCCTCTATTTCTATACCGGTAATCTCACCAGACTCAGCATTTATAATCTCTCGCGCAACATTGTCATCACTTGAGGCAGCTTCAAAAAACTCAATAGGATTAACAATATCCTTATAGAAAGCCGAAATAGTCAGGCTATCGCCGCTATCAAAAAACCACTCTGCGCGAATATCGTAGTTGTCGATCTCCGACGGCCGAACACTCGAATTCCCCCTGATCTGATCATCCGTGTGCGGATCTATATAAATAGCGTCGGTAATTTCACGCAAGTCGGGCCGAACAGCGGTCTTGGATGCACCAAATCTCAACTGGAAGGTTTCCGCCCAGAATGACCCCATATAGGTCAAGGATAGCGAGGGATAAATATCGTCATCCGTATATACCGCTTCAGCCAACTCTTCAGGGTCATTCGTAATCTGCGGCTCACTTTGCGAGAAACTATAGGGGTTCCACTCTAAAGCAGCTTGACTATAGTCCTCCCATCGGGCCCCAGCTGAAATACGCCAGGTTTCCTCAAGAGTCCAATCGAATTTACCGTAGATCGCATCTGTCGAAGTAGCGGCCAAATAACTTTGCTTGTTACTGCCAGACTTGGCAAAAACAAAGTTATTTTCATCGTTAGTGATATTGGTATCGCTAAACACATCACTCAAAGGGTCATCAAGTATTGAGGGGTCAGCCACACTGAAGATATCCAATCCAAATTCAGTTTGCTTATAGGAGCGTCCCTTCTCAATTCGAGCAAACCCACCACTCAACTCCAACGAAGACGAGGAAAACTCAACGGGCAATGTTGCGGACCAACCGTAGTTTCGGACCTCATCCTCCAGCTCGGTAAATCGAAAACTCGCACTCCGCGAAGCAATATCCACCGTTGAGTTAATAACCTCTCCGGTTTCAGGGTCAGTTTCGGTGTTAGCAATCACCTCAACCTGATTGGGGATATCTGTCATCGCCGTTGAATCGGAGTAGAACCAGTCAACCACCAAATCCTCAGGCACCCAACTTAGGGAGCTGACGGACAGCAGGCCTTTTGTTTCTGGACCAAGAGAGTGACTTCCCTTTATTTGATGAAGCACCAGCCCCCGCTCTTCATACTTCAGGTCATAATTTCTCGATCCAGCGCCATCAGACAATAGACGATTTGAGTCAAAGTAATCCCTGATTGAAGTCTCATCGTCCGTATTCCTCAAATACAAACTGACACTCTCAACCGAATGCTCGTCCGCAAAACGTATACCTAGGTTTAAATTTCCACTGATATCTACGGAGTAAGTAGACTCGGTTCGACGGTCAACCTGCTCCTGTGGGTTACCGTAGTCACGAATAGTGCGCTCACTCTCCCTCCACTTACTCTTGTAGGAGGCTCCAGCCAGGAAACCGAACTCCCAATCGTCCCCGTAGTAGAAGCGATTCCCTACACTAGCCTTGTAGTCTTGGTCAGGATCGCTAGATTCCTCTTTAATAGAAATATCACGATTCAAGCTTAGGGCGAGTTCCCTATTTAGCGCTTGAGCCGCCTTTTCCGCTTCCTGGTTACTTGAATACTCATTCCCCTCAGCAATCAAGGTATCACGGATATCCGCAACTGAAATATTACCCTTGAAGCGTTGCAGTGCCGCAGATATCTCACCCGGCATCGCCCTGGTACCATCATCAGCACCCCAAATATCATCATCTCCACCGCTGTAGCTGAGCACATCACCATTGACTTCACTATTGGTGCCCGTACCAACTTCAATAGCGTAAGTCAGATCATCAGGTATCCCTTTGGTGCGGATATCGACATTACCACCTCCAAACGAGGCAGACTTATCAACTGAGTAGCTCTTCTGTACCGCTAGCGATTCCACGATAGAGGTCGGGAATAGATCTAGTGGGATGACATTTCTGGTCAGATCCGGGGATGGCACCGTCGAACCATTGAGAGTTGTACTTGAATACCGCTCACCCAAGCCCCTTACGTAAACGAACTTGTCACTTACCAGGGATAATCCGGATACTCGTCGCAGCGCTGCGGCTACGGTAGAGTCCCCCACCCTGCTGATCATCTCAGCCCCGAGGATATCCGTAACTACCTCCTCCTCCAGGCGCTCGCTGATTAGGACTTCAGCAGAGTCCTTCAGCCGCCCCTGGACTACAACCTCTTCAATCCCAGGAGTGGCACTATCAACCAGTTCAGCATCCTGTGCATACACTCCAACTGCAAATGTGGAGCCCGCAGCTACCGCCAAAACAAGCGGCGCCCTTTGAAATCTTTCGCACTTAACCATCTCTCAGGCCTCTTTTCATTCCTAAGAATCACGGTCTTAAATCAAATAAGGCGCCGACTCCATCAGCGAAGGCGGCGCCTTAATTGATTGGGATTAGCATCCCCAACCGCTACCTCGATCTATTACTCAAACCAGAGAGGTTGAGCGCGATCACCCTGGTGAAGACCGTAAGTCCAACCCTGAGTCCAATCGGTACCATCCTGCTCAAGCGCACCCAAATAGGCACGACCCAGTTCGGCAGAAACCGTAGGTGCAACGCCATCGATCACTTGAGCAGATGCATCAACAGTGAACATTGCAGGGGAACCGCCGAGCAAAACAAAGTCAGTATCGGCATTAGAGGTTGGATTAACTTCACCGGAGATAGTGGCAAATTGGTTACCGCTATCCACAGCCCAAGTCTCAACATTGAAGCTGTCTTCATCGGTTTTAGTGCGATCTTCACAGGCGAAAATGTTGGAAGTCAGAGCCACCTCAGTCCCAGCAGATGCTTCGCCGCGAGTTTGAGAGCTCTCAATACGCAGGCAGTAGTTATCGCCGGCCACGCCAGTCTCATCAGCAAAGAAGGAGGCCACAACTATAGAATTAGTGATCATTGGATAAATACCCTCACGCAGGCGCCAGCCTGCACCGGGGTCATGAGTACCCTCTTCTTGAGCGGAAACAATACAGGTCAGCCCGTCAATTACTGGTCGACTGTTGAGACCCTGGCTGATCAAGGTGGAATAATCAGCTCCATCACTATATGAACCGATGCCATCGGCCTCTATACAGTGATTGCCGTCAGTCTCACTTTGAATCACCAAAGCATTGGTAATACTTCCACGATAACCTTCATCAATATCAATGGAGTCATCGCGAACGTAGAGTGCAACATAATTTTCGACATCTACAGCGCCACCGAAGAACTCGATACCGTCATCGTAAGTTGAGTATGTTTGAAGGTTACGGATCGTTGTGCCATTACCTACAGCATCAAAAGCAATTCCGTTCAACTCATCACCACTAGCAACTTCTGCGCCTGTGTGTTTGACAACAACGTACAAAAGCTCTCCCGAGTTATCGGCATTGTTGTCACCGCCGTAGTAGGAGGTATTGTCATCAGTGGATCCTTCAGCAGCTACGTGACACTCGCCATCAAGAGTCAGATCACCACCACCAATAGAACCTGTATATTGGCATTTGTTCGTTACACCAAAGCCATTAATAACCATTCCACCCCACTGTGAAACATCCTCCGGACCTACAGTGCCAAGAACATCAGTTTCTGACGTAAAAGTGATGGGAGCTGTTTCTGTACCGCGAGCAAAGACTTGCGATCCACGGTTTACAACCATAAATGCTGAATTATCTTTAAAAGCGATAGTGGCGCCCGCCTCAATTTCCAGTTTTACGCCGTCACCACCCTCAGAAATACCGGCTGCTGCTAGGTCAGAATCGCTGGAGTAACTTTCTCCAACAAACAAACTGCCGCTAAAGACATGAGCTCCATTGCTATCCAGCGCAGTGAGATATAAATCTTCAGTTAATGGGTTTGCAGCAGAAACAAAATCAGTTGTGTAATAGCAGTTACCACCGCTAAATTCACCTTGTACACTTGAACTTTCTATAGTGGCACATGGATTTTCATCAGTGGAACCTCCGCCAGGATTTGTCACTGAATTATCTACCGAGTTGTCCACCGAGTTATCTACTGTTTCCGGCTCGATACTCACACCGCCACCGTCACAACCCGCTAATAGCGCAGCAATCGCAGCTGCCAGTAAGAGCTTATTCTGTACTCGCTTCATGTTTCCCCCTATAGGAATTTCAATCCAAAACTTCAATTGCTTCAACTCCGCCATTTTTAAAAAAAATAAATGACAACAACCAAGCAAATAAAAACTATATTTTTTGTTTCGCCGTAGCGATTTGGACGGAGGGAAGTTTAGAAATGCACTGTTGCGGATTTGTTACTTATTTAGATATTTCCGTAAATTATCGAATTAATATTTTATTTCTTTCAGAACAAATACACTTATATTTCCATAAGATTTCAAACACTATTTTTTTAATAGAAATGAAATACACCAACACCACAAATAAATAGTACGGACATGTATATTCCCGGGCTATTTTCCAGACTCAAGCAAGCACCGGCACAATCAAGTATAAATTCCATAGTGGTAATCAAAATACAGGAGCGATAGTGGCATCCACTAAATAGTTTGATACTAAAGATTTTAATAAGGAAAGTTCGTCGAGAGAGTAAAGTTAGATGCTATAGAGTCAAGCAAATACTTTCTAAACTCGAACAGTGAAGAGCAAGGCTATGAATTAAAGCCCCAGCTACAAATCAGCGCTGAGGCGCGAGGAATCCGCCAGCAGGAACCGGGAGCTATCTAATTGCAAGAACCCAGCAGGAAATCTTTTCCGTCACTTTGCACAAAAAGCTTATCGGTATCGCGACCCCCTTCAAGCGCCCAGTCTGCCAACTGGTAAAAAACATCACGGGAAACGCGAGCCTGTAACCCCCCTCGAATCTCCAGGTAGGGGACTGGCTGCGGCGGAGCACCAAAGTCTCTCAGTTGCCACTGCCCCTCTTCCGACAGCTCAACAACGTCGCCCACATTTGTGGTGAAAAGTAGCTGTTGATGAGTACTCCCGGGGTTGCGGGCCACCTGAGTGATCACAAATGGAACATCCTCCACTGTGATTCGCAGCTTTTCGACAGGGGTGACAAGGAAGTATTCATCCCCCTCACGCTTCAAAATGCTGGCAAACAGTTTCACAAGAGGGTGACGACGAATCTCTGTTCCCTCGTGGATCCAACGGCCATCAGGTTTGATGACCATATCCATGTCCCCACAAAGCTCTGGGTTCCACCTTTCTACAGGTGGATGCCCATGAAATTCAGCCTGTAATTTTTGCAGCTGCTGGAACAGGGGCTCAGCCAAGGGCGGACCCCGCAGAATCGCTGTGATGGCTTGTCTGGCTTCCCTCTGGCGTTTTGCGAGAGGACATATCACCGATATGCACACCCACATCCATAATAAACTCCATCAAACCTTCCCTGTCCTCTATTACATTGGCAAAAGACTTGGAGTGATAAAGCTCTACCGCCCCTTGCACAAGCGCCCAGTATGTTGAGTAATAGAAGTATGCAGGAACGTTCTTCAGCATGCCCTGCTCCATACGGCGCTCAAAGACCCGATTGAGAGAGGTGGCATTGGAATTACGAATATTGTGGAGCTCCGCAATCATTTCTGGAGCCAGGTTCAACGCGATAATCTTCTCCTCCAGGCGCTGGAAGAGTCTATCTTTGCCAGGATCGGCCATACGAGATTCAAAATAGGCGCGGGCTGGAGCGGTGATATCACCTTGCTCGGCCAAGGCTACAGCAGTCTTGAGACGTTCAGCGAGGGATTTTTCATAATCCATCAGCAAACGCATGTAGATTTCTGTCTTGGAAATGAAGTGCTTGTAAATCGTGCCCTTACCGATATCCACACGCTCGGCAATCTGTTCGACTGTGACTTTCTCTTCACCGTGCTCCAACAGAAGCTCCAGAGCCGCATCCAGGATACGCTGCTCCCGCGCGCGGAACCGCTGAACCTTCTCTTTTGCCTTATCCATACTTCCGACCTTCTTTGCCCGTAAAAATGGGGACTGAAATTGACTATTCATTCATGAATGATAGGCAATTCAAGTCGGTTGGAAAAGTAAATCGGGGAATTAGACTGCCTAATATTAAAAATATTAGGCCATTCTGCTCAAAATTTACTCAAAATGAGCCAATTTTAAGCTGAGAGCAGACCTTTTATTTTAGCATGTGGTGACGCTTGGCGAGCCCAAGCATTGCACATAACACATAAAATTCGACGATTGAGTGATTGCGGGGTAGTCCATTACCCCAATACTTCCGAATGAAATCAAGAACTACACCAGAACACAAGAAGCCACTATTAAACGGACTTCAGCTTTAGCTCCAACAGAGGCGCGACTACATCGTTGTCCTGCGTGCGAATCCAGAGCATTTCCTCCTCTGAGTAGAGCTCTGCAACAATCGCATTAGCTAATTCACAATCATGAGAAATCAAATGCTGCGCCAACCACTCTGCAGCAAAGGTACGTTTTTTACCGAGCGTACCCTGTGAACGCTTGTACAGGTTTTTTACTGCCTTGCGCGCATATTCCACTGAGGCGATTCCCGGAGTCGCTTCAACCATTTTGCGATGCAACTTTTTGCTTTTCTGTTCGATGATATAAGGAAGCACTTGGCCAGAAACATAGTCGTGGGCGACCGATCCTTTACAGGGACAGCTATACGACTTCCTGTTTTCGTAGATTTTTTTTAGAGCATTGAGGTGATTATTGGTCTTGTATGCGGATCGGGCCGCCAAACCAGCGTAACCAATGGACAATGCTGTTCCAGCAACAACCAAACCAATACCCGTCGCAGAAGTCGCAGCCGCTGCACCGGTAGCCAGGCCGGTTAGAGTGGCACCTGTAGCCGTCTGTGCACCCCACACCCCATAATAAGCAGCGGAGCCAACCCCTCCAGCCACAGCCTTTGCGGTACGGTGCCGACTGACAACCTTGCCGAAATTCAGTGGTGGACGTATATCAATATTGTTGTGTGGCACCAGTGGTATCTCCTACTTCTCTTATTCAATCTCTGTTGGATAGCTGCAAACGAATTAGTCCAACTGTCCCAACAACTATTGGCGCTTTATACCACAAAAATAAGTAAGAATTCGACAAGTCGCAATAGTCAATAGCACAGAGTTTCAACTTGACTGAGAAAATCAGTAGCTAGTGTATGGAAAAGAGCTGGATAGCTATACGAAGTGGCACCTGTGACCAAAATGAGCCTAGCGTTCAAAATATGAATGGGGTTAAAGGGATTTGCTGTTATTATCCTTTTGATTAAGAGCGCAAAGCTCCCCATCTACAAACTCTGTTAAGTGGAATAGGTAACGGGCAAAATCCCTTATGTTGGAAAAATTAGGTAAGTTATTGGATGTTGAAGAGCTGGATCGAAATCTCTTCCGCAGTCGTCATCACGTTGAAAATTATCGTAAAGTGCTTTTTGGCGGGCAAGTTCTGGGCCAGGCACTGATGGCAGCAACTCGTACCGTTGAGCATCGCCTACCCCACTCCCTGCACGCCTACTTCCTCCGCCCTGGCTCTAGCGAGCTGCCGGTGATCTACGAAGTAGACCCAATCCGCGATGGCGGTAGCTTTACCACTCGTCGCGTAGTCGCCAAACAGCGCGGGCGCGCGATCTTCAATATGTCCGCCTCCTTCCAAATTCGGGAACCCGGATTTGACCATCAGGCCGACCTGCCTTGTGTCGAGATTCCCTCCCCTGAGAGCCTGAAAAACACCCAGGAGCTGGCCCTGGAAGCCGGATTGGTTAGCCCGCAGTACGATCAGCGGCGCTATATGATCGATTTTCGTCCGGTAGACCCACAAAGCTACTTTGGCGCTGAAACTCGCGAAGCCAAGTGCATGTTCTGGCTGCGGGCAGAGGGCGAGATGTCGGACGACCCGATGGAGCACCGAGCAGCACTTTGCTATGCATCCGATATGGGACTCCTGGGTACCTCCCTACAACCGCACGACATATCCTTATTCGACCCCCAATTGATGCCCGCGAGCGTTGACCACGCGATGTGGTTCCACCGCGATTTCCGCCTGGATCAATGGCTTCTCTATGTAACGGATAGCCCTTCGGCAACCGGTGCCAGAGGCTTTACCCGCGGCCAGATTTTCACCCGCGACGGAACGCTGGTAGCGTCTACCTGCCAAGAGGGACTGATTCGACAAATAAAAAATTAAATCAGTGGTTTACAGCAGAAAAATTGCTGCTATAGTGCCGCCCCTTCGCAAATGATGCGAAACAAAAAACGGTGAGTAGCGCAGCCTGGTAGCGCACTTCGTTCGGGACGAAGGGGTCGGAGGTTCGAATCCTCTCTCACCGACCAGATTTTCAAAGCCCGCTTTTAGCGGGCTTTTTTGTGCCTGAACTCTTTAGCTTGAGCTGACGATAAGCCGTTCAGATTGCCCCTTACTTTCCCTCAGCACATCGCACCTGGAAAAAGTGCAAGCAACTCCTACTTGCACCTTGTTGGGGCCCCACCTTAGAGCCACTTGCTATTCAACTTCGTCAAATTAGGGGCTAATGCGGAAGCAAACTACAAAAGTCAGATGCGATGGGGGCAAATAAAGAATTGGTTTCAGAAATACCGACGAGGCTTTGAGTATGGCTGGCTTAACTATTTACGCCGATAAACAACTAAGAGATTGCACCCTCAAGGCAGCTGTGTAATTACCCATGTAAACCTTTAGAGTAAAAGCTCTACCAGGAATGAAATCATAAACACAAAAAAGCCCGCTAAAGCGGGCTTTTTCTTTTTGTATGGTCGGTGAGAGAGGATTCGAACCTCCGACCCCTTCGTCCCGAACGAAGTGCGCTACCAGGCTGCGCTACTCACCGAGGCCGCGAATACTACTCATCCATTTTTCAAAGATCAAGTAATTTTTGGCGCGAATGTCATCATGAGTCATTTTGACGACACAACCGATCTTTGAGTTGTCCTCAAAGGCAGTCTAATCCGCATTATAGCTGGACCTCCTCGGCTCCAAGCGCCTCTTTCTACACTGGAGATTCAAGCTTTACGGTTGCTAGTAATTGCCCCAATCTCCGACATATCCATTTAGTCTGCCAACTAACAACCAATCCCTTACTCGTCCTGGGGTCGAACACTTTCCACCGATTTAGCCACTCTCTGAAACCCTCTTCACGTATACGGCAAACTGTGGTCGCCAAAGAAATACCGATATTATTTCTATCCACTTTCTTGTATTTACGTATCTTCAACGACTATCAAGTACTTTTAGTTTTGAGTGCACACGTATAAAAAATGCAAAGCTCTCCACAGAGGATGCAAGAGTTTGGAGCAGAAAAAACCAAGAAGGGCATACAGTGCGAGGCAATAGCAAATTACATTGAAAAGCTGCTAGATATCGTTTTTTGATATTTTGAGTAAGTAGATCTTTACATAAAAGCGAACTGACAAGCTCGTTAAGCTGCTTTTCCAAGACATCGATATAAACAGTTACCTTTAAATTCCAGTTCGCTATTTACGGATATTTCTACAAGTGCCGCTATTTTTCACCGGGCACCCGAGGGGATTTTCCCCGAGCCCTAACACCAATACAAGGGAGCAGCACCCTGCACGCCACAAGAATATTAACCACTCATTTAAGTAGAAAATCCCGAGTAAGACTTTATTTTTTAAAAAATATTCCTTTTGGGAAAATTACAGAATTTTAAGAAAAATGGTGACTACAATTGCGCCCCCATTACCTTTTTGTTTCCCGCTCCATTTTTTTTCAAACTTTCCCTGTGCTTCTGAAAAGCTTCTCTATACTCAGATCAGCCGGCTGAGTGTCCGTCGCAAGATGCAACAACTCGAAAGCTCATTACCGATTTATTATCAGCAGGCTGATCCTAAAAACGGGGCTCTATCAAGCTCCAAAATTCTCACCCGTAAACCATGAAATAACCTGGGCGATAGCCCCCTATCGTCATTGGTCTACTCGAGGAGTACGTTCATGTACCAACCATATGCATATGCTCAAGGGATCTTTGGACAACCACAAAACTATGCCGTACCTCCGATTAATCCGGTCGTCGGACTCACTCCCCCCCAGCCATACCTACCGCTTCAACAGTTAGCACCACAAGGATTGCTGGGAGAGTTTATTAGCCGTGCAGCCCCGGTAGTTGGTGGCATTGTCGGTGGACCACAAGGTCAATTGATCAATGCACTCGGCGGATTGGGCCAAGTACTGCCCTTCCAGGCCGCACCGCAGCTTCCACAACAGTTAGCACCCCACATTCCTCAGCAGCTTGCTCCACAAATTCCACCTCAGTTCGCTCATCAGTTTGCCCCCCAAAACTATCTCAGCGAATTGATAAACCGCGCGGCCCCAGTTTTGGCCAATTACATCAATAACCCTCAGGCACAGCTAATCAATGCAGCCGCCCAACTAGGGCAGCTCTTACCCTATCAAGCCGCTCCGCAACTGCCACCGCAAGGTCTCCTCGGTGAGTTGATTAGTCGTGCCGCACCTGCTCTTGGCAACTACATTGGCGTACCTCAACAAGGTCAACTCCTTAACAACTTGGCGCGCCTCAACCACCTGCTGCCCTACCAGGCCGCACCGCAATTCACGCCACACCTCGTTCCTCAGACCTACATCGGCCAACCGGTAAATCAACTGGCACCTGTGGCTCCGGAGCAGTATGGATCGGTTCCCCCGCAGGCTTTTGCACCACTGAGCCAACCGGTGCCATTCCAGGCTTTCCCGCAACCACCTCAGCAACCCCTCCAGAATTTGAGTGGCATCGGGCAGCCACTGCCCTATCAGGCAATGCCGCAATCCAACTCAGCCTTTCAGCAACAGGCTTATCTGCACTAAAAATGCAAAAAAAGGGGCTTCACGCCCCTTTTCCTGGGGGTGGGTTCGACCCTGCCCTATTTTGGATGGCGCAGTCACAATGAGAAGAAAATGAAGAAGTTTGAGCAATATGTAGCCGTACCAAATCGTAAGGTATCAGCTAGCACTCTGGAGCTAGAGGAGCTGGTGAAGGAAGCTTCAAATTGCCCCGATGTTAAGGACGTTACTTTGCGCAAAAGCAACGTCACCCTTGTGGCTACACCCGATGCCGTCGACGACCTAAGAAAGAAATTGAGAGGCAAAGTAATTATTGATCCGGATCAACCTGTCCACCCTCTCAATTGAGACTGAAACCCACTCGATTCACCACTTTCAGACGTTTCACACGCGTACTAAATCAGTACCGCACTGAAAGCGAAGGAACATGAACATGACTGAATCCCGACAAGAAAAGGCCGCAGGAGAACCTTCGGTCGAGGTTGCAGAGAAAGTCGAGCTACTTATTTCACCCCGCCGCAGCCTGATGGCTAAATCCATGGGCGTGCAGCCATTGAGCTCGGGCTCAATGCACCATGTGATTTCCACTATTGCCAGGCAGGCAGGTTGTGAGGTGCTTCGTGAAATACGCCCCGGCAGAAAACTAAAAACGCTGTCTTCCGCCGATGAGGCCACCAACATTTACAAAGTCCGTATGGATGTGGATGCTGCTGCGGCACTTTACCAGACCACTCCACCAAACGTCGCCGTTGAACTGGACTCACTTCTCTCTTACGGGCAAGCGAGTTATTCGCCGACCTTTTCCGCAGTTTTTGCACAGCAACCCGGACTATTGCGTGAATACCATGTCCAGGCGCAGCAGGTGCACTTCCGCGTTATCGGCGCAAAAGGTGAGCCCATACGCGACGCTCAAATAATTGTTGAAAGCGCGGGCTTTCCCCAGGAGGGGGTCACTAACAATAAAGGGGAGGTTGCGCTCAGTATTTTTGCGCAAAGCGGCGGCGCTCAAGTGAAATCACTTCTGATCCGTCCCGCCAAAGATTTCTGGAACAAATATATTCGCAGCCCCTCCCTATCGCTCACCGGTGTGAACCTGGTGAAACTCCAACCTCTGAGCGAGGCCATACCCAACTTCCCCAATGATGCCTCCTATGGCTGGGGGCAAAAGTACATGGGCCTGGACCAGCTACCCGATGAATACACAGGCAAAGGTATCAAAATCGCAATCATCGATTCCGGTGCGGACAATAAGCACCCAATACTGAGCCATTTAAAGAATGGTATCGATGTCACCAATAATTACGATACCGATAGCTGGGTAGAAGATATCGTCGGCCATGGAACTCACTGTGCGGGAATTATTACAGGCCAACCCTCTGGCTCCGAAGCAATACGCGGATTTGCTCCTGAAGCCGAAGTCTATGTATTCAAAGTTTTCCCCGGCGGGCAATTTAGTAGCTTGATTGATGCGCTCTCACATTGCATAGAGCTCGGCGTTGATGTGGTGAATATGAGCCTGGGCAGCTCTGATTCATCAGAGGCTGTTGAGCAGCAAATCGAGGAAGCGGTCCAACATGGTATCGCCTGTATAGTTGCCGCAGGCAACAATGGCGGGGCAGTCCAGTATCCAGCCAGATCCCCAAATGCTATGGCTGTAGGCGCTCTTGGAATGCTCAATGAGTTCCCCAAAGATTCCTGGGAAGCGCAAACAGTAATACCCTCAACAGCATCAGCCGACGGTCTATTTGTTCCTAGGTTTAGCGCTTTCGGCCAGGAAATTTCTGTTGCCGCACCTGGTGTGGGTATCGTTTCGTCTGTGCCTGACAAAGGCTTCGATGTTCAGTCAGGTACATCAATGGCCGCGCCGCATATTACCGGTTTGGCAGCTCTACTACTTGCCCACCATCCATTATTTAAAGGTGCGCTCCGGCAGAAAGATGTATCCAGAGTGACCGCCTTATTCCAACTGATCCAATCCTTGGCCGCACCAATGCCCCTCGGGGCAGAGAGAGTTGGCGCAGGTGTTCCCAAGCTTTTCGGTATCAACTCCGCTTTTGAGTCCGCTAAAGAGCAAGCAAGGGCCGCGGGTACTCATGCCGCAACCGCGCAAGGCCCCTCCCCAGCCACTCCATACTCTGGATTTACCATGAGTCCGTTACAGGGCTACCCCCCTCAAGCTACACCCAGTTGGCAGGGGCAGTTTGTGCCGGGAGGTTATTACCCTTCCGAAATAGCCGCGGTTAACCCCCAGCAACCAATGGTAAGCAGTTTTCCAGATGGATTTGCCCTGAGCGCCTACGGTATGCAGTTCGTTGATCCCCGTGCAATCAGATATTGGTAGCTCTGTCGCCATCGTTAGTTAGACTGCAAAAGACCTTTCTAGACCGCAGCTATGCTGCGGTCTTGTCCTTCGTAGCATTCAATTCCCACTTAGACAGCATGCCTGCCCGCTAACCCAGCCCTCTCAAAAGGTGCTTGTGACGGCCCACCCACATCTATCTTCTTGTTTACTCATACGGGAGATGCTTATTAGTATGTACTGCCATATGATAACGACTTTGTAAGTGTATTCTTTTTAAATGGCACATATCTGAAAACCAATCCAATGAAACCTGACGGCACAAAACTGTCACCTCATACTGGCTAGCTTGTGACCAGTTTGCTTGAAGGTGACACAAGGGCACCTGTAGGCTTAGATACTGTCGAAACGACTAATTGTTGGATTTCCCGCTGAAGAAATGATGCTTAAACGATTACTAACACTGCCGCTATTACTCGCCACTCTATCCCCTGCTGTTCAGGCTTATGAGATTCTTTACAGTGCAGAGATCTCGCCCAACTCCAAACTGGCTGAGGTGGAAATGGCACTCAGCGGTGATGATATGCCAAGTAAGCTCGTTCTCAACTTGCGCTCTGGCCGCTATCAGGACCTGGAAAGTGACACCCCTCTAAAGATCGAGGGCGACAAAGCAACCTGGCAACCCGAAGGGAAGAACCCCGTCCTCAAGTACCGCTTTGTCATAGATAACCAGCGTAGCAACGGTGGCTACGACTCACGGATCACCAAAGACTGGGCAATTCTCCGCAGCGATAAATTGATTGCACCGGTATCGGCAACCAGCCGTGGCCGCTCTACCGCCCGCCTTAAGCTGGAACTTCCTGACCAATGGTATGCGGCCCTACCCTACCCTGAGATCGAAGATAACCTATACGAGTTATCTGACCCCAAGCGTAAGTTTGTAAGACCCAAGGGCTGGATGATTGTAGGGAAAATTGGCAGTCGACAGGATATGATTGCCGGCACTGAAACCCGTGTTGCAGGCCCTAAAAATGAGAATATTCGGCGGCAAGACATCCTGGCCTTCCTAAATTGGAACCTGCCAGAGCTCAAGAAGATCTTCCCCCTCTTCCCTGATCATCTATTGATCGTAACCGCTGACGACCCCATGTGGCGCGGCGGACTGTCGGGGACACGCTCTCTATATATGCATGCTGATCGACCATTGATCAGCGGCAACCGCACCAGCAGCATGATCCACGAGTTAGTTCATGTGGGCACGGGAATTCACGGCGACGATGAGAGCGATTGGATTGTAGAGGGACTGGCTGAGTTTTACTCCCTGGAGATTTTAAGGCGAACTGGTGGCATCAGTGAAACCCGCTATCAGGAGGCAATGAATAAACTGATCAAATGGGGTAAGAAGGCTCCTTCACTATTAGTCGAACGCTCGTCCGGCCCCATTACCGCCCGTGCGGCCGGGGTAATGCAGCAACTGGATAAAGAGATTCGCGAGGCCAGCAATGGCAAGGCAAGTATTGATGACGTCGCACGAGAACTGGCTCGAACACGCGGTGAAGTGACTCTGGAAAGGTTTAGATCCCTGTCTGAGAAAGCAGCCGGTAGACCCGTGGATGCATTAGCCACAGAAAACCTGACAGACCCGGACGAAAGGCTCCAATAAATAGCAGACAAAAAAAAGCCCTGACGACGGGGGGGGAGAGCGTCAGGGCCAAGACCATTAGGAGTGAAACTTGGAGGATTTCATCCTTGCTTCCGGGTGGCAGCCATGTGAGCCACCCTACCAGCATTACTAAACACGTTGGGGGAGATGTGTTAGCCAGATAAAGACAGTATCGAACACAGGTCACAGATTGCCAGCACACCTGAAGATTAATTTAGAACAAATGGAAATAGGTTCTTGAGCACCAGCGCTAAAAGTTATTACAGCCCTCCCCCACCATCAGAAGGTAACTTTTCCTACTTTTTTTCACTTGTTTGCAACATTGATGAAAACAATGCTTGACTAATCCTCTAGAGTCCCTAAAATGGCGCCCACTTACACAGCGAAACGCACGTAAGTATAAGAAAACGCTAGGATTTTTCAGATTTATCAGATAGAATTCGCAGCGTTCTTTTCCGCCAAAGGCGGATAAAAAAGGCTAGGTGGCAGAGTGGTCATGCAGCGGACTGCAACTCCGTGTACGCCGGTTCGATTCCGACCCTAGCCTCCATTTTCCTCTTCATTGCAATATCCTGTTGAATGCAATGAAAGTGAGAATGAAGGGCAAGCATTAAACATCGCCCTCTCTCGCAAAGGATCTGCCCGGGTGGTGGAATTGGTAGACACAGGAGACTTAAAATCTCCCGGCTTCACGGCCGTGCCGGTTCAAGTCCGGCCCCGGGCACCAATCAGATCCTTGAAATCAATAAGCTACATACCTTTTGGTGCAAATTTGATGCACTGATTTTTACCTCCCTCAAACGATAAAAATCTAGTTAAATTTTTTTCCTGAGCGAAGAAAATAGAGCTTCCCTACCCCTGGCACTGACAGCACCTGAACTGGGCGATGATACCGCACCGACGCTTTAACCACCCCTTCAACTAGCAGCTCCTGCCCTTCCCATACCGGTATCGGCTTGTATTTGTTATTGGTGGACAACAGCCGGCCTCGCTAAAGATCTAAGATTTTACATATTAGCTGACCATCCAAAGCGACCACCACAACGTCACTATTCATAGGTGTCAGTGAGCGATCGACAGGTCAAAGATGCCCACCGCCTGCATAGAGTCACCATTAGCCCTAGCCATAAATGTCGCGGGAGCATTAGTTATTAAATGCTCATCAAGACTTAGCGGTTGCCCTTTATGGTCATCTGCCGGCGAGGGAAAGCCGCAGCTAATTCCACTGCTGTATAGAGAGAGTAGTTTCATGGTTAAGGGTATACTGTATTTTTATGCAGTATACGGAGCGCGTTGCGAGCGGCCCCCTGCGCCTTTACAAAACACCACCTCAACAGCTCGCGAAGCTGCTCCTGCCTCTCAGCAAGAGCATTCAGCTCATCCACCAAAGAGCTAACTACCCCATCCAGATTGCTGGCTTGCACTTAAAGAATGTCCCTAATTTTTGGATCAGCGGTATCAGCAGTCATATGTATCGTGTCCAGGTAGGCTTTAATCTCAGCTTGAGTCTCTATAAATGCCATTGCAATCAACTCCTTCTTTCCGTTGGGTACAGGCCATCGTACAGCGTTTGCCCATAATGCAAGTGTGTCCTAAGGGCCCCTTTATACCCTGTTATTGAGCAAATCCAGTAAATTGCCATGCAATAACAAACTTGGCCCCATCTCCGCCTTGGACTCATCCCGTAACACATAGTCAACCCATCAAATTTCTGTATATACATACAACACTCCTGCTTTACCCCTTTCTAGGAATTGCCCTTCCAGTCATCAAATTGTGATCCACCTAGCTTATCTGCTCAAATTAGCCTGGCAGATAATAATATCGAGACTAGCAGGAAAAGCCATTTCTGAACGAGCAATACACCTGCATTTATAAGGATTTATTCCTAATTAACAGAATATTGGCGATATATTGTAAATATGAAGCATTTGAAACAATCATCTAGAGATTAGGGAAACTCACAGCACCATTGACCGAAATTTCAACTATGAAGCTCTGCAATCTTTGATGTATATGTTTTTTGGGTGGGTACACACTAGTACAAATTGAAGGGGGCGCTCGTAAGCCGGAATTAAAGATAGCAGTCCAATAAACATGGACATTATTGGCCCGGAAACATCAGCACATAACTACCAAGTGCATACGATTCCTTTAGAAGCAATACAATCTAGACATCAGCCTGCGAATCGATCACTATCCCAACCAAAATACCAAGGGATAAAAGGCACCAGGAGTTATGGCCGCAGAAAGAAAATTAACAGACCTAAAACGCTTTTGGTATGCATTAGGTGCACCTATAGCCAGCTGCCTCATCGCCTCAATAGTAATAATATTTAACTCGGATTTACAGTGGGACTTCAGCCATAAAGGATTCAATGACTTTCATCAGATATTTCGCATACCGCTAGCTATTTTAGCCTTGGCACTTCCAATTGTAGCTCTCGTGGCCACGATCCATCGGTCCGCACAACTTTCTGAAACCTTGAAGAGGGCGGAGATTCAGAATACTTTTGCGAATTACTATACACATAGAAAAGAGTTTCTTGAGCTACTTAAACAGCTCGAGGTTGACCATGGCATCAGCTTTTCTGGTCGAGCAGGCCTGTATGCAAAAATTTTTCCCAACAATAACAACCAATCTTTAGAGACCGTTTCAACTGGAAAAAATCAAGAGGAATCATTACTATTTGAGCTTGCCAGGAAATTTTTGCGCGCAAAAGAAATCACCAAGCATAGCAAAGTTACTAACGAGAAAGTAAATGCCTTCTATTTAAACACATACAATCTTTCAAACGAACTACATTTCACGGTAGTAGATGGTAAAGGTAGAGGCTGTGAACTTGATTTCGTGGGAAATCCTGAACCTTTGAAAATTCAACTTGCTTACGAAGAGAATAACCCCTTCAAGCACCTGTATATAGTCGGTTCAGTTTTGGAGGCGCTACGTGATTTTGGCCATATTGAAAGCCCTAGAACTTTTACATTTCCAAATATAAATTCGGTATTCTCAAGTCTAGCCAGCCAAAAATTCAAGAATCAGACGGCTAGGCATGAGCATGAATAAAGAATGCAAGAGAACTAAACCTTTAGCTTGTCTACTATTCCAAGAGGGCTAGCAGCTGGGTCGACGCCTCCGGTGAGAACTTCAGCCCACACTTCTCCACTATTGCCATGAAGCGCTGCACGTAGATGGCATGGGCAAGCTCATAGACTGGCATCAGCTAGCCCTCCGGAGAATAAACACCACTCCCGACTTTAGCTTTAACCTAGAATTACAGCTAGGAAAACTACTAACACAACGTTATCCACTTCCCGTCCTTGGCACCTGCCCCTCCCTGGACCAAAGCACGATAGGTCCACCTCACACCTTGACGGTACCCAAACACATAAGCTCTGCTGGTACCGGCGTAGCTAAATGAATAACCATCAGCATCAGTATCAGTATCAGTATCAGTATCACCACTAATTGGTGACATAGATAGTCTACGTGATCGACCAGTAGAGCCCATTTTTTTCAGCGCATTTGCTTCCGCGTTTGTTCTATCACCAGGAGTACGTCCTTCTCTCCTTGCTGGTTTGTTTGCAATATGTAAAACAACGTCATCAGTTACAGTAAAACGACAACCAGACAGCTGTGTTGTCATAAAATAATCAACTGTATTTAATCTCTCATACCTATAACGATGAGCAGCAGTCACATGTCCATCTAGCCAAGGCAACCAAATAACGCTCTGTACGCTGCCCTCAACTGCATCGTCAGGGGGCGAATCTACTTTCGTAAACGTGTAACAACCAGTTGCCTCCCTCGCATAAATCAATTTCGGTCGGTAGCCATCCACTTTACTGTCAAGCTGAGTATGGGATAACTTATAAAGCATTGTTAAATTTCCAAGTGTATTATCACCATCAGCATGAGCTTTCATTCTTTCCCAAAAGCACATATCTCCAGCCTCCAATTTACTTAAAATAAAAGTTAGCCTCCTCGACGACACACCATCAAATACTGGATAAAAAGAAAGCAAGATTCGATCCACACAAAGACCTAAAAAAGATTAGACCAGCAGATAAGTTCTGCACAATATTTTAATTTCCGGAGTGGTAGAACTTAAAAATTCACCCTTATAACCCAAAAAATCTTGAGATTTCCACATCACTTGCAGCTTAAGTTTTCAAATAAAAATTATCAAAAGTCAAGAAAGATGGGATTTTTATATAGCCTTAAGAGGAGACCTGATCCAGTATTGAAACAATAGACTGACTTACAGTGACTAACAAAAAAACTAGCCCTTGATAGCTATCTTTATTCAAACCGTATTGACTTGCACACTCTTTGCGAATGTAGTTTTAATATTATCTCTCTTCAAAACGGTTTCATATTGGAAATAGTTGAGATCCAACGTGACAACCCAGCGTACCCAATCGGCCTGGAAAATGCCCCCAATCCGCCAGCAAAGCTGTACGCTCGCGGTAATGTCAGCCTCCTTAGTCGACCTGGCGTTGCGATAGTAGGATCCCGGGATACATCACCAAACGGCCTAGAGATCGCGAGAAGAATCGCCGGCTATGTTGTATCGAAAGGTAATATTGTCATAAGTGGGCTTTCCCTTGGGATAGATGCTGCCGCCCATGAGGGCGCTTTGGCGGCCAGGGGTGACGCTATCGCTGTACTTGCCCATGGCCTACATACTGCAAATCCCCGAGCAAACTATAAGCTGGCGATGAGGATACTTGAGGCTGGCGGCGTCTGGGTATCAGAACACCCTGAAGGTGTAGCACCTCAAAGGCATTTCTTTGTAGCTAGAAACAGAATTCAGGTGGGGCTTTCTCAACCTTCAGCCATTGTCGAGTCAGCCACATCAAGCGGAACGATGAAGCACGCTGACTTTTGCCTGCAAGAACGACACCGCCTATTTGCTGTAGCTCCTCACAATCCTGAAAATTCATTGGGCCTTAACTGCCAAGGCCCGATTAAACTCATCAATGATGGTAAAGCTACAGCTCTAAGAACCAAGGCTGACTACGACCTCTTAGAGCTGTAAGGCCTCACACTTCCAGAAGTGCCAGAATCTGGGCTGACTCTTCCTGCGAGAACTCCAGCCCATACTTCTCCACTATCGCCATGAAGCGCTGCACATAGATAGCCTGGACGGGCTCATAGGGTGGCATCCACTCGTCCGGGCCCTTGTCTCCCTTGCTTTGGTTCCGGCCATCATTGACCAGCCACAGGTTCTCAGGGTCTTCTGCAAACTGACGCTTTAGCTCTACAGTACAGTTGACACCACCGCTCCCATGTGCCCAGGACAGCGGCACGATGTGTTCAACGAGGGTGTAGAAAAACTCAGCCCTCTTTTCTTATTGTGCTTCTACGTGAAAAATAGCCTACTCATCAGTGAAAGCTAGATCAGAATTCACGTAGAATCACCATTTATGGTTAATATTTGATCACATCTAAGAAAGCAAAGACATAAATTAGTTTTTCTACAGCCTGAACATCCAGGTCAGAGGCCAGATTGAAAAATTGGCCGGTATATTGGTCCAGCCAGAGGCCGATGTCTACCGTGCACTCCTTGTCATTGGTGAAGGTTACTGGAGCCATGGAGAACTGAACTAGCAGCTCATGGCGAGTACTCTGGCAGTCTCGGTCAGCATCAGACCAGCGTGGCAGCCATTCGTGGCGGTCATATTCGTTGACATTGGCTTCTGCCTCGAAACAACCAGATAGGGCTGCGGATAGCATAAAAGGTAGAATAAGGCGCATGACGCCCCCTCTATTGTTTTAAGGGGTCGTACAGGATGTGAACAGGAGGAACAAATACAGGCTATTGCAAAAAACCACTCCCACCGCTTACGATTAAATAGCTATGTTTCACTCCAGAGCCCCGACCCTCTTTTGCCACTCAAGACCAAAAATAGGCTGTCGTCTCATACTTTTACAGAACCCATCTAAACCAGGATATACAATAGTGGAACTGATATTTAGCTTATGCAATTTACGAATCCCTTCATACCTTAACTCAGCAGGGATAATTATCTTAACTGCATCTTGACCTTCAATTAAATATTCTCTCAAGATAGTTTCATGACTATCATCTATAAAATTTGTAGCTACAAATAGCCCTTGTTGAGAGAGCAACCTCTGATTAGAAAACTTGGGCTCAAATGCAAAAAGGCAAGTATTCGAAGGTCTCTCTTCAAGAAGGATATTGGAATACACTTTCCCTCGACGCTCTCCAAAATATTCGTCATCAACAGATTCGATGGCCCTATGGTTGACACAGTAAACAGCAGCGTCATCCTCGCCTGTCTCTAAAGCAAAAAAAAGAGCAATATAGGGGGAGAATGAAAAATCCAAGAGCCTAGTTGGGGCTCCATGGTGCTGCATTAAAGAAAGCCAACTTAGTTGATCTTCTGCTTGAGGAAGGTGATCCAGATATAAATGAGCAGCGCACTTAAACCGGTCTATCATTACCTTTTCGTGCTCAATTCTGTCTATAGGCTTTCTCTTACCATTCTTCAGGTGAAACAGTATCTGAGCTTCATCAAATGCTCGATACAAAGAACTTTCCAGCTTCCAGCCTGAAGACGACTGTCCCCTAAAAATCCACTTTCGAAAACTCTTACTCTCAAGTAAAGAATCAAATTCACTCCAATTTTTTATTTTTTCTTCACGCATATTATTTTCCGGCTAGCTGGCATTAATCAGCAATTCCATCATTATATTAGAGAGACATCACCAACGCACCCCTTAAAAGGGTCTGTTACCTATCAAAATCTAAAGGCTCTAAAATCAAGAAATAGAAAAGTATCGTTAACTCATTAACACTATCTAATCTAGGTGGTTGGAACGACCTATCACACTAATCAGAATCATCTACAAGCCACCCAAAACTCTATACTCTTAATTACTTCCAAAGGAAATTTAAAGTATTCTAGACCAGCTCAGCCCGAAGGAGCTTCCATTCAAAAGATAGACTGGGAAATCAGCAACCACCCGCATAGCGGGTGGTATGGTGAAAGCCCCCAGAGGGGGCTAGTTACAACCCTGCCAGTCGCATCTGCTCTTGGCGGCGCTCTTCAACCTCTTGATTTTTGATGTACTCACACAGTAGCCCCGAGCCCAAAAGTGTCTTCCTGTGAAATTTCTCTGTACATGCTTGTACTTCCGAAATATCTGGATCGCAGATTTCCCTTTCAGAAACCCAATCGTATTGGAAACACTGAACTTCGGAAGAATCATTAACAACATATGGATGTGATCCTTCATTGCGTACTCCTCGACCAACTCAATGCCCTTTTGACGACATAAGTCTCGACATATTGCTCCAATCTCCCGCCTTAATGTCCCAAATAACGCTTTCTTTCGATACTTGGGCACAAACACCACGTGGTACCTGCAATAATGTTTCACGTAAGCTTGGCACTGCCAATCTCGCATATGGCCCCCTTATAGAACTTGCCGGTTCATGGAGGCCATATTTTTACTCTGCACGCCGGAACGGCAGAGCCCTGTCAAGTCTCACCGCCAGAGGCGGTGGTTTACCTAACTGTTAATTAAAAGAGATCGGTCCACTCAACACAACGCTTAAGCTCGATTGGCTTAGGGAGAGAATAGCGCACCCGAATAGCAGCGCTACCGAGTCAGTCATTCCAGAGTACTATTATTCAATAATCCAGCAATGTTAAAAGTGGCACTCAGGTAAGCAATGGGATTAAGCTGCTCATAATACAAGAAAACTCTCGCATTCATCGCTGTCGCCAATGCGTACAAATTAGATACAAATTGCAGGTATAATCACCACCCAATATACCCTTTAGTACCTTAATTCAATTAGCTCGCTCCAGCTGGTTATACTCAACTAAAGCGAAGGTGGTTACTCAAAAGCTCCAATACACACTTGCTCCAGAAACCCATCTAAGTTTTTGAGGTAATCACCAAGAACAAAAAATAATCGACCGCAAGATATACCGGCCCCAGCTTTTATGAAAAACTTACAAAAAAAGATTCCAATGAAGATAAAGACATCATCTATAAATGCATTAATTTCTACATTTTTCACTATTACGCTTTCCAGTTTCAGCTATGCAAAGGACGCTGAGCAGGTTAAATTCCTGAACCCAACAGGATCAGTCTCAAAGCTACCATTTTCAGAGGCTGTAAAAGTTGGCAACCAGCTATTTCTTTCTGGCCAAATAGGGCTTTCACCGGAGACTAAGCGGTTAGCCCAAGGGGGATTCGCTGCGGAGACCAAACAGACTCTAGACAACATAAAGCAAACTCTGGAGCGCTACGACTACGAAATGAAAGATGTTGTTAAATGCACGGTCATTTTAACAGATATCAAGAATTTCCCTGAATTCAACAACATCTACCAGAAAGCTTTTGCCTCCCCCTACCCTGCAAGGACTACCTTTGCAGTGGAGTCCCTAGCGCTGGACGCCCAAATTGAAATTGAGTGCATCGCTGCCAAGTAGTCAATATTAACACTGGGAGTGCCAGACTAATCCCCCTAATTGACTCATCAGGACTTTTACTGCGGTCTAAATTCTCTAGTATACGCTTGCACTTAAACTCAACGCACAGGGTCGCCTAAGCGACCCTGTGATACCTAGACAATAAAACAAGCCTACTAACTTATCTAAAAGTTGAAATCATCCAGCTTCCACCAGCAGTGCCCATCGCCAGGTATATCAAAGCCAGCTGATGTAATTCGGCCTTAAAGCGGTTGTATCCGTTAAATACAAAGGAACCAAAATTGGGGTCAAAAAGCCTCCAGGTATTACCATTCTGTACTTGAATTGCAATTGCATGGCCGCTGTTGGGGCCCAGGAATCCTATCAATGCAAAGCCTTGATTAAGGCGGGCCATCCCCTGCCGTATCCATCGCAAAAATGTGGAAAAAGGCTCAAATGGATTCAACTGATGCCCACGGGCGATACAGTGCTCGGTATACCCATCTGTCCGACAAATCGTCCTTAACCCTGACGATATACCCATCACATTTCCCTGGATCTGCTGTTGCGCGGAAATTGCCCTTTGCATTGTATAGATAGGCTGCCCAAAGGTGGTGGTCGACCCGCCAACAGCCCTTAAAAACATACCTGGAGTTGCTCTGTTAAGAGCGTTTCCAATTCCTGTATTGTGGTAACGCTGTTGCAATCCTGCCTGGAGGTGCATATTTATATGGCCGCCGGGTTGCAAGCCGAGTCTCACCCACATGTAGGATAATGCGTAACAAACTCCGCGCCTTACATCATTGTGGACACCGGGTTGAATGTAATTTGCTTGATCCAATAGAAATTCTGTTTCTGTTAGTTTCGGATTGAACATGGAGGTCTCCCTATTCTTTAAAGATAGTGGACTTTTGCCTATCCGCAGTATCGCGGTCCATGTTCTATTTTTCTCACCTACAGTTTTATCTCTATCAATTTGTTTGCAGCTTTTTTAGCTTTAAGCCATTTTAAAAAGTAAACCGGAATTTGATTACACTTAATTTCAATTGGCCATTCAGGGCATTAAAGTCAAAATATGATACGAATTTCCAGTTGAAATTGCGTTTGGATAAGTGCAGAACGTATATTTATTTTTAACCATATACGAGTGCAAGTATTGCGCTGGTAATAACAAACTCATCAGAACAGTGAGCTATCAAATGCCAGCGCTAATATATCTCTTGAGAGAGCTGCGGAATCTAAATTCAACCTTCCTATATGATATTAACTGGGAAGTTGAGTAAGGAAGAAATCTCTCAGGTTCTCACCCATTACTTTACGGATCTCTTCTTCAGTAAACCCTTGCCGAAGCATTTCTGCGGTAAGCACGCCCAGTTCACTTACGTCAAATGCAACCTTTACACTACCGTCATAGTCCGACCCCAATGCGACATGATCCACACCCAGTGTATCAATGGCATAACGAATAGATTTAACAATGCTCGTGGGGCTTGTATCGCAGACAGCACCAGGCCAGAAACCAATTCCAATCAAGCCTCCTTTACCCGCTATCTCCTTCATTAGCTCGTCGCTGATATTCCGGCGTGAGTTACACGCCCCTTGAAGCCCGGTATGGGAAACAATCACTGGGCGCTCGGCAATATCCAAAACTTCGCGGACGACCTGCTCGGAGGAGTGGGCGACGTCAATCACAATAGAGCGCCTTTCCATCTCCTGCACTGCTTTCCGGCCAAATGCGCTCAAACCCTGCCCGCTTTCTCCATGCAGGGAGCCACCCAGCTCATTGTCGAAAAAGTGTTGCAACCCCATCACTCGGAAGCCAGCATCGTATAGGCGACCGATGTTTTCGATCTTCCCTTCCAAAGGATGGGCACCTTCAGTGCCAAGGAGTGCGGCCAAAACCTCTCCACCCTGCTTCCTTGCTACAAGCACCTCTTGTAAATCTGCCGCACTTTTGACGATACGTATTTGGTCAGGCGCAGATTGCTGTAGCGCATTAACACGCTCTGCATGATAGAGCGCCCGCTCATACAGGCTGCCCCACGCCTTTACTGGCCACGCCTGAGCAATGGCCAATAAGGTTATGTTATCGCCAGCTTTGCTGGAGTTCTTCTGATAGTTCTGCCCCCGGGGAGACTTGGTAACTGATGTGAAGACCTGGATACCCAGGTTACCTTCTCGCGCCCGGGGGAGATCCAGATGACCATAGTCGGCTCGCTTCCTCAAATCCCTGGCCCACAGGAAACTATCTGCGTGGAGATCACCTACCAATAGACTTTGGTGTAGCGCTTTAGCCTCAGATGACAGCGCTGCAATTTTGCCCGGCTCTACTTTGTTCATCGACTTTTCAATAGCCGGAAGCAAAAGCCATTTCCAGCTGGCGAACAATATCACCACCATTGTTGTCAGAAGAATGAACCACTTGCTCATCTATTGTCTCCGTTAGTAGAAATCCATGGGGAAGTTTGCACAGAGGCAACAACCTTCTTCGATCCATCAGGATCGCAGAATGAAGCAATTCGAGCGGTTGCTCAATAAGCAAGCAAGAGAAATAAAACTGTGGTGGTCGTGGAATAAGCGCTGGGACACCAACCTCGCACTTATCAGAAGAGAGAAAAATGAAGGACAAGCAGTGATTAAACTTTTACAACTGAACTTACTCGTATTATTCGCTCTATTCATGGGTGGTTGCGCCGCTTTATCGCCCAGTTTTCAGCAGCCAGAGGTTGAGATTATTGGGCTGGAGCCGCTTCCTCCTGCCGTCGGCAGCGATCTGCGCTTCAGAATCCATTTGCGCATTTTCAACCCCAACAACCAAGAGCTACCCCTCTCCGGGATCTACTACAAGCTCAGTCTTGCCGGCCACAAAGTGATGACAGGAACCTCAAACAACTTATTGCCCATTGCCCCCTATGGCCAGGATGACATCGCGGTAGACGCAACTGCGAGCTGGATGGGGTCTCTATTCGCCGCCGCTGAATTAGCGAATAGTGGGCAGCAATCGGTACCCTATGAACTTCAGGCAAAGATTGGCCTGAGCAGGTCCATTGTGCCTTCCATTACAGTGCAGCGAAGTGGCGAAGTTCGACTAAATCAGAATCTGGGCCTCTACCACTAGTCCAAGCCTACTCACTTTGGATATAGCGTTTTAATCTCCCCAGTCGCCGACCTTGTCGGCACCGGGGATTTGATACTCGAGATAGTCTTCAACAGTGAATGGCATCTCACTGATGACTGCGCGCACGCGCTCACCAATAGCCTGTGTCTCAGGGCGCGCATTGGCCAGCCCGGTATAGGGTATGCCTTTGCCGCTGGCTACGTCTGGATATTTACGTTTGAATAAACGGTGGCGAGCCACCATATGATTGAACTGGCCCTGGGTGTAAATTAACGGCACCAACTGCGGGGACTCCTCCCGGGGGTCCATATATAAATCGTAATAAGCCTCCGGCATCCCCGACCCTGCCACCTCCCCCGCTCCCAGCCAATGCCTCTTATATCGCCCCTTTACTGTTGCCCCCAATTCCTTACCCGTATAAATGAATACATAATCCCGGCGGCCATGAGTATCGCCGTTTAGGAACAGAGCGGTCTGGTCGAGGCCGTCAACGACGCGATCCGTGGGAATAGCATCAGTTGCTCCACCCAAGCGAGCGAAAGTCGTATACAGGTCAGTGATATGAATAATATCTCCTGCCGTTTGTCCCGCTTCGATAGTTCCTGGCCACCAGGCAAAAGCAGGTACGCGAACGCCGCCCTCAGTAAAATCCCCTTTGCCACCCCGATACAACATGGGCAGCATTCCCCACCCCGCCGGCGGACTGTGAACCATAGGGCCGTTATCCGCCATTGCAACGAACAAGGTATTTTCAGCGAGCCCTAAGCTTTTCAATTCTTGCATCAGCACCCCGACAAAGTTATCCATCGCCGGGAAAGCATCGGCAACCATCAGCCCGGCTACCGAGCGCTTGGGGTTATACATCGCCATGAAATTAAGGAGATTGGGCCAGTAAGCAACGAAAAACGGTTTCTTCTGCTCTGCACTGCGACGAATAAACGCCAGCGTTCTCTGTTCTGCTTCTGGATCAAACTTAGCGAAGCACTCGTTGGATGTTCCGCACCATTCCCGCCCGGGTTGTCCCTTTTTCCCTTCAATATTCATTACCCAGCCAGCGGGAATCAGACCAGGGCTGTCCAACCGATAGGGATCAGGTGGATAGATTTCGGGGAACATGCCCAGCACCGCATTTGCTACATTTGCCTGGGGGTTAAACAGGGAGGTAATCTGGTTCATCGGAGTGAACAACGCCTCATCGAACCCCTGATTGTGTAAATAACTCTCCTCGATATCTCCAAGGTGCCCCTTGCCGAAAAAGCCTGTCGTATAACCCGCCTGCGAAAGTACCTCCGCAATAGTGACTTCTTCTGCGCGTAGACCGGAAAACTCATGGGGCATACCCACTTCACCCATGCCATAGCGCACCGGTAGCCGTCCGGTGAGCGCAGCAGCGCGGGTTGGTGTGCATGAGGGCTCAGAGTACATGCGGGTAAAGTTGATACCCTCTGAAGCCATCTGGTTTAGATTTGGCGTTGAGTAGCCAAAGTTCTTTTGTAACGCAGGAAAGCCAACAGCTCCAAATGCAGTGTCATCCCATAGCAGGAATACTATATTCGGTGGCTGTCCATATTTCTGCCGCAACTGCTGTAAGCGCTGTTCAAGCTCCGCATCCTCTTGATCCCAACGTTCGCCGTTTTGCATCTTGAGAATATAAAACTCGGCATCGTGTACAACTTGCCCCTCGACATTGAGAGTGATGCAAAGCAGCCAGATCATAATCAGGTGGCTTTTGACGGACATGAGCTTCCTATAGATCGCAGAAAAGTATCTAACAATTTAGAGGAGCGCAGGGGCTTGGAAGAGAAAGAGCGAGTTTAAGCGGGGTAGAGAGCGCCTCATTTTCCAGCAAATGCCAGAATCGAGGCGCCAATTTCGTGAGAGAAGTAACTCCCCTCTATCTACTTATCTCGGCTGTCGGCCATAAGGGCCGGCCATGCGGCGCGCAAGTACATCACCATCGTCCACAAGGTGAGGCCGGCAGCGATATAGAGCAGCAGATATCCAATAGTTTCCATCACCGGAAACTCTCTAACATCGAAGGCAAGCAGAACAAGAATTGCTGCCATCTGTGCGGTGGTTTTGACTTTGCCTACATAGGAAACGGCAACACTGCTGCGCTGCCCCAGCTCAGCCATCCACTCCCGCAACCCAGAGACCGCGATCTCTCGACAAATGATCACCGCCGCAGCAATCGCAAACAGCGGATTGTCATGCAGTCCCACCAGCAAGACCAATGCAGTAGCCACCATTAGCTTATCGGCAACCGGGTCCAGAAAGGCACCGAGGGCAGTACTCTGATTTAATTTTCTGGCGAGATAGCCATCAAGCCAATCGGTAATTGCGGCAACTGCAAAAATTGCAGCAGAAGCAATGTAACTCCACTTGTACGGCAAATAGAAAACCAAAACAAAAAATGGGATCAAAGCAACACGTAACAGTGTCAGTTGATTGGCGATTGTCATACTTTTCTCTATTCTTGCGGAGGGCGTACGTTATCAAGCCATCGCGCAAAATGAAACGCTTTGGAAAAAACTGGCCATTTAATCGCCAGCTCGATCCTGTTCTACTCGTGGTGTAGTGCCGAGTATATATCCTGAGCCAATTTCCGGCTGATACCATCCACGCTGGCAATCTCCGTCACTGTTGCGCGCTTTAGCTCTTGCAGACCTCCGAAATGTCGCAGCAGCGCCCTGCGGCGAGTAGGCCCTACTCCAGCGATACCTTCCAGTGGAGACTCCCTGCGTTTTTTATCCCGTTTTGCCCGGTGGCCAGCGATAGCAAAGCGGTGCGCTTCATCTCGCACTTGTTGAATTAAGTGCAGCGCTGATGAGTCGGCGGAGAGTACAAGCTCTTTGTTACTGGAAACCACATGTAATGTTTCAAAGCCCGCTTTTCGTGTAGTTCCTTTGGCAACACCAATAATTTGCACTCCGACAATGCCCAGCTCATTCAGAGCTTCAACCGCTTGTGTAACCTGACCCTTCCCCCCGTCGATCAACAGGATATTGGGGAATTTGCCCTCGCCACCGGAAAGGCGCGTATAGCGCCGCTTTAGCGCCTGCCCCATTGCCGCATAATCATCGCCCGCCTGGATACCCTCAATATTGAATCGGCGATAATCCGACTTCACCGGGCCTCCGGTATCAAATACAACACAGGACGCAACCGTGGCCTCACCGGAAGAATGGCTGATGTCAAAGCACTCAAGCCTCTCCGGGAGCTGCTCCAGTTCTAATACTTCCTGTAGCTTCTCGAAACGGTTGTAGAGTTTTTGCTGGGCTGCAGTTCGACTAGTCAAATTCTGTTGTGCTGCCTGTTGCGCCATCTCAACCCAAGTGGCCCGCTTGCCACGCAACTTATGGGTGATACCAACATCGCGACCACACTGCTCGCTAAGAGCCTGTTGAAGTGGTTCGAGATCCTGTAAGGCCTCTGACACTAAAATCTCACGGGGGATCTCTCGGGGACTGCCCAGGTAAAATTGCGGGACAAATGCGGAAAGTAGCTCTGGCGGTGTGAGTCCCAGGCGCTCACTGGGAAAATAACTGCGACTCCCCAGAATTCGCCCCTGCCTGACAAACAGAACGTGTACGCAACAGCTACCGCCCTCACTGGCTATCCCCAGCACATCCACATCGCCACTTGCCCCCTCAGCTACCTGATCCGCTTGTAGACGACGCAGCGCGGAAATTTGGTCCCGCAGTCTCGCGGCTTTTTCAAATTCCAGCGCCCGGGATGCCTCATCCATTTGATCGGCCAACTCCTGGATAATGCTGTCACTTTTACCCGTGAGAAACATCTCTGCGTGGCGAACATCCTGGCGATAGTCCTCGGGAGAAATAAAATCGACACAGGGAGCGGTGCAGCGCTCTATCTGATATTGAAGGCAGGGCCTTGAACGGTTGCGAAAAACACTGTCTTCACAAGAGCGGATTCGAAAAGTTTTTTGCAGAAAGTTCAGGCTGTCGCGAACCGACGATGCATTTGGAAAAGGTCCGAAGTATCGGCCTTTCTTGCGCTTGGCACCACGGTGGAATGCAATACGGGGGAAAGTGTCATTGCTGGAAAGAAAGATATAAGGGTACCCTTTATCATCCTTCAGCATCACATTGTATGGGGGCCGCTGGGACTTGATCAGGCTTTGTTCAAGCACCAGGGCTTCGGTTTCACTGCGCGTAACGGTGACTTCGATGTTTCCAATACGCTGCACCAGCGCCATGGTTTTTGTCGTTAGTCCGGAGCTGCGAAAGTAGCTCGACAACCGATTGCGAAGGTTCTTGGCTTTCCCTACGTAGAGGATTTTATTTTCGGCGTCGAACATCTGGTAGACGCCGGGTTTGCGAGTTACTGTCGCGAGGAAACGCTTGCTGTCGAACATCTGGCAACCGGCCTCAATATTTTAAGAAATCAGCCACTTTTCAATTAAAGTGCAGCATCTGGGTCGAGAATTTGGTGTTTAACAGCGAGGATCGTCAATTCTACATCACTATTAATATCCAACTTCTCAAAAATCCTGTAGCGGTAGCTATTCACCGTTTTGGGGCTTACCGAGAGAGATTTTGCAATATCCGCAACCTTGGCGCCATTGACGATCATGTCTGCAGTCTGCAATTCCCTTTTGGATAATTTTTCAAACGGAGATTGCTGATCATCCTGGCCACTGACACTGCGCATCGCCATTTTGGTTGCCATGGAATTACTGATAAACACACCACCTGAAATAACCGTCCGTATCGCTCGAACCATTTCTTCAAGGTCCGCGCCCTTAGTCACGTAACCCATTGCCCCAGCTTGCATCAAGCGGCCCGGGAATAAATCATCATCGAGTGCACTAACGGCAACAACCTTTGCCTCCGGGCACCGCTGCAGCAGCTTTCTAGTCGCTTCAAGGCCGCCCATTCCTGGCATTTTTACATCCATCAGAATGACATCAACATTAGACCGGCGAACGAATTCCAGGGCCTCCTCGCCACAGTTTGCCTCTCCGGCGACTTCTATATCCTCAACATCACCCAGCATGCGCGAAATGCCCATTCGCACAAGATCGTGATCATCCACCACTAAGACTTTGATCAAGCTATCCCCAACTACGGATAAGTGCAGTGGCTACGCCGCGTATACATCCCCAACGCACGAGCTCTATAAACTGCGTTCTTCTTTTTAGCTCACGGTGAAACTACCCCGTGTAGGTCCCCCCGGAACCCAACCGCAACATACCAGACAAAAACGCTACTGCAAAGCAGAAGCACCGTTTCAAATGCTGCTGAACAGACATTTGGCCACAGGATCTTGCTGCCTTTATAACATTTAATTATAGCGTAAAAACGTACCAATTAATTTTTCTGCGATCAAGATGAGCACTTCCGCAAAATTTGCGATAGAAGATTCATTTTATCGCAGAAAATATTTATGAAAGAAATCGGAATATGAGAAAATGTAAGAGGTTGAATTCGTTATAACAAAATAATCGTCAACAACTAGAACAATTCTCTACTGATATTCAGGCTGAAAACTGCCAACCCCACCCAATAATTTGCACTTTTCTATTGGGTACTTGCTAACTGCAATTCAGTGAAGAATAAAAGAAGGGATTGTCCGCACCCTCATGCAAACAATCTTGAATAGATTAAGGGTAATAGCGCGGCTCAGGCTCCAGGGTAACACCAAACTTAGCCTGCACATCAGAAGCGATAGCGCGAGCCAATCTTGTCACTTCATCACCCCGGCCCCGGCCGGGATTAACCAAAACCAATGCCTGCTGGTGGTGAACTCCAACCGCTTCTTGCCGCCTGCCCCGCCAACCAGCGCGATCAATTAGCCAACCTGCCGCCAGCTTCCAACCTTCACCGCTGGCATAAGCTACTAAATCGGGATGTTCCGATTTTAGGTTTTGGTAAATGTCCGCATTCACCACAGGGTTTTTAAAGAAGCTGCCAGCGTTGGGAATTTGATCGGGGAGCGGCAATTTACTGTTGCGAATATCGATAACCGCAGCGGAAATTTGCGCGGGTGTTAAGGAGTTACAATCCCAACCTTGCTGGTCAATAAATTGCTGTAGAGCCGGGTAAGCTACCTTGGGCTGCCAATCTTGCGCAAGGCGAAGGTTAACCTGGGTAATAATAAATTGATCGCGCAACTGCCCTTTAAACACACTGTCCCGATAATCAAACTCACAGTCCGGCGCAGAAAAGTTATGTAGTGCACCTGTAGAAATTTCCATGGCCTGCAAGCTGCAAAAACAGTCTCGCAACTCTACCCCATAGGCGCCGATATTTTGGATTGGGGCTGCACCCACTTTACCTGGAATCAGCGCGAGGTTTTCCAAGCCTCCCATCCCCTGCTCGACAGTAGACATAACCAGCTGGTGCCACCCCTCCCCGGCCGCCGCCTCAATCGTACCGCCACGACCATTGGGAGTAATTGTTAGCCCTCGCAGCCCGACCTGAATGGCAAGCCCGGGAAAGTCTCCCGTTAATACGATATTACTGCCCCCACCCAACGGCAGAATCGGCAAACGCTTCTGCTGCGCAAAGCTCAAAGCCTCACGCAATTCATCCAGGGTTTCCACACGCGCAAAATAAGCGGTGTTTGCTGAAATCGCGAGAGTATTGTGGGGCTGTAAATCGATATTGGCTTCAATCATTAGGTTCTACATCAGGCCAAGGCTTCTCGCATACGCTGAAGATCCTGTTCTGTATCTACGCCACCGGGCACTTCTGCACAGGCATCCGCTACGTGAATCTCTTGGTCGTGGTAAAGAAAACGCAGCTGCTCCAGAGCCTCGAACTTTTCTAGCGGGGCCATAGGCCAGGAGACAAACTGGCGCAATAGCGCAACACGGTAAGCATAGATACCAATATGGCGACGAGGTTCCAAGCCCCTTGGCAGTTCACTGCTATCCATCGCAAAGGCATCTCTGGGCCATGGGATTGGCGCTCGTGAAAAATACCTGGCCAACCCGGACTCTGTTGTCACTACCTTGACGATATTCGGGTTGCGAAAATCCTCCACTGAGGTGATGGGTTCCGCCAGGGTTGCAACGCCGGCTCGCTTGCTAGCCGCCAGGTTTTCAGCTACTTGATTTATCACCTCGGCGGGTATCAAGGGTTCATCGCCCTGCACATTGACCAAAATGCGGTCCTCGGCAAGGCCCAGGTTCTGAGCCACCTCCTGCAGTCGGTCAGTTCCCGAGGCATGCTCGGCAGATGTCATACACACCTCGGCGCCGAAGCCGTGAGCCACCTCCGCTACACGCATATCATCGGTGGCGATAACCACCCTCTGAGCATCGCTCTCACGGGCACGCAAATAAACATGCTCCACCATCGGCTTGCCGCCGATATCAGCCAAGGGCTTGCCTGGCAGGCGGCTGGAGCCATAGCGTGCGGGAATAATGACGTCGAAAGAAGAGTTACTTTTCATTTTCACTAAATTGTTGCAAGTGCTTGTGTACTTTTTGATAAAAAAGGTCTGGCAACTTGGCCCGCACCTCAAGCGCCCACCAATGACTCTCCCAGAAATCGCGACATTTCACCGCATCTTTCATGGTCATAATCACTGGGGTTTCTCCATCGAAATGCAGTTCCTGGGGGCTGAATTGATGATGATCGTCAAAAGGTTGCTCTGTCACCTCGAACCCTAGCGCTTGCAGTGACCGGAAAAACCGCTTGGGATTACCGATCGCTGCCACCCCGTGGCAAGGCCCCACCTCAGGCCCTGATGGCAGGCGCAATGTGGAGGTTTGATCGAGGTTAAACTGGTGCCAACAGGAAGGCTCGAGTGTCATTTCAAACTCTAAAAGCCCACCACACTGATCCCTGACTTTGGCTTCTGGCTCTCCATTACTAACCAGCATGTCGACGCTTTGCAGGCGCGTCACCGGTTCCCTCAGAGGTCCTCTGGGCAGCATATGGCCATTGCCCAAACCGCGATGACCATCAACCACACAAATTTCATAGCTGCGCCACAAACTATAGTGCTGCAGCCCATCGTCAGACAAAATAACATCGCACTGGTGATAGTCGATCAGGGCCTGCGCCGCCTCGGTGCGATTGGGAGAAACCATCACCGGCACACCAGTGATCAAGTGCAGCATCAGCGGCTCATCCCCGGACTCCAGGGGGTGGGATTGGGCAGTCACCTGATAAGGATATTTTTCTGCACGACCACCATAGCCACGGCTGATAATCCCCGGATTGCGACCCCGCTCCTTTAGCCAGCGAGCCAGCTCCGCCACCAATGGCGTTTTACCCGCACCGCCAACGGTGATGTTACCGATGACGATGACAGGAACTGATAAGGGCTCCGGTGGCGTGCGAGAACTCATTACCCGGCGCCGCTTGCTCACCCCCCCATAGAGTAATTCCAGCGGGGTGAGCAGGGAGAGCGAGCGACCTTCACCCTTTTCGGGGTACCAGCGCTTGTTAAACCAGTCTTCCAGTGACATCCAGGTGCCCTACCCCATCGTTTGCTGCTGTAACAGAGATGCGTATCGACCACCCTGGGCGAGCAGCTCTGCGTGATTCCCGCTCTCTACAATTCGACCTTTCTCCATCACCAGAATGCGATCGGCATTCTCGATCGTACTCAGGCGATGGGCGATAACAAACGTAGTGCGGTTTTTCATGACTTCAGCCAGAGCCGCCTGAATATGGCGCTCCGATTCATTATCCAGTGCTGAGGTGGCCTCATCCAAGATCAGTATGGGCGCATCCTTAAGCAGGGCGCGGGCAATAGACAAGCGCTGGCGCTGGCCGCCGGAGAGCATCTGCGCATTATCCCCCAGAACCGTATTCGCCCCCTCAGGCAGCTCTTCAATAAATTGAGCTGCATGTGCCTGCTCCATAGCACGCAGAACATTTTCCTTGGGTGCATGTTCTAATTCACCGTAGGCAATATTGCGATATACAGTGTCGTTAAACAGCACGATATTTTGGGAAACCATACTGATATGGCGGCGCAACTCTTTAAGAGGCACCTTGGAAATATCAGCCCCATCGACCAGGATACGTCCACCTGTCGGCTCGTAAAACCTAGCCAGCAGACTTACCAGCGTGCTCTTGCCGGAGCCAGATGCACCCACCAGGGCCACCGTTTCTCCCGGATTTACCGCGAAACTGATGTCGGAGAGTACTTTGGGTGCTGCCGGGTCATAGCTAAACTCAAGCCCTTCAAAAGCTACTGTGCCATTCACTGGCTTAGGTAGCTGAGCTTCACCATCCTGGGGCTCTCTGGGAGCATCCATTACCTCGAAGATACTCTCCGCTGCCGCAATACCCTTCTGGATATCAGCAAAAATTTCGGAAAGGCTGCGCACCGGCTTGGCCAGGGATGCAGCCGCACCAATGTAGGCGGCAAAAACCCCAGCAGTCATGGACTCAACCATACCCGGTGCCAGAGCCAGCCAGACAATAGTTGCGGTAGACAAACCAACCAGTATCTGAATTACAGAAACACTGGCATTGTTTGCTACTACGAGCTTCATAAACTGCCGACGGTTATTGTCACTGGCAGAGAGGAAGCGGGATTTCTCGTAATCCTGCCCCCCATACATCCGCACCACTTGATAGCCATTGATCGCCTCCTGGGTAACATGGGTAACGTCGCCCATAGAATTCTGGATGCGATGGCTTAATTTGCGGAAACGCTTACCCACGATGCGCACAATAACGGCGATCAAGGGGGCAAAAAGGAAGAAGGTTAAAGTCAGCTTCCAGTTCACCAGTAACAGGTAGGTCAAGAGACCGATTACCGTAAACGACTCCCGGAAGAGTACCTTCACCGCCTTGGTGATGGAGTTGGTTACCTGCTCAACATTGTATGAAACCTTTGAGATCAGGTAAGCGCCGGTATAGCGGTCAAAATAGGAGCTGGGAAGCTGGCCAATTCTCTCAAATAGCTGTGTTCGCAACTCGTGGATCACTGCGCGGCCCACATAGGCTAAACCATAGCTGCCGACAAAATTGCCAATAGCCCTAAGGACAATAATCAGCAACATTGCAAGCGGTACAAGCCAACGAGCAGTCTCCTGGGGCATTACTCCATCGGGGTAATAGGATGCTACAAACTTTGAGAGAAACCCGCGACTCTCTTGGATACCAGCCCCCACTGCATCGAGCAACAGCTCGGTCACAGCAATCAGGCTGACGCCCATGATCGAAAACAGGAAGAAGCCCAGTACCGCAACCCCGAAAATCGCCATGTGCGGGCGGGCATAAGTGAGCAATCGACGGTAAGTTTCCGCCCCATTTTGCGGTTTGCTGGGGGGCGCTTTTACTTTCTTCATACAGACCAATGAATGGACTCGCCCCAACTGGGGCGAGTGGGCACAGAAACCGAAGGTAAGTCAGCTCCCTACAGGGTTCCGCGCTAGTTTTCTTCCGGCTGCCGTGTAGTAATGCTTAGGTTGACAAAGCCTAGCTGTCCAGCGGCATCCATTGCCCGAACCACGGCTTGGTGATGAGCGGTGGCGTCGGCGGTTATCACAAGCGGGCGATTGTACTCGCCTGCGGAAACTTCCGACAGCGCAGATTTGAGGGTGTTGATCTTCTTATTGATCAAAGCTTGTCCATCTACTGAATAAGAACCATCAGCACTGATCAAAATCTCTACATATTTTGGTTGGTCAACAGACTGAGGACCTGCTGCTTCAGGTAGGTTCAGCTTAAGATGGCTTTCCTTGGTGAAGGTTGTAGACACCATAAAGAAAATCAACAGCAGGAATACCACATCGATAAGTGGTGTCAGGTTAACCCCTTCCTGCTCTGTGGTTTGGCGGCGGAATTGCATCGTTTGCTACCCCGCTCAGGCTGCGACTTCGATTTTACGATCGCTATGCAAGGCATCAACAAGCTTGACCGCTTCCTGCTCCATTGCCACAACAATGGTGTCAACGCGACGCTGGAAGTATCTATGCGCCATCAATGCCGGAATCGCTACGGTCAAGCCAGCAGCAGTGGTAATCAGGGCCTTACTGATTCCACCAGCTAAGGCAGCAGGATTACCTGTACCCTGAGTTACAATTTGCGCAAATACATCAATCATGCCAATCACAGTCCCCAGCAGGCCAATTAGCGGCGCCACTGCAGCAATAGTACCGAGAACACCTAAGAACCGCTCAAGCTCATGAACTACTTGACTAGCAGTCTCCTCAATACTGTCTTTCATTACTTCGCGACCGTGGCGAGAATTGGAAAGACCCGCAGCAAAGATTTTCCCTAATAGACTGGAGTCACGCAGCTCCTTTAATTTTTCAGCATTGATCTGGTTGTTTTTGAGCCAACCCCAAACTTCCCCTAGAAGGGTATTCGGTGCAATGCGCTGTGAGTGCAAAGTCCATAAACGCTCTCCGCAGATAGCTAAAACTGCTACAGAGCAAAGGATGATTGGTACCATCAACCAGCCGCCGAGCATTAATAAATCGTATAGTTTTGTTTCTTCTACCACTTTTTTAGTCCCAAACAGCGAAAGGCTTCATCGGAAAATTTATTAGCGCATCTAAATATGCGTGGAGCAGCACTTTATCACAGCTGGTGCCGGCGGCTAAGTCCTCCCACGCATCCTTATTCCCTGTTGTGACTCGCATACCAAAACCGTGGTGCCAAACGAGCCTGTAAAATTTGCGGCTCTTGTTCTCCGGCTCGCCAGAAAAATTCTACCGCCCCGCTCTCCGCAGTACTGAAAATGCTGGCACCGAAGTTTTGGTAGCGCTTCACAACATCGGTGTGTGGGTGGCCAAAGTGGTGGCGGAAACCGGCACTAAATACAACCCGTTTAGGTCTGGCCCATTCGAGAAAAGCGACCGATGAGGAAGAGCGGGAACCATGATGGGGCGCAATCAGTACGTCAACAGCAGAAAATTGTGGATACATTTTAGACAGTTGATATTCAACCTTACGACTGATATCCCCAGTAAGCAGTAAACGCACCCCCTGCCACTCAGCCAAAATTACACAGCTGTGATCGTTTTCCTCACCATCCAGTAATTCCTCTCCCTGTGCTGTTGAGGAAGGCCACAACCATCGAAATGATATATCTCCCAGTTGCTCTTCCGTTCCTGCCCGACATTGCTCAGTAATCGTGGCTGGCGATAATGGTAAATTGCTAGCTAAAGTCCCCGGAGCATACAGCTTTTTTGCCTCAATGTTTCTAAGTAAACCCTCCACGCCGCCGGCATGATCCCTATCTCCATGACTGACGATTAGTACATCGAGTTCACTACCTCCGCTACTCATCAAGTAGGGAGCCACTATCGAACCTCCCGCGCTCCAGCCCGAGGGGATTGAAGGCCCTGCATCGTAAACAATACGGCTTTTTCCGGTGCTGATAACTACTGACAACCCCTGACCAACATCCAGCACTGATAATTTCAAACGCTCATCTGCCGGTGCCAATGTAGAAAGCCAGGGCTGAGCAACTGGAAGAAAAAATAACCAGCCCAACTTACGCCCTGGCAACCCTTTAGGCAGCAAAAGTAGCACCGCGCCAAGCCCGGCAATGACTATCGCCAATGCAGTGGAGGCAATCGCAAAACCACGAAACCCCGGTATCGAATGATCGACAATATTGAGTGCAGTCATCAGCAGATCCAATTGCCAACCTGCGAACTGCAGCAGCCAAACACCCAGCTGAGTATCAATAAATACAGCACCTAACATAAGTGATGGCAAAATAGACAGGCCCATCCAGGGAATCGCTACAAGATTGACCAATACACCTGAAAGGCTAAAGCCTGAAAAATATATTATCGATGGGATAAACAGGCCAATTGCAATCAGCCACTGGCTTCGCAACAACTGCCATAACGATAATTGGGAAAACCGGTGCTGCCATGAGGTTACAGCACCAGAGGCCTCAGCCTTCGGCCTCCATTGCGGCTCTCGACTTAAGCTAATTCGCCCACTAAACCCCAAAAGCAGACTCCCGACGGCCACGAAGGACAACCAAAAACCAGCACTGTAAAAAGCCAGTGGCTGCAGGGTAAGCACTATTGCCAGTGCCAATGAGAAAGCAAAACCCGCTCCCAGTCTGCGCCGCCAGTGCCACCCCAGCAACAGCACCCAGGTCATTACAAGCGCACGTTGCGCGGATAGAGGAACGCCGGCGATCAAGGTATATACAAGGCTCGCCACCAAGGCGAGTCCTATCGCAATACCAAAACGGCTGGTGCCCGTAAAAAGCCCAATCCCTTTTGCCAGTACGGTGCTCATCAACAAAATACAACCGGCTACCATGCCCACATGTAAGCCGGATATGGCAATAAGGTGGCCCGTACCTGTCCTTTTAAGCAGGTCGGTATCACCTTCGCTCAACTGACTGCGATCCCCAAGCAATAGCGCAGCTATCAGGTCCGGTCGCTGGATCGGTAACTGACTAATTAGGGAGCGCAATTCATCCCTTAACCCGATAATGCCATTCCCCTGCCCCAGCCACTGAGGAGGATAATCGCGGGGGCGAACATACCCTGTTGCCGTAATTCCCTCTCGCAAAAGCCAGCCTTCATAGTCGAATGTATGTGGATTAACGCTCCCCCTGGGAGTTCTCAATCGCACAGGCAATATCCATTGAGAGCCACCCCGCAGGCGAGCCAGAGCCTCATCGTCAACTCGATACCAGGTTAGGTTGAGAAGGCTTCCGATAGGTAGCTCTGGCGGTGCTAACTGGCCACCCTCTTCACCTAAAGAACTGGAAACAATATCCACAACTCGAGCGCGAAAACGCACCGTTTGTGATTCTGAACTAGCGCCAAACCCTCCCCCCTCAGTTAATTCAGGCAGCGAGACCAGGTTCAACTGAAGTACGAAGTCCGCACCATGTGCACCGAGGGGGAGCCGGCGATCCAGCGATGCTTCATGAGAGTGGAGTGCCCAGGTCGCACCAATAAAGGAGAGAAAGATCAGAGCAAGGGGGCGCCAGCGGCGTATTACCACCCAGGCAAACAAGGCTAGAGAGAGATACAGTGCCCACAGAGTGCTTTCAGCGGGTAATCGGGCAAGACATCCCACTGCGATAATAGATAGCGAATAGACCCAAAGATATATGCTGGGCCCCATGTAGACGACAATGCCTCTCGCCTTAGCCAGCAGGCGAGAAAGCCGCTGAATTCGCTCACGAAAACTCCATAATTCCAACCCCAGCGCCATCCCTTACACCATCTTTTTGTTCAACTATTGACCACCTTCACTCAAATCAACGATGATTGCGAACCGCCGCTTCAGGCGCCTAAAACCTTAATATGGCTAGCTAACCTGCCATTCATAGCACTGGCCAGTCACATATTTTTAAGAAAAATGCCATTTTTAACATGTTTGTAATATTCAAAACGCAGAATCCGCACCAAATCGAAAGGCAGCCAACTAGGACGACACGGAAGGCACCTTTCAACCCAAAACCATAAACTGTGCGAGACGATTATGAATAAGACCGCTCTCTCTCTGGCCATCGTTGCCATGGTACCTGCTCTGGCCAACGCCCAAGATGAAGGCGATGTACTCGACTTTTACGGCAAAGCCAACGTCACCTTCCAGGCTGCTGACGAAGGTGACGATTCCGTCACTGACGTTCAGAGCAACGCTTCCCGCCTGGGCGTTAAGGGTGAAATAGCCCTGACTGAAGGCGTTAAAGGTATCTACCGTATGGAATACGAAGTAGATATGGACGGTGACGCTGACGATACTTTCTCCCAGCGCAACATCTACGCAGGTCTGGAAGGCGGCTTTGGCCAGGTCATCGCTGGTAAGTTCGATACTCCCCTGAAAGTTGCCCAGAAGAAAGTTGACCTGTTCAACGACCTCGAAGGCGATATCAAGAGCCTGATCACCAGCAGCGATAACCGCGAAGAAGACGCACTTCAGTACACTACTCCTTCTTTCGGTGGCTTCAAAGCTTCTGCGGCTTTCATCAGCAACAAAGAAGAAGTTATTGACGAAACTACCGGCGAAGAACGCAACAACGGCGTTTCCATGTCTGTCGCCTATGACAACAACGGTGTTTACCTGGCCTACGCTATGGACCAGGACGTTGAAGGTCAGGACGTTGACGTTCATCGTTTTGTAGCTCAGTACAACATCGGCCCTGTACAAGTAGGCGCCCTGTTCGAAGAGCAAGATGCTGACGGCGGCGAAACTGTCGACGGCTGGATGAGCTCTGTAGCTTACAAACTGGACCAGTGGACTCTGAAAGCCCAGTACGGCCAGTCTGATATCAAAGAAGAAGGCGGCGAGACTTTCAGCCTGGGCGCAGACTATAAATTCAACAGCGCAGCCAAAATTTTCGGCTTCTACACCGACGAAACTGCTGACGAAGACTACGATCGCAGCTACGCCGGTATTGGTGTTGAATACAAGTTCTAATCATTCCTTAAATGTGGCGGTCCAAATTGGAAAGTGCGACTCTGCCGCTTGGGGAAGATTGAGCAATGAAAAAGGCGGCCTTTGGCCGTCTTTTTCACTCTGGAATTTCCTAAGGAGCCTTCTAAATAACCAATAGATCCATAAAGCGATTAACTGACAACTGCTTTAACCCTTGAAGATCATTAATAGCTGCAAAAATTTTGTTAGCCCGCCCTTGAGGGAATCGCGTAGCTAAATTACTACGGAACTTATCTTCCAATAACGGAATCCCCTCCCGTCGGCGACGGCGGTGTCCCATCGGATATTCAACTTCAATCTTTTCTGATGCGTCACCACTTTTAAAAAATACTTGTACCGCACTGGCTATAGAACGCTTATCTGGGTCTAAATAATCTTTTGAGTAACCTTTATCTTCTATCACTTCAATCTTGTCCCGCAAGATATCGATCTCTTTGTGATCGCGATGAAAATCATCTTCATAAAAACCTGGCTGTAAGTCACCAAAAATAAGCGCCACTGCAACAATATATTGCAAACAATGATCCCGATCTGCCGGATTATTTAATGGACCTGATTTAGTGATGATCCGAAGGGCTGATTCATGTGTGGTCACCACTACTTTAGTAATATTATCGATACGCTCTGCAACCTGTGGATGTAAAATAATTGCCGCCTCACAAGCTGTTTGACCGTGAAACTCAGCCGGATAAGAAATTTTGAATAAGATATTCTCCATGACATAGGAGCCAAAACTTCTGGGGAACTGAAAATTGCGCTCTGATGGTGGTTTCAGTTGCTGCTCAGCATTTGTCTTGCTAAACAGGACATCATAAAAACCCCATTGCTTTGCCGTAAGTACTCCGGGCACTCCCATTTCTCCACTTATCGCCAAATCAGCCAAGCGAACCCCGCGGGAACTGGCATCACCTGCAGCCCAGGACTTGCGTGATCCAGTATTCGGGGAATGCCTATAGGTCCGCAATGCTCCACCATCCGCCCACGCCTGAGACACCGCCGCCATTACTTCCTCCCGCCCAGCACCTTTAAGCCAGGCAGTCACAGCGGCAGAAGCAACCCGCACCAGTAGTACATGATCGAGCCCAACCCGATTAAAGCTATTAGACAATGCCAAGACACCTTGAATCTCGTAGGCTTTGACCATTGCTTCGAGTACCGCGCCCATTTTTATTGGGCTTCCCCCTTTAACTAATCGCCCTTGCGACAGGTGGTCACAAACGGCCAATATTGCCCCAAGATTGTCAGAGGGATGCCCCCATTCAGCCGCCAACCAAGTGTCGTTGTAATCGAGCCATCGAATTGTACAGCCGATGTCCCATGACGCTTTTATCGGGTCCAAGCGAAACCGGGTGCCAGGTACCCGGGCCCCATTCGGCACCCAGGTTCCCTCCACCCAGGGTCCTAACAACTTTGTACATTCAGGGAAACTCAACGCCAGAAAGGCACACCCCAAGGAGTCCATCAGGCTTAACCGTGCTGTTTCCCAAGCATCACTGGAACCCACTTTGAAATGAAGCACATAATCTGCGATATCCTGTATCACCTGATCGTAATCGGGGCGGATATTCGGAGCGGGGTCAGCAATCATGATTGAATAGCCCGTGAAATTGTCGGAGGGCAAAACAGATGGAGTAAGATTAGCTGCTTCCTAAACTTCAGATAGCTAAACAAACGACCGAAGAATTCTATATTGTTAGGAATCTCTAAAAACAGGAATCAACCCACTTGCAACGAACTAGCGACCCAATAAAAAAACTTCGATTCCTCAAAGAAACGGTATTATTCCGACAAGGGAATTCTGGTCCCCAGATTTATTTTATTCATGCCGGCTACGTCCTTATCCAAAAAGTGGACTACTGCGGCAACCTAGCCATTGTCGATCTCTATGGGCCCGGATCATGGTTTGGACCAGGTCTAACTGGGAAAAACCTGGATATTCAAGCAACCGCCAAATCTGGCAGTGAACTGGAAGCTGCTTCCATTCAACATGTAAACGCCATGATGGCGCGCCAATCACAGACCTTCGATGAACTGTTGCAACAACTAGCCGCAAGGGAGTCTCAGCTTCAGCAACGTCTTTTCCTCCACATCACCGCCCCCTTACCGGTCCGGTTGGCCAACCTGTTAGCACAACTATTTAATTACCGGGGACAACCCTGTGGCCATGGACATCAACTAGACATCAAGTTGACCCAGTCCGAACTGGCCGCCATGGCCGGTGGCAGCAGGCAAACAGTCAGCCAACAGCTTAAACAGTGGAAGTCTGATGGAGTTATCGACTATACGCGCCAATATATCTGCCTTCTCGATCAAACCGCGTTAAAAGGCCTGGCAGAGAACCAAATATATGCGCCAGTGTCAGCCAGCTGACAGTTTTACCCTTCCCGCCTTCATATACTTTCCAGCAGCTGAAACCCGGGTATAGCTCTCCCACATCAACAGCAATGGAAAAGGATTATGCGCAGCGCCTACTTATTTACCTCTTTAGTTCTGACACTCGTATTGGGTATTTCTGCAAAGGCCGATGAAAACCTCAATTCAACCTATAAAAGCATGGTTGATAGCCAGGGGAATATTACTTTGCCGGATTATTACCGCCGGGAATGGGTCTTCCTGGGCTCCTATCAGGTAAAGTCCTCGAGTGGCGATGGATGGGATACTCATAATGTTTATACCCAACCCCAGGCAGTAGAAGGGTATCGCAAAAAGGGGAAGTTTCCCGATGGGACAGTTTTGGTAAAGGATGTTAATAGCACCCAATCGGAGCCCTTAACCACAGGGTTGGCTTATTACTCTTCAGACCTTAAATTCACTTTTATGATGGTAAAAGACGATAACAACCGCTTCCCAGAAAACCCGGCTTGGGCCGAAGGCTGGGGATGGGCTTTATTTAAGCCAGGAATAGCCAAAAGTGAAACTGAAACCTGGAAAGGCACCGGGCTTAACAACTGTTTTGGATGTCATTTGCCTGCCAAGAATAATGACTGGGTATACACACAGGGTTATCAGCAGGTCCTGCAGAACTAAAAAGTAAACAGCAAAAATCAGAGGTTAGAGGTCTATTATTCGGCTAGAGTAACAGCATAGATTCCCTCCATAACAGCTTATCACCCCCACCCCAGCGCTAATTGATTTATATCAATTAGCGCGATCTTGAATACCGTTAACATGCGGCCGCGTCCGACTATTCCACTATGAGTTTTTCCGTGTTTAAACCCGAGTTACTGTCCCCCGCAGGGACTTTAAAAAATATGCGATATGCGTTTGCCTATGGAGCCGATGCCGTTTATGCCGGCCAACCCCGCTACAGCTTGCGTGTGCGCAATAATGAATTTAAAAATATTGAAACCCTGCGCCTAGGCATAGAAGAAGCACACCAGCAGGGAAAACAGTTCTATATCGCCTCTAATATCGCCGCTCACAACGACAAAGTTCGCAGTTACCTGCGGGACCTGGAAGAAATTGTCGAAATGGGGCCTGACGCCCTGATTATGTCCGACCCAGGCCTGATAATGATGGTAAGGGAGCGTTGGCCTGATCTGCCAGTTCACCTATCCGTACAGGCCAATGCGGTAAACTACGCGACCGTAAAGTTCTGGCATCGCCAGGGGTTATCTCGGGTGATACTTTCCCGGGAATTATCCCTGGATGAGATTGAAGAAATTCGCCAGAGAGTGCCTGAAATGGAGCTGGAAGTCTTTGTCCACGGTGCGCTCTGTATCGCCTATTCTGGGCGCTGCTTGCTATCCGGTTATATGACCCATAGAGATGCCAACCAGGGCGCCTGCACCAACTCCTGCCGCTGGCAATACCAAGCTCATGAAGCCAAAGAGAATGAAGTTGGCGAGTTGATTCATGTGCAAACCCAGGAACCTATCCAGCAACCCGCCCAGCAACCCACCTCCGCCAGTGACAGTACTTCCCAGGCCTTTTTACTACAGGAAGAGGGTCGCCCTGGAGAGTATATGCCTGCCTACGAAGATGAGCACGGTACCTACATCATGAATTCCAAGGATTTGCGGGCCGTACAGCACGTCAAGCGCCTATCGGAAATGGGCGTTCACTCTTTAAAAATCGAAGGTCGCACCAAATCCCACTACTATGTGGCTCGTACTGCTCAGATCTATCGTCGCGCGATAGACGATGCTGCAGCAGGAAAAGACTTTGACATGAAGATGATGGACGAATTGGAAACCCTCTCGAACAGGGGCTACACGGAAGGTTTCTACCGTCGCCATCCACCAGCAGAATACCAGCAATATGAAAAGGGATTGATATCAACTCCGGGCCAACAGTTCGTAGGCGAGCTTATTGACGGCAGTCCTGAGTATTTGACGATTGATGTAAAAAATCGCTTTGAACGCGGTGATCAATTGGAGTTAATGACTCCCAGCGGTAGCTTGTTCTTCCCCTTGGAGCAAATGGAGAATACGGAAGGCAAAGCGATCGATGTAGCTCCGGGATCCGGGCATATCGTGCAAATACCCCGACCAGAGGGGGTTGATGACGATCAACTTCAACAGGCGCTATTGGTCAAAGCTCTGGGATAACCCTCGGTCTGTAATTTGCACTATGGCTTATCAAGCCCTTCGTTTTACAAATATATTTTGTTAAAGGTGTAGTGGTTTAGACAATCTACCGGACTCACTAAGCCACGACACCTTTATTCCCACTACATATCCACAATTTTACTTGTGAACCTATCCTCAAGATGCATTGGGTAATCGTTAAACCTCTCAAGTTACTGCCCACCTCACAATATTCAAACCGTCCTGTATTTCCCCACCATTCACCGCAAGCAACTGGTTCTTGTACCAATTTTCCTGCATTTTCACCCTCACCTACAACCCTTTTAAAGCCCTGAGTTTTGATCACAAAAATATGCTCGACAGTACTAATTACAAGATAAAAACCCGCCCTCCCTCGGAGTTCCAACAGGAATACACCCGTTTTAAATAGTTATGATTTTCCACCTCTAACTCGCCCCCGCATCAAGGTTTCACAGTAGAAAAGCGTGCAACGATTGCTTAACCAAGGAAATGCCGCAATATGGATATTATTAAACCTAAGAAACGCCCCCTGATTAAGCACCCTTTAATGCTAGGTGGTGCTGCTCTTGCTTTTGTGGCATTTACCAGCACCCTCTTGTTACTTCCTGACAGCGCCTACAAGGTTGAGCGGGAACAGCTAATGCTAGGCACCGTCCAACGGGGAGACCTACAAGTTGTGGTAGATGGTTATGGTAGGCTGCGTTCAGACAAGCAGACGTTAATTACCGCTCTAACCGCAGCGAATGTTGAAAAAATCATGTTGCGTCCCGGTGCAGAAGTACAAAGTGATAGCATCATTATGCAGCTGAGCAACCCAGAATTAATGCGCGACCTGGATGCAGCCGAAACCTCCCTGGAACAAGAGGAAGCTAATCTGCGGCGGCTTGTTCTGAACAATCAGCGCGATGTTCTCGCGGAGGAAGCCATACTCGCGGAACTGAACTCCAATTACCAAGTAATCAAGTTGCGTCGCGAAGCTGAGGACGAGCTGGTAAAAAGTGGAGTGGTTTCCCAGCTCACCTACCAAACCACCGTCTTACGCCAGGAACAGATGAAAAAACGTGTGGACCTGCAAAAACAGCGTATCAATCACTTGCGCAAAGTCGCCGTCGAATCAGAGTTAATCCAGCGCGAGCAAATCAACCAAGCCCAGACCCAACTGCAAAGTATCCAGCAACGAACAGACCGACTGACAGTACGTGCCGGTCTGGACGGCATACTGCAACGACTACCGGTAGAGCTGGGGCAAGGTGTCAATCCCGGCCAGGAGCTGGCATTGATCGGCAGCGAGACAGATCTACTCGCCCTGGTTCAAGTACCACAATCCAAAGCAGAGCAACTGGAGGTTGGTCAGCCCGCTGAAATTGATACCCGCAGAGAAAAAGTCGAAGGTATGGTAACCCGTATTACTCCTGAAGTTCGGGACGGCAATATTGAAGTGGAAATTGCTTTTAGCGCGGGCGCGCCAGAATCTGCCAGGCCACAGCTCAACGTCGATGCCCGGATCTTCACTGCCACGATGGAAGATACGCTGTTCGTCGAGAGGCCTATCAATGTGCAGAGGCACAGTGAGGCCAATCTCTTCCTGATTAATGAAAACGGGGAGGAAGCGGCACTCCAGCCCATCAGCTTCGGCGAGGAGTCGGGTCGATATATCCAGATCACCCAAGGCCTCAATGAAGCGGACCGTATCATCCTCTCGGATATGGCCAATTTTAATGCAGCTGAGCATATCCAGATTATTGACTAAAGCCTGAAACCTAAAGCGAGAAAGGGAGTTCGCTATGTCCAAGCCAATCCTCCATATGGCCGGGATCACCAAGGTGTTCAGCACCGCAGATATGGAAACTCACGCCCTGCGAGGCGTTGACCTGAGTATTTACCAGGGGGAATTTGTATCTATCTGCGGCCCCTCGGGTTGCGGTAAATCCACACTTCTCTCGATTCTCGGCCTGCTGGACCTCCCCACCAGCGGCAGCTATCAGATTGAAGGCATAGAAGTCGCTCAATTGTCGCTGAGTGAGGCGGCGACTATTCGCAACGAGAAAGTAGGCTTTATCTTCCAGTCCTTTAATCTGATTGACGAACTCTCTGTCTACGACAATATCGCCCTGCCCCTGCGATACCGCCGCAATCCCATTCCCAAGTCTGAAGCCGACAAAAAAGTGAAACACTGTCTGGAGAAGGTGGGGATGAGTCACCGGGCCGCTCACAAACCTAACCAGTTATCCGGTGGCCAACAGCAGCGAATCGCCATAGCCCGGGCGCTAGTTGGCAATCCGTCCCTACTACTGGTGGACGAGCCCACCGGCAACCTGGATTCCCACAATGGCGATGCAGTAATGGAAATGCTGCGGCAGCTCAACAATGAAGGGACCACCCTGTGCATGGTGACCCATGACCCTCGTTATGCAGACATGGCCAGCCGCCAACTGCATCTGCTGGATGGAAAAATCTCAACGCCGCAGCCCATACTAGAGCCCCATGAGATGGCCCTATGATCACCACAAAGGACCTGTCCATTGCCCTCCAGTCCCTCAATCGGGCGCGGAGCTACGCCACCACTATTATTCTGACCCTGGGTATCACTCTCGGCGCCCTGGTAACACTATTTAATCTCAACTACCAACTGTTAGCCGCACCCCTACCCTACCCGGACGAAGATCGGCTGTATGTCGTGAATGGTAATCTCTACCAGAACAAGCAGCTGCGGCTGGAAAACAACAGCCAATACCCTGCCCTGGTTGAAATCTATAAGAACGATAGTTTCTTCGAGTCCAGCGCCCTGGTGTACTTCTGGGAAGATGTGGCTCGCAATTTATCCGGATCACCACGGGTTAATGTTTCCTATGTCTCTCCGGAATATCTCCAGCTGGCTGGAGCACCCCTGGCCTTAGGCAGACAATTCAATGCCGATGAAGGGCTCGACAGCCGAGTCCCTGTGGCGGTTATCAGCTATCAAACCTGGGAGCAGATGTTCCGGCGCAACCCAAATGTCTTGGAGCAAAGCCTGCAATTTGGGGAGGTGGACTTTCGCATTGTCGGCGTCACCGCCAAAGACTTCATTGAACCCCAAATCTATAAGCAGGGCCGGCAAACGGCGGTCTGGCTGCCCTGGGACTTTAACGATACACAAGTAGAGCGCAGAAATAATTGGAGAGGCTTCCTGCCTTTCCGCATGCTCACAGGAAAGCTGAAGCCGGGCATTGACCCCGCCAGTGCGGGGCATGAATTGAGCACATTAATGGATGCCCAGTATCAAGCGGCCCTAGCGGGAAGGTCCTCTTCGGTAGAAAGGTCCGTTGAATACCGACTCACCCCCTTCGCCAATAAAATACTTGGCGACAGCGCCACGCGAACCTTAATGGTAATGGGCGGTACACTGGTGCTTCTGTTAATTGCCTGCGCCAATGTTACCAACCTGATTCTTTCTCGCGCAGCCAAACAACAACGCAATATGGCGATACAGGTCGCGTTGGGCGCACATAAAAAACATATCTTTTTGGCCCTGCTATGTGAAATCGGCCTACTTATGTTAGGGGCTGCATTACTTTCTCTACTTTTAGCCCTGGGATCGACGGAAGTATTAAAGGTGATGGCTACGGAACAAATTCCTCGCATTCAAGAGCTCACCTTAAACTGGCAGACACTGGTTTTTGCACTGTTGTGTGCCTTACTGCTCGCCCTGTTCTTCTCAGCCATAGTCAGTCGCCAGGTTAATTACCGCGCACTGAATCAAATGCTGCAGAGCAGCGGCAAAGGTTCTGGCGTACAGATCTCGCCTCTAATCCGCAAAATCCTCATCAGCAGCCAAGTGGCGATGACCAGTTTGCTTATCGTCGCCAGCTTGCAGATTTTCCTTCAAGCTAACCGACTGATTAACCAGCCCTTTGGCTTCCCCCTGGACAACGTTCAAGTGATGACTCTGAATATCGGCAATCTTAGGAGTGCCCCCACTGCCGAACGGGAGAGTTATCTGAAGGCCATCAGGCAAAGATTGCTGGAGCACCCTAAAGTACAAAATGCCAGCCTGAGCCTAAACACTCCTATCTCCATCAGCCGGCCACTCTGGACCACATCCCTGAGTCATTATGCCAGCCGACAAAACCCGGTGATGGCCAAGACCACAGTGGTCGACGAAAACTACCTTTCCATTTTGCGTATGCCTTTGATAGCTGGCCGCCATATCAATGCGGCTGAATTTTCCGATAACAATCGCATGATGCTCGTCAACGAAACCCTGGCCCAGCAACTGGAACCCGATGGAGAAGTATTAGGCAATCGCTACTACTGGCGAGGTGACTTGCCCTACCAAGTGGTCGGTGTAGTACGCAACGCAAGCCTGCCCGGCAAAAAGGAACCCGCCCGCTTATTTGTGCGCGGTATCAACGTGAGCTATCCCCTACTGGTACTTAGACATAAGCCTCACCAACCGTTCAGCACCACAGAGATTAATCGGGAGTTTGCCGAAGTAAACAAGCAGTACAAAGTTTCTGAGCTATTCACCCTGGAGCAGGCGCGAGACCTACTCCTAAGCAATGACCGGGTCTCAGTTTGGGTAACCACCGCCCTGACATTACTGGCACTTAGCCTCGCTGCCATCGGTATCTTTGGAGTGCTCAGTTACAGTGTACAACTGCGGCGTACTGAGCTTGGCGTGCGCATGGCAATCGGCGCCCGCCCAGCGACGATTTTCTATCACACCCTGATCGATAGCCTGATTCCCGTCGTTATCGGTATCGCTGTAGCGACTTTGGTCCTAGTCCCTCTGGCGCTTTGGCTTGAGCAAAGCGAGTTCAGTATTGAAACCAGCCTATGGGGCTGGCTGCTACCACCATTGCTTATTATCTGCCTAACCGCCTCGGTTTCCCTGCTTTCTGTATGGAGGATAATCAACAAGCCCGCGATATACGCATTGCAAGGAGCAGGATAATTACTTTCCACCTGATAGCCGCTGCTTGAGGTTGCGCGCTCATCGTGCAATCTTTACAGCAAATACAACAATAAGAAATGGAACAGCCAATGCAGCCTCAGCAGTGGTTATCAAACGGAAAGATTTTTGATTATCAAAACCATCAACTCTTCTATGTCGATAGCAACCCAAGCTGCCGACAGAAACCAGTACTGCTTTTGATTCACGGTTTTCCAACCAGTAGTTACGACTGGCAAAAGGTATGGGCCCAACTGACAGCGCACTATCGCTGTATTGCTATGGATATGCTGGGATTCGGTTACTCAGACAAACCCAAGCAGCATAACTACAGTATCCACGGGCAAGCTGATTTACATGAAGCTCTTCTGCAACATTTAAACATCAACAAGGTCCACCTGCTGGCCCATGACTATGGGGATACCGTTGCCCAGGAGTTACTCGCCAGAGCCAATAGCGGTGGTACCACGAGGTATGCCTCAGCATGCCTGCTAAACGGAGGTCTATTTCCAGAAACTCATCAAGCGCGTTTCGTACAAAAACTGCTGCTCTTTCCCGCAGGCTTCCTGATCAATAAACTGATGAATTACAGGCAGTTTTGCCGCAGCTTCAGTGCCATTTTCGGACCAGAGACACAACCCTCTGACAGAGAGTTGCGAGACTTGTGGCAAATTCTCCAATATAAGAATGGCAACCGGCTCCTTTATAAATTAATCAGCTATATGCGCGACAGGCGCCAACATCGTCAGCGCTGGGTCGACGCCCTAAAGCAATACCCCGGCCCCCTATTACTAATCAATGGCTCATTAGACCCAGTTTCAGGGAAGCATATGGTGGATCGATTTCGGCAACTGATAGATCGGCCAGCGGATATTGTTGAGCTGGGAACGATTGGGCATTATCCGCAGTGGGAAGCCCCTAACAGTTTGGTGCGATCGTACCATCGGTTTAGTGAAATGCTACAAATTAACACTCCTTCGCTTTCTTGATATCAACGTAACATGTTCCTTTGGGCCGACAATTACCGAGGCGAGCTAATGGGGTAATTCACCTACCCTTTGATACAGGTTTCTGGCAAATGTAACTGGGCTAAGTAAACATTAGATATCCGACATAAGACATCCAGTTCCTTACGGGGATTACATTCAAAAAAACAACAAAATAGACACTAAATACAAGAAAGCCGAATTACGACTATTCGTCAATGAAACTGTTTATTTTTTAACTCCGCAATAACGCAAAGTATTCATACTGTTGACATAGCTAAATCAGAGATTATCATTGTGTCCGCTCGCGCGATTCGCGCGATTACTGCAATTAGAAAAAGTTTGCTAAAGATAAAGCTTCATTTAAATGGGGCGCTTGAAAAAGCACTTCCGGCACGCCACTCAGTCGCCCTCGACTGCACGCAGTAGATGTCGGTGATTACACTAGGCCCGAAATACAGGTGCAGTTACTTTAGCAAATCTAGTGAATGTAAACCTGTATTTTATCTCCTTTGGTATGGAGCGGCCTAGTGTAATATCAATAACTGGAATTTTCATGGCTGAAATACCAACTTCTCTTTTTCCTCAGAAAAAAACAAAAAAATCGATTTCTAACCTTGATAACTTAGCAGATGCACTTGGCGTAGAGTATTCCGTTCTAGAAAATGCGAAGTCTCTGGGTAGCGAAAGGTATAGGTCCCAAGAGCTGCCCAAGAGCGGAGGTGGCGTCCGCAAGGTATACGACCCTCACCCATTAATCCGAACACTTCAAGGGCGTATAAATAAACGTATATTCATCCCACTTGTATCGTGGCCTAAATATTTGTATGGCTCACTGCCAAATGAGCAAATCAACAATAGACTTATTAGTCGTGATTATATTGAATGTGCAAAACAACACTGCCTGTCAAAAAGTCTCCTAAAAGTTGATATATCTAACTTTTTTGACAACATTCATCGAGACTATGTATACGAAATATTCTCTAACTTTCTAAAATTTCCAGAACAAGTTTCTAGCTATCTTACTGATATTTGCTGTCTAAATGACTTTATCGTTCAAGGGGGATTGACATCAAGCTATATTGCAACACTTGTTTTTTGGGAGTACGAAGGCCTTCTTGTGAAACGCCTAGAAAGGAAGGGGCTTACTTATACCCGCTTAGTGGACGATATTACTGTCTCATCCAAGGTACACAATTTTAACTTTGACTATGCAGAAAAACATATCAAGCTGATGCTGCTTGAACTTGACTTACCTATTAACGACAGTAAAACCAAAGTTGTTAGATCTGGTATTGAGCCATTACAAGTACATGGACTTCGTGTTAACTATAGTAAACCTCGGCTACCAAGCCACGAGGTTAAGAGAATAAAAGCTGCTGTCCATAATGTAATAAAGATGTCCAAGGTCAACAACTATAGAACAACTGTCGCTTATAGAAAAGCTCATGATAGATGTATGGGAAGAGTGAATAAATTAGCCCGAATTGGCCACAACAAGCATTCCATGCTTAAAAACCAGCTCATACAAGCCCTCCCTCTACCTTCAAAGTCCGACATCAAAAAAGCAGAAAGGTCAATATCTCGACTTGAAAGAACTGACCCTACAAAACTTAAAAAAAGAAATTACATGCGTAAGTTTTTCTTAGTGCAATACCGCATTCTAATTATCTCTAGAACATATAAGTCAGAAGCAAAAGCATTTCGAAACCGATTAAATCAGCTCAGAAGTAATCTAGGAGAATACGAAAAATGAAATCATTTCTCCGTATTGTTTGGGCAACATCTATCCTAACGTCTATTTTGGTATTAATGTCTCTTGCCTATACCGCAAATTCAAAGGGCTTATCACCTAGCGATTTTTGCCTTAAGTCAGATTGCATAATTTACTTTGAAAAGATGTTCTCAGGCACAATTCAACTACTTAAGTTTGGCACTTCCTCTATATGGATTTTTGTTTTTATCATGGGGGTATATATAGCATTAAATAACTACCTTACTAGCGTCAAAGCAACAGCCTTATCCGGCCACATCAACAATCTAACAATGTTTAAAAATTTTGTAGAAGAAGAGATTGAAAAATATGACCTTTTAAAGAAGAAATCTTTTGATGTCTTCAAATGGTATCGAAGTGCCTTCCCAAATTCGACAAATGGCGATATTGCAGTATCAAAAGAATACAAGGGCCATATAAATAAGATAATAAAGGCTATCAAAACTACTAATGAATCAATCAGTTCACCAAAAGGCAAATATGGGTACAGAAAACATCAGGACAGGATTATCGAGGCTATGAACCCTATAGGTATAGAGGTCCCCTATCTTCCTCAAAATGATTTTCATGAAGTTGAATCAGAACTATTGAAACTTATTGACTCTGTAAATCACACTTTTACAGAAGAAACAACTTCATTAAGCAAGGAGAATAGAGCCTATATCTAGGCAACAATTTAATACTGGCCACCCTAATTTTACATATATAAATGCAATAAAAACGCGAAAGTTTACCTAGTGAATACTCATTTAAAAAATGCCAAGTGGATTTTAGGTAAAGATTCATAAATGTAAGACACTGCCTAGTAAGGGTCTTCGTTTACCTACATTGCTCGACAGTTCATTACTCGCTGCCAATCAGAAAGCAATTAATTGTAGGACATCAAGAGCTCAATCTGCTTATAAAAGCGATCAACTAACAGAAATTTTTAAGCAAGATCAAGCCATACACAAAGAATCTCAAAGTGAAATTGACTGATTCTTACTTGATCAAGAAGTCAAGGATCGACAAAAAAAGTCATAAAATGCTAGCAGAAGGCCGAATCAGAACCTCAAAGGATTACTATAATGCGGCACTTATCTTCCAGTATGGTAATAAATCAGAAGATATAAGACTGGCCCATGCTCTTGCCACTATTGCAGCAACCCTGGCAGAAGATAAGAATAAAGCTAATTGGCTAAAAGCGGCCACTTGGGATCGCCTAATGATGAATCTTGGTCGGCCACAGTGGTACGGCACTCAGTTTGTTAAAGATGACTCTGGAAACTGGAGCCTTTATAACATTGATTCTGATATAGTTTCTGATCAGCAGCGAATAGATTGGTCCGTTCGTACACTAGAAGAATCAAAGGCCGTGGAAAAGTCGCTAAATAGTAAAAAGAAAAGTAAGCATTAATACAGCTTTACAGAGCCAGCCAGCGGGTATCTGGCTAGTCAGTTCACCACCAATCTCTGGCCAATGCTATCAAACATAGGGAGAGACAACAGTATGATACGAGCAGTTAAAGCTTCTGACTCTGCTGGGATTGCTAAAATCTACAATTACTATGTGGAGAATACCTGTATCACTTTTGAGGTAGAGCCAGTTTCTGCAGAAATTATCGCCGACCGAGTCAAAGAATGCTCAAAAAACAATCTTCCCTGGTTAGTTGCTGAGAATGAGGGCCGTTTAATTGGCTATTGTTATGCCAGTAAATGGAAAGGACGCTGTGCTTACCAGTATTCGGTGGAGGCTACCGTGTACTTGGACACGAACTATTCCTCTAAAGGCTGGGGCTCGAAGCTCTATAATGAACTGTTTAAACAGTTAAGTGAACTCAATGTCCACGCGGTAATCTGCGGTATAGCTCTACCAAATGCAGGCAGCGTAGCACTTCATGAGAAGTTTGGAATGGAAAAAGTTGCTCATTTCAAAGAGGTCGGCCGAAAATTTAACCAGTGGATAGATGTTGGTTATTGGCAGTGCTTACTCCCCTTAAGAAAGGAGAATGCATGAAATAAGTACTTCATGAAGGAGTACATTTTAAGCAACTTTTATGTACCCACATTAACCCCACTAGGGAATTTTAACCTAAATTTTACCAAATCCTCTCTAATCTGAGGTCATAACTGCGCGCTTTTGCGCAGCAAGGGCTATTACATTGAGTAGCCGAGATTTTATTGAGGGCACTGATCTCCCTCCCAATTTATACCCAAAATAAAAGTGGACAACTTACGATCGAGAAAACTGTAGCAATTACTGGATTGTATGATCATTACACTTTTCACCCCGGAACCCTACCTCATTTAATGTAAGATTAAAGCTAAAATCCAGAAAAGACACAATAGCTAAAAACAAACATTCGACCACCATCAAACAATCAGCAACCACCCGCATAGCGGGTGGTATGGTGAAAGCCCCCAGAGGGGGCTAGTTACAACCCTGCCAGTCGCATCTGCTCTTGGCGGCGCTCTTCAACCTCTTGATTTTTGATGTACTCACACAGTAGCCCCGAGCCCAAAAGTGTCTTCCTGTGAAATTTCTCTGTACATGCTTGTACTTCCGAAATATCTGGATCGCAGATTTCCCTTTCAGAAACCCAATCGTATTGGAAACACTGAACTTCGGAAGAATCATTAACAACATATGGATGTGATCCTTCATTGCGTACTCCTCGACCAACTCAATGCCCTTTTGACGACATAAGTCTCGACATATTGCTCCAATCTCCCGCCTTAATGTCCCAAATAACGCTTTCTTTCGATACTTGGGCACAAACACCACGTGGTACCTGCAATAATGTTTCACGTAAGCTTGGCACTGCCAATCTCGCATATGGCCCCCTTATAGAACTTGCCGGTTCATGGAGGCCATATTTTTACTCTGCACGCCGGAACGGCAGAGCCCTGTCAAGTCTCACCGCCAGAGGCGGTGGTTTACCTAACTGTTAATTAAATATATTCGCATAACGGATCCAGGTTAGGGTAAGATCACCAATAGAGCCAAAAATATAGGTAATTATAATTAAGGGAGTGATATGATATTTTCAACTACAGAAACAGTACCAGGAAGAGAAATATCGGAGGTGCTGGATATCGTTACGGGCAACGTTGTTCAATCAAAACATATCGGCCGTGACTTAATGGCAGGTATAAAGAGTATTGTCGGTGGAGAGATACGAGGCTATACGGAAATGCTGACCGAAGCGAGAAACAAAGCTTTTCAAAGATTAAGTGACAGTGCCCGGCAAAAAGGCGCTGATGCCGTGGTAGGAATTCGTTTTACTACAAGTGCAATTATGGATGGCTCCTCAGAAATTCTTGTTTTTGGTACAGCTGTAAAACTAAAAAAATAGGTTGGAATGCCCCTAAAGTTCTACCGCAAACTGCCCCAGTTTTCTCCGCACCGCAGGAATAGAACTGGCGGCAGCGATTAACGCTCGAAATTCAAATCTTGCTTTCAGGGATTGTCCAGTGATCATTTTCCGGCCACGCTCAGTAACCTCAATAACCTTTTTATCTTCTTGGTGGCGCAAATCAGAGTAGCCTAGGAGCTGCCCCTCAGTGATCCGTTTTGCCAATTCGGCTGCATCAGCTATCCCAAGGTTCATACCACGACCTCCAACCGGAGAGTGGCAATGGGCAGCATCCCCAGCTAGATGTATCCTGCCCTTTGAGTAAGTTTCCGCTTGCCGAATTGAGATTTTAAAGGTTCCCTCCCGCCGAACCCTCTTAACATCCACCGCCATCGGAAATGCTTTAATTGCATTATCACAGCTAGCTACCAGACGGTGTCGGCCTTCTCCCAATGGCACGGCAACAGCGACCACGCCAGATTCCATTTTGACCAAGGTAAACTTTCTTTTAGGAGGCCAATCCCCTGTATCAACATCCGCGATTGACCACACTTCTTCCAAGTCAAATCCAGGATAACTGATACCTGCAGCTTCACGAACAGTACTGCGAATACCATCCGCTCCTACGACCAGGTCAAATTGCTCCTCTTCACCATTATCAAAAAAAGCCACTACCCCACTCTTTTCCTCGGTAAGGGTTTTGAGTTCTTTCCTATATTCAACTTCGACTCCCATACCAAATAAAACCTGAGCCATGAGAGCTTCAGTTCTGTCTTGAGGAAGTCCAAGAATGGCGGGGAAATAAGTCCGATCGGAATGAAGGGGGAACTCTAGTGCTAAATGCGTATTTAGGTAAATGCATGCGCTCTGAACAGCGATCCCCTCAGCAATCAACTTTTCAGAAACGCCAGAGTGAGAAAGCAACTCAAGGCTGCGAGAAGTAACTCCCACTGCTCGACTAAGGGTTGACGCGCTATCCCGGAGGTCCACAATTCTTGGCAGTAGCCCTCGCCGAGCAAGCTCGACCGCTGTTGTAAGGCCCGTGGGCCCAGCCCCAACAATCAGTACTTTCACAGGCTACCTCATATAACCCCACCTAACAGTAAGATAGTACATATGAAAGAGTAAGGGTGACTAGCTGGTCTGAGGCTCTTCATAAAAAACCTCGGCCGCTATCTGTGATCTCTTCACAGCAATACCAGTCACCGCTTGGTGAGTACGTGCTTAAACTTGCGAAGTCGAAACCTCTAATATCTGGCAACGATCTACAGAAGACTCGTCTTGCCAATAAGTACCCACTGTTATATCGATATTTTTTATGTTTCAGCTCTTGGGTATAATTTCTAAGTGATTACACCACTTTACGATGATGTACATGGACTCGCACTTGAGATAGTCAATAAATCCGCCTCTGGGGATAAAGCTGGGTGCCAAGACTCCCTCAACTCGCTAGAGAGACTATGCGCAAAATATGCCGGAGGCGAGCTAGACCATCCCCTACAGTGGGAGGCTCTGGGTGATTTTTCAGAAAGCTGTGAGGATGCAATACAGGCATACACCCAGGGACTTAACTGCTCCATAAAATTAGATCTCCCTTTGTATTCAGCTTCAATTGCCCTGGATATGGCTGAATGTTTTTTGAGACTAAACAATCAAGATAAAGCCTTGAAATTTGCCCATAAAGCACGTATCTATTCTGTCAGTACAGAGGATTATGAACTACAAGAATCCATTAACAATTTCCTTAGAAATCTTATACAGGTTTAGTTTACCCTTAAAGACCATCCAAGCTGAGTTATCATAGTTAACTAAAACAATGATTCTAAGATCACTGATTACTTCTATATTAGTCAGCCTAAGTTACACTCTGGCTGCACATTACATTTACGATAACTCTTTTGGTGAAGGTGAAATTCTGAAGATCCAGGCCTCCATATTGATGTTTCAGGCTTTAGTCGTTTTCATACCTACATTCACTGCCTGCTTACTAATCACACTCTGGCTAAGCAAGATCAATAGAAAGACAAAATAAGACATTCTGTATGCCCCCAACTTCAAGCATCATGGCTACCGCTTCAAAAATCAGCCTTTGCCTTATAGCAAGTTCAATAGCAACTCTTATTTCCATTATGGAGTACTGGCGAGGGCTTAATGGTAACGAACTTCTTTTAGCCAGAAGTGTCTCCGCTGTAACAACTGCCGGGAAAAACGGCCCCAAGTATATAGAACCGACGCTAGCTGCCGGAAATGATGGCATTACTGAAGTTCAAGTCATCTTAATGGCTCTAGGCTTATCGGCACTTTTGGCCTTAAGTTCGCTGATAGTGGTGACGATTTACAGGGTCAGGCACGGCCATCACAAACTCTATCTGCCTTTAGCTTTCTGTTCTACAGTTCTATGCTTGGGCATTATTTATGTTGGGTTTAAGTCCGGTATTCAGTATAGTCTTTGAAGTAGGACAAGCTTAGGCTAGTACTGAGGCATAACAAAGGAATATCAAAGTGAAAAGAATTGCCACCGCACTGCTATTTTTATTTGCGGCGATTGCCTGCTACGCTTTCGGAGTCCCTGTGGGAGGAGTAATCTTCCTTGCTCTTGGCATTATCTTTGAAGGAATCTTCTGGATTAAGCTATTTAAACGTAAAAAGAAGCCAACATAGGTGTAGTAATACAACGTTACTTCGGCTAGATTCAATTGAACTAGTGATTATCGAATAAACTACACGCCTCAACCTGGCACCATAGAACAGGAAGGTCGCTTACTCCCTAAGCCACCTAATTGCCATCCCATCATTCTATAAATTTATTTTCCAGCCATCAGTAATCCCCACCTCACTATTGGTACACACTTGCATCAGGAATAGATACCGAGCACGGAAACTATGGAGGAAACTTGAGACATATTTAAAGACGGACTAAATTGTGCGCCGTTAAATGGATTCTATAAGGAAATACCCATGTCCCTTCACCGCTCACCACGCTGGATTGCGGTCATTCTTCTTTGTCTTATTGCTATGGCTTGCTCACAAGAAAAGTCAGAGAAGAAACTCGCTGACACCCCCAAGCTTGCGGAAGGCGGGAGCGTTGAAGAGGGTAACAACCAGGCACAAGCTCTCAGCCCCACTGAGAAAGTGCATAAAAAAGAAGCGGCCTCTTCTAGTAAAATAAGCCCGAAAGCTGATGAAGTTCAGCGCACTTCTAAAACTAATTCTACTGAGCTGACAGAGAATGATGCTACCCCTGCACAAGTCACAGCCAGTGCCAGTACTCAAATCTCCGGGGATCACTTTCTAAAGGTCCTCCATGTTGGGGAGCGGACATTTAAAGATGCAAGGGCCATCGCAGTTATCTTTTCTGAACCTTTGCTGGGCAATGCCCATTTTGGCTCCTACTTGAATCTATCCCGTGACGATGGCGAGCGTGTAGATGGTGGTTGGGTTCTCTCCGATAACCAGAAAATTCTCTATTTTCCTCATATTGAACCAGATACTCGCTATAAACTCACCGTGCTCCCGGGTCTGCCCGGCGAAAACGGCTTGGAGTTACAGGAAGAGAAACAGGAGAGGATTCGCACCCGACGGATTGAGCCCAGTATCAGCTTTGCCAGCAATGGAAGTATTTTTCCCACGACGGTAACTCCCGGCCTACCTGTTACTGCAGTCAGTGTTGAGGCTGCACAGATTCACTTCCATAGAGTGAAACCTGAGCATTATTCCGAGTTCTTCAGGCTGATCAAAAGCCAGTCACTAAAATACTACTATCGCTTAAAGTCCCTCAATCAAGTGGCCGATTTTGTCTATAGTGCCCAGTTCGATCTCACCAAGGAGAAATACGTCCAGCGAGATTTCGACCTCTCTATCGGGCATATAAAGCCCCTGCAACAACCAGGAATCTATGTCGCAGTTATGCAGCCGGCAGGCGTGTATGACACTAACCTCTATGATGTCACCCACTTCTCCATCTCCAACTTAGGCCTTCATGCGAGGTACTATCCAAACAGTGTTGACCTCTATGTTTCATCTCTGGATGAAGGGCAGGCTCTTAAGGGCATTGAGGTTGAGCTGCTCAACAACAAAGGGGAGCTAATCCAGCAATACACAACCGACCAAGACGGCCAGGTGCGCTTTGCTCTGACGCAGGAACAGGAAGACTCACAGCGCTTCTTCATCGCAAGAGATCCTGATACCGGTCACTTCTCCATACTCGACCTGCGTGAACCTGCATTGGACCTTTCGGATTTTCAGTTGGGCCAGCGCCCTTCGAGACCGATGGAGTTTTTCATGTATGGCCCGCGAGATCTGTATCGCCCCAATGAATCGATCCAGGTGAGCGGGCTGCTGCGCAATTATGATGGTCGCTATATCAAAGACCTGCCGATCAAGGCAGAACTCATAAAGCCGGACAATACCAGCGCGCGCGCATTCACATGGCACGCCAGCGCGCCCGGATACTACGAAAAGCTTATTCCACTTCCACAAAATGCACCTACCGGTGACTGGCGCCTGGATGTTGAGCTAGCCGATGGGCGCAAAGTGAAATATCCATTTAAGGTAGAAGAATTCTTGCCAGAGCGAATGAAGCTGGTTTTGCAAGACGGTGAAGAGCGCAGTCTGGTAGAGGGCCATAAAGAATCTTTCGAACTTCAAGTAGAAGGTAGTTATCTCTATGGTGCGCCAGCGGCAAAGAACCGCCTGGAAACTCTGGTGCAAATTAGCCACTATCGCGAGCCCTTCCCCCAGTGGAAAGGGTTCGTATTTGGGAACACTAATGAATCTTTGCCCACGCGACAGTTTCATGCCCCAACGATTGAGCTCAATGAGGAAGGGTTGAGCAATCTGACCTTGCGCTCCCGTTGGAAACGAGCAAAGAGCCCGCTGAAAATCAACTTGGTTTCCAGCCTGTTCGAATCCGGCGGCCGCCCGGTAACTCGCCAACATCCAGTCCTGGTATGGCCCACACACCCGGTGGTAGGTATTCGCCCAAATTTTGGAGAGGAAAACCCATCGGCCAACAGCAGGCCTGAATTTGAAATAGTGGTTGCCGACGCACAGGGCGAGCCTGTTATCGGACGGGATCTCAAAGCGGTGTTAATTTCCGAAGACCGCCAGTACTTTTGGGAGTACTCTTCAAATCGGGGCTGGCACTATGAATACTCAAGTGCTGAATTTGAAACTTTCAGTCGCCAGCTCCAATTCACCGAAGAGCAACCACTGAAGCTCACAGTCCCAGTGGAACATGGCCACTACCGCTTAGAAGTCACTGATACCAATACGGGGGCAACCAGCAGCTTACGCTTCCACGCCGGCCGGGACTGGTATTACTGGTGGCGTAAGGACCAAGTAGCCAAAGGCCAGGCTGCGCGTCCAGATACCGTGGCCCTGTCACTGGATAAACCAAGGTACTCTTCTGGAGATCTGGCGCAACTCACCATAGTACCGCCCGCTGACGGAGAGGCGTTGGTGTTGGTGGAGAGCGACCAACTATTGTGGTCCAAACGACTACCTGTAGAAAAGTCGGGCACCAATATCGAAATCCCCATCTCTCCTGAGTGGGATCGCCACGACACCTATATTTCTGTTACTGCTCTGCGCCCTGCGGACAAGAGTGAGCGTATCGCCCCCAATCGCGCTTTTGGTCTCGCCCACCTGCCCCTGGATCGCGATCCTCGGCGTCTGCCCATTTCACTCGAAGCGCCCACGAGTGCCCTGCCCGGCTCGGAAATTGAAGTTACCATTTCTGCTGACGAAAATTCTATCGAACAAAACGGAAGCAAAGCCTGGGCCACCCTGGCCGCCGTCGATGTCGGTGTACTCAATATCACCCGCTTCGAAACCCCGGATCCCTTCGAGGCCTTTTTTGGCCAGCGCCGTTACGGTGTGGATGTAAGGGATATTTATCATCGCATTATTGAATCCAACAGTGGCAAACTGGTGGAGCAACGTTTTGGCGGCGATGCGGAACTGGCCCGAGGCGGCGACGAGCCCAACTCCGACGTTCAAATAGTATCTTTATTCTCAGGACCCGTTGAATTTGATACTCAGGGCCAAGCAAAGGTCGCGCTACAATTACCGGAGTTTAACGGACAGCTGCGCTTGATGGCGGTGTCTTTCAGCCAAGACCGATTCGGTAGCACCGACGGAGAAGTAACAGTCGCCTCACCGGTTGTCACCCAAGCCGCCTTGCCTCGCTTTATGGCCCCTGGTGATAGCAGCACACTGGCCCTTGACCTCAATAACTTAAGTGGCCGCTCCCAGAAACTCACTGTAAATATGCAATCAGTGGGCGCGGTAGATTTGGAAATGGGTGAGCGGTTGCTGGAACTGGCGGATGGTGAACGTAAAACTTTGCGCTTCCCAATCACCGCCAAAGATGCCACCGGAGATGCAGAGTTCAAACTGGTCGTGCAGGGTGCCGTCGATAAAGATGGAAATGATATCGATATCGAACAGCAGTGGCGCCTGGGCGTGCGCCCCGCTTGGCCGGCAACCACACGCAACCAGCGCAGACTCCTGTCCCAGGGCGAGAGCTTCAGTGCCGATAGCAGCTTCCTGGATTCTCTAATGCCTGGAACTGTTCAAACCCTGGTATCCCTGGACAGCCGACCGCAACTGCAGTTACAGGATCACCTATCCAACCTGCTGCAATACCCCTACGGCTGCCTGGAACAAACTTCCAGCCGGACCTTCCCGCTAGTCATGGCAACGCCGCAGCGACAGCAAAAACTGGGCCTTGAACCTCTGGATGAGAATGATCGGGCCGAGCGTATCGACGCAGGTATTGAACGCATTTTCAGCATGCAAAAAGGGAACGGCAGCTTTGGCCTATGGAGTTCCGAGTCTTCCGAAAGCCAGTGGCTAACCGCCTATGTAGTCGATCTTCTATTGCGGGCCCGGGACCAGGGAATCGTATTTGACAATAACCGCCTGGAATCCGCACTCAAGCGCCTGCAGGACTACACCCATGAGCGCGGTACTTTCTATCAGCAACGCTATAGCTATAGTCCCGATTTCTATGCTTATGCCTCAAGAGCTTACGCAGCCTATGTGCTCTCACGAGTACAAAAAGTGTCTCTCGGGCAACTGCGTACCCTTTATGAAAGCGGCTCGAGCCTGTCCCAATCTCCCTTACCAAACCTCCATATGGCAATCGCTTTGCACACCATGGGCGATGCCACCCTGGCCCAGGAGGTCCTGCAAAAAGCGCTTAAAATCGAGCGCAAACGCCGCAGTTACTATGGCGATTATGGATCAGACCTACGGGATACGGCCCAAATGATCTCCCTGCTCTTAGAGCACAATTTCGCAGGTGATAAAACGGAATCTCTGGTGTTCGAGCTGGCCGATCTTCTCCACGGTCGCCAATATCTCAGCACCCAGGAGCGCAATAGTGTGTTTATGGCTGGAGCACAGTTGCAACTTAATAGCAGTGCAAACTGGTCTGCGACTTTGGCCAGTATTGATGGCTTGCGCGAGCTCAATAGCGATAACCCGCACAGCACATTATTCCGCGGCCGCGAAGCCGCCAGCGCACTTGAGGTAACTGCACAGATAGAAAAACTCTATGCAGCAATCACTATCAATGGTTACAGCAAGAAGTCACCTGAGGCGGAGATGGATAAAGGTGTCAGAATTAAACGCAGCTACCACAATTTGGATGGCACGGAAGTCATTCCCAATCAGGTTCGTGAGGGCGAGCTTTACCTGGTGCGTTTGCAAATTGATGCGGACCAGCGCCTGCCCGACCTACTTGCAGTGGACCTATTGCCCGCAGGTTTTGAGCTGGAGAATCAAAACCTGGCCGACAGTGTCAAAGTGGATGAACTCCAGTTCGATGGCAAAAATATCGCCCAGTGGCAGGACACCCAGGACAATATCCAACACACTGAATATCGCGACGACCGCTTTGTGGCGGCACTGGATCAGCTGAGATACAAAACCACCAATCTCTTCTATATCGCCCGCGCAGTAACCCCCGGCAACTATCAGGTGCCCCCACCCTACGTAGAGGATATGTACAAACCGGAACGCTTCGCTATCGGTGAAAATCCCCTAACGCAATTGCGGGTAATCGGTAAACAGTGAAGCTGTTGGCCACTATCCGGAGAGCCTGGCAAAGCAGCAGTCGCAGAGTTCGCGCACTGCTGCTTGCGCCCGCCGCCCTCACAGCGGTACTGCTACTGCTCGACTTTGCTTTCCCTCCACCTCTTCCCGAAACTCAAGATTTTGCACGGGTCGTTGCAGATCGTTACGGCAAACCACTACGCTTCTTTGCCGACAGTCGCGGAGTTTGGAGATATCCAATATCTCGGGAAAATGTATCACCGCGCTTTATCGAAGCTCTTCTCACCTACGAAGACCGACACTTTTATCGGCACCCCGGAGTAAATCCGCTAGCTCTATTGCGAGCTTCAGTCCAATACCTTCGCAATGGACGAGTCGTTTCCGGCGGCTCCACTCTCACCATGCAGGTAGCGCGACTACTGGACCCACACCGCAAAACTCTGCCGGGCAAAACCAAGCAGATATTGCGTGCATTGCAATTGGAGTGGCACTTCAGCAAGAATGAAATTCTCGATCTGTACCTGAACCTCGCACCTTACGGCGGCAATATTGAAGGCGTGGAAGCAGCCAGCCGTCTATACCTGCGTAAATCAGCCTCTGACCTTACCCATGCGGAAGCTGCACTGCTAGCTGTACTGCCTCAGGCTCCGAGCCGCCTGCGACCAGATCGGCATCCTCTAAAGGCACAAAAAGCCCGGGACAAAGTTCTGGATAGGCTGCAGTCATTTTCCGTCTGGAGCGCAGAGGATGTTGAGCGCGCTCAACTTGAGCAGGTCTATGCGGAACGCTTGGAATTCCCGCAAAACGCCCCGCACCTAGCCCGCAGACTGGTGAATACCATCAGCGATCAGGAAGTTATCCGCACCACAATCGACGGCAACATCCAGCGCGGACTGGAAGATTTCCTGCGCGATCATATGGATAGCTATCCAGCCAAGACATCTGCAGCTGTTGTAGTTTTGGAGAATTCCGATTTATCCGTGCGCGCCTACGTAGGAGCTTCTCATTTTGGTAACAGACGCCGCTATGGCTATGTGGATATGGCCAGGGCTGTGCGCTCACCGGGCTCTACGCTCAAGCCCTTTTTGTACGGACTTGCCATTGATGAGGACCTGATCCACAGCGCCTCCCTGCTCAGCGATGCGCCCCGTATATACGGCGATTACCGCCCTGAGAATTTCCATCGAGGCTTCGCCGGCCCTGTCACCGCCACCGCCGCCCTTCAGAAATCTCTCAATGTTCCTGCAGTTCAGCTACTGGAACATTACGGCCCCGGTCGATTGGCCGCAGCCCTGGAGAATGCCGGACTAGCACTAGAGTTTCCCAGTGGTGGTAGACCCAACTTGGCCATGATTTTGGGGGGCGTAGGTGCTCGTCTTGACCAGCTGGCAGGCATTTATGCCGCACTGGCACGGGGAGGCCAGACTGCAGCTCCCCGCTATTTACCCAAGGAGCCCGTACGTGAAAGGCATCTGATGTCTCCTGAGGCAGCTTGGATTACATTTGAAATGCTCGCTTCCAATCGCGGAGGTTCCCGCCGTTGGCGCAATCTGGTGCGGCAAAACAAGGCAGATATCGCCTGGAAGACAGGCACCAGCTACGGCTACCGGGATGCCTGGGCGATTGGCGTAACTCCCGGCTACACCGTCGGCATTTGGGTAGGCCGACCGGATGGCACTCCCCTACCCGGTTACTATGGCTCCATTAGCGCCACACCTCTGTTGAACGCAGTTATCGCCGCATTACCAGACAACAAACAACAGCACCTGAAAAAGCCCGACTTAGTAACTCAAGAGACTATTTGTTGGCCGCTTGGGGGCCAGAAGACGCTCACACAAACCAGCCACTGCCATCTGCAACACAACGCCTGGTTAATCCAAGGGCGCACACCCAGAACACTATCGCCGCAAGGTGAGCCTCTGCGGGCAGCACAAACCTTTAGTTTCTTTGCAAACCGGCAAGGTATGCGGGTAAAGCCCAGTTGTATGGATTCTTCTACTCAAAGGCATAGCTTAGCCCTTTGGCCAAAAGAACTGGAATCCTGGCTACCTGAAAACCAGACCCGGGCCCAACAAATTCCTCCGACGGCTCCCGAGTGTTACACCCCGACTGCAGCAACAGGGACTCCACTAAAGATTATCGGAGCTGGAGATGGTAACCAGTATCGACCTACCGGCAAAAATGCCCCACTTCCGCGTTTAACTCTGGGCGCGATTGGCGGACAGGGAAAGCGCTATTGGTTCCTAAACGGTGAACCCAAGGGCGAAACCCTCGGAAATGAAAACCTGGCACTACTTCCGGGAAGTGGTAAGCACCAAATTGCTGTACTGGATGCTAGCGGGAATGTCGATCGGATTGAGATTTTTGTAGGAAACGACAACTGATTTTCATAAAGCAGAAGACTGCTATGTCGTTTCTCTCACAGAATATATCCCTTAGTGTCACCCTATCGGCAATCGAATGTCAGCATTGGCGTGGAACATCGTAGTTCGGGCTCAATTTTGGTAACTCCGCAACTTACCCAAAATAGGAAACACACGAATGCACAGCACACCTTAAAAGCAGTATATCTTTCCGCCTTCTCCAGCACTATCACTTACACGCTTCTACTTTTCCCAGATTAAAAGTCTCCCCGATTTTAATCCAAACAGGCAGGTTCTGCTGTTACATGAGTATTGCCAATCCAAGTATTACTTCCACTACAGGTTGGATCGGTAGGATCACGTAAATCAAATGCAGAATTATCAAGCGATGTATTCCCTATCACCACATTATTCTCATTATTGAATCCAGCAATATTAATACCGGCTGTATCAGGCGAGCCATTTGTCCCATTTTCCATGACTATGTTTTGTATTATAGAAGTACTTGATACATCCACATTGAGTTCAATCCCATTACTCGCACTGCCGGTAACAAAGTTCTGAATAACTGTTGTGTTACTTTCATTAATATCAATTCCGTTATCACCATCAGTACTGCCGACAACAGTATTTAGCTGAACCAGTGTAAACACACCATTTACCGTAATTCCCTGATCACCGGCTGATTCAATATAATTATTGATAATTTGGTTTCGATCGCCTCTAACATCTATACCATCATCATTGCCAGTATCAATAATTTGATTCCCAACAATATTATTGGAGTCACTATCAATAACAATTCCCTCTCGTGGAGAGTTTAAGATCATAATTCCATCTATGGTATGAAATCCATCTCCCTCCAGGTTTAAACCATCTGGACAGTCGGTTATCGTCCCACCATAAACGGCACCAGATAATCCATTAACCAAAATTCCAGCGATACCTTCTAGATTTGGGTTATCACAAATAATTTCCCCGCCCTCTGCCATCGTAAGGCTTCCACCGGGTCCAGTTACTGTTACCGCATAGGGATTCGCCAGGCTCAGTTCACAATTCAGCATTTCCGACAGGGTTTCAGCTGTTGTTATTACATCGCCACAATCAACAGCCATAACAAGTGGTGATGAGAATAAAGTAGCACTTGTGACGAAAGCTGTGACTAACTTGTAGTAATAGGTGTTCATAGCAGGTCCCTCTCATTGATATAAGAAAATTGTAGGCATAAGCCACACTTCACGTTTCCAATATCAATGAAAAGAATTCATTCTGAGCCTAAGGGAGCTTTTATTATGTTGCTCTATCTCACATCTATTATTTGAGGTAGGCAAGCATAACGAAACTTTGATAACGTCAGCAAATAGACACTGTAATTGCCTTTATAATTTACATAATTAATCCTTGAGACCTACTAAAAAAAAGAGCCTCAATAGCGTTTCACCCCTATTTCTCATCACCTCAAAAGCTATTCTCGAACAGGACGTCATTTATCGACAGCTGTCCACCACGCCCATTCGCAACTTTTGCCGCTTTTCCAATCACTATCATCATCCCGATCAAATAACCTTCGGGCAAATTGATCAGCTCAGCGACTCTCTCTGGGTCAAACCCAACCATTGCACCTGTGTCATATCCCATAGACTTTGCCGCTAACATCATGGTTTGTGCTGCCAATCCACAGCTTCGAATAGCCTCGTCCCGCTGTAGTTGCTGCTTACCCTTGTAGAACTCAGTTAGCATTGGCACTAACACATCCCTAGCCTCTTTCGGCGCTTCGGCCCAGTACCGCTCCGGCCGGTCGCTCCAGGCATTAATATCTGCACAAAGTATGATCAACTCAGAAGCATCTTCTACTTGCTGTTGCCCCCAGGCTGCATCTTTAAGCTGGCTACGGAGGGAAATGTCAGTGATGCGCAGGAAGCGCCAGTGCTGGATATTGTAAGAAGTCGGCGACAACATGGTCGCCTGGACCAGACGGGTGAAGTCCTCGGCAGGCATCTCTGCTGTGACATCGAAATGCTTAACCGAGCGGCGGGATTCAACAGCTTTAAACAATTCCATAAGTTTCTCTCTGACTATCGTTCGTTGATTGAATGTCGATGAGAAGAAGCTTATTGGGTTTCCTTATCGTTGATAATGGGGTTCGGCGGAGACTTACTGTTGACGAAAGGTTAACAGTTTACTGATCCCAATAAGGTGTATCGCCGCCAAAGTACTCTATTGCAAAGTCTATAAAGGCGCGGACTTTGGCTGGCATAAACTGCCGCTCAGGGAAAACCGCGTAGATAGACTTGGCAGGCATCTGGTACTCCTCGAATAGAGGAGTTAGCTTTCCAGCCTCAATGTCTGGTCCTGCCACGAAGGTGGGTAAGCGGCCTATCCCTACACCCTGAAGAAGAGCTTCCCTCAGTGCCTCACTATTATTTACCTGGTAGTTACCCTTCACCTCGATGGTATTTAAGTGATTGTCTTTGATAAAACCCCACTCTTTCACATCCCTGGAATAAGTAAAAATCAGGCAATTATGGGCGCTCAACTGCTCCAGTTCTGTGGGCTCTCCGAATGCCTTCAAGTAGGAAGGTGACGCACAGAGTACACTTTTCAGAGGTGCAAGTTTGCGGGCAATCAGGCTGGTATCGGGAAGGTCCCCTCCGCGAATGGCTATATCAAAGCCCTCCCCCACTAAATCGACAACTTTATCGTCCAGTACCATGTCGATACTAATCTCGGGGTAACGCTTCATAAATACGGGAATTAACGGAGCCAAATGCAATCTACCAAAGGACATAGGAGCATTGATCCGCAAGCGCCCCCGAGGCTCCCCCTGTAGCTGCAGAACTGCGTCTTGAGCATCTTTGGCCGATTTATAAGCAATGCGTGCGTGCTCATAAAAATGCTCCCCGGCCTCCGTCAGGCTCAATTTTCGCGTAGTTCTGTGCAAAAGCTTCACCCCAAGTTGCAGCTCCAACTGGGTAACCCGCTTACTTACCGCTGATTTTGAGATGCCGAGTAACTTTGCCGCCGGGGAAAAGCCACCGGTTTCAGCCACAGTCACAAATATTGGAATCGATGCAATTGTCTCCATAAGCGACTGTTTCCTTCTCCTCAACAGTGAGTGTCTATAATGCTGGATTATCAGTTTACCAGAAACGACATACACTTATCTCTCGCTAATAGAGGGAAGAAGCATGAGTGAAGTTACCAGGGGGTTAAGCCCATCAACTACAAGCCCCAACACCTCGCTCTGGTGGGTTCACTGCCTGATGATACTTTGTACACTACTGGTTGCAGGATCATTTCCTATTGGGGAGTTAATCGCCGATTCACTCCCGGCGGATTCCATGATGTTGATTCGATTCTTAATTGCGGCGGGACTATTTGCACCCTTCATATTTTTAAAGCACGGGATTCAGCTTCCAGAGCCAAAAAAACTACTGGGGTATGCACTACTCAGTATCCCATTGGTTGTCTTTTTCTGGTGTATGTTTGAAGCACTCAAATACACCACCGCAGTAAATACCGGCGCTCTTTTTACAACCGTTCCGGCGATGACAGCCATCTTTACTTTGATCATCAATGGCGAGCGGAGCAGCACCCGTAAAGTTATCGGCCTAACCCTTGGGACTCTGGGTGCAGCCTGGATTGTATTCAAGGGGAGTATCACAACAGCGATAACGCTAGACCTAAACAAAGGGGATTGGATATTCACCCTAGGTGCTATATCACTCAGTTTATATAACCCGCTTATCAAGAAGGTTCACTCAGGGGAGCCTACAGAGGTCATGACATTCTGGGTTATTCTATTTGGTGCGCTCTGGTTACTATTGCTCTCTTTTCCAAACTTAAACCAGATAGAATGGCGAAATATACCCACCGAGACTTACGGCGGGCTATTCTATTTAGCCTTATTCTCAACTTTAATTAGTTTTTTTCTGCTGCAATTCAGTACATTAAGGATCGGGGCAACTAAAGTAGCAGCATATAGTTTCTTGAATCCGATATTTGTACTAATAGTGGCCATAGTATTGGAAATGGCAAACTTTAATATCAGCTTCATACCTGGAATAGTGTTGGTCTTTGCAGCCATGCTATTTATCCAGGCGGAAAAACCTAAGGAATAATATCTCTGAACAGCTTATAAGAGATAGAATGGTGCTGCTATCAATAAGTGCAATATTTCTAGTCTACAGGCTTTTCTATCTCATAAATTGCATCAGAAATATCCTCCAACTTAGAGGACACTATTACCTGAGCATCATGTAAGCCCTGATTATAAAATTCGGCCCCCATCTCCTTTGCAAGGAAATCAATAAAGAACTCCGCTTCAAAACCGCCAATTTCCAGCTCAAATTCTTTAGACAGATAGCCCCTGACCTTCTCGATTAGCTCTAATTTCCGTCTCTCTTCCAATTGTATTTCGGACATACTTCTACCTTGCATTAAAGAAAGCATGCAAGTATGACACAAATATATTAATCGTGGCGCCCCCAAGCAATTATAGAATCTTCTACAATATATCTCAGGGGAGAGGTATCCAAATTCAAATCTCTATCGATTATTTGTTGCGATAATACCTAATCCACTACTTTAATTTTTGATGTCCCATACTCACTGACAATATCTCCGTAAGTATCAGCACTCGGACCATTTATAGATCTTACTGTTTCATAGAGCCGCCATCGACCTGTAAACTGATCACTTTCAAATTTACTAATCAAGTAACCTGCTCTATTCCCTTTGCGGAACTTCATATGAGGATTTTTCTTTAACGTAGTCTCGGTGCTACGGTTATCTGCGATTTCGTACCAAATAGCACCACCATCCCCGCGGGTCAGGGATGGAGCCGTTATTTCAATCGCGACATTATCTCTACCCGCATTGTAATCATCCGCAAAGGGATCTAAGGCGAGCCCTGAGGCCATTGCTTTATGTAACCCCCCGGACAAGACCACGATATTGTCTTCAAGCTCACCAAATAAATTCAATAACCAGTTATGGGATTGGGGGTATCCTCGCCAGGCACTCGGGGAGTAATTGTTCCACCATTCAAAAACCGGTGCCCCAGAGCAAACTATTCGCCAGCGCGCACTGGATTGCTTAATGGCCTGCTCAAACCATGTCGCCTGTTCCTGACCAATAATACTGCGGCCAGGGTAATCAAATTCAGAAAATATAGGTTGCCGTTTCTTGAAGTTATCCGGCATATCATTGATTGGCTCATCCCGATCATAGAAGCACATATCCAGGAAGAAGATATCAGCCATTTCACCATAAGGAACAGAGCGCCATACTCGCCTCGGCGCAATAAAACGGATTGGCATCCAAAGGAAGAAGGTTTCCATTGCAGCTTCCATCACTTCTTCGAAGTCAGCTCCGTTGATTTCCGGCCCCTCTCGCCAGACACCATTTCTCAGGTCGCCATCATCCCAAATCACCATCCAGGTGTGCATTTGATGTGCTTGCTGTAGAAATTCATCCCTTCTAATTTCAGAGTATCTAGCTCGGTAACTCTCCCGATCAAATTTGAAGTCAGAGTACTCAAACTTACGGTAGTCACCAGAATTTGAGGATGCATACGAGTAGTCCCCCAGGTGGATAACAGCATCAATATTTTGCTCCCGCTCCACCATATCCCGGTAGCCTACAAACTCCCCATGCTCAAAATGTGAGCAGGAAGTGACAACAAACTTAAGAAAAGAAGCATCCTCGCTAGTCGCTGGAGCCAGTTTTATGCGACCGACAGAAGAAGTCTGATCCCGGTACTTAAATCGGTAGGTATAATCCCGACCGTAGTTTAGCTCTGTAACATCCAGCTTAACCGTAAAGTCTTTTGATTCATCCGTTTGCAGATACCCGGATGAAACAACCTGGCCAAATGTATCGTCGAGAGCAACTTCCCAATAGACAAGGGGAGAAACCTCCTCAGTGGTTACCCTTGTCCAAATAATAACCGAATTGGCTGTTGGGTCTCCGGAGGCTACACCATGCATAAAGTGGCTCGAGGTACTAGCGAGCCCATCATACTCATAATCGAGCACATCACTACTGGCCCTCAGCGATGGCGCCATAGCGCTAACGGTTAACAGCCCACCCCATTTTAAAAGCGTCCGTCGATCAAATCTGTTCATTGTAAGCAGCCTTGCCCTTGCCACGGTATGAATGTTGACGCGCAAGTGAAGCAAACGATGATGACAAACAGGTTAAGGCTAAACGCCCTTTAAAAACGTGAGATCCTATTCCAATGGAAAGCTAAAATTCCCCTGCAAGTATTTACACTCGCAGTTGCTTCCAAATAGCTTACAACACATGTTTTGGGGTAATTACAGCAACAGATTATTTATTGCTCTAGATAGCTCACAATAATATTTTTCCAGAACAGCTGAATTAATTACATCATTAGATCTGCGACATCATGCCGATAGTATATTGATCAGTGAGAGGTTCATTAGGCAATAAAAAAGCCGGACTGCATAATACAGTCCGGCTTTTATCATACTCGCTTAGTAACTACTTAGAAGTTGTAGTTAAAGCGCACACCGTAGCTCATTGGGGTAGAGAATGGACCAGATACCAGGCCATCACTTCCATCTGCGTAGTACGGAACAACTTCGTCAGTCAGGTTGTTACCATAGGCTTCAACATTCCACTGATCGTCCGGGCTTACATACTTCACAGAAGCATTTACCATCCAGAAAGAATCACGACTGTCATCATAAGCAGACGTATCTCCAACAGGGAAGTCATGCTTATCAACATTCCAATAAGTCAAGTAAGAGTCATCTTCCCAGTGAATACCGACAAATGGAATTATCGCACCACCATGAGCTAACTCAAAGGTGTGATCGTAGTTAATAGTAAAGCTAAATTCCGGCGATACCGGCAACTCATTACCTTTCAGGTTGCGGAAGAGTTCCTCATTACTATTATCATGGGCTAAGCCGTAATCTGAAATCTCAAACAGCGATTGGTTGTTGAAATTCCAGCGATTCCAAAAATCAGAGGTAATTTCCGTTTGCATCCAGGTAGCGAAACCACTGATTCGACCATTCGGATATGGAGCCCAATCAAACTCTAGCTCCAAACCCATAATTTCTGCGCTGGCAGCATTCTTGGTCAGGTAAACAACGTAAGGTTCGGTCGTAATATCACCGGCATTCTCGCCTTCTCGCTCAATTGCGTAAAACGAATACGCAGTATCAGGTGCAGCTAGCTGCATATCCTTATAGTCGGAGAAAAAGAAGGTACTAGCCAAATTAAGGCGTCCATCCAAGAAGGTACCTTTTGCTCCAAGCTCCCAAGTAATAACCTTCTCTTCATCATAGCTGGTGTCAATTACTTGTTGAACAACCCGATTTCCTTCATCATCGTAGATATACTCTGCTGTATCCGGGTCTTGCTCATATTGGATTACAACATCCCCCAAACCACCAGATTTAAATCCACTTGCAACATATGCATACAGCATAACTTCATCTGTCAGGTCATAATCAAGACCAATCCGGAAATCTGATGAGTCCCAACTCTGGCTAGCATCGTTGTAAGTATCAACTGTATAAATTGAGCTATCGGCGAAATGATTGGCAGAAAATGTATTGAAGGTGTCCTGATCATATGCAGGGAAGCAACCATATTCGTCACCACCCCAAGGATAGGACCAATCACGAACACAGCTCAGATTGTTGCCGCCTTCGTCACTCTTCTGATCTTCGGTATATCGACCGCCAACAGTCAAATGAAGAGTATCCGTTAGATCATAGGTTCCTTGAGCGAAGATCGCTCCCGCCTCAATAGTCCTATCCGGCTGCCTCCAAAAAGTAGCATCGCTAAGCGAAGCCAAGAAGTAGCCATTTAAATCAGTGGTTTCATGGAAGTAGAACAGGCCGGTAATCCACTGTAAGGGGCCATCACCTGTAGATTGCAACTGCAACTCATGGGAGTAAGAGACATTTTCTGAGTCCGTAATACTCATACTCATATCCCAAGTATTGCGGCCAGCATCAATATCAATCAGGTTGCTTCGTTCCTGAACGGCATAACCAGTGTTATACACAAACGCCATGGTATCGCTGAAATCCCAGCGGAAGTTAGAGCGGAATGAAGTCATGGTGAGATCAAGCTCACCCGGTACATTCACAGCAACTGTGTACTCGTCAGCTCCGGATCCGTAGTAGGTTTCGCAATTTACACCATCTTCTCGCTGCTCAGCCTTTTCACAGTCAATAGTGTTGATGCCGCCTGCACTACTATCCTGATAGTGTTCCGCTACGGCATACCAAGAAATATCGTCAGTTGGTTCCCATAACGCACCTATACGTACCGCCTGCTGATCAACATTCCCATAAAAATCATCAGCATCAGCTCTAACTAGCTGATAGTCCGTAGCTCCTTCAGCATTATTCGCTTGAATAAAGGTTTTTGAAGCGTCATCAGATAAAACGCTCGCACCTACAGAGTCAGCATCAATATAGCGATTGTCCCACTGGTTAACGTCATAATATCCGGTAAGGTAGGAATCCCTAGTCTCGTCCATAAAGGACGCACGTAGAGCAAAGGTATCTGAAACCGGAATATTAATAACACCTTTTACCAGCTCTTGATTCCAGCGACCAAGCTCAACTCCGACTGAACCTTCAAACTCGTCAATTACCGGTCTCTTGGAGATAACATTAATGGCACCAACGGTAGAGTTACGGCCATAAAGGGTACCCTGGGGCCCACGCATGGCTTCAACCCTTTCAGAGTCAAACATCATTGCCATAGCAGACTGGGGACGCGAAGAATAAATACCGTCGAAGTGTAAGCCAACAGCTGGGTCACCAAACTCAGTGGTATTAGTAGAGCGCACGCCGCGCATAGAAATTACTGGGGAGGACTGGGAGGCATCGTAGCCAATATCCACATTGGGGATAGTGTTGCCCAGGTCCTTTACATTCTTAATACCCTGGCGATCGAGCTCCTCTTGCGTAAATGCACTGATCGCTACGGGGGTGTCCATCAAATTGGTTTCGCGCTTGGTTGCGGTAACCGTTACTTCTTCCAGCGCCCAATCGTCATCCTGTTGGCTATCTTCCTGAGCCCAAGCCGACACTACCGCGACATTTGCCATTGCAATTGCAAAGGTAAGTGGTTTTTTAATTCTCATTGATGTCTCTCCAATCTGCTGCAAAAGGAAAGCCACATTTATTTTTTAATGAATGGCCATCCCATAGGGCCGTCGGCAGTACGGCGGCTAGGCTAAAATCTCAAAAAGAAGGGACGTAAGAAACTCAGATACGATAGAGCGGATCGCGACTAGGACAAAGAGGACTAGTTCACAATTTGTTGCCACTAGCTGAGACCAGCAAGTCAAGTAAGTACTGAAACCGTAGGATTCATACACCAGCTTTCTACGAATATTGGGGATTTTTTAGAGTCTATCTGCTTGCTCACCCAAAGCCTCGCATCCCAACAGCAGGCCTTAAATATACGTACGCTGAGCAATAAAGGCTATATCTAAACAGACCTAGATGTGACTATTAAGGCAAGCCCTGTCTCACAATGATAAAAACACAGCCTTTTTTCTCAGATAAAAACCTACCGGAAAACACAGGAAAACCGGAAAAAAAGTTATTGTCAGGATTACTGAGATTAATATTCGCCTATTAATTTAAATAGATACGGAATATTAAATTTGATTGGAGTAAAAATGTAAAACCGATTCCTAATCATTTTTACAGTAGGAAATAAAAAGGGGCCAAAAGGCCCCCTGTAAAGAAATCACCAAAGTCCTAAAAGCTATTGCCAGGTATTCGCACCCAACCTTCCATTAGGATTCGGGCGCTGCGACTCATAATGGCCTTGGTAGCAGTCCACTGACCATCGACCTCTTTGGCTTGAGCACCCACACGTAAGGTACCCGATGGGTGACCGAAGCAAACAGAGTTGCGTTCCCCCCCGCCAGCTGCAAGGTTAACCAAAGTGCCCGGGATCGCCGCAGCGGTGCCAATAGCTACTGCTGCCGTGCCCATCATGGCGTGGTGCAACTTGCCCATAGATAAGGCGCGCACGAGGAGATCAACCTCGGAAGATGCCACTGCCTTGCCACTGGATGCAGTGTAATCCTGCGGTTTAGTGACAAAAGCAACCTTGGGGGTATGATGGCGATTGGCTGCTTCTTCAATGGTAGAAACTAATCCCATCTTTACCGCACCGTGAACGCGAATGCTCTCAAACATCGCCAGTGCTTTGCTGTCACCATTAATGGCATCCTGCAATTCAGTGCCGGTGTAGCCAATATCTTCTGCATTGACGAAAATTGTCGGAATGCCAGCATTGATCATGGTGGCCTTGAGCACACCTACATCGGGCACTTCCAGATCATCGATCAGGTTACCGGTAGGAAACATGGCACCCTCACCGTCGGCAGGGTCCATAAATTCCACCTCCACTTCAGCCGCCGGAAACGTCACTCCGTCCAGCTCAAAGTCCCCGGTTTCCTGAACTTCACCATTGGTCATAGGTACATGGGCAACAATGGTCTTACCAATATTGGCCTGCCAGATGCGCACGGTGCAGATGCCATTTTCTGGCACTCTGTCGGGCTCTACAAAACCGCTATTGATGGCAAAGGCACCCACGGCGGCGGTGAGATTGCCGCAGTTACCACTCCAATCAACAAACGGCTTATCGATGGAAACCTGACCAAACAGGTAGTTCACATCGTGATCGGCTTTATCGCTGGGCGATAAAATTACCGTTTTGCTGGTGCTTGAAGTAGCGCCACCCATACCATCGGTCTGCTTACCGTAGGGATCCGGGCTGCCAATCACGCGCAGCAGCAAGTTGTCACGGGCCTGCCCCGGCACTTGTGCAACTTCGGGCAGATCTTGCAAGCGGAAGAAAACGCCCTTGCTGGTTCCCCCGCGCATATAAGTCGCGGGGATTTTTACTTGAGGAGCAAACTTCATAACTCAGACCGTCGCTTCTGCTTCGAGGAAGTCTTTGGCAAAGCGCTGCAAAACACCCCCAGCCTCATAAATGGAAACTTCTTCTGCGGTATCCAAACGACAGGTAACAGGAGCCTCAATCGTCTCACCATTGGCACGGTGGATAAGCAAGGTCAGCGTGGCATGGGGAGTGCGCTCACCGATTACGTCGAAACTCTCGGTACCGTCGATACCCAGGGTTTCACTGGTAGTGCCCGGCTTAAACTCCAGCGGCAGTACACCCATACCGATCAGGTTGGTGCGGTGAATTCGCTCGAAGCCTTCGGCCACAATCGCTTCCACACCCGCAAGGCGCACACCTTTCGCAGCCCAGTCACGGGAGGAGCCCTGCCCATAATCGGCACCCGCAATGATAATCAGCGGCTGCTTGCGATCCATATAGGTCTCGATGGCTTCCCACATACGGGTAACCTGTCCTTCCGGCTCGACACGAGCCAGGGAGCCCTGACGGACCTCGCCGTTATCATCGCGCACCATTTCGTTGAGTAGCTTCGGATTGGCGAAAGTTGCACGCTGGGCAGTGAGGTGGTCGCCGCGGTGGGTCGCGTAGGAGTTAAAGTCCTCCTCCGGCAATCCCATTTTCGCCAGGTATTCACCGGCAGCACTGCTGGCCAGAATGGCATTGGACGGAGACAAGTGGTCGGTAGTGATATTGTCACCCAGCACCGCCAGAGGGCGCATGCCCTTCAAACTGCGCTCGCCTGCCAGGGCACCTTCCCAATAAGGTGGGCGGCGGATATAGGTGCTCATCGGGCGCCAGTCGTAGAGTGCGTGGCCCTGCTCTTCTGCGGCATCCCGCTCTTCAAACATGGGAATATACACATCGCGGAACTGCTGTGGCTTCACGCTCTGACGTACGATCGCATCGATCTCTTCATCGCTGGGCCAAATATCTTTCAGGGTAATCGGGTTGCCTTCCCCATCGTATCCCAGCGCATCTTTTTCGATATCGAACCGGATGGTGCCGGCAATAGCGTAGGCAACGACTAGCGGCGGTGAAGCCAGGAAAGCCTGCTTGGCATAGGGGTGGATACGACCGTCGAAGTTGCGGTTTCCGGACAGGACTGCAGTGGCATACAGATCGCGGTCGATCACTTCCTGCTGGATTTTCGGGTCCAGGGCACCGCTCATGCCGTTACAGGTGGTGCAGGCGAAAGCCACTACGCCGAAACCCATCTGCTCCAGATCCGGTAGCAGGTCGGCCTCTTCCAGATACATTTTTACCGTTTTGGAACCCGGTGCCAGGGATGACTTGACCCAGGGCTTACGGGTCAGGCCGAGCTTGTTCGCATTGCGGGCAATCAGGCCTGCGGCAATCATATTGCGCGGGTTGCTGGTATTGGTGCAGCTGGTAATCGCAGCAATAATCACAGCACCATCGGGCATCTCACCGGCTTTCTCTTCCCAGGCTTTAGCGATTCCACGATTAGCCAGTTCTGAGGCCGGCAGCAGCGCGTGGGGGTTGGAGGGGCCAGCAAGGTTGCGACCTACTGTATCCAGGTCAAACTTCAGTACGCGCTCGTATTCGGCATCCTTCAAGGTGTCAGACCAGAGGCCCGTCTCTTTGGCAAACTTCTCTACCAAAGCTACCTGCTCATCATCGCGGCCGGTGAGTTTGAGGTAGTCGATGGTTTGCTCATCGATAGAGAACATGGCCGCAGTAGCACCATACTCTGGAGTCATATTGGAAATAGTGGCGCGATCGCCCAGGGTCAGGTTGGAAGCCCCCTCACCGTAAAACTCCAGGTAGGCGCCGACCACGCGCTCGCGGCGCAGGAATTCAGTGAGAGCCAATACCAAGTCGGTACCAGTAATACCCGGCTGCAACTTTCCGGTGAGTTCCACTCCAACAATATGCGGCAGACGCATATAAGAGGCGCGGCCAAGCATCACGCTCTCAGCTTCCAGGCCGCCAACACCCACAGAAATCACACCCAGAGCGTCTACCATCGGCGTGTGGCTATCGGTACCGACACAGGTATCCGGGAAGGCCACGCCCTCGCGCACCTGCACCACCGGAGACATTTTCTCCAGATTGATCTGGTGCATGATGCCGTTACCGGGGGGAATCACATCGACGTTTTCAAATGCGGTTTTGGTCCAATTGATAAAGTGGAAGCGATCTTCGTTACGACGCTCCTCTACCGCACGATTTTTTTCAAAAGCATCCTTCTCAAATCCGGGGTGCTCTACCGCGAGGGAGTGATCCACAATCAACTGGGTGGGAACAACTGGATTTACCTTGGCGGGATCACCGCCTTTATCGGCAATGGCATCGCGCAGACCAGCCAGGTCTACCAGCGCGGTTTGGCCGAGGATGTCGTGGCACACCACTCGGGCTGGAAACCAAGGGAAGTCCAACTCGCGCTTGCGCTCAATAATCTGTTTCAGGGAGTCGGTCAGTTTTGCCGGCTCGCAGCGACGCACCAGGTTTTCCGCCAGAATACGTGAGGTATACGGCAGTTTGGCATAGGCTCCGGGCTGGATCGCGTCAACAGCGGCTCGGGTATCGAAATAATCGAGGTCTGTACCGGGCAGTGATTTGCGGTAATCAGTATTCATAGCAGGTAAATCAGTCGAATCTTTTTTTAAAATCGTGTCTCTTCTGAGGGTGGCTCCAGGCCACTCACCAAAGGCAACCTGGAGCCGGCACACCGGGTGTGCCTCATTTCAAAAGTGAAATGAAAATTAACCGCGCTCAGCGATTGGAGTTACTGTACGGGGCTCAACACCTACGTACTCTGCACTCGGGCGAATAATGCGGTTATCAGCGCGCTGCTCGAATACATGTGCAGCCCAGCCGGTAACCCGGGACATTACAAAAATCGGGGTAAACAATTTTGTGGGAATACCCATAAAGTGATACGCGGAAGCGTGGAAGAAGTCTGCATTACAGAACAATTTTTTCTCGCGCCACATCACTTCTTCACAGCGAACAGATACCGGGTACAGCACGGTATCACCAACATCTTCAGCCAACTTTTCAGACCAGCCTTTGATAATCTCATTGCGCGGGTCGGACTCGCGGTAAATGGCGTGGCCGAAACCCATAATCTTCTCTTTGCGCTCCAGCATACCCAGCAGTTCTTTCTCTGCTTCGTCGGGATTGGCGAAACGCTCGATCAGTTCCATTGCCGCTTCGTTGGCACCACCATGCAGAGGACCACGCAGGGTGCCGATAGCACCGGTGATGCAGCTGAACAGATCGGACAAAGTGGAAGCACAAACGCGAGCGGTAAAAGTAGACGCGTTAAATTCGTGCTCTGCATACAGAATCAGGGAAACGTTCATGACCTGCTCGTGCAGTTCATTGGGTTTCTCATCGCGCAGCATATGCAGGAAGTGGCCGCCAATGCTGTCGTCATCGGTTTCAGTTTCGATGCGCACATTGTCGTGGGTGAAACGGTACCAATAGCAGATTATTGAGGGGAACGCAGCCAGCAGGCGATTGGCTTTATCCAACTGCTGGGCGAAGGATTCTTCACCTTCCAGGTTACCCAACATGGAACAACCGGTGCGCATTACATCCATTGGATGGGCATCAGCCGGAATGCGCTCAAGCACTTCTTTTAATGCCTGCGGCAGGCCACGCTTGGCTTTCAGCAGCGCCTTGTACTCCGCCAGCTCTCCCTCAGTGGGTAACTCCCCATAGAAAACCAGGTAGGCAACTTCTTCAAACTCACAGTGCTGGGCCAGATCTTTAATATCGTAACCGCGGTAAGTCAGGCCGGAACCGGATTTGCCCACTGTAGAAAGTGCAGTTTTACCTGCTACCTGGCCGCGCAGACCAGCACCGCCCAATGCTTTCTCTACCATCTTCTTATTTCCCCTGTTGTATACACATTTGCTGTGTTCATCCAATTGAAAGCGCAGCGCCCGGCTTTCGCACCGGGCAGCTTGTCCCTACTTTGTGAAAAGGTCGTCCAGCTTCTGCTCAAACTCGTGGTAATTCAGGTAATCGTACAGCTCCTCACGGGTCTGCATGGTGTCGACAACCGCTTGCTGATCGCCATTTTGCAGGATGCTGGTGTAGACATTTTCCGCCGCGCGGTTCATCGCACGGAACGCCGACAGTGGATACAGTACGATATCTGCGCCCGCTTCGCCCAAATCTTTGGCGTTATACAGTTTGGTTTTACCAAACTCGGTAATATTCGCCAAAATCGGCACATTTAGCGCGTCTTTAAAGGCACGATAGTGCTCCAACTCAGTAACCGCTTCTGCAAAAATGCCGTCGGCACCAGCCTCAATACAAGCCTGGGCACGCTCAATAGCCGCATCGAGTCCTTCCTGTGCAAAGGCATCGGTGCGAGCCATTACAAAGAAATCGTCATCAGTACGGGCATCTACTGCCGCTTTGATACGGTCGACCATCTCCTGCTTGGAAACAATCTCTTTATTCGGGCGATGGCCACAGCGCTTCTGTGCTACCTGATCTTCGATGTGTACCGCAGCGGCACCAGCGCGGATCATCTCTTTAATGGTGCGGGAAATGTTGAAAGCGCCGCCCCAACCAGTATCGATATCCACTAAAAGCGGCAACTCACTGGCAGCAGTTATACGGCGCACATCCTCCAGTACATTATCGAGACTGGTCATACCCAAGTCCGGCAGACCGTAGGAGGCGTTGGCAACACCGGCGCCAGACAGGTAAATCGCCTTGTGACCAATACGTTCGGCCATAATGGCGGAATAGGCGTTGATGGTACCAACCACTTGCAGCGGTTGATTCTCGGCGAGTGCAGCGCGGAAACGCGCGCCAGCAGAAGGCTTTTGGCTCATGCTCTACCTCAGTTTCTTTTCAATGTTTATTCTCGAGGCGCGGATATGCCGGCGCATTAACAGCTCCGCCAGCTCACCATCCCCGGCCTCAATGGCCTCAATAATATGATTGTGCTCGCGGAAAGCCCGCTGGGCCCGGGGACTGGCCATCCCCAACTGGTAGCGATACATACGAACACGGTAATAAAGTCGATTGCACAGGGTATCGATCAGAAGATCATTCTTTGATGCCTGCACGATACGGAAATGAAAATCAAAATCCCCTTCCGGCTGGAAGTACGCCTTACCGGCCTGCAGCTCTTCCTGCTGCTCATGGTGATAGAGCATTTGGCGCAGCTCGACCAGGTCTTCCTCAGTGCGCTGTTCCGCTGCCAGACGGCAAGCCATACCCTCGAGGGCTTCGCGAACTTCATAGAGTTCCAGTAAGCCGCGCTCACTTAACTCTACAACCCGGGCTCCGACATTGACCTTGCGTTCCAGCAGTCCCAAAGACTCCAGGCGCATCACTGCTTCGCGCAAACTCCCGCGACTGGCATTAAAGCGGCGCGCCAGTTCCGGCTCGCTAATTTTGCTGCCAGAGGCGATTTGCCCTTCCACAATTTCAGCGCGCAAAGTCAGAAATAAGCGTTCAGCAAGGCTTTGGCGCTCCTCTGAAGCTGAACCGGCAGTACCAACTACAGTCATGCAAGACCTGGATTGTCGACAATATTAATGGGGCATGACATTAAATCACCAGCATTCTCTCGTCAACTGCAGGTATCCCCGATTAAACATTAAGGATTGTTGACAATAGGGCAAAATAGGTGACTTTCAACAGAGCAGTAGTCTTGCCATGTTTAAGTGGGCATAATAGCGCCCGCGCCAGATGAGCCTGTTCGACTAACGCGAGCGCTCTATGCTTTATTTGGGGCTTAGGGAAAATCCCACAGATAGAATATCCAGGCCTCGGAACAGCGCTTGTTTTAGGCTGCCACCACCCAGGTTACAGACAGAGTTATGCCGAAGAGTATTATCAGGCGATGGCTGCCAAGCCCCGAAGAAGTTAGAGCCAACAATGGCCTCAAATTTCTGGGGACTCTTCTCCACGACCCCAACCTTTTTCATTTGAACCGACACTCAGTCTCGGTCGCATTTGCGGTTGGCGTATTTACCAGCTTCCTCCCTTTGCCAGGGCAAATGGTTATTGCCGCCCTGCTCGCACTTTGGCTGCGCTGCAATCTACCTTTGTCGATGATCCTTGTATGGATCAGTAACCCGATCACCATGCCGGCTATTTTCTTTAGCACTTACAAGCTCGGCGCCTGGGTTCTAGGGGCGCCACCGGTGGATTTCAGCATCGAACTGTCGTGGGAATGGTTGACCAGTGAAGTCGGGAAGATCTGGCTGCCACTATTTACCGGCTCTCTGATTGCCGGGGCATTCTTTGCGACAGTGGCCTATTTTGCCATGCGTGCCCTCTGGCGCTGGCACGTTGTGAAAAGATGGAAATTGCGAATCCAAAGGCGATCAGCGGTCAGTTAATTTTTCCCACTGTAAACCCTCTGCAGGCACCAACAGGCAAAAGCCCCTGAAGCAATTGCCAGCAATGCCTGCAGGTAATACTCGGTAAGAGCACCTAGCACCAGAGCTGCAATAGCTCCAACAAATAAAGCCTTGCGGGCCACCTTAATTTTGGCAGTAGCCGCAGCCAACGCGGCCGCCCACACCACCATAAACGCTGAAAGTACCGCCCCCAGTGAAACAATCCAAATGGGCCAGATCTCCCACCCCTCTGCGTAGCAAACAGAACCACTACGCATATCAGGCGGACAAAAAACCCTTAGGTACCACCCATCCAGCATCAAGGTAAAACAAGCAGCCAGCACCCAAGCCAAAATTGCGGCGGGCACCGGCAGATATCTTCTAAAAATTGATACCCTACCCAAAAGCCCGGCCCGACTTACTCATTGCGCAAGGCCGCTGCCGGCTGAACCCGACTGGCCTTAAAGGCCGGATACAAAGTTGCCAGCAAGCTAAGCAGAAAGCCCGCCGCCACAACCAGTGCCACGTCTGCCCATACCAACTGGGACGGCAAATAATCCACGGGATAGACATCAGACTTTAGGAACTGGATGCCGAGCATTGACTCCAGCCCCGCTACCAATTTGGTCACCGTAAGCGAGCCTAACACCCCCAACGCACCACCAACTACAGCCCCCACAAGCCCGACCAACGCCCCCTGACTCACAAAAGTCAGCAAAATCTGTCGGGTACTGGCACCCATAGTACGGAGGATGGCGATATCAGTATGCTTATCGATAACCACCATCACCAAAGTGGAAACCACATTAAAAGCGGCAATCGCAATAATCAGGAAAACCAGTAACCCCACCAGGTTGCGGGACATCTGAATAGCCTGGTAGAGGTTGCCGTGGGTTCGGCTCCAATCAGTGCCGTAGAAATTGCCCCGAGGCAGGTCCTGCAGAAGGCGCCGCATAATCCAGTTGGCCTCGAGCATTTCATTGACCCGTAACTGGACCCCTGCCCCACCGCTACCTCCAGCCAGAGCCCTGGCCTGCTGCCAGGCAACCAGGGCGAGAGATTGGTCCAATACAGTGCCAGAATGAAAAACCTGCGCCACTTTAAATCCAGCAACCCTGGCTGCCTTGCGTGCACCGGTGGCACTATCGTTATTTGGCACAATCAGGGAAAGGTAATCACCCGCCTGAACCCCCAACTTTTCAGCAAGCCCTTTACCCAGAACCACACCCGGTTCAGACGGGTCAAGCAAGGCATCGAAGGATGAGGATTCAAGGAAGTTCCCGATATTGGAGACTTCGGTAATTGTCTCCGGATTGACCCCCTGCACCAACAGCGGCGTCACCTCAGCCCCACGCCTGGCAAGTGCATTGACCTGCCACACTTCTGCCGCGGAGAGAACCGCAGGGTCGGAAACCAATTGTTGGCGCAACTGGGCCCAATCCACATCAGGGCTCCCGTTGTAAATAGTGACATGGGGCATGATTCCCAGGATTCGCTCGCGCAATTCCCGGTCAAAACCATTCATCACCGACATCACCACAATCATCAAGGCAACACCGAGGATCAGGCCGATCATCGACAAACCGGAAATGAATGAGACCAAACCGGCCGAATCGTCATTTCTGCGCTGGGCACCGGCATAGCGAAGCCCAATATAAGCGGGAAGTGGCTTAAACATGATCACCCTGGTGCCAGTCAGCAGTCAGCCGCCCATCGATCAGATGCAGGCAGCGATCCAAGGCCGCCGCTAGATCCGGGTCATGGGTAACAATCACAAAGCTAATTCCCATCTCCTGATTCAAGCGATCCATCAATTTATGTATCTCTGCCCCCGTAGCCCGATCCAGATTGCCGGTGGGTTCATCCATCAAAACACAGGCGGGTCTTGTCACCAGTGCCCGGGCAATGGCCACCCGTTGCCGTTCACCGCCAGAAAGCTGTGATGGCTTGTGCCCCATGCGTTCACCCAGGCCTACCGCTGTGAGCATCGCCTCGGCCTCTTTGCGGGCTTCGGCAACGGAACGCTTGCCTATCAGTAATGGCATGGCGACATTTTCCAGGGCGGAAAACTCGTTAAGCAAATGGTGAAACTGGTATACAAAACCGAGACTGCTATTTCTCAACCAGCCCCGCTCATTGGCATTGAGTTCAGCGAGATTCTTACCCGCAACCCAGACCTCACCGGAGCTTGGGGTATCGAGGCCACCAAGCAAGTTGAGCAGTGTCGATTTACCAGAGCCGGAAGCGCCAACGATGGCCAATTTCTCGCCCCGCTTTACCTCAAGCTCAACACCACTCAGAACCTCCAGGTCCCGGCCTCCCTGGCGATAATGTTTGCGCAATTGCCGACAAGCCAAAACAGCACCATCCGGGGCCGGAGCTGGCTGCGCTTTTTCCGTATCTATTTCCACTCGACTGTTCATCAAATTATTCGCTGTCTCTCAACATCTATAAATCACACCAAAACAGGTCGACTTATATAAATTATTCGTAACGCAAAGCTTCCGCTGGCTCAATCTGTGCCGCTCGCCAGGCAGGAAATATCGTTGCCAGCAGGCTCATACAAATTGCCGCCGTTAACACCACCACTGCATCGCCGACACGGAATTCAGAAGGCAGGTAACTAACAAAGAAAACACGGGGGTCAAATATCTTGGCGCCTACCACCGACTCAATCCAGGTCACCATTTCAGTCAGGTTCATCGCTATCACGATACCTAAAACAGCACCGGCAAAAGCGCCGATAATGCCAATGGCACTCCCCTGAATCACAAACACCGCCATAATCTGGCGGGAGGTGAGCCCCAATGTTCGCAGCACCGCTATATCGGAGCGCTTATCCGCAACCATCAATACTAGTGCTGAGACAATATTGAATGCGGCCACGGCGACAATGATCATTAGCATCAACGTAACAACGGTCTTCTCCATTTTAACTGCCTGGAAAAGACTTCCCTGGGAATCCCCCCAGTCTTCCCCCTGAAAACCCTCGCCCAGCTCATTTGCATAGACAGAAACAAGCCCCAGTGCGTTGTCCATATCATCAAAGCGCAACTGCAATCCCTGGACCTTACCCGTCATCCGGGTCAGGCGCGCAGCATCTTCAATATTGATCAGCGCGAGATTCTGATCCACCTGCGCACCCACAGAGAAAACACCGGCAACCGTGAAACGCTTTGTTCTGGGGAATATACCAGCGGGGGTCACGCTGACTTCTGGCAGGGTCAGTATTACCGAATCTCCGGGAATCACATTGAGCTGATGGGCAAGGATTCGCCCCAGAACCACCCCGTAGCTGCGGGGCTCGAGCAAATCCAGGTTACCCATCACCATATGCTCACCGACGGTAGACACCTTGCGCAGCGCTTGCGGTTCCACACCTTGGAACTGGGCACCGTGACTGCTGCCATGAGCACTCAAAAGGGCGTAGCCATTCACAAAAGGGCTGGTCGCTTCGACATGTGGCTGAGTTTCCAACTGCCGTGCAGGTGTCTCCCAGTCCACAAGACCGCCTTCCCGCTCGATAAAGCCGTGAGGTACAACACTTAGTATTCGGGTTTTAAGCTCACGATCGAAGCCGTTCATAACAGAAGCGACAACAATCAACGCAAAAACACCAAGGGCCATTCCCAGTAGAGAAAAGCCATTGATAAAGGAAATAAACTGCTGCCTGCGGCGGGCAGCCACGTAGCGCAGACCAATAAATAGGGGAACAGGTTTTAACATAGGGTCGATTTAAACGGAAAAACGTCAGGAAATCCAAAGATTTAGGCAAGTTTACCGAACGTTGTAAGTCTTGAGCTGGGCCTTCAGGCGCTTCAACGCCTCCTCATCCCACTCCTCTGGTTCTGTAAGGGCGAGCCACGCTAAGGTGTATCCCCACGGGGTATACCGATGACCAAAAGATAACGGAGCGAGCCCTACATTTAAGTCTGCCAGCAGCTGCAAGCCAGTGACCAGTGGATACCACTGGAGATCCGGCGATACATCAGGCCCTCTGGGATGGTTCAACCAGTCAGGCCTTTCCAGTGCCCAGCGCACACTAAAGAAGACAATCGGGTCACTGGCGTGCTGCAAAAATGCAATCCTGAACTCACCCCATGGCTCACGACCAATATAGCCTCCGTACTGATTACCAAAGCGCACCACCTCCCCCCCTTTGAACTCTGGCAGCCAGGCGGGAGTGCCCGGATCTCGATTTCTGACAATCCGGCTCCACATGCCTACACCGAGGGGCGGCCCAGCCCAAAGGGCTCCATCAATCGGGTCATCGATAATGTCATAGAAGTCGAAGGAGTCTTCGGAAAGTTGAGCGCCAAGACTGAGGCCAAACAAGTAAACTCGGGGCCGCTCATCTTCTGGCAACTCAGCCCAATAATCATAAATGACCTTAAACAGTGCTCGCGCCGACTCGAGCCCCTCAGAATCATCCGCCATCAGCGCTATCGGGCTGGATAAATAGGAATACTGCGCCGCAACAGTGGCGGTATTACCTCGATACAAAAACTCTAAAGAATTTACAGCACCGGGATCAACCCAGCCGGCGCCGGTTGGAGTTGCCACCAATAAGATCTCACGCCTGAATGCACCAACCCTCTTTAATTCCTCCAGCGCCAACTGAGCGCGCTTCATAGGCGTCGAAGCACTATCAAGCCCAACGAAAACCCTAATAGGCTGTACTGCAGAACCAGCTACCTCTCTTATCTCCTCCACTGTCGGCCCCAGCGTTAAGAACCGGCGCCCCTGATTGCCAATGTCATCCCACTTGATCAGCGAATTGGCGCCGCCAGGAAGGTTGGGGTCGGCCGGTGGAGAAATACTTTTTGCATAAGAATTATCTAACCGCTGATAGGTCGATGAAATTACATGCAATCCTGCTTTTAACAGCACACCATTAAAAACAGCCCAGTAAAGAAGCACAGCCGCTAATACACCCACAAGCATCGCCACTCGCTCGGGCACATGCTGCTCTACATAGCAGGCCACCAGGAGGACTATTCGCTGAAACCCTTTTCCCAGGCACCACAAAACCAGGAACATGAGTAGTGCGGTCATAGCTACAGTAATCGGTCCTACGGACCCCACCTGCTCCATGCTCATAAGAGCACGGATCGAGTTCTGCCACCTCACTCCCTGCCAAAGAGATAAAAGGATAACCAAGAGACATACAGCCAATACGCTCCGATCAAATAAGCGCCTCTGCCATGGAGAAACCGCCAGATTTGGAATACCCAGGTATTTCCAGAGCCAACTAAGAAAGACGCCGAAAGCATAGCCAACAAAGAACGCAACGCCGGCCAATATTCCTTGCATAAAGTCACTGCGAGGAACAAGGGAGGGGGTAAGGGAAAGCGCAAAGCAGATGGAGCCGATCAGAAGGCCGAGAATTGAAAAGGTTTTAACCAGCCTCATTCTTGTCCGCTCGACAAGCCAAGCATAACTAATAGCCTAGCATAGGCCCCTGGCCAACCAGCCATGCCCTCTTCTGCTCCGTCAATTCAAAACTCGAAGTAGCAACGCTGCAAGAATGTAGGCGTCAATCCATGACACCAAACATCCCAAAGAGGCGCATTTATTTCTATTCTTGGCGCGAAAACGTGAAGAAGAACAGGAGCATTGGCGGAAATTCTGTTTTAATGGGACGGCTAATGGAACATCTACATCGGAGAACAAAAAATGTTCAGCAGACTCCGCAGCGGATTGAATTGTCTCGCTGGCTCAATGGCACTACTTCTTACTTTTGGCGCCCAGGCGACAACCATTGAAGTACCCGTAGGCACCCAGGGTGGGGAGCTCACCATTGAAGAAGTCCGTGGGCTTAAAAAACATGATGTGACCTCACGCCTGGGAGAACCCCTTGGTATTGAAGGGCCAATTGGCGAACCCGCTATCACGCGCTGGGAATACGGCGAGTTCTACGTTTTCTTTGAACAGGACACCGTCCTACACACAGTGAAAAAACCCAGCGGCTGATCTAGCACATCCTGGCAGGCGCTCAACTGAAGCTGCCTGCCTCACCCAAAGTGAAGCACCCCACTCTAGCTGCAGCTGCAAGATAATTCAGCCCCACCCTTTTGCTGATTCGGAAATTTAAGATCACAGCAACCTGAAGCAACCACCTCCAACCGGAGTTACAAGCCGTGCGCTATATCGCCATTCTGTTTTTTGCATTAACCACTATTGCCCAGGCTGAAGTCACCCTGGTGGAAGTGATTAAGTCCGAAAACAAAATGCACTTGCTCGATGGCGACAAGGTTATAAAGAGCTACCATGTAGCCTTCGGCGGGCAACCCCAAGGACACAAGCAGCAGGAAGGCGATGAAAAAACCCCTGAGGGACACTACACGCTGGATTACAAAAAAGAAGACTCCTCTTATTATCGGGCAATGCATATCTCCTACCCCAATGCCGAAGACCGCGCTCAAGCTGAGGCTCGGGGAGTCTCGCCAGGTGGCTTCATTATGGTCCATGGCCAGCGCAATCGACTGGGCTGGCTCGCTCCAATCACCCAACGTTTTAACTGGACCGATGGTTGTATTGCCCTTACCAATGACGAGATGGATGAGTTTATGGCTCTCGTAAAAATCGGCACCCCCATTGCAATCCGCTGGTGAGACATCACCAATATAGAGGCCATCACAGCTCTTCAAAGTCCTTAGGGAGATTTTGAAGAGCTGCCCGATAGCCAAGGGACTGGATTTCCCCTCTACAACCAGTCAATATGCCCGCCGTAACTTCACCTTGGTGGGGTGGTCAACTTTTAGGCAAGCTGACAGAACACCACCTTCCGGACTAATGAGAAACCGATAGAAAATGACAGTAAAAGTCGAATCCGTAGATAGCCTATTGAAATCCAGCGGTCGCGAGGGCGAAGAAGTCCGCGTTCAAGGCTGGATCAGAACCCGCCGCGACTCCAAAGCCGGCCTCTCTTTCCTGGCCGTACACGACGGCAGCTGCTTTGATCCGATCCAGGTCGTTGCTGAGAATCACCTGCACAATTACCAGTCAGAAGTGCAGCGCCTGACTACCGGCTGCGCGGTAGATATCCTCGGTACCATCAAACCATCCGAAGGCAAGGGACAGTCTATCGAACTGCTCGCCACCGAAGTCCAGGTTGTCGGCTGGGTGGAAGACCCGGATACCTATCCCATGTCCCCCAAGCGCCACACTATGGAGCACTTGCGCGAACACGCTCACCTGCGCCCGCGCACCAATGTCAGTGGTGCCGTAGCCCGCGTACGTAACTGTATCGCCCAAGCGATTCACCGTTTTTATCACGAGAACGGCTTCCTCTACGTGCACACCCCAATTCTCACCGCTTCTGACTGTGAAGGTGCTGGCGAGATGTTCCGGGTCAGTACCCTGGATATGGAGAACTTACCGCGCACAGATAAAGGTGCAGTGGACTACAGCAAGGACTTCTTCGGCGAAGAAAGCTTCCTCACTGTATCCGGCCAACTGAATGTTGAGAGCTACTGCCTGGCCATGTCCAAGGTGTACACCTTCGGCCCCACCTTCCGTGCAGAAAACTCCAATACCACTCGCCACCTGGCAGAGTTCTGGATGGTTGAGCCGGAAGTTGCCTTTGCAGACCTGGCAGATGTAGCCGATCTCTCTGAGCAAATGCTGAAGTATGTATCCAAGGCGGTACTGGAAGAGCGCGCCGATGATATGGCCTTCTTTGCTCAGCGCATCGACAAGGAGGCCATCAGCCGCCTGGAGAATATCATCGACAACGATTTCGCCCGCATCAACTACTCCGAAGCGATTGAAATCCTGGAAAGCTGCAAAGAGAAGTTCGAGTTCCCCGTATCCTGGGGTATTGATCTGGCCTCTGAGCATGAGCGTTACCTGGCAGAGAAGCACTTCAAAAAGCCAGTTATCGTGATGAACTATCCGAAGGACATTAAAGCCTTCTACATGCGCATGAACGACGATGGCAAAACCGTTGCCGCAATGGACGTTCTGGCACCGGGAATCGGCGAAATTATCGGCGGCGCCCAACGTGAAGAGCGTTTGGAGAAGCTCAATGAGCGTATGGATGAAATGAATGTACCCAAGGAACACCTGGACTGGTACCGCGACCTGCGCCGCTACGGTACAGTGCCTCATGCGGGCTTTGGCCTGGGCTTTGATCGCATCGTGTCCTACGTGACCGGCATGGGCAACATCCGCGATGTAATCCCCTTCCCGCGCACACCGAAGAACATCTCGTTCTAAATAAAAAGCCCCGCGTTGCGGGGCTTTTTATTTCACATACCAATCTTCAAGCGCTCAGCCCAGTTGCTGTAGCAATGATGTCATCGCTCGCCTTTTCACTGATCATATAGACTGGCACCACAATGAAAAAACCGGGGATTCGGGGGAACACCGAAGCATCCACCACCCTTAAATTATTGGTGCCGTGAACCCGGAATTTACTGTCGACAACTGCCATAGGATCACTGGCAGGCCCCATTTTATTGGAACAGGAAGCGTGATGTCCCCAAGCTTGGTTCTTAACAAAATCGCCAATTTGCTGATCTGACTGAACCTCTTTACCGGGCAATAATTCCCTGGAGACCTGCTTGCTCACAATAGGGCCCGACATAATATCCCTGGAAATTTTTACCCCCTCAACAACTGCCTGAAGGTCTTCTCCCAGAGCATCATTACCCTCACCAAAATAGTGGAAGTTGATCTCCGGCGTGTCCCTGGGATCAGCAGATTGCAGGGTCACACGCCCGGCGGTATTGTTCGTATGGCCTTTCAGTACAATCCAGGAGAAACGGTCTTTGTAGTCCCGCAACGCCTGGGAGTACCCGGGAAAGTATCCGTAGAAATCGGTGGGCACTCCGAAAATAAACAAGTCGGGATCTTCCAGCTCCGGTTTGGAACGTTTGACCAGAGACAATACTGGACCATTTCCACTGTAGGGCCCCTGATTGAACCAGCCATAGCGATAGCGATTTAAGCAGGGATCATTCCCCTCCCCCCAAGTGCAATCTTTAAGAAGGGCAAGATCCTCACTCATCTCACTAACGATTCCGACCTCGTAGCGATCCTGGAGGTTCTCTCCTACCCCAGGCAGATCTACCAGGGGCTCTATGCCGTGATCTCGGAGCTCATGGGCGGGACCAATTCCCGACAACTTGAGAAGTTGCGGGCTATTGAAGGCCCCTCCAGACAAGATAACCTCGCGATTTGCCCGCACTTGCCTTAAGACTCCGGCAGTACCGCTTTCGTCATGGTAAGGATCTGCCTTATACAGGCTCGCCCCTTCTAAAAACTCCACTCCAACAGCAGTATTTCCCTCAAACAACACACGAGTTGCCAGTGAATTTGTACGAATATGAAGCAAGTTTGGGTAAACTGACTGGGTATCTAAGAGGTATTCGCGCACACTGGTACGGCGGTTTCGACTATCTGCTGCCATAGGGGCGATAAAAGGCCCTTCCTGGCCACCGGCCACGTCCCAATGATTGATATCCAAGCGAAGATTGCCGCTGATAATTTTTTCCAGGGCCCCTTCGAGCCCATACTTGGCCAACGCAGCCTGGGCAACTTTCAAGATCGCCGGGTCTTCCAGCAACAACGCGGGGTTGCCGCGATTCGTAGGCAGCCAACCATCAAAACCGTGGCGGGATGGGTTGGAGAAAATTGGGCGGGGCACATATTCACAACGCTCTAATCGCTCAAAATATCGCCGCATATTTGCGCTATCCCAGGAGATATCCCCTGTATCCCGAGCTATGCGGTCAAAGTCATTATTATGTGGATAAACCGTAATCAGTGCATGGTGCGTGGTACAACCACCGATAGTACTCGCCCGTGGGTAGAGGATTCCCTTCCCGGAAACATATTTTTCGTCCAGTTGCTGTTGATTGATATCCGCATAATGCTTGACAAAAAAGTCCCAGCTCAATTTGGGGTCTTCAGACGCGAAGGGGTGCCATGCTGGAATATTATGGGTGTCATCACTGGGGTCGTCAGCACCAGCTTCCAACACCAAAACAGAAAATCCCGCCTTTGCTAAATTTACCGCTAATGGCCCCCCACCCGCACCCGACCCAACAATCACGTAGTCATATTGATCATAGAAATTCCGATCCAACATTGAGAGAGCGGAAACCAATCCTGTCGAAGCCGCGCTGGCAGCAATACCCAGTTGCACCGCTCCTTTAGTAAAATTTCTACGGCTAATTTTTTTGCTCGACACTTTCTTGTCAATCGAATCCTTCTCTTCCATAGTGCTTATCCATTTTTATACGTTGTATCCGAGATAAGCATTATGCACGCCAGCTTTTGCAATTCTGTCTTACAGGGATTGCTTTAATCTAAAACTCGACCTACTTACCAGCGCGAGGATGTATCACATGCCTAAAAGATATATCGACGCAAGACTTCTTAAATGAAATTAAATAAACCTCTCCCATTCCACCTGGAGCCCCTAGAAGAGAAGCACCTGTGAGGCATCAAATAAAAGGAAAACGAGTTTTTAAGCTAGCCAAAATCAAAGGTCACGCCTCAAAATTCAATCAGCCAGATAAACCTTCAAACACCACCTCAAAAAGGAAACATAAATAAATTTGAATAACTGCAAGGCAGTTTATTATTTTAAGCATTACGCCAACGCTTAAAATAATAAATCCCCCAGTCCGGCAAGTAACAAACTCAGATCACAACGGCGGTTTTCGTGAATTTTCTACACAATCAGTCGCTGGAATATTCTGAGCCCCCTATTGAGAGCTTAAAACATTGCCCAAAGTATCAATCTGTCTATATGATGCAATCATCGAATTTGATTGCGATTCTTGGAATAACAACTAGATTAATAAACACTAAAAAATAAAAGCGATCCGATTCAACCCAAAATCCTCAGGAGCATCGGACACAAGTTTTAGTTGATGACCGTGAGAAGGAGATCAGAATGTCTGGAAAAGAGCTCTATATCACCTACGAAGAACTTTTAAAACTCGAGAGTTTTAGAAAACCTAACTCAACACCAAGAAAACCCCAAAACATTGATACCACCCACCTTGATGATATCGAAGTAATCATTGCTAACGGCAAAGGAATTCAAGCTCTCGATAGAGAAGCTATTAACAAACTACCACTAACAGGATGGGTTTGTAGATTTCCCGCCCACATTCACCCCCCCAAAGGGTTGAAACTCGTTCAAGTCAGCGAGCACCTATTGAATATTGCTCCGGCTAGAAATATGCCGTTGCAAAAATTTGAGGCTTTAGTCAAGGAACTCACTATCAGCGCCATCACAATATTCAAGAAGCAAGGTCGAGCCGTCTGATATATGACCATGATCACAGCCGACTGCAAAACGGTATGCTATTGAGCTGCCGTTTTGCTATCTCTCCACTAAGTACTTACCCCCTAGCCTATTAATTTCTGAAATGCGATTAACTTCCTGATGTAAGCTCGCATTTCCGGAGTATCAAATTTCCCCTGATAACGATCAGGATCGTTGACTGAGCGCCCCTTAATACCGGGACAGCCACCAAATCGTATTAGCGTGGAAAAAGCAGGCATTAACTGCAACTCCTCTACCGAAGCCTTGATTTCTAAATCCAAATGATCTGAGTACTCTTCAATATATCTGGAAACCATCCCCATACCTGAAAGTGTTTGCGCACAAACCATATTCCCAACTGTCCCAAACTTGGGGAATCGATGAACTTCTTTAAAGTCCACCTTATCAAAGCTGGCCAATAGATTTTCCTTCAATACCAACTCGGCAAACTCCAGATGCTCCCCCTTTTTGGGTTTCAAGCCTGTCACCTGGTAGTGGAGCGCCTCAAAGGGAACAAAAAGATTGCTCCACCCCTTTTCAATTTTTGAAATTGCATATTCCTTATAAGCAGCTTTTTCCTGATACTTATCGATAGTCTGAAAGATTGAAAGCGCCAGACCAACAACTGCCACCCCGGCTGCAACACCGCCTATCCTGGTTACCCTTTTCAGGCCAATTTGGGTTTCATCCCATGTTTTCCCATGAATTGCCAAAAGAGCCGCGATAGCTGTAAGTGCATGCCCTAAAATAGAAATAGTCAGATCCATAAGCTCCCCCAGAAAAAGCTCAAATTTCAATATGCACTAAAAATCAAATCTTGGTATCACTATCTATCGGTACCAGAAAATTTCAACCCAGTAGATACACGCCACATTGCGAAAATCACCGCCAGGCTATCTATTTTCATTAATGGGCAGGAACAAATAGAAAGATACACTTACTCAGAAAAGCTAATCAATAAGTTAAAATTACTATTTTTAGACTGGAGCCTTATAAGAAACCCAAAACAAAACAATCGTACCCATTTGGGTTCACCTCATCGCACACAATTAAATAGCAATATACGAAGCTTGCACTTTTCCCGTGGATTTAATTAGAAAATAGGCAAAGCAATAAGCGGCAAAGGTTGACTCACAAGATAGCGTTTTACTAACCACACTATTTAAGTCAAATCCCCTGACTCCATACAATTAATAAATTTAAAGGACTATTATAACAACCGACCTCCAACTACCTGCCGAACATCTCCTTTGCGACCCAAAGGCTACTATTGGGGTCCTTTTTAAAACTTGACCCTGAATAGCTAACTACTATAACTATTCACAAGGTTGTATAACACGCAGCATCTACTGACCAACTGGTATCCATATGATACATCTATTTGTACACGCAAATGTTAAGGACTTCAACGAATGGCACAGAGCGCTAAAGGAGTTTATGCCTATAGTTGAGCAAATGGGTGCTACTGCCACATCCGTATACCGGGAAATTGATAATCACCATAATGTGACCGTGATCCATGAATTTCCTTCGAAGGAGCATGCAATTAAATTTGTCAATAGTAGTGAACTTGAAGAAGCCAAGAAAAAGGCTGGCGTGCTTGTGACTCCAAAAATTTGGTATACAGAAAAATTATAATTATTCCTTATTTTGGCATAGAAATTTATAAAGCTATCTTCACCCCCAATAGGCCTATCCATTCAAGGGGTGTATCTTGATCAATGGCTCTTCCTTTATAAATAAGCTGACTCTAGAGTATCCCTCCACTAACAGTACCCATATAACAATACTGATAACCCCTGCCTTTAAAGTAACTTCATATACTTGACTGGCACATGATCAACCAGCCACACATTATTAGCCGAGCGATAAAAATCAAAACCATCTCGATGCATGGATTTAGCCTCCACCCTTAACAGTACGTGCTTGCCATACCTGGCACCAACAGATCGAGCAACAGCCTCAGATTCTGACAAGTGAACATGATGCCTTTGCATTTTCTTCAGCCCTTGCGCGAGGATATCTTCAACAAAACGCTCTGCAGTGCCATGGAGAAGCGCACCTGGTGGTTCAAGGGGGCTTAAATGTAAATTAATATCTACAGAATGTCCCTGATTGGCTCTGATAGAAAGACCATCATCACTTATAGAAAACCGCTGCTTATCATTGGTTTCCACAACGACAGAAACCAAATCCCTGTTTAGCTCAAAGTCTACAGTTTTCTGAATCAACTCATCAACTGCCACCCATCCATTCTCATCCATAAACAAGCCGATGGCTTCAGGCTTATGCCTGAGCAGGTAGCTGAAGTATTTTGATATCCTACTCAGCTCTCTACTGAACTCAGTATCTCTATTCAATTCTAATATTCCACAACTAAGAATTTAACTCGAAATTTTATGATGGGACATTCACCTTGGCGAAAATGTACTCATCAAAATAAATACCCCCTTTTTTTACTGAGCAGCTTAAAGTCCCTTCATGCTTATACCCCGCCTTCTGTAAAACCTTCATTGATCCGACATTTCCAGAAAAGACAGAGGCATAAAGCCTGACAATATTTTGTGAAGAAAAAATCTCACGAGTAAACTGAGTCAAAGCAATAGTAGCAATTCCTCTCCCCCAAAATTCTCGCGCAACCCAATATCCAACCTCACCGGAGTGAGAATGCTCAAACAGCTGCTCGCGCATACTTATAATCCCGCAAAAGGCCCCTCTGTACTCTACTGCCTTTACAACCCCTTCCTTCCCACAACCTTTATCAACCCACCAAGCAGCATCTTCCAATGTATAAGGGTGAGGAATTCTCGATGACAAATACTTAAGCACTGACTCATCATTTAAGTACTCAACCAGTAGTGCTTCATCATTCTTTTCAATGTTTCTTAATTCAATCATTCGGACAAACCATCAATTCCTTAACCTATTACTGACACCCTTTCAATGAAAATCAATGCTTTGTTGAAAGCTAGGGTTCTCAGCTATCAACTATTCCTGCCTACTCTCCAATCGTCACAATAGCTTTTTAGCTTCCTGCGACTGTTTCACATTTATTACTACATCTCAAAAATGACAGCCATTATCAATTATAATCGACCCTATTTGTACGGAATTCTATCAATATGTACCCTCAACAACTCAACTTGGCAGTATGGGCCTCACTAGCCCCTGCTGCGTTGGTGTCTGCCCAGGAAGTAACTCAAACGGTAGAAGAAGTTGAAGTTATTGGTAGAGCCCAACAATTTTATCTGGACTCTCATACACAAGTTGGAACTAAAACAGACGCAGACTTATTAAATATTGCGATGTCTGCTCAGGTACTAAGTGAACAGCTTATTGAAGACCAGGCTGCCCGCGATATCACTGACTTGTACCGCTCCATCGCAGGAGTTAGTGAATTCAGCTATTCCGGAGTCACATTTCGGGGATTTCGAGACAATAAAAATATATTTTACGATGGAGTCCGCGGCGATCCCTATTCAGGGTTTAGTGTTCCTCAAGTATCAAATGTAGCGCGCATCGAGGTACTAAAAGGGCCATCCTCCGCCCTCTATGGCGGCGGTGAGCCCGGAGGGATGATTAACTACACTTCCAAGAGGCCAACCTTCGATGAGCGTCGTGAATTAACAGTCACCTCCGGAAGCGAATCGCTAAAAGGAGCTTCTATCGAGCTAACAGGCGGTGTAATTGAAAATATCGCCTATCGTTTAGGAGGATTCTATGAATCTCAAGACAGCTTTCGCAATAATGCGAACAGCGAGAACATTGAACTTGCCGGGGGACTACTACTTGACCTCTCAGCAGACACTCACTTGACGACCACCTTCGAGCACATAGAACAAAACCTAGGCGGTAACCGCTTGCGCGGCGTACCCGTTAATGATGACGGCAAATTCCTGGTAGATCCTTCATACAACACCAACGAAAAATCTGATTATCAAAACCTAAAAGCCTTGGTTCTTCGAACTAAAGTCAAGCATAAGGTGACAGATAGCCTGAACTTTAACGCAACATTGCGTTACATGGAAAATGAAAGGGAGCAGGCTTATCACGAATCACGCGGTTGGGTAGACATCAATGGTGATGGAATGGCCAATGCTGAAGATGGAACCATCCGCCGTGAGTACCGCGATCAGTACCGGGCAAATGAAGAGCTGAGCCTTACTTTGGACTTTGTGTATGACACAGACATTTCAGGCATGAATCATCAGATTTTGCTTGGTGGTGACTATCATGATGTTGATACAAAATATGACTATTGGCGAGCGCGCCCTGGAGCAGACGGTGTTACAAACCTCAACATCTACGAACTCAACTACGGGATAACTGACCCGTCAACTTACAACCTTATCAATATGAATAAGGATGGTACGGCCAGCATCCGTACCAGCATTTATATCCAGGATACTGTGGAATTGACCAATCAGTGGTTCTGGATGATAGGTGCGCGCCTTGATCAGTTCGACGAAACTGAAAAAGAAAGCGGCAATAGCTACAAAGATAATGATGCAAGCTACCGTACAGGCATCACTTATAAGCCCGTAGATACACTATCCCTCTATGCAAATTACTCCCAGAGCTTTAATCCGGTGAGCGCAGACGACTTTGAGGGCGGCGCCGAGGAGCTTGAACCCAGTACTGGCAGTCAAGTGGAGATTGGTGTGAAGAAGGAATGGCTGGATGGGCGTTTCCTGACCACTCTAGCCTTCTATCAGATAAAAAAAGCAAATATGGCCCAAAGTAACCCCGCCTATATCAGTGCCGATGAGACCCCGAATGAAGCCGAAATTATCAACCTCGGGCAGGTTCAAAGTGGTGGAAGCGAGTTCACCTTAGTCGGTGACATAACTCAGAGACTCAGCATAACAGCTAATTATGCGTACAACGATACGTATATCGCTGAGGGTGACTCACGCAATGTGTCAGACTCAGGTCAGTTCGTAAATGCACCCAAGCACCAAGCAGGCTTGTGGGCCCGCTATGACCTCAGTATATGGGATTCAGCATTTGCTATTGGTGCCGACTATGTGAGCGATCAAATAAGCTTCGATGATCAAAAAGTAAAGGCCTACACTGTACTCGATGCCAGCTGGGCAACTCGCTGGGATGATATTCAGCTGAGTATCAACGTAAAAAACCTTTTGAATAAAACGTATGCAGTGAGCGGTTTTAATGAGCGGCAAGGACATTTTCCCGGCCAACCACGAGAGCTAATCGCCCAGCTATCCTATGACTTTTAGCGACCCAGCAATTTATCGTCAGCGGATTTCCACTGGCGATACCATCTTGTTCTATACAGAAAGGAAGTTCTTTGGCGATACACTCATCAATATATTCCCGCAGACTTACCCACCTATTCAGCCCTTCTTCTAAACTTAGATATTATGAAAATGACACTGATCCCCCAGATTGAATTTCTATTAGCAAATATTCAATCCGAGGTAGCACCTTCAATCAAGACGAGCACAGGCCATATAAATTTCGATCGAACAATCTTTCCCTGACGCTATACAGGCAAAAACTACGATTAATCAAGTTGGTATTCAAGGTCGTAGTAATGAACTCCACCATCCATCTGAATAGACATTTTCCCAGAGATTCCCACTAGTTCTCCAGTGCCAGAATCAGGCACAACTTCTAAAATAAGGAAGTCCTCTCCCTTCTTCATGATCCCAAAGTGCTGTAAAACAAACGTGCCTCGCTTACCACCTAGAGTACCGGCAACTTGCTCTATGGCTACATACCCCGCAGATCCTTTTACGGGTGTCATTGCACTTAGCATTTCTCCTCGACTTTCTCCTGAAAGATCACCGTAAAAGACTTTATTAATTGACATACGCCCCAAGCTGTTTCCTTCACTACCTTTCGCATACGGATCCATCGGCTTTACAGTAACCTCGAACTTTCCTGAAATTTTCATATTTGCTCCTTTGCGAATTTAGATTGAAGTAGTACGTGTCTGGCTTTACCAGTAACAACTTAGGCTCTAAGGGAGTCTAAAGTGCTACTTATCGGTTTTCCATTTTAATATACAAAACTGTATATTTATACACCCAAGATAGCATAGTAAGTGACTATGGGTTGAGATGTTTATGAAGGTGCGCAATTAACACTCAAAAGTACTAATGTCCATTAAGCGGTTAAGAGACATAAGCGAGAAATATTGGAACCCACCGAAGCAGTATGGGCTTTTAGCACTTCCAATCTCGTCGAGAATATAGTTCATTATTATTTGGGACCAGGTGGAAATACGCTTGTCGATTCTACACAGAGAGAAATTAAAGAAATCGGTAAAACGGGATTACAAGAGTTCAGTGAAGCAAAGCCGAAATGACGATGCCCCCAAAACTATTTTGGAGACTATGAGTTATTATTTTTTCTACACTAGTATTGGCAAAACGATAGATCGTAGATCTGTGGATTGATTAGCCCAAAACACTGACTGCCTAACTTATTAGCACCATTATTAGGTGTAATAAGCTAGGCATATTCCAGGAAACCAGCTTCCCTTCACATAAAACGATCAACTACTTGGCGCAGTTGCCATAGGCGCCGGTACTAATACGTCTTCGCCATCACTCTCTTCTTGAGGTTCAGTAAACCCAAAGTCCTCCAGTATTCCGTAGAGCGCCGGTAGCACCAGAAGGATCAGAATAGTAGAACTGCTGATACCAAATACAATACTGGTAACAAGCGGCACCAACACCTGTGCCTGCAGACTGGTTTCAAATAACAGTGGCAACAGGCCTGCAACTGTGGTCAGCGAGGTAAGGAAGATGGCTCGGAAACGATCGCGGCTGGCTTGGCTCGCCGCGCTATGCACATCCATTCCTTCACGCACTCGCCGCTTCACAAACTCCACTAGCAGAATTGAGTCATTGACCACGATTCCGGCGAGAGAGACAAACCCCATCATGCTGGGCATAGACATATTCTGCCCCATGATCAGGTGCCCCCAAATCACACCGATCAGCGCCAAAGGAATAGCCACCAATACAATCAGCGGCTCCACATAGCTGCGGAATTGCAGGGAAAGAAGGAGGTAGATACCAATGGCGCCTATTAACAGGGCGCGACCAATGGACTTACCTGTAACTTCACTGTTTTTCATTTCCCCTTGCATATCCACACGCAACCCTGGGAACTCATTGGTAAGCTCAGACAGGAATTTCTCCTGGGTGTCACCAAGTACCTGGCCAGCATTCGCTTTTTCAGTGAAAACATCAGCAAATACACTCACTACCCGCTCACCGTCAATACGTTGAATACGCGCATACTCCCGATTCATTTCTATATCGGCAACGGCAATCAGCGGAACCCTTTGCTTGGTAGCTGGATGGATAATGACTAATTCATCGAAACGGCTCAGCGCTCCGCGGGAATCTGCATCCATACGAACCTGTATCTCGTAGGTCTCCCCCCGATATTGAATTTCATCTATCTCCATGCCCTGGTAAGCAGCTCGCAACTGATTGGCGACATTGCTGGCATCCAGGCCAGAGGCATAGGCGCCTTCACGCATTTTGACGGTGAGTTGTGGCTTGCCGGGACGCAAGTCATCCACCACATTCACTACGCCGTCGTATCCACGCAACCAATTCTGCAAGCGAATGGACGCTGCCTTTAGCTGATCCAACTCCAAACCGGCAAGTCGCAAGTGGATAGCTCGGCCGGCAGGGCCCAAGGCCGGTTCTTTATAAAGAATAGCGATTGCCCCTGGTGTGTCGCCGGCGGCCTCACGCCAAGCATGGCGCAATTCATCCATGCTGGTATTGCGGCCTTCAGCGGCAAGCAGATCGACATTAATTGTGGCCACATGGGGCCCCGATTCAAAGGCATCTCCGTTAACACCAAAAGTGACACTCGTATGGTTTACCAAAGGTGCTCTTTCATTTTCAGAAAACTCTGAGGCAACTTGATCCAACGTCTTCAACTGCTTATCGACTAATTTCTCCATATCGACCAAAGAAGTGCCTTGAGGCATTAAGATCCGAGCTTGCAATAAATCGCCCTCCAAGGTAGGGAAACCCTGAAATTTGACGATCCCCGATGTCATCAAACTAATAGTGACCAGGAACAAGCCAAATACACCCCCGACAAAGGCATAGCGGTATTTAACAGCCCAATCTGCTGCGCGCCCCATTTTTTCTCGCCAACCATCAAAACGTTTGGCAAAAGCCTGCTTCCAGGCGGGGGGGCGACTTTTATGCTCAAGGGCATGGCGCAAGTGTGCCGGCAAAATCAGGAAAGCCTCGATCAGGCTAATGAGCAATACAGAAATCAATACAATGGGGAGCACCTTGAGGACCTGCCCCATATCCCCCTTAATAAAGATCAACCCCCCAAACACCATTACCGTCGTTGCGAATGAAGACAGTACTCCACGAGCTACTCGTTTGGTGCCATTGATAACCGCTTCCAACGGCGACCTTCCCTCACGGTGTTCACTGGCAATACTCTCCGATAACACAATGGCGTCATCCATCAGGATACCAATGGCAATCAACAGTCCCACCAGGCTGATCATATTAATGGACACGCCCATGGCCGTGATCAGTGCAAACGAACCCAGGAATGAAACCGGCAAGCCCATGACCACCCAAAAGACATAGCGGCCACTGAAAAACAGATAGAGAGCCAGCGCTACCAAAATCAGGCCCTGCCAGGCGTTAGCCATAATCATCTGCAAACGATCCGCAACGATAGAGGCGCTGTCTTGGGTTAGAGTGAGTTTCATACCCTCAGGCAGATTTTCATTTTCACGGTCGACAAAGTCGCGTACGGCTTCAAGCACACGCAAGCTATCATCCACACTATTCTTCTCGACATTGAGAAGCGCTGCACGATGACCGTCAAAAATAATTTTGTCTTCAGCCAGCTCAAAGTCATCGTAAATTTTTGCAATATCCCCAAGTCGAACTTCCGCTACATCACCACCTTTAATCACCACCAGGTTTTCCAATTCTGCAACCGTGCGGCGCTCTTCGGTAAAACGCACCTGGTATTCTCGATCCGGCGTGGATACCTTGCCGGCGGGCATGTCGATCGCTTGCTGGTCAATAATATTAGCCAGGTCCATCACGCTGAGTCCGTACTGGCGCAAGTTATAATCTGAAACTTCAATCTGAAGCTGGTGGTCAGAAAAACCGGAAATGCGCACAATAGGAATAGCGGGATCGCGGAGTAATTCGCGGCGGTAGTGCTCCGCCAGCTGGTTTAATTGGGGCAAAGGAAGGTCAGCACTGATAGCAATACTAACCACCCCCTGAGTGCGGCCCAGTTCTTCGATCACCGGGCGCTCGCTTTCTGCAGGAAGCGAATCGATACTGTCTACTGCGGACTCCACATCAGCAACAAACTGGTCCATATCACCCGCTTCTTGCATCTTGAGGGTCATCAGGCCCAGATTATCTTTTGCCTCACACAATCGCTCATCAATAAAGCTGATTCCATCGGTGGCCTCTTCCAAGGGAAGACAAATACTATCTTCCACTTCGGCTGCCGCAGCGCCGGCATAAGGTACCGAAACCTGAACCTCAAACTTATCGATTTCCGGCATCGTTTCACGCTTCATGCTGGGCAGAACAAAAAGCCCGCTTAGCATCAGCGCAACCATCAATAAATTGGCCGCCGTTGGGTGACCGGCAAAATAACGTATCACTGCTGGGTACCTCTAGCACTCGCCGCAACGGATTGCTCATCACTGACGACGGAAACTGCCATTCCATTAATCGCAGGAATTACATCAGTCACAATAACCTGCTCACCGGGATTCAATCCCTCGCGGATCACAGTGGTGTCGCCTTGGTGGTAGTCAATCTGTACAGGGCGCACTCTTAGTTGACCATTTTGTACCAGATAGACCTTGCCTTCATGGAGGGCGCGGCGGGGTATAGCGAGTGCTGGTGCGGCGGGAGCCAATAACTCTACACGGGCATACATACCGCGAAATAGCGGTGGTTTTTCACCGGTCACCGCTTTGCCATAGGGGTCATCCACAGCTACAACAACGGAGAGTGTTCGACTGGTGCTATCCAGGGTTCCACCCAAGCGCACTACCCTCCCCTGCCACTCACTATTCCCCGGGCCACCCACCAGGGTGATCCGAGCTTCCAGCCCTAACAACATTTTGGGTAGATCATCAGGAGTCGGATTGGAATCGATGCCAGGCCTTAAATTGCGCAAAAGTGGAGCCACATGAACCATAGGAAGCTCTGCTGCAATTTCTACTTGGGCAAGGCCGCTTGCATCAAATAAACGGGCATTGCCAGCAACATATTGGTTTTCTTCAACATGAACTTCGCCAATACGAGCATTAAATGGCAGGATCACCTGGGTGCGCTCCAGATTGTATTTACTGTCCCGTACCTGAGCTTCTGAGCGAGCTATCTGGGCTTCAATCACTTTACGGCGGGTCGGGAAAAGGGAGAGCTGGCTGCTCTGGTTCTGCACTTCCTGGCGCAAGCGCAGCATATTTTGCTCTTCAGTATCTACGGTCGAGCGGGAGACGGTTCCCTTGGCAACTAACTTTTGCTTGCGAGCGAGTTCTTTCTCACCCAATTTGAGGGTGCGCTCGGCGATGTCCAAAGAGCGTTTACTATTGGCCTCTTCCACGTCCAGCTCTTGCAAGTTAGCGCGATTTGCAGCCAAGTCACTTTCAGCCTGCGCCAGGGCAAGCTGGTAGCTGGTATCATCGATCTTCAACACCAGTGTACCGGCAGAGATAATATTTCCCCGCTCCAATTCCGGAGCTGTATACACCACCCTACCACTGACTTCTGCATTGGCTTCCAGGAAAGTACTGGGTTTCACCTCACCATATGCAATAGCTTGAGCTCGCAGCGGTAACTCCTGCACTTTAATTGCGTCTACCACCGTTATAGGAGCCTCAATAGCATCGTGTTTAGGCTCACCTTTAGTGACGACCAATGCCATAGATATAAACACCCCCGCCGCTATCAAAGCTGGTAATGCCAGCCGGCGATTCATCAGTGCTTTCATATGAGTCTTAATTTCCATTGCCGACTTCCTCGCCTTTGGTCACAGATTTATTGGAAACGCCACGGAGTAAGAGTTGAACGGTATGGTTAATCCATCTCTCCCGGTTTTCCTCCCCCAGAGCAAAGCCAAACCCCTCCTTCAAGGGGTCGCCAGCGATGAAGGGAAAGGCAATCAGACTGATAAAAGAGACTGGCATCAGGTCAATATCCAGGTCCTCTCGCAACTGGCCGCTGGATTGGAGAATTCCCAGCAACCCGCGCAGCTTTGGCACCAGTTGTGAGGCTAACCTGTCAACAAAGAGTTCGCGCATTCGACCAGATTTGGAAGCCACTTCATCAGCAATCAGGCGCGGAATCCAGGGCTCCTTGATGTATAGGCGTATCATTCGACTCATTGCTTCTTTCAGCAACTCTAAAGAGGGCTCCCCTCCATCCAGCCCTGCACTAACAAACGCGGGGCCATACTGCATGATTTGGCTCCGAACCACCTCGATAATTAGCCCCTCCTTACCGCCAAAGTGGTAACTGATCATCGCAGAATTCACCCCTGCTCCCTGAGCAATCTCCCGAATCGAAATATCACGGAAGGCCTTATTCCGAAGTAGAGAGTAGGCTGAGTGCATAAGTGCCTCACGCACCTGGGATTCACGCTCAGGATCTTTTGGGCGCCCGCGGCCTCGAGTGGATGGATTGTCAGTCACAGGCATTTATCCTTAATTAATCAGCTGATTAATTAAATAGGAATTACACCCATGCAACAACCCCAAAATCCGACCAGTCAGTCAGGTTGTGCCGGGTTAATTTCTGATTCACAAGCTAAGCATCTCGGGACGCAATACGTGCCAATGATCAAGGGTTTGACGGGGCTAGCAAAATAGGTTGTAAAATTGACCTCCTGCAAGTGGCCACCTTTACTAAATTCAGCAGTACTTACCGGGAAAATTCCAACCACTTAGATTGGTACATTTTCAGGCCAAATATCCAAATTTCTACTTAAAGCGGCCTGAATGCGAAACCAGGAAAGCCATTCAGCTAGAGCAGAAGAAAAACGTCGCAATCTCATCCTCTTCCATATCCGAACACCAATCCCAACAAGACTTTCTGTATAAATGATGAGTGATGAATAATTTTAAGCTTTAAATAAAGCATTACTACAACCAACACCCTCCTCAATGTTAGTATTAGGCCGTTTCAATATGAATATTCTACAGACCCTATCTATTTCAAGAATAATTTAACCTTCAAAGGGCATATAACTTATGGTCAAGTATTTGGCTCTCATCTCATTTTTTCTTATGGCTACTTTCGCAAAGGCTACAGACCTTAAGAGTTCTCCCCTGGTAATTGGCGACTCAATTAGTTTTCAGTCAAAGATATTAAAGGAAAAGCGCACCTTAAATGTCTACTTACCCGAGAGCTACCATCGTGAACCTGAAAGAAACTACCCCGTAATCTATCTTTTAGATGGCTCCTTATCCGAAGACTTTATCCATATAGCGGGAGTGCTCCAATTCGGCTCATTCTCATGGATTAATATGCTTCCAGAATCCATTCTTGTAGGCATAGAAAATATTGATAGAAAACGCGACTATACATTTCCATCCAAAATAGCTTTAGATCAAAAAGAATTTCCATCATCAGGCGGATCAAAGGAATTTATTGATTTTTTGGACAAAGAGGTTCAACCCATTATTGCGAGCAATTTCCGTACAAAAGAAAATTCCACACTGATAGGTCAGTCTCTGGGAGGACTTGTAGCTACAGAAATCCTGATAAAGCATACGGACCTTTTCGACAACTATATTATTATCAGCCCAAGCTTATGGTGGAGTGGAGAATCTCTTCTGACAAGCATCCCTGAAGACTGCTGTGAGGACAAACAGATCTATATTGGAGTTGGAAAAGAGGGGGAAGTGATGGAGCGCCTAGCGCGAACACTATACAACAAGCTAGATAATAAGAAGAGCAACACAAAAATACACTTCGGCTACTTTGAACAACTAGACCATGGTGACACTCTGCATCTTGCTGTTTACGATGCGTTTGGAAAGCTGTTTTCAGACAAAGCCCCTAAAAACTAGAAACATTTTTCAATTTAAAACTGGTTGCTTTCGTTTCAGGAAATAGAATACAAAACCTGCGGGAGCAACACACCACTTACCTCACCATCAATCAAGTACACAATTACCATAGCGTCAACCTCATTTCAGCGACGTTCTGAAAGAGAGGCGGTGTGACATTTACAGTAAACACCGCCAACACCCTACATTTTCTAAACCTACGTCAAAGCTGCACGACGGAAGTTGTACACAGCCACCTGAGACAGAATAAATAGTGTAAATGTCACTACCAAGCCAGTCAGCATTACGGGCTCATAGCCCTCAACCAATACAGAAATAAGCCGCGAAGAGCCATTAAATAGAAAGTACATCGAGGCAGGAAGTATTAATAACCACTCTTTGCGAAAGGCACCAATTGCCGTAATAATCGCTAAGCTAAGTGTGGGGGCACCGAGAGTACGTAGGTTAGTGAAACCGTAATTAGTTGTGGCATCAAACCCTGCTGGACCATTAACAACTTCCGGGAAAAGCATGGTCACTAAGCCAGCCGAACCCAATATAAGTACAAATATACCGGAAAGAAATTGTGCGAAACGAATCATATTAAATATTCCATCTGGTTGATTAAATGAACAGAATGAGAACTCAAAGATCCCCTGAAAAATTCCTTATCATTTCTGCGAGACCTCAAGAGGCACTTAGCCCGGATAACAGACCAAAGCAGTGCTACTAATTGACTGTATCAAGTCTCACTATTTTTGATTGCGCAGGGGGCAGAGTGATTAGCATTCAGGCTTCCAGCAAACATGAGCAAGTAATAAAAGTGACTGGTTTATAGTCTTCAGCGGTATCAGCTATAGTTTGCCCCAGGAGGGTTCTAATCAAACCACCAGGACGATAACTAATGCTCGTCGGACTAAACGTAAAACCAACATCACCATTAGCACCAGCAATGAGCATGTATTCATTCTTTAGCCCCTCAATAACAAGAGGGTTTAAATATAACGACATATCGTTAGAAAAGTACGCTGTTAAGACAAGGACTAGATTAACTAGCAAGCCAACACTTTACTTGGAACATCCAGTCAAGGATTTGTACAAATCCGTCAAATCGCCTTTTTACGCATTTGGGAAGGGGCTACTTGATAGTGCTGCTTGAACACCCGGGAGAAGTAACTAAGCTCATCAAAACCACACTCCAAAGCAACTTCAGTCAGGCTAAGATCGCTATTGAGAATCAGCTGCTGTGCTTTCTCCATCCGTTTCGAGGTAATATATTTCGTGGCACTACTGCCATAGACTTGCTTAAATTTACGAGTAAATGTTGACTCGCTCATATGGCATAGAAAAGCTAGATCCGCCAGTTTAAGAGGGGTGTATAAGTGAGCTTGCACCACTTCCTGTAGCTTAGGTTGTTGCCTGATGAACAACTGCCCCAACATCTTCGCGACTCTTCCACTACTATCAATCCTGGGGATAAGCTCTACTAATTCTCGAACTTTTAATACCACCAGTGGCTCACTGAATACTTCTGGCTGCTGGATATAGTCAATTATGCTACGCATATAATTGGAGAGCAGTACGGATTCCTGCAGGCGCTCAGCCGAGGGGGGCTGATTAATGGACTTATTATCCTCCTTAACAGCAGTCCTACTTTCGCCATTATTACCAAAGGCATCAGGCATACCACTTGGGTAGAGTCGCTGTAATAGCTCTGACGTTAGCCGAAAACCGATGAAATTAATTTCATTGTTTAGTCCATCTTCATGCCACTGATTAATAAAATTATCTGTCTTCATTAGCACAGTGGCACCTGGGCTCAAGGTAAGGGTTTCATCACCGCAAACCAGGGTTGAACAGCCACTGATAACGTAAACCAACCTTGCCTCATCAACCAAACGGTCTTGATAACTTAACGGTGCCCTGAATTTACGCTGACCAATTACCATTTTCCCTTGTATTTTAAATACAACTGATTCTTCACTATCTGGCATAAATTATTATCTTTATCAGGGACCTAGTCATTTGCAATAAAACATGAAGCATATCAACTTTTCAATCAGAGAAAACGACCAATCAGAAGTGATTGCCATAGCTTCTCTGACAGGGGACCAAGTTAAATCCAGGGACTATAAAGAACATGCTCTACAAAGAATCTTCTAAACCTAAGAGACTCAAAAGCCTCAGAAAGGAATAAAACAACTTAAGGAGCCACCGAACAACTTCGTGATACCTCTGGCATGCAGAGCGGTACAGTCAAGGCGCTGCTTCGCAGGAATGTCTAGACCTCTCAAGAAGTTGTTACACCACCGCGTTAACTTCTACCTTATTCCCAACTGGATCAAAAAATACTAATTGCCGTACATTGCGTCCGGGCACATCCATTAGGTGATTGGCGACTCCCAACGCATCCAGACGCTGCTTAACCGGCTCAAGCGCATCTGTACGGAAAGCTATGTGATCCAAGTAGGGTTTCTCAGGCTGGTCACCACTCACCTCACCATCTATTAAATGCAAAATAGCCCTACCATTGCCATAGAGCCAAAAACCATTACGCTTGAAGTTGGGTCTCTCGCCTTCTGTCAGACCGAGTACATGGGCATAGAAGTCCCGTACCCGCTTTAGGCTTTCCATAGGAGCAGTAATATTGACGTGGTCGAGTTCCATCTGTTTTCCCTAATTTACAAGGCACATCCTTGTGCCTGATTATCAGCAAGTTATCTGTCTATAACTTACACAATACTCTTGTTCCGCAACTCTTCTACTTGCTCGTCACTTTTACCAAGCAAATCTCGCAATACTTCCTCAGTGTGCTCACCCAATACTGGCGGCGCCTGAGTGTAGTCGAGTGCTGACTCGGAGAAGATTACAGGGTTGCGCACGGTCTTCACCTTTCCAGCTTCCGGATGATCCTGCTCAACCACCATACCTCGGGCCTGTACTTGAGGATCAGTAAAAACCTCCTCCAATGTATTGATAGGCCCGCAGGGAACATGAGCATCACTAAGATGCTGGAGCCACCAAGCGGATTCGTGCTTACGAGTCGCAGCTTCAATCTGAGGCACCAATTCTTCACGGGCCATTACCCGCGCTGAGTTAGTCCCGTAGGCAGGATTTTCTGCCAGTTCTTCTACGCCCGCGATTCCGCAGAAGCGTTTAAACTGGTCATCATTACCCACTGCCAACATAAAATAGCCATCTTTTGAAGGGACTGCCTGGTAGGGGACAATATTAGGATGGCCGGTACCTTGTCGCTCAGGGCTTTTACCAGAAGTAAGGTAATTTTGGGCTTGGTTAGCCAACCAGGATACCTGGGTATCCAATAAGGCGAGGTCAATATGCTGGCCAACACCCGTATGCTGTCGGTGAACAACAGCTGCCAATACAGAAGATACCGCGTACATCCCTGTCATCAGGTCGGCTACGGCCACCCCCACCTTTTGCGGGCCCGCACCCGGTTGCCCTTCTGGCACACCGGTAATACTCATCAGACCACCCATCCCTTGGATCATGGCATCATAGCCTGCTCGATTTTTGTACGGGCCCGTTTGCCCAAAACCTGTGATCGAGCAGTAGATAACACCAGGGTTGATTGCCTTGATGGATTCATAATCCAGGCCGTACTTTTTCAGGCCATCTACTTTGTAGTTTTCCAGAAGGATATCGCAACGGGCTGCCATCTCCTTGATCAGGGCCTGGCCATCTTTGGTAGTGATATCAACAGTAACTGATTTTTTTCCGCGATTGGCACTTAGGTAGTAAGCAGCATCAGCCGTGTCATTTCCCTTCTCATCCTTTAGGTAGGGAGGGCCCCAGTGGCGAGTGTCATCCCCTCGCTCCGGGCGCTCTACTTTAATAACCTCAGCCCCAAAATCAGCAAACACCTGCCCAGCCCAGGGTCCGGCGAGAATACGACTTAAATCGAGTACCTTTAAGTGTGCGAGTGGACCTGCCATAACTTCCTCATATCGCTTACTTGCGGGTTAACCGCATATTTTTGCGGCAGCCTAACAGATAATTTGCGCCCGTGCTTTGATTGGCCGGGTTAGGTATTCGTCATATACTTTACTGTGCAATAAAAATAAGGAGGCACAGCATGGCCGCAATAGAAGCGCAAAAATTTGAATCTTTTCGCGAGTTTTATCCATTCTACTTACAGGAACATAGCAACCTCACCTGTCGTCGGCTGCACTTCTTCGGCACCAGTCTGGTGTTCGCGACAATAATTGCGGCTGTAGTAACTTCCAATATGTTGTGGCTAGCAGTTACTCCTGTCGCGGGCTATGGGTTTGCATGGATCGGGCACTTTTTCTTTGAAAACAACCGCCCGGCAACCTTTAAGTATCCGTTCTACAGTTTTATCGGAGACTTTGTTATGTTTAAAGATATGCTGATCGGGCGAATCGAACGCTAAACAAACTATTTTTTAGTGGCCGACAAGCCGTATTTCCGCAATTTGTTGGCCACAGCGGTATGAGAAATACCCAGCTCCTTAGCCAGCTCCCTGGTTGAGGAGTGACCTTTGATAATGTCCGCCAACAACGCCCTCTCCAGCTGCTTCATCATTTCCTTATAGGTAAGTCCACGGCTCCAGTCCCGCCAGGGAAGTTCCGCCTTAACCATTAAATCCGGCACATCCGCACAACTGATCGACGCAGCCCCTCTAATCAAGCATTGACTGGATGCGGCCATTAAATAGTCCCTGAGGCCGTTGAAGTTATCCGGCCAGTCGTGGAGTTTGATCAACTCCATCACCTCGCGATCAAAATTGAGCTCACTTGCCTCTGGAGACTCCTGGCGCATTAAAGTACTGGCATAGCGCGGCAGAGCCGGTCGCATATTTCGCAACGGGGGCAAGGACATCGCTAACGACGAAAAGAGCTGCGCAAGTGACGGCGCAATAGATTCCCTATCAATAGCGGTGGCCACCAATCTCAGCGATGCCGGCAAATTGCGGAGTTTTCTCAATAAATCAACTTGAGCTTCTGTTTTGAGAGTATGTATATCCTCAAGAATCAAAGTACCCGTTCGACGAAGATGTGAAGGCAGCTGCATAGTGCCGTCACGGGGGATAATTCGATAGCAATCAGCCCTTGAGGCCGATGGGGAGAGGTAATGCACCGCACAGGCAAACGTTGTCTTTCCTGTGCCCCGCTCACCCAGTATCAACAGAGGTGCACTGAGTTCAGATAAGTCCTGTAACTGGAGGCAACTCCTTCGACGCAAATCAAAATCCCACAACACCATCGGTCTTGGCAGCTCAGTGACAAACTCGCTGCTATCCCAAGGCTGTAAACGCAGTACCGCCCCAGCCAGTGAGTCAACCGCTCCGGGATTTCCCTCCAGAGTGATCGGGGACCAGTCCACACGAAAACTCTGCCCCCTTACCACCAGAGGCAGTCCGTAGCGAGGCACTGCAAAATCCCGCAGCAATTCTGCGACCTGCATAAGCGGCAGGAATCTCTGCAGCTGTAGACCAGGCACCTTGTCCAGGCTCACACCGAAAGCCCTTGCCGCTGCCAGATTCGCAGCGACCACCCTGCCCTCGCGATCCACACTAAGAACCGGATCAGTCACATGACTCAGCAAAGTGTCCAACTCAAAATGACGTCGCTCCAGGGGCAATAGGGAGATCCTCCGCACCCGTTTAACTCCAGGAACCTGGTGCAGGGACTTCTCGATAGTCTGGTATTGAGTGGCAAGCATCCCGGGCGCTATCAGATAGACCTTATCTCCACTGTCACCCCCGAGCTCACCAGAGGTCACATTTATCCGATATTTACCGAAAATTTGCATTATTTCGTGCAAAATGCCGACACGATTCGCACAAGTAATCTCTACCCGCACAGCGTCACCTGTAAAGAAATGTTTACAGAAAGTGTAATTTGAACTCCCCAGAAGGCGCAATAGCTCGCCGCTACCTCTCCCCACCAAGGGCACGCCTGGCTAAAAATAGAGGTCGAAACATAACAACAACAGGTTCAGCGGCAGGTGCTGGGCACTGGGAATCAGCGAGAGCTACCGAGCCGCAGGAGAGACATTCATGAAGAAAGAAGCAAAGAAGGCAAGCAAGTACGTTGCCCGTGAGCCCAATGAAGACGGCTTTATCGAGTATACCGACCTTGAACACCAAACTTGGCAGCGTCTGATTGAACGCCAACTGGATGTCTTACCTGGCCGCGCCTGCGATGAATATATGCACGGCCTGGAGCTGTTGGACCTACCGAAAGACCGTATCCCCCAGCTCGAGGAAATCTCCAGCGTGCTGCGCAGGGAAACTGGCTGGGAAGTCGCCCGGGTTCCCGCCCTTATCGGCTTCGAAACCTTTTTCGGTCTTCTAGCGGATCGCAAATTCCCAGTTGCTACCTTTATACGCACTCCCGAAGAGTTTGATTATCTGCAGGAACCGGACATATTCCACGAAATTTTTGGCCACTGCGCCATGCTCACCAACCCAGCATTTGCAAACTTCACACAAAAATACGGACAACTGGGCCTTAAAGCCTCGCCTAAAGAGCGCGCCTATTTAGCCCGCCTCTATTGGTTTACAGTGGAGTTCGGCCTGCTGAACACCGACGATGGTTTGCGCATTTACGGTGGCGGCATTCTGTCTTCCCCGAAAGAGACACTCTACGCACTGAGTCACCAACCAGAGCGCTACGATTTAGATGCGGTTACCGCACTGCGCACCCCATATCGCATCGATATTGTTCAACCCATTTACTATGTTCTCAACAGCTTGCAACAGCTGCAGGAACTGACAGAAATTGACCTGATGGCCAAGGTCCGCGAGGCCATTGAGCTGGGACTATTCGAACCCCGCTTCCCGCCCAAAGACGCAGCCTGATCTGCATTCAAGATTGGGCGGCCAACTTCCGCCCAATCTCACCTCTGCTAAAAAGCTCCCCCAGAAGCGTTGCACATCTAGGGAAATTCCACTACCAGCACTCTCCCCCTGAGCCTATCGTATCTGCAGTAGGTGTGATGGTAGTTCGATGACTTTCATCCAATAGCCCCCACACCCACTCGCCCAAATACCGTTAGGGGTAGCCAGGGAGGCAATGCAATCAGCGCAAGGACACAAAACCCCTACCTTATAGGGAGCGCATAGCACTATGTCCTCACTTGACGCGATTGATAGAAAACTTCTTGCGATTCTGCAATCTGACGTCAGCCTTTCGATCGAGGAGCTGGCGGAGCGTGTGGGCCTGACAAAAACCCCATGCTGGCGCAGGGTGCAGAAACTGGAAAAGAGCGGCATCATTCGACGCAAAGTCGCCTTGCTTAATGCCGAGATTTTAGGACTTCCGGTCTCAGTGTTTGCCCAGGTTAAAACTGACCAGCACACACCGGAGTGGGCCGACAACTTTGCCGAACATATGGCACAGTTGCCAGAGGTAGTGGCTTGCTACCGTATGGCAGGCGACTACGATTACCTGTTGCGAGTGGTAGTTAGCGATATCACGGCCTATGACCGCTTTTACAAGGAGTTAATCCGGCATGTCGGCATTAGCGATATTGTCTCCAACTTTGCCTTGGAACAGATCAAAAGCACTACCGAGTTACCGATTCCATCCGGTGAGTAAAGTCTCAGCGCAACCACTTGGTAGGCACATAGACCTTTCAGCTGTTCGCACATCTATGGATAATGGTTAAATCTCGCTCACACACAAGGATGGCCTGTGGCGGACAGCTCCCTTTTCCAATCATTCTTCTTGATCTTTAGTGGCGCAGCAATTGTTGCCTCACTGGCTCTTTTTGGACGACAACCGCTTCTGGTCGCTTACATCGCTCTCGGTGTTTTACTCGGCCCATCCGGCTTTGCAGTAATCGACAACCTGCGACTTCTATCTGATATGTCCAGCGTTGGGATTATCTTCCTGCTCTTCCTGTTGGGGCTGGACATGCAACCTCAAGCGCTGGTAGCTGTATTGCGCAAAGCTACATTTGTGGGGGTTGTAAGCTGTGCAATCTTCCTCGGCCTTGGCTTTGGCATAGGCTTGCTGTTTGGATTTACTACCGTTGAATCCTGGGTAATCGGCATGGCGCTGATGTTCTCTAGCACCATTATCGGTATCAAACTGCTTCCCACGACCGTACTTCACCACAAGCACTTGGGTGAACTTATGGTGGGACTTCTTCTTTTTCAGGACTTTGTGGCAATAGTCTGCCTAATGGTACTGCTGAGTGATAACACCGGCGACGAACAGATCTGGCAATTGGCTCTCTCCTTTGGATCGCTACCACTGCTGATACTTTTTGCTTGGCTAATAGTAAAATATATTTTATTGCCACTTTTTACCCGCTTTGACCGCTTTCACGAATACGTATTCTTAATGGCACTTGGATGGTGCATGGGAATGGCAGAGCTGGCGGAAGTTGTTGGCCTTTCAAGAGAGATCGGCGCATTTATTGGTGGTATCACGCTGGCTGCCAGCCGGATTTCACAGTACATCGCCCTCAGCCTTAAACCTCTGCGAGACTTCTTCCTGATCCTGTTCTTTTTCAGCCTCGGAGCGCAATTCAAGCTGGCCATGCTGCCCGAAATTCTACTTCCTGCCCTGGTCACAGCCGCCGCAGTTCTGGTAATAAAACCCGTTGTATTTCACTTCCTGCTTGGAAATCGCAGTGAGCACAAAGTGCTCTCGTGGGATATTGGATTTCGACTTGGGCAAATTAGTGAATTTTCCCTATTAATCGCCCTGCTCGCTTATACGCAAAACCTGATTGGCAGCGCAGCATCACATTTAATCCAGGCAACCGCGATCCTTACATTCCTGGTGTCGTCTTACATTGTGGTGATGAACTTTCCCAATCCCATTGCAATCAAGGATGAGTTGCGAAGAGACTAAACCTCTTAGTCTCTTCCTGTAGCAGGATTTAGCAGACCACTGCAATCGACTAACAATGGTGACAGCTTATTAAAGCTTAAACACCCTTTCAGCATTCTTATATAAGAAGAGCTCGGCAACCTCATTCCCCAACTCCAGAAGGTGCATTTCCTTTAAACACATCTCCGGTGTCAGCATGGGATAATTAGTCCCGAACATCACCTTATTCTTACCGTGAGACTTGATAAATGAAACCAACTCGCGGGGGTATCTTTTTGGCTTATAAGCAGAAGTATCTATGTAGACATTGGGAAACTTGGTCGCAAAAGCGATCATTTCATTGTGCCAAGGGTACCCAATATGGCCGCAGACAATCTTTAGATCCGGAAAATCGAGAGCAATCCGCTCAATATGAGCAGGACGGCCAGAATCAGAGCTGCGCAACGGCCCGGTAAGACCCACTTGCAAACAAACTGGCACATCCAGCTCAACACAAGCCGCATATAGCGGATAATACAAAGGGTGAGTACAAGGCAACTCCCAGAGCCACTGCACAATACGCAGCCCTTTAAAGTCATGTTCCAAAACGTAATTGCGCAGGGTTTGCACAGCCTCTACTGGCTTTCGCAAGTCCACTGATGCCAGACCGCAAAACCTGTCAGGATGAGTTAAAGTAAGATCCAGTACTTCATCATTGCTAATCAAGGCCCCGCTCGGCCCATGCCAAGCAGAAATCAATGCCTTGGACACATCTGCCATATCCATAGCTGACAGGGTCCACTCAAGGGGCACTTCTTTAAAGTCCTGCCCCATCCAACGCCTCAAAGTATCAAAGAAAGGTTCAGCAAGAAAACGCTCTGTAGGATGCTGGGCCCAAACATCAATCACTTTCATGTTAGCAACTCCCTGCTATTGCAATCCTTAACCGGGAAGGAGGAGCACTTATCCCTCCCTCTATTTTCTGGTAGCACAAGTATTGCCAGTGAACAGCTGCACCCATTTAAAGAAATATCATTGACTACCTACTTGAGAGGCATCGCCACACTACTAAAGAAATCTCTTTCCTTAGAAAAGGAAAACGCTAAAGATGTAACTTTGCCCATAACCCTATCACGGTCAACCAAGCCCCAATATCTCGAATCCAAGCTATCGTTGCGATGATCTCCCATGACAAAGTACTTACCTTCAGGGATCTCAATAGTCTTCCCAATGTATGGCAATTTCTTATTACCACTAAGCTTGAACTGATGCTCCCTGCCATCAATGACTTCCCTACCCAGGATGTCCGAACCCACCCCACTTTCCAGGTGATACTCAAGCTGAGCTCCATTAACAAACACATTCGCCCCTTCAATACGTAAGCTATCACCAGGGACGCCTATTACACGCTTCACATATAGTTGATCAGTGTGAGGTGGCAAAAAGGTAATAACATCTCCTCTGGAAGGATTCCCCCATTGAGCAACCTGCTTATTGAAGAAAAATAAAGTTGGCCCATAGCTCGTCTTATCTACCCACAAAAAGTCACCAGGATGAATAGTAGGCTCCATAGACCCACTTGGTACTGGAGACCAATCGGCATACGCTGACTTGAAAAAGTACATAAGAAATAGAAACAATATTGCACCGCGGTTGTTTCTTACCGCACCCTTAAAACTAAACCTGCTCATTCCCTAAACTCCTTTCCCAGGGCAACGCACCACTTAAAACTGATCACTCAGAAATAACAGAACCTCTGAAAACTAAAAAATCAGCCTTTAGCTTTCATTAGGTGGGACATTATCCTTATCAGAACGTTCGAAAAGGATTACCCTATTTGCAGCACATCCGTACTAAAAAAGGGAGCCATAAATATCAAAGGGCACTCGTATTACACAGCGTTTATAAACTCGGGTAAAGCTCCAAAATTATTTCCCTTAGCCATCGATGAGCTGGGTTTGTTGTCTGCGACTTATGCCAGGTGAGCTAAAGTACTACCTTTGGAAATGCCATTGGCAGTTTGAGCATACGTATGGGAAGCTCTTTATAATAGCTTGAAATCATCATTCTTGCTGGTACAACGCCAATTAAATCGGTTGTGCAAACCACATAGGGGAAAGACGAGAGGTGTGGGACTCGTAAACAAATATTACGCTGTAACTTTCTGGGCCTGGCTAGCCTTTCCATTGGAGAGCCCATAGGGTTTCCTCTTAATAGGGATACTTGTGGCAGCGATTGGAATTTTTTTTCACTGATTGTCTCACCCACATTATTATTATGTTTGCTGACAATAATCACAAGCTCTTCTTCTGCGATAGGCTGGTTAACATAGCTGGGGGAATTGACTGGTAGGTAATCAATGATTAGGTCTACTTCCCCATTACTCACCATTCTGGCTGTCATTTCTGACTCATCGGGGAGTACAGTAAGCCTTATGCCGGGTGCAAATTCTCGAAGCCATTTGCAGAAGCCGGGGATCATCAGAGTTTCCACCACATCGGGCATAACGATGGAGAATTCCTGCTCTGCTTTCCGGTAATCAAAAGACGTTTGCTGGAAGCCTGAACGGACGGTGTTGAGTGCCTGGTGAATAGAGGGGTGCAGTACCAGTGCGCGTTCAGTGGGGCGTAATCCCCTAGCGGTCCGTATAAAAAGCTCATCTTCATAAGTAGCTCTCAACCGCTTGAGGGCAGCACTGACGGCCGGTTGGCTCATATGCAGTTTTACTGCAGCTCTGGTCAGGTTTCGCTCAATCATAAGTGCTTCAAAAACGGGAAGCAGATTTAAATCCAGTGATCTAAGATGCGTAGACATTATCAACCTGATGAATAATGCATTTAATAATTATTTATTAGACGATACATGATGTCCCTAATTATATTTATCGTCAATAGCATGAAAAACCGTAAATACTATAAAAAGTCAGGTGAAATATGTCGAACATGCATGATACGGCGGCTTTCAGAGAGCGATATAGAGCCTATGCCCATAGCCGCTATAGCGGCTGGTTCCATTTAGGGAGTATTCTACTGATCAGCCTAATCGGTGCTATTTACTGTATTTTTCAGATAAGTGAGCTGAGGTCGCATGAACTGCTAATAATTCCACTGGGAATTCTTGCTTACAACGCTGTAGAGTATACCGCCCATCGGTGGTCTGGGCATAATAAGTTGAGATTTACCAAACTGTTTTACAAGAGACATACTGGCGATCACCACAGTTTCTTTTCTGCACCTTTGCTGTCTTTTGAATCAACTCGTGATTGGCGTATAGTACTGTTTCCAATCTATCTAACAGCTGTTATCACTTTTTTTCTGGCACCACTTTGTGGTTTTTTTCTATCCTGGGTGGCTTCAGGTAATATGGGATATATCACAGCGGCAACCATGATATTAAATCACCTGGCTTATGAGCTAATGCATATCGGCTATCACCAACCCAAGAGTCACTGGTTTCATAAAGTGCCTGTGTTTCGTGAGTTAGCCCATTTACACAGAATTCATCATCACCGTAAACTAATGAAAGTTTATAATTTCAATTTAACTTTTCCGCTATTCGACCTTTTATTAGGCACTTTCTATTGGGAGCCGCAGGATTCCTTTGACGACTTTCGCGACTGATAGTTTGTAGATTACTTGTACTTTATTACGCACTCGGTTCTGCCTTTAACCTTGATCTTCTTCCTGCAATCTTGCCAGCATTAACTCTCGGATAATTGGCACTGGCGCATTACCAAAACTTAGGAACTCCTCACGGAAGGCCTTGAGATCATATTTTTTCCAATTTTTCGTTTGATTTCCTCACACAGAGAGAGAATATCTGAGTAATTGGCAAAATAGCTGGCTAGCTGTACCTGGCTCAAGGTGACCCGCCGCCACTTGTCTTCAGCTCACTTAAAGTAGAAGCAATTCATGGTAACCGCTTTCCCACAAGGTGCCCCATGAGAGAAACCGTATTTGAGTATATGGAGATAAACTACAATCGAAATCGCCTACACAGCGCCAATGGCTATCTCAACCCTAAGGCGCTTGAGAAACAACTAGTCGCATAGTGGAGTGTCCGTAGTTGACGGGGAGGATCAAAATGCTTCGATCATGCTACTACGAACACAGTAAATAGAGGGGCTTTGGTGGTATACTCATAACTCTGGCCCATCCCAAAATCATTGAAATTTTCGTGTGCAGACATAGTTTTGCAGGAAAGGTATTCAGCCGCAGGCTTGCTTTATGAGTAAGACATATCAATCGGATGCTTTAACATCCAAAGGCTAACTTGTGCGACCAACCTAGCACGATAACAGCCTGCCCCTCAGAAACATAAAGTAGTCTAGGGCCTATATGTAACGAATGAAATTTGCCTCCTCATGATCTCTAAGCGCCAACTCTAAACTTCCCAATCCATTACTAATGGCATAATCAATAGCAAGTATTGCCATTTAGCATATAAAACCATTTAACTTTATGTAATTTATCTGCTAGCCAATCTTTCAGTACGTATTAGATAAGCCCGCCTATAGACCGCATAACCACCCCAAGCAGCACCTGTTGAAGCAATACAGAAAACCATATAAAAATCAGATAAGATTTGAAATCTTACAAGAAAGCCGACTGCAGCAAGCATACATAGAGCTACTAACGCAGCCCATTTCATTTTCCTAGTAATTACTGCATAACCTCTATAAACAGATGAATGATATAGCCCAAAAATTACAGAAACGGCAATACAAAAAACCAACCCCTCAACATCGAGATTGGGGCTAGCCAAAATCAGGAACGGAAAAAGGCACCCTGAAGCTGATATAATTTTGTCTCCTTGAAAGCCAGCCTCATCCCAAAAAATACTATAAATATGATTCGGATCTCCTTCTGACTCGGTTGACATCTTTACCCACAATGGAATCAAGAAAATGACTCCAAGCAGCCCCAAGATAAGAAGAACAAATAAAACCATCCCAAAAAAAATAGCAGTCATCACTTAATTCACTCACAACACCTCAACCACCCTTTACAGAGAAGTAGCACAATACGGCATAAACTATCAGGCTACAAATGTAAAGTGTATTGATCTTCAAGAGGGTTCTATGTGAAGCCTCCACTCAGGTGAAAAAATTGAGTAACTATAATCCTCTGAGTATTCACTAATATAGCTGTAACCTGGGCCACGCCCAGCTAGCTTGACCAGAAACCGCTGAAAGCTAGCAAGGATGCCAGCACTTCCGTACACCCTTAAAATATTCCGGCTATTCCAATCATCCATTGAAAAGTAATCGTTAGCTTTGTTCTGAAGAGCCGTGAAAAGCTCCTCTTTTGTCTCATCACAAATAATCTCGATTGATATTTCTGACTCAGATATCACTAGCACTGACTCATTTTCCCCAATGGCTTTTCCAACAGCATCAGCGAACAGCAAGTAATCTTCTGACTTCGCACTTAAGACAAGATCATCAATCAATCCATTTGACCGAAACATTTGCCTTACTTCTATCTTCACTATTTTTTACCTAACTCGCTAACATACCCAATACTTTCACTTCAATGTCAGTTTTTTCTGTTATAGCTTAACGAATTACCACTTCAGCTGCCTAACTTTTATGCATCTTCAAAAACTCGTAGGGCCTTCTCACCCAGCCAAACTACGGTACCTACCATTAAGCAGCTCATGCCGCCACCCAGCACTGAGGTAACTAATGCGCTAACACCCTGCACCTGCTCACCGTTTGCAGTGACAGTTCCAAAGCCAAAAAAACCAAGAACTCCGAGAACCAACCATAATAACCCGATACTGCAACAGCATGCTAAAAAGCAACGTTTAAACGTAAATTGATTTCGGCTTTCATCAATCGCTCCTTGCCGGGGAATTGATCCTGACAGCCCTGCAATCCTATTATTCAGCTCTTGGACTTCCATCTTTTTCTTAGAAAGTTCAGCTTTCAGATTACCATGTCTTTCTGGATATTTTCCCTGGTCCATTCCATCAATGGCTTCTTGTAACTCTTGAATAGTGTAATTTTCAATTTTTCTCATACTAAATACGGTAGCAACCATAACACTCTATATGAGGGTGGCCGGGGTTTTGGATATATTACAATCGACCCGGAAGATACCCTCTAAATCATAAACATTGCACATCGACTCTCCAAATAGCTCTTTACAGCATTTCCAGCCCCCTACTTAACAACACATACATTCCTTGAAAAAAACTGGAAGCATAAATCTAGCTTTAGGAAAAACAGGATGCTCACACGAACTACACATAAAACCGACCTCAGGCGCTTACAAAAAACCAACCGCCCCGACTATCTCAACGCAGCATCCCAAATTGATTTAAAGATCAGGCACTCAAGATGTAACTTTTCTTAGCGAATTCGCAACTAGTACATCGCTAAATCATACTGCAACAATAAATATCCGTACAAATCTACGAAATAGCTACTCTTAAATAAAACAATTAGAGCAACACCCAAAACTGGCAACAAAGGCACCAAAATGGCACTTAGTCGACTGAACGGTGCCACCTCTAAATATGCAAGACCACTGACTTTTGGGTTAACCCGAACGTCAACAATATCTCCTGGCCGGTATTTTTTGGTAAGGTAAGATTCATATTCCAAACTCGGAAACAGGTCATAACCTCGCAAAACAGGCATTTCGGATTTATACTCTCTTCCTCTAAATTTATAATTGAAGGCAATTATTGCTTCAGTTACCTTTTTTCCATTGGAATCCAATTGATTCAGCAATCGGGAGTGAGTGATCTCTCCAACTACCACAGGCCAATTGCCGAATGTTTTGCGCATCCTCAGATATACAATCGTCTGGAAAAACCCAAATAAAATCATAACCGCAGGAATAAGTAATTGTATAGCTTTAAAGATCATTAATTTATGCTCCTAATATCGTGAGCAGCGGCGGTCTATTCTGGAAACTTTATGCGTGCCAATTGCATTGAATCTACAATGCAAAACATATATTTGACATCCTACAACAAGGCTCACAACCGATACATTATCAATCACGGCCCTCCCAAATTGGGATGCCGAATTACATTTGAGAAATTGTTGACTTTTGCGGAAGATAATCAACCACCAGCGATCAAACTCACGCTGCACCATTAGCCTGAGCACTCAAAATGCTCTACCCTGTTATAATCCGGACTTGTCTCTATCCTTCTTGCGAAGTTCTATTAACTCCTCCAATCTCATCAACTTCCTTTCATTCCTTTCCACGAAGTACTCTATTAACCTTAAATTATCTTTTTGCCACGCATCCATATGCAGCTGTGTTGCTTTCATCGTCACTTCATTTATACGATCTAGCTTTTTAAAAACTGGCCTTTGATTAATCTCCCTTAACTCCAGCAACTCTTCAAAAGTGAGCATTGAAACAATATTATTAACCAGTAATTCCTCAAGCTCCTTGGGGTCGAACTTAAATACATTGGAAGACACCACATCCATGTACAACTGTTCTTCCATGGCAACAATTTCCGGCGACACTTCACTAACCCCATAGAGAGGCTCATATAACTTTATAAAGTCCTCTCTTTGTTCATCGAAGAGTTCTTTGAGGTCTGCAGATTCTTTTTTGGCGACATCATCGATAAATATTTCTCGAGCCAAATCTTCACTTGATTGAGAAAAACCTACCCCCGGTATACACAGGCAGAATAGAAATATATTCTTAATAACTTTATTCATTTGACATTTCACTTAAAACTTCGACCACGTACTTTTCAATAACCGCACCCACCGATAGAATTATATGGGCATCCAGATATCATCACGCCCTACATTTCATATCTGGTTAAGCCTCAGAAAATAGAGGCTTTAATAAATAGAAGATATTGACGATAGAGTCACAGGGTAGATAGATAACATCGGCTCGACACCTACCCACTTCCCCCACCTTAGAAAACCTGCAAACTTCATTGAAAATCAATGAGTTAGCCAATTTCAAAATAGTGCAAACCAATGAAGTTGGTTTTGGCTTTAGGTATCTTGAGCGGATTAGGCTAAAAACCTAGCTTGATGTCAACCTATAAAAATATGGAGATGTAGTCGATGCTGGCGTTTACAGCTGATGGCTGGTGAATTAATTGGAATATATTTTTATGAATTAGATATTTTATAAAAAAGCAATCTGGTTCCAGCAGCAGATTGTTTAGGAGGGAATACTTCACCTGATTTCAACGAGCAGATTTCTGCTCGTTGAAACATACATAAATACTCAAGTTTAATGATTCATTTTCCAGTTTCCAGATTCAAAAAGAACGCCCCAAAATCCGCTTGGCGGCATCCATCGCAAAATCCTTATAGTCCGCCTCTACTTGCGCCATCTCCAATTCATACTTGAACTGTTCTTTACGCGGCAGTTCTTTCCAGTCTTTGAGAATTGGGATATGACTGGTTTTCTCTGCGATGGTGTAAAAGGCCACAAACTCTTCACGCACTTTATCTTCCACCTGAAGTGCATCCAAAAGAACGCGAATACGAATCGAAGCTTCGGTAAGCCCGACTCCATCATCCAATAGCGTGCGAGCAATAATCTGAATACTGTCATTTACTCTTTGTCGCTGATCCTCTGCAGCCTGCTCTAACTCAGCTAGCTGCGCGGCCTGCTTCTTCTGTGCAATCGATAATTTGCGCAGATAGTAGCCAGCTACAATCGCCAGGGAGAAGATAACTAAAGCCGCAACAATCAGCAGCCAAGTAGGAAACACAGTCATTAAATATACACCTTAAGTAACGCCAGCCCGATGCTGGCCGAAATAACAGAGAGCACTGTACTAAGACCAACAATATTGGCCGCCAATTGGCTATTACCACCCATGGTATGAGCCATCACAAAGGCCGATATAGCGCAAGGCGAGCCAGTGATCAGCATTAAATAGCCCAAATAGGTCGGACTCATACCCAGGGCCCAACCAATCAGCACTGAGAGTATTGGTACTCCTAATAACTTGAGCACTGAGGAGGTCAGCGCTGTTGGCGAGCTACGCAGTAGCTGGCCTAGCTTCATACTCGCACCAATGCAAATCAGCCCCATTGGTAAACTTGCAGAGCCCAGTATTTTAACGGTATCAAGCACCATTTGTGGCACTTTGATATCCAGCACCCGGCACAAAATTGCCAGGAATACCCCGATGATTAATGGGTTCTTTGCCAACTCCTTCAGCAACAAGCCCAGGCTGAATTTCTTCTCTTCGTTGTAAAAAACAAAAAGTATTACGGCGAAAACATTGAACTGAATCGTCAACGCTGCAACCAGCACTGCCGAGTGAGAAACGCCCGACTCACCAAACGCCTTCTCAACCCAGGCGAGCCCCACAATGGCAACGTTTCCACGAAATGCCCCCTGGATAAACGCACTGCGATCCTTCACAGTAATGGGCCGAGCCATCAGCCAAGATATGGGGATTATCGCGAAGGTACCCAAAATTCCCGCTGTTAAAAGGGGAATCTCTTCTGAGGGTTTTGCATTCGATGAATAAATACTATCGAACAACAGTGCAGGCAGCATCACGTTGAAAACCAGCACCGTTGCGTCGTCGATAAAGGATTTATGCAACATGCCCTGCCTGGTAAGCAAGTATCCACCGATAATCATCAAAAAGATCGGGCCTGTAACTAGCAGAGCAAAGGAAATATTTTCCATAGGGAATTAGTCTTCCGCAGCAACTCCCTCTTCCTGAGGAAGCGCCATTTGTCCTGAATCGTCAGCCCTGTCACGGAGCTGGGCGGATATTTGTTTACGGGTTTTAGCACCAAGCTTACGCAGACTATCAATACGCTTCACCGCATTACCACGCCCTGTCGCCAGTCGCTTGTAGGTCTGCTGGTAGGCGTCATCCGCTTGGCGCAGGCGGTCACCAAGAACATCCAGTGACTCCAGCACCATAGCAAACTGATCATGCAGCTTGCCGGCTTCGTCGGCGATTTTTTCCGCGTTCTTGTTTTGTTTCTCATAGCGCCAGATATTCTCGACGGTGCGGAGGGTCGCCATCAGGCTGGTGGGGCTCACCAGGACAATTTGCTTCTCATACGCGAAACGGAACAGGTCCGGGTCCGCTTGCATAGCCAACATATACGCAGCCTCAATGGGCACGAAAATAAAGACGAAATCCAGGGTGCGCACACCCTCCAGTTGTTCGTAGGCTTTCTTATTAAGGCCGGTGATATGGGCGCGCAGGGAATTCACATGCTGTTTCAGGGCTTGGGTGCGCTCCTCATCGGTTTCCGCCGAGCTGTAGCGCTCGTAATCCACCAGGGAGACCTTGGAATCGATAATCAGGTCTTTATTTTCCGGCAGGCGCACAATCACATCTGGCTGGCGCCTGCGGCCATCACTCGTCAGGGTTACCTGGGTTTCGTACTCGCGACCCTTCTGCAAGCCGGACTCCTCCAGCAGACGCTCCAGCACTACTTCACCCCAGTTACCCTGGATCTTGCGATCTCCTTTCAGGGCCGAAGTCAGGTTCAGGGCCTCATCACTGATGCGCTGGGTTTGCTCGCGCAACGCTTTAATCTGCCCAAGCAGACTGTTGCGCTCGGCATTTTCGCGATCGTAGACATGCTCCACTCGTTTACGGAAATCCCCCAGCTGACGCTCCAACGGATCGAGACTTTTGCGCAAACTGTCCTCACTGCGGCGCACGAAGCTCTGCTGCTTCTCTTCAAAAATCCGGTTGGCCAGATTCTCGAACTGCTCACCCATGGCAACACGCATTTGCTCCATCAGCTTGCGCTGCTCCGCCAGGGCCGCCTCCCCTTTTTCTACCAGCACCTGGCTTCTCGTGAGCTGTTGCAGCTTGTCCGCCAGCTCGGTACGCAGGGATTCCACCTCAACCCCAAGCTGGGATTCCCGCTCGCGGCTGCTATCGATACGCGCCTGAGCCACCTGCAAAGCGGCTTCGCTTTGCAATAAAGCGCGGCGGCTACTGGCTCGCGCCAACCAAAACACCAAGCCCAACAGAAACAAGATGGCAACAGCCGCCATCACCGCATGATCGGCATTCAATTGCAGCGGGAACGCTGGCATAGAGTGGTACTCCCAGACCTGGAAAGAGATGGATAAATCAGAATTTTGCCAGGGGCCTTGCCCGCTGGCCTGCCCGGGAAATAGCCCAGGCGAAGGCGCCATTCTACCAGCTTGCCTCTGGAAAGTACCCCGCGCCAGCCCGGCCGATAACCTCAGTATCAAGGGATAGGTTTGCGCCCGAGAAGACCCAGCGGGAATTTTTACGGGGTTTTAGGTATTCTTGGAGGATTGGTTTCGATGTTGGTACTCGAGAACGCATGCACAAACACAGCGCCCACCCAGATAGCCCTGCCCCCAGCGCCCTGATCTTTGATTCCGGCGTGGGCGCCATCAGCATTGCGCGGGAGATCCGCCGCCTGATGCCGGGCCTGACCTTGCACCTGGGTGTGGACAACGGCTTTTACCCCTACGGCAACAAAAGCGAAAAGGAACTGCGCCCGCGGATCGTCCAGCAGGCCCAAGCAATGATGGAACACTGCGGGGCCGATATTTTAGTGGTGGGCTGTAACACCGCCAGCACCCTGGCCTTGCCCCAGCTGCGCGAATCCCTGAAGAAACCCGTAGTGGGCGTTGTACCCGCTGTGAAACCCGCCGCTGCCGCCAGCCGTTCCCGCACTATTGCACTGATTGCCACTGAAGGCACCGTCAACCGCCGCTACACCCGAGAGCTTATCGAGCAATTTGCCAACGGCAACCGGGTAATTAATGTGCCCGCACCGGAGTTGGTGCATCTGGCGGAAAGCAAACTGCGCGGCGAAGCTATCACCGCAGAGGATTTGGAGCCGGTATTACACCGCGTATTCCACACCGCCGGCGGCGACCAAGTGGATATTGCCGTATTGGCCTGCACCCACTTTCCCCTGCTGCGGGAAGAACTGGACCAGTTCGCCCCTCGCTCAATCCAATGGCTGGATTCCGGTGAAGCCATCGCCCGGCGCGTGCGCTGGTGGCTGGAAGAACTTGAACTGATGCTGCCGGATGCCCCAAACACTGGCCGCCTGATCACCAGCACTGTGGACTTAACCGGCAATATAGAACGGGCCTTCCGCGAGTTCGCCCCAGTTGCCGAACCCCTCGAATCCAACCCCTAGGATCATCAAAATAGTGACAACTGCTCGTCAAGGTTGACAGCTCCGTCACAAACCGCGACCGTTCCCCGAATAACAAGCCCTAACCGGTACCCGAATTCATGCTGAAGCCGGCATTTCCCGCTCTCGAAATATTTGCGCAGCTGCCCCCCGGCGGACTGCTGCTCACCCCCAACAACCGTTTGCGCAACCGCTGCCAACAGGTGTTTGCCGCGCAGCAGTCGCCCGGTGCCTGCTGGATGCCGCCGCCGGTGGAATCCCTGCGCAGCTGGCTAGACAAACTCTGGTTCCAGCTGCAACAGCGCAACTGGCAGCCCGCCTTGCAGCAGGTATTGAATCGCGAACAGCGGCAGTTACTCTGGCAGCGCGCCCTGGATGAATCCCTGGACCGGCAACTGCTCAACAGCCAGCAGTTGTGCCGGGATGCCGATAGCGCCCTGGCGCAGCTGCTCCAATGGCAGCTGATCTCCGATCTCTTGCAAATAAATGAAGCGCTAACTCCTCTACTGGAGCAGTTCGCACTCTCTATGCGCAGCGACGAGCTGCCGCTGTGCGCCATGATCAAAGCCTTTGCCACTGAGCTTCAGGCCCACAGCGCCATCACGCCAGACCAACGCGACCAATTGATCCTGCGCGCATTCCAGGAAGGCATTCTGGAACCCCTGCCGCAAATTGATACCGCCGGTTTTGCCCAGATTTCGCCCCTCGCCAATGCCCTGATTCACGCAGGTGCCGCAGCTGTAAATGAAAGGCCGGGACTCACCCAGCAGAGCGAACTATCCGTAGCCGCCTGCGCCGATTTGGATGAAGAACTCTACCAAGCAGCTCTTTGGGCCGGACAAAAGCTCGCCGAAAATCCCGGCCACAGCGTCGGCATAGTCGTGAACAATCTCGGCCAATGTCGCGCCCAGGTGGAAGCGGTATTTTCCCGCGTGCTCGAACCCCAATACCTGGACCCGCAGCAACCGCGCTACACACTGCCGTTTAACTTCTCTGCCGGTACGCCCCTGGCGCAGACACCGGTCGGCAGCGCCGCCCTGCAATTGCTATCGCTACTGCAAGACGAATGGGACTATCCCCAATTGCAAAATATCCTGTTCAGCCCTTTCTGGGGCGACGACAGTGAAACCTGGCTGCGCAGTGCCCTATTCCGCCGCCTACAAAAACTGGAACTGCGCCGCATCGACGGCGCAACCCTGCGCTATTGGGCCGAGCGCACCGCAGAAGTGCTCCACTTGGAATCGCCACAACTGCCCCGCCAGTTGGAACAAATGGCCGAGCGCGCCCGCCGCTGGCAGCGAGCCCCCGCAGAAATTTGGGCCGCGCGTTTTTCCGAAACACTTATCGCATTAAATTGGCCCGGCAACCGCAACCCGGACAGCCAGGAATACCAGCAGCTGATGCAGTGGGAATCCATCCTGGAAGAGTTCGCCGCACTCAGCGCCTGCGGTGGCAACCTTACCCTCACCCAGGCCCTGCAATTGCTGCGTCAGATTGCCAGCCGCACCCCCTTCCAAGCGGAAACCCGCGATGGCCCCCTGCAAATTCTCGGGGTACTGGAAGCTGGCGGCCTCGCCTTCGATCACCTGCGCCTGGTCGGCTTTGGCCAGCAGCAATGGCCGCCGGCACCGGCACCCAATCCGCTGCTGCCAATTCAATGGCAAAAACACTGGAAGATGCCCCGTGCCAGCGCCGAAAGAGAATTGGAACTGGCCCGCGAACTCACTGCCGACCTGCAGAATGCCAGCGGCGATATCGTCGTAAGTTACACCTGTGAAGAAGACGGTGTGCAGCAAGGCCTGAGCAGCTTGTTTGAAAGCCCGCAACAAGCCCAACACTTTGCCGAAGGCGCCCTGCACAATCACTACAGCCAACTGGCGCAAGCGTGTCAGCTAGAAAAAATCGAAGACAAAAAGCTACCGCCGCTCACCCCCGCCGAATGCGAACGGGTGCGCGGCGGCGCCTCGGTGCTCAAGGCCCAGGCCCTGTCCCCGTTAAATGCGCAATTGCGTTTCCGCCTCGGCGCCAGCAGTTTTACCCAACCGGATATCGGCCTCGGCCCCGCCGAGCGCGGTAATGTGGTGCATCAGGTGCTGGCGGAATTCTGGCAACAGTGCGGCACCCTCGCACAACTGCAAGCTATGGACGACGAGCAACGCCAAGCGCAAATCGAACGCGCAGTGGAGCGCTCCCTCGGCAGTGTGCGCAAAAAATACAATCACCTGCCGATCGGATTTTGGGCCATGGAAAAGCAGCGCCTGGAGCGCCTGCTGCAACAATGGCTGTCCGTGGAACTGGACAGGCCCAACTTCTCCGTAGAAAAAGTCGAATGGGAACAAGCCGTGGAAATCGGCGGGCTGCACTTTAACCTGCGCCTGGACCGATTGGACCAACTCGCCAGCGGCGAACAACTGGTGATCGATTACAAAACCGGCGTCCCCAGTATTCGCGACTGGCTTACCCAGCGCATCCGCGAACCCCAGCTGCCACTCTACGCCCTATTCCAACCGGACGCCCACGCCATCGCCTTCGGCCAGGTGCGCAACGGCGACTGCAAATGGAATGGCTGTGGAGATCTGGAGCACCCCATCACCGGCATTAAAGCCGTGGGCGATACCGAAAAAGAATCCCCCTACGGCACCTGGAGCAATCTGGTGGAGCACTGGCGCTACAGCCTGGAATCCCTCGCCACCGAATATCGCAGTGGTGTAGCCACCCTCGCCTTTGATCGCCCCACCGATAACAACAGTGAACTCTGGCCCCTAAACCGCTGGCCGGAAAGGGAGCAAATAACCGAATGAACGAAGTCGTGACCACTCCCGCCCTGCGCCGCCCCATCGATGCCGACGCCCGTAGCCAAGCCCTGGATATCAGTCGTAGTTTTGCCGTGTCCGCCCCGGCGGGCTCCGGTAAAACCGGCCTGCTCACCCAGCGCGTATTAAAGTTGCTCGCCGCCTGCCAGCAACCGGAAGAAGTGCTGGCCATTACCTTCACTCGCAAAGCCGCCGGTGAAATGCGCGAGCGCCTGATCGACGCCCTGCACAGCGCCCGCGACCAAGCCCGGCCAGACAACCCCCACGATGCCATCACCTGGGATTTAGCCCACGCCCTGCTGGAACGGGATCGCGAACTGGAATGGGAACTGCTGCAAACGCCCCAGCGCCTGCGTATTCAAACCATCGACGGTCTTTGCCGCAGCCTCGCCAGCCAACTGCCGATCGAAAGCGGCCTGGGCGCACCGGGTGAACCCCTGGAGCGCACCCAAATTGCCTTCGAACTGGCCGTAGTGAACCTGCTCAAACACCTCGATGGCGAAACCCCAGACGCAGACCTACAGCAACTGCTGCTCCACCTGGACAACGACCTGGGCCAGCTCAATAAACTGCTGCGTATTTTGTTGGACAAGCGCGAACAATGGCTCGGCCCACTATTGAGCGTCAACTTTGACGGCGCCCAGGATTATTTTCATTTTGTTATCGACGAACTGGTAGCAGAAAAGCTGCAAGACCTTACCACAGCCCTCGGCAGCTACGCCGGGGAACTGCTGGAGCTGGCCAGTTATGCAGGCAGCAACTTACAAAAGGAAAACCCCAGCCACGGCCTGTGCCTCTTCGCCGAACTGGACGATTTTCCCAGCACAGACAGCAGCGGCCTACCCGCCTGGCTCGCCCTCGGCAGCCTGCTCCTCACCACCACTGGTGATCTGCGCAAAGGCGGCGGCATCAATAAAAAACTCGGCTTTGGCCTGCCGGATAAAAAAGATCCCGAGCGCCCCATCGCCGAAGAATACAAACAGCGCATGAAAGACCTGCTGGCAGAACTGTCCGGCAACGAACCGCTGCTCTCGGCCCTGCGGGAAGTGGGCAAGCTCCCCAGCGGACTGCAACAGAGCCAATGGCAACTGCTGCAAGGGCTCGCCCAGGTACTGCCCAAGTTAGTCGCAGAATTAAAGCTGGTCTTCCAACAGCTGGGCGCCACCGACTATACCGAAGTGGCCCAGGCCGCACTGATCGCCCTGGGCGATAGCGATAACCCCACAGACCTGGCCCTGAAACTGGACCTGCAAACCCAGCATATTCTAGTGGACGAGTTCCAGGACACCTCCCACACCCAGCTACAACTGCTGGAAAAACTCACTGCCGGCTGGCAGCAGGGAGACGGCCGCACCCTATTTATTGTCGGCGACGGCATGCAATCCTGTTACGGCTTCCGCAATGCCAACGTGGGTATTTTCCTGGATGCGCGCGAACGCGGTATCGGTGAAGTACCCCTGGAAGCCCTCGACCTACAAGTAAATTTCCGCTCCGAAAGTGCGGTGGTGAACTGGGTCAACGAGACTTTCCAGAGAGCCTTTCCGCAAGCAGACAATATCGGGCGCGGCGCCGTGCGCTATCTGCAATCCGAAGCTTTTAAAGGCAGCAAATGGGCCGAGCCCTCGGTCAATTTTTACGGCTGCATCGATGACGAAGACCGCAACCGCGAAGCCACCCAAGCGGTTGAACTGGTGCAGCAATTACAAGCGCAAGATCCGGAAAGCCGCATCGCCATTTTGGTGCGCAAGAAAAAACATCTACAAAAGATTTTGCCGGCCCTAAGTACTGCCAATATTGCCTTCCAGGCTCCAGAGCTGGCGCCACTCGCCAGTAAAATGGTGGTGTTGGATTTACTCAGCCTCACCCGCGCCCTGCTCGACCCCAGCGACCGAATCAGCTGGCTGGCCGTACTCCGCGCCCCCTGGTGCGGACTGCAACTGCCAGACCTTTACACCCTGGCCAACTGGGGCAATGGGGATATCACCGTAACCGATACCAGCGCGCGCCCATTATTAATGGCCTTGCAGGAAGTAGACGATATCGCCCTGCTCAGCGATGAAGGGCGCACACGCCTGGCCCAAGCGGCCCCCAAACTGCTGCACGCCTGGCAACAGCGCGGCCGCAAACCCCTGCGCACCTGGATTGAAGGCCTCTGGCTGGAACTGGGCGGCCCCGCCACCGTAGCCCAAAAATCTGACTTAAATAATGTGCAGGATTTTCTGCAATTATTAGAAGCCTTCGATACCGGCGGCGCCATTACCGACTGGCAACAGTTCACCCTGGCCCTGGAACAGCTCTACGCCCGCCCCGCCCAGGATGCCAAAGTGCAGGTGATGACCATTCACAAATCCAAAGGGCTGGAGTTCGAACACGTACTGATCCCAGGACTGGACCAAGGCGGCAAACCCGGCAGCGACCAACTGCTGCGCTGGAGCGAATGGCTCAGCCGCGAAGGCGAAAGCCGCTTCCTGCTCGCTCCCAAAAATGCGCGCGGCGGCCGCGACCCGGTTTTTGAATACCTGAAGCACGACAACAGCGAACGCGAACGTCTGGAAGGCACCCGCCTTTTGTATGTAGGCTGCACCCGCGCCATCCGCTCACTGCATCTTTTGGCCTGCATCAACCGGGATGAAAAAAAGGGTCACCTAAAAGCCCCCGGCAGCGCCGCTCTACTCTCCGGCATCTGGCCCAGTGTTTTACATCACCAGGAAAGCGACTGGTGCCACTGGCTGGAAGCGGAAGAACCCCTGCTCAACCAGGATGAAGCCCGTAGAGATCACGACTACCTGCTGCGCCTGCCCCACCAATGGCAACCCCAAGCTATGCCCCGGCAGGAATGGCTGGCCCAATACCGCATGCCAGACTACCAACCCAAAACTGAGGAAGAAGACAATATTCCCGAACTGGGCCAGGTAGCCCTGCGCTGGCTCAAACACGCCGGCACCGTAGCCCACGAAACCCTCGCCACCATTGCCGAGACCAATATTAACGACTGGACACCCACCAAACTGGAAGCCCAGCGCCCCCTATGGCAACTGCGCCTGAAACAATTGGGGCTATCCGCCACCAGCCTGGACCGTGCCGCCGAGAAAGTGGAGATCGCCGTACGCAACAGCCTCAACTGCCTCACCGGCCGCTGGCTATTGGATGGCTCATTAAGGGAATCCGCCTGCGAACTGGAACTCCACAGCGGCGGCCGACAGTTACGGCGCTCTATTGTGGACCGTACCTTTATCGATAACGAAGGCACCCGTTGGATTGTCGATTACAAAACGGCTGAGCCCAGTGGTGAGGAAAGCCAGGAAGAGTTTACTGCGGCTCAGCTAGAGCAGTATCGGAATCAGTTGGAGAATTACCGCAAGCTCTTTTATGCACGGGGGGAGCGGAATATTCGGTGTGCGCTGTATTTTCCGTTGATGCAGAGATTGGTGGAGTTAGGTTAGGGAACGATGGGTATAGCTCCGAGATTCATATCAATTATTTAAGAGAGCAGTACTGGGTATGTAAAGGACAAGAGAAATCCAATCTCCATATCTTAAAGTAGCTCAATGTGATGCGATTAAGTAAACAAAAATATAGTTACATCACATCGAGCCAGCTCTAGGGGCTAAGTAGACCGGTAATGCAGTCAAAAACTGAAAGGAACCTCATCCAAGCATTATCCCAAAAGAGGTTTTGGGGTTCACTGGGTAAGCCCACAACAAATACAACTTGACCCAATATAGCTGGCAGTACAAAGCATCTTAGACAGAGAGACTAATTCCTACTTCGACCAGAGTCTACGGTCAACCACCTTATTGATTTTAGTAAAATAAAAACACGGATCATTTAACAATTCATAATTACTGAACTTGTTTTTTGGCGCATCATCAAATCGCAATACGGGCATTTTTTCACTGAAGTTCCGAAGACCAGATTTCGACAATGCTTTAATTTCTTCTGCAATCGAATCAGTTAATACAATCTCAACACTATTCAATATAAAGTTTGAAATTTCTTTGAATAATCCGAAAGCACCAGAATCATAATCATCAGTTGTGGCTCTAAATGAGAAAACCAATTCATGCTCAGATGAAATTGCAGCACGAACATAATATTTGATTAGATCACCTTCCTGGCAGCTTAAATCTTGAACAGCGTAGGCAACCCATTGAACACCATTCGTATTAGGTAGCTTGAAGGTTTGCCAGAACAGCGGGAAAAGATAGAGCCATTCCTGGAAAACAGACCCAGTACCTGGGGAGTAATAGGCTTTAATATCACTATCAACCCAATGCTCATAGTCACTGGCTTTAAGTAGATTTAAGTCATTGCCTATCTTCCTAAGTGAGGCAGTAAATTCCATCCCTCCAACATCAGGATTAATGAACGGCGGGCCATGATATTTATACCGCTCCTCTGCAAGCAGTATGCCCCATGCATTGTTGCGAATTTCATTAAAACTATCTAAGGAGTAGATATTCTCATTGAAAGCCAATGGCAAATCAGCACTTGGCTCTTCACCACTAATTTTTGAGGCGTTGCTTAAGGGCTTTAAAAAAGTAAGCTTGGTACCAGAAAGATTACATCTTACCGGTACTGACTTTCTTAAATTAGGCCCTTTAGGGCTTTGTGTAGTGCCAAATAACATCAATTTTTCACAAGCTGCTTTCAAATTAGCTATTTAGGTTATCACGAAATAACTATATTGACCCCAAATGATCGAAACCTATGGATGGAGGCTCCACTCGCCCCCACCCATCTAGTCAGTTGCAAGCTCTTATCAGGCAGCGCACGTTCAATTATTTCGTGAACATGTCAAAACAAGAAATATAAAAATTTGGCTTCTTTTTAACACAAATCTAAATTTGTTAACTTTTACCAATTATTTCAATATAGTCTTCATATTTTGGATACACAGAGTAGTCGGGATTCTTGCCCTCATACATTTGTTTAAGTTTTTTTGCCAAATTTTCAGTCTGAATTACAATTTCACCAGCATTATTTCGTGTTTCTTCGTCCTCAGACTCTAATTCTTTATATATTTTTTGTAACTCGAGCTCGTTCAATCGTACCAAGTTTAAAATATCGGCTATATCAAGCATATTCATACCTTCTGTAAACATTCTGCTAGGTTGTCTAGTAACATACAAAATTTGGTTACAGGCATATCCCAATTTGGTCGAATCGTGTAATGAAAACACTTAAATCTCTTATGCCAATCATCCTTTGTAATCACCAACCCCTTAGGGATTTTGGTATTATCAAATGAAAGCAAGAAGTATTCCCAGGACTTAACTGGACGCCCCTTAGCATCAAACAGTGATATCCCACCAGATTTACAGTCAACCCATAACTCTCCATCCTTTCTATAGGTCTTGATGTCTTCATTTCGAACACGGCCATTAGATAGAAGAAATGATTTCAAAATTGGATACAGAATTGGATCACTATTGTTAGGATTTCTTCCTCTAAACAGATTTACATTCAGATCAAAGCTAGAGTCAAATAGCTCCCCTAGCTCTCGTTTATCAACAAAAAATTGATCTTCCTTCTCATCTTCTTTCATTGATTAAAACTCTCCTTGTGTTCTTAAGCTCTCGCTTTACTTAGCCCTCTCCGCTTTGCGCTAGTAGTAAAGTGCAATGCGGGCGGGAAAAGTGCAAAGACGATCCTGCACTTTCAGCAAAGTGAAGTATAAATCTTCGAGAGTTTTGACTAAAGAAAAAAGTCACAAAACACTAGCGACACAATAGAAATTTGATAGTTCTTATACGAACACATAGAAAAATATAGGCGCCCAAATTATCTTATTGAAATTTATTAGGTTTTTCTAAGCATCAATTCTGCGTAGAATTGACTGATAACTATCAGAATTTTGAGCTGCGGGTAGGCAAATTCTGTAAGGCCTGCCCTAAAGATAGATCCAGGAATTTTCTAAAAAGAGCCACCTCTTCAACAGGAGAACGGTACCGCGAAGTAACAATAGAGAAAAGGCGCTGACCCAAGGTGCTGCAACACCAGGGGCCAGCTAACCAAATTGATAAACACACTATCAAGATGGCTGTATGCATACTACGCTAGAAACCCGCTCGTCTTCAATAAAGTGGAGCACAATCAGCAGCTTGGAGCGACTCCCCAAGCTCTGGGAGCCTAGCGCCCGCCTTTTCCTATTCTGCGCCCACCGTCCCCGCGCCCCACCCCACTCTTCCACCAAGTATCACTTACCAAGCTTCCCTCCAGGGAATGCCCACCCACAGCTTGAGTATCGCTAGGAAACAAACATGTTGATCCTAAAGCGCCGAACAGGCGAAAACCTAAGAATTGGAACGAATGTCTCGATCACAGTATTGGAAGTGAAGGGAAATCAAGTAAAGATAGGCATCCGCGCCCCCAAATCGCTCCCCGTCCATCGGGAAGAGATCTATGTGCGTATCGAGAGAGAACGAAAAATAAGCAACGGAAGGCGTTGAGGAAAGGTTCTCCAAGGAAGGAGGCTCCACCTCAATAAAGTCGCTATTAATAGCTAGTTATCTTCGAGGTATAGGGCAGTGAACTTACATAGCCCTCTTTACAACTACAAAAATTCACCTCTCCACAGAAAGGTAAAAGTCAACACAAATTCGATCGAACAAGCAGTATAACTAGTTCGCAGAAGACTGTGGTCGTTTTTTAACCTATTCTTCTTCATCACTACGATCTATTAAGTTATCCGGTGAGCCCAAAGTGCTATCTTTTTCAAGCTCTTCCTTAATATCTTCAGGAAGTGGCTTGAACAACTCTTTTGCCCTCTCTTCGGCTTTCTTTTTTGCCTGTTCGTATCTTTCTTTATCGTTCATAAGTCTCTTACCAGATAATGTGGATTGCCTTTCTTTGAACCAACCAATTTAAACCCACCATGAGACATATAGTACTTTATGAGCTTGTCATTCATAGGCTCCATGATGCGAATTTTCTTTGCACCAATTAGATCCCCATAAATTTCATACGCCAATAGAGAAATACTGAACATTTCACCGGCATATGGACAATTCTTAGGGGCTCTCTCTATAAAATCTAAACGCATTTCAGTGCCCTTGAATGTAGGGCGACCAAGGGACATTGAACATAGAGTATTCCCTAACCAAACTGACATATCGAATGACTTCGGATAGAAAATCTTATAGCTCCGGGAAAACTCCCAATCCCATGAAACCTTTCGTTCAGCGGTATCCTTCCAAGCCTGGAAAGCATTTAAGGTTTTGTGATCTATACCTTCAACATTTAGAACGCCCTTCAAGTTTCCGGGCAGGCTTTCTTTTGCTATATCTCTTGCTTGCGCTCGAAATACATCATACCGTTCTAACGTTTCCTTATGTGACGGTTGCATTTCTTCTCCTTAAATCTGCTTGTTGAGATCCGCCTTTAGCCGTCACTGAAGGCAGTATTTTCCCGGTTCATTGCGGTCCGACCAATCATGGACATTAATAAGTGAAAGCCTGATATGGATGGGTAATGATAACGCGAATGACCATTTGAGCCTAGCGCCCGCCTTTTCCTATTCTGCACCCACCGCCCCCGCGCTCCACTCTACTCTACTCTTTCACCAAGCATCACTTACCAAGCTTCCCCACCAAAGAATACCCACCCACATCTTGAGTATCGGTAGGAGAAAACATGTTGATCCTAAAGCGCCGAACAGGCGAGAACCTAATAATTGGAATGGGTGTTTCGATCACAACACTAAAAGTGAAGGGAAATTAAGTAAAGACAGGTATCCCCCCCTATCCGCCGTGAAGAGATCTATGTACAACTCAATAACTAACAAAAAACAAGCAATGGAAGACATTAAGGGCAGATTCTCCAAGGAAGGAGGCGCTCGTACTTGCTCAATAGAAGTTTAAACTGATTCTTAAGTGGTATTTTGAACCGATTCCGCTAGCTCATGCCTGTAATTATTGCTCCTGTATTGGCTAGCCATCCCATTTTCAGATTGCTAAACCCAAGGGCCAACTGAAGCAGCACAGCCTCAATTGACAGTTCATGCTCATCTATTAAATTTCTTTTTGCCGGACATAACTATGCCCACTTTGTGGAAAGTAGACAATCTCATTTGTTTTTTTATTAAAAGCGGCACAGTTTCTTGAACCGCAATAAAGGTACAATAGCTCCTTTTTCGCGCCGTTAATTTGCACTATCACTCTACTGTTTTTATCAGTCTTGATATTTTGCAAAATTTTTCTTGCCTCTTGCACACCCTTCTTTTCAAAATGAGCCATCCCCATGATAAAAATAACTACCCCAATGAGGATGGACCATGAATTTTTATATTTTCTTTCATATTTTAAAACAAGAGGCCTATTCTTTTTGGTCGGCAATTTGATCTTTTTTTTAAAATTAACTATATTCCTTGCGCTTGCAGTGTCTTTATTTACATATTCACTAAGGCAAATTTTGTACAATGAATAAAAAGTCACCAAGCCTGCCGCCACTAACGGAACATATAGTATGGTCCATATATTGAGAATCATTCCATGATATAGAATTTGATGAAAGTTTCTGTCCAGGATCTCTCCATCCAAATCTAAAAATTGAAAGAATCCGTGTGTAAACGCCGTGCTAGCCGAGTAAAGAAATGCTGTAATACAAGCTAAAATAACTGCACTATCTAGAAACTTAATAGTTCGCCTCCCTTAAATATATTGATTAACCTAAAACTTATTTACACCACTCCTCACTATAACTTTAAAAGCAACTCAATCAAAGTACCTAGATAGATTAATTAAATGCTTGTGGCTGGTGTATTTGTCCAGTCAAAATCCTGCCCTCTCCAAATTAGGCAAAAAATAGGGGCCGTACCTACCCACGGCTTGAATTCCAAAGGGAAGTAAATAGGTTGGCCATAAAGCACCGAACCGACGAAAGCTCATAAATTGGAACAAATATCCTAGCTGCTGTACTGGAAATGGAAAGCAATCAAGAAAAGATAGGCATCCATGCCCCCAAATCTTGTAAGCGATCAAGAAACCTCATCTAAAAATCAGCCAACTTTTCTCTACTCTCCTGATTTTCAATAATCAGGAGTTCTCAATGAACCCCCAGAGAAAATCCGAATTTTGGAGGAGCATATCAGTGCCAGGAACAACAGCGATTTTCCCAGACAGTATATTGTCAACAACACGATCTGAAACCCAGAACCTATACTTATTGGCACAACAAGCAGAGCAAGCGACGACCCAAGTTGATCCCGGTGACTATAGCGGCTTTTCAGGCTTCTGTTGATTTGACCTTGCCCGATAGCATTCAGATGCAGCTGCCGGTCTCTGAGCTGGCACCTCCTGCGGGAGCAACATTGATGCTACGCCCAAAACAATCCGCTCATAGGTTCCTCAGGTACTGAACTCAGATTTCCGTTACTGAAATGTTCAGATCCAGGTGACTTGAAGTCAGCTGATTTGTTGGATCTCTCGGGTGGTATGCGGTAGGTACAACCGATATTGACCACGTTCTATCCTCTAGCTTACATACCGCAGTACCTAAATAACCCCTCTTTGACAAATCAGAGATTATTTGCTGATCTTCAGCTAAGCCTGAGTTTCGATAAAACTTATGAAGTCTTTCAGTAGCAATACTTGCTGATCGCATAGCAACTTCATCAGAGGCGCCTAAAGACTTGGCGAAAGAGGCCGATGTAACTGCTGCCCTAACTCCATTATCTCGCAAAACTTGGATTTCATTGGAACCAATGGAATAAAACTTTCCACCTTTTACTCTACAATAGCCACCTACATCATCAATTGGTTTTCTAATTGATTTAGTATTAACGAATGTAAAGTAAGCCCGATAATTAATTACACCTGGCGACTCTACTTGAGATTTCCACTCATCAAATAGTTGATATGAGCCAATTTCCTTTTCAACAAACTCCACTAAATTAGAAAATTGCTCTGCACGCTCGATAGTGATTGGAGGGTTGGATGTAATTGAGCAGGCAGCATTGCCCCCTGTAAATAATATTAAAATTATAATTTTCCCTATTTTCATGTTTCTTCCTTGTTTTTACAGTAATGGGGACATGCCAAATAGAAGTATAAATCGCCTCGACCATTGACTAAAGGGGATAGATAGGAAAAATGCTAGGCACCCAAAAAAATTTATATTCCTCAATGCAAATGTATTAAAGCAAGCAGCATCTAAGATTATCTTTTAGAAAATTTGTTGGGCATCCAACAAATAGTGTAGAGAGCTAGAGCTATAGGCCTCGGCTAGCTTAGTTAAAATCGCATTTAAAAAACGGAGTTAATTTTACAGGTTGTAGCGCCCGCCCTTTTCTATTCCGTGACCACCGCCTCTGTGCCGCACTCCATGCCGCCTCCAAACATTACTTACCAAGCTTCCCCACTAAGGAATACCCAGCCAAGACTTGATATATACATGTTGATCCTAAAGCGCCGAACAAGCGAGCACCTAAGAATTGGAGCGAGTGTCTCGATCACAGTACTGGAAGTGAAAGGAATTCAAGTAAAGATAGGTCTCCATGCCCGGACTCCCTTGCCACTACAATGAAAAAATCTACGTGGATCTCAAAATAGAAAAAATTAAAAAATAGAGGGCTTTGAAAATAGATTCCTAATAGAAGGAGAATCTCCCATCCTAGCATCCAACTTTTGCTCATAGTAATCGCGCCCATAAGGACACAACAACTCCAAGATAGATACGTCGCTATTTTAAAGCTATCTTTACATGTGTCCCCCGCTCTTCTATAAATCAAGAATCGACTCTAACTGGGACGGTCAGCTGAGTTTATACATTGCTAGCGTTAATGCAATCTGCTTAGACTAACGTCTATCAGTTACCTCCCCCCTTTAATCGCCATAACCCAATGAACGAAAATAGACCATCAGAGGATTCATAATTTACTCAGGGGTGTACTCACTACTCTCACCCTGCTTCTCATCTTGCCTATTAGACTCTCCGGCAGCGCTCTGGAAAAAGGCCATTCAGACAATATAAAAACAGATTGGCGTCCCTTTCCTTCCATTAGATATTTAATGCCTTTCGTGTACGATCTTTCAGAGATTCCCCGAAATGAATGGCATTAACTGACTTGGCTTGTGGCCAGTAAGTAATTTCTATAGAGCTTTCCTTATCAGCGACCTTTTCGACCCTAAAATCAATTACTGTAATCACACCGTTATGCATACGAGTATCCCTCATGTGGTAATACATAGATGGCATAATATCGTAGTGATACTCAAAATTCTGCATCTTTGTACTTGCCAAGCTACCAAATTCTTGCTGGATTTCACTGGTTGATTGGTATTCAAATTCTCTTTTAATTTTCATGAACACCACATCCACATTCACAGGCACGGTAAATGCGATTTTATGATTAGTAGGCTTATTGGCAGATGTATTCACCGCAGTTTTGTCGGTAGTGCTTGTCTGCTCCATCTGGGATTCCTGTGCAGCTTGTTGCTGGCGAGTATTTCCATCGTGATTGATGGGGTCGCCAGTAACCGGATTATTCCAGCAGGTAAGACATTTACCGTCTGATGAGTAGATATGCTGATTAGACGCACATCCGCTCACGATAGAAACCAGGGCCAAAGAGAAAATAAGTGTTGGTAGCTTCATGAATGCTCCCCTAATGAGAGTGTTTATTTAAAAGTTACTATGAGATTCCAAGCTAGCAACCGAGTATACCGACTCCCTGTATTAACATCGAGCAAGGAGATACTTTGTACACGGAAGTCTTGGAAGGATCTGTTTAGTATTGGATTATCTCGCTCTCTGTATAGAAACCAAGAAAAAATGGCTGTGGGGTTGGTCCCTTTCTAACGCTAGTACCTAAATTAAACTTTCCTTTAGAAGAGACACTGTTGCGTTTAACATTGATCAGTCGTTTTCGACGAACCCTGTTCCAGTCTAACGTTCTTAGTGACCAAATCCTTTCTGATATCATGTTCAATTTCTACGATCCTCCCTGAATATAGATATTGATGGTTCTTTAGGTCGTTATTATGGAGCATAATACCCGGTGCGTCCGCCAGTAAATCATCATTTAAAAACCAATTTTGGAAAATCTTAAACTAAAGCACCGTGCAATATTGTTGTGGCCTAGTAAGCAAAATAACACAAAACTGTAAAAGCTTTGTGAATTCAACCACTTGTAGTGATTCCTCAAACTATAGGAACTTAGCGCCTATGCCATTCACACTTTACTCCGTTCTACCTGTAACTTCTGAAGCAGGGAATGCCCAGCCACAACCTTAAGTATTGGCACTAAAAAATTCTGATCTTAGAGCTTCCTAAAGGTGAGAGCATTAAAATCGGTACAAATGTCTCGGTTACATTACTGGACGTAACCGGCAACCATGTAAAGCGTGATATCTACAATACCCAAATCTCACCCCATTCATCGGGAGAAGATCTTCGTGTATTTTGATAGGAAAAGATGACTGGGGCCCTGCCACCATAGAGCCTATTAATCTTGAGAATCGCGGGGGCCCGTAATTAATAAAATGAGCCCCCTCAAGAGTTAGGCTAAGCGATGTTCAAACCGCACACCAGTAAGATGATTTTATTGAATAGACTTTTTAAGGATATCTGTACAAAAAGCACAGGTAAAAATATTAAAAGCTGATTTGAAAATAGCCTTTGTACCAACTTCCTCATGAGGAAAAACAATGCGCCAAGGAATACCCACCCACCACTTGAATATCATCAGGAAACAAATATATTGAGCCTAAAGCATCGAAACGGCGAGAGCCCAAGAGATAGAACAAATGTATCAAGTAACATACTGGGAGTGAAAAGTAATCTCTATCAGCCCATAGTGGAAAGATCTATGTGCGCATCAAAAGAGAACAAAAAGTAGGCACTGAAAGTGCGGTGGGAGCAGATTCACAATGGAGGGAATCCCACCCAAATCTCCTCCCCTCTTTCATCATCATAGTGGCACCTTTGAGCGCACACTATTTCTATGATGAGAAATGTCACAGCCATACAGTTACTTCCAAATGTATTAGAAAACAGCTGCACACACTCTATAAGTGAAAATCGACACTAACTGGGGAGATCAACTGAGTTCAAGACATAGCTAGCATTGCTGCAATCTGTTCAATTTAGGACTTGTGATAATTTTAAGTTGAATGGTAAGGCTTCCGAGTTGATAGCAACTGGATTCTATCACTAACAGTTTTTGGGTTTTATCGACTGGAGTTCCGCCCATACAGGGTGAGAGGAATTTTGTGGAGAAACAATAAAGTACCAACGAAGCTCATCAGTTTTTTCACAGTTAACTTGATTGCCTTTAAAGTAAAGGGGCTGCTCTTTATTGGTTACAAATGGCTCAATCCACTTTATCTGACCAGTATACTTGCCATCATCCCATTCAATTGTAATAGCCGGCTCATATTCTTTGCCTTGAGTGACGGCCTTGTACAACCCCCTATAGTAGGAGGCTATAAAATCCTGGATTTCGACCTTCCCAAGAACTTGGTTCTTCTCTGGCTTGTGAGTCCATGAAAAAGCATAACTAAAGAAATCCTCTTTTTCTTGTTTATACATACCAGGCAGAAACACAAGCTCTTCAACACCATTCAAGGTGATATCTGAAGCAAATTCGATCGGAAAAGGAATCACTTCAGTCTTTAAATTCTTTGGGAATTCGGAATATGTACTAAGCCCTTCAGCAAAAAGCAAAGGGGATAAGAGGAGCGTAACACAAGCAACCAATCGAATCAGAACACCATCAAGCCTTAGATAATTATCCATTTAATCTTACTTTCCTTTAATTCCATACCGAAGCAAAAACACGCAACCAGTTTTTACCAATTATTTTTTCTACCACTCGATCAGGAATTCCTTTTTGGCTTAACCTGTAGGCAATAAGCTCCATCCGCATCTCGGAGTTCAGTTCAGGAATAAACGGTGGACGATTTGGTGTTTCTCCGGGCGCGGAGATTCCAGCCGCAATACGACGCTCAACTTCCTTACGGATACTTTCTCGATACTCAGGGCCATCATTGACCGGTACTACGCCTTGGTCACTACCTATGGCAATATGATCTTCACCACATACTTTATAGGCATGCAGTATATGTTCTATCACCACATCGGCCTTTATTTCATGCTCCCCACCCTCCAAAAATGGCATTAAATAGATTCCAACCAAGCCACCGGTGTCTGCTGCAGCTTTTAATTCGGTATCGTCATTATTTCTAGGGTGATCATAAATTGCGTTGCAGCCAGTATGAGAGATCACAATCGGTCTTTTTGATTGACTGATTGCACTGGACACTGTCTTCTTTCCAGAATGCGAGAGGTCAATCAAAATCTTCTCCGCCTCCATGATCTCTATGGCTTTCTTGCCAAGGGAAGTTATCCCTGAATCTTCCTTAACGAGACCGCCGCTGCCAAGGATAGAGGGCCCATTGTAGGATACCTGCATTATCTTGACGCCCATTTTGGCGAATTCTGAAATGCCTGAAAGTGACTCATCAAACATTTCAGTTGATTGGAATCCCATTATGATACCGAGCTTACTCTCTTGCTTCGCTTTCAGGATATCTGATGCAGAATGAATTAAGCTCAAGTAGTTTGAATTCTGTTCGATGATAGATTTAGTTTTTTCAACCTTCTTTAAAGTCTCTGTGTAGTCATCACCTGGATAGGGGACTGTCATATTCAAGGCACTAATCCCCGAGTTCTTGAATATTCCCAGGACTTCTTCAGAGACTGGCTCCCTGAGTGAGAATGCTCCGCTGAGGCCATCAATTACAATCGATGAACTGTATGGATTCCACGTTGCTTTACCTGCGTTAACCCCGGAAAAGGCATTTAATATACCCGAGTTAATAGCCAAGTATGAACCAACACCACCTGATACTAGAGATTTAATCAGTGCTCTTCTATTTATATCGTTCATAAGTCCCCCACTCCAGAATTAATCAGCGCTTCGTGAAGCTATACACTCCACCTCAGCTCTGGCATCAAGTGCCAGGCCGCTCGCTGCAAAAGCACTCCTCACAGGTTTCTTTCCGTTGAAGTACTGGAGGTAGACTTCGTTCGCCGCTGGCCAATCATCAATATCAGCGAGCATCAAAGTACACTTAACCACATCGTCAAAATCCAGGTTTTTGCTTTCGAGAACTTGGCCAATATTCTTCATTGTTTGATGCATCTGAGCTTCCAGACTTTCACCTGCCAAGGTTAAAGTTGAAGGGTGATTACCGATCTGCCCAGATAACCAAATGGTTCCATTCACTTCACGTGAAGAGGAGAAAGGCAACTGTGGATCGTCGCCAATAAAAATAAAGCGACCGTTCTTAACCACATGAGCTATCGACTGGCTATCTTCGATATTCTTTTCGGGACTTTCTGAAAGTACAACAATATTTGCTTTCTTTCCCTCTTCAATACTACCGACAGAACCTTCTATCCCTATCACTTTCGCAGCATTTATAGTTGCAGCTTGAATTGCCTCAAGAGGTGTCATACCAATTTCATCTACGAGCAGCTTAAGCTCATGATGAATCATCGGTGTAGTGTCATTTTCAAGGTCACTAAATGCATCCGTGCCAGCAGCAATAGTGATACCGTTTTGATAGGCAAATTGTGTCATTTGTGTACTGAGCTGATCAAGTTGCCTGTACTTTTCGTTTAAGGTATTCCTTCTTTCAAATACTGTAAGCGTCGCATCTAAAATTGTACCGTTCTTTTTCATTGCATCGAAAAGGTCTAAATAGCTATCCTTTTGCAGCATTTTTTCCCAGGTTGAATCATCGAATTCAGCAGTTTTTCTACGCCACGCCTTGAAGTTATCAACTAGCTGAGCAGACATATCTGAGGCATGTGAAATAGTCTCAACACCAGCATTGACAACATCCAATGGTTTGGAGGGGCCTATATAAGCATGCGACCAGACTTTTAAACCATGTTTCTTGGCTGCACTCGCGAGTAATGGCACCGTCTCGGCCTCAACATCAGCATATACCTTGATGCCTGTTGCACCAGCGCCTATTGCCTGGAGCATTATTGAATCCATATCTGAATTTTGATCTACCGCTCTCATCCATGTTGTGTGGCCTGGAGTACGCCCTTTAGCTGAGGCAATGGTTCTCGGGTCCGAGAAGAAGGATTCTCCACCAATAATGACTGAAAAGTAGATGTCTGGCGAAGCGATGGAGTCGATCTATGCTTGACGTTTTAAGTAGGCCAACGCTCGTGCATCACCGCCCATATCTCTCACAGATGTGACACCACCACGAAGCAGGTATCGAAGTCGCTCAGTAGTGATAGACAAATTATCCCAGCTATCCGGATCTGTCGCATGGTGGACATGCGCATCTATCAGGCCAGGGATTACAAACTTCCCTTTTAAATCGACAACACTGGCCCCCCTTACCTTGGAGAGATTTTTCGTTGCAGAAATTCTCTTGATCTTATCTCCTTCGATAAGAATCGACTGGTTTTCATCAACTTTAAGCGAATTAACATCCACTATATTGGCGTTAATGAGCAAAATTTGCTCTAGCTTTCCATCCTCTGCTGATACAACGCCGCTGGTAGCAATGTATAGAACCACCAGAATAAAAATTTGTTTTATTTTCATGTACTTATCTAATATGAGACCGTGGGACTTTTAATCTACTAGCAAAATTTTGCGTCATTTAGGATGCACTTTAAATGTGGCTTTGGTTTATAGTGTATAAACTATTTGTTTATTATGTTTGTCTGTATACTCCAGCTAATGCCCACCGTAAGAAGAGAAGCGGATTAGCCATCAGGGGAGTCAATGAACAAGTTACACGCCCTTGAGGCATACTGTTTAGTGTGCGAAAAGCAAAACTTTGCAGCTACTGCTCGCGAGCTCGGCATTTCAGCAGCAATGGTCGGTAAGTACATTAAGCAGTTAGAAGAGGAGCTGGGCTGCCTATTGGTAATGCGCAATACACGCAAAGTATCCATAACCGAAGCGGGCGAAAATTACTATAAACAGGTTTCACCAATATTAAAAAAACTCCACTCCGTCGACCAGGCGATGTCAGAATACAATCAGGAGCCTAGAGGCAGACTGTCGATATCGACCAGCATAGAGCTAGGCAGTCAATATTTTTCAGGGTTGATTGCCAATTACCGTAATCTATACCCTCAGGTATTCTTGGATTTTCATCTCAGCAATGACCCACTCGATTTACTCGACAATAAAATCGATCTCGTTTTTAGAATCGCACCAGAATTACCCGACTCTAGCTATATCGTCCAATCTATCGCAAAAACTAAGCTAGCGCTCTGGGCAAGTGACTCTTACATAGAGAAGAATGGACTCCCTGAAAACATAGAATCATTAAAGAAGCATCAATTACTCTTCTTTAACCACAGTATTCGAGGGGATCATTGGCTATTTCAAGACAAAGAAGAAACAAGAAAGATCAAACTTCCCTGGGCCTGGCAATCTAACAATGGGAGGCTATTAAATGAGGCGGCTGCTGAGGGACAAGGAATAATCCAAGCCCCTTTTTACTCTGTCAAATCTTATGTCGACTCTGGCCAGCTCACTGAGATTCTACCTAGATTCACAATAAAGCCACTAACTATTTTTGCGCTCTACCCTCATCGCTGCGAACTTTCCCTGAAGGTTAAAACCTTTATCGATGTGGCTAAGAGCTATTTTGAGCAAAATCATTCCGAGCAGTTCTGATTCAATGGATGTATTCAAACGTACTTTCTCAAATCTAGGCCCTGGTATTATTTGGGCTGCAAGCAGTATTGGCGTATCTCATATCGTGCAATCTACTCGCGCTGGTGCAGATTACGCTTTCGCTTTGATTGGTTTTATTTTCCTGGCTCATTTAGTCAAATACCCTTTTTTCAAAATCGGACCAGAGTACGCTGCTGTCACCGGTGAGAGTTTATTGGAAGGCTATAAAAAACACAGTCGACTTGGTTTTTATAGTTATATGGCTCTCACATTTCTAACAATGTTCTTTGTTCAAGCTGCGGTTACGATCGTCACAGCTGCTTTAGCCCTCAATTTATTTGGCGATATCTTAAATGTTTCAGAGTGGTCTGCCATCATTTTGGTCATTACATGTGCAATATTGATTGCTGGCCAATTTAAATGGCTGAATGAAAGCTTAAAGTGGATGGTCCTCATTCTGGCAATTGCCAGCTTGATCACTCTCATTGCCGCAATAAGTCAATATGGGCTTCTTCCCTCTAAATCCTATTTAACAGCCGATATGGCACCAGCTGTGAGTATCGCATTTGTTGTCGCCTTAGTCGGCTGGATGCCAACTTCAATTGAAGTTTCTGTTTGGCACTCTATTTGGTCGGAGCGCAGGATAAAGGAGAGACCGGATAGAGGGTTTGCCAAGAAATCCCTCGTATTTGACTTTAAGGTTGGTTATTTCACCAGCTTGATATTAGCTATTGTATTTGTATGGCTAGGCGCATTAGTAATGTTTGGGAAAGATATTGAACTATCTCAATCTGCAGGCATATTTGCTGGTCAGCTAATCAATATTTATACCGAATCTCTAGGTGATTGGAGCCATCTAACAATCAGTATTATCTGCTTTATCGCGCTTTTCTCAACTACCTTTGCAGTCTCCGATGGGTTTCCTCAAGTTTGGCGAAGTGCCTTGAGGTCATCGAGTAGTATTAAGATTCCCGAAAATAGAGTCTACGTATCCACTCTTATTATACTAAGCCTCATAAGCTGGTTTATTATTTCCCTATTTACCAACCAGCTAAAGAACTTAATCGACTTTGTAACTACTCTATCTTTCGTTTGTGCTCCAATCTTTGCTTTACTCAACATTCTTGTTATGAACGGGAAATGGGTACCAAGAGAACATCACTTAAAGGGATGGTACTTAGTTTACACTTATGCCTGCTTGTGCTTAATGATAGGTTTTAGCTTTTACTTTATTTATTGGCGCTTCTTGAGTAACTAACTATTCCTTTGCAAAATCAGCTGACTTGAAAAGTCTATAGATAATATTGTAACCGCCAGTTTAATGTAGAGAAACCCAATCAAGTTTGGTGTGGCGATATTACCTATATCTGGGCTGGCTCAAGCTGGTGTTACCTAACTACCGTTATACATGCTCGCCGTATCGTTGGGTGGGCTCTCTCAGGTCACCCAGATACGGCATCACTGGAAATGGCCTGGGAGCAGCGAGGAAAGCCCCATGGAGTTATGTTCCACTCGGATCAAGACTGTCAGTATACCAGTCATCAGTTCCGCCTACTGCTGTAGCGCTACCGAATGACCCAGGGCACGAGTCGACGTGGAAATTGTTGGGATAATGCACCAATGGAAAGACTGTTTCGGAGTCTGAAAAGTGAATGGATACTCTCTCTCGGTTACAACTCTATCACAGAAGCGAGCCGAGACATCAGCCATTACTTGATGATTTACTACAACTGAGAGAGTCCCCATCAATACAATGACATATTACCGCCTGCAAAAGCGGAAGAAAAACTTAACTTACTGTCCGGCAATAGTTGACCACTACACTGATCGTTAAAAATCAGGAGAGTAGAAAAAAGTTGACTGGCATTTTAGGGGGGTGCTTGATGGCTTACAGGCCATTCTAAGTACATTTGAAGAGATTTTCTTAAGTCGATTATATTCTGCTTTTATTGAGGCCACCCGGTCAAAGCAACAAGATTTTATGGTCTGTAAAGTTGGTGCCAGAGTGGAATTTTTATAAAACCGATTTTTGATCAAATAACAATCAACTATTTCCTGTTCAAGTGTAATTATATGTAATTGGGCCCCTATGATTCCTATGAAACACATCCCAATTAACAAGCTCAGCCTTTAGTGAAATAAAAGCAGAATAGCTACCTACACTCCCCCTCAACCTATAACCTCTGAAAAATCACTTTGACAGAAAGCACTTCTTAAAAGTACCAATGAAAGCTAAATATTCATCCCAACTTTCCCGAAGCCACAAAAGGTTTTTCAATTTGATCGAAAGATATCCTTGAAGCAACATCTATCTTCTCCCCAAGAGGATAGCTATTATGCAAGCGTCTTGGCTGAATACGTTTATCAAGAAAACTTGAAACCTCCTCCCTTGTAGCACGATGACTCTCATCCCTGCTTTTACCAGGCTCTAGGTATTCAACGTCACTCCACATTTGCATTACATGTTTAGCCTCTTCAAGCTGCTGCGCTGTACACTGCACAATTGGTTTTCTATATCTCGACAACTCACTTTGAACCTCTTCATAACGACAAGATAGACCAGGAGAAAACTCAAACATCATGGAATCCATTATACGCTGTATAAACCCAATATAATTATCCCAAGGTGTTCTTTGATTTAGGCGATATGCATTTCCAGCATTCGAGCCCGCACGACTTATAATAAATCGGCAACAAAGAAAAACTTTATCACTGACAGCCAAATTCCAACTCACCTTATCTACACCATCTGCGAGTGGCTGACTCTCAAAATAGAACCAGATTTTGCCCTTTTGATTCACCCACTGACAGTTAAGGGGGGATAGATAATCCGGCCATTTATATTGTGTTAAATCAAAACGATCACTTTTAATCCCTTCATGCATTTTTTGCAGATCCGTAAGGTAACATCTACGATAAACCTCACGAACTAAAACCTCATCATTAAAGAGGCTTTCATTAACAGGAAGATCATCAATATAATTAAGGTTTATAAAGAAATTTATATGCCCCCCATAACTTTGAAGCAAAGGCACCCCTTTAAAACCCCAGCGAGTAGAAAACAAGTTTAAAACTTTGATAGCATTAAACTGTGCTTTATTTTTAATACTAACCCCAGATTGGTATTCAAGAGGATGGTAGGACTGCACATCCTCTATATCAAAGCTATCCGGCTCAGTTTCCCACTGCTGAATTGAGGAGAATGGATCAAAAGCAGGGGGCACCATAAAAGAAAGCTTAGACCCGGAAAGCCTTTTCTCAACCCTTCTCGCATTACGGAAGCTCGGCCCACGAGGAAAAACATCTTTCAAAAAATTCATATGAAACTAATCTTCAAGGAAATACGATCAAGGCAAGATATTGCAATAATAGAGTAGCTCATCTGCGGAGTATTACCCCGCAGAATACAACTTGGAACCTAAAGAAGTATTATAATGGCCTACAAAAGCTATTTAATTTATCATCCTTGATAAATTAAAGGTTGACTAAGATACTCCGTGGAAATTCTTGACACAATTTCTATTTTATCCCCCAAAGGGTAGCTATTGTGTAAGGGCCTTGGCTGAATACGTTTATTGATAAAACTAGAAACTTCGTCAGTAGAAGCTCTATTATCATCATCCCTTCCTTTGCCAGGAGCTATATATCCAGAACTACTCCACATTCTCATCACATACTTTGCATCGTTTACTTGCTTGGAAGTAAAAGACAAAATCGGCTTACTATTAGCCTCAGGATGCTCCAGAATTTTAACAAGACGACCAGACAAATCAGAGGTGAGATGTAAATCTAAAGAATCTACAATACGCTGCACAAACCCAATGTAATTTTCCCACGAAACACGCTCACTTACTCGATATGCATTACCGGCATTCGAAGCAGAGCGAGTAATATTAAACCTAAAACTTAAAAAATGCTTATCTGTAAGTGCAGTATGCCAGCTAACTTTATCAAGCTTATTTCGCAGAGGCTGACTTTCAAAGTACAACCAACTCTTGTTCGCCTGCTCTACCCACTGGCAATTAATGGGCCCCAAATAACTAGGCCAGCGATACTCGGTTAAATCAAATGGGTCGCTTTTTAAACCTGGATCAAAGTTATGAAGGTCTCCCAATTCATATCGGCGATACACTTCTTTTGTCAGTACTCTTGTATCAAATAAACTTTCATTGACTGGAAGATCCTCTATTGAAGTAACAGTAACTACCAGCCCAACTTTGCCCGCATACCCCCCTATAATGGGCACCCCCTTAAAACCCCAACAGCTTGAGAATAGTCTTAGATACCTAATAGCTGGGAATTCAATTTTTTCATCCAAATCCTTCCCCGAACAATATGAAATTGGGCGAAAATTCTCAGCCTCTAAAATATCAAATTCGTCAGGCTCTACCTCCCACTTTTGAATAGAGGAAAATGGATCTGCTGGAGGAGGCACCATAAAAGAAAGCTTAGAGCCGGATAGAGTTTTCTCTATCCTTCTCGCACTACGAAAGTTTGGCCCACGAGGAAAAACATCTTTCGAAAAATCCATATGGAAATAATCTTAAAAGTAATCTGATCTAGGCAAGATATCGCAAGAATAGAGAAGCTCATCTGCGGAGTGTTACCCCGCAGAAAACAACCTGGAGCCTAAAGTAGTGTTTTAATGGCCTATAAAAGCTATTTAATTCATCATCCTTGATAAATTAAGGGTTGGCTGAGATGCTCCGTGGGAATTCTGGACACAACCTCTATTTTATCCCCCAAAGGATAGCTATTATGTAAAGGTCTATGCTGAATACGCTTGTCGATAAAACTAGAAACCTCACCAATAGAAGCTCTATGATCCTCATCCACCCCTTTACCTGGAGCTGTATATCCAGAATCACTCCACATTCTCATCACATACTTTGCGTCTTTAACTTGCTTGGAAGTAAAGGATAAAATCTGCTTATCTTTAGCTCCTGGCTGCTTCTGAACTTGAAAAAGGCGTTCAGATAAATCAGAAGTGAGACGTAAATCTAAAGAGTTCACAATGCGTTGTGCAAAACTAATGTAGTTTTCCCACGAAGTACGTTGGCTTGCTCGGTAAGCATTAGCTGTATGCGAAGGTGCACGTGTAATAGTAAAGCTAAAGCTTAAAAAAAGTCTATCTGCCAATGCCGTATGCCAGCTAATCTTATCAGGCTTATTACGAAGAGGTTGACTTTCAAAGTAGAGCCAACTCTTATCAGCCTGTTTTACCCATTGGCAATTAATAGGTCCCAAATAGTTAGGCCAGCGATACTGGGTTAAATCAAATGGATCGTCTTTCAATCCTGAGTGAAAATCATGAAGATCTTCTAACTCATAACTGCGATAAACTTCTTTTGCTAACACCCTTGTATCAAATAAACTTTCATTAACAGGGAGATCTTCTATAGAAGTAACTGCGGCAATCAGCCTAATGTCACCACCATACCCCCCTATAATGGGCATCCCCTTAAACCCCCAACAACTTGAGAACACTCTTAGATACGTAATATCTGGAAACTTGATTTTATCGTCCAAATTATCACTCGAACGGTAAGAAATTGGGCAAAAATTATTAGCCTCAAAAATATCAAACTCCTCTGGTTCTGCCTCCCATTTTTGAGCAGAGGGAAATGGGTCCGCTGAAGGAGGCACCATAAAGGAAAGTTTAGAGCCGGATAAGTTTTTCTCAATTCTTCTTGCTCGACGAAAACTGGGAGCTCGCGGAAAAGCGTCCTTTAGCAATTTCATAATATTACCTATTTTCTTAGACGAGTTCGCTGAACCAACTGCTTGAATGGATCTGTTGGACTACTATGGTAACCCTCGTTTAAACTAGGAATACTTGCTAAACTTGTTTCAGCTGCAACCTGTACACCCTTTACAGTCATTACCCCAAGAAGTAATTTAGCTGTACTGAATGAAATACCCATAGCTGTAGCAGCCGTTGCCATTCCGTAAATAGAAAATCCTCCCATTGCCACTTTTTTAGCCCCTTTGATAAACTTCAAAGTGTGATATCCAGTATCAATTAGTTTATTGATACGATCTTCCTTCGATGTATACTTTATAAATGTATTCACTGACATCACAGGTTTTGCTGTACCAATAACCGATCCACCAGCCAATTGTGCAATACCCGGAGTGGCCTTGTACCATGTCGAATCATTAGTATTCATTCCAATTTTACGTCGTGCGTCATCTGCCAAATAGTGACTGGATGTAGCATCACTCAAAAATATTGTTTGCTTGCCGTCAAGATTTATTTGTCGTAGCGCAAGTTGTTCCATTGCCTTTGTTAGAACTTTTGAACCACCCCGATGGCTAGTCCACTCTACATATAACCCTTTATCATGGGCTTCTTTCATGTATCCAGCAAGAATCCTTGCAGCCTCCATATCCTCTCTAGTGGAACTTCTTCCTAAATTTCTCACACATCGCCAGCCTGATTTAAGAGCTCCATGCTGAGGAACGTAAAAGAGGGTATATCCATTCCCTTTCAATTTTTCAAGCGCCCCTTCATCCCCTCGGGTTATATGCGAAGGCATCATATTTGCCGCATGAGCCAAGTTTTCACAATATCCATTTATACCGATTTTTAACCGTGAATCTTCCTTGCCCGTCATAGCCCCATTTGTACGTAAAAACATAGCTGGTCGTTCTTTTGGCGACCATTTACTTTCACTACGCTCAGATTCCCACTCAACTTCCCAAAGGGCAGCTCGTTGTTCCTTTTGCGCTTCCCGTCCTAATAACCGAATATCAAGAATCACAACATCAGTCTGCGGCCCACCATAGTAATTGATTAACTCATATTCAATCTCAAAACCATCTCCAACAATACAGCGGCGAGTTGCACTGCCATTCTTCAAATATGAGTTAACCGGTGCAGCCCCGCCTCTCAACCCGTTCACAGCATTAGTCAACGCTAATGCGTGATACCCCTCACTACTAGGAATACGACTGAGTTCCTGAAACCCTTCCAGCATATGATGGAGCTGGTCATTAGCCACTATCGAACGACCAGATCCAGATTGACCAAAGGTTTTAAGTCCCAAGCTCGTAGCTGATGAAGGTAAAGAGTTCATTGATCATCCTTATTCAGTAGGCGCAGTTTCTCCTGTGAAGTCAGTCACATAAAGATATTCTGCATGGTAATTTGCGCCTCAATTTACCAGTGAGACCATTCTAAGTACATTTTGAGAGAGATCACTAAAAATCGATTATATTTTGCCATTAAGTAGACCGTCTGGTCAGAGCGGCAAGATTTTGCGGGCTGTAAAATTGGTGCCAGAGTGGAATTTTACTTAAACTGCTTTTTGGTCAAAAAACCAACAGCTGTCTACTGCCGAAGTGTAATCATATGTAATCGGTTTCCTGCTATTTCTGAGAAGCACTTCCCACTGCGAGAAGTCCCTTAGCCACAAACGAGGGATTTGTACCAAATCAATAACACAAGACAACCACATTGTTCAACTGTACCTTTTCCGTAAATTCTGTCAGCAATACTGGACACACACCAAATAAGTATAACCTGCCCAAAATAAGTGGTTGAATCGAAGCGTTAAATGAATAAAGGGAGCCAATTTTACTAATTAAATGAACGTCACAAATTAAAGGTGCATTCAACAGCTTGGAGTGATGCCCTAAATTCTAGGAGGCCAGCACCCGCCTTTCCTTACTCTGGACCCAACCCCGCTCGCCATCGAACTTCCCTGTCAAGGAATACCTACCTGCGGCTTGAGTGTCATTAGGAAACGGATAGGTTGATCCTAGAACACCGCCCCCATAAAAATTCTGCAAGCTCACAAAATAGAGTAGTAAGCACAGCTTAATTATCAGCAAGTAGACTGAGTATCGAGCTCTGAACCGGCAAAAGGCTAAGAATCTGGGCGAATATCTCAATCACAGCGCTGAAAGTGAACTGCAATCAACCAAAGAGAGGCATCTGCGTCCCCAGGTCCCTCCACCTCCACTACGAAGTGACCAACGTGCGCATCAGGAGAGAAGAAAAGTAACCAGTTCAAGGTGATGCTAATTGGTGCTATAACGACGGAAGGCGGCGCATACGCTCGGTGCGGGCTTAACTTAATTAGATGTTAGACTTTAATTACCCCAATAGGGCCCTGTACAGCGATCGATTAAGAGTGGCGAACGGGCAAAAACCAGATCCACCTATAGTTGCTAACAAGGTGCTAGTCTTCTGGTTGGATTAGCCATGTGCCCTTGCCCGCACCCTCACTCTCTAAAATAGAATATATAAACCCAAACCTGTAACCTACCGGCTGGTTCTTGAGGTAAGAACTAGATTTCAACATATATGCCTTGATAGAGTCATCTTTGGCTGATTCAGCCTGAAAGTAAACACGATGGATTGCACCAACGTTCATGGTGTCGAAACTACCCTTACACTGGACTCCCACCGAAATTCTTCAACCTATAAAACCCCATTAGTTACAACAAGATATCCCTCACATAGACAAACTGTGAATGTGCTAGCTAACGCCGATGATTGAACTAGATAGGTAAAAAACATTAACTTGCACATAGACATTATCCTTGACAATCAATTATGACGAAGTATAGCTCCCCATGATAGCTCGAGGTACCTAGCACTATGTCTATGGTTATTATGTAAACATACCGATAGCTGTCGATTCCTCTTCAAGTGTAAAAATGCCCTTTCTAAAGGTGTAAAAGAGAGCCCTTATTCTTCAATAATGGGGCTTCCTGGTCATACTTTTTATAAAACTCCATGACAAAATCAACGGCTTTCCTGAAACTATTTTCTTCTATTATTTACTACGTTTTCAATATTCAAAAATCACGCCTGATACTTTTATCGTATGGATAATTTGCATATCCCATTGTTTCTTTGATGATACTCTTAACAACCTCTTCAGAAATTACCATCTTTTTCCCTACAATTATAGGACCTACTTAAGATGCCTCGCCAAACATAATTTTTGAAACACTTGTTAGGCATGAGCTAATCAGCACCATCGTAAATATCAAGTGAAAGCACTATCCCACGACTACCAAGTTCCAACAGTGTTTTAGGAGAAACATTCATACCCTCATTGCCCTTATCCATAAATATGCCACAGAAAAGGTCAATACTATATTTTTGTGAAAGGTCCTCCCAAATGGCAATATTATCTGTCAAACGATCAAGAATTTCCTTCACTTGTCCATCTAAGTCTTCAGGTTTGCATTCCTTTGCTGCCAAAGACCAGTGCCCACTTTTACACACATATTATCTACCACTTCTTTTTACAACCTTTAATTCACCTTTGGAGTACATAGTTGTACCCTCACACCCCAATAGCACTGAAATCTCTTGTGGTTGCAATTTATCTCCAATCAATCTCAACGTAGCTTTAGACCGACTTACCTGTGCCATTGCTATAAACACCCAAAGCTTTAATAAACGGCAGCCGGAACACAAATAGACTGCCCGATAGGAATCTCAATTTTTTCCAGGAACGAGTCTAAGTGAACTTAATATCACAAGCTACTGGTAATTCAATAAAAATAAAATCAAGAAAGCAATAAATATAGGGAAGAATAGCAAACCAAAAATTGCCGAACGCCTGAAATTTGCTATCCTTTGCTCATCCATTGTTTCAATTTCTTCGCTGCTGAAATCAGTACCGCAAATATGGCAATCAAATCTACGCTCCTCGTGTGCAGCTCCACAGTGAGGGCAATTCGCAGTCCGTTTTTCATACAGCCATTGGACTTGATCCAGTAAATGAAACATAAGCTGAATCCCAGTATTTAAACACTATAAGTGATAGCAGTTTGTTCAATAGCACAATCTGAATATCACACTTTCCCATAACTTAAAAGTTAGTCAGCCCGATGACTCACAGAAGTTAGCAAATAGAGGGATTCCCAAGTCTCTTGCAGCTTGGCATTTGCTTTTTCCTATTCTGAGACCCCGTACCCCATTCCCCCATCAAACTTAACTTATCAGTCTTTCCCATTCAGGAATACTCACCTACGCACAAATTTCAATAGGAAACAAATAGCTTGATCCCAAAGAGCACTACCGGCGCACGTCTAACAGTTTAAGAGAATGCCTCAGTCAAGACAATAGAGATGAAAAGAAGTCACGTTGGGCATTGGCATCCCCAAACCCCTCCGCGTCCAAAGAAAAGAGATCTATATCCATATCAGAATCGACCAAATATTTGACAATTGGACGTTAAAGGCAAGTTCCCCAAGAGAGGAGGCCCTAGCCAAACCCTCTCTAGTGAAATTAAACTTTGCTTGGTAACAAGATACGATTACTGTACAAAAACTGCACAGCCTTGTCGGTCATGCATTAATGCTTACTCAGACATTACTTTTGTATAAACCTGGAGCATCGACTGAACTAAGTTTGATGTTAATTCCTTTGATTAGCAGCCATAGGCCAAATGTGATTTCAAAAAACGCGCCTGGAAGCATGAAGTGTTTCAATATTTGGGGCGGCTCGAGTAACAAAATATTTGAAAACCCATAAACCACCATCGACATATACGTGAAAGCCCCCCAAAGTACTAACCACCTAGGCACGTAATTTGAAACGTAAAATAAGTACATGAAAATAGTCGCGCCTATGCCCATTATGATTAAAAGAACATCCCACATCGAACCACTCATATTCACAAATATACTCGCTAACGCATGTAGCTGCTCTTCTTGAAATGTATTCGAATATTCCTGGTTTTTTAAAACTACTATAACCGTCAATGTAATAATTGTTGCTACAAAGCCAAGAAGCCCTTCTCCAAACCTGAAAAGCAATGCCAAAAAAGCAACATTTTTGTTGATTGTTTTTGTAACCAAGTACTGCGCCCAAGATGCCCAAATAACAGCGATAAACATAATTATATCTATAATCTGAGCGAACCTGAATCTCACCTCTGTCTCAGCAAAAGCCCCAAAATCATATATTCCTTTCTTGACAAGTAATGAATTGAGCATCCCTAAAACGATATAAATTAAGTATGTAGCACCTAGATGCTTCGCATATAGGCTAAGTGATGATTGTGTATTATCCATCAGTAATTATCCTTTGGCTCTCGCATACGACGAAAGTCCTAATCTTTATTTCAGGTGCGAAGCTGGCGCCACCTGAATATAGTAGTTAGAGTTCTTGCTACAGTGTGCCAATACTGCTTAAAAATGACGTTAGCTGAGTTGCGGAATCCTTTAATGACTCGGCTACGGCAGCGATCTCTGCCTTCTTTATGGTTTCATTGAAATTAGTATCACCGAGTTCTTTGCGGGCAGAGAATTCGTTACTTGACACAACCGTAAATGGCACTATACCCGACCGAACATCAAGTAAGACTACTTCCACTGAACAGTATGCCTTTGTTTCATTCGGATCAATAAACTTATACTTCTCAAAAGTACGGCAACTTGAACGGTAGGCTAATAGTAAATCAGCTTGGTAGCGTGCAGCAGCTTCTCGAAGATAAGGCACTGTACGTTGCTCTGGAACGAGCATGCTTGGTAAGAATGAAGCATCGTAAACCCTTTCAGACTCTCTCAACTGCCCTACAAAGTCCCTAGCAATAGTTTCATTTAGTTGCGTAAAATCATTAGAGTAATGGCGCCAGTAGCTATCATTGGACAACTTGAGTATTGCAATTCTATTTTGTGCAGGAAGCTTTAACTCATAGTTGAGGATGCGGTCTATGTCTATATCCCCTAACGATTCACCAGTGGAGCCAAATAGAGGCTCATTATTCGCTTCATTACCCCCAGCCTTATAGTAATCGCTTGGTCGATGAGATGTAGCTACAGTAGCGCAACCTGTAACAAGTATCGCAATTATAACTATCAAGTACTTTGTCATTTGTAATCCTTAGGTGGCAATTATTAACTCTTAATAGTTAATTCAAGTACAGCATCTATATATCACGCTTCTCTAGAATTCCAAAGCTAGTCCAGTGAGATAAAATCAAGAGGAGCAAAGAATAGCCTTTAACTGGTACAAATGTTCAATACAAAATACAGATTGAGACATCCATAATCCTGAGACCACCCAACTTTATATCTTATGATGACGCTCTACGAGTTATGGAAAGACTCGTCCTATCCAAGAAACAACGGTAGCTGCGCTTATATTCTGATGATAAAACCACCTAAAAGACGTCTTTTAGCACTTCAAATATGAATTCCTTTCCTATTCCGTAACCAAGAATCACCTACTAAACCACCCCATTAAGATTATCTCATATGCCAGATTTGGAGGCTGCTATTCAGTAAACCCGATATCAGAAAAAAATAATAGAACTACAATTTATCGTTTTATAATTTTATTAAACACTTACAGAAAATCTGCTCTTTTTCTCATCTCGTGACTGCCGTTAGATTTGGTTAAGTCAATTACGGCGAGCATATCTTCTCCATCATCATCCATTCCGACCTCAACAAAACCGAAACTAGAATAAAAAGCTTTTGCAACGGGATTATTAGGGTTATAACAAATTTCAATCTCTTGAAGTCCCGGGACGTCCCGAATTTCTCCTAAAGCAAGATTCAGAGCTATGCGACCAATACCTTTTTGTTGGTAATTTTGATCAATCATAAACCGCCAGATTGAGATTTTTTCTAAGCTTTCTTGTACCCACATTAGAAATCCAACGGCTTCATTGTCCAAGTAAATAGCACGAGTTTCATAGCCTTCGTTAAACATCGATTCAACTAGTGACCACATATTGCAGGCAACGTAATCTTCTTGATCCGGTGCAACATCAAGATCACATACTGCTTCATAATTCTGTTTGGTAATCTGACGAAGTGATACTTCCATGGTCTAACCTTAAAGATCTAATAATCAATCGACAAGTAACACCTATATATCACACTTCTCTATATTTCCTAAGCTTATCAGGGCACCTCTAAAAATTCACTATTTCCGGTAAAATAGTCTAAACGCTCACTAGTAAAGGTTATTGTCAAATGCAGCCGAGTTTTTTCGGTCTTGATGACCGCCATCGCAAACTAAATGAACGTGATCCACTGGTTGCTCTGCGTAAGTTGATTGACTGGGAGGACTTCCGGAGTACTTTGAATAAAATCCTCACACTTCCAAGAAAGAGTAATGCTGGAAGAAGACCCTTTGATAAGGTACTGATGTTCAAGGCGCTTGTATTACAGCATTTATATAACCTATCGGATGATGAGTTGGAATATCAGATACGCGATCGATTTTCATTTTGTCGATTTCTCAGCCTAAACCCGGAGGACCGAACTCCAGATGCCAAGACAATCTGGCTTTTTCGCGAACGGCTGGTAAAGGCAGGACTCATGAAATCCCTCTTTATGGATTTCAATTGTCAGCTTGAGGCGCAGGGATATAAAGCTCAGAAAGGGCAAATAATTGATGCCAGTTTTATCAATGCTCCGAAGCAACGGAATAACCGAGAAGAGAACAAGGAAATCAGGGCAGGCAAGGTTCCAAAGCGAATTGCGCAAGATCCAAACGTCAAGCGGCAGAAAGATCTTGATGCCCGTTGGACCAGGAAAAACAACGAGAGATACTACGGATATAAGGATCACGTCTGCATAGATAACAAGCACAAACTGATACGTGAATACGAGGTAACTTCTGCCGAAGTACATGATTCACAGGTTTTTATTGAATTGCTAGGTGACAATAGCTCAAAAGACGTTTGGGCGGACAGCGCCTATTACAGTGAGGAATGTGAGGTCGCATTGGATGTAATAGGCTACCGTAGTCATGTGCATAAAAAAGGCTGTCGAGGCAAACCTCTTAGCGAGTGTGAAAAAGAAGTTAACCATCGTAAATCCAAAGTTCGTGCCAGAGTTGAGCATGTATTTGGTTCTATGGAAAATGAACAGGGAGGAATGTTCGTTCGAACTATTGGACTTGCGCGCGCCAATGTTAAGGTTGGCATGATGAATTTGGTTTACAACATGCGTCGATTTGTCAGTTTATACAGTCGAGTTGCGCCCGCAACATGAAGAGTGGGATAAAATGGGTATGAATTTTACTTAGAATTACTATAAAACACACTAACCATCAATATTTATTCAATAAACTCAGTTTTACAACTAAAAATCAACCATAAAATAGCAGTCCAATAATTCGTAAATTTATCTCTGAATTTATAGAGGTGCCCATCAGCCTGATCGGAAAAAAAGAGACAAATGATAAAGAAGCTACCGTTAGGTGGCACTAACAATCAAAGTAAGATGTAGAGCAGCGTCTATTGAATTTTGATATTCATATGTAGTAGTTCAGACTTGATCTGACAGTTACCGGTTTCTCAGGAGATGCTCTGTCAGGTCAAATTCAGTTTACGAGCTTTTCCTTCCAGATGCTTTTTCCATCTTCAAGAGTTGCTAACGGTGTTCGACCGCAACACTTCTTACCCTGATGAGTTCTCTCATTATTGTAATATGTGAGCCACTCGTCCAGATCCGTTTGTAACTCTTCTATTGATCCATAGATCTTGCGGCGTAATGAGGGTTGGTAGAACTCTTGTAAAATGGTCTTATGGAAGCGCTCACAGATTCCATTAGTTTGTGGATGTCTGGCTTTTGTCTTAGTGTGTTCTATTTCGTTCACACTTAGATATAACTGGTAGTCGTGCTGTTCCAATTTGCCACAATACTCCGTACCGCGATCAGTTAGGATACGCAGCACTGGTAGATCATGTAAGGCATAAAACGGTAGTACACGGTCATTCAGGAGGTCCGCCGCAGTGATTGGCGTTTTGGTGGTGTACAGCTTGCAATGAGCCACCTTTGCATAGGTATCGACATAGGTTTGTTGGTAAACACGTCCGACGCCCTTAAAGGTTCCTACATAGAAGGTATCCTGCGAGCCCAGATAACCTGGGTGTTGAGTATCAATTTCACCGCAGGCTTCATCATCATGCCGTTTTCTCTCCAAAGCCTGAACCTGTGACTCTGTGAGGATCAGTCCCTCCTCAGCGACCTTGGCCTCAAGTGCCTTTAATCGCATTTTGAAGTTAGCCAGGTCATGCCGTAACCAGATACTCCGAACGCCACTAGGGGACACAAATACACCGCGTTTACGCAGTTCATTGGAAACTCGAACCTGCCCATGGGCAGGCTCTTGGAGGGCATAAGTTAACACTGCCTCTTCAATGACTGTGTCAACACGGTTCTTGTGGTTGGGCACACGCCGGTTCTTCTCAAGAAGGGCGTCCACACCGCCACTTGAAACGGCTTCCTTATAGCGATAGAAAGTGTCTCTCGACACACCCAGCATCTTGCAAGCTTTGGAGATATTGCCGAGTTCTTCTGCCAGATTTAGCAATCCGGTCTTGTGTTTGATGATGCGATCATTAGTATGGATCATGGGGTTTATCCTTGGTTTTGCTTTTAGGTTTAGGCACCTTCATCAAAACCGGTAAACCCCTCTTTTTCAAGAGGATGTGTCAGATTTGGTCTGAACTAATACAATTCATATCGTAGCGTAATCAACGAAACAGCTTTTACCCATATTTTTGAGGCGTTTTAGTCCCCCCTCTAATCCACACCAGTAAACCCAGCTACTCCGTTTCCAAAAGCCGCTTTCCAAGCTTGTCTTTCAAAGATTCTGTACCCATAGATCGCATATCAGTAAAAAAATATGCTGAGCTAAGAGACCCGAACTTACGGAATCTAAGATTTGGAATCAATCTGTCAATCAAAGTACTATTGGTGGATGGATGCCAATTAAAGATAGGCATCCACGCTTCACCACCGTCATCAAACGGATAGAATCTTACTGCATGTATAAAAGAAGTATTGAGGGAACAGCCTCACCAAAGGAGGCCTAGTACAGCTTTTTCTAAAGAGGTTTAACTTTATGCGATAACAAGTAACAACGAGCTTCGATTATTTCGCTCTCGCACAGATCAGATCCGCCAAATCCTCATCTGAATTTGCTTGCTGGAGAGTCACTCCCGTATGTATAAAGCTTCAATAGTACTTTCCCCCATTGAGTTAGCCTTAACCATATAGCCAGTTAGTGCCCCTGATGCATCGCTTGGTAAATCTAGTTTCTTTGATAGCGCAAAAACCGTAAACTGATACCGATGCGCACCATGCCCTTTTGGTGGGCAAGCACCACCAAAACCTCTTACTCCATAATCATTTACTATTTGTACACTACCCTGAGGAGTGCGATTTTGCTCTGAATTTCCTGCGCCAGCTTCCAGTGAACTAATATTTTTGGGAATATTTACAATTTGCCAATGCCACCAACCACTGCCTGTTGGTGCATCAGGATCATATACAAAAACAGCAAAAGCTTCTGTCCCCTTCGGAGCATTTGCCCAAGATAATTGTGGTGAAGTATTATTACCAGTGCAACCGAACCCCTGGAATTCTTGTTCTTTACTCATATACTTTCCAGTATCTATATCATTACTCGAGAGCAAAAATGATTCTGCAGAGGCTACGCCGGATATAAGCACTGTAAAGACGGCACATTTAATTTTACTAATTAGGCCAAACATATTTACTCCAAATATATTAAAAATGATTACTTATCATAGGAGCATTATGTTCAGAGTAATATATCAAAAACAGGCAAACTTTCGCCTCAAACGTTCACTCGTGTTTTTCTCAGCTCTATAGGTGTTATACCAAAAGATCTTTTAAACTTATCTGAAAATCTAGACTGGGATTTATAGCCACATCTTTCTGATATACGGCCTACTGGCTCAAAAGTCGTTTGAAGTAAGTGCAACCCCAAGCCAAGCCTGATGTCATCTATAATGACTTTAATGCTCGTGCCTTCGCTATTTAACTTCCTTCTTAATGTTGACTCACTCATTGACAATTTTGAAGCCAACATATCCACTCTTAAGTCCGCAGCTGGATTTTCACTGATAATTTTATATAATTTTTGGCTTACACTTGTCGATTCAAAAACAGAAGCTACTTCCTGGTACCCCAAATAGAATAATGTTTGTAATATTTCCTGTCTTCGAATATGCCATAGATCAAAAGGAACGGAAGAACTCCATTCCATAAACTGATGAAGGGCTAACTCTAAAGTAGAATCTATATCTCCCGTAAAATATTTTTCTTCTTTGTTTCTTGCAGGCGTTAATCTATCGAAATCATTGTATTCAAACTCAATAAGCAATGCGAAGTATTCTGAATCACCCGGGATATTTCGCATATCAATTTTAGGGCTATTAGCTAAAAATATAAACTCCCCTGTTGAGCAACTCTTTTGCCTGTCACCACCCAGCTCTTTGCATCCATCAAGCACACATATCAAGGTCGGATTAACAATAGGAACACTGAAAATATTTTGTTCTCTATATGAGGAATATACTGAAAAAGGTAAGTTCTTACTCTCCTTTAGTATCTGCTTTGCTAATTGCTTAAGTTCATGCATAAATTGATTGAGCGCCTAATAGTAAATTCAAAAGCAGAGTTTATATAGCACGATTATCAACAATTACAAAATATGCCTGCCCAATCGCACACAATAAAATCGCCCGGATCACGACCATCAAAAACGCCTTAGTAGCGATTTCGAAATGGGACCTCCCTATTCTCCGCTTACTATCTTCCAGGTACACCTATTGCATACGTACCAAGCTTGCCTGTCAAAGCAAGATCAATTGTATGCTGGAGCAGCATCCGGTATCGAATACTTTGGTACAAAGCAGCGAACTAGTAAAAGCTGAAGAGTCGGCACAAATGTATCTGTCATAGAGCAGAAAGTGAATAGAAATCAAGTAATAGTATACAACCACGCCGCACAATTCCCTGCTGGTCCAAAGTGAAGATATCTGCGAATGTACCAAATGAGACCAAATAATAGCTAACACGAGGCATCTGTGAACAGATGTCATATATAAGGATGTAGTCGAGACCAGGCTAGAGACTAAGTATTGCTAGACACAACTGTCCAGGTACAGGATCCCCTTTCTATCAGTAGAAAAGATTAAATAGCTCACTCCAGCCTCAAAATCATATTTGCAAGAGCAAATATTACCAGAAGTAACTAGCTTCTTACCTGTGATTTTTCCCTTTATTGACTCTTCAACATCGAACAAAGTGACTACTTCTGAAACATGTCCGCCCTTACCACTACCCTCAGCGACTACTTCTTTTCCAATACTCTCAGCGCTACCTATAAAAATTATTCTGCTTCTATCAACAACAAACTCTATTTCAGAAGTACCTCTTTCACGTGAAACCGCCTTGTCATGGAATGATGTCCAACAACTCGTAGAATAGGCATCAAGTGAAATTGCCAAAGCGAATAAAGCTAGTATATATTTTATGTATTATTACTTTAACCTTAAGTAAGCTGTATGACTGACGTTAGCAACAATAAACTAAAAAGATTACTCATAAAATTTACCACGCTTGAGAAATATATTTAAAGCATACTTTGACTCAAATAGCAGATCACACCACTCTTGAGAGGACGGTTTAGAATCTGGCTGAACTCTCTCCCAGAATTTATTTACAACTAATCAAGATTCAATTTCTTCTCTCACAAATCCCTCTTTATCAAATTGAGTTATTGAATTAGCATCAAACCAATCACCCCAGAATTCAAGGTTGGCAATTGCAACATCAAATCTAAATTCATCTGAGAAAAGTTCTAGAACCTCGATGATCCTATTCCTAACTCTTTTCTCTATACAATTCTTCTCTTCAGGTTTCATATTTGGGATATTTTATTCTCGCTTTATGCATAACGTCGCGCTAAACGACAGAAGTTAAGCCGACTTGAACTCCTTTTTATATTTTAGTACTCATTAAGTATTCTGGGTGACCAGTATGCTCATCTCTTTGTTCTTTTACTACTTTAAATTCTTGAGACAAGTAAAACTGATAGCTAGAAGCGTTCTCTTTGTAAACAGAAAGTATCAGCCTATCTCTTTTCGATTTTGCATGGTTAAGGAGCTGTTTGCCTATTCCTCTTCCCTGTAGAGAGGGAGAAACAAATATAGCTGCAAGCGTATCCCCACTAAGTGAGTAAAAGCCTACTGCTTTACTTTCCACCTCATAGACATATGTCTCTGATGAAGGAATGTAAACATCTCTCATATCACTTAACTGTGACTCCCAGAAATCTGAAGGCATGAAATCATGAGCTTGAATAGAAGCTTGCAACCAAATGTCCAATATAGTAGGCAGATCGTTACGGTTATATAACCTAATCATTTTGATAAATTCGCAGTAAATTCGAAAATATTGCTTTTATTTCAACAACAATCTCAGCAAGGATAGTCGCATGAGTGAGCTTTCTATTTAACAACGCTCTTTAAATAGCCCTGCCATCCAGTGATTTGTAAAAATGCATAAAAGCCCCTGAGGGGCACTTCGTAAAATTGATGAGTTTGTATTTTGATGAAATTTCACCGCTTTCGAACAGTCGCTTCCCTTCTCCAACAACTACTGGAAACGTCCAAAGCCTAAGCTCATCTACCAAGTTATGCTTTAGAAGTGACTGCACCAACTGCCAACTTCCATGAACTTGTAGTAAAGGCCCATTCATTTTCTTAATTTTGGTTATCTCGACGACCGCATCTGCCCCCTTTAGCTTGAATGAATTATTCCATGTAAGATCATCATTACCTGATGTTACGACATACTTTTTTGCTTGATTAAGTTTGTCTGCAGTTGGATTTCCAGGTTTGGCATTTGAAAAACTTGTAGCAAATAAATTGTACGTATTACGTCCTAATAGCAGATCATAAGGTTCCGCCATGGCCTCCCTTCCGACTTGCTCCATAACTTCACCCCAATAATCCTTGGCCCAGCCTCCATGACTAAAGCCACCTGAAAAATCTTCCTCAGGCAAACTCGGTGCTTGCATTACTCCGTCAAGTGTTTGAAATACTAATATGGCTAAGTTTCTCATTGGTTGATTCTCGCGAAAGAGATGAATAATTTGTGCCGAATAACGCCAATCTCAGCTATATAGGCACGAATATGCCGGAAGCGAGTATAGCGCTGGATTATAAAACCACTTACAACTTGAAAAAGAAACACGGCAAGCATTTACCATACATGAGTTCAATAGCGACATGAATCACAAACACAAGTAGTAACGCAGCGATAGCTTACCTTATACAGCTAATGTCTTAAGCCAGAGTACATTTATGCAGCACCTTGCTTTTGCTTATTAGGCCAGTTCTTTGAAAGGAAGCGAAATACAAATACTGCACCTATAAAATTGATTATACTAGCAATAAAAATACCAATCTCATCGTCTACGCCCTCAGAACAGTTCTCGAAGCAACCTCCATATGAAAATGCGAGCAAAGCAGAACAAGCGGCAATTGTGATACTTAAATAAACACCAACCGAAAAACGGGCGAATTTAGAGAATTTTGACAATCCATTCAGTCCTATCGGAGCAAAAAGCGTAGCTAACAGCAACGCCCCTAAAGACGGGAAATATATATACGAAATTATGTGGTCTAGAAATTCCTTATTCATGCGATCCTCTTACAACTATTAACTAAAAAGCAGTATCTATATACCATGCCTACCTATAATTCTAAAGCTTCTCGTCCCTACAGAAAAAAGAGCGATAGATAAAGGAATCGTATTAAGTTGGCACCTATGTTTACCAACAAAAAAACTATTCCTCTCCAATTTTTACACATGCCCACTCTTTACTTTGAGAGTAAACAAGTAAGATACATATCTTTCTTAAGGAGCTAAAGCAGACCTCCCCTATGGATGTTAAAATTAAGTAAGAACAAGTTATGTGTACCACTCAGCCGTACTAACTTGGAAAGCGGCTGGGATTAAAAACCAAAAAAATGGAGGAATCCATATCAACCGACTGTTAACCAAGCTTCAGAAACACAAACCCTTATGATTTCCTACCTGAGGTTCGCACGATCTCATCGCTTCCATCAATCCAGTTCAGCATACCATTAATCGAGAGGAACAATGAAAACTCCACTTCTATTTCTTCACTATAAATGACAGCCCCCTAACCCAATGTATGGTATATAAAATAGAAAGTAAATATTATAAATGCAAGAGAAGCATCAACTACTTTTAGTTCTAACCGACTCTCTTCCCAGGTAACTTTTTAATCAAAAAACTTAAAAGGAATTGAGTTTTATATTGTATTTTAAATACGACAACTGATGAGAAAATTGCTACCAAAATGGCACCTAGTATATCTAAAGGATAGTGAACACCAACAAAAACTCTGGATAAGCCACTAACAACGCTTAACAGGCACAAAACAGCACCGATTAACCTGGTTGATTTGTTAAATAGAAGCACTATAGCTATCGAAAAAATAAACGTAGTATGGTCTGAAGGAAATGAAGAGTCCGGCGCATGTTCTACTAATTGCGTACCGAGATTATTCACAAATGGACGAGAATGATAATAAAAAATAGAAATAATATAGCTCATTAACATACCGAGTAACACAGACAACCCGCAATTCAGGCTGGACCTTTTTCTTTCTATACTTGGATCAAACCATAGATAGAGCATCACGAGCATAAAAATATAAGGCATGACCTCTGCTGCAGCTATTAAAACAGCATCTAAAATTGCACTTTTTCCTGCAAATTGATTAATAAGAACAAAAGTTGTTTCGTTGAATTTTTCCATTTAACAACCTCTGAACTCCTTCAAAATCTTAATATCAAGCCTTTATCCAGGCGAAACAATGTGTACCCAGCATGGTACAAACGGTAGTTTTTGGGCTGGAATTCATTAGTGTATGTAGCCAGCTGCTTTTATACTTGGAAGACATAGTACTGTAACAGACTTTAGTCTTTGTAGTGCTCTAGTTGCTCAATAGATTCAATCCATCCCTTATCATAGTTCAGGATTCGACATACACCATAATTCCCCCAAACAGGAAGAATATAATTAACACTAATATTTTAAATTGGAAGCTCATTACTCATATCTATTTACCCTCAAGGTAGCAGTGTAGAGAATTTTCTACTTTTACTTATCAAGCGCTATTCTTTAACAATTTAGCACTGGAACATATGTACTTTCGCTGACTTTAAATTCGATTGGCGGGATTGTAACTTCTTCACCATTTACAAATAGAGGCGGCAGTTTTACCGTAAAATACTCCAGATTTTCAGGAGATATTACTACCTCAGGTCCCCAGAACCCATAAGACTCATCAGATGGTATTTGGTATGGCTGTTGAAAAAATGGCAGCTCAACTTGGGATTCACTACCATCAAGAAAAATGATAGTAGCTACAGCACTTGAGAATGAGATCTCGATATGTTGGGATTTGCGTTCGGCGATTAAGCTCTCTTTAGTCTTCTTTTCTTGCTCTGAGGGAAATAATGACCAAGTGCCATTTGGCTCAGGATGTCTATACAAGACAGGCCTTACATAGGCAATTAACTTTGTACCTTCTGGGTGGCGCTTTGTAGGTTGTTTGGCCAAGACTCTAAATATCAGCCAATCGTAATCAGGAAGACTGAACTCTAGTACTTTTTCAGCCCCATAACATGCCGGGTTTTCGGTGCTGTGCCATCCTATTGGAGCACTCGGTTTTAAGTATGGCCCGGTACTACAACCAGCTAAAATAAAAGCAGCACAAGAAAGTAGATTTATTCGCTTGATACTCAAATACACTCCGATGTATAACAGTTAATCCATCAGAAACTTATATATCACGCTTTTATCTAGTTTCATAGCTCATTAGTCGAATTACACAAAAAGTTCTGAGAATTAAAAGCCCGCTGTAACTGATACGGATGTTCAAGTCAAACATTGGACAAGACCCGCTATAATTCTACCCTTTCCTTTTTCTATATTTTTTAGAGATTCTAGTTTAGGTTAACGAGCTATTGAAATAGCTGCTATACATAATAAAGTATAGCCACCAATACTGCTTCCACTCTCCTCCCTCGGGTGATTAAGCACTTTATCCGCTGCCCCTTTCATATCATCTATTTCCGCGCCCACCTACTCCGCCCCAAAGAGCTAGTTTACCTACAAATTGTAACAAATCTCTCAGTCGCAGAGCTGGAACTGAAAAGAAGCCATACGTTGTTTCTGGAGAATTTACTCGGAAAGCTATCTAATGAGCTGCGGTGAAAAAAGCCATGAAGTTATCGGAAGGGTTCGCTTCAAGTCTATTTGGAATGGATCTAACAAAGCGATGCTCCACCAAAACCACTTTAACCGATGGAGTTGTTTTTGAATAAGACACCTTGAGGTTTATGGTGTTGAATGTTAGCAAAACTCGCCGGGCGTTTGTGCTACTAAATGTCCATCTCAACCGGCGGTTCTGCTGACATAGGCCATACCAGTCCAGTTCTTGTTACTAGGAGCAATAATACAAAAGACATCTCCAATGCGAGAAATATACCAATAGGGTGATTGGGAACCCCACGTATCATTAGGTAGAACAAATAGCTCGTAGTAAGCAAATTTACCGCGAGAGTAACGTTGAGGGCATAGCGACGTTCTTGCCAGAGTGGCTTACAAAGCAGGAGGTTCAACACCGCCGTGCCGGCGAGCATCACACCGGGTAACATCAACAACAAACGACGGAATAAACCGATACCATCGCTGGTTACCAACGGCCAGATGGCAACAAAGTGGCCCTGGGCTCCAAGGAAGAGAAACAGCCCCAGAACCACAGTGCCACAGGCGGCAAGGCGATAAAGTGCATTGCGTTGCAAAGCGGGCTTTGATCTAGAAGCCGACATCACGCTCCCCCACTGTGGCTAGGCCACATTCGTAGGCGAATACGACTGCCTGCGCACGATCGCGCACCTCCAATTTTGACAGCAAACTGGAAACGTGGGTTTTCACGGTAGCAGGACCAATAAATAGGGTCTCGGCAATCTCTGCATTACTCTTGCCTGCGGCTATGGCCTCCAGTACTTCACGCTCCCGGGTGGTCAGGCGCTCCAGACGTTTTGCCAGGTTGCGCCCAGTTCCCAGTTTCTGTGCGAACTGGCTGATCAAGCGTTGGGTGATGCCCGGTGCAAGCATGGCACCGCCCTCTGCTACGGTACGCACTGCCTGTACCAGCGCCTCTGGGGGAATATCCTTGAGCACAAAGCCACTGGCGCCAGCCCGCAGCGCACGAAACACATATTCATCAGGATCGAACGTGGTCAAAATAATGACACGGCAAGTTGCATCACTAGCTTCCAGGATGCGCGCTGTGGATTCCAGCCCGTCCATCTCCGGCATACGGATATCCATTAGGATGATATCCGGCTGGTACACTCGCGCGGCTTCAATTGCCTCGACACCGGTACCGGCCTCGGCGACCACCTCGATATCGGGCTGGTTATCCAGAATCAGGGCAAAACCGCGTCGCACCAAAGCCTGGTCGTCCACTACCATCACTCGCAACATTATGTTTTCACCATTCCTGTAGGTAGTTGTGCATATACCTCAAAACCGCCACCATCGACTACACCCGCATACAGATAGCCACCGAGCAGTTCCGCGCGCTCGCGCATTCCCGCGATGCCGTGCCCACCGCCTGGCTGCCCATCAATAGCTATTTCCCTCATGGGCCGCTCGCCGTGAGTATTTCCATCATCGCGCACTCGAATTGTGAGAGTGCCGTGATCTGCGCGCACACTCACTTGCACTCGCGCTGCGGCACCGACGTGCTTGATGACATTGGTGAGGGATTCCTGAACGATGCGATAGGCGGCGAGCGCGACGCTGGTTGGCACTTTCTCCAGTGCACCGTTGGCCTCATAGTCAACCTGGGTTATCACCTGTCGGACCTTTTCAATCAGATCTGGCAAATCGCCGAGTTCTGGTTGCGGAGTGAGCGCAGTGTCGTTATTAGTCGGTCGCAGTACACCGAGTAAATGACGCATTTCTGCCATGGCCTGACGGCCAGCCGCCTCTACAGAAGCCATAGCCTCATTGGCAGCTTGCGGGTTATTGCGGCTGATAGCCCTGGCGGCACCGGCCTGCACAGTCATAAGACTCACTTGGTGCGCCACCACATCATGCATTTCACGGGCGATTCGAGTGCGCTCGGCCACAACCGCGCGCTCGGATTCGGCATTGCGCTCGCGCTCCAAATATTTGGCCCTCTCTTCCAACAAGCGCAGATATTCGCCGCGAAAGCGCAACCGGCGGCCGATATACCACAGCGCCCATACCAGCATCACCGTTACTGTGCCTGCTGCAGTTGGCTGAACCGGAATTCCCTGGTCAAGCGCCACAAAAACCAGCGTCGCGATAACCCAAAAAAAGCTGGCCCGGGTATTGGCCTCGTAACGACCGAGGCTATACAGCGAAATCGCCATAGCCACGATGCCATCTGCCGGCAAACCCAGCTCCAGCAATATTGTTGCGCAAAGAATAACGGCCTGTACCTGCCAAGGGTGGGTACGACGCCACAACAGAGCGAAGGAGCCAACGAATGCACACTGGAAAGCAACAACATCCCACAGGCTCTGCATGGATAGCACTTCGGGGGAGCCGTTGCGCGACCACATCAAAAGCGTCAGCAAGAACATAAGCAACGCAATAAACAAGTCGGTCAGGTGCGGCCATCGCTCAAACGGCCCATGTAAGGGCCGCCACATAGGGAGCTTGGGCAGTTCCGTGCTGGCATTGGGCGGATTCGGCGCAGGCGTACTTAGGGACGAAGATTTCATTTCCGCATGCTAAACCAGGGACAGCCAGCTGTCATGGGACTTTCGGGGGAGACGGATGCGGCAAACTCTCCACCTTTTGGGGGAGTTCGATTCCTGCCTGCGGCCGATGTGCGTAGGTCTGAAAAAGCAGAACATGTCCGGCAAGCACATTCAGACCCAATACGGACCATAATCGCCTGGAGAACCCCATGAACGACGCTGTACTCAGCCAAACACTACCGCGACCATTCGATACCCGGCGGGCAGTTAACCTGTCGGTAAAAACCTGGTTCTGCATCGCGGCTATCGGCCATGCGATCTTCTTTGCCTATATCCTGGCCGTCTTCTACCCTCCCATTGCCGAATCAGGAGTGCACGGCTTGAAAGGGCTACACCTGCCGGCAGGCTTCCGCGAGGGAGATATCTTAGGCAACCTGGCTTCGGTGAGCCACGTGCTATTGGCCGCGATTGTCATCGGCGGTGGTCCACTTCAGCTAATCCCCTCGGTGCGGCGCCATGCCCCTAACTTCCACCGCTGGCTGGGACGCAGCTATCTGCTGACCGCTGTCATAGCCAGTATTGCGGGGCTCTACATGACCTGGACGCGGCACACCTTTGGCAACCTGGTGTCGCAGATCAGCATTACAATGGACGGCATACTGATTCTGTTATTTGCCTTTCTGGCAGTGCAGACTGCGATGGCCAGACGCATTACTGAGCACCGCCGCTGGGCTTTGCGCCTTTTTATGGCAGCAAGTGCAGTGTGGTTTTTCCGTGTAGCCTTGATGGGCTGGGCAATGCTAACCGGCGGCTGGGGGATTGACTGGGAATCCTTTACCGGGCCTTTCCTATATGCACTGGGCTTCGGCCAATACCTGCTCCCACTGGCCATGCTGGAATGGTATTTTCACTGTCAAAAGCGTGGAGCCGCACAGGGTACCCAGATTGCGTTTGTCAGTACATTAGTACCGCTGACCGTGTTTATGGCCATTGGTATTTTTGCTGCTACGATGGGAATGTGGCTGCCACGGATCTAAAGCTACTTGGGTTGGTTATCGTGAACTTCTTATGGTGATTTGGCTTTAGAGGTTCACGACTTGGATATCCCGCTCTGAGCGAAGAATTAGAAACTAGAGTACTAAATTAATTTTGGCACTATGCATTTGTGTGATCCGAGGAGTTACCTCGTACTGACAGCTCGGCACCCACCTTCCCCTATTCTACACCTACAAGCTATTTTAGATGCCTGTTAGCCTGGCTCTCACTTCCATAAGTGCGAACCCTAAAAGATTAAGGCCTTTCAAATCTTTAGGATTTTCTGACGCAGAATTCTCTTGGGCCAGACCAATCCCCCATATTCTATCTACTGGACTAGCCTCGACTAATACTCTGTTTTCAGTATTAAGCAAAATTGCTTTAGCTCAGAATTTTGAGAAAACTTGGCAAGATTAGCATTTACCACAATCTCAAATCGTTTCTCATTCCATATTTCTTGCTGGAATCCAAGTACCCCGCGACCAATTGCCTTAGCCTCTCCAGGAGTGCCAGCAAGGAGAACTTTCTTGCACGCGCTGTCGTCACCAAATAACTTCGCCTTATGGTACATCATGTAATGCTCTGCAGTGATAAATCTATTTGCATCTTCTACGAACTTTGACTCATACCACTGACTAAAACAGCTCTTTGATACTTGACTTCCTTTTTCCTGGTGCCCCCAGAAAAAGATATACTTCACCCTATTGCCTTGATTTACAAAATCAACAAGTTCATCTCTAGTTGTGATCTTCACATTTACTGCCATATGCTTAATGTAATACTATTCTTAACTGTATTTTACTGAGCCGCTCACAGAGTAAGCCAAAGTGTTGAACCCTATAGGAATTTAAGGTCGTGAAAACATTTGAATTCCAAGATCTAAGTCTATTTATGTAACTCCACTGAGCCTTAATGACGACTCCACTAAGAGAGATCGTCATTAAGTTATTATAAAGCTAACGAGATTCTAATTGTTGTTGCTGAGCGCGCTCAACATAGTCTTGATATGCAGGAATTGAAACCGCAGCTAAGATTCCAATTACAGGTATTACTACAAAGAAGAGTATAAGCACTAAAACTAATGCAGAGCCTCCATTTTTATGCCCATATTTATCTAACCACTTCTCGTCAGAAGTGCATAAGAACACAATTCCTTCGATAAAGGAGATTAGTCCTGGAATTCCCGTCCAGCAGAATAGAAGATAGAACAATCCCCACCACTGCCCTAGATAGAATCGATGAATACCAAAGCCACCTAAGAATATAGCCAGCAACCCTGCAGCCACTTTTCCTTTGCCGCCTACCTGCTGAGCCGCACCACAACTTGGGCAAGAGGGTGCCGTTCTTGAAATCTGGGAACCGCAGTCCCTACAAAATACTAGGTTTCGTTCAAGCTCAGATGTGGGCTGTTCATAGATATTTCCATCCACATTAATACTCCTTAATCTACTTCTAAAATATAACAGTTCACTCTCAAGTAGCGACTATATATCACGGTTCCCTATAATTCTAAAGGCCACCAAACTGTCCACCTCCGCACCTCCAGTTTATTCAGTCCACAAGAACCAGCTCCCAAGGCATTCTTCAAAGAATGAATGCTCATATGCAGAGTTTCAGTGATAAACAACTAGGTTTCTCTTCCTAAAAGCGAATGGCAATCAAGTCAAGATAGGCATTCATGCCCTCAATTCTCACTCCTCCCGCAAAGGAAGGAGCTACACGGAATGAAAAGCGGGTAGTCGATTATCCAAAGCATCAAGCCGAATAGAGGGCCAAACTCTAAGGGAGCGCCACTGCACTTTTAGCTATCAGCATATAACTGTATTTACTGTACTCACTCCACCATCATCAGCATAACGTACAGTAACTCGCAGACCCGCTGAAAGCCACACAAGTGGCTAAAACGAGATTTATATCCTGGTTAGATGGTCCTACCTGCACGATATAAGTCGATCGCCAGCTGTCTTATCTCAGCTGACATTACAATCTCCTCTCGCCAATTAACTGGAATGTTGGAGTACCCATAAAAAGCACCCGCCATCTGCCCGCAAATAGCCGCAGTTGTATCCGCATCATTACCAAGATTTGCAGCCAAAAGGATACACTCGCGAAAACTATTTCCATGATAAAAGCACCAAGCAGCCGCAATCAAACTCTCTATCACATATCCACTGCCATTTATCTCTTTATAGCCAAGTGTAGAGAAATCCTTGTTGGTTAGTGATCGAAGTTCCTCGCAATAATCAGCTGGATCTAACCCATCAAAAACTTCATCTTTACTTCCCGCTCTAAAAGCTCGATAAATCAATAGTGAAAGCATCCGGCAAGAGCTTATGCAAAGATAAGACCCATGTGTTGTCCTTGAGCTTTCTCCAGCATATTTGATACAAAGCTCTTCGCTTTTACTGAAGAAAATAGGTATTGGTGCCAACCTCATTAGCGATCCATTTCCAGATGACCGTATATCTATACTTCCAGAAAATGGGTCTCTAGTTTGAAGGTATTGCTCTAAGGACTTGGATACGGTAATTCCGATATCAAAACATCGTCCGTTACTACTCATATACCCGTATTGATACCAATTACAGTAGCGATTCATTTGGTCTTCTGGATCAAAGTCGAGTTTGCTTAAGAGGCTATGAGCAAGGCAAAGAGCCATAGATGTGTCATCTGTCCATTCTCCACGTTGTAGCCTAAAAGGGCCGCCTCCAACCATATCTTTAATTGGCTCGAACGTACCTCGTACCTCAAACTCCAGCGTAGTACCTACAGCATCTCCGCAAGCTAACCCTACGAGAGATCCAATAATTCTATCTTCCAACTTAAATATTACCTCAATCCTTGTTTGCCAACGCTGTGATAACTATGGCTATTCTGTCATCACAACTGTGAGACGATAGCGAAGTCATGTACATCTAACACATGAAAAATCCAGCAAGTTGAACTGCCTTCCTGTCAAGAACCTCCAGAAAAACCGCTAGCTTTCCTCATGTACAGATTCCTTTCCGCCCCACTCACCTTTAACAACATGATAATACCCTACTTCAGAAAAGCTTGATAACAAATGAATACCAGGCTCTACAGCCGGGCTTGCAGATTATAACTTTTTACAGGTTGATAGCTTCTGTTCCGAACAAGAAAATCTTCTAGGTATACCCTATCAAAAGATACACATATCTCATTACTTTGGACTTAAGCTCTTATGATATAGATGCCACTACGGATAGAATGAAAAAGCACTTAATGATTTGGTATAAATACAAATTTTGGGTGATATTATCGTCATATGTCGCTATAAGATATCTAGAAAGAAACTCAAAAGCATGTAACGGTAGCCGGCTTGTCACCAATAGACCCCACTTTCAAGCCCAGGATTTTTTCAATACTCAACAAGTAAATCAATTAATAATGAATACTATTCAGTTCCTCCATTAATATCCAACATTCTATAAAACAATTTTGAGTCCTTATAAGCTCCCTTAACTGACAATGATCAGTAGATATTGGCCAGATATATAAAGTAATCTTACGCTCCTACCAAGTATGGTTAGTAAGCTAACCAAATGGCCGAGGACTATCTAATTGGCGTAATTACTATGGTCAAGTATCAATTCGCTTGCCCTGGTGTGTAAGTAAACTAATATGTTTTAGTTATCTGGATATCGTATCTTTTGTTTTAAATATCTCGCTAGCTCGTGGTAATTCAGCACGAGCACGAACCCAAATGGTTCATTTGGGATGAGGAATGAATTACTGTCATGCAAAGCATCGCTTTCATTATCTTTGCTTGTTAATAAAGGGATGTCTACTATACCGACTGTTATCGGTGAAACCTCAACCCCTCCAGAATTTACAAAAGTACAGTAACAATGACTGATTCAGCTATTCAATTAGATCTTGCTCATAAACAACACAGAAACATAAACAATATGTAACTATATGAAAAATAGAGGCCATCCAAGGTCAGGCGCAAAAAACAACCTACTGGAGCGTAAAGATGCTTACAAAATCCTCTCCTCTAATTAAAAAAATACTTGTCGGCAATCCCGGATGGGAGTGGTTGCCTATTTTAATTACGCGAGTATCACTGGGATTGTTTTTTTCGGTATCAGGATACAACAAGCTATTTATCCCTGAGAGGCATGCAGATCTTATTAACTTAATGAATGAAATAGGAGTTCCATTTCATGAATTTATGGCATTTTTTTTAGCTTCTGTGGAGTTCTTCGGAGGGTTACTTTTAATGGTAGGCCTACTGTCAACACTTGTCGCCGTCGTCCTGTCTATTGTGATGATTGTTGCCATTATTACCGTTGAAATAGAAAGTGTCATCCCTAAAGATATTGGACCATTAGATTGGATGAGCTGGTTTCTCTATTTACCTCAAGTTTTATATATTATTTTATTCATATGGCTAATAATTACAGGTCCTGGAAAATTCAGTTTAGACAATCTAATCGCAAGTAAACTAGGCATTCACAGGATCAAGTAAAAATGGAATGGCTGCCTACGAAAAGATACATTGCGCTGAGGTATCATCACTATATTTATACCTAATAGTAACATGCCAATAAAGCAGAAAATGCGAAATCTAGTTCACCATATGGTGAACTTATAGAACTTCAATGTTAGTAAAGTAGGTAAAGATCTTACTTCCATATACTCTGGATGAACTGCATAGACACACCCTATCCAGTAAGTTGCTAAACAAAGATAATACCTAACAACATCCCCATTCTAGATAAAAACCCCAATATCCTTATATACAATAAAATTCTCTTTTCCAGACAACTATTGGATTTGGTCTAAACTAAACCAGATCAGAATCACCTCTCCTCAACGGCCAGATAGTAAAGGCGTACTTTGCTTTGGGTGAGGTAAACTCATTACAGCCCACCATGGCGCTCAAGGGATACTAGATGGAAAATCAACACGCCGTAAAAAGTACCAGATTTTGGCTGTGGATTTCGATTCTTATTTTTGCTGCCTCCAACTCAGTCGTTGCAAAAATCGGGGAGTTAGGTGCCAGCCACCCCATTAATGGAAACAACCCAATCTCTTTTTGCAACCTTTTGTTCGCTGGAAATCTCTTGGCGGGTATCACTCTTTTAATAATCTATAGGAAAGATTGGCGTCTCAGCATCTTAAAGCAATATCCATTCAAAGACTGGTTTTACATGTTCGTGCTTATTTTGATGTCTGGAGTTCTTGCCCCCGCCTTCTTCTTTATTGCTCTGATGCTCACAGAAGTGACCAATGTCGTTTTAATTGCAACTCTAGATGCTCCCTTGGGGCTTTTGTTCGCTTATCTGATGTTCAGGGAAAGGCCTACTGGGTTCGCAATAGTGGGAGCCCTTGTGGTAACGGTTGGTGTTATTGCAATTTTTGTCCTACACCAATCCCCGATGGAAGATCCAATGAGCATGAAAATGCTGAACCTTGGAAATCCAGCCATGAACCAATTTCTTCAAGACCTTCCCAAAGCTGGAGAAATTTTAACCGCTGTAGCAACACTCTTAGGAGTCATTGCCGTTCAGGCGAGCCGGAAACTGCTTGATCGCGTCCCTATTGGCGTCTTTTCAACTTTCCGCATGCTTGCGGGAGCGATACTCTTTTCGGTCATTGTCCTCTCTGTATTTGGCCCCCACCACTTTGACGACCTTTTCTCTCCTTTCCTCTGGGTGTGGATGCTTGTATACGGGGCAATCATTATTGTCTTTGGGCAGATCACCTGGTTTAAAGGACTCCAAGGAGGGGCGAGCTCTGCTGATATCTCTATCGCCACAGCCATTACTCCCGTAGCCGGTACTTTCTTCGCCTTTCTTATCCTGCAAGAGGTTCCCAACTTCGCTCAAATCATTGGGGGTATCATTATTATGTCCGGAATAGGTATCTCATTACTCGGCCAATATCGCGAGCAAAAAGCCATCGAAATGAAGTATGAAAAACCATGCTCTTTTAAAGGGGTATAGAGCTTAGTAGATGAAACAGATACTATAGTGGAGACTTAGGTGACGATATAGGCTTTGCAAGGCTAGGTAGAGGACTTTGCGAAAATTCAAAGCTCAAAACTATCGCCTATATTGAGAGAAATCTCTGTTCGCATGGAGGTATAGCTAAAAGACATTGGTGAAAAATTTTTCTTACTCGGAAGCTAACTTACCTGAGGTTGGATTTCTGAATTAGCCACTCCTGACTAAACGGCAAAAAGCCCGAGCTATAATTTAAGCCGGTAAATACTTACAAGTACCAATTCAAATCTGACCTTCCAATTACCACTATTGTAGAAAACACACTGCCAATCAAAATCCGAATTAATACAAGCAAGGCTCACCCTCGGGCCAACCGTAGCCAACTATCTATTAATAGGCGAGTAGCAATGTGTTTCCCTAGTAAACTAATTCTCAGGAAACCAAGATGGTAATACCACAAGCCCTGAACCTGAGTTAATCTTTAGAGTGCTGTATCGACCGCTCAGGCTAACTTTACCATTATTTATTACTTTAAATTGATGTGGCCAAACGACGCCTGACTCAACCCTTCTATAATCAAACTCCTCAACATAAACACCATTTTTATAAAGTACCTTTCTAATATACCCAGTATCAGGGTCTATACCAAGTAAAGGGGTAATCCTTCCCCCTGAGACGAGCTTCCACCAGCTTTCATTTCTGTGCTCAGGCACATCAAATGGACCCTGCACTTCCATCGATGGGTCACGTAGAAAATAAAGGAAATTAAGCCATAATCCCTGAAGCAAATTATCCTTCTTATTTAAGCTAATATAGGCAGCTGACTCAGGGTCAATTGAATTGCCACCTTGAAATAGTTCGTATTGACCTTCTACTCCAAAGTGAATTACATTTTCACGATCTGAATATTCGGCGATGGATTCATTCAAGAAATTTAAATATTGAATTTTTGTACGCAACGGCTTGCTTTCTGATGATAACTCTATTGTAGATGTTAAAGATTCAATCTTATGTAATGAATCCTTCCCTCCAAAAGCACCTAAGAGACTTTCTTTAACTTGTAGTGCGGTTGGCATTTCATTCACTAGCGGCTGGTGCCTAAGTAAAACCTGTCCTAAATCTGTACTCTTTATCTCACCGTGGTACAAGGCCAACTCGCCATTAACTAATACATGAATAAAGCCTTCTGCGAACTGCTGCGGATCTTCGTAAGTTGCTCGATCATTGACCTGATCCAAATCAAAGATAGCAATATCGGCATAATATCCAGGAGCCAATCGCCCCCGATCCTGAATGCCTAAGAAACTCGCGGGCAATGCTGTCATCCCCCTAATCAAGAATGATAAAGAAATCAGAGATTCATCAACAACAAACTGCCTTATCTTCTTAGCAAACGCTCCAAATGTTCTAGGATGTGCACGCTGGCCTGGCACAGCGTGTGAGCCTCCATCCGAGCTCGTCATCATCCATTCCTGTGTTGCTAATAAGCGAATATTGTCCATATCATATAATTCAAGATTCATCACAGAAGCATCTCTTTGCTCCTTAGCAATATGAAGTACAGTATCTAAAGATGTTAGATTTAATTCCTTGGATACTTGTGCTAACGTTTTTCCATTGAGGTCTTTATTATTATCAGTAAATAATAATTTTTCCGGGCCACCACGAATGTCAAGCATCTGCCTATGTTCTGAATGCAAACGATTTAAGAGATTTTTACTTTGTAAGCGTTCAAGTAAAGATGTCATTCCTCCAGCTAAAGCCCAGTCTGGAATAGTATAAGCCAGCAATGAACTGTTGTGGTCAACTCCAGCCGGACACTTCTTTAAGCACATTCCTCAAATTCGATAGGGGCTAGATCTCCCAGTGTTGTATGTATTCTGCGTGAGTTGTAATAAGCAATATAGGCTCTTACATCTGCTACCGCATCCTCCCTTGTCGGATAGAGGTTTCCCGTTAACCACTCCCGCTTCAGGCTGCTGAAGAAACGTTCAGTCGGTGCGTTGTCCCAACAATTTCCCTTACGGCTCATTGAACACACCATCCCCTGCTGACTCAATAACATTTGGTAGGTATGGCTGGCATACTGACTGCCACGATCAGAGTGATGCAGGAGACCTTTTGGGGGCGTACGCAAATTGACAGCCATCATCAACGCACGAGTTATCAGGGCCGTTTCCATCTTGCGATCTAGATGCCAACCAACAATCCGGCGCGAATAGAGATCAATCACTACCGCCAAGTACAGCCAGCCCTGCGAAGTCCAAATATATGTAATATCAGTCGTCCAAACTTGATTTTTAGCACTCGGTGAGAACTCCCTATTCAGAAGGTTCTCTGCGACAGGCAGGTGATGTTTACTGTCTGTCGTCAGTGTAAATCGCTTCTTGCGCTTTACTGCCAAGCCTAGCTTTTTCATGAGCTTGCGGACTCGATAGCGCCCGACTTCAAAGCCTTCTTTACGTAACAGCTTCATTAACCGACGACTTCCGAGACTCTGTCTAGATTCTGCAAATAGGGCCTTCAAACGATGGCATAGTTGCCATGTTTGAGCATCTATTGAGCTATTACCACGGCAACACCAATCGTAATAACTAGTATTACTTACCTGCATTACCCGGCAGAGCACCCTAACAGGAAAGCTGCCTTGCTGTTTTTCAATAAAGCTGTACTTTATTTCATTTCTTTCGCAAAGAAGGCGCTGGCCTTTTTTAGGATTTCTTTCTCCATCCGCAACTGCTTATTTTCACGTCGTAATCGCTCTAATTCTGCGCGCTCGCCTACATCCAACCTCACACCGTCTTCTTCCTGCTTCAGTTCCTTTATCCAGCGTCGCAGGTTATTGGCTGTTGTTCCTACAGCCTCTGCTGCTTTAGGAATTGAATACCCTTGCTCAGAGACTAGCGCTACGGCGTCTTTCTTAAATTCCGGCTTGAAATGCCGACGTGTACCTTTTGTTGTCATACTTCACCTCGCCTGGTAGTTTTACCATCTTAGCGAAGTGTCCGGAAGGATTAGACCACTACAGAACTCTGCGTTGCAGTATATGGATGTTGTGCAGCAAATACCTGAGCACCATCCGCCCTGGCATTATTGATCAAATCTATCCCTACGTCAGCTCGTCCGTCGTTATGCTTACCCTGTGGAGTAAAATGGCTAAAGATAATTCTTGCATCTATTGCTGAACCAATTTTGATAGCTTCAGCAACAGAAGCATCGTATCCTATACCGTTTAGAACTGCCCCCAAATCCCTATCATGGGTATCATAAATAGCTTTATACTTATTTAAGAATGACAGGGATTCAATCACTTCTTTTGTTGAGGCATAAGAAGCCGGTCGGTAAAAAAGACCCGTTGAGACCCCAAAAGCACCTTGCTGCATACCACTTTCAAGATAGTGCGTAATTTTTGAACGCTCTTCATTGCTGGCAGGTCTATCATTCATCCCCATAACGTTCAAGCGAGCCTGATTGAAACCAACGTAAGTTCCTATATTGACGCCGGTATCACTGAGCCTTTCTCTTCCCCCCTTATCGATTTTATATTGCTTTAGAACATCATTTTTCCCAAATCCATCTACACCAACAATTACCGAGGTAACACCCTGAAAGATCTGCGGTAACATTTTTTTACCCTGCGGATCATTGAGATCTGCATGGCTATGCATGTCAATAAACCCAGGAGTAACATATAACCCCTCAGCATTAATGGTTAATTTAGCCTTGCTCCTAAGACTATCAGCATTCCCTACAAAGACTATCTTGTCATCGACCACTCCAATATCTTGCTTTATCCATGGATTACCTGAACCATCGATAATTTTTCCATCAAGAATCAAAATGTCCAAATAATCTATTTTATTGTTCTGTGCCAGAGCTACCGCACTGTAGAAAAGGAACAATAAAACAAGGCAATACTTAACTAATAAACTCTGTGTAAATTTCACAATTACTCCCCATTAACTACATAACTCAAACCAAGAACTTCACGATACGGCGAAATAGATAATTCCACACCTTTAATACTCCATGCTTTAGAATACCGCTATTCTCAGCAAAAATTGAAACACCAAATAATATGATACCTGCGATGAGAAAATTGAGAATCGACTTGGCATTCATAATCATCCTTATCAATTTATCTTTATATGGCACACCACAAAACACAACTAAACGGACTTAAAATTCACCGTACACTAACCTTATCTGTTACAATCTTTGAATCAAACACTACTTATCGCTTAAACAAGACCGGCTATCGATAGAATTTCATACGGATCTCGAAATTTTCCTGGCATTACAATACGAACGTTTAGTGAACCTTATAAATATTGATGTAACCAATGGCTTCCCAGCACTAGCAGCTTAATATCTAATTTTCCATTCTACATCTATTACCCTTTTGCCTTGCTTTACTCTTCTACCAAAGATCAATTACAAGAACCTCTACGCACTAAGCCTTTCCTTACCCAAAATATCACTAGGAAATAGGTTACTGATTCGACTCAGAACAATCTAGTGAGCTGGTACCACTGTTTCAGAAGCAGCCAAAATAGAAAATAATCCAATAAGAGCCATTTAGGACAAAACTCCACTGCCTCGCCTCAGAATCTACCCTTATAGAAGCAGCCCATTATTAGACGAAAGCACGCATCAATTTCCGACTATCGCACTTAACAGCACAGCTGCCGCTTTTTCTGGGAACGACCTTGCATTTTATTCACATTCTTGGAGTATCGCTAAATTGTGGTGTTTTACAGTTTACTGGGTTCCAAGTAGGTTTGTAGGTCATTTTTCATGTATTCGAGCACAGAGTTATGTCGCACCATATTGAAGCCCTATTAAGTGAATGGCAAGCATCGCCTGAGGATGATTGGGTACTAGCCGTAATCACCAAAGTTCAGGGCTCAGCTTATCGTAAGGCGGGAGCGATGATGTTGTTTCACCCACTAGGTAAGAGTATTGGCCTAGTCAGTGGTGGTTGCTTAGAGGCTGATTTAAAACGATACGCTCAACGCGCTATTCAGTATGATACTTCGATTAAAGTGATTTACGATGCCAGTGATGAGTCGGATGCTAGCTATCAATTAGGCTGTGGCGGCATTGTAGAGCTATTTTTATTTCCCCTAACGCATAGAAACCAATATCTTCAGTTTCATTGCCTTTTAGAATATTTGAACTCGGGAAACTCCGCTTTCTACGAACTGGAGTTACCTATTCAAAATACCAATTCAAGAGATCTTGTTGCGAGAGTTATTGCCCCAGAAGCAATGGGCTACCAGATTGATAGCACTACCAAAGCTACCCTATCACTACAAAATGGAAAAGCAGATGCTCTGCATCCGAGATTAATTATTCCCTGCCTACCCCGCTTCCATATTGCTGTTTTTGGTGGCGGGTTAGATGCTCAGCCAGTAGTCAAAATTGCTCAAGAACTAGGCTGGCACATTACGGTGATTGATGAACGCGCAAGTTTTGCCCGTCATTACGATTTCCCTGGTGCAAGTATTCTAAAGAAACCCTATTCACAGCTGACTACATCGCTGCTGAATCAGTTTGATGCGGCGATTGTGATGCACCACAACTTGGACTTGGATGCGAAGGCGTTACAAGCCGTAAGCCTGACGAAGCTACACTATGTTGCGCTGCTCGGCCCTCCACATAGACGTGATAAAGTTCTTGATAGAGCGGGGATAAAAGTAAGTGATTTCTATGGTGTCTTTTCCGCACCGGCAGGTTTAGCATTAGGTGGTGAGCTACCTGAGTCCATTGCTTTGAGCATCCTGGCTCAATGTCACGGAGTATTGCATCAAGCTAGATTGTTACCCCTAGACAAGGTCGCAACGTGAATAAATTTATCCGGGAGACAGCTAGACGACCTTCAAAACGGATACTGGTAGCATTGCTTGCTGCCGGAGAAAGTCGTAGATTTAATGGTATAAAATTACAAGCAACAGTAGATGTGATTGACTCAAATGGGAAGATTAAGAGTCAGCCTCTGCTGTTGCAAACGCTTGATAAACTAACCAGCCTAAACACAAAAACATCAACCGGGCTAAAAGTAGAGTTATTGGTAGTTCTGGGAGCGCATCAAGAGAAGCTGGCTAATTTGTTGTCTTCCGATGTGAACCGACGATTTAACACTAACTGGCAAAGTGGTATTGCAAGCTCTATTAAAGAAGCAGTTATCGAAGCCGAGGCCCTTAAGGTAGATGGTTTGCTAATTGCCTTGGCTGATCACATAGGCGTAACTTTGGATGATTATCAAAAATTAATTACTGTGTGGCAGTCATATGGGCAAACTTGCTGCGCCCAATATCAAAATAGTTTTGGCGTACCTGCAGTATTTAACTCCTCAGATTTTACTGATCTCGCATCTCTCACAGGCGATACGGGCGCAAAGCACTTATTGAAAAAGAAATCTAATCTTGATGCTTTATCAATTGTTGAGATCGAGGGTGTCGCCGTAGATATAGATCGTAGAGCTGATATAGAAAAATGGCAACAAATGATTGTGGAAAATATCAGTTAGGGCTTATTTTCAGTTTTTAGTGAGAGTATCAATTTACATAAGTACTTCCGTAAAACTAGCTCTGCGATAGTCAGATTTCCAAGTCATAACCAGTTAACGAAAAGAAGCGATTTCGCCATCGATACGCAATTACTAGCGGGATTATCAAGGAGCGGGTAATGTCAGATAAGAAGTTAACCTTAACCATCAACGACGAAAGTTACGCACTAGATGTTGCACCAGAGATGCCACTTTTGTGGGCAATCAGAGATTTGCTTGGATTAACAGGCACTAAATATGGTTGCGGTGCTGGATTGTGTGGAGCTTGCACAATCCACTTGGACGGAACGCCGACGCGAGCATGTTTAACGACGGTTTCGCAAGCCAAAGGCAAGAAAGTAACTACCATCGAGGGGCTGCAATTTGCTGAATTGAAGCAAGCATGGAGCGACAATAACGTTCCACAATGTGGCTATTGTCAGTCTGGCCAGCTTATGACTGCTGCCGCGCTATTGACCCAAAACCCATCACCAAGTGATGAAGAGATTAACTCTGCCATTGCTGGAAATATTTGCCGTTGTGGTACCTACACACGAATTCGAGCTGCTATTCAAGACACCGCTAAAAAGAGAACTTAATAATGAGTAGCTTTACAGCTGTAAAAAATTTCAGCCGCCGGGATGTACTTAAACTATTTGGAGCAACTGGCGGGGGCTTAGCTTTAGGTGCAAGTGGGATAAGCTGGAGTCCGATGGCTATAGCACAAGGAAAGGAGCCGAGGTTAAACCTGTTTGTTGCTGTTGGCGAAGACAATAAAGTCTATCTTACCTGTCATCGTTCAGAGATGGGCCAAGGTATTAGAACCGGGATACCTCAGATACTCGCTGATGAGCTTGAGGCTGATTGGCAACATGTCGTTGTGGTTCAAGGGTTAGCCGATAAGCGCTATGGAAGCCAGAATACCGATGGGTCACGCAGTATTCGTAAGCATTATGACAAAATGCGACAAATGGGGGCAATAGCTCGGACCATGCTGGAACAAGCTGCAGCAGACTCATGGCAAGTGCCTGTCGGAGAAGTGGAAGCCAGGAATCATAAAGTTGTGCATGTAAAGTCGGGCAGAAGCTTTAGTTATGGAGAGCTAGCAGTTGCTGCTGCGAAACTTCCCATACCAGAATTGAACCGCGTGAAACTGAAGGAAAACAAGGACTTTAAACATATCGGCAAATCTCACAAGATTGTCGACATGGATAATATGCTATCCGGAAGAGCTAGATATGGCTACGACATTCAAATAGATGGCATGCTGTATGCCAGTATAAGCAGGCCCCCGGTTCTCGGTAGTGATGTAGAAAGTTTAGATGATACCCTGGCTCGCAAGGTTCCCGGGGTTTTGGATGTGATTCAATTACCTGTGCCCGAAGGACCACCTAAGTTTCAAGTTTTAGGTGGTGTAGCAGTTATTGCTACTAACACCTGGAGTGCCTTGCAAGGGCGTAAAGCATTAGAAATAACTTGGACTGCCAGTAAGAATGATAGCCACAGCAGCACAAGTTTCATGGAGTCGTTAATTCAGGGGGTCAAGGAGCCTGGTAAATTAGTTCGCCAACAAGGAGTTGAAAACACCGATTGGCCGGAGGACTCTACCCAGCAAGCCATATACACAGTGCCCTATTTGGCCCACGCACCGATGGAAGCTCCTGCTGCTGTAGCTTCAGTTACACCAAATGGCTGTGAAATCTGGGCATCAACACAAACACCGCAAAGTACACAGCAAAATGTAGCAGCAAACCTCGGGCTCAATGACGAACAAGTGAAAGTTAACGTCACGCTATTAGGGGGCGGCTTTGGAAGGAAGTCAAAGCCTGACTTTAGTGTGGAAGCGGCACTATTGTCTAAAAAGCTTGGACGGCCGGTTAAAGTTAGCTGGAGCCGCGAGGACGATATCCAAAACGGCTACATGCACGCAATTAGTGCCCAATTTTATCAAGCAAAACTTGATAGCGATCAAATGCCAACGGCAATACTACAACGTACCGCTTTTCCATCTATTAGCACTACCTTTGCCGAGAACGTGGAGTACCCCTCAGCTGGAGAACTGGACCTTGGCTTTGTCGACATTCCATTTATTGTGCCAAGTCATCGTTGTGAAGCGGTTAAAGCATTGGCGCATACCCGTATCGGCTGGATGCGCTCAGTGAGTAATATTCAGCACGCCTTTGGTATTAGTAGTTTCGTGGATGAACTGGCACACAATGCCAAAGTATCATGCCCAAAGATGTGGAAAGAAATGTTGGGCCAACCTAGGCATATCGACTTTTCCGGTCAACAGTTCAAATACGGAAACTACGGAGAGGATCTATCACGTCACCCAGTCGATGTTGGTCGCTACCATCAGGTAATTGATATTGTTGAAAGGAATATGGCTGAATTTGCACCTAACCAGTCAAATCAAGGCTGGGGCTTTGCCGTTCATCGAAGCTTCAATAGCTATGTGGCTATAGCGATTCTGGTGGAGGTAGAAAACACAAACCTTAAGGTACTGCAAGCAATTGCAGCCATTGATGCTGGACTTGTTGTTAACCCTGATAGAGTTGTCTCACAAACCGAAGGCGCGGTGATTTTTGGCTTAAGCTTGGCGATGATGGGAGAGATAGCCTTTGAAGATGGAAAGGTTAAGCAGTCCAACTTCCATGATTACCCTGTACTTCGTATGGGGCAGTGCCCTGATATTTCGGTAACGGTAGTGAGTGCCAATTCTGCTCCAGCAGGCGTTGGTGAGCCTGGTGTGCCACCCGTAGCCCCTGCATTGACCAACGCGATATTTACAGCAACAGGAACCAGAATTCGCAATCTGCCAGTAAATAAAAAACTTAATGTTTAAGTTATGATCACAATTGCAAAGGTAGAGCTTTATATCCCCCTACTCGTTCTTCGTGAAGGGGGATATATAAAAGAAAACAGCGTAGACAAAGACCCACAGAACTGGCTGAACATAATGCAATTCCATTATTGACTCATCAAACTCGTCTCGATCTACAACTTAAAAATTAAATCGCTCAAAAGTTTCTTAATAAAAGCATGGATTGCTACGTAGCAACGGGATACAGGGTTAGAAATTTTCACTTTTTCGACTTCCTCACACTGAAGTCTCATAGTTTTTGGGCCATAGCCTTTACCTTGTTGGGCATTATCAAATAAGGACAGATCTATAAAAACCTCGTTCGGCTTGCCATTATCATTATTGGGGTAGTGTAGAATACTACTCTTACTGGAAACTAAATTACTTTTTTGTTCTAACCGAATAAATTTTAGAGAAGCTTGTCGCTATATCAACTGATTCGGGAGAACATGCGGGATGCCCCCAACCACTGGCGCTAACGCCATCAACAATATCATAGACAATATTGTCATCCTTATTGGGGCTAACTCCTGAAGGCACATAATCTAGCTGGAGGTTGTGGCGCAATTTCCATGCGATATTATGATCTGCACATGAACTATCACCGCTAACCCCTAGAGCACCGATAAGCTTTCCATCCTTATTATACAGAGCTAAGCCACCACCAAATACATTAATTCCTCCGATCTTTTTACCCACCATCGGGTCATCTTCTGTGCCAATTTGATTTGATGAACCACCATAAGCGACATTTGTATCAACTGGATTGCTATGCTGTAAGCCATATAAACTACCACCAGGCTGTACAGCCGAAAAAAGGTTGGCCGTTGATAGTGATAGGTCGGGAAGACTGAAAGCATTCGCCGTGTTTGCCTTTTGCGCTGAAATAACTCTGCTCCCAGGCCATTGATCACCTCGGTCCTTGCCTGAAAATGCAACTAATTTAACGACACCATCCCTGTCAACGATAGTTGCCCACATATTAAAGTTAAATCCACCATTTTTTTCGCTTACAATATCTTTAAGCACTTTCTGAAGCTCAGAATGCGTTGGGAATTTAACTGAAGCAGCGTCCATACCAACTTCTCCTTTTCTCGCTCAAGTAATTAGCATCCAATCATAGTAGCTTATTGCATTAAATGTGCTTCAACCACTAAAGGTCAGTAGAGCCAACCTATACTCTGCCAGCAAGTTTGAAAATTTTTTTCTCGCCTACCTGATTGAAGACTGCCTCTATTGAGAGTTATGACTAGTTTACAACCAACAAGCAGGATAGATCATATTAATCTCCATCCAACTGGTTACGAACCATCTAAATTCAACTTAACTACACGAATGATTGACGACCACAAAATAAACACTATCTAAAATAAAAAAGTCTATATACAATAAACGATTTTAAGCTAGAAGAATTACTCAAATAATAAATTATAGAAAACAATCATGTCTTTTTACAACTGACTCTTATCAATAAGCAGGGTTATAACCGGCCACCCAAAATACATTTTCTTCACCATTTATACCTATTGTATCGAACGACTCATATACCCATAGGTCTGAATCTAAATTTCTATCTAGCTCATCAGAAAGATACTGTATATTATCTTTAATTGATACGCCCTTTGGATTAGAGGACATTATTAGAGCCAGTCCTTTTGCCGGACTACATTTTCTTAATTTATCAAAGTCACTTCTAATTTTAGGTATTTCAGAACTACCTGTTGAGCTCATCCACCTCTTCATTTCCACCACCACTTCTATTTCTGATGGCACATCTTCCCGGAAAACAACAAGATCAATTAAGTCATATTCGACCTGAACCCTTCTAGCGAAGCATCTAAAAAGGTACCTGGCAATGATGAACTGATAATATCTCTCATTATTTATTTTTAGAATCCCAGCTTGGTCACACGAGTAGCAAGAATTATTGGAAAGTGACTCCTGAAGATACTGATCCTCCTCCTGCAGAGCCTTACATGATAAAGAAATTATATCTTTTAATATTAAATCCACCTATCCTCCAACTCACTATTACGCACCACATTGAAGAGTTACTTTGGAAATCAAACTTTAAAATATAAAACTGTAAAGAAACATATACTCGCCACCAAGCAACATCAATGAAGGTCATGCTTCACCAATATAGATAATAACTGACTTTATTACTAAGATTTAGCTTCCCTAAGCTGAATGTGATTCCCCTCAGGGTCAGCTACGTTACAAACCTTGAAAATTGGATTTGACCACTCACCTTCCATAGCCCTGCCCCCAAGTGCCTCAGCCTTATTCTTTGCATCTTCAAGACATTCCACCATGACAAATAGTTTAATTGTGTTGAAATTTCGCTCAGGGAGCTCTATGGGCGGGTCATGTACAACAATATTAAATCCATCTTTACCTATACTAATTAACTTATCTGTTTTATATAGCACATGAAAATCAAACATTTTTAGATAGAACTCGGAGAGACCCTGTATATCTCTTGCATATATTACGACTCCGAACTTTGATATTTCACTCATGTTCTACCACCACTTTTTATAAGACTTCCAAGCATTTTAACCTAAACTGGACAAACAAATGTTACCCAAATACAGAAAATTGTTAACAAGTCAAGCAACCATATATTTCCCCCTAGATTAAAGGATGCCGAACTATAGAAATACCTTTTAGTGGCATATAGCAACTGACATATCCAGTCCCTTCCCGACCCACAAAAAAGAACAGTTATCAATCTAACGAAAAGACAATCTAGAGGTATACATAGCATTCCCTTATTACTATGGGATTCCTCTATCGATCATTATATCAACAGCAACTATTAAACTGCTAGATAGTGCTAAAAAGCACCTATTCTTAGGCATTTGCTTTAAGGATATTGTTAAAGTAATACACAAAATTGCTTCTGTTAGAATTTCTAGAACACATAATTTGTACAAGTTACACCTGTGTTAGCTATTAACATCTACAACTTTAACTGCCTTAGCAACAAAGCTTGAAATTATCATCTCATCCTCGCACAGAGAGCTTATCAAGCACTTCAATATAATCCTCCCCCATAGATTTCTATCACGATGATAAGGATATCGGATAGCAGAAGATGGCATTACCGTGGATTTAAGCGTCTATTTGTTTAACCCAAAGATTACAATGTCTTGCAAGTTGTGCTCTACTCTGTAATATCACTTAGAACAAATACCAGGATTATTGTCAGTAAAATCATTATGTATCAGTTTACGTATGAGCCTACCCCTAAAAATGTCCTACTGGACCTGATGGGCGTTAACAAGCGACACGAGCTTGGAACCAGTCAGCTCAGCTTTATATCTGATGCATTTGACATTTCTATCAATAGTCTACGAGTAACATTAAATAGATTGGTAAGTACCGAATTGGTCAGCCATGATGGGCGGGGGGTGTACCGTTTAACAGAAAAAGCGATCGCCAAACGTGCTTTTATCAACCGCTGGCAACATGATACTTTTCATTATGAAACTTGGGATGGTAGTTGGCTTACTTGTCACTTACCTAAAGGAATATCACGTACGGTTCGTAGAAAGTCATTATCGGTTCTCCAATGGTATGGTTTTTCCGTAGGCCTCGACCACCTGTGGGTACGACCCAACAATCTAAAACTCGCCCATTCTGAAATAATCGCTTCATTAGATACTCTTGGACTTGAGGTAGGAGCGAACTGTTTTGTATTGCATGAGGTTCCCGATTCATTAGTCTCTCAATGGGCTCACCAGCTATGGGATATCGGAAGGCTTGATAGCGAATATAACGATCTCGTACGGTCCCTTGAGAACAGCCTTAAGACTCTGTCAAATAAACCTATTTATACAACATTATCAGAAACATGCCGGTTGGGTGGTGAGGCCATTCATCGCCTAGCGATTGATCCTCTACTCCCAAAGATAATAAGACCGCAAGAGAAGTACCAAGAATTGAAGAATATCGTGCGTAAGTACGATCGTGTTGGCCGTAACATTTGGCTGGAACAGTTGAAGAAGTTAGGTGTTGACTAATAATCACAACAAGGTACTCCTCAATGAATATCCCAATTAGCAAAGAAGAACTAAAGCCTTTTCTGCAACGTAGTGATGCCAGAGCTTGGTGGATAGTAGCAAGCGCTTGGATTGGCATCGTTAGTATTTTTGTTATTGCAGCACTATTACCGTATTGGTACGTATATATTGCAGCAGTATTCTTGCTTGCTGGGCGTCAACAGGCCTTAGCTGCAATCATGCATGAAGCCAGTCATAAAACGCTTTTCGCAACCCGGGCCTATAATAAATTCGTTGCCAAGTGGTTATCTTCACCATTTTTATTGATGGATGGTGATACCTATATTAAGAGCCATCTAAAACATCATCGAAATGCTGGCACAGATAAAGATCCGGATCTGAAGAACTACAAAGACTATCCTGTAAGTAAAAGGAGTCTAGCGAGAAAATTCATTAGAGATTTTTTGGGAATCACTGGTTTAAAGGCAAACCTATATCTTTTTTTAAGCGGTCGAGATTTGTTGAGCAGAAATAAGAGAGTTAATTATCAGTTGACACGGGGCCTGTTTGTTAACGGTATCATGTTTGCGGCGTTGTGGGCCTCTGGCTTTCCGCAGTTGTATATCCTATGGGTAATAGCCTACTTTACAGTCTATATGGCCATCATTCGAATGCGTCAAATCGCTGAGCATGCCGGGGTTAAAGATCTCTATCATCTGGAACCAAAATATAATACACGATCGGTTCCAAGGGGAATTTTAGGATTACTCTTTGTCAGCCCCACCGATGGATTAAGCTACCATTGTGAGCATCACGCTTTTATGGGTGTGCCCACCTATAACTTAAGGGCACTCCATAAGTTTCTTAAGGCTCGCGGGTACTATGATGATGTAGAGCTGGCCGATAACTACCTTGGTGTGTTAAGGCAGGTGTTAAGATAGCAACTGAAACTGAATACTTTGCGGCAAAACAGCTTAAGATAAGTATGATACTTCCGCTGTATTTTCCATACAGGCAGCAGCAAAAGCCATACTAACCTATCCGTGAAATGGTTTTTTGCTTTGCTGCCATCCAAATCCATACATTAGAGCTTCGCTTTATATATGATAAATGCCGATCGAGCACCCACTATTGCGCTTACTAGGAATATTCTGCACATCCAACAGCCAACCTAATTGCTGCCTCCGCCAATAAATGATTGGAGTTCAAGGTAGGCAGAGGGGAGTTGGAGTCACTAATTATTAGTGGTATTTCTGTACACCCAAGTATAACGGCATCACAACCATTAGCCTTCAAACTTTGAATTACCTCTTGAAAGTAAGTTACTGAATCTGGCGCTGAGACACCACAGACCAATTCTTCCATAATTAAGCTGTCTATATTGTGTACCTGCTCATTTGTAGGTCGCAGCCAACCAAGGTTCTGCCCTTCAATTTTCTTTGGGTAAACATCACTTTCCACCAGCCATTTGGTGCCTAAAATACCAAGCTTTTGATAACCGCGAGATTTCGCACTCTCTGCTACAACTTCAGCAATATGGAGCCAAGGTAGCGGTGATAATTCTTTTACATACTCAAACGCCTGATGAATGGTATTATCTGGACAAATTAAGAAATCAGCACCCTGCGCTTTGAGCTTTTTAGCTGAAGAAAGCATTAGGTCACCAACACCCAATAAATCGCTATTATTCAATCGATTTACATAGTCTGCCAAAGAGTGAGTATGCATGGAGATTTCCGGGTGCGCATACTCCCCCAAAATTTTGGGGCTTTCAGTACATATTGTTCTGTAGCAAAGGGCGGCCCCTTCTGCGGAGCATCCAACTATACCTATATGTTTAGGCAAGGTTTTCATATTACTAAACTTCTATCTATTAGAATTAATCTGCTACTTATAATCGTGGCGGTCCCTTATGATACGCACTACTATCGATACTCACCTTAGAGTAACTAAACTTAAAACCCAAAGGCTACACCTCTTCCGATATCAATATTCCCTTCACATATTTTTTTCAGCAAAAGTAATTTTGAAGACACAGGTAATCAATATAACGCCTATCTCAAACGCTGAAGTACGCACCTTTTGATGGGGCAAATTAACTACTTGAGTATAGCGCTATTGATATCATGCTATTAGAGCGAGATACAGTATGGTTTGAAAAATCTGACAAGATAAACGGAAGGGATAATACTGGTTTTTTGGCTTTGTGGGCTAGGTGAGCGTAGATAAGACTTTCAGCGGGGAGGCCTTATCTACGCACTTGCTATCGAGTATGATTTTTAATCAGCGCAAGTTATCTCTCTCTTCCTTCATGCGCTTACCTATCGCTAAATGCGCCGCTGGATCAAAATGGTAATAACCTGAGAGATCATCTGTTTCATGAGCCTCAACATTATAGAGGTTGTCTGCAACAGACTGTTGGGCAGACTGGATAGCTCCACTGGCATCACCATAGTGGCTTTTAGCAATAACAATGGGCAAGTCATAATCATTTAGCGCTTCCCGTAGGCCACTCACCAGACAGGTCAAATTCGCCTCATAGTTGCTTTCATTTACACTTTGCCCTCCATCATTCCAACCCTGGAACCAGATAAAACTATCGATTTCAATCGACTTATTTTCATACTGCGGAAAGTAACCAGCCAAGACTTCAGGGTCGCGCAAGGCCTCAATCTTCTCCAACATCGCAGTGTAAAGAGACTCCTGATTTTCCTCATCTTGGGTCCACTCATTAGCGGCGGAGTCATGGCAGCCAGGGACCTTCCAGTCAACTCTCAGGTCAGTACCACCCTGAACCACTTTTAAAAGTAACAGATCGTTCTCAGTCTCTTCACCGAGGTAGTGCCCTAAAGTGAGCTCTGGTCCATAGCGGTTAGTAGACACGCCATAATTGGGGAACAATTCACCATGGCGCTCAGAGAAGGAGAGAGAACCGGTATCATTCAATGAACCCTGATACTGCAGTACAGTAATATCGTCTCGTGTACCTTCAAGAGCTGCGTCCAGGTGGCCATCAGCATAAATCTCAGCTACCTCCATAGCAGTACTCATTTGCATCCAGGCATCGTAGTTGTACCCATAGGAGCCTTCGCTAGAGGAGAAGTAATATCTACTAATGGTGGCAAAGAGTCGGTCAGTCAGATCAAAGTTACGGCTATCACAGGTTTCACCTGTATGAGAGTCGAGACTGCCTGCACGGCAGAGGAATTGCCCGAGCTTCTGCACCACAGGATCTTCGTTATCATCGCTAAGTCTCTGGTTATAATCGGCTAGCGAATCACTATTATTGATAAACTGCTCTGTTATCTGGTCATCACTAATCGCCGTAGAACCACAGTCGACATCGCCGTAGGTGTAATCTGCATTGGCATGGCAAATCAGCTCTTGCAAGCGATCTAACCGGGTGTTGTTGCCTTCCATATTGGACTGGCCTGCCATAACCACAACTTTTACAACATCCTCATCTGAAGTATCACCCACTGGATCGGTATTTACGTCGCCACCAGATGGATAGATAGCAAAATCATAATCATAAAACTCAAAATCCCTGAAGGTGTCAGGAGTTGTGACTACGAGAGCATAGAGTTCATGATTGGCAGGTACCGGTACTACGGTACTTGAATCTTCCCCGGAGCTATCAATATCAAATGGATAATAACTACGAGAGCCGGTAGATGGGTTGTAAACCACTGCACGACCACGGAAGTCCGCATGAGCTGGGTTATTTTCAGCATCAACCCTAACCGCAATGGTGTAGTTACTGTCTTCAGTAATACCTTCTACCTTAAAGGCATTAAAAGCCCAAGAGCCTGGTACAAAACCGGTATCCATATCAGTCCAGCTGTTACCCGTCCCTTCCTGGTCAAATGTTTGAGTGTACTTATTATCGTGGGTGCTGGCATCAGGGTGCTCACTCAACATTCGACTCAAAGAGGCCGCCTCCGACACCTGGTAGGCCTCACTCTCAACCATATCCCAGGTCGTGATTTGTGCGGCAAAATCTGCAAACAGGGCCTTCATGTCGTGCCCTTGGGCTGTTAGATAAGCATCGGCTGCTTCCAGGTCGTTAAGTCCATCCCTGGAGTCACGGAATACCCCCCCCATCAGGTCCTTACTCACAGCATAATTAGTCAGCCAAGACCAGAAAATATAAGCGCCGTATTGATGCCCACCTTTAAAGTCATAACCATATTGGTGATCGACGGGAGAGTCTTGAATGGCCCAAAGGGTAATATGTGGGTGGAGGGTGTAGTAACCCAGCAAGCTATCTTTAACGCCCGGGATATTGTGATCCGCGCCCCAGCTTGCGGAGGATTCCAGGGTGTACTTACCACTGGACTCACCTGTAACCCTGTTTAGCTTACCCTGATAGGAGTGGAAGTTCTCATGCATCCAGTGCTGAGCGTTAGATTGGGTAAGCGGGTTATCCTCCAGGGTGTAATTCTTAACGAACGTATTACTGATTGAGTCATTGAGTTCTAAATCACGGGTGGAACCTTCATCACTGAAGTAAGTGCAAAGCTCGCCTTTTCCATACATGCCGGCTTCAAAGATATTCCTTTCCCATACCCGCTCTTGAGCCACAATATAATGCTCAAAATTAGCCATGGTTTTGTCGGTATCATCCGACCACCATTGGCACTGGTACGTTGAACAAAGATAGTTGTTGTAACCATCATAGGGGCTGGTAGCAATCATGGATTCATTGCACTTACTGCCACCCAGGTCCATGACTTCATCGTATGTCAGCACACGCTCATAGAGTCGCGCATCCCAGATTTTTCCCGCAAAGGGCCCAAATTGCAGCATGTCGCCCAAGTAAGGATAGCTATCACCATCAACAGATATCGAAGAAGAAGCTTCACCGTTTACGTACACGGTTAACGTGCCATTGTCCACCGTAACTGCGACATGATTACAGCTACGGGTTTTTAAAGTACTTTCTGCGTTAGAAAACTGCTGGCTGTCTTGGCCACCCAATTGCCCTACAACAACATCATCACTGATGCCTATATAAAAGCTGCCGGAGTTATTATCACCATTAGGATCAGCAATTGATCTCACCATCACTTCATCGCCTTCAGTACTATCCGGGATGAACTTAAAAGACAAGCTAAAATGCGCGAGGCCATCTTTCTCAGGAAGAGCCACCGTCATGTCTGCATTATTAAAGTCGTTGCGACTGACAAACATTGTGCGCCCTTCTACATCTGGATCCGAAGATGCACTTTCTGTTAGCGCAGTGCCCTCAACAATCACAGAATTTCCACCCGCTACATCACGGAATTCCAAGTGAGACGGAACATGCACCAGAAGGCTGTCAGCTGGTCCATCCAGGAAATCGCTGGCACAATCATTTGCCGCAACTTCAATAGTAACTGTCGCAATATTACTAGCACCACTACTATCTGACGCTAGATATGAGAAGCTATCAGTACCCGTAAAGTCTGTTGCAGGGAGGTACTCCCAGCGACGCCCACTTCCTGTTAAAGTGCCATGCGCCGGCTCCGACTGAATAGAATATTCTAGAGAATCCAGATCTTCATCATACGCAGCAAGAAATATAGATTTTGCAAGTCGGCCGTGTGCGGCCATCTGTACCAACTGATCATTGGCAATGGGTAAAGTGTTAGAATCATCACCTTCATCCGGGGTATCTACCACTCCCCCACCCGAATTTCCACCGCCCGAGTTATCACCGCCAGTGTTCTCTTGCGGTGTCGTCTCATCGTTACTACTACCTCCCCCACAGCCAAAAAGTAGTGCACTCAATAGTAGTAAAAGCGGAGCCTTCAATATTTTTTTTGATTGAAGATTTTCATTAGCATTTATAAACATTAGTAGTCATTTAAAGAGCTGAAATTAACCAGAAATTTTAGAGAGATATAAAAACAAATGCCGTGAACCAGTTCTTTGATTTATTCTTTGATCTTAAAGTGATTTTTCAAGCAAAGGATCTGGCCTGGATGTGAATATGAGACCATGTGCTCCAATTCAGCAAACATAACCAAACTATGCGACTGCCCTTCAATATTCGCTTGCTATATCACAGAAATCTATAAAATTAACATCGCTCATGAGCAACTGCTCGGCAATTGCTCGATTAAGTAGATAACTTTAATCTGTTGAAATTTGAGAAAACTCATCAATAAACAAGCGAATAGACAAAGTTACCAGCGCTAATCTAGTGATTTAGGGGCTATAAATTGACCTCAAGTAATAGCTGCAATTCTTAATATTACAAGCAAATCACTTGCAGCCCCACAAAGAACCCTTTCGGTGACTGCCCAGCTCGACTCATTCTTGGTCTACTATCCAAGCAACCCGTCACAAATCTAACCTGCTCGCCTGTTACATCGTTAAAGCCAGTACTCTATGGGAAATATGGTTGAATGAGGCCGCTAGCATTTGCATTAGCCACCCTGTCTAAATGAGTGAGCGGATAAATTAAACGTCAGCTTTCAAACCTTCCGCAATCGTTTCATGGCAAGCGAATTCAAGACCACTACCGAATGGTAATACTTTGGATTATATCTCTGATAACTGAGGCTCTCTTTCCAGTAACGTTTATTATCCAAAATCAAGATAAACTATCATTCATAATCATCTAAATACCAAATAGTCAATTAGATAAGCTATCACAGTATAGGGTAGATTATACGCCATGAATCAAAGGTCCAATAAAGAGACAAATATAGAGTACACCCTGGCATTAGTTGCCGGCTTTTCTGAAGCTGTATGCATTTTGGGTTTATTCGGAAGCTTTACAACTTTTATTACCGGCACAATTGTTCTCGCCATCACCGATTTTGCAAGCAACAATCCAAACTACATCACAAAAACTTTTATCCTCTTCGCCTTTATCCTTCTTCAAATATTTTGGATTTATTTCATCAGAAGATTACATTTACAAAAGAGAAACCCAGCAACTATCATGCTATTTTTAGAGAGTGGACTAATGCTACTATTTTTTGTCAGTGGCAGCTATATAGGAAAACTTTCATCTCCCTATGCTGCAAATACCTTCATCATCTCTTTTTTTGCAATTGCAACCATGTCTCTTCACAGTACAATATTCTTCAGGGTACTTAATAAGAAGGCGCCTACACACTTTATGACAGGAAACTCTACTAATCTTTTCGCTGCTGCTTTCGAAATGCTGGATAACTATCGTGTTGACAAAAGCACGAACGCTCCGCCCTACCCTAAGGCTTCTCGTAGAGCTAAGTACTATTTGGGGGTAATTATGGGGTTTATAACTGGTGTAATTCTTGGCACTATTGGATATAAAATTTGGGGGTTCCTCTCTCTTGCATTACCCGTAGTCATGACACTGTTCACAGCTGTATCGACTCAACGACACGACCCTCCTCCCGCGACCGATTCTTGATATTAATGAATATGAAAGCTCACTTTAAGATATCAAACAAAGGGCTAGGATCTACGTGTAATTCAGTATGGGAATGCTCATCTAAACTACTATCGGTTGTGCTTAAGCCTAGACGGAAGCATGCTTCCTCAGAACACCATAGCCTCGAATACCCTGCTTATTATATTCTGTATAGATACGCAAAAAAATCCGCACTAATTTTTAACAGGTAAATCCAAAAGGCCAGTCCACACAAAAATTCAATCCACCGTATATCTTACCGTTGTGGTAACTCAGAAATCGTTACGTAAAACGACCTTTTTTAGTACAAGCCTTTATCATAAACAATCCATAAGAAAGCACTGCACATGAGCTCTTACTTTTTACTCAAAAAACACAGCTATGTAGCTCGCCATAACTTCATCTGCTCTAAATAGTCACCTCACAATGAAATATCCGTATTAAACAAGCCTTCATCAAATACAATTATTTAGTCTAAACTGACATCTCCCCTTGCACATGTCACAATTAATTGAATACCATGATCCCTAGTGTTAGGAGATAGCCTTCGCTATGTTGAAATAAAAGCCCCGCATCAGTTAAACCAAACTCCTTCATTGGATAGAGACCCCCCGTTTACCACCCCCGCTGGTGACTGACAAAAATTATTGATCAGGAATCTTGTTCCAACAATTTCTTTTGCGGAACTTTGAGCGTACTCATATATTGTTCCAATAGCGCCTGGAAAGGATTCCCTGTCTAAAGGGATCTCTATATCATGGCAGCAGGCCATTGCAGTGTCAGTTATCCGTATTTCTTTCGTAACATCAAGCCTCTCTAAACACGCCAGAAGACCTACTCACCGATGGATAAGTAGCACCCCGCATCACTCAGCCCGCCCCAGCAGAGCCACCTCAACCGCTTTGAAAGTGCCAAACTGTTAAAGGGTGAATACAAATGAACATCCCAAACCAAGTCCAATTATTTGGTTGCAAATGAAACCCTCGCCCTATTCTTGATGGCAAAGTAGGATAGGTACTCCGCCTGCAGGTGCAGCGCGGCACTAAGGAATAGAGAAACCAGAAGACGCCATGACCACACAGCAGTTCGACGACTTAAATGTTGTCTCCCAGGAAGTTCTGATCAGCCCGGAGACGCTGAAAGCAGAACTCCCCATTAGCGATGCCGCCGAGGCGACTGTCGCTGGAGGACGCGCCGCCGTGCGCGACATTCTAGATCGCAAAGACCACCGTCTGATGGTGGTAATCGGGCCATGCTCCGTTCACGATGTGAACGCCGCAATGGATTATGCTAAGCGCTTGAAGGCGATTGCGGACAAGGTTTCCGATACCCTGCTAATTGTAATGCGCGTCTATTTTGAGAAGCCCCGCACCACTGTTGGCTGGAAGGGCTTGATCAACGACCCTCACTTGAACGACTCCTTCAAGATTGAGGAGGGGCTGCATATTGGCCGCAAGCTGCTATTGGATGTTGCCGAGCTAGGACTGCCTACTGCAACAGAAGCACTAGACCCAATCTCCCCTCAGTACCTGCAGGACCTAATTTCATGGTCTGCCATTGGCGCGCGAACCACAGAGTCACAGACTCACCGGGAAATGGCCAGCGGCCTCTCCTCTGCCGTGGGCTTCAAGAATGGTACCGATGGTGGCCTGGAGGTGGCTATCAATGCCCTGCAATCGGTCGCCAACCCCCATCGTTTCCTCGGCATCAATAAGCACGGTCAAGTTGCGATTATCCACACCGCAGGCAACCCATACGGTCACGTTGTACTTCGCGGGGGCAATGACAAGCCAAATTACGATTCAGTGAGTGTTGCAATGTGCGAGCAGGAGCTGCGTAAGTCCAATATCGTGCCAAACATTATGGTCGACTGCAGTCATGCCAACTCCAATAAAAACCACGAATTACAGCCCCTGGTGGTCGACAATGTGACTCACCAAATCCTCGATGGCAATCAGTCGATTATTGGCATTATGGTGGAAAGTAACCTGAAAGCCGGCAACCAGAAAATTCTGCCAAACCTGAGCGATATGGAGTATGGCGTTTCGGTAACCGATAAATGTATTGATTGGGAAACTACCGAGTCCCTGCTGTTAGGCATGGCCGAACAGCTACGCGAGCCCCTTAAAGTACGCTCCCCTTAGACCTCCCCCTGGAGAGGCCCATAGCGGGCCTCTTTCCTACCGAAAAGATAACCGCCACAGCTTGATCTCCCTACAAATTACGCTATCCACTTGATAAAGACCCTACAAAAAGAGTACTTTTGCCCTGCCGTAACAGATAGCTGTCGTATGCTTCCTTCAATCAGCTAAATAAAAATAAGCGGCTTACTAACTGAGGTCGAAATCTGGCACCTAATTTTACATTTATGGGAAATAGGAAAGCAGCACATATGGAACTGCAGTCCAACAAAGTACCAATCTATATCTTTGGTGGGTTTACTCTGACCTGGCTACTTGTCAGCCTAAGTTTTGCTCTCGATGGAGGCTCCACCATCTCCTGGCTGGCCACCGCTCTCTGCACTCTTCTCGCGGTAATCACATTCTCCTTTCGGGCAACACATTACATCGATGGAGAATCAAAAAGCTATGTTTCCAAGAGACAAGCCCTCTGGCATAGCTGGACCGAGAGGCAATCGCTAGCGGCGTTCAAGGGGGTTAAGGTTGTCTCCTACTCATCCCATACCACAGACCGTAAAAGTAGCCACTCCAGCTGGCAGGTAATGTTGGTCCCCCGCCAAAATAACGGTAGCAATAGTATCCAGGCGCAGGCCTTCCACTCCAAGAATGATGCGCTGGCCTACGCGCATGAACTCGCGCTCTTTACAGCGCTCCCCCTACTGGACTAAAGAGCCAGTACTCTTAAGGCACAAGTGGGGATATAGCCCTTCTCACCCTAACCTCCTTTGTTAAAGCTGTTGCCACCCAACTCCGTAGGGGTGCACAAATCAACTCTACTCGACCCTCCAGTCGAGACACAAAAACAGAGGAGCCTCAAAATGGACCCAATTCAATGGGAAATGTCGAGTTCTACCATCGTTCGCAAGTTGGACGAGGATGCACACCAAGTAACCTTCCCTCCCCCTCACCTCGATAAGGTGAAACAAGGCGAGCTGCTGAAGTTTCACGCTCATATTAATGTCGAACAAATGCCTGAGGGGCATCACCTAAAAAAAGCCACCATATTTTCCAACGTTCCTAATGGTGGAACATGGGAGCTTATCTGTGATGAAGGCACAGCCGTCGGCGGTAGAGGCAGCGCCCCATCTCCAATTATGTACTTCTCTGCAGGACTAGCCCTTTGCATGATGTCTCACATCGAAATGCTGGCTAAACTTGGCGGGATCAAATTAAAAAGTGTAAGGCTAGAGCAAAAAACTGAGTTCTCAACCACTTTGAATTTTGGGGGTATCAAACCGAAAGAAGTCTTTGGCAAGGGGGACAGAGTGGAAATACATTTGATTGTTGAAAGTGATGAGCCAGAAGAAGAACTTGTAAAATTTATGCATTGTTGCCGGCAGGCCTGTATGTCACTTCAAACCGTTTCCAGTGCAACACCCGTTGATACCCAGCTCTTTATCAATAGTAAAGCGGTTGAGTTCAATTAAATATCCTGGGATGGCCTCACAGACGAAGAGGCCATAGCCTAATAGCGCTTGTTACTAATCGTTTTCTACATCCTCAATCCGGGCTTTAGATAAGGCAGAAGCGACAAGACCTGTCGGAATTGCAACCACCCCCAAACCAATCAAAGGCACAAAGAAAGTAAATATTCTCCCACCGAGAGTAACTGGATACATGTCACCATAACCCACAGTGGTTAAGGTTGTAACTGCCCACCACAAACTGTGAAAGATAGATTTAAATTGTTCCGGCTGAGCAGCGCTCTCAAAATAATAGATACCTACAGATGACAAATAAAGCAAGATCAGAGCTGTTACTCCAAACAATACCAGTTCTTCTTTAACCATACTAAATGCACGGCTAAATCGAGCAACTGCCTTGCTATAGCCGGCCAATGGAACTTTTATATGCAAACCAACGGTGTGAATAGAACTGTCCAGCGGCTCGTATGGACCGCCTGGAGTTCTCTCCGACCCTATTTTACCTACTAAATATCCAGCTTTGAAAAAGACCAGATTGGTTGAACAGAGTATCAATCTGGCCAGCAGCGGGTCGCACATAGTATGTACGGGAAAGGATACCTGATTGGCATTGTTGCTGCGCTTGTCTTATGGCTACTGCTTAGATATGTCGACAAGCGCTACTACCAAGAGAAAAGAGAATTAAAAAGAAAGAAGCTTCAGGAAATTCAAAAGAACAAAAGAGATGATACGTAAAACCCTGCCATATTTGCTTTTAAGGCTGAATTAAATCCCTCTGCAAGCCCTCAACCAATGCCTGCCAAACTACCTCTACCGCTTTACTTCTTATAGACCTTCCCAAGCACACTAGATGGATCGGTTGCAGCTCAGGGCTTCTCCATTGCTGAAAGATAGGCATCAACTTGCCCTCCGCTAATTCCCGGCGCACCAGAAGAGGATCAATCATAACTATACCTTGACCCATTGTAGCTAATTCAACCAATGTACGGCCATCATCGACTACCATCGCCGGATCAATGGGAATGGTCTTTATTTCACTACCATCGTTAGAAAAGTGCCAGTGATCAATGGTTGTTGTTTGGTTACTAAACACTAAGCATTGATGCTGGCTTAAATCATCTGGAGAATTAGGTTCCCCCCTACTCGCCAAATAATCCGGGCTGGCAAACCACCCCCAACGCTTTTCACCTATTCGGCGCGCTACCAATGAAGAGTCCGGCAAGTGCCCAGTGCGAATGGCAATATCAACGCCTTCATCCAGTAAGTTCACAACCCTATCGCTTAAGTTCACTTGAAAAGTAATTTTTGGGTAGCGTTGCTTTAGTAATGGTATGGATGGCAATAAGTACCGCTGCCCCATTAAGGTAGAGCAACTTATCTTAACTCTACCAACAGCTTCATCCTGGTGGGAGAGGATCAGGTGTTCGGTATTGCTCATTAGCTGAGCCATTGTCTCCGTTGCTTCCAACAAAGCAGCACCGGCATCCGTAAGGCGCAATTGCCGCGTACTTCTGTGCAATAGACGCTGATCAACAAACCCCTCCAGCTGTGCCAGCTTCTTGCTGACTGATGAGCGAGGTAAGCCCAGCTGATTAGCAGCCCCCTGAAAACTGCCTTGCTCAATGACCAACCGGAAGACGTACAAATGTCCCAAGTATTGATGTAGATGCTGCATTCTGCCTCACTGCTTCCAAATTAGAATCAAAGTGTTGCCCTAATGGTGCCTTATTGATACCAGTATAACAACATATCCTCCTAAGCCTAATCTTGGCAACTGCCATTCATTGCACCATTACAATCGCAAGAGAGGATCTATGGGACACCAGCAGAGAACAAAAACCATCGCAATCACTGGTGGCACTGCCGGTATTGGACTCGCAACAGCTAAGCACTTTTTAACCGAGGGCTGGCAAGTCATCATCACGGGCCGAAACGCTGAAAAACTGGAACAAACAGCCGAGGATATCGCGGGCCTCTTTGGGAGTAGCGGCCAGCTGACCTGCCACCTATGTGATAGCGGAAAACTCGACCAAATTGATCAACTGGGAAACAAACTGCAAAACGATGAGGTTAAACTGGATGCCCTTATCTTGAATGCCGGTATTTTCAAACCTGGGATATTTGAGGAAACCGATGAAGCCCTCTTCGATCACACTTTTGATATCAATGTGAAGGGGCCTTTTTTCACGCTGCAAAAATTACTACCGGTGATGAATAACCCCTCCAGCGTGGTTTTGCTTTCGAGTATTGCCGTAGAGAAAACTTTTTCGGGAACTTCCGCTTATAGTGCGAGTAAGTCTGCCATTGAAGGTTATGCCCAGGTCCTGAATGCGGAGTTAGCGGTGAGGGGAATTCGTATAAATAGCGTACGCCCCGGAATCACCCTGACCGAAATCCAGGAAAAAGCCGGCATGAGCCAATCAGACATTCAAAGTCTCTCAGAGAGTATGGTGGTAACGCCACTGGGCCGGGCGCTTGAGGTAGATGACATAGTGCCAGCAATCCACTACCTGGCCACAGATCACTCAGTCGGTATGCGAAATGCACACCTGAAGGTTGATGGGGGCTACTGCCTCTAACCGGCTTGAAAGTGCACAAGTGGGGGCCAAGCCCTCCACTTGTGCGAATGAGTACCTTTTGCCGAAGCTTTCTTGTAGTTCACCCCGGCACTCTTAAACACGGGAAATAAGCTACACTGCAAGCTCCAATGCAGCGCGATTACAATATGTAGCCCGCACAATCTCGCGGACCTCTACAGAAACCATCTCCACATCGGGTACGGCTGCACACAGTGCCTTGGCTAGTAAATGAGCCAAGTTTTGTCGCTGCTCAATACTTCTACCAGAAAGCAGACTGCATTCCAGGTGTACAAACGGTGCTGGTTCAGGTCCAACCAAATAGTGCTCGACAGGTAACAAACGAACTTTAATATCCCCCGACTCAAAGAGTGCAGACTGATCTGCAGCGGCATGGATAGAAGTTAGTAAGCTATCAACATCTACCGACTCAAGTAGGTTAGAAGGACACTGGATAACACAGTGAGGCATAAATACTCCCAGGTGAATTTTGAAAGAAAAGCTACATGACCGGAGCGGGTAGTGTATCCGCTGGCAGTAAGCGATTAATGCTCCAATTCAAGATATGGGACACCCAAAGTCCGTCGTCATCCACATAGATCCCATGTACAAAGCCAAATTGCTTTTGTCCCCGCCCAGGCTGGCCCTGATAGCGCATTTTGAGATCACCAGACAGGTCGTACTGTCGCACTTCCTCGGCCCGCGCATCTGTCATCCACAAAGCATCACCTTTGAGAAAGAGGACATAGGGGTAACCTATTCCACGCCATTGAGTTAAATATTTACCCTGTGAATCAAAGATCTGTAGCCTGCGGTTTTCACGATCGGCAATATATAACTGCCCCTCAGAATCAATCACAATGGAGTGAGGGAAATTAAACTCTCCAGGGGCCTCCCCCTGACCACCCCAGGTGGTTACCAAAAGGCCATTCTTATCCAGCTTTACAATGCGACTGTTGCCTTTATCCACCACATAGATAAATCCATTTCTATCCACTGCCACATCTTGGGGCTGATCGAACAGCACCAAGTTGTAGTCGCGATCAAACCAGCCTTCACTGGCTGCACCTCGCTTCCCCAATACCATGGCTACTTCGCCATCAGGTGCAAATTTCAATACCAGGTGCGTGGCAGTATCGGTAGTCCAAATATTGCCCTTATGGTCTATACGAAGACCATGCGGATTTTCAAACAGTCCCGCACCGATTTCGCGAACAAAGCGCCGCTTTCCATCGAACTCCAACAGCGAATGAGACCCTCGGTGAAACACAACAAAGTGGCCATTCTCCCTGCGGACCACCCCCGCAACCTCCCCAAAGTGCCAACCCACTGGCAACTTAAAATCACCCCCCTTGACGTGAAATGGCTGGCTGTTTGGCAGTGCCTCGGCCAGCGTAAAGGCGCTGGGAACCAAAATCAGGCATAGCAATACAATCACTCTCATCAGAAACCCTTCTTAACTTGTCGATCTGCCAAGATATTGTGACTTTTTCCTATAAATGCGTTAATAGCATAATTTTGATATTCACTTTTTCCTGCCAGGAAATTATTGGAGGTTCCTTTGGACCGGTTCCACTTAATTCAGGTGTTCACTACGGTGGCGCGATTGGGGTCATTTACCCGTGCCGCCCGGGAATTGGGGTCCACGGTGTCCGCTGTGAGCAAGGCCATCCAACAGCTTGAGCAGCGACTGGGTACTCGGCTAATTCACCGTACTACCCGATCCCAAAGCCTTACGGATGCGGGGCGGGACTACCTGGAAACCACAGAGCGTGTCCTTAATGATCTTAGGGAAGTGGAAGAGCGCCTAACCAGCTCCAAAGGGCAGCCCTCTGGACTGTTGCGGATTACCGCCCCAACGGCTCTGGGGCAGTTCTGGCTGGCACCTAGGCTCCCGAAGTTTACAACTGAGCACCCAGATATCCGTTTGGATCTGATTCTGGATGATCAGCTTCGGGATCTTACCGGTGAAGGGTTTGACCTGGCATTGCGCTCCCAACCTGCGCAGCCCCAGTCAACACTCTACTCTCATCAAATCGGCCGGCACGATCGGCTCCTGGTAGCATCTCCCGAATACCTGGCAAGGATTAAGTCTTTTTCCTCCCCGGACCAACTCAATAAATTCCAACTACTGTGTTACAAGTACAGCCGCGATCCACTTTCCTGGACATTTCAAAAGGGGCAGGAATCGATCACGATTGCCCCCAAGCCCTACTTTTCAAGTAATAACTACTATTCCCTCTACCAAGCAGCCCTGTCTGGCGCCGGTATAGCTTGCCTTTACGATTATTTGGTAGAGCGGGATATGACGGCGGGTAACTTGGTTCAGGTTCTGCCGGATTGGCAGCAATCAAGCAGGCCACTTTTTGCGGTGTATCAGCAGAGAAGAGCCGCCTCCGCCAAGCTGGATGCCTTTTGGAGGTTCCTGGAGGAATGTTTTCAGAACAACGCCTGCTGACACTCCTGTAGCATAGGTGTTTGTGTATTTAGTTGGCGCTGGGGGGGCGAACCATCTCATTGGCAAGTACTGGGACCCCGCTGTAGGTAGTTTGCAGCTCCCTGGTCACCACAAAACCATATTTGCGATACAGGTTTTTCACCGGGTCATTGGTCTTGGCAACCTGCAGGTGTACAGCGCCACTGATTTCCCCTAACAGGTACTCCAGCAACTCCCGCCCTACCCCCTGACCTCTAAACGAAGGATGCACAAACAGTGCACGAATCTCATTTTTATATCGCGCACCATAGCCAAGAACATCACCTTTTTCGTACACATAAATATCCGACTCCATCAGCTGGGCCAAACGTTTTTGATCTTTATCCAGCGGCAGCAGATTGAAACTCCGGCTTTCAAACCGTAGCTCATCGAGTTTTGAACGGGCATATATATCCAGCACACGTGGATAGTCATTTTTATTGTATTTTCTAATCATTTTGAGAGTGAATCTGTACAAAAGAAGGCAAGTTCAAATTTATCTTCCTGATTATCAATTGAAGTAAAGGGGACAACAAGGACTATTCGCTACTTATTCCGTGACGTACATGAAACATTCGACTACTTAAAACAACTCCGAAACCCTATGTTGGATACTCGTACAAGTGCGCTAATTAAGAATTGATGAATAATTCTTCCCGGAGCTCAAAGTATTACCACTGCTTTCTCTTTATCTTCCTTCTTCTACCACTCATTCCAGCTACTTTTTCACTTCAACAATTAAGATTATTTAAGTCGTAGAAGCGGCGATATCTTCAGGTAATCGGTCTAGCGGCTCCTGAATTCGCTCAGTTAAGCCAAAGTCCTTAAGAATGCCATAAAGGGCTGGCAGGACTAACAGAATCAAAACGGTTGAACTACTAATCCCAAATACAATACTGGTTACCAGTGGAATCAGTATCTGGGCTTGAAGGCTGGTTTCGAACATCAGTGGCAACAATCCGGCCACTGTTGTCAGTGAGGTAAGGAAAATAGCCCTGAACCGGTCGCGACTGGCTTGACTCGCCGCCGTGTGAACGTCCATTCCCTTTCGGACGCGAAGCTTCACAAACTCTACTAACAGGATTGAATCATTCACCACAATTCCAGTGAGAGAGACAAATCCCATCATGCTGGGCATCGTCATATTCTGCCCCATAATAATATGTCCCCAGACTACACCTATTAAAGCCAGGGGAATCGCTATCATCACAATTACAGGTTCGGTATAACTACGAAATTGAAGCGACAGTAGTAAATAGATGCCTATTGCCCCGATCAACAAGGCCTTACCCATCGATAGACCTGTAATGAGACTATTTTCAATCTCTCCCTTCATGGTTACCCTTAGGCCCGGAAATTCCTGCTCCAATGGTGCAAAAAAGTTCTGCTGGGTATCCAGCAGAATTTCACTGGCATTGGCCCTCTCTGTAAAAACATCTGCAAAGACCGTAACAACACGCTCACCATTTATTCTCTGGATACGCGCATAGTCCCGGTGCATTTCAATATCGGCAATTGCCATCAAGGGTACACGCTGCCTTGTTTCAGGATGGATAATGACAAGCTCGTCAAATCGTGACAGCGCACTGCGAGATGGCTCATCCATTCGAACACGAATTTCGTATGTCTCTCCCTGATACTGCACTTCATCAATCTCTGTGCCCTGATAGGCAGCCCTCAGTTGAGAGGCCACAACACTGGCATCAATACCAGAAGCATAAACCCCCTCCCGCATTCGGACCGTCAGCTGTGGCTTACCAGGACGCAGGTCATCTAGTACATTCACCACTCCTTCGTAACTGCGCAGCCAGTTTTGTAGGCGTATAGATATTCCTTTTAGCTGATCAATATCCAGCCCGGCCAAGCGAAGGTAAATAGCTCGTCCAGCTGGACCAGGCGATGGCTCCTTATACAAAATCGCGATCGCACCAGGGATATCGCCAGCAACCTTACTCCAGGCCTGACGTAACTCACTGATACTTGTATGGCGAACCTCTGCAGCCAGTAGATCGACATTTATTGTGGCTACATGAGCCCCACTCTCAAAAGCATCGCCATTCACCCCATAAGTAACACTAATGTGCTCGATAAGTGGCGCCACCTCTTTCCCTGAGAGGTTTTCAGCAACTAGATGCAGGGCCTTTTTTTGATACGCCACCAACTTTTCCATTTCTACGAGGGAGGTTCCTTGGGGCATTAGAATTCGGGCCTGTAGTAAATCTCCCTCCAATGTAGGAAACCCTTGGAATTTAACTAACCCCGCAGGAAGTAAACTCACCGTAACAAAAAATAGTCCCACTACGCCGCCGACAAAAGCATATCGGTATTCCACCGCTTTATCAGCGACACGCCCGACATACTCTCTCCACAACTCAAACCGCTGAGCAAAAGCGATTTTCCAGGCTGGTGGGTTTTCCTTGTACGAAAGGGCATGACGCAAATGGGCGGGGAGAATAAGAAAGGCTTCAATCAGGCTAACCACTAGTACAGAGATCAAAACAACTGGCAAAACTTTGAGGACCTGCCCCATGTCCCCTTTGATAAAAGCTAATCCAGAAAAAACGATCACCGTAGTAACAAATGAGGAGATAACCCCCCTTGCAACACGCTTGGTTCCGATAACCACCGCCTGAAGAGGTGTACGGCCATCCCGGTATTCGGTGGCGATACTTTCCGAAAGCACAATGGCATCATCCATCAAGATGCCAATTGCAATCAGCAGCCCCACCAAGCTGATCATATTGATGGATATACCCAAAGCAGTAATCACAGCAAAGGCGCCGAGAAATGAAACGGGCAAGCCCATCACCACCCAAAACACATATCGCCCGCTAAAAAACAAATAGAGGGTCAGCGCAACAAGAATAAGCCCTTGCCAGGCGTTGATAATAATCATCCTTAAACGATCAGCAACAATTGAGGCGCTATCCTGAGTAAGAATCAACCGCATTTCTTCCGGCAAACGGGCATTTTCCGCTTGTACAAATTCGCGAACCGCTTCCAATACTCTCAAACTGTCATCCACGCTGTTTTTCTGAACAACAAGCAATGCGGCTCGCTGCCCATCAAAAGTGATTTTGTCCTCCTCCTTTTCAAAACTGTCGTGGATAGTGGCAATATCGCCCAATCGCACCTCTGCGCCATCCATTCCTTTGACAACAATAAGTTCTTCAAGCTCTGCTGCGGTGCGCCGCTTTTCGGTAAAACGAACCTGATACTCCCGATCAGGTGCAGTTACCTTACCGGCGGGCATATCAATTGCCTGCTTATCAATAATTGCGGCAAGATCGGCAACACTCAGTCCATACTGTCGCAAATTGTAATCTGAAATTTCCACTTGCAATTGATGGTCTGAAAAACCGGAAATTTTGACAATGGGCACCAACGGATGACGAAGCAACTCTCGGCGATAGTGCTCGGCCAATTGGTTGAGCTGGATCAAAGGCAAATCTGCGCTTAGGGCAACACTCACCACCGGCTGGGTACGTCCCAGCTCTTCTATGACTGGCCTTTCGCTCTCAGCAGGAAGGGAGTCTATCGCATCTACTGCAGATTCAATGTCGGCAAGAAACTGCCCCATATCACCTGCTTCCTGCATTTTCAGTTTCATCACGCCAAGATTGTCTGCAGCTTCACAACGGCGCTCATCAATAAATGGGATGCCATCCGTTGCCTCTTCGAGGGGGAGGCAGATACTGTCTTCGACCTCAGCGGTAGCTGCACCAGGATAAAATACTGAGACTTGTACTTCGAACTTGTCGATTTCCGGCATAGTCTCTCGCTTCATCGTCGGCAATACGAAAAAGCCAGCCAGCATTAAACCCACCATAAGCAAATTGGCAGCAGTTGGGTGGATCGCAAAAAAGCAAATCACTCGCCAACTTCCTCTGCTGCCACGGCCAGGTCTGAAACTCCCTTTTTGACATCGATGACAGATACTGCCGTCCCGCTGATTGCTGGGATAACATCAGTAGTTATCACCTGATCTCCAGGCACCAAGCCAGAGCGAACAACAGCTAGATCACCCTGGTAGTAGTCCACCGTTATGGTGCGAATCTTCAATTGATTATTTTCAGCCAAGTAGACCCGCCCTTCATGCATGGCTCTGCGAGGGATAACCAAAGCTGGCGAAGGAGGTGCAATAAGCTTAATCCGGGCATACATACCACGAAATAGGGGCGGCCGACCCTCGGCTACTATATTTCGATAAGGGTTATCCACTGCAACCACTACGGATAGAGTTCTGCTTGTGGTATCCATGGTACCTCCAACTCTCACTACCCTGCCCCGCCATTCCACCGGTTTAATACCACCTACCAATCCAACCCTGGCCTCCAATCCCAATAAGGCATCTGAGAAGTCGTCAGGCGAGAGAGTTTGATCACTGGGAGATTCAATACTCCGAAAAAGAGGCACTATTTGAGTCATTGTCAGTTCGGCTGAAACCTCCACCTGATCCATGCCATAAGCGACAAAAAGCGGAGTCCCATGGGCAACAGACTGGCCAGCCTCCACATAGACATCACCGATCCGCACGTTATAGGGCAGGCTTATCCGGGTTCGCGATAACTGGTAGCGACTTTCATCGAGCAGCGCTTCAGCACGACTTACCTGGGCCTTTATCACCTGCCTACGAGTGGGAAAGAGGGAGAGATTACCCTTTTGAAGTTCAACTTCTTGTCGCAACTTCAATACCCGTTGCTCCTCCGCATCAGCCGCTGAGCGAGAAACAATCCCCTTAACCGCCAACTGCTCTTTTCGCTGTAATTCCTGTTCCCCTAATTCCAGTGTCCTCTGAGCTATTTCCAACGAAAGCTGTCTATTAGCCTTTTCAACCTCCAGTTCTTGCAATTTTGCGCGATAAACAGCCAGGTCACTCTCCGCTTGAGCAACGGCCAATTGATAGCTGGTTTCGTCAATATTTAGGATTGGTGCCCCGGCAGATATTATTGCGCCAGGTTCCAAATCAGCCGACACTGAAACCACACGACCACCAACTTCAGAGTTTGCCTCAAGGGTAAGGCTCGGCATCACCTCTCCAAAAGCAACAGTTTCAGCTCGAATAGGCATTCGCTTCACTTCGATAGCTTCCACCAGCAGCTCCGGAACTTGCCCTTCGTATCTTTGTGGTTTCTGTCGACTGGCCACCAGCGACACAGCCATTAAAATTCCACCAAGTATCAAAACGGGTAGCATTCGACGACGCTTTAGTAAGGCTTTGATTGCGCTACTTGTCATAGTTTTACCCATAAAGAACTGGCCGAACCAGACCTTAAAAAGCCTAGTGCCACTAAAACCCAGCAGTTGAATACTCTATTAAAGTTCGCAGAACGCACAACTCCCTATAAAGCTTAAAGTAGTTACTCAATATATTTATTTATCATGTAATCTGCGCCAACTCATATCAATCGACTATCAATATTGAATTCAATCCCACTTCGATTCACTCCCCCCTTAAATTCACTGAACTATGCTTGGGCTACCAAATTCCGACCTAACTGACAGTGGGACAAAAATGGCGAACAATCACAAAGAGACATCAAAAGCGATACTGGAATTGTGGGGGGACAACTTCCCCGACAAAGCGACAGATTATTTATCACCGGATTATAAAAACCACCAAATGCCTTATGCTGGAGGCGACACTTCAGCGCTAACAGTACAAGGATGGCAGCAACTTGTCGCAGATTTTCACCAGGGATTCTCCAATACAAAGTTAGAAATTCTGCTGCAAATTTCTGAGGGAGATTACGTCTGCACCCGCTGGAGGATAACCGCCACCCATACGGGAAAATTCCTACAGTATGACGCAACAGGAAAAACCAGCAGTTGGACTGGCGTGCATACCGATAGATATAAAGATGGAAAAATGGTGGAAAGCTGGGTGGACTGGGATAAATACACTTTCCTGGAGCAATTAGGTTTAGTTGAATAGCCGACCACGAACCAGTCAAAGGTAGCCTGCACAACGCTACCTTTGACAACTAACAATATATCAATCTTTCTGTATCTATTTACGATAATATCTCTATGGCAAAAGTTTTATTGACTGGCTTTGAGCCCTTTGGTAACACACCGATAAATCCAGCTGAGTCAGTTATGCGTATGCTGGACGGAACACGAATAGCCAATGGTGATATTCATGGTCTTTTGATACCCAACAATTTCTTTGAAAGCATTGAAGTTGTCACAGATGCTATTGAAGAAATAGAACCGCAATTAGTGGTGATGTTAGGAGAGTACAGTGGCCGTGCAATCATTACGGCTGAGAGAATTGCACAAAATTATAATGACTCCACCAGATATAACCTGAAAGATAACCGGGGAGTTGAAATGCAGGGTGAGCCGACTGTACAAAATGGTCCTGTCGCTTATCACAGCACACTCCCTATCCGCGCAATGGTTATGGCAATGCGCAATATTGGTATTCCTGCCGACATTTCTGATACTGCGGGTACTTTTTGTTGCAACCATATGATGTATGGCGCGCTTCACTATATCGCGACTAATCAACTAAATATCCCCGCCGGCTGGATACACCTTCCTCAGCTACCCCAGATTGCCGCACTACCCGAAAATATCGGCAATCCCAGCATGTCAAAAGAAACTGCCGCCCTTGGGATACAGGCTGCCATTGAAGCCGCACTAGCTAACCCGCGGGACACTGACGATCCGATCCCTTCTCACTTACAAATCTAATCAAATTGAACAGTTTAGGGGTATAAAGTGAGGGGGTTCCCCTCACTGGTTCTCTAGGGCCCCACTTTTATAAGCCACTAGAGAACGTTGAAGTATCAATTTTGTACTGTCTCACTCACAGCGCCTCTTTGTTCTTCTAAATCCGCCTTAAAGGCTAGAGAGAGCTCCCTCAGCTTTGGCATAAAACTTTGCACCATCTGCTGCGAAATAGCCATTGAGTCATTCATCACCGCAGGCATTTTAACCAGCATCGACTGGCCAGTTTCAGTACGGAAGAATGCCAGCATATCTTGAACCTCTTCTTCGGAGTAATGCTTCAGATAAACATCAATCATTGGCTCCTTAATTTTCTCCCAATTCATTTCATCCTTCATTAAAGCTACAACTTTTTTCATATGCTGATCAAAAAGCTCCCGCTCTGAAGGCTTTACTCCCAACTGACCAGACATACCTACAAACATCTGATCCATTTGCGCATAAATCGTATCGACCATAGCCTCAGCATTTGAGGCTTCCAGCAGCTCTTCAACACTTTCTCGTTTACTATTTTCTGCCAGCACCCCAGATGAAAAAATGCTTAAAACAACGCCCAACAACAACTTCTTCATTAAATCGTCCTAATTTTATTCTATAAATATAAACCTTACTTTCGACGAAGAAAGTAAGGTCATATTAACCCTACTAGTAATTTTTATGCAATCAACCTGCAGATCCAGAAAAGAAGGAAATATCAACGAGATATCTCAAAGTACCAAGTAGATCAATAAATGCTCTTACCGCACAAAAAAAGGCCATATAGACAATATAAAACAACCCCTTCTACTACTAATTTATAGCAACATCATCACTATATTTATCTCCTCCGGACAGACCCGACATCACAGCTACTGTGCCCGTCCAAAGAGTATTTCTACAGAAGAGACAATCAATGTCATTAAAGTGATGCCCCTTTTCGCCAAGGTATCCAAAACCCACTTCAGGTTTACAGCTGCCATAAACTGTCTATTTCTTATGGTTAGAATACTGGGCGGCTGAAAGGACTGAATGCTATTTGCCTTGGCAACCATTCCGATATTATTAGCATTCTGAATTCTGCGTCTTCGACTATCACTATCATTGTGAGACATAATCGCATTAATCGAAGTATAAGTTTCATTGTTAGTATTGTGTCTATTAGTATCGCTACTGGTATACTTCGTCAGGATGTAGTTAAAACAAGTATCATTTAAACCTAAATCTTCAACAGAATTGGCCCCCCGATCATAAAACCTCCCAAGTCCAGGATCATTCACACTGAATTTATCACGCGAGTAAAAATGCAGGTTAACATTGTGCTCTATTTTGAAACTGGATGTAGTTCTGCGATACCCGTGAGCAGTTACAATTAACCGGTTCGTTGTCATTCCACGAGGAGTCCACAACCAAGCACGACCATCAAGATCTATACACTGATAGTTCCCTGCCACCGCCACTTCAGAATCATCAAAGGTATGCCAAAGCGCTGTTGCCTTATTACCAAAATAATCCTTTAAAGCACTTTTGACATTACTGAAAAACTCCTTTGCAGGCATAAACCCTCCCCAGCTTTCAAAGCCTAAGTTAACAAATAGAATTATCTCGAGAAAAATCGTATTCCACCCAACAGCCAAAGTAAATGTTTAAAATATGCGATTTTTTTAATCAAAAATAGCTTTCAATAGCTACAGGAAATATGATCCGGAGTCTATTAGGCAAACTATCAGATACTCACTCTTCAGGAGCAGGAAGCAAAGAGTCGACAGTTAATATAAGTAATTTCGCGGGATCTGTTTTGGAGGGATTAATCGTACAATGCCCCTGCTGGTCAATAGCTATACCATTAACAGGCGTATCTCCCCCAAAATGAACATCTCCAGGCCTATATGTCACCTCAACACCGTCCCGAGTTGTCGTACGCCAACAGCCAGATAATGTAATAACCCATTGAGGGTTCGGAGTAGAGTGAAAATCGCTTTTCCACCAAGGAGGCAAAATTGCAAACTCACTTCGAATAACTTTAGGCAAATCACGATAGTGATATTCGGGCACAGGATTGGAGTATTGAATCAATTCAAAATCTGAAAAATGTCCTACAGTGGTTCTTGACCTTCCTCTTTTATCATACCAAAGATGATAAAAATCTTGGCGAACGATTTCTTCTTGCACTACGAGTATCTCACCTCATCAGCAAAAGCTAAAAATTGCCTCATCGATAAATCACTAATTATCCATAGGTTACCCTAGTTTCAGACAATCCAGATCACCTACTTAGAAACTGTAACACCGAAGAATTTGTCTTCCTCAAATATTGATCTACAGACCACTTTCTGCCACCAGTTAACACGAAAGATAAGCAAATAAAAGCCCAAAAAAGAGGGTATTCCCACCCACCATAAACGGTTTGTATATTTCCACTAATATCTATACCACTGACATGACTTGCCCATGAAAAACCTGCGAGATAATGCCGCCCTTCAAATAATGCAATCATCAAATAAAGAGCAGTCCCAACAGCGGCAAACCGCGTAAACAAACCGAAAGTAAATCCAACAAATGCAGAGAACGCACAAATACCAGAGATAATCACCATAGAGGATGAATATCCAATCCCCTCAAAATAATGAACAACAAAATTGTAAGCGTCTGCGCCCAGCAGACCAAACTTCTCAGCAAAATGATGGGTAAAATTGAGCCCGATATAAATTCGAATCAAGGCCAACTGTAAATCAGCTGCAGTCTCATAGCTTTCGTGCGTGCTCTGCTTCATATAACACTTCCTTAACACACAACTCAACCACAGCCATACCTTCCTTTTTAAGAGATATCATAAAAGGGTTTACAGTCATCTATAATAATAGGCCAAGCCCACCCCGTTGAACCGCAAAAATTGCCTAATTCGCAACACCATATATATTATTGCGGTAAACCAGGTTTACCTAAATGACAAAAGAGGCACTTCAAAGAATGCCCCAAACCTATTCTTCGGAGGAGGCCAGCAATTCATTGATGCATTTACACCGTAAATCCAATCTCACCGGCCTTTCTCTGAGTAAAGCCGCCCTATAAAAGCTGTAGGAAAAAGCTACTGCTCAAACACAGTGGATTTTATAGTAATTAGAGCCGTACCCATAAATATCAAAGTAATACCACTCACAGCGTATACGTCAAACTTTTGCTGCCAAATAACCACAGAAGCTGCACAAACAAGAGCAATACCGACGCCTGACCAGATGGCATAAGTCATTCCCACATTCATATTTTTTAGTACAAACGCAAGAAATAGACTCGCCAGAGAATAAAAAAAGATAGAGGCCATTCCCAGCCACCACTTTTCCCAACCGTTGGAAGCCTTAAGTAGTAGGGTAGCTGTAACTTCGGTAATGATTGCAAAAAATAAAAACAAATAGGTCAAGTTCTACTCCATTAGAATTTATTGTAGTCAAATCACTTGATCAGCTAGATACTATCAAATTTATGACGAATAGCGCTATTGGAAAATAGCGGGGATTCTGCTATTTACTATGCGGCTGTACGAAATACAATGCTGGACTTTACAGTCAGCAGTCAGCCCTCTGGCTACCCAAGATAACTAATGTCTTCCCATTGACAAATCAGCAATAAAAGAAGAGCTAGATTTCAGCCCCGACAACTACCTAGCCTATCGATACCAATAGATCTAATTGTAGTATTACAGCTGTTTTTTATACTCCTCCAGAAACAATCGTGACTAATTTTACACTCATATTGGCCCCATACCAGCGATTACTGACTTGTTGAAAAATACTCAATGTGTGCAAATATTTATTAAACAGAGGAGTGCGGACCAAATAACATCTACCTCACGTAGCAGGCAAGTTGCATAGAGCAACAACTAAACGATATTTGGGATATAGGATTGAAATATCGTGAAACCGATACTTGGTATAATTTGTGTGGTTACACCCTATATCGCCAATGACGTACCCCTTTTTAGACCTGTGTTACTACAGGCATACAATCGCGATGATTACAAATTTCTCGATTTAGCGTTTAGAGCGCAAAACACTTCTCTCCCAAGCTATCGACAGAACAGTATTCTTCGTACCTACCAGCTGAAAATCGCATCTTCTTTTTTTATTAGAAAGGCGGCAGATAAAACACAGCCCCCCTACTTCACAAGGGTATTGAAGAAACTAAGTAGTATGGTCTCAAAATGCACTGGAATTGGTTGCTCAGAAGTTGGCTGCCCAAAATATCGCAGAAAGTCCTACAGAGATTTGAAGCATTACGAACATCAAATCCTTCCACAGATTTCATTACACATAATGATTGCTTCAAGTTACTGGATCCAGGCAATCCATGTTCAAGCCCCTTACAGGCAATCTCGGATATCGAGGCAGACCATCAGCAACAAATGAATGCACAGCAAAGCGGCGATACTTATGCGCAACATTATAGTCCGTTCCGTAACGGGAAACTCTGACGAGGCCTGGTCTGATTGGCGCTGGCAAATGCGCAATCGCATCAGCACATTGGATGGCCTAAAGCGATGGATCAATGTTTCTACTTCTGAATCTGACGCTATCCAAAAGCTAAAAGGAATCTATCGGTGGAGTATTACACCCTACTACGCCTCTTTAATGGACCCTGACGACCCTAATTGTCCAATTAGATTGCAGGCAGTTCCCTCACTAGAGGAAACCATCGTACCCGACAGTGCAGACGTTGACCCTGTAGGTGATCAGTACTTTCGTAAAACCAACCGCGTCGTACATAAGTACCCGGATCGCGTCATCTTTCTGGTAACGTCTGTTTGCCCTGTTTATTGCCGTCATTGCACAAGGAAATTTCATACCACAACGGTGGGCCCGGAAAGTTATTTCGAACAAGGCGAAGCAACCAGCTGGGATGAGGATATTGCTTACATAGAATCACATCCACAGATTCGCGATGTATTACTCACCGGCGGCGACCCACTGATGTATTCCAACGACCGCTTGGCCAAACTATTGGAGAAGCTGAGAGCAATAAATCATGTGGAAATTATTCGTATTGGCTCACGCTTTCCCGTACTGGCCCCCCAACGTATCACCGACGAATTGTGCGAAATGCTCGCATCATTTCATCCGGTGTGGCTGAACACGCACTTTAATCACCCCAAAGAAGTCACAGAAGAAGCCGCCGCTGCATGCGACCGCTTGCTGAGAGCGGGCGTTCCGGTAGGAAATCAAACAGTGCTTTTAAAAGGCGTAAATAATTCACCGGATGTTATGCGACAATTGATGCTCGCTCTGGTAAAAATACGAGTCAGACCCTACTACCTCTATCACTGCGATAATGTGGTCGGTGTCTCTCACTTTATGACAAGCCTGAAGGAAGGACAGGCGATTTATGAGTCATTGCAGGGGCACATCACGGGTTTTGCGGTCCCTCAATATGTACTTACTACTGAGCTGGGCAAAAACCCGGTCATGCCCTACGAATATGTAAAACAAGGCGATATCGAAGGCGAATGGCACATTCGAAATTTCAGAGGGCAAACGGGTATATATCTGGAGTAACAAAGTGCTAACTACCAGAGAAGGTAATCATAAGTCAAAAATTTATTGCGCTGATGCCTTTTTGGATGTTCCTGAGATATCCAAAATACCAAGTGTTTGGCAACGGTAGTATGCACCGCAATATATCGCAGAATTTTTCAGAACCCAGGATATCTATAGATGACTGCTTATAGCTGATTCCACAATACGGTTGATCATGGCTCCATACTGAATACCCGCCAATTCACACATCACGGGCAGTTCAGAAACTTCAGGCCGCAAACCGGGTAGGACATTGACCTCCATAACCATGGGGGCCCCCTGTGCATCATAGCGAATATCAACTCGACCACCATCACGACACTCAAGTACTCCCCAAGTCTTCTGCGCAATTGCTCGGACCTTTAGCGCCTGATCATCGTCAACAAGCCGGCCGGGGAAAGCTCCATCATACTTGTAATACACAGGTTCATCGCCCAATAACTTTTCCATCACGCCAATGCACTCGGCAGTTGCACCCGTCCCCAAAAAGCCCACAGTAAACTCTCGGCCAGGTAAGAATGTTTCAACCAGTACTGGCTGATTAAACCGACTCAAAAGGTATTCACAGCGGTTTTTCAAAGCTGCCTTGTCGATAACTTTGGATTCAGGCGATACCCCCTTACTGGTTCCCTCCCTAAGTGGCTTTGTCATCAAAGGGTATTCAAGCTCTACTCGATTGACATCTGTAACACTTCGAACAACTGCAAACTGTGCCGTTGGAATACCCATATCCCGCAATATGCGTTTGGTCATCTCCTTATTAAGGGTCACTGTGTTGGCAAATGGATCAGAAAATGTGTACGGTATCTTCCAGGCGTCCAACAAAGCGGGAACCTGTGCTTCGCGCCCGGTTCCGTATATGCCCTCAGCAATATTGAACACCAGATCCCAGGTGTTACCTTCAACCAGTTGCTGCGCCAACCTGTGAATATTGCCGACCCGTTCGATATGGTGGCCAGCGCTGGTAAGCGCATCGTGAATCGCATCTATCGTCTCCAGGTGATCAAGTTCAGCGACGTCCTCTTCACTAAACCCCATCCCGAGATAATCATCACGAAGGTCGTAGACTATACCGATACGCATCAATCATGCTCCGCTGCCACTACACAACCTATCGAATGCCGGACTGGAATATTAGCTACGCAACTGGTTTTCACTTTAACGCCCCCCCAGCCTCTACCCGGAAAACTGCACGTAAAAAAGAAGTTAATAACCTTCATTAGTCCTGAGTTTTGGATAGGGTTGAAGTCGAAAGTACTTGCGAAGTGACCATTATTAAAGACAACTAACCAAATGCCGTATTGCCCGTAGAGCTAATTAGCACAAAAGCTATCACGCAAGGTTCTTCACCTCGGTTGACCCAGTTATGAACTGTCCCCCGCTGGACGAGTGCATCTCCCGCAGACAGCTTCACAACAACCTCATCTCCCATTTCCATCTCAATATTCCCAGACATCACCACCGCATAATCAATGCTGTCAGTTTGGTGAGATCGTGGCGTAACTCCTGGCCCAAATTCTACGACCTTAAAAACCGAGCCTCCCGGAATCGTAGTTCCATCAAATTTTCTCCCGCCGTTGTCTCTACCATCTTCACAAAGCTCTACGGGCAAGTCCTGAGTAGTCCATAACTGCTGCTGAACCATATGAGGCCGCCAACTACTGGTATGCAAACCCTGATCATCTATGAGCACTACTGGCTTTCCCTCTGGGTCGTGCCCTGTAACAACTCGCCGGACATTCACACTCATCGCACTCTCCTTTCTCCTGGGAAGCAACCATCTAGTTACGGGAGAATATAGTTCAGCCAGCAGCTAGCCAGCTTACCGGACAGTGCTGGTATCACCGATGTTGCGAAATCACTATAATCGCGCCCATGTCTGAGTTACCTATTAACAGCATCCTCCCCGAACTGCTCCAGGCCTTGAGAGGGCATAGTAATGTCGTGCTCCAGGCGCCCCCCGGAGCGGGTAAAACAACCTCCGTACCACTGGCATTAATAGATGAGCCTTGGTTGAGCGGAAAGAATATTATTATGCTGGAGCCGCGACGTTTGGCCGCTAGAACGGCAGCGGCGCGCATGGCCAACCAGCTGGGTGAGAAAGTTGGTGATACCGTTGGATTTCAGGTCCGGGGCGAACGGAAGTCAAGCAAGAAGACCCGCATCCTGGTTGTAACCGAGGGAATTCTCACGCGCCTCTTACAGGCTGACCCTGAATTGGCATCCTGCGCTCTGGTCATATTCGATGAATTTCATGAGCGCAGTCTGCAAGCCGACCTCTCCCTCGCCTTATGTCTTCAGTCCCAGGAATATCTTCGCGAGGACCTCAAGATTCTGGTGATGTCTGCCACCCTGGATACCAGCGGCATCTCCTCACTACTAAATAACGCACCCATCATATCCAGTGAAGGACGCAGCTATCCCGTCGATATTGAGTACTTGAACCAACGAGAAGAGCCCGAGGACAAACGACAAATCCCGGCTTTGATGGCAAATAAAGTTGTCGCATCCTTAGGTAAACAAGAAGGTAGTGTTCTCGCCTTCCTTCCTGGTGTCGCCGAAATCAAACAGGTTGAGAGCTTATTGGAGGAGCGACTATCTGAGGAAACCGAAAAGGGCCGCATTATTATTGCACCGCTTTTTGGGGATCTGAGCCGTGAGCAGCAGGATCAGGCGATAGCACCAGCGGCACCAGGCACGAGAAAAATCGTACTGGCTACAAATGTGGCCGAGACGAGCCTGACGATTGAGGGCATCCGAATAGTTATCGATTCAGGATTAATGCGCGAATCGCGATTTAATCCCAACTGCGGCATGAATCGTTTGGTGACAAGCTCGATTTCCCAGGCCTCCGCTACCCAGCGTACAGGGCGCGCCGGGCGCCTCAGCGCCGGCTACTGTCTGCGACTCTGGAGTGAGGGCCGGCAGGGGTCATTGAGCGCCAAAAATACAGCGGAAATCACCCGCAGTGACCTGGCTCCCCTGGCACTTGAATTAGCCAAATGGGGGGTTACCGATGTCAGCGAGCTCAACTGGCTCGACACACCACCCCCAGGACCTATGGCCCAGGCCCAACAGCTCTTGCAGCAACTGGGGGCACTGGATGACAAACTGCGTATTACCCCTCACGGGAATACCATGCTGGCTTTTGGCGCCCACCCTCGCCTCGCACATATGTTAGTTGCCAGTGTCAGCTGGGGATTGCAGGAACAGGCCTGCCTGCTAGCAGCGCTACTATCTGAACGGGATATTTTTCGTCGCGAAGCCCGATGGGATAGGGACATTAGCAAACGGATTCAGGCTCTGCAGTCCCAAGGCAACGATCGGCGGGTAGATCGCGGTACTGCTCACAGAGTACGCCAGCAGTCTAAAACCTGGCTCTCTCAATTAAAGAAATTTGAGTCAAGTTCAAGTCCTGCACCACAGAGTATCGATCACTCCGATGAAACTGGTGCCCTGCTTGGACTCGCCTACCCAGACCGTATTGCGAAATCGCGCAGTGATACCGGCCGCCGGTTTCTACTCTCCAGTGGCCGAGGCGCACATTTCTCCCATGATGACGCCCTAGCTTTAAGCGAATACCTGGTCATTGCCGAACTGGATGGCCAGGGCCGAGATGCAAGTATCCAGCTGGCAGCAGAGATTTCCCTGCCCGCTTTGAAGTCGCATTTCGCCGCCCAGATCAAAGAAGAGATTTCAGTTCGCTGGGACGAGACTACCGGCCGCGCTGTCGCCCTACAGCAAACGCAATTGGGGGCGCTGGTTTTACACCAGCGGCCTGCAGCAGATATTCCACAGGAGACCCTCAGTCGCGCATTATTAGAAGCCGTACGAAAGAAAGGTCTCTCCTCCCTCCCCTGGAACACAGAAGCTAACCAGTTACGTTTTCGAGTGGAATTTTTGCGCCAAAGTGAAGTGTCCGGGGATTTTCTCGGCGACACTCGAGTACCAAACTGGAGTGATGAGGCTCTATTGGAGACCATGGAGGATTGGCTGTTACCTCATTTGCAGGGGTTCAGCAAACTTGAGCAGCTAGGGCAGCTTGACTTGCAAAGCATCTTGCGCGGACAGCTTGAGTGGGACCTGCAACAAAAACTCGATGACTTGGCCCCCAGTCACTACCTGGTTCCCAGTGGCTCCCGGATAAGAATCGACTACGGAGAAACCCCACCTGTTTTGGCTGTGCGCCTGCAGGAGCTATTTGGATTGGCACAAACTCCAACAATTCTAAAAAACCGCTATCCATTGATGATTCATTTGCTCTCTCCGGCACGGCGCCCCGTTCAAATTACCCGTGACCTGGTGAATTTCTGGGCCAATACTTACCAAGAGGTAAAGAAGGAGCTGCGTATCAAATACCAGAAACACTATTGGCCCGATGATCCCCTGACGGCTGAGGCTACTACTAAAACGAAGAAGAGAATGGATATGGGACGGTAGTTCTTTTTTTAGATTCACTGCCTCTGAGGCAGCAAAATTACTTTCTGGGCGGCGGTTAAGTTAACATTCAGCAACAACCGGATAGCATAAGCTGCCGCAAGGGATAGGAACTCGCGCCAATAGAGATAGTCTGAATTATTTTGGCCCGCAGCGACGCCCCAAAACCAGAACAAACTCTAACTCGTAGCAATGGAGATGTATTTTGCGCCGAATACTCTTAGCAGCTCTCAGCCCATTACTGATATTTGGCTGTAGCCTCGATGATCTTCCCGATGATTTGAATCAGTCAACTATCAAGTACGATAAGGAAATGCGTTACCTGGTAGAGGATATCAGCGCCTACGCCAAGGGCATCAACCGTCACTTTCTCATCGTACCCCAGAATGGGGTTGAGTTGATTACTACGACAACCACTACCACTGGTCCAGTCGATGAAGCCTACCTGGATGCCACAGACGGCATTGCACAGGAGGCCCTCTTCTTTGGCGCAAATGGTGTTGTCAACGAGCCCACCAGCGAGTCAGAAACCAAGCGCCTCCAAACTTACCTGGACTTGGCGAAAGATGAAGGGGATACAATTCTAATCACGGACTTCACCAATATTGAGCGGGATATTCAAGAGTCATATGAGAATAACGAAGAAGCTGGGTATATTTCTTTTGCCGCAGATAGCGAACTCCTGAACGATGTACCGCTATATCCCGATGAGCCCTTCAATGTTAACTCTCTGGACATTGATGACCTTGAGGAAGCCAAAAACTTTATCAATATCGCCAATACCAGCAACTACTCTACGCCTCAAGATTTCATCGATAAACTGAGTGAAACCGATTACGACATATTGATAATCGACTTTTTCTTTGACGGTGAACCTTACACAGAAGAACAAATTGAGCAGCTCAGGGTAAAAGAAAATGGTGGGCGCCGCTTAGTGCTGGCCTATGTCAATGTCGGCGAAGCACAAGACGATCGTTATTACTGGAAATCCTATTGGTACAACACTCCTCCCGAATGGCTATTGGGAGAAGTACCCGGTGAGTCAGGCAATTACTATGTGAAGTACTGGCAGGAGGGCTGGCAGAAAATTATCTTCGGCAACGATGATTCTTATATTTATATGATCGTTGATGCAGGATTCGATGGGGCCTATATGGATGGGATCGATGCATTTGAATACTTCGATTCCGACGATGAGTAATCATTAGGCCCCAACGCTTTCACTCAGCAGGCATCAGGCCTGCTGAGTTTCCTTATATTGAGTCACATACTGGGAAAGTCGCCCGGACATTTCCTCTGCCAGTTTTTGCAGGGCATTGAGCGGGCGTATCATCACCTCAAACTCAATAATCTTACCTTCATCATTAAAGCGGATAATATCCAATCCCTTCAGGCTCTTATCACCGATGGAGGCTGCGAATTCAAGAGCCAGATCGTGTCCCGATTCGGTAGTAAATTCACGGTCGTATTCAAAACTCTCAAAAACCTGCATCACCGTATTGAGAATCAGGCACACAGCAGCGGAGCTGTGGTAGGGCTTAAAAAATGCCGGTGAACGAAAAACAGCATCTTCTGCAACGATCGCTGGTAAGCGACTCAGATCTCGCGCAGCGACCATCTCGTGCCATAGGGCAATAGATTCCGCTATTTTATTATTGGAATTGTTCATTGGAGACTTCCTCTTCACTCACTTGTTTTTGTAAAAATTCTCTCCCATCAGCACACCCCAACTCGTAAGTTTTTTGGGCTAGCTCAGGATTTGTGTAATCCCAAACACTGATGAATGGCGGTTTCGAGGGCTGGACATAAGTCCAATCCTGATCGCCTTTGCGCTGTGTAAATATGTCCGGGAACTGATCGTAACGACGGGTCAACAACACCAGCACCCTTCCCTTTCCATTATCCAGCCCTGCCACAGGGATGTTATCTACCACCCCACCATCGAGTGCTGTTCGCCCCCGCAACTTAAGTCTTGGGGTGAATGGCGGCGTACAGGAGGAGCACAAAATCAGGTCCACCAACTCCTCAATACTGGAACAATCCCGGGCTCGATAAAATTGCTGCTTAAAACCTAAGCGCTGGGCGATCTTGGGGTGAAGGCTGCGTAAAAAATGCTTATCGGCATAGTAGGCCATGGCCCCCACTCCAAAAGCCAACCCCCCAGATAGGCCTTTTGGTGGGTGAACAACCGCAATTCGCAACTCTGCGCCCTGCTGAAGGGTCTCCAGTCCATCGCGAAACAGCTCTAACATCGCATTGCGGTAGATTCCATATTGGGGGAACACAGGTTCTTTACCAAAAAGGTTTCCCCAATAAGCATTTTTTTCATTAGTCTCGAACGCAGTCCAGAAATGCTCTCGAGCCTCCTCCGTCTTACCCATCAGCACCAGGCTCGACATTAGGCCCCCTGCCGAAACCGCAGTAACCACCTTCGGAGAAAGACTAATTTCGTTGGCTATGGACTCCCAAAAGCCAATCTGCCAGGTACACCGCCCACCACCACCGGCAAAAACAACTTGGTCAAACATGATCGCGCTTCCCTGCAGCAGCCTTCCGACTGGAACTTCCTGAGTCCATTCTGTGTTTTACATCCTCTCAAGTGCAGTTTCAGGCCGCTCTTTGCGTTACCGCCAACACTTTTGACCAATTAGTTTCAGCCTTCATGATGACATATTGATGACGACAACAATATGCAACTAATTGCATAAGCTAATCGAATCACAAGCATTGTGCAACTGATCGTCTTGATCCTGAACTCACTGAATACTCAAATTTCCACCAGGCGTTCCTTACCGGACACAAGCGCATCAAGAAAGGCATAACCGTCTGCAACCCCAATTTTCAAGGTGTGCCTCATCGCACTGGGGTCAGCAAAATTCCACATCCCGATGGGCAACGGACTGGAAGGCTGAACATAAGTCCACACCTGATCCCCCCTTTGCACACTGAAACTGTTCGGTAGGTGTGGAAAGCTCCCTGTATCCAAAATCAGAACCCGCCCTTTGCTAGCATCCAAGCCGGCGACCGGAGCATTACCTACCAGAGCTCCATCCAGCACCTCTGCACCATCAAGCAACAACCTTGGGGATATGGGGGGGGCACAGCAGGAACTCAAAATAAGCTGCTCAAGATCTGTCCCATCTTTGCATTTACTCACGGGGTGAAACATTTGGCGGAACCCAAGATGTAACGCTGTATTTGGATGCAAGTCGTGAAAGATGTGTTTGTTAGAGTAGAAAATTGCCAGCCCCAGCGTTAGAGCGAGAGGCACAGGCAACCATTCCGGGGGATAAGTCACTGCAATTCTGAGGTCGGCAGATTGACGCAGAGACTCAAGACTATCGTGAAAAAATTCATGTACCCCTTTGCGATAGATCTCAAAGTGCGGAAAAATTGGTTCTTTGCGGAATGAATTATTCCAGTAGAAATTCCTTTCATTTTTTTTGCAAACAGAGTGAAAGTAATTAACACCCTCACGGCAGCGATCCGTAAGCATGAGTGCCGCTACCATGCTGCCTCCGGATGCAGCACAAACAACTTTCGGCCGGATCGGTAATTCGCGACTTAGGGATAACAAAAAACCAAGCTGCCAAGTGCAACGGCTTCCACCGCCACCAAAAACCATTTGATCAAACATGACGACACCCTCTAAAAAAGGCTATCGAAATAGATACGGGTATTTTTGATTTTAATTTTAGGCAGGAGTTTTTGTCTCTATCGCCACCAAGCGTTAAAGCGAGATCACAGTTAATGGCTCTCTCCCAACTATTACGCATCACAATCAGCAAACCTGCCAACCACCTTGATACAAATAGATATAAAAAAGGCTTCACTTTTCAAACCAACTAGGCATTGAGACTAAAGGTGTCTTTATCTCAACACTCAGTGCAAACCTATGAGTAACTTTAAGATCGTAACCTTCCAATCAGTAATTCAAGATATCCCCAGTCACATCAGGGAGGACTCTCAATTAACCGCCCTTCGCCGCTCAGTGCCGCTAAAAATGCACGGCCATCTGCAATCCCCATACGGAAAGTATCTTTCACCTCTTCCGGACTGGCAAAATCCCAAACGTTAAGTGGAACATGTCCAGAGGGCTGAACATATGTCCATTCCTGGTTAAATTTTTGTACCGTAAAACGGTCCGGCAGCTGCGGGAAACGTCGGGTTAGCAAAATAAGCACCCGTCCTTCACCAGTATCCAGCCCACCAATAGGCACACTATCTACAACCCCTCCATCCAATACCTCTGCACCGCCCTGCTTCAGACGCGGTGTCAGAGGTGGCGTGCAGGATGAAGTAATAACCAGCTTCTCTAACTGGGACGGATCTGAACAGTGACGAACTTTATAAAAAGATTGGCGGAAGCCCAATTTAAGTGCAGTAGTGGGGTGAAGGTTCGGGAAAATATAAGTATCAGAGTAATCAATCGCAGCTCCAATCATTAATGCGATTGGACCAGGCAGCCATTTCGGCGAAGTACTGACTCCTATACGTAGGTCTGCGGCTTCCCTAAGTTGATCAAAGCCTCCAGAAAATAAGTCGCTTAATGCTCGCCGATAAATTGTATAGTGCGGGAATACTGGGTCCTTGCGAAACATATTGCCCCAATGGATATTTTTCCCATTGGACTTAAATGCCGAAACGAAGTAATCCACCCCGTCGAGTGACCTGTCCATCAGAACCAGGCTGGCAACCAGGGAGCCAGCGGATACTGCACTGACCACCCGAGGTGCCAGATCAATTTCCTTTGCAACCGACTCCCAAAAGCCGATCTGCCAGGTACAGCGCACGCCGCCACCGGCAAACACCACTTGGTCAAACATAGATTGTTCTTCCCTGGAGTTGGCGCACAAGCAATCACAAGCATGACCAATCACTGGATCGCTGCACCGGCACTTTACATTGCCCCAGCGCCTCAAAAGCACCGAGGAATATTTCAAATATATACAGTGTGGGAGTAGTTCGTAGGGAGGCTTACGCGGGATCTAACCTGAGAGGTTCACTGCAATAAAAAAGGCGAACACAAGGTTCGCCTTTTTCTTTTGAGCCACTTGGCCGACTCAGAATGGTCTCAGGAACTCAGTAGTAAGCCTGGGACTTGTCGGTGTGGTCAGTAATATCTTTCACGCCTGCTAATTCGGGGATTTTCTCTTTGAGAGTCTTTTCCACGCCTTCCTTTAAGGTCATATCAACCATGCCACAACCCTGACAGCCGCCACCAAACTTCAACACAGCAAACATATCCTCGGTCACTTCTACCAGGCTTACCTGGCCACCGTGAGCTGCCAGGCCCGGATTAACCTCGTTGTACAAAACATAGTTAATACGATCCTGGATAGGGCTGTCGTCAGTAATTTTCGGCATACGGGAGTTGGGCGCGCGAATCGTCAACTGCCCGCCCATCTTGTCCGAAGAGTAATCGACCCGAGCATCATCCAGATAGGGAACGCTGCGCCCTTCGAAGTAAGCTTTGAGACCGTTCATTTCCAACATCACATCACCTTCTTCCTCCTCTCCCGGGCGGCAGTAGGCGATACAAGTCTCGGCGTTAGGCGTGCCGGGACTGGAAACAAACATGCGAATGGCAATTCCCTCACAGTCCTGTTTGGCCAACAGCTCTTTCAGGTATTCCTGAGCGGGTTCAGTAATAGTGACATTCAAATCAGACATATAGGCTCTCAAATAACCAAGCTTCTTTGTCGGGTATTCTACTCTCAGAAAGACTCAAGGGAAACCGGTCAGTTGGAACCCTTTCGACCGACCAGCCTCACCACTCTCCTAGGTGGGGATAAATCCCATAAGAGTCTGGGCGGTTTCCTCTGAAGAGGCCGGATTTTGACCAGTTACCAGTTTGCCGTCTACCACTACGTAGGGTGCCCAATCACCACTTTTGGAGTAGTTTCCACCATTTCCCTTGAGCATATCCTCAACCAGGAAAGGCACGACATCCACCAGTTCAACCGCAGCCTCTTCCGAGTTGGCAAACCCGGTCACACCTTTTCCCGACACCAGGTAAGCGCCATCCTGGCGGCGTGTATGACGGAAAATGCCCGGAGCATGGCACACAGCACCGATCGGCTTGTCTGCGGCAAAAAAGTTCTCAATCAGTGCAATTGAGACCGGATCTTCCGCAAGATCCCACAAGGGACCATGGCCACCGGGATAAAAGACTGCATCAAAATCAGACTCATTCATATCAGCCAATTTGTGGGTATTGGCCAGAACCTGCTGAGCATCGGCGTCAGCCTGAAAGCGATGAGTCGCCTCCGTCTGAAAATCTGGCTCATCACTCTTGGGATCGAGAGGCGGCTGCCCGCCTTTTGGAGAGGCCAGGGTCACTTCAGCACCGGCGTCCTTGAAGATGTAGTAAGGTGCGGCAAACTCCTCCAGCCAAAACCCCGTTTTCTTGCCGGTATTCCCCAGTTCATCGTGGGAAGTCAAAACCATCAGTATTTTCATATTTCTGTCCTTATAAACTTTGTCAGCTTTGCTTCAATCATCATTTCCTATGCGCACAACTAACTTGCCGAAGTTCTTTCCTTCCAGAAGCCCGATAAATGCATTGGGTGTTTCTTCCAACCCTTCGACCATATCCTCAAGATATTTAATACTGCCTTCCGCAACCCACTGACTTAATGTACGTACCGCTTCATGAAAACGTTCGTAGTAATCGAAAATAATAAAGCCTTGGATTTTCAAGCGTTTGGTCAGCACATCCCGCATTAACAAACTGGTCCGATCCGGGCCTTGCGGCAATGAGGTTGCGTTGTACTGAGAGATAAGCCCACATACAGGAATCCGCGCAAAATCATTTAATAGCGGTTGCACCGCATCAAAGACCTTGCCACCAACACTTTCAAAATAGATATCGATACCGTCAGGGCAAGCCGCAGCCAATTGATCGACAAAATCTTCGGCGCGGTGATCCAGGCACAGGTCGAAGCCCAACTCCTCTACCGCATAGCGACACTTTTCCTCACCTCCAGCAACACCGATTACCCGGCACCCTTGCAACTTGCCGATTTGTCCAACTGTTGCCCCCACAGGACCGGTAGCAGCTGCAACTACCAGAGTCTCCCCTTCTTTTGGCTCCCCAATTTCTAGCAAACCAAAGTAGGCGGTGATTCCCGGCATACCCAGCACTCCCAGGGAGAAGGAGGGGTAATCCGGATTTTTACCCAAATTAATCAACCCGGTACCATCAGAAATGGCGTAGTCCTGCCAGCCGCTATAACCGAGTATCCAATCCCCCTCCTCGAAGCCATTCAATCGGGACTCAACCACACGGCTCACCGTCCCTCCAACCATGGTCTCTCCCAGTGAAACAGGCTCTGCGTAGGACTTCGCATCACTCATTCGCCCTCTCATATAGGGATCGAGCGATAGGAATACTGTGCGCAACAGCACCTCGCCGACCTCCGGCTTGACCACAGGGGCATGCTCCAGGCGGAAGTTATCTTTTGTCGGGGCACCTTCAGGGCGGGATGCCAATACCAGGCGGCGGTTTATATCGCTCGATTGCATTCTCTATTCTCCATAACTTCATAAAACGGAAGTCAAAGTCGCCAAATTAGACCGGTCGTCTAGAAAGGCGCCATAAAAATACCCGCAACGGTTTTCCCCTCGCGGGCTCAGTAAAAAACTCAGTGTTTTCCCAGTATCTCCTGGGTCGCCAGCATCGCCTCTGCCATTGGCGTATCGTTGCGGTTTAACTTGGCCAACAGGCTAGCTCCCAGCCACAGCTGGTACAAGGAAGCTGCGGTGGCACGGGCATTGAGGGTGCTAGGCAGAGAACCGTCTTCCCCTGCCAACTCGATACAATTCTGGAGCTTCTGAATAATATGCTCAGTCCCATCTCTGAGGATAATCCGCATCGATTCAGACAGGTCTGCCACCTCAGCGCTAAGCTTAACCACCAGGCAGCGGTGTGCATCGTAACGCTCCCCACTACTCTTCTGCCAAGCATCAAAATAGGCCAATAAATTATCGGCGGCAGATTGATCCCGGGAGGAAAAGCCAACGTCCATCTGTTCCAGGTAGCTGCGAAAATAATCTTCCAGCAGAGCCTCGCCAAATTGCTCCTTGGACTTAAAGTAGTGATAAAAGGATCCCTTTGGCACACCGGCGGTTTTGAGAATTTCACTCAAACCCACACCGGAGAAACCTTTTACGGCCATCACGGTATAACCGGTATCCAACAAATGTTGGCGAGTATCTTCATAGCTGCTTTTCATGCCTAGCACTCTACGCAAAACTAGACCGGTCGTCTAGGGATTTATAGTGATTAGGCGCTGTGAAGTATCTATAAATTGCTCAACTTTAATCAAAACTGCTCTGTTATTGTGGTGGATCAACCAAAAAGGCGTAAGTCGCAGCCAGTGAGTGGGCGTGACTGTGCTAAGATTGGCGCCATTCCCACCATCGGCAAAAGATCGACAACATAAGGATTGGTAAATGTCCCAGCAGTCCCGCGACCAACGTCTCGAGCAAATTAATGCCGCGCTTGCGCAGCGTATCCTGATCCTGGATGGCGCTATGGGGACGATGATCCAGAGGGAGAAGCTGGAAGAGGCCGATTACCGGGGTGAGCGCTTCGCCGACTTCCCACGCGATTTGAAAGGCAATAACGACCTGCTCAGCCTGACCCGCCCGGAGCTAATCGAAAAGATTCACCGGGAGTACCTTGAGGCGGGCGCGGACATTATCGAAACCAATACTTTTAACGCGACCCAGCTGTCCCAATCTGATTACGATATGGAACACCTGGTGGTAGAGATCAACCGGGCCTCCGCAGAGATCGCGCGCCGTGCAGCAGATGCACTCTCTACCCCAGAGCGCCCGCGCTGGGTAGCCGGGGTCATCGGCCCCACTTCCCGCACCGCCAGTATTTCACCAGACGTCAATGACCCAGGGGCACGCAATGTCACTTTCGATGAACTGGTAGAAAACTATGTAGAAGCGGGCCGCGCTTTGGTCGAAGGCGGCAGCGACCTGATCTTAATCGAGACCATTTTTGACACCCTCAATGCCAAGGCCGCTATCTATGCCATGCAGCAGCTCTTTGAGGAGCAGGGTTTCGAACTGCCAATTATGATTTCCGGCACCATTACCGATGCCTCCGGCCGCACCCTTTCCGGCCAAACGACCGAAGCTTTTTACTATTCCGTTGCCCACGCAAAGCCAATTTCTGTGGGGCTCAACTGTGCCCTGGGCGCCACCGAATTGCGCCCTTATGTGGAAGCCTTATCGGGCGCCTGTACCTCTAATGTCTCCGCCCACCCCAATGCGGGGTTGCCCAATGAGTTTGGCGAATACGACGAAACCCCTGAGCAGACCGCCGCAATCGTAGCGGAATTTGCCCGCAGCGGATTTATTAATATCCTCGGTGGCTGTTGTGGCACCACCCCCGATCATATTCGTGCAATTGCCGACGCAGTGGCCGATATACCCCCACGACAGCAGCCGGAAATAAAACCTGCTCTGCGCCTGTCCGGACTGGAGCCATTTGTCGCCGATGAAAACGCCTTATTCGTCAATGTGGGCGAGCGTTGCAACGTCACTGGCTCCGCCCGATTTAAGCGCCTGATCCTTGAAGAGGACTACGACACCGCCCTGCAAGTGGCTGCCGCCCAGGTAGAGGATGGGGCGCAGGTAATCGACTTCAATATGGATGAGGCGATGCTGGATGCACTCGCCGCTATGCGCCGCTTCCTCAACCTTGCCGCTACCGAACCGGATATCGCCAAGGTGCCATTTATGGTGGACTCCTCCAAGTGGGAGGTGATCGAGGCCGGCCTGCAATGCATCCAGGGCAAGCCCATTGTGAACTCCATCAGCCTCAAGGAAGGCAAAGAGGAGTTTATCGAAAAGGCCCAACTGTGCCTGCGCTACGGTGCGGCTGTAGTGGTAATGGCTTTTGATGAAGATGGCCAGGCGGATACTTTCGAGCGCAAAATTGAGATCTGCAAGCGCAGCTACGATGTGCTGGTCGATGAAGTCGGCTTCGATCCCACCGATATTATTTTCGACCCGAATATTTTTGCTGTCGCCACCGGTATTGAGGAACACAATAATTACGCGGTGGACTTTATCGAGGCGTGCCGCTGGATTCGCGCAAACCTGCCCGGTGCCCAGATCAGTGGCGGCGTCTCCAATGTTTCCTTCTCTTTCCGGGGCAACAATCCAGTACGTGAAGCCATTCATTCAGTATTCCTGTTTCACGCTATTAAAGCCGGCCTGAATATGGGTATCGTGAACGCCGGGCAGCTGGCGGTCTACGACGAACTCCCAGAGGAGCTGCGGGAAAAAGTTGAGGATGTGATCCTCAACCGCAGCCCGGATGCCACTGAAGCCCTATTGGACATTGCCCCCAAATACCAAGGGGATGGCGGTGGGGCCGCGCGCAAAGAGGACCTGAGCTGGCGCAAATTGCCCGTGAAGGAACGCTTGGCACACTCCCTTGTGAAAGGCATTAACAACTATATCGAGGAAGATACTGAAGAGGCCCGCGCAAGTTCCTCACGCCCACTGGATGTGATCGAAGGTCCACTGATGGACGGTATGAATATCGTTGGCGACCTGTTTGGCGAAGGGAAAATGTTCTTGCCCCAGGTAGTGAAATCCGCCCGGGTTATGAAACAGGCGGTAGCCTACCTGCAACCCTATATTGAAGCGGAAAAAACCGAAGACAGCCGCTCCAACGGCCGTATCCTGATGGCCACTGTTAAAGGGGATGTGCACGATATTGGCAAAAATATCGTGGGCGTGGTGCTGGCCTGCAACAACTATGAAGTGATCGACCTCGGCGTGATGGTGCCAGCGGAAACTATTCTGCAAACAGCAAAGGAAAAGGAGTGTGACATTATCGGCCTGTCCGGCCTGATCACCCCATCCCTGGATGAAATGGTTCACGTAGCCGCCGAGATGGAGCGCCAGGGGTTTGATATCCCATTATTGATCGGCGGAGCCACCACCTCCAAAGCCCATACCGCCGTAAAAATTGATCCCCAATTCCATCGCAACCAGGTGGTGTATGTAGCCGATGCATCCCGCGCCGTAGGCGTGGCCAGCAGCCTGATTTCCAATGAGCTGCGCCCAGCCTTTGTGGAAAAAATCCAGGCCGAGTATGAAAAGGTGCGCACCCGCACCGCCAACCGCAAGCGCAATGACACCCGCTTAACCTACGAGGAAGCGCGGGATACCGCTCCGGAATTTGATTGGAAAAACTACCAGCCAGCACGACCCAACAAGCTGGGCCTCACCGTGATCGACGATTTCCCTCTGGAGAAACTGCTCGACACTATGGACTGGACGCCTTTCTTTATTTCCTGGGATTTGGCGGGTAAATTCCCGGCAATCCTTGAAGACGAAATTGTGGGAGAAGCCGCAACCGATCTCTACGACAACGCCCAGCGCATGTTGAAAGAGATTATCGATAAAAAGCTATTGCGCGCACGGGCCGTATTCGGCCTATGGCCAGCCAATAGCGTCGGCGACGATATCATCGTCTACAAGGATGAAAGCCGCAGTGAGGAGCTGGCTCGCCTTCACCATATGCGCCAGCAGGTACAGAAACGCGGTGGTGATGGCCTTTGCCGCTCCCTGGCAGATTTCGTCGCGCCGCTTGAGTCCGGCCAAATAGACTATGTGGGCGGCTTCGCGGTTACCACTGGCATCGGCGCAGACGAGTTAGCAGACACCTACGAAGCCAAGCACGACGATTACAACGCCATTATGGTAAAGGCCCTGGCAGACCGTATGGCAGAGTCCTTTGCTGAAACACTGCACCGTTTGGTGCGAAAAGAATATTGGGGCTATGCCGAAGACGAAACTCTGAGCAATGAGGAGCTGATCAAGGAAGCCTACCAGGGCATCCGCCCAGCCCCGGGCTATCCCGCCTGCCCCGATCATTCGGAAAAAGCTACCCTGTTCAAATTGCTACAAGCGGAGCAAAATGCAGGCGTCAGCCTTACCGAGCACTTTGCCATGATGCCCGCAGCTGCGGTGAGCGGTTGGTACTTCGCCCACCCCCAGGCAAAGTACTTCAATGTGGGCAAGATCGGCAGGGATCAGCTGCAAAGCCTGGCTAAACGAAAAGGGGTCAGCGAACCGGAATTGGAGCGCTGGCTACGTCCCAACCTCGAGGAGTGAGCCTGTGGAAGATAATAATAAGAAAGCGAAAAAGCCCAATTTCGGCCAGGTGGTAGTCAGTACCCTGGCCGCCGCAATTGGCGTGCAGAGTGATAAAAACCGCGAAAGGGATTTTCAAGGCGGCAGTATTATGACGTACGTTATTGCCGGCGTTGTTTTTACCGCCGTATTTGTAATCGGATTGGCTCTTATTGTGAAAATAGTACTCGGCAATATGGGCTAAGATCGCAAAGTGCTTTTCATCAACTAGCAGCTACACAAATAAGCCGAGCGAAATGTCTATCGCTAATGCCCGGGACTACACAACTCCGGGCCAGCGGCGGGCTAGCGCGTGGCCACCCAAAAAATACAGGTGGCTACGAAAATTGCGACCAGTGCTACAGCAGCAATTGCATCCACTACATTATCGTCTTCAGAAACTACAGCTACTTCATCATTCATCGAATCTCTCCGATTGTTCTTTATTGTTATTTAAAGTAGTTGGGCCGTCATAAACGGCCACTCAAGTAGAGCAAATTGAGCCCGCAGTTGCAAGACTGGCTCTAAAACGGCGGTAGAGTTAGCGACCAAGTCTTTTTTGCAATACACCACTGCTCCGCTGTCACAGATCCCGAGCATACGAATAAATTCAACTAGGGTTACATCCTATCCTGCGTCATAAACCGCGATAACAGAAAGTGACTTTTACACTTGGCCAACATCTTATCGCAATGCACTCACGTCCGACATAGTGAGAAGTACTGTAACTATGCAATACTAAGAGATAATGAAACTGAAGTTGATCTGATAGAACAGCCAGTGGAGGAGCGGCACCATCAGATCAATAGTAATTTTCTAATATTTAAGAGCTGTAGGCCTGTATCAACTTATTTAGCTCAGACAGTAAAAGTCTCTCAACCTGACCATTACTCATCCTAGCCAGCTCAACATATGAGTATTTTTTCGCCAGACTTTTGGACAAAATATAACCCAAATAATAACCCCTCCGAACAGGCAAACCTGTATCATCAGCTGCGAAGTTATTAAATGAAGATTTTATTGCAGGGTCTTCAGAGTGAAACTTTACTTTTAGATCATTCAATGCAAACAGCAATCGGGCATTTATATCAGGCACCATGCCTGCAGGTATGTTAAGCATTAGCTCATTATAATCAGCACTTGGATTAAGCTCGTGAGAAATATAAGTAGCCAATCCTTCAGCCCAAATATCGCACCATAACTGCTCACAACCCGAAAAATATTTTTCATGGTAAACATGGAACAACTCATGATGAAAAAAGGAGGAATCCACCTCCCACGAATGATACTCAGCCATCATATCCAGCCCGAACATTAAATATCCCTGCCCATCCAGCTTGCGATAAGTACCATTAAATTCCCCAAAAGAATGAAGCATATAGATAGGAACATCCATAGCCATATCTGAAAAGGTATTGGAGAAAGATTTCAAGTTATCCTCCAGACTTATATTTAGGGATCTCTCCTTTGAAAGATACTTCCTTTCGATGTCTGGAAAATTTGAAACTGCACTAAAAACTCTATTTTTAAGAGAGTATTTACCCCCCTCCTCTATCTCACCACCATCTTTATAGTACTCAGGAAATCGATCGCTCAGTTCTTTAGCAATTAAAAATGCTCTAGCTTCACCATCCATCCCTTCTGATGAATTGTATAAATCGTAAAAATCATCCGCCAGGTTATTAACCACGTATCCATTATTAAATTTCTCGCCATCTCCACTAGCCAACCCCATAGACGGCACAAGAAAACACAGCAAAATTAATAATTTTTTCTTATATATCATTCAAACAACCACAATAACAATATCTATACGACGATTTTTTGAGACAACCGCCTTTCTCAATTTTGAAACCCAAAAACACATTGAGATCACCTAAGAACTCTTTTTTAATATAACGTTCCAAGACCAAGCTTTGCAAACAACTAACACGGAAAGCAACTAGCACATCAGCACCACTTAAGCGCCTAATTTTGACCGAAGTAAGAAACCAATCACTGCAAACCAGCCTCCATTGTAAGCACTTCTTCCACAGTTTAATCCTTGCAAAAATACTGCTCATATTTTCAAGCGCACATGGGATATGCACCTATTAGCCCTAGCCATGGGTAAATATACTTAAAGTTGACACCCTCAGATGACTATCATTTATATTCACACAAAGATCAAATTACAGCACCTAATACACAGGAAATCAATTGCCCACAGGTTTGACAGCGAAGTTTTACGCTTAAAGAGAGGGAATCAATTAAAAACTAGAAGATTCATCTAAATTTCAATGATAACTCGTAGCGAGAGTAGAGCATTACAAACTTTTGTGCTGGCAGGCATAATCACTTAAAACGACCAAAGGAAATGTTAAAGTGCGACATATAATTGAAATAGGGATTTCAATAGGCAATAAATTTCTATGGGCAAGTGGCGTTTTCTCTCGCAAGAGGACAGTGGCAACAAAGAGCAAAAATAACAGCAAATATTTTGACAAGCTTCCATTTGCTCAAATAAAAATCTAGCTTAGCGATGTAGGACCCAACAGGCTTGTAAAGCACCATAGCATCAGCAATTAGCAAAGAGTCAACCTTACGTTGTCGAAAGCAGCGTGGTTCTTAATCATCTGAATAAAACTATTCTTTTTTAATTGAGGCTCATCATCGGAGGTAGCAGTTAATTCAGCCCCTAATTACGGCGCTTCTCCATAATATTGAAACGGGCATCTGGTTCTAGCCAGGTCCTATTTCCATCAAGAGTTAAGTAGGCTTCATAGTCACTCATGTGACTTATCAAAGAAAGACACAAAGCCCACAAGTTTTGGGCCAAGTCACGAAGAGCATGAAGACTAAGCAACTAAAATTGCGATGTAAGTGATGCCCAGCTCAGAGAAATCACTTTTGCCTACGCCAGAGACCCCAGTTGTTAGTATATAAACACCATCAGTAAGCTCTCAGATGAGAACCTTAGTCAACTCATCGCTACGAGTACATCTCAACAGTTGCCAAGACAAACTAAGGGATCACAACTCACAGCACCGAAAAACAAAGCCGCTATAGTCAACATACAGACCTGTGATCAAAATTAAATTGAGCAAAAGGTGGCCACCTCTAAACACCCGACACCACAAACCCGCGCCACAGAAAGTACCCCTTATAACTATTGGTTACAGATATAGCGGAAAATATTGTTATTTATTGCATAAGAGCGCTGGTATGTTATGCGCCAGCGGAGAATCGTCCGGGGCCTGCCCCTTTCTCCACCATCAGCGCACAAAGGCAATGGAATCAAGCTGTTATGTATCGATACGACGACCGGGACCGCGCCATCATCAACGATCGCGTAGCCCAGTTCCGCGGCCAAACGGAACGTTACCTTGCCGGCGAGTTGAGCGAGGAGCAATTCCTGCCGCTGCGCCTGCAAAATGGCCTCTATATTCAGCGACTGGCCCCCATGTTGCGTATTGCCGTTCCCTACGGCCTGCTCAACAGTGCCCAGTTACGCCGTCTCGCCCGCGTAAGCCGCGACTACGATAAAGGCTACGCCCACTTCACTACGCGCCAGAACCTCCAGTACAACTGGCCGCAGCTGGAAGATGTACCCGCTATTCTCGATGAGCTGGCGGAAGTGGAAATGCACGCGGTACAAACCAGCGGCAACTGTATCCGAAATACCACCTCGGACCCCTACGCCGGCATTGCGCTCGACGAGATTGCGGACCCGCGCCCCTACTGCGAGCTGATTCGCCAATGGTCTACATTCCACCCGGAATTCGCTTTCTTGCCGCGCAAGTTCAAGATCGCCGTCAGTGGTTCAGAACAGGACCGCGCGGCCATCCGTGTACACGATATCGGTGTACAGATCGTCAAGCGCGATGAAGAAATTGGCTTCCAGGTTTTGGTAGGTGGCGGTCAGGGCCGCACACCGGTTATTGCCGAGACCATCCGCGACTTCCTGCCGGAGGAAGACCTGCTCTCTTACCTTGAAGCGATTGTCCGCGTTTACAACCAGCTGGGTCGTCGCGACAACAAGTACAAAGCGCGCATTAAAATTCTGGTCAAGGCCCTCGGCCCGGAAGAGTTCGGCCGCCGCGTGGAAGAAGAGTGGCAACACATTAAAGACGGCGCTGAAAAGTTAACCCAGGAAGCATTGGATTGGGCTAAATCCTTCTTCACAGCCCCGGAATATCGCGAGTTTGACGGATCAGTTGCTGAAGCTGCACTGCAACAACAAGCTGACAGCGACAAAGCCTTTGCCCGCTGGCTTGAACGCAACACCTACCCTCACCGGGTACCCGGTTATCGCGCGATTAAGTTGTCCACCAAACCCACTGGTGTACCCCCGGGTGATGTAACCGATGCCCAACTGGAGGCTATTGCCGATCTAGCCGATACTTTTAGCTTTGGTGAAGCTCGGGTAACTCACGACCAGAATGTGGTACTCGCAGACGTCGAACAGGACAAACTGTTTGAACTCTGGCAACAGGCCCGCAAGCACGGTTTCGCCACACCGAATATCGGCACCCTGACCGATATGATTTGCTGCCCCGGCGGTGACTACTGCTCACTTGCTAACGCCAAGTCCATCCCAGTAGCCGAAGCCATCCAGCGTCGCTTTGACGACATGGACTACCTGTACGACCTGGGTGACCTCAACCTCAATATCTCTGGCTGTATGAATGCCTGTGGCCACCACCACGTGGGACATATCGGCATCCTCGGCGTCGACAAAAAAGGCGAAGAGTTCTACCAGATTCAGCTGGGCGGCAGTGCATCCAACGAGGCCAGCCTGGCCAAAGTATTGGGCCCCAGTTTCTCCCGCGCTGAAGTGCCAGACGTGATCAGCAAAATCCTCGACCTCTATGTCGAGCAGCGCCAAACGGAAGAGCCCTTTATCGACACCTACAACCGCATCGGCCTTCAGCCCTTCAAGGAGAGAGTTTATGCCAAAGCCAGCTAAACTGGGCCCACAGCCGGGCAACCCCGCAGAACTGATCATCGATGGTGAAGTAAAGACCAACGAATGGCAGCTGGTACCCCAACTGGAAGCGGGAGAGGAGTTGGACCCAAGCACCCTGCCCTCCGGCAAAATTATCCTGCCACTGCGACAGTGGCTGGCGCATCGCGATGCGCTGTCATCCCGCAGTGACGAAGTCGGTGTTTGGCTGGACAGTGAAGAAGGTGCCGAGCAAATTGCGGAAGAAGCTCCCAAATTGCCGGTAATTGCCGTGCATTTCCCGGCATTTGCCGATGGTCGGGGCTTTACCGCAGGCCGTATGCTGCGCGAGCGCTACAGCTTTACCGGAGAGTTACGCGCAGTAGGCGGGTTTATGCGAGACCAGCTGACCTATTTACAACGCTGCGGCTTCAATGCCTACGCATTTGAAGGCGAGCAGCCTCTGGCTAGCCTTAAAGACTCGATGAGCGATTTTGGCGATAGCTACCAAACAGGGGTAGACCAACCGCTGCCCATGTTCCGTCGCCGCTTCTAAAGCTCAATTTAGACCTCTGAATACTCAGAGGTCTAAATTTCCACTTCCATCACACCTCCAACCCCAATCCATTGAGCGCAAACTCCAAAAAGGGTTCCACCTCCTTGAGTTCTCGCCCGGATCGCAATACCGATGCTGTGCCATGCAACAGGGTAATCAGGTACATAGCGCACTCCTCGGCACGCCGATCCAGCCCTATAGCCTGGGACTCTTTATCAAAGCGAAACAAGTCAACCAGTTGCTTTACCGCTTCTGCGTCAGCAGCTTTTAAAGCGCCAATGGCATCAGAGGGCAAAGCATCACCGGCAGTTTCCGATAATCCAAACGCCAGATAACAACCCCTCGGGGTTCCCTCCCCGGCCTGCCCTTTAACGGTAGCCAGCAAATAACTATGCAATCGCTGCCGTAACGGCACTCCCTCTTCCATCAGGAACTGCATACGATCTTTGGCATATCTATCTAGGTATTGCCCCAATGAAAGAACAAACAGTTTCTCTTTATTGCCAAAGGAAGAATACAGACTTGACTTGTTAATCCCCATAGCCTTGGTCAGGTCGGCCATTGAGGCACCCACATAGCCCTTTTTCCAAAAGACTTTCGTTGCTGATTCCAACGCATGCGCCTTATCAAACTCCGGCTTGCGTCCCGCCATTGGCAATCTCCCAAAAATTGTTTTGACAAAATTGTACCGATCGGTAAGACTTAGCTCAAACCTTACCGATCGGTACAATATTGGTCAACCCTTCACAGGAGAACAGAATTGAGCATTTCAATCGAAGGAAAAACTGCCCTTGTCACTGGAGCAAACCGCGGAATTGGCAAGGCAATTGTCGAGCGCTTTCTCGACAGTGGCGCAAAAAAAGTCTATCTGGCCGTGCGCAACCCAGAGACAACGACAGAGCTGACAGAAAAATATGGCGACAAAGTAATCACATTGGAACTCGATGTGGCAAAAGCCCAAAGTGTAGGGGCGGCGGCAAAGGCGATTCAGGAATTGGATATTCTGGTGAACAATGCCGGGGTACTTGCGCCCGCAGACCCGCTTAGCGACCATGCGGAAGACTCACTTAAGCAGGAACTGGAAGTGAATACCTTTGGGCTTGTCCGTGTAGCCAAGGCATTCACCCCCCATTTGGAAAAGAGCAAAGGCGCTCTGGTACAAATGAATTCGGTAGTATCCTTGCGTACCTTCCCACACGTTAGCACCTATTCCGCATCCAAAGCCGCCAGCTACGCAATTACCCAGGCACTTCGAGAAACGCTTCAGGAGCGAGGCGTACAAGTATTGAGTGTTCACCCCGGCCCCATCAAAACAGATATGGCCAAACAGGCTGGGCTGGAGGACGGAGAATCCCCCAGTGCAGTGGCTGAGGAAATTGTTGGCGCGCTAAAACATGGGGATTTTCACCTCTTCCCGGATGCCATGTCGCAGACTTTTGAAGCCGCTTATCAGAGCTTCTCTGATTCGGTGATCACCGCAGACCTTAGCGAATAACACGGCCGAAGATTGTCTGAGTAAGAAGTAACACAAGCCTCGAAGGAACCCGATCTAGGGTTCTTTCAAGAGGCTGGAAAATTCCTCTGAAGCCATAACGGGTACAAACTCAGTGATCGTAAAAGTCGACGCCCCATGTTTTGTGAAAGGGTCTTCTTCCAGAACCTTTCGCAGCACTTCCTCAGAGGGATGACGTGAAATAATTATCGCGCCAGTTCTAGGCTCTTTCGCCCCGCCAAAAAGCAGGTCTCCCGATTTATAGTGTCCCTCCAGGTAGCTCACATGCTCCGCCATTAACTCTGGGGTTAGTTTTTTAATATCCGGGAAATTCAAGTTCACTAAGAACATAACGTCTCCCCCCTCCTTAGGGGCTATATATCAACTCTTTAAACCACTTTAAGCTTGCAGAAATAGCCTCCACCAATCTAATAGATAGCAAATCTTTCCACCTTGGCGATAGAGGATAATCCCCAAGCAGTAGTTTAAATGGAAACCATCGGAGATTGATGATCGGGCATCATTTAATTTAATGGTGCCATCAAGTACCTTTCTTTAGGCAATAGTGCTAAGGAGCCTCTGAATAACTCCGTAATACCTCTGCGGGCCTTGAAGGCTGCAGATGTTAGGCGCAGCTCGCCGCGAATGGCTCAGTCCTTTGCAAGAGCTGCAACGCAGCAGCTGTGGCCTTCAAGGCCCGCCCTTCGGGGCTTGCAGAGCGATTCACACTCCGCGTTGCGACTTCTTGAAAGGTCTAGACATTCCTGCGAAGCCGCGCCTTGATTGTGAACCGCTCTGCATGCCAGAGGTATCACGGAGTTATTCAGAGGCTCCCTAATTAGACGATACTTCAGATTAATCAAGTTACATGTGGCCTGAAGAGCTTCATCTGCCTTCCAGGCTATGGTGTCCCCCTCAAAGCCACATACCAAACTCCCCTCAAAACATTTGGGGATTAATGCGATGGCACTCCCTCTTTGAGCTCACTCTTAAGACTGTTAATGCGAACTCATTTTTAGAAGGTGTAAAAACTGTTCAGAGGCCATAACAGGCTCAAATTCAGTTAGCGAATAAACTGCCACTCCACTTTTTATAAAAGGGTCCTCATCAAGCACTCTCCGCAATGCTTCTTCACTGTTGTGGCGAGAAACAATAACCCCTCCAGTCCTGGGATTTTTCCTTCCTCCAAAGAGTAAACTTCCAGACTTGTACTCCCCTTCCAGATAAAGCCTATGCTTCGCAGTCAGCTCTGGGGTTAGCTTTTTCATATCCTTAAAATGCATATCCACTAAAAACATACCCATTCCCTCTTCTCTAAAAACACTATAAGATTGCTACTGATTTCGTAGCAACTGTAACGCTACTAATTTAGAAGCGCAAGAACCATGACAACTCCTCTACCGAAAAAAACTGTCAGAGGCTCGACTAGCGGCATAGCCATTATGGCTGTATTCGATCTGCTCGGGCGAAAATGGAATATGAGAATACTGTGGGAACTGAGGAACACACCCCGGAGCTTCAGGGAGCTCCAAGCCCAGTGTGATGCCATGTCCCCTTCGGTACTAAATACAAGAATCAAACAGTTGAGCGAAGCTAAATTGATTAATAAGTGTACGAATGGATATCAACTGACAGATCTGGGAGTTTCGTTAATGGAAACCCTTGATCCGCTGAGGGAATGGGCTAATAACTGGGAGGAATCCCTCAAGGCCTAATAGACACTCTGTAAAAGCCAAAACCCAAGAGCTTTGCAGCCTAGATGCCGCTGGGTTCTTAGAGGCAGGCCAACTATCGCGACAAAATGGACTGAACCGATGGGGCAGTCTCATTATCACTCGCATCATGCGCTAGCGAAAACGAATAATATTAATCGCCGCGCAAATCAAATCTACGAATAATTCTGCCAAACAATGCACCTGCTAACCATCAAGGGTAAAGGAGGGGGCAATCTCTTTAGAAGTCACCAAACCACTGCTCTTAAGGGCACCCTTATGAGTTACCTTTTTGTGCCCGTAAGTAGCGAGTCATGGGGATTGCAGGGAGATAAATTGAGAGAAATGTGATTTTCAGAAGTTTCCTTAACCCAAAAACAGCTATGCGCTGCATCCCCTACTTTTGATTGTTAAGGTCACATTTCTGGCATTTTTTCAAATTTTTGTAATTCCGGGTCCATATAGTCCCAAGATGCACCACTACCAGCATATACCACCATTGTCGGGTTGAATTGCTCCAGGTCATGAAGACTTCCAGCGCGGATAAATTCAAACTGCGGCATACCGCTATTTTCCGCATAAATATGCGAACCGCAGCGAGGGCAAAAACCTCTCCTTACTGTATTGCCGCTATCTGTCTGCTTCTCATGAAATGCAAGATCGCCATTAATAGTTAAGCTTCCGCGAGGAATAGCAATGTTAGCGATGTGTCCAGCCCCACTAATTTTCTGACAATCTGTACATTGGCAATGACCCGCCATTACCGGCTCTTCAGAGCAAGAATAACTAATATAACCGCACAGGTATTCTCCAGATATTTTGGACATAAATTTCTCCTATTACTTACGAAATTGAAGTAACCTTAGCCTAAATCAATAACTTCAACTTCGCAAGTAACTAGGCTAGTATTTCATTTTCTGGCAGTAAGAGTGTGAGCATGAGTCCTGATAATCAATTTATGCGTTCGGGATGCCCTATCGTGAACGGACTGGACGTATTCGGCGATAAATGGACATTAGTTATTCTAAGAGACTTACTGTGTGGTAAGGAGACCTATAGCGAGCTAGCTGACTCACCAGAGAAAATACCAACCAACAGACTCGCAGAAAGATTAAAAATGCTAGAAGCAGAGGGAATGTTGGTGAGGGAACAATATCAATCAAAGCCTAAGCGATATAAGTACCTGCTAACACAGAAAGGCAAGGATGTCTTACCGATTCTTCAGGCAATCGCCAAATGGGGAAATACATATTTTGAAGGCTCATGGATTCCCCCGAAGTGGTTTATGGAAACCTAACCCTTTGATTCGGAGCCAGAAGCGCAACAATTCCGCAGGACCAAGCTAAGCTGAAAACTTAGCAATAACAGCAACTTTTATGCATTTTTACTCCGAAATTGCTCTCCATAAATGGCCAGAAGCTTATGATATTGACTCTGCCTGTTATGCTCCCCCCCAATCTCATTAAGAAACCCTCCTGAATCACTAACGAACCTGGCGGCAGTTGATACTAAGAGTATACTGTTTTACTGGAACACTTTTGCCCCTAAGGGCCCGGCAGCTCAATGCCGCCAGACTCTATGGATCAGCTCAACTATAGAGACAAAATAGATTGAACCGCTGCGACAATCTCATTATCACTCGCATCATGCGCTAATGAAAACGAATGATATTCATCGCCCCGCAGACCAAATCTGCGATCAATTTCAGCCAAACAGTGCACCTGTTCACCATCAACGATAAAGGAGAGTTCAATCTCTTTTGAAGTCAATAAGCCACCACTCTTAAACTCTATCTCCTGGTAGCAACCAGACCGGGAAACAAAATTGCTTCCACGCAAATGCCCCTTTTCAACATCCGCTTTTACCATTTTAAAGCCACTTTCCTCGATCATGGAAAGTACCTTCTCTACAACGGGTAAAGGTCTTATCCGCAAGGGATCCCTGTCTTTCGGATCCAGCGCAAAATCAATATCCAGGGAAGTTTCCAGCCACACATAGCTTTTATTTCTATGGGTGTTTAAAACAGTAACTGGCGTCTCTTCATGCAGTTCCATCTCGAATGGAACTTCCTGGCTGTCGCCAGCGCCGATAACAAATGGGTCTTGTACGTGCATCTCGCTCAATACAAAACGCTCATAACTTACCCCTTCATCGGTCTCCACCTTGATCTCAGTGCAGAGTTTCAAACTTATAGCATCCACCTGCTGGTCGACATCCCCCCCAATGATATGGATAGCCCCTTCAATTACCCCACCCTGAACTTGCTCAGGGTTCTGTAAAATAGTATCTACTTTTGCAGCGCCGATACCTATTGATACTTTCAATTTTTGAAACACAGACATAGTCGAAAACCTGATTCACTCGTTATCGCTAACCTTCATATCATAAACTCCGACCTACTTCACGGTCTTTGTAGGCATAAACGACCTTAACTTTAGCCATAGGTACTAAAATTTTAATGGAACACACCAGTTTGTAGCCCAAGGGGCCCCTTTCATTCCCGGTTCGCCTGTGGAGCCTTGAGACTTGCTTCTTACCAGAGCATCGCAAAACAAACTTTTAAGTATTGCCATACTATACGTAGCCGGCATGAACACTTCATAAGATGTTCGCTTATAGAAGCCTGAACAAAAAGGAATTTTTAGAAGCTCATGTTAATATGTAATGTGCAAGACTACTAAAATAGGAATTTTAGATTTGAGGGTTTTACTACTACCAGGACTCGATGGAACAGGAGCACTATTTTCAGATTTAATTAAGGCACTACCAAAACAGTGGACAAGTGAAACCATCTGCCTTTCTGAACTTCCAGGAGATACTTACCCGGCTCAAGCTCAATCAATCGCCAAGAGCTATCTCAATGAGAAGACTTACATTATTGCTGAATCCTATTCAGGAAGAGTTGCATATGAGCTATCCCTTTTAGCTCCCGAAAAAATTTTAGGCATTACCTTTATAGCTAGCTTTATAACCTCTCCTTCGCTGCTATCCAAGGCGGCACAACTAGCTCCAATCTCGCTTATAGACTGCCCATCTTTAACCAAAATCACACTAAATTTCTTTGGTTTCAATGGCAAAGGCAGTGACATACTCATTGACAGCACCTACAACGCCCTACTAAATACCAACAGAGGCAAACTAAAGCAAAGGCTTCGTAATATCGCCTCTATCTCCAAACCATCCCAAAAATTGGAAATCCCTGCCGTCTATATCCGCCCGGATAGAGATCGACTTGTAAGTAAAAAAGCTGTCACCGATATATCTGCGATATACATCAACCTCAATGTCATTGATATTCCTGGTGGGCACTTTATTGCTCAGACATACCCCAACAAAGTCGCGAGAATTATTATGAATTTTTCAGAAGGATTGCTACTACCCTAACTTGTCTCTCAATGAAAGGTCATATGGCGAGCAACTCCACAAATAATCCAGCCTTAGAATCTAAACTGATATTCGTTCATAAAATACCCCTTACCAATCTTGCTTCCCACAAAATTCTCGGAGTTAACAGTGAGCAATAGAGAGCATATTTCCTTTCTAGAACCCATAAAAAATCCGCCCGCTTACTCAATGGATAAAGAAAATAGAAAATTAGAACTTAAACTTGATGTACAGTACGAAAAGAATAACATTTTCAGTTTTTACAAAACCCATGACACACCAACCTGGACCCGTGTATTTTCATCATCAATCACTCAAGAAGCAGGTTTCACACTGACAGGCCCTACCATTGAAATTCGCGCTGATAGCCACCTTACTATCCAGACAAACAACCTGCTGCCAGAGGAAGACCCCCTCAATACACCCGCTACAATAAACTTCCCCCATGAGTTCAATACCTACAACTTACATACTCACGGGCTCCACGTCTCCCCGGAATCTCCGGCCGACAATGTCTGCATGAAGATCAAACCAGGGGAAAGTTATACCTACGAATACGACATCCCAAAGGACCAACCCCCAGGGCTCTACTGGTACCACCCCCATAAGCACGGCTCTGTCGCTATACAAGTCGGCAGCGGGATGGCAGGTGCCCTAATCGTAAGGGATGAATTTGACGATGAACTTGAGGCAATGGGAGTTAAGGAACATATTCTTGTCTTCCAGAATATTGCCGTAGATGAGCACGGAAAAGTAGAGGATCAACACCAGGTCGCTAAGTTCCCAGATAGTGAATACTGTATTACCGTTAACGGACAATACTGCCCTATCATTCATGCAACGGTGGGTGAGCTTCTCAATCTGAGACTTCTCAATGCTACCACCAGGACATCGATAGATATCGATTGCCCTTGGTTCGCGCAAATGTACATCTACGGGTTTGATGGAAACCCTACTGATGACTACCGCCTACAAGACGGAGTAAGCCTGGGCCCCGCTAATCGAGCTTCCCTTTTCTTAAAAATCAGTGAAGCCGCCACTCCGGGAGCTCATTTTTACATTTACAATAATGCGATTGAGTTCCAACAAATGCCGCATTATAAGTACCATAACAACAGTCCTCTTTTTGTTATCGCTATTGCCCAGGGAGAGGAAATCGGAACGGCAATCTATGCTCCCAGCAAACCACCCGCCCGATGTGCACCCCCACCCTTCCCCAGCAGTTTTAAAGTGGACTTACTGAAACCTATTACAGATGATGAGATCACCAATACACGTCGACTCACTTTCCAGGCCAACACGCTTGATGACCCTAAAAAATATTATCGCGGGCTGAATGTCAGTATTGATCATTCACCATTCGAAGGATGTGAAGTGGTTAATCATTACGTAGAGCTTGATGCAGTAGAGGAGTGGACCTTGGTTAATGAGAGTGAATTCCCCCACCCAATCCATATTCATGTTAATCCGTATTATGTTATCGAGGTGGTTGGGGAAGACCCCATGCACCACACACTCAAACTACCGTTTTGGTGCGACACCTTTCAAGTACCGCCCCATGGACATGTCAAATTCCGTACTCGTTTCAAGGATTTTACCGGAAAGTATCCTCTGCATTGCCACTTACTTTATCATGAGGATGGGGGCATGATGCAGCATGTTAGAGTTGTCAAAGATGCCTCTGAGATTCCAAAATAGCCCACTTATCTATCCAGTCATTGAATGCAAGGATCGTTAAAGTCCCTTAAGAATTAACACTTACTGGGGGCCACTTTTTGCGGGTCATGTAACTTGGGCGGAGTTGCATTACCGCAATGCTTACTCAACCAATCGCAAGCATGGATAATATCCTTTGCAAGGCCACTGATGGCATTCTGATTGAGATGAGGGCGAACAACAATTCTCAGAGAGTTTACAGACTGAGCGTTTGGCGGCATCGAATAGGCAGAAAGAACCCATCCCCGCTCACGTACTTTATTGGATATATCATATTCATTAAAATTCTTATATTTTTTATTCAGGGTCATGGCAACAACTGGGATTCTCTGGGTTTTATTCATTATTTCAAAGTACCCACTGGCCACCAGAAGTTGACGAAGAGTCTGCGCATTTTCCAAGGTGTGCTGCATAATCTGCCTGTACCCCTCATAGCCTAGACGTATAAAGTTGTAATACTGGTAGGCAACCGGCGATGCATTTCGGCTGAAGTTCAATGTGGCTGTAGGCATCTCCCCACCCAGGTAATTCACATAGAACATCAAGTCTTCATCAAAAACTGCTTTTTCACGAAAAATTATCCACCCCAATCCCGGCGGCACCAAGCCAAACTTGTGCCCGGAGGCATTGATAGATTTCACTCTTGGCAAACGAAAATCCCATTTATAATTCGGGTAGAGAAATGGATTAACAAATCCTCCCGACGCCCCATCAATATGCATAGGGATATCGTTTCCTGTTCTCTCTTCATACTTATCCAACCAGTTTTGAATCGCCCTAAATGCATCATCCTCACCGGTAAAGGTTTGCCCGGCGATAGCGACAACAGCGATGGTATTCTCATCGACCAATTCATCCAGATGTTCACTGGTAAAGCGGTAATGACCAGGCTTTAACGGTGCTATGCGCGGCTCCACATCAAAGTAGCGCATAAATTTGTCCCAAACGATCTGCACATTGGCTCCGGTAACCAGGTTAGGTTTTGAGCCGTCTTTGCCGGCTTGCTGCCTCTTCTTACGCCAATTCCACTTATGCGCCAAACCAGCCAACATGCAGGCCTCTGACGAGCCTATGGTCGCTGCGCCGTATGGCTCTACTCCCTTAGGTCCATTCCAGAGGTTGTGTAACCAGCGAACCATTCGCGCTTCCATCGCAAACAGCTGTGGATACATGTCGTGATCAATATAGTTCTTCAGATAATGTTTCTTAGCGACCTCAAATGCTTCTGACTCAGTAAAAGTTGTGACAAACGAAGATAAGTTCATCGCAGGCTTTGCGTCAGCCCAGGTTTCACTGGTTACGATAGCCTCGGCAGCCTCTGCTGAAATACTACACCGGGGAAAGTGCTTTTCTGGGATATCTTCATTGTATTCGTCAAAGAACCTATCAAATGGAGATTGCTCTTTCACTACCTACCTCCGGCTCACTCATCAATATCAGAAAATGACTGCTGTTGATGGCCACCCTCCCCCCGCCAGGAGGGATTGTGAAAATAGAAAATTAACAAGGGAACGGTGATCGCTATAGCAATTCCACCCAGATTGAGAGCAACATAAGTTACAGGATTTTTTATCGTGAGCTGTTCTGGCGGGAAAAATGAAACTACCAAGGCAAAAACAACGGAAATTAAGCCTATTCCGGCAACAATACAAACCCCTGGCAGCCCTCCCGGGATACGAAAACTTCTGGGTAAGTCTGGTTGCGTGATCCGTAACCGAATAACCGCAGCAAACATCATTATGTACATAATGATATATAAGCTAATAGCCATCACTGAAATCAAAACAAAAGCTGTAGATACATTATCCATTAAGATATAAATGGACGAGATTGCCGCTACCACTACAAACTGTGCAAGGAGAATATTTTTTTGTACACCCACCCGGTTTTCTCGCTGAAACCAGGGCGGCAACATCCCATCCTGGGCCGTAGCCAGTAGCCCTCGACTGGGGCCAGCCAACCATGCCAAGGCACCACTTAGTGCACCATAGCCAATTAGCCAGGAAAGTGCTTGCACGGGCCATTGAATCCCAAGTAGCTGCCCAAAAGCTCTTTCGTAAGCTGTAAATAAGCCAGTTTCTACAGATATCTCTTTATAGGGCAAAATTGCAGCAATAGAGAGAGCGCCGAGGGTGAACACCAGGATGGAAATAACGGCGGCGATGGCAATTACAGCTGGATATCCTCGACGGGTATCACGTAGTTCCGACACATGCGTGGCCTGTGCTTCCACACCAGCAAAGGCAAGTAATATACCCCCGAGAAAAGCAATAGCCCCCAAACCGTTAATATGGGGAAACCAGCGCGGGTGATCATAACCATCCCGACGCACTGCTACTTCCGGGTCGGTCAAGGTCTCCCAGCCAATAGGATTACCACTCACCACCCACCAAACAGCCAGGACAATCAAAATCAAACAGGGAAATACGATACCCACCAGAAATCCAAACTGTGCCACTTTTACCAGAAAGCGGGTTCCGGTAAGGGCAATCAATGTCGCTAGCAAATAGGCAAGAATACAAAACCCACCGATATAGTAGGTATTCTGGGCGATGGTATTATCGCCCACCGCATAAGCCACCGCCGCAGCGGCAAAACCCAACTCCGTGGGATACCAAACAATGCACTCGATCCATTGCAACCATATAGCGACAAAACCCACCTTCGGGGTAAAAGCTTCACCAACCCAGGTATAGACACCCCCAGTGCGCTCTGAAAAGGCACTGCCAAGTTCTGCCGACACGAGCCCTGCAGGAATCAAGAACAGCAATGCCGCAAAGCCGATATAGAAAAACATCGTCAGTTCTTCTTGCGCCATCATCGGCAGGGTACGCAAGCTGGTAACGACCGTTGCGGCAGTTAGGAGCCCGAGAGCAGCCACAGAAAACATCTTTCTGTTGGCAATATCCGGGGTGCTCGATGCACTGCTCCCTTTTGGTCGCACTGATGGGACCTCCCTGGAGTGCAATATTTTTGCGGCAGTACAAAGAAGCAAAGCCTATCGTGGGGGACTGCGGGATAGATGGGATAACAGAGGTGCCGCTACCAAGGCATAAGCCGCCCTTTTAGCAACGGACTTATGGAAACATAGAATTCATAGCAAGTCGGTGCCCACACCATCTTTCACCCAAGGAGAAATCGGCTAGGGCAGCGGTATGTGGCAGTTAGCCTGGAACCCCATGTTTGGTGTAGATATCGAAGCGGCCGGATTTCCCCTCCAAGGAAAGGTTGGGCTTCATATCAGCCAAATAGGGGGCAAGCTTAGGGCGCTTAACTACTGTGCGGTAGTAGCAGGCCGCCAAGGCAGGGCTCAATAAGCTATCCGCATCCTCATCAGTCCCAACCAAATGATGGAAGGCAGCCATTTCCTTTTTGACCTTGGCAGCTTTCCCCCGCGCAGGGAACATCGGGTCCAGATAAATAACAGGGATGGATTCCTCTGATTGCAGCGCGAGCCACTCTGACGCCGCCGTACAGCAATCCACCAAACTCATTCGCTCAGAAATTGCAGCCAACTCAGCATCCCCGATAGACGCCTGTCGCAGCCGGCGTATTCCATCTTTCAGTAATTGGAAAACAACCGGGTTGCGCTCCAGCATCTGCACCTCACATCCCAACGCCGCCAGAACAAAGGCATCTCTACCCAAACCAGCGGTGGCATCGAGGACTTTGGGATGGAAGCCAGAACGCAGACCAATAGCTTTTGCTACTGGTTGGGCTTTACCGCCGCCATACTTGCGGCGATGAGCAAGTGTTCCAGCAACAAAATCCACCCATACTGGCCCGGCTGCTTTACGCCCTGTCGCACATAACTGCAGTTGCTCTCCGAGACACAACACTTGGGGAAAGTCGACCACATCAGCAGGAGAAATAGCTCCAAGGAGGGGGTAATCTAACTGAGCGGATAGTTCTTCCGCTGCGGAAACATATTCTGGCGCCGCAGCGACAATAGCCAACGATGGACTCACCTGCCCTCCAGGTAACATTGAAAAAGGGAGGCGATGCTAACCCGGTTTTTGTAACCATTCCAGAGCTTGAGCGGACTCCTCTTCGGGAAAGGGACGCACCTCAGCACTGATGAAGTGACAGGCAAGGTTGGGCATAAAGCGGAGGATAGGATTATCGGTAACCACGGCTATCCGGCGGATATGCCGTTGATGCTCTCGAATAAAGCGGAAATGAGAGATCATTGCGACGAAGCTCTCCCAGCCAGCGAAATCCCCCGCATTGACTAGCAACCCTTCTATACGTCCCCGCTTGCTGATGATCGGATCAACTTGCGCGGCTAGCAACTGGAAGTCCTCAACGGTTAACTTCCCAACTGGTCTAACTTCGAGTATTCGATCACCCTGATGCCAGATATGCTCAATCATATTTTGAGAATGCGGCAGGGCCACACTTCTGTGCAGCCCTGCTTTTCGCTTAGCTCGATGTAGCTGAGTCATTACTATTGGTCAGTTATCATTACTTTCCATTCCCTCATCCTGACCGGTATCTGCCTCTGTATCTGTTTCAGTGCCATCGGCAGAGGCATCCATATCGTTAGTCGCGCCCTCTACAGCATCATTGGCTTCCTTCGTAGCATCATCTACGACCTTATCCGCTTGCTGATTTAGGTCGCCACCCGAGTTATTGCTCGCGTCTGGCATGGCGCTAGAATCATTAGCATCCGGGCTCATGTTGCCATCTGCACCCATATTGTCTGACCCAGACATAGTAGCGTCAGGTGAGCTCCCGTTATCTGAAGACCCCGGAGGAGCGGGATCGGTTGAGTCAGAGTCCTGGGGCATTTGGGAATCGGGATTGCCCATACCATCAGGGGAATCCGAGGTATCTGCTGGGGCCATTGAGCCACCGCTACTTCCTCCACTAGAGGGGGTAGAGGATCCCCTCATCTGTTCACTCTTCTGCTCCTGCTCCATCGAGTTATAGGCTTCTTTAGCCTTATGCTCGCCGCTGCGCGACATAAAATAACCGATGATCAGTAATAAAATGATCAGGGGAATCAGTAACTTCTTCATATCTGGACCTCTCGACCCCAGGCAAACTCAAAAGAAGACATTAATCATTAAAATCGAGCCGGTTACACAGTGCTGGTCGGTGTACTTTCTCGATAACAATCCCAAACCCTGACACTCCAGCCTGTTTACAACGGTGCGCAACTTAATGAGATGCAGCGCCTGTAAAAGAAGGTCGCGCCAATACTGATAAGAATAACCCTCCTTTGGGGTTCTTCAAGGGGGAGAGCCACTTCGTAGCAGGTTGGATTGCTGTAAAGAAAGAACCAGTTACAACTGATAGTTCTAACAGGTCTGCAAGAAAGCAACTTATTAGCCCTGTTTAATAAACTTATTAAGTTGGGCAAGTATCGCGGTGGCGTCTGACTCAGCAATAACCGCCTCACAACTCCTCAGGTGTAACCTTCCGTAGCTATCCAAATTCGCAAAAATCAGATAGTTTTCACCTTGCTCCAGCTTTAAATCGCAGGATTCAAATCCCAGGCGGAAGGTGATCTCTCCACCCATTGGCCCTTTCCAAACCTGGCTGGGAACGGCAGAGTAGATATAGCCTGATATGGCTGTAATTCCCTCCTCAGACAGTGCGCTATCCACATCCCTGTGAACATCAATAATTTCTACTTGCGCCACAACCTCAGCTTGGGCAAAACGTAATTCCAAATGAGCAGTAGATGCCGAAGCTATGTCCTCTGCCGCATGCGTTGTGCTACTCACTAGGAGATATAAAATAACACTCACGATTTTGGAAAATGTCTCACAAGATATTTTTTGCGTCACAACCCTCTCCTTACTTATGCTCTTATCGCAGTAGACATAGCACAAGTAATTAGGATCGGCTTACTCTTTTTTACAGAGTCTGAAGGATAGCCAAGAGGTGAGGTAATTTGGCAGAAATTCCTCTAGCGTGAAAATCAATACAGTGGATAACCAAGCGGGCTGCTCAGTGAGCAGCCCTGATAGCTATAAAATCTGCCATTTAAATACCGGTATAGGTTAAGCGATAGATTTTATGGGCAAAATCGTCAGAAATTAGCACGCTACCATCAGGCATTTCTAAAAATGCAACAGGGCGCCCATAGGTGGTTTCATCCCGCATAAAACCAGTGACCAGCGGCTTGTAATCCGTGACCTCACCATCTTTAACTGTCGCCATCATTACTCGGTAACCTGATTTTTTGCTTCGATTCCAGGACCCGTGCTCAGCAACCAACAAGTTCTGTTGGTATTCCTTGGGAAACTGCCCACCTCGATAAAAGTGAATTCCGAGAGGCGCCACATGGGCATCTAAATTTAATACCGGCTTGGAATAATCAGCGGCCTTCTTACCCTGACCAAATTCCGGATCAGCAATATCGTCACCATGGAAATAAGGATAGCCAAAATGCTCTCCTGCAAAGCTTACCTTATTAATTTCACAGGGTGGGATATCATCACCCATCATGTCCCGACCATTGTCTGAAAACCACAATTCATTGGTTTGCGGATGAAAATCAAAGCCAACGGAGTTTCTCACCCCATTTGCAATCACTTTTGTTTTCTTAGATTGCAAGTCCAGCGAAAATATTTTTGAGTAATTTTCGTTGGCATCACAGATATTACAAGGTGCGCCGACAGGCACTATTAGCTGCCCTTCACTATCAAAACGCAAAAATTTCCAACCATGATGCCTGTCCGCTGGAAACTGATCGTAAATAACCTCAGACTTCGGTTTGTCAAGATTTTTATCAATCTGGGGGAAGCGAATAATCTTATTGACATCAGCCACATATAAATCGCCATTTTTATAGGCAATACCTGTCGGCGCTTTTAAATCATCCATCAATAGCCAACGCCGATCAGCTACACCATCATTATCTGTGTCCTTGAAAGCATAAACTTTTTTCGCGCTGAAAGAACCAGAAAATACTGTACCCGACTCAGAACGTGCCAATTGACGAGCCGTCTCAACATCTTCTGCAAAGTAGCTGAGCTTAAAGCCCTCGGGTACCTTGAGGTAATCAAGGTCTATCTCAGCACTTGCAGAAGCTGCAAATAACAAACTGGCCAAAAGTAAGTATTTCATATTTATATTCTTGCAAAATATAAATATTAACTAAAAGTGAAGATGTTGATCAACTCAGAGGTTCAGGCATACATGAGCATTCATGCTTAAACACTGAAAAGCCGCCTCCCATATCGAAGATAAGCCGAAAATCAACGAAATCCAGCATTTTCAAGCGAACTGTTTGCGGTATTTACTGGGAAGAATACCTTTCTGCCGGAGAAACGCCCTTCTCATTTGTTCCTGCGACGAAAAGCCACACTGGGTTGCCACTACATCCTGACTAATCCCTGCCTCCAAGATTAACTGACAGGCCTTCTCAACTCTAACCTGCTCCAAATACCGAGCCGGAGTTACACCTATCTCGCTTGTGAAGCAGCGAGAAAAATTTCGGGGGCTCATTGCTTGTTTTTTGGCCAAAAAATCAACACTGAGAGACTGCTCTAAGTTTAGGTTTATCCATTCCAACAACGGGGAGAATCTATTATTTTTTAATTGTGCCTGTAAATAACTACTGTACTGACTCTGATCACCATCACGCTTCAGGTACAAAATCATTTCCCGAGCAACTAAAAGGGCCAGTTTTCGACCGAAGTCCTCCTCAACCATAGCTAAGGCCAAGTCTATCCCTGCACTTCGCCCTACAGAACTGTAGATTTTCTTATCTCTCACAAAAATCGCTTTGTCATCTACTTCAATATCTTTATATTTTTTTAGATCACCGATGTATTTTTCATGGGTTGTAGCCCGATGCCCTGATAAAACTCCAGCCTTGGCAAGTACCAATGTACCACTTCCGCTAACCCCTATCCTCTCAACTTCCTTTGCCTTAATTTTCAACCATTCAAGAAACTGACTGTCATCCGTTAAGTCAAGGCAACTTTTCGCAGTACCACCACCAACTAAAAGAGTATGGATGGAATCAGCCTCGTAGAAACATTTATCTGGATGTACTTTCAGGCCAGTAGTTACTTGCCTCGGCTCCTTGCTTGCAGCCAAAAATTCAATTTTATACAGTTGATCTTCGCCATACCCAAAATCGGCCATTTGTTTATTAGCAAACGTAAACACCTCAGCTGGACCTGTGATATCCAGGCACTGGGCACCGGAACAAATAATGATCGATATCGTTCTCTTTTTACTTTCTTTAAGGCCCTGGTATGGCGATAGAAGACTACTTTTCACGGCAAACACCTACAACTAACTTATCAACCCAGAAGGGTTCTTTATGTTTTCTCGCAAATCTAACTTGGCGTAAAAAGGCAAAATAACTCGATGGAATTAAGTGACTTTGCGTTAGGATGTACTAACCTTGCATATTCTGTAAAGTAATATTGATATTACCTTAAAGAATAACCAGTCACCCAAATTTTGGGGCCTTTTAACTGATCAAATTTCATCCCACTTGTACTTACAAGCTGTACCAGTAAAACTAACAACCTCAATTGGTACAGATGAACCAATAATTATTTCGCTTATACAACGATAAATAGTATTTTCCACCCTAAAAATTTTGGCGCCTTTTGCACGCACACCAGCAAATGATTGAAGACTGTTTTTTTGACACATCTAAATAAAATGCCAATTAAGGACCCACAACACTGCCTCAATTTTTCCACCCCGCCCCACAGACCGGGCCTGGGTGTAAAACAATCACCCAAAATTAAAAAAACCCCAAATCACAAACAAAAAAAGAACAAAAACCTACTATAAAAATTTAAATGTAATAAAATTGCAATAAAACACTAAAGCCAAGAACTATTTACCAACTCTAACATCCAACCACTCAATCAATAGCTTTACGATCGATTCAGCAATTAGGCGCAGCTACTACATCTACCGCATGTTAAGTGAGACCCCTATCTTTACCTGAGCCACTAAAATTCTAAACTCTTCCCTTAAGAGGAGAGTCAAGGCTTTAAGTTAAGAACTCATTGTGTACTCTTCTCAGAACCTACTTTTAGCCAACACCTTCTGCCAAGATCACCGCTACCCCTTATTAATTACCAACCAAAAGTTATCGAGATAGCCTTTCCATCTTATGGATAAAATCTTTTAGTGAAGAACTGTAAATGACATAGACCTTCATGAAAAGAGCTTGAAGCCCTCAGCCCCAATATGAATCTCACAAAACATTTAAGTAATGAAGCTTGACGATCATCACAGGCCCACATCTTAAGACTCATCATTTCCAACCAAAAGGACAAGCTTCCTGCAAAATTTTACTTTATCGTCTCTTAAAACCAGCCAGGTTCACAATCACCATTATTATATTTCTGCAGCGTATAGATCAGCCATTTACAGCAGTGAAACCATGAAAAACAATACTTATGGAATTCTTTACCCACCTCAATGTGTCGAATTAATTCTCCGACGAGACAGACACAAACATCCATCCATCCATCCATCCATCCATCCATCCAACAACTAAATTACCAATCGAAGTGGCGAAAGAGGGAAGGAACAACCTCCACTATTAACACAACCCTAAAATCTGGCGCTACACCCTTCGAATTAGAAGTATTTATGCGATCCTTTGCCTGGGGGTACTAATCAAAACTGATTCCACCAACTAAACACCTAAAAATATCCGCGACAGAAAAAACAATAAAAACTTACGACTCACACCACCTCAACTTGCACAGGTGTACCAACATAAAAAGCTGGTCAAAAATATAAATCACATAAAGTACAAATCCAGAAAATAATAAAACTAAGAAATTATTATTAGCGCCAACCCAACCCTAGACAACTTAATTTTCGGACTTTCCTGCTTACTTGACGGCCAATGCTCTAAAAATCAAAAAGCAAGCAAATCTATCTCTGCATACATGGCCACAAAATCAATTATTCATAGGTAGAAAATATGATTGGCAAATGATCTCTATAAAAATGTTGGCACGTCTAATTTTTAGCAGTCGAACAAACTGAGACATCAAAGAACTGATAACCACTCTCGTTTGGCTCACAAAACATTCTCTAAAAATTTACTGAAATCAAACTAATGCTAAATCTTAGGGTCGCTAGATTTATATAAGTCTGAAAACAAGACAACACGGAAATCCAAAGATGAGCCTTGATCTAAATAGAATGGTTTGAGCGGCAACTACAAAAACAGTTCGGAAAAGATTCTGAAGATGGCAAGAGGATAAGTGAGAAAGCTTTCTCTCAATACGTCATCCTCTGAGTAACCAGGGATCAAAGCCGGAAACTCTTTGCAGGGACAAACAAATTGCGGATTAAGGGAATAGTTAAGAAATTGAGCAGAATAATAAAGGGAATTTATGAAGGGGTGTAGTGCCCAAACCGAACAATCTGGGCACTATCAACAAAAGAACGACTAAAGGTAGAAATTATCTGACCTGATCGTTATAAAGGCAGTAGTTCCAACTCAACTCGGCGATTGGCCTGACGCCCAGCTTCAGAGTCATTACTGGCAATAGGATAACGCTCACCGTAACCTACAGCCTGTACACGACCTGCAGAAACGCCCTGACCGCTGAAGAAGCCAGCAACGGAATTAGCACGCTGTTCGCTCAAGCTCTGGTTGTACACATCTGAACCAGTGCTATCGGTATGGCCGCTGACTCGAATTGCAGTTTTATCAAACTCCTGCAATACAACAGTGACCGATTCCAGAGTGTCATAGAAGTCTGTACGAATATCTGCGCGGTTAGTACCGAAGGTAATGTTACCAGGCATGATCAGGCGAATATTATCACCTTCACGCTCAACACGTACGCCGGTACCTTCCAGGCGCTGACGCAACAACATTTCCTGACGATCCATATAGTAACCAATGCCACCACCGATCGCCGCGCCACCCAGGGCACCAGTCAAGGCTCCCTTACCACGGTCTTTCTTACTGGCAGTAGCGACACCAACGATCGCTCCAGTTACAGCTCCAATTCCAGCCCCCTTGGCGGCATTACTGGTCTTACTTTCACCTGTGTAAGGGTCCAATGTGGAACAACCAACCATCGAACCCAGTGCCAGGGCTGCTACCCAATATTTCATTATTGGCTCTCCTAACGCATTTTTAAGTAACGGGTATTGAGCTACACATGTCTTGTGCAATCTCTGTATTGTTCAACACACTATCTGACTGGCGGCTGAACCAACCCAATGAAATTTTCCATAGACTAAAGCGAATTTATTGTCAGTTCTACTGACTAGTCCCCATTACGTACTAACTATTCATAACTACGTACCAATGACGGACAAAGTAGCGAGCAAGAAGTGATCAGCTTTCCGGTCTTCCACAAAATCTGTGGATAAAACTGTGCACTAATAAGCTATCCATGGCGCCAGCCGGCGTAAACTCTCGCCTACAGCGTTTTGCACATTTTTTAAACTCTTCAGTTTTCCTTTTAAAAACAACAAGTTAGAAATCTGCCTTGACGTCAAATAGCGGTGGATATCTTCTTGTTTGAGGGCAAATTTTACCAACTGCGTATGTGGAAAAGTTTGTCAATAGCCTCACGCTCCACTGAGGCAATTCTTTTAGACGCTTTTGTTTTTAAAGTCACCCCCAAGAGGCAGCGAATACCTCTATGTCTGTCACTTAGTAACAAAAAAAAATTCGTGCCAGCCCCTGTGGACTTCTATAAAAACCCTTTTGTAACCACTGAATTAGTAATGCGGAGGTTTTTCATCCAGCGGCTTGCCGGCCCCCTGCATCTCAAAAGCAATCGTCCGATACTTTTCGCCCAACTCGCGCATATGTGCGAGTAGAGTGCGAATATCCGTATCCTGACGAGTAATCACATCATTTAATTGGCTTATAGTGTCTTCCTGGAAAGCCAAACGGCTCTCCAGTTCATCGACCCGCTCTACCAGAGCCTTTATTTCTTCAGTCATCACAACAACCCGTAAAGAACATCTACCAGACCGACCGCTCGACGATCCATAAATAAGCTCTGCCCCAAACGAGTTGTCACGTATCCGAAGCCCAGCCCTCTTTCCGGATCAGCAAAGCCGACACTACCACCCGCTCCCGGATGGCCAAAGCCCTGGCTACCCCCAAAGCGCAAGTCCGCCGCGGAACTGCTGCGAATAAAGCCACAACCAAAACTCACCTCAGCCTGCAATACTTTATCGTGGCCATGACTCTGCTCCTTTGCCGCTTCATCTATCAACCGCTTGGGCAAAATAGTCGGCTCGTCACAGGTGAGTTCACCGTAAACCGCTGCCAGGTCTCTCGCACTGAAGTGGCCATTGGCTGCAGGAATTAAAGCACCGCGCCACTCGGAGCTATTGGTACCCATCATCAAGCTCACCGGGTTGCTAAATGCCATCGCAACAGGCCCTTTGCGGTCTTCTTTTATGGCGCGGCCAATGGCATTTTCCCGAAGCTCTGGTAAGGGTTGTTTCAGCGGGCTGACATCGGCAATTCTCTGCGAACGATGTCCATTTGCCCCAAAGCCCCCATCAAGATTGAGGGGTTTGGCTAGCAATTCCCGATAAAGTTCCAACAAGGGTTTTTCGGCAACCCTTTCAATTAATCCACCCAAGCTCCAGCCGTATAAAAATGGGGCGTAACCCTGTGCACTTCCGGGCTTCCACCAAGGCTCGCTGCCAGCCACCTGGTCGCAAGCCGCCTGCCAATCGTAAATCAAACTGTCTTTTACCCGCTCACGGAAAGCGACAAGTCCGCTGCGGTGGCACAGCAATTGGCGTGCGGTGACAGTTTCTTTGCCTGGGGCAAATTCAGGCCAGTAATCCGCTACCGGGCGATCCAAATCCAGTTTGCCTGCGGCAACTTGCTGCATCGCCAAAACTGCAAGAACGCCTTTGGAAGATGAGAAGACATTGGCCAATGTGTCTTCAGTAAATGGCCTCTCTGCACCCCGATCCGCACTTCCCGCCCATAAGGAACAGATTAATTCTCCATGCTGGCGCACGGCAAAGGCCGCTCCTGTATCACCGCACTCGCGAAAATTTCTGGCAAAAGCATCGTAAAGAGCCTCTAAACCAGGGGCACAAAAGCCGTATATGTCCATGTATTTACGTCCAGATAATTCGGATAACTCTGTTGCAAGCCCGCAAGGGTAGTTTCTTCCACTCTGCGGCGCAAATCGGTAGTATTGCGCGCTCATAGCGAGGGATAAATATGACTCAGGAAAGCGCAATTCAAGATCAGATCCAGGGCAATCATTGCTTCGGCTGTGGCCCAGACAATGACCAGGGCCTGCGTATTAAAAGCTACTGGACAGAGAAGGATCAAACCCGCTGCGAGTTCCTTCCCAGCTCCCATCACAATGCTGGACCTGCTCAATATTTAAACGGTGGAATTATCGCTACGGTTATCGACTGCCATACCGTATGCACAGCCATCGCCGATGGTTACCTGCAAGCCGGACGAGCTGTCGGCACTGGTGACAAGATCTGGTATGCCACCGGCAAACTGGATATTAGCTATCTGGCACCGGCTGCCATCGATAAACCGGTCATTCTCGAAGCCACTATTGTTCAGCGCTCCTCCAAGAAAACTGTTCTGCACTGCAATCTCACCAGCAATGGACGCCTTTGCGCCAAGGCAGAAGTCATAGCAGTCCGCGTCCCTGATGAATGGTAAAACCATAAGCTGATAAATGGCTGCCGGCCCTGTGTTGGCCGGCAGTGACAAAGTGCGAATAACTTACAGCGCTTCGCTCTCTTCCATATCCTCCAGGCGATGGCCACAGAATTTGCAGTATTCCGCATCTGGGTCATGGGCACTACGGCTGCAGTTATCACAGCGCTGTTGCACTCGCTCCCGATGCATTTCTCCAGCCAATTCCGCCGTTAGAATGCCGGTAGGCACTGCAATAATTGAGTAACCAATCAGCATGGTCATTGCAGCAATGCCCTGCCCCAAAGGCGTTTGCGGAGAGATATCGCCATAACCAACGGTTGTGATGGTCACAATGGCCCAATAAACACTCGTGGGAATACTGGTAAATCCGTGGCCTGGCCCCTCCACCACAAACATCAGGGAACCAAAAATAATGCACATAACCAAAACACTGGAGTAAAACACCAGGATTTTGCGCCGGGCCAGCCCGAGGGCTCGCAACAAGACGTTGGCATCACGTAAGTAGCGAACCAGCTTCAGGATTCGGAAGATCCGCAGCACCCGCAACAGGCGAATCACCAAAAGATAGGTGGCGCCAGTATAGAGAAGCGCCAAGTAACTGGGGAGAATTGCGAGCAGATCCACAATCCCATAGAAACTGAAAATATATTTGCGGCGATTCACCGTGCAATATATCCGGGCGATATACTCAATGGTGAAGAGGCCAGTAAATACCCATTCCAGGCCGATGAGTAAGTGCTCATAGCGGTCGCGCACCGTACCTATGGAGGTCAGGAGCACCAAACCCACGCTGATCAGGATCGCCCAGATCAAAAAAACATCAAAATTCCGCCCTGCCCGGGTCTCGGTTCCGAAAATTACCTCATTGAGCAGTTTGCGACGTCCCGTCAACGCCATCTATCACCTCAACTACGCTGCTGTTTCATATTGCGGCAAAATTCTAACCTCTCAGGCTTCAGGGGTCGCCCCATTTTCAACATCGTTTACAGCGGCTTTGACATCCTGCGCACCTCGGGCACAATTCCCGGCATTTTCAGCAAATACCAACGGAGTATTCCCAGCCATGGCTAAGGAGAATCGTCTCGTCTATTCAACTGACCTCGGTCGAATTAAAGAGGAATCCAGGACAGAGAAGCGCCATGATGGAGATGGCATAGTTCGAATCCAAAGGGAAACCAAGGGCCGCAAAGGAAAAGGGGTGACTTGCGTGCGCGGGCTGCCAGGCACTGACAGCGAACTCAAGCTGCTCCTGGCAGAGCTCAAGAAGCGCTGTGGCTGCGGTGGCGCCCTCAAAGATGGGGTGATTGAGATTCAGGGTGACAAGCGTACTGAGATCAAAACATTCCTTGAATCTCGCAACCACACGGTAAAGCTGGCCGGCGGTTAGCCGGCTTTAAGCAGTCGCAGTGGCTTTAACTGCAACTGCTTTTCCCGCTCCAAACACTGACTCAGCAAGGCGGCTAGCTGGATATGATAGTGCTCCAGAATCGCAGCGCGAATGTGTTTGCAACGCGATTCCATAACCTGCAGAGAATCCAGCACTTCCTGTCTCCCTTGTGGCAGCTGCCTGAAAGGCTCCTCCTGAGCTTTCAAATTTATTGCCGCAGCCACCCCTTGCTCTTTTAATAGAGCCGAACTTTCCACTGCCGCTACTATGGCATCTATCTCTCGCAAAGACAGCGCTGTATATTTTTGCAGCAGCTCCCTTTCATTCAATTCTGGTGATAGGTGCTGGGCAAATATTGCCAGCGAGTGGCTATAACCGGCGAGCCGATCCAGATGCGGTGCCAAGCTATCGTAGGCGGCCAAATGGCGCAGCTGATTCCTGGCTGTCTGACGCTGATCCGTGGGCATAGTTACCAGGGATAGACACAGGCGCTGATAGAAAACACCATAAATCTGCTGTAATTGCTTGTGTGACTCCTCCAGTTCAGCGCGCTTAACAGCGATCTGCTCTTGAGCTCCTGCAAGGCTGGCCCCCTTCAAGCAAAAGTCTTCAGCGGTAAAAGGGATTTTGCCGCGTATCAGCGCCGCTCCCAGCTGCATTGTAAAAACCCTGATCTGCAAGTCCTCCCGGCGTCCACGCAAATCACGCAACTCCACCAGTTTACTGCGCAGCCAATCGATAGTGCCCTGCAGATCCAGCGCCTGCATTTCCGCAGAGGATGGCCTGCGCAGAGGCATCAGGGCCAAGGGTGCCAGGCGATTGAAATACTCGTCCAGTACCTCAGCAGACTCCTCTGACTCCTTACTTGAACTCAGTAAAAGTCGGTTTTCGATCATCTCACAGTCTTTGCCAGCAACTTCAGAGGTCACAGCGGTTGCCAGCCCGGCAAAGTCCACAAACATGGATTGCAGGGGTATCGCAGATCTAACCTGCCCCACAAATTCCCGCTCAATCAACACCGCTACACATTCACTGTCGATCGCCTGCTGAATATCCCAGGGGTCCCTGGCCTGCGTCATAGCAGCCTCAACCACATCGCAGGTATCAACATCCAGGTTCTCCTGCATCCAGCGAACGGCATCGGGAATATTTGCACAACTGCGTCCCAGCGCCTGGGCTTCACGATTAATTTCTGTCACCAAGAGATCTGCGTGCACTAACCGGTGCCACTTTCTGGCGAAGTCTGCCAACGCATCACTACCTATTATCTGTGCCGCAATACCGTCAGCCCTCTCCTGTAGCATTACGGCACTGCCTGCGGTTAAGCGGCAATGCAGTGCCTCCAGGCGCTGCAAGATAGGGAGCAAAATATATCCACCTGTCACTAGCATACGGTGAAATGGCGCGGCCAATGCTCCCGGAGCATTATCCGGGCTAACAACACTGCGCTCATTTTCAAAAGCCCACTGCATCAGTTCCAATCGCTGCACGGTGCCGTAAGTCAACCAACCAAGTGCGCCGAGCAAACGGCCGCGATAAAAGGCGAGCCCCCGGCCCACGAGTGCCAGGACCTCCTTTCCGTTCAATGAGGCGACGCTGGCAAGCCCTACCGTAAGTGGTAAATTCTGCCTAAAAACCTGGAAAAATCCCGGCTGGGACAGAATATGGGAGTCTGCACTTACAAAGACCTGGCTGATCTTTGGCAGCCCTAGCTTATCGACCAATGAATTAATTAACTTCAAGGCCTCCTTACCTTCAGAGGGCAACAGCTGACGGGGCTCCGATGAATCTCGCAAACGGGAGGATAAGCAGAAAAATGGCCAGACAAACAGCAGACCAACAAGCAGGGCGAGAAGTACGGTTAAAATACTCAGCGACACCCCCACCCAAGTAAGTTCTCCCTGCCAAACAGCCATAGGGATTTGCCATAGAGCATATCCACTGGAGAAAACACAAGCGAACAGTACCAACCAGAATATTGAAGGCACGATTACTGCTTTGACCACTCCCCAAACTGCCTTTCCCTGACTCGTGACACTGTCAGCCTGTAATCGGCCTGCATCAGATAAATACCTCTCAACCGAATCCCGGGAGCCTTCCGGCTTTATTACTGGATTGCCTGCGGCAGGAGTGGATGAAACGACTTTCTGGGGCTCGTCTGCTTCGAGAGTTTTCTGGCTAACAGGAACAAAAGGGTCAGTACCAGCGCGCGACTTATCCGGCGCATCCACCGATGCAGCATTGACCTGGGCCTTGCGCCGCTGGGCGACTTTTATCTTTGCAATCAGCTCGCGGTTATCAAATCGTCCCGCCGGACAAACCTCCACTCGCAGGCCAATTTTCTGCAGACTGGTGCAAAACTCCAGCGCCTGGTCAGAAACCAACCGATCTTTAATTACCCAGCCTTTTAGTAGCAGCCTGCGCGCCTGGGGCTCCGAGATAGAGAACAACTTCGCCACATCCCGGATAACCGGACCCGGTTCTTTGGCGTGAAGCGTCCTTCCCGTGGAAACCACCTGGTACAAATCCTGGCCCGCCATCTCCCTCTCCTGTCACCAAGTGACGCAAATTGTCACATTTATTACATCTTGCGCGGAGAGTAAAAGATTCAGAGAAAATCAGTTGCGCACCAGTTCTCACCAAGCCAGTTCAAAAACAAAAATGGCAGGAAAGAAGGCAAAGTTCACAGTTTTTCTGGCACGCTTTGCCAATTTAGGAAGAAATCAGGGAGTGAATATTGCTAGAACACGCGCCGCCAGATCTGGAATAGACAACCCCTTATCTCTCGGCTTATACCAACTGTATGTGTGACTCAAGGCACCAACCAGCAAACGCCTTACCAGAGCGGGATCACCACCAGGGCAGTCGGCGGCCTCAATAGCATCCAGCCATATCTGCTCATACTCCTCCCTTAGGCGTAAAACCTCCTGCTGACTCTCTTCGGATAGGCTTCTCCATTCCACCACCAGGATAGAAAAGCCCGGTACTGCCAACCCATGAATAGCCTCTAATTCACACTGAATACAGGCCTGAAGCCTCTCTTGCGGTGTTCGACTCTGTTCCGCCGCGGTTCGCATTCGCGCACCAGCAAATATCGTCACCTCCCGCATTACTTCACAGAGAATCTGCTCCTTACTGGAGAAATGATGAAAAATACTGCCAGACAAAATACCCACTTCAGCAGCGAGATCCCGCACTGTTGTCCGGGCGAACCCTTTTTGCTCAAACAACCGCGCTGCAGCATTCAGCAAACGTCCACGGGCAGATTCAGGATCTGTTAGCACTCCCTCTGCCACCAAAGCACCTACCAGCTGCTGCGGCGATAACTCTTCGGGAACTCTCACAAAATCCTGCCCACTTTCAATCACGAACCACTCCCCATATTGGTCAATTTGAGTCAAACATCTTAACGGCCCTGAGAATTTTTAATCAAATAGGCGCCAAGCATTGAATACCAAGCGCTTGCTTGGTAGCGTTAAGCCATTCTGCGTTTTCCCACACGCAGGCGCAAGCGCCGACAAGAACAATAAAAACTGAATAAGCCGTAAGGCCGTAAAAAAGGAAACTTTCATGCGCTATCAAAGCCAGCTGCGCTCCGGCAGCTTTAGCGAGCAAACCTATATCGTCACCGGTGGCGGCAGCGGTATTGGACGCTGCATTGCCCACGAATTGGCCAGCCTCGGCGCCCATGTAGTATTGATCGGGCGCAAACTGGACAAGCTGGAAAGGGTTGCCGGCGAGATCCACAACGATGCTGGCGAGTGCAGCTTATTCAGCCTGGACATCCGCGATGAAGAAGGAGTGCAGGAGACAGTGGGGCAAATAGTCCAGGCCCGGGGCCAAGTTCACGGATTAGTGAACAATGCCGGTGGCCAGTTCCCCTCACCCCTTGAGCAGATCAACACAAAAGGGTTCGATGCTGTTGTACGCAGTAACCTGCTCGGTGGCTTTTTAATGTCCCGAGAAGTTTTTGTTCAATCTATGAAACAGCACGGCGGCAGTATCGTAAATATCACCGCAGATAACGCCGGCGGTATGCCAATGATGGGCCATTCCGGTGCCGCTCGAGCAGGCATGGAAAATATTACCGAAACCTCCGCCTTAGAGTGGGCACCTTTTGGGGTTCGAGTTAATGCTGTAGCGCCAGGCTATATTCTCTCCAGCGGCTTTGATACTTACGACCCCAAATTCCTGCGCGAGCTATTACCGGGCTTCCGAGACAGTATTCCCCTCTATCGATTGGGAGAGGAAGCGGAAATTAGTGGGGCCGTGTGCTTCCTGCTTTCCGATGCCGCCAGCTATATCACCGGACAAACGCTGCGTATCGATGGTGGCTCGAGTCTCAAACATCACTCTCCCCTTTGGCAGCCACAGGCGGCCTGTAACTCTAAGCGCTTCAACGGATTCCATCGCAAACGCCGGCCGCAGGTAGTGGAAGAATTGGAAGCGGAGGGCAAGCTCTAATGCAGCCGATTGATTCCCAGCTCGACAACCGCTCGGCAGAGTTCAATGACAACCAAGCTGCCATGCTGGAGCAGATCAGCCATTTTCGTGAAGCTGAGCAACGTCCGGTACAGGCAGAGAAAAGTAAGGCTGCGCGCTATCGTGACAGGGGCTGGCTGCTGCCAAGGGAGCGCCTTAATTTATTGCTCGACCCCGGCGCGCCTTTTGTAGAGTTGTGCTCCCTTGCCGGCTATAAACTTTTTGACGACCAGGATGGTACCGGTGCGGGTGGCGGAGCCATTTGTGGCATTGGCCAGGTCAGCGGACAACGTTGCATGGTTCGGGTGGATAACTATGCCGTAAAAGGTGGCACCATCTCACCAGCCGGGATGGATAAAGCCCTGCGAATGCAGAGGATCGCTCTGGAGAATCATTTGCCGATTGTCGCCCTGGCACAAAGTGGTGGTGCCAACCTGATGTATGCCAGCGACACTTTCGCTCCCGGTGGACGCGGATTTGCTAACCAGGCTCGAATGTCCGCTGCCGGTATTCCGCAAGTAACCGTGGTACATGGCGGCGCTACTGCTGGCGGTGCTTACCAACCAGGCCTGTCAGATTATGTGGTCATGGTACGCGGGCAAACCGGTATGTATCTGGCTGGGCCGCCGCTACTGAAAGCAGCCACCGGTGAAATTGCCGATGCGGAAAGCCTCGGCGGAGCGGAAATGCACTGTACCGAATCCGGCAGTGGCGATTACTTAGCTGAGAACGACGCCGATGGTATCCGCATAGCAAGGGAAATTATTGCCGCCCTACCCTCCCCCATTAAAAGCTCAGTACAAAAAGACTACCGAGACCCATTGCACCCTATCGACGACCTGCTCGGTCTGATTCCAGCAGATAGTAAAAAGCCCTACGACGTGCGCGAAATTCTCGCTCGTCTAGCCGACGGCTCTGCCATGTTGGATTTCAAGCCGGAATTCGATCGACAAACCGTATGTGGTCATATTCGTATCGAAGGCTTCCCTGTGGGAATTATTGGGAATAATGGCCCGATCACCCCCAAGGGGGCTAACAAGGCCGCGCAGTTTATTCAGTTGTGCGAGCAGAGTGGCACGCCACTGCTGTTTTTACATAACACCACCGGCTTTATGGTGGGTACCGAGGTGGAGCGCAACGGCATTATCAAGCACGGGGCCAAAATGATTCAGGCCGTGGCCAATGCTAGCGTACCAAAACTCAGTATTGTCGTGGGCGGTTCCTATGGGGCCGGCAACTACGCCATGTGCGGTCGCGGATTCGATCCCCGCTTTATTTTTGCCTGGCCCAATTCCCGCACCGCAGTTATGGGCGCAGCCCAGGCCGGCAAGGTAATGCGCATCGTCACACAACAAAAAATGCAACGCAGTGGCAATGTGGATGAGACTGTATTGGACAAATTGGAAAATGACACCAGCGCATTTATGCATGGCAATTCCGATGCTCTCGCCTGCAGTGCACGCCTCTGGGATGACGGCATTATCGATCCCCGCGATACACGCAATCTTTTAGGCATGTTGCTAGAAATTTGCAATGAGGCCGAGCAGAGAAAACTCAATAAAAATACCTTTGGCGTAGCTAGGTTCTAACGAAAAACCGGGGCAACAAGGAAGTGCGGTTGCCCATTAACACAATCACCGGGTTCACACTTCAAGGCAGGGAAAACAATAATGATATTTAGCGATCAACACCGGGAACTGCAGCGCACTGTACAAAACTTTGTACAGCAGGAAATCAATCCCAATGTGGCGGAATGGGAAAAGGCCGGCCGCTTTCCTATCCACGAAATTTTCCAACAACTGGCCAACCTGGGCCTGCTGGGCATCAGCAAGTCCACGGACTTCGGTGGTCTGGGCCTCGACTTCAGTTACGAAACCGTTTTCCTGGAAGAGCTGGGCAGCGCTCACTGTGGCGGTGTACCCCTGTCAATTTCAGTGCAAACCTCCATGTGCACCCCGGCTCTGGCTAATTTTGGCAGCCAGGATTTGAAAGAGCAGTTCCTGATTCCCGCTGTGAGTGGCGAGATGATCGGTGCAATTGCCGTTTCCGAACCCGGCGCCGGTTCCGATGTTGCTTCGATTAAGACCACCGCCAAGAGCGATGGCGACGACTATGTGATTAACGGCAGCAAGATGTGGATCACCAACGCCCCCTGCGCCGATTTTTTCTGCACCCTGGTCAATACCAGTGAGGGCAAAGCCCATAGCAACAAATCCCTGGTCATTATTCCGGCGAAAACGCCTGGTGTACGCATCGGCGAAAAACTCGACAAATTAGGCATGCGCTCATCGGAAACCGCTCCCATCTTTTTTGACAATGTACGGGTGCCCAAACATTTCCGTATCGGCGATGAAGGTGCCGGATTCCTATTGCAGATGCTTCAGTTCCAGGAAGAACGCCTCGCCGGCGCCGCGCTGAACTTAAAAGGCCTGGAGCACTGTGTAACCAGCACCATCGACTATGTGCGCGAACGCCATGCCTTTAAAGCGCCATTGATCGACAATCAAACTATCCACTTTGCCCTCGCAGAAATGCAGACCGAAGTGGAATGCCTGCGCTCTCTAACCTGGCGCGCGGTGGAAGCTTATGTAGCCGGTGAAGATGTCACTACCCTTGCTTCAATGGCCAAGCTCAAGGCTGGTCGCCTGTCCCGCTCTATTCCCGATCAGTGCCTGCAGTTCTGGGGTGGCATGGGCTATATCGAGGAGACTGTCATCAACCGCGCTTACCGGGATAGCCGTCTCACCGCTATCGGCGGCGGTGCAGATGAAGTAATGCTCGGCATTATCTGTAAGCTGATGGGCATACTGCCCAGCAAACGCAAACCCACCGCGTGAGGTCAGGCCATGGAGACAATTATTGATGAAACCATCGGCATCGCCCGCCATCTCACGCTAAATCGCCCGCAACAGCGCAACGCCATCAGTTTGCAAATGGTAGATGAGCTTCTGCAAAAACTCGCAGAAGCGGAAGAAGATCCGCAGGTGCGAGCGTTGGTACTGCGGGGTGCAGAACACAACTTCTGCGCCGGTGGCGATATTGCCGATATGCTCAATGCTCAGCAGGGCGCGAGCGATGGAAATAGTGATATGTTTTTTCACCTAAACCGTCGTTTCGGTGAATTGATGGAGCGATTTAATCGCACCCCTTTAATAGTCATTGCCGTACTGGAAGGTGCCGTAATGGGCGGTGGTTTCGGGCTCGCTTGCAGTGCCGATATTGCCATTGCCGATCGCAGTTGCCGCTTCGCCCTTCCGGAAACCCGCCTGGGTTTACCGCCTGCACAAATTGCTCCCTTTGTCGTGGCACGGGTCGGCCTCTCCCAGGCCCGGCGCCTGGCCCTGAGCGGAGCAAAAGTCAATGCTCAGCAGGCTTTGGAAATTGGGTTAATCCACCAGCTGCTCGATAATTCCGAAGCCCTCGAAGGCGCGCTGCAGGAACACCTGGGCGCTATCAATGCCTGCGCTCCCGGCGCCCTGGCAACGACCAAGCAGATCTTGCTGGATGCTGCACGGGTAAGCGATGAGACTGCCCTCGGCCAACTGCTCGACGGCGCTGCGCAGCAGTTTTCCCGTGCAATTCAAGGCCATGAAGGGCGCGAAGGCGCCCGTGCATTTCTGGAAAAACGATCACCGGAGTGGCAGCACTGATGTCGACAACAGAGACCCTGTTAATCGCCAATCGAGGCGAGATCGCACTGCGAATTATGCGAACTGCCCGGGCGGAAGGCTATCGCACAGTCGCCGTCTACAGCGATGCGGACTGCGATGCACTTCACGCACAGACTGCCGATATCGCCGTAGCCATTGGCGGGCAGACTTCGGCGGAGTCCTATCTGGATATCCAAAAAATTCTCGCCGCAGCTAAAAAATCCGGAGCCACTGCCGTCCACCCTGGCTACGGCTTTCTCGCTGAGAATGCGGAATTTGCCAGCGCTTGCGAAGAGAATGGACTGAGTTTTGTTGGCCCGAGTGCCGAAGTCATAGAATTGATGGGCAACAAACGCAAAGCCAAGGAGTTTGTTGCCGCTGCCGGCGTACCCTGTATTCCCGGCTTCCAGGGTGCCCAGGACGACGACACCCTGATCACCGAGGCGAGGCGCATTGGATTCCCGTTAATGATCAAAGCCGCCGCAGGCGGTGGTGGACGCGGCATGCGCCTGGCTCACGAAAACAACGAGCTGGCCTCCCAGTTGCGCGCCGCCCGCAGTGAATCCATGAGTGCATTCGGTAGCGACGAGTTGATTCTGGAAAAGGCACTGGTCAACGCTCGCCATATCGAAATCCAGGTATTTGCGGATCGTCATGGCAACTGTATTCACCTGGGGGAGCGGGATTGCTCCGTACAACGACGCCATCAAAAAGTGGTCGAAGAGTGCCCTTCCCCAGCGGTCGACACCCAGCTGCGGGAAAGAATGGGGCAAGCCGCAGTCGACGCCGCGCGAGCCTGCGGTTATCTAGGCGCGGGCACCGTAGAGTTTTTACTCTGCCCCAACGGCGAATTCTATTTCCTGGAAATGAACACCCGCTTGCAAGTCGAGCACCCGGTAACAGAAATGGTAACCGGTTTTGACCTGGTAGCCTGGCAACTGGCAGTAGCACGCGGCGAAGCTCTATGCGTTTCCCAGCAGCAAGTCACCCAGCATGGCCACGCCATGGAAGTCCGCCTGTATGCCGAAGACCCGGAACAACAATTCCTACCCCAGGCCGGAAAAGTACTCCACTGGAAGGCGCCAAAGGGGCAAGGAATCCGTATCGACCACGCCTTGAAAAGTGGTTGCGAAATTACGCCATTTTACGACCCCATGCTCGGCAAATTAATTGCTTGGGGGCAGGATCGAGAAGAAGCTCGGCGCAAGCTAACTCAGGCCCTGACCCGGCTGGAATTTATCGGCCCCAAAAACAATATCCATTTCCTGCAGAAGATCCTGGCCGAATCACAGTTTATCGCTGGCGATGCCGATACCAGTTTTCTCGACCAAAACAGCACGCTGACATCTGCAGAACCAGTTCCAGCAGTAATTGCAGCCCAAGCCACATTACTTAATCACTTGCACCAAGCCAACCCTCAGGATCAGCGTAGCGGCCGCAGTGACTGGCGCAGTGGCGACAACAGCGTGCCGATCAACTACCGACTGGAAATTGCAGGACAAACCCTAAACTGTGAGCTGCTGGCGTTAGTAGATAATTCTTATCAAATCTCAGTAGGCGACCAGCAGTTCCTGATTCAGTGGGTCCATTTTGAGAAATCACAAAAAGAAACTGGAGTTTATAGCGCTGAACTTCTGCTGGATGGCGTTAGCCAAAAGAGACTGTTTCTAGCCAACCAAAGCAATCTGCACCTCCTGTTAGACGGCAGGCAATTTCATTTTGTCGATATCACCCACGCCCCCGCCAAATCGAGCCTTAACGAAGGCAGTGGCCGCATCACGGCTCCTATGGACGGTTGCCTGGTGCAGGTATTGGTTGAGCCCAATCAAAGAGTTCAGCGGGGAGACACTATCGCCTTAATGGAAGCCATGAAAATGGAGCACGCCCTGCGCGCAGACCGCGACGGTACCGTAATTAAACTGGGCGCCTGTGAAGGAGACCAGGTACGCGGTGGCCAGCTGTTAGTTCAGATCGAAGCCGCTCCCACGGAAACCGCCAAAATCCCCAGCGACGCTACTTCCTAAAGGAGATCAGCATGTACGATATTGATGCCTCCCGTATGGCAAGCCCCTTCTATGACGAAGGCCATCAGGAATGGCGCACCCAGTTGCGTCGCTTTGTCGACCGCGAGATTACTCCCTACATTACTGAATGGGACGAAGACGGCCAGCTTCCCGCCGAGCTTTGGAAAAAAGCCGCAGAAGTTGGCCTTCTGCAGATGAGTTATCCGGAAAACTACGGCGGCATCGAAACCGATGTCTTCCATATGATTGTTGCCGCAGAGGAGTTAGCCCGCCCCGGCGCTGGTGGCCTCTACGCCAGCCTAATGGTCCACGGCATTGCCCTTCCCCCATTATTGCACTATGGCAGTGAGGCCCTAAAAGATCAGGTTATTCCCTCGGTATTACGTGGCGAAAAGCATATTTCCCTGGCTGTTACCGAGCCAGGCGCAGGCTCCGATGTAGCCAATCTTCAGTGCCGCGCAGAGCGTGATGGGGGTGACTATATCGTTACCGGCGAAAAGACCTATATCACCGGCGGTATGCGCGCTAACTGGTTTACTACTGCCGTGCGCACTGGCGAGGAAGGCTTCGGCGGTATCTCCCTGCTCTTAATCCCTGCGGATGCCGAAGGCGTTAGCCGGCAGCTGCTCGATAAAAAGCAGGGCTGGTGGTGCTCCGATACGGCCAGTATCTTTTTTGAGCAGGTGCGCGTCCCTGCGAGCAATCTAATTGGCGGTGAGAACCAAGGTTTCTTACCCATAGTGCACAACTTCAATCGCGAGCGCCTGGGCATTGCCGCTTCCTGTGTAGAATTCAGCCGGGTCTGCTTGCAGGATGCCATTGAGTGGGCCCAGGAGCGCCAAACTTTCGGAAAGCGTCTCGCCAATCACCAGGTGATTCGACACAAATTTGCCCAGATGCTTCAACGCATCAATGCCACCCAAGCCTATCTGGACCTCTGTGCCTGGGCAGAGCAACAACATCAGCTCAAAGTAGCGGATATCGCACTACTCAAAGTCCAAGCCACAGAAACCCTTGAGTTCTGCGCTCGGGAGGCTATGCAGGTGTTGGGCGGCGCAGGCTATATGCGCGGCAGCCGTATTGAGCGTATCTATCGTGAAGTGCGGGTGAATGCGATTGGTGGCGGATCTGAAGAAATTATGCGGGATCTGGCTTCCAGGCAAATGGGGATTTAGTAAGTGTAAGGCCCCCTGAAAACATTCATATTAATAATTACGAAGCTTTATTTGGGGTAGTTACTTTGACTCAGGCAGCAGCAACTTCTTAAGAGAACAATTAACTACCCACTTTATAACCACCTTAATAACTACCAGAGGAATAAAAATATAGAGATAGCGAAGAGAATTGTGTGATATTTAGAAAATTCATCCCAAAAATTCACTTTCCCAAAGAGTATTTCTGCATAAGGATCACCAAAGATCCAATCCGGCCTCTCCCCTCGAGCCAACCTGTTACATACAGCATGAAAGGCATACGAGGAAGAACCCCTCGGTTTGAAAAACAAAGCCATCGGACTTCCATCCCTAAGCCATTTTTCATGGTACCTCTCAAATTGGTACTTAATCAGATCAGATAACTTTAGGTGACTGATTAAAATCGTAACTGGGAAGGAAAAAACCACTATAGTAAAAAAATTAAACATAGCCCAATTCGGGAACCCAACTTATATAGCGCTGACACTTAGTCAAAAATTAATTGGCACCCAACTGTGTAGCTCAGGCTCGCAATAACACGAGCCCGAGATCAGACTTAAACGCAGCTACCCTTGCTTCTTATCCTGAATGAAATCCCTTACCTGCTCACTTAGTACGGCCATAGGAACATTGCCATTTCTCAGAATGATTTCATGGAAGTCCTTAATATCGAAGTCTTCACCAAGTTCATTTTGCATCAGTTCTCGCAAGGCGAAAATCTCGAGGGCACCAGAATCATAAGAGGTAAGCTGCGCAGGCATAACCGCCATTCGGTCCATCAGAGTCCTCGGGCCTTTTGCAAATGAAGCGCCAGAATCCTGCAAAAACTCCGCAACCTTTTCATCACTCCAACCGAGTACATGCATTGCGGTGTCCGCTACCATACCTCGCGCAGGCCATGCTCTCCTTAGGATCTTGGTTGACCCATACTGATACATTCCCGCTTCTTCCGCTAGATGTTCAGAGTACCTACCCCAACCTTCAGCAAAAGCAGAGTTAGACAAAGCATCTTCTATTTTGTGAAACTTTTCTTGCTCTTGTACGAGAGCAATTTGCATATGATGGCCCGGGTACCCTTCGTGGATAGTAACCTTCTCTGCAGAGGCGTAAGACTCATCCTTGTAAGTTGTCGGATCATATCCAAATCTCGCCTTGCGCTCCTTAGTGCCCGGAATATAGTGTGCGCTGCGACCTGAGCCCTGTTCATGCTCAGGGATAGCTTTTACTTCCATTTCAATCAAAGGCATTTCATGGAAGAAGTCAACGGTTAAATCTCTAGACTTATCTACCAGGCTCTCATAAAACTGATGCATTTCATCAGCGCTATTAAATTTCTGAGTTTTATCCTCACTGGCCCTTGCCACTGCCTCAGAATAGGAATCTACTTGATAGAACTCCTTGCCTAAGCGAACCACTTCGCTCTTGTTTGAGTTAACAGCCCTTAAACCCAACTCAAAAACTTCTTCAGGTGTTCTCTGCAAAGTCGTATAAGAACGATACTGAGCCATATAACATTCACGGCCATTAGGAATCGCATGGATACCAAGCTCCGCTCTGGCTTCAGGTAAATAGGCAGACTCTAGAAAATTCTTGTAATTCTCCATTGAGGGGATAACGTGATCTGAAAGCACTTGCTTGAATGCAGCTTCAAACTCAGGGTCCCCAGCTTTCTTCGCTAACCCCAAGAACGGGTGCTCATCGATAGGTACTTGGGTCAAGCCATCAACTTGCTGAATGACTCGCTTAACCACACTCTGAGGTGCGGAGTAACCTTGCTCTAACCCCCGGCGGAGATTGGCTATTTCTTGCTCATAGTAACGAGCCGCGTCAAGCCAACGTTCAATCGCATCTGCCTTTTCTTGGGCTGTTTCAACCGGCTGAACCTCGGTCAAAAAGCCAAGAATGATATGAGGCCCAAACATATGATCAACAGACCAGAGTTCAGTCTTACACACCCTTAGGCCAACATTGGACTCTAATCGCTCTTTTAGTTTGAAGTAGAATACCTTCTCTTGATCACTTTTTAGACCATTAAGATCTATCTCTGCCAATTTATTGAGTATTCTGTCCTCAGATGCCGCTAGAGAGGCAGCGTTACTGGGGGAGTTACTTAAAAAAAGGTTGTGCCTGTCCAGCTCCATATCTGAGAAGTAAGCGTACGGCTGGAAGTTTTCTAAATAAGCTTCAGCATATTGATCCGCTAGATCATGGAGTAGCGCCGAGTTGTCAATAGCTTCCCTACCGGCCACATCAGTTTGGTTATCAGTAACTGAGCACCACATTAGGACCGATGAAACTACCAATACACCTAAACCCGCTCTTTTTACATTAATCATTCTTATAAGACCGCAACATAAAACTCATTAAAAAGGTTTCTATAAAGAAAACTTCAATTTCCTATTTTATAGTAGGCACTGTAACAAAATGAGTTTCAACACCTCAAATGCGGAATATCGGCGAAGCGAGGATATTTATAGATAAATCCCAGGGATAGAGCGTGAAACTCGTTTAATTGGCAGAGTCACAAGTAACAAGCGCTAGCAACTTGACATAGAGACCACCTAAGCCTACATTAACCTATGCACTTGAAGGGTATGGCGATGCATAAGAAGCCCACTTTAATAAAAATGGGCTTCTTAAAGAACAGTAATTCCTTATAACACCGATGAATGTTACTTCATTTATATTACGGCACTAACTGGTAGCTATTACCTAAGTCGTCTTGTACAACCTCAGCAATACCATTGATGGCGGAGACTTCTAATGGCTCACTTAGAATGCGACTTCTAAATGTCCAGCCTTCTGGCAGATTGAGGCGACTTCCCAGGTCTTTTAAATCGTCAAACTGAAGATCAGAGACCTCAATACGACTAAATGATTGCATAATATACACCTGCCCATTGATATCAGTTAGCTCATAAACACGGCGACCTTCATAAAACAACCAAGTATTATTCCTTAGTACTTGTCCAGGAATATAGGAAACACTCTCTCCGAGATCAGAACTATAATTCATGGTAGTCAATAAGCGCATTTCTAAGTCACCAAAAAAACGGTATTCATCATCCGGACTGGGTGAGACAATATCGCCACCTAAAATTTCATCCACCACAAAAAAACGCGGCCCATTAGGGATTGCAAAAAGCGCACCATACTCAATTTCTATATCGTTGAAGTTGATAGCATCCCACTGACTTTGGGGACAAAAATTAACACCCGGGGTACCCCAAATCTCTGTTGACTCCTCAGCTCCGTCTAGATAAGACAGTAATATCTCACAATAGCGAAAATTAAAGAGTGGACCGCCAGCTTGCAATGGTTCCTCAACCGTAGTATTTCGCAAGAAATCTAAAAAGTGTATGGCCAATTCCTCGCCTACATCGTCTTGAATAAAGTGGCCTGCAGCAAAGCGCCTATGATCACCATCATCCGAACCTGGTACATGCTCCACCCACTTCTGTTGCGTTTCAATACTCCCCAAGTTGATATCATACTCACCGGCATTAAACATAAATGGGTTGTGAAAAGCTCCAAGTGTTTTCCAGGCAGAAAAATTCTGCATTTCAATGCCTACCATCATCGCAGGAAATGCTCGTATTGCCGCTTTATACTCAATATTTGGGTAGGGGGCGTTATACGCAAGTACTTCCTCATCACTTAGCAGGTTAATAGTCAATGTTTGTACCACATCTCCAGCAATTAATTCCGGTACACTAGAGGCATAGTTAATCCATTGTTGGAATCCCTCCACCCTATCAGTCGATTTTGAAGTAAAGAATGTTTCTGCATCACCCAGTGATTCATCAATCTCAAAAGTCGGGTATATATAAGGATTTCCCCCCAATGGAATCACCGGAAGGTCACCATTCGCGACAACTAGCCTTCCGATAACTTGTGGCATATCACCTGCAATACGAAGACCAATAACACTTCCCCAATCTTGTACAAATAGATTAATATCAGTTAAATTTAACTTATCAATAAACGCCTTAGTCCAAGCAACATGTTGTTCATATTGATGAACTGTGACGTCGATCGGCTTGTCTGACCTTCCCATTCCAATATTATCTGGTGCAATCACTCGGTAACCGGCATCAGCAAGGATCGGGATCATTTTTCGGTATAAATAGGACCAGCTGGGTTGGCCATGTAGTAACAATATAACTTCGCCATTATCAGGCCCAACATCCACGTAATGCATATTTAAGCCGTCAATTTCTACATAACTTGGCTCAAATTCATATCCTGAAAGGGAGTCAAAACAGGCATCGGGAGTAACAATATATTCCAAACCCGTAGCGGTTGCATATATTTCACTTTCAGACAATTTACAAGCATCGCTATTTGGACCTGTAACTAAGGGAATCTCTGTCCCTGAGACATCTTCAGAGTCATCCGAGTCACAAGCAACCAATAGGGAACCCAAAAAGCAGATACCGAACAGGCACCGGAATAGAGAGATATATTGGGGAGTTATAGATATAGAGACAAAAGAATAATTCATAATATAAACCTTCCTTTTACATTAAATATAAATTCCTTTAACTGGAGAGGATATTCATATCACCATCAGATCATCCACCTATAACAGAATTGTGCGGATGGTGAAAATCTCCGCACGACCAGAACTGTTGGAAGTTTTATCATTAATTAAACAGGGAAAACTCAATAAAAAAGCACATGACTAACCTCCGCCAATTTAAGAACCTGAGATACATAAACTTATGCTTAGATACTTAAAAATTTGCTTGCAATCGAGAATGTTTTGTATGAACGGTGCATATTTCAAGCTCAATGGAGCAAATGGCAAGTTTCTTTCATATAAGATTACCTATATCATTCACTGTTGATATTCTGATATATAAAATCGATATTGAATGCAATATAGGCAAGGAACCTTGTTTGAATTTCGCAAAATAAATAAGATCCAAGCATGGATATTTCTTCTAATTTGGCCATGGGTGAATATCTTTATCGTCTCTGCTACACTTTATTCACTTGAGTCACTAACCCCCCACCTCTTCCTGTTGGCTACAGCTAAAATATGGGGAACATTTATTTTTTGTCACCTTCTTTTCATTTTTATTGAAAATCTTCCCAACAGCCCTCTACGATTATTAAAAGAAAAACATACCTACTTACTTAGACCAATTGTAGTCATTTTTCTATTTATAAGCATTGCACCGATCGTAGAACCCCCATTAACTTTTAAAGTACCTGACATTAAAATATTACCGTTGGCGATAATACTACTTGAATCCACAGTTTATATTTTTGCCATATATATATTTCAACAGCAAAGTTTCTTCTATCGCTCGCAGCTTCATGCACAACAGGCAGAGCTACAAATACTTAAAATGCAATCTAATCCTCACTTTCTATTTAACACCCTAAATTTGATTGCATCAGAAGTCATTCAGCACCCATCAAAAGCTAAAGAGCTCATTTACAGCCTTTCCGATTTATTGCGCGACACAATCAACTTAACCAAAACCCAATGGATAACTATTGAGGAAGAACTAAGATTAATCGAGTTATACCTCTTGCTGCAGCAAAAGCGCTTTGAGGATCGATTCACCTTTGATATTGACTGCCCACAAAATTTGAATGGAATGAATATACCGTCATTACTACTAATGCCAGCTGTGGAAAATGCCATAAAGTACGGTATTGCACCCTACGCTAAAAGTGGTCATGTGAGTGTAAATGTCGAACTAAATAATAGCTACATAGAAGTGGAAGTTCAGGATACAGGGGCATGCTTTGATGACAAGAACATTACCTATGGTGAAGGATTACGTATTCTAACTCAAACATTAAGAGTCAACTTCAGTGACAACCACGCCCTCAAGTTAAATTCAAGCGGTGAAGGAGCAAGTTTGAAAATTCGCTTCCCACAAGTAAATTCATCCATAACCCCGTAGATTGAAAATGGCGAAAATGAATACTAAAAAAGTAATTATTGTCGATGATGAACCTGCAGCAAGATCCAATCTAATAGAAGTAATTAACACCTTCGATGAATTGAAAGTTGTGGCGCAAGTAACTGATGGAAAGTCAGCAATAATGCAGATCGTAACCAAAAGCCCTGATATCGTTTTCCTTGATATTGAAATGCCAGAGGTGAATGGCTTTGATGTGGCCAATGCAACTCAACATATAAACTATCAACTTGTCTTTCTAACAGCCTATCAGCACTATGCCCTGCGTGCGTTCGACACAAATGCAATCGACTATTTGACAAAGCCTGCTCATCCAGAATTAATAAAGAAAAGCATTCGCAAGATATTACGGCAAGAGATGTATGCCTTAGGGCAACAGACGTCTTCGACAAGCGGAAACCGATTGGTTTTGAGTGATTACAATCAAATGAAGATATTTGAATATGACCAAATTAACTATATCGACAGTATCGGTCGTTATCGTCGCATCCACCTTACCGAGACAGGAGTTAAATCCCACAATACAAATACCATTATTTCAGATATGACACTTGACAGTTTCAGTGAGCAGCTACCTAAGGAAACTTTTTACCGATTACATCGAAGCTACATCATTAACAGTCATAGAATCCTTGAATTAAAGTTACAGTCACGACGCCATTTTGTCCGGCTTTCCGGAACAGATACACTTATCCCAGTATCTCGCAGTTTTCTATCCATCTTAAAGGAGAGTATTAAAGTCTCAGCTAGCTCTCTAATTGGGTAATAGATGACTCTAAGTAATCCCACAAATACAGCTATGAAATTACTTCGAGCCTCCATAATCCCAGAAACCTACATGTTCTTTTCAAGGAAGCTGATGATCGACCCAAAAATAGCTCTATGGTGCTCACTATCAGTAGGACCATGAGCCATTTCTGGATATAGTTTCCACTCATAGTCCTTATCAAACTTACTTAACATCATATTCATGCGGTACATATGTTCAACATCAACAGTTTCATCCTTCTCACCATGAATAATAAATACAGGCCTTTGAAGGTTTTGTGCCAGATATACCGGTGAAATGTCCTTCAGTTTGCCATAGTCTTTAACAGTATCTCCAACATTCTCCAGCAACCACTTACTTTGAGCCTCAGTTGCATAGGGTGAGTTCAGGTAGAGGTTAACATCTGTGACACCGGCCACACTGACTGCACAGCGGAACAATTGCTGGTGTTTGATAGCCATCATTAGTGCAGCATATCCACCATAACTCATTCCAACAGAACAAATTTCCGAAGACAAAATATCGCTTCGGTCACTTACTACTCTTGTTGCTTGATATATATCTTCAAGCATTAAGTTACCCCACTGCTGAACACCCGCTTCCTCCAGCTCAGTTGAATAACCGCTCGATCCTCGATAATTCACCCTTAAAACGGCATAGTTATTCGCCACAAAGAACTGTGTATAGTAGTCAAAATACTGATGGTCAAAAACGCCAAGAGGACCACCATGCGGCATAACTATAAGAGGGAATGGCCCGTTACCTTTTGGCATGGTCAATATATAAGGAATATTCAATCCCTCCACTTTAACCTGCTCGTGGTATTGGCGACTCTCAAGCTGGCCATCTAGATGTGGGAATTTTGAGGCCACTAGCTGGTCAATTTTCTGGTTTTTCCTGCTAATGAAATAACGTCCTGGTTGGCCGTGGCTCTCGCTATAGTAAAGCTCTATAGTACTATCGAGGTTTCTTCCTACTGTCGTTTTTAGTAGACTCGCCATGCCATTTTTTTCTTGTCTACCCTCATCAATATATTGATATTCTAACCGCCCATTATGAACGACCTTTACACCAATTAACTCCCCTGTCGATTGCTCTATTACCAGATCGATAATATCGTAGCTATCAGATCGATAAGCTATGCTCTGTTCTCCACTAGTGAAATTGCAGCGGTAAACTATCCGATCTTTCTCCGAATTAGCATCTAAGCAAAAGTAAGTTCCAGACTCTGGACTTATAGACACCGGTATAAGGATTCCATGCTCTGCTCCGGGGGCGGGCTCCTCTTCCAACTCTTCTTCAGTCCAACTCTTTATTGGGGCGGTAGAGTGTCCATCAACAACTTTACTCAAATGAAGCTTGCTGTCATTGAAAAACAAAACTGACTTTGGCTGCCCTGATGGATCAAAAAACCAGCGTATCGCATACCCTTCAACTGAAGCCACTTCATTCTGAACTGTAAACTGGCCTCCATCTTTTCGTAAAAGTTTACTTGCCTTCTGTTTAAATCGGTTAAGCTTAGATACGTCAATACTGTATACCTTGGAGTAAATCCCACTTTTTGCATACAGAAAATGGCCCGGCCTGTTTGGCAGCGCATGGACCAACCAACCCGGCGTTTTTACCTCAAATATTTCTGGAGGCTGGCCTTCGGAGCCTGAGACATCAAGCACTAGCAGTCGATATGCTGGCTTGGTATCTAGTAAATTTTTAACACCCTTCTTGACTTCCTTAAACTGGGCAACAAGATATTTTGGGCCAACCCAACGGATAAATTGAATTGATGCGTCCCTGGATGTCAATGTTTCGAGATCAATCAGGGTATGACTAGACCCATCTTCACGACTCCAAATATCTAACTTTTGACTAGCATCACTCTGCTTAATGGACGCTACCAATCTCCCATCTGGACTGACTTGTGCTGTTATAGTATCAATCGATTTAAAGTAGCTTTCTGCTGGCATTGCTACTGCTGGACCAATTTTCACCAGAATGCACAACAAAACCAATAAAGTCCCTCGAAAAAAAACAATCATTGGTTTATCTCCAAAGGACTTAACCAACTTTGCAAGAATTCATCTTGCACTCCCGCACCAGATACCAGAGGATACAACTCAGTTAATGAATTTATAGCTTCTTGAATTCCATCTAAATCTGTTGCTATTCGATTTTTGAAATAGACTTCTACCGTATCTGACTTTCTTTCCTTACCTATAAACAAGCTACCAATATAATTTGTTTTTTTAGCTTCCACATGAAAACGCCAAGTACGCTGCTTAGCAGTATCTAGTTTGTAGGGGAGATTGAAGTAAGGTGCATTTATTTGGGTAATTTGGTACAGGCCAGCTGGGACTGTCATCAGGTAAAAACCTTCGGACTTATCCTTGAGGCTGACTTTATAACGACCTTTCTTTCGCAGTTTATATTTTTGCCCACTCAGCAGGTATTTATTTCCATTAGCATACATCTTAGCAAACTCAATTGAGGGCGCAGTACCCCCTACATCTAGCTTAACCAAAACATACCCACGCCCGCCCTCTAACTCAGGTGGACTATCATAGGGTACCAATGACAGTGTCCGAGCAATTACTGATTCAGACACAAGGATTGCCGCAAATATTATGCCTTTAAGAAGAGTATCTACTCCACTTACCTGATAGCCTACCGGCATCACGCTTCTAAAATTTAGTGTCAAAATAACACTTCCATATGTTTATTTATAAATGAGTGACAACGTTTTGAATACTATCTCAGAGCCAAATGCAATACAATTGGCAAGCTTTGATCCAAATTATGGAGAATAATATGTCAGGGATGAACCCTCTCAGGTACGTTAAGTCTTGCCCACTTCTTTTAGCGGTCTGTTTATTATTTCTACAAGGTTGTGCGGGGCAAGTTAATATGCTACCAACATTGAAAGAAGACGTCCCTATTAGCGAACAAGATGGAATTGTTGTCGCTCGAATCATTAACGCCTCTGGAGTTGCCCTGCCGTTTAATCAACTCACAATTAACCCTGAAAACTTGAACGAGTCTAAATCTATAAAACCCGAACGTCTCCTTGCGGATCGACCAAAGCTAAATGGTACAACGGTATTTGCCTCTTCTGTCAAACCAGGGAATTACTCTATTAGTAGCATTCGGGCGTTCTATTCAAACGGTAATGGATGGTACAGCCGTTTCGTAAGTGCAGATGAGAAGCTGGGGACCTTTTCAGTTACGCAGGGTGAGGTCACTGATCTTGGTACTTTGATCTATTATCCAAAGCCACAAGGTGACAGATACCTTGACCTTTTGATTCGCGCGCCTGAATCAAAAGAAGGAGAGGTAATTGCAAAGCACTTTCCATTCATAAAATACGATCCTCAATCAATCAACGGGTGGCATATCGATGAAAATGATGAAGAGCGAGAGTCAGCTTATATATCCATTGCACAGAATCCTCTGACATACAGCGAAGAGTATATTTCTCCTGATAATTCCATCTACTTTCTTGGAAAGGTCGGCGTATTTATGAAACGTACTCCCGACGGGGACTGGGAGCTTGATGCTGTTGACACCAATCATGAATTAACGGCTATCGCACAAAACAATCATGGTGATCTAGTAGTCGGGGGGAGTGAAGGCGCCCTATTCTGGCGCTCTGCTAAAGGGAATTGGCTAGACATATCATTGGAGCATAATACTCACATTGAAAACCTGAGACTTCTAGATACAGGAGAGATAGAACTTCTAGTTACTCGCGACTTTGAAGTGAATATTTATAGGGGAGTAGTAGCAAATTCACAAGTAAAGTGGAAACTTTTGAATCAATACTCCTCAAGATCAGGTCAAGGATGGAAGCATATTGCGGAAGTAAAAATAGGGGAAATGAAAGCCCACACCAAGAGTGACCAACATATATACAATACAACTATTTTTGAATTCAACGGCCAGAATTACATAACTGTCCGTGAGCAATCAACGTATGGAAGTATTATATTTTCGCCAATCAATAGCGAAATCTTCATCTATGATCCTGAAAGTTGGATGATCGAAAAAACAGTAGATGATTTTGACCTAAATGCAATTATTGACGCAGGCGCAGTTCAGTTAGGTGTCGAGGAAGCTGGCTTCTGGTCCTGGACAGGAAAGCCAACCTATTACAAAATTGATAAAAATGGCAACCAGGATAAAATAACTACGTATATTAAAGAATGTAAAGAGAGTAAATCTTCCAGAAATCGCTGTATAAATAGAAATTTCACATTTCGATCCGTTCCCTGGTTCTCAACTGACAATGAAGCCGTTGCGATTGTTGGTTTTTCACAAAGTAACTTTTCCGGTAGGAATCGTGAAACAGAAACCAGAATCTTAACAACAACGGATGGCGGAAAAAGTTGGATATCTACAGACAATAAACCACCTACAGACTATTGTACCTCTATAGTTCCTCTTGTTGCCGATCGTTTATTAGTTTCCTGCGATGGTGCCAATGGTGATTTCTACGAATCGACCGACTTAGGGGCCAGCTGGAACCAGGTAAGACAACAAGATAATTTCTAGAAAAAATAAGGTGGATACAAACATCCAATGTATCCACCTTATTTTAGTTGTAAAATATACTAAAGAATGGTTTTGCTATAATAGAAAAAATAGTTATTTATAGCTCAAATCTCTGTAAATCTAGCAGTAAAATGTCGTAGAACTTGTGGCTCATACTCGAAAGCTAACCCCCGCAATTCATTGGCCCGCGAGCTAAGTTCGATAATCGCATCTGCTACATAATCCATATGATCATTTGTATAGACTCTACGTGGAATAGTAAGCCGCATTAATTCTAGATCTGCTTTCTTTTGTTCACCGGTATTCGGGTCCCGCCCAAGAAGTAAAGAGCCAATTTCCACAGCCCTGATTCCCGCTTCTAGATACAGCGCATTGGTTAACACCTGTGCCGGAAACTGCTCTGATGGAATATGGGGAAGAATCTTCGATGCATCTACAAAAACCGCATGCCCACCTGTGGGATATTGAATGGGTACTCCAGCAGATCTCAATCGCTCTCCCAGATAGGCCACTTGGCCAATTCGGTAGTTCAAATAGCTCTCATCGGCAGCCTCATAGAGCCCCCGGGCCAGCGCTTCCATATCGCGACCAGCCATCCCTCCGTAGGTCACAAAACCCTCCATAGGGACGCAGCGGGTTTGTACGGCTTGAAACAGTTCCTCATTGTTTCGAATACAGCAAAGGCCACCAATATTTACCATAGGGTCTTTTTTTGCGGACATTGTCAACATGTCCCCATATTGATACATCTCGCGAATAATTTCTAAAATCGATTTCTCTTGATACCCCTCTTCCCTTTGCTTTATAAAGTAAGCATTCTCGCAATATCGAGCCGAATCAATTACCACTGGGATATCATACTTAGTAGCAATTTCATAAACTGCCTGCATATTTTTCATGGACACAGGCTGACCACCAGAACTGTTACAGGTCACAGTAGTTATAATCGCACAGACATTGTGGCTTCCGTGCTCCTCAATAGTGGCAACAAGGCGTTGTAAATCAAAGTTACCTTTCCAGTCGTATGCTGTCGTGGTATCAAAAGCACGTTTATCCACCACATTAATTGCTTTTCCGCCATTTAACTCTATATGCCCTGCAGTAGTATCAAAATGATAATTTGAAATAAATACAGGCTCCGTCCCTCCACGCACTTGACGCATACGCTCAATCAGAGCAGGAAACAAAATTTGTTCTGCTCCACGCCCCTGATGTGTAGGAACAACCAATTTATACCCGAAAAAATGCTCTACTGCATTGCACAAATTGTAGTAGTTTCGGCTACCGGCATAGGACTCATCACCAAGCATCAAACCCGCCCATTGATTATCACTCATTGCACCAGTACCTGAATCTGTCAATAGGTCAATATAGACATCATCACTGCGCAGTAAAAACGGATTTAATCCAGCCTTATTGAGTGCAACCTCCCTATCTTTATAGGTTGTCATCTTGATCGGCTCAACCATTTTTATACGGAAGGGTTCAGGGATTCGCTTCATCACAATTATCCTAACAATACCTGCCATACTGCAGGCAATAACAATCCAATTATTATAAGTAAAGTAATTAGCATAAGAGAAACAGGACCGAATTATATTTTAATTAAAGTTAAGCCCTGTAAAACATCTAAAAACTGCAGAAATACATCAACGGGATATTGTTCCCTACTGAGATTCAGGCTCCTCTGTCAAAAATGATTGTCAAGTATTTCACTTCTTAACTTATGGTACAATAGGCTGCATTATCTATATGGCTTTTTCAGTCACTTGAGTGAACTTATTATCAGGTTCTTAGGTTCACATTTCTTGTGACCGGAAGCCACTCTGGACTTTCCAAGTAACGAGATTAAAAATTATCTAATGACAACTTAGCTCAAATTTTAAACATTGATGAACAGAGGTCCCAGAATAGAAACATCTAACTTATAAATGAGGCAGAAGATACTAATTGGATCCGAGCTTATCAATTAGTGATTCTTCTGCCCCACGTCATCTCTCTTAGTTACCTTCTAATTTTGAGAGGTAAAACTGAAAAGCACGATGTGCCACTTGATGACCTATCGCCTGCCCTGCAGGTACTGAAGGCTCAAAGTGTACACCTCCCCATACACGACTGTTACCACAGTCCTCTTCAAATGAAGTCCAGGTAGGGAAATATAGATTCAAGTCAGTTTGTGGTGTTACACCAGGTTCAATCTGAGAGCTGCCAGACAGCGCAGTTACAGAATATCCCAAAGTATCGCCTTGAGGTAAAAACAAGCGGCTTGTCTCGGCATGCGCAGCACAAAAGCTAGCTGATGCGGAGGGATACTCAGGATGATCAGCTACAGGCAGATAGCTAGTCCACTGACTGGCGGGCAAATCATTTACAGTTCCCTTTCCAGCGCCCCCCCAAGCCGTTACAGGTTCATCCTTGTAGATATACCGAACAGCAGAAAAAGGTCTTACTGAGTTATGGCGACGCTTTTCCTTCCAGATGGCAATTGCAGTATCAAAAGCTGCCATATTAGTCAGGAAGTCATAGTGTATGAAATCCATCAGGGATAAACCTTGAGATTCAGATGCAAAAACGGCAGCGAAGCCTAAGCTGAATATCTTCATGTCAAATAGCTCAGCTTTCATCTTCTGCTCATCAGTTAAATTCGCTGATGTAGCCAATACATCATTTACTTGCGCTACGTAACTGGGGTAGTTCCAAATTTTGGATTTAATTGGTATCGGTGAAGTGAACTCATCAGGAGATTCGTAGCTGTAGGGCGTAGTCAAGGCAATTTGAGGAGTTACGAACTGCTGAACCCGAAATACGCCTGGTCGCTCCATTAAAACTGCCGGCTGCCATTTTGATGGAAAACGCAGCTTGTAGGCAGAATTAGCAGGTTTAAAGTCAGTATAGTCGGCATAAGGCAAGCGATGATAAAGCTGGTTACCTTCATTACCTAACTGATTCATCCCATCATTGACACGTCCTTCCAGAACTTTTCTACCAGCATAATTTCCTATACCAATTGGTGTCGTCGTATCTTCTGAAATATTTTCAGGATCTAGCCCTAGCTCAATTAGCATGTCATCCCATTCAGATACCAAATGGGGAAATAAACCACTTAGTACTTTGTGGGAAGCATAGGTCAATGCAATATTTAACTCAGTATTATCTGTCGGCTCTGTCATTCGACTAATATCTGAGTAAACGCCCTTTGCTGTCGGATGATAAGGTGCTGTTGCATCAAACCAGGAGTTAGTGATAAGCGTTGTAAAACGGAGTACCAACGTCGCATCATTTGCAGCCGGAGACACTTCAAAGATTGCACAGGCTGCAGCTGGGATTATATTTTGTACCGCAACATTACAAGTCCCTAGCTCTTCAGAGCTACATTTTGGAGGCAATGAAACGTCCTCTAACTGAGGACAACTGATGGCCTGCACTTGCCAACTTGCTGACACAAACACTAATCCTATAATACTTTTTAAAGCTTTTTTATAAGTTACATCTTTTAGCATTGGATTTTCCTTTTTGCTATATCCATGTGACCAATGTAGCATCCTAACTACCGATCACTTTTTAATGATAAACACCTAAAAACACTTTAAAACAGACTACTCGCCCCCCCATTTCAATTGTAAATAACCATAATTCCTGACATTCTTTTAGTGCCGACAGCACTTGTATTATCAGAACCTAAAATTCAAAACCAACAATTAAGGCAAGCCAATGAAATTACTTGCAAAGTAATTACTTGTAAAGATACCAGCTCACAGAAACAGTAATTTTTTGAGATTCAAATTATTGGCGAGCACTTTTAAAAAGACAACAATCCATTTTTTCTTTTAACAAACTGCAAAGTCAAAAAAGTTACACTTTAGCGAATATTTTTTGGATTAAAAGGGGCGTCATCCCAGCATATATTTTCTATAAACACGAGCTAGCCCAACACAGATAGTGATAAAAGTACTAATGCGGCAGTACTTAATACTATAAATCCAACACATTTCCATTCAATTACCTAAATTACACCTTCTGCTAATATCGGATTTATTTGTCTTGTTTTATGAGCACCCAAATAATTAAAGCCCACTTAACCCAAATACGGATAGCGTGGAACTGCCATCATTGCCATATATAACAGCACCAGCTATTTGATTTTATTCTACTAGAATTGTATTCACTAGGAAATTACAGGCACTTACCTGACATTTCTTGAACAAGTACACTAAGTCGATCTGAACAACAAACCATCCCCTCAAAGGGAGTAAAGATAATTAGCGAGAAGAGCTTTATGAACGACAGCCTCATACTTTAGTGCCATCCCTGGCAGCACAATGTACTGTTAAACGAAGCCATAAACTGCATACACATCTGAAAGGCTCTGGAATAATCGCTTATAGCAATTTCCAGAAATAAGCCAACCAACAGTGGATTGGATTCAGCTTTATCAAGAAATATTATCTTTCGAGTGCGAGCAGCGTTAAATCTAGGAAAAATAATTTCACTCTAATTTACAATACTTAACATCTTTTCGACACACCACAACTTTTATACCAACTTAAAATAACAAACATTTAAAATGCTCTTCCAAGAGCTGTGTACCAATTTTTACCTGCAAGCATCTTACCTGCCTCCATTAGGTACTGAGCATCTTTAGTATCTATATATTTCTGACAAATATTGCCTATTTCACTATTTTTCAATTCGTCTGAAAGCTTATCCCAATCACTTGGGTCATTGTGAACCAGGGAGTAAAAAGCAAATGCTATTGTTCGCCAGTCTTCTCTATTATCTATTAGCTGATCAAGGCTTTTTTTCATGGATATTTCTCTTAGTAAATACTAAAATCATGTGCAGATTTAACTATACCGATAATTATCTTCACACTTTTTGCTCGCTAATATCACCGTAAACGGCGATGCACACTATGCCGAACACAGTGCGCCCAGAGGCATGGAACACTCTTTATAGGTATCGCAACACACATTTTTACAATTTACACACCATTAATATGCAACCTCCATCGTTAAGCAACTCTATATCTTCGCCTGTATTGTTCAGAAGACCATGCTGCCCCCCGGATGATCAAAGTTCATGTCTTCCCCTGAGACAGTTAGCGCGATCTACCGACGGACCTTTTGGCTCAAAATATTCTGTGATATTAATGGCCAAATCCTGTTGGTCTTCCACCACCAAATTGAAATGTTATTCACCCTGCGCTCCTTAACAAGGTCCCAACGGAAAACTTTAAACTGCTGCGATTGGCAATCATACCAGCGCTGCACACCACCAATGCACTGACGAGTAAAGTAGCAATGATCCATAACCAATCAGGCTTGTAATTGATGCCAAATTGAGACTGATAGATCAATTGAGCCGTAAGGTGAGTACCTAAAATGGCCCCCACGCTAGCAATTAAAGAAGTCAACAACCACTCAAACAGGCTTAGTTTACAGCATGCAAGGCGTGATTGACCAAAGCTGATCAGTAAAGCGTTCTTTTTACGCTCATCAGCTTCATAGCCTTTGACCGATGCACTGATCACCAACAGTGCCAGCAAAATAATCATCAAACTAAATCCAGATACCAGCTTAATGACCATCGACAAAGTATCATCAAAGCGTTGCGTTAATTCGCGAACCGAGATTAACCGCAAAGTTGGATGACGCAGCCAAAGCTCTGCCAACTGCCCCCAAGCAGTGTCGGCAAGCTCAAGGCTACCCATATAAAGAGGCGGTATTTGAAGCTGGTCCATGGTGCTTTGTGGCACATTAAACCAATAGGTGATGGAACCTTTGCCTGGTACATATTTATGACTGGCTTTGATTTCAAAGTTCAAAGATTGCCCCGCAACTTCAAACCGCAATTGATCGCCGAGCTTCAACCCCATATCGGTCATAACTTCTTGCTCCACTGATATTTGTTGCCAGTCAGCATCCCGATCTTGCCAGCGTTGGCCAATCACGGTTTGGTTGTTGTTTGCTTGCTTAATACTGAAATGCAAGCGGATAGGCTTTTGTAAGCTAGCCAAACTTTCGCTGGGGCCGGTGGTGAATTCCACCAAGGACTGACCATTGATATGGCTTAACTGCCCGTACCAAAATGGCTTTAATTGGCGAATCTCACTGCCAGTTTGCGCACTCCATTGGCGAATGTCTTGCACCTGTTGTTCATTGGCCTGGGTGATCATCAGATTACCATCGTGCTCGCGGGTATAGCCTTCCATGGTTTGACCAATGTCTTTCATCAAACTTAAGGTGAACAGCAACAAAGTGGCACACATGCCAACGCCCAGAATTTGAATGGATTTGCTGAGCAAACGCTGTTTCATCATATAAAAACCAAAAGCCATGATGCCCGTTGTACGGCTCGTCACCGTATAGCCCAACCTCAATACCAACCAAGTCAATACCACCATCAACATCAAGGTGGCCGCCATAGCGGATAGAGTCATGGCCGTGAGCAGACCGTTATCGGAGTAAACAAAGGCCACCACAGCCACACCGATTAACGCAAATCCATATCGTGGCAATAGGTGATTCGGACTCGCCATTTGGCGAATCAACTGCGCCGGGGTTACTTTGGCCATCACTAGCCAATTGGGAATTTGGAAAATCGCCAATAGGGCTAATAACAGCATGTAACTGTTGAATAAATCCGTCCATATCCGGGTGGCGGATAGGTCCGTAAACTGTATCTGCATTTGCTGCAAAATTAGGTATTCCGCCCCCCATGCCAAGGCGGTTGCCGGAATTAGCCCTGCAATGACTGTTAGTAGCCATTGACCAAATGATAAAGCAAACACTTGGGGTTTATTGCTGCCCATGGCTAAACACACCGCAGCAAAGCGCTGCTGGGATAACAACTGACGTCGACCAGCTTGGTCGATAGCAATGGCAGCCATCAAAAACAACAGTACCAATGCTAAACCCACAAAATTCTCAACCCGTTGCCAAAACATCGCCAGCGGATGGCCACTGTGTTTATCATAAAACTGTGCTGTCACTAGCTCAGTAGTGGCCCACTGTTTGAGGGTATTCAGTTCGCTTTCATCCCCCGTAAGTAAATAGCGAAAGCGGGCATTGTCTGCTTGTATCAGTGAAAGATCATCCAGGTGCACCAATGCACGCATCGCTACGGAATGGCCTTCGAGTAGACGGTCGGGTTCGTGTTGTACCAAACCTGTGAGCTTCAATTGTCCGTGTCCGATATCTAAGGATTGGCCAAGGGTGAGCTGCAGCGAAGCAAACAATCGGCTATCGACCCAGATTTCACCGGATTTAGGCCCATGGCTCAGGGATTGCCCTTGTCCATCCGTCTCAAATGCCACTTGCACTGTGCCTTGCACTGGATAAAGATCATCCACTGCTTTTAATTGAACCGCTTGCCAATGGTGATCATTGGTCAAGGTTACATTCACCAGCTGGCTCACGCTCAACTGCTGCGCATACTGGTGCAACTTGCTTAGTTGTGCATCGGTTAGCGCTTGATTCTGAGAAATCACCAAATCGCTACCGAGCATTTGCTGCAAATTATTGGCTAAATAAGTTTGAATGGAACTGCTGGTTAAGCTGAGCGTTAAAATGAAAAACATCAAAGTTGCTTGGGTCCAGCGAATTAAGCGCACATCCGCTTGGTAATATTGCTGGCGGAATAATTGCCACACTAATAAAATCAGCATACTGGGCCCGCCATAGCTGCAGCTTTGTTGCACGCCTTGACCGATAATTTGCCTTGGCTCAATTGCAGTAAAGTATCGGCCTGCTGCGCTAATTCCATCGAGTGAGTGACCAGTACCAGCCCTACGCCGTTTTGCTGACAGCAATCAAACATCAATTGCGCGACATGCTGCGCGGTATTCTCATCTAGGTTGCCCGTAGGCTCATCAGCAAAAATAAATTGCGGCTGCATTACAAAAGCACGGGCAATGGCCACCCGTTGTTGCTCACCACCACTGAGTTGCTGTGGTTTATGATACATTCGCTCAGATAACCCTACCTTGTCGAGCCATAATTCAGCTGTGGATAATGCGTGTTTGTCACCTTTTAGTTTTAAAGGCAGAGCGACGTTATTTAAGGCATCAAGTTCGGGTAACAAATGAAACTGCTGAAAAATAAAACCTGAGTTTTGACGTAGGTTCTTTAATAATTGTGGCTCACCGTTTTTCTGAAATTGCACCTCGCCAGAAACCGGACGTTCAAGGCCCGCCATTAACAGCAATAAACTTGATTTACCTACTCCAGAGGGCCCCACAATGGCGTAAGAATGGCCACTGTGCAGTTCAATATTTAAACCCTCAAACAGGCTGACCTGTTGTTTATCCAAAGTAAAATAATGGTCAATTTGCTTTAAGTGAATGCTACTCGACATAGTTAGTTTCTTTAAATAACTGGTTGAGTAGCACTTTAAAGAAGGAAAGGTGAAATGAAGGTGAAATCAGTAGAAATAAGTTACTAACTGGTCAGAGTACTAATAAGGAGACTTTATATTTTTGATAGCGCCGTGCTCTGCGTAAATTTTGTCCGACAACTATGATCTGTGATGCCGACTTTCTATTCTTATCAATATTGAGCTTTTCAGACATCATTTTCCAAATTGACCCTCCGAAATTTGAAGTCAATTGATGCCCTTACCCTAAAATTGACTTTTCATTGCCAATACCTGCAAGCCCTAAGGCTTCTCCAGTACCGCCGATATTATGGGCACCTTACATGATTACCTTGTTAGACATCGGGATCAGCTATTGTAATGAACGGCTTAATATCCCTAGCAGGTCCATTTGGTGCAACAATAGGACGGTAACTAGTAAACTCTGACAAAATATAGGAAATATCTAAAGCGGAATTGTCATCTAGCTCCAGGTTAATAATTAGTTTTTGAAGTTTATTAACTTTAAGACCAACCACACAGTTATAAACTTTTCCAATTTCATCCTCTGAGCGTTCGATTACGTCGCAAGAACCTCTATTAGCATTTAAAATCGAAACTCTTACTGGAGCAATATTAAAGTTCCCTGTCTTAGAGTAGGTTCTAAACCGAAAATATATATTTTGCTCCTCACTCATGGAAACTTTATTACCACTCAAAGGGATAATAGGCAAGCCCATAGGGCCCACTGAAAGCTCTTCATGACTCAAAAGTAATGGGTAGATAACAAGAAAACCATCATCGATAGGCACCGAGTAAAGAGGCGGCTTGTAAATCCCAGAACAGTGCTCGCCCAAAATACCTAATACAGCTTGGTTTTCTTCACACCAATCGTAAACATAGGTTCTCTGGTACTTTGGAGAAGGCTCAATTTCAAAGTTTTTAGTCTTACTAAGGGTTGAACAACCGGTACAAACTAAAAATACAAAAAATGCTGAAAATAGTTTCAATGCCTAAGTTCCTTATAAATGCCGTAGTGGTAGGACAGCCGGTTACCCGACAGCCCCCACGCAGATCCGGACGTGCGGAATTACCGTATCCGGATCCTCCGTTATATTATTTACCGCGCAGCTAAATCCTATCAAAGCTATTCACTCTACCCATCTTCGCCTTTTCACCCAATGACTGAAGTGCATAAACTTAGATTCAACTGAATGTAATGCTTGCACTTTTGTTTTCATACAATATCCAGTCCTACATGTCCGGTGTATGTATCGACTGCAAGCTCAATATAACTGCCAGCCCCTTCGCCCTGTAGACGGCTTTCCCGCCCTCCGACTACTATGAGCTGGTCCGACTCCCAAGACACCATCGTTCGGCTCGCTTATTCAGCTACACCGCCCTACCCATTCCTTTGGGAGTTACCTTGGGTCTCACAAGTTCTCATTCCATCTCTGTACGCATGCCACGACTTAAGAACTCCGCTAGGTCTCCACAATCTTGCCATTCAGGTAGCGAAAACAAATTCACTCCTGAGTTGATTGCTTTGTATGGACTTCGACCACGTTACAAGCCTCGTCACCTAGAATTTGCATTTCGAAGCGATACCAGCACTTCAGGAGCGCGCACTCCCTATGGCCTACATATTTCTCTGTCTACGCTTCACGTTGATTGTTCGCTCGTGCATCCTGCCTCTCAAATACCCCTAATTTAAAGCTCCGCACAACGCGCAAGACTCGATACTGGTGAGTGGCTAACTCATACCAGGCTGGGACTTTCACCCAGCAAGATGCAACAAGCTTCGCTTGTCGCACTAATCGGGATAGGGAGGCACCTCACGATGCCTCTCCTCCCACACCACCAGGCATACGGATCACGTACCATGGCGGTTCAATTCTATTCCCCTTCCTATCTGCCAATTCGGGCAGCCCCAAGTTCCTAAAGTATCTATTTGGCAATGCTCTGTAAAGGGCAGGACTTTTGCTTAGCCTCCATGGTCCATGCGCTGATTTGGCCGTGTTCCACGCTAAAAAGCGATCAACACCCAGCCTTCTTAATCTGCGGTAACCACTACGTCCCCATTGCTTCCATAAATAACATCGCAACTTCCGCCTTATCCACTTGTCCAGATCTTTCAGAGGGCTCAGTACTTCACTGATGTCAAAGTACGCTTTCCAACCAAGCAGGGACTTCTTTAACTCTTCTATGATCTGAGTAAACTTGCGGCCTCGTGTTCGGCGGGTGACCATTCTGATCTTTGCCTTCAATTTATTAATCGATGATTCTGATACCTTTATCCGGGCATCCTTCTTCAGCAATCTAAATCCTAGAAAGCTCCGCTTCCAGAAGTGATCCTCTGCACTCTTCTCAGTATTTACTGTGAGCTTCAGCTTACATTTGATGAAGTGCGTAAGGCTTACTTTTATCCGCTCTGCAGACCGACGACTTCCCACCAGAATTTGAAAATCATCGGCATATCGTACAAAACTGAGTTGCCGCTTGTGCAGCTCCCAGTCCAGTTCATTAAGCACAATGTTCGCTAGAAGCGGAGATAACGGCCCACCTTGCGGGACGCCTTTTGTTGTAGTTATTACCTTGCCATCGACTACCGTTGGCGCTTTTAGGTATCGGTTTATCAACCCCAGCACATCAGCCGGTATTCCGCTTTGCTTCAGTGTTAGCATGAGCTTGTCATGATTCACTTCATCAAAGAAGGATTTCAAGTCCATATCGATCGTCCAGCGCTTTCCTTGCCGAACAAAGTTTTGGACCTGTCTAATCGCCTGGTGTGCCGATCGATTTGGTCTAAAACCAAAACTAAGAGCATGAAACTTCAGCTCCCATTGCTCACTGAGTATCTGTGCGATAGCTTGCTGGATCAATCTATCTTGCACCGTTGGTATACCCAATGGACGCAGGCCTCCATTGCCTTTTGGTATAAAGACGCGTTTCACCGGTTGAGGGCGATAGCTACCACTTAGCACCTTTTGTCGGGTAGCAATCCAGGTCTGCTTAAGATGTTCCGGCAACTGTTTTACCGTCATACCATCGAGACCTGGTGCACCCTGGTTACGAGAAACTTGTTGTAATGCTCGAAACAGATTATTCCTATCTAGAATTCGCTGTATTAAAAGAGATGAGAAATTGGACAATGTATGATTAAGTTTCCAGTTTGATGTTCACCCAGAAAAAAAATTTTTTTTCGCTGGTAACTAAGTTACTTGTCAGATGCAGTCATCAAGCTCTGCGTTAATAATACTGTCCAGAATTGTTCAGGCCTTCAGTAACACGAAATCTACCTACTATGCCTTCTGCTGACTTCTATAGGCCGGTCAAAACCAATCTCTCAGTTTTCAGTTATTCCATTAACAACCCATAGACCTCCCAGGGTAAGACATTTAACTTTCTTCACGTAGATGCTGGATTTATAAAACGCAGGCCAGTTGTGGATGGAGAGCTTTATGGTCACGTGCCCACTGGCTCCACCTGCGTCACACCTCATATCCAGTTCTTGTTCATCACCCCGTGAATTTGCGTTGGGCTTCCTCCAGCCAATACCTCGCGATATTGACCTTGCCCTTTCGCTAACCTTCGGCTCCACGAATACCTGGTAAGAGGACTTCCACCTCTCTAGTTAAATGCCATGCCTGGCACACACGCCAAGCTAAGCGGCGCCGCTTGCGGCGTCCTTGCTTGAGCTTTTTGTTAAGTATTTTTGCCCAAAATAAATTGTTAATAACATTGATACCACTCCCCAAATAGGCCAATTCCAGGTGAAGAAATTACGCCAATGTGGTGCTGGAGACAAGACAATCCAAGCGAGAGATAAAACTATTAGGGGTATTGACTGGATCAGAACATTATTTTCCTTAGATAAAGCCAACACAACGCTACCCCCAATAAAGCCATTAATTAGCGCCAATACTCCATAAGTTAATCCGGGGTATTTATCGATCTGGAGTTCGAAAGCAATAAAAGAAAGCAAACCTTGTGCAACATACCATGTAGCTATTCCACACCAGATATAAAGAAATTGTTTTTTCATATAGTGATACTTAACGAGGGTGTAGAAAAACTCAGCCCTCTTTTCGTATTGTGCTTCTACGTGAAAAATAGCCTACTCATCAGTGAAAGCTAGATCAGAATTCACGTAGAATCACCATTTATGGTTAATATTTGATCACATCTAAGAAAGCAAAGACATAAATTAGTTTTTCTACAGCCTGAACGCCGCCAGCAGGGGCAGCTTACCTTGTGCGCGTTTTGCGCAAAAATGCAAGCGCAGCGACCAGCGCAAAACGTTCACAAGGTAAGCTGTCCCGCAGAGGGCCGCAGGCCCGGAGCCCATGCTGCCTGGCCTTCTATGATTGCTCTTGTCTGATTCTGAAAATCCTTTTCGTTAACGGGTAAATTGAGACCCACCTTCGGCGGCCACCGAAGGCCTTGTTTATCACAGTTCGCTGCCTGGCCGGTTCGTAAAAGACCGATAACAAGTATGAACGTGATAAGCACTCACTAGGCATAACTCGGATAGTCATGTGGGCCTCGAGCCCGAATAGCAAGGCGGAGATAGCTTATCTTATGGAACCTCAAGAGATCAATGTCGGTATCGATACCAGCAGTAAACAACTCGATATTTATGTGAGACCTACAGGCCAATTCTTTAGTGTTGCCAATGATAAAAATGGCATTAAGGATGCCATTAAACAATTACAACCTCTTAAACCTCAAAGAGTACTAATAGAGTCTACAGGAAGACTCGAATTAGAGTTTGTTTGCGCCGCCGACAAAGCAGGATTACCTGTTGTTGTTTGCAACCCTTCACAGATAAGAAGCTTCGCTAAATCCGCAGGGCGCCTCGCCAAAACTGACAAGCTAGATGCAATGGATATTACACATTTTGGTGAGGCTATGAAGCCAAGACTATCGGAGCTAAAGCCAGAAAAACTCAGGGATATCAGTGACTTACTGGCGGTAAGGAGTCAGTGTTTAGAGATGAGTACAATGCAAAAGAATCGGCTTCAGAGAATGCCGAAATCAGTACACAAACCTATACGGACCATTCTAAATACCATCAAGAAAGAGCTACAAGGTATCGACAAGCAACTGGATAAACTGGTTAACAGTGTGTCTGAGTGGCGGCAAAGGCACGACTTATTGTTGAGTGCTAAAGGGGTTGGAAATGTATTGGCTTATACGTTAATGAGTGAACTTCCCGAGCTAGGAAAATTGAACCGTAAAGAAATCGCTGCAATTGTCGGTATCGCCCCGATGAACCGTGATAGCGGCAGCTTCCAGGGAAAGAGATATATTCGGGGTGGAAGGCATCGTGTACGTCGGTTCTATTTGTTTCCATTATGTCTGCCATACAACATCATCCCAAATTAAAGCCGATGTATAAGCGATTAGTCGACGCTGGCAAACCTAAAAAGGTCGCTCTGATTACCTGCATGAGAAAGCAGATTACGATTCTGAATACGATGGTGAAAAACAACACCTACTGGGATGAAAGTATGGCTTAAAAACTTGACGAGTAACCATAGTCACTTGTTAGGCTTTTTTAATTTTCACGAATGGAAATACGGCCACTAGACACAGAAAGTGTAACTTTGGGGTCATATTCACCGTCTCTCCATCTCCCCATGCTTCCATCGGCTTGATTCATTCGCCAAGAAATTCTATTACCGCTTATTTTGCAGTCGTAATAGAAACGCATTCCGTCACTTGCTCTTGTTTGGTTAATTCTTACCATGCCGCCTTGCTCTATGGCCTCATTACGATCACCATTCATTGAGGAAAGGTATTGGATGGCAGCTTTGCAAACATCCGTTTTCGACACGCCATTTAAAGATGATGAAGAATTATCGCAAGCAGATAGCACAGAAGCAGCAGCAATAACAATAATGGATTTACAAAATTTAGGTTTTAATAACATAGTCAAAATTTCCTTCTCATGGTGCGGACTGGGAAGCCTAACGTCGCCATAAAAGGCGAGCAACTTGTTGCGAGTCCAGCGCTGAAAGCGCGATTTTTGATGGCTTTGTTAGAAATTCTATTCTCCACCAAAATCGTAAGTATCGTAGCAAAACTGCGTACCTTCCGAACTAGAAAGCGCAACAACATCGTAATTGTCGATCTTATGACCCACGCAGATGATAGACTGCTCGATAGACCAATTTATCACTATAAATTTGTTTTTTGCTTCCGGCATACGTTCCAGCTCTACATACCACTGCATTTGATCTTTTTCTTCGTAATACCAATTTGAGTGGCTAAATAGTAATACCGAAATGGTCTTTTCATCTATAGAGCCATAGATTGGCTTAATGTTTGTAACCTCATACTCTCTCCACCAACCCATTTGCATACACTCATCTTCCGGGGCGCATGTCTCACCTTCAGAATAGTTCGAAGACTTGACAGATATAGGTGTTACAAGAGCTGATAGATCTACAGAAAATACCGCATCACTTAGGAGAACTAGAATTAGTGTTATTGGTATAAATTTCATATATTTCTAACGCCGTGCACAAAGTAAGATGTCAGCTGCCGCACCTTGTTATGTGGGTCTCAGGTATTTCTTGCCTACGAAGTAACAAACTATCATTGATATGAGTATGGATGAAACACACCAGGCAAAAACCCTACTGTAGTACTCAAGGCCACTAAAGAGCAAAAAACCATTAGGCACGAGTGCTATGAACATGCCAACCGGCATTGGAGCAAGTAAGACGGCCGAAAGTGGAACAAAAAGCAACAGTTTTATTGCCATATTCCACTGCACGCTTCTGATTTTCTTTGCATAAAAGTAGAGAGCGATTATCAATGGTGTGGACAACAACAACCAAAATGGAATACGCACAAGTAATTGCCAAGCTTGATCAATCATTTGTATCGCGATGTCCATATGCTCTATTTCCTGCTCACATAACGTCCGGCGCACAGGCGAAGCACGCAGTGCTGAGTCCAGGCCGAAGGCCGATTGTGCCGCCGCTGGTTATATTTCATTACGCGATTGGCTCCAAATCAGAGGGAAAAGAACGAAACTCCTCCCATTGAGATTCACTCATTTCACCTTTGAAATCACGGGAATTCCATGCTCGATTTAAGTGCGCATATATATGGGCTATATCTATCGAATAGCCCTCAATATCGACGCTCCCCTTAGATCCCATTTCTTTAATGAGATCACCTAGATGCTCCTGTGCATCTTCTAGCTCACTCATTAATTGACTCCATTCAACTGGATTTTCCTTGCTATCTATCATGATTTCTCTGAAATATAACGACTACAACAGGGGCGGCTGGAGCGTAGCGTAGGCCGTCCCGCGAAGGGCCAAAGGCCCGCAGCAACCTGCTTGTATTTGTTATGTTTTGCACTTAGTTAAACCTTTGGGTAAGGCCAGCAACAATCATAATGGATAACAAACCAAAGCCAATTAGCCTGAGAGAAGTTTTAACACCGCTATTAGCCATAGCCTCCATTGTATCATCGGCTTTATATATTCGATCAACTCTACTCATTTTTTCATAGACCATCTCAAGACCGACAGTCAGGATGATAATTAGTATAACGTATAAAAATGTAATCAATTAGCCCCCCGAAATCCAAGTAAGTTAAGAGCGTGAATCTAGAAACTTTCTTAATCATAACGTTGCCAACAGGGGCAACCGGAGCGTTTGCGTGCGAAGCGCGCTGCGTAGGCTGTCCAGCCTAGCCCCACAGGGGCTGGGCGAGCCTGCTTGGCCTGGTTATGTGGCTGGGGGTATATCAGAATGCTCGCCATTTTTAATTACCGCACGCATGAAATCAACTAGGTGCATTAATACCAAAGCTATTAAAACGCCTATGGATTCAGCACCAAGAGGTATTATCTCATCTTTCCCAAGTAAGAAGCGAATCAACCCTACAAGAACTATCGAGACACACAGTGTAAAAATAAGCTTCAGTAAGTGTCTGATAAAAATTTTACCGCAACCACCTGCTTTAAATCCATCAATGACATCAATCATATTTCCTACTCATTGACACATAACAGTTATATAGTAATCATTCTGATCACTATTATCCTGATTACTATCCTGGAATCAATCTAACGAAAAAACACACAAAACCCAAGCAAAATCAATATGTTACACATCTTTCAGAACCGCTGTACCAAATGTAAAAACGATCACTTTACCTACTATCCCCATTTTATACGATCTCTCTAACCTATTGTGATACATCAGGTTTTCAATCATTTTTACCTCTAGCCAAAAATAACAGTCAAACTGATCGAAAATCCTGCTGACTCCCAGCCAAATGTTCAGTAAACTGTTAATCCATACAGTATCCGGACTGTAAAAATGGACGACATCCCTATTCCGCTACCCCAGCGACCATCCCGCTTTATGGACCGTTTTAGGGCTTTTATACGATCTCGCTATTTGGCATACAAAACAGAGAAGACATACTGTTTCTGGGTGAAGGACTTTATACGCTTTCATGGGATGCAACATCCGCAGGACCTTGGAAAGTCTGAAATAGATCAGTGGTTAAGTCACCTTGCCGCTAATCGCAATGTATCAACAAACACTCAGAGAACAGCTTTGAATGCGGTTGTCTTTCTCTATAAACAGTTTCTGGATATTGAGTTAGGGCAACTACAGTTCGAACAAAGCCATCGGCCTAAGCGGTTGCCTGTTACCTTTAGCCATGAAGAGGCAACTTCAGTATTAGAGTACCTTAGTGGCCCATATAAGCTTGCCGCTTCATTAATGTATGGCTCAGGCCTTAGAGTTATGGAAGCTGTGCGGCTCAGGGTGCAGGACATTGATTTTAGTGATCAATGCTTGATAGTACGGGAATCCAAGGGGGAGAAGTGGCGAAGAACACTGCTGCCTCGGTCTCTGATTAAGCCCCTCAAGGTGCAGATTGCACATGCACTCTCTCTACATCAGCAGGATTTGGCAGAAGGCTATGGGTATGTCTATTTACCTTTCGCACTGTCAAAAAAGTACCCACACGCGGCTGCAAGTGCCGCTTGGCAATATGTGTTCCCTGCTCGATTTCTATCGCAAGACCCTCGCAGCGATATGATGCGACGGCACCATATTGGTGAGCAACAAGTAAGACGGGCGGTTTCCAAGGCCGTTTCGACCCTTAATATTCGTAAGAAGGCGAGTTGCCATACATTTCGCCACTCTTTTGCTACCAACCTCTTACGTGCTGGTACTGATATACGAAATATTCAGGAGCTGCTTGGCCACAGCGATATCAGTACAACCATGATTTACACCCATGTTATAGGCGTACATGAGCGCGGTGTTACCAGCCCTCTTGACTGATTTCGGTCCCCGGCAGCTATGCCTTTGGGTGGTAGCTGGCTTTGGGCCAAGCCTTGTTGATTTCATCTGCCTGAAGCTCAGCATTAAAGTGTTCCCAGGTAATGCCATTAATGTCAGTTTCTGCGGTAAATGTATCGGCACCATCCGATTCCCACCCTAGATGCCTTAGCGTGCCGCTTTCACAATTTGGATCATGGCGAATCGATAAGTTAACAGTGGCAGTTCGCCATAAAGCATATTCATTGGGCACATGCACGCAGGGAGCAGTATTTAATCTTCTACTGTAGTCGGCAACTGACTCTTCTATCTGATTAGTCGACAGTGCGATATGAATTTTATCCATGGGCCCTACCTTTATTGATACTTGTGTTGATATCTATATTTTTTAATTACTACCACTCGCCCCAGCTTCCAGCTGCTTCTGAACCTTATCCAAATTAAAAGATCCGGGTACCTGGCTGGGTGGATATTCTTTCATAGTTTGCAAAAATTTTGATGCGAGTTGCTGCATGGGAACCAGGACAAAAGCCCTGTCTATAAACCAGTCGTTATAGGTATTCGAGTTGTGTTGGGCTTTTTCGAAAGGATCTTGCCTCAAATTGAACAATAGTGGCACTCGTAATTCAGTAAAGGGCTCTCGCCAGACTTCAAAACCCCGCCCGCGATTTTCCAGGAAAATAGCTTTCCAGGGTTCGTAGCGCATAGCTACAATTTGGCCGTCATCATTTACGTAGATAAATTCTTTTCTTGGTGAAAGTTTTGCTTTGCCGGTGAAGTAATCCATCATGTTGTAGCCATCAACATAATTTCTGTACTCGCGCCCATTGAGCTCGACCCCGTCCTTGAGCTGTTCCTTGATATTCGGATTCCCCCCGGCCGCAGCGAGGGTCGGCAGCCAGTCCTCATGGGAGACAATACCTGTCAGTGTAGTACCCGCTGGAAATTTGCCCGGCCAGCGTACAAAGGCTGGCACCCTATAAGCTCCTTCCCAATTGGAATTTTTCTCACTCCGAAATGGCGTAGTTGCAGCATCAGGCCAGGTGTTGAAGTGGGGACCGTTATCCGTGGAGTAAAACACAATGGTATTGTCAGTGATATCCAGGCGATCGAGCACACTTAGCAGCTTTCCTACCAGAATGTCATGCTCAACCATGCCATCCATATACTCATTGCTGTTGGGGCCCGCAAGGTTTGTGTGCTCCTCTCTGACATGGGTGCGAAAGTGCATCCGGGTGGCGTTCCACCAGACAAAGAATGGGGTCTTAGCCGCGTGTGCGCGTTCGATAAAGTCGATAGCTGCCGCTAGGGTTTCATCATCGATCGTTTCCATCCGTTTCTTGGTGAGGGGGCCGGTATCTTCGATTGGTCCGCCGGCCTTGGCCTTAATCACTCCTCTGGGGCCAAACTTCTTGCGGAATTCAGGGTCTTTGGGATAGTCCCTGTTCTCCGGCTCTTCCTCCGCATTCAGGTGATAGAGGTTGCCAAAGAATTCGTCAAAGCCATGGTTGATGGGCAGGTGTTCGTCCCTATCCCCTTGGTGGTTTTTACCAAACTGGCCGGTGGCATAACCCAGGCTTTTCATTACCGTGGCGATAGTGGCATCACTCTTCTGCCACCCCTCTTTGGCACCTGGAAGCCCCACCTTAGTCATGCCGGTGCGCACTGGGACATTACCCGCTAAAAACGCCGCGCGGCCTGCTGTGCACGATTGCTGGCCGTAGTAGTCGGTAAAAGAAAGGCCTTCTACCGCCAGCCGGTCAATATTGGGCGTGGTGTAGCCCATCATACCGCGACTGTTGAAGCTGATATTCCAGATGCCAATATCATCTCCCCAAATCACCAAAATATTGGGTTTGGTCTGCGCGAATAGGCTACCAGGGGAAAGGAATACAGCAGCCAGTACAACCAAAAGGAACTGTCGGAGACGGGATCGGGAGATCAGGAGCATTACACACCTCGATATTGGCAGGCTCAATACACCGCTTTAAGACTAGTCCCGGTAGGCAGGAACTTGAGGAATCACCGGCCCCAGGCTTGACTGATCCTTCGCTTCTGGCGGAAACACCGTCCGCCAGTCCTTCGCCATATCTACCACCAACCAGCCATTTGCCTTAGCGGCTTGTAGCGCTTTGTCCAGGCGCCCCACTGAGGAGTTCTTATCGTATGCCCATTCTCTTTTGGCATCGGTATGATGAATCAGCATGGCAAAACGCGGCCCCTTAGCGGCGGTGGTCCATTCCAGCATTTGTAAATCACCATCGGAATTGCCTGCGGCAAAAACTGGCCTCCGGCCAATCACGTCATTGATTGCGATAGGCTTCCCCTGTTTATCGGTGAGGAAGGCCAGTTCATCTAATTTCACGATATAGGGATGCCCACCCCCATTTTCATAGCGCGACTTTAGGCGACTGCCGATAACCTGCTCTGGGGGGATTCCATATAACTCCTGGGAAAACACTCGAATAAAGTCAGTGCCGCCCCCCGAAACGATGTAGGTTTTAAAACCATTTGCTCTTAAGTAGTCCAGCAACTCCAGCATGGGCTGGAACACCATCGCACTGTAGTGCTTGCCAGTTTCCGGGTTCTTAGCGCTCTTGAGCCATTGGGCAACAGAGTGCTGGAAGGCATCCGTACTCAATCCCGCATGAGTCGCAGTAAGCATTACTTCCAAACCTTCCCTGCCTTGCCCCAACAGGTTTGATAAATTGCCCTTTAGAATCGAAGCGAAGGGCTCTTGCGTTTTCCACTCTGGGTGTTGGGGCGCTAGCCTATTAACCTCATCAGCGGCATAGAGAAGCTGGAAGTACACGGGCTTCTCAGACCAGAGGGTGCCATCATTATCAAATACCGCGATACGTTCACCGACAGGTATAAAGTCGACGCTGTCCTTACGGGTAACCTTGTCAACAAAGGCCATAATTTGGGCTTTAACGCCATCTTGCCAGGATGGCAAGGGAGAACTGAGTGCCGGTAAGCTGATTGCCAAAACCAGCAGCAGACACCCTCGGCTCAGGGCAACCCTAAATTTCCAATCCAGCATTCTGGCCCTCTCACAAAATGACATTTACGGCACATGAACTAATCTTTTGGCCTAGGGGGCCTCTGAATAACTCCCTAAGATAAGAACTCATCACAATAAAAAAACCGTGATAAATATAGCTGGCACTAGCCTCCTCAAAATCAGCCTTATCTGTTTCGTACTGGTGGCCTGTAGTGACGAAGAGCCGGTTGATACCCAACCTCTCAAGCGCCAGGATGAAGCAATCAGCTCAGAAGCCACTTTCGTGGGCTCCGCGCAATGCGCCCTATGCCACAAAGATGAGGCCGGTACCTGGCAAGGTTCCCACCACCAGCTAGCAATGCAGGCCGCCAATAGCGACAGCGTTCTAGGTGATTTCTCCGGGGTGGCATTTGAATATCTGGGGCAGAAATCTCACTTCTATCAAAAGGAAGGGCGCTATTACGTACGCACTGATGGGCCCAATGGAGACCTCCAGGACTATCCCCTTGCCTATACATTTGGTGTCCACCCTTTACAGCAATACTTGATTGATTTGGGAGGCGGACATTTTCAGGCACTGAGTATTGCTTGGGACAGCCGGGACAAATCTGCTGGTGGCCAGCGCTGGTTCCATCTCTATCCCGATCAAGCGTTAGACCATCAACATCCCCTGCACTGGACCGGCATAAACCAGAATTGGAACTTTATGTGTTCCGACTGCCATTCCACCAATCTGCAAAAGGCCTATAACCTACAAACCGATAGCTACCAGACATCCTGGTCAGAGATCAGTGTCGGTTGCGAATCCTGTCATGGCCCGGGATCAAGGCACATTCAGTGGGCAAAAACACAAAATGAGACATTGCAGAATAAAGGGCTTGATCCCCATCTTATTGACCCAACCCAACAGCTCCGGGGAATGGATCTGCAAACGGGGATTGCCAAGCTTGCGCCATCGGCAGCCATCCAGCGTGAAATAACAACTTGCGCCCAGTGCCATTCTCGGCGGAGTACCCATTTACCGGGAGCGAAGGCTAACAGCGAATTACTGGATCATTTCAACCTCACACTTCTGCAAGAGCCTCTCTACCACGCAGATGGCCAGGCCGATGGCGAGGTATTTGTGTACGGATCATTTCTGCAAAGCAAAATGTACGCAGCAGGTGTTACCTGTAGCCACTGTCATAACCCCCACAGCCTACAACTGAGAGCAGCTGGTGATGCAGTTTGTGCCCAGTGCCATATGCCGGAGCGATTTGCCCGTACTGATCACCATCTGCACCCAACTCAAAGCCCCGGTGCCCGCTGCACAAACTGCCATATGCCGAAGAAAAATTTCATGCAGGTGGATGGACGCCGGGATCACAGTTTCCGCATTCCCCGGCCTGACCTTTCCGAGGCGCTGGGCACCCCCAATACTTGCAACAGCTGCCATCAAGATAAATCGAGCCAGTGGGCGGCGAAGATATTGGAAGACAAATACGGCTCACCTCCCCCTCACTACGGGCAGACATTGCACGCAGCTATGCGCGGGGATAGCGAGGCCGATAAGATGTTAATGAACCTTATTCAGGACGACAGTCAACCGGAGATTGTTCGGGCCAGCGCAATCCGTTTGTTATCGCGCTACCTGACGATAAATTCCGCTCAGTTACTCCAACAAATTGCCCAGAGCGAAGAACCATTATTAAACCTGGCCCTTGCGCAGTCTCTGGATAAACTACCGGAGCAATTGCGACTGATGATCGGTGTACCGCTGCTTTTCAGTAAAATGGCCGTGACCAGGTCGCTGGCTGCCAATGGCGTTACCGATGCTCAGAACGGGACTATGCCCGCGCAAGTACAGCAGCAATACTCAAAGGCCCTTAAAACCTATACCACCTCAGAATTATTCAACAGCGACCGGCCGGAATCCCTGGTAAACCTGGGCAACCTCCATTTCCGGAGAGGAAACACGCAACAAGCGGAAGCCTTCTATCGCCGGGCAATAACCAAGGCCTCCTACTACACACCCGCCTATATCAACTTGGCCGACCTTTACCGGGCAAGTGGACGTGAAACCGACGCGGAATTATTACTTAGAGGGGCACTTTCGAAGAGTGAGGAAAACACCGTAATCCAGCATGCCTTAGGCCTTTCCCTGGTTCGTCAGAACCGTCACCAGGAGGCAATGGGTTTTCTAAAGGCGGCGGCTGAGCATGAGCAAACCCAGAGTCGCTATCTCTACGTATATGCCATAGCCGTTCACTCGGAAGGCAACAGCGAACTCGCCCTGGATATTCTAGAAGACGGCTATCACCAGTTTCCGCAGGACCTGGATATTTTGCGCGCATTAATTTCTATTAGTAGGGAATCCGGCAAGCGGAAAATTACACAAAAATATGAAGCACTTTTAGCCAGCAAGCGCTAAAAATCATAATAGAGACTTAACCTAAGAAGCCTTTCAGTAGGCAGCAGACCAAATTCACAGGACTCACAGCCCCGGAAAAACTGGGCTTGCAGTCGAGTACTAAAATGCTCAGTCCAGTTCTGAATCAATTCCAGGTTGTGGTACTGGCTCTTGTCATCCAGGTTGTATTGCACACTCTGACGATATTGAAACTTCTTATCCAGCCGGGTGTTACCCCACATCAAGAACAAATACTCTTGCCGTAGTTGTCCGGTAGATAAAAGGTTAAAACTATCGGACAGAAAAGCAATCGCCTCATAAACCTGCGCGCTGTTCAATCCTTTCTTTGCACTATCTACCTGCGTTTGAACCAAACCCCACTCGTCATCATCGAATCCATGCTGGTTATACAGATACTCCGCAGTAACATCCCATCCCTGGTTGAAGCTGAGCTGAGTACCAAGCACCAGCTTCAAATAACCATCGTCCTCTGCTGGAAAATAGGAGAGTTCGCCCGGCTGCGGTAACTCCCGCTGATGTTCCCAAGCCCCCTCCAACCTGAGTGTGGCACTGTCTCCAGCCAAAGTACTCAACCCGAGAGCGACATTGGTTGCCTCCCCCTCTATCTGATGCAATACCAAGCGGGTATCCAAGTCACCTTCACGATTCACCACGAGTGCGTACTGAAACTCATGGTCATTTACGCTAGTGCCAAAGTGACCATCCAGATCGTCCTCAACCTGAGCCATATAAATGCCAGTGTTCCAGCGACCATAGCGGAAATCGAAATGGGCCATATCCCAGCCCAGTTGCTGGGTAAGTTCATCGGCATCCAGATTGGGGCGATCAAAAGTGGCTTTTAAAAGATTTGCCGGAGACCAGTTGTAACCGTTGCTCCACTGAGGTTTTATCCGACCGACGTTAATACCAAACCTTCGGTTGTCAGTGTAAGAAGAGAAATACCCCTCTAGCAGATGGGATTCTGTCTCTTTTTCAGATGTTCCAGCCTCATTAGACCGATAGTGCTCTATCGCCGCAAACCGCGAGTAAACTGAGAAGTGTGCTCCCAGGGAAAACTGGCCACTGAAATCCAGAGCAAGCAAAGACTCTTGTTCATCAAAGACAAACAGACCCGGATCGAAATAGGGATCATCCCGAACTTCATTCTGCTGGTGATACCCGAGTAGCGAAGCATCAATATCCCAAACAACTCGAGAAACCCCTCCCTCAGTGCTCACTTCATCGAAGAGTTCCGAGTTGGTCTCGAAAGGATCTTGATAGTCTTCGGCACTGGCAACTTTTTCAGCAAAAGCGAGAGGAAGGAGTATAAATGGGAGAATTTTCCTGATTCTGATAACCATTACCGACTCACCTCAATTCAGCCTGCCAAGGGAGCCTTTTTGGAAAATTGCCGGGTCCAGGCTCTCAAGACGATAGTCATCGAACTTCATCCAGGTATAACTCTCGTCAATGAGTGCATCCACCAAGAGTAATTTATGCAGTTTCAGCTCGCCTTCAAACTGCTTGAACTCTTTATAGTGCGCTGTTTTAAGGAGGCGCCCGGAGCGGGTATAAAACTCCCCCTTTAAAGGCAGGTTTCCCTCAGCCTGTGCCATCCATATTTTTACTTTATCATAGGCAACACCAGAGGATTTTGCCGATAAATACAGCACCCAGTAATCTTCCCCATCAACAGTTTCCTGCCCTTGCAGCTCTGCGGTGTAATCCCGGGAGAAATTTGCCCCCACTACATCACCGTTACTGGTCTCACCAATTAATCGCTGTGAGGGTGCAATCCGGATAACCCTGCGCGTGCCGGGAATATAGAGCCACATATTGGCGCTCTCTTTTAGCATTGCCCTGCCCTTTTCCCGGGCGGGTGCCAAAAACTGGATCAGTGATTGCTCATTAAATACTTTGACACTGAGCTTATTGGTGCGGGGCTCCTTGTCCTTTTTATAGCTGATATTGGTGATATCAAAGCTAAAGCCCTGATCCCTGAATCCCCGAAAGTCATCCAGCTTATTAACCAGTGACTCAGCCGAAACCGATGCATAACTTGAGTAGCTAAACAGCATGCAGGCTATCGCCAACACCCACCCATAAAAAAAATTCAACTTACACATAGAAGACCCAAATCAAGTAAACCTAAGTGCTTTTACTACCGGCAGCCGGGATGCTTTTATCGCTGGATAAAGGCTGGAAACAAGTGAAATACAAAAACCCAACAGGAATGTTTTCAATAAGATATCCGGCACGACAAACACACGGATAGGATAGTCCTGGGTACTGCCCGGTGGCCGAGGCATCATCCATTCTGCATAGGTAATTCCCTTGGCTGCCAGTGCACCAATCAGTAGCCCCAGCAAACTTCCGATTAAACCGAGAAATACCGACTCCAGTAAAATCAGGTTTACAACCTGGCGAGGAGTGCCGCCCATTGCCCGGATAGTACCCAGCTCACGGGTACGCTCCATTACTGCCATCAACATGGTATTGGAAATACTCAACGCGACGATTACCAACACAATGACGGTAATAAAACCAAAAACCCCGTTAAACAGGCCAACAACCTGATGATAATAACCCGCCAGTTCTTCCCAACTTTTTATTTCTAGGTTCAGATTGTTCTGCTCAAATACACTGGCCAGAGTCGCAATTGAGGTAGATGTAAGTTCGGTCTCCTCCAATAAAACCACTAGCCGTGTAATATCTGACGTATAGAGCAGTTCCTGAGCCAGAGGCAAATTCACCCTGAGCAAACGATCATCCAGTTCCTTAACACCGGTTGTGATTACCCCCATCACCTGTACATCGACAGCATTGATTGCTCCATCCTGGGTGCTTGCCAACAGGGTCAAGTAGTCCCCAATCTGAACATCCAGAGCATTGAACAATCCTTCTCCAAGGTGAGCAGCAGAAATATCCTCTGGAAATAGATCGTCCCCTTGAACAATCTGAATTGCAGAGGAAAGCATCACTTCTTTCTCCGCATCAATACCAATTCCAGTGATGGCTATCGATTGCTTGCCATCACTAAGCAGGCCATTGAAATTAAGGCGAGGCGTTACCACCAACGTATCGGTTTCATTTTCTACCAGCTCGGAAATCTTTTGAAGGTCCCCATCAGCAATCAGGTATTTTTCGGGTTCCGCTTTGCCAAACTGGTTGTAGCCTTTGGCATAGATTTGTATATGACCAAGCTGCGAGCGGATCATACTCTCCCGCATCCCCTCATACATCGACTGTACAAAACCGCCAAAAATAATCAGGCTGGTACAACCGAAAACGATCGCGGCCAAGGTAATCAGGCTGCGGCGCCCGTTACGCATAATATTCAGCAGTGCAACTTTCCAACCCAAGCCCATGACTAAATACTCCGAAGCGCCAGCTTGGCTTTAGCGGACCAGTCGGTATCCGACTCGGCCACCTTTCCCCAAAGAACCCGGGCATCATCGGGCTGTTTGTTGCGCTCGTAAGCCTGGGCAAGGTAGAACTCTACAAAGCCGAGAAATTCTTTACCGAACCGATTGCCCACCTGTTCCCTAACCAGCTCCAGGTCTTCAACAGCGTAGCGCGCTCTTTTTAGAAAGGCCGGCATATTGGCACAGCTGATTCCCCGCTGAAGGCGGGCGCCCAGATTGAATGGAGATTGTTTAACAGCCCGATCCATCATGCGATTGCCTCGTCTGGAGAACAGCGATAGTTTTGCCAATCGATCAAGGTAGAAGCTGGATTTAAAGGAAGTTGTCGATCCCAATGCAGCATTGAGTTCCGGGTCATCCGGGAGACTCTCCAACAGTGACTGCATCAGAGCCTCTAACTTCTCAACATCCTGCAACTCTGCATCTTCCATCGACGTAAGGCGCGCAAGCTGAGCCAGGTAGGCCTGCTTTCTCTGCTCACTGGTCGTTTCTCCATTAACAGCAGCAAACAGCGCTTCCCTTTCACTATTGGTGAATGGAATCGGAGTTGGAAAGACGAAGTCTTCAGCCAAAGCCGGTGCAGAAATTAAGAATGCAACTGAAATAGCCAAAGCCGCTCTAGTTAGCGGGCCCCTAGCCAGCAACATTTTTATGATTGCTGTCATGCAAAAGCCTCCTGAACAATACCTTGAGGCGAAGCTGTATCCTCTACCAAATGACCATCTCGCACCGTGATAACACGGGATGCCAAGCTGGTTACATAATCATCATGGGTGGCTACGATAAAAGTGACACCCTGCTCCCGGTTGAGCTGCTTCATAAGGCTCATAATGCTCTCCGACGTGCGCGAATCCAGATTGGCTGTGGGTTCGTCCGCAAGCACCAGATCCGGCTTACTGACAATTGCCCTGGCAATCGCCACTCGCTGCATCTGCCCCCCCGAAAGCTGGGTAGGACGCTGATTAACCAACTTGGCAAGCCCTACTGCTTCCAGAGCGTCTAACGCTAGTTGCCTGGCATTGTTAGCCCCCCGCAGTGTCAGCGGGTACATCACATTCTCAAGTGCTGTAAGCACGGGAATCAGGTTAAAAGACTGGAAAACAATCCCAATATGACGACCTCGGAACAGGGAGCGCTGATGCTCTCCCAAACTCCCAAGATTAACGCCATCAATATGAACTGATCCGGAATCACACTGATCCAATGCGGATAGAAGATTCAATAATGTGCTCTTACCACTACCGCTGGGCCCTTTTACAGCCAGAAACTCACCTCGATCGATAGCAAGATCTATATCCCGCAAGGCGTCGACCCAGAGATCGCCCAATCGATAGCGCTTTGAAACACGCTTAAGCTCAACCAACATTAACTTTTACCCAGGGTGACTGCCATTTGCCCCAGTTGCTCACAAGAGGTTTGCATCGTGGCAGGACAAGGAGCCATTGCTATTGCTTTTTGGTAGTAATCCCTGGCCACTGCCAAATCCTCAGTGCCCTCTCCAGCTTTCACCCAGTAGGCATTAGCCAAAGACAAATACACCACCTGCTGCATAGCAGCCGGCAATAGATCGGGCTCTGAATCCATCAGATTCTTAAACCAGGCTTCATCTTCGAACACCCGCTCAAAGTGGCCGCTTACTTCTCCTACATAAGAAAAAGTAATCAGCCGTATCAAGCGCACATTAAAGTCTGAATCGGCACTGAGACCCGCCTGATCCACCTCATCCATCGCATGGCGTAGACGGTAGAGCTTGTAAAGACCCATCGCAGGATCAAACATTGCACCTGCGCGCTTGCCCTCATTAGAGTAATACGCTGCACGTATCAACATGTCGTCTGGACGCTGTTGATACGCGGCTTCCAGCAAGTGTGCAGCCTTTTCAAGCTCGTTATGGTGACTAAATAACTGCCCAAGCTCCAACATCAAGTCGGGGTCTGTACTATTTTCACCAATCTCCTGCTGGAGAAACTCCACCTGCTCCATCTCGCCTTCTGAATAGGCAATCTTGCCAAACTCGATGGGAGCAGCACCTGAAAACCAGGCAACAACATTTCCAATAAAAAAACTACTGATAAGAATGGTAAGTACTTTTTTAAACATTGACTGCTCCCGAAGTACGCTAGACTTCTTCCGAGTTTTCAAGTAGTTGACCATCCATTTCCCTTAGGGTGGTATGTTCGTCGAAAACAAGATTTTCAGGGCTCATCACCCCCGGGTATAACTGCTCGCAAATTAGAATCACCTCGACAATATTCAGGGAATCCACCCCGAGTTCTGCAATGGGTGTATCTGCATCGACAGCATCAACATTCAGCATAAGAGCTATTTGCTCACATAGCTCTTGTACATTGCTTTCTACAACTGCTGTAGACATATTTACTCTCCGGTAACATTTCCTATTTTTAAGTTATTAAATCGCAGCAAGTAGTCCAACGTTAAAGTAAAAACACAAACATGCTGCTCTCGTTCTGAGTATTTTTGCTGCTGTTTTATGGCAGCAGAACTGATCATGGGCGGTATATAGAACCAGACTTTTGCAAGCCAATGGTGTCCATAAAAAAACACCCGCTGAAAAGATTCGTAAACATTACAGATAGGTTTATCACTTATTGAAAGTGCCGGGGGTATTACACCCTCATCTCCCGAACCACCAACAATCTCCACCATCTTGCTGGTATTCATTGCCAGTATATTGAGTAAAAACTGGGCAAAAGGCAGATAGAATGTCTGGAAGATATAATGTTCCCTATCGATACTTGATTCTGAGTACTGCCAGGCTCGATCCAACTCTTCCTGTACCATATCGGTGTAACTTTGTAGATCGATCCCTTCTACGACTCTATTTTTATGAGCCGTATTAAAGATCTTTGCCCGCTTCTCCTGATAGCCAACCGTTAAAGGCAGGCTATGTCTACCCACTTTTAATTTGGTGCCGCTTGACTCCGCCAAACGATTGGCAACATGAGCATAAAAAGTGGTATCAACAGGCGAGAAAAGCTTAGAGGTTACCTCAGGTAAACTGTTGAAGAGTTTATCGGTAGCTTCTTCAGGAGTCACCAGGGCTGCATCAAATGACCCAGGTTGATGATGTTCAGCAGAGAGCCAAATAAGCTCTCTGGCTGATATAACAACATCATCTTCAGGAAAGAGCATTTTAACATTCTGCAAAAGGCTCTTTCTTTCTATGGAGAAACCAAAATACTCTATTTCAATTAAGTAGTGGCAATCTACCGTATCGGCACCAACAGCAGGAAATAGTGATAAATCCTGGCCAACAAATAGACGATCGTCCTTCAGGTAATAATAAAGGGGAAATCGAAACGCCTTGCCAACTTGCAAGTGAAAAGTGTTTTTATCACTTCTCTTTATAGTTCCTAAAGATGTCCAATCTTCGCCATGGCCTGCTCCCCAATCGGTATCACTTAAAAATGAACTCAGTGAAACTTCTGCACCGACGGGCAACACTTTTTCTCGCATCAGGGGAGTTTTGCCTTTGCTATGTCTCATGCAACAGCCCCCTCAGGTTGCCGCATCAAAGTTGTCAACCAGCTGGAGATAGGTTTCGCCGAAGCAGAAATAGCTGACATATGAGTAGCTCTGGGCAACTCGGTGAGTCCAGCCCTAATATTGGGAGAGAGATACCAGCTCAATACGGTGTGGAGCACGTGGGTATCAAGCACTTCGTCCTTCTCTCCAACAAAAAAGTGGCAGGGTACATTTAAACTTGCAAAGAGATCTGCGTATCTCTTTACGTTATAGGCGCTGAGTAAGTTAAACGTGCAGTCCAGAACTCTCCCCTGATTCCCCGCTGCTGATCCCACCGGGGGAAAGCTCAGCACTGATAACTTCCTCAATGGGGGGAACAAAAGTGCCAGCCAATATTTCAGCATTTTTATTTTTGGCAGATTCTGATCACCAGCCGATGCCCTAGGCCGCGTATAGTGACGCTTCCTTCCGTAACGAATGTAATACTCAAAGCCAGATGCGGGAATATCGTACTTTCTTGTTTCCTCTGACTGAGTCAGAGGCGGTGCTATCGCAAAAAAACCTGCAATATCTTTACTGCCATATAGGTGCAAATATTTAAGTGCAACCAATGATCCCGCGCTGTGCCCCCCAAGTACAAAGGCTTTAGCCCCTCTTTTTTTGAGGTGTTTTAATAGGTCGGCAAGATCGTCTTGCAGTTGGTCGGAATAATCGAGATCCCCCGGAACACCTTCGCTCTTGCCATGGCCTCGCCAGTCCGGCAGACACACACTAATACCGTTACGATGTACCATCCGTCCAAACATCAGATACCACTGGCTACTGAACGTGCTCCCGTGCATGCAGACAAGCACCAAGTCAGATTCATCGCACGGCAACCAGCGAAAGGAAAGGTTTTTTCCATCCCGCGCCTGAAAGAACTCCTGAATCACACGACCTCCGAATCCGCATGGGCAGAGTCTAATTCAGTTGTGCGCATAGCTTCACGCTGGTCAATAACCGAATCCATTATGCTATCCGGCTGACTGCGTGCAAAAGCAAGAAATACAGGAACCATACTGGGAATCGCAATATACTCCTGAGTCTGCACCCAGATAGATTTTGCTTTCTTGTTAACCTCAGCAAGTTCTTTATTGGAGTAGCTACCCGCAAGATCCATAACTTCAATCGTATCTGTGTGGAAAGACTCTTCCGATACAATAACACTCACTGGATCTGCCATATCCTCATTGACTAGATCTGTAAGCTTGATAGATAACTTCTCAAGCAACCAGTTGAGGTCAGCCCCATTCATATTTGGCTTTTGTAAAAGATCAGGCAGGGTAATAGCCTGCTGAACAACCATCCGGTTTGCCAGTTTAGGGAGGTCGAGTCGCGCCTGGACAACACTCAGGAAAACTTCAACCCAAAGTTTGACTCGCAGATCGATTCGCCAACCGTCCCGGCCCTGGGTTCCCATTAAATATACAAAGTACTTATAGTGATCGGCACCGGACTCAAAGAAACCTTCACTATTTCTGCGAAAATATCGATTCTGAGCTTTAAGTTCTTTTGCCGTTTCAACTAACAGGCGTTGCAGGATTAACTCAAGGGCCATATATCCACGGCGCAGGTAACTCTTGCGTAGCCAGTACTCCTGATCCAGATAATTACCTGACATATAATCCCAGGCACTCTCCAGGAAATAAGCAGCGGTATTGTAGGCCAGCAGTGGGGAACACAATTCAGCAGAATCAATAACCGGGTATACATTTGCTACATGGGCATAGAGGCCCTGGTAAAATTCTGTGACCACCTGATTCGCGATCGGCAATTCTTTTGCAAGCCGCTGCTGAGCTTCATCACGATTATTGTCTGAGATATCGGCAACAATATACTTACAAATATGGTCATTAAACAGGGCTATCATATCGCCCCCACCACTAAACAGAGGATCAAGGAACATCGAGGAAAATCCGGAGGTAGCCCAGCGGTCCTCAAAGATAAACTCATCCGCTCTATAGGCAAGCTGTCCCCAAGCCTCAAAATCAATAAGCTCGGCGCCTTCCAGAAGCTCCGAAATAGCTCTATAAGCCAACAGAAAATCTAGGAAATCCTGCTTCTTTGTGGGCGGCTTGTCGAATTTACTATTCTCGCCAACGATACCTACACTGGTATAGCCACCACTTAAGGGTATAAACCAAACCCAGTAACCATCTCCAGAAAAATGATTCGTTGAAAGAAAGCGTCCAAAGGCCTTCTTTCTCCAATTCATATCTCCCATGGAGTCGATATCCTGTATGTTCTTAAACCGACCCCAGGCAGAGAAGTGTTTAGGGACATTCTCAACACGGGTAAGCTTCTTATGCTTCTTAGCAACCCGATTTCGACCACTGCAATCTACTAACCAGCGGGCGTTAACCACTCCGCTAGCGCCATCTTCCATAAGCTCTATAGAATGGAGTTCATCACCTGGCTGTATGTTGAGATTTTTTGCTTTTACGCCCTGAATAACCTCTATGCCATTCGCCCTATTCATATCGACAAGGTCGGATTCCAATCTGGCCCGGTCAATTTGAAAAGCTGGATGAGGCGGAATGCTGGTGGTTCCGTGCTCACTCATCTCTGTTAATGACAGTGTATGCTCAGGGTTATCGTAGAAAAAACGCAGACCATTTTTAGGCAAGTGATTCCTATAGAGATAATTCACCAAACCCAACTGCTTCATAAAGTAGTGGCCGGTCATCTCCACTGTCGCTTCACCAACTTTGGCCTTAAACTCAGTATTTGCCTCAACAACCAATATGGTTAAAGCACCATCATTGAGCTTAAGTTGACGGGCCAGGGTTAAGCCAGCCCATCCACCACCGATAATCACTACATCGTAATTGGATTCCAGCTGATCAAGCTTGTTCATGAGACAGCCTCCACATTTGACAATAATGAATTCCAGGAGGAAGCGTCCATTTCACAAAAAGAATCCTGATCCTGAAGGATATCCAGCACCAGCTTGGTGCGGGGTAACTCATTGCGAATATAGAATTTAGCACTGACTATTTTCGAGCGATAGAATTCCTCATCAGTATCATTCAGGTCCTGACTCAACTTATCTGATGACGCACATGCAGCCTCCAATAAAAGCCAGGCCAAGGTTATATCACCAAGCATATGTAGAATACGTGTGCTATAGGCAGGGATTTTGAACATTTCTTTTGTTTTTACCCATACCTGCACAGCTTTCAGTGCTGCCTCGAAATGTCCAAACGAGGTCTTTAAGCGCTCAAATTCAATCTCAAACTGAGGGTAGTCCGTGGCCCGATCGAGGAAATTGTCAATTTCTGCCTGGTAGAATTGGAATAGCTTACTGGAGTTACCCAATCCTAACTTATCCCGGATCAAGTCCTGGCTCTGGATATAATTCGTTCCCTCCCAGATTGCCAGCACTTTAATATCCCGGGCATATTGCTCTATACCCAAATCCTTAAGATAACCCTGACCACCACAGGTTTGGATCGCCAATTCACAGATACGCCAAGCCTGGTCACTGATATAGGCTTTAACAACTGGAGTTAGCAGGTTCATTAAACCTTGGTAGTGAGCAATTCGATCCTTTTTGTCTTCCTGCCCCTGGTAGATTTTGACTAAGCTCTCTGACAAAGTCAGTTTAGCAATCAGTGCTCTACAGCCCTCTACCTTGGATTTCATTTCCAACAACATACGCTGGACATCGGTATGCTCAACGATATTGACCCGGCTTGCGGTAGAGCTAAAGCTCTCGTGAAATCTCTTGCCCTGTAAGCGCTTTGTCGAATAGGAAAGTGCATTGTAGTAGGCTGAGGAAGCCATACCCAAGGCGTAAACACCTGTGCTGATTCGTGCCTGATTCATCAAAGTAAGAAACTGCAACAAGCCTACATTCTCACGATTCCCCAGCAGGTAAGCTCTACAGGGGCCATTGTCACCAAACCGAAGGTGAGTGTTTGCACACCCTTTAAAGCCCATTTTCTCAGCTAGAGAAATGCATTCGATATTATTAAACTCGCCGAGACTCCCATCCTCTTCAACCCAGTACTTAGGCACAATAAAGCAGGACAAACCGTAGGTGCCCGAGCCGCTTTTTTCGCCACGACCCATAACGAAATAAATGGTGTTTTCTGTCAGGTCGTGCATACCGGCACTGATCAGGTATTTTTCGCCCGTTAACAAATAAGTGCCGTCTTCCTGTTTCGCAGCGCGAGTCTCTACAAGGGATACATCACTTCCCGCCTGGGGTTCAGTGAGGCAGAGACAAGATGTCCACTCTGAGGTGGCTAATTTGTCCCTAAACAGGTCTTTTTGCAGATCGGTTCCATATTTTTCCACCAAGGTGGAGGACGGCAGGCAAAAACCACCATAAGTCATAAAACTTGGATTTGCCCCCATAAACATTTCCAGGAGCATTTGCATTACAAAGGGCGGAATAGTTGTATTTTGTTCGCCCTCAAATGAGGAGATATTCCCCCAGTCATCCTTAAACCTCTGCCACATCTCAGGGAATGCGCTCGGGAGCTTCACTCTCCCATTCTCTAACTGGCATCCCTCTCGATCTGAATCCTGGTATCCCGGCCCGAGAACCTCATAAGAGAATTTTTTAGCCCGAACTAAAATTTCATGGAGAATCTCTGGTGAGCACCCTTTAAACATCTGGTCGCCGAATAGAGTTTTAGCTTCATGGAACTGTTCTTCAATAAGGAATTTAAATTCTCTTATATCAGTTTTATAAATATTATTATCCATGTCTTGCTCCTTGATATTCCAACAGCGTACGCCAACTACCTGCACCTAATACCCAGTCAAATATCTGGTTGTGTCTTCCCCGGTAAATCCTCTTGGGATACCTTAATGCCTCACGAATATGCGAAAGGTAATCCTGGCCTAAAGTGTCACCCAGATGCTGGGCGGAACTAAAATCTATATAGGCGTCTTCCAACACCAATTTCTCAACATTTACCAATCTTGAAAGAAAGCCCTGAAAATTGGGCGAAGGAATGTCTATTTTCAGGCAACCTACCCTGCCGCCACCCCCTAGAGTTAACAGCCATAAATCAGTCACCGTTTCCTCAATGTAATAGCTGATCAATTCAGATAGAGGTTTAATACTCAAATAGTGCCAGCCGTCCTCTTCGATACTGGGTAACCATGAGGCCTTATCGCTGTGCGAAAACCCTTTCAGAAGCCCCTTGGCCCATTTCGAGCGGATATCAAAGGAAACTACTCGAGTATCATCACTAGAGTTGGTTGAGATTACCTGCTTAATACTCTTTACTAAATCTGGTGCGCCAGATAAAGATGGCGCTTGAGAGAGAATATCGCAGCTGGATATTTGACAGAGATGTGTTTCACAATACTCTCGACAAACCCAGGTAGCCGCCACACCTACAAGAACATCTAAGCCATCTTGATCAGGTCCAACTCCAATTCCCAATGAATCCAGGCACTCTTGTTGCCGCTCTTTGCCCAGTTCGAGATTTAAGATCAAAGCTTCGGCTTCACTACACTTTGAAAAACTCAATACTGCAGCATGGAAGCTGGTGCAGGCGCTACCCACAAATCGAATATTATGCCCAGCATCTTCAAGGTCTGCTATAAACTCTACAATCCGACTATCCTGTAGAACATTAGCCTCTCCCGCAGAAACCACATAGATAAGTTCTGGTAACAAATCATATTGATCCAGGTGTCCTCTCAAGGCATCAAGTAATCGATCAACCTGCCCGCCACTGTCTACCCATAGGTTTTTAATAAACATCTTTATGCTGTCCCGTCCATGGTGTTTATTGTTATATCACCGAAACCGCACTCGATAAGTAATTTAGAAAGCCCCTCAATTAAGAGATCATGGCGATCAACATCCACTGCCAACCTGATTTTCAGCTGGTTTGTTCCCGCTTCAAATGGGTGGCGAACCAAGCTATCTTCAATAGCTATATATCGTTTTCCTTCTCTAACCAATATTGCTTCTTCACCAGCCAGATCATGAAGCATTAAAACGGTGTTTTGTAATAGAGCACTTGGCATACGCCCACCAGCGGGCATCTGCATTTTTATCAAGATTAAGTCTATATCCAGTTCAGAATCTTCAAAGTATCGCAGAATATCCAGCAGTAATTGATAGTGCTCTGAATGATTCAATAGCACCGGACTGGAATTAACTGGCAGGCTGGATAATGCAAGATAGTCCTGCTCAGTACTCAACGGCAGCATTTGTGCTAAGCAGGATTTCAATGTGTCCGGATAGGGGTTACGTTCGAGACACGTTGATAGCTCAACAGTCTTCATCACGCGGCCTCCATTAGATAGAAGTGACTTTGTTCATCAACGGTAACTTCTACAGTGCAATAATAGCCATTCAATGCAATCGAACAGGCCAGAAAATTTTCTTGCTTGTCAAAGCCTTTTTCAGCGCCTTGGCAAATAATATTCAGCCAGGGATCACTACCAAAACAATGCCCCCATCGATCATGCAAGTCTGGTAACTTTTGATTGGCCGACAACAATTTGGAGAAAATTTGGCGAATATTTTCTGGAAAGAACGGCAAAGATAAAGTCAGGTCATCTCGTCCAACAGCCATTTTTCGAATGACAGTTGCAAATTCCGGAGTTGTATTATAAGTAATCGTGCAGGATGCATTAAGGTTTACACTGTCAAGATCCCGCACTTCAAACAACAGTGTACAGAGACCAAAACCACTATCGCCCCAATTTTCATTTTCTCGCCAAAACGTTAGATCTAAAACATTGGCGTCAAGAATACTAACCAGTAAGTAGCGCGATTCCGGATTTTGTGTCAGGTAATGTCGAAGGCTATAACCCCAAGATGCACATTCATAGGTATTAACAAAACTGGTAACTGGCGCTCTTGCATTATCACCGTAATTGAAGTCCTGCTCACTAATCGCCGATGAACTCAAAGGAAGTTCAATCATGGTAGAGCATAAAAAATGGCGATCTATTTTCGAACCTTTTATCTCTGGAGCAGCATCTAATATACTATCTGTCTGTCTTCGGATAATCCTGGCAATATCACCAAAGGCAGTTGATACATCACTACTGGATGAGACAGTGATACCTTCTATAGGGATAAAAGCTGCAGATCGTAAATACAGGCTCATACCCGCAGCCCCTTAAATTTGCTATATATCTCAAAGAAGCACCGATATGAACTGCCTTCCATTTTTGTGAAAGCCAACAGATCGCGCTGTCGATTCACGGATTTGATCTTTCCTGACAAGACCAGGTTCAGCAAAATCTCATTGCTGGTAAATTTCGTTGCCAGTACACGGTTTACACTGTGCATAGAGAAAGTGGTTGCAGCTACCTGCTCATTACACAAATGAATTAGATACTCTATATGAGCCTGATCTTCGCTGGTTAAATGAGCTTCTTTACAGTCATGTAGCCAAAGCACAAAGTGCATTAGTGATTTGACAAAGCGCGGGCGAACCAGTGTTAAAAATCGATTGACGCTACCCAACCCACCTTTGCTCAATAACATATCTTTGGTAATTGATACTTTACCCTTGCAATTTCCCAGCTGTAAGGTGCCATTTAAAAACGGCTCTCCTACAGTACTCTGCCGTAGTTGGTTACAGAGTTCTGGCGGCAACATCACTGTCAGGGGAAAAGGCCTTCCCGGTTGCTTGGTAACTACCATGGCAAAGCCAAGCTTATGTGCTTCAATGCCGTGGACCTTGTCGACATTCAGCAGCATGTCGCTATCAGCTTCAATCAGCTCTGTCTTCCAACCCATAAGGCTCGGGCCGCCGGGATCTGTCATAAGGAAGTGGCCGAAAATCCCATGCTCCACCCATTTATTGACCTGGGCAAGCTGATCATCTGTAGCAGTCAGGCTCAACATAATCGAGCCAAATAGCCCGATCATATTGTGAAAGTGATTATCCAGTCCTTCATCCCGGACAGTGTCAATAATTTGATCAATAACAAAGGTCTGCTCAAACTGCTCTAATGGCTGCTGAACCGAAGCATCCCTAAGTGGTACAAGCTCTGTCAAAGGATCTTCGATAATCATTGATGCATCGAATAGCCGAGCACAAGAATTTTCTAACAGCGATTTCAATGTGCTGGGCACTGGTGAAATACTGGATAATTGATTGAGAACAAAACCACCTACAACCGATTGCATTTCCATGATCTACTCCACCAGATAAGAGTTCGGAGCCGGCAACTTGAGGAAAGGTGCTACGGTATAACTTGCGTTATAGGCACCACATCCATCAAATATGACTAAGTCCCCTTCTCGAAGGTCAATATTGTTGACTTCCCCAATCACATCTTCCTTATTGCAAGAAGTGCCCACTAAAAGGACTTTCTGCCCCTCATCATTCCCTTTTAGAGGAGTCCCATTACGCAAAACATGAGGTTGCTGGAATCGTTTAAAGGTACTTTCCGTTTTCGCCAACAGAAAATTTTGGGCCATTCCCCCATCACAAACGGCGTACTTGTCACCGTTAATGGACTTTTTATAGCGAACTTCCGTGACGAAATAACCGGCTGAGCCCATAATTGCTCGACCACTCTCGTGAACTACCTTGATATGATCTGGAAATTCAGCAATCAAATTTCTATATTGCTCAAAATCAAACTCCTGCTCTCGCCAATTGGGGTCAAACCCACCACCTAGATTGGCTAATGACAGAGGGTATCCCAGTATTTCCTCAAACTCATAAACAACTTGTAAGGCCACTTTGGCAGTATCGAAAGCACCTTTATTAAAGGAGTATGAGCCCCTGAACAAATGAAAACCTAAAACTGGAATCTCATGTTTCTTGCAAAAATCCAAAGCCTCAAGGCAGCCATTCCAGTCGAAACCAAAATGATCTTTTCTTAATCCCTTTTGATTCCTATCAAAGTGGCTCAAGATTGAGGGATTAAGCCTTAAAACGACAGGGTTTACTGGCCGCCTTGCCTTCAACTCCTCAACCAAAGCTAATTGATTCAGATTGTCGATAATTAAATGGCACTTACTCGCAATGGCAGCGCGTATAAAGGCCTTATCTGCCGATGGGTTATTGACAAATCGGGGACTATTCCCTTTGGGAAGTAGATTTAGTTCGCCTATAGATGCAATCTCAATACCGTCTTCAAAGATGTGCCCACAACGAAGTATTAAATCAAGGCAACTATTGGCTTTTAGAGAGTATATCAATCCCGTGCCCAGCGCTTCCTTCAGCTGCTTGTAGTTATCGTGAGCAGTTTTAACGGAATAAATATAACAAGGTGTAGATAGCTGTTTCTTGTTTTGGCCCAACTGTTGAACCAACGCATCTGACAGTGCACCCATAACTCCCCCAAGGGTTAAACGTATCGTTTATATTTTTATTAAGTTAGCGTTTTATGTTTTAGGCGGGATCCCGCCTAAATATACTCAGATCATTAGGCATGGACTTGTAAATCCTGTTCTAAGCGCTTCCTATCGACCTTGCTATTAGCGGTTAATTGAATTCCATCAACAAACCTGATATCTCTAGGCATGTAGTCAGTATCTATGTTCGCTTTCAGCCAAGTGCGAAACTGCTTCTGATTGTCAGCGGTATTCTCATGAAGCTCCACAATACAAGTAGCCACTTCATTCTCGAGCTTATCTTTAGTGCCAATGACTGCATTGATGTGCACCAATGGGCACATATCAATATGATTTTCCAAGTCCTTTGGAAACAGGCAAAATCCACCTTGTTTTATTAAGTCTTTTGAACGCCCTTTAAAATAGAAAAAGCCATCCTGATCACGGGTAAAAAGGTCTCCCGTCGCCAACCAATTGTCGTCCCTATATCTGCCCGAAAAGATTTCTGCACCACCTTGAGCCGCCGGGTTATAGTAGCCTTGCATCACTGCCGTCCCACGAACATAAAGCTCACCTACCTCATCAGCTTTTGCTTCTCTAAATTTACTGACCTCTGAGTGAGGTATAAATATACGTGCATCCAGGCCAGGGATCGGCTTGCCAACTGAACCCATCTTTTCTTCCCAAAGCTCTGGCTCCAAGTACAAGGCTCGCTTGCACTCAGTCAAACCATACATAGAGAAAACATTTAGACTTGGGCAGTACTCTTTCCAGGCGCGAATCATGTACTCAGATAAATGGCCCCCAGTATTGGTGATACTGCGCAGATTGCTGAGATCAGGTTTAACCAAACCCACCAGCTTGACCAGGGCAGCCCCCATTGCTGGCACTATCGGAAGAACAGATATATCCCGCTCTGAAATCGTTTTAAGGGCTTGTATGGGGTTAAATGGTTTGTCGTAGAGGATAGTTGTACAGTTGCTATATAGCGCAAATAGTACCTGATAAAGACCGTAGTCAAATGATAAAGGGGATAAGCACAAAATTCTGTCCTGTGCTGTCAGGCCCAAATATTGGGATATTGAGGCCAAGGAGGTCAGAATATTTTGATGGGTAAGCATAATGCCTTTTGGCTTACCAGTACTTCCTGAGGTATAGATCACCAGAGCCAGATCTACGCCTGTGACCACTGGAATAGAAGACACTTCAAACTCTGAGCATTCCTGCTGATAATCGGGCAAGTCCTCAATTTTTCCAGCACGCCATATCGCCTTGGCATTACAGTCTGAAGCGATCATTTTAATTGAAGAATGGCTCAGATCCCCCTTTGCAGGTACAACCACCAACCCCATCTTCCACGCCACCAACATAATGGCGACCGCCTCTATTTCAGACTGAGTACACACTAAAATGCGGTCGCCAGCACTGAAACAAACTTCTTGATTTGTAAGTGAGAGCCACGCATCCTCACAGTGAGCCGCGGTCAAAACCTCGCCATCCAGATTTTCCAGACGACCTTGCCAACATTTTCCCACAACTTTCTCGAACAGGCTGGCAAGAGAAAACATTTTTAGTCCATTTATTATTCTAAGATTTTTGATCTAGTCCGAATAAGCCTAAAAAAAACTATTCAAACCGGCTACATGGGACGATCATTTTATAAATCGGATGACCCAATAATGACAAGCATTTTCTGTAAAGCTTATGACAACCTCTTTATCAATCCATGAAAAGTTTCATCCTGTTAGAAATTATTCGATCTGACTAAACATTACAAACATTCCAAAAGACAAATAAATCAAGAAGTTAATAAACCCTTTTTCCGATCTCGCACCACTACCAAGTAAAAAAATAGGCAATGAAAAACCAATTTATTCAGGATTTAATTCCACTAAATTACCAAAAAAAAGAAAATAATTTTTTTGGTAGTAAAACCCTATAAAGCCCCAAAGATTTGAACCGAATGGTCACAAAATAGGACGGGCAAATATTAAAAATTAATCAAACTTATTTTCTGAAGGTGGTTTTTGAGAACCATGAAACCTTGAGAGGTTCCTTTTACAAGTGATCGGCTACCGGCGCTGAAAGCCAGATAAATATTTGAATGCAAGTTAATGCAATAATTTCGATTACAGGGGCCAAATCAGTAGCGGCGTGAAATTACTGACTTCAAGTAAACCTTTAAATCCAGGTCTGCCAGACAAAACACGGGCGCCAGCCTAAATGTGACAGACCAATAATTACAATAAGATTGACCTTTTAAATCACCGGCCTCACCAGATCAAAATTAAGCCAAACTTATCGCTAAAGATACCCAAGTTACGCCTGGAGATAGCCATCTTTATAATCCGGCAGTTAACACAAAAAATTGGCACGAAATAACCCCAATAGAGGAAGCAATACCACACACTTACGTATCACGCACGCCTTGCATATAGAGGTAGCTATTTTGATTCGATTACTTCAGTACGCATTTGGGTCTGTCGGAATTTTTCTTCTGTTAACCAGCTCTCTGCCGCTTTGCGCCGATTTACATCCAGAGACTCTGAAATCAATCAGTACGCCAGATAAGGTGGACAGTAGTATTGGCACTCTCGAATTCCGCGATGGCGCTCCCTACCCCCAGACCGCAGAAAAGCTCTACGACTATTTGGATCATATGCGTGCTGTGGATAGTTTCCTCAAGGGAATTCAGGGAGCATCAGTACATGCTCTGATGAAAGGGGGAAAAGAGCTTGGCGCTAAGTCTGCCAATGAAGTCTTAATTTTCGATCGATTAATGAACTCTGAGTCTCTTTTTCTCACAGGCAATACTTCGACTATCTATACGCTGGCTTTTTTAGATCTAAAACGAGACGGACCAACTGTGTTTCACTCGCCGCCCGACGTTATGGGCGCGTTTAATGATGCCTGGTTCCGCTTTGTTGAAGATATCGGCTCCTCTGGCCCGGATAAGGGGCGCGGGGGAAAGTTTCTGTTACTGCCACCAGATTATAAAGGCAATATTCCCTTCGGCTACATTCCCATCTACCCTCGCTCCTTCCGACTGTGGGTGTTTATGCGCTCGCCAAGTAACCAGCCTTTGCCGGAGGCCGTGCAAAACATCAAAGACAACTTGAGAATCTACCCCCTGGCTCAAAAAGGTAACCCGCCAAGGATGGTCTTTATCAGTGCGTCTGGAAAGGCTTTCAACACCATCCACCCCAATGACTATCAATTCTATAAGCACCTTAATGAAGTAGTTCAATACGAGTGGGTTGGGATGCTTAACCCAGAAACTCGCGGCCTCTTTGCCTCAATAGGCATTGAAAAAGGAAAAGCCTTCAGTCCAGATAAAAGAATGACCAAAATTCTTACGGACGCAGTTGCAATTGGTAATGGTATAGCCCGCTCAATTGTTTGGTACCCACGGACAGACAAATCCCTCTCCGATATCAAAATCTACCCAGGCACAGATAGCGCCTGGGTAATGGCGTTTCCCGGCAAGAACATCTTCTTCAATGGCCCCGATGGCAAAACCATTAATAGTGACGCTCGAGTCAGCTACTTCTACCCCTATACCGGTGTCAGCCCAGCAATGACTGCAATTGAACCTGGCAAAGGTTCTGATTACGCCATTGCCTTTGTCGATGAAAATAAAGAACCCTTTGACGGCTCTAGAAAATACAAATTGCACTTGCCCCCCGATGTACCGGTCAATGCCTTTTGGGCAGTGAATATCTACGACAGCCAAACGCGCTCGATGTTAAAAACCAGCCAGCCCTTTCCCGCAGTAAGCAGCCAGTCGAAAGGGATAAGACAAAATTCCGATGGTTCTTATGACGTTTATTTTGGACCCAAGGCGCCAAAAGGGTTTGAGAAAAACTGGCTGGAGACCCTACCCAACAAAGGTTTCTTCGTAATCTTGAGACTGTATGGGCCCTTGGGGCCATGGCTGGAGAAAACCTGGCGCCCTGGGGAAGTGGAGCCTACTGAATATTGAAAGAACCGCCCCCTACAGGCTTTTACGGAGATTCTGGCCGCCCCACAATTGCGCTGCCAGCAAGGCGTAAGCGGTGATTCCGGGGAGTCTCCGCAAACCAACGTCGACAAGCTCGCTGAAATGTACTCTGCTCGGAGTACCCCAACAAACCCGTAATCTGCCCCAAGGCCAGATTCGGATCGGATAAGTATCGAGTCGCCAGATCCCGCCGCACGTTATCCAATAGCTCTTCGAACCTAAGCCCTTCCGCAGCCAGGCGGCGCTGTAAAGTTCTGGGGTGGAGCTTGAGCGCCCCTGCCACATTACCAAGCTGAGATCTGCCGCTGGGCAGTATTTCACTGAGTAACTGTCGAATTTCTACAGTTAGAGGAACGGGCAGCGTCGCACTCTGCTGCTCCAAATGGTGAATGGCCAATCGCTCAACCACTGGATCGGCAGACTTCAGTGGTGTATCCAGAAATGCAGCTGGGAAGTCCATCGCACAATAGCCCGAGCTAAACAGAACCTCACACCCAAAGAAATTGCAGTAGTCACCCTCTGCCATTTGAGGGCCATGAGGCAGCAGTACGTTTTGCGGGCAACACTCAGTCTCTACCAACATCCGTATCATCGTCAGCGTATTTCCCAGCACCTGCTCCCGGATCTGGCGATAGCTATTGAGAGCTGGGTCCTGCCAATCAAAAACAATACGTAGTACTTCTCCCTCACTTAATGGTTCCAGTTGCATACTGAGGGATGAACTATGAAGAGAAAGAAAGCGCCTAACGGATAGCAAGGCTTGCCGTGGAGTGGCCGCGTTGCATGCAACTACACCTATCCCACCCAAGCGGTCCACCCCTTGTCGCGATGCGAGGCACAGCCCCAAATCGGGGCGATCTAACCGGCGTGCTGCAGTTTCCAGCAGGCGCGCGACCTCAACAAATGATACCAAGCGGGAATCCGCCGGGCTGATATCACAAGGCATACCGAACTCGGCCAAGAAGGCTTCCCCCCCGCCCCCAAGCTGCTCCACGAATTCACTGAAACCGGAAAGAACACTGACTCGTACAAGGCTACCCATAACTTGCTCCCCATCTTTGTGGCGCGGAAAGACAATTATTTGTCGCAATCTAACAATAAATCATGGGCACATCTACCCAGTCTATAAGGCATAGAAATTTGCAGGGATAGGGATTGTGAAATCGACTCATTTCGATGTATTAATTATCGGCGCGGGACTCTCAGGCGTAGGAATGGCTTGTCATTTGAGTCGCGAATGTCCCAGGCGCAGCTTCGCCATTATCGAGCGGCGGGCACAAGTCGGCGGTACCTGGGACCTCTTTAAATACCCGGGCATTCGATCTGATTCCGATATGTACAGCTTCGGCTATGACTTCCAACCCTGGTCCGGCGAGAAAATACTCGCGGATGGCCCATCTATCCAAAAATATATTGAAACCACCGCAGAGCAATATGACGTTAAAAAGAGAATTCACTTTGGAATAAATTTAACTACGGCAAACTGGTCCAGTACAGACCGAGCTTGGACTCTGGAAGGTCACAACACCGAATCTGGCAGCCCAGTGAGATATACCTGTAGTTTTCTGATTGCCTGTACTGGGTATTACGACCATAAAGAGGGCTACTTGCCGCAATATCCAGGTATAGAAAACTATCAAGGAAAACTGATTCATCCCCAACAGTGGCCAGAAAATCTGAACTACCGCGGCAAGCGTATTATCGTGATCGGCAGCGGCGCTACCGCTGTTACCCTGGTCCCCTCGCTCGCAACCACCGCCCAACATGTCACCATGTTGCAACGCTCCCCAAGCTATATCATTTCAGTTCCATCTATCGATAAAATCTCTCGTGTACTATCAAAATTTCTGCCAGCACCCTGGGTCCACAGACTAGGACGCTGGCGCAATATCAAATTGCAGCGCTGGATTTTTAAAGCTGCTAAGCGCTGGCCTAACTTTATTAGAAAGTTACTATTAAAAGATGTAAGAAAAAGCCTTCCAGCTAATTACGATCTCAGTCACTTCGATCCCAGTTACAACCCCTGGGATCAACGTCTCTGCGTTGTACCCGATGGGGATCTGTTCTCCTCAATCTGCTCAGGAAAAGCTTCTGTTTCCACCGGTGAAATAGAAACCTTCTCAGATAAAGGTATCCTGCTTAAGTCAGGGCAACAATTAGACGCAGACATTGTTATCAGTGCGACCGGATTAAAGTTACAAGTTCTAGGAGGTATCAAGCTCTGTATTGATGGTGCACCGGTAGCAGTCAATCAAAAGCTGACTTACAAAGCAGTACTAATGGAGGGGGTTCCTAACATCTCATGGGTATTCGGCTATACCAACGCCCCCTGGACTCTTAAAGCCGACATTACTGCTCGCTATATTTGCCGCCTATTAAAATACATGGACGCACATAACTTTCAGGTGTGTACAGCGATAGATAGCGAAGGCAGTGCTGAGCAAGGTTCGGTGATGAGCAGCCTGGACTCTGGCTATGTAAAACGGGCAAATGGAGAACTTCCCAGACAAGGTAAGCGCTATCCATGGCGCCTGTTAAATAACTATGAGGAGGACTGTAAGATACTCCTTGATTCAGCGATTGAGGATGAATTTTTAACTTTTTTGCCCTATCAATTTGACACAGAGAAAACTCAAAAGACACAAGATAAAAACAACACATCCTCTATCGAAGTAAGCAGTATTTAAATTTCAGGCAGCATTAAGAATGCGAGCCTCGGCTCGCTTCTATTTTACCTTTCATTAGGTATGACGGATATAGATACTGCAAAAATTCCTAGCTCCAAGCCCAGACTAAAACCCCAAAGTGAACAACCGCGATCAACATTATTTGACCTAACAGTCGCGCCTCACAAAAAAGTAACAAACACTTCTAATTAATCCGTCACCGATGCCTTCTAGGAATTCGTTACGGGCTTCACGAAACCATATAATCTTGGGGTAGCAAATCCGAATATTAGGTCACCAGACAGGATGGCTTATTGTGAGAGCTGTGAGTATTTTTTTAATTTTGTCCTCGCTATCAATAGCTTCAATGGCGTCTTCTGTAAGTATACAACTAGAAAACTGGGACAGAATTTGTCAAATTCAAGTTACCGGCGGAAAAAACCCGTCGTTCACAAATTTCCAAACTTTTAATAACATTAAAAGAGGCTGGTCAATTTCCAAGCCCTATCAAATATGCTATCGCCGGAATGAAGAACCTTCCCGATGTCATTCAAAAATGACGATGTGGCGGTGCAAACGGTATGTTCAATCTGAAGACCAGAAAGCAAATACTTTTCCTATATTCTAGGTTTTATCGTCTCCACCTTTACCTTTAAAAGTTTCGCCTAGCCACACGACAACCAGATATCGCCCGCGCTACAACTGCACAAAACAAACCTTAAAGTGGGAATTGGTTAAAAAATTCGCACACCTTTAATCAAAGCTACCAAATTATGACGCTTGATCTAATATACTGAACTTAATCACCCAAGGATTAATATCAGAGGGAGCAACAAAGTCAACTTGCAATACAGTACGATTATCAGAAAACTGATACACCCATTTATTGTCAATAGACTTACCCTTCCTCCACTCGGGATTTTCTTTCATTTGCTCACTTAACCAGGCTTTTACAGTTTTCACATCACCAGAAAGCTGAAACGAGGTGTACCATTCTTCCCGGCTACCATAGCTATACTCCTTAGAAACAAACTGAATTGACTCAGGCAAGTCACCAAGGTTTGGCATGATTTTATCCGCCATCATCCCCCGGATATAGCCCCCCTCTGGTATCCACAGGTACTCAATCTTCGCTGCGACACTTTTGGCTTTTTCAATCGTATCAACCTTGCTTACCAGATATAAAGCGCCGTCTATACCAGATGAAAGGCCAGCTGTAGTAATAAACTTGCCGTTATCAACAAACTTTTTATTCTTTACCAATTCAACATCTGAGAAGTTCTTCTCGAAAGAATCAAATGCTCCGCGAATGGTGGTTGCTTTCTTACCATCCAGGAGTCCGGTACTCGCCAAAATAAAAGCACCGTTACATACCGATAGAACATACTGAGCCTGTTTGGACTGCTCTTTAATCCACTGCAAAACTTCCGGGCTCTCCATTGCTTCATTAATACTGCCCCCTGGGATAATTACTGCATCAAATTGATTATCCTGATCAAAGCTGGTATCTGGAGCCACCTTAAGCCCCATGGCTGAAGTAATGGTTCCACCATCTTCCGAAACCGTTGTCAAACGATAATTAGCTTGCCCAAAAACCTCATAAGGTCCAGCATAATCAATGGTTTGTGCACCATCGTACAACAATATTCCAATATGAAAGGCATCTTTAGACGTGGAGTGAGCCCAAACCATATTGCTTAAAAGTAGCGAGTATAGGGTAGCCCAGATTAAAGATCGCATGGCTATTTCCTTTTTATCTTTGGTGAGTACAGATATATGCTTAAGCGCTTATCGGATACCTCACGCAAAGCCCAAACATATAAATAAGGTATTTCTAGGGAGTACAGTTAGAATTGTAAGCTAGTGAATTTGGTCACAAATGACATAAAGTCGACAAATTCAGACATCGGCGGTTAGATGTAACAAATACTTTGTTAGTGATGATATTCAAATTAGATACTGGCTATTTTTGTATACTTTCTATTGCATTAGATTTCTTCTCAGCAAGGCCGCGATATCCAAAGTCAACACTGGGTTAAAGAAACGCCTAACTAAATCTACAAGCTAGAGTGTCAATAAAAAACCAAACCAGGCGATTTTGAGAAAGCCGCTTCAAGTCTTACCAGGTAAAAAAATCCTTTCCTCTCAAGCACCCTATGCCGGCCTCACCCCCATGCAGCCATAAAAAAATCATCACAAGAATCAGATTACATCTAGATCTAACAACGTATTCGCCAAGTAATCTGAGGCCGGCAATCCAAACCTTCTGCCATTTACATGGCGACGACCGTCTCAATAAATTACCTAATTACCACCCTTGCTAAGTCACGGTTAACTGTATTTAAATACAGTTAATCGGCTGATTCATAAGGGAATAGATCATGGCTCGTAATAAGGTGCAGTTCCAGAAAGGTATTAGTTTGACCCAGTTCCTCAAAGAATATGGTACCGAAGAGCAGTGTTTCGAGGCTCTCTGCCAATGGCGTTGGCCAAACGGATTTTCTTGTCCTCACTGTGGTTATGACAAGTATTGTCATCTATCTCACCGAAAGCTCAAACAATGTAATCGATGTCGGCGCCAGACATCGATCACTTCCCGTACGATCTTCGATTCCACCAAGTTGCCCCTAACTACTTGGTTCCTTGGGATTTTTCTCATCACCCAGGATAAGAAAGGCATCTCTTGTATGGAGTTATCACGTCATTTGGGTATCTCATACAACGCAACTTGGCGAATGAAGCACAAACTAATGCAGGTGATGATGGAGCGAGACCTCCAATACAAGCTATCTGGTTTCATTGAGCTGGATGATGCCTATCTCGGGGGAGAGCGTACAGGATGCAAACCCGGGCGTGGGGCTAAGGGCAAAACGCCTTTTGTGGCTGCGGTCGAAACCACCAAGGAAGGACGGCCAACACGTATCAAGCTCTCTATTGTCAAGGGATTCAGGAGCAGTGAAATTTCTGCCTGGAGCAAAAACCACCTCTGCAACGGCAGTACAGTGATCTCTGATGGTCTTGCGTGCTTCAATGCCGTTACAGCTGCCGGATGTGCACATGACAAGATCGTTTGTGGTGGCGGTCGGAGTTCCGTTGAGGAGCCTGAATTTTATTGGGTGAATACGGTTCTCGGTAATTTAAAGAGTGCTCTACGTAGCACCTACCATGCAATTAGGCCGAAGTATGCACAGCGGTATTTGGCTGAGTTCCAATATCGATTTAATCGGAGATTTGATTTGTCAGCACTTATTCCCCGACTTGCCTTTGTCTCACTTCGGACACCACCGATGCCAGAAAGGTTACTGAAAATTAGCTTAGCATAGGTGGTAATTAGGATAAATTATTTATTGAACACCTCTATATCAGATGGAAATTTCACAATATGTATTATCATCCAGATTTAGTAGACCTTTAATATTCAACAATATCCAACATCCCCCTCAATACGAAAGGGGAAAGGGGAAATATCTACGCCCTCACAAAGCCTTTTCATCAACTCTATCACTTCATATTCCGTCAAGATTGCCTGCAAAGATATAAGTGATGGGCATCCAGAGATCAACACCTCCTCATAGATACCATCATCACCTAAACATAAAACCATATTCTCCTTATTTACTTTATCATAGGCAGTTACAAACCAACCTTTAACTTTACTCTCCCCACTCTGAAATAATGCTTGAACAAGGAACTCACCACCTAACACAGCTCCTTTTAACTGCACTTCAATCTCAGAATGCTCAACTTTTCCAGACTCAATATCACTCATCGAACTGAAAAGATTTTTAACAGACACATTCTCTTTATTAAAATAAGATATACATTTAATTTTCACTAACTTTACCTCCATTCAAAACTCAGGCAATAAAGTGACAAAACCTCTATGTCCAATATTTCCCATGGGTAATGGGTAAGTTACGAAAAGCATCTACCCCTCCCCTAACAACTCTTGCTCACTCGTATCCATTCCCTGCCCCCTACAAAATTGACAAGGACCTCCAATATAATTGATATATACATGAGCCACACTAATATTGTTTTCTTGCATGATTGAGGCGGCATGTCCTTCAACATGTTTCAAAGCAATTTGTACGTCTTCTGACAAATCAACTTCGCCATAATCATATACTCCAGTTGGAAATGGTCTGCCACTTTTTAGTTGGTATTCTGCACCATTAATGTCCAAGATTCCTCTTGTAGGGTCTACATTTTTCATAGAAGGTAAGTTTGGATGAACATGACTTGAAGGATTTGGCCTTACTCAAGAATCATTTCCACTTATGTTTACACTGTCATAGCTATCAGCATGCAACCCTAATGGATCTATCCAACTCAATGAGTTAGGTACATACCGATAATTATTCGCTCCTCCCAGCAAACCAATCGGGTCCTGCTGGGTAAACTTCCCTATCTGCGGATCATAGTATCTAAACCGGTTATAGTGCAGCTCTGCCTCTCCATCAAAGTACTGCCCCTGGAAGCGGATCGGTTGCTCAATTTGATTCTTATGGGCTAAGGCAATATAGCTGCATAGCTCACTCTTTATTGATTACAAACCAGCCATGCAACATTCCTTTGCTGCCAGCTCAAAGTAAAATAAAATTCACTAGAAATACTCTGTCATTTCCAAACGCAGTCTCCGCCACCCAAGGAGTCGCAACTTCCGCTACCACTGCCGACAAAACTTATTTTCCAGAACAGGAAAGCCGCGCGATTATACTGAGGGGAAATCAGGAAATGGGTTACACAGGCGCACAATAAAAATGATGCACCCTATTGTAATGGCACGTATACATGAGTTACGGAAACAACTTGAAGAGAGGGGGATAAATTACTAAAGATATACAGGTATAATTTAATTTAGGGCAAGCCTAAGCTTACCCCAAATCAGCACAATTAATTTACACTGTCAGAATGATAAACAATTGCCTGCCAAACATTTTGTTGACCACCTAAATAATTATCCAGGGTAGGACTCTTAATATAGCTCCAGGCAACTTTACCATTGCCCAAGTACATAGGCTCATCCAAACCTCCCCAACCGTAGTCAGTCAATTTTACCGGCCCTTCAAGGACATTTAAGTCTGCATCAATCTCCATTACATAGTAGGCTTTTGGCACCAGCATACGCATGGCATCACCACCCTTATTGTAACTGCGATTGTACGAGAGGTTGTCGGAGATACACTGGAACTGCGCGTAACCAAATAGATAACGGCCATTTTTCAGATCAACCAGCTGGGGATCACTAATTTGGCAGTCGGAATCCGTTGCCAGCCATTCAATACCATTGCCTTCAATACTGCCTTCCCCATCAACTTTTGCAATACCTACACGTGTCAGGGAAGTAGTATCCAAGGCATCTCCTGAATAGAGGCCCTGTCTGGAAATTACGGGATATTCACCACTGTCGATATATGAGAAGAAGCAATTACGAATGCCGTTATCAGCACATTGCTCATCGAAGGGCCCATCACCACTAATATCGATGCCCAGCTCATCCTGTAAGAACATATCCATGTTCGCATCTTCAATATACTTCGGGGATACAATAACTGAGAGGTTTGTATCGGCATCAACAGGAACAACCGTATGGCCACCGCCGTTGGATATCATTGCACTTGTCGAGGGAACTAAATGATTATAGGTGCCTTCATAAACAGAAGATCCACTGTCCTCCATTTTAATAGCGATCGCATTCAGGCCCGGGGATGGATAATATTTATTTCCGTCGCTGGTACACAGAGCCCCGTACATCTCATTCCCTGGATTATAAAAAGCTCGAATATTCAGAACATGGCCATGGCCACACGCCCAGTACCAACCCCGGTGATCATCCCCGGAGAAGGACATTGACCAGTCATCTCGATTGATAATCGTCAACCCTGCCGAATAATGCGAACCGCTAACAAGAACACGAGCAGTTACGGAAAATGCATAACTTGTACGCCCCTGGCTATCATCCTCTACATACAATAACTCCTGAGTCCCCAAATGAGTGCCGCCATGCATTTTATTGACAACATAAGCATCTGGAGTTTCAGTGATAGGCTTGTTATCCCATTCCATTAGCCAGATCTGGTCATTATACTTCTCCTCATTATCGGTACCTGCAACACTGTCAAGATTATCTTCAATCTTCATCCAGGTTGTACCGTACTCTTCTACCAGATCTTTCTCGATATCATATCGCTCACTGGCCTTATACTCGGTATTACATAAAACAGCGACTCTGGAGCAATCCGAACTGGCCGTAATACCATGTGACTCATAGCACTGATTCAGAATGGTGGCGTTACCAGTCTGCTCAAAGCTCATGGTATCAGGGTTATATTGAAGCTCGTAAACTGACCCATAGGTTGTATCAGAGGCACTATTCCCCTCTGACAAAGTAGTAGATACATACATTTTTGGCTGGTCAGTATCCGTTGCACAGGAGGCCGTATAGCTACGGATAGGAATATCAATATTTTCCTCATCCTGTTCACTATCCGTACGGCCAATATAGTGGGCCAGCTGGTAAACCTCCTGAGCATTTACCATTGCATTAGGCAAGGTGATATCTGTAGCGGTAATTGTCGCAAACCCGAGTTCAGCTGTTGACACATCTCCAACGGTTACAGTCGATGGATCATTATCAGGCAATGAGGAGCCATCCCCACTACTACCTGACCCGCTTCCACCTGAACCACTTCCTCCATCTTGATTACCCCCACTACTATCATCTCCACCGTCGCTCACAGGTGGTGAATCGGAGTCAGAATCTGACGAACCTCCCCCCCACCACAAGCTGCGAGTGCCGCAGTTAGTGCAAGTACCAATAATTTCTGCCCGAATAACTTTTCCATAATCGCCTTAAGTGCCGTGTTTTTTATTTTGGAGTTAGGTACTGTCCAAAATATAAGTTCCGGACAGTCATGAAATGCAAAAGTGGGCGGAATTTTAGCGGGGACAGAATTTTATTCTGTGCGTAACTTAATAAAATGTGAACAAAATAGGGAAGATCAAAAAATGAGAAGTCCAACACTGACTATAGCCTTAATACGATATAGCGGGCTGGTTGGGGAAAGCTAGATAGACATTATTCAAAAGGAAGCCCCTTGCACATCTGTGCCCACAGAATTTTAAACTAACAAACCCACAAAATAAGACAAAAAAACCAGACCTAAAGAAAGATGCAGCTGAAAACACCGTGCAGCATCAGCCACCCACCTGACTTTCGTGGAGCCAACACATCAAACAGTCTTGAAGCACTTTCGTTGAAGAAAAATCGATTCGACAGAACAGTACAAATTGAATACTCATTAGATGACAAAAGTGGTAATCGAGGGTTTGCTCCTAATGGACAGGATATTAAAATTTACTCCCAAGTATAATTACCATTTTAATAATAGTAACCTACATAGAGCACAGTAAGGCTAGTCCTCCAATATCTTGTTATAACCAAAAGAATCCTTACCATATACTTGGAAGTTACCTACCTCTGGAAGCTCATACTCCACCATTCCCTCTGCTGTCGAGTATATATCCTTCCCCCCAGGTGCAACCCGCACATGATTGGCTGTGCACCTTCCCACAAAGGAAAACCGAGAATTACTTTTACATGTATTTGGATATGATGCATGCATATTTAGCGACGAAAATACAACACACTCTCCAGGTTTCATTTCCAAATCTTTGACTTTAAACTTATCAAAGAAATCCTCTCCCAAAATTTTTGCCGCAGTGAGAAAAATTAACATAACTTTGGTGAAAATTTGCCCAAAGAGAATTATTTTAAAAACATTAAAAAAATATGTGAACGAAAAGGGAAGTTGTGCAATATAGAACAATTTGTTGTCTTGAGCAAAACTGTACAGAAAGTCCATTCTTGCATCGCCAAAAGATCCAGGCAAAAATCTTAAGCAGCCATTTTCAACAGTAGATTCTGATAAGGCAACCCAGGCAGTAAGCTGGATAACCGCAGGGTCAGTATCCTTTGTAGGTTGCAGTTTTGCATATTTTCCAGTTTCTCTAAAAGTTGCATTTTGATGCCATATAGTACCCTCAGCACCCGGGAACTTATCAAAAAACTGCGACCTCCAGCACATCACTTCTTCCCCCAACAAACTGGCAAGCTTATGTGACAGTTTTGGATTCCTTAGCAACTCCCTAAAAGGCCTCATTCTAAGGGCCTGGTAAAGCCCCGCACTTTCAATCTGCCATTGTCCGTGCCGCTTTTCTATCTCCCTTATTTTGCTGCCAATATAACTTACCCCCTCAAAGTCATCGGCAAACGCTTCCTCTGCCTCTCTACGTAAACTCTTAGCTTGCTCCTCTGAGACCAATTGGAATGGAGGTAGATAACCATTTTTTTCGAAAAAACATATCTCTTTTTCTGTTAAAAAACCATCTTCACCAGCATCTTTGGAGACATTATCCCTTGGGATTGTCACTGTAAGATCTCTGAGCCTAACCAATTCATCAAACAACTGTTTCTTTTTTGCACCGCGCCATGGGAGAATTAACAGCTTATACAGTACAACAACCATAATCATTAAAAAAATTTGTACGACCTGTATTTTAGAGATGGCAAAATCTGCGGCATCTCCCATAGAACCAAATCCCTTCAACATTTCTGAAAAGGTACTATCTCCATTCGCCATCTGCTTTCACCTCTTTTAAACACTTGACACTACCACCTATTAGTCTCGCATTATTTTGTTATACCCATAAGAATCATCGCCATATATTTGAAACGAACTAACCTCAGGCAATTCATACTCAACCAATCCCTCAGCACTAGGGAATCTATCTTTACCAGAAGGCGAAACCCTTACATGAGTTGTGGTGCATCGCCCAAGAAAAGAGAATCGGCAGTCATTTTTTGTTATATTCGGATAAGAGGCATGCATATTTAAGGCAGAAAAAATTAGGCACTCCCCCGCTTTCATCTCAACGTCAAGAACCTCAAATTTATCAAAGAAATCCTCCCCCAAAATCTTCACCGCAGTAAAAAACACCAATGCACTCTTTGCAAAGATAGAGCCGTAAAAGCCAATTTTTGCTATGGCATATAAATTAGAAATTGAAAATGGGAGCAATGACAGATAGAAATATCTGTTACTCTGTATATATTCATATAAAAAACTAATTCGGGCATCAGAACACGATCCAGGAAGCAATCGCAAGCAGCCATTCTCATGAGTAGAATCAGAAAGCGCTATCCATGCATTCAACTGAATCATCGCTGGATCTGTGTCCAGGGTCGGCTGAAGTTTGGCAAACTTCCCAGACTCCCTAAACGTGGCATTTTGATGCCAAACTGTCGGTCCAGTATCTGGCAGTTTATGAAAAAACTGTGTCCTCCAGCAAATCACTTCATCTCCCAGTAAACTAGCCAGGCGATGTGCTATTTTCGGTTTCCTTAAAAGCTCTCTGAATGGAGCCAGTCGTAAAGCCTGATAAGTTCCAGCATCCTCTATCGGCCAATTGCCATATTTAAGTTCAATATCACGAACTTTATCCCCAAGAAAACTGATTCCATGGAAATCTTTATCATACTCCTCCAAAGCCAGGTCTTGTAACTCAGCAGCCTCCTGTTTTGAAATCACGGAAAACGGGGACAGATAACCGTTCTTTTTGAAAAAGCTTAACTCATTCTCATTTAGGAAATACTGGGTTTCGGAGTTATCCCCTGATATTGGATCAGGTAACCGAAGCGGCAAGTTCTTCAGTGACTCCAATTCTGCATAGAATGCTTTCTTTTTCCGACCTTTCCATGGCGCAATCAAAAACCGATAAGCAATAAATACAGCAATAGCAGAACAAATATGTAATACTCGAAACCAGGAAACATAAAAATCGGCACTTTGTTCCAGTGTACCGATTCCTTTTAACATCTCAGAAAACGTTTTTCCTTTCTCTGCCATTCCTGCCTCCTTGATTCAACCTCGCAATACATTTGAAGGTATCCATTTATCGCAAAGTTAGCCCAAGTTCAAAAATCTTTCGGTACCATCTTATCCATAGGCTCAGGCGTAACCAGGTTCCACCAGAAATCAAACCGGTCCATTAAAGAAAGTAATGTCTTCAACTCTCCCGCATCGCCCTCAATTTTGATTTTCCCGTCCTCAATCTTCTCCTGAATAGATGCACTCCCCAAGATGATGTCATTGAGGTCTGAGCGGTTTATCTGCACGCTACTGCCGGGATTCTTAACAGGAGGCCCGTAGTTCAGTACCGCATTCTCAAGCACAAGCGCATACTTTTCTTTTACGTCCGGCATATTGATATTGATGGAGAGCTTTTTGCCAGTCGCTTTTGGGCCGTTGAGTCGAATTCCCAGATAATCAAAAATCAAACCAGCCGGCATACTGCGAATAGTGTCCGGGCTCGCAGTCAGAGGGACAGGGTATCTCTGGATACCATCCCGCAACTCCCTGGCACCACTTAAGAAAAAATTTCTCCAGGTGCCATTCTCCTGCTGATAACCCAATTGCTCTAACGCATCTGCCAATAGGTCTCTTGCTGCACGATTATTAGGCTCTGCGGAAACCAATTTATCGAGCACCTCCGCAACCCAGCGGTACTCTCCTGCCTCATAGTCTTTCTTTGCTTGCTTGATAATATTGGCGGCCCCGCCCATATACTCGACGTACTTTATTCCCGCGGCCGTCGGTGGCATTGGATACAGGCGAGCGGGATTGCCATCAAAAAACCCTAAATAATAATTCCATACCGCACGGGTATCGTGATTTACACTGCCGTAATAGCCGCGATTGGCCCAATATTGTGAGAGCTCTGGGGGCAACTCCATCAGCTCAGCCGTTTGAACCATGTTGTACCCGTGATTGGCTAATCGCAGGGTTTGATCGTTGAGGTACTTGTATAGGTCTCGCTGCTTTTTCAGGTGATTCACCACATTCTCTGGTCCCCAGGTTGGCCAGTGATGGGGTGCAAACAGGACTTCGGCTTTTCCACCCCAGCGCTGCACGGTTTCATTGAGGTAGCGAGACCAGTCACGAGCATTTCGGACCTTTGCTCCCCGCAGAGTGTAGAGATTATGCAGCGTGTGGGTTGAGTTCTCAGCAGCGGTTACGGCTTTCAGTTGAGGAATATAGAAGTGCATTTCTGCCGGCGCTTCAGAGCCCGGAGCCAACAAAAATTCAAAGATAAGCCCATCCAGCTCCAAAGTTTGCCCGGTCTCAACAATGGAGTCTGTCGGTTCTATCAGTGTGATGGTGCCAGTGGAGGTTTCAAGACCGAGGCCAGCCCCTAAGGTACCTTTGGGATCTTTAGGGATCAGGTTCCCGTACATAAAACTGGCACGACGCGCCATATGATTTCCTGCAAAGACATTTTCACTAACAGCTTCAATCAGGAAATCTTGCGGGGCTATTACCTTAACCTTGCCTGATTTTACATCTTCTTCATCGATAACACCGCGAACCCCCCCATAGTGGTCAACGTGACTGTGGGTGTAGATCACAGCAACGACAGGCTTGTTTCCGCGATGCTGCCGATAGAGGTTTAACGCTGCTTCAGCCGTCTCGGCAGAAATCAGCGGGTCCATAACAATGACCCCGGTATCGCCCTCAATAAAAGTTATATTGGAGAGGTCCGCACTGCGAACCTGGTAGATTCGCGGTATCACCTCATAGAGACCGCCCTCCGAAATTAATTGCAGTTGCCGCCACAGACTGGGGTTGGCACTGTCAGGAGCCTCTTTATCGCGAGCAAATTGAAATTGCTCCAAGTTCCATACCGTATCGCCTTTGCTGTTTTTAATAACACCATTATTTGGTAGAGGAGCAATAAACCCCCGCTTTACATCCTCAAAGTCCTTCCGATTTGCAAAGGGGAGCTCTTTCAGTACAGCCTGGTTTGATTTCATTGTGACGACACTGGCGGGATTGGGTTCTTGCGCCATGATACTTACGGTCGTTAGCGAACAGGCAAGGAATACTAGAAATAGCGAAAACAGCGGCAGCTTGTTAACGTTCATCAGTTGTTTCCTTTCCATGATTCGCAAAGTGATGCGGCAGAGTCCCTTGTAGAGGATAGGTAGGAAACTATTAAGCGGACGGGTATTTATGCCGGCATCAGGAGAATAACTGACAAATTTAGGGGGAAAGAAACAAAAAAGCCGGCGAAGAGCGCCGGCTTTTTTGTCATTAAATATTATCTGACATCCAGTAAATGCCTGGCAATAATCAGGCGCTGGATCTCACTGGTACCTTCGTAGATTGTAGTGATTCTCACATCCCGACTCATACGTTCGAGTGGATATTCACGGGTATAGCCCACACCACCGTGCATTTGCAGAGCTAAATAACATGCCTCGTTAGCCTTCTCACTGGCGAACAGTTTGCCCATTGAAGCGGCAGGGCCAAACGGCATTCCGGCATCTTTCTGCCAAGCGGCTTGCAGCAATAGGAGTCGCGCACCTTCCATCTCAGTATATTTATCGGCAAGCTGCCATTGCAGCCCCTGGAACTCCGCCAGTTTTTTACCAAACTGCTCCCGCTCATGCAGATAAGCCCGGGCACAATCCAAAGCTTCAAAGCCGATACCCAGCGCCAGGGAGCCAATACCGATTCGGCCTCCAGCGAGCTCGCCTGCAGCAATGCGAAAGCCGCGATTTTCTTCACCCAAAAGATGGGAGGCAGGAATACGGCAATTGTCGAAAGAAACCTCATTGGTAACAGAGGCTTTCTGTCCCATTTTCTCTTCGGCCTTGCCAATCACCAGGCCCGGTGTGCCGGCTTCAACCAGGAAGCAGGAAATACCTTTGCCTTTAGGCGCGGAAGAATCTGTCACCGCCCAAACAACAAAAATACCAGCAAATTCGGCGCTACTAATAAAGAGCTTGCTGCCGTTAAGAACGTACTCATCACCCTGCTTCTCTGCACGGGTGCGCATAGAGGCCGCATCCGAACCGGAACCGGGCTCGGTGAGACAGAAAGAACCTGCGGGGTATTCTCCACTACAGATTTTGGGGAGGTATTTTTGGCGCTGCTCTTCCGAACCTACCGCCTGAATAACCTCTGCCACCATGTTGGTTACGGAGGTGGTCGTTGCAACAGAGGCACAGCCCCGCGCCAGCTCGGCGATCGCCAGGGAGAATGCGACAGTACCAGCACCAGTACCGCCGTAATTGGGATCAATATTGATTCCCATAAAGCCCAGCTCTGCCAATTGCTTGAGCTTTTCCAACAAGAGCTCTCGATTACCGGTCTTGTCGAGTTCGGCAGCAATGGGTTTCAGTTCACTGTCAGCAAATTGCTTTGCCGCATCCTGAATCATCTGCTGTTCTTCGCTCAGTGAAAAATCCATACAGTACCTACTTATAGTTATTACGGACAAATCACACGGCACCCACCTTGGTACCGCATCGCTATGCCGAGCATAATAAAAACCGCGCCGACAATGGTTGCCAATTCCATCTGTTCATCCATGAAATCAGCAATCAATCCCTATGATTGAGGCCTGAGGAGAGAATTCAGATTCCTACCCAGGTTCATAAAAAAGCCAACCAGCAAAATCGCTACAGTTCTCTCACTCCGCACAGGATATTTGACTGCGCTCAATTAGCGCCGCGAACCTTTCACACTGGGTTCTGGGTCCGGTACCGCTACAGCGGTATCAGTCTTCACTTCCTCCATCACCACATAAGTGTGGGTTTCCCGTACTCCCGGTACGGATGCCAGCTTTTCACCGAGGAAGCGACGATAACCCAGCATATCCTTAATACGAATTTTCACCAGGTAGTCAAAACCACCGGCAACCATATGGCACTCCTGGACCTCCTCCAGTCCAGCCACATGCTCATTAAAGGCTTCCAATGCCTCAGTCGCTGTATTGTTCAGGGTCACTTGGATGTAGACCACCAGGCCCGCATGAACTTTGAGCGGGTCGAGTAGCGCTACATAGTCGCGAATAAATCCTTCCCTTTCGAGCCGCTTGACTCGCTCCAGGCATGGGGTGGGACTAAGGTTAACCCGGCGCGCCAATTCCACGTTCGGCAAGCGGCCGTGACGTTGCAGAATTCGCAGTATTTGGCGATCAATACGATCAAGATCTTCCAACTGTCGAGACATTACAAAATACCCTACTGGTAATCACGCAATTAGGCGTGATATTTAACCACAACTCGCAACATTATGGCGATTAATTCTAACGATTTTCGCACATAATCCGGTTTTTTATTCTGACCCTAGATATAGAGCTTGGGAGACGATATGTCGACAAACTTCGCCGGAGACCTCCAGAATGCCCGAGACCGGGCACGCGAGTATTTGCACGCCGACGAAAACCTCTGCGTGAGCGAGCTGCTGGCTGCGCCACGCCCCAGCGACGAGATGCGCAAGAAAATTCTGAACACCTCGCGCGCACTGGTTCACCATTCGCGACAGCAGCGCAGCAAGCGCGGAACGCTGGACGCTTTCCTTCAGCAATTCGGCCTTTCCAATAAGGAAGGGGTTGCATTGATGTGCCTGGCAGAGTCCCTGCTCCGGGTACCAGACGCCGATACTGCCGACAAACTAATCGCCGAGAAAGTGCATTCCGGCAACTGGTCCAGCCATCGTGGCCAGTCCGACTCCCTGTTTGTGAACGCCTCAACCTGGGGCCTGATGCTCACCGGCAGCGTGGTGGAGCTGGACCCGGATATCACCGAGCGTCCCTCCCACTGGATGAAACGCCTGGTTAGCCGTATCGGCGAGCCCATGGTGCGCACCTCCATGATGCAGGCCATGAAAATTATGGGTGGCCAGTACGTACTCGGCCGCACCATCAAGGAAGCCCTGAAACGCGGCCCCAAAGAAAACCTCCCAGGCACCCGCTTTTCCTTCGACATGCTGGGCGAAGGCGCCCGCACTATGGCCGACGCCCACCGCTACTTCGATGCCTATATGATGGCTATCGAAGAGATCGGCAAAGACAACACTCAGCGGGATGTGGTTGAGGCCAACGGTATTTCCATCAAGCTTTCCGCCCTGCACCCCCGCTACAGTGTGCTGCAGCGGGATCGCGTAATGGACGAATTGCTGCCCCAGGTGAAGCGACTTTGTGTCGCCGCAGCCCAATACGATATGGGCCTTAATATCGACGCAGAAGAGGCAGACCGCCTGGATATCTCTCTGGATATCTTCGAGGCGCTCGCCCGCGACCCCGACATTAAAGACTGGCAAGGATTGGGCTTTGTACTCCAGGCCTACCAAAAGCGCGCCCCCCATGTCGCCGACTGGCTGATTGCCCTAGGCCGCGATACCGGCCGCAAGCTGATGGTGCGCCTGGTTAAAGGCGCTTACTGGGATAGTGAAATCAAACACTCCCAGCAAATGGGCCTGCCGGACTACCCGGTATACACGCGTAAATGCCACACCGATCTGTCATACCAGGTCTGTGCGAAAAAACTGTTGGAAGCTGGCGATGCAATCTATCCGCAATTTGCCACCCACAACGCCTACACCGTCGGGCTGATTCTTGAGCTGGCCAATGGCCGCACCGACTTTGAATTCCAGCGCCTGCACGGCATGGGCCACTTGCTGTACGCACAAATTGAAGCGGTACACGGCAAGCGTGTGCCCGTGCGCGTCTACGCACCCGTGGGGGCACATCGTGACTTACTGCCCTACCTGGTTCGTCGCCTGCTGGAAAACGGAGCTAATAGCTCCTTTGTTAACCGCTTTATGGACGAGGCAACGCCGGTTGAAGCCCTGGTCCAGGACACCCTGGAACAAAGCGAAGCCTGCAACCCCTACCGTCACCCGCAAATTCCTGTCCCGGAGAATATTTATATGGGCGCAGAAGCCTTGCCACGGAAAAACTCACACGGCATCGAACTGACTGACCCTCTCTCCGTTGATCCCCTGCTGAAAGAACTTGAGCAGCAACGCGAAAAGCACTTCCTCGGTGGCCCTATCGTCAACGGCACCATGGGCGAAGCGGAAGAACCGGTTTACAACCCGGCAACCGGCGAAAAAATTGGACACACCGCGAATACTGATAAGCACCTGATTGAGCAGGCCTATGCCTCTGCCACTGAAGCGCAGATCGACTGGGATCGCCAGGGTGGAAAACACCGCGCGGATATTCTCGACAGAATTGCTGATCTCTACGAAGATAAAGCCAATGAACTGGCTGCAATTATTTGCATTGAAGCGGGCCGCACCCTAAATGATGGCATTAGTGAAGTGCGCGAAGCTATCGACTTCTGCCGCTACTACGCCAACGGCGCACGCCAGCATTTCAGTGAGCCCACCGAACTACCAGGCCCTACCGGTGAACAAAATCAGCTGTATTTGAGTGGCCGTGGCACCTTCGTGTGCATCAGCCCTTGGAACTTCCCCCTGGCAATCTTTACTGGTCAGGTAGTTGCTGCACTCGCCGCCGGTAATGCCGTACTGGCCAAGCCCGCAGAGCAAACCCCCATCATCGCTGCACACGCCGTGCGCTTGATGCTCGATGCCGGCGTGCCGCCAAAAGTACTGCACTTGATCACAGGTACCGGTGCCGCAGTGGGCAAACTGCTGATCGAAGATCCCCGCCTTGGCGGTGTAGCCTTCACCGGCTCAACCGAAACCGCACGCCTGATCAACCAGCAGCTGGCAGCGAAAGAAGGTCCGATTGTACCGCTGATCGCCGAAACCGGCGGCCAGAATGTCATGGTCGTAGACTCCACTGCCCTGCCCGAGCAGGTGGTAGACGATGTAATTCAGTCTGCCTTCCTCAGTGCCGGTCAGCGCTGTTCCGCTCTGCGTATCCTGTGTGTACAGGATGTCATCGCCGATAACCTGCTGAATATGCTGAAAGGCGCGTGTGAAGAACTGACCCTCGGCGATCCCGGTAAACTGGATACCGATATCGGTCCGGTTATCGACGAAAAAGCCCTCGGCATGCTGGAATCCCACCGCGAGCGCATGGCGAAAGAAGCCAAGCCGCTATTTGCATTTGAGGAAGCGAAGAAGCCCAGCGAAGGCACCTTCTTCGGCCCGCAGGTAGTAGAGATTGAAGACTTCTCCGTGCTCAGGCGCGAGACTTTCGGACCCTTCCTACATGTAGTTCGCTTCAAGGCAGACGAGCTGGAAGACGTAATCCGCCGCATTAATGCCACCGGCTACGGCCTCACCTTCGGACTGCACTCCCGCATCGAAGGCCGCGCCCACGCGGTATTCAAGCGTATCAACGTCGGCAACTGCTATGTAAACCGCGATATGGTTGGCGCAGTAGTAGGTGTTAACCCCTTCGGCGGCCACGGCCTATCCGGCACCGGCCCCAAAGCCGGTGGCCCGCATTACCTATTCCGTTTCGCCAGCGAAAAAACCAAAACTATTAACACTGTTGCCACTGGCGGTAACACTACACTGTTTACATTGGGGCAATAAGCTTCGATAAAACAATGAGAGAGCGGGCTTTTAGCCCGCTTTTTTGTGGAGAATTATTTCGCTAACCACCCACAAAGTACCAACTCCAAACTTCCCTTTCCCGTAAATTTTTCAGCCCCTGTAAATTAATCGGATGAATCAAAGCAATTACTTCAATTTCAACCGCAGCCTTTTGCAGCAACAAGCCATGTATTTTCTTTAACAGCCCCACATAAGGTATAGTTGGCCAACTCTATAAAAATAGAATGGATTCAATGAAAAATACAATAGCTGGAATAATAATAGGCTTAGTCGCCGGATACTTAGGCCCATTAATTACAGAATATTCTGCGGCCATCGCTATACCCGAAGCTTTCAGAGCACTCCTTTCAGATGGAGGGGCTGTCCTTTGGGAAATTTTTGTTGTCCATTTACTAGGATATGGACTAATTGTTTTCACACTCATTTTCTTAGCATCTAGGCTGATAAAACTGCATCCATGGGCAACTGCAGCAATTGCCATTATTGCCTGCGAAGCCACTCTGTATTTTTTCCACACCAGTGAATACACACTTTACCTGCCTCATATCGTAGCTCTGGCATTTTGCGCATTCTTAAGCGCAACGCTCTCTAAGAAGAGCGCAAATATATCACCTGCCGCTTAATTACCTCTCGAGTTAAGATTAATAGAAGTTAAAGAATTTTTGATCGGCGACCTGTTCAAATTCCAGCCAGATGGTGTCTTATTTTTAAAATAGAATTTGATAAATAAGACACCCTGTTTTGAATGGCTAGCTTGGTACTAGCACCAACAGAAAAAAGCTAAAAATAAACTTACCTTTACGACCATCTACTATCATAGAAACCTTCCTAAACCTGTTAAATATAAAATCCCTAAGGGCATATAAAAACAGACCAGATTAAACTATCAGCTACGACAATCCAGCGTCTTCGATTCAGGAACCACAAACTCTTCACACATCACAATGCCGACAATCGTGACTGTATTGGTAGAAAATACAAAGCCCAATGACAAAACTGGTTAACCAGTGGGTAACATGAAACTGCTTCCCTTGCAGAAAGACTTTTACGCCGCCAAAGGGACAATTCTTGTCTTGACGCGCCACCGCAGGTGGGAGAAGCTAAGGCCACTCTGGGCAATAAAAACCCTGTCCCAGTATAAAAATGAAGTTTCATGTACACCGATTTTGGGGAGTCTCAATGCGCTCGCTGATACTGATGTGGTTGCTGTCCTTCTTTTTGATTGCCTGTGGTAGTGAACCGAAAACTCACACAGAAAATTTAAATACCGAGATCAAACCCGCCTCCAAGGCAACTATTTCCCACAATAGATCCCTGGCAAAACAACTCCCCTTCGGCGATGAAACTGATTTTCTGCTGGCTAAACGAGGCTTTATTGAATCTATTCCCGGCGCCCAAGTGAAAAATACCGAAGGTCGGGAAGTCTATGGGCTATCCCAGATGCAATTTTTACAAGGTACCCCTCCTGATACCGTCAACCCCAGCCTTTGGCGTCAGGCCCAGCTCAACGTCCTGAATAACGGCCTGTTCAAAGTGGTAGATGGTATCTATCAGGTGCGCTCGCTGGATCTGGCCAATATGACTCTGGTGCAGGGAGAAAACGGCTGGATTGTTATCGACCCTCTCACTTCTGTGGAGACTGCAGCCGCAGCACTTGCACTGGCCAACAAGGCACTAGGAGAGCAACCGGTAAGTGCAGTTATCTTTACCCATAGCCACGCAGACCATTTCGCCGGAATAACTGGAGTTCTAACTAAAGAACAGCTCGCGAGCGGTTCTATCGACATTATTGCACCAGAGGGTTTTGCTGAGGAGGCGATTAGCGAGAATGTGCGCACCGGAAACGTGATGCAACGCCGTGCGTTATACCAATTTGGAAATTTACTGCCCTCCAGTCCGGAGGGTTTTGTCTCTTCCGGCTTAGGCAACCGAGTATCAGATGGTGAGCACGGAATAGCTACGCCAACAATAGAGATTACTGAAACCGGTGCAGAGATGACAGTTGATGGAGTGGACATCGTCTTCATTAACACGCCCGGGGCCGAAGCACCCGCAGAGATTGTGTTTTTCTTCCCTCAATTTAACGCACTCTGCATGAGTGAGATCGCCAACCATACACTGCATAATATTTACACTCTGCGTGGTGCGAAAACCCGCGATGCCAAGGCCTGGAGTCGCTATATTGAGTACGCCATGGAGAAATTTGGCGATAAGACCGAGGTGGTTTTCAGCAGCCACCACTGGCCCACCTGGGGCAAAGATGAAGCAATGGATTACCTGGCTAAGCAGAGGGATCTTTATAAGTACATCCACGACCAAACCCTGCGCCTAGCTAACCACGGTTACGATATGGTCGAAGTCGCAGAGCGCCTTGAGCTGCCCGAGAACCTCTCTCAGGCTTGGGCCAATCGAGGATACTACGGCACTGTCAATGTTGGAGCCAAGGCAGTTTACAATCGCTATCTGGGTTATTTCGATGGCAACCCAGCAAACCTCCACCCTATTCCTCAGGAAGAAGCTGCAGAGCACTACATCGACTACATGGGCGGGGGAGAAGCCATTATGGCTCGGGCCCGACAGGATTTTGCCCAGGGCAATTATCGCTGGGTAGCCATGGTGCTAAAGCACTTGGTTTTCGCTGAACCTGAGAACGAGCAAGCTCGTTACCTATTGGCTGATAGCTTGGAGCAACTCGGCTACCAGGCAGAATCTGGTATCTGGCGCAACTTTTATCTCTCCGGAGCCAAGGAATTACGCCATGGTATTGAATACCGTGAAGAAATACTGCCCGATGAAGAAATAGTAGCGCGAGTCCCTCTCCAGCTGCTTTTCGACGCGATGGCGGTGCGCCTTAATGGTGAGAAAGCGGCAGATGCAGATATCCGCTTAAATATCGATATGACTGACACTGGAGAAAAGTACTTAGTCGTAGTACAAAATGGGGTGCTGCACGGCTACCCAGGCCGACACAGTAGCGAGCCCTCTGCCAGCCTCGCTCTGAACAGTACCGACTTACGTATGATGTTTAGCGGGTTAGTAGGCGCCCCTACTCTAATCAAAGATGGTAGACTCAAGGTGAGCGGAAATCCTTTGGCACTAATAAAATTTGGGCGGTTATTTGATAAATTTGATCGTAATTTTAGCCTTGTAACACCTTGAAGAAGTTAAGCGCCCAGCGTGTAAAATTCTAACTAACCACAAACTGTAATACGCCTGATAACAGCAGATATCTGACCCATACCAACCCAAACAATACAGAGCCTTTTGGGCTCTGTATGTTTACAAGGCTAAATTCTCCCTACCCAAGAAAGTCATACTACCCATTGATAGAATGTGCCCCGCATAGCACGTGAACCCATCTGCCAAACTAACTACCCATTCGTCTATTTCAAACCTGCATCAGCATTCAATAACTGTTCAACCAAATTGAAAATCATGACACACAGAATGCAAAGTTCTGCAGGAAACTTCTTAGATAGATTAATTTACAAGAGCCTCTAAAACAGCCTCTGCAGTGATTAAGATAATCTCGGCACATAATAAGATTACTCACCACCCCACCTCACTCCGCCCTAAAAGCCAACCTGCTATAAACCACGCATAAAACCTATAACCGCAGAATCACAACCTAAGCCAACCATATATTAAATCCAACTTAAAAACCCTCAATTTACTCACAATAGAAATAGACAACACGCACAAATCAAACCTATTACTATTTATTGATATTACGCACCAAACAACAAATACGTAATAGTTCTTCTAGCCGTCAACATCGAAAATTACAAAACCTTACAACGGCTTGATTGGCTCACATAAAATATTTACTGTCCACACCGCATTATTAAATCGTATTGGACAATGGAAATGGACAATGGAAGATATAATGGAACTTTCGGTAGCAACAAAGATTGCTGCAACAGATACGACAGCCAGGGACTTTAAGTCTTATCGATCATTTCGCACCAAAATCCTTGCAGCAACAAGGATTGAAGATGGTCTTGCGGTAGATTCAAAATACTACGATGAGTTGCTAACTTCCTCCGGGGCATTAAATGTCTGGTCGTTGTATATGCTTCAATCACTTGAATGCATGATTGAAGCGTCTCAGGTTGCACTTGAATCTCTTGATCAACTCAAGGATAGTCTTTCAGAAATTCTAAGGCTTGATGCGGATTCACTTTTAATACAGATACGCGCCAATACAGAGGTCGATGAAACATTGGCGACAGCGCTTAAAGAAGGTTTAAAAAAGTATGGCACTACGGAGAAATGGCTCTTAACTCTTCGACAAGCACTTTTAAGCAGAATAGAAATTAGCGAAGAAGGAAAGCGCCTAGTTGAGGCTATTCAGGAAGGTCGACCACCGGAAAGACCACAGCTGTTTCCCGTCTTAACCTACCTTCACGACGACTCTCTTGCTTTAATTTTTTGTTTGCTTGGCGGCCTCACAATGAAGGCAATCTGCGTTGTTACTCTACTAATTGCCCTCGCACCGCACAGCCCTAGCGAACCACCGCCGCCCCCTCCACCACCACCGCCACCCCCTGAGGACTAACAAAATTAACAACTCCAACAATACATCGAGTTCATTGTGGTATGCAGTTAAAAATTAGAGTACAACTTAATTGCATGAGTTATTGCTAGTGGCAAGGGCGGCAGAGATAAAGCACTGAGCGCCCTTGTCAGTTTCCATCTATATTTCTATGATTCTATTTGCAACACAAGCTATAAATAAATCCACCTAACTGCACTGAGAGCTTTTGCAAGAACTGTTAGCTAACATTCAGCAAGTCATCTGATTAAATATTTACCAACTGAAAGCCAAACCTTATTTGCCTATCCATGTTTAGGATTTGGGCAGTATCGATAACTTAAGTTATTTGTCGTCTCGTAAATATCACCACTGGATACACTCTCATTAATTTGGCAATAGTAACCATATCGACTTGAAGATCTTCAGCTGGAGCTACAACTCCAACTTTGAGCTCTGATGCGTACCCAATAACGCGTTTTTCACTTACTATTTTAGGCGCACTCTTCTACCCTATTCAAAAGGCAAGCATCTACTCGAAAAGGAGAGATTTCAACTTCCTTTAGCAGAGGCGCAGCCTTGTTTCGCCCTTTGGTTTGACTTGTTAGATGACATGCTTCGTATTTTCTTAGCAATAGGCTTCTCAAAAAAATGAAAAGAAATATATGCAGCCAGCACACTTAAAGAGAAAGATAGTATCAACTTTAACTCAACGGATAAATCTAATTTATTTACCTGCACAATAATTGGCATATGCAGCATGTACAAAGAATATGAAATCTTCCCGAAAAAATCGCCAAACCTATTTACCAGTAGAATATTATTATTCGGAACTAAAAACACTACACAAAAGAAAACACAACTCATTACCAGTAACACTTCGTAACTTAGCCACATTTTCTGTTTTGCATCAGAGGTAATCATTGTTAAATCAGGATACATCAGAGGAATTAAACAAAGCGCCAACATAAACCAGTGCTTTCTAAGATACCGCGGAACTTTGAGAGATTTATAGTTCATCCCGCACATAACACCGACAAAGAAAAACGGCAAACTCCTAAGCACATTAAACTCATTGTATGGAATACCATAAACTTCACCGTATACTCTCGGGAAATTGGAGAAAAACAGTAAAATCATTAAAGTGAAAATAGATAGATAAATATAACCAGACCGATTCTTAGCACATGCCCAGAAAATTATAAAAATGAGATAAAACTGTATTTCTGGTGGAATTGACCATAGAATACTCTCTCCATACAAGAACAGCAAATGACCTAATAGCGCATTAAGATCAGGTATGCTGTAAAGAGTATTGTTACCTGAAATTGACAGTAAATAAGATCCAACTACCACAACCAAGTATAAAGGTAAAACTCTTCCCATTCTCGCTAAAAAATAATATGTGACGTTGGCTTTTGTGAAGTCTTTCTCTAAATAGAGATATGACATCAAAAAGCCACTGAGCAAGAAAAACAGCATTACACCATATGCACCAGAACCGCCACCCAATACGCCATCAAGCCAATTCGTAATGTCGCTAAAATGGGTAACAAAAACAATTAGAGCTGCTAATCCCCGCAATGTATTAAGCTTTCTAATCTCCAAAATCTACTCCTAACTAGAAAGACATTAGTCATGCCCACAAAAAGTAGACATTCTAACTATGTATATTTACGCTCATGCCCTGATGGACTTACATAGCCCAATGCAAAATTGCCCATCAATCTTATTGTATAATTTTAAATATATTCAAACACTTCAGATTTGACTTACTCTTCGCTTTCAAATGCGCTAGCATATTATATGCTTTACGAACACATAATCTACCTAGGTAAACTACTGGTAAAAAATTGAACTAAAACCCAAACTGGCAATAATACCTAAAATTAATACTCTTAGGTAAAAATCAACCAAATTATCCATAAAAAATATTAGTGGCTGATAAATGGTAATTAAGGTCCAAGGGTATGAAAGTATTAGTATCAGAAATCCAGGGATATTGTAGCCATTATCCCAGTGCAAATTAGCAGCTCTGAATATACTCCAGGAAATGTAGTAAGAAATGCTTAATATGAATGGGATTAAGAACGCTTTTTCAATTTTACTGCCCATGCATATAACATAACGTTGCAATAAAGAGCAGTCAAAGAGGAACGTAGGCTGCCCAACCTAGTCTCCGGCCGGGAAATCTTGCCTGGCTCGGTTACAGCTGACGACCTTTGAACGACCTACATACTCTGCCAACCGCCTTTGGCTAACCGCTGTCAGACAGATTTACAGGGAAAATAACATACTTTGCTTCTCAGTTAACTACCTGACAGCCCATGACAAATAACGCTGATAACTTGTGGAGCTTGTTAGCTCAAAATGTAGGCACTCGAACGAAACGGCTATGCTAGCTTCCAGAAAAACTCTCTGAAATGTGTGTTCAGTGGTGCTTGCAACTACAAACCATCTAAAAAATGACCACCTCAAACTGAGGCATCGCTTGCAGCGCCCTGCTGACTTAAACTCTTATAAACTACACGCTTTGACTTTAAACCAAACAGATAACGAAAAATACCTATAGGCTTTACGACAAAATAACATAGCAAAATACATACAAGGGACGCACCAAGTAATAAGCTCATTGACTTTACCGCAATACTTGCATCCCATTGCACTATATAAAAGGCAAGCGCAACGATAACTGTTTGGTGCAATATATAGAATGGATAAATCAATTCATTTGCGGTATGTAGCCATTTGGGTGTTTGCTTGAAGAACGCACTTGCATACCCCACTAATACCAACAGCCCAGACCAAGAAACAAGTGTACAAACTAACCACCAAAGCTGCCAACGTACCGCTAGTGGTACATATTCGCTAATATCAGGTTTGAAGTAGTAACCATAAAATAGAACAGTGCTGAATATGAACCATTTTAAATTGACTGACCGGTTGTTAGTCACAGACTGCCATATTTTAGGACTACTCATGAAACACATACCAGCCATGAAGAACAGCAAGAAAAACAACGATACAGATAAGTTATCAATACTGTTATCTTGAGCAGGCATTAGAAGTTTAAGGCCGCACCTCAACAATAGAACCACAAGGACAAGTGAAAACAATCCATGCTTAAATAGCGCTAGCCGCTCAAGTCTGATAATAAAGGCTTTACCCACTTGGCTGTCGAGCCCTGACTTAAAAGGCACGGCAAGTAGCATAAACACAATAAGGAACTCGATAAACCAAAGATGATTAGATTCAAATGTCAGAGATAGATGCTGATACGCATCAATTATACTTTTGTAGTCATTTATGTTTTCGAAGTAATTTTGAGGTGGCACTATGAGTACCATGCCAACAATTAGTGGGACAAAGAGCCGATAGAACTTATTGACGATAAATGTTCTCGTATTAATCTTTTTTAGCAAAAGCAGGCTACCCACTCCAGCGATAAAAAAGAGAGTATGCAATCTTAGCTGCTCAAAATACACCATGATATCATCAAGTAACTTACTTGATTTTCCATTCATCACATGCCAACCATCCCCATTAAACGGCATGAACACATGATGTAAGAATACGGCCAAGATTAGAAAAACTCTTAGCCAGTCTAATTCTGAATATCTTCTTTCTTTCATTTAACCCGAACCTTCCATTGGCTTTGGACTTTCCCACAAAAAGTAGACGCTCTAACTATGTGCATTTGCTCACATACTCAACTGGACCCATATAGCCTAATGCAGAGTGCCTACGAACTCCATAGTAGGAAACCTCAATATATTCAAACACCTCAGATTTTGCTTGCTCTTCGCTTTCGGGTGTTCCGGCATAGACTAACTCGACTTTTAGCCTGCTAAAGAATGATTCCATTGCGGCATTGTCCTAACAGTCAGCTTGGCGACTCATACTCCGCTTGAACTTGCTTTCGGACAAGAGATCCTGGCATTTCTTCGAACGATATTACACAGCCCTATCAGAGCGAACTATTAGTCTATGCTCCTGTTGTATAAGCTAAGCGATGTAGATCCGTGAGCACGACTCACCTAACTCTTGGTGCTTATCAGGCAACAGTTTAAATCCACAAATCTGCTGTTAACTGGCGCTGAGTTTTCGTGCTACAGGTCAATTGTTGCCCCTGACTTGGCCGCCCTCTAAACTGCCTCTCTGCAAACCCCTTCGTATACGCCTGAATTCTTTCTTACCCATGATACGCCCCTTGTTAGGCCTAATCTTAACCATACAGAGCGCCTACTGAACGTAGGTAAGTCTTATTTCTCATGCCGATCAACGCTTCGCTAGCTTCCCGTCAGCGTGGATCACTATTTTTATTCCTCGGCAGATATGGTGCTTTCGATCCATACTATATAATGAGAAATACGAACGCTATTTCCGAGATCACCGTAAAGTGGGCCACGATATGTACGAAGATCTTTTTCACTAGAGGCCCACGAAGCAAGACCAGCAAGATACCATTTCTCATTTTCCTTAATGAGGACGGGGCTTCCACTATCGCCACTACCCGACACACCCTCGAGTGGAATAGCAGATTTTGGCGAATCGAATTTGTAGGAAATCCAACGTACATCTACATTAGAAATGACATTATAAGCTCGGCGTAAAGTGGTTCGATGGGGACTTTGAGGCTCCACTCCATCATAGCCATTGCCCGTCGCCCCCTTGCCGATTATTTGGACAGTCTTGCCTTTCTCATCACTACCAAGAAAAAGAGAGACCGGTTCAACATCGGCAATTGGTTCTTTAAGCTTAATAAGCGCAATATCATCGGACAATGCCAAAAACTCTCTCAAATTTGATCCATCACCCGAGGCTAATGCATTTTCAACAAGAGTTGAAGGTGGTTCCTTGTATCCTGGATGTACAATTACTGTCTCTACCTTACGCGATAGGCCGCTAATCATTATCTCCTCAATACAATGCTGCATACAAGCTACATGTGCAGCTGTAACAACCCATTGAGGGTAAATTAATACACCGTGCCCTTCACCTGGAAAGTCAACAAGCGCTGGGAAGGTAGATACGGGAATTTGATATTTATTATCTTCAATATCATGACGAATGACTATGGCATTGGCCGCAAAAGATACTGTAAGTATGAGCGAGAAAAAGTATGGTTTTATATTTTTCATATCCTTCATTCCAACATTTACTCCGAAACAACTGTCGATAGGCTAACGTCCTAAATACGAGTAGTGTAAAGCTAGCAGTTTACTCGAGTATTTTTGCAAGCAAAGTGATAGGTCTATACTTCCTTATGAGATTTATCTTGTATGGTTGTTCTTCCCCAATTCTGATGTTGAAAGTCCTTTTCAGTGACGGATAAATTGAGTCCCACCTTCAGCGGCCACCGAAAGCCTTGTTTATCACAGTTCGCTGTCTAACCTACTCATAAAAGATCGACAACATGTATGAATATGATAAGCAACCACTAGGCATAACTCGAAAAGCCATGTGGGCCTCGAGCCCGAATAGCAAGTCGGAGATAGCTTATCTTATGGGACCTCAAGAGATCAATGTCGGCATCAATACCAGCAGTAGAGAACTCAATATTTACGTGAGACCTACTGGCCAATACTTTAGTGTTGACAATGATAAAAATACCATTAAGCAATTACAACCTATTAAGCCTCGAAGAGCATTTACAGAGTCTACCGGGAGACTTAACATAGAGCTCATTTGTGCCACAGACAGAGCGGAGTTGCTTATTGCTGCCTGCAACCCTTCGTAGATATGAAACTTTACATAGTCCCTCGGACGACTCGTCGAGACTGACAAACTAGGCGCTATTGACATTGCACGTTTTGGTGAAACTTTGAAACCTAGACTACCTGTGATAAAGCCAGAAAAAATTAGGAAGACCAGTAGCTTGCTGGCCGTATGAAGCCAGTGTTTAGAAATGAATAAATGCAAAATAATCGGCTTCAGAGGATGCCAAAATCAGTGTAAAACCTACCCAGACCATTCTAAACACAATCAAGAGAGAGCTACAAGGTATAGGCAAACAACCTTATAAACTAGTTAACGGTGGGCCTGAATGGCGGTAAAGATGCGACCTATTCTTAAGTACCAAAGGCGTCGGAAATGTATTGGCTTATACGCTGATGTGTAAACCTCCTGAATCAGGAAAGTTTAATCATCAAAGAAATAGCCTCCAGTGAAAGAGATATATTCGGACCCGAAGACATCGTGTACGCACGGTTCTGCTTGTTGCCAAGCATGCAGCCATGCCAGCCATGCCAGCCATGCAGCATCATCCCAAACTAAAGTCGATGTGTAAGCAATTAGCCGACGCTGGTAAACCTAAAAAGGTCGCTCTGATTGACTGCATGAGAAAGCAGATTATGATCCTAAATACGATGGTGAAAAATAACACCTATTGGGGTGAATAGTATGACTTAAAAAATTGACGAGCGACCATAGTTACTTGTTATCTTTGACCATATTCCGATAGCAGCTACAGAGCTATAAAAGTAGGCGTTTTCCCAATACCCCTGACACTTCAGGGTAAAACCTAGACCAACCATCAATTTTCAATGACCTTTATTGGCTCGACCTGTTATTACATCAAATTCATAAAACTCTTCTTTCCTTGTTAACCACGTGCCCTTCCATTGCGTTCCATACTGCTCAAAGATATCGGAATAATTCAATCGAATTCACTCACTCGCGAACATCCCCTTTTGGGACAACAGTAAGCTATACCATGGGTACATAGTTTCATCATTTATAAATTCGTCCGCTCACTTTTTTATTTCGAGGAACAAAAACCCATTCTGTTGTTCTGTGTTCTTATTCCGAATTCGGCAAAGCTATCAACATTCATAATAAAATTAACGCCCCGTTAGGCGGCAGTCGCAAGCTGTGATATGCTTTTGAGTACAGCTTGTGACTGCCCACCTTCAAGGTTCTTTATACGTTTGCTCCCTTTCCTTTATTTATGAACAAATATACAAATGTGATTACATAAATAGGCCAGAATAACGCCAAATTTCTTAGCAAATCATATAAGTCTTCATAGTATAGAAACTGGTGAAATGCAGCATTCGCGGCCACTAAGATAAGCCAAATTTTGGGAATTAAAGTACGCTTAATGCTAAACCCAAATATGAAAAGCGCACAGAGAATATAAAGAGGAATCATCGCAAAAAACTCTAAACTATCAAACCATGTTCGATGCTCTATATTTCTAATGTGAAAATAAGCTAAATATAAATATCCACACAGTTTAGGCCAAAAATATGCGTGAATTATTATTAGTTCTGATTTCATGCTAAACCTCAAATGATTACCGACGTTGGTCTTACCTACAAAAAGTAGACACTCTAACTATGTATATTTACGCTCATACTCTGCCGGACTTACATAGCCCAATGCAGAATACACATCAACCTTATTGTACAAAATCTCAATGTATTCAAACACCTTAGATTATACTTGCTCTTCGCCTTCGAATATTCTGGCATAGACCAGCTCGAATTTTAGCCTGCTAAAGAATGATTCCATTGCCGTATTATCCCAACAGGTAGCCTGACGACTCATACTCGGCTTGCACTTGCTTTCGGACAAAAGATCCTGGTATTTCTGCGATCGATATTGCACATCCCTGTCAGAGTGAACTAGCAGTCCAGGCTTTATTGGTCTTCGCTCTAGGGCCATTTTCAATGCTCGACATGTCAATTCATCGGTCATCTGCGAGTCAAATGCCCAACCTACAATACGTCGAGAGTACAGATCCATAGCTACCGCGAGGTACAAGCACCGCTCCAGAACCCAGATATACGTAATGTCACTGGTCCAGCGACAATTTGGTCGATCCACATCAAAGCAACGCTTAAGCAAGTTGGCGGAGACGTTAATGCTCCCCTCTACGGGCTGACTATATCGAAAGCCTTTGACGTTTCTCGCTTTAATATGCTCCTGTTGCATAAGCTTAGCGACGTAGTTCCGTGAGCATGGCTCACCTAACTCTTGAAGCTCGCAAGCGATTCTAGGCGCGCCATAACAACCTTTAAACGCAGTAAACGTCTCTCGGATTTTCTCGATTGTTCGTATCTTTCTAATCGTGCGTGGAGCTGGCAACCTCACCCGCCATCGATAATATCCCGATCTTGAGACTTCTAAACTCCGACACATCAAGCTAACCGGGAATGACCCTACATGCTCTTGTATCAATGCGTACTTTACTCTTGGTGGTTCTCAAAGTACGCAACTGCCTTTTTAGAAACTCAACCTCCTGACGAGCTTCATGCAGTTCCTTCTTGAGCTTGCGAACTTCAGCGCTTCCCTGTTTGGAATAGTCGACACCGTCTAAACTATTGAACTGTTTATCAGACAGTCGATTAAATTGACGGCGCCAGCTGTAGATCTTCTGTGCGCTGACGCCTAGCTCTCATGCCACAGCAGCCGTCTTTACTCTAGGTTTTTCCGCTCTCTTAAGTGCACAAATTTATTGGCTATAACTTGCCAGGCACGAGCACAAGCCAGGATTTAGTGTCCAACCTTTAAGCATCTAGTTAGTTATACTTTAACTCATTATCAGTTATAACTAACATATCATCTAGAACTTCACCATTTAAATCAGAAATCCAACAGTAATAACCAACTTCCTCTTCATCGAGAGTGATATCAAGGTAAGTCTCTATGCATGGATTTGACCTAAATTCATGCTTAAAACAAAGTTTATGAGCATGAAAATTGTATTTAAATTTACTAGTTATTGAAGCGTCAATATCAAAGTCTGCGGATGAAGACCACTCTTTAGCTCCCTTAAAGGCTCGAGACTCAAGATTATGCTCCACCACCAACTTATCCAAACTATTTAGCAGCTCTTCCATTATTTAATCGTCTTTTGACATAGCTAACGCGGGCTACAGCGGCTGACAAATCTGACGGTTTTTCTGTGCCGGTACAAAAAGTGACAGGTTTGGTAGTCCACTGCTGCCCCTTGTATGGTTGTTCTTGATCGATTCTGATGTTGAAAATCCTTTTCGTTAACGGGTAAATTGAGACCCACCTTCGGCGGCCACCGAAGGCCTTGTTTGTCACAGTTCGTTGCTGCGCCGGTTTATAAAGACCGTTAACAAGTAGGAACGTGACAGACACTCACTAGGCATAACTCGAATAGTCATGTGGGCCTCGAGCCCGAATAGCAAGGCGGAGATAGCTTATCTTATGGAACCTCAAGAGATCAATGTCGGTATCGATACCAGCAGTAAACAACTCGATATTTATGTGAGACCTACTGGCCAGTTTTTTAGTGTTGCCAATGATAAAAATGGCATTAAGGATGCCATTAAACAACTACAACCTCTTAAACCTCAAAGAGTATTAATAGAGTCTACGGGAAGACTCGAGTTACAGTTTGTTTGCGCCGCCGGCAAAGCAGGATTACCTATTGTTGTTTGCAATCCTTCGCAGATAAGAAGCTTCGCTAAATCCGCAGGTCGCCTCGCCAAAACTGACAAGCTAGATGCAATGGATATTGCACATTTTGGTGAGGCCATGAAACCAAGGCTGTCGACGCTAAAACCAGAAAAACTTAGGGAGGTCAGTGACTTACTTACTGTAAGAAGCCAGTGCTTAGAGATGAGCACAATGCAAAAAAATCGGCTTCAGCGGATGCCTAAATCAGTACACAAACCTATCCAGACCATTTTAAGCACCATTAAAAAAGAGTTACAAGGTATCGACAAAAAACTGGATAAACTGGTTAACAGTGTGTCTGAGTGGCGGCAAAGGCGCGACCTATTGTTGAGCGCTAAAGGAGTCGGAAATGTATTGGCTTATACGCTGATGAGTGAACTTCCTGAGCTCGGAAAATTGAACCGTAAAGAGATCGCTGCACTTGTAGGTGTCGCCCCGATGAACCGTGATAGCGGCAGCTTCCAGGGAAAGAGATATATTCGAGGCGGAAGGCATCGTGTACGTACGGTTCTATTTGTTTCCATCATGTCGGCCATACAACATCATCCCAAACTAAAGCCGATGTATAAGCGATTAGTCGACGCTGGCAAACCTAAAAAGGTCGCTCTGATTGCCTGCATGAGAAAGCAGATTACGATCCTGAATACGATGGTAAAAAATAACACCTACTGGGATGAAAGTATGGCTTAATAACTTGACGAACAACCATAGTCACTTGTTAAGTTCACTCCTCTCTAGTACGAACCCACTGAGACTTCATTGACGTTCTTGTGGCGCTCCAGCCAGGAGGTAAATCTGCGATTGAATACAAAGTAGGATCAAGCGATATGATCTCGCCCATACCCACAATCATTAGGTCTTCTGATTTATTAGTGGTACCGCAAGTGAACGCCCATGAATCATCATCCGCGTAGTGCACTACCATTAATACTGGAAGTGAATCCTTAACGACCTGCTTGGTCGTTATCGCGGCAACATTCTTTGCTTGATCAAATGGCCAATCCAATTTCTCTACTCCACTTGCGGACAACGAACAACAGAGCATTACCAGAAATGTAATTAATTGCTTTTTCATATCCGTAACTTAACGCTTAGATAACCTGCACTGCAGGCGGTAAAAAAATGACTTGGCATTGAATTTAGGCCGAACTAAAGAGGCCCATTCCTGCAGTGTCTGGTTCATCGCCATGTTGTACATTCCCGCCGGCACTATCTTGCCGAGCCGCCCTCTTTATAAAGGAAATTCCTTTTTTCGCCTTAGACCACACTCTGCCAGTCAACTTTGTAGATTCATGGCACTGCCCACACTCTACCACCAGATCTTGGATTTGCAATCCAGCTGGGAGTCGTTGATCTTTCATTAAACCCACTTGATTACTACATAGATCTTGCTTTTTCTTATTGCACCCAGCATATAACCCATAACTCCGTACCATGTGTTTTCCTATTGGAGGTATGTGCTGCAAGACACGTCTTAAGAACTCCTGAGGCTTTAATCTTAGTCGCTTGCGTCGCTGGTCACGGTGATCAAAATAACGAAATTCCAGCTCCTTATGATCCACGTTTAATATCTGCTTTGGCTTCAGCGGGCCACCTTTGATATATCGTGAAAAATACAGAAGCACTCCTTGTCCATGCTCATATCGATCCTGAATACGAACTGACCATTCTTTGCGATAGCAAGCTTTAAAGAGAATATCAAACTGGCCAATGGGCCAACTGGGAGGCAGCTTGATTAGCCCAGCACGATACTGCTCTAGTAACAGCGCTTGAAACTTTCCCCTATAAAGACTCTTAACCACTCGCACAGGTAATAAATACTCACCTGTTTCTTTCCAGTTTTCTCTTAAAGTCAAACCGCCAGCGGTGATCAGGCAGTGTATATGTGGATGTAAAGTTAACTGTCTTCCCCAAGTATGCAGAGCCATAAGCATCCCGGGGGTTACGCCGTGATAGTCCTTACTTGCCATCAATTCAAATAGCGTTTCTTTACTCGACAAAAAGAGTATATCTGTAAGCTTCTCCTCGTTGTATTGCCATATCGGCAGATACTCATGAGGTATAGTAAAGACCACATGAAAATGTTCTGTATCAAATAATTTACGACGCTGCTGATCAACCCACTGGAGCTGTTTTCTGCCTGAGCAAAGGGGGCAACTTCTATGCCTACAAGAATGATGCTGCTCAGTGACATGGTTGTGCTTACAACGATAATAACTGCTTCCCATCGATTTTGTACGGCATTCTTGTATCGAGGAGATAGCCTTTAAATTTTTTAGTGGTTGCGCAGTTTTAGATAAATAACCACTGTACGCAGAAAATATATTTTGCAATACCCGGTTATGCATTTTCTAAAATGCCTCTTATAATTTAAAAGCGGCACCACTCCCGCGCAGCGGGTTTGTACAACGCCCGGCTTAAGGGCGGATTTGTAGCGGCGAAGCTGCGGAAAAGCCGTCCCAGCCATGCGAAGCATGGCGACTACAGCCGCTTGTTATACGTTGCGCTTTGTAACATGTAATGTACGTCTTTCTTTTGCGCTTATTACCACGTTGTTAAACTCAGCCTTCCAGGCTCCGAACTTTACGAAATTGCTTCTCGCTTGACGAAGACTCATATCATCGTTTAAATCAGATGCCGCATCCCAATCTGGGTTTTCTGGATCAAGACAGTCGTCTTCCCAGAAGCAGACTGGGCATACTAGGCATTTGCCTCGCTCCGCTAGTGAATAATAATCACAGCACGGGCACTGCTTCATATTTTCACTCATGGGGAATTCCTTTAATTCCATCGCTCGGTCTCGACTTACGTAGTAGTGGTAGGACAGCCGGTTACCCTAACTGCCCCCACGCAGATCCGGACGTGCGGAACTACCGCATCCGGCTCTTCAGTAATATATTCGCTCGTGTAAAGCACGAACCCTAATACCAGTCCACAAGTATACTGCGTTTGTATACTCGCGGTGGCTTTAGCCCAAAATATCCCAGCATTTCCTTTAGACTATTCCAGTTATAACTCTTGCGCTGACTCCGTCGATTGAGCCATTTGTGTATGCTGTGTAGAACATAGCTGTACAAACGGGACAAGCTTCGACTGTTGTCTGGCAGACCGAAGTAGTTCTGGAAGCCTTGTAGCTTGCGCTTCAGTGTGGGCAGCCATTCTCTCAGACGCTCACTGCGCTTGGCTTTGATCCAGTGGTAGAGCGCTTCCATTGTGCCCTTCTGTTTCTTTGCGGCAGTCCGGCGCCTGAGCCTGGGACGTTTGTTGACGTCCAAGCTCCAGTAGAACTCAAAACCCAGAAACTGGAACTGCCGTTTTCGGCCCGGATGGAAGCGGCTAAAGCGCTTCAGGTGCGTTTTCTCGGGGGTTAACTGCAGGCCAAACTTGTTCAGCCGTTGCGGTAGTACCCGGTAAAAGCGCTCTGCATCCGTTTTCAATTGGAAAGCCGCTACATAATCATCGGCGTACCGGATTAGCATGGCTCTGCCACGCATACGCGGCTTAACCTTCTTCTCGAACCACAAATCCAGGACGTAGTGCAGATAGATGTTCGCCAGTACCGGACTGATCACGCCACCTTGCGGGGTGCCTGCTGCCGCTTTACTGAACTTACCATCTGGAGTTTGCACGCGCACCTTAAGCCACTGTTTAATCAGTGTCAGCAGGGCTTTGTCGTCGATACGAAGGGCTAGCATGCGCAGTAACCAGTCGTGATCCAGCTGATCAAAGAAGCCTTTAATATCGGCTTCAACGATGTAGCCGTAGCCTTTGAATTGCAGGTTTAAGCCAAGGCTATGTACGGCTTGGTGGGCGCTTTTCCTGGGGCGGTAGCCGTAGCTAAAGGGCAGAAAATCCTGCTCCCAGATACTTTGCAGTAGCTGCGCTACGCTCTGCTGCACCAGTTTGTCTTCCACCGTAGGCAGCCCCAGTGGGCGCTGCTTGCCGTTGCCTTTGGGAATCAATACCCGCTTAATCGCCTGGGTACGGTAGCGTTTGTCACACAGCCGTTGATGTAGGCATTGGATATTTTGCGGCAGACCTTGCCGGTAAACTTCGGTTGTTACTCCATCAATACCGCAGCGGGCCTGCTTGTTGAGCTGGCCCCAGCTTTGATACAGCAGGTTGGAATTTAGCAGTCCGTATAAATTCTGAAACCTGTGCGTGGGGTGGCTCTGTGCTTTAAATGCGATGGCGTGCAAGGCGGTTGTCATAGTGTATCCAGCCCTACTTTGTCCGGACTATGTTTCTGTTGCACACCGATATTACTGTCAGCCCCTTCGCCATGTAAGCGGCTTTCCCGCTCTCGGACTACTATGAGCTGATCCGACTTCCGAGTGGTCTTCGTTGGTTTCACCATTAGGCTTAACTTCCCTACCTGCTCCTTCAGGAACCTGCTCGGATCTCTCAAGTTCTCAATACCTCTCTTTCTACATGCCATGGCTTGATAACCCCGCCGATCCGCCACAACCTCACCAATGCGGTTGCTTTGCCTGGACTTCGATGGCGTTACACATCTCGTCGATCGGAGCTCACTTTATTATCGGAGCGATACCAGCACTTCAGGATCACGATAACCCCTATGGCCTATAGAATTCTCTGTGTACGCTTCACATAGTTTGTTCACAGTGAGAAAAAAATGAGTATATTTTTTTTTCCTTCTGCTCCGCCCTACGCGCAACACTCGATACGGGTGGCTGGTTAGGCCTTACCCGACAGGGACTTCCACCCTGCAAGAAGCATCAAGCTTAGCTTGACGCACTAACGCCGTGCTAAACGGCGCGCGCTTTTTGCGCGTCCAGTGGAGGCCGCTTTCGGCCGGAACGGTGTTTGAGCACCTTGTTATAGGCCTTCACTCTGCAGCCCTACCTACAATTTTAAGCTGTATACCACTAGCTATTTCTATGATTGAAGAAAGACTTACTTGAAACCAATACTCATCTCCAGCTTGGTCATAAAAGCTAAAGCAGAACTCCTGTTCATCTGCATCAAAGCCACCACGAAAAGAACCTGAGTGAAACATATCATCGGATTCTATTTCGGACCACTGGGAGATTGAATACGACTTGGCTTTAATTTGCTTACAGATTTTTATGAATTCTTGGGATATAGGTACTTCCATTACTCGAACCCTGCTGCTCTATAACATTTATATAGTAATCACTCTGACCACTATTGTATTGACTACTATCTCATAATCAATCTACCGCCGCCACTACAGTTTCTCATTAGAAATCAGCTAGTTACACTAAAATGGCACGATTAAACAAACTACAAAAACGATCACCATGACTACTATCTCAATTTCACCCTACTCACGTAACCCCATAATTTTTAAGTGTTTTCCACAAACTTTCAGCCGAACCCAGAAATAACACTCATCATGATCATATTTCTCCAAGCTGGCACTTACCAACTGGCGTAAATTATAATCTGACCAACATTCAAATGAGCTTAACCGTGAGCAAGCTCCTGAAAATTAATATTCAGAAAGAGGGAGCAAGTTGAGGGCAGGCATGTCTGGATGGCTTAAGTAGATTTTAAAGGCCAAGAAACTACCTCTACACAATAATCTGTTATACCTCTAACCTTTCTTACTGCCAAAAATCTATTTTTGAATATTTAAACGTTCTATCACTTCCAACACCGAATCAAAACCCTTGGTATGAAACGCAGTCATACCCACCTTATTCGCCACCTCTACGTTTCTAGAGATATCATCCATATACACAACACTACTGGCTTCGACTTCCAGCTGCTCAAGCGCATGCTTGAAAAATGCTTCATCGGGCTTTGCCATACCTATAAGGTGGGAAGCGAATATTCTGCCCAAATAGTTATGTGCATTAAATTCATGAGTGATGCGTGGCCAGTGAAGTTCATTGGTATTTGTCAATGCGGCCACTTTGTAGTTTTTCTCTAGAGAACTGAGTAATTCAATTGCTCCTGGATAGAATCCAGCAGGCCAGTTTGTGAAATGATCGATAATAGTCTCTATCGATTCCTCTATTTCCAATTGAGATTTTAAAGCGTTTGCAAATTCTTCCGTGGTGATTTCTCCTCTCTCAAACTGCCTTACCGGACCGGAGATAATGACATCAGTCACAGGCGCTTTACCGGTTGGTAATGGACGGCCTTTTAGCTCTATTAGTACGCCGCCGAGATCAAACAGTAATACATCAATTTTCAAAACCCATAACCCTCATATTTTCAATGGCCAGAAACGCGCTGCTCACTCTTCACCATCAGATACGCCTCGGAGAGATCAAGGCTAGTGCTATCAAATTAGCCAATATCATTCTTATCGTCCTACTTTCTTTCTCACTATGATCTAAGATCCCAAGTACAATCAGAAGCTAGTAAGCAAACTATGACGACTTCCCTTCATGAGCTTGTGGAGATGGTGCTCGCAAGAAAGATTAGCGCAGTATCACTGATTGAAGAAGCTTGTGACAATGCAGTTGCTCATTCCGAACTCAATGCTTTTATCTGCCTCGATCGGCATGGCGCCCTTCAAAAAGCCAAATGCATTGACAGGGAATTGGCCTCCGGTAGCCACCGTAGGCCCCTTGCCGGTATCCCCATCGCTGTTAAAGACAATATCAATGTAAAGGGTATGCATACCACTGCTGGGACCCTTGGCATGAACTTTCTGCCGAAGTCCTCTGCCCCAGTGGTTGAGCGGCTAGAGGGATGTGGGGCCATAGTGGTTGGGAAGACCAATCTACATGAGCTCGCCTTTGGCGTAACCTCCAATAACGCTGCATTTGGTGCCGTAAGGAATCCGTGGGACATCGCTTGCTTCCCCGGCGGTTCATCGGGGGGCACCGCTGTTGCTGTAGCCGCGGGGATTGTGCCCGCTGGCCTCGGCACCGATACCGCCGGCTCCGTCAGATTACCGGCGGCGTTAACTGGTATTGTTGGCTTTCGCCCTTCAACTGGCAGCCTTAGCTGCCAAGGAGTCGTACCCTCTGTGCCAGCATTTGACACGATCGGCCCTATGGCTGTTAGTGTCGAAGATACCATCTATCTGTTTGAAGTGATGACAGGAGTCTCCGTACCCCAATGCAAGCCAATCAATCAGTTGCGCTTGGGGCTTGCCCATCCTCTATTTGACAACCTCTCACCTGGAGTAAGCCAGTCTTTCAGGGCTCTAATCAGTACCCTTATTGATGCCGGAGTAGACCTGGTAGAAGTAGACCTTTCACCAATAGTCAGCGCCGCTCTCGAAATCGGATTTCCCGTCGGGTTTCATCAGATGCGGACTGCCATGGGGCATTTTCTGGCGAATTATCAACCACAAACTCAACTAGAGGGTTTGGTAGCAATGATCAAAAGTGAGGATGTGAAAGAGGTCTATCAGGAATCAGTGCTCGGCCCTAAGGCGCCGCCAGACTCAGCTTATCAAGCGGCCTTAAAGAAATTGCCTGCTGTGCACGAGAGCTATTCGAAGATCATCCAGCAGCATCAACTGGACGCGATCGTATTTCCAACTGCTCCTATCGAAGCGCAACCCCTGGAAACATCCTCATATCAACTGGAGCTAAATGGACAGACACTCCCCACCCTGGACACACTGATATACAACAATGTCTCCGCACCAGTTACCGGTGCCCCGAGCATCAGCATCCCCATCGGGCCAAGTACCAATGGATTACCGGTGGGCCTGGAGATAGATGGGTTACCCGGAGCGGATTTGGCACTACTTGCCGTAGCTAGACAGATCGAACAGGCAATAACACTCCAAAAGTAAGAGGAACTATCCCCCCTCTTCCCCTCAGGGCATTGTCTTCCATATAGCGGTATTACTTGATGAGTAAATTGCTTTACCGTCAGTTGCTACGCTATACACGCCGCCGGGAACAGGGTAAAGATTAACCAGAGAGCCGTTCTCTCGATAGTGTCGCAGTCCGTCACCTGCCGCCACCCACAGATTATTTTTGGGGCCAGTAACAATAAAACCATCAGGAATCCCTACTGGTACCGACAACACCCACTGCTTCTCCTCCAATTTTTCCGGGGATGGCAAAGCGCTTACATAAATGTCTTTTGTTTTTTTGGGGTTGTAAGGATTCTTTCCATCGATAGCTGCAGTATCACCAATATAGATTTGGTTGCCTATTGGGGAGATTGCCAACCCATGAGGCATCATGTACTCCGCTGACAAGCGAATTAACTTTTTTGTTGAAGGATCAAAAGCGTAGACAGCTGGCGTTAACATTGGCTCAGGCTTGAAGCCTTGGTTGTAGCCGTAATCTGGATCGGTGAAGTAGATCCAGCCAGAGGGTGACTGTACAACTTTATTGGGTGAATTAAATGGCTTACCTTTATAGGCATCTACAAGCACTTCTCGTTGACCGTCTGAAAGGCTTATGCGGCTGATAGCGCCCGGGGTTGCTCCTTTCCCCTGCTCTGCAACCAATAAATATTCACCGTCATTGCTAAGCCACATGCTGTTTGCCATATTGCTTCGGTGCTTCCAGGTTACAACTTCGCCAGTAATAAAGTCGTAGTAACGGATCGCTATCTGTGGATTCTCAATCTCTAAATCTGGAACACTGGTGAAGTAGAGACGTTTCTGGGAGGGTACATAAACAAGCCCCTCATGTGCATCCGTTTCCACCAAGATCGAATGGGTAGCCTGCATCGGGGAATTCCCCAGTAGATAATTGCTGTAAGTAATAGCCAAGAAAAGGACTGAGCTGAAAAGCAAAGAAAAGAAGACACTGGGGGATTTAGTAGTCATATCGCCCCTAATTAGACTTTATCTGTACGGATAGTTCTGCGACTACTCTACTGTGAGCCGCTGAAGGTATCATCAGGGTCATTCTCTGAACCCACACTGGAAACGGCCTTATCCAGCATTCTATTGATCTCCCCACTCTCCTTTAGGCTTTCTAGAGCAGCATTTAGTCGCTCGAGCAGTTCCTTATTCCCTTTCTTAACACCGATACCAAAGGGCTTTGGCGGGAAGTCTCCACTAATATTCACCAGACGATATAAAGTCGGATAAGCTGATGCTTTACGCAAAAGTACCAGGTTGATAATGTCATTGGAGGCAGCATCAGCATTTCCACTTTGAACAGCCTCTAAGGTCGCTGAGCTTGTGGGCGCTACAACCAATCTTGCCCCCTCCAATGACGGTAGGACAGCACGCATTCTTTTCAGGGAAAGTGAGCCTTTAGTAACAGCAATTATCTTACCTTCCAGATCGATAAAGCTTTCAATATCGCTATCTTTATGGACCAGTAAACCCTCCCCAGTGACGTAATAAGGAATCGAAAAGTCCACTTTTTCCTCGCGCTCTGGAGTGATGGTAAACTGGGATACCACCATATCCACTCTTCCGTCTTCAAGTGCCTTTATACGATCCTCATCCAGCACACGGGTTAGCCTTATATAGCCAGGGCCGCCAAATAACTTCTCCCCAATTGCCCTGACCAGGTCAGGCTCAAAGCCTTCTATAGCGCCAGAAGAGGGTTCTCTATACGCCAACCCTGGAATATCATAAGTAACCCCAGCAACTAGCTCTCGATCCTCAAGATCAGCCCAAACATACCCCACATAAATAACCGATAAAACTAGCAAGCTGCCTATTAGACGGGACACTAGATACATAGCTAAGATCCAGTAATTTCAAATATATTGTCTCAGAGCCCCCTAAGTAATTCTGTAATATCCACTGAGACACCAAAGGCCGAAACCTTAGTCGACTAGCAGAAAGAGGCTATAGGTAAATATAGGCGTATATAAAACCAATACAGGTGATACTGCACTTTAAGCTACTACGGATATTGGCTTGCTGGCGTATCTATAGTTGATAAGCGGACTATTCGTGCCACCAATACAATAAGCGCATTGTTCTTTCATTTTCACGATTAGTAACATTGCGCTTGTTGACACCCACTTACTGCTTAGCACCTAACCCTTTCTCTTTTTTAACACCATCAGTTTTGCAAAGGTACGCACGGAGACTGTCTCCACCAAGTAGAAAGGACTATCACTAAAGAGTTGGTTCCATTCACTCAAAGTTCGCTCCCGCCCACGAGTTCCCATCAACATCTGCATGTCCATGGCAGCCAAATTAAGGTCTGCGCCCTTCTCAGGTAATACTGCGTCAACAATGGCGAGCGTAGCATTTTGCCCTTGCATGGCAGAGTAAATATTATTGAGGAGTCGCTTTGCCTTACTGTCATTCAGCAAGTGAAAAACGGCCGTACACAAGTAGATATCCTTATCACTATTAGCTACCGGCAGTCTATCGTTAATAATATCTGCTGGGAAGAAGTCCAATCGCTCTTCAACTGTATCACTCAGTGAGTTTTTCCAGTACTCTCTTGCCGTCCCCTCAACATTATTCCTGTCGACCACCATCGCCGTTATGTTTTTATATGAAGAGAGGACACTCGCACTTTTGCTGCCTTTTGCCCCACCCAAGTCAATAATTCTATCAAACCTGCTCCAATCAAAATCTTGTAAATACTGTAGCCCGGTAAGATTATCAACGGTATCCATAGCGTCCGAAAACAGCGTGCTAACAGATTGATGATCATTCATATAATCAAACATTTCCTGATCATAAACACCTTCAAAAGGCACACTCCCATCTTTAATATGGTCTTCAAACCCATTAAACCAGGGCTTGCTGAATTCTGGGGAGTTATGCATGAGCACCATACTTCTTACGCTGTTACTGGCATCACTGCGCAACACTTCAGAGTTTCGATTGTGCGAAAAGTGCCTTGCTTTTACCTCCTTAAAAATCCCCATTGCACACAACATCCTCATCAATCGATATAGATGCTCTTTATCTGCATTACAATCATTTGCCAGTTTTTCTACTGGAACGACTTCACTGTTAATATGATCAGCTATATTTAATCGGACAGCCGTATACAGACATCTAGACTGCCAAAATAATGATCCAATTTGCATTATCCGAAATGGCGGCGGCATCAGAGCATTAGGAATATTACAAATACTATTAATCATATTAGAAGCGCGCTGAAAGACCCAATTTACGGCTCTATTTCTTTGCATTGACTGGGGCATAAGAACTCCTCAGAAATAACATCTGATTAAAAATAGATATAAGAGACCGGCCTCAACTTGCTGAGGCCTTATCGCTATAAGCTTTGCAAACCTGACTTCAGAAGTCGGCCATTAAACTCTGCAAGCTGTTTTAAGAAATCGGGGTCCATAACGTGCCCCATTTGCTCTTCCAGGACGGGTTTGGCCAACATCGGCAACATAGCCAAACTGACAAATGAAATCCTGAGTAAATCATACTTGGGGTCTTCAGGTTCAGCTTCTTCACCCTTAATTTCAGCTAACCGCCGAGACCCCCTTTGACGCCCCCGCTCCAGGAGCTGACGGATCACATTTTTCCCCGGCCCTTGATTAAGGGCCATGACTTTCAGGATCAGAGCCGGAAACTTGGGATTCTCTTGCATGGTGGAGTAGTAAAGGGCAAAGAAATCTCCAAAATCCCAATCGCCATCAAGGCTGAGTTGCTCTACGGCCTCGATCAATGGCAGAAGGGTTTGGCGGATCATATCTTCATAGAGGCCATCCTTGCTACCGAAGTAATATCGAATCATCGATACCGCCACTCCAGCCTTAGCAGCAATCTGGCGAGTTGTGACCCGTTGGTACTCATCGTTCAAAAAGCACTCTCGCGCCGCATCGATAAGCCGATTGGCAACATCCGACTCCTGCATAGGCCCGCTCCTTCCTATCTAGCTTGCAGGAGAGGCTAACAGGGTACCCTACTGCCTTCCAGGCTATTTGTTGTTCAATTTGAGGGGTTTGTACGACGGGTTGACGTGGCCCTATATCCCCAAACTGGATGCGACCCCACTCATTCATATGAAATTGTCTCGAAGATATTCGTAGTTTAGAGCAAGTGGATTTGGATCTGGCACTATTTACCCAGCTAACAAAGCACCTGGGTGATCTCTAATATTCAGAACACAAGTATTGCTAATAACACCAAGATATACATTCGAAAATTGATAGTCATCCTCTACATTTTATCTCGTTCGTGAGTTCGCCCTTCCAGAAATGCCACGAATCAAATCTCGCATTCTGAATCAACTTAAAACCACCTATCGACCTCAAATCCAAACATCGGTATTCTCCCGCGCGGCGGCATATTCATCCTGATTTAACTTGTTGCCAGAGTTAATCAGACATGCCTACTACTCGACTATTTATGGATAAAAGTTTGGCAAAACTTTAAAAACATTTTCAAAGCAGGAACATGAAAATGAAACTATTTACCAGTACCACACTGGGAATTTCAGCAACCCTAACTTTAACTTTTCAGTCTGCAATGGCATACAGCCAGGCTGTAGATATAACGATACCAAGCTACACCGGCAATGAGTTTGCTCAATTGGAAGAGCAACCCAAATCGAGCCAAGTCATTATTGATGGCAAGCTATACCAGCTGACCGGAGATATGCTGGAGCCAGTTCAAGAGGATTCCGGTCAAGTTAGCATTATGTCCGCTGTTGAAATATCAGCGAATAAGTGGCCTGATGGAATCATATATTACGACTTTTACGATAGTGTCACTGAAGAAAATCAACAGCGTTTTATCGACGCCACCAAAGTCTGGGAAGAAATTGCAGACTTACAATTTTTAAGACGCACTGATCAATCTGACTACGTTCACGTAAGAAACGGAACTGAAAACCGCTCCATGGTTGGAAAGACTGGCGGCGGGCAATTCTTCAGCATGAACAACTGGGATACCAAGTACATTATTGTCCATGAATTGGGTCATGTTATTGGTATGAGGCATGAACATCAGCGATCTGATCGTGATGAATATGTCGAAATCATTGAGGATAATATTAAACCCGAGTATGTCCACAATTTTGATATACGGCAAACCCACAACTACAGTAACTATGACTTCCTGTCTGTAATGCACTATCCATCACGTGCATTTTCGGTTAATGGGCAAGAGACTATTATCCCTAAATCGGGTTATGAGCACTTCAGCCGTATAATGGCCCAGCGTATCGACTTGGGCGGCGGTGATCAGGTTGCAGCAGCATCGCACTATGGCACGATCAATATTAATATTCCTGACCCTGCATTCAAGTCATATTTGACGTCCTATTTCGACACAAACAACGATGGTGAAATTGACAGCCTGGAAGCAGCAAGCATTGAAGAAATTCGCACTCCTGGCAACGGGGAAATCCAGTCACTGCAAGGTATTCACGTATTCCGATACTTAAAGCACTTAACCGCTGTTAATGAAAACCTCACAGAGTTACCCGAATTACCTAAACGTCTAGAAACGTTAAATATTGCCGGCAACTACTTGGATACTGCGCAATTCGAGTGGGTAATGGATCGACATTTCTTAACTGATATTGATGTTACGGACAATCTCCTCGATGTCTACTCCTGCGAAGCGCTTGAATTAATTGATTCTTATCTTAATGAAGGGAGCATTAGCTTCAGCCCCGCTAAAGGCGGTATTTCATTAGTTTGTGATGAGGAGGCAGAGCTAACTCTCCTCCCATCAAAAACGCGAGAGAACTTAAGTAGCAAAGGCGAAAAAGTATTCCATATTGACGTGCCCGAAAATGCTCAAACCCTGACAGTTATTACTGACAATTCAGGCGATGAACTGGGCGGTGAAATGAATATGTACGTGGCCTATAATCGCCAACCTACCCCAGCCGATTTTGACTTCAGTTCTGAAAATAGCGGTAATATTGAAGATATTGAGATCACTTCGCCGGAAACCGGCCGCTGGTACATATTACTGTCTCCTATCGAACGCTCCTTCGAGGGTGTAGATTTAACGGCAACGGTAACCCTGGCTGATCAGTCCGACAATATTCTGGTTAATCAGAAACCTGTCAGCGGTCTTAATGCCAGTGCAGGAGAATCGTTGTTCTACATCATCACAGTACCGGAAAATGCCAGCGACCTTTCATTTGAGATAACCGGTGGTAGTGGCGATGCGGATCTCTATATTCGTTTTGCTAGCAGACCAACTGAATCGGTCTATGATTATCGGCCCTATTTAGGTGGCAATGAGGAGTCCGTTGCTATAGCAAACCCAACTCCCGGAATCTGGCATGTCATGCTCCACGGCTATACAGACTTCGATCAAGTATCCCTGGTCGGCTCTTTTACTGAATCATCTACTGATGAATTTTTAATCCCCGGCGAGGTTATCTCTGACCTGAATGGCCATGCAGGAGATCAATTAGAGTTTAAGATTGAAGTTCCTGAAGGAGCGACCCAGCTTTCTGTAGCTACGGGCGCAGCTCTATTCAACTCCGTTGGTGATGCAGATCTCTACATCAAGCACGGTGAACCCGCCACTGAATCAAATGCCGACTACGCTTCTGAAAACTGGGGCAACTATGAATCCATAGATTTGAACGCTCCTCAATCGGGCACTTGGTATATTACCATCTATGGTTATACCGACTTTGAAAATGTTTGGATTAGTGCTGATTATTGAAGCATGAATAATTAACTAATAATTTGGTAGTAGAGCTTCGTTATATCATCGGACTCTACTACTCCTCTTGAGGAGTAAATTTGCATAGAATTTTACTAAAAACTTAACCACTTGTAACATTACAGTATGTATTTAGAGGTTAAGAAATGACTATCCCAACGCGCCAGATCCGCGCTAGCTTTAATAATCACACCATTCGCGTCTACCAAGCATACAACACAGCCATTGCAAATTCCGCCCTAGAAAACGGAACTTTTGTATGCCCACCATTCAAAATGGAACGTATGACTTGGATTAAACCCTCTTTCCTATGGATGATGTATCGTTCGGGTTGGGGAGAAAAAGACAGCGGACAAAACCGCATTCTGGCGATAGATATCACTAGAGAAGGATTTGAATGGGCCTTACAGAATAGCCTGCTTAGCCACCAAACCGATCAATACCCAACGAAAGAAGCATGGTTGGGAGCTAAAAGAGCTACACCTGTCCGTATTCAATGGGACCCTGAACGAAATCTAGATCTGGAACCCCTTCCTCACAGAGCTATTCAGATTGGGCTATCGAATAAAGCTGTAATGCTTTACGTTAACGAATGGATTCAGAAAATTACTGATGTAACTGAAAGCGCCCACAGAATTCACCAACTAGTCAAAGCGGGAGAATTTGAGCAAGCGGAGAATCTTCTTCCCTCAGAGGCTGAATATCCCTTAAGTGTTTCATTAAAAGAAAAATTGGAAATGTAAACCTGCACGGCCAATACCAGCGTTAAACCCTTGTGACACATCCAAAAATCGAAAAGTGCGATGAAAATTTTGGTCAGCAAATGGGGCTCAATTGAACTAATGGTATTAGTTTAAAAACCAATATAGAGAATGACAAACAGCGTTACCCTTTCCCCTGGAAATACAACAACTCGCTGTAGACTTTTCAAACAAACACAAAAAATATAGGCACTAAAATGATCTTATTGGATTTTATTAAGTTTGTTTTAGTGTCAAAGCTGCGTAAAATTGATGAATATTTATCGGAATTAGAGCCTTACTAAGCAGTTTTTTAAGGATTGTTGATTCAAACAAATCCAAGACTCATTTCTCAGAGGAGAACAGTAGCGTGACGTAAAAGTAAGTAAAAGGCGCTGACCCAAGGTGCGCCAACACCAGGGGCCAGCTAACCAAATTGATAAATCACCTATCAAGATGGCTGTATGCATAGTACGCTAGAAACCCGCTCGTCTTCAATAAAGTCGAGAAGATCCAGTAGCTTGGAGCGATTGCCCAAGCTCTGGGAGCGTAGCGCCCGCCTTTTCTTCTTTCATGCTTACCGTTCTCGCGCTCCCCCTGCCCTTCCTGCAATCACGACTTTCTAAGCCTTCCGGTTTCGGAGCCAAAAAAATAGCTTGAAATTCAGTAGGAAAAAATATGTTGATCTTGAAGCGTCGGACTGGTGAAAACCTAAGAATTGGAACAGACATCTCACTCAAAGTACTGGAGGTTAAGGGCAACCAAGTAAAGATCGGGATCCATGCCCCCAAATCCCTAGCAGTTCACCGCGAAGAAATTTATATTCGTATTCAAAGGGAGCAGAAACTCAGCAACAAAAAACGCTGAGAATCAACTTCCCCTTAAATGAGGGCCCACAGCGGGCCTCAACCTCGCTCTATCGGCCAAGGCTTTCCAACTCTTCCACAAAGAGCAACTCACTAAGCCAGCCCAAAAGAAATCCATAGACTCCTTGAGTATCCCATCTAAGTTAGCGCCCTTACATCCTGGCCCGCTAAATCCAAAGCCACTAAAACTACCACCTTTGCCCACTTGACCCGCAAATGCGAATCATTATCATACTCAGCAGTTTACTTGCTGGAAGTCCTCTCATGTTTCGCAAAACCCTGCTAGCTACCGCTCTCGCAGCCGCAGTACCCGCCTCCCTTGCCAATGAAACTCCTTCAGATCAGCCCACTGTAATGGAGGAAACCGTAGTAATCGGTGTGCGCCAGCGCCTCTATGAGCGCGGAGCCTTGCTGGATGCAATCCAGAAAACTGAGGTTGTTGATGAAAGCCTGATCAAATCCCTACAGGCAGTTAACCTCACTGACGCTATTGAAAAGTCCCCCGGTGTTCGGGTTTCCAATGAGTGCTCCATGTGCGGGGTTAAACGAATAATGCTGAACGGTATGCGCGGTGAGCATTCCACCATCCTCACCGACGGCGTTCCTCTTCACACCATGATGGCTGGCTATTACGCAGTGGATGCACTGGCCACAACGGGTGTCTCTCGTATCGAAGTGGCCCGAGGTGCGGGAGCATCGCTGCTCGCACCCGAAGCGATCGGAGGAACCATCAATGTCATCTCCAAGGAAGTCGAGGAAACCGGCCTCAACATCAATGCCTCTATGGAGGACAACGACAGCTATTTCCTAGGCATGATGGGCGGCTATGTAAGCGATGATGAACGCACCCGTACATCGCTGGTCATTCAGGATGATAAGCACCACCAGATGGACAATGATGACAACGGTGTTAGCGAAGCACCGCTGCAAGAGAACACCAGTTATGTAGTTCGCCTCTCCCATGACCTGGGTGAGCGGGACAACGTGGTACTGCGCACAGCCTATACCGACTCCAGTATTTTTGGCGGCCCCCAGGGATACAGCATTGGTTCCGTCCTGCAAGGCTACGATGGTGTGGAATCTGACCACTTGTTTGTCGACGACGATGTACGGCAGCAATACATTGGCAAACCCTGGGAAACCACCGAATGGATCTCCACCACTCGCAGTGAAATTTCCTCAAGTTGGCTCCACGAATTCAGCGAAACCTATAACACGCTGTTTACTGTCGCCTGGTCTGAGCACAAGCAGGACTCCTTCTACGAAGGCTTCGATTACACCGCTACAGACACACTCAACTACTTCGACCTGCGCAACAATTTGATCCTTAACGATCAGCACATGCTCACATTTGGTGTCGATCTTCGCGATGAATCCATGCGTTCCGACTCTGTCGCAGGGGAAGAAAGCGATAATTACATCGAAGACAGTTTCGACTACCAAACTACCGGCCTCTACATACAGGACACCTGGACCGTTTCACCGGATCTTGAAGTGGCACTGGCCATACGCGTAGACAACGCCAAAGCCGACTTTGTCGCCGAGCAAAAACCCGGTACCGAGATCGATGAAACGGTGGTGGCCCCGCGTATAGACCTTCGCTATCTGCACGACGATCAGTGGACCTCCCGGGTAGCGCTGGGACGAGGATACCGAGCCCCCCTATCCTTTTTCGAAACAGATCACGGCATTCTTGATGCCGGTGATGGCTTTGCCATCGAGATCGAAAACCTTGAAAAATCTCTATCCGCAACTTATGCATTGAGCTTCGAGGGAGAACGCCTCAACAGCACCCTGTCACTGGCATTTACCGAGGTAGATAACCTCGCAGCACTAAGCGAAACCGAGGATGGAGTACCACTGCTTACCCAGATGCAGGAAAGCGCCTCCGTAGGTGCTGCCGATATCACTCTCGGCTATGCGCTCACCGAAAATTTGACTATCGGTGGCACACTGGAGACCTATGACTACGACGATGTTTTCCGGGAATCTTTTGCCATTGCTCCAGTAGAGCAACGTGCACTATTCAATCTGGATTACAAAGCGGATTACTGGATGCTATACGCCAGCGCTACCTGGGTAGGCTCCCGGGACTTGGATGAATTTGGCTACGAAGGTTTCAATCAGTTGGGCGACTCCACGTTAAAAAGCACAAGCGCAGACGCCTATTGGACAGTAGATCTTAAATTAACCTTTGACGTCACTGAAAATCTGAGCCTGTATCTGGGCGGAAACAACCTGACAGATTACACCCAGGTTGAGGAAGGTGAGAGTCCTCTATTCTGGGATGCCAGTGGTGCCTACGACGTAGCCTATATCTACGGCCCGCTACGAGGGCGTGAATATTACCTGGGCTTCGACTGGAACCTGTAATGCGAACCTGGCTCGCACTAATCACACTTCTGTTCGCGCCTACTGGCGCGACAGAAGCTGCCATTTCCCTTTACGATTTTGAACTGCGCAGCCTCGCCGGCCCCGAGCGTATCAACCTGCAGCAATTCAAAGGGAAACCCAGCTTGATAGTACTGGTTGAACCGAACTGCCCCTGGTGCTTTCGCCAGGTTCGAACACTCAACCGGCTTGCTAGCAAGTGCTCCCAACAGTTTCAGCCCATCGCCCTGGGTATCAATGGCTCCCGAAAAGCCCTACTGACTGAATATCGAAAGCTACGCCCGGAATTCCCCATGCTTCAAGCAAGCACACAGCTTCAAAAAGTACTGGGCGAAACTCCCGGCACTCCATTTAGCTTCCTTATAACCTCCAGCGGAGAGCCGCTCAGCTGGCTAAGGGGTTATATCCCGGATAAGAAGCTGAAACCCATTTTGGAGAAGAGCTTTGGCTTTGGGTGTGGAAATAAGGCAAAAAACCTTTATGGATTGAGTAGCTAACTATTACAACCAACTAAACTTCAATTTTTCAAATTGAAATCGTTATCAATGATCTCGCCTAGACCCTTTTGGCGGCCCTCATCTAACACAATCACCGTTTTCTTCCAAAGTGCCTTTCAATACATCGCATCTAATTTTAGGAGTCGTTATTTTTTGGCGACAGGAGTCTAACGATATACCAGAGTGATAAATTAATAGTACTCCTCTAGCAAATCACTTGCCTTTTCAGGTCTACTGAAATACATAACACTAACAATCAATGAAGCTATCACGGCTTCTGATTTCATAAGCTAGACGTCGAAAAGTACCTAACATTATCACCTTCAACATTATTCGAAGTATAAATTCTGTCGATGAATTCCGGTCATCATCAAACAGAGCAGCTCATAAACATTGTGAACGCCTTCAGGCGATTACCGCCGTCCTTTCCAGATTTCCTAGATATAGCAATATATGCTAGACCTAAAGCTGCTGGTGGCCTACCAGAATCCCTGCGACTTAACTTAGTAATGATCGAGAGCATTATCTGTTGAAAAAGTGACAAGTATAATTTTCAGCAACCTCTAACAGAGACAAGTAAGTCTTGTTTTCTGCCAAATCACTTTTCTGCTTATTTCCAGGCAAGATGAAAAATGGTAATGACTACCCATTCCTATTATTTCTTACACACAAACCAGAACTCTCGGTAAAATATTTTAAATATCTCTATGTGTTTTTTAGAAAAACCATAACCTTCTCATTCAGGCAATATTCACATAGAAAATTTAAAATCACTTTTTTAGCAAAAACATTAATTTAAATGCTAGAAGGTTAACCTTTGTTGTTAATGGGGAAGTATGTATGAAAGTGAATTCTCAAAATTTAATTATGTGCCTTGCAGTTACTGCTCTGCTCTCTGGGTGCGGAGGTGGTTCTGGAAGTGACAAGTCAGCGAACACTAATCCTGAAAGCAACTCTGGAAGCGGACCAGTAAGTGGAGGCGGGAGTGGCTCCGGAAACGGGACAGGAAATGGTTCCGGGAACGGATCTGGAGATGGAGATGGAGAAACCACTACACCTCCAACAGAAGACCCCGATACTGGCACCTCGCGCTTCACAGTTAGCTTTACACCTTTAAGCGGCAGTACTATTGGTAAAGATAAGGAAATCTATTTAGATTTTAGTGAAGCCATTCTGATCGACAACATTGTCATATCTGGGAGCATGGGAGAGGCCGGTGAGCTTTCTCAACTCGATGAAGATACGCTTATATTACATCCCAGGGGAGACTGGACCAGCTCTTCAAACTACTCCCTAACAGTTAACGCCACAGATGATTCCGGCTATGATATCGAAGCGCTAACTGCCACCTACTATATTGATACGCTCTCCCCTTCCATTACTAGCTTCGAGCCAGATATCACTCGCCTGGAGAAAGATGACACGATCAATGTCCTCTTCTCTGAGACCATGGATATCGAGAGTCTTGCCCTATCTGGTACTCTCGTAGAAGATGACTATACAATCAACTGGTCAAAAACAAATATACCCAATGATACCTTAACGATTAGTCCAGTAGATGGCTGGAAATCAGCTCAAGATCGTAGCATTCAGATTGATATAGACGATCTTGTAGGGATTCCAATGATCACTTATGAGAATAGCTTTACTGTTCCCTTTTACTTTGAGAATTTTGATCCCGCACAGGTCGTTATAGGGCAAGATAGCTTCTCCAGCACAGATTTGGGAATAAATGCTAAAAATTTTGCTTTTCAGCCATCCGGTGATGTCAGTATCGATGATGAGGGGAAACTATTTATATCAGATACTTCGTCCAATCGCGTCTTAGTTTTCAATTCAATTCCTATTACAAATGGCTCACCTGCAAATACAGTAATAGGCAAGGACGGACTGGACACTCTGGCCTTATCAAACCCGGAACAGGAATTATTCGGTCCCTCGGACATTAGTTTTGATGGAGAGCACCTGCTAATTTCTCAATACCGGGAAAGGCATATTTCTATTTACGATAGTGTGGTATCCGGAGCAGGAGCAGCGCCTGCACTGACTTTAAATATTGGAGATTATGACATCTCCCCCTGTAAAAGCCTGGCACTTTGGATAAACTGGGGAGCCACCGTTGCTGATAGCAAAATAATGGTTACTGATGCAGCCAATTCCAGGGTGTTAATATGGAGCCAAATTCCTGAAAATAGTTATGCCTCCCCGGATCTCCTTATTGGTCAGTCAGGGTTAGAAAACTGTGATCCAAACGATGCAGACCAAAGTGGCATATCATATCAACTATCAGCAAGCACCCTATACGACCCAACAGATGTTTGGAGTGATGGAGAAAAGCTGGCCATTATTGACAGTGGGAATAACCGAATTCTTCTTTGGAATAATTTTCCTACCAGCAGTTTTGCGCCTGCTGATATTGTTCTCGGACAACCCTCATTCAGCGAAAGAAATATTGAGCTACCCGATGTAGACGGTACTGAATGGCCTGTAAATAGTAAGACTCTAAATCGCCCAGAAACTGGCATCTGGTCAAATGGCATTCAACTTTTTGTTGCCGATGCGAAGAACAATAGAGTTTTGGTTTGGAATAATTGGCCAACCAGTAATTTCGCTCCAGCAGACACCGTGCTAGGACAGGCTGACTTTGTAAGCTTCAAGCCAAATGATGCCAACCAAAATGGTATTAGCTACCCTGATGAACCTGAATCACCTACAGCTTCGACTTTAAAAGAGCCAACAGGAATTTTTGGCTATAAAGACAACTTATTTGTTACTGATTCTGGCAATCATCGAATTCTGATTTTTAAATCTAGATAAAAAAATCGCTTGGCAAATGGCTGTATAACCCGCAGGGAATATGTGCGGCCATTTATCAATTTATAGCTAAAAGCTAACTCTGCTTATATGAGTATCTTAAACATATATACGATCTAGAAAAAACGTAAAAAAATACAAGAAAACCAACCCACGCGCTTACCAGCTCCCCCATTTTATACTATTGGAACAATCGATTTTTAGTTATTCAGTGGCTCTATCCAACCATAGTTTTGAGCCAAGCGTGCCGCTTCAACTCTATTACTGACATTCAATTTCTGGCAGCTACTGTGGATATAATTTCGAATGGTACCTGGGGAGAGTGAAACTTCTCGTGCAATATCCTCAGTGGTTTTCCCAGTATAAGCGAGCTGAAGAATCTTCTGCTCTTTAGTGGAGAGCGGATTGTCCCCACAATTGAGTGCTTGCTGCACTAATTCAGGAGCAACCACAGTTTTACCTGCTGAAACTTGACGAATACAGTTAGCGAGCTGGCTCGGAGGAGCATCCTTAAGAAGATAGCCGCTTACCCCTGCATTGAGTGCTCGACGAATATAGCCACTCCTTGAGAAAGTTGTCAACATCACAACCTTGGGAGGATTTATAAGGCCCTGTAATTGTTCTGCGAGTTCAAGACCTGTCATCCCAGGCATTTCTATATCACTAACTACCAAATCCGGGCTGCAATTATCGAAAATCTCAAGGGCCTCTCGCCCATTACTCGCAGTTGCGACGACCCGAATATCTTTCTCCAAGTCAAGTAGTGCTCTCAATGCACCGAGCACCATCGCTTGATCTTCAACTAAAAGCACTTTAATCATCATTTAATACAACTACTTATTTGAGGGGAATTGTGGCGTAGATATGACAACCACCCTGGAATTCTATTTTCAAACTTCCTCCAAGCTGGCTCCAGCGATCGCTCATACCACTGAGGCCATGGCCCATAGATACCTTTCCCACAACCTTTCCATTATCACAAACATGTAGAGAAAGTAGTTGCTTATCAAGCCACAGCGAAACTTCACACATGCTCGCTTGGCTGTGACGTAGAATATTCGTGGTGGCTTCGCGAATAGTCATTGCCAATGTATTGTCAACCTGAGGGGGTATTTCTGTGGCCTCGATATGATGTATACAGGTAATATTCACTGATTCCAGCGCAAACTTTGAACTCGCCAGCTCATTCGCCAGTGTACTGATTTTATAATTCGATACCGTTTCTCGAATCCCGGTTATAGCTGTTCTAGATATTTTTTTAATATCAAGAATATGCTGCAGTGCCGTTGCTGGATCAACTTCTAGAAGCCGTTCGGCAAGCTCCGCCTTTAAAGTGATACTCGTGAGACTCTGACCGAGCGAATCGTGCAAGTCTTGTGCAATACGTTCACGCTCGGATGTCTTTGCCATAGAGGAAATTTCCTTTTGGCTTTGTTTAATAACCAGATTAGATAAGTACTTTCTCAATTGAAATAGAAAGTTCAGGCCGTTGATAGCTGTAAAAAATAGTCCCGTCAAAACAACATATAGTGATTGTCCAGTTAAGTAGGCAGTACTCAAATAGGAAAAAGTAACAACACACAGTAAAACAAGGGATGCGTAGAGTTTCCTGTACGCTGAGCAAGCTGCAGCTGCAAAGGCAAAGAAACCGATACCGGCAAGTGAATAGAAAGAAGTGATAACACCTAAGAGGTTTAACACCAGGACAATAGCAGTAACTTTGGTTCCTTTACACCAAAATACGAGGAAGAACAAGGGAAAGAGAAGCAAGTGGCAAATCACTACCACCCCAAAAGCAATTTCACTAAAAGTATGAAAAATAAAGGGCAAGTATATAAGGATCTGAAAATAAGGTACTAAGTTCAGAGCACCTCTCAGATTCTCGGGGAAACTATAGAACCTTTGTAGATAGTGATATGCCGACATTAGTTATTAGCTTCCAAAAATTGTACTTCATGCTCCATCCATTCTTTCACATATACAGGTGCCATGGCATGGCCCATACCTTCTACCCACAATGTTTTAGCACCAGGAATGCGAGCTGCATACTTTTTGGCTTGAGCAATACTTAACAGGGGATCTCTATCACCGTGGATAACCATAGTGGGGACCTCTAAGTCCTCCAATCGCTCTAATCGCGAGCCAGAAAGAGAGATTGCTGTAAATTGCTGAACTGGCAGATTATGATCAAATCCTTGCCTATGACGTAGTTCGTAGAGAGTAGTGTGTGCAATATGCTCAACATCAAAGCCTCCCTGCCCCTGAAGACTGTGATAAGTACTTACCATCAACTTAGCCATACCCTCATCGGAGCCACTGAGTCCATAGCGAAGAAATAGCCGAAGCATATTGTATCTGAAGGTTTTTCCCTGGGGTAACTCGGGGTCGTCGAGAAAACCTGAGGACATGATTGAAGTAAGGCTTTTCAAGCGATTGGGGAATTGCAGGGCCATTTCTTGCGCAATCATCCCTCCCATTGAGGCGCCCATAACATGAACTTGCTTTATCCCCAGGGAGTCCATAACCGCAAGGTTATCGCGCATCATGTCGGAAAGGTCGTAAGCAGTCTCCTTAGTCCAGTTGGTAACCCAACTCGAGGCGCCGCAGCCACGATGATCGGTGAGTAGTACTTGATAGCCAGCAGCTAAGAGTGGCTCATAGACTTCAGATGGCCAATACAGAGAAGAAGAGCCCATACCGTTTATCAGTAACACAGTGCCACGAACAGGTATCTCCTCTGGGCTTTTAAGCTGATACCAAATTTTAAGGCTCCCTGAGCGAACATATCCGCTCAGACCTGAGATCAGTTCGGGTAGTGGTTTCTCAAGACTCAGATTTAGCTGTTTCTGGATATCCTTGGGTAGCGGGGGCGTTGTAAGGACCCAAATAGTACAGACTATCACCAAAAAGAATACTATCGCGCCAACGATTAAAGAAACTTTCTTGATCAATGTAAGCCTCCACAAACACCGTAACACCGGTGCAGAAATAATATTTATATGTAATATCAGGCAACAGCGGAAATTGGGTAAGTCATTTCTGTCATCAAATATATATGACATTTGTCATCTTTTGTTGATGATTAAACGGCCCAGCTACAACGACTGGATGATAAATGTACATATTGAAATTAATCCTCCACAAGGGGGCTAAGGGTGCAACCCTATGTATGGACCTGCCTGCAGCTCATAGCTTCAATGATCATGCAACAGAAACTATAAGGTGTAGAAACCAACAATGGACACAGCAGCTTTATGGGCCTGGTGCTCCTATAGCTCTGTATAATGCCCAGGTGGATATTATTGGTGCAAGAAAATTACTCCCACCCGCTAAAGATAAAAAATGCCCAACCTCTGTAAAAATTTGGAAGATATCAGAGTCTCTAGCAGAAATTTCACGAGCACCGGATGATTCCAGTTGAGCAGTACAAAAATACAAATGGTCAACTTGTATTACATTCAGCAGCAGTGGGCACCTGATCCACCCCTCCCAGACAGGCTATATGACCAGATACCCTCACTGCTTCCTGAAAGGGTATAAGAATTTGACTTCCCTAGCACCTGAGTAGTTCTTTGATATTTTCTATTCTTGGCTTCTGAAATATACATGAGCCCCCTAATTACCACCCTGCAAGGTCACAATGAACTCTACATAGACACGGCCATTTACTTGATTCACAGTGGTAAAGATCATGGCTCGTAATTAGGTGCAGTTCCAGGAAGGTATTAGTTTTACCCAATTCCTCAAAGAATATTGTACCGAAGACCAGTGTTTCTAGGCTCTCTGCCGGAGGGGTAACCATCATTGAAATCAGCGGCCAAGCACAGCAAGAATAATTGATTAAAAATATTCCTACTTCTATACTCAGTATTAGTTATGTTGGAAAGCTATTCTCCAATTACATGCTCCAGAAACATACCCTACTAAATCAAGCTCATGCACTTCTTAACCACATTAGAAAAACTTAAAAAATTGGATCAGGTAGATCCACAAGAACTGCTTGAGTTTTACGATAATCTCTCACCTATATCAATAAACTCTCTTATCGGCCGATGGGAAGCGCAAGGATTTAACACACAACATCCTTTACAGCATGAAATGGATGCAGGAAAACGCTGGTACGGCAAAGAGTTTATTGATTCTGAAACGGTCTATCCTTTACTATGCTGGGATTCAGACTTCAAATCTATCAACGCTTACGATGCCCCTTTGTTCTTCCGCACCCAACAACTACATATAACCGCAAAAGCCCAAGCCCGCCTGCGCATCTTGGAACACAGAGGGAAATCAAGTGCCACCATGATTTATGACACGATACCTATGCATGATATGATGCGAAAAGTCGATGAGGATCATATTCTAGGACTTATGGAGAGAAAAGGAATGGATGGCCGCATGTTCTTCACTATGAAAAAAACTAACTGACTTTATCGTTTTCTATTGAATTGCTTCTGCCTAAATCCCAACCCCATACTTTTAACTTAAGCTCCTTTGTAGTGTGACTTTGCGCTCTCCTCACCCAGAAGCTGATCCAGTTAAATATCCCTACCCTTCCTGCGACAACACAATCCGATACTTAGCCTTACCAGATTTCAAATGCTCAAATGCCGCTTCTATCTGGCTCATTGGGAAAATCTCTATCTCAGGTTTGATCTTATGATGCGCCACAAACTCAAGCATGGTTTCGATGGTACCAGGGCTGCCGACAGGAGATGCTGAAATTGAGCGTTGCCCATATAACAAGGGAAATAGAGTAAATTGTATTGGGTTAGTTACAGCTCCAACAAAGTGTAAACGCCCTTTAGGTTTCAGAGCCTGGATATACAGATCCCAATCAAGACTGACATTCACAGTCGACAGAATAAAATCAAAGCTCATTGCCGCCGCTTGAATCTCTGCGGGGTCGCGGGAGTTCAGTGTTTTATGAGCACCGAGAGCTAAGGCTTCTTTGCGTTTTTCCTCGCTGGAAGTAAACGCGGTAACTTCACATCCCCAGGCATGGAAAAACTTCAAGGCAAGATGGCCCAACCCACCAATACCAATCACAGCCACTTTGTCAGTGGGTTTGATACCAAATTGGACCAATGGATTGAATACGGTAATACCCGCACATAAAATGGGGCCGGCCGATGCATAATCCACACCATCAGGGATAACAACCAGGCTACTCATATCCGCCCTGGTTTTATCGGCAAAGCCTCCATTGGTGAGTATGGTGAACTTTGCCTCTCTACATAAGTTGAGGTCACCAATTCGGCAAGTATGGCATGTCTCACAGTAGCCTGAATTCCACCCCAATCCAACCACCGTACCCTTTTTAAGATGAGCTACTTGCTCCCCCATCGCGGTTACACGGCCGATGACTTCGTGACCGGCAACCATAGGGTACTGTCCAATACCCCATTCATTTTCAATCATGCTCAAGTCACTATGACAGATGCCACAGTACATGATTTCCAGTTCAACTTCTGTTGCGCCCAAATCTCCTGCTGCAATTTGGTAGGTCTTAAATGGACCGCCGGCCTCTAAGACTGCATAGGCATTAATAGTTGATGCAGTAGACATGGCGGGCTCCTTGAAGAAAAGGAAATCACAAATGACCTTAAAAGTTTAGACGCCATTCAGCTGTAGACTTTATTGCACCCTTACAATTTTATTTTCTAGAAACTAGTGGCCCTACTATCCAGGGAGCCTCTGAATAATTCCGTGATGCCTCTGGCATGCAGAGCGGTTCACAATCAAGGCGCGACTTCGCAGGAATGTCTAGACCTTTCAAGAAGTTGCAACGCGGAGTGTGAATCGCTCTGCATGCCCCGAAGGGCTACGGCCATTCGCGGCGAGCTGCGCCTAACATCTGCAGCCTTCAAGACCCGCAGAGGCATTACGGAATTATTCAGAGGCTCCCTAGCACAGAAATTAAAAGTGTTAACCGGGAGAAAGTAAAAGATTGAAATTAAAGCTGTAAAACAGAAAAAAGGCCGGGGGTACTTCCCCCGGCCAGTGCCAAGTCCTGTGAGGTTGCTGAATAGCAGAGGACTGATGAGAAATTGGACCGCAGTTTTACGCAGAAGATCAATTCAACACTCGATATCCGCGACCAACCAGGCAATTCTTGATGATGTAGGTTGCCTCAGAGCTCGCACTACCCGCCCCTGACAAGCCCCCAACAAGCGCGCCGGCACCGGCTCCGGCTACCGCAGCACGCCCGCTGTCACCGACTATTGCACCGAGCGCACCACCTACTACAGCACCACCCGCAGCACCGGCAGCTGTTCTGCGCCCTTGGTCACTGTACGTGGAGTAAGCGATTCCCTTACACTCTGCAAGGTCCGCTTGATACTGATTCATGTTAACGCCCCAGGTATCGATAACGATTCCACCGGCACCGGGAACCTGCTCTGGCTGATTCGCACAACCGTAAAGCAGCGACATCATAATTCCAGCAGTTACAGAAATAGCAGTCTTCATCAAACACCCCATATCGCTTTCGCCACAGGATAGTGAGCTTGTCACGCTTTTCTTCTTTAGGTTTAGCTGCTGGTAGAACTTGACGCCAGTCTGGCGCCTAAAAATGAATGACCCGCTGGGCAACAAATCCAACAGGCGTAAATAGTGTTGTAGCTATTAGTGGAGGGCGCCTTTTATCTATGGATCTGCAGGTTGGGTTCCTGTAGGCAGAATTGAATATTGGTAAAACACTTCTAATTCTTGAGATTTCGCTTGTGGATCGAGGATATTTACTATGCCCTTAAAACTCTTTAATCGCCGACTCTCCGTATCGTAAGTGAGATTTAAGTCCTCTACGAAAAGGCGGATAAGAGGCTGGGAAACATCTACTCGTATACAAGTATTTTCACCTGCCGCTTGATTACAGGATACTGCCCTAGCGCGCAGCATTATCGATCGACCATGCAGTGGCGAAGCAAAATTGAATTTAAGAGTTTTTCCTGAAGACAATAAGTCCCAGTGGTCACGCACATAAGTATCAAAGCCTGCATCAACTACATCAACACTTCGTGCCTCTCGCAAACTTACTTTCCAGGCTTCGTCCTCGTTGGCTCTATAGCGCATCATCCACTGGCCGTCATCCCAAAGGACTTCACGGACTTCGCCGTGCCTCCGATCTATTTGAGTGACGCTAGGTAAGGCACTGCGACCAGCTGCGGGGCCACTTCGCTCTCGAAGAGTTTTCTCTGCTATCAAATCACCCTGGGGTGCATAGTAGAAAACAGTTATTTCGCCATTATCTTGCGAAGTATAATATTCGCAGTACTGCAACTGTTGATTATCCGGATCATAGGCCAAACCTTTGACCAGGAAAGGCCCTTCATAGTGACAGTTATTTCCGGCAATAGCCGACATCGCAATAAATTCAAGCATTGCTCACCTCTTTTTGACAAATCTTTCTTGCCAAATAGGCAAACAACGGCAGGATGCAGGCCCAAATTACACTTAGTGTTCCCAGGGATTGCCACAAGGGCCTGTGCAATTCCACAGTGCCATTTAGGAATGCACCGGTAAAGTAACTAAACGGTCCAAAAAAACCACCCAGGATTACCGCCAGCCATAGATTTTTCTGTAAGAAGACCAAACTGTATCGTAAGGTCATGGCAAAGTTCAACCACAGGCAGATCAGCCATAAGGGAGGCCAGGAGGAGCCGCTGTCATTTCGCATCACCCCCAAATGAAACAAGATCGAGTCTATAGACACTCCAAAGATAAACACCCCCGCCAACCAAAGCGGTTCCCTGGGCAAATTGGCGATATAGCGTAAATGTACAAAGAGGTTCACCAGAGTAAAGGGAACCACCAACCACACCTTGGCCACTATGACGCACAGTGGCCAGGCGATATCGAAAAGTAAGGCATTAGCGACAAAACGCCACATGCAGGAGAGCCTCTGGTTGATTCCGTAATATCCTTGGATTGCAAACTCTTAAAAGGTTTAAACAATTCCCTGAAATCACGCCTTGATCCTGAGCCATTCTGAAAATCAAACACATCACAAGATTAACCGGAGAGACTCTAGAAGTTTCCCAGATATCGCGGTTTGGCAAACACAAACTGGGCAGTACCAATCACTCGCTGCAGAAATCCTCCTTCGCAGTAGCATAAGTAGAATTCCCACATACGGATAAAGCGCTCATCAAAACCCAACTCACGAACTTTGGATATTCGTTCAAAAAATGCTTTGCGCCAGTCATTTAAAGTGCGGGCGTAATGGGCCGTGATATCTTCTAGTCCCACAATCTGCATATCTGTTGAGTTGCTAATATGGTTCGCAATAACCTGATTAGACGGCAGGCAGCCACCAGGGAAGATATATCGCTGGATAAAGTCGACCTCTTTACGATACTCGTGGTAGCGCTGGTCGCGAATGGTGATTGCCTGCATCACCATCAAGCCATCTTCTTTGAGTAATTCGCTACAACCAGCGAAGAAGGTCTTGTGAAATTCGTGCCCTACTGCCTCCACCATTTCAATCGATACAATTTTATCGTACTTACCTCGCAGGTCCCGATAGTCTTGTAATAAAAGAGTTATCTGATCCTCTAACCCCTCATGCTTCACCCATTGACGGGCATAGTCATATTGCTCTTGGGAAATTGTAGTAGTTGTTACTTTACAGCCATAGTACTTGGCAGCATGAATGGCCATCCCCCCCCACCCAGTACCAATCTCAAGGAGGTGATCGGAGGGTTTTAACTTTAGCTTTCGGCAGATCAGTTCCAGTTTGTGATTAGAGGCTTCAAACAGGGTTGCATTTTCAGACGGGTAGACCGCAGATGAATACAGCATGGTCCTGTCCAAAAACAACCGAAAAAATTCATTGCCCAGGTCATAGTGTGCAGAAATATTCTTGCGTGAGCCATTGCGGTTATTCGCATTCAACTGATGTAACCAGCGCAGGCCTAATCGGGGTAAATAGCTCCAACGACTATCGATACCTTCCACCAGTTCCATGTTGTCCACCATCAGGCGAATCAGGTCCACGGTATTGGTTGAGGTCCAGGCGCCCTGCATAAAGGCTTCTCCAGAACCAATGGTTCCGTTTAATAGCACCTGTATATAGCTGGATGGATCATGTACGCAAATATGTGCCGAGATCTCTGCCTCTTCTGGTCTCTGGCCAAAGTGGTAACATTGCTCCCCCTCTTCGATTAGCAAGTGGCCACGATCAATACCCTTGAGTTTTTCCAACACCAGCTTGCGCGCCAGGCGAACGAGCCAGGACTGTGCCGATACTTCTGATTTTGACGACGAAGCCTGATCAACTTCCTGAACTGCTCTCATAGTTATTTATCTCCTGCCTGAACCTCGGCGTCGTCGCGAGGGTGCGAAAATACCGGGATACGCTTGACCCATAATTTCAGTGCCTGCCAATAAATGGCGGCTATAACTTTTACGGTCATCAAGGGGTACTGGATCAATATTGAATTAAGCGATCGGCCGCTAATTTCGCAGCGCTGTAAACTCAGGGTTGCATCAAACATTGGGCGAGTGCCATCTTCTGTATCATCGGCACTCGCATCAAAATTTTGCAGGTAAGCTGTCAGCTTTTCCCCAGGTTTTGTCCCCCTCCATCGATACCCTTGGGCCATGGGCATAAAAGGCGAGACATGAAATGTTTTTGCGAAGGTCGCTTTTTGCAACTTGGTATTATTACGGCAATCCAAAACATAGCTGTGACACTCTTTCCAGGGAGTGTTGTGCACATCCAGGAGCAGCCAATCCACATTCTGTCCCTCAGCATCGAAACAATAGTAAACACTGAGTGGATTCATGTTGTAGCCAAAGTAGCGCCAATTGGCCAGCAAGCGAATAGGTCCGGAAGGCTGCTCTCCCACTTCCTCCTCCACCCGCTGTCGAACCGCCTTATCAAGGCTGAGGGATTCATCGCCAAAAAAATCACTGCGACAAAATCTCGCAGGTGCGCGCCGCTGGGAGGACCAAAGAGGTGAGAGCTGACAAATGGCTTCCACCTCTGCCAGATCGACGTACATCATAAAAACCTGGTAGCGAAACTGATGAGCTCTGGGCGCAAAGCGCCGGTGCTCCAACCACCCGGTATAAATCGCACTTTCCATGATACCGGCCTCCTTACCAGTCAACACCCAACCCCCGAGCCACTCGCAACGCACTCGTTACACCGTCTTCATGAAATCCATTTGCCCAATAAGCACCGCAGAACCAGGTGCGGTTAACACCATTAATACTATCCCACTGCTGTTGCGCTCGTGTTCCGGCCACAGAGAACTGGGGATGGGAGTATTCAAAACGACCGAGCACAGACTTGGGATCGATAAGCTCTTCGGCATTCAGGGTGACACAATAGGTTTTCTCGGTATTCAAGCCCTGAAGTATATTCATGTTGTATGTCAAAACAGGCAGTGCATCCTGTTCACTGCGCAATTGGTAATTCCAACTCGACCAACTGCGACGGTGACGGGGTAGCAAGGTGCTGTCTGTATGCAGGACCACGGCATTTTTTGCATAGGGTATAGCCCCCAGGATTTTTTGCTCACTGCCGCTGGGGTCGGTCAAACATTGAAGGGCCTGATCGGAGTGGCAAGCGAAAACAACGGCATCAAACTCCAAATTTTCCCCTGCTGCGGTGCGAACATTCACACCTTCCCTGCAACGCTGCACCGCCTCAATGGGCGTAGATAAGCGAATTTTATCTGCGAAAGATTGTATTAACGGATCAATATATTCACGCGACCCGCCCTTGATCACTCGCCACTGCGGGCGGCGCACCAGGTTGAGCAGGCCGTGATTGACAAAGAAGCGGACAAAGAAACTGACAGAAAACTCCAGCATTTGCGCCACACTGGCAGACCAGATAGCAGAGCCCATAGGTACCAAATAACGATTGGCGAATTCCGCGGAGTAACCGTTCGCAGGTAGATACTCACCCAGGGTCAATGTCTCGCTCAGCCTCCCCTCCTGCCAGTCGCGGAGGGCATTGCGGTTAAAGCGCACTATGTCCCAGAGCATACGCCAGTGCCCAGCGCTGACGATGTTCGAGCGCTGTGCAAACAGGCTGTTGAGATTGTTACCCGCATATTCAAACCCCTCCTGATCGCAGCGCACACTAAAGCCCATGGAGGTGGGTTGGGATTGAACTCCCAGCTCTTTAAGCAAGCGAATAAAATTCGGATAGGTCCAGTCGTTGTATACAATAAAGCCGGTATCCACTGCTAACCGGCGTCCCCCCTCGTCAATATCAACCGTAGCGGTATGCCCTCCCAGGCGCGCCTGTGCTTCAAACAGGGTGACATCGTACTTTCGATTCAATAGATAAGCGGCAGTAAGACCGGCAATGCCGCTGCCAACAATAGCGATTCGCATCAATTCTTCCTTAGTGTGCGGATTCTTGTCATTTTGGGTACGCAAAAACGGAACCAGATTGAGCTGAAAAAACCCAGAAACCGCAGAGACCAACTGAGCCGTTTGGGAAAATCGACTGTGTGCCCAACGCCACAGAGCCCCTGTTCAATACGCTCGGCAGCCTGCTCTGGAGTCATTAAAAAAGGCATGTCAAAGTCATTGCGCTGGGTAAGGCGGGTGTCGACAAACCCCGGGCGAATGTGGACCACTCGAAGTGGAGTAAGGCTGGTATCGGCGCGCACCGACTCCAGAAAATAAGCCACCGCCGCTTTGGAACTGCCATACGCTTCGGCGCGGGGAAAAGGTACCACTGACGAGAGACTGCCGAGCGCGGCAAATACCGGAGACCGGCTTGCGGCTAACAGTGGCTGCGCGCACTTTAAGGTATTCACCAAGGCAAAGAAATTGCCATCAAATACCCGTCGGTACATGGTGACATCCAATTGAAGGTCGTCGTCATATTCACAGGTACCAGCGCAAGCAATCACCATATCCAGATGATCTGTGAAGTCCGCTAATCGCCGAGCAACACCCGGCATCACCGCATCATCACTGAGGTCACAGTCCAGAACCCTGAGGCGACTGGGGGCTATGTTCTGTAACTCCGTCAGCGCATCCAGCCTGCGACTGCTGGCAATCACAAAATTATTCTGTTCCACCAGGCGCAATGTAAGCGCGCGTCCTATACCCGAGCTAGCACCTGTGACCCAGATGGTTTTATCGCGAATCCCCTGGGACACTTAGTTGCGCTCCATTCGCGACTTGATAAAACCAATGCAGGAGCCCAATACCGGCACCTGCTCGTAGACCATGGCACCCATATCGTAAAAGTCCTCGTGGTAGTGAATCTTATCGGTGTAACGCAACAGGCTACAGCCACGAAGTTGTAATGGGCGTCCACCTTTGAGTGATTGGTGTCGGTAGTGCATGATCCACGAAAGGCAGGCGCTGCCCTCGCCCACCACCGGCAGATCATCAAATTGGAAGCGGCACTGGGTAAGCCCCCTGCTCATTCCCGCAAAGTAACTCTTTAAAGCAGGCAACCCCTCTATCCGATGCAATGGGTCACAGAAGATGACATCGTCGCTATAAAGTGATCCAAGGCTGCCAGTTTCCTGCATCAGGAAATCTTTGTAGTACTCCTCTAGCTCCTCAATCAACACGCTCATCATCGGATTCCTTACTGTTCTATCTGCGGATAAATACGCCACTACCCTTCGGGTGGATCACCTCTTAATAAAAGGTAGGACAGAGAGATCCAGTTATGCTCGGCTTGCGTAAGTAGTTAGCGGACAACTTGGAAGTCTCCCCCTGAGAGCCTGCTGCAGAATGTGGTACACGGATGTACCACAACAGGTCTCAACACTAATTTCCAGACATGCTTGATTGCGTGAGTATCGACAACGACAGAAAGACCGTTAACATGGCGCATAGCCCCCAAGCAAAAAGTGAAATACGCCCGGTGAAACTGCCACAAAGAGAGGACCAGGACTGGAGTGCCCTGCTGACGCGAGTCGGTGCGGAGCGTGATCGCCAGTCCTTTGAGCAGCTTTTTCACCACTTTGCCCCACTAATTAAGGGTTTCCATCACAGCCGCACCACCCAGGCAATTAGCGCTGAAGCCGCCGATGAGCTAGTTCAGGAAACCCTGTTTAAAGTCTGGCGCAAGGCCCCCAGCTTCGATGCCAGTAAGGCTTCTGCCAGCACCTGGATATTCACCATTATGCGCAACACTCGTATCGACATGTTGCGCCGCAACGGGCGTCATCAAAACGCCGAGATTATTGAAGCCATGGATGTTTGGGATGAAACCCCCGAACACCAACCGTTGATATTTCTACAGAGAAGACGCAACGAAAAGGAAGTTGCGGAAGGCCTGCACAGCCTGCCAGCAGAACAGAGCCACGTCTTGGAAAAGGCTTATATGGAGGGAAAATCCCACAGTGAGATATCCAAGGAGCTGGAATTACCATTGGGCACGGTAAAGTCCCGCGTGCGACTGGCCCTAAAGAAGTTACAAGCGAGGTTGGCCAAGTAGGTTTAGTATGATTCGCCACCACCCCGATAAAAATTTACTCCTTGAATACGCTTCCGGCAGCCTGCCCAAAGGCGCCAGCCTGGTCGTTTCCGCCCATATACAAATGTGTGCCGAGTGTCGCGCTCAATATCGAACCATGAACACCCTGGGTGGCTCCATTCTGGAGTCCTGTGCACCACAGGCCGTAAACGATGAGGCTTTCCAACGCCTGATGGGACGTATTGATCAGGCAGCTAAACCGGCGCAACAAGTGGCTCCCGAGAGATCCAAATCCACAGAGCCCATGCTGGCGGATGCGCCGCCAGTCGTGCACAAGCTGCTGGAAAAAAATCCCCCGATCAAATGGAAAACTATCGCGCCCGCCTTAAAAATGTGTCGACTAAAAACCGGGCAGGATCAATATGAAGTGAGCTTTCATCGCCTGAGTTGTGGCGGCAAAGTTGCAGAGCACGATCACCGGGGCTACGAACTCACCCTGGTTCTGTACGGCAGCTTCTCTGATAGCGATGGTGTTTATAGTCCAGGGGACTTTCTGTTGCGGGAACCCGGCGACGTGCACCGCCCGACGGTCACAGAAGATCAAGAGTGCCTGTGCTTCTCTGCAGTACAGGCACCGGTGGCGATTACCGGTGTCAGCGGCTGGTTGCTAAACCGCCTTATCCCGTTTCGTCCGGGCTGACACCGATTAAAAGAGCTGCGGCGTCTAGGACGCCGCCAGAGAAGTCGGCTCTTGCTCCCCGTCCACAAATACTGCAGAAAGCTCATCCCAACGATCGCTGACCGCCGCGAATTTTTCCTCGCGCACATGGCCATAGCCACGCACTTGAAGGGGGATTTCGAGCAGCTCTTGTGCCTCTGACAGGTTTTCGCCGGACAGATGCGCGGCTACGCTATCAACTGCTTTGGCCACCTGTTGGGCCCAGCGCCGTTCAGCACGGCGCTCCTGGGTGTAACCGAAGACATCCAGTGCAGTACCGCGAAGAACTTTGCCCTTAGCCAACAGCGGCATCAGCTTGCCCATCCAGGGGCCAAACTGCATTTTGCGCACGCGACCACTGCTATCGGGGCGAGCAAGAAGCGGCGGCGCCATATGGAATTTCAGGGTGTAGTCGCCGCTGAATGTCTCACGTAGCTGTCGCTTGAAATCTTCACCGGTGTAGAGGCGCGCCACTTCGTACTCATCTTTATAAGCCATCGCTTTATAAAGGCTGCGCGCACCCATACGGGTAAGATCGCCCCGAGCAGCTGGCAGTGAGGATTCTGCTTTGCGCAGCGCCTCTATATGGCGAAGGAATTCTGCCGCATAGGCCGGGCTTTGATAGTCGCGAAGCTCTGCTGCCAATCGCTCCAGCAACTGCTCCACCGACTCCTCAGGCTCCACCAATTTCACCGGCTTGGCCGGCACTGCCAATTGCTCGATCGCTTTAGGGTTCTCCGCCAGCAAACGGCCAGCGCGGAAAGCGCGCAGGTTGTTCTCTACCGCCACGCCATTGAGTTCGATGGCCCGCTCCAGGGCCGCTTCACCGATTGGCAGCAGTCCTTTCTGGCAGGCAAAACCCATAATCATCAAGTTACTGGCTACGGTATCTCCAAACAGTGCCTGGGCATATTTATTCGCATCAAAGGCAAAATACTCCACACACAGGGACTCAATACTCTGTTGGGTCGCATCGGCGGGGAATGCCAGCTCGTTGTCGCGAACAAAGGCCGCTACCGGTACTTCAGCAGTATTTACCAGGGCACGCATTTCGCCGGTGGCAAATTTGGTCCGCTGGCCAGCGGCGGTGACCATATCGCAGCCCAGTAATAACTGGGCCGCGCCATCGCGAATACGAGCGGTGGTAATCGCCTCCGGGTTTTCTCCCACTTTTACATGAGCCACCACGGCACCATTTTTTTGTGAGAGACCGGTAAAGTACAAAGTTGTACTGCCCTTCTCTTCCAGGTGCGCCGCCATGCCCAGCAGTGCCGCCACGGTAAGTACGCCACTGCCACCAATGCCGGCCACCAAGATACTGAGCGGCTGGGCCAGAGTCGCGACCGGCGCAGAAGGTAATCCGGCAATAGCCACGTCCAAGGCATCCGCCAGGGATTGCACCGGGGGCTTTTTCAGTTCTCCCCCTTCCACAGTGACAAAGCTCGGGCAGAAACCATCGGCACAGCGCATATCCTTGTTGCAGCTGGACTGATTGATCTGACGCTTGCGCCCCAACGGGGTTTCCAGCGGCTCCACGGCAATACAGCTGGACTGCACACTGCAATCGCCACAGCCTTCGCAGACCCGGTGGTTAATCAGCAATCGCTGGGATGGATCGACCATCTGTTTTTTCTTGCGGCGGCGGCGTTTCTCGGCCGCACAGACCTGCTCATAAATAATCGCCGTCACACCGGCAGTTTCCCGCAGGCGACGCTGCACGGCGTCCAGCTCAGAGCGGGGAAGAACTTCTACGGCAGTGGGCAGTTGGCCGCGGTGTTCACGCCAGTGGTCAGGGTTCTCCGTCAAAAGAATAACGGTACCAACTCCCTCGGCCAGCAACTGTGCAGCCAGGGACGGAGCATTAACTTCGCCATCGGCGGGTTGGCCACCGGTCATGGCCACCGCATCGTTCAGAAGAATTTTGTAGGTGATATTCACCTGGCTCGCCACAGCCTGGCGAATGGCCAATAGCCCGGAGTGGTTGTAGGTTCCATCGCCCATATTCTGGAAAATATGCTCGGCGCTGGAGAAACGGTGCAGCCCTACCCATTGGGCGCCCTCGCCTCCCATATGGGAATAGGTATCGGTGCGCAGGCCTTTACCCAAAGCCATAATATGACAGCCAATACCGGCACTCCCCAAACTGCCTTCTGGCAATTTGGTAGAAGTGTTATGAGGACAACCTGCACAGAAAATGGGTTCACGAGCCAACAAGCCCTGAGCCTTTGCAGCGACATTGCCCCCCAGTTTTTCTGCCAGGGGAATCAGCTGTGCCGCCAGTTCAGTATCCACCAGCCAGCGGGCAATGGCTTTGGCCACCTGATCAGGACCAAAGCCCCACACTGCTGGCAACAGGTCCTTGCCATCCAGGTCTTTCTTGCCGACTACCTTCGGACGATAACTATCTTCCCAACCGTAGAGCAGGTTTTTCAGCTGATCCTCCACCAGGGGACGCTTCTCCTCGACTACCAGCAAGCGCTCCATGCCCTTGGCGAACTCGCTGATGCCCCTAGGCTCCAGCGGCCAGGACATCGCCACTTTATAGATGGAGATGCCTGCTGAGTTCAGATCTGCCTCTGATAAGTTGAGCAGTTTCAAGGCTTCAAGCAAATCACCGTGGGCCTTACCCACCGTTACAATGCCGAAGCGTTTTTGCTCCGCACTGTGGGTGGTTTTATCCAGGCGGTTGGCATAGGCGAATGCCTTGGCTGCAGGCAAACGCTCCTCCAGCATACGGCGCTCATATTCGAGGCGCTCCGCAGGCCAATTCAGGTGGGGATCGTAGTTCAGGCCGTGTGGCGGGATTGGGAAGTTAGCTGGAATTGTAAACTGGGGCAACTCCGGCACAATCAAGGAAGCACCGGCCTCTACAGTTTCAGTAATTGCCTTAAAACCCACCCACAAGCCCGAAAAACGGGATAAGGCAATGCCCGCGAGGCCCAGGGTCAGGTACTCATCAATGGAGGACGGAAATATCAACGGCATCATTACCGACTCAAAAATCTGGTCGGTATTGTGGGAAAACATGGAGGATTCCGCAGTGTGGTCATCCCCACACAGCGCCAAAACACCACCCAGTTTTGAGGTACCCTGGATATTGGCTTGGCGGAAAACATCTGCGGTGCGATCTACACCGTGGCCCTTGCCATACCAAATAGAAAAGACGCCGTCTTTCGTTGCCTGCTGGCGATAGTGATCCAGCAACTGGGTACCCCAAATATTGGTCGCCCCCAGGTCTTCATTAATGCCCGGCTCAAAATGGATTTCCCGCTCGGCCAACAACTTCTTGTGCCGCCACAGGGCCTGGTCGTAACCGCCCAATGGGGAGCCGCGATAGCCGGAAACAAAGCCAGCTGTATTGAGGCCCGCCAGCTCATCCATGCGCTTTTGCATTAAGGGCAAACGAACCAGGGCGTCAATTCCGGTCAGAAATACACGGCCGGATTCACGGGTAAAAGCCGCTTTCAGCGAATACTCGCTATCAAAGCCCAATTCCTGATCGCCTTCGACCATTGCCATGGGTACCACCTATTTTATCTTTATTGCTTTCATCACTCCGGTTCTCGACGCCAGTAACATGTCGCGAAAATATTCGCGGCATCTCCCGAGTTACAGCAGAACAGACCAGAGCTGTTTAATAGCGCTAAAATTAACACTGCCCGGCAGAGCAGGTCATACCAAAATTGGCCCAACTCAGGCATAATGCCGCCATAACTCGCTAAAGATGACCAGCTACTGGCAACAAATCACTCAAAATGAAGTATTTTGGGGGATACAACGGAAAGGAGATGCCCTCTTATGGTGCTCGCCTCTGGCCTTCACACTCTGTGTGACTAAATAAGCGCCAAAGGTTCAGCTTTTTGAGAGGCATAGCCTGGAACTGATCAGGGGATATCAGTTTCCGCCCGTTTACAGCTAACCAGTATCAACCGGTTGGGCAACGTACCCATTAGCGGGAAATTAATAAAAAACGAGAAGGTCTCACAAAAGATGCGCAGTATAGGAAGCTACTGCCATAACAAACCAAAAAAAACCATGTACGCAATGCACACAATTTACCGGAGAACGCTGGGAAGCAAAGATTCACTGGCAGGTTGATGATTAGCAGCCGGCGGTACCGGCGTACGTTCAGAGAGATGAGATACGGAATATAACCATGGCCTATTTACTGGATGCCATCGACAAGAAAATTCTGGAAATCCTTCAACAGGATGCCACCATTCCAAATATTGAGCTTGCAGAAAAAGTCTGCCTCTCACCCTCCCCCTGTTCACGGCGGGTTAAAAATCTAAACGAGCAAGGATTTATAAAACGCGCAGTTACCCTGCTTGAACCGGAAAAGGTTGGGTTGCCGGTAAGTGTATTTATCCAGGTTACTCTTAACCACCAAGTGAAAAAAGAGTTGCAGGACTTCGAATCGGTTATCGGCCAATGGCCGGAAGTGATGGAGTGCTACCTGATGACCGGTGATTTCGACTACCTGCTGCGCGTTGTTGTACCCAATTTGCAGGCTTACCAGGAATTCCTGGATAAAAAACTCACTGAACTCCCTGGCATCGATCATATTAAAAGCAGCTTCTCTTTGAAGCAGGTGCGTTACCGCACTGAGTTGCCGCTGGATCAGTTGTTGGAAAACCAAAGCTGAGCCTTTTTTGACGCCTGCATTCTTGCAGGCGTCTATACAGCTTTGAGTTTATTCACTGGAAAGTATTACAAGTCACTCAGCGCTTTTTGGGCTGTCTACTCGCGTGTTAAGTGACGCCCTATCCGCCTGATTTAAAAGACTATACACCAACCACTTTACGAAAAAGCCTGTCAAACTCTGGAAGATCCAATTTTGGCCTTTCCTCTATAGAATTGGCACCAGATCTATCCAGATTTTCCTGTATCCAGCCATCCAGTTTGCCATCAACGGCTATCAAATCGCCCTCTTCAAGCTCCTTCTTTTTCAAAATCAAACTGGAAAGAATATCCAGAAGCCACTCACTTCCTGAGGAAGGCAACAACTCGTTATACATATGACTAAAGTCCACAGGAGGAATTTTTGTAAACTCTTTTATATACAGGGCATTAAGCAGTGAACGCAGAACATAAAGTAACTTCTTGACCTTAATCTCTTTAAAGCCTCTATCACCCTCCTGAATAAATCTGGAATAAGTATTAAATCCCATACTGACATAGTGATGAGCTAGAGCTCGCGGCTGCCAACATTTTAAAGCCAAATCTTGCAATGACTCCAAAATATCTTCATTTCTAAAATAGACCTTTGGAGAAAATAGCCACTCGATTAAAGTGGGGTTACTTGCCCTCATTAAAGTTAAAGTCTTCTTGATATCCCAGCCGACCAAGTCCAGTTCATCACCAAGTTTTTTATCAAATGGAACCTCAACAACATCTCTGGGAGTACCTATAGTGAGATATTGCTGAATATTACGTTTGTAGATAAACCTTACATCCCAGTCACTATCAGGGGATTCAAATCCCCATGCGCGGCTTCCTGACTCACAGGCATAGATAATTTCAATATCTCGCTCTACTTCCAGTGATTTCAGACGGTCCTTTATCAGCGATTCCATATACATCCACCTGCTACGTCAAAACAAATCAACTATACCCGAAAAGCTCGTTGATTACTCTTAGGAGACCTATCGGTTTACTCTCATAAGAGAGACATTTGGGCAGCTGTCTCTCTCTCCTAACAACTGGACTAGGAAATGTTAAACATAAACCTCTAATAGACTATGATAAGCGCTAAAAAATGGCTCCCAGGAAGCTAGCCCCATGGACGAAAATCCAAAAGACTCTATCTCTGTAAACAACCACTCTATCTCTTATTTCCAGGAGGGACAGGGAGAACCCATTGTTTTTGTACATGGTGCACTGGCCGATGCTCGTATGTGGCAAGAACACTGCAAAATTCTATCAAATGAATTTAGAGCGATTTCATTCACCCAAAGGCATTTCGGTAATCCGGGTAATCCTTTGGAAGGCCCCTTTGGAATTGATACCCATGCAGCAGACCTAGCAGGGCTGATTGAGGCCCTAGATATAGGCCCTGTCCACCTAGTAGGATGGTCCTATGGTGCGGATGTGAGCTTAAATGCTGCTATAAAGGCTCCTAAACTAATCAAAAGTCTGTACCTTTATGAGCCTGGATATCCGGGATACATTGAAAACAATGACATGGAAGAGTATCGCCGAGATGCTGAAACTATGTTTGCAGAAATTTTCAAAACAACGGCTGAAGGTGAGCTAGATACTGCGGTTAAGCTACTAATCGACGGCTCTGGGAATCAAGCAGGCTACTTCTCTCAGCAGCCCCTTAAATATCGTGTACAGCAGCTGGATAATGCCTACACCCTACCTCTGCAGCTTAATCAAACTGAACAACCCGCACTGAACCCAACTAGTCTTTCAGGCATATCTATTCCAGTTTCCGTGGCCTACGGCAGCAATACTCGCCAGCTATTTAGAACTGTATCGCTTGCGGCGGGTACATTGATTCCAGATGCTCATCCACAAGAGATAAGCTCAGCAAATCATATGCTGCCTCTGGAAGATCCTGCACACTTCTGCCAACTTGTGAGAGAAAGCATTGCTAATTGCTGTGACCAGCAACCTGTAACTTAATAATAAAGAGCAGGGAAAGAATACCTATAAGGCATGAAAACCGATTGTAGGCTTAGTCTCTCGAGCATTCTTTCCCGCTTAGCAGTTAGAAGCCTCTTATTGCTATTCACTACCAATTAAACGCAGGGGGTGGAAATATCACCCCCCAAAGTGCTCTAGTCAGCTTTACAAATCCTTGCGCCTGAATACCAAACTCCCGCTTGGCAGCTAGCACCCTCCTCACAGTGTTCATCTATTTGACAATAGCACTGACCATCGGGATTGCAGCCAGGAGTTAAATAGTTTTCCAAAGGATCAGCCCCACTTACTCGATTCCAAAAGGGGTTGGAAAATATATTGTTTGGGTCCAACTCTTCTTTAACATCCATAAACTGGGACCACTTGGGGAAACGCTCAGCCATGTCCTCAAAAATAGCGACTGAATTCTTACCCCAATGAGGTCTGGCTCCATACTTCCGGAGAGACATTTGCTCAATTTCCAAATTGACAAAGTAGTTCTTTGGCACAGCTTCACCTCGTTGACGAAGGGTATATTCAATCCCTACAAACGCTGTGTCACGGCCTGCTGTCATTCCTAAATAGCTATCGGAAGCCTTGCCAAAACGGAAATAAATACCATTCAGCGGAAAACAGGTTTTTTCACTATTTGCAATAATCTGGCGGACATCCGCAATCCAGTTGGGCAATTCTTCAAATGGAATCGCGACTTCCTGAAGTGCAATTGGAAGGTTATCCCAGACACATTTGTCTGGCTCTTTACATACGAAATGTTGCATCAAGTCCGCGTGTCCAGTGGGCTTAATAAACTTCTTCAAGCCTGAATCAACATCCCTGAAATAGGAACTGGAGCGAGCAGTATGGCGAAGAGAAGCTGCAAAACACTGCAATGCGGCACTATCGGCTTCATGAAGGCTATCAAATATCAGTCCAAATAAATATTCGGAGAAGTCCGATACATCTGCCTGGGCATTGTAGGCATTACCCTTAGTCGACAAAGGTACCTTGTTGTAAGTTGTTACGGTATAGCGCCCTAATCCCGGGAACCAGGCAACATTTGCTGAATGATTATTTCGAGCCAAATCAAGAACAACCTCCTCCAGCTCATCATCGCTGTGATACCCCTTTACTTTTGCTTGTACCTTATAGCCAGGTTCAACCTCTATGGTCACCTCAACAACTACGCCTAAAACACCTAGGTTTACCCTGGCGGCATTGAGCATCTCACCACTGATTACTCGTAAGTCCCCATTGCCATCAACCAACTTCAATTCGGTGACATAATCAGAGATCATGCTGCTTTTTTGTGTAAAAGTTGAACCGTGAGTACCGCTTCCCAGCATACCGCCTATCGTGAATATGGCCAGCTCTGTCACCATCGGCACACTTAGTTCATGCTCTCGAAGATAGGCGGTCAAATCCCGGAATCTCATACCGGCCTGAACAGTAACCAACAGGTTATCTTTGTCCAGGCTAACGACCTGATCCATATTTTCCAGAGTGATTTGCACCTCTCCATTTCCTGCACAGGCCGCATCAATCTGACTATTGAATCGGCGACTCCCTGTCATCACTTTACGGCCTTGATCCGCTGCATCACGTACTATCTGCTGAACCTCATCAATACTGGTCGGATCATGGATAACACCAGGGAAACAATCCTGAGTATCCTGGTAGTTTTTTAATACCTCAGGCACTTCAATTGGCGGCGGTAGCTGTTCTGCAACACTTGTAGCAGCCATGAAAACGCCTGCTACACAAAGAGCTTTTTTACACCACCTCAATAAATGTTTGGATTTGGTTATTATTTCTGCACACATACCTAAATTCCCTTTATTGCATTAACTTAGACTGGATAAATCAACCAAAACGGGGAAGTAGCTCCCCATCGATGATGTCCCGAACATTACTGCTGTGATCAGGCGCCTTACTGCGAAGAAAATCAGCGTAATTTGACCGGTAGGCCGATAAAGGGCGACGACCAATGGATGGCACCCACAGTGCATGATTCGTGGTTGCAAATTCCAGTGATCGGTTAGCTAGGATACAAATTGGCCCACCGCTGAGACGTGCCGCATCAAAAATCCAAAACTCTTTACCATTGGAATCGGATGTCGTTGGATATTTGCGTACAACTGCTGCAATCACATAACCGTCGTTCTGGGCCGTGGAGCCCGGGCGGGCCATAAATTGCGGTGTACGCATTACGCAATCTTCTGGGAACTGAAAGGCATCCGCAATTTTCATATTGACGCAGTCCATATGAATCAAGGCAGAGGGACGACTTTCTTCAGGCATATTCCAATAGCCGTAGTGGCGCTCAGGATAATCGCGATATGCCCAGGAAACCCGCATAGATATATGGTCAGGCCTGTAACCCACAGCAGCCCAATAAAGGTGCTCAAAGGTTTCAGGGAACTGGAAGTGCCCACGGTAAGCCGGATCATTCATATCCCAGGAAAGCGCATCATCCCGAATAACCCGGTAATCTTCTTTTATCTCAATAGCTGAATTTGAGTTAACTCGAATCCGGGCACGTACCAAACCTCCAACATCCAGCGGTGCTGCAGGGTATCCGGACAACCACTTGGGTACCAAACCTCCCTTCTGCAGGATTTCAAAGCGGAATAACTGCTCAGATTTATCCATTGCCCCCATATATTGGCCATACAGGGTAATCTCACCCGCATTGTCATCGTAGTTGCAGACAATGTCCGAAGTATCAAAGCCGAGCTCCAGGTAATCTGCGATAATAGTATCAGCACCCGGCACCATATCGGCCTTCCGAATAACCCAACACCGGGTCCGGTGTTCTTGAGGCAGAACAATTCGTGTTCCAATAATTCGGGTAGATTCAACTCTCGCTGCAGTTTCAAAGACAATGATATGATTTCGCGTTACTCCAAGAGAGTGTGAGCTTGCAGCAATATAGGCGTTGTTACCCTGGCGATCCCGAATTTTCCAACTTTCAAATGCACCCTCTCGATCCCAGCGAATTAATCGAATAAATCCTGAGCTACCAGAATCACCAATATTTCCACCATAGTTGATGGTGATACAGTTACCTGTTTCCAGATCAAAGAAAGGGTGACCGGTGGTCCGAACCTGGGGAAATAGCCACTTTTCTGGGGTTAGATTTTCAAGCAGCGGAGGTAAGCTCGACTTCCATTCATTCACTTCTCCAATAGGGGTTACCATCTCTAGAGTTGTAGCATCAAACTCATAGGGCATACCCCCTTCATAACTCATTGCAAAACGGTTATCTCCCATATAGTTGGGGGCCGTATTGCAGTAGTTCATAAATCCCAGATTCGGGCTTGAGTATATTGTCCCACCTAACAAATTGAATTTATCAAAGCCTGTTAAATCCTGCTCCTGCATTATCGCAGACGCGGTACGTATCATTTTTCGGGTATAGGGAACTTCACTGTTATTGCTCCGCCCAGTAAAGTCGAGCCGGGTCAAAGCTCCCTTTCCATTAGGTGTAAGATGGTTGGACGCCAGTGGAATACCCTCAGCCATAAGAAGATGGCCAATAACATCATCGGGTAAGATTCCCTGTATTACACTGAGCACTCCGGAGGAATCTGATAGATCACCAACCATTATTGACTCTGGGAAACTAGAGCCATCCAAAGCATTACTTGTTCCAGCCTTAGCTGATGCCACTCCCATAAGCGGTGATGCAGACATTACACCTGCAGCCTTTAATAGATCTCGACGCTTCATTTTTTATCCCTAAAAAATACGGCCGACAGCTTAACCTGACCATAAAATTAAATTTTTTAATGAAATAATTGGCGCAATTTACACCCAAAGTAAACCTTTAAGCGAAAACCATTTATTATTTTTTATCAAATCAAACCTCCAGAATTTTAACCCCTTAAAATTCACACTATCAACCTATATACCACAATAAAAATAAACCAAACCAGAAAATACAATCTATCAAGCAGAACAAAAAACAAACACCAGTCAGTCAAGCAAAAAAATATCGATAAGAAATCCGATATCACCCGAATTAGCCACCACATTATTATCAACAACAGAATTTAAAATAAATATTAATGATCATTGAATCGCACAATATTTAATATATCTGTGAGGCATCTCATATATAAACCGCAATAGATAGAAAGCTGCACCAGTCCACACACCCTGAGAGGTACAGCCTGGAGGTACAGCCTGGAGGTAACGGATATACGAACAATTCTATCAGGCAATGAGTGAATGATTATTCATTGATGTTTAATAGTATTGGTATACAATCTTTCACGCACAACTACCCTAAAATTAATTTAAGGTGACATCAATGTTTAGTCATATTATGGTCGGGGCCAACGATATCGAGGAATCAAAGGTATTTTACGATTCCACTTTCGGAATATTGGGTTACAAACCCGGCACTATTGATGATCGTGGCCGCTGCTTCTATTTTAATGACAACGGTATTTTTGCCATCACCAAACCCATCAATGGGGAGCCCGCAAGCCATGGCAACGGCAGCACTATTGGCTTTACAGTAAACAGTTCTGAAGAGGTTGATGCCTGGCATGCTGCAGGTATTGCCAACGGTGGTACCAGCTGCGAAGAGCCCCCAGGCGTACGGGATAGCGCCGTAGGCCCAATCTACCTCGCCTACTTACGAGACCCTGCTGGCAATAAGCTCTGCGCACTGTATAGAGCAAGCTAATTAGGGTTCGCAATCAGGAGCCTCCCCTTACAGGGAGGCGCTGTATAAGTGGACTAATAGTGTAATCAGTCCCAGCGGTTGAAAATAACGTGCATGCCGTGATGATCGTCACTCACGAATACGAAATAGCCGGCGCCAGTATGTGCAGTTGCGCACACCTTCGTCCCCTGGGAAGTCTCAGAACACTGCATTTTATAGGCTTCGATTCCCGAAGTGTCGTATTCACACTGACTGTATTGGCTTTCAAGAGTTTGCACCAAGTCTCGGCTGCCCCTTGCCAATACATAGCGGTAATCACCAAAGTAGCGATAGCTGTAGGTGTCCAAGTAATATGCTTGAGAGTCACCGCCGCCTTCCAGAAGCTCGCTATAGCAAAGTTCAGGCCTGGCCATCCACAGCGTTTCCTGATCATTCGAAGAGTGTATTCCTGGCCAATTCTGTTGGTCATGTTGAGAGAGTACTACGTTGGTTGAATCAACATAGTCTTTCACAATGACGTAGTCACCTTCATCACTTTCTATTCTGCAAACCGGCGCACCGCCAATAAAATTATCACACTGAACCATATCCAGGCTGACTTGACTTGTCTCGCCAGCACAGTCTTCTGCAAAGCTTTCAGCCCAGTATTGCACAGCCTTAACTGCATACTCTCGAGAGTCTTCTATTTCATAATAGAAATCTGAAAAGATGCGATAAACCTCGCGATCATTAGTATTGCTTGCAGAAGCTGCTACAGAACACTGACTAAACTTAGGCAGTTCAAAAGTCTGTTCTGCTTGAGCGGGAACCGCACCGGCAATAGCAATCGCTGCTGTAAAAGTGGCAAGAGTTTTCATTAGATGTCCTCCGTGAACAATCATCCTAAAAGGGACGCGGATTCTAGCAGAGGAAAAATAACTATCAAAAGCAGTGTAACGATATGAAAGTTCAGGTACCTTCTTCCAAGGTTGTGAATATCTGAATAATATTAATTATCGGCATCCGTGAGTTAACTCGATAAAACGTTCCAGCTGAAATCCGGCCTCAGTCTTCCCTCCATCTTTACTTTCAAGCGGCCAACCACAATTCACCCGCACACAATCACCGTAGAGATCAAGCGTGCTGAAATCTGCACCGCCCAACAAGGCTATATTTTCTTCGGAAGCCATACGGCAAAGACTCCGGCTGTCCAACCCTGGGATCTGCAACCAAATCACCATTCCTCCATGGGGGTCACTGATACGCGATTCATCGGGCAAGGATGAACTTAAGTAGTTGCGATAGGATGCGACCTGGAAGGAAATTTTTTGCCTGAGCCCCTGCACATGACGGGAGTATTGGTTGGTACCGATGAAATCAGCTACCGCTAATTGGACGGGCAAGTTCACACCGAAACTTTCGGTAAATCGATAGCGTTCATATTGTTTTCGATACCTTCCTGGTAAGCACCACCCCAGTCGATAGCCTGCGCTCAGTGTCTTGGAGATAGAGCCACACCAAAGCACATACCCGCTCCGGTCCCAGTAGCGCACGGGCATGGGCAGACTTCTTTGAAATCCGAGTTCCAAATACACATCATCCTCGACAATTGGAACCCGATATTTACCAGCCAGTGCGGCCAGGTTCTCTTTCTGCTCCGAACTCAGGGACACGCCCGTAGGATTCATATGACTGCTACTAAAAAGACCCGCTTGGACCAATCCCTGCTGCATATAGCGCTCTAGCTGTGCGAGGTCTAAGCCGTTTTCAACAGTCGGTATCTCAACGACTTTTCGTCCCATCAACGCCAACAGATTAAGAAGACCGTTGTAACAAGGAGAACTGATCGCAACCGCATCACCGGGCTTAGTCGTAATGGCAATCGCTGTGCGGACGGCATCCATACAACCATTCGTCACTACTAATTCATTGGCAGAGAAATGCAAATCATAGCTGGCAAAGTGTGCACTAAGCGCACTGCGCAAAAGCGGCTCCCCTGAGGAAACCGGATAGCCATGCATACTGGCGCCAGCCTCTCGGGTTGCCCGCCGCATACTGCGCTCCAGGGAATCTAACGGCAATAGCTCTGGAGATAAAGACGCAACACCCAATGGCCCTGTTCCCAACCCACGGAAATAGTATTCGTGACTTACTGGATCTGTTGTTCGGCAGGTAAATGCAGGCATTATGGGAGGCGGGTTACTGCTGGGAGGAACTGAGGCAAAGAATCCAGATTGCGGTCGAACCTTCGCCCAGCCGAGTTCCTCCAGCAAGTAGTAGGTGCTTTGGGCTGTTGTCAGGCTCACTTCGTTTTGTGCAGCGAACCGCCTGAGGGACGGTAGTTTATGACCGCTTGGTATTCTCCCTGACTGAATATCCTCAATACAGCGTTCGGCAAGCTCTTTATACCGCACCTATCCCCTCTCCGATTCCGTCTCCGCCCAAACTGTATACCTATTTTATACAAAAATTGCATCTGTATACCTTTTTTCATTTCTTGGATAGTTAGCCCCGAGACAAATTGGAGGGGCTGATGCGGTACTCGGATTTATTACTTGGTGTGCTACTAATGGCAATGTGGGGATTCAACTTCATTGTTATTCAGATGGGAACGGAAGATCTGGACCCACTCCTTCTGGTGGCTTTACGCTTTTCTTTGGCCGCCTTTCCGGCAGTGCTTTTCATTTCCAGACCGACAGTCAGCTGGAAGTACGTTCTGGCCTACAGCCTGACTTTTGGCTGTGGGGTTTGGGGGATGGCCACCTGGGCAATCTCTAGTGGACTCTCTGCGGGAATGGCCTCACTTCTTTTACAAGTAAATGTTGCGATTAGCTTACTATTCGGCTGGGCATTCCTGAAAGAAAAGATTATCCCGCAGAAAGCTCTTGGGGCTCTACTTGCCTTGGGAGGGCTGTTGCTAAGTTTGATGGTTGAAGATGGCACTGTGCCCCTTATCAGTATTGCACTTATCTTAATAGCGGCTACCAGCTGGAGCATCAGTGGGCTCATTGTAAAAGCCAGCGGCACACAGGAAGTATTTAGCTTTATTGTCTGGGGGCTATTTTTTGCACCGTTACCATTGTTCGCTGCTACCTATATTCAAAATGGTGCGGATATATTTTATGAAATTCATAACAACCTTAGTGGAAAGTTGATTTTCTCCATATTGTTTCAGGCCTACCCAACCACTCTGCTGGGATACTGGTTCTGGAACCGGTTAATCGTTAAGTACCCGCTGTCTACTGTTGCGCCTTTAGGTTTACTCTGCCCCGTTTTTGGACTCTTTTTCAGTTGGTTATTAACTGGCGAATCGATTGGTTCAGAAAAATTAATGGCCGCTATTATGATTTTCTCTGGGCTGGCACTTGGTATTGTTCATTTTCGCCAGAGCTTTAAGATGCTAAGAAACTCACGGATTTTTGGCATGTTAAACATATCGCGATGAACAAGTATCCAAGTTGAGATTTGCCAGCTTTCAGGCGTAGGAATCTCAATAATGTCTTCAAATTTTTTAGCCAGGATTCTCGGCATGGCGCCAATACCGCAGCCAGAAAGCATTGCCTGGTTAAGAATTTGCTGACTGGAAGCAGTCAGCACAATATTTTGATCGGGAATATGATTATAAATCCATTCATTCCAGTCAAAGTGTAACGGGCGATCACCTAAAACCAGAAACCTGTGCCCTTGAAGATTACTTTTATCGGGAAGCCCATAGTCTTCAATATAGGATTTGTGTGCATAGAAAACGAATTCTGTAGTAAAAAACGGCAACACGATATTATCAGGTGTCGTTGGTTTCTCACCGACACGAATCGCAATATCAGCTTCACCGTACTCCAGGTTAAAATTGCGCAGATCCCCGATTAAATTGACAAGCATACCTGGGTGCTGGGTCTGGTACTGTCTAATGAGCGGCATCAACAGGTCTACCATTTCGCCGACAGAGGTGATGGTGAGGTTGCCTTGCAAATTCTGCTCTTTGCTTTGTAACCGCGAGGACAACTGAGAAAAATGGCTGTCCGTCACCGCTCCCAGTCGCATAACCTCCAGCCCCGCCTCCGTTGGAATATATCCTTTGTCATTGCGCTGAAATAGTACAACCCCAAGGCTCTCCTCCAGTACATTAATATGGCGCATCACGGTGGACCTATGAATACCAATCTCCTGGGCCGTTGCACTCAGAGTGCCCAGCTTGGCCAGCTTATAAGCGGTCCTTAACTCAGTCCATTTATCCATTATTTGCCTCAAGCCCCCAATGCTCAGCATGTGCAAATATGCACATCAGAGTCTCATAATCACACATTCACAGCATATTCGCTACACCATAAAATGGATTCAAATGACCTGTACACCCTCTAATGGTTGAAAAATATGGTAATTAAAGCGGAAGTATTGATAGTAGGCGGTGGTTTCGCCGGTGTGTCTGTCGCGCATGCACTGGAAAGACATGGGCTCCATACCATTCTGGTAGACAAAAAAGATTATTTTGAAGTCACTTTTGCCACCTTGCGCAATGTAACCGATCCATCCAGTACCGGGAATCAAGCGCGCAAGTACTACAGGGACTTTTTCTATGGCCGCTTCATTCAGGGAGATGTAATGGAAATGTCTGCGAAATCAGCGCGTTTGGCAGATGGAACAGAGTTACATTTCAACAGTGCCATACTCGCCTCCGGCACCCGATATCCGAGTATGCCAATGGCCAAATCCCTTTGCGCAATGGATATTCAATCCAGAAACCAAGAACTGTTGAACGAGCATCAGCGACTGAAACAAGCAAGGAAAGTCATGGTGATAGGTGGAGGGGTCGTTGGAGTCGAATTGGCGGGAGAGATCGCACACGCTATGCCGAGAACTCAAGTAATTCTGGCACACAATAAAGAGGTCTTATTGGACAACTTCAAGCCTAAAGCACAGATCAAAGCCCAGAAACAATTAGAGAATTTAGGTGTAGAAATTCAGTTTAACAGCCGCTACCAATATCAGAATGGCTGCTATATCGATCTCAACAGCGGCCAAGCCAGCGATGCAGACCTGGTTTTTGAAGCGACTGGTGTGCTACCCAACAATGATTACCTTAAACCGCACTTAGCGCATATCCTTAATGAGCGGGGATTTGTGAAAGTCGATAACAGACTTCAAGTTATTGACGAACCGAGCTTGTATGCACTCGGAGACATTGCAGATATTGGTGAGGCCAAACTGGGCTACCTCGCCTCTCAGCAAGGTGAATACCTGGCAAAGGCCATCGCCAGAAATAGAAAAGGAAAAAGTACCAAAAGCTATAAACGAAACCCACTAATGGCACTAGTTCCCATTGGCCAGAAGCAAGGATTAGTGCAGCTACCTTTCGTAGTAACAACCTGCAACCACCTCGTGCGATTGAAGCAGAAAGACCTATTCATTAATAAGGTTTATCGTGGATTTGGCACTCAGCCAAATGCCCGGCTCTCTTAGTTCGGGCTAACTATTGTAAGTAGCTATTAATGCAGTTAACGATATGATTCTATTTTGGTCAACTGTATAAATACAAAAAATAAAATCATAAAGTGAGCATTATCAAGGACAAAAAATCACAAGTACTAACCAGGTTTATTACTTTTTTCCCTCACCAGCCAGTAGGAAACTCCCAGGGCGATAGTCACCAGGGCAATACCGACTATTTGCTCCGCATTAACAAATTTTAAGTCGAGCACAATAACCTTCCGAGCTACAGCCATTAAGGCTGTAGCCAATACCAATTGCACCGGTATCACATTTGTACCCAGGTAGAGTCGGATATTAGTGAAAATTTCAATGGCAATAAGAACGGCGAGAAAGGCCCCAAAAGTCTCGAGGATATCTTCCATATCCAGCAGTAGGAATGGCGTCTCCATTAGCCTTTCATAAAGTACATAGACGACATCCGCAATGGTCCAGAATATGACCAACACCATAAGAATGGCGAGAAATTTAACGGCATATTTTATTGCTCGATGTAATTGGTTGATCAGGGGATCAGCATGATCCTCATGTATCTCGTCATATTTCATGGGCTTCGCTCTGCCGATTGATACCGCACATTGCTTGAGTTCGACTATAGGCGATATCCCCGTATTCAGCCGAGAGAGCTTCCTTTAGTGAGCGAGTAGTAAGAGGAATCCCGGCAGCATATTCACCGCCGGGATATTGTGAGTCGTTAAGGTAGGCAGGCTGCGTTAGTGAAGAAATACTTTACTTCGTAGTCACTACAATCCTCTGTTGCACAAAAGAAGCGGTAATTAGTGCCGATATCGCCTATATGCATGCTTTCGCCGGTTAAGGAATAATCCAACTTCGTATCAACAACCCTTGCCTCAATACCAGCAACATCACTGACAGCACAGCTATTGCTTATATTTCCCGCTGACTTGTGTTCGTTAAAGCTCTCATAATCAATGCCACCTGAGGAGGGATCATCCAGGTCCAGCCACTCGGTTGCGTAGTACCCTGGATTTACCAAGCTGTTGGACAACTTGTGCACGCCCAAAGCATTGATTTCATCACCGTGGCGCCCGTGGAAAGCAAAAATTTGCTGGGATGAAGTGGAAGAATAAGTTGTACAAGTCCCCTGCTGAGTCCCCCCGGAAATAGATGAGCCATTGCTCGAAGTCAATTTAAGGTAGTAAACACTACCTGTTTCATGCTTTTCATCGTCGACACAAATTTTAACGTCATCCAGATACTCGCTGCTGGCGGAGTTAAAACTCAGCACACTCCCCATCGAGCCACCGTCTCCATCACCGTATTCAATACAGTATTCATGATCACTGGCTGTGGCATGGCTTAGGGATTGCTTAAATTCATAGCAAGCTTTAAAACCGTCAATTCGACCACCGGAACGAATCTGGACAGATTTCAGATTCATAGTACCGCTGCCGAGTAGCTTACGTTTTACCAGGTCGATTGAATCAAACGCATCACCTCCGGTACCACCCACAACATCTTTTTTGATATAACCAAAATCCGAGTAGCTGTCTTGGTTGGCGATCCAGAACCCATCAAATGGTTCGTAGTAATTCACCCACACCGAGGTAGTTACACCTTCCGAATTCCTCTTGGCATAGAGAGCGGCATTTTCCAAAGCGTTATAAGGCATTCCATAGCGATAGCCATCGGCTTCACAGACGGAGTAACCTTCACTCCAGGTTCCCGATGTACTGCTAATGTGCCAGTTTCGCTCGTCGTCCACACAGGCAAACACTCGCTCCGTACTACAGCTATAGTCGCGAATTTCTCCGTCATTACTTAACCAGGCGCAACTATTGCTGCCACTGGGAGAGTCATTCCGCCAAGACCACGTAAAATCTTCAATCTGGGGAGCTTTAGAAGCACCTATAGTGGTCGCATTGGCCTCCACCAGCGCCAACTCAAGCATGTTATACCCAGATACTGCTTTCTCCAGGATCTCACTGCCGGAATACTTGATGTCATCCTTGCTATATTCGGTTGTTGCATCCAAGGCGACACTTAAATTCCCATTGTTGTAGTGGCTGGTTGCGCTGGCATTACCGTCGATATCTGCTGTTAACTGGCTGGAATTTTGTGCAAGTGGCTCATTGGAAGTGAGGTTTCCAGATGCATCCATCTCATCCACACCGATCCAGACATTGCGTCTGAATTTCGATGTGTTTGACTCGTCATGGTAATCACACAGATTGTTATCACCAGTGTGCGGATACTCTCTGGGCACCTGAATAAATAGGATAACGTTGCGTCCCGCATCCAACACATCCTGTTTAGTCAGTGTTTGCGCCGGTAGGGAGGCGCAATCATCTTCTGTATAGCCCCAGTCGGTAGGCTTAAATACCAGATCCCCCAACCTGCTTTCAATTTTCTCACCAATCTTATTGCGGAAGTTCTGGTGGTAATCAGAATCGTAAGCCTCAAACTTTAGGAATATGACTTCATCGTTATTATCTTCAAGAAAATCCTTAATCTCATCCAGCCCATCCCCCAGCGTTGCAGCTGTACCAAACATATAAATACACATAGTGGCCTCTTCCAGGCCCATATGACACAGGTGCGGTGTTGAGCTGAAACTGGAAGCAGGGTAAGTATCATATTCGACCAGACGTATTCCCCGACTGAATAATTTCTCCGGCGCGTACCACTGGTTTACATCGGTATATACACCCTGATCCCACTGATAGGATGCATAGGCATTATGCGCTCCCGCCCACAAGGTCTTTGATAAGGGAGCCTTTGTATCAATCTGCCCCTGTAAATCCAGGCGCTTCACTTTATCATCGCTAGCATCAATTTCGCCGACAACAGACATCGAAAAACTCAAAAGCAAACTTGATACCAAACCAATTGTTTTATGCATTATTCTTTTCCTGATAAGTATCCTGATAGTTACCGCTAAAATAAAAATCCCAGTAAGTATTTCCCCTCAGTTGAATTGACCAATTGGAACAAGCGTACACACCTGTCGTGAACCGCTAAATTACAACAGTACTGACTGGTCAATTTTAGTCATTTACCCTACTTTACATTTTCATAATTTGCGCACTTTTCAGTACTGACAAACATCCATCTCCGAATTAAACATTCATAAAACTATCCGCTAGCGGGGGGCGCAAAATAGTAGCTACAGAGCATGACCAATCAGTTACGAGCTTAAGGTAGTTATGTAAACTTCTGCCATTTGTAACAGGGCCAACATAAATGACAGACCAAATGTCCCTCCAGTATTTAGGGTTCAATCACAACCTTGGAAGTGATATCACGCACGTTAAATCTTCTGGTTTAGGAGCAGAGTTTGGGCATCTAATTCATCTTTTTAGATTATTGATAGTTTCAAAATATAATTGGGACAAACCTTAAAAGAGTCGGCATCACACTCTTCAGCTAACATCGATAAAAAAATAGACGACAAGACATCTTCTCCTTAAGGCGTAGAGTTGATTTAAAGCTAAGCCGGATTCAGGATATAAGAAGAGTACAACTTAGATATTTATACTTACCAAACAATGAATTGAGCACCCAAGGAGTGGTAGGCTTATTGAAATATTACATTCATAGAACAAATAGAAACTTATAATTTCCATCCCAGGAAAGCAGCCTTATCAAGGAGAGAGAATGAAAAGCAAGGCACTTATCATCATACTGAGTAGTATTCTTATCGCCTCATGTGGATCTATGCGACCGCAAAATGCAAGCAATTATCAGCAAGACCTGATCACCCCAGAAGAAACAGATAACTTTGTACTCACCGAAAGCAGCACCTTCGATGAACCCATGCTGGGAATTGCCCTAAAGTACGATAATAAGCAGTATCCTACCGATATTATCAATGTCTATGTATACCCTATCGATAGCATCACATGGGAAAATACAGATGAAATCATCTCCATTGAAATGGGCGATATTATAGATGAAGTTGACTTTGCTATAGAGCAAGGGCATTACAAGTCAAGATCACCAGAGACTATTGAAAACTTCAGTTTTAAAATCGGTGAAAAGCTATATTCTGGAAAAAAGTCATCTTTCACACTTACCAACAGAAACGATGCTGAATACTTCTCAAATAGCTATGTATTTGTCGATAAGGATAAATATATAAAGTTCAGAACCAGCTTCGACAGCAGAGCGACCGTAGAATGGAATGGCGACTCAGCAGTGAAAGAAATACTGCCTGAAATAGTTGTTCCCGACGAGTCTGCGTACATGAAGAACCTGAGAGCTGAACACCAAAAAGAAATCACCAAGAATCTGATAAAATCACTATTCCAAGCTTCTCAAGAATCACAACCTAACACAGAGTAATTTCTCAACTAACTTAATAGCAATTGCGACAAATCCGACTCTGTAAGAGCTGATGGCTACTAGGTGCCGCTTAGCACCAGAGAATTGCAAGCGGCACGCTTTAACTGAAGTCTCCTGTACTTCAACGGCATGAAAGCACACTTCTTCCCCCATTGGCAGGAGATTAGCCCTAGACATCTCCAATTCAGATTTTTAAACAAATCTCACTAAAACCCACTCCAACTGGTGAATAAATTTCTCAGGTGGTTGAGATAATACTGGCACTTCGGCGTCTATGATTAAGGAGGCACTAAGGAAAGGAAATTCGAATCATGAGCAAAATCCTGCCTCCAATTCTTGCTCTTCTGCTCGCCGCATTTGTTTTAGGCGCGCAAGCCAACAACTATGTCAGTAAGGATAGTCAAGCCACTTCGCCTCTCGGATGTATCAGTGCCACATCAGTACTATCTACCCATACACCGACAGATATTACTGCTGCCGCCAAAACATGTACCGAACAATCCAAATTTGATGAGGCAGCTGAGTTGTTAATGGTTGCCAGTGCCTTTGCTTATTTCGACACACAGAGGGTTAGCGACAAAACCGGGCACAATGTATTAAGAGTGATTTTCAATAAAAAATTTAATTCGATGCCAGAGGGAGATCGAAAAAAACTATTCGCCAGCATTAACTCTCTTGATCAGGGCGGCGCAAGGAAGCTGGAAGTTTGTAACTATTTGACAGCCGCAAAGCCGCCATCCTATATACCAAGCTATATGATTTCTCATGGGTTAAGAAAATTTACAGGCGTTACTGAAGCCCCCCTGATAAAAGATTTTGATGCCGATCAAAGCTGGTTAAACTCAATGGTTTTTGTCAAATGCCGCAGTTAATCGGTATCTTGTTGCATAGAGACGAAATACCTATATCAGGCTCACCTTTGGGCTGAATATAAGTACCTAAGGCAGTAAAGATTCCCACGTCTTAAATACTAGCCATCTAGATGCCCTCAAGCATATTCGGCCACCGCAAGTCTGGTATTTCCCTGATGCTTAGCTAAATCGCCACTTCATGAGCTCCCTTTGCCACTATTTACCAAGCATAAAGTTTCAGGCATTATTTTCCCATAGTCGAAATTTTCTCTAATCGGATTAACGGGAAGAACTGTGAAAGAAAACGGAATGCTCTTTTTATTTTGTGGAAAGATGGGCGTAGGAAAAAGTACAAAAGCTGCGGAGATAGCACAAACTACAGGAGCTATTCTTATTTCCGAAGATGAGTGGCTGTCTAATTTATATCCCCATGAGATCTCCTCACTCTCCACTTACATAGAGTATTCTGCAAGATTAAAACCAATGATCAAGTCACATACTCAGGATATCTTAAGGAGTGGCATCTCGGTAGTACTGGATTTTCCCGGCAATACAAGAAAACAAAGATCTTGGTTCAAAGAGATATTTCTGGATAACCTCTTTCCCCATCAATTAATCTATCTTAAAGCCGATGATAAATTATGTTTACAGCAAATTGCCCAAAGGCAAAAATCACATCCGGAACGAGCCGCCTTTGATACCCCTGAGACCTTCAAACAAGTTAATAAGTACTTTGAAGAACCTTGCCAATCAGAGGGATTCAATATTGAAGTAGTCCATCTGGGAGGCATTTAAACGTACCCACTCCCTCTAATAATTGGGAGTAACCTCTACTGGACTCTCTTTCCGTTTGCCCTATCTCCTCCAGTGTTGGAGAAACTAAAGGAAGCCTAAGTCTCGATGCTGGCTCAGTATTTTGACTCCCTGTGAACCCGTTATTCGACTAGCCGGTTCCAAGCAGATTCAGAAAGGCCCGACTGAGACTGATGCACCTTTGCTTTGCCTCATATTTCGATTATTATGGAAATATAGAAATTTGGAGGTAACTCATGATGCTACCAAACCACACCCCCATCAATATTCTTAATCGCCTGGTGGACTCCCCTCCCAATGGCGACCCTACCAGGATTCTGGTGTTGTACGGATCCCTGAGACCCAACTCCTTTTCGCGTCTATTGGCCAACCAGGTTGTTGAAATATTGCAGCATTTTGGTGCCGAGGTTCGCTTGTTTGACCCTGTCGACCTCCCTCTTTACGACGGCACCAGCCAGGATCACCCCAAGGTGCAGCAATTGCGCGAGTGGTCTGCCTGGAGCCAGGGTCAAGTGTGGATTAGCCCGGAAATACATGGAAATGTCTCGGCCGTTTTCAAGAATCAGATCGACTGGCTACCACTGGACCAATCTGCAAGCCGGGCAACCCAGGGAAAAACCCTAGCGGTCATGCAGATTTCCGGTGGCTCGCAGTCATTCAATACTGTCAACAATTTGAGGGTTCTCGGCCGCTGGATGCGCATGTTTACGATTCCCAACCAATCCTCTATTGCCAAGGCCTGGCAGGAATTCGATGAACAAGGGCACCTCAAGGATTCCCCATTCCGGGACCGGGTGATTGACGTTCTGGAAGAGCTGGTAAAAACCACCATTTTGTTGCGTGGCCAGGGTAACTATCTGACCGAGCGGTACAGCGAGAACAAATCAGAGGTGCAGTCAGCTTCGACAACATCTATTCAGACCTTGGTGGCTGAAAGCGGTGTCGCAGAACCCAGCTAAAAGTACTGGCATTTCGCTGCCGAAGGTCCACATTTAGCAAAGGTCCATATCTAGCTATGGACCACTAGCTGATAGGAACTCCGATAAGGATCTCGTCAATGAGCTTTTCCCTGGACCCGGAATTTTCACGTGCCCTTGGCAAGTTTGGCGACTTGCTGGATACCTTGGCAGAAGCGCCTATTGGGGATGTGGATACTCGCCGTAAGAATGGAGCCGTGGTCACTCAAGCACTATTTCAGGGTCGCAGTTTTCCATCAGATGTTTCTTTTCGGGACTTTACCCTAAAGAGTTCAGACCAAGAGGAGATCCAGTTACGCTGGTACCAAAAGGAGAATAGCAAGCCAGGCTCCGCTATTCTCTACATTCATGGCGGTGGGCTCATCTGCCACGATATCTCACGGTACGACTTGGTCATCGCCAAATATGTAGCTGCCAGCGGCGTGCCATTTTTATCAGTAAATTACCGAAAGGCTCCGGAGTTCCCCTACCCTATACCGATTGATGATTGCTATCGGGCATTCATTTGGCTGGTACAGCACTCACAGGAGCTCTCCATTGACCCCACGCGAATTGGCATCATGGGAGATAGTGCCGGAGGGGGTCTGGCTGCAGCCCTGACAATTGTCGCTCGCGACAAAAAAGGCCCGTCCCTGGCAAGGCAGATATTGTTATACCCAATGCTGGACGACAGGACGGTTACTCCCGATCCCGAGTTATTGCCATTTATTATCTGGACCTATGAAGATAATCTCACCGGCTGGACCGCTTACCTGGGTAATCAAGTGGGCAGCCCTGCGGTCAGTCCTCATGCTGCCCCTGCCCGCCTGCAAGATGCCAAGGGTCTACCGCCAGCATTTATCGATGTTGGCGAACTAGATATTTTTCGCGATGAGGATATGCAATACGCCCAATTACTCACCGATGCCGGTGTTAGCACGGAGCTCCACGTTCGACCTGGCGTAATTCACTCCTGGGAGCTATTCGCCCCGGATATTCCCGTCTCACAGCGCGCTCTTGCAGATCGAGTGAGAGTCATCCAGGAAATCTAAGCGAGCACGGTGCACCTGACTATGGAACAGCAAAAACAGAGACTTTTTGATAGTCACTTCCACATCATAAATCCCAAGTTCCCCCTATTCCCAAATCACGGCTATTTGCCTCCAACATTTACCGTGGACGACTATCAACTCAAGTTACAAAACTACCAGCTAGTGGGAGGCGCTGTAGTTTCCGGCTCATTCCAGAAGCTGGATCAAACCTACCTTATTGATGCCCTGGAAAAGCTGGGCAAAAGCTATGTTGGGGTTACACAGCTATCCGCCAATACTCCCGACACCACCATTTTGTCACTCCACAAGCATGGAGTCAGAGCCCTGCGCTTTAATTTGGTACGGGGCGGCTCGGAGCAGATCGATTTTATCGATACTCTTGCCCGGCGAGTTTTTGACTTGGCAGGCTGGCATGTCGAACTATACGTTGAAGCCTCTGCATTGACCCCTCTCTATAATAAATTGATCGCGTTACCAGCCGCCTCTATCGATCACATGGGAATCACTAAGCAGGGTTTTCCCATCTTGCTCAAACTGGCAGAAAAAGGGGTAAAGGTAAAAGCGAGCGGCTTTGGCCGCCTGGATTTCGACCCCGCAGCGGCAATTGTCGACCTCTATCAGGCCAACCCACATTGCCTGATGTTTGGCTCCGATCTTCCCTCTACCAGGGCACCGCGCCCCTTCAAACCTGAAGATATTTTGTTAATTCGCGACACCCTTGATGAAGCACAAGCAGAAAATGTCCTGGTAAAAAATGCCTATCAATTTTATTTAAAAAAATAATGGAATGAGGGGGCAGTATCAGGAACTGAGTTCTTCTTCTGCTGTCATTCACTACGCTGTATTTTCTAAAAGCGCACGATATGCCTAAATTCGTGCACTTCTCTATACCCACTCAATTCATGCTACAGCAGTGTAATCTCGGGTCATCGATCATCTTTATAAATCACTGGCAATTAAAACATGCGAATTGTAGGATGCGCCGAATATTTCAGGCCACAGGGAACCTGGAAGATACAGTGCAGGAGGTTGTAGTGAAAGGACTGGTAACGGTTATTTTTTCCCTATTTGTGCTATCCGGATGTACCGGCATTGGCACAAAACCCCTGGGAGAAAAAGAGGTAGCGTTAGGCGTAGATACTGAGCAATCCATTAAAGAGAAACTCGGTAAGCCTTATGAAAAAGGCATGTTTGTAAAAAACAACCAACAAATTTTAACACTCGCTTATGCTTACCCCACTACTGGCAAAAAGGCGGTTAGCGAAAATATTAGCGGTACCCGTAACCAGGGTTTCTACTTTTATAACGATAAATTGGTTGGGCAGGATTTTGTCAGCTCTCTCGCTGAAGATTCCACCGATTTTGATGAGTCAAAAGTACCACTTATCAGCGAAGGCCAAACCAGTATTCTCGAAGCTCTGGATTTATTGGGCAAACCCTCCGGCGAATATCAGTACCCACTGATTAGCAATAAATCCGAGAAAGCCAAAGTATATATGTATAGCCAAACCAATAAGGCTATTTTCCAACCGGCCTCTTATCAAAAAGTATTGATTCTCAGTTACAATACTGATGGCATCATCACGAACGTAAATTTTGCAGAATTAGGCAATAGAAATTTAAGCGAGCAATAAATCATTTCTCAGACCGGGGAGCCTTATCTGCTGGCTTCCCTGAAACAAACAAAAGGCACACTACCAGCCCCACCATCGCCAAGTAGGCATTAACCGTAAAAGCGCGATCAATCCCCGTAGAGATATCGGGAGCCATTGCGACAATTGTGGTATTCATACCCAAGCCTATTGCTCCCCCACCAATCTGGAACATATAGAGAATTGCTCCCGCCAAGCTCGCTCGCTCCGGCGCTACAACCGTAATTGCGGCAGTAGTAATAGCAGAATAAAACAGGCCAATACCCGCCCCAAGAACCACCAGTCCTGGTACCATTTGCAAAAAAGTTGTTTCCTTATGTAAATGAGAAAGCATAAACATACCGATACACATGGCAATGGTGCCCGCTGAGACAATCGTTTTTGCACCGAGCGTTTCGTAGAGCCCACCGGCAATAAAAGACACCAAACCAAATGAGATCATCATAGGAAGTAGCCCCATTCCCGAATACATCGCCGAGTGATTATGGACCTTACTCAAGTATTGGGGAACGTATACAAGGGCAGCAAAGAACACCACAGACAGCAACAAGGTAGCTATACCTGCGGCAAAGAAACCGTGATTCGTTGCTACATCTACGGGAATTAACGCATCTCTGCCCACATGGCGCTCAACCAGTATAAACGCCCCCATAAACAGCAAGGTGGCTAGTGCCAAGACAATAATCACCGGGCTCTTAAAGCCGATATCCACGACTAAATCCAGCGCCAGCAGAAGGCAAAACAGCGATGTGGTCAGGGTGATTACACCACCGTAATCAATGCGCTCGGTGACATTTTCCGGTGTGTCATCCGGGATAACCTTCCAGCAGACCCAAAATGCCAATGCAGCCACCGGCAAGTTGATAAAGAAAATCCAGCGCCAGCTCAATAAGTCTGTAAGAATGCCCCCCAATACCGGACCAATTGCATTCGCAGCGGCACACATGCCCATCACCAAGCCCCCGGCAAAGCCCGAGCGGTCCTCCGGTAACATCCCGTAGATCAGCCCCAGGATTGCCGGCCACATAAGGGCACTGCCGATCCCCATCAATCCCCGCGCCGCCAGTAGCATTGGAATATTGGTAGCTATGCCACCGAGGAGGGAGAAAAATGCAAAGGAGGCCATGCCGATGAAAAAGATTTTGCGCCGGCCAAACATATCCGCCAAACGCCCGCCCGAGATCAGCAGTATCCCAAAAGCCAATGTATAGCCGTTGATAATCCATTGGGTGGTGGTGATATTGGAGTTGAAGTCTTTTTCGATGGCTGGAATTGCTACGGAAAACGCAGTGAGATCATTTCCGATCAGAAAAATTGCCAAGCTTAGGGCAAACAGTCCCAGTACCTGGATTCTGGTCAGTTTAGTTTTCTCATCTGCCATGTTTCGAGTCCAGCCACAGAGTTCGGTTTTACAAGTGTGGCTCAAACTCGGGAAACGGCAGGGACACTAACTACGCCCCTGCTGGCAAACAAAATGGTGAGAGCCTGCGACTAACGCTCACCTGAAGTGTCTTGAAAGAACTCCTCTACAGGCTGGTAATCCGGATTGGCACCACAAGAACCCCGCACTACCAGCTCGGTAGGTAGTACATCTGGCATCGCCGATTTTCCAGAGAGAAGTTCCATCATTTTCTCCACCATCAATTCACCACCTCGGTGGATGTTCTGGCGAACGGTTGTCAGAGGAGGGGTAAAAAACGGCGCGATTGGGATATCGTCAAAACCCACTATGCCGACATCTTCTGGCACCTTATAGCCACGGGCCTGTAGCGCTTTTATCGCCCCCATAGCGATACTGTCACTGGCGGCGAAAATGCCATCAAAACTAAGCCCTTCCTGCGCAACCAGGTCGATAATGGATTGATAACCACTTTCACTAGAGAAACCGGCGGTCAACTGCCTGGTCGTGCCAGACAGATCAGCTTCATTGAGCGCGGCACAGTAACCTTCAAAGCGCCCATTGACCTCCGGGTGAGCTGTGTCGCCGAGAAAGAGAATTCGCCGCCGCCCCAAATTCATTAAGTGCTCTGTGGCCTGACGCCCACCCATTTGATTGTCACTACTGACGATGCAATATTCGGCCCCCTGCCTTGAGGTCCCTCCCCAGACAACAAGAGGGTCCCCCTGCTGCTGCAGATCACGAAGTGGGGTATCGTCCACCCCCTGGCCAATCACAATAACGCCATCAGCCCGCCTGGAGCTCATCAGATAAGAATGCCAATCCGAGCGGCTGGCGATACTGCTGGAAAACAGTAAATCGTATTTATGCACCGCAAGGCGATCAGCAATTGAACCAATCATATCGATCATAAATGGATCAGAAAATGTCTGGCCGCCACTGCGCCCCGTATTAATCACAACCGAAATTGTATGGCTGCGTTGCAGGCGTAAGTTTCGCGCGCTCTCATTGATTTTGTAATTCATGGAGCTCGCGATTTTTTGAATACGCTCGCGAGTCTTTTCGTTAATCAATGGATTATCGTTCAGCGCTCGCGAAACAGTAGATTCAGAAACTCCCGCCAACCGAGCAATATCGGACATGGAAACGGGAGAGGAGGACCCCTTGGGCATGGCGTACTTCACCTTGTTCGCGGGAAAAATGCCATCTTAGGCCCGTCGCCCAAGTTTGTAAAACCACCCCGCTACCCAGCCAGGGGGGCTGAGGCCTCAAGCGTCTCATCCCCCCGCTCTACGGCGCGACGGAAAAAGAACAGAGTAATCAGAATCACTGTGATGGGTACCAGGGATAAGTAGAAAGCCACCTGGCCATCAAAAGCCTCGAAAACCGACCCGGTAATCAGGGAGCCCGTTGTACCGCCCAGCGCAGAAAAAATCACCAGTAAACCTGTCATTGCAGAGTGCTGGTGGGTGGGCAATGAACTGAGCATCACAGAGTTGATAGCTGGATACACTGGTGCCATAAACAAGCCAATCAGCGGTAAAACAAAAGCCGCAACTGGGGCACTAAGCCAGTTTACATCGGGATTCGCCACAATATTACTCGCCAGGGGCAAGCTAACGACCACCAGTACTCCCATCGCAACTAAGCACACATTCAGCATCGGGTACCAGTGTACTTTACGCATCATCACACCGGCACCAAGTCGCCCCAACGCCAGCCCTGCGGCAAAGATACTTGCAGCCTGAACACTCATCGCAGCGGGCAGCTTAAGAATTTCATTATTAAAGGTCGGCAACCAACTTCCTATCCCCTGCTCAATCAATACATAGAAAAATACGGAGATCACGTAGATGTATACCAGGGGTTTGGCCATCAACTTTATCATCGCGATAAAGTCCTGTTTCGGGCTAGCCTCTTCGATTCGCGCCCCGGATTCATCCAGCTCTGTGCACCAGAGCAATACAAATGCAATCACACAGACCACCGCCAGCACCCAATACACATTGAGCCAGGCAGTAGACCCTTGGTTCGATGAATCAATAAAAGCGCTAAACAGCCAATAGCCACTGAGAACTCCCACCATAAACACCCCCTCCAGGGTGTTTAGAAGGCTCGCATGTGCGCTGCGGCCCTGCGCTAACAATCCCACGGTGGAGTATGCGGCAACCTTTACCAATGCGAACGCAACACCCACGGACAAGAACAGTAACTTCGCCGTCCAAAACCCGGGTAACAGGGGCATAGCTGTACAAGCCAGGGTGACGATTGCCAATCCCGTCAGCATCGCCCGCTTAAACCCCAGTCGGGGAAGCTGGGAAGCAATCAGGAAAGACACTATACCGATGGGGATATCCTTGAACCCCTCCAGCACACTCGCAGCAGATTTACTTACCCCATAGGTATTGATTACCTGCAGGATCACCGTGCCTACGCTGTTCAACAAAATGGCAAAGACAAAGTAGATAGCGAATAGAGATAAGAGTATGCGCTGATTCTTCATAGTGGATTCTATCTGGCTCTGTGGTTTAGGCAGTCAGCCGTACCAACCTGTTATTGTACATTTTTTACCCAGACTTTGTGGAGAAAGGCGACTTCGCCCCAATGCCTGAAGGAACCCAGTATGTATCAGTCAGACAAAAATTTGCAATCGTTTGCATAAAAACCAATGAAAATTTGGGAATGCCTTATGCCGATCAGTCACAAAACAACTGGCAATTGACCCAGGAAAAGAAAATAACATATATTTTTCAATAGCTTACAGACTTTTCGGAGATGAAAATCAGGTCTATCTTCTAGTAACAGCCAGGCTTAATCTCAATTTTGCAATCGATTGCAAAAAGACATCAACTACGGATAGACTGAATGACAGTAGTCGGAGGCCCAGCCGACCCGGCCCTAGAACCCAATCTCCAATCCAGTGAAAGTGGTATGAAGCAAAAACAACAAATCAAACACAAGATCCACCCCTGGGACTTGGTGGAGGACACCTTCCAGCCTGAAGATTACAGCCTCAACGCCACCCTATTCTCCCTCGGTAATGGCTATATCGGCTTGCGCGGTACCTTTGAGGAGGGTTTCGATCCAGAACCCTTTACAGATGGTTGTTACCTGAATGGAGTCTACGCCAGCGAACCTATCACCTATGGTGAGTCTGCTTATGGCTACGCGCGCAACAACCAGAGGATGTTGACGGTTCCCGACGGTAAGACCATTTATATCAGCTTGGATGGAGAACGCTTTAATCTCGCCCAAGGCGAGCTGCTCAACTACGAGCGTCGCCTGGACATGGCCGCAGGGATCAGCGAGAGAAAACTCACTTGGCGCTCCCCAAAAGGAAAAACCATTGAACTCAAAGTGCAGCGCCTGGTTTCCCTCAGTGAGAAAAACCTATTAGCTCTGCAACTGGAACTCACTCCCATCGATTTTGACGGAGAGGTACACCTGCAATCCTGCCTTGATGGTGACCTTGCCCAAGCAGAACGCAGTGAGGACCCACGCCTAGCCTCCCCTATTGATCGGGGAGATATCGAATGGCTGGAAAATACAGCTGAAGATGGTTATTTGGCCCTGCCTCTATCCGTTAAGAGCAGTGGCTTCTCTATACGATGCGCAGCCCTGCACCTTTGTGAGAGTGACAGCGATTACACGTCCAATAACCTCCGCAGTGAAGACTGCGTCTCGGTTGACTATCGCTTTGCTGCCCGCCGCAACACCCCTATTCGCCTAACCAAGTACGTCGCTTACTTTGCACAGCAAAATGCTGAGCCGATATCAGCTGGCGAATTGCATGATTACCTGGAGCGCTGTGCGGCTAAAAGTTTTGCGGACCATATCGAAACCCAGCGTGCCCAAATGGACAACTTCTGGCTTGAGTCCGATATTCAGGTCAGTGGAAATGATGCCCTGCAGCAGGGAATACGTTTCAACCAGTACCACTTGTTCCAATCCCTAGGTCGGGATGGCAATACCAATATTGCAGCCAAAGGACTTTCCGGTGACGGCTATGACGGTCACTATTTCTGGGATACAGAAATCTATGTACTACCGTTTTTCCTCTACACCCAACCCGAATTAGCGCGCGGTCTACTGGAATACCGCTACTCAATCCTCGATGCCGCACGAAAAAGGGCGAGGGAAATGTCGATTCAAAAGGGAGCACTGTTTCCCTGGCGCACCATCGGCGGTGAGGAGTGCTCAGCCTATTACCCGGCAGGCACTGCGCAATACCATATCAATGCGGATATTGCCTACGCCGTGCGACATTACTGCCGGGTTACCGGTGATGTCGATTTTCTGCGCAACAAGGGCGCAGAAGTCGTGATAGAGGGCGCGCGTATGTGGTTGGAGATTGGCCACTTCAACGCACTTCGCGACAACCAGTTCTGCATTAATGAGGTTACCGGACCAGACGAGTACACTGCCCTGGTTGACAATAATTTCTACACAAACCTGATGGCCAAGGCCCATCTTGAATATGCTGTTGAAGTATTACAGTGGTTAAAATCATTCGATCCTGCAGCATGCGATGAGTTAACCCAGCGTATTCAACTCGACATACAGGAAATTGATAACTGGGCCAAGGCCGCAGAAAGCATGTATCTGCCCTACGATGAAAAGCAGGGTATACATTCTCAAGACGATAGTTTTCTAAACAAACCCCGCTGGAATATTGCCGAAACGCCTGCTGATCAATTCCCGCTGTTACTTCACTATCACCCTCTGGTGATCTATCGACACCAAGTTTGTAAGCAGGCGGATGTCGTTCTTGGCCTGCTACTGGAAAGTTCAGAATTTTCAATTGAGCAAAAGCGTCGGGATTTCGACTTCTATGAACCGCTCACCACACACGACTCCACTTTGTCCGCTTGTATTCACAGCATTATTGCCAGTGAAGTTGGGTATCCAGAAAAAGCGCTGAACTATTTTCAGCAAGTTGCGCGAATGGATCTGGATAACCACCACAACAATACCCAGCACGGCATACACACTGCCTGCATGGGGGGCACCTGGATGTGTATGGTCCAGGGATTTGCAGGAATGCGCCTGCACGGCAATGAGCTCAACTTCAATCCATATCTGCCCAATGGAATGGACGGCTATCGTTTCCGGTTGCAATTCCGTGGCCGCACGATCGCAGTCGATGTCGATTCTTACAGCGCCAGGTACACCTTAGTGAAAGGTGAAGCGCTCAGTCTTCATCACGGCAAGAAAATTCTATTCCTGGAGACACCAGGGCAAACAGAAACCATTCAAATAGCACCGATGGAGGAGGTATCCTGATGATCTATCGTGCAGCAATCTTTGATCTCGACGGCGTTATTGCAGACACCGCACGTCTCCACCTGATCGCATGGCAACAGCTGGCTGAAGGGCTCAACCTTCCCTGGACAGCGGATACTGAAGAGCGCTTAAAGGGCCTGGAAAGAATGGCTTCCCTTGAGGTGATTCTCGGGGAAAAAAGCAGCAATTACACTGAAGAAGCAAAAATCGCACTGGCTGCTAGAAAAAACAGCCGCTACCAGGAATTAATTCGCAGCCTCTCTCCCGCAGACTTGTTACCGGGCGCCGGTGAACTGCTCGCATGGTTAAATTCTCAGCATATTCCGGTTGGCCTCGCCTCAGCGAGTAAAAACGCGCCGGCGGTACTGGAAGCCCTGGGAATATCCCGTTGCTTTTCTGTTATTGCAGACCCAGAAAAATCTGCACCTAAACCTGCACCAGATATATTCCTAGCCGCCGCCAAAGGCCTCGGAGTTGATCCAGAGTTTTGCATTGCTTTTGAGGATGCGCCCGCAGGAGTCAGTGCAATTAAGTCCGCTGATGGTATGACGGCTGTAGGCATAGGCAGCCCAGATGTCCTTAAAGATGCTGACTACACCCTGGCAACCCTATTGGAATTTACACCAAATGACTTTTTCTTATCTGTACTAGCAGAGTCCGGCATTCGTCAAAATATGAATATCTATAAACGACCCAACGAAAAAATAGATTAGAACCCTATGGCTCTACCATGCAAGCAGCAAGACTCCAATATATAACGAACCTCTAAATGAGCTAATCACGTCTATATCACACCGGATAATCCCGGTGTGATATTTTAGTAATCGGCCAAGGCTTATATTAATATCCGCGCACCCTTTCACCAAACATCAGTCAAAAGAATAAGATTTCGCTAGCCTTCTAGGGAATAATTTTACGGCTCATTGATCAATACAGGCGCCTTCTATATTATCAGCCGTATTGCCAAACCAGGTATTAAGGCAAGGTAAGGGATTAGTATCCTCAAGATCGGTAGAATTGTTATCAGTTGCCATATTGCCAACAATTACATTTCCGAATTGGCTATCCGTATCAAAAAAAAAGCAGATGGGAATGGCGAACTTAGCCAACGATATACCTACCGAAGTGCCGGGAATAGGGTTTATAAAACCAGTGAGTTCAACCGTATTTTGAGCAATGAAATTACCATCGCTACAAATTTCCATACCATAGCTATTAAATCCAGCTATCCTATTAGATATCATGGTTGAATTATCTGCCCCAAGATCAAGAAAGATACCAGTATCCGCAAATCCATCTGAACTAACAATCTCGTTATCTATCACCGTTGAGTTACTGCCTCTAATAAACACACCAATACCACCAAATGGTACATTAATTAACGAACCAGACAACGTATTGTTGTCCGAATCGAAGAAAACCCCATCTCCTGTAACATCACTTAACGTTATACCCGTAATTGTGTGGCCACCGGAACCTGTTGCAATGACTCCTGTACTACATTCATCCAATGTACCTCCAGAGGCGCCGCCAGATAATACAGCTCCTGTACCTTCAAGAATGACACCTGTTCCCCCCACACAATCAAACGTAAATCCATTCAAATTCAGGCTTCCTGTAGGGCCAGTTATTTCTACACCGGCATCACAAGAAAAGTTCCCAGTTAACACCTCTGGAGTTGTAATAGTACCGCCACACACTATGTCTGCATTTACACTTCCAGAGATTACTAACGCACTACCGAAAAATAGATAAGAATATAGTTTAGACTGCGTTCCTTCCTGCCAAATATTCATAATGAAGTCCTAAAATAATATTGTACCCCCCTAATAAAACTGTTTAGCTATTGATTACTACTCACCACCACAGCTAATTGCCACTTAAACCCGAGCTACCGGTCAGCCCAGCAACTGTTAACCCAATCAAATTACAATTGAGATCCTTACTTATTACTTCTGTACTCGCAATGGTATCAGCGTACACATCATCGGCATTTACATTATCCGAAAGAGCTGAAGTAGACCCAATAACAATTTTTAGTCATAACCATTATGCCCAGGCAATAAAAATCCTTGAAATCAGAAAAAAGAAAAAAGAAAAAAGAAAAAAGAATATTGGGATACATTTTGAGCCCAAAGAGTGAAATATCCATAGGAAAATATTCTCAATAGCTCTGGCAAGTAAAAGGTAATGGCATAGAGAATCTTGGGCAAGTAAAATAATCAAAACTCGTGCATAGACGTGAAGTGAAAAGCTTAAAATAGACTCCATAAAATTTACGCCAAAATATCCATCAATAGTAAAGCGTAACTACAGCTTAAACTTTAGGCTTAACGAATGAAGCGACTCAAACAACTATCTATCTCACACAGTTGTTTTGCTACAGGATCATCAACCTTGATTAAATTGAAATCCGAAAATTCAAACCCCGGGCCTACCGAACATCCGACCAAAACAGAACTCCCAATTGGCTCAGCAGCCTGCCAGGCACCAGCAGGAACAACATGACAAAATATATTATTCTTTGCGGAAATCTCAGTCCTTTGCAAACAGCTATCCCCCTCAGTCCAAATATAGAGATATAAGCCTTCCCCCCTATATAAATTCCAAACCTCATCAGATTCGACCCGGTGAAACCTAGATACTTCATCTTTCTGTAAGGAAAAGTAAATATGCGTCAATGCGCTTCGCTTCTGCCCATCCTCCCTTGTTACTATTGAGCTCGACTTAAACACCTGAAGAAATTTCCCGCCTTCAGGATGATCAATTAAGTTATCAGGCTTCATGGATTAATCAGCACCTTGTAATCAGAATTAGAAACATGTCTGATACTACATTACCACATAATGTATCAGTGAAATTTAATCCTTATAGACAACAAGCAAATAGTTGAGCGGATACGAATTGAACACAGGCTCACCCAGTTTACTTTAAGGTGAGCCTTGCAAAAAGCCTTAATTTAAACAACTGGGATTAGCAGTAGTAAAAGTGTTTCCACGCCAGACATTAATATTACTACATGCATTTGCATTTAGATCCTCCAAGTCAAAATCAGTATTTCCCTTGGATGTGTTGTTGAGAATAAAGTTAAAAAACTGATTAGCTGCTTCCATATAGATACCCACTGAACCATTCATCTCAGAGGTGTTCTGGCTATAATTCCCAAAGTTGGAATCAGCAATATAGATCCCATATCGATTATTATCATATATATAATTTTGGGCTAAACTTGGAGCATCACCATCCAACTGAATCCCATCTAGTAAGTTACTTTCGATAATATTTGAGATCAAGGTATTTCTTAGCCCCGTAACTAATATGCCAGTATTACCATTACCATTAGCACTTGAATTAGTAATTAGATTGAAGTCGCTCGATACCGCCAACCCTACAAAGTCATTATTGTTAGCAGAAATATTTGTGACATTATGAAATCCATCACCAGCCAATCTAACGCCCGTCTGGCAGAATGATATAGTACCTGCGCCCTCCAAATACCCCACAAGACCGACAACATCTATGCCTATTGCAGAATTATTGTCACAAGAAATGGTATGACCATTCATATCCAGGCCACCAGTTGGGCCAACAATGGTTATCGCGATATTATCTGTACATACCAAATCATCATCCAAAACTTCTCGGGTGTTAATGGTATCACCACAATCAACCGCCGATGCAAGCCCGGATATTAGCAAGCAAAAAGCACCTGCAAATATAGATAAAGCACACTTCATACCTTGTAATTGCCATATAGCCATCTTACTACCCTCTATAAAATCAGTTAATAATGACCTTCTCCTGAACAGAGTGTGATCCAGCTTGCTAAAAGGGCTATAAGAAATTTCTCTTAAAGAAATGGCCACTAAGTGTGGCGTATACATATCTATTAATGAGAAATAGTGGCTATCTGTGCCACTTACCTAAAATGCTAGAAAGCAGTGTTAGATATGGAGCCAGCGAACCTATACATGGCGCAATTAAGGGATTGGCACGAATTATCCGCCTTTATCCTTCCCCATAAAGGACTCTGCACAAATCTACCGCCAGCCTCATTACTATTATTGCACTTTATCTCAAGCAGCTTTGACACCTTTAATAGTATAAATCAGCGGAATCTCATGCCCTTTAAAAGACAGGTAGTATTTCCCCTTCTCACGTTCCACCATGCCATCAAAACAGTTGTAAGGACTATACGGGTATTCTTTTAGTTGAGTGATTTGAATACCATATTTTAATAATGCACTCACAACATCGCTAATCGGATGCGACCAGGTGGCTAGGGTAGACTTGTCACCCCGATCATTCTCTGTATAGGTACCCTGCTCTTCAATATCTGGATCGGCTCGATGAAAATATGTATAACCAGAGAAAATATCATAAAATGGATGAAATTCTGCGATGTAGAAAGTCCCCCCCGGCTTTAAGCATTGAGCAACAACTGATGCCCACCGCTCGATATCCGGCAACCAACAGAGTGCACCGTAGGAAGTAAAGACGATATCAAATTCTTTATTATTTGACTCTCCAAAACTGTAGATATCATTGCAGATAAACTCTCCATGTAAACCTGAACGGTCAGAAAGAGCCTGTGCTTCAGTAATGGCTACAGAAGAAATATCAACTCCCGTCACCTTCGCCCCCAATCGAGCCCAAGATAAAGTATCCAATCCAAAATGGCACTGTAAGTGGAGTAAACTTTTTCCAGACACACTACCTATATCTGAAAGCTCGACTTCATTTAAAGTAGATTTTCCGCTTAGAAACCCATCAATATTATAAAATTCAGACTTCACATGAATACGGGTGCGGCTATCCCAGGAGTGTCGGTTAATTTCAAAAAAATCCATGACTCACCTTCTAATTACTTATATTTATCGATTCTATTTAATTATCAAGGGTAAGAAATTTAAATTTACTTGTAAGTCCTATTCCGTTATGCCTCAAGTTCAAGAAAACTAAGATTGCCAATCATTCTAACTATATATTTACAGTAATGCTTCAGCTACAAAAGGCTCTATTGAACTAAATTGCAAGTACAAATCATGATTTACTATAAAGCAGGCTAAGAATCTTTGAGAAAAGCTCTAAATGGGGACAATAGAAGATAGAATCCTTAATCTACGATTGATTATCCTCATCATATCTTAGGCGCGCTTTACGAATCTCGGGATGATGTTCATCTGCCCAAGAGACTAACTTCCACACAGCTGCAGATAACCCCCTTCCCAGGTCAGTTAATTCATACTCCACTTTAACTGGAACCTGCGCAAAGACAGTACGGAGTACAAAACCATCGCGCTCTAAGTCGCGCAGGGTTTGCGTCAACATTCGCTGTGAAATCCCTTCAATGCGCGACTTCAGGGAGTTGAATCGATCTGGACCATCAACAAGGGCAAACAATATCAGGATGGACCACTTGTCACCAATTTGAGCTACCACATTGCGAACGGGACATTCATCATCATTCACAAACACGCGTCTCTCACTATTTTTATTCTGCTTCCCCACCCTTCCACTCCATAGGTTATCAAAAAGTAACTTAACCACTTAATAGTGCCTTATTGGCAACCAACTCTCAAGTGAGTAACCTAGTATAAATAAGTAACTTAACCCGAAATCACCTATAGACCCATATAGATATATACCCTGTTATGACCCAAGCTCTCTTAAACAAGGCCCTCACCCAATACGCCTCCAATAGACCCTCAACCGCTGACGATATATTTACACCGCAGTTTGTCTCTGTAGGGAAATTTAACATTCGCTTTCTTCGCAAGGAAAAACCTCAGGCTCCCAGCCTACTACTGCTGAATGGTCTACCCCAAAGTATTCGCATGTGGGAGTCATCCATTGAAGCATTTAGTGAAAAGTTTGATGTGCTAGCCTTTGATATCCCAGGATTTGGCTTATCAAAAGCAGAGGAAGGAGATATGTCTCCAAGCAGCCTGAGCGAAGCCCTTGTTCAAATAATGAACCATTTTGGCATCAAGCAGGCCCACCTGGTAGGGCCGGATGTGGGTGTGCCTATTGCTTTAGCGGCCGTTATTAACCACCCTCAACGATTCTTGAGTCTCAATATCTTTGACGGCCCAGGCACCTTCCCTCCAAAACTCTCTCCTATTCTTATGGCCGTTGTCAGATCTCGAATGGTTCGCTGGATAGCAAAAGGCTTAAACAAGAAGTCAGTAATGAAAACCAACTTCCTGACTGCCGTCAAAGACGGCTATCACAACTACAAACCCAGCAAACGAGCTATCCAAGAGTACTATGACATAGCCTTTAATAGTGATAGTCACAAGTGCGCCATCAGTTTCTTTGGAAGCTATTCGAAAGAGCTTCCATGGATTGAGAGAAAACTAAATGGTATTAATGTTCCGACATTGATCACTTGGGGCAAGAGAGATCCATTTGTTTTAGTGGATAATGCGACTGCCTTATCCAAGCATATCCCCAATAGTAAGCTAGTTATATTTGATAACGCATCTCACTTCTCATCGGAAGATGCTGGACAAGAGTATGTTGACTTGATAATCAATTGGGTAGATGGCGGCTTCCTTGAGCATCGTGACGCATGAGTTTTTAAATATTCTAAGAACAGATACCTAATCACTAACTGAATTCAAGGTGGCGTTAAACAATTTCGCCACCGATATATTAATGGGGCTCAACTACCATCATTAGAGCGCCCTTTATCAAATTGGTTTTTTAACTCATTAACTTTGACTCTGATTCAGCATCATCCTTCCCCTTTTTGGCCTTAATCTGTGAATCACCAATCAATGCGCGGCCTAGGTCTGAAGCATAAAATCCCGCAGCCAATATTACGAAGGCGCCAAATAATGTAATTCCATCAGGCAGATCTCCGAAGATTACAAAGCCAATAACAATAGCCCAAAATAGTAAAGCGTAACTAAAGGGCTGCAAAATAGAAGCTGGAGTAAGTGCCAGTGCCTTAATCAGTAAATAGTGGCCCATTGCACCTAAGAGCCCATTTAAAATCAACAATTGCCACCCTGATACTGTCGGCTCTACCCAATAAAATGGTGCTAAGCTTCCAAAAATAATAAGACCCATGGTCGCGGTATAGAAAACGGTTGTATCGGCACTATCAAAGTGTGAAACACGGCGTGAAAGCACTTGATATGCGGCCCATAGGATAGCTCCCAAGATGGGGATCAAGGTTTGCCAACCCATCATTCCCATTCCAGGCCTAATGATAATAAGGGCACCTATAAATCCAGCCGTAACACTTACCCAGCTCCTTGTATCTATCCTCTCCCCTAAAAACCATCCAGCCATTAATATTGCGAATAATGGAGCGGTCGCAGCTATAGCATGCACATCAGCCAAAGACATCATACTAAAAGCAAAAATAAATACTGACACCTCAAGAGCGAGAACAATAGAGCGAGCTAATTGAGTGCCAAATATTTCACTTCGCACTATATCCAAGCTCCCTTTGAGTCTTGCCAAGCTTATAACGATGAAGAAAAATATCGCGAAACGAATCGCCATTATTTGAACGATAGAATAGTTCTGAACGAGTAGCTTACCTGTTGCATCCATACCAGCCAAACAGAGCATTGCCAAAATAGTCAGAATAATTCCACGACTGTCTTTAAACTTCACTTTAAACTCTCTAATAAAGACTACAGATTCTATAAACAGAGCCACCGATTATAAATTAGTTATGAAATGTAAGAGCAGTCTGAATGCCTTGGGCTACCTGAGAATAGAAGCCGGAATATAACTTATCCCGGCACTAGTACGCCCTTAATTTTCAGTTACTGTAGAGGAAAGCTTGAAGTGACTGAGCGCCTTTTCAGCAATTTCTTTACCATATTCCTGCACAAAGTGGCCCGCCTCCGCTAGTTTGAGAGGCTCTGGGCAGTTTTTGATGGTTCCCCTCAGCAACTCCATCACTTTCTCACCAAGTACAAAGTCCCTCATTCCAATCGCCATAAAGCTCTCACCACCCCAGCTCCTAGACCAGAATTTTCGAGCCCTTACCCCTAGCTCTGCTCCCTCCATATCTGGATCAACCGGTACAATTGACGGGAATCGACGAACGCCAGCCTTATAGCGGTTGTCTGGAAAAGGCGCATCATAGGCTACTATATCGAATAAATTGACCTCAGATTGAGCATCATTGGCAATGAGCCCTCCCACAGGGATTTCAGGTACATTGACAGAGAAGTTCCGCCAGTGGTAGAACCCCTCTGATGCACCATCCCCTGCTGCGATAGCTGTATTCATTACCAGTAATCGGGTAAATCTATCCGGCATATCCATTGGGAGTGTCAATCCCAGAAGTCCACCCCAATCCTGGCAAACCAGCGTAATATTCTTAAGATCCAAATGCTCAATCAAACGCATCAGGCTGTTACGATGGAAGTTAAAAGTGTACACATCTTCATTGACGGGCTTATCTGAGCGGCCAAACCCAAACAAATCTGGAGCAATTACCCGGTGTCCTGCCTCAGCAAAAACTGGGATCATTTTTCTATATAAGTAACCCCAACTGGGCTCCCCATGGAGACAAAGAAAGGTAGTATCCGAATCCTGCTCCCCCTCATCGATATACGCCATACGCATAGAATCATAGCCTTCCAGGCTATCAATATAGTGGGGAGTATACGGAAAACCCGGTAGTAAAGAAAAGCGCTCCTCAGGAGTTCTCAATCGTTCAATAGACATCGGCAACCCTCTTTTAGTTGAAAGTTAAGTTAGCGCCTTGCTTCTGAAAAGCTAGATCAGTGGGAATCCAGAGATCATCCATTGTGGCGCTTTTATCGGTGCTTCAAATCTGAAAAGGTAACTGTAGAAAAATACCTATTATCCTACTAGATAATAAGGATAAATATGCTCCTAAAACATGGCATGATCTCTAATTTTTACATTTAGAAACCTTATTAGGCGCCAGATCACTTAAATTACCTCATAATGCCAATTTGGCAAGTCTGAAACCATTGAGCTAAGTACAACCGACCCTGTCAAAGCCGATTAATCAAACTTCTTACCATTAAAAACATATTAGATGTATTGAGATACCCATCTGGATGTAAGCTGTCTACCAGCAATACATCTCAATTATCAGTGAACTGGAATTGGAGCCTAGGAAAAATTAGGCTACAAAAATCACCGGGAGGCATATATCACTAGAAGAACAATATCTTTCATGACTATGAATCATGGACAACACCTCAATACACTTTACCAAAGCCCGCCAAGATCCAGCCCCTTTTCACTGGAGAATCCATTTCCACCTCCCTCGCGAACAGGGTTTTGGGTGCTGACTCCATGATTTTATATCCCCCATCATCAACATAAGTGACTAAAGCAACATGGGCAATATATCCTTTTTCAGTCTTTCTATAAAAAGCCAGATCCCCCAACTTCGGCTTATAAGATGCTGGCTTCAAAGATTGAATAGACTGGAAATAGGAATATAGATTTCTTGCACGGCGATGGAAAAATGGGTTCTCTGGGTTATTACCATTTCGAGCATCATAAAAATTTGGATTTTTTACAAAACTATCTCTCAATAAGACCTGAAATGAATATCCAGCCATTCCGTAAGCGATATTAGGTACATCACTACAGACAATAAATCCAAGTTTCCCTCCTATATTATTATACATCCCCATCAGTGGATCATAAGGCGTAAACCAAAGAGAATATGCATTATCGACAACCAAATTAACATTTGGAAGGCCATGATGATTGGTAAAACTTCTCTCCCCCTTATAGGTAGAAAAATAGACGAGCAGTGGTATTGCCAAAACAATAACAAGAAAGCCAATAAATTTTTTCATATTACCAAAAATGTACCAACCCAAAATCACCTATACCTATGAAACATTACTAAACTAATAAAAAGTAGGGGAAAAGAGTACAGCTAACAAACCCTTACGCCACTTTAATGCCACTTTTTAGTCCGAACGTCAACATACAGCTAGCAATAGGAATTGGAGTAACTACTCACAACCTAGTAGAACTATCTCCCACTGCCAATTTAAATTTGTATATGAACGTTAAGGTTTCACACCTGCAATGACCTTAGGGCTCTCCACCTCGACTCTAATTTCGCTTCATGAAAGCAGTTTAACCACATACTTTATTGGGGAGCCTCCGGAAGGATTTGGGTTAGACCACAAAGATCGAAGCTTCATTATTTGTATGGATTTGAAAATGGATTGTAGTTAAATTTTTCAGGCAATAAAAAAGCCGCACGCTGGAGAAGTGTGCGGCAAAGCTTGGAAGCCTATGGGAGAGGCATGAGGTTAAAAATCGTACGCGAAGCTAAGCTTGATATTGCGCGGTAAGATGTAGCGGACATTAGACGCTAGCGGATCGCGGGGATCACCTTCGGTGATACCATCTTCATCAGTTAAGTTGTCCACAGCCAACTGGACAGTAATATCATTGATATAAGCCACCGCACCCAGGTCAACTTTTGTATAGGCTGGCAAAGTTACTTCATTGTTGCTTCCATTAAAGCGATCACCCACCCGACTGATATCGGTATACACAGCCATATCAATGTCATTCAGTGTGAAATCATAATTCTGGCTCAGGCGCACCTGGTATTCAGGCTGACGCATAACCTGGTTGCCTTCATATTCACCACTCGTGATTTCTGGCTTTTGCAGGGTAGTATTTAACCCAAAGGTGAAATCTCCCCAGTGAACTTTACCGTCCAATTCGAGACCAAGCGCCTCTGTCTCCAAACGAGTACAGGTACTGCTGCCGATGATACAGTCAGGCATACCCTGGGTTTCGTTGTAGAACAGCGTCGCAAAGAGGGAGTAATCTTGCTCCTGTAATTTATAACCCAGTTCGTATTGCTCAATGTCGATCACAAGATCAGACCCAGCAATGAAGCTGTCACCAAACTCTCGATAGTTGTCAAAGTCTGCGAATTTATAACCGGAGTTTATACGGAAGAATGTGCCCATATTTTCGGCAAATGCCCAGTCCACTGCCGCAGTGTAGGCAGTACCATTTTCGTCTGCTTTATAGGTGGTAAAATTACCGTCACGTTCGCCATGATCCACGGAGTAATTGGTTTTCCGGTTTGCGGAACGCACTCCCAGATCGAAAGTGAAATCTCCTAAGTAAAACTCGCCGGCAAGGTAAAGCGCGTTTTCACGGGCATCACCCACAGCATCCACATCATATTTCCAGTCACAAGTTGAGATATCGGCGGATGTATTACAGGCAAGGTCTCCTGTGAGCTCAGAGCCATCTGCAGCTCCTGTGATCAGCTCCCCATCTTGACCCAATACATAGTATTTCTGGTTACCCAGGGACCACCATTCATCAACTTCCCAGCTAGAGGTGTAATAACCGGCAGTTACCTTAAAGTTATCCCACTCTTTTGCCAGGCTAATGTCATTTGTCGTAGCCTCGATATCTTTGCGTACTACCCAGGCACCAAACTGCTGTACCACAGTATCGCCACTAAGTTCGTTTCCAGAGGCGGTTACTACTGCTTGGTCAGTAAGAGAATTTAGCGATACGGGCGCACCATTAGGAACAAAACCCAAAGTATCAGCGTTACCTGCGGTAAGTCCAAAGCGTTCGGTGAGACTCCAGCCATCGCCTAGGTCTAGCTCCAGATAAGCACCGGCTACATTACCATTCCACCCGCGCCCTTCGCCCATATCGAAAGTTTCCCAGGTAGTTTCTGAGCCGCCATTACCGTCAGCCTGAGTGATAGGTACAGAAACCTTGCGATTACTGGGGCCTACCTGGGTGTAATCTGTTTCCAGAAATGCAGCATTGGGCAAATACCAGGTACCAGTATCTTTTGTATCCCGGATGTAAAAACCCGCTTTGCCGTTATCCATCTCTTTGGTGATGTGCAGGGTAAATTGATGCCCTTCTTCCGCATCAAAACCCGCATCACGAATGCCAGGGGAGGAAGATACGTAGCCTCCAACCATGTAGTACACATCATCCGAAACCTTACCGGTCATCACGGCATCGGTCCGCTGCAGATCATAGTCAGATAAAGTGTACTTAAATCGCCCCTCAGTCTCTTCAGTACCTTCTTTTAAGATAAAGTTGGTAGTCAGACCTGGCTGGCCATTGGAGAAAACCGGATTGGGTCCACCGCGCAGAGCTTCCACTCGCTGAATAGTTTCATCGACACGAAATAGAGAAGAGTTTTCTAAAAATGAGAGTGTTGGCGCTGGATACAGAGGCAATCCGTTCATGGATACCGTGACAAAGGGTGCATCACTACCGCCAGGGAAACCGCGAACATCGATATTTGCCCCAGAAACACCGCCAGAGCTCTCAACCCACAGGCCTGGAACGGACTTCAACAGGTCTGCAGTACTTGAAGGAGAGGCTTTGCTAATCTCATCATCACTTAAAGTTGTGATAGAAAAGCTGGCATCCAGCTTACGCATGCCTGCACCGCCAGGGGTGCCTGTTGTGATGACTTCCTCCATCACCATATCGTTTTCAGGGCTAATTTCTTGGGCTGCGGCATAGCCGCAAAGACCAACGGAGAGCGCGGCCATGGATACGGCCTGCGCCAATGGTTTCTTGCTCATCAACTCTTCCCTCTCGTCGTCATTCTTATCTGTTCTGATACTTCGGTGCTATTTTTATAAAGCTTTATGCAATCGATTGCATAAAGAGTTGCTAAACGCTACTTGATGCACCGTGCTTTAACTATAATGTGCAAATGCAATCGATTGCAAATTGAATTGATGGATAGATTTGAGTGACTAGTCATCCGTAAGGCCATCGCAGATCAAGATTTGAGGGGTAGGGGCAGATTTTCTGCCATTGATAGAAGATCATATTTGGAAACTACACCCGGATGCTCTTAGATTTAGTATGTAGGGCTGTCCAAATGTGGCGCCAAATTATTGATTCTAGAAGCATTCGACGACGAGTGGTTCCATGTAAGTGCCAAGCGGCCAGGAGAGTTATCGTGGAAAAAGGCAAGTGCCAACAGGCGAAGCATCACTCACATACCCATAATAGCCACTGTGGCCACACAGCCATTCGCCACAGGGACCATATCTGCTACCTCCATGACGGCCACCTACACCATCCCCACAAAGACCACTACGACGAACACGCCTTGGAAATAAGCACCCAAAACCCGGAGGGCTGCCACCCTGTTAAAGGGGGCTACGACAGCTCCCATGTCCATGGCAAAAACTGTGGCCATGAGCAGGTTCCCCACGGAGATCATGTTGACTACCTGGTTAACGGGCGACTTCACCATGTTCATGGTGATCACTGTGATGACCATGGGCCTGTCGAGCTAGCTAAACATCAGTAAGCCTGCTAGCCAAAACTTGGCGAGGCCAAGCTTTATAGCAATCCAAAGTTATCTGGGCGCCGATCACATAAGCTGAGATTTTATTTCTACTGACGGCGCCCTTTCATGTGCAGATCACGTTTTAGCCGCTATCTATGCCTATGCCATTAAATAAACTTCTTCGAAGTTGAGCCTCAGATCAATTCATTAACACTAAAGACTTTTGCATTACAAACTCTTGAAATAAAAATCTCTGGGCAACCTAAATGAAAGCCCCACGAAGAGAAAGAAAAGTACATTGGCCAACCTGTTTTCTAGTGCTGAAGACGAGAAGGAGTTGCCAAGCAATTCCTTTTTGGTGAGTTCTTTCAAAAAGCGGCCATCCTTTTGATCAACACAAGGGGCATTATTGAGGAAGTTCTCTTTGGTGATCTGGAGGTAAAAGACCTGGAAGTGAAAGCCGGCAAATGCCTTATTTTCTCACCCCTAAATATGCACACATCCTTTGCAAACACATCACAAGATAAATCTCGATTTTCGTTTGCCAGGAGGTATACAGCTAATCACGTAAAAGTTGCTCCTTATGGCAAAGACAACATTTCAACTATGGAGGACTTGCTGGAATTCACATTGCAATTTTCAGGTGTTTGGCAAAGATTCTTACGACTACAATGAAATCCTGGATGATGATGAAGATGATGAGTCTACTTCAGAATAGCTATTCCCCCTCTGCTATGGGGCAATTAGCAGGAAATCATTATTTCGGTAAGTTTGGTAATATAGTTTAAAGAAATATAAGTAATGCAGCTTCCTCTCAATACCCTAAACAACTAGTAGCAGCACTAGCTTGAGCAGTCGTCCACACGACACTTTATCTTTAGCACTAAACTGTATATATTTCGACAAATATAGAACTTATGACCAAATCATGATGGAAATCGAAGAAGTAGCCAAATCGCTCAAAGAGCTGGGACACCCAACCCGCTTGTTGATCTACAAAAAAGTAGTCAAAGCCGGACTACCGGGTATTCCTGTAGGCAACATCCAGGAGCAATTAGATATCCCCGGATCAACCCTCTCCCACCATATTTCCAGTCTGATTTCGGCAGGATTAATTTTCCAGCGACGCGAGAGCCGCACCCTCTACTGCGTAGCCGAATATCAGCACTTGACTGAGGTTATTCAGTTTTTACAAGATGAATGCTGCCACGATGATTTCAATACACCGATAAAGTGTCCTGATATCAAGTGTGCGGTACCGGATCAGCACTGAACAATGTCGCTCTTGCTTCGGGCGCCCCCTATCGATGGAGCGTCCGAACTTTCTTCTCTTCACCCCGATGGATACATTTAGGCCCTAAATTCTGCTTCAAGCACCGCTAGAATGACCATTTACAGAAATAGCCAGCTTTAGTTGGCTCCCTTCCCTTGATACCTTTCTTGGATACCTCGGAAATAACTCGAACACACACCTTTACTTAACACTTATATTTCCATTATTCTAGAAATATCATATAATCTGAGTTGTGCCCCCCAGCATACAAAGGCCAGTGGAAACCATGAAAAAGAGCCATCCAAACGCCATTCAGGCAGCCAATGAAGCGGTAGAGTGGGGGCTTGCCCATGGCCTGGCTTTCAAATCTAGTCGTGGCTCAGCGAGCCATGTTCCTTTTAGCCTTACCCCAAGTACTATCGCCCTGGAACGGTTTGAGACGTTAAAGAAAGCAGTACCCCTATTGGGAAAGCTGATCCATCAAGTCTCAGAAGATCACCAATTTCTTCACGAAGCTATCAGGCCTGTTGCACATGGAGACCCGTTTTTCGGTGCCTTACTCGCCATGCATGGTCAAATAAAAAATGCGCCCCGCCTCCCCCTCCTGATTATGAGAAGTGACTTTATGGACGATGAGAGCCAGGGACCAAAGCTCATTGAGTTCAATGGAATCGCAGCAGGAATGGGGCCCTTTGGGCAGCGTATTTACGAGTTGCACCAATTCATCCGCTCGCAAAGTCCTGAGACCTATTCCGATTGGTCCAATACTTCGAACGGCCAACCTATAGAGAACCCAGCAATTGAGCGACTCTCCCAAGGCCTTGCCGATGCGACAAGAGCCATCAAAAGCGAGTTTGGAGATGGTGGCAGCCCAACATTTCTAATGGTGATACAGGAGCATGAAGACAATGTCTTCGACCAACACCTTCTTGAATATGCCTTAGCTGAAAAAGGCATTCGTACGGTACGAAAGACCTTTCGTGAACTCAAAGCGGGCCTGGTAACAGGCCCCAACAATAGGCTCTTGCTGCAAGGAGTAGGCCCTGTAGATTGCGTGTATTTACGAGCCGGCTACAACTACTGTGATTATGTCGCCAAAGACCTGGATAGCGAGCGCTGCTGTGAAACACTGATGCAATCGCGAATTTTGCTTGAGAGCCATCGGATCGCAATTAATGCAACCGTAAGCCAACAACTGGCTACCAGCAAGCGTGTACAAATGATCCTTTCGTCCATGTCAGTAGAAATGCTAACCGGGTTCAATGTATCCCAGGATGAAGCGGTTTTAATCAAGTCATTACTTGGCGACATGCAACCAATTTCATCAGAAACGATAGAATGGTTCGGTCAGCAGAACGCCTCTAAGTGGGTGCTCAAAAATCAGGGAGAAGGCGGCGGGCACTGTGTCTTTGGCCAGGATATCAAGCTGAAACTCAAACAGCTCTCAGTAGACGAATACCCTGCCTGGGCACTAATGCCACGCTTGAGCCCGCCCCCTAGAAGCAACCCCGCCCTGGTAGTCAGAGACTCTGAATTATATTTAGTAGGCGATTTAATCAGTGAAATAGGTATGTTTACGGTTCATTTCAATGGTCAACCAGCTACTTCAGAACAAGGTTTTGCCGGCTACTTAGTTCGAAGTAAATCCTCTCAGGAAATGGAGGGTGGCGTGCATAGTGGCAAGGGCGTTTTAGATTCACTGATATTCAATATCGCATGACAACATCACAAGCATTCCGTAAAAGGATCTCTTGGCACCATAAATCACACTTCAAAGCGGATGAAAATACATTAACAAAACCTATTATGGCTATTCGTTACATGATATAGATCATATTGTAGAGGCGCCTAAGGTCCTTGCTCTAATGATAGAACCAAACCACCACTCATGTAGCTCGATGAAAGCACATGGCGCTGAGGAACTATCCCATCATAATAAGGGATTTTATATTGCTGGTATTAAATCCTATGGTCGGGCACCTACTTTCCTAATGCTGACGGGATATGAGCAGGTTCGCTCTATTGCAGATGAGCTGGCAGGAAATTATCAAGCTGCTCGCAGGCTGGAGTTGAATTTTCTTGGGGATGACACCAGTATCTGCCAGAAAAATGAAAACCGTGTTTGCGCTAAAGAATCAGCAGCATCAAACTGCTGCTAGTAACACAGAATGCCCCAACAGGTCCTAAATTTGGCAATCAATAATCCTAGCAATTGATTACCAAGACCTGGGCCAATAATACCCCCCTTTCTCCCATAGATCATGTCGTCTTCCTCGACCTAGGATACACTCCAAACTATTGCGCCAACAGGCGGTTCAGTAATTGCCTAGTATTAATGAACGAATAATGACACCTAAAACAGGTTCATGACAGATTCAATATTGACCCCAAATTTTGCCTGACAACCTCTTAATCGCAGGAATAAATCGGTGAGCGATACACTAAAAAAAATGTTCAGAGGAATGAGCAACCTGGCGGACACTGCTAATTTTCCAATCTCAAATATTCAGCACCTCAAAATATTAGCTGGAGTCACAACAATACTACTTTATCGAGTATTCATCCTACCCTGGCAGAAAACTAAAAAACAAAAGCTATTAGAAACACTTGATCAGCTAAAAGACTTAAAGATAAACCTACCAAGAAAATGGTCAAATGCAGGGGGAGATGACAACTTTTTTCTCAGCGATGGAGACCTCTCGTTTTTTGAGCAGAATGGATATCTCCCCCCTTTCCAAGCAATTGACAAAAAGGGGGCCGAACAACTGAAGGTACTGGCCCTAGAGGAGTACGACAGTGATTTCCAGGGTACTTGTTATTTGGGGCAGCATATTCCCCAAATAGAGAAGAAACATGGACGCTGGTCAATAGACTATGCGGGATTGTACCAAGCACTGCGACTTAAGCCATTTCGGGAGTTGATCCGAAAGCCCCAAATATCCCAACGTCTCGCCAGCCTTCTCGGACATGAAGTTTTGTGTTGGCGCAGCCAGTTCTTTCATAAATTACCAGGAACCGACGAAACCCCTTGGCACCAAAATGCAACTTTTAGAGAGGCCGGGAAATATGCGAAGTTACAACCTACTCAAGAAACTTCTCCAGCAATAATCCAACTAAATGCTTGGGTTGCTCTCACAGATTCCACCCCCGAAAATGGATGTTTGCGGATACTGGCAGGCTCCTTTACCGACGCCAGGATCGACTATCTTTATAATTTTACGCCCAATAACAAGATATTCTACTTATCCTTACTACCCCTGTCGCCAGTTTATCTATACCACGCAGTAAAGGTCGCTTTTTATGGAAGGACGTTTAACAAAAGTGCTCTTGTCCTATTTACTGCTCTTAAGTTGATTGGAGAAGATTTCTTTGACCAGTTCGAAGTAAAGGATATTAAGATGAAGGCTGGAGAGTGCTTGATTTTCTCATCATTAAACATGCATGCCTCATACCCAAACAGCAGTAAGACTCAAGGGCGATTTTCCTTTGTAGCAAGATGCACTGCTAACCACGTAAAAGTAGCCCCTTATGGCAAGGACATGTATTCAACTGACGAGGGTTTAATTGAATATGATATTCCCGACGTCAGCACTTTCCAGGTCTACGGCAATGATACCTATGGCTACAACAAAATCCTTAAGGAATAACCAACCTCTTAGAGCTTTGTCAGGTTTTGGATATAGGCATGTCGCACTACAGGGAAAGTTACAATAAGCTTTGCCAGAATACGAACCAACTCTATATTCACCCAGGCATTTGAACTAATAATTCGTCTAATAATTTCTGTCTTCCGGATAGTCGCCGCGCCTATTTTATGCCTCTCATCAGAATAACTATCTACTGTGCCGTTTATAATGGCATCAACCGCAGCTATCGCATCGGCAATACCCAGGTTCATACCTTTACCACCTACCGGAGAATGGCAGTGAGCGGCATCTCCCACTAAAAGTACGCGCTGGGAGCGATAACTTTTCGCCTGGCGAATGGAAATTTGAAAACTACCGGAGCGGCGGATATTACTGATGTTTAACGGTTGATGTAAGGCTGCTAATGCATCTGGCTGGGTAGCAACTACTCTTAATCGCTGCTTCCCCATGGGCAAAACAATAGTAAATTGATTGCCGGGCTTCTGAATATCTACACTAATCAAGTCAGGGTCACACTCCCCCTCTGTGTCCACATCAGCAACCCCCCAAGGTTGTGGCAAATCTATACCCGGAAAGGGAATGCCCAGCTTTTCACGAATAGTTGAATGAACTCCGTCAGCAGCAATTAACCAGTCAAAGCATTCGACACTACCGTCAGACAGGGTGACTTCCACTCTGCGCTCGCTAGAGTCCACCTCAGTAGCGGCAATACCGTATTCAACTACAACACCCTGCGTGAGCAGAGCGTCCTTCAAGATCTCCTCAGTGCGATATTGCGGCAGCCCAAAGCCCACATACTCTTTATACGCATCGCCCCGGTTATCCAAAAACAACAGCGGCCTACCCGCTTGAAGATATTGAACTTTGCAGAGTCGCATCGCCTCAGAGACCAAGTTATCTGAAACGCCCACCTTAAGAAGGCGCCTGATGGTGCAGGGAAAAATACCGACTGCCCGAGAGAGTTCACTGGGCTTGGTACGGCGTTCAACTATTCGGCATTTGATTCCATAGAATGACAAAGCACAAGCTGCCGCCAACCCCGTTGGACCCGCACCAACCACTAACACCCGGTCTATATGGCTCACTGGTACCATTGCACCCTGTCGTAGAACTCACTTTTATTGTAGAAGCCTGGGAAAAAGCAAGGCATGGCCATCATAGAAGTAAACTCACCTGCTGTGATAAAATCGCAATTTCAGGGCACCCCTCATATGATCGACCTCAGTATTTTACCCGCCTTCTTGATCGTAGCGGTTGTTCTAGCGGCCTCCCCTGGTCCTGACCTACTGTTAATATCTGCTTACTCTTCGGCTCGCGGATTTACTGCAGGAGCAATGATCTCATTGGGCATTTTTACTGCCGGGATGGTGCAAACGGCGCTAGTTGCTCTCGGACTCGGACATATCATGCAGACGATGCCTCTGGTAGCACTGGTAGTAAAACTGGTAGGCGCCGTATATTTAATTTGGCTTGGATTGTCACTCCTTCGCAACTGGCGCTCAAATAGAGTGACACAAAATAACCAACCAGATACCGTGGTTCTGCCGGCAACACAGCTGATCGCCCGGGGCTTACTCAACAACCTAATGAACCCCAAAGCCCTACTTTTCTTTAGCCTTTTCCTGCCTCAATTTACCGTATCATCCCAAGCAATCACGCCCCAAATCCTTGTATTGGGCGTACTCTTAAGCATTACAGCGCTGGCTTTTAACACCCTGGTATCCCTATCGTTTAGCAAGCTGGGAAAATCTCTTGCTACACAGGCCAATATTCAGCGGCACCTGGATGGTTTTCTTGGAGTTATTTTCCTCGGCTTGGCCTCTCGCCTGGCTTTTGACCGCTGATTTTTTATAGTTTTATGGACGACAGGAAGCTTTCTGTGAAAATATAGCGGCAGTCAAAGTACTTTCAGCAGTCCAGCGGAGAGCTCAATGCGAATAGCGGTCCTGTCTGACATCCATAGCAATGTTTATGCCCTCGATGCCATTGTTGCTGATCTAAAAAAGAGAGGCGCCGATCTAACGGTGAACCTGGGTGATATTTTATATGGCCCTATTGCGCCACGACTCACCTATGAACGCTTAATGGAGCAAGGTTACACGACAATTCGCGGTAATCAGGACCGGCAAATATATGAAGCCACATCTACCGAAATAGAAAGCAACCCAACCCTGCAATTTATTCTGAAAGACCTTGGTGTTAAACCACTATTATGGATGAAGCAGTTACCACCCAGCTTACAAATCACCGATGAAGTCTTTCTTTGCCATGGAACACCCAGTAGTGACCTCATATATCTGCTGGAAGATACCAGCAGCGGCCGCCCCCAGATACGTTCCAACCATGAAATCCTCAACCTCCTTGGAAAGATTTCCTCAAAAGTCATTCTATGTGGGCATACACATCAACCACGCTGTATCTCTGTCAGTAGTGGCCAGCTGGTCTTAAATCCAGGCAGCGCTGGGCTACCTGCTTATACTGACAGTGAACCGCAACCCCATATTATGGAAACCTTTAGCCCCCATGCGAGTTACGCCCTGATAGAGAGAAGCAAAAATGGAGCCTGGAGCGCAGAATTTTTTAAGGTAAGTTATGACACAGATAAAGCTGCCCGAGCTGCTATTGCGCAAGGGAGAGATGACTGGGGTTTTTATCTGTCAACCGGAAGAGCCAGCTAGGTAAGTCAGCTTACACAGGACATTGGATCAAAAGGAAAGTCGCTAAATGGAAGATTATCGCCCTTGGGATATGGAACTAAATACCTTCATAATGCTGCTTCATCTAAGTCAATTGGCTTGGATCGTAATTCCTGGTGCTGGTTTTGTTTTACCCATTATTATGTGGGCAACAACAAGGGACCGCTCTCAAGAAATCGATAAACACGGCAAGATGATATTTAACTGGATGTTAAGCCTGCTTATCTATTCTATAATTTCCGTCATAATGATATTTTTTGTTATCGGTATTTTGGGGCTGATTGCATTAGCAATAATCAATGTTATATTTATTGTGATTGGTGCAATCCGGGCCAATGAAGGCCTATTCTGGCGCTACCCACTCAGTATTCGGTTTTTTGGTTAATTAATTAACCGTTCTTTTCAGATGGAAAATCGGGAGAGCACCTCCCGATTTCCCTTGGCTATAAGCCAGTAATCTCTACAATTACTTTCAGCAAATTAGTGCCGATTAGTAGTAACCAGAGAGATCATCAGTGATAGGACCGAGAGCACGGTAAGCGTTTGAAACGTCTACGCCGTTTGAGCGCTCACCACAGGCCAAGCCACCACACTCGTACCAGTCAGGATCAGAGAACCAATCGTACTGGGTAACGTTTTCGCCGTATCTCCAAGGGTAAGCCATGATGGTAGAGAACTTGTTGTCTACACCGTGACCCATACCGTAAGAGTAAACGCCACCAGAGGTATCACCCTGCTTGGTTGAGTGAACCAGACCCATATTGTGGCCCAGCTCGTGAACGAAGGTGTTATAACCACAGTCAACGCCAGTTACGCTGTAAGCACGCTCTTTTGCGCTGGAGTACATGGTGCCATTGCTACCCTGTCCAACCCAGGCAATACCACAGGTAATGTAAGTATTGCCGTCGATTACGGTTTCTTCAGCTTTACCCAGGAAAACCACCATATCCGCCTTTTCAGAGGATCGCCAGTTATTCACAGTGTTGTGGAAGGTAATCAGGTCCAGGGTCTCTTCGTTTACACGAAAATCTGAACTGGAAGCTTGCCAGGTGTCTACCAGGTTCAACTGGATATCAACACCATTCCTTGAAAAGGAATTGTTGGCATAGCTGATATAGTTATCGATTTTGGCTGAGATATCACCGGTATACTCCGCAGCTGGTGCAGTGTACATAATAGCGATATCGACAGTATCGGCACTCGCAGCGCCAGAAACGGTCAGTGCTGCAATAGCAGCAGCCAGGCTTTTCTTCAGGTTCATTATAAGACTCCTTTTATTATAATAAGTAGTGCACACTCCTCCCCCAGCAATTAAATAAAATTGCTGCCCAAAGGAGTAACAATACGCTTTTAATACCCTGACTCGATCAAAAAGCTATCCCTAGCCTTTTAACCGCCTGAGGAGACGAGCCCCCGGTATCTGCAGGATTTTCTTGGGCCTTCCTTTGCCTGACTATTAACTCAAAGCATAATTACCTTGAATCAATTTCTTCTTATTTGAAGTCGTTTAGCGGAACATCGTCATCCGACCAGGTCTTTTCACGAGGTGCTTCCGAGGACATATCCTTATCGTGTTTCTCTACGTGGTTTTTAATTAATGCACCATTAGGCGCTATCCACGCATAACTACCCTGAGCTTCCATAGTATATGATCCGGAAGGTAAGTTTAGTTGTGCATAAACAGAATTTGCTCCGAGCGTAAAAGTTGCGCCATGCAGGCGAGTCATCCCCGGAAAATTTAATTGTAGGCTTTTGTTGCCGCTGGCATGCTCTTCGATACTGCCAACCTGAGCATCGTAATCACCTTCAATACCTGGCAAGTCAATGTCGACGTAATCACCAACAGTGAGATTCCGGAGCATATCAATATCCAGCTCGAGATAGGTTTCACCATTGAGATCTACGGGTAGGCGACCATTTTCATGAAGAGCTTCCCTGGCCAGCTCTGACTCAACCCAAAGTGCTTTTTCTTCATCACTTTCGAGGAGCTCCTCTTCACCCACCTGAACCTCCTCAGGTTTAAGCGGCTCTGCTTTTTGAGCAGATTTACTGATAGCTGGCTTGGGCTTTTCTAGCTCAGCGACTGGTTTTTGACCTTCAGATTGGCTTTTGGCCCAAACGAAATACCCTGCTGCCACTGCAATGGCGACGAGAGGAATTATTTTTCTCACAAGCTTTTCTCTCAAAATAATGCTACGTGCAACGGCAAAGCACGTCCTATCGACAGCTTAACCAGCCCTACCTCATGTTGGCATCTTTACGATTCTTAACATTCGATATTTAGTTGAGACGATCGATCCTAATTATCACGCAGCTTTTTTTTGGGAAATTTTTCACATAATTTTCATAAAAATTGAACAGAATCTAAATTATTTTTCAAAACTGTGGGGAACGTCGGAATTAAAGCAGACATATTTCACGAAAACCCTTTTTACACCAAATTAGTTCAAGCCAAATACCAGTGGCGAGATTCCCCCAAATACGATCAGGAGTCACCTACAAAAAACCAAAAAATAAGTTTCACAAGAAACAAATTTGGTAGATTTTTAAGCAGAATTAATAATTTCAGTGTACGAAAGGCAATAGAAGAAAAAAGTTGAAGCTCAAATTTCTATTCCATTTTGGAATGGAATTTTCTGTGAGAAAAAGTGAATATAAGGACAAACTGGAAAATCGTAACTAGGCAGGCAATTCAGACAATCTATTTATTCTTGGCTGGGTAGAGATAAAGCTGTGCGCAGTGACTTCAACGCACAGCAATTAATTGGCCAATGACGACACTGTTACTCAACTCGATAGCGCAACAACACCAAATTATCCAGGACTATGTTTTTTGACCAGATAAATTTAGCTCCACTGCCATAAAACTGTTCCCGAAAATTCATATACGCGTTTTTATTGTCCACACCTATCTGCTGCTCCGAGTACTCTGTCGCATAAGGCCAAGAAAGATAGCGATCGTCGACTTTCCAATTTTTCGGAATATCCCAGTGCAGAGAATAGACTTGTGCACCTGGTTTTGGGGGCCTCTCAGCACAGTCCGAGGAGGTTCGCTCTTCTCCCCGCTCTTTCAAGCACCCCAAATCATAAATAGGTGCTGTATAAAAAGTTTGTGCATGCCACTTTGAATTCGTCTTGGTACCATCTGAAAAGCTTGCAATAAAGCCACCGTCACCGGCATGGGTGCGGACACCTCTGTTACTCTCTGTGCCTTCCCCTAAGTTCTCCTCCCAGTCAACCGCTTTTACAGCGATATCGTAGGGTCTCTTCACCCTGAACTTAACCACACTGGAGTTAAACGGCGTAAATGGAACCGGATCAACAGCAACTAACTTGCCATTGATATATAGCTCAAAATAATTGTCAGCAAAGATATAACCGGTAACCACCTCACCTTCTTTGTCGATATCGACCACCGGTACCTTTGTAAGATCAATATCATCCAATGAGGATGGAGTGACCCCAGAGCACTGGTTATAGAGATCCGCAGCAAAGTACCGCTTGCTGTAATTCACTTCAGCCGGAACGGTAAAGGCTTTGCCCTCTACCTGCTTCACCCCCATTGGCGACAACCGGGAGCGACCGGAAGCACAGGAAAACAGGTTCTCCGTTTCTACTTTGGCAGAACCCCCAGCCACCGCCCCATTGCTCGAGTAAGGGTTTTCCAGAGACCAGGCATTTGCCGTAATCGATATAAGGCCCAGGAAGGCCGCCTGATATCGTTTTCCCATCGTTCCAACCTCCTTTCAAGAGACAGCTTTAGTCAGAAGCTCACCAAGCTGTAGCCCTATTAATCTGACAAGCTGCAAGCTTAATGATTTACAAAGTAATCAAAATGCACTTTTCACCTTCTATATAGAAAGCTAACACAGTAAGAGAGTAATAGTTGCCGGGGTCAACAATTCTTAACCCAGTAGCCGAGGCAGCTTTAAGATTATTTACACGAAAGGGGTAAAACAGAGGGGGGTTAACGGCACCCGGCCTTAAGCAGATCGGGTGCCGTTAAAGAAGGGCATTAAGCGGGCTTGGTTCGCACCCACTTATGATCAAAGAAACCGCTGACAAAGCCAGCCAACACTATAGCCATCAACAGTAGCCATATCAGCTTTTCCGGCTTATCACTGGGAGTCGGCTCTGCAACCTGCTCCAGCTTCTGGCCACTGACCTGTTGCGCAGCATTGGCGCTGCTAACCTGAGGGTTATCCAATACCTGGGCATTGGCCAGGGCCGCAAGGCCGAACCCTAGTGCCTGCTGATTGACGAATTCCTTGAACTTGTCATTGTCGGTAGCCACATCAAACTGATTTGCCAGCTCGGTGTAGGTCTCTACCATTTTCTCCAGGGTTTCAGGCTTCGCATCCCAATACCCCTTGCGCACCGCTTCCAGCATTCGCTCCAACATCTGGGCCAGGGCCTCGGCATTGTGCTCTTCGAAGAATTCGCGCATGTCCATTTCATATTTGTCATCCACGTAGACTTCAAACATTTCCTGCCATTGGTCGTCGCGAATAGTTTCCGGGGTCATTACTTCCCAGCCCCACATATTGTTGACGCGATCCAGGATAGCGGTAGCACCTGCGTAGCCGGAGTCCTGCATCGCCTCAATCCAGCGGGGGTGGAAGTAACGGCTGCGCATTTCCTGGTTAACGAACTCCGCAAGGGTTTGCGCTTTTACGTTATCTTTGCGACGCAAATTGGACACATACATTTCCGGCGTTGCGCCATCCAGATTGCGAACCGCCAGACCGATACCGCCAAAGTATTGGAAGGGATCGTCATTGGTCATCATGGCGTAGAGGTTGGTGGAGCGGGAAAAAATTACCCCATCAGTGCCAGACAGCACCTTGCCGTACAGCTCAACACTGCGCTGATCCTCGCTCCAGCGGGATTCATCTTTGCCATAGGCAAAGCCCATACGGCGCATATAGAGGTCAGCGAGCTTGTCATCCCCCTCCCAACTGTCAGAGGCCAGGCTGGCGGCGGCAAGGCCCGTTCCATAGTTGCCGCTTTCATTGGAGAAGATACGCACCGATGACAAATAGCGAGCATCCTCTTCACTGTTGCCGTCTTCCAACAGTTGCTGTTGCAATGCCTGGCTGTGGCGGTAGACAAAGTTATTGTCTTCTTTCATCTGCGCCACTTTATCGATGGCTTCTGCCAACCACAGCATCACGTTGGGGAAAGCATCCCGATAAAGGCCTGTCGCAGAGATTACGACATCAATACGCGGGCGCTTTAATTCCGAATAGGGAATAACTTCTGTACCGGTAACATTGCCCTGCTGGTTCCACTTTGGTTTTAGGCCCAGGGCGTGCAGGATCTGGGCTTCCAGGGCTCCCTGGTGGCGCATGGTTTCAAGGGACCACAGGGAGAATGCCAACTTGTCCGGGAAGCGGCCGTGCTTTGCATGGTAGTCAGCAATGGTCTGGTCCATCAGCTGTACACCAGCTTCATAGGCTTCCTTCGACGGCACCTTAGCCGGGTTAAAGCCAATCAGGTTGCGGCCGGTGGGCACCGCCTGCGGGTTGCGAATCGGGTCACCCCCATGGCTTACAGGAATATAGTTACCATCGAGTGCCGACATCAGGTTTTCCAGCTCGGCAATTTTGGCAAAGTTATCGGAGTATTCCCGGGCCTGATCCAACTGGGCCTGCAAGGGCTCAGGAACCTGCTCCAGCTCACCGCCCTCCAGGAAGGTATCCAGCAACTGGAACCCCGCCTGCGCTTCCAAAGCCACAACATTGCGCTCGTCCCGGGTTTGCTCTTCCGGCAAACGCAACCCGTGCTCCGCCTCATATTCATCCGCTGCGGTGATAAACCCTTCACCCAACATTTGAAGCATGGTGCTGGTGAGGTGTTCGGTCTTTGGCAACTGACCAAAACGATGGATGCCCAGCGGCTGGCTCATCTCTGCCAATTGACCCAAATGATCCTGCAAGCGGCTCAGTTGGCCATCAAAATCCGCACTTAAGGCTTCAGCACTGATTTCCAGATCCTTGAGCATATTGAGCTCTTCGGCCAGACCGATAATACGCTCTTGAGTATTGGCCCGGGTCTGCCCCTCAGACAATACCAGGTAATTGCCAATTAACTCGGACAACTCAGCCACTTCCGCATATAGGCCTGCTTTCGCAAAGCCTGGGGTCAAGTGGCTGATCATGGTGGCACGGCCGCGGCGCTTGGCCTGCATAGCCTCTCCCACATTATCGATAATGTAGGGGTAGAACACCGGGATATTTCCCAGGGCCAAACTAGGTGCATCGTAAACCGACAGGCCCCGCTCTTTGCCACTGAGCCACTCCTGAGAGCCATGGGTTCCCAGGTGAATATAGGCATCGGCACCAAAGGTTTCCCGCGCATAGAGGTAAACCGCCAGGTAGGCGTGGTTCACCGGGGTTTTCATATCGTGGTAGAGGGAAGAGTGATCCTTGGCATTGTCCGCGCGAACGCCTTGCGGCAACACAATCAAATTGCCAAGGGTCATCCGGGGAATAACAAATGCAGGCTCGCCGTTATGTTCGGCCAACATGGTATTGTCTTCCGGCTTGCCCCAACGCTCTACAATAGGATCCCGTACAGTTGCAGGCAGTTGGTCAAACCAGGCTTGATAGGTGGTCAGTGGCATCCAATCAGCCAGCCCTTTATCGATCAAGGCTGCGCTGTCTTCGCGACGATAATAGGGGCGCAACAACTGCCCGGCCCAATCGATAAGGGTTTTTGAATCCCTGATATGTACCTCATAGCCTCTTTCGCGCATTGCCTGGGCAATCGACTCAATCGAGCTGGGTACATCCAGGAAAGCCGCACCGATATTTTTTTCCCCGGGCGGGTAGTTCCAAATAAACGTTGCCACCTTTTTATTGGTGTTGCTTTGATAAGCGAGGGAGGCGTGATTCCAGGCGCGCTCTATCAAGGCCTGCATCTGTACATCCATCACTACTTTATTGCCGTCTTTACTAGCAGCGATAATCACCGGATCGATACTGCCAGTATCTTCAGGCATTACCAGGAAGAATGGTGTCAGGGATGGAGATACACCGCTGTTATCAGCAAAATATTCTTCTTCGCTGCCCTCGGTGTAATTGAGTGCATGAATAACCGGCACTCCCAACTTCTCAAATTCAGCGCGGCGCTTGCTGACATAGTGCAGGGAGCGGTAATTAATCATCAAGTCAACACGGGTATTGCCGCTTTCGGTTTGCAATAAGTCTGGATAGGAAAGCGGCAAGTCTTCGCCTTCAAAGAAGAAGGCGAAAGCCTTGGCACCTTTAGCCTCAAGACCATTCAACAGGGTGTCGACGACCTGCTGCTGCTCGTAATCCACCACGGAGCGATGGATAGCCACGGCAATCACTGGCTGCTTCTCAGCAGGCTTTAACCAGTCAAAGAAAAATTCCTCTTTGTCGGTGACAAGCTGCTCCAGGCGGGGATGATAAAAACCCACCTTGGGTACGATTATCGGTGCCGGTACTGAGCCACTGGAAAGGTCAAATACCTCTGCCGACAAAAATTGCATCATATGCCGGTAGTTTTTACGGCCCGCATTATTAAAATAAGCGGCAATCGCCCGATGCTCGGACTCTGCCAACCCCTGGTTCATGGACTTATTATCTGCATCCCCCAGGGAAATCACCGGAACTTGCGGATGCTTGGCCAGCATTGGCTGGAACTTGCCAAACATGAAAGCAGAAAGCGCCGGGTTGATGCCATCCAGCATTATCAGTTCAGCGGAAGACCAGGCCAGGTCGATTTCCTCATCGCTTTTACCTTTGCTGTTAAAGATCTCCAGCTCAAAGGGTTGGTCTGCAGAGAGATCAGTCAGCAATGTACCTTTTGCCTTGGCCGTGTGGCTCGACATCATCAAGAGTACTTTGGGTTTATCACTGGCCTGGGCAAAGGTTGCAAAAGCCAAGCTCATCAATAGGCACACAAACTGTGCCCATAGTTTATTACGCACCACTAATTCCCCCCCGAAGCTTTTTCACCGGCGGGAGCTTCTTTACCTTCCCCTTCCGGTACATAAACCAGGCTGCCATCGGCCATCTGGTAAGCCACTCCCGCACGGGTGCCCTCCCCTGAGCCAATTTCCCCGGTGGATTTGTATTGTTTGATTTCCTTACCGTCCTTGACGATCACTTCCATATTGGGTTCGCCGGCATTTTTAATCACCGTGACCTTTTCATTGGAAAAAACGTTCAAGGGGTTTTGCGCAATGGCAATCAGCAGCGCGGCAATAATGACCAAAAACACATCGATCAGGTTCACCGCGCTCAGAATAGGATTCAGTTCTTCATCTTCGTCGAGGAAGCGCATCAGTCGGCCTCCTTCAGCTTGCGGATATTAATAAGCTCAGAGGCAAACCAGCGTTTTTTCACTGAGGCAGGCCAAAAGGTAATCGTGGAGATCACCAAGCCCCAGATCACAGCGGCGAAAGCAATAATCAGGTTTTCACTGATTCCCTGGATATTGCCATCGGCCAGCGCGCGAAGTGCCGGCCCCATGGGAATCATGGTGGCAATCAAACCCAACATGGGCGCGATCCGGGTAGCCATGCGAAGAAGTTCCAGTTTTCTCAACGCAAAAACTTCCAATTCGTCGTCACATGCCAAAGGATTATTCACGTAAAAGTTGTGTACTTGGTAGCCCGGCAGGCGCTCAACCCGACCTTGCTTCAATGCCAACCGATAGGCTCCGGCATTTTTGCGGCGAAGCATCCACAGTGAAATAAAGCGCCCAGCGGCATAAAGCGAGTAGATAAAAAGTACCAGGATCGCCAGTAATACTGGGGCCATAAACAGGTCGGCCACATCCGCCATTAAGGTCTCAATTGATTGAATATTCACTGCAAGCCTCCCAAGCCCCACTATTGATGCCGTTCACAAATTTGAGCGGAAAGTACCCAAAGAAACTTTTAAGGTCAAATTTAATCTAATTGATATTGATTCGCATTTACCTTTACATTTTAATAAGTATCCATATAATCTCGCTCCGAACTGGTCGACAAGACCAAGCGAAAGGGCAACCAGAGACCCTTAACGAGCAGACCGAATCAACGACATCAAGGAATTCACCATGAAACGTCGCCCACTAGCAGCAGCCATTTTGGGCTTAGCCTCCGCCTCAAACCTGTACGCAGAGACCCCGACCTCTCCGTCCAGCAATGAACTCGAGCTGATCGTCGTCAGCGGGCGCGCAGAAAAACCCCTGAAAGACGTTGCGGGCAGCGTTTCCGTGGTGACCAATGAAGAAATTGAGCAGCTTCAGCTCAATGACATGAACCAGCTGTTCCAATACGAACCTGGCGTTGAAGTAACTGGTGAGGCTGGCGGCGCACAGAATATTCTGGTGCGCGGCATGGGCGGTGACCGTGTACTGATTATCAAAGACGGTATGCGGGTGAACGAGGGTTATGGCGCCAATGGCCAAAACGACATTATTGGTCGCGGCTTTATTGAAGTGGACACCCTAAAGCAGGTTGAAGTTGCCAAAGGCGCAGCCTCCTCCCTGTACGGTTCAGACGCCCTTGCCGGTATCGTAGTATTCACCACCAAAGATGCTTCCGACTACCTGGAGGATGGCGAGCAGTTTGGCGGATCTATCAAGACCGGCTACAACGGCATCACCAGCCAACACAATGTTTCCCCTACCCTCGCCCTGCGCACCGGCAATTTTGAGCAACTGCTGCACACCACCTTCCGCGATGGTGAAGAACAACAGAACTACGACGAAACCCAGGACCCCTTCGAGATTGAATCGAAGAGCATCCTGTACAAAGGCAAGTACAACTTGGGTGGCGAAGACTTTATCAGTTTCAGCATTGACCACTGGAACCAGGAAACTGTCGGCGACAGTGCCGATGGCCTGTTGTATTACTTCCGCGGACTGGCCGACTACGGCTACAACATCGTCGCTGAACAATCTGTTTCCGACAAAGAGACCACTGCATACCAGCTCCGCTACCACAGCGAGACTCCAACTGCGATTTACGATCAGGTAAATATCAGCTTGTACAACAACAAGTCTGAACAGGAAGACGAGCAGTACGGCCAACTGGACATCAACGCCCCCATGTTCGGTGTGATCGAAATCCGCGATATGTGGGAAACCGGCCTCTACCGCCAGGACACTATCGGCCTGCTGTCCAACGCCAGCAAAACCCTGAATGAGACCCACACCCTGGGTTACGGCCTGGACCTGGAGCAAACCGAGAGCGAGCGTACCGTTCACCAATACCGTGAAGTTGCGGGTAGCTCCACTCTGGACTCCACCACCGAGAAATTCCCAGAAAACGAAGTGGCGCGCGCCGGCCTGTTTATCAATGACGAAATGTTATTCGCCAATGGCCAGCTGACCGTTACCCCGGGCCTGCGCTACGACTGGTACGAAATGGACCCGAACGGCGCATTGAAGACTGACGGCACCCCATTTGCCACCATTGAAGAAAGCAATGTTTCCTTCAACCTGGGCACTCTGTATCGAATCAATTCAAAGTTATCTGCCTTTGCCCAATATGGGCAGGGCTTTAAAGTACCGGCCTACGATTTAGCTTATATTGAGCACTACCTGCAGCCGACCTCCAGTTACATCTATGAGGTACTTCCCGCCGACGATCTGTCACCGGAAACCAGTGACACCTTCGAGCTCGGCCTGCGCGGGCACCTGGGCCCGGTAGCTTTCAGTACTGCAGCGTTTTATACCGAATACGATGATTTCCTGGAAACCACTTTAATTCACCAAGAATTTGTAAATGGTGATGACGGCAGTTTCTCCCATGTATTTGAACAGTACCAGTACCAGAACATCGAATCTGTCACCATCAAAGGTATAGAGGCGAGCGCCAGCTGGTACCTGTCTCCAACAATCGAGTTGTTTGCAAATGCCAGCTACCAGCGCGGCGAAAACGACACCACCGGTGAATACCTTACCAGCATCAGCCCACTTTCTGGCGTGGTCGGTGCAAGCTACAGCGGAGCCAAACTCTCCAGCCAGGTACTGGTGCGCTGGGCAGACCGTATGGAAAAAGTGAACGACGGCGCTACTGAAACTGCCGGTTATGGCACTGTAGACTGGACCCTGGGTTATCAGGTAATGGACTCCATGTCTGTGAACTTGGCGGTTAACAACCTGATGGATAAATACTACGTTCCCTACCTGAATGTTGCAGGCTGGGATGAAGGTAGCGATCTTTCTGTCAATGCGGCGCCGGGACGTACTTTCTCTGCGTCAATCAGATACGATTTTTAATTAACGAGTTTTACACTCTCCTATCTCGCAAATAAGTCCCTTGATGGCCGTACTCCCATGCGGCCTTTTTTTTTGGCGTCAAAAAAATACAATTAATCCGTGTAAATCTTCTCCATCATTTCTTTCACTTCCGCCTGGTATAGTCGCAATGCCTTTAACAGCTCAAGCCTGAATAGCGGCATATAAAGCAAGTACACTAGCTGATATATTGGGTTCGCAGAGTGCATTTTGAAATAACACTGTCTCTCCCAGTGACTTGCCCCACCCTTCATTTCGGTAATGGTGTAACTGAAATGGCCCGTGATGTGTTTAGTAATTGGTAAAAATAATAGAACCAGCGCACCACCGTAAATCGTCTTCCCCTCCCAGGAAATCTTATTGGGCCGCTCATAATTTATTAATTGATGCTTCATTACGTGGTAGCCAGTAATCCCCCAATATTTTTCGATCGCTACGCTACCTACAGTGGACTTATCGCCCCCCAGATTGTATTCCGCAAATAAAGTGTTCGGATATTTGCTTTCCCAATTTCGTAGGTCTACCACATAATCAAACAAGGCTTCGGGTGGGGCTTGTATAATGGCCGCATTTTTGTAGAAGTAGGACTTGTCTTTAAAATACAGCACCAGGCAAATCAACACATACAGAATAATTACCGCATATATGATGTCTAGTATCATCAACTGCCTCCACCACTAAAAAACTTAATACCGGCACTGATATAAATGAACTAGAAAGTCACAAGCCTAATTATAGAAGAATAAAAAAATGCCATAGCTTTACGGCCTGAATTCAAAATAAATAAAGATAACAATCAACTTGAGAGGGGCGATTAAATCCTCGCAGAAGTGGACATAAACTTCATGGCCAATCGGTCTGTAAATACCGTCACCCGGCGCGGCTGGGCCCGGCTTGGAGGGAACAACATTTGAAGTGGTACCGGCGGTGGAGTGTACTTTTCTAACAGGCGAACCAGCCTGCCCGCCTGAATATCCGGCCCTACATCCAGTTCCGATTTTAAAATAATGCCACTTCCCTTCAGGCACCACTGACGAGCCAGTTCCCCGTCATTGGTCACCCGGTCACCGCGCACCACCACAGTTTGCTCACTTCCCGATCCATCGCAGCCGCCGAGAAAGCGCCAGTGGTTATCCAGATTTTCACCGAAACGCATTACCAGACAGTTGTGACCCTTCAGGTCCCCGGGCTTTTGTGGAGTACCTCGCTCTTGTAAATATCTGGGAGAAGCGCAGAGGATGCGCTGCTTTTGGCTCAAGGTCCTGACCCGAAGTGAACTGTCGGTGATTGCGCCGAAACGCAAGGCAATATCAATACCCTGACCGACAATGTCCACATAACCATCCGATAACAGCAATTCAATAGAAATAGTCGGGTGATCCAGTAAGAAGCGGTCAATTTCCGGGGCCACAATCGCACGCCCCAAGTCGCAGGGGGCACTTACGCGAATGCCACCGGACAGGGTCTGTGCTCCTAATCGAATACGGCTTTCAAGGTCATCCACTTCACCCAGAATCTGTTTAGCACCCTCAATCAGGGTACGCCCTTCCTCTGTCAGGCTAATTGCCCGGGTTGTTCGATTCAATAACACCACACCGAAGTGCGACTCCAATGCCGCAAGGCGCTCGGAAACCCTGCTGGAAGATAGGCCCGAGTCCCGCGCTGCGGCGACCAGACTACCTTTATCAACAATTTGCAGGAACAACTTGAGATTATCTATCAGCATTGATCGGAAATATCGAATATTAATTTCTATTAATTGCAGTTTATCCGGTAAATCAAAGCAACCACAATATCCCTATCGCAGCCACTACTGCACAGTCACAAACTTACACCAGGGAGTTTCGGTATGGATAACAGTATTCGCATCGGACACATTGCGCTCTCTTTCCACGAGGCCAGCGCCCGGGAAGTCGCCAAGGTTCTTGAGGCTCACGGCCACCAAACCAGCTTCAAGTCCGCCCCCCATGAGGCGGCCTTCGAGCTGTTAAAAAACGGGGAAATCGACCTTTTAACTTCGGCCTGGCTGCCCTCCAGCCACGAGGTCTACCTGAATCCCCTGCTGGACCAGGTCGAAAAAGTGACCGTGCTGTATGAGCCCTACTGTATCTGGGGTGTGCCGGATTATGTGCCCGAAAAAGCAATTGCCAGTGTTGATGACCTACTCAGCGAACCCGCTCTCACCCGTATGGATCGCCTGATCCAGGGAATTAATCCCGGTGCCGGTATTAGCCGCTTTTCCACTGAAATGATTCATGCCTATGGTCTTGATAAGGCAGGTTACGAATTCCGACCGGGAACAGAAGCAGACTGCTTCAACCGTTTTGAAGACGCCGTAGCGCAGGAGCGCTGGGTAGTGATTCCCTTGTGGCACCCGCAATTTCTCCACAACCGCTACACCATCCGCGCACTAAAAGAGCCCAAAGGGCTTCTCGGCACTCAAGATAAAGCAACGCTCATCGTGCGCAAAGATGCCAAACAGAAAATTGGCAGCGCCGCCCTGGCTGCCCTGTCCCAGCTTTATATCGGCAACAAAAAGCTCAGCGCCTTGGAAGATGCGCTGCGCAAACAAGCCAAAAACTGAGACACAGTAAAATTTAAGGAAGTCGCAATGAAGTCCCCAAAAATACTATTTGCCGCTCTGGCTCTTGCAGGTGTTGGCAGCTTAGCCACCAGTGTCACTCACGCAGCTGAAGCGGAGTCCCTGCAAACAGTCACTGAATTCAGCGAATCCCGCGCTGCCGGTGTCACTATCACCCCCAATGGCCGGGTACTGGTCAGCATGCACCCACTGGATGCGCCAAAACTAAAAGTACTCGAGGTAATGGCCAACGGCTCCAAGCAACCCTTTCCCAATCGAGATTGGGCGGATGGGCCTGAACAGGGTGAAGTGGGCTTTGGATCAGTAATTGGCATTCACTCTGACAGCAAAGGCATCGTCTGGATCTTGGATATGGGCGGTGAAAATACACCCGTCCAACTTGTCGCCTGGGACAGCGTCAATAATAAACTGCACCAACAGATTGAAATTTCCAAGTCAGCATTAGTAGAAAATCTATTTCCGCAGGATTTTGCCCTGGATGAAAAGCGCCAAAAAATCTACATCGCCGATATGTCCTTCGGTAATTTTAACGGCGCGACCAAACCGGCAATTATTGTCGTCGACCTGAAAACCGGACGCTCTCGGCGTGTACTGGAAAGCGCTAATGAATTTATGCCGCCAAAGCAGGATCTCATCATCGGTGGAGTTTTGCTAGCGGCTAAAACTGAAGGTGATACGAATAAAAGCCTGCACTTTGGTCTCAATCCCATTGCCCTGGACGACAAGTCTGAATGGCTCTACTTTGGCAGCCTCAGCGGCGATAAAATCTTCCGCCTTCCTGCGGCACAGTTGGCGGACGCCGATATTTCCGAGAGTAAACTAACCGCACAAGTTGAAGAATTTGGCCCCAAAAACCCCAGTGATGGCATTGCAATGGCACCGGAAGGTGGCGTGCTGGTTACCGACCTGCAGAATAACGCCATTGGACTGACCACCCAGGGCAATTACCAAATCCTGTTACAGGACAAACAGCTCTCTTGGCCTGACAGCCTCGCTATTAGCAATGGCTGGGTATATATCACCCAGGATCAGCTTCACCAGCATCCTGCTTTCAGTTCTGGCCTTGGTAATGCCAAGCCACCCTACAAGCTGATGCGCTTCCGCTACACTCCATAAACTCCCTCTCACCGCCAGGAGATAGTTGCCCTGGCGGTTTTTTATTAACGTCGAAATAAATTCACCAGTAAACTCAATACCAAACTAACGATAATCATCGATACAATTGGAAAGTAAAAACGGGTGCGCCCCGACTCCACACGAATATCTCCCGGCAAGCGCCCGAACCAGCTGAATAACCCTGGGGAAAAGTGCAATAGCACCCCAGCCAACACTAAAATTATTCCTGCGATAATCAACCAGCGGGACATCTATTCACCTCCCTACAGAGTGATTTAATGCCCTGACAATTACCCTGGCGTACTGCCTGGACATTCCCCAGTGACTACTCTATCTATGCTCAATCCCGAGACAAATCGATAGAGGCCATGTGGTGAAATACCTCCTTAGTGTAGTTGTCACAATCTGCATCTTTTTTAGCACTGCTGCCAATAGCCAGAATAATCCTTTGATTTCCCGAGGCACTATCCCGCTCGCCGAAGAGGTTACCCTTACTTCAGTCGCCGGCCCACTTGAATACCCTTGGGGTATAACCAGCCTGCCCGATGGAAGTTTTCTTATCACCCAGCGCAGCGGACAACTCAGAATTGTAAAAGATGGAAAATTATTGGCGGACCCTATCGGGTTTCCAGCAGAAATCTTGTTTCTTGGCCAAGGGGGCCTACTGGATATCGCTGTGAGCCCCACCTTCCCTCAAGACCAGATGCTCTACTTCAGTTATGCCATTGGCAATATGGACAACAACCGACTTGCCATTGGTCGGGCTAAATGGAATAACGGCAAGTTGGAAAACTTTGAAGAGATATTCAAGTCCGCGCAGGGTAAAAATAACGGCGCACACTTCGGTTCCCGGCTCGCCTTCCTACCCGATAAAACGTTGCTGGCTACCATTGGCGATGGCGGTAATCCCCCACAAGAATTCCTCGATATTTTTGCCCGGGAACAGGCCCAAAACCTACAAACCCACTTCGGCTCTATTATTCGTATTAATGGGGACGGTTCAATTCCCGACGACAACCCATTCAAAAACCAAGCAGATGCCCTGCCGCAAATCTGGAGCTTTGGCCACCGCAATCCCCAAGGATTGGTGATCGATCAACAAAGTGGGGAGATCTGGTCCTCCGAACACGGCCCCGCAGGAGGCGATGAATTGAACCGCCTCAAAGCTGGCAGTAACTATGGCTGGCCAAGGGTCACTTTTGGTCGGGACTACCGGGATGGCTCCAATATAGCCTTCAAAATCGAGGGTCCAGAATTTACCTCGCCCGCACTGGCCTGGCTCGATACCCATGCCCCTGGGGGACTGGCCTTCTACACCGGCAATGCCTTCCCCGAATGGAAAGGACGGCTTATTTCCGCCGGGTTAGTTAGCGAAGATTTAAGGATCATTCAGATAAAAGATGGCGCTGCCATTGGCGAGCTAAGGATACCTATTGGGGAGCGCGTACGCGACGCAGAAGTTGGCCAGGATGGCAGTCTTTACATATTGACCGATGGCCCCAAAGGCCGTTTACTGCGCATAGATCCAGCAAAACAATAACTCGAATTTCAAGATATTCGACTAGTTGGGGCGAGGTTCAAAAGTCGCCCTATAAGGCAAGCTATCTATGCGTTTTTTCCGCCCCCTTACCGCCACTCTACTTATGGCCACCTCACTGTGTGTTCAGTCCACCACTCTGATTCACAATGTTTCCGGCTACCAAACTACTGATGATCAACTACTCACGTTCGATGCTTTAGCCTTTGATCAAGGCAAGGTACTGGCAACTGGAAGCTATCAACAGCTGGAAAAGCAATTTCCTACAGCCGATAGAATTGATGCGCAGGGTAAAACCCTACTTCCAGGCCTAATTGATGCCCACGGCCATATGCTGGGCCTGGGCCAACTTACCGGGGAATTGGACTTACGCGATCACTCCCTTGCACAAGCACTCTCAGCCATCAAGAAGTACGCCCGGGATCTGGGGCCCGACGAATGGCTATCGGGCCGTGGCTGGAACCAGGTTACCTGGCCCAACAAAGCTTTCCCAACCCGTAAACAACTGGATAAATTGGAAATAGAGCAGCCAATTTGGTTGCGCCGGGTCGATGGCCACGCAGGTTGGGCCAATTCCAGGGCCCTGCAATTAGCGGGGATCGACAAGGAAACCCAATCACCAGATGGCGGTGAGATTCTACGGGATGAAAACGGCAACCCGACAGGCATCCTGATCGATAACGCCATGAGCCTGATGTACAAGGCGATACCCGCACCTACTTTAGCCCAGGAGAAAAAGAGTCTACAAAATGCATTTACCACCGCTCTCTCACTGGGATTAACCAGTGTGCATGATGCGGGTATCAGCGAACAGACCCTGAACGCCTACCGAGACCTGGCAAATAAGAAAGCCATCCCGTTGCGTATTTACCCCATGCTTTCAGTAGATAGCCACAACTATGCCCAGTTACTTCAGGCGGGGCATATTGGAGAGCCTTCGGACCGGCTGTATATGCGCAGCATTAAACTTTCCGCCGATGGCGCCTTGGGAAGCCGAGGCGCTGCCCTGCTGGAGCCCTACCACGACCGTCCTCAGGAAAAGGGGCTGCTGCTCTACCCGGAAGACAAAATGTTGGCTTTGCTCAAGCTGGCTACCGACAATAACTTCCAGGTTAACGTACATGCAATCGGCGACAGGGCTAACCATATCATATTGAACCATTTGGAAACCCTAAACAAGGCAGAGAGCCAGGCTAGCTATCGTCATCGCGTGGAGCACGCCCAGGTTATTGAGATGGAAGATATTCCGCGCTTCGCCCGGCTCAACTTGATTGCCTCTATGCAGCCCACTCACGCTACCAGCGATAAGAACATGGCCGGCGACCGCCTGGGGAATGAGCGCCTGATCGGCGCCTACGCATGGCAGACACTGCTGGAGCAAGGCACTCCCATCGCCGCAGGTTCCGACTTCCCTGTAGAACCTGCAAACCCGCTTTTCGGTCTACACGCCGCAGTTACCCGCCGCGACCGCCAGGGAGATCCCAGTAAAGGCTGGCGCACTGAAGAAGCTATGACTCTGGAGCAAGCCCTGCGCGCCTTTACCCTGGATGCAGCCTATGCCAGCCATCAAGAGAAAGTCATCGGCAACCTTGAAGCCGGGAAGTTCGCCGATTTTATTTTGCTGGATAAGGATATTTTTACGATGGCTCCCCAGGAGATCTGGAAAGTACAAGTTCTGGAGACCTGGGTTGAAGGAGAACAGGTATACCGTAAACCCCTGTAGCCAATCACTGACCTTCATTTTTTCCCGCACTTCAAATCTGCGAATACCGGCGAAAGCCGGTATTCGCAGAAACAACGACTGCCCCATAATTCACTAAGAGCCTTGTATTGCGCTATTGCTATACTACTTTTTGTGGATACGAGAAAACTTTATTGATAAAGCGCATATAGGTTAACGCCTCAAATAGATACCAAGTAGACCGCGCTATGAAATACATCCAAATACCCGTAAGCGATGCACCTTTATATCTTCTACTCGAAGCAGATCCCTCTAAGAGGAAAATAGACAGCTATTTACCTGAATCCTGGTGCTTCGCAGCAATTGATGCTGGCGCTGTGGAAGGTATATGCGTAGTAAAAGAAATTGATACCGCAATCGCTGAGATTTTCAATATCTCAGTTTCTCCTGAGGTGCGGCAGCAAGGGATTGGATCAAAGCTGTTAAAGTTCTCTCTTTCAGAGCTCACCACCAAAGGAATTCACCGAATAGAGCTGGGCACTGGCACATTCGGTTACCAACTAACCTTTTATCAACGCCATGGGTTCAGGGTTGAATCTGTTGTTAAAGATTATTTTTTACACAACTATGATCAACCCATTGTTGAAGACGGAGTGCAACACAAAGATATGTTGCGACTTTCACTAGATCTTACAATTAGACGACAATAAAACTGTCTGCGGCATAGTGCCTACCCAAAATGGCAGGCTTATACCTATTAATCATCGCTCAATCATCACCCAACGCGCCGGGATCAAAGTCGTCGTAAAGCCATTCAGTTATAAGTGAAAATTTCCTTTCGCCTAATCTAACTTGACCTGCCAAACATCAACATTAAACCACCCATCTTGAACACTGTATTTATAAACAGTATACTTAAAGCGACCTAGAAAGCACCAAGGGAATACTATGCCAGTAAAACATGAATGGCGAAAAAAAGAAAAATCTCTCTATCTCCCTAAAACTCTACCTGAAGTTATCGATATCCCCAAACTCAATTACATTACTATTCATGGAGAGGGCAGCCCTGCCGAGGAGGCATTCACAAACTGTATCGGCGCTCTATATTCCTTGGCTTATGCTATCAAGATGCTTCCCAAAAAAACGGATGAGAAGCCGAGGGGGTACTTTGATTTTACAGTCTATCCATTAGAGGGAGTCTGGGACATCAATGAAAAAGCCAAAGAGAGTTATTCTGGGAAGATCAAAAAAGAAGATTTAATCTATAAGCTGATGATACGTCAGCCTGATTTTGTCGAGCTACCCTTTTTCAAGGAAATACTTAACTACGTTAAGAACAAAAAACCAAATCCACTACTGAATCAAGTTAACTTTGAGACTATTTTAGAGGGGAAGTGTGTACAAATGCTCCACTTAGGGAGATTTGAGGATGAGCCTATCAGCTTTGAGAAAATGGAAGCCTTTGCTAAAGATCAGGGCTTAAATCGCCTATCCAAGGTACACAAGGAAATTTATCTTTCAGACACAAGAAAAGTTGCACCGGAAAAATTGAAAACCGTATTAAGGTTTCGGGTTAGCTAAATAATGGCTTATTTTGACCCCCACAGCCAACTTTTATCATCAGATCCCCCCAGTATCCCAAACCCTATTTTAGTACCAGCTATACACTAACTCTTATCAAGAAACCCTCCAATTCTGAAAGCCATTTATTAAGTTATACACCGGGATTATATTCAAGGTGTTTATGTTTCCAGCTAAGTTAATTAGCGCCTGCGGCTAAACAAGTAAAAGAACTTCACAGAGGGTGAGATCAGAAACCAGCTGAAATACTCACAGACCAAGTTAAATCAATAAAAAAAGCCGCATCGAAGGATGCGGCTTTTTTGTCACGGGGACTATTGCAAATTAGTCCTTAACAGCTACCGTGCTCGCTTTCTTTTCAGGGATCGGGAAGCCACGATCGCGCATTAATGCTTCGATATTGGCATCGCGACCACGGAAAGAGCGGTATGCGTCTGCCGGGTCCAACGCATTGCGAGGAGCGAACAAGTATTTCACCAGTCTCGCAGCTACTTCCCTATCGTAGAAGCCGCCTTTGGACTCGGCGAAAGCCTCAGAGGCATCGGAGGTCAGCACATCGGCCCACATGTAGCCGTAGTAGCTGGCCGCATAGCCTTCACCGGAGAAGATATGACCAAAATGAGGAGAACGGTGGCGCATCACCAGTTCATCCGGCATACCCAGCTTCTTCAAAGTTTCACGTTCAAACTTGTCTGGATCGATACCTTCAGGATCAGCAGTGTGGAATTTCATATCCACCAGTGCAGATGCCAGGTACTCAGTAGTGGCAAAACCTGAATTGAACTTAGCCGCCTTCTTGATCTTCTTCACCAGATCCGCAGGAATCGGCTCACCAGTTTTGTAGTGCACCAGATAATTGTCGATAACCGCATCGGTAGACAACCAGCGCTCCAGCAGCTGAGACTGGAACTCGGTGTAGTCACGCACACCGCCATTTAAGGTCGGATAAGTAACGTTGGACGCGAGGAAGTGCAGCGCATGGCCAAACTCGTGGAAGAAAGTCTCTGCATCATCCCAACTTACCAGTACAGGCTCACCGGGAGCGCCCTTGATAAAGTTAGAGTTGTTGGAAGAGAGAACGTTCTTCTTACCATCGAAAGTGGAGTGATCGCGGTACATGGTTGCCCAGGCTCCAGAACGCTTACCTGCACGAGCAAATGGGTCCAGGTACCAGAGGCCGATATGATCGCCACTCGTCTTATCGGTAACCTCCCAGACCTTAACATCTTCATGGAATACCGGTACTGAGCCTTCCTTCACTGGAGTGAACTCAAAATTGAACAGCTCTCCAGCCACATAGAACATGGCTTCACGCAGGTTATCCAGCTGCAAGTACTGTTTAACTTCATCGGAGTTCAGGTCGTACTTGGCCTTGCGAACTTTTTCTGCGTAGTAGCGGTAGTCCCAGGGCTCAATAGTGATATTGGCTTTCTCGGCATCAGCCACAGCCTGCATATCAGCCACTTCTTCCTTCACGCGACCAACTGCCGCCGGCCATACCGCTTCCATCAACTCCATGGCGCGCTCAGGCGATTTCGCCATACGATCGCGCAGGCGCCACTGAGCGTAGTTGTCGAAACCTTGCAGGCCAACACGTTCGTCGCGCAGCTTCAGGATTTCAGCGATGATAGCGTTGTTATCGTGCTCATCACCATTGTCGCCACGGCTGTAGTAATTGGTCCAAATCTGCTTACGCAGCTCGCGATTGTCAGAGTAAGTCAGGAAGGGATCCATGGAGGAGCGGGTATTGGTAATAGCGTACTTACCTTTTTCGCCCTTCTCTTCCGCCAGGGCCGCCGCAGCAGCGACAAAGGAATCCGGCAGGCCACCCAGCTGATCTTTAGTCAGGAAGATGTCGTAGCCTTCCTCATCAGCCAGTACATTATTGGAGAACTTTGTATAGAGTTCCGCCAAGCGCTTATTGATTTCTGCATAGCGCTCTTTCTTTTCCCCTTCAAGGGTGGCGCCATTGGTTGCGAACTGGGTATATACCAGCTCGACTACACGCTTCTGCTCAGCGTCCAGGTCCATCGATTCACGCTGATCATAGATAGACTTGATACGCTTAAAGAGGGCCTTGTTCTGGTAAATCTTGGACTCGTAGTCAGCCCACAGAGGTGCCAGTTCGCGCTGAACCTCACGGAATTCCGGGGAGGACATATTGCCGGCCCAGATCCCATAATAAGAAGATGCACGCCCCAACTCTGCACCACTGCGCTCCATCGGAACGAAAGTGTTGGCGAAAGTAGGCTTGGCAGGATCGGCGGCGATGGCGTCCAGCTCCGCCAGATTCATCTCAATACCCTTCTCAATTGCGGGCTTGAGATCTTCAAGATTCATCTTGTCAAACGCAGGAACACCACCAAAAGGACCTGTCCACTCCGCCAATAGCATGTTGCTGGCGTGCTCCGGACTAACAGCCATGGACTTCTCGGCATTCACGGTATCTTTGACCACCTCAGCCTGTTGTGTCTTTTCACCACAACCGCCCACTACCGCAAGAGCTGCGGCCACGGATAGTGCGATCATTGTTTGACGCATCGGTATCTCCTCTAGGATAGAGCTTTGTAATAGTTTTAAGAGCGGGAGTTTAACCCCAGTTGGCCTATGCCCGCCAATACTACCGCCATTCTCAGCCAAGGCTGCGACAGAGTGAAGGAAATACACGACGACTTCCTTCAGCTTTGACCATATGGTCTAGGCGTCCCAGCACCCACACCTCTCCTACTCAACGATCCCCTCTGAAGTAACCAAATCAGTAAATTCGACCCGAACCCCCTACCCGGTCAAAATCAGCTTATTTCCGTCACCGCTGGAATCTCACTTAAAACTCAACATAAATAAAGCCTTCAGCAGCCAGCTAATACAACTCCACACCTTTGCTTACCTTTTGAAAATAAAAGTGCGCTGTCTTGCAGCTAAAACTGAGCCTTTAAATCAGAGGAGTTTTGGAACAGCAATCAAAATTTCACTTACAACAGTAAACGACCTATAAAGCCGCACTTAAACTCAACACAAACAAACACATTTAAATATATTTAGAAAAACCTATTCCCATTCATAATTAGGTGGGAACTTTTCTTCTACTCACAAAATCCTCTCCAACATAAAAGTCACGATTACTGGAAATATTTCCCCATAAGAAAATGCAATTAGCGACAATCCGTAAAATTATCAGAATATTTACCACATATATCAATGAAATTCGGAAATAAAGCTAAGGGCGCTCAATAAACTCAACCACCTTATGCAATTTTTTATAATTATTTCCATTAAAAAATACTATTAAAACTTCAAAACAATATTTATCTAATCAAGACAGATCGGGCAATATTTAAACGAAAAGCAGGTGCTCTTTTTCAGGCACAAATAACAAATCCGGAAATCTGGCTTTTTATTTTATTTATACATTCGCTCAACTGATTAAAAGTTAGGGATAGACTCATGCAAAAGAAATCCATTTTACCACTTAGCGCAGTTATAGCAGTCTTATCAATGGGTATTGCCTCAGGCTCACAAGCTCAGGCGGTTAGCTGTGGTGACGTAATAACCTCTCCGACCACCCTCGACAGTGATTTAGTCTGCACTATTGCTGATGAATTTTCTGTCGCAATAGCAATTGAGGGGCCATCTGGCAGCCTTTCAATGGGAGATTACAGTTTGACCTGTTCCACCAATGAATTTGGCACAGGTATTATTTTACTGGAAAGTGGCGCCCGGCTTAGCGGGGGTAGCGTAATCGGTTGCGGCGATGCTGTGACTGTTGGAGGGGATGGTAACCATTTTGTTACAGGTGTCACTATCACTGATTTTGGTGATGATGCTGTATATGTCGAAAGCGATTTCAATGTGGTCAGCAACATGACAATCACTGGAGATGGGTGGGATTCCGATGAAGGTATCGATATCCAGGGTAATAACAATCTAGTCAACAACAATCTAGTTGAAAATGCTGGTGACGAAGGTATTGAAGTTGCAGGAGACTACAATACGGTTACCTTTAACGAGGTCTATTTTTCAGGAAACGATGGCATTGAAATTGACGGTATTTTTGCAAATATCACCAATAACATATCCGCCTTCAATGGTAGCAGCGGTATTGAAATTGATAGTGACAACGGCACTATCTCTCTAAATAATGTTACTGATAACGAGGAAGGGGGAATCGACCTAGATCAAGGCGATAGCAATAGTATTGTCAATAACAACGTTGTTGATAATGGCACTTATGGAATATTTATTTCGGACGATGAACCTACCAACAATACGATTTCTGGTAATTTCTCTGAGGGCCAAACCTACGACTTATTTGATGCAGTTGACTTTGATTGCACAGGCAGTAATACCTGGCAAAACAATACATTTACCACATCTGATCCCTCTTGTTTAGATTAAATACTTGAGGGAATTTACAAGCAAGCAATTCAAGAACTTATAAATAGCCAAACTCCTTGTCAACCCACTTTAAACCTTAAGGCGATTCTCTTTCCCAAAAAGAGAATCGCTATTCAATTAAAATGTTGCGCACCCACAACCATTAATAAATAGTTTTACTGTCGACATTAGCAGACACTTAAACCCGCCTCAACAATAAGAGACCATATCCGACAGATTAAAAGATACAGACACCCTAAATCACTCCGCTAAATATTCTCAATAAAAAGATATCTACACTTATTAAGGGCCCTCTGATCAACGAAGCATTTTTCTAGAGTTAAGATGAACTGTTTGAAAAATCCACTTTATTACGACCAAACGCATAATTTTCGCGTAATAGTCCCCTAATTTTTCATCTGAAACCCTAAATAGGCGGGTTTCAGGCGCCCCTCCTAGGTAGCCAAGTATTTTCTCCCTATTAATAAGTTGGTAAAGCCTGCCAGCAAGCACAGCCTCTCAGTATTTTTACCAGTCCCTGATAGCGGGCCTTGTCATAAACAAATACCCGTTTGATGTAGCGAAAGGAGTGCTCGACCTTCGCTCTTATCTGCGCCTTAATCTTTTCCGCCTTACGGAGTGCATCACGCCCTGGAAGAGGTTTTAGCTTGCTCGGCTTCATTGCCATGTACCAATCCGCCTCCCACTCTTTCAACTCTTCACATTTCTCCGCACCAATGAACCCAGAGTCTCCTCAGATTCTTTTCTCCTCCCCGTGGAGAACTCGCTCTGTGGTTGTGACATCATGCGAATTCGCTGCTGTTGTATCTATGTTATGTATTACTCCAAGCACATCATCAACCCCGATATGCATTTTCATTCCAAAATTCCACTGATTGCCTTTCTTTGTTTGATGCATTTCTGGATCACTTTCTTTTTATTCTTAGTTGAAGTTGGCGCGGAGATAATAGTGGCATCTACAATCGTGCCTTCACGCAGTACCATGCCTTTCTCAGCAAGATGTTTGTTGATTTCATCAAAAAGAGCTGCACCTAGCTGATTGAGTTCCAGTAAGTGGCGAAAGTTAAGAATCGTTGTTTCATCGAAAATTGGGCCACTCAAAGCCAATCCAGCAATATACGCATGGATTCAATTTCATACAGTGCACCCTCCATAGCGGGATCACTGAGATTGTAAAATAGCTGCATGCAATGGATACGGTGCATGACACTCAATGGATATGGCTGTCGGCCGCAGATGAAATTTTCCCCTATTGAAAATATCCGCCTCAATATAGAACCCTTGACTACCGGAAACATTTTCCAGCAGAAAAGTGTAATTAACGACAACCGATAAAAACACCAGAATAGTTACCATACGCGTATCAATGCATTTCGGAAATAAAGCTATAGACGCCAAGCAACCGCGCTTAACTTATACGACTTTTCATAATTATCTCCATTAAAAAACACTATTAAAACTTCAAAACAATATTTATCTAATCAAGACAAATCGGGCAATATTTAAACAAAAAGCAGCACTCTTTTTTAGACACAAATATCAACCCAGAAAACCTGGCTTTTTTATTTTATTCATACATTCACTTAACTGATTAAAGGTAGGGATAGACTCATGCAAAAGAAATCCATTTTACCACTTGGCGCAGCTGTTGCGGTTTTATCAATGGGTGTCGCCACAGGCTCACAAGCTCAGGCGGTTAGCTGTGGTGACGTAATAACCACTCCGACCACCCTCGATAGTGATTTAGTCTGCACTATTGATGATGAATTTTCTGTCGCAATAGCAATTGAAGGGCCATCTGGCAGCCTTTCAATGGGAGATTACAGTTTGACCTGTTCCACCAATAAATTTGGCACAGGTATTATTTTACTGGAAAGTGGTGCCCGGCTTAGCGGGGGAAGCGTAATCGGTTGCGGCGACGCTGTGACTGTTGTAGGTGATGGTGGCCATTATGTTACAGGTGTCACTATCACTGATTCTGGTAATAATGCTGTTTATGTCAAAAGCAATTTCAATGTAGTCAGCAATATGACAATCACTGGAGGTAGTGGGGTTGTCGATGAAGGTATCCTAATCCAGGGTAACAACAATCTCGTCAACAACAATTTTGTTGGAAATACTGACAATCCTGGCATCGAAATTACAGGAGCCTACAATCATGTTTACTTTAACGAGGTCTATTTTTGTGCAACCGATGGAATTGTAGCTGGCGGTATTTTTTCACGTGTAACCCACAACATATCCAACTTCAATGGTTACCAAGGTATTTCAGTTGCTGGTAGCTACGGCACTATCGCGCAAAATAAGATTACAGATAATGATTTTGCAGGAATCCAGCTACTACAGGGCGAATTCAATAATATTGCCAACAATAACGTTGTTGATAATGGCACTTATGGAATATATATTGCGGACAGTATGCCTACCGACAATACGATTTCTGGTAACTTCTCCGAGGGCCATACCTACGACTTATATGATCCAGAAAACTTTGCTTGCATAAGCAGCAATACCTGGATAAACAATACATTCACCACTTCTGACCCGGGCTGCCTAGATTGAATTGATAATTTAAGACCATATAGGCATATGGCCAGCAAAAAAAATCATTAAATGAGAATTTAAATGTACAAACGACCCTCTTTTAATTTCAAAAAGAGGGTCGCCATTAAACACACGACAATATCAACTAGGAAAATATACCGCAATCCTCTACATGTTAATTAACTCAGACAACAACGGATAACCCTACCTACCACTTTCGATCAGGATCTAGCATAGTGAGCCCGCAGATCTTATTCTGGCATAAGATTTATATATTAATATCTACAACCCCATGTACAACACTAGCGAACTCGGTATAGAAATAGAGATAATAGGGGCGCTCAACTAACCAATGGTAGTATTAACGGGTTATATTTCAGTGTAGATAATCCAGTTTTCACTTCAAACAAATCATGGAAAACAATATATTCACAATATCTAACTCCTACTGTCTTGATTATGTAAACCAGAAAAATGAGGAGCTTTATATAATTTTCTGATAATTACACACAGGCCCCAGATGCACGCAAAAACCACCAAAAACTCCGTAGCGCTATAAAAGATATAGACAGCTAATACTACCCCATTAAAGTACATCACCGTATTAATATCTACACTTCTTATAGCTGTTAAAAGGAGTTACCCATGTTCTACCCTATCCAATACCCTAAAACCCTTTCCACAACTCTATTTACTTTAGGAGTCTCCCTATCATTAACGGTCAATGCCGTAGATTGCGGAGATGTAATTACCGAACCCGCCACCCTAACCGAGGATCTAGTTTGTGAGTTTACGGATGCTCCTGCCTTAACAATTCAGGGGCCAACTGGAAGTCTGTATATGAATGGACATTCCTTGACTTGCTTAGGATCAGATGCAGGCAATGGAATCGTGCTTATAGGCACATCAGCTGAATTATCCACCGGAACAGTAAATGGTTGCAATGATGCAGTTTTACTCTTAGAGGCGGGTGGGCACACTGTATATGGCATAAATGCATTGCTTCCACTGGACGATGCCATTGTTGTAAGCAGTGATAGCAATATCGTCACAGGCAATTATGCACTTGGTGACGGGAATGACTCAGATGATGGAATCGATATCAATGGTAACCTTAATTTTATTTCCCAAAACATTATTGAGTTATCCGGTGACGAGGGTATGGAAGTTGACGGTACTTCCAATACAATAATCGGCAATACTATTACTGGGTCCGACAGTGATGGGGTCGAATTAGATGGAGATTTTTCTGTCTTTGTTTCAAACATTGTACAAGACAATGACAATACAGGTATTGAAATTGAAGGAAGCTCATGCACCGTTTCAAATAACACAACAACAGAAAATGGATCTTCTGGAATTTCATTAGAATTTTCCGCATCCAACAATGGCATCAGTCAAAATACCAGTAGTGACAATGGAGCTTACGGTATATTAGTTACCGGTGTTAACGCCATTGGCAATAACATTGTCTTTAACACTGCCACAGGAAACGGCTTATTCGACCTTGAAGATCTTTTTGAGAGTGAGGATTGTAGCGTTAACAATAACCTTTGGTCAGGCAACACCTTCTCATCAGCTGAGCCGAGCTGCCTTGAATAAACCCTAAGTTACGTCTGCCGGGGTTATTAGCCTTTAAACTAAGGCAATAACCCCGCCCCCCCTTACTGCCAATGCTACTATTTCAGGTCGGCATTACCCCCTTTTCAAATTAACTTTCAGAGACAACGGCATCCATCTCAATCTCCACTAACCAATTAGAGTCAATAAACCCCTTAACCTCCACAAAAGTACAGGCAGGGCGAATATCTGAAAATAGTTCCCCATGTGCCCTGGCCGCATCTTCCCAGCGCTTTATATCAACTAACATAATCCGGGTTCTTATAACGTCAGGCAGATGTCCACCAGCCTCCTTAAGAGCAGCGACAGCAATATCCAAGCAGAGTTTGGTCTGGCCATAAACATCACCGATAAAGGCAGTTTTGCCCTCCGATATAGGAGCGGTCCCCGATATAGCGATTTGCCCCCCGATCCTACAGGCTCTTGAAAACCCTATGGGATTCTCAAGGTATGAACCGGAGCTTATCAATTTTCTCACTTTAACTCCTTCTAACGAGTAAATACGGCTATTTTATTTCCATCCAAATCCCTAAAATAGGCCCTATAAAAAGATTCCGAATTCCTATAGCCTGGACCACCTTCAGATGTCCCTCCAAGTCCAAGCGCTATAGAAAAAATCTTATCGACTTTATCAATACTGCCAACATTAAGGGCTAACATTGTACCGTTTCCAATACTCGCCGGCTTTTCATCATAGGGAGCAGTAACAGCAAGTTTTGTGGAGGAGCCTTTAAACTGCCAGAAAATAACTGTATCAGAGTGATAAACTTCCTCTGCAGCAATAGGGGCAAAAATCTTGCAATAAAACAGCCCCGCCCTGGGCAAGTTATTTGTACCTAATGTTATATGAGAAATCATGTCGTAAAGCACCCTATTGGGAAAGTAAAATCTAAGATTTTATGGTCTACCTGCTAAAGCAACTACTGTATTTCAAAGTTTTCAATCTGTGATCAGGTCTCTATTTAGTGAGAACGACACCTACAGATAATTGCCCCTACCTAAAATCTACAAATTCCCAGTAGTCAACGGGCAAGTCTCATATTGGCACAACTGGTGATCAGGACCGAACTCAAACCGGCCTTTAATTTCATTTAAATACTCCAACAGTGCCGAGACTCTCTTGGGCTTATTGACTCCGGGCCGATAGACTACATAAATTGGCATAAATATCGCGTGCCATTCGGGAAATATTCGTATTAACTCCTGCTTCTCCAACTCGCAGATCATGCTGTTAACCGGAATTTGAGCTATTCCCACCCCGCCAGCAGCAGCCCTTTTTGCCGTTTCTGGATTGCCACAATGGAAGTTACTTCGCACTTCGATAGATTCCGTTTTGTTTTCGGATACCAGAGTCCAAAAAGCAGACTCAGGGGCAGTCCCGGCTGTAATACAATTGTGCTGCCTGAGCTCCTGGGGTGACTCAGGTATTCCGTATTCCCTTAAATAGTCCGGACTGGCTACCAGAACCTGAGTCGTATACCCGATTTCTTTCGCCACCAAACGGTCATCGGCGATCTGCCCGACACGAATTGCCAGGTCTATACCCTGAATAAACAGGTCATCAAAAGTGTTGGATAGCTCCAGCGAGATTTGGGCTTTCGGCCACTGCTGGAGAAATGGAGGGAAAATATACTGGGCCAGGTAGCTCCCCATGGCCGGGGGGGCCGATACACGCAGCAACCCCTGTACTTGCTGCTCTATCTCCCGCACATCCTCGCGCAAGGATTTAAACTCCTCCACCAGTAAAGAGGCCCGGCGAAGGGTAACCCTACCCGCATCAGTAATCTCAATTTTCCGTGTAGAGCGCTCCAGCAGCTTGGCTTGCAGTTGCTCTTCCAGCTTCGAAATGGCTTTGCTCACTGTAGATTTGGGCAGCCCCAGCTCCTCGGCACACTGGGTGAGACTCAGCAGTCTGCAAGTGGTCACAAAGATCGATAAAGTTCGAAAGTCTATAGTTTCCAAATCGCGAACAATCAATTTCCAAACACCTTATTGTTTCCAATAAGCTGTGAGCTTAGTCTGTGCGCCATCGATAGACAACTGCTTTTCGTGACAACATTGAGGCACACAAGATGACTGCGACACAGGATCTGTTTACAGGTATTCAATTAGGTGATGTGAAGCTTGCCAACCGTGCGGTGATGGCCCCCCTGACCCGCGCAAGAGCTGAAAATCACGTACCTACCCCTTTGATGGCTGAGTACTATGCACAGAGGGCTGGCGCCGGCCTGATTATTGCCGAGGCAACTATGGTGGCAGAGGGAACTTCAGCCTTTATTTCTGAGCCAGGTATCTACTCCCAGGAACAGATCGAAGGCTGGAGACAAGTGACTGACGCCATTCACGAGAGAGGCGGCAAGATATTCCTGCAACTTTGGCACGGTGGGCGAGCCAGTCACCCCGATTTGAATAATGGCACAACGCCGGTTGCAGCCAGCCCAATCGCCATTGACGATACGGTTCACACACCGAACGGAAAAAAACCTTACACCACCCCAAGATCCCTTGAAACTGTGGAGATCCCAGGAATTATCGCGGCTTTTAAACAGGGAGCAATCAATGCTAGAGATGCTGGCTTCGATGGAGTTGAGGTTCATGGTGCAAACGGCTATCTCTTGGACAGTTTTTTGCGGGATGGCTCAAACCTTAGAACAGACGAGTACGGTGGGTCTTTAGAGAATCGTGCACGCTTGCTGTTTGAAGTTCTGGAGGCCGTTATCGAAGTTTGGGGCTCCGGCAAAGTTGGATTGCGAACTTCTCCCCTAAACGGATTCAACAGCATGCGCGATAGCGATCCTGAGGGACACACTCGCTGGTTTGCATCAAAATTGAATGAATATAATTTGGCCTACTGGCACTTGATGCGAGCCGACTTCCTCGGCGAGCAACTCGGAGATGTATTGACTCCAGCAAGGGAACTGTATCAGGGCAATCTGATTGGCAATATGGGGTACGGGCGAGATGAGGCCAATACAGCCATTGGGCAGCAGCAAGTAGATGCGGTTGCCTTCGGCGTTCCATTCCTGGCGAACCCGGACCTGCTAAAGCGTTTTAAAGCCAATGCGAGCTTAAATGAAGCAGACCCAAACACCTTCTATACCGGTGGCGCAAACGGATATACCGATTACCCCACAATGCCCTAACCTTTAAGGAGCAAGCAGCTAGGTCGCCTTAAGCGGGCGACCTGCTTTCCGTACTCGGAGCACCAGCAGTCTCGGAGCGGATCTTCACGTTATTAATCAGTGAGACCAGTACAAAACTCAGCAGCATCAGTAGATACCATGAACTGAGCTTCGCCAGAGATACCATTTGCCATTCATGGGATTGATTAGGGTAAATCCATATATTTGCAAAAGTAGCAATATTTTCAGCAAACCAAATAAACAGTGCTACCAGCAACCACCCCAAAAGAAGCGGCATAGAGCGATGCTTTTCAACGACCTTAAAGTAAATATTGGTTCGATAAAATAATAACACTGTTCCCGCTAGTAACGCCCAGCGGAAATCCCAGATATAGTGATGTGTAAAGAAGTTGGCATAGATAAACACAACCAGAACAACTGTCAGCAATTTCGATGGATAGTGAGAATATTCAAATTCAAAAATTCGCCACACTCGAGCAATGTAACTGCCCACCGCGCTATACATGAACCCTGTAAACAGTGGCACATTACCAATCCCAAAGAAGTACTCTTCCGGGTAACTCCAAGAGCCAATAGCATCAGATGTCTTAAATATCTCCATGACGGTCGCAACGACATGAAATACGACAATAACTATTGACTCCCTGAATGTTTCCAGTTTTGTAGCTAGAAGAAAGACCTGAAAGGCTATAGCAGCCAGAAAGATAAAGTCATACCGGTGAATCGATTCCAGTGGGTACCAATAGTTGGTGACAATCATAATTCCCAGCAAGAAGCCACCGAAAATACAGGCATAAGCCTGCCTCAAGCCAAACAACCAGAACTCACGAATATATCGTTTCAAATCCACACTTGATAACACTGCAAACAACACCTAAGTGGAAAATTTCTGTGGCTTCAAGCCTACCGATTCCAATACCTTTCTATTTTTAGAAAAAATTATCTGACATTTATGTTTTTAAATCCAAACTCTTTACTCCCGGCCTTAAAGCCGAGATTCAAGATTTCAGTATAGTTCTCAGGGACTTCAAAAAACACGATTTCCAGCTCGGCCTCAGAACCGCGGGGAAGCTCCAGATATACCATTCCCCTCACTTCCTGCCCACCCCTAAATACCTCATACTCCTTGAAGACAGCGCCATCTTTCATAATCAGGCGCCAGGAGGAAAGCCTTACTTTTTGCCGACTTCTCCGATTAGTCACGGTCATACGGCACTGCACTGTACCGCCCTGCCTTACACAATTATTGTGATGAATCTCGACCCCTTGCAGGTAAACAGCACCACCTTCAGAAGTCGTTTTTGGAAGACCTGCAACAAAATCCGGACTGTGATACTCCTTCCCCAGAATAAAAAATGAAAAACAGGAGATCGAATAAGCCAAAACCACAACCACACCAAATAGGTAGCGATTTTTTAAGTAGCTCCAAATACATAGAGATAGCGAAGTGCACACAATCACAATGGCCATAAAGGCTACAAAATACTCAGGGCGCCATATGCCGTATAGGTAAATCATGGGCTCAGGAAATAGATACTGGGTAAGTGCCCATAACACTGCTACTAATGCCGACAATACGCCCAATATTTTTGCAGCAAAAAACTTCCTGCGACTAACTGAGTAATGTCCCTTTACCATATCTGTCATTTTGCTTTATCCCTATACAACCAGCGTCAAGCTGGTTAGCTAGCACTGCTGACAAGTCACTTAAGCTTCAAGCCAGCGCAAAATGGTACATGATACAGATTTAAAGACCGAAATCGATTACACCTTATTTCTAAACCTATCCTGGCATAATCGATCAAAACTTAAACACCACACTCTTCAATAAGCTTGTAGCGCCCTTCTTGGAATTTGAACATGACTTAATTACATTGAAAATACAGTCATACTAGTTATAGAGAGAGGAATGAAAAGTCAGGGAATTAATCAGAAAGGGAATGGCAGGAAGCCAAACCCTTTGTCGATAAAGAACCCGATCTACTGAGCTCCTACCGCATTCTGGTAGTCTACATAGGCAGGTATCGCTACTGCAGCAAGAATACCCAAAATAGGAATTATCAACAAACAAACACCCCAAACAGACCACTTTTTCTGAACAGAATTAAAATGCTCAAGGCTTTCCCATTGCTTATTTTTCCAGGCGAGTTCGCGCCCCTTAATTCCCAGGTAAATAGCAACAATTAATCCAGCATAAGGAATCAAAGTCAGTAAACTAGCCAATGTAAGCAATCTCCAATAACAGTTTGTCAGACAGAAAAACTAGTCATCGCTGCTGCAAGAACTGCCACTCGAACTACTGCCAGAATCACTATCGTACCAACCATTATCCTCATCGCTACTGGAGGAACCGAACCATCGTGCCATCAAACCTATACCAAATACGACTAGCATTATCGCGTAAACATCGATTTCAACAGTGATCCCCCGGTAAATACCAAGGCCAACAAGACATAAACCCAACAAAAACTCTATAGTTCGCACCATTGCCCCACCCTACAATTTACTTTTACAAAAATTGACAGAACAAACTATCAAATATTATCAATAATGTCGGATAAGGGATATCCATCCCCTAATCTAATAAATAAGGTGACTTTAATTGATACTTAAATACTGTCAGTCGAAGTAAAACCTGGAGAATATTCAGCTTGAATGTCTTAACTGCAACAGGAGCAGCTCCTCACATACAGGCTGACAAATATAGAATACTGATTTAGAGGGAGTTTCAGTTGAGAGAAATGAAAACCTCTTATTCGAGCCAAAGGCTCAAGATAAGAGGTTTTACATTCAGAATTTCTTAATTAAAGAGAACAGCCAATTAAGCGATTCGACCAGCGCGCAACCATTCAGAAACACAAAACGCCAGTTCTAACACCTGATCGGCATTTAGTCGCGGATCGCATTGGGTGCGGTAGCAACTGGCCAGGTCTGCTTCAGAAATTTTCCAAGCTCCACCGGTGCACTCAGTGACATGCTGTCCGGTCATTTCCAGATGGATACCGCCGGGATGGCTTCCCTCGGCCCAGTGTACCGAGAAAAAGTCGCGAATTTCCCGCAGGATTTTTTCAAAATCGCGAGTTTTATAGCCGTTACCCGCTTTAACGGTATTGCCATGCATGGGATCAGTGCTCCATACCACCGAGCGCCCCTCCGCTTGAATGGCGCGCACCAATGCAGGCAATTTTTCTCCCAAAGTATCGGCGCCCATACGGGTAATCAGTGTAAGGCGACCTGCATCGTTCTCGGGGTTGAGCTTATCGATCAAACGCAGCAGCTCATCCGGTTGCATCTTTGGACCAACTTTCACCCCAATCGGGTTACAAACACCGGAGAGAAACTCCACATGAGCGCCATCCAGTTGCCGAGTGCGTTCACCAATCCACAGCATATGTGCGGAGCAGTCATACCATTTGCCAGTAAGGCTATCGGTTCTTGTCAGCGCTTGCTCGTATTCAAGTAATAGCGCCTCATGAGAGGTATAGAGTGAAGTCTCACGAATTGCGGGAGAGTTCTCTGAGGTAACACCACATACCGCCATAAACTCTAAAGCTTCCTGAAGGCGTTCCGCCAGCTGGGCATATTTTTCCCGCTGAGGATTATTCTTCAGGAAGCTGAGATTCCATTTGTGCACCTGATGCAGATCGGCCAATCCCCCCTGGGCGAAAGCTCGCAGCAGGTTCAGGGTGGCAGCCGATTGATTATAAGCAGTTACCATCCGCTGTGGATCAGGTATGCGCGCTTCAGCGGTAAAATCAATGCCGTTGATAATATCGCCACGGTAGCTGGGCAGTTCTACTCCGTTCACCGTCTCGGTATTTGCTGAACGGGGTTTGGCATATTGGCCGGCCATTCTCGCAACTTTCACCACCGGCAGGTTACCGGCAAAGGTGAGCACGACAGCCATCTGCAACAATACCTTGAAAGTATCGCGAATGCGGTTTGCGTTAAAATCGGCAAAAGATTCAGCACAATCACCGCCCTGCAAAAGGAAGGCTTTCCCCTCGGCAACCTGAGCCAGCTGACGGCGCAGCTCGCGAGCCTCTGCCGCAAAAACCAGGGGCGGATGACCAGAGAGCTGTTTAGCCACCTGGGCAACATCTTCGGCAGACGTGTATTGGGGCTGTTGATGTGCGGTGAAGTTTCGCCAGCTCTGGGGGGTCCAAATTTGGGTGGGGGATTCGGGCACTGGGACTCCTAGCTCAACTTCCATCTTTCACTCTTACTTCTAAAGGATAAATCTTAAGGGTGAGCATATTGCTCACCCCCAAATGTGCCGAATTTACAGCACGCTGGCAACAGCCTTACAGAAGTATTCCATATTATTGGAACTCAGGCCGGCAATACTGATGCGACTCGAGTCCACCATATAAATGGAATAGTCCTTTTGCAGCTGTTGTACCTGTTCGGGATTGATACCCAGGAATGAGAACATCCCTTTCTGCTGGCGGATAAAACCAAACTCACCGGCAGCACCCGCTGCGGCAAGCCCTTCTACCAATCCAGCACGCAAACCGTTAATACGCTCGCGCATTTCGGTCAGCTCAGCTTCCCAGTTCGCTTTCAGTCCCGCATCAGTAAGAATAGATTCTACAATGGCAGCACCGTGGGAAGGTGGCATGGAATAGTTGCCACGAATAGCGCTCAGCAACTGGCTATGGCCTTTATCGGCGGCTTCACCATTCGCATAAATCACCATAGCCAGGCCGACACGTTCGCGATAGAGGCCAAAATTTTTCGAGCAGGAAGCCGCGACCAGCATTTCTGGAACAGATTCAGCCATCAAGCGCAGGCCGTAGGCATCATCTTCCAGGCTCTCGCCAAAGCCCTGATAGGCCATATCGATAAACGGCGTGAAGCCCTGCTTTTGCGCCATTTCTGCCAACACTTTCCACTGCTCACGGGACAGGTCCGCGCCACAGGGGTTATGACAGCAGGCGTGGAAAAGAACAACATCGCCCTCACCCACATCCTTCAGAGTCTCGACCATTTTGTCGAACTGCAAACTACTGGTAGCACGGTCGTAGTAGGGGTAGCTCTTGATTTGCAAGCCCGCATTACCCAGAAGCGGCACATGGTTAGCCCAAGTGGGGTCACTCACCCACACGGTTGCCCCAGCTTTGGCGCGATTAATCAATTCCGCCAGAACTCTTAAAGCACCACATCCACCGGGAGTTTGAGCTGAGCGAACGCGACCGCCCGCCAACGCGGGGTGCCCGGCACCCAGTACCAGCTCCTGCATGGCTGTGTTGAAACCTGGAGTTCCGGCCGGGCCGATATAGGCCTTGGTTTCCTCACCCTGTAATAAGCGGGTTTCGGCTTCCTTGACGGCTTGCAAGACAGCGGTATGGCCTGCCTCATCTTTGTAGACGCCCACACCGAGATCAATTTTGCTGGGGTTTTCATCCGCGCGGTAGCTGGCCAAAAGGCCCAAAATCGGATCTGGCGGAAGGCTGTTTAAATGCTCAAACATCTGAAAACTCCTCTTAGTTATCTCATTTATTCATCAACGAGGCCGCGCTCAGACCATTCCTTCGCGCGCACCATTAACTTATCAATAATGCAATCCAGTTGTTCCCGCTCCTCAGTGGATAGGGATGCCATCAAGTCATTCTCGTACTGATGGGCCAGCGGCACTATGCGAGCATAAATATCACGCCCCAGCTCCGACAGGTTCAGCACTTGCCGGCGCCGGTCACCGGGATCTTCACTGCGTGTAATGTAGTCATTCTTTAACAGGGAGGAGACGGCCCGACTGATTGCGACCTTGTCCATCGCCGTCTGCTCAACCAGCTCGGCGGCGGATAAATCGGGAAAACGACCCAGAATTGCCATAACCCGCCAAGCGGGAATGGTGAGGTGGAAGCGCGCACCATAAGCTTGCGCAATAGCATTACTCACTCGGTTGGAAAGTACCGAGAGGCGGTAGGGTAAGAACTTTTCGAGGCGCAGCTCGTCGTTCTCAACAACGGTGGGTCGCGTGTTTTGTTCGATTGTCATAGCTGCCCTCAAACCTGCCTGCTCGGGTGTCCCGGTTGTACCTGATACTCAATTTAACTAACATTGGTTTCAATTGTAACCACTATCGGCACAAATACTTTCTGGAAAAGTTACCGGGCCATACGAAAAAATGGCCGGACAGTATAGGTTTTTTTGCGCCATATTTGCGAACTAATTGGATCTATGGCGCAAGAAATTTGCGTGTAAGTGGCGCTGAGATGCTCAATTTTTCGCCACACCTTCGAACCATCCGCACAGAAGCGAGGCCACGCCATGAAACAGTGGATCAGCTTTCCGCGAACGGAAGGAAATACAAGCCGCCAAGCCCATGCAGATTTCCCTCCCAACAGCTTTGAAAGGGAAATGGGCAAAGAGGGTTTTTTTGGGCCCTGCACCCACTTCTACCATCGTCATCCCCCCACCGGCTGGAGTCAGTTCGAAGGTCCACTGCGTCCCCACGCTTTTGATGCCACGCAAATGAAGCACAAGGGAACAAGCCCCTGGGATCAAAAGCCGATCCTGCGAAACCAGGATAGCCAGGTCGCCCTCTGGACCTGCCGGGAGCCTATGGATCATCTGGTGCGCAACGCTGACGGCGACCAACTCCTGTTTATACACAATGGGAGCGGCGACTTGTTCTGTGATTTCGGCCACCTATCTATTCGCGATGGCGACTATATCCTGCTGCCCCGCGGCACCTTATGGCGCCTGACGCCGACGGAGGATGAGCCGCTGGAACTATTAATGGTAGAGGCGATAGGTAGCCATTTTCAGCTCCCCGAAAAAGGCATCCTTGGCCCCAATGCAATTTTTGACCAGGCGATGCTGGATGTGCCTCGTATAGATCAAGCCTTTCTCGATCAACAGGGCGATGATGAGTGGCGGGTTGTGGTTAAAGCCCGGCAACAGCTGTCGACCATTACCTACCCCTTCAACCCACTGGACGCCTGTGGTTGGACTGGGGACAACCTGGCCGTTCGCATCAACTGGCGCGATATACGCCCGCTGATGAGCCACCGCTACCACCTACCCCCTTCGGCTCATACCACCTTTGTCGCACAAGGTTTTGTTGTAGCGACTTTTGTGCCTCGCCCGATTGAGAGTGACCCGGGCGCACTCAAAGTCCCCTTTTTTCACAACAATGATGACTTTGATGAACTCATCTTCTATCACCGTGGTGACTTCTTTAGCCGCGACAATATTCATCCGGGGATGCTTACCCTCCACCCCATGGGATTTACCCACGGCCCCCACCCCAAGGCATTTGCTACCGGAGCCCGGCATGCACGCAAGGAAACCGATGAAGTTGCTGTAATGATCGACAGCCGCACCCCCTGGGATATTCTCCCGGATGCCCATGCCGTGGAGCTAACAGATTATGTAAACTCCTGGAAGCCAAAATGAATACGGCGCATCCAGACAACACCAAAAAGGCTGACATTCAAACAGCCAAACGCCAAAACAAAGAAAAGGAAAGAGAATGGACCTTTACGGATACTTTCGCTCATCCGCCAGCTACCGAGTGCGTATCGGGCTCAACTTGAAAGGCCTGGAATACGAGTATCACCCGGTAAACCTGCTCAAGGGAGACCAGCACGGAGACGACTACCGCACGTTGAATCCACACGGGCTACTGCCAACCCTGAATAATGGCGAAACCAGTCTCACCCAATCCCTCGCCATTTTGGAATGGCTGGATGAAACCCATCCAGAACCAGCGCTACTTCCAAAAGCCCCTGAGGCCCGCGCACATATCCGCGCGCTCGCGCAAAGTATTGCCAGCGATATTCAACCTATACAGAACCTCAGGGTTCTGCAGTACCTTCAGGCTGAACTCAAAGTCAGTGATGAGCAAAAAACTCAATGGATTCAGCACTGGATACACCTGGGCTTCTCGGCGCTGGAGAAGCAATTAAGACCCTCGCCTTTCGCCGCTGGAGACAATCCAGGGTTGTTCGAGTGTTGCTTACTCCCGCAAGTATACAGTGCGGAACGCTTTGGCCTGGATATGACCCAGTACCCCAAAATCCAGAAAATCACAGACGCTTGCAATGAACTGCCGGCCTTTATTAAAGCCCACCCCTCAGAACAACCCGACTGTATTGTGTAGTACTCTTTTATGGATGCCTGGTCTCATCGGGCATCCTTCATACACTCGAAAATTTCACTACTTGCCACATGTCATTGGCTGTGGTTAATATCCCTGTCCAAACTTGAAAATAACTCGAATAATAATATTCCCCACTGCTGTAGCTAATCAGCCGAGGTCATCAGTATGAACTCCCAAGACCAGATCTCCCCCAAAGAAAAAGAAGTCATTAAGCATGTCAAGAAGCTGAAGAGCTTTTACCAACACCTAATCACCTATTTATTAGTTATCTCGGGACTAGTAATTGCCAACTTAATACTCGCCCCCGGATACTTATGGTCACTCTGGGCGGCATTTGGCTGGGGTATAGGGCTCGCCTCCCATGCAATTAGCACCTTCAATTTATTTAATTTCTTTGGTGAAGATTGGGAGAGAAAGCAGATAGATAAGAGAATGGGGCGTAAATAGCAATAAATCGTGCGCGATGGAGCATCGCCAAATACAAGCATATGCTTTAGATGTTAGAGTACTTTCCTTAAAGTACTCTTCTCCTAGCCTCTCACTGTCAACGCAAAAATTCCAAACACTTGCCTACTTACGAACAATTACCTGTAATCTAAATAAAAATCTACGCATCCCAAGCCGTTTGAAAAAAACAGTTAATTAACAGGCTTAAATTATCGAGCTCTGGTAACAAAGTATTAACACACTTTTTATATAACAAATAATAAATATACTATTAAAACGATAACAGGAACCCCAATGTCCTTCCTCAAATTCTCTACAGGCGCTCTATGTCTATCACTTTGGATATCTATACCCAGCATCAGTAAAGCTGACACTTTTCACTGGCCCGATTACCAAGCAGAAGCGGCCACCAGTGAGCATCGTATTGATGAGCTTTATTACTTACAGCCCCATAACAGCTATGAGCGGCTAGAAGACGGTGAAACACTGACTGACTGGCTCGACAAAGGCTTTCGATCACTGGAAATCGATGTCGTAGATCACGGTGCCTGGCAAGGTAGCAGCCATGGGCCCTATGTTGCTCATGGACAAAACGACATCGGTAATCACATGTGCAATAGCAACGGAGACGATGATCGTCTGGAACACTGTCTGGACGATATCAAATCCTGGCTCTCCGTTAACACTATTGAAGCGCCAATAATGCTGTATATCGATATGAAAACCAATTTAGATTGGTTTAACGCCTGGTATGCAGATGAAATTTATTTACTTGACCAGTATATCCAACAAGAGCTGGGCGACCTCCAGTACAGCTACCAGGATATGCTTACATATTTACAACAAATTTCTTCCTCAGAAAATTACCGTACCACGCTTACAAGTACGGGATGGCCTAGCGTTGGCAACTTATTAAATAACGGCAAAAAAGTAATCGTTATTTTTACCGGAGGACAGTCAGGCAACGTCAATAATCGAATGGAATCCGCATTAGACTCCTACGCGATGAGCGCATTTTTATGTCCTGATATAGATACCGCAGATCCAGAAGAATTTACCAGCTCCATTGATTCAATAGGCAGCAGTAGTTCGCAAAGAATATTTTGCGGCAATGTCCAGGCTGGCGATCATTACCAGATAACAGCCAACGCAGCCGCTGAAACCAAACAGCTGATGCACCTATGGGATAGTTCTGGCGATTTTAGCAATACCGACTACGGCTATATATTTGCAGCAATCGCACATGGTGCCACTGCAATCGGGATGGATCCTGATACAGTCGCAACCACCCCCAATTATACCGGCATGGCAGTTCCTTTTGTCGGAGTAAGGAGAAGTCTTCCCGGCTATTTGAGAATCCGTTCTGCGTCAAATGCTGACTTGTGCATGACCGTCTCCCAGGGCTATAGCAATGGCTCAAACCTAAATATCAACAACTGTGGCTCCAGCAATGAACAGCAGTTTGTTTATACTGCTGAAGGCCAACTCCGTCCCAAGGGTAATAATAAATACTGTGTTGACTTCAACACTGGATCTGCTGATAACGGCGATAAAATGCACCTGTGGGATTGTGACGGTGGCAATTCGGAAAAATGGCAAATCCAGAAAAGTGGAATTATTCAGAATCGCGATAAGAACTGGACCTACTGTATAGACGCACCGGGTAGTTCAACCGAAGAGGGTGAGCGCCTTCAAATTTACAAATGTGATAAGAATGATAAGAGCCAGCAGTTTGTTTTAGAAGCAGTCAATGATTGGGCGCAGAATAGCTTTTAAGGTTTGATTACGATTAAAAAAGGGCGCCTTAGTAGGCGCCCTTTCTCAAAGAGGTCACAATGTTATAGAACCTCAGCAATAATATGTATTATTGCAGAAGTAAGCTTTGAAAGATTAATTTAACTCCCCTGCTTCACACTGCCTCCACCCCTCGCTAAAGATACCATCATCGATGGCTACCCAGGTTTCGTAGGTGAAGGTCAACTCCGGGATTTCTTTAATATTAAATGAGAAATGGAAGCCTTCTATTTTTTCATCTGTGCGCATACAGGGAACAGAGGGTACCCATGTCTTGAAGTCCAGAGACTCTCCCTCGTTAATAACCTGTCCCTCTGCAACACCCTCAAACCATGGTGTAAGGCTAGCCAAATCGCCATTGATATGCTTCACCTGTACATTCTCAATAGTGTAATCGGCATCAACTGCAGTCAGAGACCATTGTAGGTATTCATCTTCGGTAGGGGATGTATCCCACCGTAAATCTGACGGAGTACCGTAGCTTGGAATATTTTCATACGGCATGGGCAGCCAAAGGCTCTCTTCCCAGGAGTTGATATTACGCAGACGCACACCTTTGGCTTCGCTCATGGGCTCAACTTCTACAACAAAATCGTATTCCGGCGCATCATCAATCAAATCTGTGGCGTAGTAGCGGAATACGTAGGTGCCCGCTTTCGAAAATACGGTACCAGTTGTATTTTCACAATCTTCACTATCTGGATAGCTGGTAAATTCACCACCTTCCGGCGCGCTGATCAGCTCTTCATAAGTGAATACTTCATCACCGTCAGCATCTACCACCACAGGGCGATGCAGCAGGGACATACAGGGCAGGATTTGGTAATAATCTTCACCGGTGGATAAGCTACCCCAGTTGCGCGCCCAAACTACAGAGCGGATTTCTGGTGCCGTGTTGGAAACTTTGGCAAGACCATCGTCTTCAGAGTAGGTTTTGGCATATAGACCACGATCATCACTGACGATCAGGCGAGCGGTATAGGAACCCGGTACATCGGTAACTACCTGAGCACGGCGAAGCTCTCCACTCTCCGGTTCGGTAACCGGTTTAATTACCGCATCACTCCCATCGGGCCGGTCAACCAGCTCCCAGTGGAAGGTCATTTCATCATTATTAGGGTCGCTACTGGAGGCATCAAACACCAAAGCATCGCCAACGAGCACAGACTTGGACTGAGCTTCGACACTACGGGTAGAAGGATAACCATTTACCTTGCCAATCTTGGCTTCCATAGTGGCTTCTAGGTCTATCTGGTTGGTTCCGTCAGATACGGTCATGCTTACGCGATAGGTACCTACCACATCCAGCTCTTGGATTTTCTTACCCAGCGGTTTCCAAGAACCAATATCAACCAGTTCGGCAACACTACCTTCAGGTTTTTCAATTAGCTCCGCTTCAATAATTTGCAGAGCATCACCCTCAGGGTCATAGCCAACAAAATTAAATTCAGCGCGAAGCCCCAGCTCTTGCTCACCAATACTGTAGGATGGGTAGTAACCAGTAGCTTCTATCTCACCAATCGGAGCTTCATTGACTTCCGCTTCGGAATCGGCTTCAACTACGATAGTAACTTCACGCTCCTCACTCTTTCTTGCGCCATCAAAAACAAACAAAATTAAATTGTAAGTATCTGCCGCAATAGGAGTAAATTTAACGGTAGAGGTTGTCTCTCCCTCTAACTCGGGAACCGGAATACCATCAGTTTCCACCGGACTATAAGCCCACTTCCAGCGGTATTGCAGAGAGTTACCTTCAGGGTCATAACTCTCGCTCGCATCCAGTACAACTTCTTCACCAAGAGTAATCGTCTGGTCTTCTGTTACTGCAACAGGTGGAGCATCACCGGCGGAAACAGTTACCAGAACTTCCGCAGGCTCACTGGCAACTCCATTATAAGTAACAACTAATTCAAGCTTGTAGTCACCTTCGATATCCAAGTGCAATGTAGCTTGGCTAGAGTCACTGTTAGTCAGGTACGCAGCACTGTCGAGAGGCTTTTCAATCAGGGTCCATAAATATTCCAGATCTCCAGTCTCACCCGTTGGCGGAGTACTCAAGCTGCCATCAAGGCCCAGGGTCTGAGTACCCAGGATAACACTGTGCACCGGCTCAGTAATTGCCACTGGATTCGGGCTGGTTGCGGTCAACGTTATACGGGATGCTTCACTGGTTTCAGTACCGTCATCCACAATCAGGCTCACAACATAGTCGCCCGGGAGATCAGCAGTAAACTCTGTGTAGGCATCCTCAGTACTGGCCAACTCTACCAGGCTAAGCTCAGGCCACTCAATCAGCTCCCAACGATAAGTCAGGCTTGCATCTCGCGAGCTGCTACTGTCAGTACCGCTCAATTGAACAGTGACATCACCGCCAGCCAAGGAGAAAGTTGTGTCTACAGGGGACAACAAACTGATACTGGCGGTAGGTTTATTATTTGAGCCGTCGCCCGAACCACCGCCACCACAGGCGGCCAGCACGAGAGACAAACATAGCATGCCGATAAGGGCTGCTGCTCTTTTCATCTGTGGAACTCCAAATGTTTAATATTGATAAGTGAGACTGAGTCTTGCCGTACGTCCCGGTGCAGGCACCAAGCCGAGACTCAAAGCATCGATGTAATATTGATCGGTTACGTTGTCGACGGTGAAATCCACCGAAAAACTATCGTTAAATTGGAAGCTGGTATAAAAATCTAACAGTTCGTAGCTCTGCCACAGCACCGGCTCAGTAAATCCAGCTTGATCGCCGTAATAAGGAACAGGGTTTCGCTCCCCCATAAAAGTACCGCGCAGCCCGAATTCCAATTTTTCCTGGAATAAACGCAAGCCAATATGCGCACTGGCATGCCAGTTAGGTGGGACCATATTATTGAAATAACTGTTTTCTATACCCCAATCCGTGCAGTAAGTACGCACATAGCTGGCAACATCACAGACTTCAATGTGGCTGTATTTGGTAGCACTCAGCTCAACTAACCACCAGAGGGCATCGTATCCAAGGTTGAACTCAAAACCTTCAAGGTCGAGGCTATCGATATTTCGCATACGGAATAAATCGGAGATACCGCTACCTTGCTTTTCTTCATCGGCGTTGACCCCGGTGCGAGTCAAATAGTCGTCAACATGGTTTTCGAAGTAAGCAACTTTCGCTCGGAGTTGATGATGAGTTTCAAATAACTGGCCGTTAAGATAATTAATCCCAACCTCATTATTTTTTGCATGCTCAGGCTTAAGGGTGATATCCAGTGCGGGGCTCGATGAGAAACCAGTGGTACCTTCAAACAGGCTCGGCATACGCAAAGCCTGCGCATGGCGGGCATAGAATTGCAAACCCTTGATCGGCTCCCATGTCAAAACCACAATAGGTGCAGTGCCGGAGCGACTATTGCTGTAGTAAACGTCCTCACAGCCCCCTTCCCCATTATCTACACAAAAATCGGAATCAATGCTCAACGGGAGGGGATTATTGTCTTTTGAAGAGAAATGGGTATAACGAACTCCAGACTCCAGCGTCCACTCCGGCCACGGTTGCCATTCAATACCGGTGAACAAGCTGTACTCATCGCGCCCACCACTGCGGGAACCGGCATAAATACCTTCAGCGGTCTGGGTATCGCTATCCAAGTCTTCCCACTGTGCAGAAACACCATAATCCCAGCGCAATTCACCCATGGGGTAGAAGCGCATACTATTGGTGATATCAAGGCCAAAGCGCTGATAATCATCATTTCGCGCAATATTATCCTCCAGCTCGATAGAGAATATATTCGGTGTGTTCAGATCAGTGACCGCATCGGTGTGCCAAAAATTGACACGCAAGTCGGCCCAATCATATTCCACCGGCTGCCAACGATAGCGTGCAGTGTAGGTTTGGTTAAGCACTTCACTATCGAGCCACTCGCGCGCCTGACCGAAATTTGAAAGAACCTGCGAGGGCATCATCTCACCAAAGATACTGTTATAGCGGATATAGCCCAGCTCAAGACTTTGGTCTTTTGGCAAATGGAGACTGCTTTTTAACAACCAGGAATCGCTAGAAAAACTAGTATTCGGAATCCGCTCCCCGGCGCGGTAAGGGATGCTTTCTCCCAGTTCACTCTCCAGTTCAACCTTAGTCTCGGTATACCAAGCCATTTCTTGAGGCTCACCAATAACCACTTCCGGCGCGGGGCCATCAGTACCCGCATAGTAATTTCCCTGTTCGCGCTGGGCGTGAGCCAATACCAGATCACCCCACTCAAAACGCTGGGCGCCCGCAAAGCTCGCCGCGTAACCCTCAAAATCCAACAGGCTGGGCCTATCCATTCCATGGTCCGGCGCAAAGCTGTCCGGCATTGTATAGTCAGCGGTGCAATCACTTGCAAAACGGCAATCGGAGCGATAAACAGGGCGAGGCAAGTGGTAACCAGCGTAAGTACCAGCCTCTGGAGCCTCGCTATTGTTTCCGATACCACTGACACGAACACGGAAACCCGACAATTCGCCGGGTTTTACGACATCTTCTGCTCGCAGGGTATTTACACTGACAATGCCACCGGTAGCGCCAGTGCCCTCGGCACCCATTACGGGGCCTTTATCAATACGCACGGACCCAATCAGATCTGGGTCAATATAACTGCGACTGGAAACCCCGGCATAACCGCGATAAATCGTTGTTTCCTGACGACTGCCATCGATTAAGACAGGAACCCTGCCCTGCCCTTGCATACCGCGAATATTGACATCCAGACCACCGGAATTGCGGTTTTCACTGATAAGTACACCGGGAGTGCCCTGGAAAATATCGCCAACACTGGTACCGCGAAAGCGCTCAATATTTTCCTGGGTGAGGATATTTACAGAGGCGGATTCGCGAAATGCTTGGTCTTTCTCACCGCCATCACGAGTCTCAACCTGAATGCTGTCCAGCACCATCAGATCCTGCTCGCCAGCGGACTGGATCAGCCAGGCACCACTACCAACGGGAACCGCTTGCAGGTTGGTACCGCGCAACAAGCTCAACAGAGCTTCTTCTGCACGATAGCTGCCAAATAGTGCTGGAACAGAAATAGTTTCCACCAGGTTCTCGTCGAAAGAGAGCGTTACCCCAGCCTGACGCGAGTAGAGGTTGAGCACATCTCCCAGATTGCCCGCAGGCAAACTGAATTCGATCAACGCTGTGTTGCCCTGCTGGGCTTGCGCAAAACTCGATACGGGAACTACGGCCAACAACAGTGCCAACAAGGTGGGCAAAATATGTTTTGGGGCGCGGGACTGCATTTAAGCGGCTTCCTATTCTCAGGTGTATAACTAGGAAGCCGAACGAAAATCAAAAACCCGTAATCTAAATGAGAATTATTTTGTTTTTTTTGCTTCGGAGGGAAAACTAGCAATCAAAGGCGTCATCAAAAATAAAAAATGACACCTTCGGATAACTTTTTTGTGGTCATCTGGCAATAAGAGCAGGAATTAAAGGTTGCCCGTTCCGAAAAAACCGTCGGCCCGGACGAACAGGGGAAGGCAGGGAGCGATGCGACTTACTATCAGCCCGGCAATTGAATCGTTGCCCACCAACGCGTGGTATAGCTCAGTTCAGCTCCCGCCGAACGCGCCAATATTTTTAGGATGGTATCGATATCGTGAAGCTGGAAAACCCCGGAAACCTGGTGATCTCTTAATGCAGGATCACAGCGTAAAAAACCAACACGATAGCGAGACAACTCTTCAAGCAGCGCTCCTAATGGCATACTCCGAGCTGAAAGTACCCCGTCAATCCATCCGCTGTAATCAAACATCTTGCTGTTCAGAGCGAATGAATCGGCGCCAGTAAGGCGATAAGCCTCACCCGCCTTAACTGCAAAGGGCTCTATATCCGCACTCGGTTGAACCTGCACCCCACCTTCCACAACCTGCAAAATCGTGTGGTCATCGCCCTTGCGCACAAAAAAGCGCGAGTCACGGGAAATCAGCTGCCCCTGAGGCACCGATACCTGCATTGGCCTCGGGTCAGCGGCACTGGTCAAGTGCATTTCACCTTTAGTCAGCACAAGGGAACGGATTGCTGTGCCCGACTCCCACTCAATGGCACTACCGGTGTTTAGCCAGACTTGGCTCTTATCATCCAGAGTATATTGGGCCGGCTTAGAACCAGAGGAATAGTCAGCGGACATATACTTCAGCAAACCGGTGTCATATCCCACCAGGCCAACGGCAAAAGCCCCAAGGACACCACCACCCATGCTTTTAAGAGCAGCCCTGCGATTTAAACGGCGAATTTCTGCATCGGTTTGATTTAGGGTGGAATGGGCCAAACGCGGCGCTCGGCGAGCCACCGTATCTAGAGGCGACTCCATCCGCTCAAAACGCTGCCACGCCAGTTCATGCAGAGGGTCCGCCGAACGCCATTGACTGCAAGCATCGCGCTCTGAGTCAAGCGCCTCGCCGGAACCCAGGCGAACGCGCCAGCTAACGGCTTGCAACAGTACTGCTTCAGGAATTTTTTCTCTATTTTTTTCTGGGGCGTTTGACATCGGCAAGCAAGTTCCAAGTCCATAGAAAATTATTCGTTATCGTACGCGGCGGCATAGCACTTGAGCATGGCTTTTGCGATATATTTCTCTACTGAGGAAAGGCTCAGCCCCTGCTGCTCAGCCACCTGGCGGTATGTTAAGCCGTCTAGCCTCGCCATTAGAAATACCGTTTTCTCTATCGGGCGCAGACCACTGAGCAATTGATCAATTTGCTCCAAAAGCCCCAATAGCTCCCACTTATCTTCTGGGGAGGGACATTCCGGTTCCGGCAAATTTTCCAGCAGCGCTAAATAATTTTTCTCCAGCACTTGGCGACGGGCTTGGTCGATCAGCAGGTTCCCGGCCACTTTGGTTAACCAGGCCCTCGGACTTCGAATTCCCGCAGGCAGGCTCGGCCTATCCAGCAGACGAATAAAAGTGTCCTGAGCTAAATCCTGGGCATTATCAACACCGGAAGTTCGGCGCGCTATCCAACGGACAAGCCACTCGTGGTGCTCTTGGTAAAGCTCATCAAATCCTGGGGTTGAAGGGGTTTCCGGGGCCAAAACTCAGACCTTGCGCTGTAATCTTTTGAGGGCGGGGACTGTAAATGATATCTATTCTCATTTAAAGTAGCTGAGCTGAGAATGTTATATCAATTTGGAATAACCCGGTGAATTTTTCAAAAAATATTGATCAACGGGATGGGTTAATTTGAATTTGGTCCGTCACCCATTACAAAGCCACCGGAATAACCGGGCGGTTATTGTTTAATTTGTTTTGGAAAAATCCCGTGAGCAATCCAGCAGAATGCCAATCCGTTGAACCGACAGAGCCCACCTTTTCCGCTTGGCTGAAAGAAGGCACTAATACGACCCACGAGAGTCTAGATAAACGCATTATGTCCCTGTCACCATTTTCCAATCGCGAGCGATATGCACTGTTTGTTCGCACGCAGTCGCGACTGCATCAAGCGGTGTCTGATTGGTTTCAAAGTGACGAATTAAATAATTTTTTGCCCGGCCTGAAAGAGAGAGACCGCTCTGAAGCAGTCCTCCAGGACTGTGCTGATTTCGAAATGCCCGAGAGCGATTTAAAAGCTGATCAACAAGCCGCAGCAGAAGTCACAATTACTGATTTCCACTCTGCACTGGGCTGGCTCTACGTAGTTGAAGGCTCCAACTTAGGAGCGGCATTCCTTCTCAAGTACGCGCGCAAACATCTGGATTTATCAGAAGAGTTCGGCGCACGCCACTTGGCAGGACATGAAGACGGTCGCGGGTTACACTGGCGCCAATTCAAAACTGCGTTAGATGCTCTTGCACTCAACCAAGAGCAAAAAGAAATAGCCCTCAATGGGGCCAAACAAGCCTTTGCTTTTGCACGACAAAATGTCGAACAATTATTAGCGCCCGCTACACCCTAATTTATTTTTCACCTGAAGCCAGGAGTCGGTAATGAAAATCTGGACTGTAATTTTATTGTGCCTGCTAGGCAGCACATTGGGCCCATTGCCGGCTTTAGCGCAGGAAAATAATTCCAACTCAAGCGAACAAAGCAATACAGAAATAGTTCTCGAGGGAGATGTGGAAACCTCCGTGGGGTTGCAAGAAAATCAAGACAACTCTACCTCGACCGCAACCTCCAACATTGGAGATACCGCTTTCAGCGCACACGATTTATCTCCCATGGGAATGTATCACGCCGCGGATATCGTCGTTAAAAGCGTAATGATCGGCCTACTCTTGGCCTCTGTTTTAACCTGGGCGATTTGGCTTTTTAAAACCGTGCAGCTGGTAATAACACGTCGCAAGGCCAAACAATTATTGGCAACCCTGATCCAAAGCAAGACGTTCGCCAATGCCGAATCAAAGCTTTCAGGCCAAACCGGCGGTGCCCTGTTATTGGTAGAAGCGAGTCGCCACGAACTCGACTTATCTTCAGGTGGCCCAGTGTCAGATGACGGCTTAAAAGAACGTGTTCTGGCTCGCCTGGAAAGAGTCCAGGCCTCTCTCGCTACCGACATGAACCGTGGCACCGGAATTCTGGCAACCATCGGTTCCGTCGCCCCCTTTGTCGGTCTATTCGGTACGGTATGGGGGATCATGAACAGCTTCATCGGTATCGCAAAAACCCAAACCACAAACCTGGCCGTAGTGGCTCCAGGTATTGCGGAAGCCCTGCTGGCAACTGCGATCGGCCTGGTTGCTGCGATTCCGGCGGTAGTGATCTACAACTACTTTTCCCGGGCTATCGGAAATTATCGCGCGGTATTGGCCGATAATGTCACCGCCTTAATGGTACTGATTAGTCGGGACCTGGATCGCCACCATCCAAATGCGCGCCCGCTCGCCGAACTGGTTAGCGCGAACAAAAAGCGCGCAGTACCGCAGGTTCAGGGCGTCAACTAATGGCATTCAATCTCAACAGCAGCAATAGCGAAGAACTGCCAGAACAGCACGATATCAATGTCACACCTTTTATCGATGTGATGCTGGTATTGCTAATTATTTTTATGGTTGCGGCTCCGTTGGCCACTGTAAGCGTGCCCGTCAATCTACCCTCGGCGACAGCTCCACAACAACCCCAGGCAGAAGATCCGAAATATCTCACCCTGCAAAAGGACCTCACCCTGACTCTCGGTGAGGACAAAGTTATTGTGCGGGAAAACTTGGCTGCTGAACTCCAGGCAAGTGAAATTGGCACAGAACAGCAAATCCTGCTGCGTGCCGACAGCAAAGTGGAATATGGGGATTTGATGGACCTGATGAACCGCCTTGCCAGTGCCGGATACCAGAAAATCGCTCTGGTAGGTCTGGATAAACCGGCGACCGTAAACCAATGAGCCTCTTGGCCGGACCGAAGGTAAAATCTGCAAGGCGTCCGCGATTTTTTCTATCGCTCTGCGCCTTTTGCTGCGCCCTAGCCCTTCACGGACTTATTGCCGTCTATTTTTTATGGCAGCCCAAATCCGAACTGGCGCTGCCGCCTGCTGCAGCACCACAGGTATTTGAAGTCAGTATGGTAGCCGCTCCAGTGGCACCACCCACGTCGCTACCGGTAGGTCCTCAACAACAGGAATCCTCTCCCGCAAACCAGCAGAGCAACGAGCCACAAAAAACCTCTGCGCAGTCAGAGCCTGTTATTTTGCCAGAAGCCCCCTCGGAAATTGCCATTGAGAAGCCCGAAGAGGAGCCCCCCACGGAGGAAAAGGAAGAGCCCCCTGAGCCAGTGGAAGAGAAGGAAATCGCACAGCAACAAGACTCCAGTGGAGAGGCTACTGGAGAAACTGTTGTTGAAGAAACATCAGCCCCTCTCGCGGCAGATGTAGCAGAAGCAGAGCAAGCTGCGGCACCGGAAGTGGGCGCCTTGAACCAGAGGGAATCACAAGCCAGATTAACCTGGCAGAACCAATTACAGGCTCACCTTGAGCGAAGAAAACGCTACCCCCGAAGCGCCCAAATACGGCGTCAACAAGGTATTCCCTGGGTACAATTCACGATGGACAGAAAAGGCAAAGTACTAAAGGTTGAGCTGCACCGAGCCAGTGGCATATCGTCTCTCGACCGAGAAGTCGTGGCCTTGGTGCGCAGGGCAGAACCACTGCCTAGACCACCAGAAGAGGTACCCGGTGATCCTCTGACAATGGCCGTTCCGGTCGAATTTTTTATTCGTTAACCAAAATAAATTGCTTTCTCAGAACTGGGAGGCCTGGTTTCACATAAACCAGAAAGTCACCTCCCTGGACAGAGGAAATCATCCACATAATCCGTTACCCTGCACTAGCGACCTATCGGCCTGCTGACTCTATTGACTAGGTGCTGGGCAAACTGCTTATGAGCAAGCAGACCAAGCGGACAAATATTGTTACTTTTGATGCACAACTACTGCAATAAGCTAGAGGGTAGAGGTACCGAATGAAAGAATCCACTGAAGACAGCGTAATGTCCTACACCCCGCCGTTGGCAAAGGGCTGGATGCGCTGGCTGTGGGGCGCCGCTGCTTGCTTTTTTATCGCCCTTGGCATTATCGGAGCCATTCTTCCCGGCCTGCCGTCGGCTGTATTTATTGTCCTCGGTGCCTGGGCCGCATCACGCAGCTCCCAGCGCCTGCACCAATGGATCGAAGAACACCATCTCTTTGGGCATCTATTGCGGACTTGGCGCAGTGGTTATGTAAGCCGCAGAACCAAGTTACTGGCCAGCCTGACAATGGCTATATCCCTAGCTTTTGCCATCCTTCATATCAGTAATATTTACCTTCTTTGCTTTACCATTGGCGGCATCAGCTGCGGCGCCTACTGGATTTGGTCCCGGCCGGAACCCAGGGAGTAGACAACGCTACTTTCTACCCCTATTTGGCAGCAGACACCCGTAGATTTTAGCGCTATAGTCCCCCAACAAGGATTTGTCTGGGGGACAGGATGTACAACGTAGTACTTTTTTTTCACCTTCTAGGTGCGACAATTTGGACCGGTGGGCATCTGATACTTGCCTGCACAATACTACCCAAAGTTTTACGGGATAAGTATGTAGCTTTTCTTTCCCAGTTTGAAAGCAGCTACGAAAAGATTGGCATCCCCGCCCTGCTCATTCAAATACTCTCCGGGCTATATCTCTCATATACCCTACTGCCTGACTTATCGCAGTGGTTCAACTTCTCCAATCCAATTTCTCGCCTGATATCCTTCAAACTGATTCTTTTGGCATGCACTTTCTTACTGGCAATTGACGCAAGGCTGCGAATCATTCCAAATCTTTCTGAAAAAAATCTCACTGCACTGGCATACCATATTATCCCAGTTACAGTACTGTCCGTTCTCTTTGCTTTTGTTGGAATTTCATTTCGAACGGGATGGTTGTTTTAGATTGCGCCCCCGCGCACATACTGCTGAATCAGAAGGAAAAGCCAAAAACGTCCCCACTGGCTTGCTTGATCGATATACTAAGCAAAAATGAGATATGACAGGAGTTCGGGGTTTGTCTATAGCTGAATACTATGAAGTGATTTTCGATACGCTGGAAAAAAACGAATCCATCCAAGACGGCCTTGAAAACCTTTCTTTTTGGGCTGATGGCCGAACCCCCAATTTGGCATGGCTAAAGCTGCCCACTATGCTAGGAACGGATGAACTTGACCTAGCCCAAACATGGTTCGATACAGAACTGGTAGCTGCTGGGGACTCGCTTCCTCCTTCAGTCCTATATTTCGAGCTGCGTGAATTCAGAGATAGTATCGGCCGGGAATTCCCGGATATCAGCTTAACTCTACTTCCTCAACTATTTAAAAGCAGAGAGGATTGGGTATATTCAAAATCTGATTTGGGCTCGAGATATTTGAGAAATATTGCAGCCTTGTGTAAAGGAGCTAACAAGCCGAAACACCTAAATAGAGACGGATACATTGGTTTCAGCTTATGCTATACATCCCTCTTAGCGCGAGAACTCTGCAAAAACGAACAGCTTCTCCAATACAGTGAAGAAGCACCTATTAAGATTGTTGTTGGATTTTCTTCTGGAGACCTTCTTGAGATTATGCGCATATCCAACGGCTTGATTTATTTCGAACGTCGCTTTGCGCAACTAGAGAGCCTGTAAATAGTTCGCTATATTTCTGTAGACTTTGAAGACCCGTCCCATGGAGCACTGATGGTATGAGCATCCTGGCTTCCCTCAGCCGTTAGATAGTTTGTATACCAAAAAACAAACTGGCACAAACAAGCCAACTATCACAATAATTTTATACTGCCCCAAAATAGCATCTATTACTCAAGGAAAAAACTAATGGAACTAGCAATTTATCAAGTAGATGCCTTTGCCTCCGAGGTATTTGAGGGTAATCCCGCTGCTGTATGCCCTCTTGATAACTGGCTTGCGGATGATACGCTGCAAAAGATAGCTGAGGAAAACAATCTCTCTGAAACCGCATTCTTTGTTAAGAATGAAGATTCCTTTTCTCTGAGATGGTTTACTCCTGAGGCAGAAGTAGATTTATGTGGCCACGCCACACTCGCAGCTGCCCACGTTCTATTTACTCATTTAAGATACTCAGGCCAAACCATCCAGTTTGATACAAAAAGCGGCCCACTGTTAGTCCAGAGATCGGGAGTTGTCTATAGCATGGACTTTCCGGCTAGCATTCCGGTATCCACAGAAGCACCTGATGCTCTTATTGATGGCCTCGGCATCACTCCGCAAGAAGTTCTGTCCGCATATGATTATATAGCTGTGTTGGGTAGCGAAACCGATCTAAAATCTGTAAATCCAAATTTTATAAAACTCTCCCAGCTGGATAAACGAGGAGTTGTCATTACCGCTCCTGGGGCAAGTAACGATGTTGATTTCGTTAGCCGATGCTTCTATCCAAAATTAAGGGTAAACGAAGATCCTGTGACAGGGTCAGCGCACTGTCAACTGGCACCATATTGGAGCCAACAATTTAAAAAGGATGTACTTTTAGCTAAGCAACTCTCCAAGCGGACTGGACTAATTCACTGCGAACTGCATAGTAACAGAGTCTCTCTCAAGGGAGGCGCTATAGATTATCTTCACGGTAGTATTAAGATTTAATGGCTTGGAGAGTTAAATTTATATAAGGAGCCTCTAAATAAATCCGTGATGCTTCTGGCTCACAGAGATATTACGGAATTGTTCAGAAGCTCCATAAGTCATCTTGCTACGTGTTCTCATTGAAAGCTCTTCAGCTCTGCTTAGTGGTAACCTTCCCCCCCAAGAAAACAGAAAAGCTACTATCCGAACCTCCAGTTACAACCTGACTCAACTCCCTAGCTTTTTACTTATCTCAAAGTGAGAACTTAGAGCCTATAGATGTCTTCCCGACCCAGAATATGAATTCAGGGCAATAGTTAAAGATTGTGCGCCCCTTGTAGTACATCAGTGAATCACCTAACCTTCAAACACGCCCACCATTGACCGCAATTTGCACAGATAGCCTATTATTTGGACAAAGTCATATAGCTGTCAGACAGGTGTCGCAAGAATATCGTAACCAATAAGGACTGCCCCCCTGAAAATGGAGCTCAAGTTTCAGAGGACAGAAGTATGGAAGTGAAAGTTAACTCAAAGAAAATTATTAAACTGAGAACAACTAGGGCTTGGAGTCAACAACAACTAGCCGATGTTGCATCATTAAGCCTTAGAACCATTCAACGGATAGAAAAAAGTGGAAATGCCTCTCAAGATTCAATAAAAGCAATATCTTCAGCATTTTCACTGAAGCCCATAGATATAATCCTTCAGGAAAACCCAAAAATATCAATGGCCAAGCAGGGCAGAAAATATCTCACCGCAATATTGGCCCTGGGTACGACTTTACTCTTGTATACCTCCTTATCGTCAGCTTCTCCAATAATGCTTAAGGTAGATGCTAGCACCAGAAACGAGAACCTGGCCTCCGTCCGCCTCCTCAATAACGAAGGAGATGAAAGCGAAATCCAAATCGAAAACACACTTAGGTTCGAGGTATCTGCCGAACAAGTTTCTGAAAACCAAATTCGATTGCAGACAAAAATATATGAATTTGGGGCTTCTAGTGGTTATAAGCAGATAGCACGTCCCATTCTGGTGACAGGGTTCAACCAAGCTGCAGAGGTAGAGTTTAAAACTTCAAACGGAACTCCGTTTAAAATCCAAATTACCCCTGAAATTTAGCCAGCCCAGCAAGGCTGGCACCCCTGCCAACGCCACCAAAAATATCTCTTGGGCCTACCTTTTTGTGGGTGGGACTGAGAGGTATGCAGTGAGTGATATATATCCTAGCAAAAACTGCCTGCAGCTCCACCCTGTGAAAACAGCCTTCCTGAAGACACCCAATAGTCATTGCAAATAAGTGCACACTTACATTTAGGATAGAATTTTGAAAGCGCAAGAATGCGAGGCTCAGACATTAATCCAAATGCCAACATAAACAATTCTTTACATAGGAATACATCGCATATTGCAACAATATTTTAATCCACAAATCATTAGCGGATTAAAAAACAGGAAACGACGATCATCACGACCAAAAGGTGCTACAAGTCACACTTTTAGCATGCAATCCGTGCTAAATTCAGCGCATTCAAGTCGAGGTCAGCTTGATTGATTGCCAGACCGAAAACGCTGGTAAGCTCGCTGTAGGTAGTATTCCAATCATATATTGTTTTGTGCCAATAGGCTCGATACCCATCAGCAGACAATTAGAAGTATGCCCTCCACAAAAGGAAGTAAATATTTACTTACAGGTCGAGCCTGAAGTAAATAGCGAGAATATAGCGATATCAACAGCAATCGCAAAAATCGATCGTAGCTTAAGGTCAGAAGAGCCTCTTCTTCACCTTGATGCAAGCACGAGAAAACGGGCATTGCAACTTTACGAGAGAGACGAAAACTGTAAAAGGACAAAGGAAGTCGTTCTTAAGGTATGTGCACAATAGGGAAAAGGCAGAGACAGGGATATTTTAGGTGACCAAAAGCACTGATAGTCTAATTTTCTTTTTTAGTAAAACACTCACAGCAAAGAAAAAAATTTGACATAAATGTAGGGCCGTTTGTTTTGATAGGTTTTATTCAGTATCAAAATAATCCGTACCCGCCATTAAAAAGTGCCTTATCACTTTTGAAAATTTTGATTTTCCGATTTGACAAAAACCCAACGTATCGACAACCCTGTAACCACGGTTATCGGTGCAATCGACGCAACAGCTGACTTTTCTAAACAGAGAGACTTATTTCTATGAGCACTGACAAAAGCAATGACTCCACACCATTTTTAGCAGGCATGAGCGCTGTTGAGCAGCAATCATCTCTTTCGGGCTCAGGCTCCAAGTCAGTGCTGGGTGAAGGTATTAACTTTCGTGGCGAGCTGATCGGCACCGAAGATCTGCACGTGGAAGGTACTGTTGATGGTACCGTGATCATGGTTGGTCACAATCTTTCTGTTGGCACTGGCGGTGCAGTTACTGCCAATATCCACGCAAAAAATATTGTTGTAGAAGGCACCTTGGATGGCGATGCCCTTGCCGATGAGTTGATCGAAATCCGCAACACCGCACAAGTTAATGGCAATCTGATTGCACCGAGAATCAAGCTGGACGACGGCGGTAAATTCCGTGGCTCCATGGATATGGTTGATACCGATTCCGAAATGAAAGAGCGCCACAAGGAGTTCTCTGATCGTCTGGTACACCCAGACCTGCCCGCAGCAGAAGAGAAGCCCGCAGCCCGTACTCGCGGCAGCTCTACCTACTCCTCCAGCACCACAAGCACGAGCGATTCCTCTCGCCTGTCCGACACCAGCGACTACCTCTTCGGCACTAAAGAGACCGAAGAAGAAGCTGAGGAAAGCTAGGAAACCTTCTTAGTTAATCCTCAATATGGGCCCCGGCTAATGCCGGGGCTTTAGTTTTGGTGTGGGAAATATGTTGCAGCATCATTCATTTGGTATTGCTGCTTTGGTGGATGAAGTCATTCAACCAGGTAGTAAAGTTTTAGATTTGGGATGCCTTTCGTTTGGCACCACACAGCCTTTATTGGAGCGCTCCTGCCAGACATTTATCGAAGATTTACGCAGTCTGCTATTGGATACTTCTGCCCTCGATAAAGAAGTCAGGGCCGTTAAGCTTTCTGAATATCTCACCAAAAAGCCCCAACGAATCAAGCTTGATGTGGTGCTCTGCTGGGATCTATTCAACTTTATGGAGCCTGAGCTTATTACCAAGCTCATTGAGGAAATCCGACCCCACTTAAAGCCGCGTACCATTTTCCATACAATGCTGTACACCGGCACTATGCCCAAGGGGCCCGCGGATTTTAAACGCCTTTCTGGCTTTACCTTCAATACAGAACCGCTCCACCTGGAAGAACCACTGCCCACCTATAGGTACTCATCCCTGAATTTAATGAAGACTATGGGCAACTTCTCCCTGCGCTCTTCCCTGCTACAAAGAGAGGGGATGCGTAAAGACCTTATCGAATTAATGTTTGAGTATGGCAATGTAAAATCGCCAACTTCAGTGATGGCCAGTGGATCATCAGCAGCGGTATCCGCTTTCCAAAAAAACCGCCTTACTAATATTTCGCTAACCGCTCTCGACACCGCCCTGACTCACGTCAAGCGCTCACCGGTCAGCAAAGTTCTGGATATTGGGCAAAAGGCTGGGAGAAATATGGAACACCTCCAAAGGGAGGTGGGCGAACTGTTTATTTCTGATTTTTACTCATCGCTCGCTTGGCAAATCAGCAGAAAAGTGCCATTTGAAGAAGCCGTTCAGGCCGCGTTGCGACAGGCAACCCTACCAAAGGATCTCAATTGCATCCTCCTCTGGGACCTTCTCAATTTCTTTTCCACCGAGCAAATACAATTGATCACTAAAGCCCTGCATCAATATCTCAGTGATGGTGGCGTGATGCACTTTTTGCTGTTCAAGCAAAACAAGCTTCCCGTCAACTGTGGTGTATTTGAAATTCAAAAGTCGGGCCAGGTTGGAACCTATATTCACGCTTCGGGTAGTAAGCAGCCCCAGCTCCGCACTATCACCGATGTTGTGAAATCTCTACCAGAGATGAAAGTACTCAGCCAGGGAACCGGGCGAATACCCAACGGACCTTTTTATCACGAAATAACAATGCAAAAAGTTGTAAAGGATAAATAATGACCCAGTTTTTCTATCACTGGTTAACCAAGTTGTCTGCGGAACAGGTTACCGACACCTTTCTTATGGTCATGCTTGCCATTGGTGCTATAGCCATAATCCTCTACCCTTTAGGCAAGTTTCCCCGCTTTGTAAAGGAAACGCCGTCACTACTGACTGCCCTCGGTATTTTAGGTACTTTTATCGGTATCATTATCGGTATCTATGGATTTGATCTAAACGATATTGACACCTCAATTTCAGAACTGATGCAAGGTCTGGAAACCGCCTTTATGACCAGTATCTTGGGACTCTTCCTATCCCTGATATTGCGAACTATTTTTCAAATATTCACTAAAGAACAAGCCCCTAAAGCGACAGCAGATGACATATTGCAGGCTATTAATGGTCAGCGCGAAGATCTGGCAAAATTCCAGCGACAGATTAGTGATGAAGTCCTACAGTCACTCACTGCGGTTGTAGAAAAGTTTAATAGCGGCCTGAATGCCCAGATGGGTGAGAACCTACAGCAGTTTACCCAGCAATTGGAGGCCGTATCCCCTGCTCTGCAAGCCCTAATAGATCAGCATCAGCAGCACGCAGAACTCGCAACTATTTACCGCGACCAAACTGCAACTCTTCTCAATGAAATTAATGGTGCTCAGGAAAACCTTCTAATGTTACACCAGCGTATTACTGAGCTGCCAGAAATTTTCAACGTGATTCCCACCCTGGTAGAGCAGCAGCGCAATCACGCAGAGCAGATATCAATCATGCTGAATGAGCAACAAGCTTCTATTGAAGTTCTACAGCAATCGATCCCCGATATTGCGCCCAAGTTTGAAGCGCTCACCCGAGGAATTGACCAAGCTCAACAGCAACTTGGGGCCCAGGTTTCCAACCTGATCTCCCTGAGTAGGACCCAGGCGGAAGTATTCAACCAAAGAACCAGTAAGGTCGTAGCCCTGGCCGATGTGGTTACCAGTATGGACCCCAACCACTTCTCTAAAGCAATTCACGAGCAGGCTACCAGTCACCGGGAATCCATGGCCGAGCTAGCTCAGCTGATCGCCAAAACTCACAACCAGATGATTACCGAATTGTCACAAGTGATTACTCGCGATCTTAGTAATGCCGATGTCAGTATCAAGCGTCAATATGAACTTCTGGATGAACGTCTGCGCGATGAAGTAGAGAGTGTTATGGCAGCGATGGGCGATGCCCTTGGCACTTTAAGCGGTGAATTCTCCAGAGACTTCCGTCAGCTCATCCAGCAAATGAAGAGAATCGATGCGCAAGCTCAGAGAGTCACTGGAGAGGCGCATGTTTGAAAGCACGCAAGCCAGTAGTGAGTCCAGCGATAGTCAATGGATTAGCCTATCGGACATGATGGCTGGCCTGATGATGGTATTTCTCTGTATTGCCGTCTTTGTAATGCGTTCCCTTATCGACGAACGCGCCAAGATCCGCGAACTCGCAGAGTCTTACCGGGACACCCAGTTGGCCATCTATCAAACTCTGCAACAGGAATTTGCCCACGACTTAACTCGTTGGGGAGCGTCTCTGGATAAGCAAACCCTGGCCATCTCCTTTAATAACAGTGATGCCTTATTTAAAACCGGTGATTTTACCCTGAGCGACAATGCCCGCGAGATTATGTCCTCCTTTGTACCTCGCTACATCGAAGCGCTCACGCCCTATATGGATTCCATTGCCGCAATCCAAATCGAAGGGCACACAAGTTCTGAATGGGGAGATCAATCCGCACCGGAAGCTGGTTATTTCCACAACCTGCGACTTTCCCAACAGCGCTCCCGAGCCGTAATGCAATATGCCCATTCATTACTGCCTTCGCAGCAAGCCGTCCTGGTACGGGCCAAGGTAGCAGCTGTCGGTTACTCCTCAGCTCGCCCAGTCTTGGATAAAAATGGGGTAGAAGATCCAGATCGTTCTCGCCGGGTAGCATTCAGGGTAGTTAGAGACTCTGAGAGCCATATCCTGCAAATCCTTGAGGAAGCTCTGTGAACCTCACAAAATTTCAACCCATTCAAAACCGTCAGGCTATCACAGCATTCCCAAGCGCCACACGAGCACTATCAGTACCTTATGTCATTAACGATGGTGATTCATTCTCAGCCGGCAAACGTCCGTTAGCACAGCGCTTGTCTGAAATGCCTGATCGAAACAGCTTAGCCAAAGCCATCCGTACTGGAATGCAACTCGATTCAAGTGATCTGGACAGCGTACCTGTGGCTTGGCGCTACCGGGGTATACCGGTTTTTTTATTTGGCCTGGAACAAAACCCGGACTCTTTTGGTCAAGTTCATATTTACCCCAAGTGCCCAATAGTGAATAACTATAAGGGTCCGGTTTGGATAAGCAGTGACTATAGCGAAGCGCGAAAGGCATTTCCCCAGGATCAACTAAAGCCATGCCCTCACTGCTTACGACACCTTTACAGCCACAATATTCCCGATGTTGTACACAAAGACCGTTTCGGCAATGTAACCAATATCGACTGGCTGACCTATACCCGATACTTTGCCAGCAATATTTTTAAAAGACACTCTCTCATCTGGAAAAATGGCGAACGCCCCCAAAAAGTTAGTTCTGTATTCACCCCTGAAAACCCGAAATATAACTGCTCTATCTGCCAATGCGATATCAAAGCCGGTGGATGGGCACTCAACCAAGAGCTTGCAGAAAGTAGCGGTCTCCCCAAAGAGATTTGCCTACTCTGTGCAGAGAGAAGGGCCCGTGCCGTTATACTCGCACCACCCCAAGCCTCACTAAGAGCCGCTACATTGCGCTACGAATCCCTGGCAAAGCAACTGGGTAGTGATCCTCAGGCCTCATGGATGATCGCAGAACAGGTAGTCCCCGCATCCTGGCTACCATTAATACAGAGACTCAAATCCCTAATGGGGCCACCCAAAGTCTTCCAAGTAATCGCGCCCAGGGTATTGGCCGTACTATGCTGGCCAAACCTCGGCCGCGCCATCCTTGCCGATGGCACCAAAGAGGCAAAGATACCAGCCAGTTACTCAGTTTGGAGAAAGGCTCAGATTGAGCGGGAATTAGGACTTTGCAACTAGATATATTAATGTGCTGCCTCCGGGCAGCTTATTTTTGTTACTTATCGGCCAAACTGGCAACTCTATTTCATCTTGTAGCTCTCTACATCACTAGATCAACCCAGATTAAAATCTATTCTCTTCTACCCCACCGAGAGTTAGCACCTCCTCAATTTATAGATCCAACAAAGCCATTTCAAGAACTTCAAGACTTTTGACCAAAAATGTGGTTACAAATAAGTCACAAAAAAATTAAACTTTTAAGCTCGGAATGCCGTAAGGGGATGCAGTATTAGATAATGTGATCACACTACCCCTTCATTCTTTACACATGTAGAAGATTTTCTACTGTAGATTACTTTTTTTACAAAAGCTATCCCTATAGAAAATAACCAATAGAAAACCAGAAAAAATACAATTAGCCCAAAATATCTATCACAGGAGAACCGACTTAAAAGACCAAAAAATCTATCCTAGAAATCATACTCGATACGACCATCTCCAAGATTGCCAATATTAATAAAAACTACACTACAGGACATTAAAAGGGAACCTACCTCACAAAGGACACAAACCCCTGGGCAATAAACACCCCCGAAAGAAATAACTCACAAACTAAGACAAAATTTGGAAAGGTGTTGCATTTATTTCTTGAACCTAACTTTCATGAAGAGTAACTTGATTAGCAATACATGCATTACAAAAACTGAAATATGATAACTCCTGCTTTTGCAGTTGTGTCCAAGCCAAATAAAAAGGTTCTACTCGACGAGAAATACACCGAGCACATTCGACGCTAAACCAGTCGTTCTATAGCAAGATGGAGATATAAAATGCCAGTAAACAATATAACCCTGCAAGACGCAAAGGCTCGTGTTCGCGCCACATTGCAAGCCGGAGGGCTAGTGATTGTCCAAGAGCCGCACAATGATGTACCTCACGGTTTCTCCTTTGCAGCTGAAGCGATAGCTGATAATAGCGATCAGCCTCACTCATTGTTCGTCGAAGCACCGCATGAAATAAAAGCTGCAGGAACTCTCTCCGCTTACCCCAATAGGATAAAAGACTATTTCGCGGGTGGCGTAACTGATACTGAAACATCAGCGCTATTAATCAATATAGCTTCTCGGAAAAGTTGGGATATAGCCTGTGTGGATTCATGGAGAGGAAATGGAGAGTGGAAATCTTCAGAAAAACGTCAAAAGGGAATAGCAAGAAGAATTATTCACCACTTTAATATAGGCGGACGTCCAGGCGGAATAATCCCTATAGGTTCTGCGCATGTCACAGGGTTAAGAATGGGAAGAAACATGATTGGAAGCCGACGTGTTGCTCGTACTATAAGCACTCTTTCAAACCAAATCCCCGATGATCAAGCCATTAACTATCAGGGTTACTGGGGATTGGGAAGGTATATTGCCGGACGGAACTTACAAATGTATAAATTCACAGCTACCGGAGATTATTCCCATATCAGTGCACCGAATGTTTCTCGAGACCTCCACATTCAGTTTGTTCCTCGCGACAGAATCTTTCGAGCTCGAAATCTTGCCATCTAGAACCCCCAAAAGCTCTTGCTTTTGTAATGCTTAACAAGCATCTGATCCCAGATGATAAACTCAGCCATGATCCAAATTTTCATTTTCCGTCAGCAATCACCACCTACACGAATTGCTGACGGGCCTCTCTCACAATGACACCATTTCTAATAGATTATAAGTATAACCTTCCTAGGTCGCATACATTAAAGAATCAACTTCCAAAAGAAAGATTATCGAAAAAATACTGTTAGCATATATTCCAGTCAACACCCTAAAGTAAGGAAAGATCATTACTAAGGGATATCAAAGTCGACTTGAAATTAAACAAAGGATGTTCAGATCAATACGATTATCAGGTAGCTGTTATAACCTATAATTCTTCGAGCAGAAAGACCTCAAAAAACACCCTTCTCTAGCACTTACCTGAAAATAATTACGAACAATATTTAAAACAATCATTTGGCAACAATGTACCAAAACCCTTCATTGCATCGAAGCCTCAGAGTATACCAATCGACATAAAATCTCTGTATAAACACAGATCCAGCACTTGCCTTTAAAATTCATTCGGGCTTATTAAAATGCATATAGGATATAATAAAACTTTACCAAGGATTCTCCTGGCAGTCACGCTTCTAACGTCACCCTTTATCGCACATGCCGACGATTCGTTACAAGAGTTTCTCGAACAAATACTTACTAATGCCCGAGATAGCAACAACCTTCCAGCAGTCGGTGTACTAGTTCAAATCGATGGCGACATCGCTGCCATGGCGGTAGACGGAGTTCGCGCACAGGGCCATAATGAAATAGTAACTATCAATGACCGCTGGCACATAGGTTCTAACACCAAAGCGATTACAGCAACAATGGTAGCGCGCTTAGTCGAGCAGGGCATATTACAATTTGAGGATACACTAGCTGACTCATTTCCCTCTTTTGCAAAAGATATAGACCCCGCTTACCGTAATATTACGATCACACAATTGCTCAGTCACACTGCCGGCCTACCCCCTTTATCCAGCTGGTATGAGCTTCCTACATTAATGAAAGTAATCGAGCCGGAACACAGTATTCGAGCGCAACGCATGGCAGTCGCACGCCATTACCTCACTGTACCTCCCAGCTCCGAGGCTGGCTCAGCTGAATATTCCAATCTCGGCTTTATCATTGCTGGGGCTATCGCCGAAGCTCGAACAGACAAGACCTGGGAAGATCTCATCAAGGAGCAGATCTTTGCTCCACTTGGTATCAAGAATGCGGGTTTTGCAGCTCCCGGCTCTTCGACCACATTAGATCAACCACGTGGCCATAAAAAATCCTGGCTGGGCAAGCTCACCCCGCTAGATCCTGCCGACAAAAATAGTGATAACCCACAAGTAATGGGTCCCGCAGGAACTATCAATATATCACTCCAGGATTGGACTCTTTTTTTAGAAGATCAACTCAATGGCGTACATGGTCGCGGTAAATTGCTAAAGACTGAAACCTATCGTAAGTTACATTCACCGGTGACAGGCAATTACGCTCTCGGGTGGGGCGCAGTGTACGACTCTGAGTTATCACTTCTTGCGCATACTGGCAGTAATGGATATTGGTTTACTGATGTGCGCATCATGCCCAAGCATGACATAATTTTTCTAATTGCTATAAATGCAGGGCACAAGACTGCGGAAAAGTCGATGAAAGATATCCGCAAGCACCTTACAAAACGTTTGAAACCATTTAAGTGATCCATTGGAGCAAGCGGGCTTGATTATTCAGGTCCGCAGCAGTTTCTCACTCTCTCCTCCTATAGACGTCCATATTTTGTGAAAAATAGCAGCCGCATTAAAGAAAGTCGCCCACCTTTAAATATATTAAAATAAACAATTCTGAAAATTAATTTTAAAAACCACACCTCAGATCCTTAAACAGAATAAGCCAGCATAATTATCAACCCATACGGACACATAGTAAGATCCTATTAACAACTAGTGGACCAGCTTAAATTTAGCAAACACCGAAATTCGATTCAAAAAGGATTTAACACCAAAATATAGAGATACCTCCTTGTAAACAATGGTGTGATTGGCCATTATTGAACTACCGCTGAGTAATAAGGCACAAGTAAGTAGCGGCCTGTGAATTGACTCTCTATATTCTGACTAGAATAGAAAAACCATCGAAACCAGACAAAAATACTAACATTACTGACGAAAACAGCTATTAAAAAGCTCTACCCTAGGCAATCAATATTGCGCCTGGTATAACCTACAAAAATAGATAATACTCATGAAAAAGCTGATTTTCTTTCTACTATTTTCTAGCTATGCAAATGGAACATCTATAGAGCCTGCAACACTAGAACAGCTTCTAGAAAGCACCGATCACGTTCTGCAGGTTCTGGTTCAAAAGGTAGACATGGCCACCTCAAGCGGAGAAATCACCTTCAACCCAGATGAGAGAACCAGTCCTTTCGCAGGAAATAAGATTAGACTCCATGTTAAATTGATGCCAAATGGTGTAATTAAAAGCAACCTTGATCATGCCCCCCGGATTTTTACGTAGAACTTTGGGAAATGTGGCACTATCAACTCGGCAATATTCAAGAGTCATCATTAGGCGAAGAATTTATCTTTCTGCTGAGAGGTCCAAACTTAAACAAGGTATACCTTCAGTATTTTATGAGAAAAACAGATGAAAAACCTAATATTATTGAACTACTGAAAAAGCTATCTGACTAATTAATGCTACCTCTAAATTCACCCTTAAATTTTCAGTCAGCATGAAAGTCTCGGTATAATATTTAAACACTAGATTCTGTATACTCTATTCTAAATATCGCGAAGGGAGGTAACATATAGCTTCTCGGATACTCTTGAATACCCTGCCACTTTCTTCAGCAACACCAAAAAGGAGTACATGTTTTGAAATTAATCACAGGCACTGATTCCACCTGGTCCTTAAGAGTCTGGATATGCGCCCAAATCGCAGGCCTTGACATTGAGATCAAAGCCATAGACCTCTCCAGCCCTAACTACAAAAACGAAGTACTTAAATATTCCCAAGCTGGACTTGTACCTGTGTTGTTGCTTGAAGATACTTATATTCATGATTCACTGGCAATCGCTGAGTATTTTAATGAGCTCTCCAAAGGCATCTTGTACCCTTCATCAAATATTGAGCGAGCACAATCAAGAAGCCTATGTGCTGAACTTCACTCCGGTTTCATCGCCTTAAGAAGCAACTGCCCTTTCACTCTAGATAAAAGCAACTCCTCCCCGGATATGAACCCTGGAATTCAGGCTGAGTTAAAAAGGATTGAAGATATTTTCTCGAAAGCAAAACTGCCCTTCATGTTCGGCTCTGCTGGGGCTGTAGACGCATTTTACGCAATACTCGCTTATAGACTATTTGTTTATAATATCTCATTAAGCGAGAAAGCTACCAAATACCAGCAAAGTCTTTTGGAATGGCCAATCTTACAGCAAGCAATTGACCTGGCTGCAGAGTGGAGAAACCCATAATTAAAGCTGTCGCCAAATGTCGCTTTGGAACTTTCTTATCAACTCATCGATTACAAGGTTGGCTGTAGCCAGCCTTGTAGTTACAACAGCATCAACACGGCGAAAATTTGTAAGTTATTTACCTAATTTGCCATAATCACCAATAAGGCAATCAATCTTAAAGGGCCTCGGATAAGATACATGCTTATATCCAGCCTGCACTTGAGTACTGAGCAAGCAAGAAGCGCCACATCTCAAACTACTTGGCTAGCCATTATCAGCCTCTTCTTAGGCGCAGCCTGTATTCAGTTAGTTATCACGCGCTTTTTTAATGGGCAAATGGCACCGGATGTCTTCGCAAGCTTGTTACATCAGCTTGTACAGACTAAGGGCACACCTTCACTTGTCAAATCACTGGTCAGCTACCTTATCCCCTACTCAGTTTTTGTAACCTATACACTCCACCTGGCACTATTGCTTGCTGGAACCCTCTTGATATTGCGTGTTTTTATTGTTTTGGGCGCGACACTCATGTTTTTTGGTTTTATCTTGCTGTGGGGATTGACTTACATGGGAGAAAACAGCTGGTACTTCGAGTTTTTGTCACCTGCGCTATTTGCCTTAATCTTGGCAGTTAGCATTTACAAGCTCCATAAAGAATCTCAATACAATTTTCGTTCTCGGCTTTTAGGCGCGGTGATAGCACCGAGAGTAAGCCTATTAACCTGGAGTTGTTCGATTGTTGTAGCATCAGCTCTCTTATTTGGGGTCTTTGCTATGTCACGCAATGGTGGCGATTACGTATTCACTGTAAGCGCCCTATCCAGTATTACCATTGCCGTTTTATCAATAGCTTCAAAGTATTTAGACAAGTATCGAAATACTCCCCCCAAGCAGGATTCAACTCCGATAGTAGGGCGCTGGATTGATCTATTTACCCTCACCATCGGGGTAATGTTAGTCTTTCAGGTTTTTGAGGATGGGCTATTAAATTGGTTTACTGTAGAAGGGTACCGAGGTCTCATTAACTCCTATGTCGAATACGGGAATACACCGTATTGGTATCGGGGAGCCTTGTCCTGGGTAGCGGACCACGCCGAGATCTTTATGCCAATCCAGAGAATATTCGAGACCTTTGCTGCAATTTGTATGGTGATTTTAGTATTTCGATTTCCAGTTGTACTGCTGACGACCGGTCTCTTTGCCATTCTCTCTTTTACAGAATTTGGAGTTACGAATGCTTGGCCTCCGGCTCCAGGCAAACCTCCCGCCTGGGTATTTGAACTACTGCTTACGACATTGGTTAGCTTTACCTGCGGTCTCTATTACTTACTAGATGCTATTGCGCACAAATCCTGGAAGCATTGGATATTGGGTCCCAAAATATTTGACTCAGTGTCAGATTTCAATAAGTGTTTTTTATTTATTTTCTTACTTATTATCGAAATAATTATATTTTCCAGCGCGCCCACACAAGAGGAGACCAAATTCATTGCACTACACTTCTCTGTACTGTCACTTATTCCTTTATTCTTCATTATGATAATTCTGGATAAATACCGAGCAGTCACACCCAATATAGATTTTTATACCAATCCAAATGGGAAAAATCATAACCAACTACCCTAAGCTCCCACCTACTTTGGCTTTAAGCAATCAATCCTATAAAACGGACGTTTGTGCAATTTATATGGTCGGCAATATTGCAGCAGCAACTAATAGCAGTAATTCCACGGTACAATGTGGACCTAAGCGAATATTGGTAGCCGAAGCCACTTCGCCTACGAACTTCCTCTGATAACGTTATACAAATTTTATTGGGTTAATTTGCGTCATGAAGACTCTTCATCTGGTATTTTTATTTAGCATCCTGTCTATTTTTTCTACTTATGTGGCAGCAGAGAGAATCAAGATCGACAACTCTCTCACTATCCACTACGAACAAGCGGGTAACGGCGATACGACAATCATCTTTATTCCCGGCTGGATGATGTCTACAAAGGTTTTCGAGCATCAACTTGCCCATTTCAAGGACTCCACCAAGTATCGCGCACTAGCTTATGATCCCCGCGGCCAGGGCATGTCATCCAAGCCTGTTGAGGGCCATACTTATCAGCAACACGCTCGAGACTTAGCTGCACTGATTGACAAGCTGGGGCTTAATAGCGTGATTCTCGCGGGTTGGTCCTACGGAGTGACCGAGCAACTGGCCTATCTCAACCAGTTCGGCACTGACAAGATAAAAGCCATGATTATGATCGACACTGGCCCGGATATTTCTGGGGCCAGCCGGGACGAGTGGGTCTGGTATCTGAATGATGATTCAGACGGATACTCGCGCTCATTCACTGAGGGGGTTATTGAGGACCGCGAAAATGTGATTGCAGAGTTCGCCAAATGGATGCTTGAGAATCCCACTACAGAAAATATTGCCTGGATATCTAATATCGCCCATCAAACCTCTAGCAGCGTCGCCGCAATTACCAACGCTACTGGTTTTTACCTCGACTACAGCAAAGACCTTATCGGCCTTGAAGGGAAGATCCCTATGCTATATGTGGTGCGAAATGAAGTTAAGGAAGTGGCTGAAAAATGGATCAAAGCTAATACCCCTTCCGCCACTACCGCTTATATGGGAAAGCATATGATGTTTTGGGAGAGACCCGATGAATTCAATGCAGTGGTCGATCAATTTCTGGAGAATATAGAAACTAAGTAGCATTTACTATTTTGTTAAACTTAGGGCAGACCGACTTCAGCCTGTCCTAAGCTTTAAGTCTGCAGGCCCTACTTCTTCGACTTACCCCCGCTCAACAAGGCATATCTCCTAGTCAAGGCACTTGACATCTAAAGGGTCAATAAATAGATTTAAGTCATATAACAATAAATTGGCAACTTCTTCCGGCACAAACATCGGCGCACGTCGACACGAGTACCCTCTACTGAAAATACCTGACAAGCAGGCAAAAGCAGCTTTCTTCAACCAGTTTTAGCTGGTTAATTTAACCCGAACTTTAGTATTACACCCTAAAATAATACCTACATGGAGAGTGGAAAATGAGAGTTCTATTTTTAGCCTTGATAAGTGTTTGTTCGCTGATAGCAAATGCTTCAGATTTTATTCTCGCACAAAAGACGGAAATCAAATCAGATTTTCTTGGTGAAAACCGAACCATCTTGGTGAAACTTCCCGAACAATATAAGGATAATAACAAAGAATATCCTGTGCTCTACGTATTACATGCTCAGTGGGACATGCTTTCTACTTTGTCTACTGTCGATTTACTTGAAGGCCAAGTGCCCAATTTTATCGTGATTGGTGTAGAGGGAATGGGCAAGGAGTTGCGCCCAGATCAAAGTAAATCGACAGCATTTTCTCGGTTCTTAGCGAACGAAGTTGTGCCTTATGTCAATAAAAACTATCGAACCGCAGATTTTAGTATTTTGTCTGGGCACTCCAACTCTGGCCGCTTCGTACTCGACTACTGGCTAAACGACAAAGCACCATTTTCACAGTACTTTGCTTTTAGCCCATCATTAGAGGATAAATATATAACCGGGCGAGTTTCCAATTTAGCACCCAAACAACTCAAAGAGCTTTCCCCGCTGACCGTGACCATCGCTAACGAGGGGGAGCATATGCAAGTCCCATTTGACGAGTTGAGCCAAACTCTCGCAAATGTACAGGGCGCATCCTTTACTTTCCAGAAATTCCCAAAGCAATCCCACAGAACGACTAAACATCACTCTATGCAATTTGCACTACAACACACCTTTGCTGGATGGGAGCCAACTTACGAACTTAAAGTAAGTGGGTTTGATGGACTGACAAATCACTACCGTAATTTATCAGATAAATTTGGCTTCAAAGTAGTTATTCCCACCAATACCCTGCAGCGCTTGATGGCCCACCATGCCATTTCCGACTCTGAAAACGCAGCTAGCGAATTAAAACTCCATATCGCATATACCATCAAAGAAGTTTCGAGCGGGATCCATGCCACAGTTGAGACAGCAGAATATCTGCTGAACAATGGCTATGAAGAGGCGGGGAAAACCATATTGAAAGAGATGTGCAACCAGGCTGAAGAGCACGCTCGCTGCAAAGGCTGACAAAATCTACTCGAAGGCCAGACACACTCTTAATGTGAAGCGAGTCCACTAAAACTTATCGGAAAGTTTGTAAAGTAAAAAAGGAAGCTGCCCGCCCTATCATGATTTAGGCACGGGCTTCCATAAAGGCAGGCTCTCGTTAGCGGCGTGCGGCGAAAATGCCACCGGTCATTACCGCTAAAGAAGATAAAAGTCCAACACCTACCAAGCTATACAAGCTAATGGATTGCTTGGCCATCTCGGCAACTACCTCACTGAAAGGGAACTGCCAGGCAATAATCCCTAAGGCAGCTGCTACCGCGATGTACTGAGAGTAACTGGAACGACGCTTTGAGCGTTTAGGCTGCGCAGGGAGCGCGGCCATCACGCGGTCACAAAAACCATCGTTATCCAAATGGGGCTCATTGAACTGGAGCTGTTCACTTAGCCAGGCGTCAAACTCCCGGTCGTTGCCCTCTAAAGCCATTTCACTCAAGGCGTTACCTTTCGTGTTGCGCTGTTCAAAGTTAACCATTTACCACCTCCTCACGCCAGGGCTGTAGCAAGCTACGCAGCTTGGCCCGAGCACGGTTGACATGGGATTTTACCGTACCAAGCGGCAATTTCATAATACTTGCCGCCTCCTCGTGAGAAAAGCCCCTGTGCATACACAGATGGATTGCTTGCCGCTGCGGGCCACTCAGGGTATCCATCGCGGCAGTGAGGTCCCTAGCCATCCCTAACTGCCGAGATTCTTCAATAGTCTCATCGGCCTGAGCCCTATCCACTGCCTCTTGATCCACATCGGGCATATTCTTACGCTTGTGGCTCATGACAAGATTATAGGCGATACGGTACAGCCAAGTGCTGAAGCGGGCATCCCCCCTGAACGCCGGCAACGCCTTATAGGCCTTAATAAAGGCCTCCTGCGCCATATCGTCTGCCAGACCCTGGTCACCATCACACAGCTGTCGGAGCGAGTATCGCAGCTGAGATTGATAGCGACGAACCAGCTGGGCGTATGCCCGCTGGTCCCCGTCTTTGACGGCCCGTCTGATTAATTCCTCGTCATTGAGGTCCATACTCGCCTTTCCTACACCTGCTTGTTATCAAGCTTCCAGTTCACATAGCGAGCCACACCGATAAACAGAGGGATCAAGCCAAGACTGCCTACTCCAATACCTGCAAGAGCTGAGAGGGAGAGGAATACTGCAGCGCCTATTGCAATCAGAGTGATACCGCGATCACTGGAGCTATTTGGCTCTCTCTCATCTAAAAGATCAATTAGCTCCGGGGGCACATCCCGACCGTCAGCAACCATCTGGTTGATATTGCTCATAACCAGTTGTTTCTTGCGATAGCTGCTGCGCGTAACCAACCAGACAATAAATACCGGCATACCAAATATACAGAGCAGCGCTACAACTGGGATTACAGATGAGTCGTCACTTCCTGAATGGTGTGAATCATGGTGATCCCAGTGCCTGTCCCGGCCCCGGTAGTCACGACTCTCCGATAACCTGATTCTGACATTGTCCGGTACGCTATTCAGGGTATCTTCAGTAACCTTGCCGTCTACATCCAGAATGCCCTTGCTTTTCAGCCGTTCAATAATTTCCTGGCTTAGGGGGCCACCAAAGTCCTGCCCCAAGTCAACCCGAACCTCACTTTTCTCACCATTCTCGCCTTCGGATTTGATCGTGAGAACACCATCTTCACGCAATATACGGACGCGGGTTTCAGATTCGGAGGCCTCCACACCTGGCGGCGGCGGGGGCTCTGGGACAAATGAGTCCTCCTCCTGGGCCCAGCTGCCCATGCTTATGCTGGATGCCGCAATGGCCACCCAACAGCAGATGACTGCCTGGAATGATTGTTTATTTCTCGCTCTCATTACTTACTCTCTAATCATTTTCGTTATCAGTGGTGTGAACCGTCATTGGGGGGGGGGGTGACCTACATCACCATCATTCGAGCCTTGGAGTAGGGGTAAGCCATTCCTCCTCGGGGCTCCTTTTCCTCAGCAATACGCACAGGAGCTAGCCGGTTAACCTTTTCACTCTTATCAGTGCACTCGCCAAGCTTCTTAAGCACTTGCTGATCAATTTTCTGGGTGAGCTCTCGGTGAATCCCATCCTGGGAAAGCGTCAGCTCAGAGGCATTAACCTGGCCCACTTGCAAAGCCGCAACTACCAGAGTTAGCGCGACGCAAAATTGTACCTTTTTAGTTGATCTCGCAGTAAACATTGTGATCTCCCGATTTTCCCTTGTACGCCACTATGACGATTCGGGGGGGGCACTTGGATGCAGCTGTATAATTTTTTTTACGCCAACACTTGGAACCACCTTCTACTGGTCGTCACTTGGCTGGAACGATCGGATAAACTCGGAACACAACACGGAATGAGAACTTTGATATGACAACCCCTGATGATGTCCTGGTTTTTTGGTTTGGCAGCACTGATATTCGTGGCAACTCTACTGCTGCGGAGAAGCAGAGTTTATGGTTTGCCGCTACTCCGGAAGTGGACGCCGACATCAAGGCAAGATTTGGAGCTATTACCGAGTCAGCGCAGCGTGGAGAGCTGGACCGTTGGCGGCAAACTTTGGAAGGCGAACTCGCCTTGCTACTGGTTTGTGACCAATTATCCAGAAACATTTACCGGGGCACCCGCCAGGCATTCGCTGCAGATTCCCTGGCACTGGCAATTACGATGTCACTGATTCAGCGCGAAGAAGCCCCGAATCTTGGACTCTACCAGCAGGTATTCTTGGGCATGCCGCTAGAGCACAGCGAAGACCTCGTGACCCAGCAACACTCGGTAGACTACTTTCGACAGTTGCAGCAAACCTTCGCAGAAGACAAAATTGCCTCGCCCTATCTCGACACTCATTATCGATACGCCCTTGCCCATCAAGAGGTCATCGAGCGATTTGGGCGCTTCCCTCACCGCAATGCGGCTTTGGGTCGCACTTCCACTCAAGCAGAAAAAGAATGGCTGGCTCAAGGGGGCGGCTTTAAATAATGGATTTACTCAGTTGGTTATCTCTCGCGGGGATCTGTGCCCTCGGCGCTATGTCTCCGGGACCGAGTCTTCTTATCGTCTTACGCAGCGCCTCCTCAGGCCTACAGCAAGGCCTGGCCAGTGCTATTGCTCACGGAGCCGGGGTCGCTATATACGCAATTCTTACCGCATTTGGCCTGGCGGTGCTGATTACTAGCTCTCCTCTTCTATTTAACATTCTGCAGTGGGCCGGTGCAGCAATGCTGGTCTACCTGGGCTGGAAAGCCCTCAGTGCACCCGCACCGGGTACCAGTACTGCAACCGTACAACCTCCTCACCAGAGCCTGAAGCGCTCTATCGCTCAAGGTTTTGGTGTTGCCTTCTTCAACCCCAAGATCGCTGTATTTTTCACCGCCCTATTCAGCCAGTTTGTGTCAGAACAGCAAGCCCTGAGCACCAAGCTGGGCATGGCGGCGCTGGTTTCAGGAGTGGATGCAATTTGGTACTGCATCGTTGCCCTGGCGGTTCACGCCAGCCGTAAACGCCAGCTGGTCAGCAAGCATATTGGCCATCGCATCCAACAGGTTTTCGGGATCTTACTGATAGGACTGGCTGCCCGGCTGATCCTTAGCATCTAAAGCCACAGGCCTGCAGAAACCTTCACTACCTCAGTTTCACCACACCCAAATAAAAAACAGGCCCGCAAGCGGGCCTGTTAAATGATGTGAAGACAGCCAGTCGCCCCGGGGGGAATGCGTCTGGCTGTATGCACATTATGACAGTGTTCACGCTTAATGGCGGACCAATCATCGCACCTGCTGGTCTTTTGACCGCATAGAGCCCTTTCTTCACCGCATCGTTGACACTGAATATTTATACAGTTAGGGTAGCGGCATACAAACTAAGTGGACAGTCTAATAGACGATTGGGAGGCACACGATGGCCGTAGTAGCTGTTTGGAAATGCGATAGAGACGGAGCAATGTTCGACAACAAAAAAGACGCTGAAGAACACGATAAGATGCTGGAGCTCGCAGCTAATATCACGTCGCTGATTGAGCGCCACATCGACAGCATTGATGAGCAAGTGGGCGAAGAGATCGGCCTGCTGTTGGCCAAACGCCGCGATGCCCTGGCTAAAGCCTGTAAAGGGAAGCCTGAAGTACTACTCGAAGAAGACGAAAACATGGTGCAGGAGAGCGAAGATGATCGCGTAACTCCGCTCGCCGCCAATCAGTAAACGCTTATAGATTCATCCCTGTACTCTGCCCGGTTCTACCGGGCTTTTTTGCGTGGGGCTCATACTGAGCCTCACCAATAAACTTCAAAGATTAATTACGGCATTAGCAATGTTAATGACCGCTAACACAACGATAACGACCCAGCTGATTAAAGTTCCCCAGAAGCGCCCAAAGTGCAGCCCGCCTTTGCCCTTGGTCAGTCCATAGGCATGAAATACCCGTGAGATAAAAAAGAGCGCCCCGAAGAGGTGTAACCACAGTGCAGGCAAACCGCCCAACTCTGCAGCCAGCAACAGAAGCAACGCTATCGGAGTGTACTCAATCGCATTAGCGTGAACTCGCACCCTAATCTCATTGAAACGATCATCTCCGGTTCCAATTCCCACTTTCTTTGTGCGACGAAACTCGACTACCCTGAATGCCAAGTAAATAATCAGAAGCGCACAGAGGCCGGTGTAGAGTGCTGTGATATTCGCCATGTTTTTTCCTTGTTCTTATCAATCTGGCCAGGGAATATATCCCCGAAAGCAAGTATTCCGCCACACAAATCCTGTACAAGCCAATGGACCTTTCAGATCAATAGGCGGAAAAAGAAAAGCGGGCTAGAAGCCCGCTCTTTGCATACTAGTGCTTGTAACCAAATTCATGGCCCTTTGCGGGCTTGAGGTGTCGATCTCTGAGGCGCGTTGAGCGATTCACCAGGGATTGATTCTCACCCTCAATCAGGATCTGCTCAGCGTAGCTGGTAACTTCCAGGGGATCACCGCTCCAGATCACAATATCCGCAACCGCGCCCTTCTCCAACGTACCGCCCTCAAGGTTAAAAATCTCAGCAACATTGCTACTGATTGCCTTTAGCGCTTCCTCATAAGGCATACCATGGGCTACAGCGTTGCCCGCCGATTGGCGCGAGAGGTAAACGTTGTGGCTAGCCACCATATCTGGGCCACTGATAGCTACCGTCACCCCAGCCTTGGCCAGAAGTGCAGCATTATCCAGGCGTGCGCCCAAACTTGAGAATGATGCTGGAATGTTGTTGATTGCATCGATCACAACAGGCACTTGTGCTTGCGCCAGTTTATCGGCAACCATCCAGCCCTCAGCTGCACCGATTATAATGAGCTTCACCTTGAAGGCTTCACCCAGTTCTAATACCGCGAGGATATCACTGGCCCGTTTGGCAGTTACCATCAAAGGCTCCTTGCCATCGATCACAGGCTGCAGAGCTTGCAGATCTGCCAGATCGTAATCCAGCTCTCGCCACTCTCCACGGTGAATCGCTGCGCGATTATCACGATACTCCTGAGCTTCACGCAGAGCACTCTCCACCTTGGCATAAGCGTTGGCACGGCTGCCACCGGCCAGCTCGCCACCGGACTCTCCCAGATAAGCTTTTTGCGCAACATTCTTTGCTTCGACGCTATCAAATTCACCATTCAACTTGATGGCAAAACTTTGCCCTGCAAATATCTGCTGAGCATCGATTGCACCGCTGTCCCAAGTGCTGATTCCCGGTGAAACAACGGCACTGGTGACTCCACCCGCCCGGTTGAATGGGATCAGGGTGGACTTAGGGTTGTAAGCAGGTACCGGATTGAAGGCACTACCGATACTGTCACCGGTCACCTGGTGATCATTGGTGGCGCTGGCCGCACTGATCTCGACCAACCCCAGTTCAGAAATGGGCGCTATCACACCGGGCGTCACCACCTTGTTGCGCGCATCAATTACCTGATCTGCATTCACCTCCAGTGAGGGGGCTACCTGCTGGACCTTGCCATCCACAACCAGAATATCTGCGGACTCCAGGCTGCCCTGCCCCGCCAAGGTGTGTACCTTGCCACCCTTGATCAGGATGGTCTCTGCCTGGCCAGCGGCTGACATCAACCCCAGGGCCAGCGCACAATAAACAGCTACTTTTCTCACAGTCGCTCTCCCTCTGCATCGAGAATACCCAACTCGAAATCGGTGCGTGGCTGACGTTTCTTGTCCGCGCGATCGAACATCAATTCCCCATCGATGAAAACTTGATCTACATGGGTGTAAACACTGAAGGGGCTGCCGGACCAAACAACGATATCCGCCATCTTGCCGCTCTCAAGGCTGCCAGTTTGATCGGCAATACCCAGAGCCTTGGCGGGGTTCAAGGTCATCCAAACCACTGCATCCTTTGGCTGAATATCGAAGCCCGCACGCTGTCCTGCAGTCATTGCCTTCGCGGTCTCCTCGTGCAAATGCTGTACGCCAACACCGGAGTCCGAGTGAATCATTGCGCAGGCTTTGGCTTGATCCACAATGGCGATATTGGCCTCGGTCATATCGTAGGCCTCATGCTTAAAGCCCCACCAATCAGCCCACATTGCCGCACAAACATTGTTTTCAGCCAGCAGGTCAGCAACCTTGTAAGCTTCCACTGCGTGGTGGAAAGTGGAAATTTTGAAATCAAACTCCTTGGCAACGTCCATCATTACCGCCATTTCCTCACCGCGGTAGCAATGATTATGAACGAGAATATCTCCATTGAGTACGCCCGCCAGAGTTTCCATCTGCAGGTCGCGCTTGGGCTCATCCCCTCCGTTCTCAACGTAATCCGCCCACTCCTGCTTGTAGGCACTCGCCTTAATCCAAGCATCGCGATAACCGGCGACGTTACCCATTCGAGTTGAGGGAGAGCTACCTTTACCACCGTAAACCCGCTTGGGGTTTTCACCACAGGCCATTTTCAAGCCGTAGGGAGCACCGGGGAATTTCATATCCTGAACACTGCGGCCGGGTACATTTTTCAGGGTGACACTGCGGCCGCCAAACAAGTTGGCCGAACCCGGCAGGATTTGCAGGGTTGTTACACCTCCGGCAAGAGCTAAGGGAAACTGGGGGTCTTGGGTCCAGACAGAGTGCTCCGACCAAACCTGGGCAGTGTTTGGCGAGGTCATCTCATTGCCATCCTGGGCAGATTCAATCCCCGGAGCTGGATAATCACCCAGATGAGAATGCACATCGATAATGCCAGGAGTGACCCACTTACCTTTGCCATCGACAATCAAGGCCCCTTCAGGGGCCAGTAACCCCTTACCGATCTCCTTGATCTTGCCATTTTCAAACAACAGGTCCGCATTTTCTTGCTGCTCCCCTGTACCGGTTAGCAGGGTAGCTCCCTGAATCAACACAGGGCGGGACTGGGTTACAGAATAAGTGGAAGGGAAGGCGTCCACACGAGCGAAGTCGAGAGATCTCGGCTCACTGTCAACACGCTTCTCACCGCATGCGGACAGCAGTAGCGAGGCACTTAACAGAGCCGCGATACTGCGCCCGAGAAATCGGGGTTGCAGCTGCATAGTCATTCATCCAATCGTTTTGAATATGGCGGTGAATGCTACCAGTTTGTGCTGACAGCGCCACTATCCAAATTGTCACAAACGACTGTTTAGAGATATACATCTCCCAATCCAAGAGGTCATAATTGAGCCTGAGAGTTACCGCAGTATCCTCAAAGCACACTTGATAACAATACGAACTAAAAATAACAGCCAGTCAGCAAAGAATGTCTACACGGTCAAAATACGCCGCCCCGGCTATATACTTTTGTACGTCTTCATGGTGGAATTTCTGGCGGAAAAACAGGCAGCCGCACTCAGGAGGAGAAATAGGTGATCAAGGAAAGCAATATGCCCATTTTTCCCCTCTCACCGTCTACTGCTACCACCTCTAATCAAGACTCGACCCAGGTCTATGAGGCCTTACGCAAAAGTGAAGAGCGCTATCGGGAACTGGTGGAGCATGCGAACTCAATCATAATGCGATGCGATCAATACGGCCGTATCACATCTTTTAATGAGTACGCTCAACAATTATTTGGATATACCGAAGCCGAGATAATTGGCAGGCATTTAATTGGTACGATTGTTCCCGCCAGCGAAACGAGCGGCCGAGACCTGCGGCAATTGATAGACCATATTTGCCAGTCCCCAGAGGAACACCGTTACAATATTAATGAAAACATTACAAAGTGCGGGAAACGAGTATGGATCGCCTGGACCAATAAAATCATTTCAGATGAAAACGGAAATCCTGCGGGAATTCTCAGTATTGGCTCGGATATTACTAAACAGCGGTTGCTGGAGGAAGAGCTTCGGCAAGCTCAAAAAATGCAAGCTATCGGTGAGCTTGCCGGCGGTATCGCCCACGACTTCAACAATATGATTCATGGAATCAATGGCTATGCTGAAGTTATTCGACAAATTTCCACCGATGCCAGAATCAACGAGTATACCAACCATATACTGACTACTGCCCGCCATGCCGCAGAGCTGACCAAACAGCTACTCACTTTTGCCCGCAAGGGAAATTATCAACTTAAGAGCTGCAATACCCACGAAATCATTCGCGACGTTTGTGCAATGCTAACCCGCACTATTGATCGCAGAATCGAGATTGATCAGCAATTAGATGCAAATCGTCCACATATTGTGGGCGACCCTGCTCAACTCAAGAGCGCTTTGCTAAATATCGGAATCAATGCCAAGGATGCTATGCCCTCTGGTGGCTCCCTGAGCTTTGTCACAGCCAATATCACCATAGAAAAATCGGCTTCTATCGCCGATTTTGAGATTCAGCCTGGCCAATACCTTTTAATAACGATTACCGATAATGGCACTGGCATGTCTGACGAAGTGCGACGCCGTATTTTTGAACCATTTTTCACTACCAAAGAAAGTGGACGTGGTGCTGGACTGGGCCTTGCCGCAGTGCACGGCACCATTCATTTACATAAGGGCGCTATACAATGTCAGAGCCGTGAGGGAATTGGCAGCAGCTTTAAGCTATACCTGCCAATTTCCAAGCCCCCAATCAAAAAGAGAACTTACCAGGCCAAGAAACTGGCTCGCGAGCGCAAATTGCGCATTATGGTTGTCGACGATGAGGCAATTGTCCGCACCTACTCTAAAGCCCTGTTCGAAATGAACGGCCATAGCGTCGTTACCTTTGCGACGGCAGAGCAGGCAATAACTTACTACCGAAAATATAGTGATGAAGTAGATTTGGTCCTGCTGGACATGATTATGCCCGGCATGGATGGGCAAGAATTATTCGCTTTTCTAAAACGGATTAACCCCGAAGTGAAGGCTATTCTCTCCACCGGTTACAGCGTGGATAGTAAAGTTCAGGAAGTAATTTCTGACGGGGTACTGGATTGCATCCAGAAACCATTTACATTTGAGCATCTCAGTAAAAAGATCGAAGAGATGATTGCCAGCGGAAAAATAACTTTACCCAGGTAACAAAATAATTCTACCTAAATCGCCGCAGCCGGCCTAGCTGACAGCTACGTCACAGAGTTCAGCTACAAACAGGTTGGCTTATGGAATGACCTCTATGATAACCGGCTGTAAAAAGTGAAGTGATAAAGTAACCAGGATAAGGCTATACAAAAGCAGCTCAAGCGGAATTCCCCATTATTTTAGTGCTTGCAGACTCCCCCAAACCAAAGTCAATCGATATGTCATCATTTTCCTGTTCAGTATAATCTCGATAATTTTCAAGCCGATACTATCTTAGTCGTACATCACAATTTTGCTGCTACGGCCCCCTTCCCCACCAATGTTGTCAGCTTGATGTTCTCGTCTCCTATTTCTGTGGACACGGTCTCCACGAAACGCACCATGCCCGCTAAAATCGCTGCGTTATAGTGCTCTTCACTTGCCTCTAGCTCCTCAACGGCTGCGTTCATATCCTTGAGAGCCCGGGATGCTTCTAGGTCCCACTCCTTCAGCTTGGCGAGACTTGCCCTGGCAGATGCCACTTGCTGTTCATTCACTCCGTCTTGAGTCGCCGCAAGACTCTCTGCTCGAACGGCCTTTATCTCAGCATCGTACTTACGAATAGTAGCCAGGGAACGGCGAACAATACTGTTCAACTTGATAACTGTATCCCGCTCGAATGCAGCCTTAATGTCGTTGCTAGCCAGTGCCACTGAAGCGGGTGTTTTTGCAGGGTGGATAACGCTTTCAACATCCGGTACCGACTCCTGTTTACTTACCCAGACCTTCTCGTTTTCGACTGGCTCTTTGAGTGTGTGCGTAGCTATAAACCCAAAAGCGATTATTCCGAACACTGCCACTGCAATATATCGTTTGCTATTCATACGGTGAGTTACCTTTGGTTTGGCCGCCCCTTGCGGAGCGGCACCTGATAGAGAGCGAGAATTTAGCTCATAGCGTAAAAATAGTTTACCTGCGAGTCCTTGATCTACTAATCAGGCTAAATGCTTCGACGTTGTTCATTAAATTCTGCGCGATCTGCTCGCCCATGACTTGGCCTGCAATATTGTCAAAGTCCCAGTGCACTCCGTTATAAATGCGGCTGAGGCCATTTTCCTGTTGAGCGGCGGTATAGGATTCAAAACGGACAGGTACCAAAGGCCTCGGTGTGTCCGGCGTGAAAGGGTCGAAGCCTTCCCCATTGTATTCTTCCGATACAAAAGTAAAGGGCTGATCTCCAAACATACTGCGCATAATCTCGAAGGTGGAAGCACCGAAGGTAGCATGACCCGATGGGTAGGAGGGGAACGGCGGTGTTGGCCTAATCGCAATGGTGGTATTGATGACTGACACCCCTACCGGCAACCATTGCTCATCCTGCAAGGTCGATGGGTTGTCGTCATCGATGCGAATACCGGTAACCGGTCTCCAGTAATTGTAATAGTATTTACTGTCCCACGCAGCGATACCAGAATCCGCCAGCCCCACATTGATCAAAGCAAAATACCGGGCCAGATCCAGCTCATTCTCGACTTTGTTATCCAGTGCTGCCTGCAGGGCGATAAGGTTATATAGTCTCGGGGGAATGCCCAATAACGGTACACCGTCATATCCCCAGTAATTCCCGATAAATCGTGTCTCTGCTGTGGATGTCGATGGGGTAATAGTATTGGCTGGGGACCCGCCGAGGGCCGCCACTTCCTCATAGGCTTCGGCATATTCCTCAGACGTAATTGTAGGCGGAATCGGACTGCGGAATTGATCACCTGAACTTAGTGAAAAAGGTGTCACACTGCCCCAATAGGCTCCGAGAGCCACGGAATCGTGGCCAACAGGATCCACGGGATCAGGCTGCCATTCTCCCGGTACCGTAGCACCCGTGTTGACCGATGTAGAGTGATAGGTGTCATCCCCATCCGCGACAGCGCCGCCCTCACCATAAGCGGGCTCCAAGTGGTCGGCCTTATCGTTGCTTCGCACAGCGAGCATGGCCGCAGCGGCGGCTTCGCCGATCACTTGGCCCTTGGCAATTCTTTCGGCACTATCTCTTGACTGGTCGAGGTCGGATTGCAGTAATTCCTGCAATCGCTCTGCCTGATCGGGGTAGAGTGCGCGCAAGGTTTCGTAAGCGGCGTAAGCGATAGCTGCATCTTTGGATGCATCTCTGGTGTCGAGCACACCGAGATCATTATAAGGTTGGTATTTACCGTCAAAGGCGTTCAGAGCGTCAAACACAGCAGTTTGTACAATGGCGAATGCGCGACTGGACCGGGTAGGCCCCCCCTGGTAGAAATCCACTTCACCGGTATCAGGGTCAGGGGTATGATCGATAGCCGATGAGTCGAGCATTGTGTTAAACCAAAATACAACACGATCTCTAGGTCTATTAAGCTCGCCAGACTTCCCCGATGTCCGCTCAAGCCGATCAAGTACACCTTTGGAGAGCGTTGATCTGCTGGTTTCTCCTAGATAAGCACTGGTTTGACCCTTGGGCTGCTTACCTTTTGCCTTCTGGGCCTGCACAGCACCCGATGTCAATATTAAGCCTGCTGCCAGGAAGCAGGCCGATGTTTTTAACAAAATGTGGTTCATTGTATTACGTCCTTTGATATTGAAGGGCGCGCTGAATCAGTAAATCTATCAGTGGGCCGTAAGTTTGTTTTCAAATTGGCTGTTGTTGACCGCACTGGGTTGTGGAGGCCGTACCAACCTGTCGATACACCGATTCAGCTAGACCTTAAACTGGACTTCAGTAGAATGTCTCTTCATCTATTACACTTGTGATCCCTAGCACTTCAATCCCTCAACGACTTAATTCCAAATGCATTTCGTGTCGATAGCAAAAAATGAGTAGATGCTAAAACGGTTTTCTTTTCCAGCAGTCAGACTTTTATCGGGCGCTGGCTATTTTCCCATCCCCAAGTTCAATTCCGAGGAAGCCCTCAGTACTTTTTGGCTCTCTATGATCTGTATCGCAGTCAACATCGATTCCTCCAGGATCGAGAGCAGATTTACATAGAGCTTCATTTGCAGATGTGATAACTCCATCACCAGCCTCTAGGTAAACATGGTCAGTTGCACTAGATCTGGCTCTAGTTGAGACAATAGCAATAATCGTGTGATTTAATGCGACTTGATTAAATACAAATGCTAGGTTGGTTTTTTGTGAAATCATACCTATGCCTATTATTCGAGTTTGTCCAACTCCCTCCCCCAGACTAATCAGGTTATTATCCTGTCGAGATCAACCTCAAACATAATATTTATTGTAAAGTTGTAGACCACCACCTGGCTTCACAGTTCCTGACAATTACCTTCAAAGCTTAAACCCCAAAAAATAAAATCGCTGAAATCTGCAACCAAAAATGTATAGAACAAAAAACAGCTAACAAGGTAAATTTCTAAACACTTAAAACAATCAAATCACCAACAGGCACTAAAGAAATAAGGAATTCCGGAGCTTCACAGGAAAAGGGATTCTGCCTTATTGACTCAACATATAAACAGACCCTTTTAATGATGCTCAGACTTGGGAAAATAATTTGACACCAGCCCAGGCAATTTTGATCGGAAAAACACTCCCCCACCCTACTGAGGCTCGCCCAGAGCCACCATTAGAATAACAGCGCCTCCGCAATCAAACTGAAACGTCGATTTACCTCGTTAACTTCGCGACCTGCCGGATAAGCACCTTTTTGATTACATCAACCATAATGTCGAAGGAACCTCAAATAAATCAAACCTCAAAATCAACGGTTCATTTTTACCACCAAAAAAACGAACACAACACTACACGAGAGCCCGCTGAGCTATATGGCATCATATCTTTACACAAAGGCACTATGCCCTACCTCAGCAGCAAACAAGATACAGTTACTTCAAACTGTACCTGCCAATTTCCGCCCCTCATAATTAAATAAATTTATCAGGCCAAAAAATTAATTCACTAATAAAATCTGCACACACGCTGAGACCCGATTTGAAATAAAAAATAACAGCCCCGTTAATATTACAGGCGCCGAACAGCGCGATATCTGACTATAGGAAGTTGTTCAATAGGGTGGACTTTGCGTATCTGGATCGAATGATACCGCAAAGAGGCAGCTAGGAATTGATCACTGTTCTGGACAGTATTGACCCAGAGGGGAAAGCAATTCCCTTCTAGAGTTACAGAGTTGACAGTAAGATTCAGGAAGTCATTGTCAGGTGACGCTTTGCGCTGTATTCAGAAGCCCTTCACATTTGAATGTATCAACAGGAAAGTTAAAGGAATAAATACTGGCGGGAAGTAAGATTGGTGTATCACAAAGAGCAACACACCTGATAGCTTAACAAATGCGTCCGACCTAAGGGAGCTGCGCCCTTTGGTCGGACTGAGCTCAATCAACTACCAAAAGATAGGAGGCAGAGTGTACTCATCATTGGCAGGAACTCTCTTCCCAATACTGAGGTGCGGCCGATGGGGACCACCAGTTTGGCCCGTAGGTTGAAATGTAGACCTGACCACTGAAAGTTACCCGATCTCCAACTTGGTAAGCACTATCACCGGCGTAGGGCTGCTGGAACTCAGGACAGGAAACCGCAGAGCTATCATCTCCACCATTGCTATCAGAGCTATCATCGGAGCCGTTATCAGAGCTATCGTCTGAACCACTATCGGAGCCATCGCAGGTAGTTTCATTCCAGAATTGCGGTGCAGCACTCGGCGACCACCAGTTTGGCTCATGTGTAGATTCATAAGCAACATTGTCATAAACAACTACGTCGCCAATCGAGTAGCCTGGATCACCACCATACTGCTGCACAAACGCTTCACAGCTAGAGTTTCCGGAATTTCCAGAGTCGCCATTGTCTCCACTATTATCCGAATTATCGTCACCGGAATTATTGTCGTCATCGGTAGAGTCATCATCCTGATCTTGGATAAGCTCGTATCCAATTTCAACACTCTCTAAACTGCTACCTTCTAACAAGTAGATACTGTTGATGCCATATAGAGGCTCAAAACTACTGCTTCCATCGTAATCACCGGCGCGGATGCTGCTCTGTTCCTGGTTAATCAGCTCAGCCAGATCGTGAGACCAGTTTTCAGCGATACCCTGCTCATCTGAAGCAATTTCCAGGACAGTAGAATATGAGGAGTTTTCACCGGAGCTATCAAATACACGAGTATAAACTTTATCGCCCACATTCAAATCTTGAGTTGGATTAATAGTGCCTGCAACACTCCAGTCAGTATTGACAACATTATCACCATCAAACTCGACATCGATAACATTATAGAAGGCATTAACCGTATCACCCACATCCCAAACTGCAAGAATTACGTGGTAGCCTTCACGTTCTGGCACCTGACACTCATGTGTCGTATTTACCGCAGGCTGCTCATAGTTGCCATCAACCTCACAGAATGGATCTAAATCAAATTGATCGCGGGTCAAAACCGCATTTGGATTCCAACCTTCTTTGGTAATGTAATATTTCCAGTCCCGGGTTACATGATTGGCTGTGAAGCGCCATTTAAAAGTTTGCCAACCGGAGCTAATATAATTCTTAACCCAGCGATCTGAGGATTGCTCATTTAATTCTGACCAGGAGCTATCTCCTGCACTGGCTATCTGCCCATCAGCAGGACCACTTTCAGGGAAACCTTCATTCCCTTCTATACTTTGCGGTTCCCATTGAACAGCACCGCAGTCAACATTCATCTCTCCCGTATCGAGAGCATATTTACACAAGGTTCCACGAGCGGATGCAACACCACCATCAGCGGCCTCTACATAGCCGTGGCTAAGTGCATTTGAACTCATACCGGCCAGTGCTATTGCCATCAGGGCGCTATTTAATACGGGTAGTTTAATTGCAGATGCTAGTTTGGTTTTTCGTAAAATCATATCTATGCCTGTTATTCAATTTCGTCCAACCTCCTTCCCCAGCTGAACCAGGTCCTTATCCTGAATACACATATTCGATGTGTAATGTTGGCGACAGAATTATGGACCGCTACTTAACAGCACGGTTCCTGACAATTATTGATATAAATTTACAAACCTCAGAAGATCACCAGCGCACCATTTTCCCTTAAAAATAATATTAAAGGGTATTTTTTTTCAAGGAAAAATAATCAATTAAAAAATAGGACGAAAAAACTACAACGACCCCTAAAATAGAGAACAGGCAAACCTTTAACAGGATGAGAAATTTCCAGACGATTTTTAACTTAATACAAGTTCCCACACTCATTAATTATCAATAGATGACACCCCTCTCTCACGAACAACCCCCTATTACAATTCAAAATAGATAAGCCTGACTGCCTTAAAACCATAAATCTCTCGATATTACCTACCCTCAAAAGTTGCCAGCAGGGCGGAAATTGGCAGCTACCCCAACCTACGAACACGTATTTCATCCTGAGAAAAAAACCTCTTTTCAAATCAGAGAACTATCACTGTCACCGCTTTTTTTAAACTGTCACTGCAAGTGTTTTCCTGGCAACAAATACAACTGCAGCCTAGTAAATTATTCCCATTAGTAAATTACCACTGGGATAAAAGACCTATATTCGCTCACCTCTGTCTACACTGGAAAAGAACCCGGATGATTTTGAGTTTCCCTAACCAATCATTTTCTTGTAGTCACCATTCGTAGTAGGAAAGGTAGGATCAGGGATGATGTTGTACTTGATTATCCGCAGGCTCGGCCTGTGTCTGTTATGTTCTTCTCTTTTGCTTCCAGCCTGGTCTTTGGCTGAAACGGCAACAAACCCGGATAAACGGTGGGCTGCAATTGTAGGAGCCGGCCCGGGATTTTCCAATCGTCGCAATGAGCTCACCCAATATCGCCTTGCCATATCCAAGGACCTGCCCTGGCAGTGGTCCCTTGCTGAGAAATGGACGCTCAAAACGCGACTGGAGACCAGTTACTTTGAATGGCGATCCAGCCTGGACGATGGCGATCCAGACGTCTCCAAACGGGGAGAGGATTTAGTTCACGGTATGTCAGTGAGTCCGGTATGGAGGCTTGAGTACCTACCCCAGTGGGACAAGCCTATCTTTCCCTACTTCGAGTTTTCCGTGGGGGCCAGTTACATTACTGAGTCCAATATTGTGAGTAAAAACACAAATCACACAACTCTGGGATGTCATTTCCAATTTGAGGATCGAATTGGATTGGGCTCTGACTTTGGGAGTGAGCGCCGCTGGGGAGTCACAACTTACGCACTGCACTACTCAAATGCAGGAACCTGTTCTGAAAATTCCGGAGTGAATTTTTTTGAGCTGCGGCTGCACTATAACTTTTAAACAAGAGGATTGAGCAGGCGCCGGCTTGATGTCAGCGCCTGCAGTCGTTGGCGGGCCCTAGAGGATGATATGTGGCAGATAACGGCTCATATCCTGGGTAATCAGGTTTGAATCTTCCCGGATGGACATTCCCGCTGCCAGGTCATCAACGAGCCAGCTTCCCACCAGAGTATGGTTCTTTCCAAACTTGGGGAGAGGATGCAGAGCCTGATAGATAAATCCTTCTTGCCCATAGGGGCCATCGGACAGCAAAGTGGTATCCGCCCCTTTTACTACCGAAATATTCGCCCCTTCTCGTGAAAAGATTGGCTTCTTAACTAATTCCGGGAAATCCGCAGCCTTATCCAGCTCATCCTCAAAAAAAGAGGGAAGCAGATTCGGGTGCTCTGGAAAAAGCTTCCACAACATTGGCAGAAGCGCCTTATTGGAAATAATCGCCTTCCAGGGCGGTTCCAACCAACGGACATTGCTTCCTGCCAACAGGGTCCCGAACTCCTCTCGGAGCATAAATTCCCACGGGTACAGCTTAAACATCCAGGTAATTACCTGATCATTCAAATCGGTAAACTGACCCGCTTCATCCCGGCCAATATCTTCGATAAAGACAAAATGATTATTGATCCCCGCTTCGGAGGCACAATCCTGTAAATATTGAACCGTGCCCCGGTCCTCTTCCGTATCTTTACAGCAGGCGAAATGCAACTCCCGCCCCGGGGTCAGGAACTGTAAATCATGGAAGCGGTTAACCAGCTTTTCCTGCAGGCTATTGAACTGATCAGACTGTAGCGGCAGAGACCTGCGATCAACATTGTCCTGTAGCCACAACCACTGCCAGAAGCCGGTTTCATACAGAGAAGTGGGAGTATCAGCATTGTTCTCATAGAGCTTTGCCGGCCCCTGTCCGGAATAGGCAAAGTCCAGGCGAGAATAGAGACTGGGGTCGCCGTTACGCCAGGACGCTCGCACAAAGTCCCAGTGCTGCTCGGGTATACAGAACCGCCTCAGCAACTCCTCATCCTCAAGTACACGGGCAACGACATCCAGGCACATCTGGTGAATTTCTTCAGTGGGATCTTCAATGTGCTTTTCTATCTGCTCCAAAGAGAATTGATAGTAGGCGCTTTCATCCCAGTAGGGTTCGCCATACATGGTATGGAAGTGAAACCCAAACTCCTGCGCTCGCTCTTGCCAACGCGGGCGCTCACCAATCGGCAACCTCAGCACAAATCAACCTCCCCAGCCGCGCGAACCACCACTGCTGGAGCGACCCCCTCCCCAGTTGGATTTGGCCGATGCCACTGCACCAAAGCCTCCACGGGAAACCGTTTTGGTAACTTTAGGCTTAGGCGCCGTAGCGCTTTTATCCACCTTATAAGATGAACGGCCATAGTCGCCAATAATACCGCCGTCAGCTGTCATCAGCTTGTCGCGGTAACGGGAGCCTGAATAGCGGTAGACCGGGTTGTAGTAGCCATAGTTGTAGTGGCGATCCCTGTCATTGAGCATGGAGCCAACCATAAAGCCCGCCATCAGAGGCATCCAGACGCCGCTACTGGTCTCTTGGCAACTACCGAACTCAGCCTCACACTGAGAGAGACGGGAATACTTGGGCCCGGTGCGCTCCGCTTCCTCAACCGCGCGCTGATAAGCTGCTTCACATTGAGCTTCGTCCAGCTGGGTATTGGCCACACAGTCATCTACTGAAGAGACGACTTTAACTTCCTCATCTGAGGAGCAACCGACCAGGGCAGCCGCTACACCTAAGGCAAGTGGGCGCAGTAAAAAATTGGAGCCACTGCCCTTGCGCATCCTTGCCAGGTTAATATTCTTGGTACGCTTCATTACCACCCCCAATTAGTAGCTCATGCAAGCCGCATTCAATACGCCAACAGCGATTGTAGTTGCAGCCAACATAACACCGGCACTCACCTCTCCATCTTCGATGCGCTCAACAATACGCGGCATAAATCCAAAGCGGATAATGGCAAAAGCAATTAACTGGGCGATCAATGCAACCAGGGCCCAGATGGCGAAATCGACAATAGAAATAGAGTTACTGGCAGCACCACCTACGGCAATTGCAAAACCCAAAACAGCGCCACCAAAACCTATGGCGGCAGCCGTATTCTTATCTTCGCGGATCAACTTCCACTCATCGTGAGGGGTCACCAGTGCGTATAAAAATTTAAACGCGATCAAAAGTACCAGCGACAGGCCAAAGTAGGCCGCAAAATGCAAGATACCAGTCAGTAAATCATAAGGCTGGTCCATTAAATATCTCCTTATTATCCGTGTATTGTTATTTGTGAGGGGGTCAGAGTAATGCCGGTGCTAATCACCAAGCTGCGGCTCAAGTAGCCTGCATCCTCTTCTTTCTCTTCAGCTGAGAGAAAAAGGGATTCGGTTTGCTGATCAGACAATTCGCGCTCAAAAAGCATGGTGAATTGATCCGTTACTGAATAATCACCATCTTCATCGTAAGTCTTCTCGGCCATATGCACTGGGTTGTGGTAGTCCCCTGCTGCGGTCCATACACGGCTATAAGAGCGGTCCTGCAGGTGATAACTGGGTGCGCCAATATCACTCTTTAACAATTTATTCCAAGCCTGCTCCGAACCAACATCCAGAGTGTCGTAAAAATGGAACAGCTTTACATCGACCACATGCTCATCCCGCTGACCGCCCTCAGCAATCACTTGTAGCCAGGCATCATCATCAGTGTAAAAGCGATAAATCCAGGTACCATCTAGTTCGACAACACCGGCCGCTTTAATGATCTGGGTCGGTGAACAGGATTCAATGGTCAGTTCATCGAGTATCAGACGAATGGCCAAAGGGTCCAACTCAAAACTCGCCCCCATTCGCAAGCCCATAATTTCTGGAGTCTTGACCTTTGGAGCATCCTTTCCCTTTATTTTATTTATCAGTTTGGTAAACATGTACCAACACCTTCTTCATTACTTTTTATATCGAAACAGCTTTTTTCATCGAGCCGCTTTGCAGAGATATAATACAGCATGTCGCCCTCGGTGACCTGATCGGTAAGCCCCGGGTTCACATCAATTTTAACCACGCCCTTTCTACGTACCGCAATTAAGGTCGCGGAGAGATCCCGCTTAAAATGGTCAAATAATTCACCGACAGGAAGAGGCTTCTCACCCCGATATTCAACGCTGTATTGGGTCATGCCGTATGTGCTATCGAGCAACTGTCGGTGCAACCTTGCGGAACCGGGGTCAAGCGAGGATTTTGCCAACATCTCTACAGCGACAGAGGGAATACATTCGATATTGGGACAGTGGGCACGGAGCAATTCACCCACATTTTCATCTTGGAAATAAGCCGTTTTATGGCTGTTCGGGCTGAGCTTGTCGCAGAATAAGGCGGTTGTAAGGGTTACATCATCCAGGGGGTTGTCGATAATAATTCGAGCGGCATCGGCCAACCCTGCCCTCTGCATACCTTCCCCGTGGGAAAACGATTCCACCCGGACAAAATCAATCTTACCCGGCATCGGATTTTCGATATCGGCTTCAACACAGAGGACAATCTCTGCTGCGCTACCGTTTGTTTTGGAGAGTAGCAACTCAATCAAGCGGAGCGTTCTGGTACCGTTCCAGCCGATAATTACTGTGTGATCAATATGGTTTGTCATACGCAAGCCCTTCTTGCCGCGATGCACAAATTCTGAAACCGCAAAGCCAATTCTTGTGACCACCATGGCAAACAGGCTGAGGCCCACTGGGATCACCCAAGCGGCAACTACGACTTTACCCTCAGGGGTTACCGGGGAGAAATCGCCGTAACCTACTGTCGATGCGGTAACGACCAACCAGTAAAAGAAATTCTCGCCCGCGACAATATCAGCTTCACCGGCAATTTTGAGCAGCCAATAGGAGATGAAAACATAGCTGCCTACAGCTATGAGAATGGTGGTTACATTGGCCCGAATGAAAAGCGACGCCAGAAGGCGTCGCACTCGATAAAGCAGCACTGTGTTAAGCCTTTTCGCGGCCCGCTAACAGTTGAGCCAACTTATCGCTGCCACTTTTCTGGCCGCCGGGCTTGATGCCTGCCGCTTTCAGCTTGGCATCCAGGCTGGAACCGGTTTCCTCTGAAGCCAGCTCTTCCGCAGCTTCAAGCTCAGCGGCACGCTGCTCCTGCTTGTTTTTGATGCGATCCAGGCTGTCCAGCGCTGTTTTGATCTTGCTGTTCGCACCCATGTGGCGGGAAGAAACCGCTACCTGTGCTTTTTGAACAGACTCAGTCGCTTTGATCTGGTCAATCTGCTGCTCCATACGGCGCACATTGGTTTTTGCCTGGGTAATATTACCTTTCAGGGTGCTCTCTGAACTCAGGAATCCATCCAGGATGCTGCGCTCAGTTTCCAGCTGGCTTTCCAGCTCAGTAACACGCTCTGCACACTCAAGAGCGAGTTCGTTATCGCCCTTTTCACTCGCGTTGATTGCGTGAGTGCTATAGGTTTCAACGTCGGCTTGCAGCGCTTGGACCTTACTCTCAGTAAGTTTGCGCTTCGCCATGATTTTGGTCAGGTTTTCATCGCAAGCTTTCAATTCTTCCTTCGCCTCGCGTAATTCTTGATCAAGAATACGAATCGATTGGCTATCCGCTACTGCTTCTGTTCCTTCGTTAACTGCGCCTTTCAAAGCAGTCCAAATTCTCTTAAGGCTCATGCTACACCCTCCGTTTCAAAATGATCGGCAAATAAATCCAGGAAGTCACCCACATTGGAAAACAGGGTCTCAACCTCCTCGATAACAACTTCGTCCTTGCTGGACACCGACAGAGCACCGAAAGCGACGTAGTAGTTCTCACCACCAATATTCTTAATCGCAATGGCTGTCAGGGGCACCAGCTGATGTGTTTGCAGAACCATTTCATTGAGCGCTGCCACATCATCTACCTGGCTCACGGGAAACAGAATGCTCTCTACAACTATCTGTTTCTCGCCAACATAGACAAACGCATCGACGCCTTCATCGTTGGAAATACTGAGGCAATCCCCCTCAGATTCGACCACCCATCCGGAGTGGTTTTCCGCCAATTGGCGCAGGTTCTCATTGTTCCAGGTCATCTCAACTCCCTCGCTGTGGAATATTGGTCACAAATATAGCACCAAAAAATCTGCGGTCAATAACTTATTACAAACTAATGTTGCAAATAATACACACAAAGATAATATTTACCACATTGGTGATAGTGAATAGGACGGAGTAGAGCCCATGGACCACAAACAAAGCTTGAGCAACCAGCAAGCATTGACCCCTTACAAGCAGGCAATTGCTCGCTATGTGCGCGCATCAATGGCGCTAAAGGGCATGCGTTACGGAGATCTCGCCCAAGCACTGGCCGAGAGAGGAATTTCAATGACACCGGAAAACCTGCGCAGCAAAGTCAGCAAGTGCATGTTTTCAGCAGATCTGCTGGCAGCCATCATCGATGCCATGTCGGTGGAGGACAGCGCCATGCTTGAAATCCTCAAACAGGCCCGTGAGCTGCAAGATCGAGGACTCTATGCCGAGCAGGAGAAAAGCTAACACGCCATCTCCTTGGACACCAGTACACGCGATCACACTTTGACTCCGTCGTCAGTAATCAAGCTTACCCGCTGAAAAACCGGGGTATCCACGACTCACCTGCACAGCTCCTTTACAGGTGAGTTAGTAGTGATGCAATTTGACGACTGGCTCACCATTACCGCACTTTCCAACAACCTCAGGCTCTGAAAGCTTGGCCCCTGCAGGAATAATCTTATTCGTTGGCCACCAAACAAAGCAGGCATACCTGAAATTGACTGCCCAGTTACAGTAGAGGCGTCCGTCCTCTTCCTCATAGAACCGCGCCTGGCAGAAACTTAAAGTGGGACTTCGCACCCCTTGAACCTGCTGGGGATCAGCCAAAGAAACTTGCACTCCGGCAATTGCAACCACAGAGAGGGAGAGAATCAGCAACCAGGATTTCATAGATCTACTCTGGAATTTTGCTCAAACCTCCTTGAAGACTAGCAGCTGCGGCGTAACTTTCATCTCTGAACCCTAAGCAGCAGCACTAACCTTCAGGAATAGCAGCTTCAGATATAGGCACTTTTTCCTGCTTAAGAATCGTCAATAACTGCTCGATGCAGCCCTGCCGGTCTTTTAGCCAGTTAATATACGGCAGGGGAAAAACCGGAATGCCCGCCCGATACAATGCCTTGTAGACCTTTACACTAAAGTAAGACTCGTAGTCGCCGGGATACCCAATCAGGTCAATACCGATAAAACGCCCGCTCACAGCACAAACCACATCTACAATCTGCCCAGCCACAGGAAAGCCTACCCAATGGGGAATTTCGTGCTGGGTTAATAAATGGCTAACTTCACTCGCAAAACGACATACGATTTCATCACCCTGCAAATGACTGCCAACGGAGTGTGGAAACTCAACATATTGACGCAAGAGATGATCCGAAGGGAGAGTTTGGGGCTCAATCGACAACGCAACCAACTGCTTTTCTTTTGCCCTGGTAATTGCAACATTAAACACATCCGCCCGGTTTAAGTAGCTGGCTGCCCGCAACGATTGACTATCAATAGCCATGGAGATAAGCATTAAATCTCGCTCCTCTCCTTGAAAACCATAGGGCGTGGCAACGCGTACAGAAAAACTCTGTAACTTCTGCAAGGAGAAGACCTTAATCAACTCCCCTTCCAAATAATCAGCCTGATCCCGATAGGGAGACAAAACACCGACCGACGGCCGAATTGCAGCATCGGCATAGCGCTCGAAATGCGCTTTCAATTGCGCAATAACCCAGTCGCGCTCTACAGTGTTTCTCCCATTTTTTCTCCGGCGCCCTGGCAGTTGATAAAATTCTAGCGCCGACTCTGGTAATGGTTTGGGCCTGGCCCTCATAACTTTCAAGCGGCCGGAGTAAAAAGCATGGTTACTGAATGCGATCAGCTCTGGATGGCTGCGAAAGTGCTCATCCAGCATCACAATAGCTTGTTGAGTGGGGATCACGTCTGACGCCAAATCCAAAAGTGATTGATCCCTATAGCTCAGTTTTGGCGGCACCCCGGCATCTTTTATCACTCCCTGCCAGATACTTTGCTGCCGTTTGCGGGAAAGAAATGAAACATGACGCAGTTGTTTGCTGTCACCGACAATCACTGCCCGCTCAGCTCGAAACAGAGCCGGCAGTGAACTCGCAATATCACACTGGGTTGCCTCATCAAAGACCACCAAATCGAACATGGCGGGCGATAACGGCAGCACTTCATTGAGTTCATCTGCCTCCACCAGCCATATGGGGAACGCCTGCATTACCACCCGCATATCAGTTTGGGCAAAGCGCTCCGCCTGTACTTTTGAAGTTCGAGATCGCAAGGCTTGATTGAATTGGCTCAGGGTACCTCGATTCTTTTCCAGCAGTCTGTGCAATGTATCGCGGCGATAAGTATTCAAATACTGACTTGCCAGGCTTTCAAAGTTGCGCCGACAATCATCAATCGCACCTTGTGATTGCCACAGATTTTTAACACTCAATCGATTTGCAAAGAAGCTCCAGGCATGTCGCGCTACCCACTGAGCAAACCGACCTACACTAACAGAGCGCGCCAATCCCAGCTCTTTGGAGAGGCGCTTCTCCAGGCCCCTCAAGGCTCGATAAGCCCTCTTCAGTTCCCTCTTCACCTGGGCAGGCTTTCTCTCTGGAAGTTCCACCCCCTCTTTCAGCAGCCTATCCAGATGAGCTTTTAAGCTGGGGATAAAACCCCGCTCCTCTCGATGTACATACCCCTGAGTCAGCCCGTACTCATCTCGCAACTTATCCCGCACCACGTCTAATGCTTGCTGGTTCTTCGACACCACCAAAACACTTTCACCATGCAGCACTCGATCGAGAACCATAGCGGCGATTGTAAAGCTCTTTCCCGTACCGGGCGGACCTGAAACAAGGCTAAGAGGAAAGCGAGTCGCATTTTCCAGTGCCCCCTCCTGAGCCCCACTCAACAGACCTGGCAGCATATCCGGCTCACACACTTTCTGTGCCGTTTCCCAGTGGCACTCTCCCAGCAATGCCTGTAACGGAGGAGATAATCTTTTTTCCCTGCCTAAAAGTTGTAATTCGTGCAGTACTCCACGAGAGCCCCTCGATCTATCCGCAAGAATTACCGCACCCGCCGAGACCAGGGACAACTGAGCACCCTTCGATACACTTTCAACAGCTGCCTTACCACTCAGGTTAGGCCAGCGCCCCAATTCCTCCACATTTTCCAAAATGGTGTAATGGGTTAGCCAGCGACCGACGTCAGCCAGCTGTGTCGAGGACAGCGGCGAGGCAAGCACTGGGAAACTATCTGTTATGGAGGACTCAACATCAGGTTTAAGCAGTTGACGTAAAACAGGGAGATTAACGTGAATGTTTGCAGAGTTGATCTCTACAAAACAATCCTCATCAAAATGTAGCTTGGCGGGAAAATAAAGTAGTGGTGCACAGAGCTTGCGCTTTGCACTTAGTCCAGATTGGAGAGCGTAGTTACCACAAATAAACAGGCAACCATAAATCAGCCGCCGCTCCTTTCGGTAAGCATCCACTTGTTCCAGCAGTTTTGCTCCCGCCGTAGCGGAGACAGGTACACGTGGTAACTCATCAGCCCCCAAATAGTCCCGCTCATCTAAGAACAGACGCCGATTCGATTTGAGATTTAGAATATTGTTGAGGGAGAGGTCGTAACTGTCAGCTTGATAGCAGCGTCGAAAGTATTCGATTAACTTCTTGGGGTTGTGCTGCATTTCAAATAACTCCTGGGGGACAACAAAATTCTAACGGATGCCGGAACCTTGTTATACCCCCCAGAGATTGCTTGTCCTCAGCCATCCGTCATTAGCGATTGATATTTGCGGCGCTCGCCCGCACTCAGCTGAAGGCCATACTTATCTACGATTGCCAAAAACCGCTTAAGGTAAACTTGCTTGACCGGTCCATAGGGCGGCATCCACTTGTCCGGCCCTTTGTGGCCTTTACTTTGGTTGCGACCGTCATCAACCAGCCATAAATTCTCAATGTCCTCAGCAAACCGCTGCTTTCGCTTGCGCGTCCAATCGGCTCCCCCGTGATCGTGTGCCCACTTCAGCGGCACAATATGTTCCACATCAAGATCTGAAGCTTTTACAAAGAAGCCTCCCGTGTAGGGATCCAGCCACAAACCGGTGTCTACTTTGCAGTGATTGGTGCGGGTATAGGTTACCGGGGATAGTGAATAGCGAATTAACAACTCATGGCGGGTATCCTGACAATCCCGATCGGAATCAGACCACTTAGGCAGCCACTCCGCCCGATCATAGGACGCTGCAAAAGCGGAAAAACTGAAAGAGAAAACTACAGCAATGGAAAAAAGCTTAGAAACTGACCGAACGCTCATACATCAACTACCAATCAAACCAGAGCGCTAGGTTACAAGAAAGTGTGTACCAATTGTATGCGGCGGTTCAAATCAATAAGAAATGGTTCAAACGTTATACAAAACACCCCAAATGAAAAAATAGGGCTATAGCAAGGGTAATGAAGAGCAGGATATTTCGATCAATTTTTTTACACCTGATAAAAATGCCCTGCCTGATTAACGCTTGACAGGGCATAATATATCAACGATAAGTTTTGCTACTTGTCCAGCCCTACCGCTTGAGGGATATAGATTGCGTGCAACTGTCCTCCGGCCATCATTTCCTGAATCAATTGTGTAGAGGGACCATTTTTTTGGTCACGCACATTAAAGGAATTCAGGTAACTATCCACTCGACCTTCAAAATCATAGTGAAACTGGGTTGAACTCAAGAACCAACCATCACCCAGAATATCGCCCACATAAATAACCCCGGATGCTTCAGCATCGGTAGAGAGCGCAGCCTCTATCCCGGTATCATCCAGCCCACTGCGAACCTTGGAGGATTGTGAGTAGTATTGACGGTAGGGCTTACTCTCCACATGCTCTTCCAACAGCATTTGGTATTCTTCGTCAGTAGGCTCAGCTTCCAATTCTCCACTTGCCAGCTGTTTCTCGATCTTCAGATCGAGCTCGTCTTCACTATCGCCGATAATTTCCGGGTTAAATTCGGCAACACGAATCATCTCTCCGGTTTCAGGGTCGAGAACGTAGATTGGTGAGTAATAATTAGATTTATCAAATTGCAACACCAAGCGAGTCTTATTATCGACACCAGCAACCGCTGCCATATTGTCGAAATTCTCATAGTTGTCAGTTATATCGCCATCGGATTTGCTACTCACTACTCTCTTGATGATTCCACCATCTGTTGGATTGGTGATATCCGCAAACTCAAGCTGGTATACACCGTACTTGGCTCCAAAATAAAAGCTATTGGGATCTAATGGGTCCCAATCACCATCTTCCGGGGAACGCCACTGGGAGACATCCATTCCAGTGGTATGAATGCGGAAGGCCTGCTGGCTCATATCGCGAATATCTTCTGGCTTCCCATCTCCGTCGGTATCCTGGCTGGAGAGTTGTACCAACTCAAACATCAATTCGTTATCGTCAAACAGCGCTCGATTGTTACTATCACTAAAATCAACCACCGGCGCGCCATCGCTATCCAGAACCCGAACCGCATACAGCTCACCATTGGTCAAGCCAGCCTTATCAACTTCACTGCCTTCATTGGTTTTTTCACCAACATAGACTGTGAGAAAACCTCCATTGCGATAAGCATCATCTTCATCACCCCGAGGCCGTTCATCATCGACAGACAGCAGTATGGTTTTATCCTGTGCTTTATAGTTGGGTACGATATTCTCAAAGCGAGATTTACCGAGTAGTGGCAATTCATAAGCATCACCAGCATTGTCTCCGGTTGTCAAAACAGCGATACCGCGACCGATATAAATTTCCGATTTGTCGTACTCGTAGACAGACTCGATCTCACTCTTGGCTTTCGCCTCACCACTGATGCTACCAAAAGCATCAAATCGAAGGCCTTCATAACCACGCTTCTCAACCAAACCATCATAATAAGTTTTGAGGCTCTCGCCACCGTCACTCTCTTCGCCGGTCAAGAACATCCGCACCTGGGTACCTTTGCCGCTTTCCGCATTATAGAAAGCAGTTTCAGCTGGCAGAGTTGCGGAGCAGAAACGTTCGAATGCTCCCGTATTCACAAGGTCCCCATCCGCATCAAAATAGGGTTTCATTTGTGTTACGTAGGTATATCCTGGATATTCAGCAACCTCACCATCCGTGTCATACAGGGTACGCCGCCAGGCATAAACACCTTTAATCAGGTCCTCACCACCCTCAATTTCCCCGGTGGTTTTATTGATTACCCACTTTGAAATGAAGGTGCCTGTCGATCGGAGACTGCGATTTGAGTTCTCCAGCACCACCCCATCACCGCCAACAAAGTTGTAGTGTTCCTGGTTCATAAACAGGGTAAATGTATCGTCGTCATTATCCAGATACCCCAAACCATCGGGTTCTCCAGACAATACATAAAGGCCATCTGTATCCGCAGCATCGAGACTTGGGTGCTCCTCGAATATAGGAAGCATATCCTGTTGGGGAACATTTTCACTGGAGTAATCGGTGGGGAGATAACCATTGCTGAGCAGATTAATTACCTTGACGTTTTCAGCCGTGGCGACAACATGTGGTACCTGCATTGTTGAAGGACCAATATGCGCAGCAGCCTCAGAACCAGCAACTGATTCAAATAGACTGACTTCCTCTGGCACTTCCGGATCTGGAGTTACCACTACCGGATCATCATTATCGTCACTACAACCAGCCAAAATTGCCGGTATAGTGATAGCTAACGCTGCTCTTTTGAAAAATTTATGATTTTTCATTGCCACTCCAATGCGTTGATTCCCCACCCGAAGGCGGTTCCAGTTATAAAGGCGGCATAGAGTAGTTGTGCTAAATGACAGACTTAATAAGGTTTGATTACAGACGAAGAATAATTTAGTTCAATAAATTTAATTTTCTGCACAAAGGTCTTCATATATTTCAATGAAAATCTCCCTATCAGAAAACAACCCTATAATTTATGGATAAAAAACGAAGACAAAAAAAATCCCGTACCAAGTGAATAGTAACTTGGTACGGGACTCTTAGATCAGCCCCAAATTAGGGCAAACATGTTTTAAACGGATACAGGTTCGCTAATAGCCGCCTCTTTGCGTTGCTCCTTGGTTTCAGTTTCCCCGCCGATTACTTCGTTGGGTCTCACTTTGTGGAATACCGCATAGAACACAGGGATTGCAATCAGTGTCAACACCGTAGCAAATCCAAGCCCACCCATAATTGTCACCGCCATATCCGCAAAGAAAGCGTCGAACAGAAGCGGGGACATTCCCAAAATAGTAGTGACAGCGGCAAGGAATACCGGACGCAAACGGCTAACGCTGGCCCGTTGGATAGCTGTCAATCTCGGTAGGCCCGCGTGGGTCTGAACCTCAATCTCATCCACCAATACCACGGCATTTTTAATCAACATACCAGACAAGCTGAGGACACCGAGAAGAGACATAAATCCAAATGGTAATCCCGTCGCCAACAACCCGACAACAACACCGACGAGACACATAGGAACAACCAGCCAGATAATCACTGGCTCCCGAACAGTACCGAACAGCAGTATCGACACCAGGATCATAATCAGGAAGCCCAAGGGTAAACCTTTACCTAACGACTTCTGCGCATCGGTAGAACTTTCGTACTCACCACCGAATTCAACCTTGAAGCCTGGTGGCAACTTCATCTCTTCAACCCAGGGACGTATGCGACCAAAGGCTGCCATTGCCGTAACACCTTCAGGCGCATCCGCACTGATGGTAATAGTCGGCACCCTGTTGCGTCTTTGGATCAATCCTTCATCAGCGGTTAACTCGAAATCAGTAATCAACTGTCCTGCCGGAATATATCCCTGCTCATTGGGGCTCCACACCAAGCGGTCTTCCAGTGAACCCACTTGATTGCGATCTCCCTCTGGCATACGGGCAACAATAGGGATAATACGGTCACCGCTTTCAAAGTCGCCAACGGTGTAACCTGCAGTGGCAAACTGAATCATACGGCTGACATCAGCATTGGTAACCCCGGCAACTCGCGCCCGCTCATCATCCAGATGTGCGTGCAGAGTAGGCTCTCTGCTGCGCCAGTTGTGACGAATATCTTCCAGTCCTTTTTCACGGAACTGCTGTTCTACACTGACCGCCAAGGTACGCAGTGTCTGGTAATCCGGACCTGAAATACGCACTTCAACATCCGATCCGCCACCGGGACCAAACACCAGGCGCTTGAAAGTAATCAATGCTTCCGGCTGCGCTACACGCAACTTCGCCTTGGCACTCTCAATCAACTGGGGGATTTGCTCCCGGTTTTCAGTGCGAACAATCAACTGGCCATAAGACGCATTGGGTGGCTCGGGAGCATAGGTCAGCATAAAGCGATCAGCCCCGCGACCAGCTACCGCCGTTACGGAGACAACTTCATCCTGTTCCTGGAAGAATGCAGTCGCTTCCTGAAGCGCCCTGTCTGTACGGTTAATATCACTGCCCTGAGGCATGAAGTAGTTAACATAAAAAAGAGGAGCATTTGAATTGGGGAAGAACCCCTGCTTCACAAACCCGAAAGCAAAGTAGCTGGCCAGGGTCACCACAATAAGTACTGCAATGGTCAGGCCCCTGCGCTTCAACGCTCCTGATAAAGCACCGGAATACATGTTGTAGAAGCGGCCATCGTACGGATCATCTGAGTCGGCTTGCTTACCCGGCTTAAACAGGTGATAGCCCAAGTAAGGAGTAATAGTAATTGCCAGTATCCAGCTGAGTAGCAGGGAGATACCAATTACCGCAAACAGGGAGAAAAGGAATTCGCCAGTAGCATCATCGGACAGACCGATACCGGAGAACGCCATAATACCGATAATGGTCGCACCCAGCAGTGGCCAGAAAGTCTGGCGGACTACGCGCCTGGCAGCACTCTTAGGCTCTTCTTTTCTCTGAACCCCCATCAGCATCCCTTCGGCAACCACAATGGCATTATCAACCAACATACCCATGGCGATAATCAGGGCACCGAGAGAGATCCGCTGCAAATTCAAGCCAAACAGGTTCATGATTAACACGGTGCCCAAAACGGTCAAACCGAGGACAGTGCCAACCACAACACCGGATCGCCAGCCCATAAATACACAAAGTACTAGAGTAACGATCACGACAGAGGAAACCAGGTTAAAGAGGAAACCGTCAACACTCTCCTCTACTACCTGGTGCTGTTCGTAAATAGGATGGATTTCTACACCCAGGGGCAATGCCTGTTTAATCAGCTCCAGCCTGGCCTCTACCGCCTTGCCAACGTTCACGATATTGGTATTTTCCGCACCGGCCACACCCAGCAGAATGGCCTGCTTACCATCAAATCGGGCAATAAAGCTGGGGCTCTCATCGTAACCGAGAGAAATATCGGCGATATCACGGACGGCCAGCATCGCAGTAGAACCGGGCACGCCGACGAGAATATTACGAATGGATTCCAGGTCACTTGCAGGATTATCAACCAGTATGCGGGTACGTAAATCCTGACCTCCAATCTCGCCGACTTTCTGGGTCGAACTTTCAGATTGCAGTACCTGCGCTAAGTCATCCAGGGAAAAACCAAACTGGGCCAGGCGGGATTCATCAATATCCAGGTAAGCCACTTCGTCGATAATGCCTGAGCGGGAAACCTTGGCAACCCCCTCAACTCCCAGTAACTCCCGGCGAATCGCTTTGGTAATTTCACGCATTTCAGTCAGCGAAAACCCTTCTCCGGTAATCGCATAATAAATACCGTAAACCTCACCAAAGTCATCATTCACAATGGAGGGTAAAGCACCGCTGGGCAGGTCACTTTGAGCATCATTAACCTTGCGCCGCAATTCATCCCAAACCTGGGCAAGTTCCTGCGAGGCATACTGATCTTTGATTTCCACCCGAATTTCAGACATTCCCGGACTTGAAGTGGAAGAGACCTTGTCCAGCTGTCCCATTTGCTGGATGGCTACCTCAAGCTTTTCGGTGACCTCCTCCTCTACACGCTGGGCGCTGGCGCCTGGGTAGAAGGTGTAAACACGGGCTTCCTTGATCGTAAACGCAGGATCTTCGAGGCGACCAATATCTGAAAGCCCCCAAAGACCACCGATTAAGCAAATCAGCATCAACAGCCAGCTATAAACTGGCTTTTCTATAAATATGTCAGAAATCTTCACAACATTTTCCCTACTGTTAACAGGGCCAGAGCTAACACACTAATTAGTGCTGTGCGTAATTGCGTACTTTTGCACCGTCATAAAGGTGCTGGCCGCCGGTAGCAACCAGTTTCATAGAAGGGCTAATGCCATCTTTAATCTGCACCGACTCACCATCAGTACGCCCCAGGGTCACGGAAGCCTTGGAAACAGATTGGTCTGCATTAATTTGCCAAACATAGGGCTTACCTTCCGGGCCAGTCTGCACTGCTGAAAGGGGAACCCACAGATCACCACTCGCTTTATTCAACTTCACACTAACGCGAGCGGTCATGCCGGGAAGGATCTGTACATTTTCGGGGCGGGGCATTCCAAACTCGACAACGTAAGTCTGGGTAACGCTGTCTGCCTCAGCCTGGTGCTCACGGTAAGTAAGTGGGAACTCCTTGCCCGGCAAAAATTCAAATTCGGCGGTCATGGAGTTGACTTGCTCTTCATTAACCGTGGCCAACAGCTTTTCAGGCACGGAGATTTGAATTCGAACTTCAGAAATATTCTGCAAACGGACAATTGCCTGGCCGGCCTGGACATTGGTGTAATTCTCTACCAGCTGGCGGGTCGCCAAAGCATCGAATGGAACCCTTAGCTGGGTATATGCCAGGTCCTGCTCAGCACGTTCCAGGGTAACTTTAGCCAAGTCAAAGTTACTTTTCGTTTCATCCAGCTGCTGCTGTGAAATAACTTTTGACCCTGCCAGAGAGCGTTGACGATTGAGGGTTTTTTCCAGTAACTCTACATTTAATCGTGCTTCTTTTACCCTGCGCAGGTAATCCCGCTGATCAAGTTCTGCGATCAGGGTTCCCTTTGGAATAATTTCACCTTCGCGAATTGTGAGCTTGTCCAGCTTCCCACCGACCTGGAAAGATAGGTCGACACTCTGCACTGCCTTAACACGACCGGCAAACTGTCGATCTTTGACCTGGTTATTACTGGCAACGGTAGCTACTTTCACGGGCCAGACGTGCTCTGCTTGCGCCTGCTCCGTCTTCGATTCGGAGCATCCTGCCAGAACTGCAACTGCTGCGATCAAAACGGCCAATGAGAAACGCGATCTTGGCGATATATTCATATTCATCATCCACAAACTGTATTAACTGGGGCTGACCTTTAGTTCAGGTCGGCAGAGAGCGCCAGCAGACGTCCCTGTAAACGTTCAATAATCGGATCTTCAGACTCAACCACACCGAGTACGCGACCCAGGAACATGCCCTGGGCCGCCAGGATTAGCAGTTCCGCCATTTCCGGGTCACGATACGCATCGCAGATATCGCGACGCTGCTGCTCCTCTTTGTCTTTTACCGGCCCCAGCAACATGGGGTCTTCGGCCACGGCGGCGATCAGTGAGCGAGGCAGCCCCTTGTCGTCCTCCATCAATTCAAAAATGCTCTTCAAGCGCGACACCAACAAGCTGTCCCCGGAGGACACAAAAGTGGCAACACTGTCATCTTCACGAGAAATTGCCGCCTCCAGCATCGCCTTCAGGAGTGACTGCTTAGTTCGAAAATGATGAATCAAACCGCCCTTGCTGAGCCCGCACTGTGCAGCCACCGCATCCAGGGTCAACTTGCGCGCCCCGCGATCCCGGACTACTTCTTCTGCTGCTCGGACAATGGCAGCTTTGTCGACTCTCGACACATGACCTCCTGGGCATCATCAATCAAAACCAACCGGTTGGTCGGTATCTTAGCGGCAACATTTCAAAGGTCAAGCTATGCTACGCTCCCTCACCAGAAAACATGGTTAAAAAGTGTTACGAGAGCGTTAAGTTCACGCTGGAGAGATGATTTATGACGGATCGGTACTGCCCCTGTGGATCGGGCAAGCCCCTTGATAACTGCTGCGGACTCTATTTGTCGGGAAAGGCTTACCCCAATAATGCAGAAGCGGTTATGCGCAGTCGCTATACGGCCTTTGCAACCGGAAATTTTCGGTACCTGAAAAAAACCTGGCATCCCGACACCTGCCCAGAACTGCAAGCTGAGGATATTGAAACCCAGTGGACACGATTGGAAGTTATTAAGAGTAAGGCGGGACTAAAAAAGTCGATTGTGGAATTTAAGGCTTGGTATACAGAAAATGACCAAGAACACCTGATTCACGAAATTTCACTATTTAAGTTATTTAAGAAGCGCTGGGTATATTTGGAAGCTCTACCCAACTGGCCTGATGGGAAATAGGCTAGCAGAGAACACGGCTAACTAAAGAGGCGATATCAACGAAAAAATAGCAGCAAAAGCCTGGGGGCGGGAGTCGCACTCCCGCACCTCTTTACGCAGCTTCTGCTTGCTAGCGAAACGACCCGAAGATTTTGCCTTTACGTGGGCACCGCCCTTTCTCATCAGCGGATTACGCGCAACGTAACTACGAATTTTTTCTTTCTTTTTCATAAAACTTCACCTTTTACTTTTAGTAGATCCACTCTTCCAAATATCTTCTCACTCAAAACTTGTATTGATACCTCCTTATTTACCCCTTGATACAAATTACCTGGCGTAGCGTGTGCACCACTTCCACAAGATCGGACTGGTTCTCCATCACCTGGTCAATATCCTTATAAGCAGCAGGAATCTCATCCAGAACACCCTTATCTTTACGGCATTGCACACCTCGGGTCTGATCTTCCAAGTCCTTTCTGGTAAAACGCTGGCGAGCCGCTGTACGACTCATTTTTCGACCAGCTCCGTGTGCACAGGAACAAAAAGATTCCTTATTGCCAAGCCCACGCACGATAAATGACTTAGCCCCCATAGAGCCGGGAATAATTCCCAACTGATCTCTCTGAGCACTAATAGCCCCTTTGCGAGTCACGAATACATCTCTATCAAAATGGCGCTCGCGAACAACATAATTGTGGTGACAGTTAATTGCCTCTGTGGTCAAAGTAAACTTTGGCAAGCTTACCTTCAGGCATCCAAGCACAAGCTTCATCATTTCCTGCCTGTTCCAGCGCGCATATTCCTGCGCCCAATTAACCGCCTCAATATAATCGTCAAAATTCTGGCAGCCTTCTGAGAAATAGGCCAGATCCTTATCCGGAAGATTGTGCATATGCCCAGCCATATCCCGTCGGGCCAACTGGATAAAATGCTGACCAATAGCATTGCCAATCCCTCGACTCCCTGAATGCAACATCACCCAGACAGCACCACTCTCATCAATACAAACTTCGATAAAGTGATTGCCACCCCCTAATGTACCCATTTGGGTCACCCAGGTTTTTTGTGGCTGATGCAGTTTCTTCAGTAGCCCTGGATACTTTGAAAACAATCTATCCACACCGGGAGCTAAAAGTTTGCAGGCAGATTCCCTGGCGCTGATCAGTTTATGTCGTCCCTGACCAACCGGCACTTTCACCTCAATGGCGTCCCGCAGTGCTTTCAGATTGTCTGGCAGCTGATGGGCTTGTAGCGAAGTTCGCACCGCATTCATTCCACAACCAATATCCACCCCAACGGCAGCCGGAATTATCGCACTTACCGTTGGGATCACCGATCCTACCGTTGCCCCCTTTCCCAAATGCACATCAGGCATAGCAGCAACATGGGAGTGCACAATAGGAAGCTGGGCAATATTCTTTAACTGTTGCATTGCCTGGGGCTCAATATCATCGGTATAGATTTTTACCGGTACCGTGCCAGGCGCTGCATTTCGATTTAACACTGTTTTTACAGGCATATTTTATCCCTGGATTAATCCACTTAACTGAAACGGCAATCCAAGCTAAAACAAAAAAGCCCCGGCATTTGCCAGGGCTTTTGGAAGGTCTGGCTTGGAAAGCAATATCACTTTCCAAGCTCAAGCGCATGAAAAGCGATTAAACAAATAAACTCTTAATATCTACATTTCGCATTTCACGGCTCCTTAGTGGTGCGATCCACTTCAAAAATACTGCCAATTAGAATGCCAACCTTGAAACTAGATCAGCAATGGAATTTAGGTGCAGTTTATTCTCATTTGGTACCATGTCAAGCCTGTTTTTTGTCTATCGATAAAAATTCTACCCTGAATTCACTAACCAACTTTTACTTTTCAACATAGCTTGAGGGCTCGCTATGCCATAAAATCGTGTTACCGAAATTACAGTCCAGTCGCCACACCCCCAAAATGACCACTCAAGAACCTACCATTCTCTTTGAAGACGACTACTTACTTGCCGCTTATAAACCAGAGGGGTGGCTTGTTCACAGGTCAGAAATAGACCGCCATGAAAAGCGTGTACTTTTGCAATATTTGAGGAACCTATGTGGCAGCTTTCTTTATCCAGTACATCGACTGGATAAGCCTACCTCCGGTGTTATTATTTTTGCCAAAAGCAGCGAGATTGCTGCGCAGGTACAGCAGCAGCTGGAAAGTGATTTATCATCAAAAAAATATATTGCTGTATGTAGAGGATATAGCCCAGAAGAAGGTGTCGTTGACTATGCCCTCCCCCCCGTTGCCGACTTCAAACACCAGAGGAAGCGACCTAAAACGGATCTGCCACGTCAGCAGGCTGTTACACTGTACCGACGCTTGGAGACTATTGAGTTACCTTATGAGGTTGATCGCTACCCAACCAGCCGGTATTCCCTAGTAGAAATCCAATTAAAAACAGGGCGACGCCATCAAATAAGAAGGCATTTCAAGCATCTCCACCACCCTCTAATTGGCTGCCCGAAATATGGAAAGTCAACCCATAATCGTTTCTTTGCCAGCAGGCTCGAGTGCTCTCGACTGCTTTTGCATGCATCTGAACTCAAGCTAGAACATCCGGTGAGCGGTTCTCAGCTGAAAATACAATGCGAAATACAGGGAAGTTTCTTGCAATTAATTCAGCGATTTAAATGGCAACTTTAAATTATAAAGCTCCTGATTTACTCAGAACCCCTCAAGCCAAGCCTTACATAGTGCACGGGGCGGTTTGCCCAGGATAAGAGCACAATGGCGCTGAATTAATAATTTCCGATGTGCAACAGGCTGAGCTTCCGCCATTTAATTGGCCACATCCGGAGCCGCCACAGGCCCCACACGAGCTGGAACAGCAAGCTCCCGACCCATTGTATATTCCAGCTTTCTCATTTTCGCATACAGCCCCCTTAAGGCCATATATCTTTCTCCCTTGTTTCACTGAAATATTGTCAAAGTAGGCATAGACTTTTTTGGAGGGTGACCACAAAGCTGAACTACCGCCATGAAAAGTACTGAACTGAAATTTATCAATAGCCACCCTATCACTACCCGTCAGCCGCAACCCTTGTTCCTCTACAATTTTTTTGCCATTTATAAATAGCTCGATATATCCGTCAGCATTATTTGCGCTGCTATTTAATTGCACAAACAACTCAATCCGATACCAGGTATCCCGCTCAAATCTAAAACTGTCATTCCCTTGATACCCATCTCCACACCGAGCGACTCTATCCTGATGATAGGTATAGAGCCCAACCCTACCCTCCGCACCAAACTTAACCCGCACACTCCAACTCTTCGGATCAATAGGTACGCATCCTGAAGCCTGTCCCCCACCAGCAAGGCCGTGTAGCTTACCGCCCTTAACAAATTCGAAGTTCCGATGAAACTTCACATCGTAAGCGAGAGTTGCCGATGAAACAGATTTGGCTAATTGGGTTGATGTACTAATTCTCTCCGAACCCTTTTCATAAGGAATATACTGAGCTTCCAGAGCATAGCCATCACCGGGCATTGGAATTAAATTTAAATGCTGATCATCAAACGTAGCCAGTGGTTGTAAATCAAAAGTTCTTCGCAACAAGGTAATATCGGTATATTTCATATAGGGAATCCCAACCCGATATCTACCAGAATTTGAAATTGCTCTGAATCTGCCTTGATTTGATGAGAACCCATGTACATAGATCTTCTTTCTTACAAACTTTTTCATTTCCTCATAATTCAAATAAAACTTGAATCCATGGGGAACGCCCTGGGTATCACATATATTGGCAATTCCCTTTGACGACTTCTGATCAGCTCTGGAAACTTTTAATGGAAACCCGCTTCTACTGTCTCCACCTAGATAAAGACCAACAGAAACTGACTTGAATACTCCTTTCTGACACGCCCACCCAGAAACAACCAAGCCTCCCCCCAAATATTCAACCCGATCAACCCTACCGATCATCTGGGCGAAATCCTGATTACCTGTACTAAATGAAAAAAGAGTCACGAGTAAAAACACGGATAACATCTTGAATAATACCCGACAGCATTGACATCACTATTAAATATAGAAGCTACTTGTTCGGATAAGTGAGGGCACACATAGCCCGAGAAAATCATAAGAAAGCGCGAAAATAAATGCTAAAGGATTCCGCCGTCTTGGCGGAACAATATTGGATTTAAGGGCGTTTAACGCCCTTTAGAAACTTGATGCAAAAATATTCACTGAGATGAAAGGCGGTAGTCACGCCAATAAGGGAAGTAGAAACTAAAATTAGTGTTCAGGGTTACCGTGAGAAGCCTCTTCTTGAGATTTACTGCGAATCCCAAATAGCCCCTTGCGCTCAGTTTTACCTTCTGGCTCCGGCTGTAGGAAACTACGCAATTTATCTTTTTCCCACATGGCATCCTGATAGCCGAGATCGATAAGTTCCTCGATATATGGCCTTTCAAATAATAGATAACTGGCTGCGGAAACACCGCCACCGGGATTGGTCGCACCCGTTGAGCGGAACAACCAGCGTAGCGCCGAGGGGAGGTGACCAAGTTTTCTTCCACTAAGACGCCCTAAACTCTGCGAGGGCTCAATAACAACCGACTCTACCGAACGCAACAATTTCAAATCCGTGTGATCTATTGGATCCACATAGTCAAGTAACATATTTACTCGATCCAGATGCTCCAAGTCTGCCTCCAAGCTATCGATAAATGCGGCATTGAATAACTGAGCAGCTATTTGTGCCATCGAAGGGGACTCCATCTGCGCAGGACTGTTGCGACTCCCCCAATGGGCTGGAGAACGGTTGTCCGACACACCCACCACAAAGACACGCTTGGCACCAAGATGCAGTGCCGGACTAATCGGGGCCATCAGACGAATAGCACCATCGCAAAAATAAACTCCATCCAATTTGACCGCCGGGAAAATGGCAGGAATTGCTGCTGACGCCAATAGATGGTCCGAGGTTAATTGAGTGGGTACTCCAAAGCGACGAAACCGCTGCCATCCTTTAACATTCTCCGCTCCCTGAAAAAAGCTGACGGACTGCCCTTCACTATAAGAAAGTGCATTAACACTTGTGGCATGCAAATGCCCAGCCGAAATATTTTTTTGAATATTGTCAAAGTTTATCTCGCGCTCAACCAAGCTGCGCAGCGGACTGTTATCCAGGAGTGCCAAAGGTTTTTGTCTACCCACACCTTGGTTCAAGAGCGAACGACTGATAGAAAACAGGTTCCCAAGTAAACTACGCCAACTGGTGCGATAAACCTGCTCAACACTAAGCTGCAACCAAACAGAGCACATTCTGTCGACAGCTTCTTTAAAGGTACCTGTATGAGAGGCGAGAAGCATCGCGTTCATAGCTCCTGCAGAGGTGCCGCAGATTATTTGAAAGGGCCGAGGATTATCTTCTGGAACCAGTTCCGCAAGCGCCCTTAAAACGCCCGCTTGATAGGCAGCACGCGCACCTCCCCCAGAAAGAACCAGAGCGTTACGCTGGCCAGGTTTGTTACTTTCACTGTTACTTGTCGACAAAGTTTTCTTCCAATACAACAAGCCCGCAAACAACAGAGTCCGCTTAAAGGCTATTGAGAAAAAAGCCCATATACAACTCAGATTCAGAGTTGTCGGGGATATTTGGTAAGATAAATAGAATCTTTTAAGTGTACTTATTATTCTAAATCGATAGATCTATTAGAGAGCCATATCTACAACGTAACGACCTATTCCATGCCCTCTATTTAAGCGCGCAAGAAACTCTGGAGCCTGATCAAGGCTAATATTCTCCGCAATACTGTCGAGCTTATCGCCGATATACCACTCACTGGCCAACCGCTTCCATACTTCTGCCTTCTTTTCTATTGGTAAAACAGCGCTATCCACACCCAACAAACTAATACCGCGCAAGATAAATGGAAATACATTGGCGTGAAATTGAGCACCTGAAGCCATACCACAAGCAGCCACTCCGCCGCCGTAGCGCAGGGATTTAATGACATTAAAAAGCGTTTCCCCGCCCACAGTATCTACAGCCCAAGCCCACAATGGCTTGGCCATCGCTTTATTGGCAAAAGGGGCCAGTGTATCCCGGTCGAGAACCTTCCATGCGCCCAATCTCGCCAAATAATCAGCAGACTCCAACTTTCCCGTCACTGCTGCGACACGAAAGCCTAGCTTCGCCAGCAAGGCGACGGCAACAGAGCCGACGCCCCCCGTTGAACCTGTTACCAGAATCTCTCCATCCTCAGGAGATGCGCCGGACTCCAGGAGCTTTTCAACACAAAGCGCGGCGGTAAAACCCGCCGTACCCAGTGCCATAGACTCCCAAGCTGTTAGGCCTTCGGGGACTGGCAAGGCCCATTGCGGAGGAACGGCAATACGCTCTGCAAGTCCACCAGAAGTATTCATGCCCAAATCGTAGCCATTGACCAATAATTCAGCACCCGGTTGAAACGTCTTGCTCCGATCGAACAGCACTTTGCCCACCGCATCAATGCCCGGAGTATGGGGGTAGGTATTAGTAATCCCACGATTGCCAAACGCAGATAAAGAATCTTTGAAATTCAAGGATGAATAACTTACGGCCAACAGCAAGGGGTTATCGGGAAGCTCAGAAAGTTGACGCTCAACAACAGACTGGTCAAACTTTCCCGCAGCTACTTCAGCAACCTGAATTGCCCGAAATCTCTCATCCTTTTCTATTTCCATGGGGTATATCCCGCAGCACTATCAACCTGTAACGTTACAACTATTGAGCCTGATGACGCAGAGCTGCCAGCCTTGAAAAGAGACGAGTGACCGCCGATTCCACACCTGCTTCTGCCGCCAGCCCTATTTTCTTAGCTATATTTTTCCGTTCTTTGAATTCCACCTGATATAAGTCGCAGTCCTTAGCGCAACTGGTCAAGTACTCATCTGATGTTTTCAGCTCATCGACCAGTCCCAAGGATAGGGCTTTTTGCCCGAACCAAACCTCGCCCGTGGCAACTTTGTCGACGTCGAGTTTTTGACGGTACTCCCCGACAAAGTGCTGAAACAGAATATGGATCTCATCTAAATCTTCTTGGAACTTCTGTTTACCTTCCTCAGTATTTTCACCAAACATGGTTACAGTGCGCTTGTACTGGCCCGCAGTAAACAGTTCGTAATCGATATCATTGCGCTTCAGCAGGCGGTTAAAATTCGGCATCTGAGCTAAAACACCAATAGAGCCCAACATCGCAAAGGGTGCAGCCAGGATACGATCTGCAACACAGGCCATCATGTAGCCTCCGCTGGCAGCCACTTTATCGACAGCAATAGTCAAATGAATACCTGCACTGCGAATCCTGGTTAACTGGCTGGCGGCCAAACCATAGTTCGCCACCATGCCCCCAGGGCTTTCAAGACAAAGGAGAACTTCATCTCCGGACTCTGCCACTTGAAGAATGGCCGTCACCTCTTCACGCAAATGGGAAAGAGCACTCGCTTTGATATCCCCATTAAATTGCATAACAAAGACACGCTTGCGCTCGGAGACCAACTCCCCTTTTATACTCTTGGACTCATGCTCTCCTTCCTCTTTAGCAACGTCGGAAGAAGTAGCAGCACTTTTCTCCGGCTGCTTTTTGCTCTCAGCTTTATGTTTTTTAGCTAGGGCTTTTTCCTGAGTTTTCTTCTCTTTCGCCATTTGCTTTTTACGACGGGCGAATTCGTGCTTATCCATCACAGCTTCAAGCAGTGTTTCTTTAAACTGCTCATAGCGATCATTCAAATGTGTAACTGTGATATGACCCTGAACACGCTCTTTCAGCTGCTCTCGATTTGCAAAAATAAAACCTATCAACACCATTAAGGCCACGACAACCGTAACAATTTTGGCTAGAAAAAGGCCGTATTCAATTAAAAATTCCACTTAGACTCCATTTTCCGTCTTAACTAATTTTTATTTAGCTTCAGTATTTTACTGCCAACCTTCCAGGGCGGAAGTTGCTCGCTGATTAAGGGGGCGAGCCAACAAACCGCTGTGGCTAATACGCACCTCGTAAACCGCACCGTCCTCCATAGGTAGAAATGTGGCACTGCCATATACCGCATCAACAAAGGGCAACTTGCGATCAACACCGCGTACAAACTGCCAAACATCCACGCCATAGTTCGCCCCCTCTATTTCATGGACAGAACGCTCGCGAGCTCGCTCATCCTGTAGCGTGAGATAGCGACCACTCAACCTATCTAGACGATAAGCGGGCTTAATTCCCCAGCGGGCTAATGGACCCTGCCACTTGAGCATTCGGGCATCCAACTGCCACTGATCCCCAAGCAATTCAAACTTTTGCGCTATACCATCCGAATCAGAAAACTTGACTTCAAATTGCTGCTCGGCAATTTTTCGAAACGAAACAATGCCAACACTATGCTCTTCAGCCAGGTTTCTATAGCTGTAAACATCTGCAGCAATCAGAACAATCCAAAGAGCAGTTGCAAAAAGAAAAAGACCGGCGGAACCACGTATAAACCCCAGGAACCAATTTCCCGATAGCAGGACTCGCGCCCCCCAAAACACAAACAACAACGCCAGGATGGCAATAATAAAGGTAATCGCTATATACATTATGATTTCTACTCCCTGATACTGCGCAACATCTTTAAACCAACCTTACGGGCGGTTCTTCGCTGCAGCCTTTTCGACAAAAGTGTGGATCAAGCGGCCGGACAGGGTTTGTATGGGCGGTATAGCTGGCAATGAGCTGTAGTGGAACCAGTCTGCCTCTTCTATCTCATTGGGGTCCAAGCACAATCCCCCACCTTGCCACTCCGCCAAATACCCGATCATCAACTGCCCGGGAAAAGGCCAGGACTGGCTCCCCACATACTCCAGGGCACCCACTTTGAGCCCCACTTCCTCATAGACTTCACGCACCAGCGCTTGCTCAGCACTCTCACCGGGCTCTATAAACCCAGCGAGGGCCGTATAAGTTGCATTTCGACGCGCGGCGTGACGAGCTAAGAGACACTCATCTCCTCGGGTAACAAGCATAATTACACAGGGGGAGATTCTGGGGTAGACAGTAAGATCACAAGCCGGGCAGGTGCGAGCGCGATCATTAGAGTGATAGATGGTGGGAGTGCCACAACGACCGCAAAATCGATGTTGGCTATCCCAATGGGAAATCTGTAGCGCCCGCCCAGCCAATGCAAACATCGGCTCCTCAACCAAAGTCAGCAGGCTGCGTAGGTTTCGCCATTCATAGCCGGCAATTTCAACCTGGCGAGACAAAACGTGGACACCACACGCCCGCCCACTTAACTCTCCCAAGTAGTGGCTGGATTGAACAGCCTCCGCTACCAACACCTGGGCGTCGTGGAGGAAAAAATCTCCTCGGCAGAGAATCAGTCCATCAGCAATCAGGATATGCTGGGAAAATTCCGGAACTGCCCACACATTACCCGCTGGGACAAACTTATCTACCAAGGAGACCTCCTTAATTATACGGCCTCAACGGGATAACCCAGAGCAGTCAAGCTTTCGATAGCGAGACTGAGGGATTGAATATCTGCTTGCCTATGCAGCTTTACCTCTCCCAGATAGTACTCAAGGCTGATAATCGCATCGGCAAAAATATGCAAAGATTGCTCTACTTCAGGACCGGCATCATGGCGGTCGATAACAGTCTCAACAAAGTTCAGCAAGCCTTCAACTACGGCCGCCGCTCTACTTAAGTTGAGAACAATCAAGCCTCCGCGCACTGAGTTCAAAGTAGTGGAAACATTGCGAATATGGCCATGATCAAAGTCGGACTCTGCATAGGCCGCCAGCGCTCGCTTAATCAACGCCAAACCGGCTTCAGCCTCTTTAAGTACAGCCACTTCCGCTTCCGCCAGTTGGCTGTGCTCAAAGGCAATATCCGCATGACCGTATTCATCCAGATCAATAGAAGTACTCTGCTTGAGCGCTCTTACCGTGCTATCGACCATCAACACCTGGCCTGTCAGTTTCTGCAGTGCGCTGTCCGCTATGGATCCGCCCGCGCCGGAGGCACTCTGGTATTCCGCAACCGCGCTGCGCAGACTCTCTCCAACCCGCTTAAAGTTGAGCATCTGCAAGGTACCGGCCACTCTCTGTAGAGAAGAAGCGAGGCCATCTTCTGCATCCAAGGAAGTAGTACCAATTAACTCAGCGTCATCCAACATTCGGCGCACACCGGACAACTCCTCCTCTAAGGCGTTAGCAACTGCGGTAATTGCCGTGGCGCCGGGGCCTCCAAGGGTGGCTCGCTCCCGCTCTAATTCCTCTTCACTGTAATCAAGAGGCTCTGCGGAGAAAGCCTCCAGCAACTTGCCACCAAAGCCCTCGGGCTTGGAAAGAGTCAGCCAATAGAGGCACTCTTTCAGCAAAATTGGTGGCGCAGGCTGATCTAAAGCTGTGTCGCACTCTTTTTGTAATGCTCGCAGCCAGCGATCAAACATACTGAAAACCATCACCCGGGATCGACTGATGCGCATTTCTTGGGAGGCCATGCCTGCAAGTGCCGCCCCTGCTACCACCCATAAACGCCCGTTTGGGCGCCCCATGGTGATGCTTGCGATTCTCTCAAGGGCACGAGACATCATCGTGTACGCTGGGCCCCGAGGTTTACCTCGCAACAGAGCCAACAAACCAACCTGGTACATATGACGGAATCGGCGAACAAAACTATTCAAGTCTTCCGACATAACCGCAGAAGCCCCTGCACCAGGCACAGCTCCCTCCAAGTTACAACGGAAAAAATGACTTTCCGGCACAGGGGGCTGGGACCGGGCCGCGCGCAAATTATTGATATAGGGGATCAGCAATTCTGGACGGGCAATGGCACGACTTTGAACAAATTCCAAGTAGCGTCCCATTACGTAAAAACCTGTACCCAGCGCTTCCATCAGTTCTTCTGAGGCGCTCTGTCTCTCCTCTAATACCTCTGTAAGCGCTTTGATTTTCTCTTGGGCGAGGAGCTCAGCTGCCTGGAGCTGCACCATCTGCAATACTCCACTGACCTGCCTGAGTGCAGCCAAACTCTGTTCAAGAGCCTGCTTTTGGGAAGTATCCGCGGCAAATTTATCCAAGTGTGAGGCGGCATTATCGATGGTAGCTACCAGCTCATCCTTCACTACATTGACAGAAGTGATATTGATCTTGCGCAATTCAGTCTTTGGCTGCACCGCTGCATTCTTCCTATAATCGAACAAAAAACAACCAGATCAGGATGATTCTGGCCTCATTAAGGGCAATTTACCCCAATAAATAAAAGAGTCCACCTTTCGCCAAACAATTTCCACCGAATAATCGACAAATAACCTAGCGGCGGGGCTGAAGCCCCTAAATTACTTGAATTTTCCAGAAAACCCAGTAGCGTTTGCTACTTTCAAGTTTAAAGCTGTACGTTTTTTTGTGTTAAAGAACAAAAACCAATCAATCTGTGCACAATAAACCCGGGGAAGCACGCAGCGATAATTGAGCTCAGGTATCTATTTCGCATACACCGCCGATTCCCAAAGATTCCATTTTGACCCACACCAATGGGTTAACCAAGGAAGTAAATGATGAACACTTACAACAACACCATTGCGGCATCCGGCGGCGGATTTGGTCGCGCCTTTGCCGAAAATTTTCTCGGCGAAGCGCCTGACTGGTACAAATTGACCATAGCCGCCTTTTTGCTTCTCAACCCATTAATACTGTATGTATCGGGGCCTTTTGTAACAGGCTGGGTCCTTATTGGTGAATTCATTTTTACCCTGGCGATGGCCCTGAAGTGTTACCCACTTCAACCCGGCGGACTACTCGCAATTGAAGCCGTATTGATGGGTATGACAAGCACCGATGCCGTCTACCACGAGGTAGTTGAGAATATCGAAGTTATTCTGCTGCTAATGTTTATGGTGGCCGGCATTTACTTCATGAAGAGCCTGCTTCTATTTGTATTCACTAAAATTTTGATTAATGTGAATTCAAAATCTCTGCTGTCACTACTTTTCTGTGCTGTATCTGCAGTACTGTCAGCATTCTTAGATGCCTTGACCGTAACTGCTGTTCTGATTGCGGTTGCCGTAGGCTTTTACTCAGTCTATCACCGGGTCGCCTCCCAGCAGCCACACCACCACAACGACCACGACCACTCCAACGATGAGCATGTCGTGGAGTATCACCGCGAAGACTTGGACCAGTTTCGAGCCTACCTTCGCAGCCTGATCATGCATGGCGCCGTAGGCACTGCTCTCGGTGGTGTTTGCACCTTGGTTGGAGAACCGCAAAACCTACTGATCGCTGAGAAAGCCGGGTGGGAATTTGTACAGTTTTTCCTGCAGATGGCCCCAGTAACCATTCCAACATTCTTTGCCGGCCTAGTTACTTGTTTCTTTTTAGAGAAAATTAAAATGTTTGGCTATGGAGCCCAGCTCCCTAGCGCCGTACGTGAGGTACTGGTTAATTTTTCCAAAGAGGAAGAAAAGAAGCGCACCTCGGCTCAGGTTGCCGAGCTGTGGATTCAGGGCATTGTCGCTGTGGTTCTGGTTTTTGCCCTGGCATTTCATGTTGCCGAAGTCGGTATCATTGGCCTGATGATTATTGTACTTCTGACCTCGTTTAACGGCGTTGTTCAAGAAGCTAGAATCGGCCACGCGTTTGAAGAGGCACTGCCATTTACTGCACTGCTCGTGGTTTTCTTTGCAATTGTTGCAGTGATTCACCAGCAACACCTATTCGAGCCTGTAACCAACTTCGTTCTCGCACAAAAGCCCGAACAGCAACCAGGATTGCTATTCATGGCAAACGGTATCTTGTCGATGATTAGCGACAATGTTTTTGTGGCAACGGTTTATATTAACGAAGTTAAAGCTGCCCTCACTGCAGGCGACATTACCCGAGAACATTTTGACAAGCTGGCCATTGCCATCAATACCGGAACCAACCTACCCAGCGTTGCCACTCCCAATGGACAAGCTGCATTTTTGTTCCTGCTGACATCGGCCCTGGCACCTCTCATACGCCTATCTTATGGCCGCATGGTGATCATGGCTCTGCCCTACACCATCGTACTGAGTATTGTTGCTTTGATTTGCGTGGTCTACGCGATCTAAAGAGAGCTTGTATTAGAGACTATCTGGATGGGTGGGGATTGATAATTCCCACCCACTCAGAAAAAGAAAAGCACAATAAACATCAAGGTTAAAGAGAACACCTCTTCATTGATGTGCTACCAGAAGTGTTTACCCGCTGATTTCTCCAGCAAACCTAGCATCGATTGATGCGCTTCAGCTTCCTGTGGCGTAGCACGCGCTACTAGCAGGGGCGCGCGATCTGCCGATAGGCGACGAATGGCTTCACCCGCCACATCATTTTCCGCCTTCTTACCTTCCTCCCCTTCCGAGGAATCACCCTGTGCCAACACCAAATCGGTTTGGCCACCGGTCATCATCAGGTAGACGTCGGCAAGAATCTCCGCATCCAGTAATGCGCCGTGCAAATCCCGCTGGGAGTTATCGACAAAGTAGCGCTTACAAAGGGCGTCCAGATTGTTTTTCTGCCCAGGGTGCTTTTCCCGGGCCATTGTCAGGGTATCCAAAACCCCACAATGCGCATTGACATTGCGCCAGCGCGGATTACCCAGCAGCCTCAGCTCAGCATCAATAAAACCGACATCGAAGGGCGCGTTGTGAATAACCAGCTCTGCACCTTCACAGAAGGTCATAAATTCATCGGCGACCTGAGCGAATACGGGTTTGTCCGCCAGGAATTCATTAGTAATTCCATGGACCTCAATAGCCCCATCTTCCACTTGTCGCTGCGGGTTGATGTACTGGTGATAGTGACGGCCAGTCAACTTCCGGTTAACCAGCTCTACGCAACCAATTTCAATAATACGATGGCCGCTTTTGGGATCGAGACCTGTTGTCTCTGTATCGAGAACCACTTGACGCATATGCAATATTCCCCTCAGGACTCCAGCTCATCGACGCCGCGATTTGCCAACTGATCGGCCCGCTCATTGCCTGGGTGGCCGGCATGACCTTTAACCCAGTGCCACTCCACATCATGCTGGGAGACGCTCTCATCCAACTGCCGCCATAGGTCTGCATTTTTGACAGGCTTCTTACTCGCCGTTTTCCAACCGTTCTTTTTCCAGTTGTTAATCCAGCCGGTAATGCCCTGGCGCAGGTACTGTGAGTCAGTATGTAAATCAACTTTGCACGGCTGTTTAAGAGCCTCCAGAGCTTTGATTGCAGCTAACAATTCCATACGATTATTGGTGGTATGCGCCTCCCCACCAAACAACTCTTTCTCCCGCTCACCGTACACCAACAGGGCACCCCAACCGCCGGGACCAGGATTACCACGACAAGCGCCATCTGTATAGATAGTAATTTGTTTCAAAACTTACGCCAAAATTAGATATGGGGCCGATTTTCAGCGAAATCAGCGCTTTTGATGCTTCCCGCGTGCTGCAACGCGAGGGCTCGACGGGGTGGCAACCAAAGCGGGCTTTCTCTCGGCCCGCCAATTGATTTTAATAGTGCGAACACGTGCCACTTCTTTGCGGGCGACTATGATGTAAAAGCCCCCCCATGGCAAGTGCAAGCGGGAGCCAAGGCGCTCCATCCAAGCCGTCTTGGAAAGCAATTCCTTTTGCTGTAATGGCAAGCGGAAGAAGCCGCGATCTACCCTCTCAGCCTGCAAGTCCAACAGATTCATCCAGTCGGCAATTCGAGCAGCACGCAGTTGATTTCCGCGCTGGTAAGCCCCCCTGGAAAATAGCAGGCGGGACAAGCCGAGCAAGGAAAACGGGTTAAACCCGATTAGCAGCATATGACCACCGGGTATCAAAACCCTGGCCGCCTCTCTCAATACTTGGTGGGGATGACTGGAAAAGTCCAAAAGGTGATGCAGCAGTACTACATCGATTGAATCGGCGGGGAGGGGCAGTTGCTCGAACTCCACTATCGCAGCCCCGCCCTGCTCAGAAGTTGCCCCCAATCGAAAACGATGATTGATACGGCTGGAGGCGCCAAAGTCAACGGACTGGGTCACACTGGCCTGTAGAAAGTGGTAACCGAAAAAGCCCTCCACTAAGGGTTGGGCCAACGCCAGCTGTTGCGAGAGAATCTCCTCTCCCAGCGAACTGGAAAACCAATGGGATAGCGCTGGGCAGACCTTGCCAAGAGGGGATTGCTCCTCATCATTACCAGGCCTGCTCTTTCCGGTCATCATATCTCCATTGATCAATCTAACAGCTATTCAATTCTACACTCGGGCGATGTTTCCAGGGCCTTACTCTAAGTAAACCAGTCCTCAGGTAACAATTCACACCGTCTCACGCCTTCCATGATATTGTTCTGCTATTCAGCGAAAAGACGATTCGATTATGCTATCCATCACGCCAATCCCCGCCTTTAATGACAACTATATCTGGCACCTGCAAAAAGATGGCCAGCACTGGGTAGTCGACCCTGGTGATGCTGTGCCAGTAGAAAAGGCCCTAGAGGGGACCAGGCTCAGCGGTATTCTCATTACTCATCACCACTATGACCATACCGGTGGCATCGAAACGCTTTGCCACCAGTACCAGTGCCCTGTCTATGGCCCCGAGCACATACCTGGTGTCACTCACCCCATTGCCGGTGGAGATTCCTTACAGGTCCTTGGCATGCCCTTCCAGGTACACGCTGTTCCGGGGCACACTCTAGACCACTTAGCTTTGGTTTTGAATGAAACCACAGCAGCAGGCGGTGAACAATTACACCTTTTTTGTGGTGACACTCTTTTTTCCGCTGGCTGCGGCAGGTTGTTCGAAGGCACTCCAGAGCAGATGTACCATTCTCTGCAAAAGCTCAGTAAATTACCCGCCGCAACTTTTGTTTATCCTGCACACGAGTACACACTCGCCAACCTGAAGTTTGCCCAAGCGGTAGAGCCTAACAATCAAGCCATTGAGGCAAGGGTTGCTCAGTGCAAAGCCTTGAGAGTAGAAAACAAGCCAACTTTGCCTTCAACTATCGCCCTTGAGCTAGACACCAACCCATTTCTTCGCTGTCAGTATCCGGAAGTTAGGCAGACAGCTATCAATTCGAGACCGGAGTTAAATGACGGAAGCGATAACGTAGATATTTTTGCGAGCTTGCGCGGCTGGAAGGACAACTTCTAAACGCCCAACTTCACCTAAACTCTTCTCAGGCTGGGTGATAAACTAGCAATTCGCATACTTTTTAACCATCAATATTGACCGAAACTAATTTGCCTAATTAGAATCGAAAGTAATTGACCAAATGCCTGGCGCTTTACCAATAATTGTTCTGAAATGCGTCAGGATGAATTACAAGAAAGACTCGCGGATATCACACATGGTTCACAAGAATTTTGCCGTAGCATTACTAGCCGCTACGGTAGGGGCCTGCTCGCAATTACCGGAACAGGCCTCTGCGCCTGAAACTGAAAATATCCCTGCAGAGGAAACCTCTGTCGCGAGTGACCGAGCTGTTAAAAAACACGAACCCTCTGAAGCGGTCCCTCCCCCCGTAGACATCTGGGCAAGACTTCGTCAGGGGTTCGCCCTGGATCACCACACCAGCGACCCCAAGGTTAAGGAATATATTGCTTACTTCGCCCGCAACGAGGGCTATATGGCTCGGGTAACGGAGCGCTCTCGTCGCTATATTTTCCATGTTGCAGAACAGCTGGAACAGGCAAATCTCCCACTTGAATTAGCGCTGCTCCCCATTGTCGAGAGTGCATACGACCCCTTCGCCTACTCCCACGCCCGGGCTTCCGGTATGTGGCAGTTTATCCCGGCCACCGGGCGCTCTTTCGGGCTCGAGCAAAACTGGTGGTATGACGGACGCCGCGATGTCCATGAATCCACCCAGGCTGCGGCAAAGTACTTCAACTACCTACACGATCGCTTTGATGGGGACTGGGAGCTGGCACTCGCTGCTTACAACGCCGGTGAGGGAACGGTTCGCAGAGCCGTAGAGCGCAATCGTCGCAACGGGCTTGGCACCAGTTATTGGGATCTCAAACTGCCGCGGGAAACCAAGCGCTATGTACCCCAGCTGCTGGCTCTGGCGGAGGTTATATCCCGCCCGGACCATTACAAAATCCCACTGCATGATGTCTCCAATGAGCCCTACTACGCCCGTGTCGATGTAGGCAGTCAGATCGATCTGGCCCAAGCTGCGGAACTTGCAGAAATTGAGATAGAAGAGCTGTACCTACTGAACCCAGGCTATAACCGCTGGGCAACCGACCCCAACGGAAACCACCAACTACTGATTCCAATAGAGACCCAGGAAAAGTTTGAGAGCGCCCTGGCACAACTTCCCAAGGAAGAGAGGGTAAGCTGGCAGCGCTACACCATTGCCCGAGGCGACACCCTTTCCACTATCGCTCGACGCTACCAGACCACCGTCGGAGCGATACGCGAAACAAACAAACTACGCAGCAATAATATTCGCGCCGGTAAAACACTGTTAATCCCCAGCGCATCGGGCCCCGCGGGACAGTATGCCTACGCACTCGATCAGCGAGTTAAACGCAAGCAGTCTTCTGGCAAGGGCCAGAAAGTTAATTACACTGTACGCCCTGGCGACAGCCTTTGGGGGATTTCACGCAAGCTGGATGTGACCGTAAAGCAACTGGCCAGCTGGAACAGCATGGCACCGGGAGACACCCTGCGCCCTGGACGCACCCTGGTGGCTTACAACGGCTCCCCCGCAGTATCAGAGAACAACCGCACTACCCGCAAGGTTTCTTACCGGGTACGCAGCGGCGACTCTCTATATCGGATAGCCAATAAATTCAGTATCGAAATCGATGATATTCTCCGCTGGAATAAGATAAACAAGTCCAAGTATTTACAACCCGGACAGCGCTTAACCTTATTTGTGGATAGTGCCAGCAACACTTAAAGCGCCCACTACCCTACAGGGAGTTAGTCATAAAAAAACCCGGCAATTGCCGGGTTTTTTTATGACTCAATAACAACCGTTACTCGGCAGAAGAGGCCAGATCGATTTTTGCCTGATCGGACAAGTAGCGTTGGATAGCTGCTAACTCGGCCCCACCATTTACAGAGGCCAATTGCTGCATCAGTGCCTGACGCTGCTCTTTGCTCTGCTTGGACAGTTCGCCCGGGCGCACGCTGCGCAGATCGAGAACTACCAGATCACCATTATTTGTAGCGAAGCTGGTCACTTCATCTTTGCCAGCAGATGGTGCAGGCAATGCAAATGCCTTGGCATTAATCTCACCGCGCTGAGCAAAACCACCGCGACGAGTTTTATCACTGGTCTCCAGGGTTAAACCTTGCGCTTCCGCCAGTTCCGCAAAACTAGTACCAGTAGCGAGTTTCTCTTTTAGCTCTTCCGCTTGCTTAGCCAATTGCTCACTGGCCTTATCACGCTTCAAACGGTCAACAATTTGCTGGCGAACCTCTTCCAGAGGGTAGGTACCCGCGGGCTTAGAGTCGGTGACCCGCAAAACAACAGAGTGCTCATTGTTCAGGTTGATCACATCTGAAGTATTGCCATCCTCCTTCACTTCCACAGAGAAGGCAGCCTCGATAACCTGCCCGTTAGAAAGTACGCCAGATGCGCTCTCACGCGAAAACAGATCGGCAGTCTTCAGGGGAACACCCAACTCTTCAGCGGGCTCAGCCAGGTTGTCCGCGTTGTATGCCAGATCGGCAAGACGGGACAAGGCATCAACAAACTCGCGCTCGGCAACGGACGCACGCAGTCGCTTTTCGATCGCCACTTTTTGCTCTTCGAAGCTCGGCGGTTCACTCTGCTCTACTTCCAACAACTTGATAAAGTGAGTTCCACTATCGGTGGTCACTGGAGCAGAAACCTGACCGACTTCCAGCGCGGCCAAGGCCTGCTCGAATGCCTCTGGGAATACATCACCTGTGGTGTAACCCAACTCACCGCCTTCCTCCGCAGAGCCTACGTCTTGGGAGTAAGTCTTTGCCAACTCGGCGAAATCTTCGCCGGCATCCAGTTTGCTCTGAATCTCAGCAATTTTTTCTGCGTCAGCTTCTTCAAGCAAAATATGTGCAGCACGACGGCGAAGTTCCGATGCGAAACCTTTCAACTCTTGCTCGTACTGAGCGCGAACATCGCTTTCAGAAATATCAATGTTACCGGCAAATACTTCAGGAGTTAGCTCAATATACTCAACCGCCACCTGCTCTGGACGCTGGTATTGCCCTTGATTCTCCTGGTAGTACTGTTCTACTTCAGCATCCGAAACCTGAGTCTCTGCTAGCAGGCCTTCAACTGGCATCACCACGTAATCAAAATCACGCTCTTCCATAGAGGCCGCAACAATCTGCTCTGCATCCGCCTGGGTAGTAAAAGCACTTTCAACAACACTGTTTGCGTACTGCTCCAGCGCCATATCATTTTCCATAATCTGGCGGAAGCCTGCAGGGCTATACCCCATACGACGCAAAGCATCGCGGTACATTTGCGGATCAAAACTGCCGTTCACCTGAAAAGCCGGAATTCCCACGATCGCTCTGTCGACCGCCGCAGAGCTCATCACCATACCACTGTCCTGAGCAGCTTGGCGCATCACAGCACTGGAAACCAACTGGCGTAAAACTGGCTCACGCAACTGCTCATCGCTGATTAAATCAGCGGGCACATCTTCGCCGTACTGACTAATGATCATATTGCGGCGATTTTGAATTGCGCGTTGCAAATCCAAGTTTGTAATTTTTTCGCCATTAACCTCGGCTACCGCATCGGCAGCACCTCCACTGGCACCGGTGAAGAAATCAATTCCCCCAATGACCATAATAAAACCGAAAAAGGCTGCGACAATAATCGCGGCTGTCCCTTTCAGGTTGTCACGCATGGACTGAAGCATGCTCAGCTCCGAAAATTAATTGTTTTTAACTACTATCAGATACAAAAAAGGCGTATCCCAACTGACACGCCTCTTTGACATTCAGACTCTTTTACAAAGTCTCAAAGCCTGCTGAAAACTTAGTTTACAGCGTCTTTCAGGGCTTTACCGGCCTTGAAGTTAGGAATTTTTGCCGCAGCGATTTCAATGGGATCGCCAGTGCGAGGATTGCGACCAGTACGAGCTGCACGCTCTTTCACAGCAAAGGTACCAAAGCCAACGAGGGCAACTTGATCACCTTTTTTTAGGGCATCAGTGATGCTATCAACCATTGCGTCCAAAGCACGGCCAGCTGCTGCTTTTGGAATATCTGCAGATGCGGCAATTGCTTCAATCAGTTCGGACTTATTCACGCTTAATCCCTCTGTTCTTTTTAAATATGCTTCGGGTGGTCTACAAAAGACACCCATACTTTAAATTTTTTAGCCTTCGGCAATTTACGCGCCGGGCAATAAGCCCCGTTTTATACCAACTGCCCAGAAGCGGGTCAAGGAACCATGCGGGTTTCCGGGCAGATGCACACTTTTCAAGCAGCGTAGATAGCCTGATTGGCGAAGTTTTGGCCTTGCAAGTTGTAAAGGGGCGACAAAAGTCACCCCTTTACAAGAGTCAGTGAGTTTGGATTCCTCGCTGCGAGCGCTCCTCTGCCTTTTTCTGTAAGGCGGAATACTCTTCATCAGACAGGGATTCAGGCTTGTGTTCGAGCGCCAGCTCAAGTACCTGATCGATCCACTTAACGGGCCTAACTACCAAGTCCTGGAGAATATTATCGGGAATATCCTTCAGGTCTCGCTCGTTATCAGCAGGAATCAGTACAGTTTTTATACCGCCCCGATGCGCCGCCAATAACTTTTCTTTAAGACCACCAATTCTTAAAACTTCTCCACGCAGAGTAATTTCTCCAGTCATCGCCACATCTGAGCGAACGGGAATATCCGTCAGTACAGACACCAAAGCGGTGCACATGGCAATACCCGCCGAAGGGCCATCTTTGGGGGTGGCACCTTCAGGCACGTGGATATGAATATCGCGAGTCTCGTGGAAGTCCGGACCTATTCCCAGTGCCTGGGAGCGCGAACGCACAACCGTCAAGGCCGCCTGGATAGACTCCTGCATAACATCGCCAAGGGAGCCGGTTTTGATCATGCGCCCTTTGCCCGGCACAGCTGAAGCCTCAATGTTAAGAAGCTCACCACCCACCTCGGTCCAGGCGAGACCGGTAACAATTCCGATTTTGTCCTCTTCTTCTGCGCGGCCAAAATCAAACTTGCGAACACCGAGAAGCTCTTCAAGTTGCTCTGGCTGTATTACAGCCTTCTTCTCTGAAGGATTGCGAACGTGCTCCGTTACTACCTTGCGGCAGATCTTGGCAATCTCCCGGTCCAGGCCACGCACACCTGCTTCACGGGTGTAGTAGCGGACAATATCTCGGATACTGTCATCAGAGAGATCCAGCTCATCATCTTTAAGGCCGTTGGCCTTGCGCTGCTTCGGCACAAGATAACGCTGAGCAATATTCAGTTTTTCGTCCTCGGTATAACCGGGGATTCGAATAACTTCCATACGATCCAGCAACGGGCCTGGAATATTCATTGAGTTAGAGGTGCAGACAAACATCACATCGGAAAGGTCGTAATCCACTTCCAAATAGTGATCATTGAAGGTTTTATTCTGCTCTGGATCCAAAACCTCAAGAAGCGCTGAGGCGGGATCGCCGCGCTGATCCATCCCCATTTTGTCAACCTCATCGAGCAGGAACAGGGGATTTTTCACTCCAACTTTCGAAATTTTCTGAATCAGCTTGCCCGGCAGTGAGCCAATATAAGTGCGTCGATGCCCGCGAATCTCGGCTTCATCGCGAACGCCGCCCAGGGCCATACGCACATACTGACGATTTGTTGCTCGGGCAATAGATTGACCGAGGGAGGTTTTACCCACCCCGGGAGGACCAACCAAACATAAGATCGGCCCTTTCACTTTCTTCACTCGCTTTTGTACCGCGAGGTATTCCAGAATCCGCTCTTTAACCTCTTCCAAGCCGTAGTGTTCTTTCTCGAGAATTTCCTCGGCTTTAACCAAATCGTGTCTCACCCGGCTGGCTTTTTTCCAGGGCAGGCTCAACATCCAGTCGATATAACTGCGTAAAACCGAAGCTTCCGCAGACATAGGCGACATCATTTTCAATTTAGCCAGCTCAGCGCGGGTTTTCTTCTCTGCCTCCGCACTCATGCCGGATTCGGCAATTTTGTTTTCCAGCTCTTCAATTTCATTGGGCTCTTCGGTGATCTCGCCCAATTCTTTTTGAATCGCCTTCATCTGCTCATTGAGATAGTACTCGCGTTGGCTTTTCTCCATCTGCTTTTTCACACGCCCACGAATGCGTTTTTCCACCTGGATCAGGTCGATTTCAGCATCCATAAGACCCAGCAAATGCTCCAAACGCTCTTTAACACTGAGAGTCTCCAGAAGCTCTTGCTTCTGAGCCAACTCAAGGGACATATGCGCAGAAATGGTATCTGCCAAGCGGCCAGGTTCATCAATTCCCGACAGAGAGGTAATAACCTCATTGGGGACTTTCTTACTTACAGAAACGTACTGTTCAAACTGAGACATCACAGAGCGCACAAGGGCATCTGCTTCGCCTTCCGGCAACTCCTGCGTTTCCATCGGCGAAACGGTCGCCTCGAAATGGTTCTCCCTCTCCATCACTTCGTGGATATTTACGCGCTCCCCCCCTTCTACCAGCACCTTCACAGTGCCATCGGGGAGTTTGAGTAACTGCAAGACACTGGCAATAGTGCCCACGCGATAGATATCGTCTGCACCTGGGTCATCCTCAGATGCCTTTCGCTGCGCCACAAGCAATACCTGCTTATCCCTGCGCATGGCCTCTTCCAGGGCCTCTATGGACTTTTCCCTGCCGACAAAAAGCGGGATCACCATATGGGGGTAAACAACAACATCGCGCAATGGCAACAACGGATATTCAAGTGTGGTGTCGGATGACTGATCCATAGAACTCCTCTCGGCCCTATCACTGGGTATTTGGCGCGGCATCATGCTGCTGTTGGAATTGACAGCTTAACCTGGGCCACCGCCCTTCAGATGCTAGTAATGGGGGGGAAGGGCCCGAAATACAAGTCTAATCTCGCGACCAATTTGTGCCGAGCTAAGAGTGCTATTCGAGCCAGGAATACCCAGACAGGTAGTTAGATACCCGGGTAATCAGAAAAAATTATAAAAAAAGCCCCAATATTGGGGCTTTTTGAGGTGGGATTTGAGCTACTCTTCCGGCGCCGCCTTCTGCGGCTGGGACTCACTCTCATAAACCAGCAGCGGGGCTGATTCGCCTTTAATGACCGCCTCGTCAATCACAACTTTCACCACATTATCTGTGGACGGGATGTCATACATGGTCTCCAACAATACAGACTCCATGATAGAGCGCAGGCCACGGGCGCCTGTTTTCCGTTCCATTGCCTTGGTGGCAACTGCATCCAACGCATCGGGGCGGAAATCCAGTTCTACATCTTCCATCTCAAACAGTTTTGCGTACTGTTTGGTCAAAGCGTTGCGTGGCTCGGTGAGAATCTGCACCAGAGCCTCACGGTCCAACTCTTCCAAAGTTGCGGTCACCGGTAGGCGTCCAACAAACTCCGGGATCAGTCCGTAACGAACCAGATCTTCAGGCTCCAGGTCGCGCAGGATCTCACCAAAATTACTGGTGCCATCCTTCGATTTAACCTCTGCACTGAAACCAATTCCACCCTTCTCCGAGCGATCGCGGATAACCTTATCCAGCCCCGCAAAAGCGCCGCCACAAATAAACAGGATATTGGAGGTGTCGACCTGCAAGAATTCCTGCTGCGGATGCTTGCGTCCACCCTGCGGCGGCACAGACGCCACAGTGCCTTCAATCAACTTCAGTAGTGCTTGCTGCACACCTTCACCGGACACATCACGGGTAATTGAAGGGTTGTCTGACTTGCGCGAAATTTTGTCGATCTCATCGATATAGACGATACCCTGCTGGGCTTTTTCTACATCGTAATCACACTTCTGCAAAAGCTTCTGGATGATATTCTCAACATCCTCACCCACATAACCAGCTTCGGTCAGGGTGGTTGCATCGGCAATAGTGAAAGGAACATTGAGCAGGCGAGCCAGGGTCTCGGCAAGAAGGGTTTTACCACTACCGGTTGGGCCTACCAGCAAAATATTAGACTTGCTGAGCTCTACTTCATCCTTACTTTTAACACCAGACTTGGTGCGCAGACGCTTGTAGTGATTGTATACGGCGACAGCCAGCACACGCTTGGCTCTCTCCTGCCCAATCACATACTGATCGAGGATTTCAGTAATCTCACGGGGTGTCGGCAGGCGCCCTTCAGGCCCCTCCGCAGTCTCTTGTACTTCTTCACGAATAATGTCGGTACACAGCTCGACACATTCATCGCAGATAAAGACTGACGGCCCAGCGATTAACTTCCGCACTTCCTGTTGGCTTTTGCCACAGAAAGAGCAGTACAGCAATTTTCCGCTGTCTTCTCCGCTGCTTTTGTCGGTCATCAAAATACTCCGTCGTCACTGGCCGGCCAGGGCCCTAAATTCAGCTTACCCAGCAAGATGCTGCCTTTTGGCGTGATTTTCAAGTCCCAACGAAAGCCAGCCTGTCAAAAAAACCAACTTTCGCTGAAATCCGCCTCCGGCAAACTTTTAATGTAGAAAAATCTACTTATCGAATGCCTGTCGGCGAGACAATACATCATCGACCAAGCCATATTCCTTGGCTTCATCGGCGCTCATAAAGTTGTCGCGCTCTGTATCCCTCTCAATATCACTGACTGGACGTCCAGAGTGATGCGCCATGAGCTCATTCAAACGATGACGAATCTTGAGAATTTCCTGGGCGTGAATGTGGATATCGCTCGCCTGCCCTTGGGCCCCACCGCTGGGCTGGTGAATCATCACACGGGAGTTTGGTGTTACGAAGCGTTTGCCTTCAGCACCGGCAGTCAACAAGAAGGCGCCCATACTACAGGCCTGCCCAATGCACATAGTGCTGACATCAGGCTTAATGAACTGCATGGTGTCATAGATAGACATGCCGGCAGTTACCGAGCCGCCCGGTGAATTAATGTAGAGGTGAATATCCTTATCCGGATTTTCTGCCTCGAGGAAAAGCAGCTGCGCAACAACCAGATTGGCCATGTGGTCTTCTACAGGCCCGACCAGGAAGATCACACGCTCTTTTAACAGGCGAGAATAAATATCAAATGAGCGCTCCCCTCTGGCGGTTTGTTCTACCACCATGGGAACTAAACCTGATGCTGAGGGCTCTATCGAAGCTTTTGGAAAATCAATTCGTGCCATAGGTACCATTGCTTCCTTTTGTGGCGTATTCGGCAGGCCAGCGAATAGGCATCGTATGCCCATGCTGAAAAATTTGGTTTTCAGAGCTTAACCGGTCAGGCGAGAGAAAGCCAGCCGGTAAAAAGGAAGGAGATGTAGGGGCGTCACGCTTGAGCGGACGCCACCTTACACCTGAATGAAGTGAGAGATTAGCCTTGTTTTTGCGGCTTAATCACTTCGTCGTAGCTGCTGTCAACTTCAGATACTTTAGCTGAAGCCAGTACGTGATCAACAACCTGGTCTTCCAGTACAACAGACTCAACACCAGACAGCAGCTCACGGTTGCTGTAGTAATAGTCAACCACTTCTTGCGGCTGCTGGTAGGTAGAAGCCAGCTCTTCAACTTTCGCCTTTACGCGATCGGCATCAACAGAAAGTTCATTCTGCTTAACAATCTCACCGACTACCAGACCGAGAACTACACGGCGTTTTGCCTGCTCTTCGAACATAGTATCAGGCAACATGCGCTCGGCATCTTCAGCCTTGATCTGACCACCAAACTGCTGAACCATTTGACCACGCAGGGTGGTTACTTCACTGGCAACCAGAGCGGACGGCAGCTCAACTGGATGCTTCTCGAACAGCTGATCCATGATCTGGGTCTTAACTTTGTTCAGAGCGGCATTTTTCAGCTCACGCTGCATGTTGTTGCGAACTTCCTCACGGAACTTCTCTTCGCCACCTTCCTGAACACCGTAAGCTTTGAAGAACTCTTCGTTCAGCTCGGGAAGTTCAGGCTTCTCGGAAGAAGTCACCTTGATATTAAAGGTAACAGCAGCACCGCGAAGCTCTTCTGCCTGGTAATCTTCCGGGAAGGTCAGATCAATGTCTTTCTCTTCACCGGGCTTCATGCCCAGAATGCCTTCTTCGAAGCCAGGGATCATCTGGCCGGAACCCAGTACCAACTGGTGACCTTCGGCCTTGCCACCTTCAAACTCTTCGCCGTCTTTGCGACCAACAAAGTTGATAACAACACGATCGCCCTTTTGAGCTTTGCGCTTGGTATCTTTCCAGGAAGACTGTTGCTTACGCAGAACATCGATCATGTTCTTCACGTCAGCATCAGTAACTTCTGCAACAGGACGCTCTACAGCGATCTCAGCCAGATCAGCGAGTTCAACTTCAGGGTAAACCTCGAAAGTAGCAACGTACTCCAGGTTTTCGCCAGCAGCAGTCTGCTTAGCTTCGATGCTAGGCTGGCCGGCAGGTTTAACCTCTTCCTTCTGTACCGCTTCGTAGAAAGAACGGCTCATTACCTCACCCAGAACTTCCTGACGAACGCCGGCACCAAAGCGCTGACGAACAACCTTCATCGGCACCTTGCCTTTGCGGAAGCCATTGATGCGAACAGTCTTAGCAGCCTGCTGGAGGCGCTTATCCACTTCTTTGTCGACAATTTCTGCCGGCAAGTTGACCGTTAAACGACGCTCCAGACCGGAAGTAGTTTCGATGGAAACCTGCATGTTTATCCTCGTGAGACTATCTCTGTAATCGCGCCGCAGCGCCAACGAATACCGGGTCACCGAGACTTAGTCAGTAACCTCGTAGGCCCAGCACCAAAACAATACTTTTGTGCTGCCGCCAAATACACAAGAAGCCCGCACCTACCCCTCCAGGGCAAGTCACACGGACTTCAAGGCTTTTAATTTGGTGGGGACGGGGAGACTCGAACTCCCACACCTTTCGGCACCAGAACCTAAATCTGGCGTGTCTACCAATTTCACCACGTCCCCAAATCGAACCTGCCGCTAACTCTTTGATATTTAAGCGCTTTCGCTACTTTTTTAGAGCCCATCGCGACAAGGGGTGCAGATTGTGCCACAGCATTTTGGGGTCTTCAACACTTTACTGAACACTTTTCTCATAAAATAAAAAAAGGCGCCTCAAAGGCGCCTTTTTTCGGGGTCTAATTTCCTTAGACTCGCTCTACAACAGTGGTAATACCCTGCCCCAGACCGATACACATGGTAGACACACCCAGGTTGCCGCCCTCATTCTGCATAACGCTCAGCAGGGTGCCAGTAATGCGCACGCCAGAGCAACCGAAGGGGTGACCCAGGGCAATAGCGCCACCGTACAGGTTGACCTTCTCATCCATCTGCTCGAGCAGATCCAGGTCTTTCAGCACCGGCAGCGCCTGCGCGGCAAATGCCTCATTCAGCTCAAACTTGTCGATATCGCCAACAGTTAGACCCGCTCTCTTGAGCGCCTTCTTGGTAGAGGGCACCGGGCCATAACCCATAATGGACGGATCAACACCAGCCAGCGCCATTTCTTTCACGCGAGCAATAGGAGTCATACCCAAAGCCTGAGCGCGCTCAGCGGACATTACCAGCATCACAGAGGCACCGTCGGTGATCTGAGAGGAGGTGCCGGCTGTTACCTGACCGTGCTTCGGATCGAATGCTGGCTTCAGCTGAGCCAGACCTTCCACGGTGGTGTCCGGACGGATGGTTTGGTCCGCCTCAACCAGGAAAGGTACGCCGTCATCGTCATGACCTTCAATAGCGATAATTTCGCGATTGAATTTGCCAGCCTTGGTAGCTTCAGCGGCGCGATGGTGAGAGCGTGCACCGAACTCATCCATCTGCTGACGCTGGATACCGTGCATCATCGCCAGGTATTCAGCAGTCATACCCATGGAGCCGGCAGCTTTAGCCATATAGCGACCCAGCATTGGGTTGGGGCTAACATGCTCCATCATGTTCAGGTGACCCATGTGCTCAACACCACCCACAACGTACACATCGCCAACGCCAGCCTGGATGTTGGCAGCTGCAGTATGCAGGGAGGACATAGAGGAGCCGCACAGGCGGTTGACGGTTTGCGCCGGGATAGTGTGTGGCAGACCAGCGCGCAGCAGAATAAAGCGAGCTACGTTAAAGCCCTGCTCATCGCGCTGCATAACACAGCCCCAGATCAGGTCATCGATCTCGGCGGGATCGAGCTTGTCATTGCGCTGCATGAACTTTTTCAGCAGCTCAGCGGACATATCATCGGCGCGAACATGGCGATATACGCCATTCTTCGAGCGACCCATGGCCGTACGCGCGTAGTCGACGATTACGGCATCTCTAGGATTTAAACTCATCGCTATTCTCCTTACTTGTCGCCGTAGTAGGTTTTGCCACTTGCGGCCATTTCACGCATGCGATCGGTCGGCTTGTACAGCTCACCCAGATCGGCGTACTTATCGGCAATCTTCACGAATTCATCCAGACCAATGCTGTCCAGCCACGCGAAGATTCCACCGCGGAACGGAGGGAAGCCAATGCCGTAGATCAGCGCCATATCAGCTTCAGCTGGGGAATCCACGATACCCTCTTCCAGGCAGCGAGCCAGTTCGGTTGCCATAGGCACCATCATGCGCTCGATAATTTCGTCTTTTTCAAACTCGCGACGTTCAGCAACGTGCGGCTTAAGCAGCTCGTAGGACTCTTCAGTAGCCACTTTCTTCGGGCGACCTTTTTTGTCCTGCTCGTAGTTGTAGAAGCCTTTGTTGTTCTTCTGGCCGTAACGACCCGCTTCATACATAACGTCGGAAGCAGCGGTAAAGGTTTTACCCATGCGATCGGGGAAGCCTTCAGCCATTACGCTTTCTGCGTGAACACCGGTATCGATACCGACAACGTCCATCAGGTAAGCGGGGCCCATCGGCCAACCCCAACGCTCCATCACCTTATCAACGGCCTGGAAGTCAGCGCCATCGCGCACCAGCATGGAGAAACCGGCAAAGTAAGGGAAGAGAACGCGGTTAACCAGGAATCCAGGACAGTCGCGTACAACAATAGCTTTCTTGCCCATCTTATTTGCGTAGGCAACAACGCGAGCTACAGCTGTGTCGGAAGTTTTCTCTCCGCGAATCACCTCAACCAGCGGCATTTTGTGCACTGGGTTGAAGAAGTGCATACCGAGGAAGTTCTCCGGACGAGAGAGCGGCTCAGCCAGCTGGTTAATAGAAATAGTGGAGGTGTTAGAAGCGATTACAGTGTCTTCGCTTACTTTGGTTTCCACTTCTTTCAATACTGCATGCTTCACCTTGGGATTTTCAACCACCGCTTCCACAACAACATCGATATCGTTGAAGCCGTCGTAGCTCAAGGTAGGCTCGATACGGTTGAGCACTTCACCCATTTTAACGGGGGTCAGGCGCTTGCGATCAACCAACTTGGACAGCAGCTTGTTCGCCTCATTTAGACCAAGATCGATACCCTTCTGGTCGATATCCTTCATCTTGATCGGAGTGCCTTTGTAGGCAGACTGGTAAGCGATACCGCCACCCATAATGCCAGCACCCAATACTGCCGCACGCTCAATCGGCTTATCGGCTTTCTTCTCCCAACCTTTGGCAACTTTACCAATTGCCTGGTCAGCCAGGAACAGCCCTACCAGAGACTTCGCAGTGCCGGTCTGCGCGCAGAAAATGAACTTCTCCTGTTCAATTTTCAGCGCTTCATCACGGGTCAACTTGTAACCCTGCTCGATTGACTCAACCGCAGCTACGGGAGAGGGGTAGTTTTTACCCGCCTGCTGACCCACAAATGCCTTGGTGGTAAAGAAGGCCATTAGCGCTTCAGTATCATTCAAGGGGATTGGAGATTTCTTCAGCTCGCGAATGGCTTTGTAGTCCAGCTCGCCATTAATAGCGCGCTCAAGCAGCTTGACCGCTGCATCTTTGAGCTTGGCAGTGGGGATCACCGCATCGACAGCGTGAGCTTCCAGAGCGGCGGCAGGCTTCTGCTCTTTACCCGCTGCAATCCACTCAGCAGCAACATCAACACCCACTACACGCGGCAGGCGAACAGTGCCACCCCAGCCCGGAATCAGACCCAGCTTAACTTCCGGAAGGCCAACTTTGGCCTCTTCGCCCATCAGGCGGAAGTCACAGCCAAGACACACCTCAAAACCACCGCCAAGCGCGTAGCCATTAATTGCTACCGCAGTCGGTACCGGAAGGTCTTCCAGGCGGTTGATATTTTCGTTGTTCTGATTCATCAGATCAGCAACGCCCTCTGCACCTGCAGAGAAGGCACCACCAAACTCAGTGATATCAGCACCAACAATGAAGACGCCTTTACCGCTGGTCAGCAGTACACCTTTAACACCATCCGCTGCTTCGATAGCATCCAGCGCTTGGGAGAATTCAGAAACCGTCTGACGGTTAAATTTATTGACGGATTCGCCTTGCAGGTCGAATTTGAGCTCGGCGATGCCGTTGTCCAGCATCTGTACCGTGAGCGCTTTGCCACTAAATAACATTGATTGACCTCTTTTATTCTGGGCCGCGATCCTGGGCCCGGGGTCGGAATTTTTGTGCAACCAAGGGCCGCCCCGCACAGCGCGGTGACACTTAGGCCCAATTTGGTCAGCCGTAGTATAGCCAGATTCAAACGATTGTTTGAATACTATTTCTTACAAATGGAGTGGCACCAGGAGTGCCAAAGTACAGAAATTCGCCAGTTTGCGAACGGAATGAAATTAAAGCAGGGCTAGTCTATCTCGGATCGTGCCGCCTTATCAGCCACTTGGCACGAACTCCCTCTTTTCTAAACCACCTTTCAGGAATTGGGCTCTTGAAGGTCGGGATGCCCATAAGCCGGCATCATTGCGCTGACAACTACACAGTCACAGCGACCTATATTTCGAAAGCGGTGCGGACGCTGAGCATCAAAATAATACCCATCACCGGTACTCAGCAGGGCAAAATCGGAGCCAACCGTAACCTCCAGGTCACCACTGACAACCACTCCACCAATCTCCCCCTCAGTAGACTCGAGAGAAAAGCCGGTATCATCCCCAGCCGGAAATACTTTCCACAATAGCGACATGCCGCAGTTTGCCTTTGCCCCTCCAAACAAACGGCAGGACACAGAGCCATGACCGATCTCAGGCACTTCATTTCCGCGAAAAAAAATTTGCTTTGCGCCCGATATTTCCAAGGAAAAAAAATCGGTTAGCGACATAGGAATGGCGCCCAATATTTTTTTTAAGGAGCTTACGGAAGGGCTAACCTTTCCCAATTCAATAAAAGAAATTGTTGCGTTGGTTACCCCAGCCCGTCTCGCCAACTCCCTCTGTGAGATACCGTAAATGTGGCGCACCATTTTCAAGCGGGCGCCAACATCCTCTTCAGGATCATCCATGCTCCCCATTAGCTCCTTTTGTGCAATCTCCCCTCAGGTAAAAATCACCGTAATTGAGGTATTATGTAAAAGCCAATCACACCATATCTTCAAAGGGATTTCCATTTGGCAACTTCACCGGCGGCATTCCGGGTAAACAAATTTCTTCTTCTGAGATAGTGATCTCACTTTCATTGATCATGCCCTCACCAAATCGATAAATAACATCAAGCTCACCACGAGAAGCCTTGGTGTTGTACTTTTCGCTCTGCTCTACAACCTTCTCGTTCAACGCTTGAGACGTCACAATGGCCGATTTGCCATGACGCTTTTCCATCATTGATTTTGTGATCTGCGGGGACAAAATTGTTGCCGTCGCATTATTTCCGCCAAAACCTTTCGAGTTTAAGAACGCTAAATCAAGCGCACCCCTACCCCTATCGGTATGCTCAAGGGAAATATCCAGATGCTTACAATGAACATCATCGGCGATGTGATCAACGGTGGTTACTCCCGGGAGTATGCCGCGATCAAATACACCTAACGCTGTAACTAACTGATCTCCACTGGCTGAAGCAACGGTATGCCCCAAAAAGGCCTTGACCGCACAAATCGGCCACTCGGCAATACCAAATGCGCCGGCCAAACGATCAAAAATGGCGGACTCAGTAACCCGATTTTGCGGCGTGCTGGAGCCATGGGCTTGCACAAAGCTGCGACGCCGCAAACTATCCTCACCCACAATTGCCCGCGCCTCCGCCATTGCCCTGGCCATCGTCAGGTAATTCCCGGGACCCGGCGCAGAAATCGATTTTTTTGTACCGTCGGCATTGGTAAACACACCAGCAACCGAACCATATACGGAAGCACCCAACTCAAGCGCCAGAGCATCATCCATTAAGATGACCCACTGGGTACCCTCACCCAAGGTAAAACCACAGTTCTCACCGAACGGGCGACTGGTGCGTCGATAATCAATTTCACCAGGGAAAAGCTTGCGTAAATTCTCGGTAGTGGCAAGAGCACCCATCGTTGAATAGCCATCGACAACTTCAGGCACAAGGGGCGCCTCAGCCGCACCAATTACAGCGACCCGCGCCCTACCCGAGCGAATATCTTCAACGCCAGCGCGAAGGTTGTACAGGAAGGTTGCGCAAGCACCGGCAACAGCGCCAGTAGAACCGACATTTCCGAGCACATAAGCGTTAACAAAATCCGCTGGCATACTATTTAGACCAAGCGCTAACTGTTTAGAGCTTACGCGACCACCTCGCAGGCGGGACTGCAATAGACCACCGTTGCCAAATGGGTCCAGTTGACTCATTGCCGAGGCGGCATAGAGTGAAATATTTCCCGGCCCAGCCGCAGATACAACGGTATCCCAATCAACCCCCAAAGACTGCACAGCATCTGATGCGCCCAAGAGGGCCAACTGCAATCCCCTCGGGTGAAATCGAGAGTTATATTTAGTGCCCGGTTCAAATCCAGTTGGGAGCTGGCCGGCAGCAGCCACACTTATCTCACGGTGGCTATCCAACAAAACTGACAGCTCAGCTGTGGTGACCCGAACCCTGCCGCCCTGGATATGCTCCAAGTGCCAATGAGCTGGCACAGGCTGCGGAAGCTGCCGGGTGGAAATTTCAAATGTCAGGCCCTGGGGGTTTGCGAGCTGGGCAGACTGATGGAAATGGCACTTGCGGTAGTCGTAATAGCGACTCTCTAGTTCGCGTACCAAAGTACCATCCAACACCTGCTGCTCAAGGGCAGGGTCCAAAATGCCTTCAGCGTTGTCTCCGGTACGCAAGCCCATCAGGGCAGCCAGGTCGGAAAGAGTGCTATCCCTCTCTTCCTTACCCAGTTTATCCAGCACGAGGCGAGAGTACCCCCTATGGAAAGAACTACGTCCAGCAGGGTTGAATCCACCGAATGCGGTGATTACGGGAAGGCGCTGCATCCTGACCTCCAGCCAAGCACTAAACACTATAAAAATAAGAGATGCGAGTGTAGGGGGTGGCGATTCTGTCCAGTTATGGGCATACTGGCCAGCAAAATTGAGTGTTTTGGCCAATAGCGCAAGTGCGCATAGATGTGTAATGCGAACAGTAACTTTTCTACTTATCGACCAGATGCTGGCAACCGGTACCGTTCTCCCACTTGAGATGCTCCGCGGTGCGGAGAGTCGCGCCAGGGTTGAGGGCATCAAGGGCAGCCTAAAACTGGTGACCGCCAGTTTGGATGGGGCACCAGTAAATACCCGCTGCGGGTTTACCCTTCAACCGGACGTCGCTCTTAGCGATGCACCAGATAGCGACCTAATCTACATCCCGACCATGTGGCGCAACCCCCGCCCCGCCCTTAAGCGAGGCGGAAAAATATTGGAATGGCTGCGCCAACAGGAAAAACAAGGAGCTGCAATTAGTGCTGTGGGTACCGGAGTTTGCTTTTTGGCCGAAGCGGGCCTCCTTAACGGAAAACCTGCAACCACCCACTGGCATTATTTTGATCAATTTAGCTCAGACTATCCAGAGGTAAAGTTAAAACGTCAGTATTTTATTACCCAGGCAGACAAACTTTTCTGTGCGGCCAGCGTCAATGCCCTCGCCGACGTAACGGTTCATATGATCCGTCAACTGTATGGGCCGGCCATCGCCAGTCATGTGGAGCGCAATTTCTCTCACGAAATTCGCCGCCCATTTGAAGAGATAGCCTACTCAGAAGGATCTGTTCACTTACACCCAGATGAAGATATCGTTCAAGCCCAGGCCTGGCTCAAAGAACATTGCAATACCGAGGTACGCCTTAGCGAAGTGGCGCAACTTTTCGATATGAGTGTGCGATCGTTCAATCGCCGGTTCAAACTTGCTACAGGACAGACACCATTGCAGTATTTGCAAAATGTCAGGGTTGACATGGCGCGCGAGCTTTTACAATCAAGCAATTTATCGGTCAATGAAATTGCTGAAAAAGTTGGTTACCAGGATATGGGGCATTTCACAGCGCTATTTAAAAAATTTCTGGCAACAACTCCAAGTGAATATCGCACCACGGTGCGAGCCAAGCTATTCAGGGTCAACACTTAATTTTCTTAGAAAAATAACATCACTGTGGACAAACTGGAGCTCGGCACCGAGTGACCGAGCCAACCATTCAAATGTCTTCACGCTAAAGAAGCAAATATGTGTAGGGTCTCTGATATAGTGCCAATTGGCGAAGCGCTCTGCAGAAATAACCAGTTTCGTCATCAGGGCCATAACCCCCCCTGTACGAAGCCTTTGCCAAAGGTTTTCAAGTTCCTCTCCTGGCCTCACAAGATGTTCTATCACTTCTGTAGCAACAATAAAGTCGTAGCTCCTATGCAGCGCCTTCCTGGCCGGCATGTAAAAGTGATCATACAGGTCCACCCGATGTCCACTCTCCGCCAAAATTCTGGCCAATAAAGGCGCCGGGCCACAACCAAAGTCCAGGCCATGGCAGGCTCCACTCAACTCTTTCAGTAACGGCTGCGCGCAACGACTGAGAAATTGATGGTAACCGTCATCCTCCATCGAATTCTCATGGAGGTCGTAATAAGCTCTCTCTTTTTCAGGTGTCAGATGGTATTGCGGCGGCACAAAAACGAGCGCGCAGTTATCACACTGATGATAACTGCGGAATTTATCCTGATGGTAAAACTGTACCGCACTTTGGCGGCACAGCGGGCAATGAAGCGACAACTTACGCTACTGCAGCAGTGGACTTAGTCTCACTTTCTTTGTGCTGCAGCACATTACCTTCTGTAATCGAAATTTTTCGTGGCTTCATCGCTTCAGGTATTTCGCGTACCAATTCTATATGTAACAACCCATTAGCCAGTTTTGCATCGGTCACTTTCACGTGATCGGCAAGCTGAAAACGCCGCTCAAAATTTCTTGCGGCGATACCCCTGTGTAAATAATTTCCCTGGCTATTACTTTCTGGCTTAGTGCCGCTAACCACTAAACGATTTTGCTCCACCTGAATATCGAGTTCAGACTGCTCAAAACCAGCGACAGCCATGGAAATTCGGTAGCTATCCTCGCCGGTCAACTCTATATCGTAAGGGGGGTAGGAAGGCTGTTTTTGCTCGCTTGTGGTCATTGCATCGAGCAGGCTGGCCATACGGTCAAAACCAATTGCAGAGCGATAAAGTGGAGAGAAATCAAAATTACGCATTATCATATCCTCAATTCAGAGCAATATTTAAAACTACGTCCGTCAAATGACCGGACTCTATTCAGGGGCACTTTTCATTGAAGCTACCACCTGTACAACAAAGATATGGGCAGAGGTTTCTAATTCAAGGGTGACAGATAAATTTTATGCCAAAAAATTACAAAAAACCTTTAGAGCCCGCTTGTCGAATCTTTATCGGCATCCAGCTCGATAAAACAACACAAGAATTTTTAAATTATTTAACAAACCTCATCACGGAAAAACAAAGCGCCTCATCCTTAGCCAGCACCCGTTGGATCGCCTATAAGAATCGTCATATCACCCTTTGTTTTTTAGGCCAGGTTCCAATTAAAACAATACCGTCACTAAAAACCGGGTTGACCTCAATCGCTCGAAACACAACTGAGACGAAAACCCGCCTATTTAAACTTGATACCTTCCCGGGCAATGAAGCTCACCTGATCGCCGCAGAAATCACAGCCACCAAACAATTGGCGACCTTGCATATGTCTGTCAAATGCCTCGCAGAGAGCCTATCCATACCGACAGAAAACCGGCGCTATCGCCCACACATCACCCTATGCAGAAACAGGAAACAATTTCACGGATTTTCTCCAGTCGACCTAGAACACCCAATAACAATTAACAATATTACTCTCTACCAAAGTCAACCAAGCCCGACAGGAAGCCTTTACACCCCCCTACTCACAACTATTCTACAGTCGCGGTAAAACTCCTCCCCACTGGTAAAATCTATTTTCTGGAACCCCAAAAGCAAAAAAGCGAGCCTTAGGCTCGCTTTTTTGCTTTTTCACTGAACAATTAATTCAATTCTGACAGCACATACTCTGGGTACATAACCAATCTTGGTCGAGACAGGCGACGCGCATCAAAAATAAAGACATAGCGAGCCCCATCATCCTCAGCCGGAATTGTACGGCGGAATTTCCAAGTGTTAATTTTATAAGTTTGGCGACCTGACTCAACGGTAGTCACCAAGCGATATTGATTTTCCCCCAAAAACTCAAAGGGCACTCTTTCCCCCCCAGTTGGCCGCAACTCAAGATCCCGGAACGTTTTTCTATCGTTACCTTCTTCGTCAGCCAGGAGATCACTTAGGCGTGCTGTTTCCCGCCTTACATAATCCAATAAGTCGGCATCGATCTCACGCTTAGCAACAGCTTCCACTTTAGCGGGCTCCTCGCGCTTTGGCGGCTCGACCTGAGCTTTAATTTGCGGGGGCTTTGGTTTCTCATTAGTAGCAGCAGCTCGCGCCATAGCTGCCCTTCTCTCGGATGCTTCAGCCTTTGCCAGCATATCCTCAACCATCTTGCTAATTTTATCCTGCTGGGCAGAAATCTTAGCTTTGGCATCAGCAATTGCCTGCTTCTCTTCAGCCAGTTTTTGTTGAAGCTGCTGATGATTTTCTTTAATAAACTCGAGACGACGTGAACGGCTATCGACACCTCTCTCCGCCATAGCGAAGGCATGCTTAGCCTTCTTCAGGCGACGCTCAGTATCTGAGTTGGGGGTTGACTCATGAGCCCGGGTCGCTTGATTGAGCTCCTGGCGACTCGCCTCGTATTCCAGGCGCAGGTCATCGAGAGATTTCTGGGCCTGCTCAAGCTTATATTCATAGGAGAGCAGCTCATTTTCGACATCCTCGAGCCCAACACTCCGATTTTCAAGAGACTGTTCCAATCGCGCAAGACGGTTCTTCTCCGCCGTGAGGGGCGTCTGCGCTTGTGCCACTGCCCCACCCATAACTACTAAGCCCGCCAAAAGGAGCGAGCAACACCGCTTTACCGCCATCGTCGTGAACCCATTTCTCGAATTGATGTGTTTCGTGTTTTGGAAGCGCAGCGACTCTGAATCTACGACAGAGTGAAGCTACTGCGCAATATGGTCAATTTTACGCAGGGAGCAAGCTATGAGCAATGACCTTGCGTTCACCTGAGCCAACCAGCTGATCAATAAACCTTCAAATCCACAATATTGAGTCACCACAGTGACACCACTCCAAAATTTATATGAAATTTTTCTGCGATAGCGCTTGATTTTTTTTTTGGCGGAAGCATTATGGATACCAGGGAGAAGATCGCTGGACTCAGCGGAAACCCGACCCGGACGTAAAACACCCTAAGCTGCTTTGTCAGCAAACAATCGTTGCGATTCCGGCAGCTCGGCGCTTCAACTGCAGCCTCGAACCCTCCCACTAGGGCGCCCTACCTTCTTTACAGCAAACCGCAACAGCGGCCTGCATGGTTTCTTTTAACCGGAGGTATGTGCCCATGAAATCAGCGCCTAACGATAACATTGTGTTCCGCGACATTGACAAGTCAGCCGCCCTGGCGACTACCGTATCCAAGAAGTTAAACAAGCTGGAACGTTATTGTGGCGACATCATACATAGTCGCGTAGTCCTCGAAGCTCCTCATCAACACAAAACTAAAGGCAGACACTTCAAGGCATCACTAGAGCTTGCGATTAGTGGCAATCCCGTGACTATTAGTAGTGAGAACGAATCCATACACCGAGCGGTAAACGACACATTCGCCTCCGCCGAGCGCTGTCTGAAAGAGCGTAGCGAACGCAAGAAAACACGGCGGCACCAAGCCCTACAAGAGGTTGTAGAAGAGCCCAGCTAAAAACTGAGAGTCACAAAAAAGGCGGCAAAATGCCGCCTTTTTCATTATTCACAACTGCAACATATATCTACAGCGTAACAACAGAACCTAACCTGCAACTGGAGTTCTCATAGTTACAAACTCCTCAGCAGCAGTGGGGTGAATTCCAATCGTTGAATCAAAGGTGCTTTTGGTAGCTCCTGCCTTAAGCGCTACGGCCATCCCCTGAATAATCTCCCCTGCGTCATCGCCAACCATATGCACGCCAATCACCTTGTCGTTGGACGCATCTACAACCAGCTTCATCAATGTCCGCTCTGTATTCCCACTCACAGTGTGACGCATTGGCCTGAATTCCGACTTATAAATAGTGACGTTGAGTCCAGAGTCCCGTGCCTCTTCTTCAGACAACCCCACAGTTCCGATATTCGGTTGACAGAAAACTGCTGTAGGAATGTTGTTATAGTCAATTTCAGCCGTCTCTCCCGTGCGCCAATGCTTAACCAAGGCCATAGCCTCCGCCAAGGCAACAGGAGTAAGCTGAGGCTCACCCGTTACATCTCCCAGTGCATATATTGACTGCACACTAGTTCTAAAATTATCGTCCACAGAGATTGTGCCATCTTTGTGCAAGACAACACCCTGCTCCTCTAGCCCCAACCCTTCAACATTTGCTACGCGCCCAGTAGCGTAAAGCACCATATCCACATTAATACTGGAACCATCATCGGCATGAGCGAGCAAGCTACCATCCTGAAGCTTCTCAATAGAAACAACGTTGTGGTTAAACTTTAGATCGATATTTTTCTTCTGCATCTCATCGCGAACAAAAGTGCGAATATCTCGATCGAATCCTCGCAAAAATAAATCTCTTCGATAAGAGAGGTGCACGTTTGCGCCGAGTCCAGCAAAGATGCCTGCAAATTCAACGGCAATATAACCCCCACCAACAACCAAAACTCGCTTGGGAAAGTTTTCCATTGAGAAAACTTCATTGGAAGTCAGCGCAAATTCCCGTCCCGGAATATTCGGAATAAATGGCCATCCGCCTGTCGCCACCAAAATACGCTCTGCAGTAATTTCTTTGCCGTTAACAACAACACAGTGAGGACCTTTGATGCTGGCTCTGCCATTTAGGGTTTCCACCCCAGAGTTATCCAGCAAATTGCGATAAATCCCATTGAGTCGAGCAACTTCTTTTGCGTTGTTATCCCGCAGTGTTGGCCAGTCAAACTCAGCTCCCGCGCTATTCCAGCCATAGGCTCGAGCATCAGAAAAGCCTGCGGAATAGCCACTCGCATAAACAAATAATTTTTTGGGAACACAACCTACATTTACACAGGTCCCCCCCATATAGCGGTCTTCAGCCACAGCGACCTTCATTCCTTGTGCAGCAGCCATCCTACTTGCACGCACGCCACCAGAGCCGGCACCAATAACAAACAGATCAAAATCATACTCAGCCAAAATAAACTCCCACTCAGCTATGCTTCGAATAATTTTTAAACAGCCCGACAATAAGTTTTCTGTGAACAACCATCTCAAGCTGACAATTCTTACTTAATAACCGTTGACACTTGACTTCGCTTTGGATATTCATGTGACTGCTGTCACAGATATCAGCCCGCCAGAGGAAATTGCACAACAAAAAAACCTGAGGCGGATAAAATAACAGTCATTAATAAGAGCAAAACCTATGGGCAATAATATGAAATACCCAAATGCAGTGATGCAGCGCGCCCTATTGCTTACCTCTCTACTGCTCATCAGCAATTTAAGCAGCGCAAAGTCTCATCCATCCTATCTGTCAGAAAAATACTGTGGCGATGTGGTTGAACAATTTGTCGGCTCGGGCATGCGTAGCCTCGACAAGTATATCAACCATAACTTCAACCCCGAATACACCGGGGGAATTCGCAATACAATACAGTTTCTTGAACAGAGGTTGGACTGGCTGAGCGAGTGCGATGATTACCTGACAGACACCACAAAAAGCTCAGTATTTCACAGCAAAGACGACACACAAAAGATCTTCACCGCCATCAGAGAGTTAGCCAAGGAGCTCCAACACGTCCGGTCTGGAGTTGAATATCGGGATGAATCGGGAAATAACAACCCCGCCCCCTTCATACAGCGCCGCTATGAAGCCCTGGCCCAGCTGGTTGATCGACATCACACCCGCATGTTGATGAAAAAACAGTTTCAATAAGTTGCTGACAAAGGGGGCAGATTTTCGCCCCCTTACATCAAATAGTCAGCCCAAGAGATTGACTTACGATCCCAGTAGCTACTCGGTACCCGCCTTCCGAACCTTTGCTTCCTTTCGCGAGCTAAGCCCAACCATAGAAAACAACTCGGGCATCCTCTCTTTAAGGCCACCACCAATACGGGCCATAACTGATCTCAGGCGAGGGCGCTGCTTTTCAGTAAAAGGGATTGGCCGACAGCTTTGCATTGTCGCCAAGCCGATACGCGCAACAAACAGACTGGCTCCGACCCCCTGCCCCAAACGCACAGATACTGTGCTCAGCATGCTATCGCCAACAAGTTCCGGCCACATTTCACTGATCGCATACTCACTCGCGCCAGTGTAGGCGACCAAAGACAAAACCCTCTTGAACAAGCGCCATCGCACCACAAGAGACGGCTGCACACCATAAATCTGCGCCACATCATCAATCATTCGCAGTGACTGCCTCAGGGCAACCAGAATATCGATACTGGCAAAAGGGCTCAGCCCAACCAGTGCACCAGTGCTCGTTGAGTGGCGCACGACTCTCCTTAGAGCCTCTTGGTCAAGGGCATTTAAGAAGGTAACCTCTAAATGCTCTAACAACTCACTGCTATCGTAATAGTCAGCTGCCTCATCTAGAACTCGATTGAGCAGTACACCTTGGGGCTTACCGGCAAAATGCTCCTGCAAATTGCGCCTGAATACTTGCGCCTCTTGGTGACTGCGGCAGTCTCGGGCCTCGGCAGCCATTGCCTGAGTTTTTTCAAGCTTGTTCAGTGGGCGCCCCGCTCGGAAAAACTCCCACACGGAACTACCAATGATTGCACTGAAGCCCGCCATCAAAACAGCCACAAAAAGTCCCAATCCCCAGTGTTTATCGACCGCCCATTGATAAAGTCCATAAAACTCCCATCCGACCACGACCACCACTACTGCAAGCGCAGAGAGCACTGCTGACTTTAGCCACTTAAACCGGAAAGTGGGTAGGCGCAACTCGGAGAAAGCAATCCGATCAGGAAGAGACTCTCCAGTGGTTATTGACCTAGGAATCTCCACTGACTCATCCGCAAGCGGTTCCACCCGCGTCGCATCTCTGTGCGGGACCTCCTGTCCAGGCTCATCTAGCGACTCGATACGTGTTTCGCGACGGTACTCAGTATTTTTATCACTGTTAATCAAACCTTATCTCCCAACAGAAGGTTCAAAAGAGCATCCACCCGTATATGTGGAATATGTCCTTCCTGCATTCCCACTGGAGGCCGCAGCTGTGGTGGTGCAGCTCCCGCATAGTGGCTCCACCCCTGCTCTTCATAGGGCGCCTGGGCAAAAATTTCCGCATTCTCAAAACCCAAATACTGCCCTTCGAGGTCATAACCCATCAGCATTCTCCGTCCATTCTTCTGCCCCTCTCTAGAGCAGCGAACCGCGGCAATCGCCTCACTAAATACCGGCAAACCCCGGTGACGGGCATCGGAGAAAGTCTGTTGTAACTGCTGGCCTAGAAGCTGCCTCAAAGCATCGTGGTCGGCAGCAAGTACCTGATCGACTTTAGTCGCAGCAAAAAGGAGTCGATTAACCTTTGGGCGCCATAGCTTGCTTAAAAACCCCGATTCGCCATAGCGGAATGTATCGGCAATATGAGCAAATGCCAGACGCATATCTTCCAGGGACTGTTCACCAGCAAATAGAGTGCCAATCATATCTACCAGTACCAGTTGTCGATCGATATGTCGAAAATGGCTATCTACAAAGGGTTTTACCTGCGCCCGCACATAGCGTTCGTAACGCGCCTGCAAAACCTTAAAAACACTACTCTCAGACAAAGCAGCTAACTGCCCAGCATCTAAACCACGCAAATCCAGGAGTGGGACTACCCCGTACGCCTCCTCGTCTAGCAGCGCTCTACCAGGCTGTAAATAACTGAGATTCAACTTGGTTCGGCAACTCAGAAGATAAGCTCGGTATTCCCCCCATAATTCGTCCAAATTTACTTCACTGGCATTCGCCTGGGGGGACAGTGCTGCCAGCTGAGCTATCAACCGGGGGGCCAGCATTGATCGCGCATCTGTAGAAAATAGGTGTGCTTGATGACGACACCACTCTGCGTAATCCATACGCAATAGCGGCAAGTCCATCAACCATTCCCCGGGGTAGTCACGCAACTCCACTACCAACGTCTTTCTACCATTACCCCGAAAACGGCGCCGGCTGCGTAAATGGATGTGTAACTCCATAGCCGAAGCATCTCTAGTACTCTGTGGCCAACTAGGTGGCTCAGCCATCAGTGCCGACAGGCAGGTCTGATAGTCAAATGGCGCCAAACCAGAGTCCAGCGCTGGCTTCAACTCTGCCCCCAACAGATCGCCATTGAGCGCAGGGGCAAAACCAGGTAATTGAGACTTCTCCGGATTGCAGAGTTGGTATATCAGACTGGTGAGAAACGTGGACTTGCCAGCACCACTGAGCCCAGTGATACCGATACAGATGCGTCGGTCCAACAAGCGCTCGGCGGCCCAGTGGGATTTATCCTGGGCCTCTCGGCTCCAGCGCCGTAGTTTTTCTTTTAAATGTGGGCGAGATTGACTCTCGCGAGACATAGAATCTTCGCGGTCCAGCGACACACACTCTGTCACTTTGGGCTCCATATAAAGCTGACTTCCAGAAATGGGGATAGAGAGGATGATGGAGGCTCAAGAATACCCCCAAAAAGAAATAGGCGCACAGCCCTCTGGCCGAACGCCTTAGATGCAAGGGGGCTCAGGAGCCGCCACTTAGTCGACCAGCGCTACGTCTCCCGACCCCATCACTGAGAAGGAGTCAGTTCCCGGCCGTTTCAAGACAATATCACCCGATCCCATTATTGAACCGCTGGCAGTATCGGCGCGCAGACTGCGGCCAATAAAATCTCCTGAACCCATGAGGCGAACGTTCACATCGGCGACTCGCCCGCCAACCAACATATCGCCGGAACCTTGTATCTCCGCTAGTAAACTCTCACCGGTAATAGTACTTATCTTCATGTCGCCAGAGCCTGTCACCGCTACTTCCCCTTTGACAGTCAATGCCATGTTGAGGAACAAATCACCGGAACCAGTAACATACGCTTTCAAGGATTCTGCGGCGACCTTGTCGATATTGATCATTCCTGAGCCCGTCACCCCCAAAGTTAGGCCTTCACTCTCAACACTTGAAGATCTAGCCTCACCAGAGCCAGTCACCTTAAGAGCCTCAATTTTAGGCATCGTCACGGTGAAGTTAACTTCATCTCCCTGCCCTCGGGATATGGTGACAAATCCAAAAAGGTTCTGGGTGTTTTCCTCAACGGATAACTCCAACCTTTCCCCTTTCACCTCAACTTTGACGTAGGGCATTGTGCTGATAGGGCCGACAGCGACAACTTCAAAACTGTCCCCCTGAATCAACTTCAAGTGAGAACTTCCCTTGAGAGACACCTGAGTGAACCCTTCCATATCGAAACGCTTAGTTTCCATTTCTTCTGCCTGGGCATTAGTGCAAAACGCAGCGACTGTGGCGAGGACTACTACCAGCGGGGCAAAGAGTGTCTTCTTCAAAATCATCATTAGAGGAATCTCATCGTTATTACCAGTTCATACCTATGTGACTCAGTAAGCGGGGGACTTGGATGCAGTGTCCCACAAATATTTTGGGGACACCATATGACCATGCAGTCTAAAAAATCAATCTTAACGACCTAGCCGCACTCCGCCTCGCTAAAGCCCAGCTCCTTTAGGGATTGTCGAATCTTTTCCGCCTCATGTGCCAACTGCTCTGAAGAAGCAGGCTTTTGCTTAGAGAAGTCAAAGTCTGACAATTCATCTACGGGTATCAGGTGGATATGGGTATGTGGCACTTCAATCCCAGCGATCATCACGCCCACTCGCTTCGGTGAGTAAGTTGCTTTCAGCCCTTTCGCCACCTTTTGCGCAACCAGCATTAGATGACTCGCCAGCTCCTCCGGAACATCATCCCAATGATTAATTTCCTCAACAGGGATGACCAAACAATGACCAGCCTTAATGGGTGAAATGGTCAAAATAGCTACGACCTTTTCATCTCTCCAAATAAAATTGCCAGGTAAATCGCCATTAATTATCTGAGTAAAAATACTTGCCATAAATTATCTCAAAAGGTTGAAATTTATTATTTGGTGCAAACGTGCAGTCTAACACCAAGAAGAAAAAATAAAGTGTAAAGGCTTAGAAAATACTTGCGCAAACATAGATTTTCTTCTTTGGCGAAATAAGCCCCCAATATGTGACAACCTGTCGAACAGAATGACAATTTTCTTAAACCAAGTTGGCATACTGAAAGAATATGTCTTAGGCTCGTCACCAATTAATGTTGTACCGCCATTGAGCCAATGCACATTGTGCTTCTCGTTACCAAAATACTTTTTCGGCTCTGCGGATAAACTTTAAATCAGTGCCAACTGCTCACCGGGGGGAGAGATATGGAAAGCCTGTTGGATCAGGTCGGTGGTGCTAAATTTGTCAACCGTACAGTCAGTGAATTTTACGGTGCTCTCAGCCACCACCTTTCAGCCTACGAAACTTGTGATTTCCGCAAACAATTAAGTCGTCAAGCTCAGTTTTTGAGCCATGCGTTGTCATCTACACCGGAACCAGACCGGAGTAGTCGCGCCCGTTTTTTAGCCAGGGGGTTAAACCCAGAGCTATTCGATTCAATGCTGGAGTATTTCGAGGGTCGCCTATTGGAGTTGGGCTATCGCCCTGACTTCAGCACACAACTGGTTGCGATCGTAACCAATCTCTATGGAGGTTGTGAGCAGGACCTGTCAATCGCTTGCTAATCTTTATCAGCGGCGCGCACGCACAAGTTGCGGCGCGCCCGCCCTGTCAATACAATTGCGCTTCACAGCCTTTACCCCCCGTTTTATTGCGCAGCGGTAAGCGCTCATTCACATACTCTTTTATATCAGAGATTATTCATGAAGATTGCCAACCACACAGTTGTGGAGATCCACTACACCCTGAAAGATGCTGACGGAACAGTCATTGACTCCTCAGCCAATGGAGAGCCGCTCAAATATCTGCAAGGGGTTGGTAATATCATTCCTGGGCTTGAGCGCGAGATGCTGGAAAAGGCACCCGGTGATAAATTTACTGCGGTAATCGCACCAGAAGACGGTTACGGCGAGCAAAACCCGGAGCTGATCCAAACCATGCCGCGCAGTGCCTTTGGTGGTGTTGAAGAGTTATCTGTAGGAATGGCATTCCGTGCAGAGAGCACCGAAGGTCACCCGATTGAAGTCGAAATTATCGACATCGACGGCGACGAAGTCACTATCAATGGCAACCACCCCCTCGCCGGCGTTGAGCTGCACTTCGAAATTGAAGTTGTTTCTGTACGCGAAGCGACTGCCGAAGAAGTTGATCACGGCCACGTGCACTGATCCCATGATATGAAACGCCGCCAGCCGCGCGGCGTTTCCCCCTTCCCCAATGTCATTGCCAAACAACATCATCCTGTTTGATAGCATCTGCAACCTGTGCAATAGCTGGAGTCAACTAATACTCAAGCGCGACAGAGAGCAGCGCCTTACCCTGTGCCGAGTGCAGTCCAATGCAGGCCAGCACTTCCTTAAACAGCTGAACCTGCCGCTGGACACTTACCAGACCATGATTTTGCTGGAACGACATGGTGGCACTTACCAATCCTTTTACAAAAGTGAAGCGGCACTGAGAATTGCCAGCCGCCTACCACAACCCTGGCGTTTATTGGCCATTTTGCGCTACATTCCCCGCCCGGCAAGGGATTGGCTCTACGACTTGGTTGCTCGAAACCGCTATCGCTGGTTTGGTCAACGGGAAAGTTGCCTATTGCCGTGTGACGCTGACAAACAGCGGTTTTTGGAAGATGTACCTGAAGAGACCCCAGATGAGCTTGTCTGACCAGTATTTACAGCGATTTGGCGGCATTGCTCGCCTGTATGGCGATAAGGCCCTCGAAATTTTATCCTCTGCTCACATATTGGTGATCGGTATTGGTGGCGTAGGGAGCTGGACCGCAGAGGCCTTGGCGCGAAGCGGCATTGGCCAGTTGACGCTAATAGACTTGGATGACGTCTGCATCACCAATACCAATCGTCAGAGCCACGCACTCGCCGATACTGTAGGCCATATCAAGGTCGAGGTGATGGCAGAGCGCCTACGGCAGATTAACCCGGAGATTACAGTTCATACGGAAGAGGACTTTATCGCTAATGACAATTTCTCAGAGCTGATCAATCCTGATATACACCCTATCGATGTGGTGATTGATGCAATAGACTCCGCACGGGTAAAAGCCGCCCTGATCGCTTACTGTAAAGCCCGAAAAATACGCTTGATAACGGTTGGTTCCGCAGGAGGTAAGCGCTCCCCCGATCGCATTGAGTGCGCCGATCTCGGCCGTACAATTAATGATCCGATGCTGGCAAAAGTCCGCCAACATCTATACCGCTTTCACAACTTCCAGAAGAGTCGCAAGCGCCAGTTTGGCATCGATGCGATCTTTTCCACTGAAGCAATGGTATACCCGCAGCCAGATGGGCAAGTATGCCAGCAGAAGAGCGCTATGCAGGACGGTGTTAAATTAGACTGCAGTGGCGGCTTTGGTGCGGCAACTATGATTACCGGCACCTTTGGGTTTTTGGCCGCCAACCGGGCCATCGAGCGACTTCTCCAGGCAAAAAACTAAGCCGGGGTTAATTGAGCCCTCAGCTGATCGCGGTAGCGCCTGCTCACCGGGATCAGCTGGCCGCCAACCAAGTGAATACGCGCATCACCGCTCTCCAGGGGTTCAATCTCCGCAATAGAGTCCAAGCGCACAATATAGGAGCGGTGGATGCGAGCGAATGACCCTGGATCCAAACGCTCCAGTAACTTGGTCATAGTCTCTCTCAGGGGGTAAATTCTATCGCCCAGGTGCAGATTGACATAGTTGCCAGCAGCTTCCACCCATTCGATATCCTGCACATTAACCAGAAATTCTTTTCCCAGCTTTTTCACCAGAAGACGCTCCGGCCTTTCTACTGGCTCAGCAGCATCTCCCTCATCTGGCTCTTCTAGTAAGCGCGCCTCACCCTGTAAACGTACCAATAAGAAGCGGTACAAATAAACAGAGCTTAAAAGAGCGGCATAGGTTTGAATATCTTTGAGATATTCATAGAAAAATTCTACAGGCCAGTTACCAAAGTTATAGGAACCGTCATTAAGGTGGTAAATGACCGTCCTCATAAACACCATGCCGGAAACGTGGACCAAGGACCAAGGCAAAGTGAAAAATAAATGTATGGCCAAGTTCTGCCGAACTATCCCCTTGCGCAGGGGAAAATAATGATCAAGAAGCAATATCAACGGAAATAAGATTGCGATCATTAGGATACTGGTTCCCTCCCACACCAGAAATTCCCATGGCTGAAAAATAGAACCCCAGCGGCGGTGATCAAAGTATGCCAAAGCGAACTGAACAAGCCACTGGCCGACAAAAAACAACACCCAGAACCCCACCTCAAACTGTCGCCGGTGCGTCAAATACTGCTGAACCGTCATTGCTCCTGAACCAGTATAAAAATTCATCGGCAGTCTACCCCCGATTCACCCCCAAAAACCACCACTGGCCCCTAATACCCTACAAATCGGCACTTTGGGATAGCTAATGGCAAATACTAACGGGAGCATAGCAAGCGACTAAAACAGCCTCGAACGACGAAACCTATGCATTCAATAACACAGAGACGCCACGATATTGACGCCCTTCGTGTACTAGCCTTTGGCCTACTTATTCTCTACCACCTGGGAATGGCCTATGTCGCGGAATGGGGGTGGCATGTAAAAAGCAGCTACCAAAGCGAGCCACTACAACTGGTAATGCTAGCGGTTAACCAGTGGCGGATGCCGTTGTTGTTCCTGATTTCAGGTGCAGCCAGCTATTTTCTCTTCCACAAGCTGGGCACTGGGGGTTACTTACTGAGAAGAATGAAGCAGCTATTGATTCCGCTGGCATTTGGAATGCTGGTGGTGGTTCCACCCCAGGCCTACTATGAAGCGCTAAGCAACGGCATTATTGAGCCTGGATACTTATCTTTCCTGCTGAAGTACTTCTCGTTCAGCCCCTGGCCAGAAAATGCCTTTGCTGGAAGTGAGTTTGGCCTGACCTGGAACCACCTGTGGTATCTACCCTATCTGGCATGCTACACCCTGGCCCTTATTCCTCTAGCCCTGTGGTTTAAACACCAACGGTGGCTGGGCCGATTCATGGAGAATATTAAATCTTGGCAACTGCTAATTCTACCGCTTGTGCCTATGATGGTGTACGGCCTGGTCCTATTTCCGCGCTTTGGTGGAATAAACTATGCCGTCGTCGACGACTGGTACACCCATGCCAGATTTTTTACTTATTTCTTCTGCGGCTACTTGCTGGTCAGCAGTAACGCTCCCTGGGAAATACTGGCAAGGCTGCGCAATCGCTTGATTATTGCAGCGCCCCTCACTTTCGCCCTATATCTATTATTTGATCGAGTACTACCTGATAACAGTATTCCCGCGCAGAAAATACTGCTTTTTATTGTTATCTATACAAATCGATGGGTATGGCTCCTGGCTGTTTTAGCCTGCGCTTATCGATTTCTCAATAAGCAATTCCGTTGGTTACCCTATGCCACTGAAGCGGTTTATCCCTGGTATATCCTCCATCAAACCATTACCGTAATCGCTGTGTATCAATTGGGGCAACTCGCTCTGGGGCCCATCCTGGAGCCCTTGCTAGTATTATTAATCACTATTTTCGGCTGCTGGGCTTCATATGAATTTATCATCCGAAGAAATCCAGTTTTACGGCCGCTGTTTGGTTTAAAGCCTATTTCCAATATAAGGCCTATTGCGGTGGAGGCCCCCATACCCCGCTCCAGTTAAGTTAATGGGAGGTCTGCTCCACCAGATTCAAAGCACGTTGCAGCAATGCGTAAAAACCATTGCTGCGCGATTCACTTAAGTGCTTACCGAGTCCTAGCTCAGCAAATAACAGAGAAAGATCTCTCTCTCGAATCTCAGTAGCCGTGCGGCCATCAATTTGTGAAAGTAATAACGCACCCAGGCCTTTTACAACCCGGCTGTCGCTTTCCAATCCAAAATAGTGCCTACCACCCTCTGTCCGGTGCGCTAACCAAGCTGCAGACTCACAACCCCGCACCAGGTTTTCTTCGGTACGTATCTCGGGCTTTCGGGCAATAGTTTTACTCCACAGCATTAATTCTCTATAACGTCCCTGCCAGTTGCGCTGGGAAACCAAACTCTCTAGCAATAACGAGGAAAAATCATCCCTGGCCCATTCATCACTCTGAATACTATCCCCCTGTTCAATTGACTTCTGGATCTCACAGTACTCTTTCAGGGCCTGCAAAAAAGCCTGAATATCACTATCAGTATTGTAGGCTGCGACTGATGCTCGGACCGTCACCAAATCACCGCTCTCTTTACCTAACAATTGTGCACAGTGATGGCCTACTCTCACTGCAATATCGCGCTCGTCCAGCCAGTGCATCAAATCGGCAGCGCTACCATGAATAGGCACAAAAGAGACAATACCCAGATTGTGGCGCACTTGGCTGATAACCCTAAAATTGGGGGACGCTATCAGTTCGCGATGTATCCATCGCACCAATTTCTGCTCATGCGCCGCTATAGCGACCCTATCTTGCTGCTCAAGAAATTCCAGTGCCGCTCCAAGACCCGCTATTGCCGCCAGCGGAGAAGTGCCTGCCTCAAATTTGTGCGGCAAGCCTGCATAATGACTCGTTTCAAGTTCAACGTCGGAGATCATTTCTCCACCACCCAGCCATGGTGGCATAGATTCCAAAAGTGTTTCCCTACCGTATAAGAAACCAATTCCTGACGGGCCGTAAAACTTATGTGCGGAGGAAACAAAAAAATCACAGCCAATTTTCTGCACATCAATCACTTCATGGGCTGCCAACTGGGCGCCATCAACAATCCACATCAAGTGCTTTCTGCGCAGCAATTGCCTCACTGCAGCCAGGTCCGGACGCAATCCGAGTGCGTTGGAACCGCCGGTCAGGGATACAATTCTTGTGCGCTCATTCAGCACTTCTCCCAGGCGATCAAATTCCGGGACACCCGCTACATGGGGTACATAGCGTAAACTCAAATTGAATCGCTTGGCCGCCATCTGCCAAGGGATAATATTTGCATGATGCTCCGCTGTTGAGATGACAATTTCATCCCCAGCCTGCAACTCACTGCACAGGCTGTGCGCCAACAAATTCAGTGCCTCAGTAGCACCGCGACAAAATACAATTTCCCTTGTGCTGGCAGCATTAACAAATTGTGCCGCTTGGCGACGCACTCGCTCCACCATCTCTGTAGCCTTACGGGCTAGACGGTGACTGGAGCGGTGCGTATTGGCATTGCTGTGCACATAGTAATCGCGTACAGCATTAATCACTGTCTCTGGTTTCTGCGTCGTTGCAGCATTATCCAGGTATACCAACTCCTTATTCTCCTCTTGAGCAAAGAGGGGAAATGACTGCCTGAATGATTCAGCGGAAAAACTCATAGGGAAAATAACTTCTCAGTATTTCGACAGGTAGCATTGGCGATTTCCCGCACGGAAACTCCCCGTAAATCAGCCAGTGCTTGTGCAATTTTAGAAAGGTTTTCAGGGCTATTACGCATACCCTGCTGACCTGAAAGAGGCATATCCGGGGCGTCCGACTCAAGCAGCAAACTCTCCAGCGGCGCACGTGACACAGCCCGTCGGGTTTTCGCTGCCCGTGGGTAAGTAATTGTTCCACCGATACCCAGATAGAAGCCGCGCTTCCAGTACTCTTGCGCCATTTGCTCACTGCCACTGAAAGCGTGGATCACACCTCCCCGCGGGAGCTTGAATTGCTTTAACAGCCTCAGGAGTTCATTGTGGGCCCGGTGAACATGCAGAATAATCGGCAGTTCATGGTTACTAGCAATCTCCAAATGAAGCTTGAGAATATCTTCCTGCTTATTCAAGTCAGTGCCGATAGAGGCATCCAAGCCACACTCTCCAACAGCGACACATGAGTATTTCTCAAGGCTCTCACTAAGCCGTACTCCCAACTCCATCAGGTTTTCCCGCCAACGGGAATCTTGCGGGATTTTCTTCACCCACCAAGGGTGAACACCAGCAGCCATCATCCAACCGGGCTGTTCCGATACCAGAGCGCCCAACGACTGCCACTGAGCCTCGCAAACGCCGGGGATAATGACCCTATCTATTCCGGCATTGAGACATCTTTGCCACACCTGCTCCCGGTCCAGAGAAAAAACCTCAAAATCAAAGTGGCAATGACTGTCTATAAATTTCACTTGTGATACCCATTATTCGCGCGCATATTAGCATGAAGTCGCCTTTTCCTCTGGTACACCTGTGATTGAATCTCTTTTGCCGATCGCCCTTTTTGCTTTCTCAGCCAGTATTACACCGGGCCCTAATAACCTGATGATTATGTCCTCAGGACTCAATCACGGCATCTACAGTTCAACACCTCACCTACTGGGAATTTGGCTGGGATTTCCCGCCATGGTGGTTGCCATTGGCTTGGGACTGGGAACCGCCTTCAATCACTTCCCTTTTCTGCATGAAGTTATTCGCTGGGCAGGCATTGCCTATTTACTCTACCTGGCATGGATAATTGGTTCGACCCGGGAAATGGGTTCTGGAAATTCAAACCAACCCCTGAGCTTTACCCAGGCGATGGCTTTTCAGTGGATCAATCCTAAAGGCTGGATTATGGCCACTGGAGCGCTGGCTGCTTTCACCAGTCCCGGCACAGAAATATGGTCGGGAGTTGTTAAGGTTGCACTGGCATTTATCACCATTGGCGGGCCTTGTGTTGCCATCTGGCTATTCTTTGGCGTTGGGCTAAAACGGTTCCTGACTGAACCACGCTACTTGCGAAGCTTTAACATTGCTATGGGATTGTTGCTTGCTGCAAGCGTTATCCCCTTGGCCCTCGAGGGGCTTACCCCCTTTGGCGCAGCCACCTGAAAGGTCTCTTCAACAGCTTAAGCTCGGGAGCCTAGCTCCCGAGGCGCTCAGAGCTAGGAAAAACTAGCGAGACGCAGCCTGGAAACGGCTTACTGCACGAAGCTCGGCTGAGTCCTGTAACCAAACAATATCTTCAGCCTCTACTTGCTGCCCTGTTATCCCTGATAACTGATCACTGAGTACTTCTAGTCGGGTATTCTCATCGACGCCCTCCACCGGAAGTCGGATCCAGACCTGCCCCTCTTCGTCTGTAACCTCCGCAGGTGCCCCCTGGTCAGTACTGCTTAAATGGCGATCAAACACAGAGCTATGACCTGGCGGCAAATAAATAGTGCCATTGGTAATATCGACAGCGAAGGCCACTATGCCCGGCAGCAGGCCAAATAGCAGGCCTGCGCCGTCCAAGATTACGACCGCAGGATCAACTCGCCCACCCGCCTGCCCTTTGCGCTCCGGGTACAGGAAATAGCCACAGGCGCTCAGATTCATCACTGTTACAAGCGCAGCGGATGCCACGACACTTCGTTTAATCACTCTATTCATGGTGTCACCTCTCACGAAAGCCCCCTATGCGGAGCTATTACTTGTTCTTTCTATTCCCACTAATGCTATGGGACCTATTCTCTATCTGTACAAATTCACGCCAGATAGCCCTGAGACAAAAAGATCATCAAATTTACGCCGATCGAAACGTTCGTACAACATCAAGCAGGCTCGATTGCCTAAACTTTAACCAGCACTTGCTGCGGGATGTTAAGGAGATTTACTAATTTCTGACAGTGTGGAGTGACGCACTTGTGATCTGACCGGGCAGTAAGCAGTCGCCTGGGGTCCGACACCGGAAATTTCAGGGAGCAGTAGTCGTAGCAGGTGCCGCCAGGGATTGGCTAAAGCACGGTATCCTTATCGATGCCGTGCTTTTCTATTTCACTAAATAAAGGAGATTTCGTCCTATCGCACCCAAAATTGGCGAGATCCCCTACCTTTCTTCCTGGAAAATTCCCCCTACCGCTGTATCCTGCGCCCAAGAACAAGAGTGGAGCTCTCTACATGTATATCAGCAGCGCCTTTGACAGCGGCAATATCGAAGTTATCAATACCGACAGCAATCCAATTGAGCTAGCAATCCGTCAGGACAACAATTCTGACTTCTACCAATGGTTTCACTTTCGTCTGGAAGGCGATATTGGCACCAGCTATCCCTTGCGCATCGTTAATGCCGGCAAATCCGCCTACCCGGAAGGCTGGGAAAACTACCGCATCTGTGCCTCTTACGATCGTCAAAATTGGTTCAGAATTGGCGCCAACTACGACGGCAATACTCTGGACTTCACTGTAACCCTGGATGAACCCAGCATCTATCTCGCCTATTTCGCCCCCTACTCCTGGGAACGCCACCTGGACCTGCTCGCTTGGGCGCAGAGCCACGACCTGGTCAAACTGCAAACTCTCGGTAAAACCCTTGATGAGCGCGATATGACCATGCTCACGGTTGGCAACGCCGACACCGCAAAACATCGTGTTTGGATGATTGCCCGCCAACACCCAGGAGAGACCATGGCAGAATGGTTTGTCGAGGGCTTCCTGGAAACCTTGCTCGACCATGCCAATCCTACTGCGCAAAGCTTGCTGGCAGATACCGTATTTTATGTAGTACCCAATATGAACCCCGACGGCAGCGTTCGCGGGCATCTGCGCACTAACGCTGCGGGAGCCAACCTGAACCGTGAGTGGCTCAACCCCACAATGGAGCGAAGCCCGGAGGTCTTTTTGGTCAGGGAGAAGATGCTGGAGCTGGGCGGAGATATCTTCCTGGATATTCATGGTGATGAAGCCCTGCCCTATAACTTTGTTGCGGCTTGTGAAGGTATTCCCGGCTATGACGAGCGCCACGCCAAGTTGGAAGAGACATTTAAGCAAGCTTATGAGGCCATCAGCCCCGACTTCCAAACGGAGCATGGATATGAGCTGGATAAACCCGGCGAAGCAAATCTGACAATTGGTACCGCCTGGGCTGGACATCAATTCCGCACCCTGGCTCTAACATTGGAGATGCCGTTTAAAGACAATGATGACCTGCCCGACTTGATCGAAGGTTGGTCCCCGGCGCGAAGCCAACAACTCGCTCGCGATATTCTTTTCCCAATTCGCGAAGTGTTAAAAACACTCAAATAATCTCTATACGGTGAACCAAATTACCGTTACCAACAAGAGAAATTAATTTGAGCTGGGCTGTTTCAAACGGCAGCCCAGTTTTAGAGAGACTTTTCTTATTGTAATTATTGATTTATAAAAACCGAGTAGGCGTATATTTTTGAGCCAAAAATCACAGGACAGCCTCTATATTTCAAAGCTTGCAGAGACCATTAAAATAACATTTCTAACTTTCCTTCTTACGCTGTGATTTTTTCAATAATACAGCTACAGTAACCAACAAAAGAAAAGTAAATACAACCAACCCCCACATCACCGACTGAAAAGCCTGGGCAAAAGCCTCATTAAACATGTTAGCGATGCGACCGTGCAAAGCAGCAGACACCCCCATTGCGCCACGCTCTATCCTTTCAGGATTAATCAGCAATGCATCGATATATTTTTCCAGTGCACTGGTAATCTGCACCCCACTTTCCTGCAATTGATTTAGCAAACTCTGTTTTTCCATTATCCGGAATACAGTACCCACTACAGCCAAACCAAGTGCTGCGCCTATATTTTGTATGCCCCACAACATTCCGGTTGCTATGCCTGCACTATTCGGCGGCAAAGCGCCAATAGCGATTGGAGCTGTCGCACTAAATACAAATCCCCAAGCTACACCGAAAGGTATAAAAGCCAGCAAAAGTGTTGAAAAATTGGTATCCACTGAGAATTGTGTCATTACGATTGCCGCAATCAAAATACATATGACACCAATTAAGATTGGAGCCGCAGGTGCGGAATTAGCCGCCATTCTGCCCGCCACAGGAGATACCAAAGCCATTACCAAGGTAATAGGGAGCAAAATCAAGCCGGACATTACCGTTGTATCCTGACGCACAATATGCAAATAAAATGGTAATAAAAAGAAAGCAGAAATGAGAAATATCAACAAACTAAAATTGGTTAAAACACAAGCGGAAAATAGCGAATTCTTAAAATAGGCAAAATGGATCAACGGCTGCTCCAGTTTTCGCTCAACACGAAAAAGGGCAATAAAACTCAATATAGAAATAACCAGTAACAACAGTATCGGCCAGCTCAACCAACCCACTTGCGCCCCTTCAACTACTAACACCACTAGCGAACCCACACTAAGCGCAAGAAGTATCATTCCACACCAGTCAATATAACTTTTTTCTTTATCTAAATTTTGCGGGCTCCGCATCACAAAAAGACCAAGCACCATACTAACCAACACAAAGGGGATATTAATAAAAAAGATCGACCTCCAAGACAAATACTCACATAGGACCCCACCCAATACCGGACCAAGAGCAAAGCCGACAGCCAATACCGACATCCACCATCCCATTGCAAATCCGGCTTCTTTTTCTACAAAAGTGTGGGACAGCAAAGCAATATTATTCGGCACGATTATAGCAATGGAGACACCTTGAAAGGCCCGCCAGACAATTAACCAAAGTGGGTCCTCAGCCAATCCCGCGAAAAGGGAGCTAACTGCAAGTAATACCCATCCAATATTGAGCATCTTCAGGGAGCCCACAATATCCCCCAATCTCCCCATACTGGCCATCAGGATACATAGCATCAACATAAATATATTCATAACCCACTGGGTTTGAATAAAGGATGCACCTAAACTCTGCTGGATTGTCGGCAGCGCAATACTGACAATGGTGTAGTCCAACCCCAAAATAAAGGTGGCTGGAAAGGAGCCAAGCAAAACAACCCACTTATTCATTAGTCGCATAATTCCCCTTATGCAGCTTGTTAATTAAAGCAAGGAAAGACCCTGAATAATTTATCGGCATTTAATGCTGAGAGAGCTACACAACCCATCCATTATCAATAGAATTATGATGCCACCAGAAAACAACAAGAAACCAACCCTCTTCACATAGACAAAAAAGTCCAATTCGTAGTAAAAAGCAAAAATAATAAAAACGGTACCTTAAGGCACCACACACCAATAAAAATTAAAAAATATTCACTAGCGTCTACTGCAAAAGTAGCGTATCTACTCAGTCCGGAGAAAAATAATGAAACACACTATCAGACAAATGATCCTATCGATTCTATTTGTACTTTCCTTCGCCTCTCCCCCCCTTTGGGCCGATAGCATTTCTGATTTCCAAAACAGCTGGACAGGCACAGCCTTGGATCTACAGCGTCAAATAGACAACCACACTCCCATGAGTGAAAACAATATTTTGGGGACACACAATTCTTACAACTCAGAAGTGTATCGCGCCTGTAACTTCTCAGTGGGATGCCGCTACCTGGACCCTCAACAGGAGCATTCCATAAAAGATCAATTGCGCATGGGAGCTCGCTTTATAGAGCTGGATGTCCATTGGACAACGAAAATGGAGAGCCTTTTTTCCTACCCAAAAAGATTACTTCTGTGCCATGGGCTCTGCAGTATCAATGATAAGTATGCGACTGAAGGATTTAACGAAATAAAGGACTGGCTAAATGACAGCGCCAATCAGGACGAAGTCATCATTTTATATATCGAGGACCACTCTGATGGGCGCCATCAAGATCTCTACAACCAAATAACCGATCGATTCGGGGATAAGATTTTCTACAGTGGCGGCTGCCAGAGTATTCCCAGCAGCCTTACAAAAAATGATGTGCTTGCTGCAGGGAAACAAGTCGTCGTGTGGAAAGATAGCGGCTGCTCTGGAAATGGTGACATGAAGAACATGGCCTTCACCGGATTAGGGGAAATCGGTCGAGTGTGGGAAGACAGCACCACTATTGGCACTATAGGAGAAATTTTTAGCGGTGGTATTGAACGAATCACAGCCGACGATGTGCGCAATGGCTTTGCTATAGGCCACAACATAATCAACCTCGATAATATGAATACGACCGATGGTCGCATCGCTGCAGCTATTTGGTCATGGGATCAGAATGAGCCAAATAACTTGAACAATGAGGATTGCGCTATGCAGTGGGGCAACGGGCGCTGGAATGATGCCAACTGCAGCAACCAATATAGCTTCGCATGTAAGAACACGGCTGAAGGTAGCTGGCTGGTCAGCGCCTCAACAGGCCCATTCTCTTATGGTGCCGGGGTGTGCCAGGCACTGGGCAATGACTACTTGTTTTCCGCCCCCACCAATAGCCAGGACAACCAAGCCCTTAAAAGCGCCAAGGAAACCACTGGCTATGACAAGGTATGGATTAACTATCAGGACCAGATAACTGAGGGCCAGTGGCAGCACAATTAACCTCAAAAATCTCGACTTGAGGATTTAGGCTGGATAGGAGGCTAAGCCCGAGCCTCCTATCCAAGGCGAGTTTTATTGAAACCTCTCAAACACAAACCCTGTCACCATATTCAACTAAATTACCAAAACGGGAATATAGCTCTGGGCCCAGCCACACTCTACTCTCAACTGATCGCTGATATGTCGTTAGTTAAGACAAGATCAGGCATAATCTGCCTCCTAACAAGACTGTCAGGACAAAATTATGCGAATTCCTACCACCTGGCGCCGCCTTGGCTTGGCTATAGCCATCGGCGGTGTTATCAGCGGTTGTAGCAAGGGCAACGAAGAAGTCAGCTCACAAGCGCACTCCCATAAAGAACATACCGAACACAGCACCGAAAAGCTCAATCAAGAAGCCGCTGAGAAGGCTCAAATTGATATTGTCGCCGCCGACCTGCACAAGCATGTCGCCGTATTGGCCTCCGATGAATTCGAAGGCCGCGCTCCCGCCAGTAAAGGTGAGGAGCTGACGGTAAACTATCTGGCAGAGCAATTTAAGGCGCTCGGACTTACCCCTGGCGCCGTAGATTCCGACGGTAACCCCAGCTGGTTCCAGGAAGTCCCCATTGTAGAGATGGATATTCAATCCACCCCCCTTACTATTCAGGGCGAAGGTGTAGGCCAGGTTCTAAAACCTATTGACGACATGGTCGCGTTTACCCAGCGGCAAACCAGCGCATCCAGCCTTAATGAAAGCGAATTGGTTTTTGTCGGTTACGGCATCGTAGCTCCAGAAAACAACTGGAATGACTACGCAGGTCTGGATATGGAAGGCAAAACCGCAGTCATTCTGGTGAATGACCCTGGCTATGCTACCCAAGATGAGGCTCTATTTAATGGCAATGCCATGACCTACTACGGTCGCTGGAGCTACAAGTTTGAAGAAGCTGCCCGTCAGGGCGCCGCAGGGGCCATTATTATCCATGAGAATGGCGCTGCCGGTTACCCTTGGGAAGTAGTGAGCGGCTCCTGGTCTGGCGCCCAGGTAAGCCTTGAAGCAGAAAACAAGAATATCGATCGCGTGGCGATTGAGGCCTGGATCACTAACCAGGCAGCGAAGGATCTGTTCCAGGCAGCGGGTCTCGATTTGGCCGAAGAAATGGCAGCGGCAAAAGCGTCGGGATTCAAGCCTAAGTCACTGGAACTCAAAGCCAGCATCGAACTCAGCAACAGCCTTGAGAAGTCCAACTCTCGCAATGTTATTGCTAAGTTACCCGGCAAAAAGTACGCAGATGAAACCATTGTTTACACTGCCCACTGGGACCACTTAGGGGTCAACCGAAACGCTTCTGGCGAAGACCATATCTTCAATGGCGCAGTGGACAATGCCACCGGCACCGCTGGACTACTTGCTCTTGCAGCCCAAGCAGTAAAAGAGGATCAAGCTGATCGCTCCCTGGTATTCGTTGCAGTAACTGCTGAAGAGTCCGGTTTACTCGGCTCCAAATACTATGCCGCCAACCCAGTTGAACCTCTGGAAAAGACGGTTGCCGGCTTTAACTTCGACGCCATGAATGTCTTGGGCCCCACCAAAGACATCACCGTCGTAGGCTTCGGCAGCAGCGAGCTGGAAAATCTCTTAGAAGCAGCCGCCAAAAAGCAGGGCCGCTATCTGGCTGCTGAAGAGCACCCGGAACGCGGCTACTTCTATCGCTCAGATCATTTCAGCCTGGCAAAAGAAGGCGTGCCAATGCTGTATTTTGATTCCGGTAGCGAAAACCATGAGCACGGCCGGGAGTGGGCACAATCCAAGGACAAGGAATATCTCAGCCAGCACTACCACAAGCCGGGAGATGAGTACGACCCCAACTGGAACCTGAAAGGCGCCGCTATGAATTTGCAGCTGGGCCTGCAATTGGGCCTGAAGCTGGCAAACAGCCGCGACTGGCCCAACTGGTATGAAGGCAATGAGTTCCGCGCTATTCGCGACGCCAGTGCCGAAAGCCGCAAATAACTAAGCAGGATAAATATCCCGTTTTTCCTTGGTGGTACCTCCTCGGTGCCACCAACCTCCCCCCCAAACATCAACCCTGCATTAGCTGCAGGTGCATCTCCCTGAATCGAAACCAATAAAAAAGCCCCACTGTCTCCAGCAGGGCCTTTTAAGCGAATTAACTCTTTAGCTAAATAGCGACTTAAGCAGCGCTAGTAGCCTCAAGCTTTTTCAACTCTTCATCGCGAAGTTCACGGCGCAAGATTTTACCCACATTAGTTTTGGGTAAGTCCTCACGGAACTCCACATGCTTCGGCACTTTATAAGCCGTCATATGCTCACGGCAGTAGGCAACAACTTCATCTTCAGTCAAAGATGGATCAGCCTTCACCAGGAAGAGCTTCACCTGCTCACCACTTTTCTCATCCGGGATACCGATAGCGGCAGCTTCAGTGACCTTCGAATGCGCGCTGATCACATCTTCAATTTCATTGGGATATACATTGAAGCCGGACACAATAATCATGTCCTTCTTGCGATCCACAATTTTGATGTAACCGTCATCCTGAATAACGGCCATATCACCGGTATTCAACCAACCTTCACTATCGATAGTATCCGCAGTCGCTTCCGGGCGCTGCCAATAACCTTTCATCACCTGCGGCCCACGTACACACAACTCACCAGGGGAGTTATTCGGCAGGTCATTGCCATTTTCATCGACAACCTTAACCTCGGTACCGGGAACCGGAACGCCCACTGTACCCAGTTGCACACCATCAGCCGGGTTAAATGAAACAACCGGGGAAGTCTCGGTCATACCGTAACCTTCCATAACAATGCAGCCGGTCATTTCTTCCCAACGCTTAGCGGTATCTCGAGTTAACGCCATACCACCAGAAGCTGTCGAGTGCAATTTACTAAAGTCCAGCTCAGCAAAATCCTTGTTGCGCATCAACCCATTAAATAGGGTGTTGAGCCCAACAAATCCTGTGAAACGCAGGCCTTTCAACATCTTCACAAAACCCGGGATATCGCGCGGGTTGGGTACTAATAGCGAATGGTTACCCGTGGAGAAAAGGCACATACAGTGGATGGTAAATGCGTAGATATGATAAAGCGGCAAAGGTGCAATATAGAACTCCTCGCCCTCTTTCATGCCATTGGCAAAGGCAATACGCACCTGCTCCATGTTGGCAACTAGGTTGCCATTAGTCAGCATTGCACCCTTGGCAACTCCAGTGGTACCGCCGGTATATTGTAAAACCGCAATATCTTCTTTAGTGCGCTCAACATCCTTATGTGGACGCTCAGCACCTTTTGCCATGGCATCGCGGAAACGAACTTCATTGGCAAAAGAAAATTCAGGCACCATTTTCTTAACGTACTTCGCCACACTGTTGATCAAGGTACGTTTCAGCGGGCTGTGCAGATCCGCAATTTCGGTAACAATAACTTGTTTTACATCAGTTTCAGCAACCACCGCAGCAGCGGTATCGGCAATATTCGCCAGTACTACCAGAGCCTTGGCCCCTGAATCATTCAGCTGGTGCTTAAGCTCGCGCTGCGTGTACAGCGGATTGGTATTTACTACAACCAAACCTGCGCGCAGTGCACCAAAAACAACTACCGGGTACTGCAGCACGTTGGGCAGCTGGACAGCGATGCGATCGCCGGGCTTCAAGTCGGTATGATTTTGTAAATAAGAGGCGAATTTTCCACTTAGCGTGTCAATATCATTGATTGAAAGTGTACGCCCCAGGCATGTGAAAGCCGGCCGGTCACCGAATTTGGCGCAAGCGCCTTTAAAGACATCAAGTATGCTGCGATCAATGTCCAACTCTCTTCTCCCATTCCTGATTGTTGTCGTCGCTTGCCCACACCTTCCGTCTCCATAGGCGAAAGCTGCCATATCTCTTGGCGAGCGAGAATTTATTTATTGTTTGTAGTATCTTTGAGACGGTGAAAAAGAAGGGTTTAAAACCTCTCTTTACCGACCTCCCTCTTCACTATTCGCAGGAAATAAACCTGCCAACGCTGCGGCCAATTCGCGATTTCCAGAATATTGAACATCCCCCAAAAGGAAGGCATGACGCCCACTTAATTGACCGTCCAATATAGCACTGAGAGTGCTGTTTTCCATTTCCAATGTTAGTTCTGGATTATCAGTCTGACCAAATTCGGAAATCACTTTGTAATTTTTAGATACTTCGGTGACATAAACATAGAAGTCACAGGCATCTGGCAGCCGGAACTGTACCCGAGCCAGCGGGTACGAACAAGCTAAGTGATACAGGCGCTCTTGAACTGAATCCGGCAATTGCATCGGAAATTCTCCGTTTAAGCCGCTTTGTTACTCACAAAAAAACCGCCGGCATTTGCCGGCGGTTTTAATTTCAGAGCGGGATCAGAATGCAAAATGCTCGGCATCCAATTCCATCAAGTTGCCTGCTCCACTCAACATGGACGTTGCGTGGCTGGAAGTGCGAGGAAGGATACGCTCGAAGAAGAAACGCGCGGTAGTAATTTTCGCCTTGTAGAAATCTTCTTCTCCAGTGCCCGCCGCCAGTTTTTCATTGGCAACTTTAGCCGCCTGCGCCCACAGGAAGGCCAGCACGGTGTAACCGGAGAACATCAGGTAATCTACAGAAGCAGCACCTACTTCATCTGGGTTTTCCATAGCTTTGCCGCCAACGTGCAAGGTCAGGTCTCCCCACTGCTTGTTCAGCTCTTGCAACTTAGCAACGAAAGGCGCCAGTGCTTCGTTATCAATTTCCGCCTGGCAGAATTTGTGAACCTGCTTGGTGAAACCGCGCAGCAATTCGCCCTGGGTCATCAGAACCTTACGGCCCAACAAGTCCAGAGCCTGAATACCAGTGGTGCCTTCATAGATAGTGGAGATACGCGAATCACGTACGTTCTGCTCCACGCCCCACTCGGCAATATAGCCGTGACCACCGAAACACTGCATACCCAGGTTGGCAGATTCGAAACCAGCTTCCGTTAAAAATGCTTTTGCAATCGGCGTCAGGAACGCCAGCATATCGTCAGCGGCTTTCTTCGCATCAGCATCGCCTTTGTGAGTGATATCAACCAGCTGTGCACACTTAACAACCAGCATACGACCACCTTCGGAGAAGGCTTTCTGGGTCATCAGCATGCGGCGCACGTCAGGGTGAACAATAATCGGGTCAGCCGGGCCTTCCGGGTTTTTCACGCCGGACAGAGAACGCATTTGCAGGCGATCTTTTGCGTAAGCCAGGGACTTCTGGAAACCGATCTCGGAGTGAGCCAGGCCTTGCAGAGCAGTGCCCAGGCGCGCAGTGTTCATAAAGGTGAACATATAGCTCAGGCCTTTATTCTGCTCGCCGATCAGGAAGCCTTTAGCACCATCAAAGTTCAGCACTGCAGTGGCGTTGCCGTGAATACCCATTTTGTGCTCGAGGGAACCACATACCACACCGTTGCGCTCACCGGCAGAGCCGTCAGCGTTCGGCAGGAACTTGGGTACGATAAACAGGGAGATACCCTTGGTGCCAGCAGGTGCGTCTGGCAGGCGGGCGAGTACGATATGAACAATATTGTCAGTCATGTCGTGCTCACCGGCGGAGATAAAGATCTTAGTGCCGGAAATCGCGTAGGAGCCATCGTCATTCGGCTCGGCCTTAGTGCGCAAAATACCCAGATCGGTACCGCAGTGAGGCTCGGTCAGACACATAGTGCCAGTCCAGCTACCTTCAACCAGCTTGGTCAGGTAAACCTGCTTCTGCTCTTCAGTACCGTGCTCTTCCAGGGTGTTCATGGCACCGTGGGACAAGCCGGGGTACATGCCCCAGGACCAGTTGGCGGTGCCAACCATCTCGCTCATGATAGTGCCGAGCGAGGGCGGCAGGCCCTGGCCACCGTACTCAGGATCGTGAGGCAGCGCAGCCCAGCCACCCTCTACAAACTGCTGGTAGGCTTCTTTAAAGCCTTCCGGGGTAGTAACTTCACCGTCTTTCCAGGTGCAACCTTGCTGGTCGCCAATTTGGTTCAGCGGTGCAATAACGTTTTCACAAAACTTTGCACCCTCTTCCAGGATGGCATCCACGACATCAGGAGTAGCCTCCTCATATCCAAGTGACTCATAATGCTTTTCTGAGTCCAGCATCTCGCGCATTACGAAACGCAAATCACGCAGTGGCATTTTGATATCGGTCATCCTGATAACCTCAATTCGCTTATGTTTGGGACCGGAGGCAAAACCATCCAGTCATATTTATGACTAATTTCTAAGATTGGTTCATCATAGTAGTAAGCGAGCAGCCCCCTCTATGGCCAAACCCGTCCAAAGCGGTGACAAATCGAGGCGAGAGGATGAAAAAAGGTGACTGGCCTAGTCAAATATCCAGGCCAGCTGCAGCGCGACCACCCCGGCGATACTCGCCTGGCGTAATTCCCGTCCACTTTTTGAAGGCGCGGAAGAAAGCACTGGATTCATCGAACCCAAGCATCTCTGCGATCTGCCCATTGGAAAGATCCGGGCAGCTCAGGTAGTGGAAAGCCGCTTCCATCCGACATTCGTCTTTGAGCTTCTGGTAGGAGGTGCCCTCCTGTTGCAGGCGACGACGCAACGTGGTGACCGACATATTGAGCCTCTCCGCCACCGCCTCTGCGGCAGGCATGGACTCACTCACATCCCGGTTCAAAATGGTTTTTACTTTGGTTTTGATACTATTGGCACTGCCGTCGCTGATCACCAGGTGATAAGGAGCGGTGCGAATAAAGTCCTCAACCATCTGCGGGCTTTGCACCACAGGGTATTCCAGGTAGCGGGTATCATATTCGAGCGCATTAAACGGCTGCTCAAATAACAACTCATTGGCCTCGCTTTGCGCGAGACTGCGAAACTCTTCCGGGCAAGCAAATGAGAAGTGCAACCTGGCCAGCGGAATCTCCCGCCCTGCCAGCCAGCAATAAAACCTGTGCCAAACCGCTAGAGTTGTACGCACCACACTGGGGCTCGTGTTATTCAGCAGCTGCTCAAATTCGCCCTTGCCCAGCGAACTGATCCCGCAAATTTCAACCCGCTCGCGCCCATGGCCACCTTCTCCGAGTACCGGCTTCACCTTAAAACCTCGGCAGATTTCCATAAATTCGGCACAGAGCGTAATCGCCTGGCGGAGGGTTGCACAGTTCACCACCGCCAGACACAACAAGCGAAAAGACCCGGAACGGACCCTTCCACCACTCAGCATGCCAAACCACTCATTTTGCGCCAGCCACATCACGCGCTGGTATAAGCGGCCGTACTTTACTGCTGAAAATGCGGATACGCCCTGCAATTCAGACTCATCGATATCGACAGAAGCTAAAAGCTCCTTGCGATCACACCCATGCTTGGTCGCCTCTTCGAGCAGTCGCTCGAGGTAGGCGATAGGGATGCGAATATCCTCTTCCGTTGACGCCATCTATTATTTACGCCTGCGCAACCAATTCAATAAAGCCCCGCACCCAAACGCCAGAGCAATGATGACAAGCAATATCACCAACAGAAGAATGAAATAGGTGACAACATCCTTAACAGGCAGGTCCCAGCTGTAGACTGCCGCCACTACAAAGGCGACACAGGCGAGGACACTGGTAATAAAGGAGCGGCGACTTCTTTTAGCCATGACGATCTGGATACATTGATTTTCAAAACAGGTGAGACTGCCACATTTTGTGGCGCTACCATTGTATTGTCGGCACCCAGTACCGACGCGGCGTCGAATCGTGAGGGATTGGCCGGTTCCTGTCAACGCCGCAGGAGGCACCAATGAGCAGAAGAATGCTGGAACCAGAGGATCGAGCCACGCTTTTAAGGCTTTTGCACTGGCTTATGTGCCTGACCGCCATTATATCCTTAATACTGTTGGGAATCGCCTTTTTTGCCCCTAGCTAATCAACCCACCCTTAGCCAAATGGGCGGGGTCTAACAATTCCTCAAGCGTTTCTCTATCCAGGTCCGTCATTTCAACAGCAACATCCAGCACTGGCCTACAGCTGGCATAGGCGGCCTTGGCAATCTCCGCCGCTTTCAGGTAGCCAATCACTGGGTTAAGGGAGGTCACTAAAATGGGGTTGCGGCCCAGGGTTCCCTCAATATGCGCCCGATTCACCGCGAAACTGGCAACGGCTCGATCAGCCAATAGGGTCGATGCATTCGCGAGCAGGTTAATACTTTCCAGCAGCGTACTGCCTACTAAAGGCAACATAACATTCAATTGAAAATTGCCACTCTGTCCCGCCACGGTCACTGTGGTGTCATTACCCATCACCCGGGCACAAACCATAGTAACTGATTCGGCAATAACCGGGTTCACTTTGCCCGGCATAATACTGCTCCCTGGCTGCAAGGCCTCCAGGGCGATTTCGGAGAGGCCAGCAAGGGGACCGCTGTTCATCCAACGCAAGTCGTTGGCAATTTTCATCAGGGAAACTGCCAACACCTTGAGCTGCCCGGACAACTCCACCGACGTATCCTGACTGGAAATTGCGGTAAAAAAGTTCTCTGCCGGGCGAAACTGATGAGATGTGTGGGCGCTGATTTTTTGCGCGAACAGCTCGGCAAAATCCGGGTGAGCATTGAGCCCGGTGCCAATCGCCGTACCGCCTTGAGCCAGCTGGGCAAGCCGAGGCATTACCGCGCGAATTCTCTCCCGGCACGCTTCTATTTGTGCAGCCCAACCTCCAACTTCCTGCGCCATTGTCATAGGCACTGCATCCATCAGATGGGTGCGGCCGGTTTTTACAATACTTTCAAGTTCCGTGGACTTGTCGCACAAGCCAGTGTGCAAATGGCGCAACGCAGGCAGCAGGGTGTCTCGCACTGCAAGCAGGGCTGACACATGGATTGCGGTGGGAACCACGTCATTACTGCTCTGACTCATATTCACGTGATCATTGGGACTGATGGTTTGATCACTGTGCTTTTCTGCGAGGTGAGCGAGCACCTCATTAACATTCATATTTGAGCTGGTACCAGAACCTGTCTGGTAAATATCGACGGGAAAATGAGTGGCATACTCCTCATCACCGAGACTGTCGCAGGCATTGATAATGGCCTCAGCCTGCGCTTTATCCAACAACCCCAAGTCCCGGTTGGCCTCCGCGGCAGATTTCTTTATCAGCACAATGGCGCGGATAAACTCTGCCGGCAAGCCGTGACCACTGACAGGAAAATTCTCCACGGCGCGCTGGGTTTGCGCGCCATACATCGCCTCAGTCGGCACCTGAACTTCACCCAGGCTGTCCTTTTCAGTGCGGAATTCGCCACCCATTTCACTCTCCCCAGATGCGCTTAATGCATCGACAGAAGGTTATTTAGCCGCTGCAGCCCTACTCGACCACGACGGTAATTTTCTTGGACATCACAGGCTCTTTATGTGGCACATGCATATAGTTGCCCAGAACCAGTTGTAGCGTATGCTTGCCGGGCGGCAAGGTAACTTGAGTCTCGGTTTGCCCGCCGCCAAAGTGAATGATGTTCTTACTCGCCGGCAAAGGCTTGCTCATATCCGGCATATCATCCACATCAATCAGCAGATGATGGTGGCCGGTATTCTCTTGATTGGTACCCGCCGGTGCCACACCCATACCAGACAAACCAAACTTCACCGTAAATGTCTGGGGCACCTTCTCTCCATCCTTCGGCGAGATAATATAGACCTTGGCATCTGCTGGGGCCTTACTGCTCATATCCATTTTGCTTTCGTGCTCGGACGCATGTAACAGCGGCGATAGCATCAGTGCGCTGGCAAACAGCAGAGAACTGGATTTAATCATGTGTATTCCTTCCTGATAGGGCGCCCAGATCGCGCCAATTCTTATAATCTGGCTTTACAGCTTCTCGGCCGCGGCACCTTGGTACCGTTCGGCAAAGACACTTTAACAGACCAAAGTTTCAGTTCCAGAGACTATCAGGGAATATAGTTGCGGAAAGAAAAAGAGAGATAGGATTTGTGACAGGGCTGCTTATTTAAATCTGCTTTGCGGCAATTAGGCAAGAGAAGGCCCGGGCCAACCGGGCCAGAAAAATCAGATACTCACCCGACCCTCTTGGGTCCACTCGCAGCGAACCTGCATATCGCCGCTGCCCGGCTCGTGATAGAGGCCAGCGGATTCCCAGCTGAAAGAGTGAACGCCGGAAAGCTCAGTTTCCAAATGCACAGTTGCCGAAACCCAATACATACTCTTCAGCAGCTCTTCAAACTTCTGTATCCACAAATCCCACTCGTACTCTACCGCCCGATAGGAAGCGCCAAAGTGGATAACATCGGTTTGATACTGGGATTGCTTCACTTTAATGGTGGGAATAGCAAACATATCCCGGCACAGGAATGGCCATTCATCAGCACTGGGCAGGGCGAGCACAGCGTTGCGGTTCACCCTGCGCCGATCGCTGCCGCCAGCGAGGCTATTGCTGTCTTTGATACATCCGTAAACGATGGATTCCTGATCGCCCTGAAGCATTAATTCCATTCCTTACCACAGTGCCACTGGACATCAGGTACCCAGGGCAAAACAGATCTAAGGCATCAACTTTAACGGCGAAGCGACCAGAAAGCCACAAAACAAAACACGAACCTGCAAAGTGCTCAAAAGTTCGGCTATTCAGTTACTAATGGTGCCCCGCCTAAAATACCAGGACTAAACCTCAAAGCCCCTTTCGCGCAACATATCCAGAAGCGCCTCTTCATCCATAACTGTGATACCCAGTTCCTGTGCTTTGGTCAATTTTGAGCCAGCGCCTGGCCCGGCAACCAGAGTGCCGGTCTTGGCGGAAACACTTCCTGCGACTTTCGCACCCAGCCTCTGTAAGTAATCTTTTGCTTCACTGCGGGACAGGGTTTCCAGTTTGCCGGTAAGCACCCAGGTTTCCCCTGCCAGGGGCTGATCCTGCTCGTCACTCTCTTCCGCTTGCCAATGCACACCCGCCTGCTGCAGTGCCTCCACCTCTTCTTGGGCATGAGGCTGCTGAAAAAACTCATCAACAAAATGAGCGACCACTGGGCCCACATCTTCAACTTCCTGCAAAGCCTCGACATCTGCCGACATTAGCGGATTCAATTCGCTAAAGTGCCGCGCCAAATTGCGCGCTGTAGCCTCACCCACTTCCCGGATACCCAGGGCATAGAGGAATTTAGGCAGCGTGGTCTCTTTACTGCGCTCCAGTGCATCGAGGAGGTTCTGGGCAGACTTTTGCCCCATTCGCTCAAGTCCCGCCACCTGCTCCAAGGTGAGGTGGTAGAGCCCGGACACCGAATGTAACAAGTCCTCATCTACCAGCTGCTCTACCAGCTTGTCTCCCAGCCCATCAATGTCCATCGCTTTGCGCGAAGCGAAATGCTTGATGGCCTGCTTGCGCTGGGCACTACAAATCAGGCCGCCGCTACAGCGGACCACCGCCTCACCGGGCGTGGATTCCACCGGCGAGCCGCATACCGGGCAATGCGTAGGGAAATCAATAGCGTGGCCACCCGGCTTGCGCTTGCTCTCCACTACAGAAACCACCTGCGGGATAACATCTCCGGCACGGCGAATAATGACGGTATCACCCACCTGTACGCCGAGGCGCTCGATCTCATCTCGATTGTGCAGAGTTGCATTGGAAACGGTAACCCCGCCGACAAACACCGGCTGCAGGCGAGCAACCGGGGTGACCGCGCCGGTGCGCCCTACCTGGAATTCAACATCCAATAATTCAGTCATTTCCTCCTGAGCGGGAAACTTGTAGGCCATGGCCCAACGGGGTGCGCGGGCAACAAAACCGAGGCGGCGCTGCAGGGGAATACTGTTGACCTTAAAAACAATACCGTCAATATCGTAAGCGAGGTCCTCGCGCTTCTCGCCGATTTCCCGGTAGTAATCGATACAGCCCTGAATATCCTTAGCGACACGCATCTCCCGGTTTGTACGGAAGCCCCAATGCCCCAGCAGCTGCAAAGTCTCAACGTGCTCGTCCGGCAGTTCACCGCCCTCTACAAGGCCAGTGCCATAAACACACAATTCCAGCGGTCTCTGCGCTGTTATGCGGGAGTCCAATTGACGCAAACTACCGGCAGCGGCATTTCGAGGATTTACGAAAAGCTTCTCACCCGCCGCAGCCGCTTTGCGATTCAATTCGGCAAAGCCCGCTTTCGGCATATAGATTTCACCGCGCACCTCCAATACACCCGGATACTTTTCAATACCATCTGCTTGACGCAAACGCAGAGGTACAGATCCCACGGTGCGTACATTCTGGGTGATATCCTCACCGGTGGTGCCATCCCCTCGCGTTGCCGCTCGCTCAAGTACGCCGTCGCGATACAAAAGGCTGATAGCGATACCGTCTAACTTGGGTTCACAGGCGTATTCCACCGGCCCTTTACTGTTGAGGCGCTCACACACCCGGCGGTCAAACTCCAGCAACTCTTCATCATTAAAGGCGTTATCCAAAGACAACATCGCCACCTCATGGCGAACTTCCTGAAAAGAGGAAAGCGGCTCTGCGCCGACCCGCTGGGTGGGAGAATCCGGAGTTAGCAGCTGAGGATATTCACTTTCCAAGTCCTGCAACTCGCGCAGGCGCCGGTCGTACTCAATATCCGGCAACTCGGGATCATCAAGCACATAGTATTGGTGATTCGCACGCTGAAGGATTTCATGTAATTCCTGAACACGTTCGCGCACTTGAGGGGAAATAGTTTGATGAGTCATCGGCAATTCGAGTGAATAAAAATAATAGTTAGAAAATTATTTCGATTTTACATGCAAATACGGCCCGAGCTTACGGCTAATTTCCAAAATGAAAATCAGCCGGCATCCCGGGCCGCATTAAAAATGGCAACAATTATTTAGAGATTGCGAGCTAGCTTTGCGCCATCGCTAAAGTCCTGCGACGCTGGTACTCCACAACCCGCTGACGATAATGCTCCGCCGTTTGCGCGGTAAATACACTGCGATTCTCATCCTTCAATTCGCCACCGAGCAGCTCGGCAATTTTGTATGAGGTGGAAAGCAGCTGATCGAAAGCTTTAATCGCCTCGCCTTCCACAGGTAGTGTCAGGAACAGGCTAACACCCGGCGTGGCAAATTCTTCCATCTGGGCCAGGTCGAAAACGCCGGGCACAACAATATTGGCGAGACTAAAGATAATGGCCCCATCTGCACCGCCGTGCTCATGGTAGTGAAAAATATTCATTTCACCAAAGCGCATGCCACAGGCAACCATTACCCGAAGTAAGTCATTACCCTCGAAGTAATCCCCTTCTGGCGCCATTACATTAATCACCAGCACCTCACGGGTGGGAGCACCTTCACCAACACTGCCAGAGCTTGGAGACTGCGAAGATCGTTCGGGTTGAGAATCCTCATGCACCGCTTCATGCTCAGGACTGTGAGCGCTATCCATCGCATTTAGGCTTTCAGCCTCATCTAATGCAGGCTCATAGCGTTGCTCTTCACCGACCGACTCCATCAGGGTGGGGACTTGCTCTTCCAAATCGAGGATACCCTGCTCTTCCGGACTCCTCTGGGGATTGCTGCCAGCGAGCGGTTTGCGCGAGGAAATAAAGCTCTCCTGCACCTGGCGATTCACGTGTAGCGCATCCTCTAGCGGACGGCGCTGAACAACGCGAGCCTGCCCAGGCAATTCGCTGTTTGCGGGCTTGGACTCTCGCGTCTCCAGGGGTTTGCGGACCGGGGACTCTTCTTCAGCCTTCTCTGAGACCGGATCAGCTTCATTTTTTACTTCAGATTGCATGGCCCGCGACAGATTGCGGGAGACCTTAACTGCCGCGCGCTGTCGCAAGATCGCCCGGCGTATGCCATCGACCACAACGACCAGCAGAACGACAACCAGGATTGTAACCAGCCAGTTATCCATTTTTTAGCGCCTCTCCCTTTACGCCCTTATGCAGAAGCCAGCTCGGCTGCTTCTTCCACATTCACCGACACCAGTCGGGATACACCCGGCTCGTGCATGGTAACCCCCAGCAACTGATCCGCCATCTCCATTGCGATCTTGTTGTGGGTAATATAGATGAACTGAACGTGTTCTGACATTTCTTTAACCATTCGTGCGTAACGACCAACGTTAGCATCGTCAAGGGGAGCATCCACCTCATCCAACATACAGAAAGGTGCTGGATTCAGACGGAAAATCGAGAATACCAATGCGATCGCCGTCAGCGCTTTTTCTCCACCCGAGAGCAGATGGATTGTGCTGTTGCGCTTGCCCGGCGGGCGGGCCATGATCGCGATACCAGTATCGAGCAGATCTTCACCGGTAAGTTCCAGATAGGCATTACCACCACCGAAAACTTTCGGGAAGAGTTCCTGCAGGCCCGCATTTACCTGATCAAAAGTTTCCTTGAAGCGGGTTCTCGTTTCCTTGTCGATTTTCTTAATTGCATTTTCCAGGGTCTCAAGCGCTTCCATCAGATCCCCATGCTGGCGATCCAGGTAGTTCTTGCGCTCAGACTCCTGCTTGTACTCATCGATAGCGGCGAGGTTAATCGGCCCGAGACGCGAGATACGCGCAGCTACCAATTCCAAATCTTCCTGTACCTGTTTAATCGTCAGATCGCCAGGTAACTGCTCGAGCAGCTGATCGATATCGTGCTCGCTCTCGCGCAGCTGCTCTACCAATCCGTTTCGCTGCACTTCTAGTGTCTGCGCAGCGAGACGCTCCTGCTCAAGCTGGGCGCGCACCCCCTGAAGAGCCGCCTCCACTTTGTGGCGCTCCTGTTCCTGCTCACGCAGGCCGGTCTCAACCTCTTCCAGCTTTTTGCGCGCATCGGCGAGTTCCGTTTCCACCTCAATACGCTCGCCGAGTTTTTCTTCCAACTCAGCCTGAAAATCCTGGGAGGGGTCCTGGGTCTCCTCCATTTGCTCCTGCAATTGCTGACGACGACTGCGCAACCTTTCCAGCTGCTCGCTCATCACCTGCAAAGTGCGCTCGAGAGACACCATCTGGGTGCGCACTGACTGCTCGCGCATAGCCAGTTCATGGGCGCGATCCTTGTCCTCCCGCGCACGCTGGCGCACGGCATCCAAAGCTTCGCGCAATTCCTCCCGGCGTGCCATTAGCGTTTCGCGACGATCGGTATCATCACTCATCGCCTCGACAGCTTCCTGCAGCATTAGACGAGCTTCCGACAGGGACTCCCCTTCCAACTCCTGCTGCTCACGCACCTCATCGATTTCCTGCTCAATTCGGATACGGCGCTCATTCATCTGCTCCGCACGCGCCCGTCGGGCGGACAACTGGCTGCGCAGCTCTGCCTCGCGACGCCCGAGCTGGTCGGACTCATTGCGAGCTTGTTCGATGGAGCGCTCGAGATCGACCGTTTGCGTGCGCAGGGACTCGCGTCGCTCGGCAATACTCTCTATCTGCTCCTCACACAGGGCCAACTCATGCCCCAGGGTTTCAAGATCCTGCTTGCGCGCCAGGACCCCGGCCTCTGCATCACTGGCGCGATTCACTCGCAACCAGTTAGGGCCGAGCCAGAGCCCATCGCGAGTCACAATAGACTCATGAGCTTGCAAACTCGCTCGCCTGGACAGCGCCTCAGTCAAATCCTCTGAGGTATAAATTCCCGCCAAGATGCCGGAGAGAGAGGCTGGCCCCTGAACCATATCCTGCAGCGAAGGAAGTACTCCCTTCGCACTGCAATTTACAGCACTGTTATCGATCAGAACCGCTTGACCGCTTTCCAGTGCCGCCAATCCTTCAGCCACGGACTCAAGCTGCTCAACACATACCGCTTGTAACTGGGGGCCGAGGATAGTTTCAACTGCGGTTTCCCAGCCGGGCTGGGCTTTAATCTGATCGGCGAGCCGGGGCTTGTCAGCCAGGGCTTGCTGCTGCAGCCAATTCTCAACTGCCTTGCCCTGCCCTAAAGCAGCTTGCTGCAAGGCTTCCAGAGACGCCTGACGGCCTCGCCCGGTTTGCAGCTGCAAGCGTAACTGATCGAGTTCGGTAGCCAGCTCCCGCTCCTGCACACGGAGACTGTCCAGAGACTCGCGACGCTCTGCCGCTTCCTCGCGGCGCTCTTCAGCCTGCATTTCCAGCTCGGCCATCTGCTCGTTCAACTGCAGCGTCTCTTCATCGTCGTCAGAGACCTGGAGGCCGGACTGCTCCGCCAATAGCTTGTTGACCCGCTCCAGCAGCCGCTGGCCAGAAGTTTCCAAGTGCTGAATGCGGGATTGCTGCACCTCAGCTTTCTGACGGGAGCCAGAGGCACCCTGGTTAAACTGGTCCCACTCGCTCTGCCAATTGCGCATCTGTTCTTCAGATTCGAGCAGTGCCGCAGCAGACTCCTCTTCTGCTGCCAAGACCATCTCCAGGTCCGGCAGAATAATCTCAAGCTCCTCCTCAAACTGGGCCGCTTTTTCGCGATCCACTTCGAGGTTGGTCTCCGCCTCGCGATATTCTTGTTCGGTTTGCGCCAAATCGGAATGCAGGCGAGTAGAGCGCTCACGAGCGTGGGCAATGCTCTGCTCCAAGCGGGCGATATCTCCACCGACGGCGTAGAAGCGCCCTTGGACTTCGTTAAAGCTGTCAGACAGCTCGTGGTACCCCACGCGCTTTTGCTCAATGCCTGTGTCACAGGTGACCTGGCGGGTAACCAGCTCTTCAACGGTGAGTTCAAGCTCACCTATTTGTTGCTGCTTGGCCTTGGATTGGTCATCCAGTTCGCGGTATTTGAGCGCCTGTAAGTTAGCCTTGTGGCTGCGCTCTTCCTCTTTAAATCGGCTGTATTTTTCCGCTGCTGCGGACTGTCGCTCCAGTCGGGACAACTGGCGATCCAGCTCATCGCGGATATCCGTGAGGCGCTCAAGGTTTTCCGAAGTCCGCCTCATCCGGTTTTCGGTGTCCCGGCGGCGCTCCTTGTATTTGGAGATACCGGCGGCCTCTTCGATATAGACGCGCAGCTCTTCGGGCTTGGCCTCGATCAACTTGGAGATCATGCCCTGCTCAATAATGGCGTAGCTGCGCGGGCCCAGACCAGTACCCAAGAAGAGATCGGTTACATCGCGGCGGCGGCACTTCTCACCATTCAGGTAATAGGTGTTCTGTGCTTCCCGGGTTACCTTGCGCTTTACGGAAATCTCCGAGAAAGAGGCATAGGCTCCAGAAAGCTTGCCCTCAGAGTTATCAAATACCAACTCAATCGAGGCCTGCCCCACGGGCTTGCGGCCACTGGAGCCGTTAAAGATAACGTCCGTCATCGAATCGCCGCGCAGGTTCTTTGCGGAGGATTCCCCCATTACCCAGCGCACCGCATCGATGGTGTTGGATTTACCACAGCCATTGGGACCCACCACCGAGTTGAGGTTCGTCGGAAAATAGACAGTGGTAGGGTCAACAAAAGACTTGAAGCCCGCTAGCTTGATGCACTTCAGACGCATGTATTTATAAACTCGATATTTTCTCTGCCGGGCGGGACACCAAACCTTCAATCTTACTTGGTGTCGCCAGAGCATTCAGCGCTATTCTTCACAGTAATGTTCAGTCGGGATTATCAATCCGACCAAGCAGCGGTCAAGTCAAACATGACGATCGCTACCAAATGCCAACTTGCCCCAATAGAACTCATCAATATCTGGGCAATGTGAGCTTGAGGCCAATTAGACGCAAGAATGCCATCCTGCCGCAAATAAAAATGAGGCCACAGCTTACACTGTGACCTCATTTTCGACAGTCACAGCCAGTTACAGCTGACTATCGATGGCTATTGACTGAGTTTCACTCCAGCGGGATTTAGGCAACTCACTAATCATTCCCTGCCAATCCCCCGGGGCCGGACGCGCATCTCCCTTAATGGCCAGTCGCGCTACCAACTGCACAGAGTCGACAGTGGCGATGGAACTTCCAGGCATCATTGCTCGGGACTCATCCAGCACAACCTCTGCCGGTAACTGTCCAGCCGTGAGGCGCACGATAGCCAGAGGCATCGGGCTCGCAGCACTGCGTGCATAGATAAATACCGGGGTAGATTCTGGGGCTTCAACCCCCTCCCCCAAACTGACCTGAACTCGAATCTGCGGGCCTTTCTCTTTCGTTTCTACCTTTGCCCGCACCGCTACAGCCTCACCGCTGTCTGCCAAAGCGCTTTCGGCCCTGGCAACGCCAGCCTGAAGCGCCTCTGCTGCTGCAGATCCTGGGGGAAGCTGGCTAAGCGCTAGCTGCCAGTGTTGGCGAGCCTTGCGGTAGTCCCCACCTTCAAAAGCGGCAATACCCGCCAAGCCCAGCACAGTGCCATTGGATGGCTGCACCTGTAACACCTGCTCAATCAAGGAGCGGATTTCATCGGTAATCTTGGAACCGCCTGCAAAAAACAGCGCTTGCGCCAGCTCAGCTTTAACATTGGCCGCCTGGGGCTCGCGAGCCACAACATAGCGATAGGAATCTACCGCCCCAGCCAAATCGCCACTCACCAGTAGCCGCTGTGCCAATATATAGCGACTGCTAAGATCATCTGGATGAGTTTTAGCCCGCTCCTGCAACTGACGGGTGATTTTTGCCTCTTCCTCCGAAGAGGTGTGCCCACCTTGGCTCGCCACCATATCGCGATACAAAGCTACTTCGGACGGTCGGTCGGAAAACCCGTAGGCAGCTGCTGCAATTGCAGGCACCAAAACCGCCAGCCCGATTAGCAATCGGCCGCCACCCTGCCTGGCTTCACCAGATTGACTTTCCTGCTGAGCCGCCAGCAGTTCCCGCGCGAGATCTGCCTCCAGCTGGGCAAACTGCTTTTCATCCATCGCACCGCTCTGCACCGCAGCGCGAAGTTCTTTACTGCGCTCCCGATAGAGCGCTGCCATAGCCTCTCGCTTGCTACTACCGCTGCGACGTCTGCCTGCAGCTCTCAAAGCAGGAATCAGAAATACAAAAGCTACCAACAGTAGCAGTAGGGCTACACCAAACCAGATATCAATCATTTACCTTCCTTCCCGCTATCACCTTCATCTACAGCTCCTTCTCCCAACAACTGCTTTAATCGACGCCGCTCATCATCAGTGAGTTCCCCTCTGCCGTCATCTTGGCGAGCCCCGGTACCACTTTTTGAGCGCATCACGATCACAATCAAGGCCAGAAGCCCGAAAACGGCAAAGACTCCCGGAGCCAACCACAGGATCAAAGTATTTTTCTGAACAGGTGGGCGGTAGAGCACAAAATCCCCATAGCGGGCCACCATGTAGTCAACGATTTCCTGGTCCGTAAATCCCTCCTCCAGCAAACGGCGAATTTCACGGCGCAAGTCCGAGGAAATAGACGCATCGGAGTCTGCCAGGTTCTGGTTTTGACATTTGGGGCATCGCATCTCTTCAATAAGCACGCGATACCTTGCATCCAGCTCGGGAGAGGACAATTTTTGTGTCTCAACTACCGCATGTGCAGCGATGGACAGGCAAAAAATACCGAATACCAGTACAAGTTGGGCCAGCCAGGTCTTCTGTGTCACAGCTTTTCTCACGCTCTAACTAACGGGAATTGGGGCGATTATAACAGTGTCACCCCCCGGCGGACACGCCCACGAATTCACACAAAAGCGCGTTAACTCATTGAAAGACAAAAAAAAAATCAAAAAAGGCGTTGACGCCACGAAGAATATCATTAAGATACGCAGCTCCTGACACGGGGTGGTTAGCTCAGTTGGGAGAGCGACGGCCTTACAAGCCGTAGGTCACAGGTTCGACCCCTGTACCACCCACCACTTCTCTTACTCTTGCCCGGCAAGAGCAACCAAGAGAAGCAGGAATGCGGACCGGTAGTTCAGTTGGTTAGAATGCCGGCCTGTCACGCCGGAGGTCGCGGGTTCGAGTCCCGTCCGGTCCGCCATATACAAAAAAGCCCTGCTCGCAAGAGCGGGGCTTTTTTGTTTGTGCCTCATATCTTTTCATTTTTCTCATATTTTATTTTCAGTTGCTTACGCTGGAAATTTGAAAGAGCCACAAAAAAATAACCAAATCTCAGCGTAAAAAAATAGTGCGAGCCCCGTGCTGGCAAAATTTTTCTGCAACAATTTTCTCTAGCCTGAATTTTTATTTTCTGAATTTCTACGCAGCTGATTTTGATCGATAAAAACAGCTTAAAGAACCCTCAAAAAATCCTCTAATTAATTAATTTTTAAACAATTTTTGGATGTTTTTTATTCTTAAAAAAATTTTTAAAAATCTCCCAACAAAATTGTTGACCGCAAAAAAAATATCATTAAGATACGCAACTCCTGACACGGGGTGGTTAGCTCAGTTGGGAGAGCGACGGCCTTACAAGCCGTAGGTCACAGGTTCGACCCCTGTACCACCCACCACTTCTCTTACTCTTGCCCGGCAAGAGCAACCAAAGAGAAGCAGGAATGCGGACCGGTAGTTCAGTTGGTTAGAATGCCGGCCTGTCACGCCGGAGGTCGCGGGTTCGAGTCCCGTCCGGTCCGCCATATACAAAAAAGCCCTGCTCGCAAGAGCGGGGCTTTTTTGTATATGAAAAACTCAAAACCACTTTTCAATACACAACCACCTCCCCGCTCCCCGCTCCCCGCTCCCCGCTCCCCGCTCCCCGCTCCCCGCTCCCCGCTCCCCGCTCCCCGCCACAAACTATGCAGACCGACTAACAAAATTAATAGAAAACCGGGGCAATGAAAGTAGCACCCTGTTTTATTACCAAATATTGCCAATAGACGAGCAGCAATTTTTTCAAATACATCCCCGCTTCTCAGACTTAAAGCCAGGCGCAAACTTTTTTAGAAAAACTTCCCTAAGTTGTTGACCTAAGTAAAAAAATCATTATGATACGCAGCTCCTGACACGGGGTGGTTAGCTCAGTTGGGAGAGCGACGGCCTTACAAGCCGTAGGTCACAGGTTCGACCCCTGTACCACCCACCACTTCTCTTACTCTTGCCCGGCAAGAGCAACCAAGAGAAGCAGGAATGCGGACCGGTAGTTCAGTTGGTTAGAATGCCGGCCTGTCACGCCGGAGGTCGCGGGTTCGAGTCCCGTCCGGTCCGCCATATACAAAAAAGCCCTGCTCGCAAGAGCGGGGCTTTTTTGTATGCGCTAATTAGAAAAGAGTTTGGTTTTTTAAACTTCAGCTGAAGCCGCCTGGCTCTCCTCCCATTCCCCATCCACTGCTTCTTCGCCGCCATGCAATAGATGCATCAATCGCTCCAGCTCCGGCATTTCGTTAAAGCACTCCGCCTCACCAGAAATTTCATCCCAGGATGCTTTGGATTCAGTGCAAAGATGGGCCACGACCTTCCCATCGATATCCCCCTCCAGCAATCCAGCAGGCACCCAGAAGTGCGTTGTATTACTCATTAAGTGAGGAACTGTACTTCCGCATCCACCGCAAAAGTCAGATCGATAGCCCGTAGGAGTCCGGAATGAAGAGATTCTGTCTAAGCCCCGCACCCAGCGAAACTGATCCCGGCTAATAAACATGGCAGTATCCGAGGCGGAACCACTCAATTTGCGGCAGAGCGAGCAATGGCATTGGTAAAGGTTTGGAATTGGCTCTTCCAGTTGGAACTCAACCCCACCGCATAGGCACTTCCCATTCATCCCTTTCTCCTTCCGCAAAACTGTTATTCGAAGTCGTCCATGAAATCGCAATAGGTTAGCAACAATATCTCAGTCCTACCCAAGACTCCTATAGACACACAGTGAAGTAAATGCCATTTGGCGCCTCATTCAACGAACATCATTAAATATCCAAGGATCTGGGGTTTAGCTTCGCCGTGAGGATATGATCCTCCCAACATCCATTGATCTTCAGGTATTTTGCCGCCCTACCCTCGACAACGAAGCCCAATGCCTCCAGCAGAGCTGCCGACCTATCGTTACCAGGCATGTAGTTAGCCATCACCCTATTCAAATTTAGGGTGTCAAAAGCATAATCAACGACATGTCGACACAAGCTCCCCATTAAGCCCCGCCCCTCGTGGGACTGGTCAACTGCATATCCCATATTACAGGCCTGAAATGGGCCTCGGATGATATTCGTCAAGGAGCAAACACCCAGTAACTGATCACACCCGGACTCTAATGCAGCAAACTTTAAAATTCCTCCAGAGCTTATGCGTCGAATCCAGGACCCGGAACTGTGAAAACCGGGCTCGCGAATGGGCTCCCAGCGCTTCAGGTGCTCTTCATTAGATAGATAAAAAGCAGATATGGCGGGCGCATCTGTCACTCCGAGCAAACGTATTTCCACCAGTCGATTACCTCACCATTCACATTCTGATTAAGCTCAATCAACCCACTTTACCGGCACCACTATTCAATTGACGGCAAAGAGTCCCGCTGACCGGGAAGCTCACGAAGAAATTCCCAACCCCGGGTCCTGCCGCTCTCATAACCTTCCTCAAGCAACTCTGCTTCTTGAGTAAAACGCTTAACCGGGAAATTGTCTGGAGGCGCAATAACCGAAACCTGGCATCCCTCTGGAGGCACCTCGATAAACTCCAGAGCCCGATTATATTTCTCCCCCCTCTCCAGCACGGCCTCAAATAGCCGGGCATGATCACGGAAAAACTGTTTGATAAATTTTGGAGCAGGCCCCTTAATTTTCCGATACCCCAGAGGGCGCGAAAGAATAACGGTTATATTCCTAGCCCCCTGCTGATAGGCCTGAATAATCGGTATCGAATCAGCCAGACCGCCATCGGTCATAGGCTCCCCATCCACTTCAGGAAACCCCCGGTAAGCAACCGGAATGGCACAAGAGGCCGGGAAAACCTCGTGCATATTTTCTGGAGTTACTTTCAGGTATCTAGCCTCCCCCGTGTTGATACTGGTAGTCACGGCATAAAGCGGTATTCCATTCTCAACATAACTATCAACACTGAGCGGAATATCCTGATATGACGCATGCCACAACCAGCCAATATCACAAAAATGACCGCCTCGGAGATAGCGGCGCCAGTCGATGAAGTCTGCCCGCCGGGCATGGTCCATTAGTATTTGCCGACTTCGCCCATGATTTCCCGCCAGATAACCAATCAAGTTGGTGGAGCCTGCGGATACACCGATCGCAAAATCAAATGGCCGATAGCCCGCCTCCAAAAATGCATCCAATACGCCTGCAGCGAAAATCCCCCGCATAGCGCCCCCTTCGACCACAAGGGCTGACTGGGAATTCTCGTTAATCAAAATACAGTCTTCCATAGCGAGCAACCGTTAAAACCAAACCATCTCTACCTTTGCCAAGCAGATTCCAATAGCACTATGATTGAGGCATTCAGGTAATCCGTTGAGTTAAACCAAGTATGCCAACAATCGCGTTTAAAGCGCCGTGGAGCCGCCAGCTCCAAATTATCAGTGCCATATGCACATTACTCCTACTGGGACTGCCGCTCTTTCTGGCATCGAGAGCACCAGCTGCTCCATCTACCCTCTATAGCATTGCCATAGCACTTCCGCCTGCAATACTGGCTCTCAGCGCCTTCTTTGCCATCCGTGGTTACGCCATCAAAAATGGCAACCTCTTGATATTGCGCCCGGGTTGGAAAACCACCATCTCCTTGGAGGGGCTATCTGAAGCATTCCCCGACTCAACCGCCATGCAAGGATCAGTCCGCATCTTTGGCAATTCCGGCTTATTTGGCTATATAGGCCTGTTTCAAAACCAAAAGTTGGGGCGCTATCGTGCATTTGCTACCGACCAGCAAAAATCTGTCGTACTGCGCCTGGCTACACAAACTATCGTGATCACCCCCGATAAGCCGGAGCGGGCAGCGGACATTCTCCGCCAACACTGCCAACTTCAACCCAATCCAAATTAATTGCTCCGACAACAACGCCACACGAATAGGCACAAGAAGTCGACAGGAAGTTCAAACCGATGAAAAAATTCGCTTTTATAATTGCCGCCGCATTTACGCTGCTATCAGCAAGTGCTCACTCCGCCTGTGTGATTTTATTGCATGGATTAGCCAAATCAGATAGCTCAATGGAGAAACTGGCAAAGGCCATAGATGCCGAAGGTTTCCAAACAGTCAATATTGATTACCCTTCGACCAAGCACTCCATTGAAACCTTGGCCAGCATGGCCATAGCGCCTGCTGTCGAGGAGTGCGGTAACGCGCAAGAAATCAATTTTGTCACTCACTCCATGGGCGGTATTCTGGTAAGGCAATATCTACATTCAGCTGAAATCAAAAACCTGAATCGCGTTGTCATGTTGGGCCCACCCAATAAAGGCAGTGAAGTAGTTGATAAACTGGGAACATTCCCCGGTTTCAAGTTTATGTTTGGGGATGCTGGGCTACAGCTAGGTACCGGCGAGATGAGCGTCCCCAACAAGCTCGGTAGTGCAGATTTTGATGTAGGTATTATTGCCGGTACTCGCAGCATCAACCTGATTCTATCCCGCCTTATCCCAGAAACCGATGATGGTAAAGTCTCCGTATCCAGCACAAAACTGGATGGCATGAATGATCATCTGCAAATGCCAGTGACCCATGTGTTTATGATGAAAGATAAAAAAGTTATCTCGCAAGTTATCCATTACCTCAAGCATGGATTCTTTCATAGAGCCGGCAATCAGGTATCCAATTAAAATTAATCGATCTTATAAATAATCTATACCTTTTAACTCCAATCACAATACAAAATTAGTGACAATAATTTGGAATTCACCTTTATGCAGTGGCAATGGTGCAGCTTTAAAGAGCTTACGCTCAGTCAACTTTACGAAGTTTTGCGAGTAAGGCAGGAAGTTTTTACGGTAGAACAAGACTGCCCCTATCAGGATGCCGATGGCAAAGACCAACACTCCTGGCACCTGATCTGCTGGGAGGGAGACGAAAGCAATCCGCAGGTAATGGCTTACCTGCGAGTTGTTTTCCCTGGCCTTAAATACCGGGAACCTTCGATAGGAAGAGTATTAACCGCAGAAGCCAGTCGCGGAACAGGCCTGGGCAAGGAGCTGATTCGCCGAGCCGTAATGCACACATGCGAAGAATACCCCAACACTGGTATTCGCATTTCAGCTCAACAACATTTGGATAGATTTTACGGGGAGTTTGGCTTTGAGCAGGTGTCTGAGCCATATCAGGAAGACGGCATCCCGCATATCGAGATGTTACGCCCTGCCAATTAATTAAAAGGGATCTTATAGGTCCGATGGAAGTTTTGGGGGCCCTGCAGAGGCACTGCGAGCCCCCCAAAAAAATCTAGTTGCTACCCAGTGGATTGGCACCGGCAGGTACAGGCTCACTATCCGGCTGGCGCACCCTGCTATAAAGGCAAGAGGCCGCGATTCCAGCAGCAATTAGCAACCACACAACATTAACGACCAGTGATGCTCTCACAAAGGAATCCTCACCAAACTGAGCAACGTGCACTACAACTGCACCGACGCAGGCGATAATTGTTGCAATACGCAGAGACATAGACCACTTGGCCACTGTCCCCATGAAGGCAGCCGCAACGCTTAACGCCAAGGTCACCAGCCAGAACACCTGCGCAGCATTTAGCTTAAACGCCAGATAAGTCACCGCACTCAGAGCAATCGCAAATGGTACACCCCATACCTGAGCCATCCAGACTCGCTCCAAACGTACGGCGGGATTGCCGCGCTGACGCTTGCGAACAAACCAGATATTGATGCCGGATACCACCAGCAAACACATCCCCACCCCCAGCAGGAAGTAAGCAATTTTCACAGGGAAACCGGAAAAGTGGCCAAAGTGTAAACGGTACGTAGAAAGGTAAACCTGCTTAGCCGCGTCTCCCTCAGACCAACCTTCTTTTTCAATCAGGCTGCCATCGGGATTAAAGTGGTAACGCTCACCCCAGACCAATCGCTCTGGAACCCGGGTCCACACCTCAACAACCTGGCCTTCACGTCCAGGGAATGCCACTTCTAAACGAGTGCGCTCTTCTTCCGGTGCGATACGATCCATTGTTGCCAGAATTGCAGCATAATCCGGATAATCAACTTCAGGGGCGTTTTCCTCCATCACCGGATGATCCGCGTAAAGCATGTGCTCTACCTTTTCCGTATCACCCTCAAAGAATACGCCGGCAATTGCAAAAGCGGCTACCTGGGACAACCCGATAAAAGCCCCGGTAATGGCTATGGCAAGATGAAAGGGAGAGGCCCAAACCCCCAGGCGATTGTGCAAATCCACTTGCTGAAGACGCTTAGAGCCAGAAAGACGGAAAGAGAAAGCGTCTTTAATAATTTTGGGATGGGCCAGCAAACCGGAGACGATCAGAGCGGACATCACCATCCCGATCAAACCAACCAGGATGACCCCATAACCAACAGGAAGGTTGAGCGCGTAGTGCAGGTAGGCCAGGAAGTGGGTCCACTCATGCTCCACCTTGCCCAAAAGGGAACCATCTTCAGCGACATATCGCTCCATATCGCCGACTTCAACCATCAATCTGGGCTTATCCTGATTAGGGATGGTGAAGGTAATTGAATCGAGATCCTCTTTTTCCTGCTTAGCTAACGCAATAGCATTTTCTGTAGCCGTCCGATACACAGAGGCTTCAACATTGAGGTTCTCCAACTCGGAGGCCTGCTCCCAGCGTTCGAACTCATTGTAAAAAACCGCCAGTGTTCCGCTGACGCAAACAATATATAAAAGAGTGGATACCGCCAGGCCGAGAACTGAGTGTCCATCGGTTATATCACGGACAAAGCCAGGGGTCGGTTTAAAGGAAAATTTCACGTTAAATTCCTACTCAAGTCCGTTGATCTATGCTGCCGAAGCGGGAAGCGCAAAGGTCAGCAACAAGCCGCTGACCACCGAGAAAACCAACATGGCAGCCGAAGGGCGCAGAAGCTTTTTATCGGCACAGCACCAAACCATCGCCAGGGTCCAGATTATCACCGACAGGAAGGCTCCGCCGACCAAGCGGACAGTTTCAGAAAATCCGGTAAAACCAAAGAAAAGCAGACCGGCGATCAAACCACTGGCCGCGGGCAAAAGAAAGGCAGCCATAAAACGCAAGAAGCCCCGCAACCACAATGGAAGCAGGGCTTGAGATTCGGGTGTTCCCGAGCGCTGTTTTTCAACGGGCCTGGGGCCACTGGGCCAGTCTCCCTTAAGAGCCAATAAAGCAAAGGCTCCGAGCATCACTATTAAAGTGGCAATACTGATTCCATATTCCACCCCAACAATTGAGCTCCACCCAAAAGCCGACAACACCATGGCTCCCCAACCACTCCAGCGGCGCACGGGCTCTGCCCCTCTGCGGGACCAGGCGGAATAAAGGAGCAAAATCCCGGCCAAAGCAAAGGCGCTGGAAGCTCCTGCAATCATATAAAAAGACATTGGCATAACCATAACTGCGAGAGACTCGCCTCTCGTCTGGTTGCTTAAACGTAAAAAAGGGAGCCCGCCCACAGACTCCCCCTGCGGACAGGCTCCCAGTCTACACTAACTTAAAAAATGTAGCGTGCTTCTGCAGTTACATAGCGACGCTCACCGTAGAAGCAGTCACCACGACTCAGGCATGCAGTAGTGTGAACCTCGTCAGTTAGGTTCTTTGCATTTAACTGGAACTTCCAGCTTTCCAGGGTATATCCGATAGCTGCATCATATAAAGTGTATGACGGGTTATAGGATGGGAAGGTTCCGGTTGAATCATTGATACCTGTTGAACTCTCACCAACATATCGAACACCAATACCAGCATTCAAGCCGGGTAGTAGACTGCTAAAGTCATAATTACCCCAAACAGAAAACTGTTCTTCAGGGACAGCTTCGATATCCTCATCGATATTGAGGCTGCTGTAGTTGGCAACCAAGCTTAAATCACCAAGTTTACCTGCGGCTTCCAGTTCAAAGCCATCCAGCTTAGCCTCACCAACCTGAGTCTGGTACCCCACAGTATCGGAGTCTACTAACAAGTTCTTCTGCTTGATTTCAAAAGCAGAGGCTGTAACCAGTAGGTTCGTCCCTTCGGGCTGGTATTTAATACCAGCCTCAATCTGCTCACCCTCAACCGGCTTGTAAGGAGTTCCGTTTTCATCGGAATCATTCACTGGCTCGAAAGATTCAGAGTAACTGATGTAGGGTGTAACACCGCTATCGAAGGCATACATTACACCGAAACGCATAGTTGTAGCATCATCATCAAATGAAGTGTCACCAGCTTCAGACTTTGCATTATCGCGACGAATTCCAGTGGTTATAATCCAGTTCTGGAAAGATATTTGATCCTGGAAGTAGAAACCTAACTGCTCAGTATCTGTTTCAGAGCCATACCAGTAATCAGTCAAGCTCTCCAAGTCATTCAGACTGCTCAGACCGGTAGGCACATATCCGTAAACAGGATCAAAGATGTCAATCGTTCCACCGAAACCATACAAATACAGATTATCTTTTGTGGTTGTCGCATCCTGACTGTCTAAACCAAATGAAACCTGGTGCTCGAATAAACCTGTAGTGAATTCACCAGACATACGCAGATCAAAGATGAGTAAATCACTAGAGGCATCACTCATATAGATCGTGCGTACCACTTCACTGATATCTGGATTGCTGCGTGTGCCATCAAATGTGGCCCACATGGAGTTGTAATCAACATCCCCTTCGGAGTAGCGCAATCCGGCATTTAATGCCCAGCTATCACTGAAGCGGTGATCAACCCAAACACTATAAGAAGTTTGCTCGGTATCATATTTATCCCAGCCCGGCTCACTCAAGAAGGTATCGGTAGGGATATCACCATTTACATTATCAATCCGGGTTCCGCCCCAAGGTAGAAACGCGGTAGTGGTACCAGACTCATCCTTTTGATACGTGGTCAGGAAGGTAATTTCAGTATTCGCACTTGGACGCCAGGAAACTGAAGGCATAAACAGAGTGCTGTTATCATCCACGTGATCAACTTGAGCATCTGCATCTCTATCATAACCAACTACTCGGTATAACCATTGGTCGGAACTATCTATTGCTCCGGTCACATCGCCAGCTACAACCATACGATCATAGTCGCCAGCCTGGACCATAACTTCGCCGCCAAACTCACTCTTAGGGCGCTTAGAGACCAAGTTGACAATACCACCGGTAGAACCCTGCCCATAAAGAACAGAAGATGGGCCTTTCAGGATTTCAACGCGTTCGAAAGCATATGCATTGGCGCGTGAGCTGGTGTAGCTACCAAAGATAGACTGCAAGCCATCGATAAACATTACTGGATCTACGCCACGTACTGTCGACCAGTCACCGCGCGCATCCACACCATAAGTCCCGCCATTAACGCCAGCGACATACTGCAAAGCATCTTGTACAGACTTGGCGCCAATCGAATCAAGAAAGTCTTTGTCGCGCAAGGAAATCGAGAATGGGGTCTCATCAACTGGGATATCCAGCTTACCAATGGAGGTCTGGCGGGAGAGGTTCAACTCACCAACGACATTAACCTCTTCAATACGCTCACCTGTGTTATCCGCAGCGAACGCCACAGAAGAACCGCCCGCAGCAATAGCCAGCGCCAATAAAGAGCGGCTGATTCCAGAAATTACAGGAGAAGCTTTTTGCATACTTTTAATTCGAGCGGTACTCATGGAGATCCCTCAACGCCAACTGAATTTGGATGGGTCACAGTCAAACTGTGACCCAGGTAACTGGGCGCGAATCCTAATAGGAATCGTTATCATCTACAACATTATTGGAACATTTTTTTGCTAAAAAGAGCGATGACATGATTAGGGACAAGAAATACGGCATTAAAGGACAGCATTGCAGCCTCCAAGCTGCACTTTCGTACCATCAGAATGACTTGATGGAATGAGTAAAAGCAGATTCTAAGGCAGGAAAAAGACTAAGTGGCTGCTCAGCAGCAACCACTCAGATTGAGATTGTATATATCGGGACTTGATTTAGGGAGTTCCAGACAAAGATCCCCTACTTCCTAGGGGTAGGTATAACTAGCCTGCACTCCCAAAGGCATCCCCAGTGTCCAGTAAGCCACCAGGAACAGCGACCAGCAAATCAGGAACACAATGGAGTACGGCAACATGATGGATACAAGTGTCCCAATACCCGTTCCCTTCACATAGCGCTGGCAGTACACAACCACCAAGGGGAAGTAAGGCATCAGCGGGGTAATAATATTCGTGGAGGAATCACCTACCCGGTAAGCTGCCTGGGTGAGATCAGGGGAGAAACCGATCTGCATCAACATAGGCACAAAGATGGGGGACAGCAGCGCCCACTTGGCAGAGGCAGATCCCACAAATAAGTTGATAAAGGCTACCAGTACAATAATGCCCATCAGGGTAATCGGGCCCGGCAGCTCCATCGCCGCGAGCAAGCTCCCTCCCTCTACCGAAAGCAGCGTGCCCAAGCCGGAGCGGGCAAACTCAGAGATAAACAACGCACAGAAAAAAGCCATCACGATGTAATAAGCCATGGAGCCCATGGTTTTGGACATCGCATCAATAACATCCTTACTCTGACGGAAGGTACCGGCCGCATAGCCAAACACCACACCGGGAATCACAAACAGCAGGAAGATCAGCGGCACAATCGACTTCATAATCGGCGCTGTGAAGGAGGCTAATTGCCCTTCTGCATCGCGCAAAGCTGAGGTTTCCGGCAGCATCCAGGCCACAAGCCCCACGATACCCGCCACCATCACAGTTACCGCCAGGTACATGGCTTTTTTCTCGCGGGCGCCCAGCTCCTGCATTACTGGCATATCCGCTTCATCGCCATCAACCTTCACGCTCTTCAAGCGTGGCTCGATCACTTTATCAGTCAGCCACCAGCCCAGCAGTGTCACCAATAAGCAAGAAGCTGAAGTAAAGAACCAGTTGTTGAGGGGGTTAACCTGCATATCCGGATCGGCAATCTGAGCAGCCGTCTGGGTAAAGCCTTGCAATAGAGGATCGATAGCCGAGGGAACAAAATTGGCAGAGAAGCCACCAGAGACACCGGCAAATGCTGCCGCGATACCTGCCAAAGGATGGCGCCCCGCCGCGTAGAAAATCACACCTCCGAGTGGAATTACTAACACATACCCCGCGTCTACAGCGGTGTGACTGACGATGGCTACCAAAATCAACATAGGTGTCAACAGCATCTGCGGCGTTACCGCCAGCAGCTTTTTCAATACCGCATTGATAAAGCCACTCTGCTCAGCCACACCGACCCCCAGCATGGCTACCAACACCACCCCCAGGGGCGCAAAACTAGTAAACGTAGTTACCATACCAGATAGGAAGCGAGCCATTTCACTACTGGAAAGCAGGTTGGTTACCTGTATCGCCTCGCCGGTAGCGGGGTGTAAGGCTTCGAAGTTAACACCGGAGAGAAGCCAGGAGAGCACCCAGATCCCCACCATCAAGATCAAAAACAGAACAGCGGGATCGGGTAATTTATTACCGACAACCTCAATAAAATTGAGCGCTCGATTAATCCAGCCATTTTTATTATCGGCACTATTGCCGGCATCAGGATTTGCCTGAACGTTTTCCATGTTTGTACCCTGTACATTTATTATTTTTTATTAAAAAGGAGGCCGATACTCCATGGCCTCCTGCTTTTTCAGGAAAAGCTCTAACCTATCTTGCGGATACCAACCGCGTGACGCAACTTCTCGATAAACGGAGCAGAGTAAGCGCGAGCCTTAATAGCCCCCTTCTCCAGCTCCGTTTCAATTTGGTCTGGGTTAGCCAGCAGCTCATTGTAGCGCTCGCGAGCCTCACCGATCTGGCCGTTCACCAGCTCAAACAACTGCTTCTTGGCCTCACCCCAGGCAATGCCCTCTTCAAAAGCTTTACGCATTTCAGCTGTCTGTTCTTCGCTGGCAAATGCCTGCCAAACCTGGAATACAGTGGAAGTATCCGGATCTTTTGGCTCACCCGGCTCCAGCAGGTTGGTTTTGATCTTATTAATGTGCTTTTTCAGCTTCTTCTCAGGAAGGAACAGCGGAATAGTGTTGCCGTAACTCTTACTCATTTTGCGACCATCCAGGCCTTGCAACACAGCTACGTGGTCGTCAACTACCGCTTCTGGTAAAGCGAAGTGCTCACCGTAGTGGTGGTTGAAGCGCTGGGCAATATCCCGAGCCATTTCGATATGCTGTACCTGGTCTTTACCCACCGGCACCTTATTGGCGTTGAACATCAGAATGTCGGCGGCCATCAGGATCGGGTAGCTATACAGCCCCATGGTGACGCCAAAATCGGAATCTTCGCCATCGGCGCGGTTGGCATCTACCGCCGCTTTATAAGCGTGGGCACGGTTCATCAGGCCCTTGCCTGTCATGCAGGTGAGCAGCCAGGTTAGTTCAGGAATTTCATGGACGTCGGACTGACGGTAGAACACCACATTGTCGGTATTCAGGCCCAAGGCCAGCCAGGTTGCAGCGATCTCCAGGGTGGACTGATGGACCTGGGCCGGGTCCTGGCACTTAATCAGTGCATGGTAATCGGCCAGAAAGTAGAACGATTGGTTGTTTTCATCCTGACTCGCGGCGATCGCCGGACGGATTGCACCCACATAGTTCCCCAGGTGTGGAGTACCGGTTGTTGTAATACCGGTTAATACGCGCTGTTTCGTCATAATTCCTTCGTAGTCTGTACTGTCATCAGGCAATAGAGACCGAATCATACCCCTTTAGTGCCCGGGGGTGTATCAACCAAAGGTACCGACTCCCCATAGCCGTACCAACACGCGGCCAACGTTAAGCCTCAACCGCCACTTTGGCGGAACCCTGGAATTGGCGCTGATATTCACTGGGTGAAATCCCAAACGCCCGACGGAAATGGTGACGCAAGGTCGCACTACTCTCAAAGCCAGCCAGTTGGGCTGCCCGATCTACAGACTCCTTACCGGACTCCAGCGCCTTCTGCGCAGCCCGCAAGCGCTGCTGGATCAGCCACTCCTTGGGAGCAATTCCCATCGACTGGCGAAACTTTCGGTCAAAACTACGGCGGGATAAATGAGCGCGCTGCGCCATATCATCAATTTTGATAGCGCCATCCAAGTTGCCTATCGCCCAATCCAGCGCGGCGGAAAAGTGATCCGGCCGTTTGGCAACGGGCATCTCCACATATTGGGCCTGGCCACCCTGCCTATGGGGTGCCATCACCAACCGACGAGCCACCGAATTGGCCAATTCATAACCATGGTTGCGCCGCAAAAACTCAATCCCCAGATCGATGGCCGCACTACTGCCCGCAGCGCAAGCCAGTGCGTCCTCCCACACGTAGAGAACATCTCCCACATACTCCACCGCAGGGAAGCGCTCACGAAAACGCTCTGCAAACAACCAATGGGTGGTCGCCTGCCGACCATCAAATAGTCCCAACTCCGCAGGCAGAAAAGCACCGGAGCAAAAAGTAAGAATCTGGCGGCTGTCAGCGGCAAACTCAGCCACCGCCCTATGTACGCGCTCCAAATAAGCATCTTGTGGTTGTGCATTAGTCGACCAACAGGGAATCACCAGCAGATCATAATCCATCAAACTCTCTACCCGCCGACAAGCCAGAGCCAGACCGCCGGTCGCCAGAGGGTTTTCCTCAGCGAAAGTCACAATTTCACCGGTGTAGAGCTCGCTAAGTTCAGGGCGGGGTAGGCAAAAGAGTTCGGTAGCGCAACCGAGTTCGAAGAGTGAGACCTGCCGGTGGGCGAGAACAGCCACTTTCTGGCTCTTATTAGGCTTTTGTGCCAACGTCGACATAGGTACCCCTAACCCTCAGCAGTTAATTAAATTAGGTTAACGAATAAATCCAACCCAGCATACCCAGTTGAGCAGTTATTGAAAGCAATGCCGGGAATAAAACCCTCAACCTTTGAAGCATTATTTAATCGGTAAATCACCATCATCCTCAAATAAGTAAAGCCGCACCCCACTAGCCAAAACCGGCCCACAAGTTTGCACGCAGAATTGGCGCAAAATTAATGCTATCTGGCTTAGAGGTAGATCGCCCGGAAGCAACCAAAAAGGGACACTATCGCCACTTGGAAACCTGAAGAATCACCAAAATTACCGGGAGTAATATATGAGTTCAGCCGTAAGTAGAGTGCCCGCTGCCAACAGCCAAGATGCGCTAAACCACTTCCAAAACCTCCTATCTTTTGAAACAGACTGCTGGGATGTACACCACGCAATCAGCCAAAATCGTAAGGATTTCGTACTTTTAGATGTGCGAGGTGAAGAGGCTTATAAAAATGGACATATACAAACAGCCGAATCCTTACCATACAGCCGTATCAATAAAGACAGGCTGAGCGAATACCCTTCAGATACTTTATTTGTTGTCTATTGTGCAGGCCCACACTGTAATGCGACAGAAAAAGCAGCAATCAGGCTGGCCATACTTAACAGGCCGGTCAAGAAAATGATCGGCGGCATCACCGGATGGCTAGATGAAGGTTTTACCCTCACCCAAGAAACAGCCAAGTCAATTTAATTCCTATTGTTAGCCTCTTGCAGGATGACATAACTTGGCATAAGGATGTGTCAAGCTATCAAACGCCGACTCAAAGAAATACTGATTAAATGGTACTGATATGTTTGTTCGCCACGCCCATCCCACCGACTGTTTTTATCTCTACAATATGATGCGCTGCTTAGCCAGGCATAATAATTCAACGGACTCTTTCCATATTACCCAACTTGAATTGCAAAATAGGTTGTTTCAGAGGAAAGAGCATCAAGTGCTGGTTGTGGAACAAGACCATAACCTTGAGGGGTATATCAGTTTTAATATTATTCCAGAAAATGAAAGCTCGGCGGCCTGGGCTATTATCAGTGAGCTATATATCGGGGATTCTGAAGAGAAACGAAAAGAAGAGATTGCTCAAGTACTATTGAGCGCAATCGCAAAGGAGGCTGAGAAATACAAATGCATGGATATAAGGTGGGGCACACGATGAAAAAACCAGCAGAAAACTTCTCCTAACAGACCAAAGATACTTAAATATGTATCTTTAAAAGGGCAATTAATAAGATTGAAGAAATTTTACTGAGCCTACCAACAATAAATTTTAGGCGCCTCATTGACTGAATTAATGTTAAAACTATGACAAATATAACAAATGCTAGAAAAGCAAGCTCTTATTCCACACCACCACCTATATGGCTACTCAATCAAGAGTTTGCTCGAGGTGACAAACTTGATATAGCCAACCTTTAAAATCTCAGTTTCCATCAAACTAATAAATACTGTTGGCATGGTAGATTAATCCACCATACCAACAGCCATCTCAGATAATCAAACCCAAAAAAGTTTAAAGCTCAGCTACTGTAGGGAAATAGCAGTCAACTCAGAGCCAGCGATATACAAGGTTCCGTCATCACCAAGACTTAAGTGCCCAGAAGACGCAAAACTCCAATCTAACTCTTGAGTGCCTATATTTATGGCATAAGTATGCGATGAATCTCCTACAAAAATATGCGTTCGGGTTACCACAATATTTGAAGTTAACGTCTCTGACGCCTCCCAGGCCCACACTTCGCTACCATCTTCTTCATCAATAGCTTTCAGAATACCAGACTGCAAGGCGTAAATAATTCCACCAGAAGATGCTGGCTGACCTGAAAACCCAACTGAAGTTTTTTCCCACAAAATATTACGTTCATCGAGGTCAAATACAACTAAAGAGCCCGATTGAATTGCCACGATATGATTATATCTAGTCAAAACTGTAGCCAAATTTACACTGTATCCTCTCCAGTCAAAATTAGGATATTCAATGTTATAGGCTAATTCACCAGAATCACGATAAAAGACCTGTAAATCAGTAATAAATGCATATACATAATCTTCATCTACAGCTGGGGTAAACTCTTCATACTGAGCTGTTGATGCGAACCAAGACTGTGATCCATCACTTAAATTAAATGAATAAAGTCCTCCATAGTATCCGCCCGCAGTATAAATTCCCCCATCATATACAGTTGGAGACATATAGGTTGACCATTGATTTCGATACTCGGTAGCAAACAATAGTGAGCCATCATCTTTGTCAAGCCCTCGTATAAAGGAATCCCCATGACCACCAGTTTGAAAAATGACTTTTCCACGATCATAAGCTGGGGGATTTATAGAATGTATACCATCATAAACGCGCTCCCATGCCAAATCTCCCGTGCTTGCATCCAGAGCAACAATTCTCTGCTCAGCAAAATAGGAATCATTAGATGCGAAGACCTTGCCATCAGCCACCACTACCGGGTGTAACTTTGCCATATTAGGTAGTGTAACGGACCACTGGTGAGAGAAATTGTCTATATCTAGCTGTATCGGTGTATAACCAGTATGCGTTGCCCCCCCTTGATATGTCGTCCATACCACAGGTAGAGGGTAACTATTGCTATCAACAGGTGAGGTGTCTGAGAAGAACTCTTCAATATTTGTAAAAGAGTCAAAATCTTCATCATTTGCTGCATCGTCAGCGTCGATCGGGTCTAGCGAATAAAGCACTTCCCATCCATCCCGCATACGATCGCCATCAGTATCAGCCAAAACCGGAGATGTACCGTAGGTATTCGACTCTTCAAAATCCGAAAGGAAATCACCATCTGTATCTATATTGATCGGGGAAGACCCCAAAACATATTCTTGTAGATTGGTTAGGCCATCAGCATCGATATCACCCGCGCTATCGTCTACCAACAAATTCAAACCATACTCGAACTCATACATATCCTCCATGCCATCATTATCCGAGTCTTCAAGTAAGGGGTTTGAGCCCAGTTCCTTTACCTCTGTAAAATCAGTTAGACCATCACTATCACTATCTTGCGCCAATAAACTGGTACCTAATTCCGCCTCTACCCCATCGGACAGGCCATCAGCATCTGTATCGTTAACAAAAGGATTAGAGCCATAAATCAACAGCTCATCACCATCGTTAACGCCATCATTATCAGTATCAGCATTGTTCGCATGAGTACCAAAGGTGTACTCCAGTAAAGCGGATAAGCCATCTCCATCTAAATCGGAGCCCGCATCACCAACATTCTTCGGATCTAACCCAAAGCCGTACTCCCACCAATCAGGGAGTCCATCGCTATCAGAATCCCAGTCTGGCGTGAGATCTACAAATTTACCTCGCGCATCTAACTTGAAAAAGCTACTTAAGTCCGCCGTGACACGATATAGCCCGTCATATGCCGTAGCAGCGACTAACTCTCCATTTCTACGGATATTAATATCACTAAAGCTGTGGCCAACGAATAACGTTTCTTGCAGAACTCCACCAGCCGTAAACTGATGTATCTCACCGTCCCAAGTAGCTGAAAAAATATTACCAGCCTCATCTACCGCAATTGCCCGGGAATTTTCAATGGATACATTGGAGAGCAGAATCCCTGACTCCGGACTGAATTGAGAAACCTGGTTGCCACTTAATGCGTAGAGATAGCCATCTTCGCCAACTGTTAAATCTATAAATGAATCTGCATCAAAATAATTCACAGAACCACTTGCTAAATCAAACTTCACATATCCCTGACTAGGACTGCCGCTGGTTGACTGATTGGTAACGAAAACTTGTTCACCAATAGCATCTATGCCGCCATAACTCAAATTATTAACAGTACTCCAACCAGGCGCTGGATAGTGCTCCCATAGATTTGACCCTGGTGAATACACACTTAAATAAGGCTCAAATGTCCCATTGAAAATCGCCACTCTTCCATCATCTAAAATCACTGCATCTCGTGCATAGGTGTAATCATTTTCATTTGGATTAGGAATATCAAAACTTTTTATTTCACGACCATCAACATCAAGGACGTAAAGCTTATTTTCAAAAATAGAAATTCCGGAGGCACCCATTTCAAAAATGGTAGGAAGAGCCCTCCCCTTCAGCTCATCAATCAAAATACCACAATCGCTAGCTGAGGAATCAACCCTTACCTCTAATGTATGATAACCCTCAGCAATGGGAATAGATAATTTTTCCCAGGATGTTTGAGAGACATGTACACCTAATAATTTCTCACCATTTAGCTCAACAACCAATTCGGCATCATAGATGGAATAGCAGGTAGACCGTGCTTGTAGAGAAAATTCTACAGGGAAAAAGTAATTGGTTGTAGAAATATTCCAACTACCCTCGGTAAATAAGCTAACAATCCCATCACTAGCTGATTGGGTAACAAATTGAGGGCTCCCTTGTGTGACCCAGCCCTCCGGTAACTCCTGATCTTCAAAAGAGAAATAGAATTCATCTATTGGTGAAGGTAAAGATGACTCCTCAGTTGGGTCAGAGCCCAAAAGGTATTCAATTAGATTAGAAAAAGAATCATTATCTAAATCACTATCGGCATCAGAGTTATCTAACGGATCCAGCCCAAATAGCACTTCCCAGCCATCGGGCATACCATCTTCATCTGTATCACTGTTAGAGGGATTGGAAAAATAAGTTATAACCTCGTCAAAGTCTGACAGTCCATCCTGATCCGTATCTACTACCAAAGGCGAACTACCGGCTACAAACTCCTCAAGGTTGTTTAGACCATCTGCATCCGAATCATTCAAAGCATCTAGCCTATCAGTATCATCCAAACCATGAGCCAACTCCCACCACATGGGCAAGCCGTCCTCATCGGTATCAGATTCATATCGATAATTTACTATACTCAACTCATTGTCTATTGACTGATCAATCAGTATTACGCCGTTTTCATCAGCAATAAGATCTATATATGTATCGACATCGACATACTGCTTAAACAGAATCTCTCTAAGATCATGATTGAAAACTGCTAGAAAATATTCCCGATCTACCTTAACCAAACCAACAGCAACACTCTGACTCCATGTGAGATCAAGTAGCTCTATCTCCGCATTCATATCCTCAGCTAAAGAACTCAAATTAAGTGGACTAATAAGGGGGTCGGTTGGGTACCCCTGGATAACCCCCCCCTCACCTGTCACGAACAATTGACCATCAGGTGACTGCGACAGCCAAGAACCTAACGACTCACCGAAGTATGAATATTGATAATCGGAAAACTCCATTTCATTACTATTAATAACAAAGCTATATAAACTACTATGAGAGGAATAATAAAATTGGCCAGATTCCTCCTCGTAAAATAGCTTGTTTGGTTTACTTACCCAATTAAACCTATCCTTAATCAAATAGTTCTCATTGAGTAAATGATATTCTAAATAGGTGCTATCTGGACTAGCTCCGGCAACTGCCACATAGGAATTACCAGTACTTATAAGCCCCTCCACACTTCCGTCAAATGAGGCCACGTCCTGACTTGTTATAGGTAAACTCTCACTGAATTCGAGCAGCTTACCGTTCTCAAAACCAATCAATACCGAGAATGAATTGGCGACAGTTATGGACATCGCTTTGCCGTTATCCTCAAAACGATTCAAAAGTAAAGGGTTTAGATATTCACCGGCTTCCGTATCCCACCTCCAGATAGAGTTAGAATTGTCATCCAGCAAATAAAGCACATTTCCTCTGCGGGCAATGTCATCTACATTATTAACCTGCACTTGCCCCTGAATATCACAAACGCCATTTACGCCATGATCTGCAATGTAGCAAGCAGAATCCGAAGGAAACTGATCAAGACTTAAGTCAGAATCTCCCAGAGATGGATCATACTCATCATTCCATGAATCGGGCGCGCCATCGAAGTCAGAATCGACTGATGCGGCCCTATCATTTGGAAATGCATCCTGCCTATTCGGAACTCCATCGCCATCAATATCATCCGAAATCTCAACTAACTGATACTCTCGACCAAGATTTTCCGAATAAGTAATAACTAAGGCCGCTTCATTTAAGCGCACTAAGCCCTCAGCAATTCCCGGATAAGTGGCAGTAAAAATCGCCTCAAATTCACTATCATAAGCAACTAGAGCGCTTCTGTTAGCAGTAGAAGCCGAGAGGGTCACAACCGCATTGCTACTAGAAAACCCATAATCGAAACTAGTTACTGGAGAATCAATAAAACTCAAGTCACCCGCTTCATAATAGTCGCCAGTACCAAGGAGTACTCCGCTGCCACCGTTTACGATCAGAATCGGGCCTCTGATAATATAATCACCATGATAGGGGGATTCCCCCTGAGCACCTATAGAACCGCTCGACTGAGAGATTTCTTCAAAGTGTATATCATTAGGGGAAATGCCATCTCTAAAATGATATAGCCGGCTATTTACGTCGTTCCAAGCGTAGTAATGAGAATACCGGTTCCAATCTTTGCTATCTGATAAATTCCCATCCTTAGACACGACATGATGTGAGCTCCAGGCCCCCTGATCATCTTGAACCAATAGATAGTTGCCCGCATCTGCAAGACCGGTTGAAGCAACAGGCATTTCAATAAGATTAACTAATTCTTCAGGTGTATCAATTGAAAAATATCGGATCCAGCCATCGCTATAAGCTAGATATACCCTTTTATGCACATCATGATAACGAGCAACCTGGGGACTCTTACCTTCAACAACTAAATCAAGTTTTCCAATGAAATTTTGGGTCTCTGAACTCCACTGGTAGAAATCATAAACTCCATTTTCAGTAAACCCGAGATATACAACACCATTAGCATCGGAGAATGCTTCATCTAAAGCTAACGTCTCGGTCAGAGTAAAGAAACAGGCCTCACCATCTCCCTCATCTAGCAGGGAACACGACGCATCAGCATCGTAATGGTCAGCATTATCACCAACTCCATCGCTATCTAAATCTGATGACTCAGTTTCATCCCAAGGGAATGCGTCGTTCTCATTTTCTACGCCATCATTGTCAATATCATTGTCAACTTCATTAGGGGTACCATCGCCATCTAAATCTGCTCCGATAGCTTTGATAATTGTGTATTTCGGTTTATCCCCCAGAGCTGAGATTTCTCTTGAAATATCATATTGACGTGTTTCATGAATAAGAAGCTTGATTAAACTACCAACCTTGAGTGGAGTTTCAGCGTCTGAAGACTCGGGATCAGAGGTGTGAGGCACATCTAACTCACCAATGTTCAATCTTGATATAAAGTCATAATTATCTTGTACTACCTGCGTGACATCGGTATCAAGACCCTCGGCAAGGCCATCTAATGCCCCATCTGTTAGATCTGAAACTAACAACTCTAATGCAGTAGAAGTGCTTGAATCTGACTCGTTTTTAAGAGCCCACACGAGAGACGCGGCGGCCTCAGAGGCGGTACGATAGTTCAAGATGCTATCAAGGTCGGCTTCATTCCCAAAGGCAACAGGTGGCGTATGGAAAAGGTCTACCTCATCAAGTAAGTCAAAGCCCAATTGACTTTTTACAATTAAAGACTGAGATTTCACGGCATCGCTCAACCCTGCCTTATCTTCAACATTTGCACGCCGGATGAGATCAACAACGATGGTTGTTAGAGGTGTTGCGAAGATATCTTGAGATTTCTCAAGAGCTTCAGATTCAACAATAGTCGACAAACTAGGAAGGATTGGGGCCATTCCAGTGGTCAAGTCTATCGTGGCATCACCGGCCAAAAATTCAATTAAGTAATAACCATTACCTGGAAGATCTAAACTCTCCTCAGTGAATTCACCTAATTCTGTGGTTTCACCACTTGCAACCACATCTCCCTTTAAGTCCTCCGCCTCAAATGAGACCTCATGAATCTTATAAGCGGCAAAACTGAGTGGGCCCTTTACCGCGGCCCCCGAAAGTGAATATGTGACAGGTGGTATTGGTGTAGGATCAGGCTCTGATGACGAGTCAGAGCTTCCGCCTCCTCCTCCTCCGCAACCTATTAGCAAGACCGCAGCCAGACCTGCCAGCCCAAGCTTCAGATTAAATACTTTCGTTCGCGATCCCATATCACAATCCTTTTTACTCAGCGAGCCGGCATACTTAGAGCCAATAGTTCTTGAGCGATGTAAGTTGAGGCCTTTGAGCCATTTTACACTTCTTAACAATAATCGCCGCGAATCATATACGGGTATTAAATGAACTGCAAAACCTAGCCTAGAATTGGTACGGTTAAAGAGGTGGCAAGATATTCTAATTTACCTAATAGAAGATTAAGTTTTTTAGCGTATCTCTTGAAGACAATAGATCCCAAGGATATAGAGGGGGAAGCTGTTATTGAAAATTGACTGCCCAGTTTTTAATTAAAAATGCGCTGATATCCCAGAAAGTTTTATATAGCTACAAAACTCCAAACAAACTTTATCGATGTTGCTTAGATATCACTATTTACATCCCCCCCCTCTTAACCCCTTTCATCTCCGGCTAAACTGTTACGCCTTGCCGCTCCCAATATTGCGTATCCAGTTAGTGTCATCAAATACCAAGGTGCACATAGATCTTATTAGACATTAGCAAAACCCAAACAGCCCTAGGTACCACTCAAGATAAAAGCTCAATCGCAACTGGACCTTTCCTTTTACCACTGTATGTGTAAAGTCAGAATATTGCGCAATAGAACCGACCATCAGGACTCCAAGCCGGATACGGTCTTGTCGGATTGAAGCCCCTTCAAGTATAAAACCCCAAAAAAGGAAAGAATTAACTAGTAAATATAAATAGCTCCCGCAGCATCCGCATCATTTAAATCTGGATCAGCCATAATCCCAGTATCCGAGCCCTGCTCTTCTGGAGCACCCACTACCAGGGTATCACCATCGCCACTTAAAGCGATTGAAGTTCCAAAGTAGTCACGCTCATCGGTGTTATTAGCTTTCAGGTAAGTGCTCTCAATCCACTGCCCATCAACCATCGAATACATATAGGCCGCGCCCGCCCTAGATGCCGAGTTGTCATTGCTATCAGCATAGAAACCTATACCAGCACTACTCTCCTGAGCACCTACCGCAAGTAGTGAGCCATCATTGTTCAGGCTAATAGACGTACCAAAAGCATCATCTTCATCGGTGTTACTCGCTTTAAGGTAGGCACTTTGGTACCAAGAATCTTCTTCGTATGAAAATAGATAGACAGCGCCATTATTGAAGCCATCGCGATCACCAGGGTCCTCTGAAGCACCTGCCTGAAGTGGGGCGCCCACAGCGAGCAGGTTGCCGTCACTACTAAAACTAACATCCCAACCAAAACGATCGCCCACTCTTGCACTATCTGCAGTAAGTAGCTGTTGCTGAGCCCAGCCTCCATTATTGGAGAAGATATAAGTTGCTCCCCTGCCACCATGCCCACCAATAGCACCAACCGCCAGAATGGAACCATCATCACTCAAGCTAACGGACGAACCGAAGTCCATATTTGAATTGCTATCACTTGCCTTCAAGTAAGCTTCTTGACTCCACTCAACCCCAGAATACTGGAAGATATATACTGCACCAGAATCCAGAGCTTCGTCATTATCAGGGCCACTATTGACACCAGTAGCACTACTATCTTCAGATGGGGCTGCAACTGCCAAGGTTGTTCCATTACCACTTAGACTCAACGCCCGCCCAAAAAAATCATAGTAGCCATGATTATCTGCTCTTAGTTTAGCGCTGTGAGTCCACTCCAAATCCTCACGGGTGAATATATGAACTGCGCCAGCCGAAAAGTTATCATCCTCACCATTTTCTTTGTAGGCACCAACAGCCAACGTATTTCCGTCGCCACTGAGACTCACTGCAGATCCAAATGCAGCTCCACTTTCAACCTCTAAAGCTTTTAAAACAGCTCGGTAAACCCAACCATTTTCACCATAATCAAAAATATATACAGCCCCTGACCCGCTAGCTGCATTATTAAATTCATTTAACTCATTACTATCTTCACCAGTCGCACCAACAGCTATGGTAGAGCCGTCGTCACTAATCGCAACGGACCAACCAAACTGGTCACCGGCTTCGGCATTACCAGCCTTAAAATAACCAATACTATCGACAACTTCCTCATCAATCGATATTTCATTTGAATCCAGGCAAGTTGTATCATCACAGCTTTGCAATATATAGCGAGCCTTCAATCGCTCAAATAGAGGCACCTTAATTTCTACAATTTCAGAGCCTGCAGAAATTTTATCGCTAACTACTTCATAGCCAGACTGCCCATCTTTGTTCTCAAGAAGTTGATAATAGGTAGCCCCTTCAACATCCGACCATTCAAAAGTGAACATCTTTGCTGAGTTGAAATATAGGTAGGGAGTCGCCGCTTCTGAGATCGAGGAACCTCCGCCACTATCATCTCCTCCTCCAGATGAACTGCCCCCACAAGCGCTCAAGATCACACCACATGCAATAACTACCGAACTGCTCTTAAACTTCACAATATCCCTCCCCAAGGAATATGGATTGAATCGCGCGCAACCCTACCAAGCTTCAGTGAAAAGGAAAACCAGAAATAAGATAAAGTGAGAGGCGAAGGAGATTAAAAAGTAAAGTTATAGTTACAATGGTTGATGTCGTGATAACTTGGGAGGCTATATTTCAAGAAAAATAGTTTCCTGCACTCCCCCAAAAAACACATAAAGACAAAAGCACAGCAAAAAGAGACATATTGTCAAAAGCGAGCAATAAATCAGAGTAAATTAAAATAGAAACGCCAAATAAATTAGCTCATACATAATCGAAATCTAAATGCGTAAAAATAAAACGATTAAAATGGTAATTTTTGGCCTATGACAACTTTTTCACACTCTTAAAATAGTGAGCCAGCTCTTTCATCAAGCAAAGTGGCTGTGACACTTATCAATAAGCAGTCCTCTCGTTCATTAAATATCAGGTCGGTTATACCCCAACCTACAGAATACCACTGCATTGGCCAGAATATCCGACCCCAAGCCATCAGTTAGCAAGTCCTTACAAATACAGGCAACCTCATTAGGATTAATAATATCCATGGAAATGCTCTAATAACCATATTCAGCACACGGAAATTTAATATAGAAATCAAATACTGAAGCTCTTTTTTTACAAAATAAATCGGCTATAGGGGGAGGTAGAGGTAAGCGCCCCCACAGAATTGCGAATTCCTGCCGTCTTAGCCTTGGCAAACAACCCGCGACACCTACTCATAAAGCCACTTGAAGCTACCAGTAGTAACCTGAGCTACCCGCTAGTTAATTTCTGCAGAAAATCCATTGCTTCACAATCCCACATAGGAAGCAGTGGATAAAAAATAGTCAGCGCCATAAGCTAAAGATCAACGAAGCCCCAGGCTTGGAGGAAAACAAGGCGCCACTTCACCAAAACCCTAAATGATAATAATTTTTATTTGCGTTTGACACCTAACTGAGGTAGCCTAGCGACCCATCATTACTTCTTCTTAAAAATTAATATCGGGGATAGACCCTGTATTTATTGCTTAAGCTTAGAAACACAGGGACTGTCATTACTGCTGTCATGAACTCAAATTTATTTTCATTCACCGCTCCAATTCTTTTTGGGCTTGGCAGTCAGTCGCAGAGTTCGGAGGTAAAGAAGCAATGGATAGGCAGCTATCGCCTAATTCCAATCACAAAATCATGGATCGGTTCTAACTGGGAAGCGACGCTAATTCACATTGATGATAAGAATCAAATACGACACCATGGTCGAACAAACAACCTATGGGCTACCCAATATTTCACAGGTAATACCTTTGATAATTTTGGGGTTAGTATTCTAGATAAAATACTTGTCTCTATGACCGGGGCTCTTTATTTTTTTCTGCAACAGTTGGTATTGTTACCGCTAGCTCTCTAGGATCAAATGACTTAAAGAGTACTGTATATGAAAAAAAATCACAGAGAAGAACCTCTCCGCCAAGCACCTCCCCCAAGACGAAAAAATATAGATACTGAAGAAGCTACGACATCATGAACCAGGCCCCCTTTAATGATAGTTACAACTCAATATCTACGTTTTTAGGTGGGTTTCAAAATATAGAGCCCAATCACTTTTCTGGTTGCCTGATAGAAACCACTTTTAGCGTGAGAAACTATTGTGACTCATTTTTTGAACTGCTTAATATTCCTTTTTCAGATGCATTAAACAACGCAGTCCCATCCCGACAGGCCGAGTTTCTTGCTGGGCGAGCCTGTGCTCACTTTGCTCTCAGCAAGCTTGGTATGCCGGTAAAAGAAATCCCTGTAGGAAAAAACCGCTGTCCAGTATGGCCAAATGGTGTACAAGCTTCTATTACCCATGCTAGCAACCGAGCAATCTGTGCAGCCAGCACTACGTCTAAAGGGCTTGGAATTGATTTTGAAACAATTATTTCAGATAAAACTGCCGAAGAAATCAAACACAATATAGTCAGTAATTCAGAAGTAAGGCTACTAACAGAGAGCGGTTTTCCTCTGGAACAGTGGCTAATAATAGCTTTCTCAGTGAAAGAAAGCCTTTTCAAGGCGCTATACCCAAAAGTCGGAAAGTACTTTGACTTTCTGGATGCTGAAATTACTGCACTATCGCCCCAGCAACAAAAGTTAGAACTAAGAATTTTGCAGGACCTCTCCCCCAGAGTTCTCAGTGGAAGCACCTATACAGCCACCTATCAACCCCATCAAGGCGGCATATTAAGTATCGTTGAATATTAATCACCACCCACTATACCGACAGCACTTCCGTTAAGAAGAGAAGGACCATTTTATGTCTGACGTTCCAGCTATTCTGAGCGCACGGACTCATATAAAACTCCCGGGTAATGACGAGCTAATCCAAAAAATGCCCTGCCCGTCTGATACCGCTTTAGCGATCGAGCGAACTCGCCACCAGGTTGCCAGAATACTAAGCGGTGAAGATGACCGCCTACTGGTTGTAGTCGGTCCGTGCTCAATTCACGACCCTGAAGCTGCGCTAGACTATGCGCAAAAACTGTCCGAAATTCAAAACCAGTTTGAAAGCAGTCTTTGTCTTGTCATGCGTACCTATTTTGAGAAACCGCGTACCACCGTAGGCTGGAAAGGCTTTATTTATGATCCTCATTTGGATGGCAGCGCCGATATGCATACCGGGCTCACCAAAGCCAGGGAGTTATTGCTCAACATCAATGCACTGGGACTAGGTACTGCCACTGAATTCCTGTGCCCTCTGAATGCTCTCTACATAGCAGACTTGATTTCCTGGGGAGCTATCGGCGCTCGTACCACGGAGTCACAAACACATCGGGAATTAGCCTCTGCACTTCCCTGCCCTATCGGATTTAAAAACAGTACTGACGGAAATGTCAAAGTTGCAATCGATGCAATTCAGGCAGCTCAATCTCAACAGATATTCTGTACCACAATCCACAATGGAAAACTTGAAGCTGTTCAGTCTACAGGCAACCCTAACTGCCACTTAATTCTTCGTGGAGGAAGAAAGCCCAATTACCATACTGAGGACATAGAACAGGCGATATCTCAGCTTGACTATGCATCGCTCCCCACCGGCATTATGGTGGATTGCAGCCACGGCAACAGTCAGAAAATACACAGCAATCAAATGGGTGTTGCAAAATCTCTCTGCGATCAAATTAGTACAGGGCAAAGAAATATTTCAGCAGTAATGATTGAGAGCTTCCTCGAAGAAGGAAGCCAAAAAATTTGTCCCTGGGACAAAATGACTTACGGACAATCGGTTACTGATGCTTGTATCGGCTGGAAGGATACTTATCAGGCGTTAGAGATGCTTTCTGAAGCCGTTGTCAGACGTCGCCATCTATTCAGCACCTCTTACAGTATGGGAATGGAATTAAAGCAAAGTGCTATGTAATCGTACTTCAGACATATTTAAGTTGCCGATCCCCTGATGTTATAGCGGCACTGGCAAAACAGTGCCAACTTCTTCAGTTTTTGGTGCAGATTCTATTTGCAAGCAATTCATTCCAATAGATATGGTCTGAATTCACAACGATCCCAAAAAGAAAATAAGAAAACACAACGATGTTAAATTTATTTACTTTAGAGCGTAAGAAACATCTCATGCCAACTCAAGCCACCATGAGTAGAATCAGATTTACCTTGATGAATAAATCCATATTTAGAATACATACCAACAAGCTCATCCTGACATATCAGATAAATTCTCTTTTTCCCTAGCTCACTCATAGAGCTAATAAAGCTGTTCAATAGCTTATTTGCCATACCCTTACCTTGATAATTAGGGTGAACCACCAGTGACATAATAACAATGTTTTCTCCATTCGAATCATGCCCCACCAGCTCTTTAAACTCTTCGTTAGATAACTCTACGTCGTGAGTTGCTCCTGAATTTATAAAACCTATAACTTCCTTATTATTCTCTATAACAAGGAAACCTTCGGGGTAAGTCAAAATTCGCTTTAAAATCTTTTCTTTTGTTGCTGCCTCGTTACCAGCATAAGATACAGATTCAATCTCAAAGCACCTAGCTAGATCCCGCTCATTCGCAGAGCGAATATTAATTTCAGACATCCTTGACCAAGACTCCATGTTCATAAACCAAAATAAAGGCATCCCTCCTCTCACAGGTACTAGAGGGCATACGTATCAACAGTTATAGCAACCTCATTTTTCCTAGTATATAGCCTTCAACCACTAAGTTATATTGAGCTAAATCACCTTAGCCATCAAATAGACATCAGCATACTCACCATTTCGAAATGCATAATTTTTTGCAGTTCCTTCGACCTCAAATCCATACTTCTTATATAGACCTATAGCCTGTTCATTGTCAGTATAAACCTCTAACTCTATACGGCGAACGGCAAGCCAGTTAATAGATAGGTTGAGCATCGCCTCCAAAAGCTTTGAGCCAACCCCATTCTTTTGATGCTCTTCACTTACTGCCATACCTATATTTGAGACATGCTTTCGCCTTGGATTCGAGAACACCTCCATTCCAACTTGTCCGACAATCATCCCATCTAGAACAGCTACAATGCTATAAAAGTTATCGGGGATATTCCCCAGAAACTTTTCCCATTTATCTATTGAAGGGTATGGAACTTGAAGTGTTCCCGCATAGCAGGAAGACTGAGCATATATATCTTTAATTTCAGGAATATCTTCTTTTCTACTATGTCTAATTTCTATACTCATGGACCCACTCTCGTATCACTTAATATAAATTCTACCAGCTTATTAATTTCGGTAGAGATAACTTTCCTATTCTGACGCATATCCACAACCACGCCCCTACCTGAGTAAATTTAGCGTCTCTCAAAAGCTGGATACGTATTTGCTAGTATTTTCACTGTCATGCCTATGGAACATACAATTTTACTCGTCCGCCCTTTTCTATCTGTAAAACGGTGGAAGGTCCATCGCAGTGCAACTGGCAGTTAAGCTCGTGCCGAGAATGCTTTGTGATATACAACCTCTCCACTTGGAAAATCGTCATCAAACGACAATGCCTGGAAGTACTCTACGGGTACATCGGGTAAAACCAGCCCTTCAATAACTTTGAAGCCAAAACGCCCGTAATAAGCAGGCTCCCCCAGTACAACGCAGCCTGCCGCACCTTGTTCTTTGAGGTCAACCAGGACGCTCCGAACAAGCTTTGAGCCAACGCCTCTTCCTTGATACTCAGGTAGTACTGAAATCGGCCCGAGCCCGAACCAGTTGGCTGAGCCGTCAGAAATAACAACTGGAGAAATGGCAATGTGGCCTATAATATCTTCATCCACTTCAGCCACCTTTGATATTAATAATGCGTCAGCTTGGCGAAGGGCCTTCACGATAAACTGCTCAGAGTGAGCTGTATACGGAGCGTCCCGAAAAGCCAAGGTAGTGACTCTGTGGATTGGCTCAATATCTCTTTTTCTCTCTTTGCGTATCTGAATATCCAAATTTTGCTCTCTCTAAATTTTTTAAACTATTTTCCCAACTTTGTTATATTGGAATTTTTTCTTTAAATTGACACTCTTTCTGTCTCCCACAAGTAGATTACTTTTTGAGTAAATTCCTACGATTCTTGATTCATCTGATTTGATACCTTAACGCATTACGTAATAGGCATAGAATATGACGCAACTTGTTCATGCACCTTCTTTTTGGCCGACGATGAAAGCTGATAAGCTGCCAGGCCATACCATATCAAAGTAACTGCCACCCAAATCCTTTGTGTCACTCCTTTGTATTCAACAGGCATATATCCATAACTAAAAAACCAAAAGAAAACAACGTGAATCAAGGTTACAAGTACGCATAAATCCTGGAATTTCTTTGAGATATAATAATTGCGCATCTCCAAAGCAAATATAACAGGGACAACCATTAAGATACTTGTTAGTCCATATACATCATGTAATGGGCTATTCATAATAAAGAGCCCCGCAAAAATCCATGTTACACCAAATGCAAACATCGTTAAAAAAGTAAATTTAGCCTTTGCGAGTGACAAACAAGGCAGAGAAAATATACACATAGAAAGACCAATCAATATATCTGTAAGCCTATGTGAATATGAAAAGAAAGGTGATTCCAATGCTAACTCACTAATATGCTGAGTCACAATACTATAGCCTGGCAAAAATAACCCCAAGAAAATATTATACAGTGCAAACACAGGTATCAGCATTGCCTGCCTAATGAATATCAAATCCCGATTACCCAAAACTCACTCCATCCTGTAAAAAAACAAACACCCACATCTCAGACAAGCCAGCGCTACCGGATTGTCCAATGGAGACTCATGGGGTCAAAAAACACAGCATCAACTTATCAAATAACACCCTACATCGTGACGTAAAGTTGTCGGGAATACGCATGATAGCGATTTATAGCCAATAAGGCATTTTCCAGGACACTCTCTTCTACACTATTGCCAAATAATAACGCGTACCTAGAGTTCTCCGAATCTTGTATTTTGAACTCGTACACAATATCGAAGTGCTCAGCTAAAGTATCCTCGATATAATCGAGATGATCCCAACTAAAAAGCTCTAAACACATGCCAAAATCTGGATCACAGGAAATTCTAAGTTCTTTCAACAATGTCGATCTATCTACCATAGTCACTTAATGCCAACAAATCATACAGGAGGCTCGAAGGACTGTCCCCTCAGAAAAAAGATAGCATCAGCATTTACTAAGCGTAACCTGCCTAACAGTATCTTCTGACATGACAGATGTGTGAACTGACATTCTCAGTATCTCTGAGCCAGTGCGCAATTCCCTTTGTCTATTTCTACTAGCGCTCTATTGCTACCCACTGAGTTTAGATATTCATCCTGAAGGTCAACCAAGAAAGTTATTTGCCACTTTGTACAAAAGTGCCCCTAAAGACATCTTACTGCCGTACAATATACCAATATTTTCCTCGTTTTGACGACATATGCAAATTTGCATAGATCACTTCATTTATGCACATTTTACAATGGTGTAAGCAGCGAGGTATTAGAATGCTCTTTTCGATCCATCGCTATACTGGAGGACTTCTAGAATTTTACTACGTACGCTATACCACTTTCGACAAACCGGAGTAGGAAAAAGAAGCGCTTGGCTAGGCTGCAAAATCAGTATCCCGCAGCTTTATAGGGACCAAAGTTCTTACGATAAACAAGTAACGTTCGCTTGTAGGCACAAACCCATTCACCATGTTGATTTTGAGCGCGGGAATATATGCTGAGCAGCCCCTGCTCAGGCCTTGATTTTGACTCCCTCTTGGAAAGTATCTCAGACTCGAAGTATAAAGTATCTCCTACATAAACTGGCTGCAACTCACAATCACTCATCTCCAAGTTAGCTACAACCTTTCCAAACGTCCTAGTTGTATGCGCCATTGCGCTTAAAACAAATGTCTCCAATACTCGCTGCCTATCACCATAAACTCGACGCGCATAAACCTTATCAGTGATAAACGGGCTGAGATCGAATGAGCGAAGTGCATAGTCGACACAGCTAGCTTCAGTGAAGGTTCGACCTGGACGATGCTCGAATATTTGCCCCACTTCAAAATCTTCAAAGTCTATTCCGACCGTTTCTATATAAACGTTATCTTCTACTTCCCGCAAAAAGTTAAATGACTCTTTCATTGAGGTCACCTAAATATGGAAAATGGAAATTTAGTAGCCGTTCGCAGAGAAAGGCAGGTGATTGCGTTTGAAGATCAACATGTCACACTGTATTTCGCAAATAGTCTTCTTGTCTTGATTCTTTCCATATATAACAATTTCTACCAGCCCCGCGTCGTCATACTCACTACCTGCCTGGACTTCGAGAACCTTACTCTCAGAATACAAGGTATCACCGCCATAAGCTGGTGCCACCATGGAAATTTTTCTCCAACCAACAATTTTTTTCCGTCGATTGTAGGTCTTCCAGATCAAGCCCATTAGCTGTTGAACAGCTAAAGTAGTATCGATTAACGGCTTACCGAATTCAGTTTGGGCGGTGTAACACTCATCAAAATGCAGCATGGCTTGATTTAAGGTCTTGACGCACTCTTCCTTATTATCGTGCTGGCTAATGGTAACGCCGGGCCTATGGTGAAAAACCTGCCCTACCTTAAAGTCTTCAAAATCGAGACCGTAACGCTCTCGGTAGCGATTTTTGCCGGCCTTTATATATGCGGGAAAATGATAGCGGGGCATAGAAACCTCTTGCCTTACCGAAAGGCTCCGGTGAGTTTGGCTCTGCTACAGTACGGTCACAATCCCTTCGAGGCCGCCACAGTTTTCAGTGCCCGCTCAACCACGGGCATATCCACCATCTGTCCATCAACTACAAGAACTCCACCATGATTCTCTTTATAAGCTTTCAGTACTCGCTGAGCATGAGAGAGCGCCTCACTCGATGGTGCCAACCCTTGGTGAATCGGTTTAATTTGCTTGGGATGGATGGCTATTTTTCCAGAAAACCCGAGGGCGGAGACCCTCTGTGTTTCCTCAATTAGGCTTCTTTCATCATCCAGTTCCAAATAGGGGCCATCTACAGCATCAATGCCGGCAAATGCAGCAGCCTGAACCAGCCGCCCCCTGCCATATAAAAGTGCATCCCAGCTCATATCTGACCCCACTGTTGCACTGTAATCAGCCGCGCCAAAGGCCAAGCAAACCACCTCCTCTACCTGGGCAATACTCAACGCATTCTCCAAACCTTTTGGGGATTCAATCAGGGCTATTATTCGAATCGTTTTATGGGAGGGGGCCATAACCTGGCAAAAACCAATCACTTCTTCTGCTGATTGAACCTTGGGAAGGATCACAACATCTGGCAGTTGCGGCAGATCTAGCAGCATCAACATATCCTTGATGCCGCAGTCGCTGTCGAGCTGGTTGATTCTCAACGCGCGCTGAGTGGGAACAATATCTTTTCCTGTAAAGAAATTGACCACCTGCTCCCTTGCAGTATCTTTATCTTCCAGGGAAACGGCATTTTCCAAATCCACACAGGCAATATCGGCTCCGCTGGCCATTGCTTTTTCATAGCGATCCGGCCGTGTCGCAGGGACAAACAGGACACTGCGAAAATACTTGCTTCTGTTAATGACACTACCCATCTAGCGGCGTCCTCTCAACAAATTGACAGATAGCCGGATATCCGTTCCCGGTGCCCTTCTCTACAACCGGATTCCAAGCCAATCCAGTAGCTCACCCAAAAGACTAGCAACTCTGTATTAAATCGCGACACTCACCTTCAGTGAGCCCTGCCTGTCAGAGGGTCACTAAAATACGGGTGACCGACTATTCCCAATATCTACCAGACAATCCCATCTAATTTACGACTCCTGCTCTATGCTGAGGAATACGGCGTATCTATATTTAGTGGATTATTCCGACATGTTACCTCTCTCAGGTTTTCGGATTGTGGCGGTGGAACAATATGGTGCAGGCCCTTTTGGCACCTTATATCTGGCAAATCTGGGAGCGGAAATCATCAAGGTCGAAGATATATCCCACGGGGGAGATGTAGGCCGTACCGTAGGCCCTTACTTCTTGGAAAATGAACCAGGGGATAACAGCAGCCTTTTTTTCCAGGCTTTCAATCACAACAAACGCAGCTTATCCCTCAACCTTTCCTCTTCACAAGGGCAGGAAATCTTGCACAAATTAATTCTTAGTGCAGATGCACTGACCGACAATCTACGGGGAGACGTACCGGGCAAGCTGGGTATTACTTACAAAACACTGGGAAAGCTGAACCCCAAAATCGTTTGCGCCCACTTGACTGCCTACGGCCGCAGTGGCGATAGGGCCAAGTGGCCGGGATATGATTACCCCGTGCAGGCAGAGGCAGGCTATTTCAAGCTAACTGGTGAACCTGACAGTCCACCTACCCGGTGCGGCCTGTCCCTGGTGGATTTATCCACCGGGGTGGCTCTCGCGCTGGCCGTTGTTTCTGGTGTACTTAATGCCAGGGAAACTGGCAAGGGGCGAGATATCGATGTCAGCCTTTTTGATAACGCTTTATATAATTTAAGTTATGTGGCCATGTGGCAGTTAAATGCGGGGCACAATCAAAAGCGGGTGCCGCGATCAGCACACTTTTCCCTAAGCCCTTGTCAACTTTATAAGACAAAGGACGACTGGATTTACCTGATGTGCAATAAGGAAAAGTTCTGGAAATCCCTGTGTCAATGTATTGAACATCCGGAATTAGCTGACGCACCCAAGTTTGTAAATTTCAGGGAGCGCAGGAAAAACCAATCGGAGTTAACCGAAATACTGGATGAGATACTGTCAAAAAAAGATACCGTAGAGTGGCTAAAAATTTTAGCTAGCCAAGTGCCAGCCGCACCGGTATATGACGTTGAGCAGGCGCTAACAAACCCCTTTGTTTCCGATACCGACCGCATCCAAACAATACCCGGTGATCACGGCAAGGATATTAAAATACTGGCACCGTCAATTCGCTGTGATGGAGAGATGGTTAATTTCAAGCGGGCACCTACCCTGGGAGAAGACACCAAGGATATCCTGGCTGAGCTTGGCTATTCCGGGGCTGAGATAGCCAAGCTCGCCAAATACGGCATCATTTGAAAGAACTATTGATCATCGAGAAGCTGAAAGCCCTCTGCCAATAGTTGCACCTGCAATTGCGACCAGTGATCCTGGGGGAGTGAAATTGGCACGGTGACATCACTGGCATATTCCGCCTGGCCACAACTCCCCTGGTGACGCCCCACCAAAAAGCGCAGGCGAGCTTCCTGGGCAAAATCACAGCAAACCGAAACATGCATTAGGGGAACAAAGGGCTGCAACGGAATATCTTGCAGCGCGGCACCTACCGCACCGCGATAGGCGCGCATCAAGCCACCCACCCCAAGCTTGGTACCACCAAAATAGCGGGTCACTATAGCGCCCACATTACCGACACCCTGTTTCAGCAGCAATTCCAGCATTGGCCGCCCAGCGCTACCACCGGGCTCGCCGTCGTCATCTGCTTGCATTACTTCCGGGTTGGAAGGGTTGCCGATCACCAACGCGGTACAGTGGTGGCTTGCATCGGGATATTGAGCGCGGACAGTTTCCAGCTGTTGCTGAAAAGCCGCTTTATTCTCTACTGGCCCCAGCCAACAAATAAAACGGCTCTTCTTTTCTTCTGTCTCACTGACAACGGGAGATGAGGGAATCTGATAACTCACCGACAATATCGTCCCAGCGCTGGTTTTTTAATTTTTCGTACAAAGGCTGGAGCTTGGTCTGCCAGACTTTATTGTCGACAACGCCAACGTGTTTGCAGCGAATAGTTCCCTCGGAATCCACCAGGAAAGTTTCCGGCGCACCGAAAACACCGAGGTCCAGAGCCAAACGGCCATCTCTATCGGCGAGGCTATACAAGTAGGGATTGTGGAATTTTTCCAACCACTTGATTGCTGCCTCATCCTCATCTTTGAGGTTAACGCCAACGATCGGCACACCCTGCTCAGCCAGAGCATTCAAATAGGGGTGCTCTACCCGGCAAGCTACACACCAAGTGGCCCACACATTCATCAAATGCGGGCCATTGGGAAGATCTTTCTTCTCTACAATTTGGCTGTTATCCGCCACTTTTTGCAAAGAGAATTCCGGCACAGGTTTATTCAGCAGGGCCGATGGCATTTCCTGTGGATTCAGGTAGAGGCCCCTCCAAAATAACAGGGCCAACACGACAAATATTACCAGGGGCAAAAAGAGTTTGAGTCTAGACATTATCCTTTCCAACTATTACGCCGTAGCAACATTGCCTGTAACTTCTACATCTACAGGTTTAGCGGCTTTCGCTTTGCGATAGCGCTTATCCGCTACAGCAATAGCTCCACCGATCGCCATCAAAAGCGAGCCCAGCCAAATCCATACCACAAAGGCTTTGTACTGAAGTCGCACAGCCCAATCACCGCTTGGGTTAGACCTGTCCATCGGCTCACCGAGGGCCACATAAATATCGCGGAAGAGTCCGGTATCGATCGCCGCCTCTGTCATGGTGTTGCCACCAGAGAGGTAATTGCGTTTCTGGGGATGCAGCTCTGCAACCGACTTCCCGTCCTTGCTGACATGCAATACACCTTCAAAGGCTCGGTAATTAGGCCCCTGAACCATACGAACACCGTCAAATTTGAAGTCGTAACCGGAAACCTGGAAACTGTCCCCAGCACCCATACGCACATCTTCCTCAATGCTGTAAACGGTGGTCAGTACTACCCCCAACACCGAAACTGCCAGGCCGATATGTGCGATATGCATACCGTAGTAACTGGCTCTCTGACGCTTAAGGCCGGCAAAGAATGAGCTGGAGTTGCGGGTTTTAGCCACGATATCAGCGATGCTGGAAGCAAAGACCCAGATACCAATAAAGATTCCCAGCGCCGCTCCCCAGTGGAAGTCTCCCAGGGCCAGGGTCCACAGCAACGCAACTACCAACGAAGCGACAAATGGCAAACGCCATGCGCTCAGCAGTTTGTCCCAGCGGCTGTCTTTCCAGTTGGCGCGCACGCCCATACCCACCAACAGGCAGAGAACAACCATCAGTGGCACGAAGAAAAGATTAAAGAAGGGCGGGCCCACACTCACCTTGCCCCAGTTCATGGCGTCGGCCAGAAGCGGGTAAAGAGTACCGGTCAAAACCATGCCCATAATCAGCATCAACAGGATGTTATTGCCAAGCAGGAAGGTTTCCAAAGAGCGGAAAGAGAAAACACTGCGAGCGCTGACTGTCGGTGCGCGCAGGGCAAATAACAGCAGCGAAGTGCCGACAATTACAGCCAGGAAGCCCAGAATAAAGCTGCCTCGCAGTGGGTCAGTAGCAAATGCATGCACCGAGGTAATCACCCCTGAGCGCACCAGGAAGGTGCCGAGCAGGCTGAGACTGAAAGCGAAAATCGCCAGCAGGATAGTCCAGCTCTTAAACAGCCCACGCTTCTCAGTTACCGCCAAGGAGTGCATCAAGGCAGTCCCCACCAACCAAGGCATCAGGGATGCATTCTCAACCGGGTCCCAGAACCACCAGCCACCCCAGCCCAGCTCGTAATAAGCCCACCAGCTACCCAGGGCAATACCCAAAGTCAGGAAGCCCCAAGCCACAGCCGTCCAGGGTCTTGCCCAACGGGCCCACACCGCGTCCAACTGGCCACCGAGCAGTGCCGCAATAGCAAAAGCAAAGGCAACCGAGAAACCCACATACCCCATATAAAGCAAGGGCGGATGGAAAATCATACCCGGGTCCTGCAACAGCGGGTTCAGGTCAGAACCTTCCATCGGCGGGAATGGCAGGGTGCGATCAAATGGGTTGGAGGTAAATAGAATAAACAGGAAAAACCCGATCAGTACAAAACCGAGTACGGATAAAACCCGCGCGGAAAGCTCTGGGGGCAGCTGCTTACCAAACAGCGCTACTGCCGCAGCCCAACCAGCCTGAATCAAAAGCCACAACAGAATGGAGCCCTCATGCCCACCCCATACAGCGGTAACTTTGTAATAAACCGGCAGGATACTGTTGGAGTTCTGTGCTACGTAATTAACCGTGAAATCACTTTGCACAAAAGAAGTGGTCAGGCAGGCAAAAGCGATCAGAACGAACGCAAAAATACCCAGAGCCAGCGGACGCCCCGCATCCATCCACACAGGGCGCGATGAATAGCTACCGGCCATCGGCACTGTTGCGAGAGCAACCGAAAGCAGCAAGCCGACAATTAACGCAAAATGGCCCAGCTCAGGGATCATATTTTCGCTCCATCGGAACAACCTTCATGGGAAACCATGGTGTCGGCTACTTCAGGTGGCGTATAAGTTTCATCGTGCTTGGCCAGAACCTGGTCCGCACGCAGAACACCGCTTGGCATCAACTGGCCGGTAATCACTGCTGCTTCGCCTTCGGCAAATAGATCCGGCAGGATTTTGTCAAAGACTACGGAGAGTTGAGCCTCGCCATCAGTAATCACAAACTGGACTTCCAGGCTATCAGTAGTTCGCTGCACACTGCCCGGGACAACACAGCCTCCCGCGCGAATCCGCTTTTCCACCGGGACTTCACCCGCTGCAAAGGCCTTGGGGGCATAGAAATAATCGATATTGCCGCGCATCGCATAGGCTACAAAACCTACTGCTGCACTGGACAATACCACCAGGACAAGTACGAGTATCAGGCGTTGCTTGCGTACAGGGTGCATTGTCTAAGTCCTACTCCATAACTATTTAATTCTATTGCGCTGATAGGTTCTCCATCGCCCTATCCGCTGGAACCCGGCAAATTGAAATTAAGCCGGTTCCTCTGCTGTTTCTTTCTTTGTGGTTACTGTGCGCTCACTCACTGCCTGGCGGCGGCGCTGGGCAATTTTCTGCTGTCGCACCAGCTCTGCCTTCAGGCCGCGGCGGGCAATGTAAGGGTAGAGAGCCATCCCCGCGAGACTCAGGAAAGTCACCGCGTAGGACACCCACACAAATACACCGTGGCCGTCCATCGTCAGGAAATCAGCCAGGTTGGCAAATTGAAACTCCACTTTATCGACCTCCCGCCAGTTCTTCCTGTACCCACTTGGTGCGCATCTCGCGCTTGAGCAGCAGAGTGCGGGTGTGAGTCAGCAGGGTCCAGGCATACATACAGTAGAAACCGATAATCATGGTCAGCAACGGGTAGAACATGCTCGGATCAATACTGCTGGATTCGGTCAGGCGAATGGTCGCGGGCTGGTGCAAGGTAAACCACCAGTCTACGGACTTGTAAATAATCGGGATATTCACGGTGCCCACCAGGGCCAGCAGCGCAGAAGCTTTGTCGGCGACTTGCTCCCGGTTCACTGCGTGGGTAAGTGCCATAACGCCGACATAGAGAAACAGGAGTATCAGCATTGAAGTAATGCGGGCATCCCATACCCAGTAAGCACCCCAGGTAGGTTTACCCCACACAGCACCGGTAAATAGCGAGACAAAGGTCAATACCGCACCGATCGGCGCGGCAGCGCGCATCACGGCAAAGGAGAGCTTCATCTTCCAGATCAAGCCGATAGCACCGCTGATCGCCATAATGTAGTAACCGGCCAGAGCCAGGAAGGCGGCGGGTACATGGATAAAGATAATGCGGTAACTATTGCCCTGCTTGGCATCTTCTGGGGCAAAACCTAGGCCCCAAACACTGCCTACAGCGAGCAATACAACACTAGCCAGCGCCAGCCATGGCAGCCAGGCTTCAGTTTTTTGATAGAACCAGCGGGGCGAACCCAGGCGGTGAAACCATTGCCAAGCCAAGAAAGACCTCCAAATCAATTATCCAGGCTAATACGTATTGCACCCGCAGCAGCGAGTGGCGCCAGTGCCGCAGCAGCCGCTAGGAGTGCTGCCAATATCGCCAGTTGGGCGCTGTAGGCATAGCCATCAATTGCCGCCTGTACTGCGCCGGTGCCGAAGATTAGCACGGGCACATACAGCGGCATAACAATTAGTGCCAAGAGCAAACCGGGGCGGCGCAAGGCAACAGTGAGCGCCGCACCAATGGCCCCGATCAAACTCAAACTCGCAGTTCCCAGCAATAGGGAAACCAGCAAACAAACATAACCATCCACGGGCAGATTCAGCATTAAGGCGAGCAGCGGCGACAGCAATGCCAGCGGCAAGCCTGTGGCAATCCAGTGCACCAGGGATTTTGCAAGAACCGCAAAATAAAGCGGTTGTGGTAACAGGGTGAGCTGCTCCAGGGTGCCATCTTCGAAATCACCTTTAAAAAGGCTTTCCTGGGATAGCATGGTGGACAGTAGAGCCATTACCCAGATCATGCCCGGAGCCATCTTTGCCAGAAGTTCGGGCTCAGGTCCTACCCCTAACGGCAAAAGTGCTAAAACCGTCACAAAAAACAATAAGGGGTTGGCAATATCTGCTCGTTTTCTCAGCGCTAAGAGCATTTCAATCCGGAACAGCGCCATAAAACCGGGGCCACTGCGCACTTCGCTCACCGGCGTTTGGACATCAACTGTCGACATGCTCTCCCCCAAAATCCTCAAAAGGCTCAGAGACTGAATAGTCAGACAAATTAACCTCACTGAGTCCGGCTAATGACAGAGGTTGGTGCGAGGTCAGCAGAATTGAACCACCGCTATAAAGATGGACCGCCATTTGCTCTTCCAATGCAGCAACACCCACAACGTCGAGGGCGGTCAGTGGCTCATCGAGTATCCACAATCGAGGGGAATCAGGTAGAAATAATCGCGCTAGGGCAACACGGCGATTCTGGCCGGCGGAAAGGGAGTGGCACAAGCTGTCCTCAAAGCCGGTCAGGTCGACTTTATCGAGCGCATTAAGCGCGTCCTCATGGTCAGCACCATACCAGGTGAGGTTTTCCAGCGGAGTCAGGCCACTACGCACTCCGCCCCTGTGCCCGATATATAGTAAGGACTCACGCATCGCCGAGAGCGATTGCGGGTAGGCGGTATCACACCAAAGGATCTCTCCAGTGAAATCACTGCTACTGCCAATCAAAGTGCGTAGCAAGGTCGTTTTACCCGCGCCATTACTGCCTTTGATTTGAATTGCAGCGCCGGCTTGAAGAGAAAACTGAAGGCCCTCAAACAAGCGCCGACCATCCCTTTCGCAGGCGAGATCTCTCACTTGCAGCACAACTTGGGACTTAGGGGTCACAGACATTCCAGGATAAAACCGCTCTGACAAATCTGAACGGCATTATACCGGCACCAGCGCTAATTGCATTGTCTCAGCGAGCAACATTTTAGCAACCCTTGATCTTTCGCAAGAATGCCCACTGATTCACACTGAAAAGCGCTATTTAAATTGGCACTGAATTATAGTTTTGGTATTTTCACACCGTCGTGAGATTCAGTACCTGTTTCTCGCTGTACCCTCAAGGAAGTGGGTAATCTCAGAAGTCGACATAAAGCTGGACCCCCAAAAGGGCCAATTCTTCTGCTCGTAAGGATGCGTGTCTATGAACAATCTCGCCACCCATATCGATCCCTGGCTCGACGCTACTACTTTAATTGGCCAAGAAAGCCAGATTCACCAACAGCCATTTCCTTTCTTCGTTGCCAAGAACTTGCTGGCCGAGAACCTGATGGCATCCTTTATCAAAGACTTCCCAAAGCTTAAAGGGGCCGGCTACCTTCCCTACGATAGAAGCAGTTGTGGCACCACAATAAATGAACTGATTGAACAGTTTAGGGCTCCGGAATTTGCCGATGCTATTGGCAACAACCTGGGTATTGAGAATCTTTCTCAATACCCAACCTATGTTTCCATTAGCCGTACACTCAAGAAACGCCACGGCCGCATCCATACCGACGGACAGTCAAAAATTGCTACCGCCCTGCTCTACCTGAACCCGGAGTGGTCCTTGGACGGCACAGGCTGCCTGCGCTTCTTAAAAAGCGGCGATAACTTTGAAGATACCGCAGCCCCAGAGGTAAAACCTTCGTACGGTACCCTGGCCGCATTTAAGCGAGCCGATAACTCGTTCCACGGACACTTGCCTTTCGAAGGTAAAAGATTGGTTATCCAGGTAGCCTGGTTAGTCAGCGATGCTGACAAAAACAGAAAGGCCAAGCGCGGCAAGTTAGCTTCAAAACTCAAGCGCCTGCTGGGTTGGTTTGGAGGCAACTCTGCAGCCACACAAAATATGTAGCTACAGCCAACTCAATACCTACGATAGAGCCCGCATCCCTTACGGGCTCTGTACCTACACACCTTCTTCCCTATCTCCATAGCGCCCATTGCAAAAATAATAAACCTAACAACTTTAATTAGTGAAAATACAATACGGGGAAACAAAGCCCAACGATTTAAAAGCACAGAGAAAAGCCAGGGGAAAATAGAAGTGACTTGGGCAGGAAAGGCAAATTTTCAATAAAATCTATTAACTACGCAGAGTACAGTTTAAGCAATCCTATTTTTAGATTACTTTAATTTATTATCTGCACCCTGCATAGCTGGCCGTAGCCGTTAAAGTTTCAGCATATTTCGTTAGTCGAAATCATAATCCATTAATTCACGCCTTAAACGCTTTTCCTCCAATTTGTCTTCTACCATTCGACGTGCGTCGCGTGGTGGCTGAGAGGTAGCTTCCTTCAGCACTTCAGTTGCAATTTGTGGAATACCCACATTATCAAAATCTAGGCGTCTTTCGTTAACGTGGCCGCTCATACGAAACTCCATAATCTTGATTAGAGAAAGCAGAAATATCCTTATCGCACCAAGGGTGCAATTGCAGGTTATCCAGCTCAATCAATCGTGGTCAAGCAATAATTTATCAAGTGGAAATACGGCTTTTACGTCAAAACTTTCCAACTGATCCCCGAACAAAGCTATCCGCAAAAACCGCCATTTCGAAGTCAAAGTAGCGAAGAAAAAAGACAGATTTATGAAGGTTTTTCGAAAATTTTAAGAAAAGGGAACGACGGGAATAGCAGTAACCGAGTGGCGCCAATGTTACCCTCAGTGACACAGCAACTTGGTACGATTTGATGGAAGGTGAGTTAATGGTGAAAAGCATGACATGACACAGGGCTTTCCACAGGCTAGAATAGCGCCGCTCTTCAGCAGTGCTGACACCCGCCCCCGTCGGTTAACAGGATAAACCACGGACCTCCTAAGTCCGGACTGGTGGTTCGAGTCCACCCGGGGGCGCCATACATATCAAGGCAAATTAGCAAACGACTGCCTTTGACGAATGCATAAACAACGCCAGGAATAACCCAGCCAACAGCACCCCACCCCAGAAGAGCCTGGTAGAACGGCTAATTGTTCTCCCCCGCCTGGCTTCGTTTCTTACAGTCTTTCCCATATCACAAATCCATTTGCCTACTTTTCGTCCATTCACCATAAATACTAACCGAAACCATTTCGTTGGTGAATCTCCATCTCAGGATAGACAAAGCCCGGCACAAGCCGGGCCCAGAACAATAGCAATGCAAGTATTGACGAACAGCGCCTACTGGTTAGTCCCGTTTGTGCCACTGCCACCATTACTATTGTTCATCTGAGTGCCATCCTGCATTTTTTTCTGCATTTTCATCATCTGCTTTTCAGCTTTGTCCTTCTTGTGGTGCATCCCCACCTTGTGCCACTCATCTTTGAACTTAGCCCAGAAAGATTCTTTTGGCGCTTTGGTGCAGGCGGTAATCACCATCGGCGTCACTTTTTCTGTGCCTTCAATATCCAGCATATCCCCCTCTTCCGTGCCTTTCTTGGCGTAGGCGGCAGCCCAATAAACTGCTTTAGGTTTAAACTCATCGTCGATAGCCAGGAAATCCGCACAGGTCCAGTCTTTCGCCGGCTTCTTGGGATGGTTATCCGCGAAGGCAGCAGAAGCAGCAAGACTGGCAATTACCAAAGGAAGAATGAACTGCTTACTTTTCACAATTAGATCTCCAAAATATCCAGGGTTATCACCCCGTGAATCAATTGCAGGTAATGTGCAATCCGCTCGCTACCCACGGGCCGGGGAGGACTGGCCGGCAAGTCACTAAAATGACTGCGACAAACAGCGAGGCAAGGAATAGCCCCGGATTCACCAGCCTTACGACAGCGGAAACGCAAGCCAAGACACTGAATCAACGAATGCTTGGCCCATTGAAAGAATAGACGCATTTTTCATTTTTTGGGGAAAATCAAAAACACTTTCTTACCCACTTGCATACAAACTTTATTGTCCAGACGCATTCCATGTGAAGAAGCAGGCTTTACCTATATACACCTTTAGCTATTAGCGGTCGGAATAGAGTTTGCTGCCTCCCATTTTTGACTGTGCCTACCCAGCCTCAGGAAAAAGAAGCCTAACCAAATAAACCAGACTATTTGGGAAATTCCGAATATTTCTGTAAAGATATCGTCCGGATAGATAGTCGCAATTCCCGCCACTCCCACTAACACTCCGATAAAGTTTAATGGCCGGGAAAAAAGTCCAATTTGCAATGCAGCAATGCTAATTAGCAGAACCCAAAGTCCACCCACCAACTCATTGCCACCACCAAGACTCTCAACCATCAAGTATATTATTCCCCAGGTATCGAAAGCCTGCTGAACACTGACCTCCATAAGCCCCAAAGCATAGGCGAGCCCTATATTTGCGATCATGCCGCTCGCTATGACAAGGCCCACCCAGACTGCTCCGAACAAGGATGCCAATGCAGCTATCTCCCTCCTCTTACTTTTTAGCTTTTCATATAAGCTAACTACCACACAGCCCAGAAAGATCGCAAAAACCAAGTACATAAGGGTATAGGCAATATTAAAAATCAGTTGATTTTCTGCCAAGAACATCATTTTTTCTATGGGGCTCCCATCCGATGGAAAAGACCAAAAAGCACCAAAGAATACAAACGCACTAATATAAATTAACCCCATGCCAAACGCCGAGATACCAGCAACTCTATCCATAGCTCTCCCCTATCATCTTTGAACTCAATTCAATGCCTGTAAATATCACTTTAATTATGTAACCCAAGGAAGCCAAATTCGTAACACCCCACCCTATCTAAGCAGCAAGTAATCGCAGAAATGAATATTCAGCAAGAGAAGAAAGTCACAGTGCTTTAACCGAAATGTACATTAATGCCATTTCTGACTAGCGTTCATACCAGGACCTGTTGGTTAGGTGGATAGCTAAATATCACTATTGCCAATTAAGCCGAAGGAGATAATAGGATGGGGAACAAGGAGTGAAGGATCTAAATAATCCGGAGATCAGCGATTTCCATCAGGAGCCGATTTACTTAAAAATCAGCTCACTGTCAGCTCTAACGGTAGAGTGTCGTATTCAGTCACCAAGCCGATACTTACGGGCCACAACCTCAAACTGACGAATATAAATGGCTTGGGCTGGCTTATAGGGCGGCAGCCACTGATCGGGCCCTTTATCTCCCTTACTGCGATTGTGGCCATCATCAACCAGCCACAAATTTGCAGGGTCTTCTGCAAAAGCTTTGCGCTGCTCCCGGCTCCAGCTAGCACCACCGTACTTATGAGCCCAAGATAGCGGTACTATATGCTCCACATCCAGGTCCGAAGCTTTTTCAAAAAACTGTCCCGTATAGGGGTCCATCCACAGGCCTGTAACCACTGTACAGCTCTTCTCATTACTGAAGGCAACAGGAGCCAAAGAGAGACGGATCAATAGCTCCTGGCGAGTATTCTGGCAATCACCATCGACATCAGACCACCGTGGCAGCCACTCACTGCGATCATAAGATTGAGGGGTTACTTCATAACACCCGCTGAGGGTCAGCATGGACACTATTAATAAAGACTTGAGTCGCATAAAGCTAAACTGCGGCTAATTACTGCTGGGGGAGCATTTTGATTGTAGCTTTGAGCTCCGTCAAGAAGCCAATCCACTTTGACATGAGTACAAATCGGTACAAGTGTGCTGTATCCACCCACTCCAACGAATGAATATCATTAAGCTAATATACGACTGAAAAAATTTAGATGGTTAAGAAATCGGTATGTAGTAACAATAGCTATCCCCTATACTACATAAAGGTCGAGAACCATTACAACAAGGATATAAGAGGCAGAATAATGAAGTTATCTTTAGCACTAATTTTCATCACATTTCTATCTGCCAACGCTTCATCTCAAGTCAACATCCCTGGCACCATACTCCAAGAACGGATATTTGAACTAAATCCCCCAGTAATAGATTCACCCACGATGTCCTTTCTGGATATTAGACAGAATATATTAAAACTCAATCAGTTTATTGGTGGATACCCACCCAGTTTTACAAATGAGAAAGAAAGAGAGTTGATCTATCAAAAATGGCTTGCATTAGTTTCCGAAGCAGAAGCTTTTAACACAGTACATAATGGCTCAGAAGAGTCACTTTACCTGCTATCAGAACTTTACCGACAGGGCCACAACATGGATGTAGAGGGTAGCGCGGAAAAAGCATTCAATAACCTAAGTGCGTGTCTTCACACTTTTAAAAAGTCCGTGATGTGCAACTTTTCAGCATCCTATTTCTACCTGTCAATTGGCCCCGCATACTTAGACAAAGCAGAGCAAAGCTTATCCATACTAAAAGAACATTTTAGTCCCAATCTTAACGATGAGGTCGAGTCTGGTTATGTATTCTTGCATATCTATCGCCAAGACATACCCAAAGCAAAACAGCAAATCGACTTTTTTATCCAAAAATTTCCCAATTCCAGCAGAGTCGCAATGCTTGAAAATATAAAGCAAAATTTAGGCGATACCATAGAGTGGAAACAACATTAACCAATGCCATTTTATAACTCAGGAGCAGCACAGCACTTCACATTAAACGGCTCAATAACTAAACCGCCGGACACTACCCATACGTCATTTTCCGAGCGATGTTTTAACCTCTAGGTTACTTAAAAGCATAAAGCTATAGAAAGGAGGAAGTAGCCCCATCATTGTGCAAGTGTACAGACATTCAACCATATATATCACCTCAACTACTTCGGTTAGCAGTTATTTACCAGGCGGCTACAGTCATTACCTAACTTCTATGAAATACAAAATACTTACCTGAGGCTAGCGCACTTGTTTTAACAGCTCTAAACATCCCATACAGAATGTCATTGAATGAATCTACAAGAAGATACAATGACCCGTCTGGTAAGATCAAAACCGCTTGGGTTAGAGTAGAGAAAAACTGATCGAATAGCTCAGTAAAAAATCCAAGAAATATTAATTCGAGAGACAGTTAATAGGCTATTCCACCCGCATTTAGAAAATATGATTCAGAAACTGTAAATTTAACCTAATCTCATAACAGTACTCTGCAGGGCAACCTTCAAAACCTTACGGCTCTTGTAATCCTCACTCATTAGCAGTACAAGAGATATCCTATTTCGTACATAGACATACTGCAGATTAGCCATTTTAAAGATAACACGGAGTTAACGATCTAGATGAAAGAATCGCTGAGTTCGCTCAAAATTATCGTTGTTTTTTTAATTCTCACAGCGAGCCTCTACCCTATCGGATACTGGCTAATTTTTCACATGGAAAGCGCAGTACCCTTAATGCTTTCTGTTGGGCTTGCCACGATCATAACATGCTTGACATTCAAGAAGAGCCTGGGCTCCTTAGGATGGTCTTGGGGAAGCTGGAGATATCAGTGGTTAAGCTACTTGGTACCCTTGGGTTATGTAGCAGCTGCCTACCTCATTATGTGGATCTTAGGTTTCGGGGAGTGGTATAACTCAGAATACGTTACGGCACTAAGAGAAGGATATAAAGTAGATGGCTGGAGTGATACCAGTGTAATCCTCTTTAGATTCTTAATTACTGCAAGTATCAGCTTTATATTGATACTGCCTGGAGTTTTAGGAGAGAAGATTGGATGGCGTGGATTGCTTGTACCTGAGCTCTCAAAGCTTATGTCCTTCTCAGGGATCGCACTAACCTCTGGCTTTATATGGGCCGCCTGGCATTGGCCCATGATGGTAGCAGGTGTCTACGGGAATGAAACAGCCCCTCTCAGCTATCAGTTGTTTTTCTTTACGCTAGGCTTAATGTCAATGTCATTCAACATGACCTACGTAAGATTAAAGACTAACAGTGTTTGGCCTGCCGTTATTTTCCACATGAGCCACAATGCATTTATTCAAAAATTCTTTAATCCTTTGACCCTACAAAGCACAGATTCAGGTTGGTATCTCAATGAATTTGGTATGGTTTTACCTGTAGTTATTTTTTGTATCAGCATTTATTTCTGGAGAAAGGGCCAACAAGAGTTCGGCTCCGCTCAACCTGCAAGCGAAATGCTGTCTCCACAAAAATCTTGACGTAGCGCCATGGATGTGTGACAGAGGCTTTGATTAAGATCAATCATGAGTTTTGGGCAATTTTACCGCAGGCATATAGAAATACACTCTGGATAATGAAGTAGATATTTTTGCTCCAGTTACTGATCCAGGAAAAAGAGATGCCCTTGAATGCTGGAGATGGCTAGTTGGCAAAAAGGCCTCCATGTGCCTTCTGACCTCCAAGGGAGATTTATTCTTCAAAAGGAAGGAAGGCCTACTGAACAGGGAACGTGTCTATTTCCTAGATACTGGCACAGGCGAAATGGAACTTGCCGCAAAATCCTGGAATGCTTTCCGAGAGATGATGGCAGCAATGAAAGATATTCCGGGCAACTGGTTTAAATACAGATTATTACTTGAGTTAGTGGACCAACCATTAACTCAATGGTTGTTGCTATTCACCAATCCATCCACCGATAATGGGCGGGGAGTACATTACAGAAAATTATCAATCTATATCTTGGGAAGTCTATCTAGTTCTGTTAGGACAGATACATGAGCAACTCAGTGGCCTTCCCCCAGGAACACCAATAGCTGGTGTAAGCTTAAAAATTGAAGAAGATTGAGAGGCCACCATTCAAAAGGGTTATCCCTGAATCCAGTATTTAAATCTATAATTTCACGTCAGGACTTGTCCTTATGATAAGCATTGAGTTTTTGATTACCTCTTTTATCGTTGTGTTGATACCAGGAACGGGAGTTCTATATACAGTTGCAGCGGGACTATTTAAGGGTAAAAGAGCAAGTATTTCTGCAGCGTTAGGTTGTACGCTAGGCATCATCCCCTCTATCCTTGCTTGTATAATGGGGCTATCCGTAATTATTCATACCAGTGCATTAGCATTCCAGTTTGTAAAATATGCAGGAGTTGCATACTTATTGTACTTAGCTTGGTCAATGCTTAAATCCAGCAGTTCCCTGACTCTAGAAGAAAATCAAAAGAAACAGAGTTTAACTTCAATTGCTTTCAAGGGATTTATGATTAACATTTTGAACCCAAAGCTAACCGTCTTTTTCCTGGCATTCTTACCCCAGTTTATTCCCTCTCAATTACAGAACCCCGTAGATAGTATGCTGATTCTTGGACTTGCCTTCATGGCTATGACCTTTCTGGTTTTCATTGTTTATGGCTTACTAGCAACAGTCATTCGAAATTATGTTATTCACTCAGAGAAAATTAGCGTTATCATTCAACGAGCCTTTGCTGGTAGCTTCGCAGCTTTAGGACTCAAACTCGCCTTTACGAGCAGAGATTAGCATGTCTTTAACTTGGGTTGTTATTGGTTCATTTCTCCAACTATCATTTTCCAGTTTTCTTTTTATGATGGCTGTATTTGCTGTAGGCGGCATTAATAATAGAAGAAACTTATCAAAGATCTCATCATTCATACTTGCGGCCTCCCTGTATTTCTTACCCTCAGTAAGCGTACTTGCTACCGGCATTGTTATATACCAATACAACCTCGGAGGGGACGCCTCCTCTTATTGGTGGCACTTCATGCCTGTTGCGGCGGCGGCTTTATATATGATTTATATAAACGCACTATGGAATAATAGCGCAACATGAAAAAAATCAATACGAGCTTCGTCCGTGAGTAAATGCCTGCTTTTTGACAACGATGGCACCTTAGTTGATAGCGAACACCTCTCCAGCATTGGCTTAGCTATGATGTTCGAAAATTACAGAATAAAACTAGATGCTGATGAACTGGTCATAAGATTTCGGGGTTGGAAACTGGCAAGCATTCTATCCCTATTAGAAGAAGAGAATAATATCAAACTGAAAAGCAATTTTGTTGCAGCTTATCGCGATATAGTCACAAAACTCTTTATCAGAGAGTTAAAACCTGTTGAAGGTGTAGCAGACGCTCTTGAGGCACTTGATGGTGAGAAAGCGGTAGTATCTAGCGGCCCCCTGCAAAAAATCAAGCATGCATTAGATATATGTGGGCTATCTAAGTATTTCGGAAATAATTTATTCCGTTCATATGAAGTAGGCATATGGAAGCCTGATCCAGGCATATACCTACATGCCGCAAAAAGTATGGGCTACCATCCTGAGAGCTGCTCCGTTATAGATGATGGGCCAGTGGGAGTTCAGGCTGGTATAGAAGCAGGCATGAAAACTTTCTTTTTCAATCGTCTTAACGAGGAATCTAATACAGTTGGTGTAGTGTCCTTTCAAGCGATGAGAGAGTTACCAAAACTAATAGGTAACTAATCCCCCAAGAACACTATACCTTTAGTTTATTAACATCATTCATTCAAGCTCATGCTACAACCGGTCATCATGGGCGGCAGAGAAAAGATGGTTCCCGACAAGCAATATCTATTTGGCTCTTTGCCCATGGGAGATACAGTTTAGCCATTAACAGTAGTGCAAAATATAGACAGAAAACCTATCATTCCATGTCTAATAGGATGTCGGTTTCACACGATACCTTCAGCACTAACCCTTGTACCCATCCTCACAAAACCTATATCTGGCTACAGTAAGAATGTTCTCAAAGTTATTTAAAAAGAGTAAACCACGAGTCTATCTGGATAAAATGATTGTCGTCTCACAGAATGAATTTAGCAAGATTGGTGCTTGGGGGGCTTTTAAGGGCGAAGATTTAGAGGCGGGCATTCGTCATAGGCTGGTAGAAATTTTCTCCTTACCACATATATCGAGTCGAATAGAACCTAAATCCAATGATTTAGCACTAGAGGTTGTAGTCTTAAAAGTAAGAGGGGGTGAGTTTGACACCGCATACTTTGGAGAATTTGGTGCAATGCCTGTATTCTGGCGACCAAAGATTGAAGTCGCAGCTCGACTCTATTACGCCGACTCCAATAAAACACACTCCTCTTATAGGGCTCGAGAGAAAATGCCATGGAGAGAATATTTTTCAGGAGTATTCAGCCTAAGAGGGATGCTCAGATATAGGCCTGTTTTTGGAGCAAAAGAGCTAGAACCTATTCTCTATAGAGCATGTGAAAAACTGCTTGCCAGTATGGTGAAGTCAGTATGAAATACTGTAAATTTAGGCAATCCGCTACTACTTACGGACTTATTTTTTCCTGCGATAGAGATATCACAGCCCTAAGACAGGATATTAAAGTAACCAGGACTTTTGAGAGTTATCGAGAGGGTGATTTTTAAGTATAGCCAGATTTGCAGATAAGCTACTAGACTGAAGGGGCTTATCAACCCCATACCCTTTCGAACTTAATAATAATATTAAAAGACCCACTTGAACTGGCCTTGAAGTAACAATTAGGCACGGCTTGTGAAGGGTACTGCACTAAATCGTATACTTAACAATAACCTTAACTTTCTGGTGATTGTAATGCTCAAAATCAAAGAAGCCGCCGCTTTTATCCTAGTCGCGTCCCTGATGGGGTGCTCCTCAGATACTCCAGAGGATCCCAAGCCCACCACACCGGTCGGTTCAGACAAGGATGCCCACGGGTGTATAAACTCAGCCGGCTACCTTTGGTGTAGTAAAACTAAAGAATGCGAACGACCATGGGAACTTGCAGAGAAGGCTGGCTTTGCTAACACTCCCAGCAATTTTGATGAGTATTGCGGTAATAAATAGGGTCTCTGCCTAGCAGCCTCCTCCGTCTATAGCAGAAAGCAGTGACAGCTAAGGTCTTTGATACTCAAGACTAAAGAACAAAAGCTTCAGAAATAAAAAAGCCCGGCATAAGCCGGGCTTTTAGAAGATGGCGGTGAGGGAGGGATTCGAACCCTCGATGCCTTTCGACATACACACTTTCCAGGCGTGCTCCTTCGACCACTCGGACACCTCACCAAATTGTCACCCTTCGCGAGGGCTCTCCGCCTTAAAGCGGCCTCTCCTTCCAGCAAAACCCTTAAGTAAATCAATAGGATAGCTGTTATATCGTCGAGAGAGTGCGCACTTTACCCAAATGTCGAAGAAAATTCCAGTGGAATCTGGGATGAATGTGTCCTTACCTTTTTCTTGGTGCTCATGCTCAGCTACTAGCGGCTTCCCTGGGGGGCTACATAAACCATTGGAGGGCACCCTAAGTATCTCCCACACCACCGCCAAACTGCCAACTTTGTTTGGAAATAGCTTTGCGCCCGTCCCTGTTAGGGTTTGTTTATTGCGTTATAGCTGATTGATACCGGCAGTGTAACTCTCACTTATATGACCGACGGCACAAACTTCCAACAAGCCACTCTAAGTGAAAGAAAAAATAGGAAGTAGAGAAGATTGTTGAATAAGAAGTTTTTACTCAGTGTAGTGGTCTAATCCTTCCGGACACTTCGCTAAGATGGTAAAACTACCAGGCGAGGTGAAGTATGACAACAAAAGGTACACGTCGGCATTTCAAGCCGGAATTTAAGAAAGACGCCGTAGCGCTAGTCTCTGAGCAAGGGTATTCAATTTCTAAAGCAGCAGAGGCTGTAGGAACAACAGCCAATAACCTGCGACGCTGGATAAAGGAACAGAAGCAGGAAGAAGACGGTGTGAGGTTGGATGTAGGCGAGCGCGCAGAATTAGAGCGATTACGACGTGAAAATAAGCAGTTGCGGATGGAGAAAGAAATCCTAAAAAAGGCCAGCGCCTTCTTTGCGAAAGAAATGAAATAAAGTACAGCTTTATTGAAAAACAGCAAGGCAGCTTTCCTGTTAGGGTGCTCTGCCGGGTAATGCAGGTAAGTAAGACTAGTTATTACGATTGGTGTTGCCGTGGTAATAGCTCAATAGATGCTCAAACATGGCAACTATGCCATCGTTTGAAGGCCCTATTTGCAGAATCTAGACAGAGTCTCGGAAGTCGTCGGTTAATGAAGCTGTTACGTAAAGAAGGCTTTGAAGTCGGGCGCTATCGAGTCCGCAAGCTCATGAAAAAGCTAGGCTTGGCAGTAAAGCGCAAGAAGCGATTTACACTGACGACAGACAGTAAACATCACCTGCCTGTCGCAGAGAACCTTCTGAATAGGGAGTTCTCACCGAGTGCTAAAAATCAAGTTTGGACGACTGATATTACATATATTTGGACTTCGCAGGGCTGACTGTACTTGGCGGTAGTGATTGATCTCTATTCGCGCCGGATTGTTGGTTGGCATCTAGATCGCAAGATGGAAACGGCCCTGATAACTCGTGCGTTGATGATGGCTGTCAATTTGCGTACGCCCCCAAAAGGTCTCCTGCATCACTCTGATCGTGGCAGTCAGTATGCCAGCCATACCTACCAAATGTTATTGAGTCAGCAGGGGATGGTGTGTTCAATGAGCCGTAAGGGAAATTGTTGGGACAACGCACCGACTGAACGTTTCTTCAGCAGCCTGAAGCGGGAGTGGTTAACGGGAAACCTCTATCCGACAAGGGAGGATGCGGTAGCAGATGTAAGAGCCTATATTGCTTATTACAACTCACGCAGAATACATACAACACTGGGAGATCTAGCCCCTATCGAATTTGAGGAATGTGCTTAAAGAAGTGTCCGGCTGGAGTTGACCACAACACAGCAGGTACAAATTTTATTTAGATAATTTGCCTCAATGAGAGCCAAAATATAAATATGTATGACTTTAACCCAAAAAAGTAGACAGTGGAGCTGCAGGCAGAAGCAAGGAGAAGAGCTAACTCGCAGTTAAAATTCCCTCAAAACCAACTTAGCCCACAATTTAGACAGCAGGGATAATAGCAACAAAAATGAGGATCTATATAAAATACTACAGCAGAATGAGTAAAGAGGCCTTTGTGTACCCCCTTAAATCTAACAGCCCGTCAATTATAAACGCAGTAGTATTTGGCAAACCCTTCTAAGGTGAGATCCCCCCTTAGCAAAGCCCAAAAATCTCTGGGCTGACGAGTAGAATCGCCAAAAAAGACATAGAGAAACCAATCGAAAGGCAGAAACAAAAAAGCCCGGCATAAGCCGGGCTTTTAGAAGATGGCGGTGAGGGAGGGATTCGAACCCTCGATGCCTTGCGACATACACACTTTCCAGGCGTGCTCCTTCGACCACTCGGACACCTCACCAAATTGTCACCCTTCGCGAGGGCTCTCCGCCTTGTAGCGGTCTCTCTCTTCAGCGAAATCTTCAAGGAAATCAGGAAGATAGCTGCTGTGTCGTCGAGAGAGCGCGCACTTTACCCAAATGTTCCTTGTTGTGCAAGCACTAATGCGAAAAAAGTCTCTCTGGCTGTTAAAACGGGGCATCATGAGGGAGCTCAGACTATCCGCTACAAGTCACCACGGCTATTTGCCCCCTCAAATGAGCCCCTCAGCTATCGCAGGTTTGGTGGCTAGACTCTGTGAGTCGATTGATCCAGGCTCTATATTAGTCCGACCAGCATTAGTTTTCCGGCCTGCTCTGCCCCTTCAGTTCTCCAATATATGGGCTGTACAACTTATGTAACCCCTTGACTCAAAGGTGAATATAAGCCCGGCTTTATCTGAGGCCGATACCCAGCCCCTTAAAGCAGTTATAGGAAAACTTGCCTTTTGCTGACACCCCCCTTTTCCCTTCACCTGGTACAAGTCGCCCGGATTCCTGAGCTCAGATTGATCTAGGTTAATAATGTCGGAAAAGCACCCTGTCATAATCCTTGGCCTGCTGTAGAGTCAGTGGTCGCTATCTATATAAACCTTGATACGCAAAGCCCTAAGGTACCCTCCCTGCCTAAACTGCAAATCTGCCATGAAAATTGGGAGGTTCTGAGGCTGGAGGTGCGGTAATATCACTGGCAACAACAACGAGAAAAATATCACTTGCATGCACAGTTTTTTCGCATTCTGTTCCTCGGAAGAGTAAACTGCGCTGCTGGAGTCACGGCGTGGCTATACGGTGGATGGGGAAATCGGAGCCACCCTATCGCCAACGCGCAAGGTGTTCACTTTCTGCTCAAACGGACAAAGAACAACACAAATGCAGGACCAGCTTGAGGAGAGCACGGGGCGGAATGTTAACCCTCGCTACTCCACCTATTTTCGCACCCTGATTTTATTTGCCGCTGCCGGTACCCTGGCAAACGCGGTGAATTGGGATGCGCCATGGCAATCAGACAAGCTGGTTATTACCGGATCTGCTCTTTTCATCATTGCTTATACCGCTCTCGCCCAATTTATCCTCTACAAAACTGGCGATAAAAAAGCACTGAAAACCCGCCGCTGCCTTTCTTTCCTGGATACAGTACTGATCGGCATCACCATATCCTTGGCAGACTTCAGCATGCTGCCCTCGCTGCTGCTGGTTACCATGGTCCAGCTGAATGCCCTCACTGGGGGCGGCGGCGGTCGCGCTTGGTTTGAGCACAATACCGGCTTATTGGTTGGGGTCGTTATCGGGTACCTGATGCACGAACCATCCCTACTGGTGAGCGCTGACCTCACTATCAGCACCGTAAGCCTGATCTGTATTCTGGCCTATTTATGCGCCTATGCATTCTTTACCCACCGCCAGATTGGCCAGCTTAAGGAAGCCAATCACTCCCTGATGGTTGAGCAGCGCGTTAGCAAGGTTCGCTCCTACAAACTTTCCAAGTACTTGCCACAAAAGCTGTGGCGCTCTGTCACTACTGGGGATGAAGAAGCTCTGGTGACCCAGAGAAAGCTCCTCACCGTTTTCTTTTCTGACATCAAAGACTTCAGCCAGCTCACCGAGGAATTAGAGGCAGAGACCTTTACCCAGCTGCTCAATAATTACCTCTCTGAAATGGCACGCATCGCTGGGCAATACGGCGGCACTATCGATAAGTTTATCGGCGATGCGGTAATGGTTGTTTTTGGGGACGATGAGAGTAAAGGACCAAAGTCAGACGCTCTGCGCTGCGTAGCTATGGCCCTGGCGATGCGTAAACGCGTACGTGAAATGAAGCAGGAATGGTACAACAAAGGTATCTCGCGCCCCCTGCAGGTTCGTATGGGTATTAATACCGGCTACTGTACTGTCGGCATTTTTGGTACTGCCAACTACCAGTCTTACACGGTGATGGGTACCCACGTTAACCTCGCCTCTCGATTGGAAGGCGCCGCCCAGCCGGGAGAAATCCTGATTAGCCACGAGACCTGGGCCATGATCAAACACACAGTAATGTGCCGGGACAAAGGGCACATCACCGTAAAAGGTATTAGTACCCCGGTGAAGGTTTACCAGGTTACTGATCTGCGTAAGAACCTGGGTGGCCAGCAGAGTTACTTGGAGGAGCATGCCCCCGGATTCTCAATGCATTTAGACCTGGATAAAATCCGAAATTACGATAAAGAAAAGGTTTTACAGTCCCTGCAAAAAGCAGCATCCAACCTGAAGAGCAAAGTTATTATCTAATTTTATAAAAGGTGCGTAAGCGTAAAACGCTACATAGTTGTATGCATACGCACCGCCAGGTTCCCCATAATCCAGACTGTACCTAACACAATAATCAAAAGAATTAAGCTAGAGAAAAGGATTAACGCCAGGTTATCCCTCCGGTCCCGTTGGGTCGTTACGTTCAAGAAATATTTTAATTGCACTACCAGTTGCGCAACCCCCAGTAACGCAACGAGAATCAAGACACTTTTATTCTCCCTTCCGATCGTCAGCACTGCGGCAAAAGCCGCCAGAGTGAGCACAATAGACAGGATATAACCTGTGATATACAGCCGCAGGTGTTGTGCAAAAGTCGGTTCTTTAGCCATAGACCCAGCCACCGAAATAAACCACGGAAAAAATTCCGATCCAAATCAAATCGAGGAAATGCCAGAACAATGCCAGGCGCAGAAAGCGCAGCTTTACGACATCCCCCAATCCCATAGTGAAAACCTGAACGATCAAAACGATCATCCATAGACAGCCGAAAGTGACATGGAGACCGTGCAAGGGCACTAAACCAAAAAAGGCTGACAGGTAACCACTGCGCTGTGGCACCCCTCCCTTCTCGGCCATCCCGGCAAAGTCGTAAAGTTCCAACGCCAGGAAACCCATGCCCAGCAACAGGGTTATCACCACCCAAAATAGAAAGGCAGAGCGACTGCGTTCATGCTTAACAATAACTGTCGCAATACCCGCAGTGAGGCTGCTGGTTAGAAGAAGCATCGTTTGGGCGAACAAGCTGCCGAAATCAAAAAGCTCTTTCGGGCCCGGCCCTCCGGCGGTAGCGCCCACCATGGTGATATAAATCGCAAATACCACCCCAAAGAAAATCAGGTCGCTCATCATGAAGACCCAGAAGCCAAAGATCACCATATCGGGATCTCTGTGGATGGCTTCGTGGGGATTGATGCTGCCCGGGCTTTTCGGTGAAGAGACGGGATTCATTTAGATCTCCAGCTTCGCAAGGCCGACATTTCGCGGGGAATCTTCCAGGTCCCGGCTCACTGCCTCGCTCTTCTCGACCAAGGCCAACCAAGCTTCCGTATCCTTCTCTAACTGACTGGCAGGAATAATATATTCCGTTTCTTTGCGGAAGGTGGCCGCGATAACTGCAACCAAAATGGTTAATGCGGAGATCAGTGCAAGCCACCAGATGTACCAAACCAGGGCAAACATCAAAATTCCACTGACAACGCACAAAATAAATCCGAGAGGATTATTTTTAGGGAGCTCTATGTCTCGATAGACTTTAGGCCGCTTATAGGCTTCACCGTGCTCCTTAGCCTCAGTAAATGCATCCCGATCAGTAACCTTGGGTATTTCAACAAAGTTATAAGCCGGTACCGGAGCCGGAGAGTTCCATTCCAGGGAGCGTCCATCCCAAGGATCACCCACAGGAACCTGGGTTTTCTTTCGGTCTCTGATGCTTACGATAAATTGAATAACCAGCGAGATTAAGGCCGCCAGAACAATCATTGCGCCAATAAAAGCAACGATCATATAAGGCTTGAATGTGAGATCGGCATAGCTGAATGATCGTCTTGGCATCCCCAATAAGCCGGCGCCATAGAGCGGGAAGAATGTCACCATAAATCCTGCAAACCAGAGATAGGCTGAGCGTTTACCCCATTTATCATTAAGGCGGAAACCAAATGCTTTGGGGAACCAGTAGTTGTACCCTGCCAAAATTCCGAACAGCACGCCGGGAATCAGAACATTGTGGAAATGCGCCACCAAGAACAGTGTATTGTGCACTTGGAAATCGACAGTGGGGTTAGCCAGGATAACGCCGGAGAGGCCACCAATCACAAACAGGATTAAAAAGCCGATGGCATAAACCATTGGAGTGGTAAAGCGTATTCGCCCCCGATACATGGTCGCCATCCAGTCGTAAACTTTCACTCCGGTCGGCACCGCGATCAGCATAGTCGCTATACCAAAGGCAATATTGATCGTCGGGCTCTGCCCCATGGTAAAAAAGTGATGTAACCACACCGTAAAGGACAGGATCGCAATACACATGGTGGCAATCACCAGGGATTTATAGCCGTACAGGGTTTTGGCCGAATAGGTAGAAAAGACCTCGGAAAAAATCCCATAGGCTGGCAACACCAACAGATAGACCTCAGGGTGGCCAAAGAGCCAAAACAAATTGGCATAGTTCATCATATTTCCACCGAGGTCATTGGTGAAGAAGTGGAAATCCAGGTAGCGATCCAAGCCCAACATCAGTGCGGCAACGCTAAGGGGCGGCATTGCGAAAATCATTAGAATGGAGGCACAGAGTACGGTCCAACAAAATAGTGGCATACGGAATAGGTGCATTCCTGGACCACGGCATTTATACACGGTGACGGTGAAATTAATCCCCGTTAATGTCGTCCCCGCCCCAGAAAATACAATCGCCCATATCCAGTAGTCAGGCCCAACCCCAGGGCTAAAATCCGCCCCCGTATAAGGCGGATAAGCCGACCAACCCCCAGTAGAAAACTGCCCCACCACCAGAGAGACCATCAACAAAATACCAGAGGAAACTGTCACCGCCAGGCTGATTTGATTAAGTACCGGGAAGGCCACATCACGGGCACCAATTTGCAGCGGCATAGCGAAATTAATAAGGCCCACCAAAAACGGAACTGCCACAAAAAACACCATTATGGTGCCGTGTGTACTGAACAACTGGGCAAAGTGATCTGCATAGAGGAAGCCTTCCGGTGCGGCGGCTTGCTGAGCACGCATTACCATCCCCTCCAGCAACCCTCGAACCAACATCACGATCGCAAAAGCGATATACATAATGCCGATTCTTTTGTGGTCAGTGCTGGTCAACCAATCCCGCCAGAGTGTTCCCCAGACTTTAAACCAGGTCAATAAAAAGAGGATTCCCACTGTTGCCAGTATTACTATCGAGCCCGCCACACTGGCAACGGCTTCACTGACTGAGGGCCGCTCAAGAAACCCGCTAAATACAAGAGAATCCCAATTGAGCTTACCCAGCCAACCATAATCCAAATTGTTCATGGCTGCGCTCCCTCGGCATCATCCTCGCCCCGGCCGAATTTTCGGGTGCCGGGCTGCTCTTCTATGCTCAGCGGTTTACCGGAGTGATAACGCATTACTATTTCGTGAAAAAGGTCTGTGCCCGGCAAGTTAAAATACAGTGTATTTTCTGGCATCTTGCTATTTCCCAAGACTTTGTATGCTTGTTTTTTGGTGTTTCGCTGTGCCAGGCGGTTGTAATTTTCAGCGTTTAGGGCAACCCCTCCAGCTCGCACACCTTGGACCCAAGTCTCGAAGGATTCATCATTCACCACTCGGACGACAAATTTTTGATCAGCAAAACCATCGCCGGTATATTGGGTGTTCTCTCCCTCCGTCTCTCCCGTCTTGGATGCAATAAAATTAAGCTTTGTGGTCATTCCCGGCATCACATAAATCTGCCCTGCCAGTGCAGAAATAAAAAACGACTGCATTACCGTGTCGCTGGTTAATATCATTGAGACTGGAGTGTGTACTGGTACGACCAATTCACCGACTGTTGCAATATCCAGCTCCGGATAGATAAATAACCACTTCCAGTCGAGCCCTACCACCTGCACTTTTACCGGGGGGACAACGCCCTGTATTTCCTTGTAGGGATCTAGCCGCGCCGTTGCACGCCAGAGCATCACTGACAGCACAATTATGACCAGGAATGGCACACCCCACATAATTACTTCGAGCGGGCCATAGGTTTCCCATTTTGGCGCATAGAATCCATGACCTTTTTTTCTTCGGTATTTAAAGAGGATTACTGGCACCAAGATAAATACCGGGAGAACAGCGACCATGGTGAGTGCCATAGCCCAAAAGAAGTGTACTTTCTGCTCCTCTGCCACTGGTCCCAACGGCATCAAAAAGGTTTCAGAAGCACTGGCTGAATAGGGGATTAATAAAATTGAGAGAAAAACTGGCAGAATAAATAATAATCGTGGAGCATGCACATCAACACATCTCCAGTACCTTAGATACGCACGCCAAAAAACCACAGGGGCTTTTAGATTCCAATCCATGGTAAAGCCTACCGCCAAAAGTAGTTAGCCGGCATCTATTCCAGCTAACGCTTTGAATTCCCTTTCGAACCATTGAACGCGCACTCTTTGATAGGCCCATCAACGGTTTGTCTCACCAGAATAGCTGAATACAACAGTTTTATTGGCCTGGAGAAAGGTTCAATAAAAATCACGATAAATTAGCGGCTATAAAACGCCATTGCCAGACATAGTGCGAATCATCACCTCTACAAACTCGCGTAAATCTCTCTCATTGGGATGGCGCAGCTCCTCCCCTGAATACTTGTATAAAAAAGTATCCGACTGAACCGACCAATAAACTTCGTCACTAGGCGCCAAATATAGGCGTGTCTCCACAACAGCAACCTGGGAGTTGCGGATATTCGGGTTGATCCGTTTTAATGCCAACAATTGGGTAACCAATAAAGTGTCAAATCCTCTCTCCCGGAGTAAGGGTGTAATCTCCCCCATTGAGGGAACACCAGTTATTGCCCCCAGAGCACTCCAGGAATGCGCATCAATACCCGTATCCTGCAGTTGCATGACCCACTCCCTTTCTACCTGCCCACCGACTATCGGCCTCGGTACCAGGGTATATGCGAGTACCAGAGTTTTTCCTAAGCTTTGAATACCAATATATGGGGACTGCCATACCCGCGTAACCACGGTACTGGCTGAAGTCCATCCGAGCAGAAGAGAAATCACTGAAAGGCTGCATAACAACCGAATAACTCGTGCTTGAAATACCTTCTCTCGTTTGACTCGCATAAACCTGAACACCTCGTTTAAACACTTTACTTTTTTAAAACGCCATTCGGGTCGTAAATTGTGTCCGCACCAAAGAGCCCCTATCGCCATCTTTGTCTTTGCGAGCGCCGTATAGCACCTCGATTCCAGTCAACCAACGGGGAAAGGGTAACCAGACAATATTGATACTGCGGTATTGGGTTGCTTTGTAGGCCTCACCGGGTTGGAAGTCCAAATTATCCTGCCTTACCCTGCCGTAGGTCGCTACGGTATATAGGCAAGGAGTCCACCAGTGCTGGTACCCCAGATACCAGGCTGTAGTGTTTAGTGCCTCTACGGAGTTATCAAAAAAATCATAAGCTGCATCTGGTGGCGCGTCATTAAGTAGACCGCTATATCCCGCACCGAGGGACAAAGAGTAATAAAGAACATCCTTGGAAAGTACGCCGGGCATATTGAAAGTGCCGCTTAAATTTAATCCCCAGCCGGTAGTTGATACGGCTGAATCCGGATCGCCACTCGCGCGCAAATCCCTTAATACCAAACCCGCTTGTACCTGGGACCTAGGCAAGTCCGACTCCAGCGCAAATACCGCATCGGGCCAGCGTGCAACCTCGGTTGCATCCTCGAATATTTGTGAATCTGGCGCTTCAATAGCCACCTTAAAGTAATACTGTGGCCCGTACCTCTTAATCCATCGGACCATTGAATGGCGCAAGCCAAATGCCGAATTAGGCCCCTGGAAATCCAGGGTATTGGGGACCGCTTCCAAGTTCGCAAATGTTGACCACTGCTGCCCCACAAGAATACTGCCCCCCCATAGCGCATTGCTCACTTCTCCATAAGCTTTGCGCATACGGGGATTGGGAGTGGTAACACTGGAGTCCTGCAGGAAGTCCATCGAAATCAGGGTTTTAAATTCACGTCCCTCCCAGTGCTGCAGGGTCTCAAATACCAACCTGGAGGTCTGCACGGTAAATTCTGTCTGCCCGTCTGCTCCCTCTGCAGCCGTTTTGTCGAAAGTCACAATATCGGCAGGTACAAATTGTGCGGGGCTGATGATCGCGTCGGTATCATAATTGACATCCAAGTCCGCAAAGCCACTGATCTTCGCCTTCATGGTATTTCCCAACAAGGGAATGGAGCCAGGCCACTCCGTTGTCGCATTAGCAATCACATCTTCGATGTCACTGGGGTCAGGTACCGCCTGATCAGACTGGGCCCGCGGCGGGGGCAGCGAACCAGGTGGAACTTCCTGGCGTATTTCCTCGATCTGTCGCTGTAAATCATTCATGTCCTCCTTGCTCACCGGTGCTTCAACGGGCTGTACAGGAGTTACTTCCAGAGACGGTCGGGATGGTGGCGCCCGTTGCATTTGCTCAATTTGCCGACGCAGGGCTTCGAGGTCTGCCTGTTGTTTCTGAATCTGAGCCTGCTGCTCTTCCAGCTGCTGTTGCTGGGCCTCAATCACCCGTATCAGATCATCAGCTTTAACATAAACTTCTGCAGTGGAGGATTGGGAAAAAAGAAGTGGGGCAAAACCGATTACTACGGCAGGAATTACTGGGGACTGGGTATTAATCTCCATCTGTCAGCCTCAACTCCACCTCCTGTGGGGCGGCCAACACAACTACACTGTCGGTTTCCCCGGCCTATCTAGAAAGCGTAGCTTAAGAGTCCGCAGCGCCAACCCAGGTCGGCCTTAGGCAAAGAGTGATATTGAAGGGCCGTACCACCGGGGACTCCGGTGGCACTTAAGAAAGGAAATTACTGACGGGCAAAACGCGCAGGCATACGTTTCTCAATGCGAGTCGATCTCAGCGGATTAATATCCAAGCCGCCACGACGGGTATAGCGGGCACATACAGTTAACTCGGTAAATTCCGCCAACTGTTGCAAGTCGCAAAAGATACGCTCGACACAGTGCTCGTGAAAATCCTGGTGTTCGCGGAAGGAAACAATATAAGCCAACAGTGCCTCTCGCTTCAGTGCCGGCCCTTTATAGTCCACAACTACTGTCGCCCAATCCGGTTGTCCCGTTACCGGACAATTACTGCGCAGCAAGTGGCTATAAAGAACCTCACTCACATCTTCCTCACCGCCTTCGAGGGCGAGAAGTGCGGGGTCCGGCTCGTAATTATTCACTTCTATATCAAGATGATCCAGACAATAGCCCTCTGGTTTCTCAACTGCCAGCGCTGCATCTTCCACATCCATCAGGGTAACGCCGACATTTGCCCCCGCCGCTGCAGAGAGGTCTCGCACCAGGGCATCCTGTACCAATCTCCAGGATTCAAACTTGCTCTGGTTGAAAGAGTTTAAATACAGCTTGAAGGATTTTGACTCCACCATACAGGGGCTTTCTGCAGGAAAACTAAAACGAGCCACCGCCACCTGTGGTTTACCCCTGGGGTTCAACCAGGAAAGCTCAAAACCCCACCATTCGTCCTCTCCAAAGAAAGGCATTGCGCCGGCAGAGAGCCCCAACTGGGCTCGGGATACTGAGCGCTGAATTGGATGGAGCAACTCGGGGTTGTAAGTGGATTCGTAGGTGGTCTCCTGCCCCAGGGGGAGGTTTTGCCAGTCTTCTCTTGTCATAAATTTCTCAATGTCTCAGTCGCTTACCGTGGCTCATCAGATAAATGGCCCAGGATGCCAAAAGCGCAATAAATACCAGGACGCCAAAAAATGCCCCGGCAACATTAATATCGGAAACACCCAAAATGCCGTAACGGAAGGAGTTCACCATATAAAGAATGGGGTTCAATTTCGACAACCCCTGCCAAAAAGGCGACAGCAGGTCGATAGAGTAAAACACGCCTCCCAAGTATGTGAGGGGAGTTAATACAAAGGTCGGAATAATAGAGATAGCATCAAAACTATTGGCAAAAATAGCATTGATAAACCCGGCCAAGGAAAACAGCACCGCCGTCAAAAATACAATCGCTACCGTGACAAAGATGTGCTCTACCGTCAGCGAGGTAAAAAACATCGCTACGAGAGTCACTATCAACCCCACCATTAATCCCCGTGACACGCCACCGAGAACATAGCCCGCCATAATCACCCAGTTCGGCGTTGGCGAGACCAAAAGCTCCTCCACACTGCGCTGAAATTTAGCGCTGTAAAAAGACGAAACTACGTTGGCATAGGAGTTGGTAATCACCGACATCATGATCAAACCCGGCACAACAAACTCGATATACGGATAGCCCCCCATATCACCGATTCGCCGACCAATCAGGGAGCCAAAGATCACAAAATACAGTGACATAGTGATTACCGGCGGTACCAGGGTCTGTGGCCATATACGCATAAAGCGCCGGACTTCCCGACGGTAAATAGTGCTGAATGATATCCAGATTAATCTGCCCTTCACTCTTCTAGCCCCGACATTTTTTCTTCCGACAACATGGACAGGAACAATTCCTCCAAGCGATTGGCGCGATTGCGCATACTGGTGACTGTGATGCCCTGCCGCTGCAATGACGCAAATACCTCGGTCAGAGATTGTCCCTTTTCAATAGTGACTTCCAGTGAGTGATTGTCCCGCAAACGCCCTTCATAACCGGACAAGTCCGGGCACTCAGTGAAAAATTCCGCGCAATCCAAGATAAAGGTTTCCCGGTTCAGGGTTTTCAGCAGTGACTTTATTGAAGTGTTCTCGACAATAGTGCCCTTGTCGATTATCGCTATATTGCGACAGAGGCTCTCGGCTTCCTCCAGGTAGTGGGTGGTGAGGATAATTGTGGTGCCCTGCTGGTTTATTTTTTCCAGGAAACTCCACATGGAACGCCGCAGTTCTATATCCACTCCGGCTGTGGGTTCATCCAGAATCAGTAATTTCGGCTCGTGAATCAGCGCGCGGGCAATCATCAATCTGCGTTTCATACCACCGGAGAGCATGCGCGCCTGGGTAGCGCGCTTATCCCACAGCCCCAACTGCTTCAGGTATTTCTCAGTGCGTTCTTCAGCCAGTTTGCGCGGCATACCGTAAAAACCGCCCTGGGTAACGACAATGTCGAACACTTTCTCAAACTGGCTGAAGTTAAATTCTTGTGGCACAACACCTAACAGGCGCTTGGCCGCAGCAAAATCGACATCGATATCCTCACCAAAAATCGACACTGAACCACCGCTTTTACGCACCAGGGAACAGATGATACCGATGGTGGTAGACTTCCCCGCCCCATTGGGGCCCAGCAGCGCAAAGAAGTCTCCCGGCTGCACGTCAAAACTGATGCCTTTCAGGGCCTGGAAACCATTGTCGTAGGTTTTCTGTAAGTTATGGATCGATAGCGCAGCGCTCATCTTGCACTCCTATAGTGGGGAGCGTTATTCAACGCGCTTGCCCGAATAATTTCAACCTGAGGGGAGCTAGGGTTTTTCATACACGTCACTTGGTGGGACGAGCCGGAACTTGCAGGAGTCCTGGGCAAAAGTAACCGTGCAGAAGATAAGAATTACTATATCGGAAAAACAAAAAGCCGCTCGATTGAGCGGCTTTTTATTTTTGGAGCGGGAAACCGGGTTCGAACCGGCGACCTCAACCTTGGCAAGGTTGCGCTCTACCAACTGAGCTATTCCCGCAATTGACCCGGTAGCATTGCTACCGGGTCGTATTGGCATCCCCAAGGGGAGTCGAACCCCTGTTACCGCCGTGAAAGGGCGGTGTCCTAGGCCTCTAGACGATGGGGACAGAAACTTGCACTTCGACCTTGCGATCCGGTGCTGCCATGCTGTCCATGGCAATGCCACTGATTTCTCGGTGGCGTGCTCTCCGAGTTGACTAGAGATCATCTCGCAAAGCAGAAAATTGGAGCGGGAAACCGGGTTCGAACCGGCGACCTCAACCTTGGCAAGGTTGCGCTCTACCAACTGAGCTATTCCCGCAATTGACCCGGTAGCATTGCTACCGGGTCGTATTGGCATCCCCAAGGGGAGTCGAACCCCTGTTACCGCCGTGAAAGGGCGGTGTCCTAGGCCTCTAGACGATGGGGACAGAAACTTGCACTTCGACCTTGCGATCCGGTGCTGCCATGCTGTCCATGGCAATGCCACTGATTTCTCGGTGGCGTGCTCTCCGAGTTGACTAGAGATCATCTCGCAAAGCAGAAAATTGGAGCGGGAAACCGGGTTCGAACCGGCGACCTCAACCTTGGCAAGGTTGCGCTCTACCAACTGAGCTATTCCCGCGTGGCATCCCCAAGGGGAGTCGAACCCCTGTTACCGCCGTGAAAGGGCGGTGTCCTAGGCCTCTAGACGATGGGGACAGAAACTTGCACTTCGACCTTGCGATCCGGTGCTGCCATGCTGTCCATGGCAATGCCACTGATTTCTCGGTGGCGTGCTCTCCGAGTTGACTAGAGATCATCTCGCAAAGCAGAAAATTGGAGCGGGAAACCGGGTTCGAACCGGCGACCTCAACCTTGGCAAGGTTGCGCTCTACCAACTGAGCTATTCCCGCGTGGCATCCCCAAGGGGAGTCGAACCCCTGTTACCGCCGTGAAAGGGCGGTGTCCTAGGCCTCTAGACGATGGGGACCCAGAAACCTTCTGTCGTTTCGCTCCACCTTTGAGTGTAGCCCTGCGTCAGAAGTGGGGCGCATTCTATGGATCACCGCTAAACCTGTCAACACTCTTTTTGATTTTTTTTCTTTTGTTGTCAGACACTTACAAAACCCAGCCATTTCTGGAGTGCATTCTAGTACCGCTCTGTGCCGGTTCCCTCGAGCACCAGTGCGTGCAGGTGCAACTCTTCCAGAAATTGGCGGATACGCTTCGCATTGGTACCCAAGTCACTGACCCCGACTCGGGAGCTGGAACGCACATCGACTTTGGAGCCACCACCCACGTCAGCGCTGACCCGTACAACGATATCGTCCGTAAAACCGAGGATCGGTGTTTTCGCTACAGCCTCCAGGTGGCCCCGCTGAGGCTCATAGGAAACCACTTTCCAGCCCAGGTCTTCGGCCACTTCAGCAGCGATCTCAGTGGTACGAGCTATCGGGAAGTCCACGTGCAACGGCATTATATCGGCATATATATCCGCCTCCCGCTGCAATTCGGCCACCTTCTCTCCACCGTATTCGGCACTGTTATCGCCTTTCTGGCGCAACTTCAATACCTCTTGATACTGGGGGGGATTGCGGGTATCGGTACTGATGTCGTGAATTCTTGGCACATCGAAGTTGCCCTTGCCTACGGTTACCAGAGGTATTGCCACCGGCAGCAGTCCGAGCAACGCCGCCCACAGAGCATTGCTGCGCACCAACGGCTTGCTCTTGCTCACTCCCCAGACAAAAACAAACAGGCTCAGTAATGCAATTGCCAAGGCTGCACCGCCAGAAAACACAAATATTTTGAAAACCACAGAGAAGTGCAGCAACCCGTAACGCAAGGCGGCAGCCGCAAGGACGATCAGCAGTAACAGAATCCACTGCACCCGCAATAGCCAATTACTCCAGTGTGATTCCGTCACTCAGTGTCATCCTCCGTTTCATCACTGCCCTGGTCCAGCTTCACCGATAGAGAGTTCACACAGTAGCGAAGTCCCGTATCGGTGGGGCCATCGTCGAATACATGGCCGAGATGGGCATCGCACTTACTGCAGCGAATCTCTACACGCTGCATACCGTAGCTGCTGTCAGGCAGCTCCTTCACCGCACCTTCATAATGCTCTGCATCAAAGCTGGGCCAACCACAACCGCTCTCAAATTTTGACTGCGAGCCGAATAAAACCTCGCCACAGCAACGACAACGATAGACGCCATCGTCAAAAACATCCCAATATTCGCCGCTAAACGGCGCCTCTGTCCCACCTTCCCGGCAGACCTCAAACTCCTCATCTGTAAGCTTATCCCGCCAGTAGTTCTCATCCATCTGTTTTGACATACTCTAGTGTTTCCGTAATCAATTGGGGTTTCCGGTCAGGCGTCACTTTGTGGCAATGCCTATGTGTATCGGTTCCCGGTTTCCCGCAGGAGTGGTACCTACCGCTGGTGGACATTACCCGGTTTTCGCGCACTGAACTCGCGGCCCTGGGCCGCTCCTGCTCTGCAATAGAGCTTCCAGGTCACCATGAAGGACATCAATAAATCAGAAAAACTGCACGGCGTCTGCTACGAAATTCGCGGCCCCGTGATGGAGCAGGCCCAGCGCATGGAAGAGGAAGGCCACCGCATCCTCAAGCTGAATATTGGCAACCCTGCCCCCTTCGGTTTTAACGCCCCCGACGAGATTATCCAAGACGTCATTCACAATCTCTCTGAGGCACAGGGCTACGTCGAGTCCAAAGGGCTCTTCGCTGCGCGTAAGGCCATTATGCAAGAGTGCCAGACCCTGGGTATCCCGGGTGTCGAGATTAACGATATTTACCTGGGCAACGGCGTCTCCGAACTGATTTCCATGAGCACCCAGGCCCTTCTCAATAATGGCGACGAAATGCTGTTGCCAATGCCCAACTACCCCCTGTGGATGGCCGCCACCAACCTCACCGGTGCCAAGCCGGTTCTCTATCGCTGCGATGAGGAGTCCGGATGGCTGCCTGATATTGAGGATATCAAAGCAAAAATCACTTCAAAAACCCGCGGCATAGTGGTTATCAATCCCAATAACCCCACTGGCGCCGTTTATCCCCGGGAACTACTGGAGGATATTGTCGAGGTTGCCCGCAGTCACAACCTGGTGATCTTCGCCGATGAGATTTATAGCAAGATTCTCTACGACGATGCGGAATTTACCCCGATGGCCAAACTGGCCCCGGACGTGCTCTGCCTGAGTTTTAACGGCCTGTCCAAGTCCTACCGCCTAGCCGGCTTCCGCTCTGGCTGGATGGTTATCAGCGGCACCAAACACAGGGCCAAGGGCTTTATCCAGGGGATGGAAATACTCGCCTCTATGCGCCTGTGCGGCAATGTACCCGCCATGTTCGCAGTACAAACCGCTCTCGGTGGCTACCAGAGTATTAACGATTTGGTCCTGCCCGGCGGGCGCCTGCGCCAACAGCGAGATATGGCCCACCGCATGCTCAATGACATTCCCGGTGTGAGCTGTGTCAAACCTAGTGGTGCTATCTACTTGTTTCCCAAGCTGCATCTGGATCATCATAAGATCGAAAATGACGAGCAGCTGGTGCTGGATTTCCTGCGCCAGGAAAAAATACTACTGGCTCAAGGCAGTGCCTTCCACTGGGATGCACCAGACCACTTGCGCATTGTCTTCCTGCCCCGTGCCGACGACTTATCGCATGCGATGGAACGCCTGGGCGACTTTTTGGAGCGATATTCCTGCTGATGCTGGACGATTTACATATTCACGATTTTTACCGGGATGCCGGCAGGGTACTGCTGGCAATGTTTAATCAATTCCCGGTACCGGCAACCGTTTACGTGGAAGATATTTCCGGCCCCGACTCACCGGATGAGTACGGGCTGCACTCCCCCCGCTATTTAGCCTGCCTGGGGTCCATGACCTGGCTTAAGCAGAGTGGCTATATCAGCTTTTCCCAGCTGGTGCGCCAGGAGGCGATGGAGGATGCGGTATTAACCCACAAGGGCTTCCTGCTAATGATTAATGCCGGAGCTGAGTCCGGGCAGAGCAACGCCCAGTTGCTCAACAGCGCTGTGCGCGAGGGATCATCAAGCCAGTTACAGGCGCTGATGGAGCGCTTGATGCGGGAGTTTGCCGCGCTGTAAGGAGCCCCTTAATGCGCGGCATTGGCAATCGCCATTACTGGGATTGGCGACGATATTTAACGTGCAGCATTTTTAAGGCAGCATCCGGGTCCCGATCAGGGAAATCCGGGTTCTGCTCCAAGCGCGCTACAACTTCATAACCGCTGTCAGATCCGAGGATTAACTCCCTAAACTGGGCTTCGCTGTGCCGGGGCGAGTTGATCACCATCAGCAGATCCGCCTCAGCGGCGAGACAAGCGGGCAGCTGCCTCAGCAACTTTTCATAATTCTGGCTGACATCGAAGCGACCTTTTTGTCGTGTCGGCGGATCGACAATGCCCAGGTCAAAGGGACCGCGACGGTCGAAGCGCTTGAATTGACGCAGTGCATCGAATTGCAGGAACTGAACCCCTTTGAGGGACAGCCCATTAACTTCGTGATTTTCCCGTCCGCGATTTAAAACACCACGATTGACATCCACATTTACAATATCGATATCACCTGCCGCTCGCGCGACCGCAGAAAAAGCACAGGTGAAAGCGAAAAGATTGAGCATTTTTGCTGACGCCTGCCCAGCCCTTGCACGTACCTGCTCTTCAAGCCAGGCCCTGCCCGGCTCAATATCCAGGAAGAAACCCACATTTTGTCGATCAAACGTGAGGGGGAATTTAAGGTCTCCACGCTGCGCGACCGGGTCTGTTACCGGCTCCCCAAAGTGCCACTGCAAAGGTGCCCCAGGGAGATAGCGTCGCTGCGCAGCGACCCCCTGATAACCTCGCGCCTCAGCCATTTGCCAGAGTTTTTCACACAGCTCTACTTCACCTTCATATTCTTCAAAAAAAGTTACTAACAAAGCGGGGAAAAAGCTGTCGACGCAGACCTGCTCCAAGCCCTCATAACTGCGACCCCGGCCGTGAAAAAAACGGCGGCTGTCGCCAACATTCTGTCCTAGTTTATTTTCTACCTGCTCCAGCAGTAACTGCCAATCTGCACTCATCGCTTATTGAATATCCCCGTTACTCAGTGGATAAAGAATGGCATCCCGGTAGCCGGTAACCACTCGAATAAAACCACTCCACCGTTTATCAAGCTTGGGGTTACCGCTATCGATTAATAGCGGACGCCCATGCAATTCCGTAATTTTTGTTTTAGTTGCAACCACGATTAAATTATCGCGCCCAACGCGCCGCAGTACATTGGCTGACAATTGTTGGTTACCCCGGCCAATTAAATGACCCTGGCCACCAATGGCGGTGAGAATGATTTTTACCGGCCCGCTGTGATCGGCAATGGCCTGTTCAATTTGCGGCGCACTGACATCCAACTGCAACAACTGGCCATCCAGTAATAAATCCACCCCCAACAGTGTTCCCTCACAGCCCAACTCGCTGAGGATTGCCAATGTAGTAGAGCCTGGGCCAACGACATACAGGGTTTGCGGGTCCAGGTCTTCGGTAATCTCTGCGGCGATATCCGCAACTGCCAGCTCTTCCACTTCGCGGCCGGCATTTTTTACCGCCTGTAAAAACTGGCCTTCCTGGGGCACCAGCAACTCGCCGTAGTAACGCGTGGTAACCCGCCCACTGCGGAATGACTGCTCATCAATATCCCGCACTTCACGCTCAGCGAGGTCCACCAGCTGCCCCGCCATCAGACGGCGCAAAACCTCACCACCCGCTTTAGGGGAAATCGCAAAACAGGCGGAGTGCATTTTCACTCCGGCGGGAATACCCAGCACCGGGAAATTATCCCCCAGGGCATTGACGATATTTCTCGCAGTGCCGTCACCGCCAATAAAAACAATGAGGTCTGCACCATTGTTGCGGATAGTGGCTGCTGCACGCTCTGTATCTTCCGGGGAGGATGGCGAGCACTCGGCCACGCCCACTTCACAGACAGAAAAACCGAGTTTACGCGCTGTACTGGCCCCCATATCGCCGGCAAAGCACAGGATTTCCAGCTCATCCTTAAAGGGTTTTAATTCCTCAAGGGCCAGCGCCGCACGCTGATTTGCCTGGGGTTCGATACCTGCGTCCAGCGCGCGTTGCACCGTTTCGGCACCATCGCTCCCCTTGAGACCTGCCGGGCCGCCAATGCCAGCCCAGGGGTTAATAATTAAACCAAGCTTTTTTACTTGTTTACTTAACTGCACGCCAACCCCAACACTTCCAGTTGCCGCTTCTCTTCGTCACCCAAAGTCTGGGCTGAAGTTTTGTAGTGACTGAACTCCAGGCGCTCGGGGTACTCTTTACGCAGCAAATCAAAAGCCTTCTCCATCGGCACATCACCTGCTGCCGCCGCGCGCAGGCGGCGATCATCCGCGCGGGGGTTGTACATCTGCAACAGTAATTCTTCTGCTGAGTCTCCCGTGACCTCTTTAAATGTAACAGCCGGCTGACATTCCGCAGACATAGGTGCAATACCCAATTCCCGGCACAAGGCCTCGCGAATCATACGGGTGCCGGCCAGCTTCCCATCCAGACTGTAACCGGCAATATGCGGTGTCCCCAGGTCAACATGCTGCAATAATTCAGTATCGATATCCGGTTCGTTTTCCCATACGTCCAGTACGGAAGTAAAACGCTTACCCCGCTGGATTTCCGTCAGCAGTGCCCGGTTGTCTACCACCCCACCCCGGCCGGCGCTAATCAATACGCTGCCATCGCGGAGCTGGCGCAACTGCTCTGCTCCAATCATATGGAAACTGGGGTAGGTGCCGCCCTTAACCAGCGGTGCGTGAAGGCAAACAATATCCTGGCTCAGCACCTTTTCCAGCTCACTCGCATCCGGGTTTTCCGGTAGCCAGGGATCGTAAACTGCGCAGGAAACCCCGAGAGCATGCAAGCGCTGCTGCAAAAGCCCGCCAACATTGCCGCAGCCCACTATGCCGAAGCTGCGCCCATGCCAGTCAATTTCCAGTGCGGCCAGGGTGCAGAAAACATACTCCACCACGGAGTTGGCATTGCAGCCAGGCGCGGCGCTCCAGAAGATCTCATTGCGTTCCAACCACTGGGTATCCAGGTGATCAGTGCCTATGGTGCAACTGCCAACAAAGCGCACCCGGGTCCCCTCCAGCAGGCTTTGATCAACCTGGGTGACCGAGCGCACCAGCAAAATATCCGCATCAATTAATTGTTCTCGGCTCAAGGTGCGGCCGTGGTAGCGCTCCAGCGTTCCCAGATCACCGAAATACGCCTCCAACGCAGGAATATTCTCATCGGCGACAATTTTTAATCCCGCACTCTGTGCAGCACTATCCGTCATGTAAGTTCTCCATCAACACCCGCTAAGGTGCGTTCAATCTTCTTGCTCAGGCCACCGATACCAAATTCCTCCGCCAGGGAACGGGCCAGATAGACATCCACCGGCTGTGGGCGCAAATCTGCCAGTTTTATATCCAGGGGAACCCGCTCCTCAAGACTGGTCAGGCGCTTGGCGAGGTGCAGCTGCTCTTCGTATTCCTCTATCCGGGCCACCAATCCCTTGGCTCCGCGAATGGGCATTGTGGCAAGGGTATCGAGCTGCTCCAGCAACATTTCTATAGTGTCGAATGCCTCTAACAGGCGTGCCGCAGTCTTTGGGCCAACCCCGGGTATCCCGGGAATATCATCGCTGGTGTCTCCCACCAGGGCCAGATAGTCGGGAATCTGCTCCGGGCGCACACCGAACTTTTCCCGTACGCCCTCGCCATCCAGGTGCCGGTCGTTGGCAAAATCCCACAGGGATACAGCGCCCCGAGCCAGCAGCTGCCCCAGATCCTTGTCCCGGCTCACGACCACTGGGTTATGCCGGTGCAGCTTCCGGGTTAACGTGGCCAGTATGTCATCGGCCTCGTAGCGCTCACTGGAAAAGCTGGCAATACCCAGTACCTCAGCCATTTCCCGGCACGCCGCCAGCTGGAAAGCCAGGGCTTCATCGGGCAGTGCGCGACTGCACTTATAGTCTGGGTAAATCTCATTGCGAAAACAGCTTCCCAATGATTCGTCGAAGGCGCAGGCAATATAGCCCGGTTGTCGCGCCAACATATCCAACAGGAAGTTAGTAAAGCCGTAAACGGCTTCAGTGGAGTAGCCACTGCGACTCTCCCAGTTGGGCGGCAGCGCAAAGTAGTAGCGAAAAATATATACCGATGCGTCTATGAGATAACTATTCAAGAGAGATCCGCCAATTGGTAGCTGCCCCGGTCAAAAGGATTGGGACAACCGAATTCCTTCATCAGGGCTTCGGCGAATGCACAGGCCCGAGGGTTGGGCCGGGTATCACAATAGTCCAGAACTTGCTGCCGGATGGCCTTTTTAAACCGGTCGCTAGCGCCCAATCCATTTTCCAGATTGTCAGCGCTCACGCGAAACTTGAGTCCGCAAGCCCGTGCAAAGATCCATTCAAGGGCCTGTGGCTTGACCTCTACCTGCTCGAACTCAGCCTGCTGGTCGGCACTGCGACCATCCGGCGCATACCAGTAACCGTAATCCGGCAACTGCCGCCGGGCCTCTCCGGCGACACACCAGTGCGCCACTTCATGCAAAGCGCTGGCGGCATAGTCCAGGGTGAACTCCACCTGGTGGTAGGTTTGACCCTCCCCCCTTGGCCGGTAATAGGGCTCGCAAAAGCCCCCGCGAAGTCGGGTATTGAGCCCATTTGGGTCTGAAAAACAGTGATCGAAGACTCTGACAATACGATCAGCCATTGGCAGTTTCGTAGGAACAGAAGCCATTTCTGCGGTTGCAACAGGCAAGGCGTTCTCCGGGATACCTCAAAGGCGGGGACTATATCAACGCCTGCGCCCCGATCAAAGCGCAGGCGCTTGCGGGGCGCAAAAGGCGCTGGTTGTATTTCGGCAAATCAACATATACCTTTAGGAACAGGGATGCCGCAGAGGGCGTGTCCTTCTAGCGTCTCCCCGAGGAGGGAATTAAAGCAATCAAACACCCTCCTGCCCCAGTCTTCCTTCAGAGGTAGGGCATTTCGCTGTCGCACCTTCATCTGACGTGGAGACGGTATACAACCGGCCCTGCAAGGAGGTGTTCCATGACAGACCACAGCATCAACAATGTGGTTGACCTCTTCACCGGCGAGCCCATCGAAACTTCTGCGGACAGGCGCTTTATTCGTCTTTCGCCGGAGCTAGACGGCTTGGAAATGCTCTACTCCAACAACTCCAGCGGCACAGATCTATATAGCCTGAAAGTTTTATGCTGGGGTCTCAAAGCAAATGGCGAGGTCGTAGGCCTCGTTCCCTGGTTAAACACCATAGTGGCCTGTCCCGACATCAAGGACCCTCTCGACGGACGCTTTGAGGGCTACTATGACCCCGGCATTGAGGAAATCTTCCATCAGCCCCCCATTCACAAGATCGTCGAGCTGGAGACTGCGGCGGAATACTTTGAATACGAGAGCAATAAAGCTGAGGAAGTACTCCAGGAGATCCCCGACACCATCGGCACCCACGCTGTGTTTATGGATGAACAGCGCGAGAACCTGACACTGATTGAGGTCGTCAGCTGGAGGTTGCACGCCGACGGGGAGATTCACGGCATGCTAATAGACCACGATATTGTTGAAACCACTCCGGTTTTACCGGGGGATCACTGCCTGTACCCCGCGCAGGAGAGCGAGGGATTCCGGTACTTTTTCCAACACCATATCGCTAACAAAATTAAATCCGAGGACCCCGAAGCCCTGGCCGCTATCGCTGCCCTGGTGACAGCTCCCTAGGGACTGTTGGGTCTTAATATTCAGGAGTGTGCCAGCCCCCGCCAATGGCATGGGGGCTGGAGCAACCGCGACCCGCTATTCCGCTTTTTTAATCCAGTAGACAAATTCGTCATTTTCCTCTGCGTGCTGTACCAGCTCATATCCAAGAAATTGGCAGAACTTGGGCACATCCCGCTGAGTGGAGGGGTCGGTAGCAACCATTTTCAACACTTCACCATCGGCGACATTGCGCACCGCTGAATGCAGCATCATGACGGGTTCCGGGCACAGGAGGCCACGGGCATCTAAGGTGTGATCTGACTTCATAGGTATCATTGTGCGCAATTTTACCGCCGTCGTCATCTCCAGAGGCATGAGGGCCGCGCGGTAATTCCCCTGCGCCCGCACTAAAATCCTCATAGGGCTAACGCAATTCGGGCTGACAATGATCTACGTGTTGATAGAACGGGAAATTGCGGCAGAAATGCAGGGCAGCTATGAAGAGGCCGCCCGCAAAATCCTCACTTGCGCCTACCGCACAGTAGGCTTTATCGAGGGGCAGACCTATATCGAGAAGGGCAATCCCTTGCGGCGCTTTACACTCTCCAAATGGCAATCTGAGCTCCATTGGCAACACTGGTATACCAGCCAGGAGCGCCGCGCACAGATGAATCTACTCAACCCACTGATGGTGCGGGAAGAGCGCATTACTGTCCTAGAGATCGCAGCATAAACTGGGCAGCCAACTCTACTGCGGATTGCCAATGCTGAAGCTGGTTAAAACCGCTGGCGCGACGGGGTTTAAAGTCGTGATCGCCATCTTCCAGCCACTCGACCTCAATGGTGTTCGCCAAACCGTAGCCCTCTACCTCAGCCCGGCTGCCTAATGGGTCCCGATCTCCCTGTATCACCAAGGTCTGGCAGCGAATATCCACCAAGTGCTCGGTACGCAGCTTTTCCGGCTTGCCCTGGGGGTGAAACGGATATCCCAGGCATACGGCACCGGCAATCGCCTTCTGCCCCCAGTATTCATCCGCCAACAGACTCGCCACGCGCCCGCCCATGGACTTACCACCGATAAACAGGGGCAACTCGGGGCCTAACTGGACGATTTGCTCGCGGAAAGACTCTTGCAGCTGGGGCATGGTATTGGGTGGCCGCTTACTTCCCCCGGTGCGCCGCTGCGCCATATAGGGAAACTCAAAACGGACAACTTCCACACCCTGCTCACACAACCCCTGCGCCAGGAACTGCATAAACTCACTGTCCATCGGCGCCCCGGCGCCATGGGCAAACAGAAAGCGCGCAAGGGGCTCTCTCGGGCTATCGATCAACCACTCAGACATCGGGGGGCAGGTCCTCGGCCAGGACCAGGTTTACAGTTTCTTCACCGGGCTCAAACCAGATCACCACTTGGCCGGATTGCAGCTGGCGACGCAGGCTGGCAACTTTGTCCACCAGTTCCACTTCACGTTCACCGTATTCGGTGCCCTCGCGAGTGGCGTACTCTTCCAGCAGAGATTGCAGGGTATCGGCATCTAGTTGTTCGAAGGGAATAATCATACAGCGACTAATTCAGGTAGGCTGGGAGCAGCCATAGCCACCCCCAGAATATTGTAAAACGATCAGGACTTGGGTTTGCGGAAGCGCAGGGTCATACGATCGCTCTCGCCAATAGCGAGATACTTTTCACGGTCCTCTTCACCCAAGCGCATTACCGGCGGTAAGGTCCATACGCCTTTGGGGTGGTCAGCAGTGTCTTTGGGGTTCGCATTTACCTCGCTGGCCTCTTCGAATTCAAAGCCCGCCTTTTTAGCCAGGTCGATAACATACTCCTGGGTGACATAACCACTTTTCACCATATCTTCCAGGCTGGTACCTGGCTTGGCACGGTGCTCAACGATCCCCAGAACACCACCGGGCTTCAGCGCGGCAAAAAAGCTGGCAAAAGCTTCATCGGCATAATCGCGATACATCCAGTTGTGCACGTTGCGGAAAGTTACTACGGCATCGGCACTGCCTGCCGGAGCAATCTCGCGACCGGTTTGCGGGGCAAACTCAGTTACAATTACTTTCTTGTAAGCCTTATCGTTAGCAGCCAGCTTCGCTTTGAAGTTCTTCAGGGAGCGCTTGAAGTAGTCGGACTCACTATTCTCGGGGAAGTGCGCCGCATATAAGGTCCCCTTCTTGCTCAGGTAGGGCCCGAGAATTTCGGTATACCAACCGCCGCCCGGGGTAATTTCCACTACCGTCATATCCGGCTCGATCCCCATAAACTCCAGGGTCTCCGCTGGGTTGCGGTACTGATCGCGGGCGACATAATCCTTGTTGCGATGATCCCCCTTAATGGCAGCAGAGAAATCTGCGGCCTGGGTTGTGCCCGCCAAAGCCAGGGCACCGGCCAGGGCCACCAGGGATTTCTTAAAATTGCTCGTCATAGTTTTTCCTGTGTTGTTATCGTTGGTCCAACTTCATTTGCACACTGTCGATCTTATCCTGCATAGATTGCTCGCGGTCAATACGAGTTCCCAATTTCAGACTGGAACTGATTCGGTCGGCGCCCATTTGATGCACCCGCTCGTGGCACTCTTTAACTGCCGCCATCACCTTATCCCAGTCCCCCTCGATATTGGTACCGTATGCGTGCAGGCGATAGGAAAGCCCCGCCTCTTCCAGCACCCGCTCACACTCAGCAACGTATTTACTGACGGAAACACCAACGCCGATAGGGATCACACATAAGTCAGCAATCACGTTCATCAACAGTCCCTCGTTAAAGTACTTGGATATTGGTTTCAAAATAACGCTTTTGAGATTGGCCGATAGAGTTATTCGACGAGATCCTATTACAATGTCAGCTCAACGTCTCTCGTGAAGCAAAGGAACCCTATATGCAACAGCATCTCGTTATCTCCATGATCTCTGATGACAAGCCCGGTGTCGTGGAAAAGCTTTCAGCAGTTATCGCAGATAACGGCGGCAACTGGGAAGACAGCCATATGGCCCACTTCGCTGGGAAGTTTGCCGGAATCCTGCGGGTGGCGGTGCCCGCAGATAAAAGCGAGACACTTAAAGAGGCGTTATCAGCCCTGGCAAACGCAGGCTACAACCTGGTCATTGAAGATGCCATTGCAGTATCCGCCAAACCCCAGCAGACGCTGACGCTGAAACTGGTTGGCAACGACCGTCCCGGCATAGTCCGCGAGATCTCGCGCGCACTTACCGCTCACCATATCAATATGGAGCATCTGGAAACCACTTACGGCAGCACCCCCTGGAGCGGTGAGCCCCTGTTTAATGCCGAGTGCACTATCAGTGTGGCCGAAGACATAGATCTCGACGGCCTGCGTGACGATCTGGACCAGATTGCCAATGAACTCGGGGTCGAGATCGATTGCGAGGAGATCGCCACCCCCATCTAATTGTGGAATAATCCGCAGCCGTACAGGGCCGGGCACTGCTGTCCGGTCTAGCTAGAAGTCTCTCCAGCGCAAACGCCACCTCATGTTCAAGATTGTTCTATACCAACCTGAAATAGCGCCAAATACCGGCAATATTATTCGACTTTGTGCCAATACCGGGGCAGAGCTGCACCTTATCGAGCCCTTAGGTTTCGATATGGATGACAAACGCCTGCGTCGCGCCGGCCTCGACTACAGCGAGTACAGTCGCGTGGTGCGCCACAAGGACTGGCAGACCTTTATCGATAGCGAGCAACCCGCCAGGGTGCTGGCGCTCTCCACCAAGGGAAGCAAAAGCCATACCGCGATCGAATTCCAGGCGGATGACGCCATTGTGTTTGGCCCGGAGACCCGGGGGCTACCCGCAGAGTTCCTGCAAGCAGTAGGGGCCGAAAACACTTTGCGTATCCCCATGCGTGCCGAGAGCCGCAGTATCAACCTATCCAATGCCGCCGCCATTGTTATCTACGAGGCTTGGCGACAATTGGATTTTAGTGGCGCCGTGTCCCAGCAGTAAGAAGTTCACCTGTTATGCAAAGTTCCCAAGCCCCAATCGGACTCTTTTACGGTTCCAGCACTTGCTATACCGAAATGGCTGCGGAGAAGATCCGCCAGTGTATCGGTCCTCAATGGATTGATATCCACAATATCGCAGAGGCGGATATTGGCCTCGCCGAAGACTACGACTTCCTTTTGTTCGGCATTCCCACCTGGGACTACGGCGAACTGCAAGAGGACTGGGAAAATATCTGGGACGACTTGGCCGCGCTGGACCTGCACGAGAAAAAGGTCGCGCTGTTTGGTCTGGGTGATCAGGAAGGCTACCCCCAGTGGTTCCAGGACGCCTTGGGCTATTTGCATTCACAGCTCCTCGCCTGCGGTGCCCGTGCAGTGGGCTATTGGTCCGCAGAAGGTTACGAGTTTGAAGAGTCCAAGGGGCTAACCGCCGATGGCAGCCAGTTTGTCGGGCTGGCCCTGGATGAGGAGAACGAATTCGATCTGAGCGAGGAGCGTATCCAGCGCTGGTGCGCCCAGGTAATGCGCGAGTTTGGCTTGCAGGATGAGGGCTGACGGAAGTCTTATTGTGAGCGAACCGGACAAAAAGTACGCAGAAATTGAATGGCGTGAAGATGGCCAGCCGCTGTCTCGCGCCTACGACGATATCTATTTTTCCAGCGCCTCCGGCCTGGAGGAAACCCGCTACGTTTTCCTGCAGCAAAATGCCCTGGCTGAACGCTGGCAACAGCTCGCGGAGAGCGGCACCTTTACCATCGCCGAGACAGGCTTCGGCACCGGCCTGAACTTTCTCGCCGCCGCAGAGCTTTGGCAGAAAACGGCCCCGGAAAGTGCTCGCTTGCACTTTATTTCGGTCGAGAAGTTCCCGCTGCGTCCCAACGACCTGCGCAGGGCACTGGATCTCTGGCCACAACTGGCCCCGTTCGCTCAGCCTTTGATTGACAGCTACCCTCCCCTGCTGGCCGCCGGCATTCACCGGCTGCACTTTGGCCCAGTCAGCCTGACCCTGATTATCGGGGAGGCAAGTGAGGCCCTGAACAGCTTGCGCCTGCAAAGGGACAGCGATCACCAGGTAGACGCTTGGTTCCTGGACGGTTTTGCCCCAGCCAAGAACCCGGATATGTGGACACCAGAGCTGTTTAACAACATGGCCGCTCTAAGCAGTCCCAGCGCCACTTTCGCCACCTTTACCTGTGCCGGGCTGGTTAAGCGCGGACTCCGCGATGCCGGTTTTTCCCTGCGCAAGGTTCCCGGCTTCGGGCGCAAAAGAGAGATGCTGTGTGGCACTCTGGAGAGCCCACAAGTGAGCGAAACCAGGGAAACTCCGTGGCACCTACCTCACCAGGAAAGCAAGCCTCCTAAAACCGTCGCTATTGTCGGCGCGGGAATAGCCAGTGCCACTATTGCCCGGGCACTGGCAGAGCGCGGCATCGATGTCCAGGTATTTGAACAGGGTGAGGAACCCGGCTCTGGTGGCTCTGGGAATGACCAGGGAATTCTATACGCCAAGTTATCACCCAAGCCCGGCCCCAACGGAGACTTCAATCTCCACGCTTTGATGTTTGCCCAGCGCTACTACCGCAGCCGCTGCTCTAAAGTGAGCCACTTCAGCGGTCTGCTTCAATTGGCGCAAACTGAGCGGGAACAGCAATTACAGAGTCAGGTTGCCGCCACACTGGCGGAGAGCGATGGGCAGCTATTGGCTGAACCTGTCGATGCTCGAGCGGCCAGCTCCCTGGCAGGTGTGGACCTACCCGTAGGTGGACTGCACTTTCCTCACGCCGGGTGGATTGAACCGCGCAAAGTCTGCGCCACTTTATTGCAGCATCCAAATATCACCCTGCACAGCAACAGCTTGGTAAAAGAATTAGAACGAGAAGAGAGCGGTTGGTCAGTGAAAACAGACCGCAGTGACTTTCAATTTAATGCGGTAGTTCTGTGCGGTGCCAATGACATTCGCCAATTTGCCCCTGCGGCGGCCCTTCCCCTGAAGCCAATTCGCGGGCAGGTATCCAGAGCAACGGCCACTGAAAATTCTTCGCAGTTACAAATGGCTTTGTGCGGTGAGGGTTATATCACTCCTGCCTTTCAAGGGCGTCAGAGCTTTGGTGCCACCTTTAAGCTTAAGGAGACCGCCACTGATCTACGGGTTAGCGAGCACAGCGAGAATCTACAAACCCTGGCGGAGCTACTGCCGCAAATAGCAGATGAGTTCTCACAACAGTCTCTCTCTGGCCGAGCGGCTTTGCGCGCAGCGACCCCCGACTACCTACCCTTAGTCGGCCCCTTACCCAACTGGGACTCTATCAGCGATACCTATGTCGCACTGCGCAAGAATCGCAAGCAGTACGTTCCCGAGCGGGCTGACTACCAGCAAGGCCTCTATGTAATGGGAGGCTTGGGTTCCCGTGGCTTTACCTACGCACCACTAACAGCCGAGGTACTGACTGCCTGGATGCTCAATGAGCCCCTTCCGGTCAGCGCAACCCTGGCCAAAGCACTGCACCCGGCTCGCTTTGCCATTCGCGATCTGGGTAGAAACCGGGATATCAAGTAGAGGGGACTCCAGTCTCCTTCTTCTCTGAAGACAGCAAGTTGGCACTGCCGGAACCACAGGCGACGATTGTCTTCATCGCCGCCTCAACACTCACGCCGGGCAGTATTTCTACGCACTCTGCCGGTACGTGAAACACAAACCCGGAGGTGGGTACCGGCGCTGTGGGCACATAGACGGTCATATCTCCATTGGGGTGTTGAGAAGTGACAATTGCGGTGACGGTGAGCGGATTATCAATGCCGTGAATGCGGACCTTGGCTACCGGCCCCGCCAGCACACCTTCACCACCGCCACCAATAAACTGGATCACCACATCTTTGATGGTGCTGTAACCCGGCGCCAGGCGTCCCAACCAGTGATCCACATGGCGGTGCAACCAGCTGCCAACACTGGTTTTCACCAACAAACCAATCGCGAAACAACCACCGAGAATCAGGGCTATCACCACGAGCCTGGCAAGGGTATTCTTAAATTCTGTATGCGCCTCAAGCCACACCACAGCGGGAGCTACAAGATCGCTAACTTGACCGAACAGCCACTGAAACAGCAGGACAAAGATAGCTATAGGCAGCACCACTGCGAGTCCACCCAGCAGCGTCAAAGTGATAAAAGTTTTAATTCTGGTCATAGGCTATTGATGAACCGACTTCTCGTGAACAGCTGGATACTGTTATTGCTTTACGCCCCTTGGCCGCAAAGTGCAGCTGCAGAGACACAACTCCAAACAATCCCTTTTTCCATCCTGGAAGAGCGCCAGCGTGGAGGGGACCATTTCACCCAGGGGCTTTTCTACGATGGTCAACGCTGGTGGGAGAGCAGTGGTCGCTACCGCCGCTCCTGGCTCGCCGAGTATACCGATCCTGGCGCCAATCCAGTAAGACGCAAATGGCTGGCCAGGAATCGTTTCGCCGAAGGGCTCACAGTTCTCCACGATAAACTTTACCTGCTGACCTACAAGGCGGGAGAGGTCCATGTCTACCACGCAGACAAGCTCCAACATTTGAAGGTCATGCACTATCGAGGCGAAGGCTGGGGCCTCACCAGTAATGGCCAGCAGCTGATTATGAGTAATGGCAGTGGCGAACTGGTTTTCCGCGATCCCGATACTTTTGAGGTAGTGCGACACCTCAAAGTTCAAGGCGGAGGTAAAAATTGGTCCAGACTCAATGAATTGGAATTTGCCCAGGGCCTGATTTGGGCAAATATATGGCAAGAAAAACAGATTATTGCCATCGATCCGGAGAGTGGCCAGGTGCGCGGCATTATCGATCTCAGCGCTCTCAATCCGGCCGGCAGAAATCACCCTGACACCGTGGCCAATGGGATCGCCTGGGACAAAGCCAAAAATGGGCTCTGGATAACTGGAAAGTACTGGAAACAGCTCTATTTGATTCGCCCTGCAGGACTGGGCTTTGAGCGTACCAGTAGAGTTTCTAACGCTGATCCGTAACGGTCAGCACCCCCCCATCCCGGAGATAGTCCATCGCAGACAACTGCAACTGCAAGCGATAGCCGTGCCCCCTGCTCTGTAGGCTGACGCCTTCCAAACTCGCCTCGCCGTCATACAGCGTGGTGAATTTCCCTTCTTCATTTTCCCACTGAATATTTTCAACTTTTTGCATGCCGGGTAACTCAAGAGTGACCACTGTGAACTCTTCCGGCAAAGGCTGTAGCTCAACCTGGGCAACACCCGATGCGGTCGCCAGGGAAAATGCCAGTTGGTTTTCCGGTGCTGTTTGCCACCCCAGGTGAGTGTCAGCAACAACAGATTGAACCAGATTATGTGGGGAGGTGGAGGCGCACCCCAGAAGTCCGGCAGGAACCGTCAACGACAACACAGTTGACAAAATCAATGTGCGCATAGCCCTATCCTTAGCTTGCCGCTGTGATGGCGTAGGATTATAACCCGCGAAATATGTCACAGGCGTAAAGCCGTCAATTTCATTCAATTTCAGCGGCATACTCATCAATAAACATACCACGCGCGATCGAGCCACAAGGTATACTCCCCGCCCATGAATTCCCCACAACATATTCTCGAACACGTTTTTGGCTATACCGATTTCCGCGATCCTCAAAAAGCAGTTATCGACACACTGGTAGCCGGCAATGATGCCCTGGTATTAATGCCCACCGGCGGTGGTAAATCCCTGTGCTACCAGATTCCCGCCCTGGCGCGCCCCGGGTGTGGAGTTGTTATCTCCCCCCTGATTGCTCTGATGCAGGACCAGGTAGAAGCTCTTCAGGAAGCCGGCATCCGCGCCGCTTACTTGAATTCATCGGTGGCCTATGACGAAATCCAGGCAATCGAAAGCCAGCTATTACACGGTGAGCTGGATCTCCTCTATCTAGCCCCGGAGCGGTTGCTACAACCACGAACCCTGTCATTACTGCAACGAGTTGAACTGTCGCTGTTTGCCATTGATGAAGCCCACTGTGTTTCCCAATGGGGGCACGACTTTCGCGCCGACTATCTGCAACTCAACTGCCTGCACGAGCAATTCCCCCGGGTGCCCCGTATTGCCCTGACAGCGACAGCAGACAAGCGCACCCGTGCAGAAATTGCTCGCCGCTTGGACTTGGAAGAGGCCCGCCACTTCGTCAGCAGCTTCGACCGCCCCAATATCCAGTACCGCATTGAGCCCAAGGACAACCAGCGCCGCCAACTGCTGCAATTCTTACAGAGCGGACATCAGGGCAACGCCGGGGTTATTTACTGCCTGTCCCGAGCCAAAGTGGAGAACACTGCGGAGTGGTTGAGCCAGCAAGGCTTCACTGCCCTGCCCTATCACGCCGGACTACCCGCCGAGACCCGCGCCGAGCACCAGCGTCGCTTCCTGCGTGAAGAGGGCGTCATTGTTGTCGCCACCATTGCATTTGGTATGGGGATTGATAAGCCGGATGTGCGTTTCGTTGTTCACCTGGACCTGCCCAAAAGCATAGAAGCCTACTATCAGGAAACGGGCCGTGCGGGCCGCGATGGTGGGGCCTCAGTTGCTTTACTCCTCTACGGTCTTGAGGATGTGGTAAAGATCGGCCAGATGGTGGAGTCCTCAGAGGGCAGCGAAGAGCACAAGCGCCAGGAACGCAGCCGCCTGAATGCCATGCTCGGGCTGTGTGAAATCACCAGCTGCCGCCGCCAGGCCCTACTGGACTATTTTGCGGAACCCCTGGACGAACCCTGCGGCAACTGTGACACCTGTCTGCAGCCGCCTGCCACCTGGGATGCCAGTGAGGCAGCGGTAAAACTACTCTCCTGTGTCTATCGCACCGGACAGCGCTTTGGCGCCAGCCACGTGATCGATGTACTGCGCGGCTCCGAGAACGAGAAAGTCCGCAAATTCGAGCATGACCAGCTCTCCACTCATGGCATCGGCAAAGACCTGAGCGCAGCCGAATGGCGGGCAGTCATGCGGCAGCTGATTGTTCGCGGCTACCTGGAGGTCGAGGGGGAATTCCAGGGGCTGAGGCTCACTGAAATTTGTCGCCCGCTGCTGCGCCGGGAGGAGACTCTTAATCTTCGCAAGCTTCCCCCAAAAGCGGCGCGCTCGCAGAGCCGTGACAGTCGCAGCCTGGATGATCTCAGCCCAGAAAACCAAGTGCTTTGGGAAGCCCTGCGCAACTGTCGCAAACAGTTGGCAGAAGAGCGCGGCGTGCCGCCTTATGTCGTCTTCCACGATGCGACCCTGCGCGGTATGGTACAAGCCCACCCACAAACACGCAGTGAGCTATTAGCGGTCTCCGGCGTTGGAGACAGTAAGCTCGAACGCTTCGGCGATGCATTTTTGGCGGTTCTCAGGGATTTTCCCAAACACGAATAACTCCGAACAGTCGGGAGCTTTTCCCCAAAACACAGAGCTGTGTTACAAAGGGGCAAAGCAGTAGAACAATAATTGATAAACCCGACTGAGAGAGAACTATGAAAGTAATCGGCCACCTGATTAATGGCAACATGGTTAATAACACCGGTGCCGCAGGTAACTCCGAACTCCAAGAGGTCACCAACCCCTCCACCAATGAAGTGATCGCCCAGGTTTCGTTAGCCTCTAAAGCGACTGTTGAAGAGGCCATTAGCGCAGCTGAAGCGGCCTTCCCTGCTTGGCGAAACCTTCCGACGGCCAAGCGAGTACGAATTATGTACCGCCTGCGAGACCTGCTGCAGGAGAACGCTGCAAAGATCTGTGAGCTGATTACCCTGGAACACGGCAAAGTCCTCGACGATGCGATGGGGGAATTACAGCGAGGCATCGAGAATATCGAGTACGTTTGCTCTACTCCGGAAATGCTAAAGGGCGAACACAGTAAAAATGTCGGGCCGGCAATAGACTCCTGGAGCGAATTCCAACCGCTGGGTGTTTGTGCCGGCATAACCCCCTTTAACTTCCCCGCTATGGTCCCCCTGTGGATGTGGCCCATGGCAATTGCCTGCGGCAATACCTTTGTACTAAAACCCTCCGAACGCACCCCCTCCTCTGCACTGTTTATCGCGGAGCTGGGTATAGAAGCCGGCATCCCTACAGGGGTACTAAATGTAGTTAACGGCGGTAAAGAGGCCGTCGATACACTCCTCACCGATAAACGTGTCCAAGCGGTGAGCTTTGTGGGATCGACTCCGATCGCAGAGTATGTCTACACCACAGGCACCGCCCATGGAAAAAGAGTGCAAGCGTTTGGTGGTGCCAAGAACCATGCGATCATCATGCCCGATGCCGACCTGGACAACGCTGCCGCTGCTCTAATGGGCGCAGCCTATGGTTCCTGTGGTGAACGCTGTATGGCCATCTCTGTCGCTGTAGCGGTAGGTAATGAAACCGCCGATGCCCTTGTTGAGAAGCTCAAAGTACAAATTGCTGATCTGAAAATCGGCGATGGTATGGACAGCCAAAGCGATATGGGGCCACTGGTAACCCGGCAACACTTACAAAAAGTGGAGAGTTATATTGCCGCTGGTATCGAAGAAGGTGCCGAGTTGGCTGTAGATGGGCGCAACCAAACCGTTTCCGGTTTTGAAAATGGTAATTACCTGGGCGCCTGTCTGTTCGATCGAGTCACTCCGGAAATGTCGATTCATAGTGGGGAGATATTTGGCCCGGTACTCTGTGTGATGCGTGTCGAAACCATGCAAGAGGCCATGGATATTATCGATGCTCATGAATACGGTAACGGCACCTGTCTATTTACTCGCGACGGTGAGGCCGCACGCTATTTCAGCGACAATATTAAAGTTGGAATGGTTGGTATCAACGTACCTCTGCCGGTACCGATAGCACACCACAGTTTTGGTGGCTGGAAGCGTTCACTGTTTGGCGACCTCCACGCCTACGGCCCCGATTCAGTGCGTTTTTGCACCAAGCGCAAAACCATTACCCAGCGCTGGCCTGCCAGTGGTGTAAGGGAAGGTATTCAGTTCAGTTTTCCTTCAAATCAGTAATTACTGAAACAAATCATTATAAGAAGGCCCGTAACTAAGCGGGCCTTCTTCCTATCTCCAGATATAAACTGCTAGCAGGCATAAACCTACAAGGCTCCAAGCTTTACATTCCTTAAGCACTCCCTCCCCCCCCTATTTTCACACTTAGCACCAAAACCTTATATTTACCTCAGTAATTGGCTCACAAAAAAACAAATAGGCTTTTATTTTTTTATGCACCTCATGTACTTTAGATTGACAGGATGAGATTATTTATTTAGCAACAATTGGAACAACCATTATGAAAACCACAGGTCTCGCCATTATCTTTGTTGCTGCACTGACCGCTACCAATCAGGTAGCAGCACAACAGGATGCATCATTTAAGAAATGTAAAAAGTGGCAAAAAAAAATTGAACACTTCCGCGAAGAAAGAAAAGATGGCGGATCGGGAGAGCAGATGGAGAAATGGAAAGACAAGATAAAAAAATTGAGAGAGAAATTTAAAGAATACAATTGCGATCAATATAAGCACAACTTGTAATCAAGGATTGGCAACTGCAGCATCCAAGAAAGGTTAAACGCCTTCCCCTTAATATCAGATGACCGTTAAATAAAAAAGGGCGCCAAAGCGCCCTTTTTTAGCTACATGATCGATTACCAGTGGAAATCAAACTTGTAGCCTACACCAATGTTGAATGACCAGGGGTCGAAAAGATAATCACCACCAAATCTGTGGCGATAGAACTCATTGTCATCATCGGTATCGAACCAGAAGACGTCTGCCTCAATATCGGTATCTACATCATAGTAAATAGCGGCAAGGTTAATTAGCCAGCTACTATCATGACCGAAATTAAAGTCGACACCAATTTGCCAAGTGTAACCCCAGTTGTCACCCAGATTTACACGGCCATCCCAAGGCCGGAACACTTCAACATCATCAACATCATCCCACCAGCCCCAATTCCTCAGGCGCTCATCGGTAAAGTCGGTATAGTTAATACCCACTCCCATATAAGGCTGAACCATGCAGCTAGGGTCTAACGGATAATAATTCAGATAAGCAGCTGTGATTTGAGGCTTCCATCTAGCGAAATCACGTCGACGATGGAATTCATCAAAGTCCGGGTTAAAACGACGTAGCCAGGGCCGGTTATCTCCTCCTGTGTGGCGGTCACCCTCAGTGTAACTCAGGGATACACTCATATGGTCGGTGGCCCGCCACTCTACATTGATAAACCAGCCCCACTCATCACTGGGATCAACGTTGGAGCGGAATGCACCCCAATCGTCAATAAAGTCATCTGGCCCCTCGAAGAACCTGTCAGCAAACGTGACATTATCCGAATTGGGCGAGATATAGGCCCCACCAATTCGAACCTTAAACTCCTGGGTCTTTGGTGGGGGGGGGGCATAGCCAGCCGGTCCTGCCGAAGCGACACTAGAGATTGCTAAGGCGAGGGGCGTCATAACGGGGATCAGAATACGCGTCATCTTCATTTGTGGTAACTCCATTGATATTCAGCAGATCAAACAGCAATCAGCCCAATCAATGGTCAGTCTAGTCGCACGAAGTAACAGGTGTAGAAAAAACAAACAAATGTTGGCGTGTAAAAAAGTATTTATTGTTTTCTGGCACTTAAACCGCTTTTTGGCGTTTAATTTTCCCGAACAAAGTATGATTTTTAAAATGGATAGGCGCCTCTTGGAATTCTAGCGGCCACCAGAGCAAGAGAGATATGAAGAGATCTAAATTATTAAACAAAAAATAGACGCCATTTCACCACTGATTCTTACAACCAGCAAAAGCTTATGAGGGCTTTCGTGACGCAAAAAGAAACTGAAATTTTTTTGAATGGCTGCTTACATGAAAAACGCGACAGGCCCCAGAACTGGAACCTGTTTGAGTTGTTTTAAATAAAGCGCTGAATTACGACTTTTTTCCACCACCCTGGCATTCAGGACTCTGAGGGGCCTGTCCCTCCCACTCTTCCGGGCTGTAAGTGTGCAGAGCCAGAGCATGTATTGGGCCAGCCATTTCTTCAGACAAAGCCGCATAGACTTTTTGATGGCGCTGCACTTTCCTTGCCGAATTAAACGCCTCACTCACCAAAACGACCCGAAAGTGCATTTCAGAGCCAACAGGCACATTGTGCATATGACTTTCGCATTGCACTTCAATATGCTGAGGGGAAAATTCCGCAGTCAGTTTATGTTTAATTGTCTCAGCAAGACTCATCTATCAACTCCTTTATTTGCTATACAGCAAGGCTACTTTCCAGAACCTAGCTGACAACCTTAGCCTGTTGCTTTCTCGCCTCCACAATCGCTTCATAGGCAACAGTAATACTTTTCATCTGATCATCAGCATGACGCATAAACTCTTCAGGCAACCCCTTGGAAGCAATTTTATCGGGATGATACTCTGCTGCTTTTCTGCGATAAGCTAATTTAAGCTCTTTATCGCTGGTCTCCGGGGTACAACCCAACACTGCGTAATGCTGCTCCAGATTTGCAGCCGTACTCCTCCCCCCGTGCACAAACTCATTTTGCATTGCCGCAAATAAAGATTCATGCAACCCAAGATCAACAGTGATGCGTTTTAAAATTTCTTCTTCTGCGCTATGTAATTCACCATCGGCATAAGCAACAGCAAATAATAGGCGATACACCATTTCCCGCATTGCTTGATCGCGAACCAGCTGGCGATACTGTTTTGCGTAATCGTAAATGCTGTACTTATCAGTCTTGGCATTTTCAAAAATACGGATTGCATGCTTGCGCTCCTCAGTGCCCAGACGGAGGTTGTTTCTAATAAAGCCCTCTATAAACTCCACTTCAGCTTTAGAAACCAGGCCATCTGCCTTAGCCATTTTTGCCAACATCGAAAATAGAGTCACAATGAAGATTGTCTGGGCTCCATCCCTGCTCAGAGCCGAAGCAGCCTTCCCGAGGCGCTGCTGCAAACTGGAACCAAATGAACTGCCGATCCAGGCTCCCAATGCCGCACCAATTGGGCCGCCAAACATAAAACCAAAGCCTGCACCTAACCCCGCCCCTAACCAGGACATACACTCTCCTAGACGCTAAAAGTCGCGCCCGCTATATAAGAATCAAACAAGTAAAACGCGCCTATCATACCACGTACTACGGCGCCTTAATCCCCAAATATGAATCGCTGGTCACAACCCAATAGAAATGAACCCGCCAGGTCTATCTTTTGACGCGGCAATCAATCTCGAAACTATCACTAGTCCTCAGGCCCAATTATGTTTGAGAGTGAAAATCGAACTTAAAGGCAAGCCGAATGAAAATGCGGCCAGACACAGCTCTCTTTCACCCCCTATTGGCTTTGTGTGCCATAGCACTCCTCACGTTAACCGGTTGCGATCAACATCGAGGTGCATCCCAGCAAGAGGAGGCCAGCAGCACTCCAGGGCACCAGGACTGGGAAACTATCGTAGAGATCCTTCTGCATCCCCGCTGCCTCAATTGCCACCAGTTGGAAATGCCACTTATAAATGAAGGGTCTCCCCATGTTCCAAGAGTGGAGCGCGGTCCAGATAATATGGGGGCAGGTACCATGCGTTGCAATAACTGCCATTCAAATAAAAACAACCCTGTTACCGGTGCGCCTGGAGCTCCAGGGTGGGTTATGGCACCCATTGAGTTGAACTGGTCACAAAAATCCTCGGCTCAAATCTGCAAACTGCTAACTACTCCCCAGGACAACGGCGGGCGAGCACCAACCAGTCAACTGGAGTTTGTCAGTACCAGCCCACTGGTATTGTGGGGATGGCACCCCGGAAACAGCCGCCAGCCGGTAAATATCCCCCACGACAAGTTCATTGAAGCAATGAAAGGCTGGATTGCAGCAGGGACACCCTGCCCACCAGAGAGGGCATCAAACTAATTATGTATTTGCTAAATCTAAAATTATGCGGTTTACAGTGAGATGAAAATTCTTGAAAAAATATAATCTTAGCAATAAAAACATCGAAATAAATAACAGTTCGGTATCTAGGGAGCCTCTGAATAACTCCGTAATGCCTCTGCGGGTCTTGAAGGCTGCAGATGTTAGGCGCAGCTCGCCGCGAATGGCCGTAGCCCTTTGCAAGAGCTGCAACGCAGCAGCTGTGGCCTTCAAGGCCCGCCCTTCGGGGCTTGCAGAGCGATTCACACTCCGCGTTGCGACTTCTTGAAAGGTCTAGACATTCCTGCGAAGCCGCGCCTTGACTGTGAACCGCTCTGCATGCCAGAGGTATCACGGAGTTATTCAGAGGCTCCCTAGTTGAAGATATTCTCGGAACCCTTTTATGGCCCACGATTTAACGCTAGACCATCTAAGAAACACCTACTCTCAAGGTATTACAACACCACGTGAACTCATTGCCAGTCTATTAAAGCAAGCACAGCAGCAAGCCAATTATAACGCCTGGATCACCTTATTAACGCGAGAAGAGCTAGAGCCCTATCTAGAAGCATTGGGCCGAGTAAGGCCCAGCGATCTGCCCTTATACGGGGTGCCCTTTGCTATCAAGGATAATATTGATCTTGCTGGAGTACCTACAACAGCAGCCTGCCCAGACTTCAGCTATATCCCTCGCGAAAGCGCATTTGTTGTAAAGCTATTGATTGAAGCAGGAGCCGTGCCGCTCGGCAAAACCAATCTCGATCAATTCGCCACCGGTCTAGTCGGTGTTCGCTCCCCTTACGGAGAAGGTAAAAACTCTTTTAACCAGGAGTATATTTCTGGCGGGAGCAGTGCGGGATCAGCTATTGCCACAGCACTTGGGCAAGTCAGTTTTGCTTTGGGAACAGATACTGCTGGTTCTGGTCGGGTACCTGCGGCACTCAATAATTTAATAGGCCACAAGCCCACTCGGGGACTGCTGAGCACTACAGGGGTTGTCCCCGCCTGTAAAAGTCTCGACTGCGTGTCAATATTCGCCCTAAATTGTCAAGATGCCGCCAAGCTACTTGATATTACGGCGAAGTTTGATTCAGCCGACATCTATAGCCGTACCACCCCATCTTCAAATAGGCTGCGGTACTTCCAGAAAAGCTTCCCTAACAATAAGATCAGTTTTTCTTTTGGTATACCTGAGCAACTTGATTTTCAAGGGAACAAAGAAACCCAGGCACTCTTTAATCAATCTATCAAAAAATTAAAAGTGCTGGGCGGACGGGCTGTAACTGTAGACTTTAATCCTTTTATAGAAGCGGCAAAGCTACTATACGAAGGTCCTTGGGTAGCCGAGCGCTGGATTGCAACTCAAGGTGTAAAACCGAAATCCATGCTTGAGGTAATCCGGAAGGTTATTAACTCCGCGGAAACAAAAACTGCAGCTGATGCTTTCTTGGGACAATACCGCTTACAAGCACTAAAGAGAATCTGTGATAAAACACTGGAGAATGTCGATTTTATCATTATTCCCACTATACCGACTGTTTACACCCGCCAACAAATATCCGAGCAACCCATTCAAAGAAATTCTATTCTCGGAACCTACACAAATTTTATGAACTTATTGGACTATTCTGCGACCGCAGTACCCGTTGGCTTTCTTAGTTCCGGAATTAGCTGGGGAGTCACTTTGTTTAGCCAGAAACATTGCGATATGTCCCTGCTAAGTTTTTCTAATAGTTTACACCAGGCCTGCAATCTCCCATTGGCTGCTACAGGAGAACGCCCGGGAGAGACATCCAATCAAGACAGCGGCTCTCGCCATTAGCTACACCGGACAAGCTGGTAAAAATTGTAGTCTGTGGTGCACATCTCAAAAAGCAACCTCTCAACTGGCAACTCACTGAGCGGGGAGAACAGTTATATCAGAAAACAACAACCAGTCACCAATACCGACTCTATGTTCTCCCCGAAGAGGAGCGCCCCGCTCTGGTTCGCGATGAATCAGGAGATGGGCAAGCCATCCAGGTGGAAATATGGCAGTTACCAAGCGAATATTTCGGCAGTTTAGTTGCTGCAATACCCTCTATGGAAGCTGGCTTAACTGGCTCCAATCCAAACACTAAGCCCACTCGGCAAATTTACTTAGCCAAGAGGCATTCGTTTTCCTTCCTACTACAAAGAGCTCTTCACTAGATCTTATATCGCCATCCTCCACCCTAACGATTACCCCACCTATTTCAGTTATCAGAGGCTCTGGCAGAAAAGCGAGCAGCCTATTATTTTTTACTAGTTGGCAAAGAACCCCATAATCATTTACAACGACCTGCACCTTGCGAGGATAATTAATTTCTGGCCAGCCATCGCTACCTATCCCCCGCTCTTCACCACAGAAGGGTGATATCCTCGGTGCAGCAAATGGATATTGTAAGATATCTGACAATGAAGCCTTCACCTCAGCCCCCTGCTCCATTATTAAAGAGTGATCAGGCCCCGCAGCAATACACATTGATACTGAACCAAGTGGCCGAGCATCCATTGTGGATGACAACTGCCCCAAGACCGCTCCGGTTATCAGGGCCAGGTCTACCTCCCCCCTGGACAACATCTTCAATGCTAAGGCTTCATAGGCCGATGTAAATGACAACCGCCCCCCTGCTTCCTCACTAATAATTTTGCGGTGGATAAATGTACCCCAAGCTAGTTGCAGCATAGTCGGAGCAGCAATTCGGCACTCCTGATTTCCCTCTAGCTCGCCAACTTCAGAGCGAATTCTTCTGGCAATCGCCACCATCTCAACCGCCCGACTCTGCAGTCTGCGGCCTGCATCATTAATTTTCAGTTGCTTGCCAACTCGATCAAACAGGCGAGTACCCAGCTCTCCCTCCAGCCGTTTTAGGGTTTTACTCAATCCGCCTGGGCTCGTATCCAGCCTGTCTGCGGAGCGCTGCAGGTTCTCCGTCGCAGCAATCACTAGAAACCTCTCAAGTGCTTCTATTTCCATAGTGGAATCAAATGTCTCTATTTTTGAATCGATTATTCACTAGAGTACTCTTAGAATCACCTGCATCCAAGGTCATAGCTACACAAAACCGATGAAAAATATTCTTCTCTTTTTCGCTCTGACAATCAGCTCAAGCGTATGCTCCGCACAACCTTCATTAGCACAAAGTGACAATTCGATCGGAATTCATGGCATGGCCTTGTTTACCGTCGGTGAGCAAGTTATTGCCACACACATGCCACTAAATGGCGGAAAACACAGCCATCAAGTTATTTTGGAATTGGAGACTGATGACCAGGAGGAGGTGCAAAACCTTCTCAAGCGAGACGAGTTAGTCACATTGCTTCCAGAGGAATTTTCTTTACGCGAACTACGCGAGGGGAAACTCAATGTCTTTAACGCCCAATTGTTTACAGGGCATTTTGAACGAGGAGGAAAACTTGCGCTGCAAGCTGTTACTTTCCGGGTAACCTCTCGACTAATGGACAGCCCCCTTACCCGAACAGAAAATGGGCACTACCAATTAATACTTATTAAAAATTACACTTTGCTTGTGCATGAAATTGCATCCACCCCCAGCTTCGACCAAATACTGCTGGTCAGCACCGACCATAATTTTTTCAGCGACATTTATAGCGGCAGTTTAAAACCGCTTTCGAAAGATAGCTGGCCAAAAAGCCTAACTAAAGCTGGCATCCACTATAAGGAAGAACTGTATTTTGAAAATCAGGATTTCCAGTAAATGACCAAACCGATACTGATTATCCAACATGAGAAAACTGAAGGCCCGGGGTATATTTATGACTGGGCTACAGAGAAGCGAATACCGCTTTCTATCATTAACCCTCAGAAATCACCACTTCCTCAAAGCGACTTTAGCGGAGTTATTATCCTTGGTGGGATGATGAACGTTTGTGAGCGCGAAAGGCTCCCCTGGCTTGCCAATGAGATTGCATGGGTAAAAAACTGCATTGAACTTCCGATCCCAATATTGGGCATCTGCCTTGGGGCACAGATTCTTGCATATGCATTGGAAGCAGAGGTCCGCCAGCTTCCTCAAGAGGAAATGGGCTGGCTACCTATAAAGTCTACAACAGCACTGAATTTTAATTTTGAGAATGTGTTCCAGGCACATAGTTATTTCTTTGAAATTCCGGAGGGGGCAAGCTGCTTGGCTGAATCTGATTTGTGCCCTCATCAGGCGTTTATATTTGGCAAAAATGTGTTGGGATTACAATTTCATCTAGAGTGGTCACAAACGGATGTTGCCAAGTTATTTCCCGAACACTTTAAAATCCACGGCTCCCCAGAGGCGCTTCATCGCAAAGGACGTGATTTATTATTTCAGCTGCTTGATGCGCACTTCACACAGTTAAATGTGAGTTTTTGATACTATTGATTGGGTGGGCGGAATTGGGGAGTTCAGCAGGCTTCATAAACTGAATTTCCCCTAACACTCACAAACCAATTCAACAGTTCATCTATTCAGAGCACTTGATCCTTGACTCAGAGCAAAAACCACTGCGTTGGGTGCAGAGTTCAAGTAATTTCCCCTTCGCCTCAATACGGCTAAAGCCATTTGAATGCATGCCTCCCGCCACTGGATCCTTCATATAACAAGCCCACTTTGGACGCTCCTCTACTGGAGCTGACGGTACCAGTTCGGGCTGAGCGTCAATACTCGCCTGCAATTCCAAAATCAAATCTTGAAGCCGATGGACATTTTTTCGCAACCTCATCACTTCTTTTTCTAAGTCACGAACATTTTCAGCTCCAACACCCTGTTTGTGGTCAGAGTGTACTTCTTTACGGAGCTTAACCACCTCTTTCTTTAACTGGCGGACTTCTTCCGCAGTTTGATGATTATCATGTGCAAATACACTAGTGGAGAAAAGAGCAAAAGCAATTAAGAATGGCAAACTACGCATTGGGGTTACTTCCTAATGAATTTTTATTCCAGTAAACATTTTGGGAGGAATATAGCGCAACTAACCTTAACTCAAAATGAATTCTATCGATGGAGATGCTCTGTTGACCGGATTAACATACCTACTCCGCTATGACTGCCTCTTCACATTATTTAAATCAGAAGGATCTGTTTTAACCAGCAAAAGCGGACAAAATGCATTTGTTTTAGGTCAACAAAAAAGGGCGAACACTGTTCGCCCTCTCTTCCAAAGCCATGGATTTTGATTACCCGCCAGTAAGGCTCCGCACCATACTGATCATCACACCCGCAGCCACCGCAGAACCGATAACACCGGCTACGTTGGGGCCCATTGCGTGCATCAACAGGAAGTTGTGAGGATTGGATTCGAGTCCCACTTTGTTGGACACCCGCGCAGCCATAGGTACGGCAGAAACACCGGCAGAACCAATCAATGGGTTAATCTTGTGCTTGCTGAATACATTGATCAACTTAGCCATCAACACGCCAGCCGCAGTGCCGATCGCAAACGCCACAATACCCAAAGCCAAAATACCCAGGGTTTTAGGATCGAGGAATTTGTCTGCCGCCAATTTCGAACCAACGGAAAGTCCCAGGAAAATAGTGGTGATATTGATCAGCGCGTTCTGAGCGGTGTCCGACAATCGGGAAACGACTCCGCACTCACGCATCAAGTTACCAAAGCAGAACATACCCAACAGCGGTGCAGCAGCTGGCAGGAACAGGGCCACCAAAATCAGCAGCAACATCGGGAAGGCAATTTTTTCCCGCTTGCTCACATGACGCAATTGCACCATTTCAATTTTGCGTTCCTGCTCAGTGGTCAGGGCTCGCATAATCGGCGGCTGAATCATAGGCACTAGCGCCATATACGAATAAGCTGCTACAGCAATAGCCCCCAACAGGTCCGGGGCCAATAGGCTGGAAACATAGATAGCTGTGGGACCATCTGCTCCACCGATAATACCGATCGCAGCGGCATCGGCGATTGAGAAGTCCATGATTCCCGCTACCGAGAGACCCACAGCACCGAGCACCGTGGCAAAGATCCCAAACTGGGCCGCTGCACCGAGGAACAAGGTGCGCGGATTGGCTAGTAGCGGACCAAAGTCGGTCATAGCTCCTACGCCCATAAAAATTACCAACGGCGCAATGCCGGAAGCAATAGCTACGGAATAGAAGTTATACAGCATACCGTTATTGAAACCGGCATCCCGGGCAAACTCAGCTGCTTGTACCTGCACGGCTGCCGGCGCACTGGCCAGAGCTTCCTTTAGCGCGGGTAAAGCTGAAGTACTATCAAGGCCCAGGATCTGGGCCATTTGCGCCAAAACAGCTCCATTTCCCTGGGTAAGGGCTGTCTCTGCGGCTGAGAGTGCCAAATCGGCACCAGGAATATTGGCCAGGATTCCGCCAAAACCAATAGGCACCAAAAGCAGGGGCTCAAAGTTTTTGCGAATGGCCAAAAACAGCAGGCCCAGGCCCACCAAAATCATAATGAACTGGCCCGATGCCATCTGCGCGACACCGGAGGAATGCCAAAGAGTAATCAGATTATCCACGTGTGACTCCTACCTTTGGCTATGCAATAGACAGCAGGGCATCACCCACCGCCACTGAATCGCCTTCTTTTACTGCCACACTGGCGACGTTACCGGCACGAGGGGCACTCACCACAGTTTCCATCTTCATCGCTTCCAGTACTAACACCGCCTGACCTTCGCTCACCTGGTCCCCAGGCTTCACCATTACTTTGAAGATATTTCCAGCGAGAGGCGCATTAACCGGCTCACCGCCGGTGGCGGGCACGGAAGGTGCACCAGCTGCTGGTGCAGAAGCACTACCAGACACCGGAGCAATATTGGTTAAGTCGCCACCATCGGCCACAGTGACGGTGTAGCTCTGTCCCTCTACAGTCACGGTGTAAACTTCTTCACCTTTGTCGTTCTTGACTGCAGCACCTTCATTACCGGTAGGTACTGGCTCGAAAGCTTCTGGATTACCACGGTTTTTCAGGAACTTCAGGCCAATCTGCGGGAAGAGTGCATAGGTAAGCACATCGTCGATCTCCCCCTCACCATCGGTCAAGACTACATCCTGTTCACCGGTTTTCTCTTGAAGCTCCAGAGTCAATTTGTCCAACTCCGGTGCCAATAGGTCCGCCGGACGGCAAGTAACCGGATTAGCGCCATCAAGCACCCGGACTTGCAGCTCCTGGTTAACTTCAGCAGGCGTCGCACCGTACTCACCTTTCAAGACTCCGGCAGTCTCTTTAGAGATCGACTTGTAACGCTCTCCAGTCAGGACATTGAGCACCGCCTGGGTACCCACAATCTGGGAGGTGGGGGTAACCAGCGGGATAAAGCCCAGGTCTTCACGCACCCGCGGGATTTCCTCTAGCACATCATCCAAGCGATCCCCGGCGCCCTGTTCGCGCAGCTGGCTCTCCATATTGGTGAGCATGCCACCCGGCACCTGGGCCACCAGGATGCGGGAGTCCACGCCTTTCAAGGAGCCCTCAAACTTCGCGTATTTCTTGCGGACGTTACGGAAGTAAGCCGCAATTTCTTCCAGCAGGTTAATATCCAGCCCGGTGTCCCGCTCAGTGCCTTCCAAAATGGCCACCAACGCTTCGGTTGGGCTGTGACCATAGGTCATGGACATAGAGCTGATCGCGGTGTCCACGTTGTCGATACCCGCCTCGATACACTTGAGAGCGGTAGCCGTAGATAAACCGGTAGTAGCGTGGCACTGCATATGGATGGGGATGTCCACGGCGGCCTTCAAACGTTTCACCAGCTCGTACCCCTCATAGGGGCGCAGTAGACCGGCCATGTCCTTGATCGCAATGGAGTCTGCTCCCATATCCTCGATCTGGCGCCCCAGATCCACCCACAAGTCCATGGTGTGTACTGGGCTCACGGTATAGGAGATGGTGCCCTGAGCGTGTTTCTCTTGTTTCTTCACCGCAGCCAGTGCGGTTTTCAGGTTGCGCATATCGTTCATCGCGTCGAACACGCGGAACACGTCTACCCCATTGACTGCAGCGCGCTCTACAAACTTCTCAACCACGTCATCCGCATAGTGGCGGTAGCCGAGAATATTCTGTCCCCTAAACAGCATCTGTTGAGGCGTGTTCGGCATAGCTTTCTTCAGTTCGCGAATACGCTCCCAGGGATCTTCGCCGAGATAGCGAATGCAGGAGTCGAAAGTGGCGCCCCCCCAGGACTCCAGGGACCAGAAGCCAACTTTATCGAGCTTCTCAGCAATCGGCAGCATATCGTCCAGTCGCAGTCGGGTAGCGAACAGTGACTGGTGGGCATCGCGCAGGACTACATCGGTAATCCCCAATGGCTTTTTAACCTCAGTCATGGGTTATCTCTCTCGGCAGAAATTATTGGAAATTGTTTGGAAGCGATTGGCGGTTAGCGTCTTTTGCGATGCTGTTCGATCGCAGCTTTAATCACCGCATGTAAATGGGCCTTATCATTCCCAGCGGTTGGGGAAGGCGCGTGGGATACGGGCTCCGCTTCGGGGAAATAGCGGGAGATGACTCTCGACATAATACCGGTACCGATCACCAGCAATAGCAGAAAAGTAAAAACAATTCCCATACCAAACAGGGTGATATCTAGCCCCTGTTGCAAAAGTGTTTCTTGCACTGTTTATTCCCCCTGGCACCAGGCAATAAAACCAGCCATTCCGGACGGTTTCGTCTGTGCCCGTAACACTATGAATTTACGTATCTATTTATTCAGGACAGCTGAAACACCCCAATTGATATTTTGTGCGTATGTAAAATCTTCGCTCACAATTAAACAAATTTATGTCGTACAACCAATAAACTTGCCCGGGAAAATCTCACTTAGCCCAGCCGTCCCAAATTTCTGCACATCGGAATCTTATTCCCTAGACCGGTAATTTCAACCGCCGCTGCACCTGATCCTCCCCCAAAAAGAGCGGGCACACAGGAAAAAATTCGTTAGTTCCAAAATGCTGATATTTTTCTATTATCAATACAAGTTGCTTTTAAAATCAAACACTTATTGGTTTCAGGGGCAACGGAGGGGTCTAAATTACCACGCCCAATTTTGGTGCGAAACATCAATAGGCTGAGTTTATTTCTCCTACTTTTATACACTGAAGAATGATCGTTTTTGCGCCATTACAATAACTTGCTGATAGAATATGCGCCTTTAGATTTATGATTTACCTCTCAACTGACTTATGACCGACAAGACACCTACCCCAGAACCTACGATTTACCAGGCACCAATGGAGGGGGTAATCGACCATCACGTGCGCGCCCTGCTCTCCGCCATTGGAGGGGTCGATATCTGTGTTACAGAGTTTGTTCGTGTCACTAATACTCGCTTGCCTCGCAGAGTATTCACCCGCTTGTGCCCAGAGGTCGACAAAGGTGCGAAGACCCCAAGCGGGATTCCAGTACGGTTACAGCTGTTAGGCGGCAACCCCAATGCAATGGCAATTAATGCAGTAAAAGCAGTTGAATTCGGTGCTACAGCAATTGATCTCAATTTCGGCTGCCCTGCAAAATCAGTGAATAACAGCGACGGTGGCGCCTGCCTATTGCAAAGCCCTCACAGAGTGGAAGCTATTGTAGGAGCGGTTCGCCGCGCTGTCCCGGAAAACATCCCTGTCACCGCAAAAATCCGACTGGGCTTTAATGATCGCTCTAGCTATATGGATAACGCCCAGGCCGCAGCAGCTGGCGGCGCAAATGAACTGGCAGTACACGCTCGCTCCAAAGTCGATGGCTATAAACCCCCAGCCTACTGGGAATACATCGGTGAAATTCGCCAAAAACTCGAAATCCCAGTCATTGCCAACGGGGATATCTGGACACTTGAGGAATTTCAACGCTGCCGTGAAGTAACCGGATGCCAAGCATTTATGTTTGGTCGCAGCCTGCTAGCCAGGCCAGATTTGGGCAAGCAGATAAAAGCCTACTGCTTAGGTGAGAGCTATACAGCAATGGGCTGGCAAGAGATTATTGAAATTCTTTGGGGTTACTATCAAACCACCCGAGAAGTTTACCCTTCCAAGTATCTGGGCAATCGTATTAAGCAATGGCTCGCTTACTTGAAATTGGCTTTTCCTGAAGCCCAATTGTTCTTTGATAAAATAAAACGTCTCAGGGAGGCAGAAGAGCTTGATAGAGCTTTTTCCGAAGAGCGGAAAATTCAAATAACATCAATTGAGGCAGCCTAATTTTCCGCACCTCTGCCAGTATCGGAATTGATACTGGCAGAGGAAGTTACCCGCTCAGATCCACTCTCACAGATCCATTTTTGACTGTCGACTCAAGTATGCCGGATTGAAGAATTTTTCCGCTAACTGATGCGCAGTACTACTTTCATAGTGAACTCTGGTTTCAGTGGTAGCCTTGATGCTATCAACTAAAACCATCTCCTGCACAAATAGCTCTTCATCCTTTATCCCCGATACAAAATGCGCAACCTTAGCCAATTTTCCAGATTTCAAGTAAAGCTCCGCTTGGATTGGGAAGAGACTCTCACTATCAAGCCACAATGTTATCTTTTGATAGCTGGCTCCTTTGGTTTTTGCCTCCAGCTGAAGTTTGTGGGTCAATTTATCCTTTAGAATTTCACTTGCCTCGAATTGCCCCCGATAGTCCTGGCTCCAAGTCAAAGTGGCGATATCACCAATTGAAGCCTCCCCCAGCAATCTTTGCATAGGTGTAATGCGGATAGGGCGGCGGCTGCGGGGCATCAATAGCCAGTAGTTATCCTGCAGCATCAGCATTTTTTGCCCCTCTTCACCAACACCTTTAAATACCACCAATGATTTTCTCTCAGGGCGAGTATAAACATGGTAGCGATCTTCGCTTTCTAACTCTCCCTGTTTAAAAACCTGGATGTTGGTGACAACTTTTGAAGATGACTCTCCAAGACGATAGGAATCGGCTTTGGCCAACATGCTTTCTACCTGTACAGCGGAAAAATGACTTTCCTTCTCCTCAGTCCCAGCTGAAACAAAGGGAGAGAACATCAGCAACAAACCAATCGCCAAGCTAACTCTGCCTAATCTTAATTTATACATGGACCAATGCCTCAGTAATCGGTTTATTGACACCTTTCCGCGCCGCAAGGAAGGATGAAAAAACACATATCGCAGCTATTGCAACCGAAATCATCCAAGCCAAGTTAATAGAGAAATAAACAGTCAAAGGATATCCCGTTGTTTTTCCCGGAGGTGGCGGCATAGTAATATCAAACATCATCAACCCGGCGCTTATCAGACCAGCCAAAATAACACCTACTAAAGAACCCACTACAGCAAGTACTAAAGCCTCCAATATAAACCCTGTTATCAATTCCACTTTGGATGCACCCAATGCGGACAGGGTACCTATTTCCCGTGTTCTCTCTGTTACCGACATTGCCAGCGTATTGAAAAGCGAGACAAAGATAACCAACGCCATAATGATCCCCATCAACCCAAAAATTCGGTCATAAAGATTCTTTACTCCCTGATAGAAAAAGGCACGATCCTCCCAAGTGGTAATTTCCAGCTCTGGAACTAACTCACGCAGTTTTTCTTGCAAACTCGCTGTCTTATCAAGATTGTAGCCATAGATTGCCATGGTTGAGACCCGCTCACTATCTAACAGGAACTGCGCAGCCTGAACCGAAATATATACTTGACGCTTATCCATATCCGGAACACCCGTCCCGAAAACTCCCCTAACCTTAAAATCCATTGCATTGAGAGCCCCATGAACGGTAGAGGACATTAAAGTAATATAATCCCCAGGGCTTACATTAAGATTTCTTGCGAGATCCTTACCCAGCATAATCTCAGGATCACTGACATCTTCACGGTTTGATAAAATACTGCCCTCAGTGACATTTAGAAAAGGCCCCTTCACCCGAAATTCACTTGGCAATATCCCCTGACCTAAAAAAATAGTAGATTTATCACCATTGGAAATTAGCCCTTGCAGATAAACTCTAGGCTGCACAGCCTTCACATTTTCCCCAACCAACAAGTCCCTACGTAACTTATTGGCATTATCTAAACCCAGCTGAAGAGGAAAATCCTCATCAGAAGAGAAATATCCCGGCTGTGTTAGCACCAAATGCCCCTCACTACGCGCCGCGTTCTCTTTAAGGGATTGATACGTAAATAGGCCAAAACCTCCGGAGGTCATCAAGGCCGTCACCACAATGGAAATTATTGCAACGGCAAGAAAGCTTCTGCGGCGATTGCGCAATAAATTTAAAACCGCGACTTTTAAGCGACGCATAAAGCACTCTCCTGCAGAATTACACCATCTTTCAGCTCAACAACTCTATCACAATGACGAGTCATTCGATCATCATGACTGGCAACAATAAAAGCTGTTTTTTGCTCCATTCCTAAATTTTTCATTAACTCAATAATTTGTTGTGCGGTAACACTATCCAAGCTGGCCGTAGGTTCGTCGGCAATTACTAGTTTAGGCTGGTGCACCAGTGCTCGAGCGATTGCTACTCTCTGCTGTTGTCCACCTGAAAGTCGATCTGGCCTGTAGTTGGAAAACTGGGACAGCCCGACATGATCCAACATGCCCATTACACGCCGTCTTACTTCACCTTCTTTCATTCCATTTAAAAGAAGTGGAAAGGCTACATTCTCAAAGGCTGTCATTACCGGAACCAAGTTAAACTTTTGGAATACAAAACCCAACTGGGTACGACGGATCTTCATTGATTGCCGATGGCTTTTTCTCAGCACCTCGCCGGCAAAGCAGACTTCTCCGCTGTAATCATGATCCAGTAGCCCGCAAATATTTAACAAGGTACTTTTACCAGACCCCGATGGTCCGCACAGAGCTACCATAGTGCCTGCTCGAATATCCAGATTCACATCTTTTAGCGCCCGAAGTTGAACCTCACCGGAAATGTAAGTCTTTTCAATATGAGTGAGCTGTAACATAGATTCACTACCTGTTCGTACTATTAGTCAGAGTTTTTAACATCACCACATGGATTTGATATGCCATGACTCTCAGCCTTTGCTCCCCATAAATTCACTAACTCCTTGTCACCCTCAAGCTCTGCAGCCTGCAATGCGCCACAGTAAATCCAGTGAGTAGCGTCTGGCGGCATATATCCCATGCGTGGATCACCCATCAACTCATGATAAAGTTCAAACCCACGGTCAAAAGAATTAAAGAACTTTGGCACCTTAGTAAAAGTTGTTGCAGCAATTCCTTTGAGCAGCAAGTCTTGAGGCATCCCCTGAGAGGAACGACCAGGGTTATCCATTTCTTCAATTATGGTGAGCGCCTTATCCATACGGGCAATTCCATTCTCTGCATAACTGACCTTTCTCCAGGGCAACCAGCTTTCTTTTGCCATTAGAGTCTCACTAGCCCCCAGGTAAAAAAGTACAATAGGATCAGAAGGGTTATCTTTCTGTAATATCTTAAAAGCCTCATAGGAGTCCTCTATCGCCGCCCCACCCTGCGCTGCCGCTTTTTGGTACAAACCTTCCATTTGTGCGTCCTGGGCAGCAAGGGATGAAACGCTCACCCCAAGATTTAAAACCATTATTACAAGTAACCTTTTCATTACACTTCTCCTTGCTTCTGAATTTCTGATAGATTACCTAGCATCCAAGTATCATTCAGGACAGTGCGATGAACTGTCTTTCTGGAGGATAAGAGGCAGAAACTTATGCTGAATGGCTCTAGGGAGCCTCTGAATAACTCCGCGATACCTCTGGCATGCAGAGCGGTTCACAATCAAGGCGCGGCTTCGCAGGAATGTCTAGACCTTTCAAGAAGTCGCAACGCGGAGTGTGAATCGCTCTGCAAGCCCCGAAGGGCGGGCCTTGAAGGCCACAGCTGCTGCGTTGCAGCTCTTGCAAAGGGCTACGGCCATTCGCGGCGAGCTGCGCCTAACATCTGCAGCCTTCAAGACCCGCAGAGGCATTACGGAGTTATTCAGAGGCTCCCTAGAGGGTGGATAGGTGGAAAATTACTGCACGCGAAGAGATACTATCGTTAAAGCGTCTAAACTCAGGAGAGAGTACCAATTAGTAAAGACTGCATAATCGCCAAAACATTGAAGACTTGGTATCTAAATTGATACTAATAAGAGTGCGCGATGCACATAGAGTGGATACAGACCAAAAGAGCAGTTCCTTTGATCTGTATAAAATATCGAATGAAATTTACAAAGACTAATCCACCATTGCAATATGGGTGGTCATTTCACCGACAGACTGTCCCAAATTATTTGTAGCTATAGTACGAACAATAAAAACATCGTTTTCAACATCTAAGAGTTCTACTTTTATATCTACATCTTGCCCTGCCAGCGCTAAGTTGTCCGCACACAAATCCGCAGAGGTAACTATAAAACGAGCACTATCTTCACCTGTCAACCGCCTCAAAAATATACAACATGACTTAATAAGGCTCTGCGAGGCAATAGCAACGGGCAACGCTTTCACCCTATCAAAATGCCCCATGCACATTTCTGGAGTAACTCTACCGATACTTGCCGTCAGAGACATTAGATCAATATTATGTACATTAATATCAATACTTTTGGAGTAAGGATTAATATCGCTAATAACAGGAGTGATATCATGGATACTATCACTATATATATTATGGAAAGATCGCTCCCGTATTACATAATATTTCACGTTAAGTCGTGCCGCCACTTCACCGGCAGGGTCTAACAATTCAGCCTCAGCAACCAACTCTCTCTTATTGGTAAATACGGCTTTGGTTCGGGCCAGAAGGTGATCAGGGCGCATATCAGAAACAAAGCTATCATAAGTTTTCAAATCAGCTTTGCGCGCCAGGTAATAATGCTTGGATCTCACTGGATTGGCCAAAGCGCCAAAACAAGAGCCCAAAATTGCCAAGTGTCGACCAATCTCCGCGACATCCATTAAACTACTTTCATATGTACTTTGACATTGTACAGGCACTTTAGCAACAAGCCAGCCGTCAACGTCAAAATGTAAAGCCTCTAGTGCAAAGTAGGGAGATTTTACCTCAATTAGATCCTCAACTCCTTCTACAGAAGAAGAATCCAACTTATAACTATCCAACATAATTATTCCATTAATTATCGGAGAAAATTTACACACAGGCACTCACAGCAGAATACCTGCCATTACAAGAGGGAAAATAGATTACGCACTTTCGGAAAGAAGGCAGCATATATACCTTCCCAGCCATTTAAGAAAGTGGTCTAAAACAGAAAAACCATAAAGAAAAATCTTAGCCTATTTAACAAACCAAAAGAGCAGAAAATAGACCTCCAGATAGAATCTCAAGCACCAGGTATGAACAAACTCAAATCCACCAAAATAGTTAATCTACAATCAAAAAAACACTCCACCCCTCAAGTCGCGGGCAATTATGCCAATCAAACTCCTAAAGTAAATTACCGACAATTACAAAAACAACCCCCTCAGCTCACACAAGATTAATAGTCAAACTATATAGCAATAGCATGCAAATATATAAACAAGCGTCCAAATTCAACCCCAAAAAGCAACCATCCTAAAGTCTTAGCAATTAAAATCACACTAAGTTTCAAGCACAGCTTTAATAGCAATTCAATAAAGCCAATATCATCTTTAACGCTATACTCTCTTATCGTAACCCCGCCTTATCACCCTTCCTTTGATCAGCGGCAGTTTGTGCATTTAGATTAAAGATCTATCGATACCAAACCAACCTGAGTGTCCGGCCTTCAAAAATAAGGGGGGGGGTAAAGTTACTAAATCTTAGGTAGCAGATATGAATCTCTGACATACATATCAATTTAATTGGAGGGATTAATTTACCCCCCCTAAGTTAAGATAAATATAAATTGTTAATCGCTACATTGTTTTAAACAACGAAGCAGCCCTGCGACTCACCGTATATTGACGCCCGTCATCCATCACCACAGATACACCGCCAGTTATTCCACGGCATACTTTTTGAATGCGCTTCACACAGACAATTGTAGAACGGTGGATTTGCCAAAATAAATCTGGCTCCAACTGAGCTAACAACTCCTTTAGTGGGGTTCTAATAATATGCTCACCCTGACCAGAGTAAACCGTCGTATATTTGTCCTCTGCCACAAATGCCGAAACCTCATCGCAGGCAATCAGATGAATATCTTCTCCCTTGCTTGCCTTAATCCAACGAAGGTACTCAGGTCTGCTTAAGGAAAGCTGCCTCAGTAACGCCTCAATATCAGGTCCTGACTTTAGGTTACCCTCTTCCCGGTCTCTCAGGCGCTGCCGAATACGATCACAAGCTTTTTCCAATCGCTTGTCATCAATAGGTTTTAGCAGATAGTCGGCTGCCTCATGCTCAAAAGCACTTACAGCATACTCATCATAGGCCGTGATAAAAACAACAATAGGATTTGTTTGTAATTTGCCAAGAGCCTCAGCAACAGCCAAACCATCCATTCCAGGCATACGAATATCGAGAAAAACCACATCAGGCTCCTCTCGCTGGCACAGAGCTAACGCTTCGTTACCATCACAGGCTTTACCAATAACCTCAAGCTCAGGAAAAATATCGGCAAGCATTTGGTCGAGATGGTGACGCAATAAAGGCTCATCATCTGCAATTATGGCACGCATGGAAACTCCAAACGGGCAGTTACTCCGCCCTGATTATTACTTTGAATCAGTAGCTTACCACGCTCTTGGTAAAGGGTAGAAAGTCGCTCCCTAATATTGCTTAGCGCAATCCCATTGTGTTTGCTGGAGCTAAGTTTATTAGCTCCAGCAGTGAGTCCCACACCATTATCTTCCACCTCAATAACCCATTGGCCTTCCTTCTGTTTCACCCGCAACCGGACCAGTCCACCTTTGGCTGCAGGCTCAATGCCATGAAAAATTGCATTTTCGACTAAGGGTTGTACAAGTAACGGGGGAACAAATGTCTCTAAACTCACATCCCCTGATAAATCAACTTCATACTCTAACCTTTCCCCCAGGCGTATCTTTTGAATCTCTAAATAGCATTTCAAACTGCTAAGCTCAACCTTTAAAGATACCTGATCGGAACGGGATTTTTTCAAGCTAATTCGCAAGAGATCACTAAAGTTATCCAGTAGGTCTTCTGCCTTTTGAGGGTCGTGACGAATTAGCATTTTTAGATTGGCCAGAGTATTGAAAAGAAAATGAGGCTCTATCTGGCTTTGCAGCACTTTTAGCTGGCTTTGAGCAAGAGTCTTTTGTTGTTCAAGCTTTAACAATTCAGCTTCCTGACGTTCCCTCTCAAGCTGGTGAGATTGCTCCCGGTTAAGATGAACTTGATAGAGAAAAATGGAAAGAAGAATGGCAATAATTAAAAAATCAAGTGCCCGAAACTCCCCAAAACCCGATATCCACCACCAAGCATGTAGAGTCCCCAGTACAGTTGCCGCTAAACTCACTACCGCATACTTTACTTTTGAGGGCCAGGTGGGCTTGAAAAACTCGACTACCTGCCTCGTGGATGTCGCTATAAATCCATACGCCAGAGAAATTACGCCGTGAACTGCATAGCTCCCCCCCCAGATAGCCTGGGTAATTACCGCCACCACCACACAAATTATCAATGTACGTAAGCACTCTCTTAACAGATTCACCCTTAACTCCACTCAAAAAACAATAGTCGTACTCAAGGTAAATACAGCCTGGTTTTGAAGCTGCGCAAAAGCAGACTCATCAGGACCAGCAAAATATCTTACGGATGTTCCAAGTATCCAATCGTCCGCCATCTCCCTCTCACCCCCGATAGTTAAAATAAGGCCACCATCTTCAGGCGTGTATATTAAATCTACTTTTGGATGGTACTCATTATTGGTAAGCGTCCAATGTAAAAGTAAATTGTGCCTCAGGGTATTATCACTTAAAAAGGCCATTGCTGAGGATTGGCGGAGGCCATCCCACTGCACTCCCTGATTTTGGTACCACAGGCTGTTATCAAACACCTGCTCCCATTCGCTTTTCCCCCAGGCCCGACTATCAAACCAGTACTCTAAAATAACCGAATGCCCAATGCTGTTTGCCCATGTCATCCCTATAAGAGCTTGCCAGCCATCATCCATCTGCTCCTGTTTTGGCATAGCCATCAAAGCTGGGGCTCGCCAGCGCCAGTATTCTTGCTGGTAGCGCCATTCTGTATGGATCTCCCATTGCTCTCCATAAGTATTAACCCAGCTTCCCCCTAAGTTCATACCTCGCTGATCATCCATGTAACCCAGTAACTGCCACTCTGCACTAGTTCCAAGCTGATACCAGCGCATGGCAAATCCCTTTGGGTGGTCACCCCCAGAGGCCTGGCTGATACCGGCATCCACCAGCATTACACTTAGCTCTCCATTCTCAGTGAAACGACTGGCAGACACCACCCCAACTCCTTCGCTCACTTGAAGTGATACCGGATTCCGCTCTATGGGTAGAAACCAATCCAGCGGACGATGACCATAACCAACACCAAAGTCCAGGCGGCGTTTGCCCAGCAACCAATCCCAGTCCTGCCAGCTCCCCTGCCAGAAAAGCTCCTCAACTACCAACTCTAAGTCTTCACTGCCACCGCGCTCTGCCTGGTGGAATGCAGAGATCTGCCCTTCCCAAGCTTCATACTGTAGTGCCCCCTGTAGTAAAGCTTGCCGAGACACACTTGATTGCGCCTCAAAAAGTGAGCTATCAGAAGCGCGATCATAAGCGGCTGTCATCGCCAGCTCCCACTGTGATTCAAGGGCATCCGCCTGGCTAGTAGCACTACCAATCAGTAGAGGTAGCGCCCAAAGAGAATATAGCTTCATAGTTGCCTCCATTCGTGGGAAGCACACTACCAACCTTCCAGGCCCATACCATCGGATAAGACCAACGGTACTGGAATCAGATAAATGGCTTTTGACCGAGATTAATGGAGGGGGTTATCCATTAAATAACCCTCTGAAAAGTTGATCACTCTTTGCGCAACCATCCGAGAATACGGTTATTCTCTACATACCATTGCCCTGAGGGCATGAAAATAAGTGGGTAACGCTCTCGGGAGGGAGAAAATGGACCCGCGTTCTGCTGAATAATCTCCAGGGTAGCATTCTCTATATCTACCATAGAAACGATAGCTACATGGCCATAAGGGTTAAAAAGGGAGGAGCTATAAACAACGATATCGCCAATATTCGGAGGGGTATTACCTTGGTTGTGAAACTGCAGTAATCCTCTTTTGGTATTCACACTCCCGTGCTGGACTGTCAGGTCAAAAAAATCTCTAGCATGTCCAAATGTATCCGGCATTCGATGCCCAAATCGCTCGTAATAATAGCGCTTAACAAACTCAACACACTGGTACCTCAGGCCAAGATTATAACCGTCTTCCGAGGTGTTGCGCTCTTCAACATTATTAACTCCTCCATTGTAATAAACTTCTACCCCATGAAGTGAGTCTATAATCTCTCCGACAGAATAAGCTGTATTAAGGTTTAGGCGAGTAGCCAGTTGATATATCACGGCGATCAAAAGTCCTATACCGGCCACAACAACAATTAACCTACCCTTCCTTCCACCTTCTTTGATTGTTTCAACGAAAGACAACATCCATATTTCCCTCTAATCAACCCCAACTAAAAACACCCCAATTTCAGACTCCCACCTGTGCAAAAAAGCAAATGGGGTTAAGTGCACTCTACGTTCAAATATAGGTCTCATTCCTTTATCCTACTCATTACACCTAGTTAACTTTTTGAACCCTGTCATCAATTGCTCAAACGGGGTTCACACTACTTACAGGCGCTAATAGCAATTGATCCAACACCGTCACAACCTGCCAAAAAAGCGATAGCTATTTTGCCTTAGGTGACCCAGAATCCAAATATAGTTATTTAACTAATAATCAGCAGGAACCGGGCCACTGAGCAGCTGTCCATCAATTACAAATCGCCTTGCTCAATTAGATTAAGAAATACGTCGAGTTTGTCATGCCTGATACCCTAAAATTCCTTACAGCATTCAGTTTATCGGTTCTCCTTACAGCTTGTGGAGGAGGATCCGGCAGTAGTAATTCCAACGATGAGACTACTGAAACCGAAACAAGTACCGACGGCGGAGACAACAGTGGTTCTGATGATTCCGATAACGGGGACGACGACAGTGATGAAGAAACGGGGGGCTACACTTTTAACCCCAGTAGTCCCCTGGCATCACTTATCGTAGGGACACAAGAGTATGCCAGTGGCACTCTCAGCCTCGAAGATACCGATAGTAATAGCCCCACTTTTCAAGCCAGCAGTGTGGCCGGAAGCTATGGAGATTTTACTCTCTATGAAAGTGGAAACTGGGAATATCAATTAAACACCAGTTCCCAGAGTTTGAATGATGGTGAGTCCGTGGAGGACACTATCTCTTTCCAGCTCACCGATGGCAGCACCCTCTCCGTGGTGTTCTCTATTCAAACCATCGAAGCCACAGAAAGCAGCATTGTCTTTATCTTTATGAACTTCTCAGATGCCGCCGTAGAAGATGATCTAAGCATTACCCAAATTGCAAATATGGCTTTCAATGACACAGATTCTCTTGATAATGCCTACCATGAAAACTCCCTGGGACAACTAAAGTTCAGCCGCCATCTAAGCAATGACACTTCACTAGATCAATACTGCTACGGTGAAGACAATGATGAGAGCACTTCTATAGACTGCTTTACCTACAGCATTGCCGACAGCCAGAATGGTGGTGTACTGAGCATCGAAGATGCGGAATCTCGCTCGGGCAGTGAATATAACGATAGCGGCTATACATGGAGAGATAGGGCAACCAGCTGGATCGAAAGCAATTACCTAGACTCCAACAACCAGCCCGTAGAGCTCAACGATTGGCGTCATCGGGTCTACATTTTCCCGGAAGCTGCGGCCAGTGCGGGACTGGTTGGCACGGGAGTCGCCTCTGTCGGAGGCCGCTGGAGCATGATAATTGCAGATAGTGATCAACTGATTATGGGCCATGAAATTGGGCACAATATTGGCCTGAGCCACGCCGGCAATGACGATAATAATGATGGGGATACCAACGATAGCGGTGAGAGTGAATATGGTAGTGACGGCTCCCTAATGGGCAATGCTTGGCAATCACGACTCTTTGGAAGCGGCCATCGTGACTATATGGGCTGGTATGACTCATTCCCCGGATACACTGAAACTATTGAGGCAGTCGCAGGCAGCACCACTAATATTGAGTTTCAAGCCATAGAACTTACTGCTGGTGAGCTTAGTAGCGATCTACCTCAACTCTTAAAGGCCGAAAGTATTGGTAGCAGGAATGGAGAAAACTACTATTACATCGAATACCACGTCGAGCACGACACCCTCAACCCCCGTCCACACCACGAAAATGCGGTAACGGTTCACTATCTTAGCGGCACCAGTAATAACAATGTTACCGCCAACCAGGTAGCCACACTGTCAACTACCGGGGACAGCTTTACTGACTCATCTGCTGGGATCACTATTGAATTCCTAACCACTGACAACAGCAACAACTCTGCAACTGTTTCTGTAACTTACGATGAATAATTTAATGGGGAGTAAGACCGCAATGAAAAATCTACCCTTAGCCCTACTTCTCGCCCTTTCCTCTTCAGCGATTGCCGAAGAGACTGTAACTGGCGTGTTAGAGGAAGAGATCTCCGAGAACTTTCAAACAGGAGAAGTGGATCACCGCTTCTCCGTAAAAGACGAAACTACCGGTGACTACTACTTTATCGACGCCAAAGAGGCAAAGCAGAAAGGTATGCAATCTGGTGAGCGAGTACGTATTCATGGAGAGCGAGAAAACAAGCGGCGTTTTCGTATACGTGAATCTCAACGTCTGGAGTTAAGACGAGAGGAATAACGCCCTTTCTAACTATAATTTTAACTCCTACCACACAAATTCCGCATAGATCAATTCGGGTGTACAGAACATTATCAGTGCACCCGATTAACACAACACCAATTAGCCTAACACCTGGCCACCTCAGACCTAGATACATTTTACTGGCCACATTATTAAAGTTAATTATTTAAGTCTTATAATATCGGCACATCTTTACCATTTAGGTAAGTTACAAACAGACCTATTCAACTTACGCCGATAGAAAACCCGAGCAGGCAAGCCACTCTAATATTCACAATACCACTCCCGCCGCCATTTCCAGCTGGGCATATAAGCGCTGCAATATATGTAGTAGAAACTAGCCTTTGGCGCCAAAAGCATCCATTGTAAAAGTTAACATTTTACAAAATTCTAAACATGAACAACTCACCCCTTGTAGATTTCATCTTACCGCACCGAGATTGCAGCAGATAGCTCATCCAAATACCTTTTAGCCAAATATAATACTAAAGGCACTTCAGTCTCTTTAATTTTAAATACTAATTACCGCGCTTAAGCAATTAACTCAGAAATAAAACCGACCAGAGCCTCAGGATGAGAAACAGTAAAATTAAAAAGCTCTTTATGGGTAGCATCCCACCTATTCTGTTAATTATTGGCTCCAATAGCCTTGCCAACGATAGCCGCACAGTACTAGTAGAAGCAGCGCAACCCTGGGAGCAAGCTATTAGAACAAAGTTATTTTGCTCTGTATCATCCCCTGCCCTACATCAAATATCTAGTCACTCAGATGCTGAACTTATAGAAATAAAGCCTGTTGGCTCCATTATCAAAGCTGGTGAACTAGTAGCAGCCCAGGATGACTTTTATCTCACCCAGCAAATGAAGATCATTCGCACCGATATTGAATTAACACAAAGCCAGCTTAACTATGCAGAAGAAGAACTAGGTAGACTGGAGAAACTTCGCTCCGCCGACATGGTTTCTCAGTCTCATTTAAATAACCTTAAGCTCAATGTGGACACCTATCAATTAACCAAGCAAAGACTCGTACAACAACTAAATACAGCTGAATATCGTTCTAAACGACTACTGCACTACGCAAAAACCGATAGTCAAGTTTTAAGCATAGAAGCTAATCCTGGAGAAAACCTCAACCCAGGACAAAGAATTATGCAGTTACTCCCACTAACTGAAAATCAAATTGAATGTAGTCTCCCTGAAGAACACATAAATAAAGAAAGTCTGCTAAGCAATAGCACCTTCAAAATTAAGGAGCAAGATATTGAGCTCAGAAATATCAGCCATATAGTAAACCCAGAAACACAGAACTTTAATCTCTACTTTAAAGTAAACAGACAAAAATTCAAATCCTTACTGGTTGGGCAGCGATTTGAAATAACTATGTTTACCCCTTTCGCGGGTCATAGCGAGCAAGAATACATTACTAGAATTCCTAGTGACGCCGTAATTCTTGAGAATGGGCGACAATATAAGGTTTGGACTCTAGACAACGACCAAAGAGCAGTTAGTACCAGGGTGCAAATAATAGATACTCTCGATAATTACTTTGTTGTACGTTCAAGTATTGCTCCTGGCGATCTTTTGATTGTACTGGGTTACGAAGGATTACAGCTCAATGAAGCCGTTACTCCTACAAAGAGGGAAAACACATGAAGTCCCTGGAGAAATACAGCTCAATTATCATCTGTTGTACCTTTACCCTAATAATAGCCGGGGTTATAGCCGGGATAAATTTACCAAACGCCCTACTCCCATCCATTAATCGTCCACAAATTGCACTCGCAACCTCCTGGCCAGGAAAGACCGCAGAAGAAATAGAACAAATACTAATTGCTCCACTAGAACAGGAACTCTCTAGCCTAAGCCACCTCAAAGAATTGCAAACCAATGTTAATAGTAGCTGGGCTTGGACCATAATTGACTTCCATTCGGAGGCAAATATGGAGCAAATGTATATTGAGGTACTGTCCAAAATCAACCAAGTACCCAATTGGCCAACACAAGTTCGCACACCGGATGTATTCAATTTTGCAAATGGCGCAGGGGCTACGCTTGGATCCTTTTTCCTATATTCTGAGAAACCGGCTAGCGAACTTCAATTAATCGACGCGTTTATAAATTATGTTAAGCCAGCCTTTAGTAAAGTTCCTGGTGTACAGTCCATTGAAGAAGCCGGCACACCCACTGCCCAACGGGTCGATATTGAGTTCGATCCAGAAAAGATGACTCGGTACTCTTTAGCCATTAGTGAGATAACCGAAAATCTAAACAATTTAACGGATCGTTCGGGAGGAAATCTAAAAATTGGATCAAAAGATTATGCCCTTCATTTTAAGGGGCAGATCCCACTAGAGGAACTTTCAACGCTGCCTATCGCAACACGAGAAAGCCAAATCATTCAACTCTCGGATATTGCTTCGGTAAAAGAGCGTGTAGCTTCAGATTGGTTATATTTTGCCCTTGAAGGCAATAGATCTCTATACTTCTACCTACGCCCTGCCGAAAATGTCAATGTTCTAGAAACCATCGCCCAGCTCAAATCAACAATAGAAGAACTAAATGACGGAGAGTTAAATCGACTGGGGATGAAGCTCGCCATAAGCCGGGATGACTCCACGGGTATTCGGAATTCCCTCAGCCTGGTATACGGAAGCCTCCTGCTGGGATCACTACTCGCCTGCCTGGTTATTTATTGGTTTTTACGTAACCCCAGAACTCTAACCCTAATATTTCTAAGTATCCCCATTTGTATCTCTTTGGTAGTTCTGGGAATGTATCTTGGAAATAGAAGTATGAACGTAGTTTCACTTGCAGGGATTGCACTTTCTATCGGGTTAATGGTCGATGCAGCAATTATTGTCGTAGAAAATATTCAAAGACTGCGCAAGCAGGGTATAAATATTCAGGAAAGTATCACGCGGGGAACCAAAGAAGTTTCGGGCCCATTAGTTTCATCTACAATATCCAGTGTTATCGTATTCCTGCCCATTATTGCCATGCAGTCAGCAACAGGGCAGCTTTTTCAGGACCTGGCCTTCACAATTTCAAGCGCATTATTAGCATCACTATTGTTTGCTCTACTAATACTACCCTCATTGGCCAGACACTTACTTGGAAAAGCAGCAATTGCTGAGGAGGGATCCAGCAGTATCAAAATCAATAAAGTGCTTGAATGGTGGGTGAAGCTTTCTATCCGTTCTGCAAACAACCCTAAGCTAGCTTCCACTGTGATTTTGTTAGGATTACCTGTCGCACTCATTGCTACTTCCTTTTCTAGCCCTGACATTGATGTCCTCCCAGACCCCAAACAAAATATGGTCTCTGTTTATATCAACTTTGAAAGTCCTTTATCCACAGAGACCATAAGAAATGAAATTGGGGAACGGGTCGTAAATAGAATCACAGCCAATAGAGAAGAAATAGAGAACCAAGTTTCAACCTATGGAATAATTTGCAACCCAAATAATTGCAATCTCTATCTATACACAAAAGGGGACTGGGATTTTGAAGAACTAAAGAGTTGGCTAAATGAAAAAGCTCTCTTTGGACTAATCGGGACTCGAATACATTTCAGACAAGGTGGTTTACTAAGGTTTGCCCTACCCAACAACCGTATTAGCCAGTTAGATATCAAAGGGGCAGAGCTATCTCGACTACAGATGGCCGGGAGTGAGCTGATGAGCCATTTACGCTTAGAGTTTCCAGAAGCACAAATTCAAGAGGGTAGCGCACTTCAAAATAGAGCGATTCGTATTGAATTTCAACCCAAGCTAGTACAATTAGCTCGTTTAGGTATTACGATATCGGAATTAAATCATCATCTGATGGCTTTAACCGACGGAATATATATTGGGCACTTCTATACGGGAACCAACACTCTTCCTTTTTACCTTAAAGCAAGAGAACCACAAAATCTTGAGACGCTCCTAAATACAGAGATACTGATTGACAGTCACGGCTTTATACCTCTACGTGAATTGACCGATGCCAAAATCACTCAAGCGCCAGCTAGTATACTTCGTGTCGGCCAGGAAGTGAGTGCATCAATAAGCTTAACTCCTCCCGAAGGCGTTGCTATGAAGTCTTTTGTCGAGGATGTTGATCAATCTGTGAAAGAGTTTTTATCAGCAAGTTCCTACAATGATCTTCATACACAGTTTAGAGGTAGCGCCAATGAACTCAACCTGTTCCTCAGTGAGTTTCTAAAGATTTTTGCAGCCGCTATTGCAGTATTGGCCTTATTATTGTATTTCGCCCAAAGGTCCGCAAAGTTAGCAGCAGCAGTACTCTGTGCTGTACCCTTATCATTCGCTGGCGGAATGATAAGCTTACAAGTTTTAAATCTATTTACTCCCCAAAGCCTGGATGTAATAACCATGATCGGCTTTGTAATCTTAATGGGACTGGTAGTTAATAATGCGATACTACTAGTCAACCAATTTCATAAGTCATTGCAAAACGGAGCCAATCAATTAGAGGCGATATATATGGCTGCCAGCTTGCGTGTCCGCCCCATTATGCTTACAACAATTACCTGTATCTTTGGCAATATCCCTTTAGTGCTTAACCCCGGAAGTAGCGCAGCTATCTATCGCGGTCTAGCTGCGGTTATTACCGGCGGAATGGTGTTTAGCGCCTTATTTGTCTTGGCATTTATGTCTGCTTTACTATCACAGAAGCTGTTTAGCTCTCATACGTCTGACACTACCCAAAAGAGTGAGTTGAAACTGCCGGAAGCCTCTACTGCGTGATATCTCTCATTTGACCTCAATTTATTCACGCCCAAACTGGAAGCATTATTTTTGTGCCAGAATGGGCGTTAATACCTACTCCGAAAAGTACTTTGCGACGCAGTGCGCCACTTATTCAAGTGACTTTATTTGCTATAGTTTTATAGGATGTAGTTAACCAACATGGAGAGCAAAGGTTTAATTACCACTTATAAATTGGTAAGGAATCAAGGATGAAGTCTCTAATATATTTACTTTTGAGTATCCCATTTACACTGCCACTTATCAGCGATGCCGCTTGGACAGAGAAGGCGCAAATTTACTACTTAAAAGTACACTCGAATGGTGTAGATGTCAGACTTAGAGGATTTGTCAATCCAGAGACAGAGGTGAGCTGCGTGAGCAAGAACACCTTTTTTCTTATCAATGACGACTCTGCCATATACAACACCAAAGTATCTTTTCTGCTTTCCGCATATATGTCCCAGAAAACTGTAAAGTTCAGTTACTACGGATGTGAAGATGACAGGATTCGCTTAGGCTCAATCCGGTTTCATGATGAGTAGCCAAATCTCATATGATTGACTGGCCCTTTATAATTTGGGCCAGTCAATTCTTATCAATATCAATCTAGAAAACATCCGGATCATCTATCAAACTTGCATTTTCCAACCCATAGTACTCGATCACCCAAGCATAACTCTGGTATATCTCATAACGAGTCGGATAGGCCCGCCCCACTTCATCCCAGCGTTTCCGCGCATTGGAATAGCTGGAACCTTTGATAACTCCTGACAACTCGAACTCATCACCATTATGGGGATTCATGACCGTTGTGGTATAGGGAACTTCAACCTCGCTATTTTCCACCATCATCCGCGCCATCATCAATCCATAGGCGGGTACATTAGATGGCATGGCATCTTTAACAGTTTCCTGGTTGCTTTTGGTCGATGTTTCCCCAACGGTCGTTGAAACACTAAAAGTCTCAGAAAAACTGAATGTAATGGAGCCACTATTTTCAACAGCGCCGGGAACACCGACCTTGTAACCCTCGGTCAAGCTAACTCCAGCAGTAACCGAAATACCCATAGTATTAGTCCAGGTATCTGTTTCACTCTTCCCGTCGGTATACCAGACTTCTGTACTGTCGTTTTGGGCAATACTGCCAGAGTTTTCAAGTAATCTCTCACCAAAGAATGTCCTGGTATTGTTGGGGGTTTCCACAATCTGATCCCAGTGAATCTCTACGCCAGATTCCACCAATTCCAAACGATCCGCAACGCAAGGGTAAATACTCCAAACTTTACTATCACTCGCAGTACCAGCAAATCCAACTACTGACCGGGTTCCAATACTTAGATGGTATTCCTCCCACTTATACCAGCCATTATTACCTCCAAAGGTAATATCACGGGTTGAGTTATCAGCCATGTCTTTCAAGTAGACTCGAATCCTGGAAATATTGCCATCGCGCTTTTTATAGAAGCGCCAACCCTGAATATATTCGGTAGCACCAAGCAACTTTCGATACCCGGAGATTGTGGTTTTGCCAACCTCCTCATCTCCTGCATATAAGTATTCGAGTTTTAACCCTTTGATTCTCTCATCACCGCTAAAACTGGTTATAGCGGTGATCTTGTCTCCAGGGATTCGGGTGGTAACATAGCTATCACACATATCGAAATCGCTACCATTCCCACTCTTACCATACTGAAATATTGTATCGTACCTTAGGGTCCCACCATTATCTGATGTATTAAAGTACTGATCCAAAATATTTTCTGTTGCACTAATCTGCACAGAAGCCAATAAACCTAACATCGCTGTGACGAAATACTTCATAGTCAACACCTTCTTTATAAGATTATTCTTTTAAACGGATACAACTATCTGAGTACAACCTTTTGTCAACTTCGTCCGTGTCCAACCCTCCTGTATTGCCTTTATTGTTTAAGTTTTCCATCCTGTGGGGTGAAAAATAGAAGTAATCTGACTTCGCGCTACCAGAACGAACCCACCACCAACGCAGTAACCACAAGCAGTAGCACAGATAGAACTCGATAGTTCTGCCATAATGGCTGTGCTTTTAGGGATACGGTCTCAGTGTCAAAATCGCTTTTAGACCAAGTGAAAGACTTGGCTTCTTCGCTAATCTCAGTAGGATAAAGCAGGCTGGCAATCACCAATACCAGTGAACAGAAGACAAATAAAATTGGAGCAATATAGAGGAAATGTAAGCTTGTCCAGTCGAAGACTTCATTGACAAAAAAGAGGCCAGCACCGCCCAAGGTACCTAACAGCAAAGTAGCCATAGCTCCCCTGGAGTTAGCACCACGCCAAAAGAATCCGATCAGGAAAAGTGCCAGTACAGGGGGAACTGCATAGGAAAGCACCTTCTGCAGATACTGGAATAAGGAACCAAAACTCTCAATTTGTGGTGCCCAAAGTACGGCAAGTATCATAAAGATAAAGGTGACCAGCTGACCTACACGCATTAACTGGTGCTGGTTTAGGCCTGGAAAAAACTTCCGCACAAAGTCCATGGTCACCAGCGTGGAAGCTGAATTAAGCGTGGAATCAATTTGCGACATTAGTGCAGCAACAAAACCGGCCAACACTAGCCCCAGGATACCGACAGGCAACAGCTCAAATAGCAGAGTGGGATAAACCATATCTGCGCGCTCTAGTTCCGGGAAAATAACAATCGCCATAGTGCCAGGCAGAACCATGATAAACAGCACGGGAAGTTTGAGCAGACCGGCAAATAAGGCTCCCCAGCGGCCGTGATTGACATCTTTCGCACTGAGTACCCTTTGCACCATAAATTGGTTAGTACACCAGAAATAAAATCCCAGCAGGGTGACTCCCGTAATTAGCCCCAACCAGGGCACACTCGAATCACCTATGGGCCGTATCAGACTCAATTGTTCCGCCGAGACCTGGGATACAACATTTTCCCAACCTCCTGCGCGACCCAGGGCAAAAATACTGATCAGGATTGAACCAAATATCAGCAGTAGCGCCTGAATGGTGTCGGTATAAATAACGGCCGCCAAACCTCCACAGATGGTGTAGATACCCGCGATCACCGCCAAAATTGAAATCGTGGTCCAAATTGGTAATTCAGGAAATATCAACTTCATTACCAGGGCCCCTGCATAGAGGCTACCTGCAGTATCAACCACAATATTCAGGAAAATAGTCAATCCCGAAAAATAAGTGCGCGCGGTGCTGTTAAAGCGACGCTCAAGCATTTCCGGCATCGTGTAAATGCGCGAGCGAAGAATTGTGGGCAGATAGAAAACGGCAAAGAAAACCAGGATAACCGCCGCCATCCACTCATAGTTGAAGACCGCTATGCCAGTGCTGTAAGCATCTCCGGCCAAGCCGATCAAAGTGGTACTCGATATATTGGAAGCGAACAGGGATAAGCCAATCAAGGGCCATACCATTTTCCTCCCAGCCAGGAAGTAGTCCTCTGCAGTATCGTGGCGGCGACTTAGGAAGAGCCCAAGGGCGATGGTGAAAACAAAATAGACGACCAGAATGGTCGCATCGACTGGGTGAAGACCAAAATCGACCGGCATAACTTCCTCGTTCACTGCTAGCAGCGTATTTTTAGAATGATTTGCTTGAACTTGGCCAAAAATTAAATCACAGTGGTTTAATTAAGTAAAGCCAAGCTTCAATAAACAAAAAAAGCTATATTAATCAATAGGTTATATAAACTCCGATCTTAGTGCCAACGAAGTCAATAGACTAAGCAAAGGCTTTAAAGTTACACTTTTAACAATAGAACCGGACAATCAGTGGCCGGATCAGATCACGTTTCATCTCAGGGGGCACGGATGGGTAAAGGTAGCAATTCCAGTGGTTTACGCCGTTATAACGAGCGAGTGGTGCTTACGACCCTGCGGAAGACTGGCGCAGCCTCCAAGTCCGACCTAGCGCGCCAAACTGACCTCACCGCTCAGGCGGTTACCCGGATTGTCGATGATTTGGAAAGCGCAGGGCTGGTAATGCGAGAGGGGCGGCGACTGGGCGGCAAAGGCCAACCCTCGATTATGTACGTTATTAACCCTACTGGTGCTTACTCTGTCGGTATCAAGGTGGGACGGCGCAATATCGAGCTGCTACTAATGGATTTTGGTGGCACAGTACTAAAGAAGATTTGCCACGAGTTTGAATTCCCGGAGCCCGAATTTTTATTGGCAAAAATTGAATCGGGCCTCCAGGCACTTACTGATACCCTACCCGCTAAAGACAGAGGGAAACTAGTGGGCGTTGGTATCGCTATGCCCTGGTTTATCGGCGCCTGGACCGAAGAGCTCAATATGAGTGAAGAACTTGCCGCCCAGTGGCAGGAAATTAATTTTGCTGAAGAAGTTGCTCAGCGCACACATCTGCCGGTCTTCTTCGAGAACGACTGTTCCGCTGCTGCTGTTGCCGAATTGCAGTTTGGCAATGGCCAAGACATATCCAATTTTCTCTACGTTTATATCGGGACCTTTATCGGTGGAGGCCTGGTATTAAATGGCAGCCTGGAAACCGGCGTCCATGGCAATGCGGGCAACCTGGTTTCCCTGCCAGTGCCCCGCTCAAAACTTAGCAGCACCCCTGAAAATCAAGGAGCATTTGAGCTACTCCTCAATCGCGCTTCACTATTTGGGCTGCGCAGACATTTACGAGAGTGCGGCATCGAAATTACCAGCACTTCCGAACTTGAAACGGTAATGGACCAGGCCCGCCCTCAGATCCAGGAGTGGCTGGACGACTGTGCAGATGCGCTGGTTTATGCATTTCTATCGGCAAACAGCGTACTGGACCTGGAGGCTATTATTGTCGATGCGCATTTACCCCGCTTTTTATTAGACGAACTGGTCGAAATGATTTCTCGCAGGATAAAGCAGGTGGCGCCTTCAGGCGTATTTGCGCCCAAAATTGTCAGTGGAAAAATTGGAGTCGATGCCATCGCCACAGGCGGTGCGATTTTGCCTTTTTACTCAATTTTTGCACCGGATAAAACAGTTCTATTAAAGGGCGGCATACCTGGAAGAATATCTACCTGATTGCGCCTTAATTGGAACCCCAGAAAAGCATAAAAATAACTCTGGGCTCCTTAAGAATAATCAAAGCAATAACTCACCGGCAAATTTCCAATCAGCACTAATGAGGTAAATATCATGGCATTTAATCTCGATAATAAATGGGTATGGGATTTTTGGTTCGCGCAGGACGGCGACCAGTACCATGTATTTTACCTTCAAGCCGATAAATCACTGGGCGATCCTGAGCTGCGCCATTGGAATGTATCTGTCGGTCATGCCGTTTCTACGGACCTTATTCATTGGACTACGCTCCAGGATGCACTGAAACCCTCACCTCGAACTGCAACCGCCAACGAGGAAGCTGCAGACTCTTACACTACCTGGACCGGCTGTGTACACAGAGAAGGCGATACCTGGTATATGTTTTATACCGGTACTAAATATTCGGAGAAAGGCCTGATTCAGCGGGTCTGCCTGGCAACTTCCAAGGACTTATTACACTGGGAAAAACACCCCGACAACCCCCTGGTGGAATTAGATCCCAATTTCTACGATGGCCTGAACCTTGAATATTGGCACGATGCATCCTGGCGTGACCCATGGATCGTTAAGGACCCCTCGCAGAATCTCTACCATATGTATCTCACTGCGCGCTGTAACCAGGGCAGCCCTGATGGGCGTGGCGCAGTTGGCTATGCCAGTTCAACAGACTTAATTTACTGGAAAGTAGGACAACCGGTACTGGCTCCCGGCTGGTATGGTGAAATGGAAGTACCGCAAATTGAATATATCCATGGCCGCTACTACTTATTCTGCTCAGTATCGACAAAGTTCCACAGCGCTGCCCATCGACAATCCATGCAGGGTACACCACTGACTGGCACAAAATATTTTGTCGCCGATGATTTGAATGGCCCATACGAAGTGGTTGGAGATGGCTTTATCGGCGCAGACCAGCAGGGATCACTCTATTCTGGCCGGGTCATTCAGGGGCCGGACCAACATTGGTATCTGCTGGCTTTTAATCGGGACGATGCCGAGGGCAACTTTATCGGCGGTATCTGCGACCCCAAGCGCATCGAGTTTATGGACGATGGACAACTGGAATTGGCCAAAGACTAGTAGGCAGGAATCGCAAAAAAATCCTTAGGTAGATGCTCACCGGAAGCATCTACTGCCCCGTATCCCCTTCTCTCGCAACCAGTGTTACTTAGAAAGACAAGCAGCGCTGTCACCAAAAGCAAAGATAGATACCGCAAAAATCACTACTTCTCTTTGGTCTACTTATTTATTTGCTAATTCCAATGCGTAAATTCCGCAAATTTTCGTATTGCCTTTATTAAATCACAGTGATTTAATAAATGTGTTCGCGGGGAGAGGTCCCACCCATGCGGTAACAGGAAGAGAGTCTCGAGTCCGCAGAGAACGGGCCGTGAAAAATCTAATAACCATAAGAGATGATTGAGGAGAGCACCGTGATTGCAGAGGGCTTCCAAGCAGGTTCAGAGACACAGAAACACTTTAAACCACACTCCATAGCCCTGGCAGTTGCCATGGCCTCCAGCGTAGCGGTACCGGCAACAGCTGAGGAAATGCCGGAAATTGAAGAGGTGATGGTTACCGCAACCGCCCGACCGGTTACCAAGATGGAATCCAGCGTATCCGTTAGTGCACTGGACACTGAGGAAATGGCGAAGTACGCCCCGCGCTCTACCGCAGAGCTGTTCCGCAGCTTACCCGGTATTCGGGCGGAATCCTCCGGTGGGGGCGGCAATGCAAATATCACCGTTAGAGGTATTCCCCTGGCAACTGGCGGCTCCAAATATATGCAAATCCAGGAAGACGGATTGCCTGTATTAGAATACGGCGATATTAATTTCGGTAACACTGACAACTTTGTTCGCACCGACTCCTCTCTCGCACGTATAGAAAGCGTACGCGGCGGCTCTGCCTCCACCTTTGCCAGTAATTCACCTGGTGGTGTGATCAATATGATCAGCAATACCGGCGAAGAAGAAGGTGGTAATGTAGGACTTTCGTTTGGTGCGGACTACGATGAATCCCGCCTGGACTTTGGCTATGGCCACCACTTGAATGACACTTTGCGATTCTATGTCGGCGGATTTTTAAGAGAAGGAGAAGGCATCCGCGAGACCGGCTTTGATGGGGATTCCGGCGGCCAACTCAAGGCCAACCTCACCAAAGAGTTTGATAACGGTTATGTCCGCCTCTATTACAAACATCTCGATGACCGGGTAACAACTTATCTTCCTGGCCCTGTAACCTATAAGGGCGATGGTGAATTCGGCACGGTTGCCAACTTCGATGCCAGCAGCCAAACCCTGCATTCCGATAATTATCGATACATTTCCACTTTTGATGCCTACGGCAATCCGGTAACCCGCGACTTATCCGACGGTATCGAATCTCTGGTGGAAGCCTATGGCTTTGAAACCAAATTCGAATTTAATGATGGCTGGACTGTTACCGACAAATTCAGAATTTCTGATGTTAGCGGCAGCTTTATTTCCCCCTTTACCGATACTTTCGGCGATTACGGACCACAATCCACACAGGATATGGCTGATACCATTTGTGCAAATGCCGTAGGCAGTAGCGGAGAGGCCATAGACTGTAGCGCCGGCACAACGGTGACTTATGCCAATGGTGAAGAGGCCGAAGGCCTCGCCTATGTCGACCTGCTCTTTGATACAGAAATACACGATTTGGGTCTGATAGTTAACGACTTTAAAGTCGACAAATTAATTGGCGATAATATTGTTGTTTCCGGTGGGTTCTATTACTCCAACCAAAATATCAAAACCAGCTGGAATAGTTGGAATGCCCTAGTTCAAACTGTTGACGGCAGCAATTCTGAAAACCTCACCATAACTGCCAATGCCAACGGAGATGTACTGGTAGATGATGGGGTCTGGTCTGCAAGCTTTCTTTCCTGGGCCTGGGACCTGGAATATGAAACTTATGCACCCTATATGAATGTGGCGATCGACATCGGCGACTTTACCTTCGATGTCAGTGCCCGCCACGATATGGTCAATGCCAAAGGCTCCCTGGTTTCCAGCTGCTGCGGTGGTGATACAGACTACGATCTGAATGGCGATGGTATTATCAGCGATGTGGAAAGTGCTAGCGCTTCCGATGCCTTTGGATTCACCGGCGGCGTCATCACAATGGCCAATGGATCCACCCAGCTCGTTGACTACGATGCAGACAACACCTCTTTCTCTCTCGGTGGAAATTATATTCTCAACGACAGCATGGCTATTTTTGCCCGCTACAGCGAGGGTGGTCGAGCAATTGCCGATCGGCTTCTACAAATTAGCGGCGCTCTCAACAGTGACGGAAGCCTAACCGACACCACCGATGGCTTCGACTCTGTGGACCAGCTGGAAATTGGATACAAACTCTCAACCGGCGATCTGGATTTCTTTGCAACTTACTTCAATACGGTCACTGAAGAGACCAATGCAGAAATCACTAGCGGCTTAACGTTTGTACGCGAGTATGAAGCCCAAGGAATCGAGCTGGAAGCAGCCTACAGTTATGGAGACTTTTCCGTAAATGGAAACCTCACCTGGACCGACGCCGAAATTTCAAAAGATGCCAACGACAGTTCTGTCGTAGGTAATACGCCGCGCCGCCAAGCTGATTTCATTTACACGATTACCCCGCAATATAACTTTGGCGATGACTTTACATTTGGTGCAAGCCTCCAAGGGTCTACAGAATATTTTGTTTCTGACTCCAACCAGTTGAAACAGGAAGGTTATGTCCTGGTCAATCTGTTTGGTTCTTATTACCTGACAGAAGACCTTACCGTTTCCTTTAATGTAAACAACCTCACCGATGAATTTGTTATTACCGAAGTTGAAGAGTCTTACGCAGAAGTTGGAGACATAGTACGCGGACGGGCTATCAGTGGCCGCTCCACCAGCGTCAGTTTCAATTACGCTTTTTGATCGTTGTTCTTCCCTACTCTAGTAAGTGGTTTGCAGTTCTGCCCATAGCTTTGCAAACCCCGAGCGTCTGGCCCCCACCGGCGCTCGGTTTTTTTCTTTCAGAAACAATATAACCAGCTATAAACTATCAGTGGTGTAAGTTCAGCGACCATCAACTGATAATACGAATAACTTATGTAACCCGGGGAGCGGATTAGGATGGAAATGCAAGGCAATGCGGTAGATACCTTGCTCGGCGGAATTGAAGCCGGTGGTACCAAATTTAACTGTGTGGTAGCCGCTGGGATTAATGACATCCGTGAGCGAGCCAGCTTCCCAACCACCGATCCAGAACATACGCTATCCAAGGTCGCTCAGTTTTTTCACGAAAGCAGCCAGCGCCACGGCACTGTTTCTGCGCTGGGCATAGCCAGCTTTGGTCCGGTAAACCTGGACCCAGAATCCGCCTACTATGGCTATATCACCCAAACACCTAAAGCTGGCTGGTCCAATACCAATATGGCAGGCTACTTCAGCCAAGCCCTATCAGTACCAGTTGCTTTCGATACAGATGTTAATGGCGCCGCCCTTGGAGAACACCTCTGCGGCGCTGCAACAGATGTTAAGAACTTTGTCTACGTCACCATCGGTACCGGTATCGGCGCCGGCATTATGATCGACGGGCAGCTGATCAATGGATCTATGCACCCGGAAATTGGGCATATGCTGATGCCTAGAGACAGCCAAAAGGATTCTTTTAAAGGCAACTGCCCATTTCATAACAACTGCCTTGAAGGACTGGCTTCAGGCCCTGCGATAGAGGAGCGTTGGGGACTGCGTGGCCAACACCTGGAACAACACCATCCGGCCTGGGACCTGGAGGCGGAGTATCTGGCCACTATGTGCGTCAACCTTACCAGCTGCTACTCACCACAGCGGATCATACTGGGGGGCGGAGTGATGATACAGGCGCACCTATTCAACCGCATAAGGCAAAAATTCCTATGCTTAGCCGGTGGTTACTTTCCCCAAGTCTCAGAAAGTAATATTGAACGGTATATCGTTGCACCAAAACTAGTGGGAAGATCCGGTGAAGTCGGCTCCCTACGGATGGCCCAGCACCTATACAACACTAAAAACGTCATTGCCTGAACCTGGGAAGGGACATTCCCTTCCTGCCAATCCTCTTCTCAGTGGATGTGGTTTCCACGTGCAATATCCCTATTTCTGTGATTACGACCACTTCTTGAGCAAAAATTTGCGATGCAGAGTGATTCCTGCGGCAGTAACCCCCTCCCCAGCTAGCGACTCCCTTTACCTATCTGTTAGGCTTCCATACAGATACCTCTAGTAAGCAGGGCGATAACAGGTAAGTTTCAGCGCCCCTCAGGGATAGCAATGAAAATAATTAGATTATTAGTGATAGGTATTCTTAGTGCCTGTTGCCAGCTGGCAGTGGCCGGCAGTGCCGAACCCACAACTTTCACTCGCCCAGGGATACTGTCCTACAACTTTTACTCTGATTTACTAGAGCGTGAGTACGTTATCGACATAATGCTGCCTCTCTCGTACACCCCGGAAAACACCGATCGCTATCCAGTCATTTATATGACCGATGGGTTTCTGCATTTCCCTATGACAGCCCCTAACCTTCTTCAGGAACAGGTTCCCGATGAGTTTGGCAATGTCAAAATGCCCCCTGTAATTCTGGTAGGTATCTCCCACGCTTTTGACAGCCCGAATTTCGCCCAGCGAGTAATGGATTTCACCCCCGTGCCTGGTGTGATCAAAGGTGCTGAACTAGGTGGCGGCGCAGATCACTTTCTTGAGTTTATCGAAGAGGAACTCAAACCCTTTATCAATAATAATTTTAAAGGTAACGAAGAAGACGAAACCCTAGTGGGCCATTCCCTGGGTGGGCTTCTGGCTCTCCATGCACTTTTTAACCACACCAATAGCTTTGACCGATATGTCATTGGAAGCCCCAGTATTTGGTGGGCAGATAAGCAAATTTTAGATAGTGAATTGGCCTATGCAGAACGCAATGCCGATTTAGGAAAAAGTGTGTATTTATTTATTGGTGGTGAGGAGACTTGCAGTGAAATCGACTCAGTTTGCGCAGTAAAAGACTTCTCTCAACTAGTAAAAAGATTGAAGTCCCGTAACTACAATAGCCTTACCCTAAGAAAACGTGTATTTGATAACGAGAATCACGGTAGTGTTGTTAATCCAGGCTATGATCGAGGGATAGAGAAAGCCTTTAAAGCAAAGCTTATTCCGCGAAAGTACTCCTTTTAAATAAAAAATTCAAATTCATTTAACTAAGAGTTTTCGGAGAAATCTAGCTATATTCAAGCACCAGCCTCTTAAACATACAAGTCAACTTACATTAAGAAGTACTTATAGATAAGGGAAGAGCGGGAACCAATCCCCGCTCTAAAGCTAAGCTTTTCTCAAACGGCGTAAATGCTCTTCATGAGTCTTACGCATATTAATAACATAAGTGCGACTTAACCGATCATGCAATAATTTGTTAACCAGGAAGAAGTTGATAATCCATGCAAAAAGCCCAAATGCACTAGTGAAAGCAAAGCTCACAGTTCTCCAAAGCCCTCGCAAGTATCCAATCCGCCCAAATTTTTGACTGGTTACTCGATAGCCCATTATATACTTGCCAGGTGTTGCCTGAAGTTTGGAACACTCAAACAACCAAGCAAATAACAGGTAGGCTCCAAAACAAAAAGGTATGACTTTTGCGGCTGCTACAGCTTCCGGCAATCCAAAGATTTTCATCATCGCCGCAGTTGCAAGAGAGCCTACGGCCATATAAGTCATAACCAAGTCTAAAAAGAATGCAACGCCTCTAGGTACAACATCACCAAAAAAGTACTTTTCATAGCGCTCTTCAAATTCAGCCTCACTTTGTGCCTTTACCTTGCCCCCGCCACGAAGCCCTTGCAAAGGATCAATACGGGACTCATGGGTTTCCAAGCTATTAAATATGCTATTGCACAACTTTTCATCAAGCGCTTGGTAGAGGTAAGACGCATTCCCTCGCCAATCGAACAGCTCGTCACAGTACTGCAGGATGTTCGGCGTTACTTGCGGGCGAAACCTTGCGGACTTACCCCCCTCTACAGCATTTTGATTAAATTGGGCAAAGCGTTCAAATACAGAAAGACCTAAGTTCCAATTATACTCCTCATCCAGCATATAGGGACTCTTGGTGAGAAAGTCCCAACTCCTCTCCAGGCTCATTTCCAAGTGATTATTAAGCATTTCATCAACTTGCTTAAGCACCCGCCGAAATTCTTCAATACGCAAATCTCTATCCGGGTCTTGCGGCTCCCGAGATTCACTTGGCTGCGTATCAGGGGATACACCTTCGCTCTGTTCCAAGGGGTCAGAAACGCTCTCTTGCTTCGCTGGGTGTTCTTCAGCTGCGAGCGGAGTTAACACTTCATCAGTGGAAGGCCGCACTTCTGTTTCCTGCGCCCCTTCTAATACAGCTACCCTTTCACTGTTAACCTTCTCATGGCTTGTGCTTCCTGCCTGCCCTAGTGAAGGAGTTTCCAAGGAGGCTTCCGCATGCCCGGCAGTCTCCTCTTGCAATTGCTCAGCCAGTTTCAATGCTTGCTTATAAGCTGTATGAAGTGCCTGGAATTCTTCCGGCTTTTCATCAGGGCGGGTTTGCTTTAGTTTTTTTGCATAAGCGCGCTTAATCGCCCGAGCATCAGTGATGGGGTTAATTTCAAGAATGGCCCAGGGATTCATCAAATCCAATCCTCGCCATCCAACCGATCCAGAATTTCACTAACCTCAGTTCGAGCCTTAATAATTTCTGTAGGGTTTTGCCTTTCTAGGACGCTATCAAAGGATGACAGTAATTTGGCAATATACTCACGCTGCTCGCCCAGACTGGATTCATACAAGCGCTCACCACGAGCAATGATTGCCTGGTTTTTTTCATCTTCACGGGGGTGGAATTTCAGTTTTGCCAGCTTTTGCAGGGCTTCAGCCTTTTGTACATCGGAGAGAGCTCCCGGCGTAAACTCAATTAACTTGTTGAAGGTTTTACCCGTGGAGACCACAGTCACATCCACTTCTAAAAGTCCATTCATATCGTAGGTGTAGCGAATATCTGCCGCCTCTTCCCCTTTAGGCTTTTTCGGCACAGGAACCGTCATCTCACCCAGGTACACATTTTTAGATACCAGACGATTCTCTCCTTGGTATACGTCTACACAAAGTTGGGTTTGATCATCCCGAGCAGTCCACACTCTCCTTACAACACTGACTGGTACAACCGTGTTGCGCTCGATAATAGGCATGAAGTAGGCACCGAGCTGCGGATTATCTTCATTGATAACCCCAGTTCCCAAGGTGTAAGGGCATACATCAGTCAGGACAATATCATCCAGTGCTGAGTTCTTTTCTTTTAAGCCAGCCTGAATAGCTGCTCCCATCGCAACGACAGTGTCCGGGTCCAAATGGCAGGCTGGCAGACGGCCAAACATTCGACCAACCATAGAACGAAACTGGGCCATGCGCGTCGAACCGCCAACCAATACCACTTCATCAATTTTCTGTGGGGGCAAATCAGCATCGCGCATTGCCCGCTCAATTGGCCGCTTCGCTCTTAACAACAGAGGTGTGCTGAGTTTCTCAAACCACTCTGGAGTCACCTGGAATTGCAGGGAGCGCCCATCAAGTTGTAATTCAAGTTTTTGCTCAGGTTGCTGGCTAACTCGACGTTTGGCGCTTTCCATTTGCATATATAAGTTTTGCAAATCGCGAGGGCTTAAGGCTTCTTTCTTGATATCAAACTCAGCCAGGACATCATCGATCATTGCCTCAACGAAATCTTCTCCACCGAGGAAGTTATCTCCGGCACTGGCATGAACTTCCATAATGCCATCGAAAAATTCCAGAATGGAAACATCGAAGGTGCCACCCCCAAGATCTAAAATAAGGAAGTTTCCTTCGCGCTTATCGTGTAAACCATAAGCAATGGCAGCCGAAGTTGGCTCGTTAATAAGGCGCTCTACTTTTAATCCCGCAAGTTCTCCTGCCAACTTGGTGGCATGGCGCTGATTATCATTAAAATAAGCTGGGACACTGATTACCGCCTCGGTTACCTCTTCACCAAGAAAAGTTTCAGCATCTTCTTTGAGCGCACGTAAAATTAACGAGGAGAGTTCTGTTGCACTAAATTTCTGTTTCCCCAGGGAAACTTTGTGGTCAGTGCCCATTAAACGCTTAAACGCAGCTACAGTGGTACTACTGTGATTAATAAGACGTTCTTTAGCCGTTTTGCCGACTAGCAATGTGCCAGAATCATCAAGCCCCACAACTGACGGGGTCAAAATTTCACCCAAACGGTTGGGGATTAGTTTTACCCCCTCGTCGGTCAGTACCCCGCAAGCACTATTAGTGGTTCCCAAGTCGATACCAATAATGGCCATATTTCCCCTACCTACCCTTGGATTCGAATTGCAAAAACGATCGAATCTATAGAATTTTTAAGACATTAGTTTTAGCTATATTTATGGCGCATTATTCTAAGCGGCCTTGACCACAAATTGCCAGATAAGACACCGCTATAAAACAATATCAGGGGATAGGTACTCACAAAGTGAGGCGTGATTAAGCGGTTAGTTGTGGCCCAAAGGGCTGGGCCACGAAAAGATAAATATAAAAATTAGGGAGCGCGACGCTCTATATTCCAGCTTTCCTTTTCTTCACGGCGATAAATAAAACGATCGTGCAATCTATTTTCACCCCCCTGCCAAAACTCAACAGCATTGGGTACCACACAGTAGCCGCCCCAAAATTCTGGCAATGGAATTGTTTTACCGGCAAAGCGAGCCTTTTCTTTATCAAACTGTTGCTCGAGTTCCTCCCTGGACGAAAGCGGCCGGCTCTGGTGCGAGGCCCATGCGGCCAACTGGCTATCCAGGGGGCGCGACTGGAAATAGGCCTCTGCCTGCTCGCGGGAAACGGGCTCCACCTTCCCATAAACAATCACCTGCCGCTCGAGACGGCACCAGGGAAACAACAGCGACACCTGAGGGTTAACGGCCATATCTCGGGCCTTGTCACTCTGTAAATTGGTATAGAAAACGAAACCCTTCTCATCGAAGCCTTTCAGCAAAACAATCCGCTGCGAGGGGTGCCCGTCCGCGTTAGTGGTGGCAAGACACATGGCGCTGGCATCAACTAATTCTGCTTCAACAGCTTCTGCAAGCCACTTGCGAAACTGCTCCACGGGGGTCGGCTTCAATTCAGAGCGCCTTAAACCACCCATTTGGTATTCCCGACGCCATTGATCGATTTCCATGGTGATACTTCCTCGGTTGTTCTAGCTCAAAGTTTATTCAGCGAAGTGCCGGAAGGCTATTGTGCGGCAGCCACCTCGTCAAATTCCGCAAAATCTACTGACAGGTAAAGTAACCCAAGCGTACAAAGTTTCCTGCCGCAGTGCCGGGTGAATCTCAATTTTCCTGCGATATTGCCTGTGAAGGTGCAGACTCTGCGGGTGCTTGCACGGCTTTTGGTGGGCCGCTAGGCTCACTGCATTTTTACACGAATAAGGAAAATGGTGCTTATGTCCTCTGCGCCCACATGCGCCCAGGTGCTGATGCGCCTGCTGCGCGAATACCAGGTAGAAAAAGTTTTCGGGATTCCCGGCGTACATACCATTGAACTGTATCGCGGCCTGCCCGGTAGCGACTTGATGCATATCACGCCAAGGCATGAGCAGGGCGCCGCCTTTATGGCAGACGGTTATGCCCGCGCCAGCGGCAAGCCCGGTGTCTGTTTCCTGATCACTGGGCCGGGGCTGACCAACGCAGCCACTGCGATGGCGCAAGCTTACTCAGACTCAATTCCCATGCTGGTTATTTCCGCCGTCAATCGCCGGGAAGACCTTGGCATGGGCCGTGGGCGCCTGCATGAGCTACCCCGCCAAAGCGATGCCAGTCGAGGCTTCTGTATCTGGCAGCACACCCTGACCCAGGCAGAACAATTACCGGAAGTGATGGCACGGGCATTCCAGCTATTGCAGTCCAGCCGCCCCGGCCCTGTCCATATCGAAATCCCTATCGATTTATTCCCCGCGCCTATGTCCGGCAAGCTGGACGATTACCGCGCGGCACCCAATGCCATGGTACCGGCAGCCAACGCGACAGCTATCGCAACTGCTACCCAGTGGCTGCAAGCTGCCGAACGCCCGGTGATTCTGCTGGGCGGTGGCGCGCAATCTGCTGGAGAGGCGGCAACACAGGTATCAGAAAAAATTGCAGCTCCAGTCTTCCTGTCTCTGGCCGCCAAAGGCGCTGTCGATGAAAGACATCCTCTGTGTGGCGGAGCCAATCTCAGTTTTGATTGCGTGCGTGAGCGAGTGGAAACTGCCGATGTGGTCTTGGCCGTTGGCACAGAGCTTTCGGAAACCGATCGCAACCTGGTGAGAGAGGATTACGCTTTCTCCGGCAAACTGATCCGCATCGACATTGATCCGGCTCAGCTGGTATGCAATGCCCAGCCGGACTTGGCCATCTGTGCCGATGCAGTAGAAAGCCTTCAGCAATTAAGCGAAGCCCTGGTTCAGTGCGAAGAGAGCTCAAAACAGCGCGTAGAAGAGGAAGTTTCACAATTAATCGGTAACTGCCGCAAAGAGTGGTGGGAAGGTTCTGAGGAGCGCTTCCCTTGGGTTGAAGCTCTGCGCGAAGCCCTGCCCGATGAGGGAATTCTGGTTACCGACTCCACACAACTGGCCTATAACACTAACCACGCCTTGCCGCTGTACCATCCTCGCAGCCATATTACCTGCACCACCGGTTACGGCACGCTGGGCTTTGCCCTGCCCGCCTCGATCGGGGCCAAGTTATCCAGCGAGCGGGACGTAGTTGCCTTGATCGGCGATGGCGGCCTGATGTTTACTCTCGGTGAGCTGGCCGTTGCAGTAGAACAGCAACTGCCCCTGCCAATACTGGTTTGGAATAACAGCGGCTATGGAGAGATTCGCGACTTTATGGATGCCGCAGAAGTACCTCAAGAAGGTGTTAATCTTCGCACTCCGGATTTTGTCGCACTGGCAAAATCTTTTGGCGCTGAAGGTTGTCGCATCGACAAACCACAGCAATTAGCTACGGCAGTCGCAGAAGCCCTGCAACGCAAAACACCAACAATTATCGAAATCACCGCCCCTTGAACTGGCGCGAAGCAAACGGAAGCGTGACATGACAGATTTCAGCAAGCTGCATACCGACAAACTGTTTATCAATGGTGAGTGGCGCGAGCCCCTCGGCACCAGTTCCCATCCTGTAATTAACCCCGCCACTGAAGAAATGATTTGCCAGGTGGTGGAAGGCTCTGCTGAGGATGTGGATATTGCCGTTGCCGCTGCCCGCAGCGCCTTTCGCAAGTGGCGCCATACCAGCGCAGATCAGCGCTCAGCCCTGCTAAATGCCATTGCTGACGGTATGGAAGAGCGCAAGGAAGACTTGATCCAGGCGATCTCACAAACCCTGGGTTGCCCCGCCCATATCACCCGCTGGTTGCATGTGGATGGCCCTATCTACGCCATGCGTTACTACGCCGGTCGCACCTCCATAATGGAAGAGACCGAAAAGGCGGCCCACTCGGTATTAATCCGGGAGCCGATTGGCGTGTGTGGCTTTATTACCCCCTGGAATTATCCTCTGCACCAATTTGTCGGCAAAGTAGCGCCAGCCCTCGCAGCAGGCTGCACCATGATTACCAAGCCTTCGGAAACCACTCCGCTGCAGGATTTCGTCATGGCGGAAATTATCGAAGCAGCCGGCGTTCCTGCGGGCGTATTTAACCTGATCCCCGGTGCTGGCTCGGTCGTCGGCGCAGAGCTGTCATCGCACCCGGGAATCGATATGGTGTCCTTTACCGGATCCACCCGTGCAGGCGTTGAAGTTGCCAAGGCTGCAGCGCCCACAGTTAAAAGGGTAACCCAGGAGCTGGGTGGCAAATCGCCTCTGATTATCACCCCGGATGCGGATCTTAAAGCAGCGGTTCGCTGGGGCTGCGAAGATGTATTTATTAACAGTGGCCAAACCTGCACCGCACTCACCCGTATGCTGGTTCCCGCTGAGCACTATGAAGAGGCAGTGGAAGTTGCCAAGCAGGTGGCTGAAGAAGTGGCCATGGGCACCGATGCCAATGCCTTTATGGGCCCCCTATCTTCCGCTCGCCAACTGGAAATCGTGCGCGGCTACATCAAGAAAGGGATCGAGGAAGGTGCCCGCCTTGTAACTGGCGGCCTCGATCTACCCACCGAGCTGGATAAAGGCTTCTATGTGAAACCCACGGTATTTGCCGACGTTCACAACGATATGGCCATTGCCCGGGAAGAAATCTTTGGCCCGGTGACCTGCCTGATCCCCTACAAGGATATGGATGAAGCCGTCGCCATTGCCAATGACACCGAATACGGTCTGTCCAGTGGCGTATGGGCTAAAGACGCCGAAAGCGCCATGCCTATCGTTCGCCGCATCGAAGCGGGCCTGTGCTTTGTTAACGGCGGTGAATTTAACTACGACGCCCCCTTCGGCGGTTACAAGCGCTCCGGCAACGGACGCGAGTTTGGTGAGGCCGGTCTCGGTGAGTTTATCGAACTGAAATCCGTGCAGCTTCCCGCATAAACTTCTGCACCGCCCTCTAATGGGGGCGGTACTGTTGACTGCTAATCCCCTCCCCGTTATCTTTGCTCGCACATCACGAGAGTGGCTGACGCCAACGCCAACCTGCCGACCGGGGCAAGGTGGTTCTCTCTCTGCGGCACACAAGGCCTGCAGGGAGGATGGGGCTCTACCAGAGCAAACCAACCGGATTAGCGAACATCACTTCGCCGCTTCCACGTCAGTCCTCCATAGTTTTACCATTGGAGGGACCATGTCCGAATCACCGTTTTCCAGTAAAGACATTATCGAAATTCAAATCGCCAGCCAAAGAAGCCACACGGCAGTACGCGCGGTGAGAAGAGGTGATCGTCAGTTGTTGTGGCAACTACTGTTCGACACTGCCGAAGAGGCATTAAAATTTGCCACCAGTTGCCGCGCCAGTGAGCACCCTATTTCGGCCCATGAGGCCTGCGAACTGGCGGGATAAAGTAGAACCAACAGGCGCCGCGAGCTCGCGCCCGTTACCCTGTGCCAAGAGCACCCGACAGGAGCTAAAAACAATACCATGTCAAAGCCAGAACAATTCTTTGAGCACCTGCGCAGCGAACTCAAACAGATCGATGCAGACGGCCTGTACAAACGCGAGCGGATTATTACCTCCCAGCAGGCCGCTGAGATCCAGGTGAACAACGACACCCAGGTACTGAATTTTTGTGCGAACAACTACCTGGGCCTGGCTAACCACCCGGACCTGATTGAAGCGGCCAAAGAGGGGCTCGAACAGTACGGCTTCGGCATGGCATCGGTGCGCTTCATCTGCGGCACCCAGGACATTCACAAAGCGCTGGAATCGCGCCTGTCTGAGTTCCTGCAAACCGAAGACACCATTCTTTACACCTCCTGCTTCGACGCCAATGGCGGCCTGTTTGAAACGCTGCTGGGCCCGGAAGATGCCATCATCTCCGACTCCCTCAACCACGCCTCTATCATCGACGGCGTGCGCCTGTGTAAAGCCAAGCGCTACCGCTACGCCAACAACGATATCGCGGAACTGGAGAAGCAACTACAGGCCGCAGACGCCGCTGGCGCCAAGACCAAACTGATCGCCACCGATGGCGTTTTCTCTATGGACGGAGTTATCGCCAACCTCAAAGCCGTTTGCGATCTGGCCGACCAGTACAATGCCCTGGTAATGGTGGACGACTCCCACGCAGTGGGCTTCCTCGGAGACCACGGCCGCGGCACCCATGAATACTGCGATGTGATTGACCGCGTCGATATTATTACCGGCACCCTGGGCAAGGCCCTGGGCGGCGCTTCCGGCGGCTTTACTTCTGGCCGCAAGGAAATTATCGACATGCTGCGCCAGCGTTCGCGCCCCTATCTGTTCTCCAACTCTGTAGCCCCGGCGATCGTCACCTCCTCCCTGAAAGTGTTGGATATGCTGACTGAAGGCGGCGAGCTGCGTGAACAGCTGCGCGACAACTCCGCATACTTCCGCAAGCGTATGTCCGAAGCCGGCTTTACCCTGGCTGGTGCCGACCACCCGATCATCCCGGTGATGATTGGCGATGCTGCCCTGGCGCAGAAGATGGCTGACAAGATGCTGGAGCGCGGTATCTACGTAGTGGGCTTCTTCTATCCGGTAGTGCCCAAGGGCCAGGCCCGCATCCGCACCCAGATGTCCGCCGCCCACACCCGCGAGCAGCTCGACCAGTGTATCGATGCCTTCATTGAAGTTGGCCACGAACTGAATATTATCTAAACCAAACAGCGGTGCTGATACGGTAATTCTCACAAGGAATTCACCGGAGCGGCACCGCGCCCTGCCATTTGTAGTTTTAAAAACAATGAAAGCACTATCCAAGCTGAAATCTGAAGTGGGAATCTGGCTTACCGATGTGGAAATACCCACACCGGGCCACAACGACCTGCTGATCAAGATTCACAAAACCGCGATTTGCGGTACCGACATGCATATCTACAACTGGGATGAATGGTCTCAAAAGACTATTCCTGTCCCTATGGTGGTTGGCCACGAATATGTGGGTGAAGTTGTCGGTATGGGGCAGGAAGTTGCAGGTTTCCAGATGGGCGACCGTGTTTCCGGTGAAGGCCATATTACTTGCGGCCACTGCCGCAACTGTCGCGCCGGCCGCCGCCACTTGTGCCGCAACACTTACGGTGTCGGTGTAGACCGCCCCGGAGCTTTTGCCGAGTATCTGGTAATCCCCGCGCTCAATGCCTTCAAGATCCCGGATAACATTTCTGACGATCTCGCCTCTATTTTCGATCCCCTCGGTAATGCGGTACACACGGCCCTGTCTTTCGACCTGGTGGGCGAAGATGTACTGATTACCGGCGCCGGCCCTATCGGTATTATGGCTGCAGCAGTCGCCAAACATGTTGGCGCACGCCATGTAGTTATCACCGATATCAATGAATACCGCCTGGACCTGGCACGCAAGATGGGCGCTACCCGCGCCGTAAACGTTGCCAAGGAAAACCTCAGCGATGTGATGAACGAGCTGGGAATGAGCGAAGGCTTTGATGTTGGCCTGGAGATGTCCGGCGTACCCGTTGCCTTCCGCGATATGATCGCCGCAATGAATCACGGGGGCAAAATTGCCATGCTCGGCATCCCCGCAGGTGAAATGGCGATCGACTGGGGGCAGGTTATTTTTAAAGGCCTGATGATCAAAGGTATTTACGGCCGTGAGATGTTTGAGACCTGGTACAAAATGGCCAGCCTGATTCAATCCGGTCTGGATTTAACCCCAATTATCACTCACCAGTTTTCGATCGATGACTTCCAACAAGGCTTCGATACCATGGGATCTGGTGAATCCGGTAAGGTAATTCTTAACTGGAAATAAGTCTTAGTGGCTGCAGGTTTTCCTGCAGCCATTCCTACTCACTTTCAAATTACACTTCTTCCTAGTAATAGCTTCGTGCACCCCGTTTCTGGCGCCTGGGATCAGCATGTAATTCAAGGCAGGCCGACAATATACAAATTTCAAAAAACTTAGGTTATTTCAGGTAAATTTCTATTTTTTATCATTCAAATGAATATTTACCCAATTGCCCCAACTGTAGTGGTCTAATCCTTCCGGACACTTCGCTAAGATGGTAAAACTACCAAGCGAGGTGAAGTATGACAACAAAAGGTACACGTCGGCATTTCAAGCCGGAATTTAAGAAAGACGCCGTAGCGCTAGTCTCTGAGCAAGGGTATTCAATTCCTAAAGCAGCAGAGGCTGTAGGAACAACAGCCAATAACCTGCGACGCTGGATAAAGGAACTGAAGCAGGAAGAAGACGGTGTGAGGTTGGATGTAGGCGAGCGCGCAGAATTAGAGCGATTACGACGTGAAAATAAGCAGTTGCGGATGGAGAAAGAAATCCTAAAAAAAGCCAGCGCCTTCTTTGCGAAAGAAATGAAATAAAGTACAGCTTTATTGAAAAACAGCAAGGCAGCTTTCCTGTTAGGGTGCTCTGCCGGGTAATGCAGGTAAGTAAGACTAGTTATTACGATTGGTGTTGCCGTGGTAATAGCTCAATAGATGCTCAAACATGGCAACTATGCCATCGTTTGAAGGCCCTATTTGCAGAATCTAGACAGAGTCTCGGAAGTCGTCGGTTAATGAAGCTGTTACGTAAAGAAGGCTTTGAAGTCGGGCGCTATCGAGTCCGCAAGCTCATGAAAAAGCTAGGCTTGGCAGTAAAGCGCAAGAAGCGATTTACACTGACGACAGACAGTAAACATCACCTGCCTGTCGCAGAGAACCTTCTGAATAGGGAGTTCTCACCGAGTGCTAAAAATCAAGTTTGGACGACTGATATTACATATATTTGGACTTCGCAGGGCTGGCTGTACTTGGCGGTAGTGATTGATCTCTATTCGCGCCGGATTGTTGGTTGGCATCTAGATCGCAAGATGGAAACGGCCCTGATAACTCGTGCGTTGATGATGGCTGTCAATTTGCGTACGCCCCCAAAAGGTCTCCTGCATCACTCTGATCGTGGCAGTCAGTATGCCAGCCATACCTACCAAATGTTATTGAGTCAGCAGGGGATGGTGTGTTCAATGAGCCGTAAGGGAAATTGTTGGGACAACGCACCGACTGAACGTTTCTTCAGCAGCCTGAAGCGGGAGTGGTTAACGGGAAACCTCTATCCGACAAGGGAGGATGCGGTAGCAGATGTAAGAGCCTATATTGCTTATTACAACTCACGCAGAATACATACAACACTGGGAGATCTAGCCCCTATCGAATTTGAGGAATGTGCTTAAAGAAGTGTCCGGTTGGAGTTGACCACAACAAACATTCAAATATCAAAACAAGTAACTAACGCAAAATTCCCACCGATTATGTGTATTAGTTCAGACCAAATCTGACACATCCTCTTGAAAAAGAGGGGTTTACCGGTTTTGATGAAGGTGCCTAAACCTAAAAACAAAACCAAGGATAAACCCCATGATCCATACTAATGATCGTATCATCAAACACAAGACCGGATTGCTCAATCTTGCAGAAGAGCTTGGCAACATCTCAAAAGCTTGCAAGATGCTTGGTGTTTCGAGAGACACTTTCTATCGGTACAAGGAAGCTGCTTCAAGTGGCGGTGTGGACGCCCTTCTTGAAAAGAGTCGACGGGTGCCTAACCACAAGAACCGTGTTGACACAGCAATTGAAGAGGCCGTGTTGACTTATGCCCTCCAAGAGCCTGCCCATGGACAGGTTCGAGTCTCCAATGAGCTACGTAAACGTGGCGTATTCGTGTCCCCTAGTGGTGTTCGGAGTATCTGGTTACGGAACGACCTGGCTAACTTCAAGTTACGATTAAAAGCACTTGAAGCCAAGGTGGCTAAGGAGGGGCTAATCCTCACGGAGTCGCAGGTTCAGGCCTTGGAAAGAAAGCGACATGATGATGAAGCCTGCGGGGAAATTGATACTCAACACCCCGGCTATCTAGGTTCTCAGGACACCTTCTATGTAGGAACATTTAAGGGGGTTGGGCGTGTTTACCAACAAACCTATGTCGACACCTATGCAAAGGTAGCCCATTGCAAGTTGTACACCACTAAGACGCCAATCACAGCAGCAGATCTTCTGAATGATCGTGTATTACCGTTTTACGCCATGCATGATCTGCCGGTGTTGCGTATTTTGACTGACCGCGGTACTGAATATTGCGGCAAGCTGGAGCAGCATGATTATCAGTTGTACTTGAATATCAACGAGATAGAACATACCAAGACAAAAGCCAGGCACCCACAAACAAATGGTATCTGTGAGCGCTTCCATAAAACTATATTACAAGAGTTCTACCAGCCATCGTTACGACGAAAGATCTATGGATCAATAGAAGAGCTACAAAAGGATCTGGACGAATGGCTCGTATATTACAATAATGATCGAACTCATCAGGGTAAAAAGTGTTGTGGTCGCACACCGATGGTAACCCTTGAAGAGGGTAAAAGTATCTGGAAGGAGAAACTCGTAAACTGAATTTGACCTGACAGAGTACCTTCTGAAAAACCGGTAACTGTCAGATCAAGTCTGAACTACTACAGATTATGGGTTATGAATAGGAGTTTTTCAGCTCTAGTCTCTCAATCACACCTCTCACTTTTTTAGGAAATCATTCTCCTTCTATAACATTTCAACCTACTTTCTTAATCGATTTATTTCTTTATCATCAGTCTTAGACTGAGATTTCTTTGGTTGCGTTATATTTATTCAACGGCTAGGCTTATCACCCAACTTACCCCCTCTACTTTCCTGTCGCCACCTATACGCCATAGGCCAGTGATGTTGGGATACTATTTGTATCTACTTTTAGCTGACTAGTGAGACCTACTACTTTAATTTTGAACTCAGTTGAGTATTCAACAGCGTATTCATCACTTAGTATTTTCGGGATTTTCTCCTACTTTATTTAAAAGTTAAGCATCGACCTAAGAGGGAAGGTTTCGGGCCAGTGCACGCGGGAGAGCCGCTACCATGTCAATTCTGCACACAACTACATTTAAGGGGTCCTCAACCGCTACCACTATCACCATCGCCGGTAAAGACTTTATTACGGTCAATCACTACGACAGTCATTAAGATTTTTGCGGATGTCTAGAATTGTTTTGGTTTACACACCATCCACCGGGTAGGTGATAGACTTTTCTTGTACCGTGGTATCAATATTTACACTCTTTTCTTCAATGATACTGTCATGAATTTGTACAGATGTTTTGTTCTGAGAATAATTTAAGCTAGAGAAGGCTTTGTAGAGGGAAGGTTACTTTCAGAGAAGTACAACATTTTCATCGTTCAAATTTTACAACTGCTTGCGAATTAGTAGGCCGGAGAGAGAGCGAATGGGGATGCTGAGACACACCCGCCTATAAAAACAGTAGTTCAGAAATTCAACTAAAAACCTTTCCAAAGAATTACTTATGAACAATAACAGTAGATATGACAGATCAAGTTGATCGAAAAAGCCTCCCTTAAAAATTGAGTTGTTGCTATTGATCGGTGTTTGTGAGCATCATACTCCCTAAACACTTCGACCAGAAATTTGGCTCAGGATAGCGAAAACCAGTTGAAATGGATATGCCGCATACCTACACAACCTCATTACCGGCAAGCCTAGAAGACTTTACAAGGACAGGCTATGTACTGATGTACGTACCAAATTTTTTTAAATAAAATGATAATTGCTCCGCCAAAATGTTTTTAATAGATTTTAAAGTATTGCTGAACAGTAAACTTACATAGTAGAGTTATAAAAAGTTATCAGGCCTGAGATTAAAATATCCGCATCCATTCAGGCCACTAAAAAGAATCCTATGGAAGGGAATTTTGTAAAATGGACTTTACTACCAATAGGCAAGTAACGGCTGTATTTCTATGTGCCTTCATCAACTCTTCAGCAAGAAAGGAAATTGCTATGAAATTTTTTTCTGAAAAAACAAACACTCAAAAGAAACAAAAAGTTCGTGTCATTACTGGCGGGAAAACTATCTCTGTAGCGAAGTCGGCGTTAACTCCGATTCAGTCTAGTGCCACTTGTGCTTGCCGTGATTGTCAAATCCACGACGATCCAAAATAAACACGCTCATATCTTTAAAATAGATTAGAGAAGATCTTTAGCTTTGGCACCCAGTTTTATTTGGGTGCCCTTTAATAGAGGGAACTTCCATGGAAAAGGAAGCTTACTATATTTTATCTCCATTCTGGGCCAGAATAACAGCCAAAACACCTAGATTATTTTGGAGACTGATATATGGGCCAATAGGTTTCCTTTTCTTTTTGCGAGCGATTGCATATAGGGGGCATACCTTAACTATAAAATGTATCAAAGAGTCCTGCAGCGCAGGAAAAAAAGAGTCATCTATAATTTTTTTGAGTAGCTTAATTGCAGGGGCTAAAGCACAAATTGAGCTTGCATGGATATTGCAGCAAAAAAATGAAAAAATAAGAGAATGGGCAAGCAAGCATATTACCTATGAGGGAACTGAACATATAAATAGAAGCCTAGAAAAAAATAAACCTGTGATATTACTACTGACTTCATTTTCTCTTCATTATCACGGACTTCTTGCTCCAGAAAGGCTTAAAATTGGTGACAGGCAAATATCAATAGTTCAGCCAATTGCTGCACTATCTCCGCTAAGGAAGGTAGGATTCTATGAAAAAATCTCTAAAATATCAGGAAATTACATAAAGGGGATCATGGCTGACACTCCAACTGCACCATTTCAGATTGTTCGGGCTCTTAAAAAAAACTCTATTATTGCTATGCGAATAGATAGCATGCCAACAAAAACCTCTAACATTCTAATATCAGAACTGCTAGGAAGAAAATCAGCCTTCCCATTAAGTATATTAATGATAGCAGCAAGGTGTAATGCTGATCTTATTCCTTTTCATGTTTGGGAAAATGATAACAGTTACACGACTACGTTTGGTAAAGCCATTAATCTAGGAGGCAGTCCTTCAGAAAAAGACTATATCGACGCTGCTGAGAAAATCGATAGCCATATAGGTAATGCAATTAAAAAGTACCCACATCAATATTCAGCTTGGTATGCAATTTTTGAGAAATGGAGAATGGCTGAAGAGATTCAGCATCAACTTCATACTGTAGATATGGATAATAGAGTAGCTTAATGAAATCACCTTCAAAAAATGCCTTTATTTCTGCAGGAAAGTTCTACTTAAGAAAACCATTATCTCTCTGCTCGATTATAATTAGCACGTTAATTGGATCAATATGCCTACTTCTTATCCCCATATCTCTAAGTCATATTGGTGAATTTCCTATCCAGGAGGGCCAATCTAATAATGTCTTTCATGTAGGAAAAATATCTTTTGTATTTATTGCAATATTGGCAGCAGGTATATGGTTCATCTCTTCATCAAGTAGATTTTACTTGATTAGCAGATTAACTGAGGAATATGTCAGTGAAATAAGGGAAAAACTATACCGCACATGGCTTCAGAAGAACAACTATGACATTAAGGACGGCCCTCATGAGGTTACAAGTAGCTTATTTAACGACACTCATCAACTACAATCCTCATTAAGCCAAGCTCTCTCTTTATTAGCTACAAATTTCTTTCAATTTATAGGAAGCCTTACATTAATGGCATTCATAAGTAGCAAGCTATTATTCGCTGTATTTTTATCACTTCTATGCATTGGGTTAATATTTGTTTTAACTGAAAAAAAATTAAGCGCATTAAGCAATAATGTACAAGAGGCATATAGCTCAATGACCGCTCTAGCTTTAGAGGTTTTGAAGGAGGTGGAAACTGTATGTCAGTTTAAACAGCAAGAGCTGGAGGTGACAAAGTTTAATCATAAGCAGGAGTTAGCCCGCAATTCAATGGAAAAGAGACGAAAGTTTCATTTATTAATGAGTGGATCAATAGTAATTGCACTCTGCATTAGCTTAGCAATAATTGTTAAGACTTCGATAATTTTAGTAGAAAAGGAGGAGATTATTGTAAGTGAGCTCATAGCTTTTTTGGGGTACACTTTTGTCATGGTATTTTCTTTTTCATCACTAATAGATTCGGCAACATCGCTATCGATAGCAAACGGCCCGCTAAAACGTATCGAAAAATTGACTTGTGAAACCGAAATAAAAGAAGAACCTGACTGCTTTCAAAAGCTAACATCGAAGCCTGTTAGTATAATATTTGATGATGTATATTTTCAGTACCCTGAAAAGGAAGATTTGACAGAAGCTACGGTCTGCGGATTAAACTTTTCAATTTATCAGCATCAAACAGTAGCTATTGTGGGGCGTAGCGGTTCTGGAAAGAGCACTCTCCTTAAATTATTGACTGGGAAATATAAACCAACACGGGGATCAGTTAAGGTTAACGGCCAAGACATATCAAAAATATCAAAAGAAGATATTTCCCAAAATATCTGTTTATTATCTTTTAATCCAATAATATTTTCACGCACAGTAAAAGAGAATATTCTTTATGGAAGAATTAACACTAAAGACAATTATCTTAAAGCTATTTCAAAAATAGCTCAAGTAGATAATTTTATTGAGGAATTAGAGAATGGATATGGGTCGCAACTATATAACCAAGGATACAATCTTTCAACTGGACAAAGGCAGCGTATTGCAATTGCTCGTGCACTAACACTCAACTCACCCATATTACTATTTGATGAAGCTACCGCCGCTCTAGACTCAAAAACAGAAAGAGAAGTTATTGAAGGTATAATAGAAAAGGTGCAGCCTAGAGTTATGGTAATCGTATCGCACCGGCTGTCAACACTTAAGTCTGCGAATAAAATATTAGTGCTCGACAAAGGCTGCCTTATTGAAAGTGGAACTCATTATGAACTGACATCAAGAAAAGGCGCCTACTATTCAATTTTTCAAGATCAAATTGAATACGATATTAATAATATTGAAGCAACTAAAGTAATATAATGTTTAACGGATATCAGAGCCATGGATACTTTCGTAAATGATAATCTAGTGAAAGTGTTACGTGCAAGATATTCAGCTATTGCTATAGCCACTATTTCCATATTGTTATTCTCAATCTCCTTGGTGGTTCGTGAACCAGCCTACCTATTTGCATTCGCAATTTTTCAGACGGCCTTATTGTTAATATCAATAAGTAACAAATTCATTTGTGTCGCTTTATCCGCACTTGGATTGTCAGCAATTCTTTTTAAGTTATTCTTTATAAATCTATATTTTTGGCCGTTTATTTTATATATCCCATTATTTTCATCACTTTTATTAATGCTAAACTTCACTAACAGTATATGTTGTACTCTCCCTCTAGGTGAGTTAAAGAACCATTTAGCCTTAATTTTTTTGATATCATTAGGATCAATATCCGTACTTACTGTTTGGGTTGAAGTTTTCAAACCAGATCTTTACTTACAGCGAGAAGTGATTCCAGAATCATATCCCTGGATGATTTTTCCAATGGTTCTAGGATTTGCTATTTTTAATGCTGCTTTAGAGGAGCTAGTTTATCGTGGTCTTCTACAAGGTGGCCTTTTATCACTATCTCTAAACCCGTTTTTGGCCAACTGTATTCAAGCTTTAGCCTTTGCTATTGCACATTTTGAAGCAGGATTTCCATCTGGAACAAGCGGACTAGTTCTTACACTTTCTTATGGGTTGTTGCTAGGCTGGATGAGAAATTATTCTGCCGGCTTGTTGACCCCTTACTTCACACACATAATAACGGACATTTTTATTGGTTGTGTATTAATGCTGAATATTTTTGTAAACGTGTAAGGTATATTCATGATACTAAAAAAACAAAACTCCTCTATAGCTCTGCTCTCATTAACTGGAAATATTACAGAAACCGTGGCCATAAATTTTTTATTGAAACTGCGAAGCCTGCCAAGCCATAAGTCAAGCGTTAGCGCTCTCATACTACGAGTTTCATCTAATGGAGGCTCACTTGGTGCAGCTCAAACTATAGTTGAAGGTTTAGAATTGCTTCGTAGTGAATTAAATATTCCCATTATTTCACTTGTGACTGATACAGCCCTTTCAGCAGCATTCTATGTGGCAATTTCTGCGGATCAATGTATAGCAACTCCGGCCTCAATGCTTGGAAACATAGGGTGTATCGTTAGAAAGTTTTCTCTTTCTTCTCTATTCGAAAATATTGGTATTAAATATGAGTCAATCGCTAGTGGGGCCAATAAAGATATATTGTTTAACGTATCTTCCTTTAATCAAGAGCAGAAAGCTCTACTCGAAACCCTATCGAAGGATTCATTAATGCAATTTTTATCACATATTGATGAGAAAAGAGATGTTAAAGAAAGTGTCTTGCGATATTTAGAAGATGGAAAGATATTTTCAGGGAGAAAAGCCTGTGAGGTTGGCTTGATTGATACCAATGGAGGATTATTTACTGCAATACAATATTGCGGAGAAATTATTAATGAAAGAAAACCACAAATAATTGTTCTCGATTTGAAAGAAAATAATACAAACCTTAGCCGTATGCAATTTCTGCTTGCAGGATTTCAATCACTGTTCTCTAGATGAAATATAAAGACCGAAAAATATACTTTATTACAATTGCAATTGTGCTACTAACACACACTGCATTACATGCCATATCAGTATTTGCTGAAGGAATTAACGTATCTTATAGAAGAATTATAGACCCTCTCCATCTTGACAAAGTGATTTCTGTAAACCCCAACGTTAGGTCAAGTTTGATTTTTCGTATAAAGTTGACTCCCCAAAATACTGATTTTAACACGAGAAATCTGAAAATCATGTTCCAGTCAAACGGAAAAGAGTATGTTATCCAGCCTAATCAATTTGGTGCTATTGAGTTACCCATAACAAAAATGATGTATACTGAAAATCCAGACCTTTATATCAGCCAAAGTCCAACAGGAGGATTTGAGCTTGGCATAGAGTTAGCAATACGAAACCCTCCTACCATGAATATAAATACTGATGTGATACAAGAAGCATACAGTCAATATAATGACACCATTAGGTCGATAGGGATGATGGCTCGCATATTTGCCCCTAAAGTTAATATAGTATTATTAAGAACAAACAGTCCAAGACAGATGTGCAGCTTATTAGGGGAAAAAAGTACAATAAATCTTGGGCAAACAAACTTACTCGGAGAGCTTAGATTTCCTATTGAGCTAATAAAAAAAACACAATCAACAACAATACTTTGCTCACAAATTATTCAAGAAATTCTTCTTGAAACTGGTAAAGACAAAATATAGTAAAAGCTATTTCATAATAATACTTCGGGGATTTTTTAGTTGTAAAATTGAGGGCGTAATCCTATCCATCGACGACGGACACTCTCTTAAGCGGTAAATTACGTAGCAAGAGGGGGGAGGTCCAGACACAGATAGTGGAGAGCACCACGCTTAACACCGATGGTTATTCCTCTAAAATGTTTAAAAATGCCCTAAACCTTACGGTAACCAACGTCAAACGAACAGTTTTGGCCACCCGCCAATAGAGAAGGTTAATACGTCAGCTACATTGACACAATATAGATATCATGTGGATAATACTGTATATTAAAGCAAACCCTCCCTCTTAAACCATGGTTCCTCCTCGTAGCATACAGATCTCTCTCGATGCAACACTATCACTGTGTGCGTATAGCATTCCTCTGTAGTAGGAATGCTGAATCTGGAAAAGATTATGAGCACCGATACCAATGGATTTTAGCCAAAATGCAAATGCTGGCTGGAGTCTTTGCTTTCTATATCGCAGCCTATGCAATGATAAACAATCACTCACTGGCAACAACGATACCCTGCCAATCCCCAGCCGCAGGATATTAGGCCTCGCTGGTGAATAACACCGGCTGGGAGCTGAAACCACTAACGACTAGATCTCCCTCTACTGTTAGGTATAAGAAAGATACCAAACTCAGCTAAAGATAATTCTGAACTAATAATAAACACAAATAGCTGCGGAGATAACCGCAGCTATCCCTTTCCCCCCTTCAATTACCGCAATCCCATGTAACAATTCTGGACACCCACCAAAGAAAGATAGTAAGGCGCCACACCCATTGACACTATACGAACAGCAGTATAGAAACACTGTATATTAAAACAGTTAAATCCCAGACCCATGACCCAGCCTCGCCGCTCGCAAATCTCCCTCCATGCAACCCCTTACTACCATTGTGTCTCCCGATGTGTGCGCAGAGCATTCCTTTGCGGGAAAGATGCTCACTCTGGGAGAGATTATGAGCATCGACGCCAGTGGATTGAGGCCAGAATACAACAACTGGCTAGTGTCTTTTCACTTGATATTGCAGCCTATGCCGTGATGAGCAACCATTATCATATCGTGCTCTATATCGATGCTAAGACCGCTAGGGCTTGGTCTGACACTGAGGTTATTCTTCGCTGGCAGGAGCTATTTAAAACTTCTAATTTGGCTCGGCGCTTTATTCAGGGCGCCTCACTAGACTTCAATGAAAAGCACAAACTTAAAGAGCTGATTGAGCTATGGCGGGAGCGATTAATGGATATCAGCTGGTTTATGCGCTGCTTAAATGAATTAATCGCCCGCCAAGCAAATGCAGAAGACCGCTGCACTGGTCACTTTTGGGAGGGCCGCTTCAAGTCTCAAGCACTATTGGATGAAAGCGCCTTGGCTGCCTGCATGGCCTATGTTGATCTCAATCCTATCCGTGCCAAGATGGCAATCACTCCAGAAGACTCTAATCACACCTCCGTTCAGCAGCGCATTCGTGCTGCGGTCTTAGGTAAACAGCCCAAGGAACTACTGCCGTTTGTAGGCGGCGAGCGCCTTAATATGCCGAAAGGACTGCCCTTTCAGCTGGATCACTATTTGGCATTAGTGGACTGGAGTGGTCGGCATTTAGACCCGAGGAAGCGCGGCGCTATTTCTCAAAATACACCCCCGATCCTGGGTCGGCTGGGTATCTCAGTAAAACACTGGCTCTACCTCAACCGGAACTTTGAAAGCCGATTTAAAAGCTTGGTGGGATCAGCAGAGGCTGTACGAAAAGCCTGCGTTCAGCTCGATAAACGCTGGATACATGGGCTGCGAGACTGCCAACAATTTCTTAGCCCCGCGCCCAGCTGAACAAGATAATTTCGAACCCTAGTTATCCCCAGAGTACTGGTATCCCTACCTGCCCCACACCTTTATACCTACGATCTAAAAACGTTATCAGCGCCAATTCGCCGCCCACTTTGTTGTAGACACTCTATCTACCTGTCCTATGGCACAGAAGTTCTCACCTAGCTTTTACCCTCCAATCCATGGCTGTCCTTTTTATTTTATCCTTTTTATTTTTATCTAAAAACGTTATCAGCGCCAATTCGCCGCCCACTTTGTTGTAGGCACTCTATCTATCTGTCCTATGGCACAGAAGTTCTCACCTAGCTTTTACCCTCCAATACCATGGCTCCAATACCATGGCTGTCCTTTTTATTTTTGAAACACTGGCTCTACCTCAACCGGAACTTTGAAAGCCGATTTAAAAGCTTGGAGGGATCAGCAGAGGCTGTACGAAAAGCCTGCGTTCAGCTCGATAAACGCTGGATACATGGGTTGAGAGACTGCCAACAATTTCTTAGCCCCGCGCCCAGCTGAACAAGATAATTTCAAACCCTAGTTATCCCCAGAGTACTGGTATCCCTACCTGCCCCCGCATCTTTTTACCTACGGTCTAATAAAAAGGTTATCAGCGCCAATTCGCCACCCACTTTGTTGTAGGCACTCCATCTACCTGTCCTATGGCACAGAAGTTCTCACCTAGCTTTTACCCTCCAATCCATGGCCCAATCCATGGCCCAATCCATGGCTGTCCTTTTTGTTACCTGCCGCCTATTTATTTATATCTCAACCACAAAGAACACAACATGCTCACATAACCAGCCCCCACCAAAACCCCAATAGAGGACAGATTTAGAGTTTCAACTAAACCACCACCTCGTGCAGAAAAAAAATAGATTGCGGCAATGATATAACCTAAAACTCCACCCACAACCATCGAAAATGATAATTTTTTTGAATCTGTAAACCTTTTTCTAAGCAGCCAATAACCTACAGTAAAAATATTCATACCCAAGGACATTATGGGTAGCGCAAGAAAAAATAATAAGAAATACACTTCTTTCATTGATTAATCGTCGGCCAGCCATACTCACAAATATAATCCGCCCCATAAGCCTTAATGAGCCCAGCCTTTACCTCTAGTTTGTCACCAAACCCTGCCATCGACTCATTTATTTTTAAATCTATCACAATTGCATTTATTAACAAACCCACTCCAGGGCCAAACCTAAGACCTACAAGGCTTGCGGGTATATTGGATTGCCGGCGCTTCCTCTCAGCTACGCCCTTCTAATTTATCCCTACTCCAAGTGCTCGATAGCTGCTCTTTTATCCAAAAATAGCGATTCCCAAAACCTAACTACCAATTCCCAGCATTTCGCCTTCTTTACCTCTTAATCAAAGAGAAAGAGCCGCCAGAGAGGGAGTCAGTTTTGTTACTGGCTCCATCCTCCCTTCTTTGGCTGTCCTAGAGTCCTAGAGTCCTAGAGTCCTAGAGTCCTAGAATTTTCAATCTTTGGGTGTCCAGGAATTTCGCCCCTCGCTCAACTTTTACCCTCCGATCTATGGCTGTCCTTTAATCTTAGCCTCATTGTGTTCGCTGACAACATTCGAGCTATTGGCCTTTATAAAAACCAAGGATTTAGCGTGGTGAAATATATTAAATTGGAACCACATGAGCTTATTCCTCATGAAGGAGGCTGTTTGCTCATGAAGGCTGAAATATAAAACCATATAATAAGGTTATGATGTTCGTTCCGGCCCTTTGGGCCTCCACCGGACGGTCGCCGCTTCGCAGCGCCCGTCGCATATCACGGCGTTACACTTCTATGAAGGAGAAAATGTGATCGTAGTATATGGAATCAAGGAGAATCTAAACCCGATAAAGGCAAAATTATCCAATGTCATTCACGGCTGCATGCGGTCCGTTCTTGGAATGCCCGAAGACAAACGTGCTCACAGATTTGTGCCATTGGAGAAAGAAGACTTTTATTATCCCGGTGGCAGAACTGACGCATACACCGTCATAGAAATAAACATGATGGCAGGCCGCAAACCCGAAACCCAAAGATCTCTTATCAAACCTCTCTTTCAAGGGCTTGAAAGCCAGCTTTCGTTAGCCCCAGCCGACGTTGAAATAACCATTAAAGAACAAGCGCCTTATCAATGGGGTTTCAGGGGTATTACAGGTGATGAGGCAAATGATCTCAAGTACAAAGTCAACGTGTAACAAGTCAATGGTGTGGGACTGCCAGTAAGATAGGAATTGGTTGGGGAAAGTGCGGTATTCTTTCCTCGTAAACATTGGGTAGTGGCCAGCCAAACGGTGGCTGGCAAAGAGCAAGTAGGTCGTTCAGTGCGCGCCAGCCATAACCAGGCTAGTCAAGCTCGCCCAAACCTTTTGGAGCTGGGCTGGACAGCCTACGCGTTGCTTCGACTGCCCTTGCTAGCGGCGTTATGCAACTTTAGGATTCGACATGCTAAGCAATGATCAAAAATTGGAGACATATCGAGTTCTAGGTCTAACGGCCATGTTTTCGGGTGGTTCCGAGTATAAGATCGCTTGGGCTATGTACCTACTTGAGTCTGGTATAGAGACAGAAAATTTAGCGGTCCTCGCAACTCTTCTAAAACCCGTTAATGAGTTTGAAGCGGAAGATTACTTTAATCGAGTTTTGTCTGAACTTCGCATAACACGCCCAACCTCGCTTACCGCTATCGAAGGTTATGCCAAAGTTCTAACCAAAGAAATTATTGAAGGTATATTGACCCCAGAAAAGGGGGTGGCAAAGATCTACGAAGCTATTATTCATTTAGATTACCCAGGTTCTCTAGGAGAGTTTACTGCTCTAGAGGATGAATGGTACTGTGAATGCATTAATGGCTGGTCACTAGAGCAAAGAGCCGAAGAAATTGTAAAGGCGAGCAAAGATGCTTATGGGATATTGCGATATCCTAGCTTGTCTGAGGCCTAACAAGTTGCTGCTGTACGTTCCAGCCCTTCGGCTTGCTTTCCTATGACCCGATATAAATATATAGTTAGGTTCGAGCAATCTGCATATCCCAATATTTCGATATAAAATAAATAAGGCCAACCCCTATTTTTAGAAGCAAGATCCATATATAGAAAATTCGAGGCATCTAACTATGAAGTTCACCAGTGCGCGAAATATCCAAATCATAGCTTTTCTGCTGTTGGCGCTAGTAGTTACACAGGCACTCTTTACCATGATGTATGTTGCAGAGATTAACCCCTCACGGAAACTTTTCTGGGGGCTGGAGGGCTTGCTATTTACCATTCTTTCAGCTTTTGCTGGAGCGGCCATGGTGCAGACTAAAAACCACCATGTAGGGTGGTCCGCTATTGCATTCAGCTCTGTATTCAATGTGGTGCAAGTTAGCATTGGCGCCACTATGTTTATGCCATTTCGGGAGGTCGCTAGCCAATTAGAGGCGCTTGGAGCTGCAGCGGGGGCCGTTGTGGCTTTTTCATTTATGATCTATTACGCGGCAAAATTTTTGCTGGGCTTTGCTGCTCTTATTTTTGGAGTTGCCAAAATGAATGGGAGCTCCAAAGTGCTGGGAGGTTTGACTGCCTCAGTTGGCGTTATTGCAATGTTTGCTAATGCTATTTCGATTACGTTTGGACGTGATTCGCATTTACCCTCATCTGTTGCTGGAGCATCGGGTGCTCTTGCAACCTTACTCTTGGCGATTTGTCTTTTGACTATTACCCGAGAGGACTAATACACGAAATTCAATCTAATAATCAAGTCGGGCGTGACTTCACAACAGATTGCTCGGCCGCCCATTTAAGACTTATAGAAAGAGACCTTTATAGTGGATGAACTAATATATAGCAAAGAAGAGATCCTGTCGGTTCTTAGAGATATCAATGAATTCGTGGTCTCACTGGATCAAATGAATAAAGTACACCACGATTTTGGTGAAGAGGCATGGAAGGACGAAATTATTGATTACTTTCAGAGTGCAAGAGTAAGTGATAGGCTAGTGCAAGTACGCTCGATGCTTTCAAAACCGTTTCCGAGTGAGATTGGACCCGATGACATGGATGAGCTGGAGAGAGAAAAGCAGAGGGTACAGTATTGGACTTTTAAGGAGTACCTGGCAAAGAAAAATAGCAAAGGGTAGCGTAGATTCGACTACACTCCCCCGGCAAAGAACAACTCACCCTACTTTTCAGAAGCCGCTTATCTAAAGTATTAAATTTCGGCAAGGTATTTGGCTGTTAATATATATAAGAAAATCATTCCCAGCCGATCATAGGCTTTCCTAAGGAGCCATCTACAAAAAAGAAGGACATGCTCGTAATGATATTCTCAAGTAGCATCGTTACACTTTACAAGACTAGTCAACGCCACCTACTATGAGGGTTGGATCTCCATTCTTGGGCTTCGAAGGCTTAAATTAAAAATTTGCCTCTTCACGGAGCTCAAAATTATTGTGTTAAACGACATGAATAAAATCCGAAGAAAAACCCTAACCAAAATTACTTTAATTATTTTCCTAACAGGCATAGCCTTCTATATGTCAATTGTATTTAGGTAGAATAAACCTGTAAGTTACATTAGGAAAAATCAATTTCGAGCTTTCCCAACAGATAACTTATTAGTAGATGAACTAAAATTATTTGGGCGAGATGAATTGCCAGTCTTTATTTATATTTCCTCTGCTACAGGTGATCCTGTGGTACTGGAAGCTTCTGTTAAATATGATGACTCCGAGTATTATAGATTGATCAGATACAGATCAGGAGTTTATTCAAATGGGAAGAAATATGCCTTCGTTGAGGAGGGTAAAGGTGGTTGGTTTTCTTTGGACGGAACAATGGTTTCAAATCCTGGCTGGTACACGGGTAGGATAAAACCAGTGAGCTATGAAGTAAGAATGGGCAATTTATATTTCGTAAGGTAAATGCTTACCAAACAAAGGCACTCGACATCAAAAGTACCACTTCGAACCTCTCCACTATTCAATTGTTACACACCCATCTGTAACTTTGCCTTACCACCCTTTCTTTCTGTAAAGTAATGGTTATTTATCATACGAGGGTTATCAGTGCGAAAGGAATTCTCTAAGGCTTGGCGAAGTCCGAGTCATTGCGGCATAGAGCTTTTTCACGCCTACTTCCATAAGTTTTCCTTTGCCAAGCATTGGCATGATGAACTCGCTATTGGAATCTTCCTTTCTGGCGTAGAAAAGCTCGATTATCGCGGTGAAACAGTGACTATTCCTCAGGGAACCCTTGCTGCGCTTAATCCAGGGGAGATTCATACCGGTTTTTCCGGAAGTGACTCCGGTTGGTACTATCGTATGTTTTACTTTGACACGGCGCTCATTGAGGAAACCCTCAGAGAGCACACTCAATTCAACCAAACACCAGTACCATTTTTGAAAGGGCCACTATTAGATGATCCTGAGCTTTTTCAGCTCCTTTACAAGCTACATAGCAGTCTTGAAATGAACGCTTTATCCCTTTCAACAGACTCTCTACTCACGCTGGCGATTAGCCAGCTCTTTGCACGTCACGGCGACCAAAAGATCTACCCGAAGGCATTGTCTAACAAACAGGGAGTCTTGAACGCCCGTGCTTATTTACAGGAAAACTGGCAAAGAAATGTGACACTGGATGAGTTGTGCCAATTAACTGGCATGAGTCGATATCAGCTAATTCGTAGTTTTAATGCCCAGTTTGGCGTTCCTCCACATCAATTCCTAATCCTCCTAAAAACCCAAAGGGCCCGCGCATTATTTCGTACGGGAGCCCAGGTGGCTGAGGTGGCTATCGACTGTGGGTTTTTTGATCAGAGCCACTTGAGTCGAAATTTCAAGCGTGCATTCGGTATCACACCTGCTCGCTACTTGAAGTCTGCACAGCGCAATTTTGTACAAGAACCTTCCTTCTACTCTCTCTAAGCTCACCTATCTCTGGGAAAACAAAGCACACCGTTAAACGGTGTGAGCTTCTTCTCATAGCGATATCTCTTCTACGACATGAGTAATATATATGAGCTTAGAATTTCTATTAGCCTGGCTGGCAGTAATGTTCCCACTAATTTTTAGCCCGGGACCTGCCAATATCACCTTTGCAGCAGCCGGAGCCAGCTTGGGTATTCGTCGTTCCTTACCTTTACTGGCGGGCATAGACATTGTATTTCTAATGAAGGCTTTATTAGTTGGCTTCGGATTTATGAGCTGGCTAATTCACTACCCTATGGTAATGACCTTCTTACAGTGGACTGGTGCCATCTACTTAATTTACCTTGCTTACGTTTTTATAAAGCCTAATAAAGAGCCTGGAAAAACTGCCACCAAATCGGTAAGTATTTGGCAGGGAATGCTGATTCAAAGTATGAATATTAAAGCTTGGATGATAGTAATTACTATGTTCTCTGTGTTCGCACCAAAGCAAGAGGAGAGCAATGAAAGCAGTGTTATCACCTTGATTATTATGATCACAATACTCAACTTTGTGACACATTTCTCATGGATCGCTTTTGGTCGGGCCTTATCGAAAGCACTTATCAACGATAAAAATAGAAATCTGCAAAACAAGCTTTTTGCACTCAGCCTGCTTCTTGTCGCTGTGTGGTTAATTGCTGATAACCCAACCGCTATTAGCCTAAAGGCTGTATGACTTGGAACCTTAACTCAAAGGTTTAATTTATGAATCAAGCGGCCACTGGTAGTCCCCTGTACCAACAAGGAGAAAAGGACCACGCCAAATACCATAGATTGAATTGTCCACCAATAGGGCAATTCAACTGGAAGAGAAAGCACCAGAGCGACCGCAATAACCCCTCGCAGCCCGCCCCAACTCATTAATAGACGCCAGGATTTCGGTATCGGGGGGCCAACAAAGCGAGTCAGAGGTGCCACTAAGAATACAGATAATGCTCTAGCTCCTAAAGCAGCTGCTGTAGCAATAACCATCGCCAGCCATTGGTGGGTAAACATCTCAAAAGTAATCACCAATCCCATAATCACAAAAATAATACCGGTAAAAAACAGCCCCATCCACTCCCAAGTTGGACCCGCATGAATTAAATAGGTGCTATTTTGCTTGCTTAAGCACGCTCGAGCAACAATTGCACATATCATTACCGAAATGATACCTGACACATGAAAAATACTTTCCGCCAAATAGAAGCTACCAAATGCAGCGATTACTAAAGTCATTAAAGCCGCACTGGGAGATCGCAGAAACAATATGACAAGAGTGGTTATCAAGCCAAAAATAAGCCCAATCGCAACACCACCGAAAAATACCATGCAAAAATATAGTGTCACTGAAGTCGCGTCCAACGAAGGGGCTGCAGCCCCCATCGATGAGCTTTCAACGATACCATAGGTAGCTAGCCCTAATACTAACGAATAGAGAACTACAGCTGCAGCATCATTGAAGAGGCTCTCTCCATCCACCAAGGTTAAGAGATCTTCTCCCGTTTTTTCCTGACGCAACTTATTAACTACAGAAACAGGGTCAGTAGCCGCTAAAATAGCCCCGGTTAGCATGGCCGCTACCCAAGGAAAACCCTCCGGATGACCAATGCCGTAATAAGTAATTGCTGCAATAAGAACTGCACAAATAACCAAACCGAGTGTAGAGAATAACAGTACAGGTCCAATCCAGCGCTTTAAGACTTTGGGTTCCAGCTGCCAGGCGGACTCAAAAATTAATACCGGTAAAATAACAAAGAATACCAGCTCTCTGATACTGGTTGCACGCAAACCTGTATCATAGTCAATTATGGGAAGTAGCAAAGCCGCCAGCACTCCTGCGACAAGGCAGCCAAGTGTATTATCAATACGTAAGATCCTTGCAATGCCCAGTCCAATAACTGCAGCGGCAGCGAGATATAACCCCTGCCCTACAACAGTGACTATATCATTCACCTGTCAACTCCCATTGCCAGTGCATTCGCACTTCGAATACAGACACACTCTCATTGAACACACTCATCTACAAGTAGAGACTTTACAAGTTTTAAGTATAACTCCACATACAAATGTGCACTCTCATGGCTAGTTAAGGGCTCACAATATCCAAATACAAAAATGGTATTTCTACAGGTGGTATACGTAATAACTATTAGCAGGTGGGTAACGTGGACTTGTACGACAATGCCTGACTCAATTTCAAAGTATTTAAGCCCACTAGTTAATCGCTGCATATTACAGGTATTAGAAACACAAATACCAACAGGGAATACAGTGACTTCTGGGAATGTAGGTATACATTGCGCAGCAAAAACGGCAACAGCTTCAGGGGATATCAATTTAAGTGTTGAGTATCCTTTTCTTCCTATAATGGGTACCGCTTGCTTTACTTTCCATTTACTACAGTTATTGGATTTCCGCACATTAAATAAATCGACATCCTTGAATCCAGACAAATTAAAATACTCACCCGTACTTTTTCTTAGTAGTTTAGGTTCTTGGCCAATATCGTCTCCCTCCCTCTCCTGAAACCTGTCTAGATCGCAAAAAAGTACCAATCTTGACTGGCCATCCAATGCAGTATGATTGCTAACAATGATGATCCACTCAACTTCATCATTCACGTTAACTTGCAAGGTAATCCCATAGGCGCAATTTTCTATGTCAACAAATTGATTTTGCTGCCAAAGGTATTCAATCTCATATTCTAATGATTTATTTAAATGCTTTATGATTAGAGGTACTTTTTCAAATTCAACATCACAAATGCAAGAAGCCTTGGTGCCCTTCTTGGCCCTCGCCCGAAGCATTGGGTGTCTTCTATGGATAAAGGTAAAACCTCTGCAAAATTGCTCGAAAGTAACAGAATCGCGGAGGCGAACACACGATATTAGCTGAGTTCCATCGTAAGACTCATTAGTCAATTCAATAAATAGAGCTTCTTGGGACCCCAACTCACGTGAGAGTGGCTCTTTCTCCATGCAGGCCTCACATTTGCTAATGGGTACATTACATGTAATACAAGAAGCATTATCCTCAGTATAGGAAAATAGTTAGAAACTGTTTGTTGATATTGGCTATTGATACAGAGAGCAGATCACTAAGACAGTCAGCACAATCACAATCTAGTTAACAATCGATTGATTCCTTCGTCTATACAGATAAAATATTAAAAAACATTGCTAATGGATAGATATCTTATTATTCCTCACTTAAATAGAATTCAACTAACCTTCGTATGAATATCGATTATTAATAACCTCTACAAGAATTTCTTTCCACCAAATCGTCATCACCACTATGGAGAAAATCATCGCAACCGAGTAAGAAATAGCAAATGCGCCTAGCAATCTATGTATTTAAATTGATATCTTAACCAACACAACACAAGAATAATTCAATCTTCCCTTGAAATCCTCACATAAAAACAAGAAAGCATTCTAGAAACCCTGTATAAAAACTAATGAATTAGACCACCAATAATATCCATATACCGCTTTATATACAGAAGAACACTATTTCGACTCAAAAGTGGTTCACAGTAACCAAATACAAAAACCGAATTCTTATTGGTTGTATATGAAATGACCGTCAATGGGTTTAGCCCATTAGTTTGGGTCACCATTCCTTTTTCAATATCAAAAAATTTCATCCTTCCACCTAATTTACTTAAACTTCCTACATTAGATACGCAAATACCGGCAAAGAAGGATTCTGAGCCAGAGATTGTCTCTCTTGCCATAGCTTCCACCTCAGCAACAGTGTATGCAGACACAATTTTTTTTGCCATCGGACGTTGTTTAGTTAGTACCGTGTATATTTGGGACTGTAAATTTTCAGCAAAATCTATGATATCAACCGATGTAGGGTCTTCAGGAATAGATAACTGAGTAGTTTGCGAAAACGAACCAATATGCTCTAATGGGATCGGGGGGGTACATAAGCCTCTTCCATCTAAAGCTAAAATAATCTCCTCTCCCTTTTTATAGGTTGGTAGGACTACTGAAGCAATGGAAGCAATTGCACAAAGAATTGCGGTTAACTTTACTCCTCGGTCTTTACCTATTTTTGCTAGCTGATGGAGATCTTCAGGACACAATAGTCTCGCTATTGCACCAGCCTGCCGTTTACTTGCCGGTGCAACCTTCTCAACAGGCCAGTTTAATTTTTGATCATCCGCATCATGAAATATATGTTTTTCACCTACATATCCAGCGACTTCTAAATTTTTAGCGATGCTTTCCCCAAGAGGTAGCGTTTCATTGTCTCTAAAGGGTTTATTTTTTTGTACTAACTGATCCAACTGCAAGAACAGAGTCATAATAGAACGACCATCCATAATCGCATGAATATTATTGACAATAACCCACTGCACTAAACCTTCATGATTGCAAAATATGCTTAGACAATATGCATATCTATCACTGTCTATATATTTTTTGGCCTGGTTTGAGTACTCTCCCTCAAAATCCATTTCCTTATCTAGCCGGTACACATCTATAGGTATTTCGGAAAAATTCACATCACAAACCCACCGATATTTATTATCTTTCTCGACGCGGGCTCGCAAGAGGGGATGATACTGGTGTAGTATTTTAAGGCCAGAACGTAGCGTATCAATTGCTAGAGGCTCACAAACTCGAATAAAAGAAATAAGTTGCAAGCCCCCTTTTGACTGCCTAGACAGCTCTACATGAAGAGCTTCTTGGCGTCCCATCTCCCGAGAGGGTATCTCCGATTTCATGGTTGAAGCTACCGTACCTATTAGGCATTCATACCAATTATAGAAAATAATAAAACCACATATAAATCAAACAATTACGACATAAAAAGTGAAGTGACACACTATCTCGTAGCTATGCACACCTAGCGGCTTTGTAGATAAGCTCACTTTCAGTTGATATCATAATGACAGCTTTGAATCTGCTCACTAATGACAGCACTAAATATTCAAGCGAGTCGGCATGGGTATTTTCAATATACAAAATAGAATTAAATATTAACTCATGGTCACCGGCTAGACAATCAAAGCTTTTAATTGAAATTAGACAAGGATAGAAATATGACAAATAATATGGAAATACAACAAGTTATCGATGAATTATATAGTGGAATCTCTGGCCCTTCAGGTTTTCAACGCGACTGGGAAAGACAGGCATCATTATTTTCCCCTGATGCGAAAATGATTCGCACATTTGTGGATAGCAATGGCAAGCCCCAGTCTACGATCCTCAGCGTCCAAGAATATCCAGAAAATTTTGAAAATCTAATCGCAGATCGCCCTTTCTATGAAGCTGAAATACACAACATTATCGAGCAATTTGGAAATATTGCTCACGTCTTCAGTATTTATGAAGCCTGGAGCGATAAGGAGAAAACCCAGTTCCTAAAAAGAGGGATAAATAGTATCCAACTATTAAACGATGGCGAATCCTGGAAGGTAGTGCATATGATTTGGGATGACGAAAGACCCGGGCTGACAATGGAATCGAAATACAACCCCGCAGTCACTGCCTAAGCAGTATTTACGAGTACAATTAGGGAGCCTCTGAATAACTCCATAATGCCTCTGCGGGTCTTGAAGGCTGCAGATGTTAGGCGCAGCTCGCCGCGAATGGCCGTAGCCCTTGGCAAGAGCTGCAACGCAGCAGCTGTGGCCTTCAAGGCCCGCCCTTCGGGGCTTGCAGAGCGATTCACACTCCGCGTTGCGACTTCTTGAAAGGTCTAGACATTCCTGCGAAGCCGCGCCTTGATTGTGAACCGCTCTGCACGCCAGAGGTATCATGGAGTTATTCAGAGGCTCCTTAGATCCTAAGAGGCATTGCCTCTTGGGGAAACCAAATCCAGACTTATTTTCCTCTCCAGGTAAATCCGCTAAGGCTTGCAATCCTTCAAAATTAAGGCGTAAACTGTACATTAATACAGTTATCGCTAAAAAAATGTCAGATCATCCTTCCACTAAAGCGCCATCCCCATGCAAGGGCCGAGGAACCGCTTCTAACCTCCCTGGGCGCTTTGCTGAACTATCCAGCTCCCGTGAAACTGATGGCTGGCAAATGGAGCCTGATCAGCCGGTGAGACTAATAACCTCATCCATTGAGGAAAAGGCGAAAACTATTATCTCAACTAATCAATCACCAGATATCCCTTTCTCCCAATCGATAAACCCCTACAGGGGATGTGAGCATGGTTGTATCTATTGCTATGCCCGCCCAGCCCATGCCTATATGGATTTATCGCCAGGCCTCGATTTCGAGACCAAGATTTTCTACAAGCCAAATGCTGCTGAGCTTTTAGAGAAAGCGCTACGAAAGAAGAGCTACCAGTGCAGTCCCATCGCTCTGGGAGCCAATACCGATCCCTATCAACCTCTGGAACGAGAGAAAGAGATAACCCGTGGTTTGTTGGAGCTTATGCAGGAGTTTCGCCAGCCGGTAACCATTGTCACCAAAAGCCAGCTAATCTTGCGAGACCTCCCACTGCTGGCAGAAATGGCACAAGATAACTTGGCCCAAGTCGCCATTAGTGTGACCACGCTAGATAATGCCCTTAAGCGCAAGCTTGAGCCAAGGACCGCTGGCCCTGCTGCTCGTCTGCGAACAATTGAACAGCTGAGTACAGCGGGCATTCCTACCGCAGTACTCGCTGCGCCTATGATCCCCGCTCTCAATGACTGTGAGCTGGAGTCGATTCTTGCAGCTGCACGGGAATCAGGGGCTGTAAGAGCCGCATATATCCTATTGCGCCTCCCCCATGAAGTTGCCCCTCTATTTCGGGAATGGTTAGAGGTACACTACCCAGAAAGAGCAAAGCATGTCATGAGCCTGGTGCAGCAAAGCCGTGCAGGTAAGGACTATCAAAGTGAATTTTCCCAAAGGCGAACTGGCACAGGCATATTTGCTCAACTGCTCCAAAGACGCTTTCAAGTGGCTATGAAAAAGCTGGGTTTGGATCATCGGCGCCTTACCTTGGATTGTTCCCAGTTCAAGCCACCGCCTCGCACTAATGAGCAGCAGGATTTATTCTCTTGAATCTATGGGCTATATAAAAAAGAAGGAAGAGCTGAGGGTGAATTGGTTTCTCTACCTTGTTCGAACGGCCAGAGGAACACTCTATACCGGTATAACCAATGATTTGGAGAGGCGTTTTGCTGAGCACTGTAGTGATGGCCCAAAGGCGGCAAAAGCACTACGAGGTAAGGGGCCCCTTACGCTCGTATTCTCTGTGGGGCTACCCGATAAATCAACCGCCTTGAAAATGGAGATAGCCATTAAGAAGTGGCCAAAATCAAAAAAGGAAAAACTAATACTTGGCTCTCATTCCCTGCCAGAAATTTAACTTGCAGAGAAAGCCATTATCACTTTGATGTTAACAACCATGCCTCTTCTCTTGCAGGAACCTTGCCTTTAAGTCCACCAACAACGTCTCTTGTCGCTAATACTTGTAGGCTATAATCGGCATCATAATATTCATAAATCAAACGGCTCCCAACAGAAAAAGGTGGGCCAGGCATCTGAGTTTGTTCATACTCGAAGGATACGAGGAGTTGAGGTGCGACCTGGGTAATAGCCATTAAGTGTCTGACATATTGCTCACGAATATCTGTGGGGAGGGCTACCAGTGCAGCCCGATCATAAATCGCTACAACCGGCCCCAACTCCTCTCTACCCAAATCGAATATATTGCCAACAAAAATATCGATGTTGGCACCAGAGTAGCACTTCAGATTACCAACCTGGCTTACCTTTGGGATTACTGCCATTTCACTGAAGAGCTGCTTCACGGCCGCCTCATTGAGTTCACAGCCAACGACTGAGATATTCTGTTCTAATAACCAAGCAATATCTTTCGTTTTGCCACATAGCGGCAAGAAAATCCGATCACCCGGAGACAGAGAGAGACTGGAAAAGAACTCTGTCAACAACGAATTGCCGGCCGCCTCGTGAAAGCCAATATCATTTCTTTTCCACTTATCGTGCCAAAATTCTTCCTTCACAACTGGCTCCTACAATCCAAGGTAAAAAAATAGATAAGAAACGAATTACATCAATGAAGAAGTGTTCTGTAGTATTCCATTTCGATACTACTTTCAGACCCATAGGGTTCAGTAAACGCCAAAGCCGTAACAAATACCATTGCTGTAGATAGCAATATACGTTTTACCATTGAACTATACCTCTATTCAATCTTACTGAACCCCTTACAACCCTTTCCCTCAAGCACTCAGATTAATCTTTCAACAAGTCCTTACTGCTCGTTGCTGACGCGGCCATAAAATATCAATCAGGCCGGCAAATACTGCACCGATAGATACCGTTGCAATCAGTTGAAAATAGGCATCCAAGGTAATGTCCAACTGCGCAAGAAACGCAATAATAATACCAATGGCATAGCTGGTGACATTCCGAATACCGGTCACCATTCCCATTGCCCATACACTGATAATCGAGAAAAGAAGTGCAATCGGCCCAACCAGGATACTTGGGTCAATTTGCCATTTATGTGCCGCTGTTTGAGCGCCCAACCCCAACCCCAGCCCGGTCACCACACATGCGAGATTGTAGGCACCTGCCCGCCAATCACGCCCCCTGGAGTAATAGGCAATAACACCCAACACCGCTACCCATATTGGCATTCCGCCCAGATAACCGACGAGTGCCGCAACAATGAGAATTGCAAGGATTGGTGACTTCAGTAACTTGGGGGACAAGCTTTTACGCTTGCTTAAAACACTGGGCCACTTCATGATTTCCACTCCTTCGAGGACACCTTGATAAGAGGTAAGATTCCTTGCCTAAAACGTAAAACCCGCCAACACTCTGAAAGGATATATCAGAACCATTCCTTGATATGAAGCTATTTTCAGTTAGTTCCCACTCTGGGGGATAGAAAACTTCTTCCGTATTCTTGCCCAATCTTGCAATCAGCAGGCAGTAGCACGAAGCAGACAAAACAGACTCACCCGCCGGCCATATGCAAAAAAAATGAAATGCATAAATTCGACTGATCAAGGCTACTCAAGCGACCGCGTATTCAGGCCGGCAGAGTGTGGGAGCTGCATTCTATTAGATTCTCAAAGGAGTTTTGTCACAGCCCATTACAAGCGTTACCAGGGAATTTCTGTCCCGTTATAGTTATAAAATCGACCCGTTTTTGCTGGCGTTGCTGATAAAAGCAGCTTTTTTAGTCCGCCGACACTTTCCTCAGCAGAAATCAGTGCTCCGGGGCCGCCCATAGCCGTTTTTACCCACCCCGGATGCAAAGCGAGAACCGTGATTCCTCTCGGCTCTAAATCGATAGATAAGCTTTTGACGACCTGGTTTACGGCTGTCTTTGAAGTTCGGTAGATATATCCCCCGCCAGAGCGATTATCAGCGATACTCCCAACCTTGCTGCTCATCACCGCGATTAGCTTGTGCTCGCTGGCCGCAACATTGTCACAAAAAGTTTCTGCCATCATATAGGGGGCGATAGTGTTGGACTCTAAAACTCGACGCCACTCTGCGCGGTCAACAGCGCCAAATCCCACGCCCTTCGGCCCGTAGTAACCTGCATTGTTGAGCAATATGTCTATCGGCTCTCCTTGAAAGGCCTTACCTAGAGAGATCATCTGTTCGTAGTCGGTCACATCCAGGCGAATCAACTGTATCGAGGGGTAGCGTTCTTGCAACACCGCGAGCTCAGCGGCTTTCTTCGGTTCCCGGCAACAAGCCAGGACCTTCCAGCCAATTTCGGCAAACTGGGCACACAACTCAAGCCCAATTCCGCGATTGCAGCCAGTAATTAAAATCGTGCCGGACATTGGCGCTCCTTAAATGGTATTCTTGCGGGAAAGCGATCATAGCAACTGTATAGCAATGTATTACACTCTCAGCGACATACTGTGGCTTTCCCTGTTCTTTGTGGTTCTTTGGTATATCTGGGCCAGTATGGCCGCTAAAGAGCACGTCCGGCGAGCCGCTTCTGATCACTGCCGACAGCTCGGTGTCCAACTGTTAGACGACACCGTGCTTTTGGTTCGTACTCGAATCAAAAAGGATAAGAGGGGGTTTTTCAGCCTTCACCGCAGTTACAAGTTTGAGTTTACTTCTACAGGCGAACATCGCTATTCAGGCACTGCTGTACTTCACGGGAATCGCATCCAACAGTTACAGCTTGCCCCCCACCACGTAAGTTAGAGGTACCCATAAAGCGGCCTATATCGTCACTACAAAGGAAATCTGTACGAGGTTTTACATACCGCAAAACATAGTGAATCCGAAGAAGTTATGGTTGTGTACCGAGCCCTTTATGGAGGCTATGGCGTCTGGGTGAGACCCCAAAGAACATTTAATGAAACAGTTTCTAAAAACGGCGTTAAATCTCCACGCTTTGAATTAGTCCAGGCATTTGACATAGCTGCCTGACCTGCCTGAAATATCATTAATTTTGGAGGGGCCATGCTTCCTCCAAAGTCACTTTATCTGTCTATTATTTTTTCCAATAAGATAAGCAACTTTCTTCAGTTATATCTGCACCCAATCCAACTCAATCTTTTGTCTAACTTGCTGGTACTCAGGTGTACTATCAGCTTACAACTGACCCCGAAAACCCCCAGCGTTTATTAATCGAATTACTTATAATTTTGATTTGGAATAATCTTGCGCCAACTATTCGTTGGATCTTTCAGCCTTTTAAATAAGCTCTTTCATTCTATTCTTCCCGCCTGGTCAAGATTTCATTATTGCGACATAAATCGGTCAAGTCCGTGCAATAATCGATTTGTAACTTGTCGGCATGCGAGGCTTACCGATGAATCTAAAGAGTTTTGATGTGTCCATAGTGCTGTATATGGTTGAGCGGGCATCACGCCCCAGCTCTCGCCGACGCTATCTGTGGCTATCTAAATCTGGGGATGGGTGGGCTGCCGGGGCACTTTTATTCACCTATGTATGGCTCAATTCAGCCATTCAACTGCTGTACTTGGCATGTACCGCAGTTGCCTTGGAGCGCGGATTGTACTGGGGGATAAAAAACACGACACGACGACTTCGCCCGCCCCAAGCAATCCCGGGCATGCGTCCCGTAATTGTGGCGCACGATCGTTTCAGCTTACCGTCGGGCCACACCTCATGCGCCTTCCTATTTATAACCGCGATGTCTATACAGGTGAGCCCCATGTGGAGCTTCGGTTATATCTGGGCCACCGGGGTCGGAGCCGCCAGGGTTGGCCTGGGAGTTCATTTCCCGTCTGATATTTGTGCCGGCGCTATTTTGGGGACCAGTGTCAGTTTAATTGTGAGTGCTGCCTTTATATGAAGATACTTTACGGCGTTCAATCCACGGGTAATGGGCACATCAGTCGCTCCCGTGCGCTGGCTAAGCAATTCGAAAAGTATCCAAATCTCGAGGTCCAGTGGTTATTTTCAGGCCGCCCAAGAGAAAGCTTATTTGAGATGTCTTCTTTTGGAGACTATTGGTGGCGGGAGGGAATGACTTTTATCCACAGTCATGGCCGCTTGAATAGTTTCGCAACACTGCGAAACATCAATGCAGTAAGATTCATCAAGGATATAAGAACACTGCCGGTTAATAATTTTGATTTAATTATCAGTGACTATGAACCTGTTACGGCCTGGGCAGCGAAATTTAAGAAAAAACGCAGCATCGGTATCGGCCATCAATACGCCTTTGAATTCCCGATCCCTGCACCTCGCAATAAGTGGGCATCCCGCACAGTACTAAAATCATTTGCCCCAACACAAGAAAGTATCGGTTTACATTGGCACCACTTCGGCAACCCAATACTACCGCCAATCGTCCCTCAGAAACCTGAACTCTCCCAAGAATTGGGTGAACATATTCTAGTTTACTTGCCTTTCGAACAGCCTATTCCGATGCTGGACGAACTTTCCAGGCTGCCCTATCGGTTTATCGTCTACGGTATACCCCACAATTTACCTACCTCTAGTAATATTCAAGTTAAGGCCCCCTCAATTAATGGCTTTCAGAAGGATCTGGCAACCTCTAAAGCAGTAATCTGTAATAGCGGATTTGAATTATTGGCTGAAACCCTGGCTCTGGGAAAACCCATTCTCAGTAGGCCTCTCGCCAATCAATTTGAGCAGGAAGCCAATGCCAAAGCGCTCGATCAGCTCAAACTGGCCACAATCGTAAAACAGATAAATGCCCATACGATCGACAAGTGGCTAACCAACTGCCCCCCTCCACTTCGGATAGTTTGGCCTGATGTGGCTCAATCACTGGGCAACTGGATTGCTTCCGGGTGCCGACAAAGTCCAGCTGAACTATCCTCCCAACTGTGGCGCAAGGTGGTACCAAAGCCCGTTGCAGACGCAGCACCAGTATTTCAAAGAATATCCGAGTAAAAGCACTCTAATAATCGCCAAGTCTATTCATAGAATCAGTCATTGCCCAGTGCACCCTCTCCACGTTTACATATACACTTGAATCGTAGTGTTCCAGCATAAAAATATTCAATGGAAAACTACCTGGAAATTAAACGGATTACCCAAAAAGAATAATGTAAGAGGTAAACATGGCCCATCAGCTGCTCAACGAGCGTGAAATCGATTTTTTGCTTTACGAATTTTTAGATACCGAGGCCCTAATCAATCGCCCTCGATACAGTGAGCATTCCCGTGAAATTTTTGATGCAACACTGAATACTGCACACACCATTGCAGAAAAATTTTTCGCTAATCACAACGCCAAAGGCGATGCGATTGAACCGAGCTTTGATGGTGAAAACGTCAGCGTTATCGAAGAAACCAAACAGTCCTGGGATGCTTTTGCCTCTGCAGGATTTCTTGCCGCTCACTGTGATGCTGAGGAAGGTGGGCTGCAATTGCCAGAAGTTATTCTGCGCACAGCTCTCGCTTATATGGCTGCAGCAAACGTTGCCAGTGCTAGCTACCCGTTCTTGACCATTGGCGCGGCCAATCTGGTGCGCACTTTCGCCAGTGAGTCGCTTAAAAAGAAATTCCTTCCACAAATGTTGGACGGGCGTTTTGCCGGGACTATGGCACTAACTGAACCGGATCAGGGCTCCGCGCTGTCAGACATTCGCACTAGCGCCGTACCAGAAGAAGACGGCAGCTACCGCATTCATGGGCAGAAAATGTATATTTCTGGTGGCGATCAAAACCTCACTGAGAATATCGTTCACCTGGTTCTGGCAAAAATTAAAGGCGCACCCGCAGGCGTGAAGGGAATATCACTTTTTCTGGTTCCCAAATTCCTTCTGGACGAGCAAGGGAAACTGGCAAAACGCAATGATGTAAAACTCGCAGGCCTGCTACATAAAATGGGCTACCGCAATACCACATCAACGGTATTGAGTTTTGGTGAAGACGGTGGCGCTATAGGCTACCTGATCGGTGAGCCCCACCAGGGCCTGAAGTATATGTTCCAAATGATGAATGAAGCCCGTATCAGTGTGGGAGCTGGCGCTTCTGTACTTGGATACCAGGGGTACACTTACTCTCTTGAGTACGCCAAGGGCCGCCCGCAGGGGCGTATGCCCTCTAACCGAGATCCTGAATCCAAACAGGTCCCTATCGTCCAGCATGCCGATGTTCGCCGTATGCTACTGATGCAAAAAGCCTATGCTGAAGGTGGCTTAAGCTTGAGTGTTTATGCCACCTCACTTTACGAGGATGAGCATACAGCCCCTACAGAAGAACAGCGCAACAATGCTGCAACACTGCTCGATCTGCTAACTCCCGTAGTAAAATCCTGGCCTTCCAAGTACTGCCTAAAAGCTAATGAGTTGGCGATTCAGGTTTTGGGGGGAGCGGGTTATATTCGTGAATACCCGGTAGAGCAGTTGTATCGAGACAATCGCCTTAACGCAATTCACGAAGGTACAGAAGGCATCCATGCCCTGGATTTACTGGCCCGGAAAGTACCGTCAAAAAATCTTGCTGGCTACCAACTGTTACAGGCAGAGATCCGCAATACGATTATGCAGGCCAGGGATAAACCTAAGCTCGAATCTATGGCCAAAATGCTGGAAGAAGCCCTGGAAAAGTTGGATGAGACAAGTTTTGCATTATTCTCCCAGCTTCAGAAAGATGTGGATCGCGGCCTGGGTAATGCCACCCTATACTTGGATTTATTTGGCTGTACCGTAGTCGCCTGGTTGTGGCTACAGCAGGCAGTTATCGCAGAAAAAGCACTGGAAAAGAATCCTAACAGTGAAGCTCAGGATTTTTACCAGGGTAAATTACACACTGCGAAATACTATTTTGAATGGGAGCTACCAAAAACAGAGACAGCTATCGCACTGCTGAAATCAGGCAATAGCGTTCCTTTCGACATGCAGGAAAATTGGTTCTAGTTAAACGACTTGTCGAGCAAAACGGAAATTACAGCTGCACCGTAATTTCCGTACCTCCCTGAGGAAGAGGGACTGCATTTATTTGCCCTTCATAGCTCTCAACAATATCCACTACCACGGCAAGTCCAATACCCTGCCCAGGTTGCTGTTCATCGGCACGAACGCCCCGCTGGGTAACCGCTTGCCATTTCTCACTGTCCAGCCCTGGACCATTGTCTTTAACCCGAATAGACAGTTTGCGAGTATCTTCCATATTCTCAACGGCAACCGATAATTTCCCGTCACCATATTTATAAGCGTTATCCAGCAAGTTACCCAGGACTTCCATCAGGTCACCTTCGTCACCATAAAACAGGGTGTTTTCAGCACAGGAACTTTCGACATCACACGGCTTACTGCGATACACCTTTTCAAGCGCATCCAGTATTTTATGGAGCAGTGGCGCGACCGGTGTCCCCCGTATAATGGATTTCGGCGAACTGGTTACTGCCCGCTGCAGTTGATAACTGATAATACTGTCCATCCGCTGCACCTGATCCGTTAGCGTCTTGCCGGCGGTTGTTGAATCTCCAGAAAATTTGAGACCTTTCAATACCGCTAATGGCGTCTTCAGGCTGTGGGCCAGGTCAGCTAATGTGTGCCGGGTTTTTTCTCTCTGGCGGCGCTCATTTTCAATCAACAGATTTAAGTTATCTGTCAGTGGGCGCAGCTCCCGCGGAAAATTACCCTCCAATCGATCAGCACCCCCACGCTGCATTTCCTGAAGCGCATTAGCCAGGGCTGTCAGCGGGGCAAACCCCCAGCGCAGAACCAACCACTGTGCAAGGATTAATAACAATGCTCCCAACCCCAACCAGTGCCACATGGTTGAGCGAAACTGCCCCACTTGAGCCTGTAGCGGGGCCGCATCCTCGAGCACTGCAAAGGTAAACAAATTTTCATCTTCCAGCCCCCAGGCAACCCCTTGGCGGAAACTGCTATAACTTCCCTCTTCTCCCGGAACCGATACCTGCGAATAGGACTCCTGCCCCTGGGAAAGCGGATAGAACTCCAGCTGCGGCATTGCCAGGGCTGACTCCGAACGCCAGATAATCTCACCCTCCCGATCAATAACAGCGCCCACCAAACCGGAATCAGGCTGGTTGAAGCGTTGTTCGGGCAAACTCGGGGGCAGAATCAGGGTTTTGCCTTCCGGCTCAGCAACCGCCAGCAGGGTGTAAATGTAGACCTGCAGCTCCCGCTGCTTGGCTTCATTCAGGGACGTGCGGTAGGCGTGCTCGAGGACTCCAGAGATAAGAAGAATAAAGCCGACCAGCACAAGACTGGTAACCAGGGCCAGACGCCCCTTTAAGGAACCCAGAATATAGGAAAGCAGGGGGAAATTGATGGATCTCACTGCGGAATCACAAAGCGATAGCCGCGCCCGCGCAGAGTCTCGATAGGCTTAAGCTTGGCTGCCGCATCAATTTTTTTCCGCAGGCGTCCAATAAACACCTCTATCACATTACTGTCCCGGTCACAGTCCTGTTCATAGATATGTTCTGTCAGGGTGGTTTTTGACACTACCTCATCCGGATGAAGCATCAGGTATTCAAGTACCTTGTACTCAAATGAAGTCAGGTCCAATTCAACTTCATCCACACTAACCCGTTGCGCACTGGTATCCAGAACGATAGGTCCGGCTTTAATCGTCGGCGATGAGAAACCTGCGGAACGGCGAACCAGGGCATTCAACCGTGCGAGCAGTTCTTCAGTATGGAAGGGTTTTACCAGGTAATCGTCCCCGCCAGCTTCCAGGCCGGAGACCCTTTCCTGCCAGTGTCCCCGAGCCGTTAAAATCAGGATAGGAAAATGCTTCTCTTCACGGCGCAGTGTTTCAATAACCTGGATACCATCAATTTTGGGTAAACCCAGGTCCATTACTGCAACGTCGTAGGGATATTCCCTCCCCAGATAAAGTGCCTCTTCTCCATCAGGGGCTTCGTCAACAGTATACCCGGCCGTGCGCAGGGACTCTGCCAGCTGCTGCCGCAGTAATGCTTCATCTTCAACTAATAGTGCGCGCATAGTAATTACCTTATTGCGGCTCGCAATTATTCTGCTATCGGGATATACGGCCGCTCTGTTTATCGACAAACACCACATAAACCTGGCTTTTGGCCGACAGTCCCTTCACCCGATACACGGCTCGCCCCTGTTTTTTGGTCTCAGAAATGGCGAGAATTTTTCCACCAAAGCGTTGTTTTACGATTGAAGCAGCCCGATCCCTTGAGATTTCTCCCCCTTGAACACGAAGAAAGTGGGGCTGGAAACTCTCCCGCTCATAAGCGGGGTAGCTGTGTACCGTGGCACTGCAGAGCGCCGGCAAAAACACAGCGGTAAAAGCAATAAAGCCAAGTAAGGTACGATTCAGTTTCACGGTGCGGCTCCTGTGGATATCCAATTTTCCACCCTTTATAAACTCCCTGCCGCCCTCAACCGGGCTCAAAGAGCCGGTGAGACGTCGACATGGACCCGGATTCTATCGCCCGGATGATGGTCAGTGCGAGTCAAGTAAACTTGCCCATTATACCGATAGCGGACATCGTATCCGACTAATTCCCTTCTTGTAGAGTATTCATCTACAACATGGCAACGGGACTCTGTTGCATAGTGGACTGGAGCATTGGCACGGCTGATCTGGTTACCTACCAGGGCGCCCACCAAAGCCCCTGCGATTGTGGCGCCGCCACGATTGTGACTGCGATGATAACCGTAGCGTCCGCGGTGGCCGTGATCGCCTAAGTTATTGCCGATTGCAGCACCTATAAGTCCCCCCACTACAGTACCTGCCGGGGAAGTCGGCTCGCGATAGGCAACCTGTTCATCGCGACACTGAGTCGTCGGTGTAACAACCTGAACATCGGTGTAGACGGGAGTAACCTCGGTAACTCGCGCATAATCATAGCCACCCGCAGCATAGCCTCGGGGGCCCGCGCTGGCAGTAGAACTTAGACCCACCAGTGCCGCAACTGCCGCACCCGCGATTAGCTGTTTGTATAGTTGCACGATATATCTCCCGCTAGTCATCAACGGGAGCCAGATTACTTAAGATGATCTGAATAGACGCTGAATTACACTGTCGTACCAGCGTAGCAGCGAGGTAAAACGATAAGCCAGCCTCTCAGGATTGGAATTTGAATGGCAGGGCACTATTCAGGAGCCCCAGATGAACTATCAGTCTCCTCATCACCCTCTCGTCGGTCACTGGCCTCTCGATCACGCCTAGGCTGAGAATCCTGGTGCCTTCTCCCCCTTTCGTGCTCCCTTCTGGGCTTATCTCCTCTCGCCCGGTCGCCCCTTGGTCGGTCTTCTCTGTGCCGGTTTCCCCTAGGTCTACTCTCATCGGACCTATCCCTCCTAGGCCCATCTTCCCTGAGTCTATCCCCTTGCGCTCGCTCTCCCCGAGCCCTATCACCTCTGGGCCTTTGCGGTTCACTCCTATCGCCCCTAGCTTCCCGCCAGCGCTCGCGCACTTGCTCTCTCTGTTCGGGGGACATCTGCCGATATCTCTCACGAGCCTCACGGATACTCTCACGCCTGCCTTCCGGCAGGGCACGGTACTGTCGATAAGATTCCCGCAGCTGATTACGGCGTTCCTGGGGCAGAGACTGCCATTTTTCATAGCGCTGCCGAGCATTGTCGCGCTGCTCAGGGCTCATTGAGTTCCATCGGCGCGCACCCCGCAACAACCTCTCCTGCTGGCTATCAGACATGTTGGGCCAGCGCTCTTCCATGCTCTGTAACAGCTTGCGATCACTATCACTTAGGCTTTTCCAATCCACCGACCACGCCATACCAGCCCAAAGCAGAGAGGCTGCCATCAAACAAGTTGCGACCAGGGTTTTAATCATGACTGTCCCCCAGCCATATATCTTTGCTTTTGGTGCCTTCTTGGGTTTGCCCGGGACCTTGAACCAACTCGGGATCTTCAGGGATAACGACATCACCTTGTTCATCGACCCACTCTTCCAGGAATAACAGGAATTCCTCCGGCAGAGGCTCAGCTTCCTCCGCCTCGGTAGTACCTGGAAATACGAGCGCACACATAGATATGATGAATAAAACACTACGAAGAGTGCCCATCCAACTCCTCCGCCAACCACTGATAAAACTCCATATCCTCAATCATCTCGATATCCATATCTTCATCCAGCAGCCAATCACCACTCACTAGCAGCTCTGTACGACTTTCATTATTGATAACAGAACTGGGCCACCATAGAGCAAGAAATAGCACTGCGGCAGAAGCCGCTGTAACTGGAAGGTATGGATACAAGGTCTTGAGTGAAAAGTACCGTTTTTTATTATTTTGATCTTGCGCTGCGGAGCGGATTCGCCGCAACTCAGCCAGGGTTTCCGTATCGAGCGATCTCTCTCTACGTATAACAGCGGCACTGGCCGCTCCGAGTATACGCTTCTCGTTAGTCGATGAATTGTTTTCTAAATTACTCATTCCATCGCCTCCAAATGAACCCGCAGGCTGCGCAATGCTCGAGAGAGGTGAGTCTTCACACTTCCCTCGCTACAAGCCATAGCCCCTGCTGTCTCACTGACATTAAAGCCTTCAACGCAGCGCAACAAAAAAGCCTGCTGTTGACGCAGAGGTAACTTTTCAATGGCGCGGTCAATGGCATCAATCGTACGTTCACCGATTAGGACACTATCCGGGCTGCGGCCGTTGGGGTCGGGAAATTCACTCAGATCCCATTCATCGCCTTCGCTATTAATAGGAAGTTTATCTTTCAACAGCTGCCAACGGGACAAGTTTTTCTTGCGACGATGCCAATCGGTTATGCGGTTATTAAGAATGGTAAAAAATAATGGGCGCCACTCCGCACGGTCTCGGCAGCTATAGCTTTTGACGAGTGCAAGCATAGAGTCCTGAACGATATCCAGCGCATCATCACGGTCCCCTACAGCATATTTCGCCATAGTGAATGCCCGCTTTTCTACTGAAGCGAGAAACTGATCCATAAAAGCCGATTGAGGTCCCTTGACGAGGATGCAATCCTTCTACGGCTATTGCGGAGCCTCTAAATAATTCCGTGATATTTCTTTGGCTGTCAGGGCAGCTCACAGTCTAGGCGCGGCTTCACAGGAGTGTTTAAACCTTTTGAGAAGTCACAGCACAGAGTATGAACCACTCTGAAATCCCCGTAGGACAGACTTAGAAGGCCCCAGCTACTGCATAGCTCTTGCAAAGGACTAAGCCCTTTATCAGCAGGCTGCGCTTAGCGACTGCAGTCTTCCAAGACTATAGAAATATCACGGAATTATTCAGAGGCTCCTTAGTTTGCCGCAACCCACTAGATAATGCCTGCTACAACCAACAATCACTAATCGTTATTGTTGTCACGGGATCTACGATGGTGCTTTTTTGTCCGCTCGCCGCGTTCGTTCTTCCGATCGTATCTATTATCTATTCGCTCGCCTTTTTTATCGAGGCGCTCGTTTATTTTCTCACCTTTGTTATCCAGGCGCCTATCGATACGATCACCTTTTTTATCTAAATGTGCCGCTAATTTATCTCTCCCATTAGCGGCAGCCTGCTCAGACCGCTGGTCCAGGCGCTCATTAATACGATCACCTTTATCATCAAGGCGCTCTTCAATGCGATCCCCCTTTCGATCGAGACGATTTTCAATACGGTCGCCGCGATCATGTCCATTATCCTCACTGCTTTCAGCTTGCAGCGAGAGGGGAAAACCAAGGCTAAGCGCCAGTACTGACAGTCCTATCAGTTTATTCATAAGTTGCTCCAGTTCCGTGAACAAAAAACTCAATGCATTAACAGCACTGACTATAACGTCAGGCACTGGAGCTGGTTGACAGGACTCCTATGAAAAATCAGCGAAATCAGAAGACAAAAATAATCGGTGCACAAAGTACCATTCTCTGTTCAACCCTCTACAACTTCCGGGCCGGGCACTTCATCGCCGAGCCAGCGTTGTGTCAGGGTGCCAGCGGTCATAGCGCCGTTAACATTCAGCGCGGTTCGCGCCATATCAATCAGAGGTTCAACAGAAATCAGCAGAGCCGCGATAGTAACTGGCAACCCCATTGCCGGCAGTACCACCAAGGCTGCAAAGGTCGCCCCGCCACCAACGCCCGCTATACCGAAAGAACTGATCATTACAACCGCCACTAAAGTAGCAATCCATACTGGGTCCCATACATTGATCCCCATCGGCACTGCCACCATCACTGCCAGCATAGCCGGATAAATACCGGCGCAGCCGTTCTGCCCAATAGTCGCACCGAAAGATGCAGAGAAATTGGCAATTGCTGGAGACGTTCGCAGCTGGTCCACCTGAGTCTCGACATTCAGGGGAATAGTTGCAGCACTGGAGCGGGAGCTAAAGGCAAAAACCAGCACCGGCCATACCTTGGTGAAATAGTGCAGCGGATTGATACCATTAATAAGTAGCAGCAGACCGTGCACCAGGAACATCAAACCAATAGCCGTAAATGAGGCCAGCACAAAACTCAATAAGTTAAGAATATCCCCCATACTGGATTTAGCGATCAGGCCGGTAACCAAAGCCATCACGCCGTAAGGGGTAAAAGCCATCACTAGTCGCACCAGCTTCATAACCCAGACTTGAGCCACATGAACGAAGCGCTCAATCGCTGCGCCCTCTTCGGGAAATTCACGGCGAACCGCCAAGGCTGCCAATCCTAAAAGCACCGCGAATATAACCACCGCTATAACAGAAGTAGAGCGAGCCCCGGTCAGGTCCAGAAAAATATTGCGCGGCACAAAAGAGGTAATAATCTCAGGAATGGAAAGGTCTGTGACCTTGCCAATACGCTCATTCAGCACTTCCACTCGCGCAGCTTCCCTGGAACCCTCAACCAATCCCGCAGCCGACAAACCAAATAGCTCGGCCATAGCCACGCCAACTAGAGCGGCCACCGCCGTTGTTCCCAATAGCACCCCCAGGACTGAAATACTGATTTTGCCCAGCGCCTGGGTATGGCTGACTTTAACTACCGCAACTAATATGGAAGTCAGCACCAGGGGCATCACGAGTAAATACAATAGATTTACGTAACTGTCCCCTATCATCTCTACCCAAGGTATCACCTCTGCGGGTGCAGCCCCCCATCCGCGAGACAGTTGCAGGGTGCCTCCAAAGATAACCCCAAGAATCAGGCCAGCCAGCACTGCTGGTGCGAGGGAGTCACGGCCTCGCTGCCAGCGAAAAAGTCCGTATATAAAAACAATAAATAGAAGCAGGAAAGCAAATGAACTGATATGCATAAGGTCTGGGTCCCACCCGGAACAAAAGGGGAAAGTGGCGGCATGCTATCAGCGAACCGCCACAAGCCTATAGATGTGTTAGTTATAGTTTTATAAAGTTTGGGAGCTTCTAATAATCCACTGTTACCCCGCCGGCTTTTACCAGCACTCCATTAGTACTCGCTATAGATTGAGAGCCGAAATGAAGTCGTCTCTATCCTGCGGGCCAACCAATGTTTTATGCCAGCGACCATCGGTACCAATAATGAACGTAGAAGGCAGCACCTCCGGCTTCTCCTGCCCCCAGCGCCCTTGCGGTTCTGCCACTAGAACGGGAAAAGTAATACCCAACTTATCCGCCTGTTTTTGTATTTCCGCAATCGGTAAATTGTCGAAGTTCACCCCAACAACAACGACATTGTTGTTACCGTCGGCCAGTTGGTTAAGGACCGGGATCTCCTCTCGACAGGGCTTACACCACTCTGCCCAATAGTTAACCAGCAAAACCTTACCTGATACATCCAACTCTTCCCCATCAATGGCTAGAAGCGATTTATCGTCTTTAGCGCAGGCGCTTATTCCGCATACCAACAAAAGAAAGGTGACCGCTGCTGCTCTTGTCATCTTCACTTTGACTATTTTCATCAGGCCCACTTTCTCCCCCGGTTTCAGAGTTTGTTTGCTTATCATCAGTCCCGCCATCGTGGCCCAGCTCAAGGGGCTTATCTTCAGCTTCCTTCTGCTCGGCCTCCAGGAACAACTCCCCAACAGTAATACCTAATTGCTCTCGGGTTGACTCTCTGGCATTGGCAAAGCGTTGCTCTACCTCTCCATACCAGGGCAATCCATCCAGACTCGCAGGAATTCCACTGGGCATCCAATCCGAACTCAGCCAGCCTGCCAATTCAACCAGGGACACCGTATTCAGATCCCTTAGCAAAACATAATCATTGCGATCAGTCTGGGTCACCATACGATTAGCCTGAAGGATATTCCGCAACCTTCGCCACTGAACAAACTTGATTCCCATACGGGAAATATCTCGCTCCTTCAGAGGCCTCCCCTTCGCGCATTTCTTATACATCTGCCAGAGAACAATAAGGAGGGCAACCAGGTCAGAATGCTCCCGCTCCTGGGTCGCAGCTTGATAAACCGATAGTGTGCGCACCAACACACAGCCGGCCAATACCAGTATCCACATCAGATAAATCCAAAGCAGGAACAGGGGAACAACAGCGAATGCTCCGTAGATTGCCTGGACCGAACTCCGCGCTACCAACAAGCCGAATAAGTACTTCATAACCTCGAAAACAATCGAGATTATGATCCCCCCCTCTATTCCGTGGCGCAACGGGACATAGCAATTGGGCACAGCTATGAACAATAGGGTAAAAACTATGGAGCTGAAAACAAACGGCAGAATCCTGAATAACAACGAAGTTACTTCAAAGGAATCAGCTCCACCCAAGAAAAATTTTTGAGAAAAGACAAAAGTACTTGTCGCCAGTCCCGCCCCTAATAGGATTGGACCGAGACTCAATATCGCCCAGTACAAAAGAAAACTCGAAACGCCGCTGCGGCCTTTTTGGACGTCCCAGATAGAGTTAAAGGTCCCCTCGATACCACGAAGGGTCAAACCCGCAGTAATAATCAGCATCGCGATACCAACGCCAGTCAAACGCTGTGCCTGTTCGGAAAAACTGCTGATATATTTTTGGATCTCGCGCCCACTCTGAGGCAAAAAGTGGGTGAACAGTTGATCCTGTAACCTACTCTGCAAGCCGGCAAAGTCGGGAAACAGTGACAACATGGCGTAGCTGACTGTCACTAGGGGAACTATGCCAAACAGTGTCAGGTAAGTGAGAGCAGCCGCGCGTTGCCGACAATCCTTTTCATCAAACAGTTTCCACAGTGACGTCGCAAAGCGCAGCCAGTGGTTTCCCCAATCCTTTACGGTGCTTCTCATTGTGATCTCTCTATGCCTGGACATCTCGCCCAGGCCGCAGTATTACTGCCCCAAATAGCCAAGGAGCTCCCGAAAACCCCGCAGGACGTTGGGGGAATTATTCAGAAGCGCCTTAGAACTCCGCAACATTCTTCGGTTAGAATACGCCAAACAGTAACAGGATGCCGCCACAATGTGGACGATTTACCACAACCCCCGCTGCTCAAAATCCCGCCAAACCCTACAGTTATTGCAGGATAACGGTATTGAACCGGTGGTGGTTCTCTATCTACAAACCCCACCTTCTGCCGAGGATATTCAGCAGTTGCTGCACAAACTGGATATTGATGCACGACAGTTGTTGCGCACTGGTGAAGAACCCTACAAGCAGTTAAACCTGAAAGACAAAGATCTGGCCGAATCCCAGTTAATTGACGCAATGGCTCAAAACCCTATTTTGATCCAACGCCCGATCGTTATAAAAGGCGACAAAGCAGTGATAGGACGGCCCCCTGAAAATGTACTGGGGCTGATCTGATGGATCGGGACAACGAAGGCTATGTCCTCATCCTCTACTACAGCCGCACCGGTGCTACGGCGCGCATGGCCACCGAGCTGGCTCGCGGCGTAGAGGCCAGCGGGATCACCGCTCGCCTGCGCACCGTACCCGGCGTATCCCCAGACACTGAAGCCAGCGAGCCGCCGGTACCCACCGAAGGTGCCCCCTACTGTACAATCGAGGACCTGCGCAATTGCTCCGGTTTACTGATGGGCAGCCCCACCCGCTTTGGCAACATGGCCTCTCCGCTGCGCTATTTCCTTGACCAAACCAGTGATATTTGGCTCGATGGCAGCCTTACCGGTAAGCCGGCTGCGGTATTTACCGCCACTGGCAGTCTTCACGGTGGTCAGGAAACTACGCTGGTATCCATGATGCTGCCCCTGCTGCACCACGGCATGTTAATCGCCGGCATCCCATACTCCGAAGCCGCCTTAATGCGCACCCGCACTGGCGGCACACCCTATGGTGCCTCACACTGGTCCGGTGAACACGCCACATCGCTTTCCGATGACGAAGTAACCCTGTGCCGGGCACTGGGCAAGCGAATCGGCAGCCTGGCACAGACGCTGGATAATGCACATAACGGCGACAACTAGAGGATAAAGTGTGAACGATTCTGTACAGCGCAAGCTCAAGATAGCGCTGCGAATTAACTGGATTTGTTATATCGGCATGCTAGTGCTGTTTGTCGTCTGGAATCTATTCCTCGAAGGCGGCTCATTGTTCCTGTGGTGCTTGCAGACCATACCACTGCTGTTGGTACTACCTGGGTTACTAAAGCAGCACTATCGCAGCTATCTGTGGCTCTGTTTTATTCTTTTGCTGTATATCACTGCCAGTATTGTCGGTGTAACGATGCCTACACGCGGCTGGCAGGATGGCGTACTGGTAGTCCTTAGCCTTATCCTATTCTTTTCATCAATGATGAGCAGCCGCTGGCATCGCATGCAATAGCCACCGGCACTACTCACATTGCTAATGATTTTGTAACTGATAAATAGACAACGCTTGCCCCTCAGCGCACTAAGGAGTTTTGAGGTTTGACTGATTCATCCAATGAGAAAGGACTGTTCCGCAGCTTTTTTGGTGCCATTGGCGGCTCAATTACCTGGCTGAGGCGAGTGTTTACCAACCTGGTGTTCCTGTTAATACTGGTATTCCTGGGTATCGCAATTTTTGGCAAAGACGAACAGCTGGTAGTCCCACAAGGTGCAGCCCTGCGCGTGGCTCCGAGTGGATTTCTGGTAGATGAGCTCAGCCAGCCCAGCGGATTACCGATTTTCTTCGGTGGCTCCCAGGGGCCAGCGGAAATCAGGGTTAAGGATCTTGTCGACTCTATCGACAAAGCCGCACAGGACAAACGCATTTCCGCACTGGTGCTGGAGCTCGACAATATGGTCGGCGGCAGTCTCAGCAAGCTCGACGAGATTGGCGCAGCCCTGCAGCGCTTCAAGGCAGCCGACAAGCCCATTTATGCGGTGGGTGATAACTACACCCAGGCGCAATATTTCCTCGCCAGCCACGCCGACAAGGTGTACCTGAATCCAATGGGTTCCGTGATGCTCACCGGCTTTGGCGTCTATCGGAATTACTATAAAAGTGCCCTTGAAAAGCTCAAAGTTAATTTCCATGTGTTCCGCGTTGGCGACTACAAGGATTTTATCGAACCCTATACTCGCGACGACATGTCTCCGGCTTCCCGCGAGAATAACCAGCGCTGGCTGCATGAACTCTGGAGTGAATACACCGAACAGGTGACCGGCCTTCGCAACCTGCCAACTGAAAGCATCGATCTATTTATCGACGAGCTACCCCAGAAACTGCAGCAGCATGAGGGCGACTGGGCACGTACTGCTCTGGCCAATAAACTGGTCGACCAACTCGCCAACCGCAACTTGGCTGTTCAAGAGCTACGCAAAACCATTGGTGAAGATGAGAACGATGAACGCAGTTATAAGGCCATCGATGCCCTCACCTATTTACGCAGCCAAAAGCTCAGCGAAGTCGCCGCCAAGAAAGAACCCAATAAGATTGCCTTAATCACGGCAAGCGGTTCTATTGTCGATGGCCGCGCTCCCGCCGGCAGGATCGGCAGCGAAAGCCTGGGAGAACTAATCGCACAGGCGCGCAAAAAAGAAGTTGATGCACTGGTTCTGCGCATTGACAGTGGCGGCGGCTCCGCCTTCGCGTCAGAAGCAATTCGACAGGAGTTACTCGCTACCCGCGAAGCCGATATCCCTGTCGTTATCTCCATGGGCAGTCTGGCCGCATCTGGTGGCTACTGGATTGCTACCGGCGGCGATCGAATCTGGGCCTCTCCCGCAACCCTGACAGGCTCCATTGGCGTATTTGGTGCCTTCCCGACCTTTGAGGATTCCCTTGAGGCACTGGGTATTTATACCGATGGTGTGGGCACTTCAGACCTGGCCGGCAGCATGCGGTTGGATCGTGCCCTACCCGAGGCAGCCGCCAGTATCCTGCAACAGGGAGTGGATAATACCTACGCCAGGTTCCTGAGAATTGTGGCCGAGTCCCGTGGCAGCACTCCCAAGGAAGTGCACAAAATTGCCCAGGGCCAGGTCTGGACCGGGCGCGCGGCTAAAAACCTGGGGCTGGTAGACGATCTGGGCAATCTCAACGACGCCATTGCCGACGCCGCACAGCTTGCTGAGATCGAAGCATACGATGTAATAGAGATCCAGCGCGAGCTGACTCCCGGCGAAAGATTCCTGCGTGCCCTGAGCGATAATGTGGATGCACGTATCGCCGCCAGCCTTGAGGCAAACCTGCCACTCGGCGCCTGGTTAAACAGCTTACAACCGGTTTTGGCACCAATCGGCGAACTGCAGAGCTTCCGCGACCCGCGCGGACTCTACGTGCGCTGCCTGCCCTGCCTAGCCCCCTAAAAGACTTCATCGCCTCTACCCTGCGCCGGCTCAATGCCGGCGCGGACGCCCATAAAGCTCACGCAATTCATTTTTCGCGGCCTCCAGGATTCTGCGCCTGCGCGCAGGCAAATGATGACCCGCCCGATTGATATAAAAAGTGAGCATAGACATGGCTGAACGGAAAGGCTCTGATTTGCGCTGCTGACTGGCCTCAGCTGCACTCTTCAGGGATTTGGCTATCGCTTTTGGATCATCCAGGCTAAATACACCGGCTTCAAGGTCCAGCGCATGGCTGTTTGCCGTGACTCTCTGTGACCATTTGGCACTTTTTACTGATACCAAACCCCACCTCCATATCCGCAGTTCCCTGTTAAATATATGGTGGCTCATCCGGATTTGGTCGTTACGGGATCCCTAAGGAGCGCCTGAATAACTCCGTAATGCCTCTGCGGGCCTTGAAGGCTGCAGATGTTAGGCGCAGCTCGCCGCGAATGGCCGTAGCCCTTTGCAAGAGCTGCAACGCAGCAGCTGTGGCCTTCAAGGCCCGCCCTTCGGGGCTTGCAGAGCGATTCACACTCCGCGTTGCGACTTCTTGAAAGGTCTAGACATTCCTGCAAAGCCGCGCCTTGATTGTGAACCGCTCTGCATGCCAGAGGTATCACGGAGCTATTCAGAGGCTCCCTAAACCTCGCTATCGGAAATTTTAACCTGCCGTAAAGCCCCACTCAGGGCAACCAGTGCGAACGCCAATAAACTCAGGATTCCCGCCCACAATAGTGTCGTCAGAGGCGCTGCAACCTCGCTCAAAACACCCGCTGCCAGGGCACCCAGAGCCGCAGAACCAAACAGGGCAAACTGGTAAATAGAGATAATGCGACTGCGATATTCTGCCGGCGCCAGCAACTGTACAATTCCTCGCCCCAACCCTGCGGAGGCTGCCGCAACCGCCCCCCAGCACAGGCACAGCAGGATCAGCCCAAACTTGGTGGGCCCCAGGCTGATAGCAATCAAGAGTGCAGCGCTGTAAAGCAAGCACATCAAAATTCCCCGCCCAGGCTCCTGTCCCTGGCCCCGTCTCAACATGGTCACCGTCGCGATCACCGTGCCCGCTATAAATGCCAGCTGCAGGGTCGCGTAGTAACCGGCACCGCGGCCGTAGTCCTCCGCCAGCAGCGGTAAGACCACCAGGAAAACCCCAATATGCACAAAGCCATTGAATGCCATCAATGCTGTCAGCTCCCGCAATACCGGGTGTTTCCATGCCTGACTGAGACCATCCAGAATCAGGGTGTGGGGTCGCTTCTCTGGTGCCTTCTGACGCTCTTGAGGCTGACACAAGGAGAAAAGCAATAATGAAGCCACTAGCACAACGGCAATCTGTACACCCAGCAAGTGCTGCAAGCCCCACTGGTCAAATCGACTCGCTAGCAACATTCCCACTGCCTGGCCGCCGTACTGCGCCAACATCATCCAGGTTACGGTTTTTTGCACGCCTTGCTCAGTGGCCTGCCCCTTGCGGTTGCGGGCACTGCGCTGCACCAGGTTATCCCGTGCCGGCTGTAAAAAAGCGCTGCACACCCCCAGGCAAATTCCGTAAACCATCAAGGTGGATAAATTCAGGACATGGAAGGTGAAATACAACAACAATGCGGTATGACAAAGCGCCAGGCCCAAACAGGCCAGAGCCGACACCAGAGCCGGGTCTCGCCTATCTGCCAAAGCACCGCCAAACAACAGGAATACCAGGTTTGGCAGCAATACTGATGCCTGAATCCACCCCAATTGCAGGGCCGGAAGATCCACGATCGTCAGCGCAATCCAGGGCAGCAATATCACCTGCAACCCGGTTGCCAGGGAGGTGCCGCTATAGCCCAACAGAAACCTTTGCAATTGGGTTGGCATTCTAGATACGAAATAACTCAATGATTAATAACCTGCCAACTCACGCTTGTGCGGCGTCATATTTTCCGAGTGCCGCAACCAGAAATACCAGCTTGATAGCTTCCGAAGTGTTCTCAGCCCAGAGCCGTCACCACCATAGGCGGCAGACTCAAAAGCCTCTGTCACTGCTGCGGCATAACCAGACATCTCCGGTTTTTCCTCGGCAATCCGGCGGGCATAGGATCCTGCAGTCTCACCGGAATGCCGCTGGACCCCATTGCGGGCCATGCGCCGGCAAAAGCGCTGGTAGAGCTTCTCTGCAGGCGCCAACTTGGATCCTCCTGCGGAGCGGGCCGCCCATAAACTGATACCCAACAAAAGCACAAGAATCGGCGCCCCCAGTAATAGGGCGATACGCATTGGAGACAGATCACCAAATAGCCGCTGTAACAAATTCTGCTGTCGATCGGCATCGAAGCTCACTACGGTTTGATACCAACGGTAGTTGATCATATCCCACTGTAAGCGCAACTGGCTAAGAATGCCGATACGGTGTAAAGGAAATAGGGAGTCCTGCATAAACTCTTCACCCGCCGCACTCTCCAGACCGTCGCGCACCCGCTCCGGAGCTACTGCCGCTGTGGGGTCTACACGTTGCCAGCCTTGACCGTCGAGCCAAATTTCAGCCCAGGCATGGGCGTCGTACTCGCGCACCAATAAGTACTCTTCTCCACTGACCCACTCACCGCCCTGGTAACCAGCCACTACTCGCGCCGGTATCCCCGCTGCACGCATGGCAAACACATAACTACCGGCAAAGTGCTCGCAGAAGCCCTGCTGGCTATCGAAAAGAAACTCATCAATAGTATCGCCGCCCAGTGCTGGAGGCTTCAGGGTATAAGTGAAAGCACTGTGGAAGTGCGACAGCAGCTGGGAGGAAACCGCCTCAGCACTGAGCCCCTGGTCCCGTAGGGAAGCCATCCACTGACGAGTACGGCTATTGCCGTAACTGGGAAGTTGCAAATTCCTGCGCCGCTCCGCATTGCTGAGAGTAGCACTGAGTGACAGGGTTTCTCTCGGCCAGGAACTTACCTGGTAAGAAAAGCGGTTGAAAACCGGGGTCCGTTTTACCAGGCGATCATCCGTTGTCTCTCCCACACCCGCGCTCTCTGAAGCCGGTTTTGCCATAGCGAATAGCCAAGGGCTGCGGCTCGCTTCCTGGATAACCTGGTAGCGATAACGGGGACCCACTTGCGGAAGCACCTGCTCACCACTTCTCCAATACACTCGCCCGCCATTTCGAGGGTCAACACCATAGCCCTGGCGCCAGGTACGCCCATCAAATTCCGAGTACACCAAGCCCCTCCAGTAGCGCTGCTCTGGCGGGGGCACTGGTCCATCAAAGGAGATACGCAAGGTCGGCTTGCTGGATTTGGAAAGCTCAGTAAAGTCTCCCGGGGCCATCGAATCACTGACACCGGTACGCCCAGCGGAGGTATTCTGCGGCACAGACCAAAGGGGCCCCAGCCTAGGCATAACCAAAAACAACAACACCATTAACGGCGTGGCCTGTGCCACCAACCGCAGGGATAACCCCAGAGCCCGGCGCGGGCGCGCACTAAAGTGTCCCAGCTGCGCCGCCAGGGCTGCAGTAATTACCAACACACTCAGTAAACCGTAAAGTGCATAGGGAATGGTCTGCTCTTGCACAAACAGAGTGGCGGCTACGAAGTAGGCCAGCAGCAGACTGACAAAGGCATCCCTGCGGCTGACCAGTTCGAGATTTTTCAGGGTGAATGACAGCGCCAAGAGTGCAATCATCGGCTCCAAAGCAAACAAGCGCCGATAGGACAGAGCCAGTCCCGCCACCGTCAATAGAATCACTGTCAGTTTAAGAGCGCGGCCGGGTAAATCCCTGCGCCCGCGAAAAACTTCCAGGCGCCAATAAACCGCAAAGGCCCAGGCAAAAGCCACCCACAGTGGCAACATTGTGAATTGCGGCAATAGGGCGACAAACTGGGCAGCAAAAATCCACAGCAAACTTTCCCTGGGCAATAAATCCTTATTCGCAATCATCACTGGCCTCGCCCTGGGTACAGGGCCAATGCCTGCAAGACCTGCTGCTGATGCTCAGGACCGAGCGAAGGCTCTATTGAAATACCAGGCAGGCACAAACCGTATGCAATGCCTTGCTTTTCCGCTTGTAGGGTCCAGTCACAGAGATTGCTCAGGCGCATCTCTATATCCCTACCATCGAGTAAACCCCAGTCTAGCCACAAGCGCGTGTCAGTTTTGCGCTCATAGTCCTTGCTGTAAAGATCGCGTCCGGCCGCGTATTGCTTCCAAGCTACATGGCGTAACGAGTCACCCGCTTGATAGGGTTTTAGCGCTGCAAAATCATCCCCCCCCCGCTTCACCTCACCAAACTCCCCCTCGGCAACAGTCTCTCCTAGCGGTAAAGGGCCCGCAGAAATTGGACGGGGGTAAACCAAAAATTCAACATCCAGGTCAATGCGGCTCCAGCAGCGAAATAACCCGAGAGGGAAACGACTTTCAACCCTCAACCGAGGTGCCTGCACTCGCCCACGTTTTACTACCGGCATAGAGATACAAATATCCGCACTTTTCTGCTCGCACAAATCCACGCGACTGCCCTGCTCCGGTGGCCAACTCAGCTCGAGCCATTCCCGATCCCGCTTGCCCTCACAACTGACATTAATTTCCGCCTCGGCAAAATCACCAGCAAAAGCTGCTCGGGTATCCACAAGGCGCAAGTGCACGCCACTTAAATTGGCAAAGGTGTGTAGTGGTAGCACCGCTAAAATGCTGACCAACAAAAATGTCAGAGCGAAAACCAGATTGTTTTCATAATTGGTGCCCAGCAACCACAATAATGCCACCACTATTAGGAAACCTAAGCCTGCGCGCGTGGGCAGGATAAATAATCGGCTGTGGTTCAAGGTAATCGCTCGGGCCCGCGGTGCCCGGCGACTAAGCCAGCGCTGCATAAGGTTGCGCCAATATTCCACCAGCAGGTGTATCGGATTGTGGGAAGGGTTCCGACGTTGGGGGTGACTTACACTCATCGACTCAGGCCGCAATCACATCCACTTGGCGCATCAGACGCTCAACCAACTGCTCGCCGTTGCTGCCATCGCTCTGTAATCGATGTCCTGCCACCGCCGGCAACACAGCCTGGATATCCTCAGGCAAAACATGGCCACGATTGTGAATCAACGCCCAGGCTTTGGCTGCGCGCAAAAGGGCCAAAGCGCCTCGGGGTGATAAACCCACTGCGCAATCCGGGCTCTGGCGGGTTTGCAAAACCAGTCGCTCAAGGTAATCCAACAGACTGTCAGAAGTTTTCACCTGCGTAACCAGGTTTTGCATTTTTCCGAGTGTGGCGATATCGATTCTGGGCTTTAACTTTGCCAGCTGCTGCCTCGGATCGGCCCCCAAATACAAAGCTCGTTCCGCCTCCCGGGTGGGATAGCCGAGACTAATACGCATTAGAAAGCGATCCAACTGGGATTCCGGCAATGCAAAGGTGCCCGATTGTTGCATCGGGTTTTGCGTGGCAATCACAAAAAATGGCTGGGGCAGTGTGCGGGTCTCGCCATCGACACTCACCTGGCGCTCTTCCATGGCTTCTAACAGCGCACTCTGGGTTTTTGGCGATGAGCGATTAATCTCATCCGCCAATAACACCTGGCTAAACACAGGTCCCTCGTGAAAGTGAAATTGGCTGGACTCCCGATCAAATATCGAAACACCGAGAATATCCGCCGGCAACATATCACTGGTGAACTGCACCCGCTTATACGTTAGCCCCAGCACCTGTGCGAGTGCATGGGCCAGGGTGGTCTTACCCATGCCCGGTAGGTCTTCGATCAACAGGTGGCCTTTTGATAACAAACAGGCCAACGCCAACTTCACCTGGCGCTCTTTACCCAATAAAACACTGCCGATATCAGACACTATGGCGGAAACTATTTTTTGCACGGCAAATCCATTACTGCTCAATTTTTCTCAAGGGGGCTATTTCTACACACCGGCAGGGGCGCAACAAAATGCAAACGCTACCGGAAGCAGCGAACAGTATTTCACTGTCCGCTAATAATCATAGGTAGCTGGGCGCGCTTATAACTGGGATAATCCACGCATCAGGTCGCGCTTGAGGTCCTCAACATTTTCCAGCCCTACCGAAACACGAATCAAATTTTCGGTAATTCCGGCGCGAGCCTTATCTTCATCACTAAGGCGGCCATGGGTTGTCGTGGCAGGGTGCACAATAGTGGTTTTTGCATCCCCCAAGTTGGCGGTGCAGGAGAGGATTTTACAATTGTCGATCACTTTCCAGGCAGCTTCGCGACCACCGCGCACAGTAAAACTCAGCACTGCGCCAAAAGCGTCTTGCTGTTCCCGCGCTAGGCGGTGTTGGGGGTGTTTAGGCAAGCCGGTGTAATTCACCTTCTCAACCATCTCCTGCTCATCGAGCCACCAAGCCAAGTCGAGTGCATTGGTGCAATGCGCCTGCATACGCAGCTTTAAAGTTTCCAGGCCTTTGAGGAATACCCAGGCATTAAACGGGCTCATACTCGGTCCTGCAGTGCGCAGGAAAACCACCAACTCATCCATTACTTCCTTGCGACCAACAGCAACACCGCCCAGGGCCCGGCCCTGGCCGTCGAGGAATTTGGTTGCGGAGTGCACCACAATATCGGCACCCATGGATAGAGGTCGCTGCAGTGCCGGGGTACAAAAACAGTTGTCGACCACCAGCATGGCGCCAGCGCTGTGGGCGACCTGTGCCAACGCGCGGATATCGGCCACTTCACACAGAGGGTTGGAAGGCGTCTCCATAAACAGCAGCTTGGTGGAACCATCTACGGCCTGCTTCCAGGCATCCATATCGGTCAAATCGACATAGCTCACCCGCACGCCGAACTTTTCCATATAGCGGCCAAATAAAGCCGTGGTGGTGCCGAAGACACTGCGGGAACAGATAACGTGATCGCCACTTTTCAGTAACGCCATACAAATACTGAGAATGGCTGCCATGCCGCTAGCGGTGGCTACTGCAGCCTCACCGCCTTCGAGAGCAGCGATGCGCTCTTCAAAAGTACGCACGGTGGGATTGGTATAGCGGGAGTAGACGTTGCCGGAGCTTTCACCAGAAAAGCGCGCAGCAGCCTCCGCAGCGGAGGGGAAAACATAACTGGAGGTGAGGTAAAGTGCCTCGGAGTGCTCCCCTTCCGGTGAGCGAACTTGGCCGGCGCGCACCGCCAGGGTTTCCAGAGCGTAACCGTCGTCTTCAAACATATACCGCTTCCTGGTCAGTATTTTTGGAAGCAGTCATCTTAACCGAAACGATCTTAACTGGCGCCCTCTTCTGCCGCGAGAAAAGGACGCTTACGCTTTTTTACTATTGGCAGGCTACAAAAACGGTTTTTTGCCGCCCGCCAATCAGGTGAAGGATATTTAGATATTCCCCCAAGGGCGAATTACAAAGCGTTGGCGTCGGCCTTTTTACGCTTGGCCGTATCATTGCGCTGAGCGTGCAGATCGTTCAAGTATTCCTCGTCCACATCACCGGTGATGTAATTGCCATCGAATACAGAGCAATCAAAGCGATCAATTTTTTGCTTGCCACCACTGGAGCTGACTACCAGATCTTCCAGCTCCTGGTAGATCAACCAGTCTGCGCCAATCTCCTCACAGATTTCCTCGGTGGTGCGACCGTGAGCCACAAGCTCAGTGGCGGAGGGCATATCGATACCGTAGACATTCGGGTATTTTACCGCAGGGGCAGCACTGGCGAAGTACACTTTGGCAGCACCGGCATCGCGGGCCATCTGGATAATCTGCTTACAGGTAGTACCGCGCACAATGGAGTCATCTACCAGCAACACATTTTTGCCACGGAATTCCAGTTCGATGGCATTGAGCTTCTGTCGAACCGACTTCTTGCGCTGCTTTTGACCGGGCATGATGAAGGTCCGGCCGATATAGCGGTTCTTCACCATACCTTCACGGAATTTCACCCCCAAGCGGTGGGCTACCGTCTGACCTGCCGTGCGGGCAGAATCCGGGATCGGGATAACCACGTCGATATCGTGATCCGGGCGCATGCTGAGAATTTTGTCCGCCAGATGCTCCCCCTGACGCAAACGCGCCTTGTGTACCGATACGCCATCCATAATGGAGTCAGGACGGGCAAAGTACACATGCTCAAAAATACAGGGAGTCAAAGACGGGTTATCTGAACACTGCTCGGAGTGCACAGTGCCATCCAGCTCGATATAGAGCGCTTCGCCAGGAGCGACATCGCGCACCAGGGTGTAACCCAGTACGTCCAGAGCCACGGACTCGGAAGCCACCATATATTCGGTGCCCTTCTCGGTTTCACGCTTGCCGTAAACCAGTGGGCGAATTCCGTTGGGATCGCGGAAAGCAACAATACCGTAACCGACAATCAGGGCAACGCAAGCGTAGGCGCCGCGCACGCGCTTGTGTACAGAGCGCATCGCACTGAAGATATCTTCGGCTTTCGGCTGCAGCTTGTGCAACTTGTGCAGCTCGTGAGCGAACACATTTAGCAACACTTCCGAGTCAGAATCTGTATTGATATGGCGCAGATCCTGCTGGAAGATCTCATCGACCACCTCGTGCACATTGGTGAGGTTGCCGTTGTGAGCCATGGCTATGCCGTAGGGAGAGTTCACGTAGAACGGCTGAGCCAGCGCCGGGCCGGAGCTACCGGCAGTGGGGTAGCGGACGTGACCAATACCAAAATTGCCTTTCAGACGCTCCATGTGGCGCGCGCGGAATACGTCGCGAACCAGACCATTGGCTTTCTGCTGGTTCAGGCGATCATCGTCACAGGTAACGATACCGGCGGCATCCTGTCCCCTGTGCTGTAGCAGAGTGAGCCCATCATAGAGCTGCAGATTGACGTCACTCTTACCGACGATACCGACGATACCACACATATATTTGACCCTATTGACTCGAGAAGAGCGCTTTTGGCGCTCTATTTAAAACAACTTTACGAAGAATTCCTTAACGGAGCCCGCCAGCTCCCGCGCACTATCCTCAAACTCGAGGAAATGGGGAATCAGAACAGACTGACTCCACCAGCTGTCCTGTTCCACCGGCACCAATGCCGGGGCCAGGATCAACAGCGCCATCACGACAATGGCTCCACGCACCAAGCCAAACGCCATTCCCAGCACTCTATCTGTACCGGATAGCCCAGTTGCCTCAACAAAGGCAGAAAGCACCATGTTGAGACCGGCGCCAGCGAGTAAGGTGCCGATAAACAGGATGCCAAAAGCTGCAATCATTTGGAGAGAGGGGGTGTCGACGAGGTTGGATAGCATTGGCGCCAGCTGGTCGCGAAACATCATGGCGACGATAAAAGCGGCAATCCAGGTAAGCAGAGACAAGGTTTCCTTGATGAAACCTCGACTAAGGCCGATAAGCGTGGAGATACCCACAATAGCCAGAATGATCCAGTCAGCCCAATTCATTCAATCCTACCTGCGTGGCGGCTGCTGCCGCGAAGAGCGCGCATTCTAACTGAAGGGACTAAGCGCGTGAAGCCGTAGGCCAACCGATTGGAATTTATTACTTGTAGTACCGCTTTCCCTGGACGTTTGGCGCAGTGGCAATCGGTTAATTGCGAATAAAAGTGCAAAGTGGAAGTCTGCCAGCGAGTTGCCACCGTCCGCCTCGGGCTGAAATGGTGGCAACCTGAAGTCAAAGGCCAGATCAGGCCTTGAACTGAAGCACGAGGGTCTGGGCTTTCAGAAGGGTATCCAGTTCTTTTTTCAGCTGATGGGCATCGGCCTTGTTGACCTTTGGCCCAACAAAGACCCTCACCAGGCGACCCTTGTCTGTATCCACTGCCCGAGTATAGGCACTGTAGCCCTCGTTCATCAGGCGCAAACGCAGCTTGTCCGCATTGGACTCATCCCGGTAGGAAGCCACTTGAACCACCCAGGCCACAGGCAGGCCATAGGCATCCACAAGCGGCGAGGCTCCCTTCTTCGGCGCAGCCAGTTTTTCCTCCGGCTCACCACTCTTGGCGATCTCTGACCGTTCCTCTCCCTCATCAGCTACTGGAGCCTTCGGGTTGGAGAAATTCTCTGGCAGGTCCGGCTGGAAAGCCTCACCCGGCGCCGGTGCAGGCACAGCATCCGCTACCGGTTGCGGCTCGGCAATTTCAATAGGGCGTATATCCGGCTCCGCCGGAATCTGGCTGGTTTCACTGATATTGCCTGCGGCCTCCCGGTCCAACAGGCTGGGCAAGAAAATAACGGCAAGCGCAGCCAAAACCAGCGCACCGACAATGCGCTGCTTAAATCCGTCGTTCAATCGCCCTCGGCGGGAGGGTTTACCCTCGCAATTCTCCATTACCTTCGTCTCGCATCTGCTGCAGAACCTCAGCCACAGTAAAGAAGGAACCAAATACAAGCAACCTGTCTTGTGGACCAATGGTCGGCAGCAGCTGTTGTAAACCATCGGCGACGCTTGGACAGCGGCTATCGGCGTTCGTTGCCTCAACACCTGCTGCGGCCAGACCTTCCAGCAAGGTCTCTCCGCTCGCAGCGCGGCTATTACCCGGTAACTCTGCGGGGTGCCAGGCATCCACCACATCCCGCAAAGGCGCGAAGAGTCCCGCCAAATCCTTATCGGCCATGGCCGCTACCAGCGCATGGGTCTCACCATCTACAGGGTGATCTGCAAGCCATTTAGCCAAGTGTTCGGCCGCTGCCGGATTGTGCCCCACATCCAACAGCAGGTTGCGCCCCTGCCATTGAACCTGCTGACAGCGCCCGGGCAGGGCAATTTCAGCCAGTGCAGATTCGATCTCACCCCGGGGCAATACATTGAGCAGAGCCAGCGCGGTAATCCCAGCAGCGATACTCGGGCGCGGCAAGTTGATCGGGGGGATCGCAAGTTCCAACTCACCAAAACGGTAAAGTTCTTTTTTACCCTCTCCCAAATTGAGAGAGAAATCCTGACCTATAAAGTAACTGGAACTGGACAATTTTTCTGACGCAGACAGCACAGATTGGGTGGGATTGCTATCAGCACAGACAAAAGGCGCCCCAGCACGCAGGATACCGGCTTTTTCACGGCCGATTATTTCCCGGTCACTGCCAAGCCAGTCCTCGTGATCAATGGCAACACTGGTGATAATAGCGAGATCCGCATCCACCAGGTTGACTGCATCCAGGCGCCCACCCAGGCCAACTTCCAGAAGTGCAAACTCGACGCCTGCCCTTTGAAATAACCAGAGCGCCGCCAGGGTGGTGTATTCAAAATAGGTCAGGCTGGTCTCACCGCGAGCAACCTCGATAGCCTCAAACGCCAGCACGAGATCTTTATCGGCAACCTCTTCACCCCCGATACGCACCCTCTCGTTAAAGCGCAGAAGGTGTGGGGAACTGTAAGCGCCTACGGAGCGCCCCCCCTTACACAGCAGCGCCTCCATAGTCGCCACGCAGGAACCCTTACCATTGGTGCCCGCCACAGTAATCACTGTCGGTGCCGGTTTCTGGATACCCAGTGCATCGGCCACAGACGCGACGCGCTCAAGACCTAATTCAATTTCGGAAGGGTGCAGCTGCTCCAGGCGGGAGAGCCAATCTTGCAGTGAAGGCATAGTTGAAAACATCGATGATGGGGGCTGCAATCAGCGGAAATTAAGCTGATCACAGCATTACCCCAAGGGAATGGAAATCAGTTGCCGGTCAGTTTACCCAATATGCGGGACACTGTAGAGCGCATTTCCTTGCGAGGAATAATCATATCAATTGCGCCGTGCTCCAGCAGGAACTCACTGCGCTGGAAACCTTTCGGCAATTTCTGGCGAATGGTCTGCTCGATAATATTCGGGCCGGCAAAACCAGCGCGCGCTCCGGGCTCCGCCGCGTTGATATCACCCAGCAGGGCCAGGGATGCGGAAACACCACCGTAAACCGGGTCGGTCATAATGGAGATATATGGCACGCCGGCCATCTTCATTTTTTCCAGCACCGCCGAGGTTTTGGCCATCTGCATCAGGGAGATCAGGGCCTCCTGCATACGGGCACCACCGGTAGCAGAGAAACAAACCAGCGGGATACGCTGCTCCAAGGCACGCTGAGCGGCACGGGTAAAGCGCTCGCCGACCACATAGCCCATGGAGCCACCGTGGAAAGCGAACTCAAATGCTACCGCTACCAGGGGGGCACCATTCAGGCTGCCCTGCATGGCGATCAGGGCATCCTTCTCACCAGTGGACTTTTGTGCCTGTACCAAGCGGTCTTTATATTTTTTAACGTCTTTAAACTTCAGGCGATCAACCGGCTGCACATCGGTGGCCAGCTCTTCACGACCTTCCTCGTCGAGGAATATATCCAGGCGGCGACGGGCGCCGATTCTAAAGTGGTGATCGCACTTGGGGCACACATCCAGATTGCGTTCCAGCTCCGGGCGGTAAAGCATCGCATCGCATTTGACGCACTTCTTCCAAACCCCCTCGGGGACCTTGCTGCTGCCGGTGCGACGCTCTGTGCGAATTACCGCAGGGACAATTTTTTCTAACCAGCTCATCTCGTTTCCAAATCCGGAGGCTTTCTTTGGGCCGGCACATTTTACCGACCAGTGGGTTTCAGGCTAGGAATTAAAACACTAAGCTGAACAACAAACCCGGCCAGATCAGCCGCTATTTTTGGCTTTCTGGCCAGCTTTGTGCTTAGACCTATAGCTGCTTTTAGCGATCCAGGGCTTCGCGCATCTCGCTGACAATAGCTCCAACCGCCGTTTTAGCGGCTTCCAGGTCTGCCGCCGCATCTACTGCCGACACCAGCACGCTACCGACTACAGCACCGTCGCCATGGGCACTGACCTGGCGGGCCGAGGTACCATCTTTAATACCGAAGCCAACACACAAGGGCAGATCGGTAAACTGGCGAATATGGTCCAGATTGTCACGCACTGAATCCAAATCCAGGTGGCCTGCTCCGGTAACCCCTTTCAGGGATACATAGTAAACAAAGCCACTGGCAACATCGGTAATTTCACGAATACGCTCTTCAGTGGTGGTAGGCGTCAGCAGGAAGATATTGCGCAGGTTGCGCTCCGCCAAAAAGGCATTCAGGGAACCGGACTCTTCAGCTGGCAGATCTACGGTCAGGGCACCATCGACACCCGCAGTGGACGCCGCTTCAGCAAACTCCAGTTCACCCATACGCTGAATCGGATTGGCATAGCCCATCAGGATTACCGGGGTGTCACTATCCGACTGACGAAATTCTTTCACCAATGCCAAACATTTGCGCAGCGAAGCCCCATTGGCCAGTGCGCGCTCATGCCCTTTCTGAATTACCGGGCCCTCTGCCATGGGGTCGGAAAATGGCACCCCCAGTTCAATAACATCGGCCCCGCTGGCCACCAACTGATGCATCAACGGCACAGTATTTTCCAAGCCGCCATCGCCGGCGACAATATAAGTTACCAGCGCCTTGCGGCCCTCATCGCGCAACTTGGCAAAGCGGCGATCAATTCTATTTTGTTCTGTCACAGTTTATTCCCTGAGCTACTCCTGGCAAAAAGCCAGCTCAATTATTTGATCCTCACCCATTTTGCCCGCCTCAGAGGCGGGCGGTGATATTGCTACACCTCGATACCGTCGATAGCGGCAACGGTGAAAATATCCTTATCGCCTCGGCCGGAGAGATTCACCAGGACATTCTGCTCAGGGCTCATGGAAGCCGCCAACTTGAGCGCGTACGCGACTGCATGGCTGGATTCCAATGCCGGCAAAATACCCTCAGTGCGAGTGAGACGGCGGAAGGCATCCAGGGCTTCATCATCATCGGCCGTGACATATTCCACCCGGCCGATATCTTTCAGCCAAGAGTGCTCAGGGCCAACACCCGGGTAGTCGAGCCCCGCAGAAACCGAGTGAGTCTCGATAATCTGGCCGTCATCATCTTCCATCAGGTAGGTGCGGTTACCGTGCAGAACACCGGGAATACCATCATTCAGTGGTGCAGCATGCTTACCGGAAGCCAGGCCTTCACCGCCGGCTTCGACACCAAACATTTTCACTTCAGCGTCATTCAGGAACGGGTGGAACAGGCCGATCGCATTGGAACCACCACCGACGCAGGCCACCAGCGCATCGGGCAACAGGCCAAAGCGCTCCAGACTCTGGCGACGGGCTTCACGGCCGATAATAGAGTTGAAGTCGCGCACCAATTGCGGATAAGGGTGAGGACCAGCCACAGTGCCGATAATGTAGAAAGTATTATCGACATTGGTTACCCAATCGCGCATGGCTTCATTCATGGCGTCCTTTAGGGTCTTGGAACCGGATTCCACCGGCACCACTTCTGCCCCCAGCAGTTTCATACGGTATACGTTGGGAGACTGGCGCTTAACGTCTTCCGCACCCATATAAACCGTACACTGCAAACCGAGACGCGCCGCCACGGTTGCCGTAGCCACACCGTGTTGACCAGCGCCGGTTTCGGCAATAACACGGGTTTTACCGCTGTGTTTCGCCAGCAGTGCCTGGCCCACCGTGTTATTTACCTTGTGCGCACCGGTATGGTTCAGGTCTTCCCTCTTAAGCCAGATTCGCGCACCGCCCGCCTGCTCAGTCAGTCGCTCAGCAAGATACAGCGGCGATGGCCGGCCTACGTAGTGCGCCAGATCGTGATCAAAGGCAGCGACAAAATCCGGATCATCTTTCAGGCGGCTGTACATTGCCTGAAGCTCATCCAATGCGCTGATCAGCGTCTCCGATACAAAGCGACCGCCGTAGGGACCAAAATGTCCGCTCGCATCCGGGAAGGTGGAAAAATCGATAGCACCTGGCTTACTCACACTCATACTCCGTGGGTCACGTGGGGTTAAAACTTTCTTTCTGTTTACCTACTGTTTGAATAGTTCTTCCTGAACTATTCAAACGTCGCCAGAAAACACTGGCGCAGATGCGTCGATCTGCTGGTATTTGCTGGCTCGCGCCGGCCAAGCCGGCGGGCGGCACTTCCCTGTGCCGCTTCAATACTATTAGCCGTAGTTCTTCCTGAACTATTCAAACGTCGCCAGAAAATACTGGCGCAGATGCGTCGATCTGCTGGTATTTGCTGGCTCGCGCCGGCCAAGCCGGCGGGCGGCACTTCCCTGTGCCGCTTCAATACTATTAGCCCTAGCTCTTCCTGAACTATTCAAACGTCGCCAGAAAATACTGGCGCAGATGCGTCGATCTGCTGGTATTTGCTGACTCGCGCCGGCCAAGCCGGCGGGCGACACTTCCCTGTGCCGCTTCAATACTATTAGCCGTAGTTCTTCCTGAACTATTCAAACGTCGCCAGAAAATACTGGCGCAGATGCGTCGATCTACTGGTATTTACTGGCTCGCGCCGGCCAAGCCGGCGGGCGGCACTTCCGGTACCGCCTCTAAATCTATCTCTTCGCCGCGCTGACAAACGCAAAAACTTTTTCTCGATCCTTGCGTCCCGGCTGACGCTCTACACCTCCGCTCACATCCACCCCCTGTGGGCGCGCAGCTTCTACTGCTGCAGTTACATTCGCGGGATTCAAGCCACCGGCAAGAACGATCGGGCGACTGCTATCTTGAGGAACCCTGTCCCAATCAAAGGTCTCTCCGGTACCACCAGGGACACCAGGCCTGTAGGCATCCAATAGAAAACCCCGGGCTTTGGGGTGCTCAGTCATTGCGGCTTTGACATCGAGGTCATCTTTCATCCGCAACGCTTTGATATAGGGACGCCGGAATTGTTCGCAGAAACGGGCACTTTCATCGCCGTGGAATTGCAACAGGTTAAGCGGCACCGATTCCAGTACAGCGTCCACCTCACTCTGTGCCGCATCGACAAATAACCCCGTCAGGGTGACAAATGGGGGAACTGCCGCTGCAACTTTAGCTGCCATATCAAGATCGATATAGCGCGGGCTCGGCTTATAAAATACCAGGCCCAACGCGTCGGCACCTGCATCTACAGCCATCAGGGCATCTTCTATACAAGTGATGCCGCATATTTTTACTTGCATCGTGTAACCTGGACTCAGCCGGCTGGCCGATCAAAAGAGGGAACGACGGATACTAGCAGATAGTCAGAAGGCGCGAAATGCACGCCCTCTCCCAGATTTGCTTTAGCCTCGAAAAATTCAGCAGTCTAACTGGAAAGCAAAGCACCCAAAGGCTGTGGCACCAGCAGTGGCCCAGGCTCACATTGGGGAAGCTGGAAATGATCCGGATAGCGCACATCAACGAGATACAAGCCAAACGGCGGTGCAGTCACGCCTCCGGCGGAGCGGTCCCGCTGATCCAGCACCTCTTTTACCCAAATTGGTGGACGCTCACCTCGCCCCACAGCCATCAAAACCCCGGTGATATTGCGCACCATATGGTGAAGGAATGCGTTAGCACTAATTTCCAAGGCAACCAGCTGACCCACTGGAGCAATATCCAGGCGGGTAATTTCGCGCACCGGGCTCTTGGCCTGGCACTGAGAGGCACGGTAGCTGGTGAAGTCGTGGCGGCCAATCAAGTAGCTGGCTCCCTCACTCATCGCCTCCAAGTCCAGTGAGTGCTGGGTCCAGGTTACCTCAGCGGCGCTGTGGGCCGAGCGGGTCGGTGCGCTGTGGATCAGGTAGCGATAACTGCGTGCGTGAGCGGAAAAACGTGCATGGAACTGCGCCGGCATTTCCCGAGCCCAGCGCACCCGCACTGAATCCGGCAACTTGGTATTAACTCCCTGCACCCAGGCGCGGTCCGGGCGCTGCGCTCGGGTATCAAAGTGAATGACCTGATTGGTAGCATGAACGCCCGCATCAGTACGCCCGGCACAAACCAAGGTCACATCCTCCGCTGCAATAGTGGATAAAGCCCGCTCCAGATAAGCCTGGACAGTCTCCGATGCAGACTTCTGCTTCTGGAAACCGTGCAGTTTGGCTCCGCAGTATTCAACGCCCAGGGCTATGCGGCGCAGCCCTTCGGGCAGCCCCTCACCTTCAGGGACCTCCCCATTGGGCTTGTAAATATATTCCCTCTGCGTCACCTGACTCATATCACCAAAACCACTTGCTCTCCCCGCTGCGACTGCGCCGGGTAAAAATCACTGCCGGGAACTTCCCGGTAAACATAAAAAAACCTCGCAACCAGTGCGAGGTTTTTTTCAAAAACGGAATACGCTGCTAGCTTACACCATCCGCTCCAGCATTTCCTCGGCGCGGTCTTTGTGCTCACCGCCACCATCCTGGGCTACCTCTTTGAGGATATCCTTAGCGCCCTCTTCGTCACCCATATCCATATAAGCTTGAGCCAACTCCAACTTGGTCGCCATCTCATCGCCGCCTTCCAGCAAACTCAACTCTGAATTGAGGTCGCTTTCCAGGTTGAAGTCGAGGTCACCAAAGTCAGAATCTGACGGCTTTTCGACAATCGCCTCAACCTGCTCTGTCGCTTCAGGCTTAGCTTCAACCAGGGGTTCTGGCTCAAGAGTCAAATCACCCTCAGTGGATTCATCGATGAGAGCCAGCTCATCCTCCAGGGAAAACTCCTCTTCGATTGCATCCGCATTGAAGTCCAGGTCGCTAGCCCCGGCCAGCTCCATACCTGCAGCATCGAGAGTATCCAAGTCAGCATCGAGGGATAAATCTGCTGCCGGCTCACTGCTGGCCGCGGCTACCTCTGCCGAGGGCTGCTCAGTTGCGTTGAGATCCGCAGCAATATCATCCAGGTCGATACCGTCAAGATCCAGGTCGGAATCCAAGTCGCCGCCGATCATCTCCAGATCGCCATCAGAGAAGTCATCCATGGATAACTCTTCTGCAGACTCCTGGGCAGAGGAGACTCCTTCTGCCAGGGAGATCTCCTCGCTCAAACCGCTGTCAACGGAATCCAGCTCCAGAGCATCATCCAATTCAAAGGCCGTATCCAGCTCAACCGAAATCTCTTCTTCTTTCTGGGGCTGAATCTCTTCCTCCATCATGGAAAGATCCAGCTCAAAATCCAAACCCGGAACGGAACCACCGCTGGTAGTTGCCTTTTCTTCCAGCTGGGCCTCAACTGAGGCCTCAGAGTTTTCTTCTGCCGCCGGCTCCAAGTCGAGGGAATCCAGATCCAAATCAGAGGTATCGAATTCTATTGGAGCATCGACACTCTCTTCTGTGTTATCAGAAAGCTCAAGCCCCAAATCGTCTTCAATCAAAGCGGGCTCTTGATTACTTGAGCCCAGATCACCCAGGTCCAACTCACCCAAATCAAGTTCATCAAGATTTAAATCGCTTTCAACTTCTGGTTCCGATACCTCAGCAGTAACTTCTTGGCTGTCTCCGTCTAGAGCACTGTCCAGGTCCAAATCATCCAGATTGAACTCGGTATCCAGCGACTCGCTTTGATCTGCGCTCGCCTGCAACGGCTCTTCAAAGCTGCTATCCAACTCCAGATCCAGGGACAGCTCCTGCTCAGAATCAGAGCTTTCCTGATCCAATGACAGATCCATAGTCAGGTCATCGAGGAGAGAGGTATCCGGCTCCAGCGCGTCACCGCTACCAACCAGTCCCGGCTCGGCGCTGGTGAAGTCATCGTCCAGGGCCGCGCCGATATCGTCGAGCTGCGCCGCTTCGAAGGACTCATTGGAAAGCCCCATAGCTGGGGCTTCAAAATCCGGCGCACCAGCAATGGATTCACGCAGGCGGGCGGCGCGATCGGCAGCAGGACCGTCGCTGATGCTAAGCAGCTGGCGGTAGTGATCGTCAAACTTTTCAACGTCCTGGTTGTGGGCGTAAACCTCCATCAACATCAGGCGCGCATCGACTACCTGCGGGTCCTTTTCCAGGCCCAGCAGCAGCTTGCTTTCCGCTTCCTCATACTGCCCCAGGGACAGGTGAATCTCCGCTTCAGAAATTGGGTCATCAGTGCCTACATCGCCGAGATCGCCCAGATCGAAGGTATCGTCTGCCTCCATGCTCTCAACTGCAGCGAGAGTTTCATCGGGTTCGGCAATATCCTCAGGAATATCCAGCGGCTCTTGTTCCATAGCCATCTGCTGTTCAAGTTCCTGCTGCGCCTCTTGTTCAGCCTTGCGGCGACGCCAGGTGAACAGGCCAAATATAGCGGCCAGCAGACCCGCACCACCCAAGCCAATCAGCATTCCGTTATCGGCCAGCTGCTCCATAAAGGTTGGCTTGGGCTTGGTTTGAACTTCAACTACACGGTTACGCGCCTCTGCTGGAGCTGGTTCGGCTTCAACAGTTTCTTCTTCCGTATCAGCAGCAACATCAAACTCTTCGCTGTCTTCAACAGTCAGACTGTCATCTAAAGACTCTACTTCAACGTCATCCGCCTCAGTGGGGTCGAGCAACACGTCTGACTGCTCCGCGGCGGCCTGCACCGCAGCCAGTTCCTCATTGGAAACATCAATCAGCGTATCCATGGTATCGATCTGCTCGTCGAGCTCGGCGATACGTTCACGCAATTCAATGTTTTCGAGCTTGGACTTATCCAGCTCTTCCTCAGCTACTGTGAGATCGCCTTCCAGCGCCTCACTGTCATCAGTACCGACTCCAGAACCGGAAGTAACGGACTCATTGTCCCCCGGTGCAGCCAGGCTAACGCGCCCTTCAACCGTTTCGCTGACATAGGACTCCTCCTCAACCGCACGGGCATCCAGCGGTGCGCCAGTAGCCACTTCCACTTCGGAGCGCTGGCGCCAGGAGTCATTCTGTTGAGCCACCTCAGAAATCGCCTCCGTCATAGTCAGAGTGCGCAAATCCTCGGAGTTAGGCAGGCGCAGTACGGCACCTTTCTTCAACAGGTTGATATTGTCATTAATAAAGGCTTCTGGATTCAGCCTTTGAATCGCCAGCATGGTCTGCTGAACAGAGAACTCGCGACTGGCGCGATTTTGCAGCGCGATTTCCCACAATGTATCGGAGGAGCTTACCGGGCCATATACCTGGCTATTGCTTTCGTTGGTGTCTGTAGTCGTATAACGTGGCTGCGGACGAGCGGGCTCGCGAGTTTCTGGGGCAGCCCTTTCAGTTGGGGCTGGTTCGGCCGGTGCCTGACGAGCAGCCGGGGCCGGTGTTGTGCGAGGCTGGGGCTGCTGAACTGGGGTAGTGCGACGCACTTGCTGCCGCTCACGCTCAGCTGCGCGCACGGGTTGTTGCGCAGCCGTTGGGGAAAACGCCGGCAGGTCCATCAGCAGCGTATATTCGCGCAGTAGACGGCCACTGGGCCAGCGAGTCTCAACCAGGAAATTCAAAAAAGGTTCGCGAATGGCGTCGCGACTGGAAATGCGGATAACCGGCTTGCCACCGGAGTAGTCCACTTCAAAACTTAAAGAAGTAAGGAGGTAAGAGCGCTCGACACCAGCGCGTTCGAATTCTTCAGGACCTGCGAGGCGAACCCTAATTTCGGTATCTTCCAAACCGCGAGTCTGCAGCAGTCCGATTTCCGCATCGAGAGGCTGGTTAAGGGTCGAGTTGAGCTTGATCTCACCTAGTCCAAGCGCCAGAGCCGCGTTGCTTCCCAGTGCACCGACTAGACCAACTGCAAGTGCCAACTTACGCACACGCATATCCGATTCCCTTTATTGTTAGAACCTTCCCAGGGTTTCCGAAAAGCGCGCCTTCAGAATATCCCCATTACTGAACGGTAATCGTTCAACTAATTAGCCGCCGTTTAGGCAGCCGCCAACTATGGCGAATTTTTCGCCAGCCTCAGCCAGGCCAAAGTTAAGATTACACCTTCACTATGGCCGCTAAGTATTAAATATCAGTAGTTTTTTAGCAACAAGTGGGCAATTTGTGCACAGTTTATTGCTACATCTTTACGCAGGTTGTCAGACACCGCACAAAGATTTAACTGTCGCTTGTTGAGTAGACTTTGGCGCAAGCGGCCGATGATTGTCACGTCACTGCCCACCGCACTTTCTGCCGAGGGCTGCTCCGCCATTTTGAGGCCAGCGCCATTTGCCAGCAGCGCACGCACTTTTTCCAGATCGACATCTTCAGATAAAGCGACGCCCAAATTAGCTAGCTGACCGTGGAAAACAGAGACCGTATTGATGCTGGCATCGACTGCTACCGCGTCTCCAAATAAGCGGCGCAGGTCGTGAACCAAAGTCAGCTCACTGAGGGTGTGGCCACTGGCGAGCAGAGCCTCGCAAGCACTGAGCTGGTTAAACGCCAATCGGTGGCCAATCTCAGGATCAATTTCTGCGTCCTGGCCACTAAACATCCGCGCGGTTTGTGCCGCCATTGCATCAATTGCGGCCTTGCCCAGAGCAGACACCGGCTGATTGAGCTGTACCTCTACCGCTTGCAGTTTATCTTTCAGGGGCGCCAGGGCTTCCGCCACAATGGAGGCGCCGGCACTTGGCAGCGCAACAACGCGGCGCTCGGCAGAAGCGAGTTCACCGCTGTTAAACATTGGGTGTACCAGGGCAACACTTTCATCGCCACGGGTGTTGTTGGCCACGTCTACAATCCAGGCGCCATTTTGTTCTGCGGCAGCCATGGCAGCTTCAACGGCTTCGCCGGCGCTCAGCAGAATCACGACCTGCTTATCGTTAAATGTAAATTTCTCCAGGGACTCCACCGGAATATTGCGATTGGCAAATACCTGGGGGTCTACTTCCCGTTCGTCAGTCTCCAGCAAACTCAGCTGCTCGGCGGAAATTACTTCACGCTCTTCGAGTACTTCCAGCAGGGGACCAAAGGCGGCGTTATCAACACCGACAATGACCAGTTCGCGGGTGGCTTCGGACATGGCAAATCACTTCATTGAATTGGAAAGGGAAAAATGAGGGGCGATTATACCCGTGGGGAAAATTCGAAAAAGGCGCTATGACAAACAGTAGCCGTTTTTTACGCGAAGAAGTTCACAGCTTGGCAAAAAGTCCTCCACTAAAGTGGCCTATTTCCACTCTTAGTAGAGGACTTACTCAGGTTCGTACCAGTTACAGTTTGCCGAGTAAAATCAGCAGGATTCTGCGCAGGGGTTCTGCGGCGCCCCAAAGCAGCTGATCCCCTACAGTAAAGGCGTTTAAGTACTCTGGACCAACGCTCAATTTACGCAGTCGACCAACAGGAATATCCAACTTTCCGGTAACTGCTGTTGGCGTCAGGTTCTGCACCGTAGCCTCACGCTCATTGGGCACCACATTTACCCAGTCGTTGGCACCATTTAACAATTGTTCAATGTCGGCAAGTGGCAAATCTTTTTTCAATTTTATGGTGAAAGCCTGGCTGTGGCAGCGCATGGCACCGATACGTACACAAGTGCCGTCCACAGGAATCGGGGTTTCGGTCTGTAAAATCTTGTTTGCTTCAACTTGCGCCTTCCACTCTTCGCGGCTCTGGCCATTCTCCAACTGGGTATCGATCCAGGGCAACAAACTGCCTGCCAGTGGCGCGCCAAATTCTGCGGTGGGGAATTCTGCTGAACGCATATCTGCTGCTACTTTGCGATCAATCTCCAGAATGGCACTGGCGGGGTCGGCCAGCTCTGTTGCCACACCATCGCGCAGCGCACCCATCTGCGCAATCAACTCGCGCATATTGCGCGCACCGGCACCGCTGGCCGCCTGGTAAGTCATGGCGGTAACCCACTCGACCATGCCCGCCTTAAACAGTCCACCCAGAGCCATCAACATCAGGCTCACTGTGCAGTTGCCGCCGATAAAGTTTTTCTGTCCGGCATCAATCGCGCGATCAATCACATCGCGATTAACCGGGTCCAGCACGATCACAGCATCGTCCTGCATTCGCAGGCTGGAAGCCGCATCAATCCAGTAACCCTGCCAACCGGCCTCTCGCAAGCGGGTAAAAACTTCCTTGGTGTAATCGCCACCCTGACAGCTGACAATCGCATCCAGCTGGATCAGTGCATCAATATCGTAAGCATCGCCCAGTGGCGGCAGGGGCCTGCCGATGTCCGGCGCCGTGCCTCCGGCGTTGGAAGTTGAGAAAAAAACCGGTTCGGCGATATGGGCAAAGTCATCCTCTGCTCGCATGCGCTCCAGTAATACCGAGCCGACCATGCCGCGCCAGCCGATAAAACCTATTTTTTGCATTGCGGTGTCCTGTATGTGAGGTGGTCAAAGTGCGCCGCCGGGAAAGCGGCGCGATAGTGGAATCGAAACTTGTGGAATCGAAACTTAAAGTGCGGCTACAACGGCAGCGCCCATCTCTGCGGTAGAGACTTTCTGGCAGCCGTCGGTATAAATATCGGCAGTGCGCAAACCCTGCTCCAACACCTTGCTCACTGCTGCTTCAATCGCATCTGCAGCCTCATTCATATCGAGGGAATAACGCAACATCATGGCTGCAGACAAAATAGTCGCCAGCGGGTTGGCGATACCCTGTCCAGCAATATCCGGAGCAGAGCCATGGCAGGGCTCGTAAAGACCAAAACCGCTTTCGTTCAAGGAGGCGGAGGGCAGCATACCAATGGAACCGGTAAGCATGGCGGCAGCATCGGAGAGGATATCGCCAAACATATTGCCGGTTACCATCACATCAAACTGCTTGGGCGCCCGCACCAATTGCATCGCCGCGTTGTCCACGTACATATGGGACAGCTCTACATCGGGGTATTCCGGAGCCAGACGATCCAACACCTCGCGCCAGAGCACGGTCACTTCTAGTACATTGGCTTTGTCTACAGAACAGAGTTTGCCATTGCGTTTTTGTGCCGCCTCAAAGGCAGAGCGGGCAATGCGTTCAATTTCTGATTCGCTGTACACGTAGGTGTTAAAGCCTTGGCGCTCACCATTTTCCAATGTCTTGATACCGCGCGGCTCACCAAAGTAAATGCCGCCGGTCAATTCGCGCACAATCAGAATATCCAAGCCGGCGACCACTTCAGGCTTTAACGAAGAGGCATCGGCCAGTTGTGGGTAGAGAATCGCCGGGCGCAGATTCGCGTAGAGGCCCAGGCCACTGCGAATTTTTAACAGGCCTTTTTCCGGGCGAATTTCCCGCTCCAGGGTATCCCACTGGGGGCCACCTACCGCACCGAGCAGCACCGCATCGCAGTCACCCGCCGCCTTCAGAGTTTCGTCGGTCAGAGGCTCACCGTGGGCATCGATAGACGAGCCACCAATCAGGCCCTGCTCAAAACTGAGCCCCAGATTGAATTTTCCCGATGCAACTTCCAGCACCGCCATGGCTTGTTCAACAATTTCCGGACCAATGCCGTCACCCGGCAGAATCATTACTTTTTTCGTCACAGGAATTTCCTTTAATTACTGAACCGCATCAAAAAGCCAGGGGGCTTTCTCTCGGCGCGCCTGCTCATAAGCGCGAATATCGTCGGCGTGCTCCAGGGTCAGACCGATATGATCGAGACCATTTAGCAAACAGTGCTTGTAGAAGGCATCCACTTCAAATGGAATCAGCTCGCCACAGGGCTTGCGCACATGCTGCTGTTCCAGGTCGATGGTGAGCGCATAACCCTCCTGCCCGTGTGTTTCCTCAAACAACTGGTGCACGACATCTTCCGCCAGGACAATTGGCAAAAGACCATTTTTAAAACAGTTATTGAAAAAGATATCGGCAAAGCTGGGCGCGATAATTGCGCGGAAGCCGTGATCTTCCAGTGCCCAGGGCGCGTGCTCACGGCTGGAACCGCAGCCAAAATTCTCCCGTGCAATCAGCACTGAACCACCCTGGTAGCGGGGGAAATTAAGGGGAAAGTCCGGGTTGAGCGGACGGCCGGAACAGTCCTGCCCGGGAACCCCCTCATCCAGATAGCGCAACTCATCAAACAGGTTCGGGCCAAAGCCAGAGCGCTTAATGGATTTCAAAAACTGCTTGGGGATGATCAGGTCGGTATCCACATTGGCCCGATCCATCGGTACCACGAGACCTTCGTGCTGGGTAAACGCTTTCATCAGACCATCTCCTCTTCCAGCTGTACCGGTGCCACCTCTCGCACATCGACAAAGTGGCCGGCAATTGCAGCCGCTGCCGCCATACTGGGACTCACCAGATGCGTGCGGCCACCGTAACCCTGGCGCCCCTCAAAGTTGCGGTTGGAGGTGGAAGCACAGTGCTCTCCCGCCCCCAGCTTGTCCGCATTCATCGCCAGACACATGGAACAGGACGGTTCGCGCCACTCAAAACCGGCTTCAACAAAAATCTCGTGCAACCCCTCGCGCTCAGCCTGGGCTTTTACGGCCTGGGAGCCCGGAACAATCAGCACCTGCTTGACGCTATCCGCCTTGTAACGACCCTTGGCAACTTCTGCTGCCGCGCGAAGATCTTCAATCCGGGAGTTTGTGCAGGAGCCGATAAAAACGCGATCCAGTTTGATATCGCTGATATTCTGCCCGGCATTCAGCCCCATATATTCCAGCGCTCGCTCCATACCGGTGCGCTTGGTGGCATCGCTCTCGTCACTGGGGGTTGGCACCTGGGCGCTGATCGGCGCCACCATCTCAGGGGAAGTGCCCCAGCTGACCTGCGGCTCAATATCCTCACCGATCAATACCACGACTTCGTCGAATACCGCATCGTCATCGGAGTGCAAGTGGCTCCAGGCCTCAACTGCCCGATCCCACATTTCGTCTTTCGGCGCGTAGGGCTTGCCTTTCACGTAATCGAGAGTGATCTGGTCTACCGCCACCATCCCCGCGCGAGCACCGCCTTCAATGGCCATATTGCACACGGTCATACGGCCTTCCATGGACATGTTGCGCATCACTTCGCCACCGAATTCAATCGCGTAACCGGTACCGCCAGCAGTGCCAATTTTGCCAATGATCGCCAGCACCACATCTTTTGCAGTGACACCTGGGCGCAGCTGGCCGTCGACGCGAACCAGCATATTCTTCATTTTCTTCTGGGTAAGGCACTGGGTAGCCATCACATGCTCCACCTCAGAAGTGCCAATACCGTGGGCCAAGGCGCCGAGCGCCCCGTGGGTGGAGGTATGTGAGTCGCCACAAACCACCGTCATACCCGGCAGTGTCGCACCTGTTTCCGGGCCGATCACATGCACAATACCCTGTCCCGGCTCATTGATGCCGAACTGGACTACATCAAAGTCACGACAGTTCTCATCCAGGGTCTGCACCTGGATTCGGGAGATATCATCGCGAATACCACTGACGCCAGCGGCGCGCTCGGCCGCCTCGGAAGGCACATTGTGGTCGGGAGTGGCGACTAGCGAATCCTTGCGCCAAGGTTTGCGACCCGCCAGACGCAGGCCTTCAAACGCCTGGGGGGAGGTCACCTCGTGAATCAGGTGGCGGTCGATATAGATAAGTGAGGAACCATCATCACAGTTCTTGATCAGGTGGTCCTGCCAGAGTTTGTCGTAGAGTGTTTGCCCTGCCACAGCCATTCCTCTCAGTAGTTAAGAGCCTGAGTCTACCCAGACCCACCAAATAACACCAATTTATATTTATTATCTAAAGTATTCCTGAATGGAATTCGAAAGCCAAACTGAGGTAAGATCCATCTTCTGGCGTCCCTGCCATTTATACAGCGGCTCAACTGGAGCCTTTATTGACAAACCAGCTCAGGGGAAACAGCTTGGAACTACAGTGGCTGCGGGCATTTCTGGCAATCGCGGAACAGGGTTCGGTATCTGAAGGCGCCGAGCTGCTGCACCTGACCCAACCCGCGATGAGTAAGCGCCTGGCGGCCCTGGAGCAGCAACTGGGCTCCCCGCTGTTCGATCGTATTGGACGGCGATTGCAGCTTACCGATGCCGGCCGCGCCCTGCTGCCCCGCGCCCGCCATATACTTAATGAAATCAGCGACACCGAGCGGGAATTGCGCGCTTTGAGCAACTCGGTCAGCGGCAGCTTGCGTATCGCCACCAGCCACCACGTAGGTCTGCATCACCTACCCCCGGTGCTGAAAGAGTTCAGTTTCCGCTACCCACAGGTTGCCTTGGACATCGATTTTGTCGACTCGGAACAAGCTTACGAAGCCCTGATGGCCGCCAAATATGAATTGGCCGTGGTCACCCTGGCACTTAAGGAGTATCCGCACCTGAATGCCGAAGTGATCTGGCCCGACCCCTGTGTTGTGGTGGCCGCCCCGGATCACCCCCTGGCAAAGCTGCCGGAACTGGAACTCACCGACCTAGCCAACTATCCCGCCATACTGCCGGATATGAATACCTATACCGGGCGCCTGATCAAAAGGGAGTTTGATGCCCAGGGGTTAAAACTCACCGCGAAGCTGGCAACCAACTATCTGGAAACCATTAAGATGATGGCCTGTGTCGGTCTCGGCTGGAGTGTTCTGCCCCACACATTGGTGGACAGCAGCTTGGCAGTGCTGCCAGTCAAAAAGCTGCAAGTACTGCGAAATCTTGGCGTGATCAGTCACCGGGGCCGAACTCTGAGTAATCCCGCCAGCGCGCTACAACAGATGTTGTTCGAAGCAGCTATTTAGTGAGGCAGGAAAAAGCGACCAATTTACTAACAGGCAATACCCAAACGCACCATTTTTACCAGTGCAAAACATTAATGATTTGTAAAAATGTGCAACTTAGCCACGGCACAGGAAAAATTTATCTGTAAACTCCGCGACAAATTCATCACGGAGTGAAGTCAATGAAGAAATCCGCACTTGCCTTGAGTACCCTCCTCGCCTGCGGCACCGCAAGCGCAGATACTATCCTCGGCCTTGATGCTACTGCCGGCGCATGGCTGCCAGGCTATAGCGGTAATATCGGTACCGACGAATACAAGCTGGATAACCTGTCCCTCTCGGAAGATAACATTACCTTCCTGCAGGTTGCCCTGGAACACCCCATTCCTCTGGTGCCCAATGTGCTTCTGGCCCACAGCAATATCGATTCCGACGGTGACGACATCCTGGCCACCTCCGTTACTTTTGATGATGAAACCTTCACTGCCAATTCAGAAATCCGCACAGATCTGAACCTCACCCATACCGACGCCACCCTTTACTACGAAATCTTGGATAACTGGGTAAACCTGGATGTCGGTTTGACTGCGCGTATGTATGACGGTGAATTTACTGCAGTGAGCGATACCCAGGCAGAGACTGTCGACCTCACGGGCTACCTGCCAATGGCCTACGGCATGGCGCGCTTTGATCTTCCATTTACCGGCTGGTCTGTAATTGCCCAAGGCAATGCAACGGCCTACCGTGGCGATACCCATACCGACCTGACAGCTAAAGTGCGCTGGGATTTTGTACCAGCTGTCGACTTTGCTATCGAAGCTGGTTACCGCGTAATGACTCTCGACCTGGAAGAGCTCGACGACTTGCAGAGCGATATTGAAATCAAAGGCCCATACATCGGTTTCAACCTGCACCTGTAAGCAATCCACCTAGGATTGCTGTTCGCGCTCCCCAAAAACTTTTGCAGCAGTAACGCCTGCGAGGTATAGCTACCTCGCACAATCTGCACTAAGGTGGCCCAGAAGGGAGCGCAACTCACAGGCAGGGCCATGAATCCATTACTCGAAAAACTCGGAATTTCCCATCCCATTTTTGCAGCACCCATGGCCGGGGTATCCACACCCGCTCTCGCCGCCGCTGTATCCAATGCAGGAGGACTCGGCTCACTTGGACTCGGCGCCTGCTCAGTAGAAAAAGCCGCAGATGAAATTCGTTGTACTCACGACCAGACCGAGCACCCCTTCAATGTAAACCTCTTTTGCCACCAGCCCCCAACAAAAGATCCCCAACGGGAGCAAGCCTGGCTTTCCCATCTCGCCCCACATTTTGCCGCCTTCGATGCACCGGTTCCCAAGCTGATCAATGAACCCTACTCAACATTTATCGGCAATAAGGCCATGCTGGAAGTTTTGCTCGAGCAAAAGCCACCGGTTGTCAGCTTCCACTTTGGCCTACCGTCAGAAGAGTTTATCGCCGCACTAAAAGGTGCAGGGATTATCTTGATGGCCACAGCAACTTCCCCTCAAGAAGCCAAACTTGCTGAGGATGCTGGTATCGATGTTTTAATTGCCCAAGGTATTGAAGCTGGTGGGCATAGGGGGGTCTTCCACCCAGAGGGCGACCAGGAAATTGGAACTCTGGCGCTGGTCCGATTGCTGTGTTGCCACAGCAGCCTACCAATCGTTGCTGCGGGTGGCATTATGGATGGCGCTGGCATTCGCGCTGCACTATCTCTCGGGGCTAGTGCCGTGCAAATGGGAACCGCATTTGTCCTCTGTCCGGAATCTGCGGCCTCCGACAGCTACCGCAGCGCCTTACAAAGTGAGCGCGCACAGCACACAGAGATCACCGCCAATATTTCCGGGCGCCCCGCTCGCGGTATCAGCAACCAATTCTATAAAGCGCTAAGTAAGGGCGCTCCTCCTCTGCCGGATTACCCGATCGCTTACTCCGCGGGCAAAGCCCTGGCTCAGGCAGCTACAAAAGCGGGCAATGACGAATATGCCGTTCAATGGGCCGGACAAGGAGCCCCTCTCGCACGAGCCCTGCCCGCAGCCGGATTGGTGACAGCTTTAGTAGCAGAGCTGGAAGCGAGTAAATGAAGGGAGCTATTGGCAACTACCATTTATAGAGCTGCACAATTAAAGAGATACAATCTCCGAACACCACCCTTCATCATCGCGCTCAACGCAAACTAGTTGGCTGGCTGTATCACTCGCACTGACAATCTCACCTTCGGGGCCCCAAGCTGCACTACAGCCGGCTGTGGAATAACCACCCGTCGGCTGATTAAAGTTCGCAATAGCCACCAATAAGTTGTGCTCTAAAGCATAATTTGCCAACTGTTGACTATCCTCCGGGTATCCCATCGGAGTAATCAATACCCCTGCCACATAAACTGAAGCCCCCTGCTTTTCATAGGTGGCAACATGACCTGGGTTACACACATCTGCACAAATAGCCAGAGCTACGGTCTCACCTTCGATGTTCAGTGATAGATATTCAGATCCGGGAACGAACCATTTTTCTTCTCCTGGGTGCAAATGTATTTTCAAATAAACAGAAATCTCACCCTGAGGAGAAAATACGAGCGAACCGATCGCAATACCATTCTTCTGACGAATAGGCACACCCACAACTAGCCAAACACCACAGTCAGCTGCCAAGTCAGCTAGAGGGCTTAACTGTGGATCGTCGATCTTAAGCGCTAATTGTTCAGCCAGATCCGGCTCATATCCAGTTAATGAAAGTTCGGGAAACACCACAATAGAGGCCTTTTTCCTTACTGCGACTTTTACAGCATGGATATGTGACTCAATATTGCGTTCAATATTTCCTTTCACTGACGGCAACTGTGCCAATGCTAATTTAAACTTGCCCATCACCCCACCCTTCAGATCACCATTTAAATACAACATGAATCGACTAAATCATTGTATATGTTGCACCACAAGTAATAAGCATCGATTCTTGATTGTGTTAATTTTTAAGTTTCTTCCAGCTATAGAATCCCTATCTTTAAATAAATAACTTACATTTTCTTCAGGTATCTATTTAAAAATAAAATAGTTGACTGAAAAAATAACAACCAGCCAAGATAAATATTTAGACTCTAATCTTAGAGAGTTTGCATTTAGAGCAGCGGACACAAGAATCAATCCACGGCAGCTAGCACTGACAATTGGGAAACGGCAGGTTACTGAGTCAGCGCTCATTTCCAGCAAGCGTTGCATCAACCATCTCCCCGCATGATCCAAGATAGTTATGAGGGTCAAGAAGCTGATCTAACTCCGCATCAGAGAGAGCCCCTGACACCTTCTTATCTTCCTTTAACAAGTCAGAAAAAGGACGACCCGTCTCCATTGCCTGGCAGCAAATCTGGTAAACCAAATCGTGGGCATTCTCACGCCCCAGTTTAGGTCCCAGTCCCATCATTACAGCCTCAGAGAGCACTAAACCGCCAGTCATTTCCAAATTTCGCATCATTTTTTCTGGAAATACCTGAAGTCCTTCTAGCGCAAAACGTGCCTGGGATAATACCGATGCGGTAAGACAGAATATTTCCGGCAGAACAATCCACTCTATTTCCCACGGGCCCGTAGCCCGCTCATGGTCTTCAACCATCGCTTCCAGCAAAGAGGCAACCTGCTGTCTAACCACTGGGACAGTACCGCTGATAAGAACTGCTGATAGAGGATTGTGTTTTTGGGGCATTGTACTAGACGCTCCCCGGCCAGATATAAGAGGCTCCGCCACCTCCCCGACTTCTGTCTGTGCCATTAGTTTTATATCGAGGGCTATTTTTCCCAAGGTGCCAGTAATCAGCCCCAATAGACAAGCCACTTCGGTAACGCGATCTCTCATCGTATGCCAGGCAATACAAGGGACTCCGAGATCGAGTTCCTGCATAATTCCTCTTTGAACTTCTAGCCCCTGATGCCCCAGGGAAGAAAGATTACCCGCCGCACCACCAAATTCCCCTACAAACGCCCGAGACTTTATCTCTTTTAAGCGCGCTTGATGGCGATGAATACCAGCCAACCAAACAGCCGCCTTGTAACCGAATGTTATAGGTACCGCCTGTTGAAGATTGCTGCGCCCAACCATAGGCGTATCCCTGAAACGCTTGGCCAGGCTTGCTAAAGCATCTGCGATTGCATTGACCTCCGCCTCAACAATTTCAATCGCCGCCCTAATCTGTAAGACGGTTGCCGTATCCGTAATATCTTGAGTAGTAGCCCCCCAATGACACCACTGACCTAAATCTCTACTACACAGTGACACTAGCTGCTCTACAACACCCAGCACCGGATAACCAATCAGCTCCGTTTGCTCCTTGAGCTTTACAAAATCTATCTGCTTGGCGTCACAGTGTTGAGTAATGTCCTCTGCAGCCTCTGCAGGGATTATTTTTAACCGGGCCTGTACTTTAGCCAGCGCCGCTTCAACATCGAGATAGCGCTGAACACGCTGTTCATCCGAGAAAATCTTCCGCATTGCTGAAGTACTAAAAATATCGCAAAAAACGACAGAATCAATCGCGGTTGCTCTCATATCAAATCACGCTTAACAAGATGCCTAGACGCCAACAGGATCAAAACCACAACAACATCAGATTAGCTAAGGAAGAGATATTCTAAAAAATTAACCTAAGAATCGAGGCGCCAAGAATATGGGGAACTAGAGGCGCCGCTAATCAAGCACATCAATCCAACCTAAGAGAATTGAATACAACAAGCTAAAACATACTCCTGATTACATTACCCCATATCTAAACAGCATCCCAAAGCGAATTTAATCCATTAAATTCAACCCAAAAAATAAGTTTTATTTGACATATGTCAACTCTAAAAACAAAAGTACTGCTAACCTGAGCCGGCATGAAAAATATAAATAAAATGTGAATTATGAATATTCCATCTCAAAGAAAAGACCTTGACGCTCCTCGTCCAGCTTTGCATACTCAACTAAGCAACAAAACCAAACAATAAAAAACTGCCAGCATGCCCACGCAAAATAAGCTGCAGAATACAAAAAACCACCAAATGGACTTCCTGGTAACGACTAATTTTATATATTTAAAATGCTAGCCTTATCAAAAGAGCAATTAAACTTAAATAATTAAAGCCGCAAATACCTAAAATTTCACCCGCCATGTAGTAAACACCAATACACACACCACTGCATAGCATACTTTATCCCTAAAATTGAAGGAGCAGTTCGGGATGAACTTACCACTATCAACTGAAACCATCTATAACAAACAAGCTCACAGCTGGAGCCGCTCTGAGAAAATCCTACTCAGTGATTTCACCGCCCGCCCCAAAGTTTTGGAAGCAATCGGAGATATCTCCGGGAAAAACATATTGGATATGGGCTGCGGTGAAGGCTATGTATCCAGGATGCTACTTGATAAAGGAGCAGGTTCAATCTTTGGTGTTGACTCTTCCTCAGAGATGATTTTCCAGGCAAAGGAAACGGCTTCTGCTGGAAATTTGACGAAAGCAGAATATGCAGTTGGAAATGCCGTTACATTTACAGAATTTCCTAGAGATAAGTTTGACCATGCTATTGCTGTATTTCTTTTCAACTATCTAACCATAGAAGAAATGACAAAGGTCATAAGTAAGGTCAAGAGTCTATTAAATAAAGGGGGCACCTTTATTTTTACAGTGCCTCACCCTTGCCTTCCGTTCATGAGGGAAGAAGTTCCTCCATTCTACTTTCAACACGGCAACTTGACTTATTTAGATGGCATAGATCAAACATTTGAAGGAAAAATATGGCGCAGAGACGGCAAGCCAGTTTCAGTACGATGCGTGCATAAAAATTTTTCACACTATTTTGAAGCTCTGGCACAAGCTGGTTTTAAATCCCTGCCAACCGCTCAAGAACTCTCAGTAACTCAAGAGCACCTTGAGCTAGATCCAGATTTTTTCTCACCACTAGCCGGCTATCCACTACACGTATTATTTAAGGTGCAAGTAAATGACTAACTTAGCCCCAAGTGAAGTAGTTCAAGCTCAAGCCTGGACTGCTAATGATATGACCGCAACTTCCAACTGGAAATTTCTGTGGCCTTCAAACTGGAAATCTGAGGTCGAGGCTTTGGAGAGCTGGGCCAAACAACAAAACAACCCGATTGAAAATCTGACCCAAGAATCAGTTGCCACCCCTGAGTTCGACCAACTTGCGAACCAGATAAAACATGAAATAGAGCATGGTAGTGGTGTCGCATGGATACAGGGCGAGGAATCATTAAGCAAGCCAACGCTTAACCTACTATTTCTAAAGCTTAGCCTGGCAATGGGCAATACTATAGATACTTATGGACGGCTTTATGGGATTCTCGACACAGGGAGAGACTATACTAGCGAAGCTATTCCTGTGTCTCAGACAAATGCACCCACTGGCGTCCATACTGATAGCTCACAACGTACCGTACAACCAAAGATACTTGGATTATGCTGCCTTACTCCGGCAGTTGAAGGTGGAAAATCGAAAATCGTTTCTGCGGCTCAAGTTCATGAGAACTTGCGAAAAACTGCCCCACAAAAACTAGAGATCCTGTACAACAACTATATTAGAGATTTAGTTACTCCAGGCAGTGACAAAAACATAAAAAGCATACTTGAGAACTGTTTCCCTATTTTCGAATATTCAAACGAAAAGCTCAGTATTCGTTATATGCGGTACTGGATTGAGAAAGGCCATCGGCGCGTGAACCAGCCTTTATCAAAAGAAGTACTTAAGGCTCTGGATATACTAGATAAGGAATTAAACAGTGCGGAGAATACATTAAGCTTCTACATGAACTCTGGAGATATGGTCTTCGTTGACAACACCAAAGTCCTACATGATCGGGATGGATTTATTGATACTCCGGATCAGAAGCGGGTTTATACCAGGGTATGGATTGATTAGGCTCCATCTAATCAACCCATAAACCATATACTCTTTAGCAGAACACCATCACTTTGTGAGCTAATAATTTGCGAAATGCTGATTGGCAGCCTAAGAAAAACTGGAGAAGTACTTTAAACACTTCTCCAGCTTTAACGGGTGAAAGACTTCCCCGCAGAAATTTCTATTAACCCCCAATTAAACCTAACGATACCGGATACCTACTAAAGGCAGGCTAGTCTTTTTATTAACACCTCAAACACCGAACTTATGAAGTTGGATACTTTTTTGAGGGCAAAACGAGGCCAGCTTTTCAAAGCTTCATGCTTTAACTTACATGGTTTCACTTGCCTGATTTTGACCCATGTATGCAGCAAAAAGATAGGTTGCATGGCATGGGATTATAAGGTATTACAGGCGCTGTATTTGAACGTGCTGAATTTTACCTCCATATACAACCACATCTTCCAAACCGGAATACTCTACTTTCTCTCCAGCATGTGTTTCACCTGTAAAGTTAAAGTTGAAATGAACTATCCCGGGTTTGGTTTCTGTAACACTGCATACTTCCCACTCAAGCTTTGAAAACATACCATGATGAAGTTTCTGCATAGACATGATGTCATTCACACCTAAGAATAGATCTCCTTTTCCTGACCTGAATGTGGAGCTTTCACAAAATAGTTTTGTGATTTCATCAAAGTTACTTTCGTTTGAGAGTTTGAAATAATACTCTGCTATTTCCAAAGAACTCATCATCTTTCCTAATTACCACCCTTGCTAAGTCACGGTTAACTGTATTTAAATACAGTTAATCGGCTGATTCATAAGGGAATAGATCATGGCTCGTAATAAGGTGCAGTTCCAGAAAGGTATTAGTTTGACCCAGTTCCTCAAAGAATATGGTACCGAAGAGCAGTGTTTCGAGGCTCTCTGCCAATGGCGTTGGCCAAACGGATTTTCTTGTCCTCACTGTGGTTATGACAAGTATTGTCATCTATCTCACCGAAAGCTCAAACAATGTAATCGATGTCGGCGCCAGACATCGATCACTTCCCGTACGATCTTCGATTCCACCAAGTTGCCCCTAACTACTTGGTTCCTTGGGATTTTTCTCATCACCCAGGATAAGAAAGGCATCTCTTGTATGGAGTTATCACGTCATTTGGGTATCTCATACAACGCAACTTGGCGAATGAAGCACAAACTAATGCAGGTGATGATGGAGCGAGACCTCCAATACAAGCTATCTGGTTTCATTGAGCTGGATGATGCCTATCTCGGGGGAGAGCGTACAGGATGCAAACCCGGGCGTGGGGCTAAGGGCAAAACGCCTTTTGTGGCTGCGGTCGAAACCACCAAGGAAGGACGGCCAACACGTATCAAGCTCTCTATTGTCAAGGGATTCAGGAGCAGTGAAATTTCTGCCTGGAGCAAAAACCACCTCTGCAACGGCAGTACAGTGATCTCTGATGGTCTTGCGTGCTTCAATGCCGTTACAGCTGCCGGATGTGCACATGACAAGATCGTTTGTGGTGGCGGTCGGAGTTCCGTTGAGGAGCCTGAATTTTATTGGGTGAATACGGTTCTCGGTAATTTAAAGAGTGCTCTACGTAGCACCTACCATGCAATTAGGCCGAAGTATGCACAGCGGTATTTGGCTGAGTTCCAATATCGATTTAATCGGAGATTTGATTTGTCAGCACTTATTCCCCGACTTGCCTTTGTCTCACTTCGGACACCACCGATGCCAGAAAGGTTACTGAAAATTAGCTTAGCATAGGTGGTAATTAGGTCATCTTTTATTCCTCTCGATTACACATATCTGAGTTGTAGCATAGACCCACTCATAAGCGCAACGCTTTACTCAGGCCATCACCGGGATAAAGCTGCTTTGGTCTACAGCACAAAGCGAGCAGAACATAGGATTCAGCAATTTGTTATGCTTTACTCCAAACAATTGAAAAAACAACCCACATGAATATAGGAGTATTGATTCCTAGTGATAAAACACCAAAATGTTGAAAACGTTTAAGCTTGGGCTTCCATCTGCTTTTGTAAATTTTACTAAACCGAAACGGTTCGTCTATTTCCTTACTTGAAATAAACATCGAAGTTATCATTATCAAAGCAGCGACAACAAATATGATTGATTTTATCAAACCACTCAGTTGAGTAAAAATCACAACCCACCAAGAAATCGGAACTACACACCCAACAAAAAAACCTACCGCAAATAATGTGCTATATTTCATCCGACCTTTTTAAAAATATAACAATTCAAACACATGTGTGCTTTAGCGCGTCTGTTTGATTTGATTTACTAAAGCTTGGCACCATCTACTTCCATTGCTGCTTTCGATAAGCCTTCCAATTCCTGAGCCGCATATTACTGCGATAATAATCATCCCAAGAATTGGGCAAACACTTAGGATGTCGACGCCCTCTAATTTTAATAGAAACACCAACTTCATTTATACTAGAAGCATAAAATTGCTTCATTTCATTTTTTGTATGAGGATAACGAAAGTAGTCGGAATAGCTCATACTAACCTCCAGTAGCTATAAATTGCTAATGGAAGCCATACCCTTTTTCTCTAAGTATTTTTCTATAATTCACGATTCTGCCCCCCAAAGTGATTTAACACTCAACTCGAAAGAAGTGCCTATATACCTCCTCCCTATACTATTCTACCACCTCCAGTCAAAGCCCGCTCAAAAACCGAACGATACGGGGCGCTTGTTAAGCATGGGCAGGCCTTACACACAACACCTCAATCAGCCGACCGCATTAGTGGTCGACAGCTTTAAATTGTTATGACCTTTCGCACACAGAAAATATGCCCATGCAATTAGTATGATTTGCAGTGGCGCACGTAATAACAAATAAACAGACCCCCATTGATGCCCGCCAAGACCAATACCGTTTAATGCCGCATAAATATTTGCAGGAAAGAAAATAATGAAAACTACAATAGCAAGCCATGCAGCATGGAGCTGATATCTTGGCACAAAAAGAGCAATACCTATCAATAGCTCAATCAATCCAGTGAGATAGATTATCGCTAGGCGAAAAGGAACCCAAGACGGTAACATTTCCACCATGCCCTCCGTTTTAACAAAGTGCCCAACGCAGAAGAATATGAAGGTTATTCCCAATCCCCAATAGGCGTACTTTTTAACATTCAGAGGCATGCCGCTATACTTTGAACAAATAAAAGAGACACCTAAGGGACTAGACAACAGTAAAAGAATAATTATTGGAGTTACCATAGTTTCCTCATAACGCTAAGCTCACCCACGGAGACGCATTCACGCTGGAGCCGGTGACAGCGCCTTGTGTGGCTGTTCTTGCCCGATTCTGATATTGAAAGTACTTTTCGCTAACGGGTAAATTGGGAGCCATCTTCGGTGGCCACCGAAGACCTTGTTAGTCACAGTTCATTGCTAAACCGATTAGTTTATATAGACCATTAAAGAGTACGAACGTGACAGATATTCGCAAGGCACAACTCAGATAGTTATGTGTATCTCAAGCCCGAATAGCAAGGTAGAGATAGCTTATCGCATGGAACCTCAACTAATCAATATCGGAATTGATACCGGCAATAAATAACTCGATATTCATGTGAGATCTACAGGCCAATTCTTTAGTGTCACCAATATAAATTTCATTAAGTCATTAAGGATGCCTCTCAATCTCAAAGAATATTAGCAGAGTCTACAGAAAGGCTCGAATTAGAGTTTGTTTGTGCACGGAGAAAGCAGACTACCTCCTAAATACGAACATGAAAAATAACACCTACTGGGATGAAAGTATGGATTAAAAAATTGACGAGCAACCATAGTCACTTGCTATGAGAGCCTCTCACTACGACGTAATCCCAATGACCGAACTGATTGAGAGTGACTGTTTACAGCTGAGGGATACTCCCTCTGAGCAGCAATACTGGATAGTTATCGCCATATCATAACCCGATGCGGCCATATGAAGTAAAACACTGGATTGCTCACTGCCGACTTTATAATCCATAGAAGAGCTTGAAATTTCCTTTTTATCAATCAATAGGAAGGTTTGAACCCGTCCCGCCAAGCAACTTTCGAGTTTGTTAGCAAACTCAAGCTGATATAGAAAAGTATCAACACTTCCAGAATCTATTTTTTCCAACTTAATAGACAGCAAGTCAGCATTTGCTTGTGTTACTTCAGTATTTTTAGGCGGGCCATAGCTTCGCCACAAAGCGCTAAAAATAAAAATTTTATAACATGCTTAAATATAGCTCGTTTAGCTCATAATGTCGGATTCAGGCGCGCCAGGAGCGAAGCGCCACTTGTGTATTAAGGGGAGCGCAGCAACCTTACACTCAAAAGTGCGTAGCTTTGGGTGTCGACTGGAACCCCTTGTTGTGTAGGAGGATTACCATATGATACTTGTAATTACTATTACTGCTACAATATACAAAACACTATTAATCGCAGTACGAATAGTTAACGGTGGGTCAGATTCTCTAGCGCTCAATTTCTTATATAGATAAATACTACTTAAGCTAATAAATACACATATCGTAGCAATTACATAATCTTGAACGCTAGGCACTGTCTTGTCTGTAAGAATATATGCAAAAAAAAGCAAAATACCTGATATAGGAAGCCCTATAGCTGTATATGCACTTAGCAGTACGTTTTTTGTTTCACTATTCACTCTTCACCTCGAACAAAACACTTAAATTAGGTAGTTCTTAGGCGTCATCTGGGTTTACAGGTTGTATGAATTTACTTGATATTATTCTGCCTCTTAAACCTGCGCACCTTTGTGCGGATATTTTTCATTGGAGATGAGGTATTAAACTGGATCATCCTCCCAAGGGTGTAACTTTTATACCAACTGTGCCCATAAAGTTCATCATTGCTCAATGAGTCTACAAGCTTCAGTATTTTTTGTATTGTAAACTGGAATTCTGTCAGCAACTGTTTATAAGACCAATCCTTATAGGATGCATGAAAGTGCTGCGCTAGCTTCCCAAGCTCATTCCAGCTGTAACCTTTTTCTGGAAAATCTACTTCGAGATTATTTACCCTAAGCTCATGCCATTTTAGGACAAGACTTCCCCAACCGATCAGGTATGAAATAGTATCAGAAACGCTTATTTCTGTATTTTTTATATTACCTTCAACACCAATCTCTCTCGAAAGCTCCTTGGGGACCCCCATATAATCAGTAAATAAATTTTCATAAGAATTTTCAATTGAGGAGATTAATTCTTCTTTATTTTTCGAAATTGAAGACATAGCTATCAATGGTTACTCGATTACAAAGTATTTACATAACATTCGCACTTGCAGCGGGGGAAGCGTGGCGTAAGCCATTCGACCGCGATAGCGGCAAATAATATGTGCTTGTTCAGTGATTTAACACCCACCATCACCATCGCCTCCATCTCCACCACCAAAATTTCCTGAATATCCACTGCCAAGGTAAGCGCCAGAGCTAGAGCCCTGAGTTATTCCAAACTTTACAATAAACCACAGCACACTGGAAACTAGGAAGCCAGTGAATACTAACGGGGTAAAAACTGAGTTAAGCAAATTTTCGGAAGTAAGATCGATCATATACCAAGATCCGACTAGGCCGAAAAAATTAATTATGAATGATTTCATTTGCTCTCCTTGTACCACTTAACACCTACGGAGACCCATAGGGCCGTAGACACGGCTGCCAGTGATTGTTATTTATGTATACACTCGCCGTCCAGATTGTAGCTTATTTTGCGCTTCACGCCATGAACCGGGGCAGTTACGCCTATTAATTCCTTAGGCACTAACTTGTATTTCATAAGAGCTTTTCTAGCTGCCTCATCAAATACACCTTCAGGATAAGAATCTATGATTTTAACATTTTCAAAAAAACCACCAGGCATTACCGTCACTTCGAACTCGACCCAACCCTCTATGCAATTTTTAAGTGCCTCTAAAGGATAATTTGGCTTTACATAAATTATTGTTGCCGACGCAATTCCGGACATGAGAGAAATAGTGAGAGTGAATATTATTGGAATGCTCTTCATGTTCTTATTCTCACAACGTTAAGATCAGCGGCGGCTTGCTTAGTGAACATTTAACATACATATTGGAGCGCAGCAACGGTATAAAAAACGCACAAAATAAAACGTCAGCTACATTGCCTTGTTAAGGCTTTTGCCTGCTAAACGTAAATTTATTGCCATTTTCTACCAGCCCTCTAAAGAAATCCTTATCAATCTCGGCAATATGAGCCTTTACTATATAAGAACCATCCAAGCGAAGAATGAGAGTGTTACCTATTAACTCCCAAGCTCCTTCAAAAGGTAAAACCAAACAGCCTAGTTTTGGATAGTTTGTACACTTAAAAATGTTGTCATATCTAAACTCACACTCGTCCCAGCCTGACTCACCACCAAATATACCCCCACTCCTATCCTCCCAGGTGTCTACTAGACCTAAGCTAAGCAAGTATTGTACTTAGTAACAATAGAGTGATGAGCTTATTCATGGAGAACCTTAACGCCTTTAGTATGTGCGGCCGCGTAGCAAACGTCACATGTTTAATTTTATTATGTGCATTTACCTACTGCCTTAATTGAAAAATGTACTGTACCTGCATGACTTGTCTTTTTATATAGGCACAGCTCTGAGCCTATTTTTACTTGGCCAGGAGAGCTTACCCCCACATGAGCCAAGTTGCCGTTAGCTAATTTGACCAAGAGCTTAGGCTCATTTCCAGTTTGACTGCCATCATAAACCTGAGCATGCGCGACACCTGAAACAAGCTCAGTGCTTTTAGGAAAACCGACATATAGGAAGAGCACTCCAATTCCTAGCGTAACCAAGATTGCGAACAGAATGCCTTTGTGTTCGCAATACCAGAGTTCAACTGTCGCAAATATGGCTCGTTTATCTTTCATAGTCTAGAAAATGCTGCCATTGCTTGTTAGCTTTTTTACTGAAAGTCCCCACGAGCTTTTAAAATACCATTTTTCTTCTAAAGAAACAGCTTATCGATATAGTTGCCGTAAACTACTACAGCAAAACTTCCCTCTATTTTGTAGTAAGGCTCAGAGAACTCGATCTTCACTGGCTTGATCTTCGTGTTCTTATTATATGAATGGGCATAGTCATAAGCGGCATATGGAAGCCACGCAGTGGCTGGAACGAACATCACCTACTTGTTAGCCTTTGCCACCAAGCTCGAACTTCTGATGCAACTCATAGATTTGCTCCGTAAGGATATTATTACAATTCTGAACCGAAATCCGAGCGCCTGACTTATCTCCGATAACCACATATCTTACTCCGACTTGAAAGTCGTATTTGCACGTACAGGCTGCATCAAGCTTTAGATAGATTTTTTCAATTCTATTTCCATTAAGATCTTCGACCTTATCAAATAGAACTTCAATAGACTCTATTCTTTCTTCATGCCCCTTTTCTTGCGATACGATAGCCTTTCGATATTGAACTTCTCCACGAAAGGTAAAATTCGACTCTTCTATTCTTTCAGATAATGTTTTCTTCGTATATTCAATCCAGCAGCTTGCCAGCCCACTTGGCGAGCATATCAATAGAGCTAAGACTACTAAGAATTTATTCATGGCTTAGAGGCTAACTTTGGGCGCTTTATGTGCAAAAATGGGAGCGTAGCGACCGCGCATAAAGTTAGACGTCGGCCTGCAGCGCACTGTTAAATTTATTCTCCGCCGGCGCCTGAATCGGAGGCATCTGCACCGGCGGCCAGCATGCGCCCAGGAACCTTACCTACCAGCCACAAAGTATTACAACAATAACAATACTGGTAAATCGGATCTCCAGGGACTTTTTCATGTGGCTCTATCTTCCCTATACGCAATCGGCAATTTGGACACTTAAATACTTTAAATCTGAAATTGTTGATTGCGACCAGTATTGAGAAGAAAGATATTAACAGAAGTACCACCCCTCCAATAAATTTTCCTGCTTCTTGTGGGCCTACATGTGTATAAAGTTGACCCAACAAGAAAAAATGCAAAGCGCCAACAATTGCTACCGCCAGGAATATGGACCCATTACTTTTATTTGCCGTTTTTATTCGTGGTTCGTTCATGGTGAAATTTAACGCTTTGCTAAGGGACAGGCAAACCAAAGATTTGGCTGTCCCGCGTGAGCCGCGCCTTTTGCGGCTGGAGTGCACTTCAGCAACTTGTTAAGTGTTGCTCTCAAGCCAATAAACTCCGTCATATTGCCCAACTAAAATTTTATTGATTAATGGAATAAATATTTCAATATCACCACCAGGTTGATGCTCCTCTTCAATAGCCCCAGCGATAAACTCTTTCAGCTCTCTTCTATCCATTGAGGCTGATTTTCTAATTTCACCTTTATTATGTGGACGCACTCTATCAAAGCTAACAACATCACTACTCAAGGAATCTATTAGTTCGAAAATATCATCCTTATTCAAGTATTCCATATGAATTGACACTTAATGCCCAGCACACGGCCGACCGAAATAAAGCGAAGCGTAATGTAGGCCGTCCTGCCCGGCGCCTTTTGCCGGGCATTCGTGCTGCTGCTTGTTATGCATTTTGATACGCCGAAACCTTTGTAAAGAACAAAACATCGCAAACGCAGCTAAAATATGCACCCGAGGCAGATACAAACTTGAACGAATATAGATCACTATCCTTAATTTTTTCTACCCTAAATTCACCGATATTCTCTGACCCCCAATCTTTCATGTGAACCTCTGTACAGGCCCCCAGAACAATTGTTACTTGAACTGTATTAAATTTCTGATCGCTCCACTTTATTGGAGCGTTCCCTGGCCATTCACGAAGATCAAACTCGATTTTAACATCTCGATCTTCAAATGACATCCGTATAAGCTCTACAACTTCTCCGAATACCTGGTCTTGAAAGATCCTGTCTAGTGCCTCTCTTGAATTAAGATAGTCTAACCACATATGGTCACTCTATGGATTGCATAATGCCGCTAGCAAGGGCAGCCGAAGCAACGCGTAGGTTGTCCTGCGGAGTGCCGAGGGCCCGTGCCTGGCTTTGTTAACCATTTTTACAATCTGAAGGTTGATGAGAAAGGTTGAGGATTTGCTTGCCGGATTTTCCAAGGTATCTGAAATTTACGGTAACTCCGTGATCTACAAATTGCTTCATATCTGAAGATGAGCAGTAATTATTAAGTACTTTTGGAGACAGATTCTGTTCTAGAATAGATGCATCAATTTCATCAAACGAGTAATTGGTAAGCGTATAAATATATGTGAATGTGTTATTTAAGCCGACATTGCTGTCTAGGCGCGTTTCTGAATCTATGATCGTCGGCAACAGCTTATTTGCCTCTTCGGCTACATTCATTAGGCGATCATTCTGATCTACATTTTCTTTAAATAGAGCTTTGGCGGCAAAACTCCCTAAGACAGAACCTATTGCGGTAGCTGCGGTTACTAGGATTATATTCTTTTTGCTTATCTTATTTCCATTTTATTTTAATTCACTCACTTCTATGGTTAACACCTTGATCTGCGGCAGGTTGCGCAAAGTGTGGACTGTCCGGTGGAGGCCTGTAGGGCTGGAATAAACAGCATCAACTTGTTATGCACTTTGAACCAATTCTATCCAGTAGTGTTGTTTGTGAGGGTGCTTAGTCAAAGCATCCATTTTTAGTTTTGCATCAGATTCCCAGCGATAAGTACCAACCAAAAATTGGTTATCATTGTCATCGATACGACACAGTTTGTATTGCTTATGCCGAATAAATGGAGATTCCCAAATAATTGTTTCAGAACTCACTTTCAATTCATAGAGCATTTCTGACAGCGCTTCATAATCAGGCTCGGGATTGAATAGCGAATAAACAATAGTTTTGTCTTTATTTTCAAGTAATACATGCTCAAAGCTAATTTGCTTACCAGATCCAAGTTTCGCGCCTGCTATTTTCGTTGGCCCTAATCCATCTTCTTCACAATCTTGAAATATAAAACCAAGCATTCTTTCAAGCTGTTCCCAGCTAAAGGGCAAAACTAAACTATGGTCGTAATGACCTCGAACCCATTCGCTTTCAGTGACCTGCTTCATGCTCTGTCCAATTGCATAACGCCGCCAACGTTGGACGTCCCGCGGAGCGGAGTATCCTGCTTGCGTTTGTTAAGCATTTGCTAGGACACCGGACATCAAAGTAATACTCATAAACACAGCGAACGCGAAGGATAAGATGAATATGACTTGCACCCGAGAAAGCTTCGTCTTCATTCCAAAGTTGAGAAACTCCTGTATTCTTGGATGGAAATAGGATTTCACTCCAAGGATGGCAGAGACAAAGGCTATTGCCGCATACATTAGTACTACACCCCAGAATTTTTCCGGATCATCTAAAACATTGATAGTCTCGGATAGTCCAGCTCTTTGATATGCAATCACCACACCCAAAACAGCAGATGTTGCTGCATAGCCGCCGCTGATAATGGCCAAAACGATAAAAAAGGGCTGAATTTTTTTAGGCATATGTGTCTTGATGCTTAACGCCCACCTCACCGGAGTAGCAAAATTGGCGTGTGTTTTTGCGGTCCTTTGCAAAAACCGCAACACATTTTGCGGAGTCCGGTGGAGGTACTTGTTAACTGTTTGTACATTGAGCCTCAAACTCCGACTTTTTGGTAGCGACCAGCTTTAAGCTCGATAATAAGTTAAATACTCCAATGCCCGCACCAGCAAGAAACCATGGCGTAAGTGCTGGTAATGAAGCTACTTGTTTAATAATAACCCACGATTCAGAAATGAGATCGAAGTAGTTGACCTCATGAAGACTTGGGACCTCGGCTTCTGGGTTTATTGAATAAGCAGCAAAAGCAAGAAATGCATACACAAATATAACTCCCATCAATGCCGAAGGAACTCCAAATATGCCAAGACCTGGCCATTTCCATTGTGCTCGAAATTTGTGGATCGTTGAAATTAGCACCAAAACTAAACCCAAAACTAGCGCAAAGGATGCTTGAGCCGATGAATCATCAACTACGCGTGTTGCGAATAGCACCATCATCGCAATGTGATAGACAAACATAAGCTTAAAATCTAAAGACACATTCTGAGGGCTATTGTCTTCATTTTTCTGATTAATCTTTTTCCGAATTGAGTCAAACATCCATGATTGGCCTTATACAGTTAACGAGGCTGTAGAAAAACAGTTTTGGAAAAAGCTGTCATTCCTCAGAATCCTTCAATTAAAATTTCGGTCTAAATTTAGCGATACCACTAAATTTCTTTCATTGTATTAAATTTAGGCGCCTTGATGCCCCTAATTTATACTCAATCAGTGGATACTGCCATATCTCATCAACTTTTCTATGTTATGCACCAAGCAAAACATCTGCCATTGTCCCTGAACCTTACTTTTTCCTCGTAGCGAGAAGCGATTCAATCGTTTGTTGGTACCAATGTTCCCGAACACTGGCTCGACAACAGACATTCGATGTCCATAAATGGTCTTGCCTTCGATACTATCAACCCGCTTTTTCATCCAGTCAGTGGCTGTCCGTCCGTTTGTCCAAGTTAGGGATACTTGCCTTCCGTGTCCTTTTCGAGAGCTGGCAGAATCCGGGTTTCTCATACACTGGTTTTTAAGGCTGCATCCCCTGCAGTCAGTGAGGCGCCCTTCGAACAATAGCTTTTTCTTACCTTCACTAACATACTCTTCCTTTAATAAAAGCATAGATTTTCCTGCCGGACAGATACAGGTTTTCTTTTTCTTATTGAATGTAAATTCACTAGCAGGGAAAGTCTGCTGGACATTAGCCCTACCTTTTTGTTTACGCTTGCCATACTTGGCTTTTTGCTTAGCAAAAGCTTTATCACGTGAACGGAATTTATTGTCAGGTATGTAGGCATTGATGCCGATCTCTCGCAGGTAGCTGTAGTTAGCGTCGTTGGAGAACCCAGTATCAGCAGTAATGATGACCTGTTTGGCCAAGATGTCTTTATCTATTCCTATATGCTGATAATGGCAACTGATGCCATCGAGAATAGGCTTCAATGTATGATGTTCTTGCCCCTCACCAAAGGCCTGTGCTTCAACAACTATCTGATGCTTCCTATCAACTGCGGCAACGCCGTTATAGCCCTGGATGGTTCCCTTGCTGGTAGTCATCTTGGCTGACTCATTGTCTGTGATATTACTTTTTACTTCTTTAGGGTTTTTACCTTGTCCCATCCTGGGGGAGTGATTCTTTAAGAACTGATCAATTTTATCAAAGTGTTTCTGAAGAGTATCAGCCGCTTTAGCTACCGCTTGTTTTCGCTCTTTTTCTTTAGGCTTCCTGCCATCAAGCCTCTTGTGCTCTTTGAGGCAATGTTTGATCTTCTTGCGAATTTTTTCCTGCTTCTGTTCTAGCTCTTTAAAAGTTCCCGAATGTTCTTTACTGGCATTGGATGGCATCTTGCATCCATCTATTGCGAAAAGCTCGTTGCCAAGCAGCCCCTGCTGATCGCAGACTAGTAACACTTGCTCAAACACCGACTCAATCGCATCAGGATAACTGCTTACGAAACTCGCAATACTAGTAAAATGTGGAACGGTATCGCATGACAGTGCTTTGAAGAGGATATTGTTCTCACATTGCCATTGAATTTCACGGCTTGAGGTAATGCCTTTTGAGTAAGCAAACAATATGATTTTCAGCAGGATAGCCGGATCATGAGCGGTTCGCCCGCCGCAATCATTTTGATATTTTTTATGGAAGACAGAGAGGTCGATATAGTCATCAATCAGATGATGAAGTGTAGACTCAAAGGTTTCAGGTTGTAGTTGTTCTTCAAAATTGATGACGACCATTGCATCTTGGTTGTAATCGTAACGTTTGAAGTTGGGCATATGGATAATCTCGACATCAAGACCTCCATTTTAACAAAAAAGCTACCTTTTGAGAGTTTTTCTACAGCCTGAACGCCCAGCGCAGGCGCAGCCAGCGCGGAGCGCCTTTTGTGTTAATGTTTGAGCGACAGCGAGTAACACAAAAGGTGCGTAGCGTTGGCTGTCGCTCTGCCGCTGATTGTTATGTTTAGTGGACCTGCCCATTTATTCACCCTCTACTTCTTCGGGAGCCAAAAACGGCACTGATGAGTGAAGTTTTTCTTTTAGGCAAAGTCCATGAGAATAAAGCGACTGAAATTGCTGATCACCTAGATCCAAGTTCATTACCACAAGTGATTTATTATCAATGACCTCCCCACAAAAGCAGCACTGGCCTTTAGGGTGTTGAGACTCACCAAACATCTTTTTTATCTTCTTCAAATTCATGGGAGATAGTCATTCGCTAGGTGCACAGTAGTGGTAGGACAGCCGGTTACCCTAACTGCCCCCACGCAGATCCGGACGTGCGGAACTACCGCATCCGGCTCTTCAGTAATATATTCGCTCGTGTAAAGCACGAACCCTAATACCAGTCCACAAGTATACTGCGTTTGTATACTCGCGGTGGCTTTAGCCCAAAATATCCCAGCATTTCCTTTAGACTATTCCAGTTATAACTCTTGCGCTGACTCCGTCGATTGAGCCATTTGTGTATGCTGTGTAGAACATAGCTGTACAAACGGGACAAGCTTCGACTGTTGTCTGGCAGACCGAAGTAGTTCTGGAAGCCTTGTAGCTTGCGCTTCAGTGTGGGCAGCCATTCTCTCAGACGCTCACTGCGCTTGGCTTTGATCCAGTGGTAGAGCGCTTCCATTGTGCCCTTCTGTTTCTTTGCGGCAGTCCGGCGCCTGAGCCTGGGACGTTTGTTGACGTCCAAGCTCCAGTAGAACTCAAAACCCAGAAACTGGAACTGCCGTTTTCGGCCCGGATGGAAGCGGCTAAAGCGCTTCAGGTGCGTTTTCTCGGGGGCTAACTGCAGGCCAAACTTGTTCAGCCGTTGCGGTAGTACCCGGTAAAAGCGCTCTGCATCCGTTTTCAATTGGAAAGCCGCTACATAATCATCGGCGTACCGGATTAGCATGGCTCTGCCACGCATACGCGGCTTAACCTTCTTCTCGAACCACAAATCCAGGACGTAGTGCAGATAGATGTTCGCCAGTACCGGACTGATCACGCCACCTTGCGGGGTGCCTGCTGCCGCTTTACTGAACTTACCATCTGGAGTTTGCACGCGCACCTTAAGCCACTGTTTAATCAGTGTCAGCAGGGCTTTGTCGTCGATACGAAGGGCTAGCATGCGCAGTAACCAGTCGTGATCCAGCTGATCAAAGAAGCCTTTAATATCGGCTTCAACGATGTAGCCGTAGCCTTTGAATTGCAGGTTTAAGCCAAGGCTATGTACGGCTTGGTGGGCGCTTTTCCTGGGGCGGTAGCCGTAGCTAAAGGGCAGAAAATCCTGCTCCCAGATACTTTGCAGTAGCTGCGCTACGCTCTGCTGCACCAGTTTGTCTTCCACCGTAGGCAGCCCCAGTGGGCGCTGCTTGCCGTTGCCTTTGGGAATCAATACCCGCTTAATCGCCTGGGTACGGTAGCGTTTGTCACACAGCCGTTGATGTAGGCATTGGATATTTTGCGGCAGACCTTGCCGGTAAACTTCGGTTGTTACTCCATCAATACCGCAGCGGGCCTGCTTGTTGAGCTGGCCCCAGCTTTGATACAGCAGGTTGGAATTTAGCAGTCCGTATAAATTCTGAAACCTGTGCGTGGGGTGGCTCTGTGCTTTAAATGCGATGGCGTGCAAGGCGGTTGTCATAGTGTATCCAGCCCTACTTTGTCCGGACTATGTTTCTGTTGCACACCGATATTACTGTCAGCCCCTTCGCCATGTAAGCGGCTTTCCCGCTCTCGGACTACTATGAGCTGATCCGACTTCCGAGTGGTCTTCGTTGGTTTCACCATTAGGCTTAACTTCCCTACCTGCTCCTTCAGGAACCTGCTCGGATCTCTCAAGTTCTCAATACCTCTCTTTCTACATGCCATGGCTTGATAACCCCGCCGATCCGCCACAACCTCACCAATGCGGTTGCTTTGCCTGGACTTCGATGGCGTTACACATCTCGTCGATCGGAGCTCACTTTATTATCGGAGCGATACCAGCACTTCAGGATCACGATAACCCCTATGGCCTATAGAATTCTCTGTGTACGCTTCACATAGTTTGTTCACAGTGAGAAAAAAATGAGTATATTTTTTTTCCTTCTGCTCCGCCCTACGCGCAACACTCGATACGGGTGGCTGGTTAGGCCTTACCCGACAGGGACTTCCACCCTGCAAGAAGCATCAAGCTTAGCTTGACGCACTAACGCCCAATTCAGTGGCCCGATGCGGAGTGCTTTTAATTATGCTGCAATGTAATGAAAGCATAATTAAAAGCGCGGAGTATCGGGTCCGACTGCAATTTCTTGTTATGTGCTCTTACTCCGTCTTTTTGAACCAACCGTTTTCTCTTGAACTAAGTTCCTGCCAGGACTCTCTACTTAGAATTTCCATATTTGAATGCTTAGTACCTACTAATACTTTTTCAGAATCCCAGGACAGTACTTCTTCTAGGTCTTCAGGAGGAACACCACCAAATTTCGGGAAATACTCCGGTTTAAATGCCCATACTCCACTTTCGATAGCTTCGACCAATTGCTTAACATTCTTCGGTTCAGCGCACAATATTGGTAAAGTACAAATTACTTTAGATATTTCTTCCGGCTCATAGTAATCATCATCGAGAACCCAACCCTCATCTCGCCATAAATAAAATGTCGAGCTAGCTTGTGATACTACAATTGCTGTTTCAGAAATATTTGGACCGCACTGATAGAACACAGAATATCTAATTTCATTAATATCAATGACTCTAACAGAAATTTCAGAGGAAATGGGAACCTTGTCGATTATCTGAGATAGCAAATCTGCAATTAATGGGTGCGCAGCCCTAATGGAGTTTTGAGTCTCCAAAATTTGAGCTAGGCGCTTCTCGATACTTTTTCTTAAATCTATGACTCTCATCCTCTTGTCACATAACGCTTCACTCAGCTGCGTTTTTGAAGGAGTCCGTTTGTGCTATAAGCACAAAAAGGAGCGACGGAAAAAACGTCAGCTGGAGTGACTTGTTAGCCATGTAATTCATCGATTCTATTTAATACTTTTAACTCGATACGCTGCCATTTAGCAATACCATCCTCTTGAGACAATATTCTTTTCCTTACTCCCCGAAGATGGTTTAACTCTTCGAAAAAGACAATTTCTGATTCTTTGCCTTTATAGGTTTCATCTTCCCCAAGACTCCAAATTGCCTCTGAAGTATCGATATTATCAAGCAGTAAAGTATCTATATCAATGTAATAGCGTTGTAGTCCTTGACTAGTTTCAACGGGACCAAGTAATACCGTTTGAATCAACCCGTCTAGACTATCCAGGGATACAATTCCTTCTAAGTAATCGCCTATTAATTCTTTAATCTCGTATTTATCCATGAGCTACTTCTTACGGCTAACGCCCAGCGCAGGCGCAGCCAACGTGGAGCGCATTTTGTGTTAATGTTTGAGCGCCAGCGAGTAACACAAAAGGTGCGTAGCGTTGGCTGTCGCTCTGCCGCTGCTTGTTAGCTATTTGGGGAGCTCTGAGAATATCATATTGATTGCAGAGATCGTTTGATTTAATAGGTCTTCCGATTCATCTATATTATAGAATGCATCAGGATGTTGAGTAGGATTCCTAAAGTGAATTCGCATGCTATCCAGGTGTGACAACAATTTTTCTGATGGTTTAGGATTTCTCTTGCTTCTGAGTTGAGACACCATTGGCCCCCACATTAGTATCTTAAGGCGTTTAGTTTTCTTATAACTACAGTATAAGAGTTTAACCTGCTCTTCGAGTGTTCTCATAAGATGAAAGGCGGCGCCCGTCGGTTGATTTAGAGCAATAAGCGTACACGCCATAGAAAAATCTTTTTTTGCATTATTCTTCAGTGAATTGTAAACCTCACTCGCCAAAAGTTTCTCTGGATAGTTAACTAATTTATCAATTGAGTATCGCTTATCCGTGAGGACATATGCCTCTCTAAGTTGGAGCTCAGCATCCAAGGCCGGATCAATTTTTTGTAGTTCTGAAAGAATTTTATCTGAAGTTGCTTTAGAAACTACGGCCTCATCCGAATTTTTCAGATCCTTAGCTATATTAAACAAACCTGTTGCGACACGATAGGTAACACTCAACTCCAGCTCATGAAGCTTTTTGAGAAAATCCACAATATCTTTTACAGCTTCATTCCGCTCAGAACCAAGTAGGCCATCCTCTTTAATCACGCAGTAATTGAAACCAAATGCGTAGTAACTGTAAATTGATGATTTTCTCATGTTTTCTCTTAGCTAACGCCCAGCACACGGGCGGCCGAAGCGCAGCGTAGGCCGTCCAGCCCGCGTTTTTTGCGGGCGACCGTGCTGCTGCTTGTTAAGGCTACTTACCAGTTATGAAATTTGTGACATTCTGGTGAGCCACACTGTAATGATTTTAGATATATTGCATGTTTTTTAAGCGCATCAGTACGAAAATTAGCCATTGATATGATACAGTTCATCCCTATACCCTGGCCAAACCTTAGATGCTGTGAATTATCTTCATAGTTACACATGGCTTCTCTAAACTCTTCCCACTTTATTTGGGCTTCGACAAAGCTGCTCTTTGGTTTATGTTTTCCATCATCATCTTCAATCAAAGATAAAGCCGCTTCATATGCTTCTTGAAGCTGTTTCTCAGCTTCATCTCTTTTTATTTTCAGACACATCGAAGTTTCATGTCTTGTTGCATAGTCACACGGATTTTTAAGAACACCATCGATACATACTAAATTGCCTTCAATCTGGTGCCCCTCACATTCATCACCTATTTGTTGGCAATACGCAATTGTTGGTAAAGATAGTAGTATGGCTATTATAAATCTCAATTCTCTCTCCCTATGCCTTAACGCTGGCAGCAAAGGCGAGCGAAACGCAGTGCAGCGAGTCCAGGCCACGCTTTTCGTGGCCGAATTTGCCTGCCTTTGTTAAGCATTTTCTTGTGCCATTGCCTGTCTTAGTTTCTCTATTGCAGGAACTACACCTGGATGTTTTTCAACCCATTCGAATCCAAGATACTCTTGAAGAGATAACCTGTTTAGTATTTTTTCCATTCCTTTAGATGTTCTTGCTTGCAAGAGGTTGTGCGCTAGGTCCATAACATCTTCGCTTGCGCCAGAGCAAGGCTCACCAATCTCAACGCCCCACTCCTTTTGAATGGCAGAGATTAACTTTCCTGCTGCCTTCTCGGATTCTGATTTTATCCTTGCCATTTTCGAGTGCTTAACGAGGCTGTAGAAAAACAGTTTCAGAAAAAGCTGTCACTCCTCAGGCTCCTCTAATTAAAATTACGGGCTAAATTTAGCTATTCCACCAAATTTCTTTCACTGTATTAAATTTAGGCGTCTTGACGCCCTTAATTCATCACTCAGTCAGTGAATACTGCCATATCTCATCAACTTTTCAATGTTATGTACCAAGCAGAACATCTGCCATTGCCCCTGAACCTTACTTTTCCCACGTAGCGAGAAGCGATTCAATCGCTTGTTGGTACCAATGTTCCCGAACACTGGCTCGACAACAGACATTCGATGTCCATAAATGGTCTTGCCTTCGATACTATCAACCCGCTTTTTCATCCAGTCAGTGGCTGTCCGTCCGTTTGTCCAAGTTAGGGATACTTGCCTTCCGTGTCCTTTTCGAGAGCTGGCAGAATCCGGGTTTCGCATACACTGATTTTTAAGGCTGCATTTCCTGCAGTCAGTGAGGCGCCCTTCGAACAATAGCTTTTTCTTACCTTCACTAACATGCTCTTCCTTTAATAAAAGCATAGATTTTCCTGCCGGACAGATACAAGTTTTCTTTTTCTTATTGAATGTAAATTCACTAGCAGGGAAAGTCTGCTGGACATTAGCCCTACCTTTTTGTTTACGCTTGCCATACTTGGCTTTTTGCTTAGCAAAAGCTTTATCACGTGAACGGAATTTATTGTCAGGTATGTAGGCATTGATGCCGCTCTCTCGCAGGTAGCTGTAGTTAGCGTCGTTGGAGAACCCAGTATCAGCAGTAATGATGACCTGTTTGGCCAAGATGTCTTCATCTATTCCTAACTGCTGATAATGGCAACTGATGCCATCGAGAATAGGCTTCAATGTATGATGTTCTTGCCCCTCACCAAAGGCCTGTGCTTCAATAACTATTTGATGCTTCCTATCAACTGCGGCAACGCCGTTATAGCCCTGGATGGTTCCCTTGCTGGTAGTCATCTTGGCTGACTCATTGTCTGTGATATTACTTTTTACTTCTTTAGGGTTTTTACCTTGTCCCATCCTGGGGGAGTGATTCTTTAAGAACTGATCAATTTTATCAAAGTGTTTCTGAAGAGTATCCGCCGCTTTAGCGACCGCTTGCTTTCGCTCTTTTTCTTTAGGTTTCCTGCCATCCAGCCTCTTGTGCTCTTTGAGACAATGTTTGATCTTCTTGCGAATTTTTTCCTGTTTCTGTTCTAGCTCTTTAAAAGTCCCCGAATGTTCTTTGCTGGCATTGGATGGCATCTTGCACCCATCTATTGCGAAAAGTTCGTTGCCAAGCAGCCCCTGCTGATCGCAGACCAGTAACACTTGCTCAAACACCGACTCAATCGCATCAGGATAACTGCTTACGAAACTTGCAATACTAGTAAAATGCGGAACGGTATCGCATGACAGTGCTTTGAATAGGATATTGTTCTCACATTGCCATTGAATTTCACGGCTTGAGGTAATGCCTTTTGAGTAAGCAAACAATATGATTTTCAGGAGGATAGCTGGATCATAAGCGGTTCGCCCGCCGCTATCATTTTGATATTTTTTATGGAAGACAGAGAGGTCGATATGGTCATCAATCAAATGATGAAGTGTAAACTCAAAGGTTTCAGGTTGTAGTTGTTCTTCGAAATTGATGACGACCATTGCATCTTGGTTGTAATCGTAACGTTTGAAATTGGGCATGTGGATGATCTCGACATCAAGACCTCCATTCTAACAAAAAAGCTACCTTTTAAGAGTTTTTCTACAGCCTGAACGACTACAACAGGGGCGGCCGGAGTATAGCGTAGGCCGTCCCGCGAAGGGCCAAAGGCCCGTAGCAGCCTGCTTGTAATGGTTAAATGCTGCTGCCATAAAGCTCTATTTTAACTTTTTTGGAGGTATACCACACAATGTATATTTTTGTACCGACGTACAGGCCATTTATGAGTTCACTCGTGTGCACCACAAAGTCTGCTGTGCACTCAAATTTTTCATCCTCTTCATCGAACGGGTAACTCTCTTTAGTCCAGATACTCATAACAGTATCTAGAGTTTGCTCTCGCATAACCTCAACAATCTTACACTCTTCTGGAGTGATCGGATTCATAGGTATTGGATTAACATATGGATTTCTCATGGTATTTAACGCCCTGCACACGGGCGGCCGAAGTGATGCGTAGGCCGTCCAGCCCGCGCAGTTTGCGGGCGATCGTGCTGCTGTTTGTTATGTTTTTTCACACTTTACTCTTTCTAGTAACGCAAACACTTTATTTGCGATCTCTGCTAACTGGGTGTTTAGCTTATTTACCTTATCTTCATCTTCGGTTGCATATTCTGTGACCAGCAAATCGTCAATATCACAAGTTGGTGCATATTTAATCCAAAGATCTTCTAAAAAGCTAAAGTCATTTCTCTCTATTTTATTTACCGCTCCTAGGGCTTCAAGTTCCCATTCGCGGATACCACGAGACCGAAAGTAACTAGCGGCTTCAAATAATGCGATCTTAAGATCTTCTTTAACCATGATTCGAAACATAACGCCTCAATAACCGGCAGCGTTGTGGCGAAGCCACGCTTTTAGCTGTCCGGCGCCGTAGGCGCGAAGTTGATTGACTTGTATAGCATTTACACATTGCTTGCTACCCATTCCTTAAACGAGGGACAAACCTCTTTGAAATGGTCTTTGGGACCTACCCCTGGATCATAGTCTGTTGGATCGAATTCAATGACTCTATTAGTTCTGCTCGCAGAGTCGATACAATAGTGGATTGCACACCCAACATGGATAAATGGGATTAGTTCCGTTGGCCAAACCCAGTTTGAATCATCTGGGTCATCAGAACGAAAACTCTGATATAGACTTAAGATCGAGTCATCTAAGTCGGTTTTGTGACCGGTAACAATTCCGAGCATGCCATAATCCGGGCCAAAGCCGCCATTTCCTTTTTCTTTGTAGAGTTCAATTAAAGATACAGGGAGTTCTATCCCTGTTTTTACTTTGAACTCTTTCGCTTCCTTTTCGATGCTCATAGCTTCATCTGATGCTTAATCGGGATAGGGAGGCACCTCACGATGCCCCTCCTCCCACACCACCAGGCATACGGGTCACGTACCATGGCGGTTCAATTCTATTCCCCTTCCTATCTGCCAATTCCGGCAGCCCCAAGTTCCTAAAGTATCTATTTGGCAATGCTCTGTAAAGGGCAGGACTTTTGCTTAGCCTCCATGGTCCATGTGCTGATTTGGCCGTGTTCCGCGCTAAAAAACGATCAACGCCCAGCCTTCTTAATCTGCGGTAACCATTACGTCCCCATTGCTTCCATAAATAACATCGCAACTTCCGCCTTATCCACTTGTCCAGATCTTTCAGAGGGCTCAGTACTTCACTGATGTCAAAGTACGCTTTCCAACCAAGCAGGGACTTCTTTAACTCTTCTATGATCTGAGTAAACTTGCGGCCTCGTGTTCGGCGGGTGACCATTCTGATCTTTGCCTTCAATTTATTAATCGATGATTCTGATACCTTTATCCGGGCATCCTTCTTCAGCAATCTAAATCCTAGAAAGCTCCGCTTCCAGAAGTGATCCTCTGCACTCTTCTCAGTATTTACTGTGAGCTTCAGCTTACATTTGATGAAGTGCGTAAGGCTTACTTTTATCCGCTCTGCAGACCGGCGACTTCCCACCAGTATTTGAAAATCATCGGCATATCGTACAAAACTGAGTTGCCGCTTGTGCAGCTCCCAGTCCAGTTCATTAAGCACAATATTCGCTAGAAGCGGAGATAACGGCCCACCTTGCGGGACGCCTTTTGTTGTAGCTATTACCTTGCCGTCGACTACCGTTGGCGCTTTTAGGTATCGGTTTATCAACCCCAGCACATCAGCCGGTATTCCACTTTGCTTCAATGTTAGCATGAGCCTGTCATGATTCACTTCATCAAAGAAGGATTTCAAGTCCATATCGATCGTCCAGCGCTTTCCTTGCCGGACAAAGTTTTGGACCTGTCTAATCGCCTGGTGCGCTGATCGATTTGGTCTAAAACCAAAACTAAGAGCATGAAACTTTGGTTCCCATTGCTCACTGAGTATCTGTGCGATAGCTTGCTGGATCAATCTATCTTGCACCGTTGGTATACCCAATGGACGCAGGCCTCCATTGCCTTTTGGTATAAAGACGCGTTTCACCGGTTGAGGACGATAACTACTACTAAGCACCTTTTGTCGGGTAGCAATCCAAGTCTGCTTAAGATGTTCCGGCAGTTGTTTTACCGTCATACCATCGAGACCTGGCGCACCCTGGTTACGAGAAACTTGTTGTAATGCTCGAAACAGATTATTCCTATCTAGAATTCGCTGCATTAAAAGAGATGGGAAATTGGACAATGTATGATTAAGTTTCCAGTTTGATGTTCACCCAGAAAAAAAATGTTTTTTTTTCTGGCAACTAAGTTACTTGTCAGATGCAGTCATCAAGCTCTGCATTAATAATACTGTCCAGAATTGTTCAGGCCTTCAGTAGCACGAAATCTACCTACTATGCCTTCTGCTGACTTCTATGGATCGGTCAAAACCAATCTCTCAGTTTTCAGTTACTCCATTAACAACCCATAGACCTCCCAGGGTAAGACATTTAACTTTCTTCACGTAGATGCTGGATTTATAAAACGAAGGCCAATTGTGGATGGAGAGCTTTATGGTCACGTGCCCACTGGCTCCGCCTACGTCACACCTCATATCCAGTTCTTGTTCATCACCCCGTGAATTTGCGTTGGGCTTCCTCCAGCCAATACCTCGCGATATTAACCTTGCCCTTTCGCTAACCTTCGGCTCCACGAATACCTGGTAAGAGGACTTTCACCTCTCTAGTTAAATGCCATGCCTGGCACACACGCCGCGATAATCGGCTGGGCGCGCGAAGCGTGGCCAGTCCGGTGGAGGCCCGTAGGGCCGGAACGAAATTCATCGCCTTGTTATGTCTTAAACAAGTCTTTGATAAAGCTTACCGGAGACTTTCTACTTACCACTAAATTAGAAACTGCTTTGACAAATAACTCCTTGTTTGGAGCTGGGCCAGGCCCATGATTTGCTCGGCTATCTTGCGATCTCTCTGTAAGCATTGTGCCCACCTCACCATTCATTGGATTAACGGAATACTCCAAACTGAAACATCTATAAATCTCACTACCCTTTGGTTTTACTAGACCTATGTAGTATGTTTCGTTTCTCTGAATAGGCGTAGGTAGCTTGATTGTTGTGAGCACCACTCCTTTTTCAAGGTCATCAACGAAAACATCGATTTCTTCACTGGATATAATTTCATTTTCAGGGAGCTTATCTGCAAAACTATCCCAAATATTAGAAATCACATCTCGACCATCTCGATGGATAGCCGCTACAAAATTTTCAACTGCATCACTAAATATTACTTTCGGAAGTATTATTCTAGTCATGCAATAGTGATGCTCTCTGTTACCAGTTTTTTCCATTCTTTAATTCTCAATCTCAAAGAGACATAACGCCCGGCTCAACTGCCGGAGGCTACTGGCGCCTTTTTTGCGGTTCTTTGCAAAAAAGGTGACAGTAGCCGGAGGTCAGATTGCAGCCGCTTGTTAAGGCTTGCCTGATATTTTAACCGTGTTGAATCCATTGTAACGCTTTGAAATCTAATTGATACGTTTCAAAAGGAATCCATGTTACACGATAAAATAACATTGGTTTTCCTTCATTTATTGAATAGTAAAGACCAATTTTCTTGTGGCTATCAATCTCTAACGTTGTAACTGAAAGGCTATCTGGATATTTATCATTCTGGTTGTAGAATTGAACAACTTCATTCTTTGCTCGATCAGCTATGGCTCTCGCATCATTATGTAGGTAAACATGGTGGGCCAATATAAGAAACACCGATGCGAACCATATAGACATTCTCGCACATCGAAGCTTTATGCTCTTCGGATCTTTATAGATGTAAAATATATTTTGTAAAGCTAAGGGAATAATGAAAAAGAAGGCAATTACTAAGACGACTGCTCCGTGCCGAGGCAACCCAATTATTAGGAGGATTGCACACGCGATCATGGTCTCCTTGTAATCTTTGAGTAAATGCACGATATCCATCCTATACCTTAACAGTTAATTCAAAAGCAGCTTCTATATATCACCCTTCTCTATAATTCTACTGCCCTCAATCAAAGCCCGCTTAAAAACCCAATAAAATCAAAAAAATACATTGAGTGGCACGAAACGAAACAAGTAGATATAAAGCAGCGTCTTTATAATTCCGCGCTCCCCCTGCTTTATATCATTTTTCACATCCTTTAAAAATCAACAAGTTATAGAATTTTCCCCAGAAATAGGAGCAGCGTCTTTTGAATTCTGATATACGAAGCAGGACTTAGTTATCAGTACTGTATTTCATCAGCCTACTATGCACATATGTCCCAGCTGGAGGGATGCGCTACCGCGTAAAGAATTGGCTTGCTTAGTACTCGACCTTACTGAGTCAGGAATCTTTTTTGTTGAGATCAGCAGCAGATTCATTAGAGCAAAGAAAAGTGACGATCCCTACCTCAAAGACGAAAACGTCCCGCTTCCCTACAAGGCTCTCATAAAATCACAGGGTCGCTGCTGGCCATTTCACTTGCAGTTGATAAGCCATCCATAGTGGTTTGCCCCCCACTCTGCTATTCTGCGCCCCCTATAAAGAAGCCCTTCGAACTTTAGCCTGGACCTTTCTGTTCAGATCTATCCCGATTGCATGCTTCAAGAACATCAGGTTTGGGCTTGCCGTTCATTATTTGATCGAACGCTTCTGCTTATTAAGCCCCCGAGGAAACCTGCCCCCTACCCCAATCTGAGCCGGCCGCCACTCCTGCGGGGCTCTTGGGGTTTGCGAACACTTTTGTAACTTACTGATTTTCTTAGAAAAAATGCCAAAAACCGCAAACAAGACCAAGGCCGCGAAACCCGAACACACCCCTATGATGCAGCAATACATGCGCATCAAGGCCCAGCATCCCCAAGAGTTGGTGTTCTACCGCATGGGGGACTTTTACGAACTGTTCTTTGATGATGCCAAGAAGGCGGCTGAGCTGTTGGATGTCACCCTTACTGCCCGTGGTAAGTCCGGGGGTGAGCCTATACCCATGGCCGGTATTCCATACCATGCAGCTGAGGGCTACTTGGCGCGACTGATTAAAGCTGGTGTTTCCGTTGCCATCTGTGAACAAATCGGTGATCCCGCCACCAGCAAGGGGCCGGTTGAACGCCAGGTAGTGCGTATTGTTACCCCTGGTACGGTTACCGACGAGGCACTTCTCAACGATCGCCGCGATAACCTCCTGGCTGCTATTTCACACTTGGGCGATGTATTTGGCCTGGCACTGCTGGACTTGGCAACCGGTCGTTTTGTGGTTCAGGAAACAGATACTCTGGAAGCCCTGGCCGAGCAGGTGCAGCGCCACAATCCCGCTGAACTGCTTGCGCCGGAAGACCTTAGCCTGCCGGTTGAAATCGAGCGCCGCGCGGGCGTGCGCCGCCGTGCACCTTGGGAGTTCGAGCTGGAGAGCGCTTTGCGTCTGCTCAACCAACAATTCGGCACCATGAACCTCGAAGCCTTTGGGTGCAGCCATATGCACGGTGCTGTGATCGCTGCCGGCTGTTTGCTGCAATACGCACGGGACACCCAGCGTACCGAGCTGCCCCATATTCGCGGCCTGCTGACGGAAAGTGGTGAAGAGACAGTCGCCTTGGATGGTGCCAGCCGCCGCAATCTGGAGATTGATCTGAACCTGAACGGTGGCGATGACAATACCCTATTGTCGGTCTTCGATAGCTGTAAAACCGCTATGGGTAGCCGCTTGCTGCGCCGCTGGTTTAACAACCCCTTGCGCCAGTTGACTACCTTGCGCAACCGCCAGGATGCCATCGCAGCATTAATTGCCGATTATGGCTTTGAGCCTCTGCGTGATGCCCTCAAACCTGTGGGCGATATGGAGCGAATCCTGGGCCGTTTGGCACTGCGCTCTGCACGCCCTCGGGATTTGGCTCGCCTGGGCCAGTCCCTGGCTCAATTGCCGGAAATTCAGCAACAGTTGGCGGAATCTGACGCAACTTTATTGAGTGAATTGTGCAGCCAGATCGGCGAGTGGCCAGAAACCGTAGAGCTGCTGCAAGATGCCATTATTGAAAACCCTCCGGTAGTAATTCGCGACGGTGGCGTTATTGCTACCGGCTACGACGAAGAACTGGACGAGCTGCGCGCTATCAGTGAAAACGCCGGCGATTACCTGGTGCAACTGGAGCAGCGGGAAAAAGAGCGCACCGGTATTCCCACCCTTAAGGTGGGTTACAACCGGGTGCACGGCTACTTTATTGAAATCAGTCGCGGGCAAAGCGATAAGGCGCCAGCTGAATATATTCGCCGCCAGACCCTAAAGAATGCCGAGCGCTTTATCACGCCCGAACTGAAGGAGTTTGAAGACAAGGCACTCTCCGCCAAGAGCCGCGCGCTAGCTCGTGAAAAGGCGCTGTACGAAGAGCTGATCAATCAGTTGAATGAGTCCCTGGCAGAGCTCCAAGCCGCCGCAGCAGGTATCTCCGAATTAGACGTGCTGGCCTGCTTGGCCGAGCGCGCTGACGATTTGCGCCTGTGCCGTCCCGAACTGGGCACTGAGCCTGGTCTGCATATTACCGGCGGGCGCCACCCGGTGGTGGAGCAGGTATTGGACGAGCCTTTTGTGGCCAACGATATTGATTTGCACAATGACCGCCGCATGCTGGTAATTACCGGCCCGAACATGGGCGGTAAATCTACCTATATGCGCCAGACAGCATTGATTGCCCTGTTGGCCCACTGCGGCAGTTACGTGCCCGCCGACAGTGCCCAGATCGGCCTGCTGGATCGTATCTTCACTCGCATCGGCAGTGCCGATGACCTGGCCGGTGGCCGCTCCACCTTTATGGTGGAAATGACCGAGACCGCCAATATCCTGCGCAATGCCACCGAGCACAGCTTGGTACTGATGGATGAGATTGGCCGTGGTACCAGCACTTACGACGGCCTGTCCTTGGCCTGGGCCTGTGCCCACTACCTGGCAGGGGAAGTGCGCGCCTTTACGCTGTTCGCCACCCATTACTTTGAACTGACTGACCTGCCCAGCCAATGCTCTGAGGCCGCCAACATCCACTTGGATGCCACCGAGCACGGCGAGGGAATTGTCTTCCTGCACCGTATCCAGGAAGGGCCCGCCTCTAAGAGCTACGGGTTGCAGGTGGCCAAACTGGCCGGTATCCCCAGTGATGTATTGACCGAGGCCCGCGCGCGCTTGGCGGCATTGGAAGCCGGCGCCCAGTCGGTTGATGTGCCCGCTCCTATTGCTGCGTCTGCACCGGCCCTCAATCAGGAGCCGGAAGAAGCCTCTGTACCAGTGGCTGCAGCCCCTGGCTCCCCCCAGCAGGTAGATCTGTTTGGCAGCTCAAGCCACCCGGCCGTAGATGCCCTTGAGGAGCTTGATCCGGACGATTTGACGCCACGCCAGGCACTGGAAGCGCTCTATTCTTTACGCAAGTTACTGAAGTAAAAGACCGGGCGGCCCTGGTCGCCTAATTCATCCTGTTATAAACAGTGAACTAAATCGACTGAAAAGCCACTACAATTCGCGCCAGTAATTGATAAAATCCGCTGCACAAAGAATTCAGTGGCACTATCGAGGGACAAACATGACATTCGTAATTGGGGAAAACTGCATTAAGTGTAAATACACCGACTGTGTAGAGGTTTGCCCGGTAGACTGTTTTTACGAAGGCCCCAACTTCCTGGTAATTCACCCAGACGAGTGTATCGACTGCGCCCTGTGTGAGCCGGAGTGCCCCGCCAACGCGATTTTCTCTGAGGATGAGGTTCCGGACGATCAGCAGGAATTTATCGAGTTGAACGCAGAACTCGCCGAGGTATGGCCCAATATTACTGAGAAGAAAGACCCATTACCGGATGCCGAGGAGTGGGACGGCAAGAAGGGCAAGCTGGACCAGCTGGAGCGCTAAACAAGTTCAAAGAAAAAAAGCCGTCATTGACGGCTTTTTTTCTATCTGTGGAAACCCCAAAAAATGAAAATAATAATTAATGCTATTTGCATTTGGCTTTTTGTATTTTCAACCTGTGCCCAGGCAATTACCGGCAAGGATAAATGGGTAGCGCTTATTTTTGATGAGGGGCCCTCCCCCGACAAAACCGAGACACTGTTAAAGCGGCTCGAATCTTTGGAAGTGACCGCCACTTTTTTCCCTACAGGGCAGGAAATGGAAAGGTACCCGGAGCAGACCCAGGCAATCATTCAGGCTGGACATCAGTTAGGTAACCATGGTTACTCACACACAAACCTTTCCCTGATGCCTTTGAGTAGTGCCAAGGAAGAGATTAAAAAAACCTGTCGGCTACTACAAAGTAATGGCTATACCAACAAGCCCATGTTTCTCCCTCCTCACGGAAAGATGTCTGACGAGCTGGGCACGCTTTTAAGCGATCACCAGTTCAAGATTGCTCACTGGGATATCGATCCTACTGAGCAACTGCAAGCAGGCGGCGCTCAAGTCGCAGCTGACTATATATCCCAAAAGGCAAAAGACGGAAGTGTGGTTCTGCTGCATCCCATGTATGGTCAGCACCATCAGGTAATGGAGGCCCTGCCCCTCATTACTGCGCAACTCAGGCAAAAGGGCTTCCAGTTTGCCACACTGGAGCAACTAACCCTGATGAAAGCAGGCGACCATTTGGAACCTGTGGAGCGGGACTCTATCAATTAGCGGAACGGGAGCCCAAGGCTCCCTCCACTCTATTGGGAGCCTCTTATGTTGCGCTGGGCTGTCACCTTCCTGGTTATTGCGCTGATCGCCGCCTTCTTTGGCTTTAGTGGCATCGCTTCGACCGCAACTGAAATAGCCAAGATTCTCTTCTTTATTTTCCTTGTGATGTTTGTGCTGGCACTGATTTTCGGCAGACCCAAGTAGAACAGCCGCCCAAGGGCGCCTGTTATTACTTCTTGTGAGGCACTCGGGTCGGCGCCAGGCTGAGTACTTCAGCAATGTGATTGGCCCCCAGTACCATCTCCATTACCCCCAACGCCTCAAGAATCTCATCATCACCGGCACCAAGCTTTCGCGCAGCGGCGATCAGGTGCTCGCGATGGTCATCAGGGGCGCTGTTGGCATTGCGCGCCAAGTCAAACAGGGCGTGCTCTTTTTCAGAAAAGTGCACATGCTTGGGGTCAGTGCGAATCCGCATCACTTCATCCGTTTCCACCCCAAGCATTTGCAGAGACATACTGTGATGGTAAATGCCATAGTCACAGTGGTTATCGGCTGAGACTGCCAGGCCAATGGCTTCTTTCAGCTGCGCCGACAAACAGCCGTGAATCATCACCGTCTTAAACTTGTACCAGTTTGCCTCAAGCAATCCCGGGTGTTGGGCGTAGACACGGAACAGACTGGGGATTCCCCCCAGCTCGTCATCAATCTCAGCAAAAACCCTGGCTACATCATCGGAAGTTGGGTGCTCGACCAACGGAATACTGCTCATTATTCACCTACCTGTCATCGCCGGGTGTCCAAGTGGCATAAATTACTTTCTGGCACGACATAACACTGTATATAATCACAGCATGAGAAAGATTATCCACTGTGATTGTGACTGCTTCTACGCTTCGGTCGAAATGCGTGACGATCCCAATCTTCGTGGACGCCCCTTGGCCGTTGGAGGCAGTAGCGACCGCCGCGGAGTGATCTCTACCTGCAACTATGAAGCCCGCAGCTATGGGGTTCGCTCCGCAATGCCTACCGCCCAGGCCAAGAAACTGTGCCCTGATTTGATTGTAGTACCCGGCAACATGGCTAAGTACCGAGAGGTCAGCGGGCAGATACGGGAGATATTTCTCGACTACTGCGATGATATTGAGCCCCTATCCCTGGACGAAGCCTTCCTGGATGTCACCGACAGTGGCCGCTGCCACGGCAGCGCTACCCTAATCGCTGAGGAAATCCGGCAACGGGTGCGCGATACCCTGGGCATCACAATTTCTGCCGGGGTGGCTCCGAATAAATTCCTGGCCAAAATTGCCAGTGATTGGCAGAAACCCGACGGATTGACAGTCATTACGCCGAGCGAGGTCGATCAATTTGTTTTGCGCCTGCCTATCAACAAAATTCACGGCGTGGGACGGGTAACCGCAGAGAAAATGCATCGACAAGGCATTCGCACTTGCGCGGATTTACGCAATTTTTCGCAAGTTGAACTGAGTAAGAAGTTTGGCAAATTTGGCCGCCGCCTTTACGACCTTTGCCGTGGTGTTGACGATCGCCCGGTAAGCGGCGATGGCTCCCGCAAGAGTGTTAGTGTCGAGCGCACCTTTCGCGAAGACTTATCCAGTTTTGACGAATGGCTGGAACAGCTGACAGAGCTGTATATGCGTCTGCTGGAGCGGCTGGAAAAACTCGGCGATCGTTACGAAGTAAATGGTGCCACCGTAAAAGTAAAGTACGCGGATTTTACTACCAGCACCCACGAGCGCAGCAGCCGTGCCGGGCGCATTTCTGAATTCCGCCAGCTACTGCAGGAGTGTCGAGAAAAACGCCCTGCTCCCATCCGCCTTCTTGGGGTAGGCTTGCGACTCACAGACCTCCGGGCGGGGCAAGGCCCTGTTCAATTGCCACTACCCTTGCCGGAGCAAGCCTCTTTTTGACGTTTGATGGCTTAATTAGGCGCATAATCACTTATTGATAAATCTGGCGTTGGCCCTTACCCGAGCAACCACCTCTCAAACCAGGGGCAACTATACTTCGCAAGCCCGAAGATTCGTATCTGTCGTACCGTGACATCGGCTGAAATTATAAGTACTGGCCAGAGAATAATTGCGACGCAGAACCATACTACAATCTTCTTTATTGACGCCGCATAAACCAATACTCGGCCAGTGGTTCGAGGCGGGATAATTTGCGTACGGAGGCTCAAGACATTGTCTCTCAAAGAGTTACGCCAGCTATCTGACGAGGCGCTATTCCAATACTACAAGGAGTCGCGCAAACCTGCTGTGTTCCGTCAACTCTACGGCCGCCATAAAGATTCCCTGTATCGCTACTGTATGCAAATGGCGCCATCTTCAACCACTTTACTCTTGCAAAAACTCTGGCGTGGTCTTTTGGAAAATCCACCAGAACTGCACGGGCGCCTGCTTAAAAGTTGGCTTTACATCCAAGTCAATAAATTGCTCAAGCTTGAGGAATTTTCCAGTTCGAAGAAATCCGCGCAAGAGTCTCCCCAGCAGAATAGAATTCTCGCAGCGATTCAAAATTTACCTTCTCAATTGCGCAATGTTTTATTACTGCATATGGAATGCAAGCTGCCACTGGCAACCGTGGCCGATATCGAGCAGCTCTCTCTCAATAAATGCCGCACCCTATATCATCGCGCCCGAACCGCACTGGACGAAGCGATATACGGTTCGGAGAGAAGACCTTGGCAAGTAGAAGTTATCGAAGAGTAATCGAGTTAATGCTATGAGCAATTGGGAAAATCAATATTTTAAAGAAGCCGAGACGTTGACTTCCCCGCAGCAGCTGGATGACGATCTATATAAAACAGCCCAAACCTATAAGCCGAAAGTAAACGTCAATCATCTACTCTCTCGTGCAACAGTAAGTTGTAGCTTGGTAACCGCCTTGCTATTGCTTCTTCATCCAGCCCAACACCTAGGTGCCTTCACTCACAAGGCAAATTCCACCGAGCAGCATTTGTACGAGCCGGCGTTAAGGGATTGGAAAGAAACTGTGATGGCAGTTACCCCAGCGCCAGATCCCTGGCTCGTACTACGCAATCAGGTAAATAGTGGCGAGTATGTTGCCTTGTGCCACTTTTGGCGGACTGAACAGCAGGATGGAAGTGAAGAATCCCTGCCCGATGAATTACGTAAAAGTGCTAAGCGTCACTGCCGAATTTTATCGAGCACGGCTTCAAGGAGCTAGAAACAACTGATATCAAGTTCAAGCGGCCAGTTCGAATTCTCACTTCCTATACAGTCTCAACTTAGCCACTACACTGTGGTAGGCATCTACGGTGCCGGTGGTCCTTCTGCCGGAGAAAATCCAGTACTAAAGTCAGTAATCAACCAACTTCATGGGCGGATATTCTCCCACACACGAAAGCTCACTATTTACCGTTACCTTAAAAATGGGGTTTCGCGCAAAAAAGCAGCGATATTGTTTGGCTACAGCAGAGGGGGAAATGCTGCGATAAAAATCGCCAATGCACTTGGCAGGCAAGGCATCTCTATACAATGCCTGGTGATATTTGACGCCCACAGCATCAATGACAAAAGAAAATTCAAACTCAAATATGACAATATCAAAAGGGCTTACAACTTCTTTCAAAGAAACCCCAGAACCGCTGGGAAATATGGCTGGTGGGGTATCAACCCCTATTGGGGATGCACCCTATTCTCACCATTTATCGAAGTCCAACAATTTGACTTTACTGGTGAGTACTACAAAAAAGGTATTCCCGCTTCTCACTTGAATATTGTTCGCATGGGTCTCAACACCCTTAAACAAGAAGAAACATTTATGTAAACTCGCCTTAAACAACTCTCAAACAGATCGAAACCACCACTTTCCACCACGACTTAGAAAAATGGTGGTCCGGCCTTATACTGACCCCACTAGGTAATCTGCAGAAAAATCCACTCTGCAACTAAAGCTGGCTTCGCCTCGCCCTCTATTTCCATAGTTACCATCAGCTTGATTTGATACTGAGACTCTTTTTTCTCCGTAATATCCAGTATTTTCCCAAAGACGCGCACCCGGCTACCGGTCTTTACCGGGTTGATAAAGCGAACTTTATCCAAACCATAATTCACCCCCATATAAGCACCGGCAACCGTTATCTGTAGAGCCCCTACAAAATAAGGCAGCAGTGACAGTGAGAGAAAACCATGGGCAACCGTTCCCCCAAAAGGCGTTTTGGCGGCGGCCTCTGGGTCTACATGAATAAACTGTCGATCCAAGGTGCACTCAGCAAAGCTATCAACTCTCTGCTGGTCAATTTCAAACCAGTCTGTGGGCTCTGTTTCAAAACCAACGTAATAGCCGAGGCTATCAGGTGAAATTTCTACAGGCATCGAAGGCTCCTTTTCGATTCTCTATTCGCTTTCTCAGCGACTCCCAACCTCAATAAGCCGAGAGGCCGCCATCTACCGCCAATGCCTGCCCGGTAATGTAAGTCATTTTTGGGGAAACCAGCATCAACATGGCTGCTACGACTTCTTCCGGCTTACCCAGGCGTTTCATCGGGCAACCCTCAGCGAGAAACGCTTGAACTTGTTCAGGGCTGGCATCTTCAGTTGCAATATCGGTAACCATCGGGGTCAGACAATAGAAGGGGCAAATCGCGTTTACACGGATACCGTACTTGGCGTTTTCCATCGCTGCCGTTTTGGTCAGGCCGATCACACCATGTTTTGCCGCTGCGTAGGAGGCTATCTTGGGAGCACCGCCCAGCCCTGCCATAGAGGAAACATTCAGTACAGCTCCGCTGGTCATCTTCAATAGGGGCAACTGGTGTTTAAGCCCCAGGAAAACCCCCTTAAGGTTAACGTTGTACTGAAGATCCATCATGGCCTCATCTGTCTGCTTAAGAGACATCATCGGAGGCGCGATTCCAGCATTGTTAACAGCGATATCCAGCTGTCCAAACTCTGACTGAGCCAGTTGCGCCAGAGCAGCGCAATCAGACTCTTGGGAAACATCACAGCGCTGGGCGCGCACAGCAATATTTTGGCTTCCCAGTTTGTCCGCCAACTGCATCAAGGCCTCTTCATTGATATCTCCCAATACCAAACGAGCGCCCCGAGAACCAAGTTCCTCGGCCAATAATTTTCCAAATCCACTGGCAGCGCCGGTAATCAGTGCGACTTTATCGCTAAAATCGAGAATTGGATCATGCATGGTTAAATCCCCCCACAAGAAGTCAAACCACCATCCACAACGACACATTCTCCAGTCGTATAACTGGAAGCATCGGAGACCAAGTACAAAACTGTACCCGCCATCTCTTCCGGCTCCGCATGGCGGTGCATGGGAATATGGCCAACCGCAGTTTTATAAATATCCTCGTGGGAAAACAATGCCCCGGCGAATTTGGTTTTTGTAAGCCCTGGTAGTAAAGCATTCACCCGGATATTAAATTGCGCACACTCCTTGGCAAACGCTTTGGTCATATTGACCACCGCCGCCTTGGTAATTGAGTAAATACCCTGCCCAACACCCGGCTGCAAGGCATTCACTGAGGCGGTGTTTACAATAACGCCACCACCCTGCTCTCGCATCAATTTGCCGGCTTCTACCGACATAAAGAAATAACCGCGTATATTGACCTCTACCGTCTTTTCGAAGGCCGCTAGATCAGTATCCAGAATATGACCAAAATAAGGGTTGGTTGCCGCATTGTTGACCAAAATATCCAAGCGACCAAATCGCTCGCGAATATCGCCGATAACCTGTTGGATATTATCCATATTGCCAATATGGCAGGGGATCGCATCGGCACAGCCACCGGCATCTACAATTGCATCGGCTACGGCCTGACACCCTTCAATTTTTCTGCTGGAAACCAAAACATGGGCACCCTGCTCAGCCAAAAGTTTTGCGATGGCCTCACCAATACCTCGACTGGCACCCGTCACCAGGGCAATTTTTCCCGTGAGATCAAAAATATTCTTTGCCATTTCTTATCCTTATAATTTCAGAAGTTAACCGTTAGCAGCGATATCCAATGCAGCTTGTGCGAGGGGTTCTACCAGGGCTCCCAGTTTTGCCGCATTTTTATTGGAGGCATTGCCGTCTTTTGCACGCTTCACCACCCCCTGAACAATCGCTGCCAGGCGAAAGAAGCTAAATGCCAGATAAAACGGCCAATTATCAATCCCATCAATACCCATTCGCTGACAGTATTTGGCCACATACTCTTTTTCGGAGGGGATGCCCAAGGCCTTTATATCCAAGCCTAATAGGCCGGACATTTTGTCTTTGCCAGCGGGCATTCGCATTTGCATACACTGGTAAGCGAGGTCGGCATAGGGATGTCCCAGTGTGGAAAGTTCCCAATCCAAAAGCGCTATGACCTTGGGCTCCTGAGGATGGAAAATCATATTATCGAGCCGGTAATCACCGTGCACCAATGCGATACGCCCATCATCATCCGGTAAAACGTCACCCAACCAGGCCATCAACTCATCCATTGCGGCAATGGGCTCCAGCTCAGAGGCTCGATATTGAGTGCTCCAGCGGTCCAACTGCCGCTGGAAGTAATTACCTGGTCGGCCGTAATCCGAAAGACCGACGGCATTAATATCCAAACTGTGCATGGCCGCCAGTACACGATTCATTTCATCGTACATAGCACTGCGCTGCTCGGCGTCAACTTCCGGCAGTGCCGCATTCCAGAATATCCGGCCCTCACAATATTCCATTAAATAAAACATAGAACCGATTAGGTCCCGGTCCTCACAGAGGTGCAATACCTTGGGCACCGGTACCTTAGTATCGGCGAGTGCCGACATTACCCGGTACTCCCGATCTACGGCATGGGCAGATTTCAATAACTTGCCCGGAGGTTGGCGCCGCAAAACATAAGATCGCGCCGGGGTCTGCAACTTGAACGTGGGGTTAGACTGGCCACCGGGAAATTTGGTGACCGTTACAGGCCCATTGAAACCGTCGACTTTGCTGGACAAATATTCTTGCAGTCGCTCAACAGGCAGCTCTTCCACAGAGCTGCGCAAATTCTTTACCGTCTCAGTCACTGAGTCCTCCATGATTTTCTGCGGCGGCATAGTGAGCTGCCAGGTTTCTGCCCAACTGCATCATATGAACTTGATCGGGACCATCCGCCAGACGGATGGTCCGAGCATAGGCATAGTGATGGGCGAGACTGTAATCCTGCCCCAATCCCGCGGCGCCGTGAATCTGTATGGCGCGATCTATCACCTTACAAGCCATCTGTGGCGCGACAATTTTTATCATCGCGATTAAATCTTTGGCCGCCTTATTACCCAAACGATCCATTTGCGCAGCGGCCTTCAGAGTCAGCAGGCGTGCCTGCTCAATTTCGCAGGCGGATTTGGCAATATCTTCACGCACCGATCCCTGCTTGCTCATCGGGCGACCAAAAACTATGCGCTCCTCCGCGCGTGCCGACATCATCTCCAGCGCTCTTTGAGCCTGGCCAATTAACCGCATACAGTGATGTATCCTGCCCGGCCCCAAGCGTCCCTGTGCAATTTCAAAACCGCGCCCCTCTCCAAGAATTAAATGGCTTGCGGGCACCCGGACATTTTCAAAAATCACTTCCGCATGCCCTTCCGGTGCATCGTCATAACCGAATACCGTCATCGGGCGAACTATTTTGACTCCAGGCGTATCGGTGGGTACCAGGATTTGCGATTGCTGCTGGTGACGATTGGGATTTTCCGGGTCGGTCTTACCCATCACAATCATCACTTTACAGCGTTTATTCATCAGGCCACTGATATAAAACTTGTGGCCGTTAATAACGTAGCTATCGCCATCGCGGATAATCGACGTTTCGATATTAGTGGCATCGGAGGAGGCAACCCGGGGTTCAGTCATAGCAAAGGCAGAGCGAATTTTTCCATCCAAAAGCGGGGTTAACCATTGTTCCCGCTGGGCCTCAGAACCATATTGAGCCAAAACTTCCATATTGCCGGTATCCGGGGCATTACAGTTAAATACCTCCGATGCAAAAAGTACTTTCCCCATTTCCTCAGCCAGGGGCGCATACTCCAGGTTATTGAGCCCGGCACCGTAACGGGAATCCGGCAAGAACAAATTCCAGAGTTCCGCTTCCCGGGCTTTAATCTTTAATTCTGCCAAAATCGCCGGCTCTCCCCAGCGATCCTCCTGCAACTGCTGCATAAATATCGCTTCGGCGGGATAAATATATTGCTGCATGAAATTTTGCAGGCGTTCCAGCAGTCCCTTTACCTTGTCTGAGTATTCAAATTCCATCGCTACCTGCCCAATCAACTGTAAGTGATATGTTCGTGACGCCCATCCCGATCCAGGTGCGGCACATGATTGAAACTGTGCAGACTGATATTTTCTGCACTGAAAAATAAACGGCTAACGGCTGTGTTTTGGATTTGCATATTGAGATTGGCGACGGTGGAAATTGAGCCGCCCAATATTTGCGTCAACATCATGGCAATGGCACCACCCGAACTAACAACCAGGGTTCGGCTGCCTTTGGGGCTATCGCAAATGTTTTTAAGCGCATCTGCGATTCTGGCTTCAAAATGCGACCAGGTTTCCGGTGGACTGATGTCACCGGCGGCCCAAGCCAGCATCCCCTGCTTCAAGAATCGATAAAAATCGGCGCGACTGGCACCTGCTCCCGGTGCCCGATCCGGGTATAGCTCGCTGTAATGCTTGGCAACCGCTAGAAAATCAAATTCATTAAGTTGGGGGAGTACACTGCGGGTATTTTCACCGGGGAGTTCCAGCCCCTCGCAAATTCCGTCCAAAGTTTGCCGGTGCCGGGTTAGGTTGCCACACAGCAACCGGTCGAAACGAATACCCTTATCCCGCCAGTATTCACCCAGCCAGCGCGACTGTTGCCAGCCAGTATCGGAGAGATTGTCATAGTCATCAGCCCCAAATGAAGCCTGTCCGTGACGTACCAGAATAAATTCAGCCATCTATTTCCCTCCCCTTTTGACCTCCCCAACCCTATCCCCAGCATTTGAATCATCAAAGTTTATTATGCGAATATTGAATCATTCATGAGAGTGATGACGGTGGCAGCAATGCAATTACAGCGAATCGACATGAACCTCTTTCCCGTGCTGGAGGCGATATACACAACCCGAAATCTGACTCGTGCCGCTGAGCAACTACACATCACCCAGCCGGCTGTCAGTAATGCTCTGGCACGACTTCGCCGTACCTTAGACGACCCACTATTCACTCGCAGTCCCACCGGTATGGCACCGACGCCACTGACAGAAAGTATTATGCCGAAGGTCCAGGAAGCTCTTTCTCTACTGGGGGCAAGCCTTAGCGAGCAGCGTCATTTTGTGCCACAGGAAGCCAGAAAAACCTTGCGGCTCTCCATGAACGATATGGCGGAGACTTTCCTTTTACCTAGGCTGCTGGAGGTGCTGGAGCAGGAGGCCCCAGGTATTACTGTCGAGTCTTTCCAGGTCCCAAGGGAGCAGCTGGTCAAGGAACTGGCCGCCAACACCCTGGACTTTGCCCTGGATGTTCCCGTACCCACTTCCCCACACATAAAACAACAGCGACTGATGAACGATCGCTACCTGTGTATGTTGCGCCAGGATCACCCCTTGGCGGATTCCGCCAGCCTTACCCTGGAACAGTACCTGAAGCTGGAACATATCCATGTCTCCAGCCGTCGCAGTGGTCCTGGCCTGGAAGATATTGCCCTGAACAAGTTAGGGCGCCGTCGCAATGTGAAATTGAGGGTCCAGCACTACCGGGTCGCACCGTTAGTGGTATTGAGAACCGACCTGGCACTGACAGTCCCCGCCAGCCTGGCGCGACAGTACTCAGCCCGATTGTTTGAGCTTCCGTTTCAAATACCGCAAATGGACTGGCACCTGCTGTGGCATAAAAATCAACACGACGATCCCGCCAATCAATGGCTGCGAAACAAGTTGGTAAGCTTGGTAGAGGAGTAAATGAGCCTCTGTATACGTCGAGACAGGGAACCCTTAAAAAACACTTTATTTATAGATGAGAATGGGACGCATCAAGGTTAGACGGGACCCGTAATTGATCACTGAATTCGACCGGTTAAGTCACTGTTTCACAGTGGGCCGTCTTGTTATCCTGCTGGGCAACGATATGCACCTTTTTGCATATACATAAATGAACCCTAAAGGTTACAAGAAGAGAAATTTGCCATGTCCCAAGCCTACCCTAATATGCTTGCCCCCCTGGACCTGGGCTTCACCACCCTGAAAAACCGGGTGCTGATGGGCTCCATGCACACCAACCTGGAAGAACACCCCAATGGCTTCACCCGTTTGGCGGCCTTTTTTGCCGAACGTGCCCGCGGTGGCGTTGGCCTGATTGTAACCGGTGGTATTGCCCCGAACGAAGAGAGTGGCGTATTCCAGGGCGCTTCGAAGATGACCACTTCGGAAGAAGCCCAGCAGCACCGCGAAGTCACCGATGCTGTTCACGCTGAGGGCGGCAAGATCTGTATGCAGATCTTGCACACCGGCCGTTACGCCTACAACGAAAACCTGATTGCACCCTCTCCCATCCAGGCGCCGATCAACCCCTTCACCCCGCGCGAATTGACCAGCGAGGAAATCGAAGGCCAGATCGATGACTATGTACGCTGCGCCACCCTGGCTCGCGAAGCCGGCTACGATGGTGTGGAGATCATGGGCTCCGAGGGTTACTTTATTAACCAGTTCATCGTGAAACGCACCAACAAGCGTACCGATGAATGGGGCGGCTCCTTCGAAAACCGTATCCGCCTGCCGATCGAAGTTGTGCGCCGCGTACGGGAAGCCGTCGGCGAGAACTTTATTATTATTTACCGCCTGTCCATGTTGGACCTGGTGGAAGATGGCAGTGACTTCGATGAAGTAGTGGCTCTGGGCCAGGCTATCGAAAAAGCTGGCGCCACAATTATCAATACCGGTATCGGCTGGCACGAAGCGCGCGTTCCCACTATTGCCACCAGTGTTCCCCGCGCGGCATTTACCGACATTACTGCCAAGGTGAAAAAGCACCTGTCTATACCGGTAGTTGCCAGCAACCGTATCAATGTGCCGGAAGTCGCCGAAGAAGTTCTGTCCTCCGGCCAGGCTGACATGATCTCCATGGCACGCCCCTTCCTGGCAGACTCTGAGTTTGTCAACAAAGCCGCCGAAGGCCGCGCCGACGAGATCAACACTTGCATTGGCTGTAACCAAGCGTGTCTGGACCACACTTTCCAGCTGAAACTGACCTCCTGCCTGGTAAACCCCCGCGCTTGTCACGAAACCGAATTGAACTACCTGCCTACCGACAACGTGAAAAAGGTAGCTGTAATCGGCGCCGGCCCTGCGGGCATGGCCGCATCTACCGTTGCCGCAGAGCGTGGACACGAAGTAACCCTGTTCGAAGGCAGCGATAAGATTGGTGGCCAGTTCAATATCGCCAAGCAGATCCCCGGCAAGGCAGAATTCCAGGAAACCCTGCGCTACTTTAAGCGCCGCCTGGAAGTCACCGGTGTTGAAGTAAAACTTAATACCATTGCCACAGCGGAAGATCTGCAATCTTTTGATGAAGTGATTATTGCTACCGGTATCGAGCCGCGCACTCCACCGATCCCCGGCATTGAGAGCGATAAAGTCCTGGGTTACCTGGATGTACTGAAGCACAAGAAGCCGGTTGGCGAGAAGGTTGCCATTATCGGTGCCGGCGGTATTGGCTTTGATGTAGCGGAGTACCTGACCCACGATGGCCCCCACTCCACAGAAGATGAAGTGGTCGCCAGCGATAAGGAAGAGTTCTTCAACGAATGGGGTGTCGATATTGCCCTGGAGAATCGCTCCGGCCTGAAGCCTCGCGAAGCAGTAAGCTCTCCGCGCCAGGTATACCTATTGCAACGCAAAACCACCAAAGTGGGCGCGGGCCTGGGTAAAACCACCGGCTGGATTCACCGCGGCAGCTTGCAGCATCGCAAGGTAGAGATGATTGCCGGTGCCCTTTATGACAAAATTGACGATAAAGGCCTGCATATCCGCGTTGGCGAAGAGGAAAAGGTACTGGAAGTCGACAATATTATTGTCTGCGCCGGTCAGGAGCCCGCACGCAAGCTATACGAAGCTCTGCAAGAGCGCGGCGTAACCACCCACCTGATTGGTGGCGCTGATGAAGCCGCAGAACTCGATGCCAAGCGCGCTATCGACCAGGGCTCACGTCTCGCTGCCGAGATCTAATCTCCCGGCGACCACAAAATAAAATACCCCCGCCAATGAGAATTGGCGGGGGTATTTTTTTGCCCTTAAATTCTGTATCCCGTTCTAGGACACATTGGCGACTCGATCCGCGACTACCGTTCCCTCAGGCTCAGGCCACTCAGGGCGAGACAGATACTCGGTAAGGCGATAGAGCACAAACACGACTCCACATAACGCCACTAACAAGCCGTATAAGGCCGGGCCACTCCACCATTGAATAATCACTCCACCAATTAATGGCGCCATCGACCAGCCAATGGCATAAAAGGAAGAGGCCCCAAAATAGGTACCGCGTAAATGGGATGGTGCCAGCCGGTCAATTTGAATGCTCATGGTTGGAAACAAAATTGCCTCAGCCAGGCTCAAAATAAAAGTCGCTCCGAGCCAACCCCAAAACCAATCTACCGGATTTAGGGCATACCAAATCTGGGAGATCGACAAAATACCCAACCCAATCACAATACGGGTGTTAATGGCCAGCGGCCCCATTAACTTCATAATGGGAAACTGCAGTAATACTATCGTCGACGCATTAACAAAGATCATGCTGGATATCAGCTCTACCAATCCCGGCGCTTCAGCGCGGGTGAGGTATTGCACCAAGCTTGAATCCATATGCGCATAGATAAACAGTGTTAAAATATTCGCAATAATCACCACCAGAAATACCTGATCACGGCGCAATACCGAAAGCGTATTTCCCAGAGATACGCCCGCATCCCTTTGCTTACTCGCTAAACGCCCGCTCTCGGTTCTAGCAAAACCCCAAACAAAGGCCAGGGCTAAGAGTAGGTAGCTGAGAGAGGTGAGCCCAAAAGTGGATTGCTGCGCACTCAAACCGGCCCAGACACCCACAATGGGCCCCAGCGCGGCCCCCACATTAATCAGGAAGTAGCGGAATTGCAGCGCCAATTCACGGCTGGCTTGATCGTCAATTAAATCGCCTATCAGCGCACTCGCCGGCGGTTCCCACACCGCGCGACCGATAGCACACAGGGTCATCGCACAGATAAATCCTGCCAAGGTTTGCGTCACAGCCAACAAGGCAAAGGAAAAAATACTCACAATACAGCCAAGCAATAGCATATTGCGACGCCCATAGCGATCCGATAGCGCACCGGTAAAGAAGCCCAATACAGCAGCACCAACTGCAGATGCACTCAAGATCAAACCAATTTCAGCCGCGCCGAGGTGAAACTTTTCAAATAGAAGGATGGCCAGGAAAGGCCAGACCATAAAATAAGTTCCTCGGCTAAAAAAACTGCCAATTAAAATAATCCAAACTAACGGAGGGAAGCTCCTCAAGCTTCTCCACCACTTCCCATTCATGGTTACTACTCCAATAGATTCACTGCCAACAATTCGATAGAGGCACCTGTCCTGTATGGTTTAAGTTGGCTGGTTCCAGATAAAAGAATGGCGCTAAGGCCACTCGGCGAGTGCCCGCAAGACATTGGTACAAATACAAACCCGGAAGGTTCTTTCACTATTCGGCCAAGGTGCCCATCTTTCTGGGGAGGGCAAGCAGCCTACCTCAGAAAATTAAGAGGCAGACAAAGAAGAGTTTCAGTAAGCAAGATGAATTTGAGACAAACAACCTATATTTACCGACAAAAAAACCCGAGATGATAAGATCCCGGGTTTCCTTCTTGGCAGAAAATGCTCCTGCCCTACGGCTAAACCTTGGTATTAACCCACACTGTTAATTACAGGTTAATAGAGAATAATCTGAGCGAGTTGCACAACAATCATTCTGAATACGGTTACCCAATACTATCTGACAAGATTTGTTTTGAAAACCCAAATTGACAGATAAAACAAAAAAATATTTGCCACACACCACCCCAGTACAAACCACTAAAAGCAGAATCTTCCCCCGCGTCTATACTCGTTCAGGAAAAGCACCCGAGCCGACCAGCAGAAAAAATACTGCCACGCTTTTTTAATAGAGAGATAAGTCGCGACATGTCCCTATCCAACATGCTCGTTCAAGTGCGTGCTCAGGTTGAGCAGGCATTGAGGAGCCAACGCCCTCCTTATACGTTGTTTTTTTCAATTAGCGATGTAAAGAAGCGTGCCATCGTAAAACATAAAACGGCGGCAGATATTTCGGAAGCCTGGCAAGCCTTAGCAAAGACAATCCAAAGGGCAGCAAAGTCGCACAAGATGGAACCCTGTTGGTTACGTGTCGATTGGGTCACCCAAAAAAGCACAATGACATTTGCAGGCTTGGAAGAAATCCTTAAAGACACCAAGAGGTCGTATTTCCGCTATGGCCTCGCACTTGATATGGACTGCGAAATAGCATTCCTGGAGCAAGAGCTAAATGCTAATGCCATGCTCTATGGCGGAAATCAGATTGATCATGTCATTATTAATGAGAACAATTTTCTTGCCTACGCTAAGCAAAGATTCGGTATAAATACCGAGCTGGATTTTTCAGAAGAAAAGACTGTGCTTCTGCTTTCAACTCAGGGAGTTTTCTGTGAATCCAAGCGTCAGCCCGTTTGCCTCTACGGACCCGGTTTAGATGCCGGCCGACGTGTCATAGAAAAATTAGATACTAATACTGTCTCTGAATTGATTAGAAACAGCAGTAACTACTTAAGCTCTCAAGTCAAAAAGAATGGCTCCTTCCACTATGGTTGGCACGCCTGTTTCGACCGGAAGATCGACACCTATAACAACTTACGACATGCCAGTAGTACTTATTCGATGATTGAAGCCTGGGAGGTTACTGGCGACAAAGCTCTAATGACCTCCATACATCGATCACTGGAACACCTTACAACAGAGCTAATTCAGACCGCCACCCTCCCCTCAGGTGCTGAGGGAGCTTTTTTGGTAGAGGCAAATAATGAAATAAAACTAGGGGGCAACGCAGTATCACTGTTAGCCCTGGTAAAGTACTCTGAGGCAACGAAAACCGACAAGTATTCCAAACTGATGGAGCAATTAGCACTTGGGATAGAGTATATGCAGGACTCAATCACCGGGCAGTTCTCCCATGTTCTTGAATATCCAGATCTTCAAGTTAAAGATAAACATAGGGTCATCTATTACGACGGTGAAGCTGCCTTTGGTTTGATGCGGCTCTATGGCTTTACTAAAGATTCACGCTGGCTAAATTTGGTTGAAAAGGCATTTGATTATTTCATTCAAGCCAATCACTGGCGTGCTCACGATCACTGGTTAAGCTACTGCGTTAATGAGTTAACCCTTTATCGCCCCGAAGAGAAGTACTACCAGTTCGGTATTCGAAACTTCGCCAGCTATTTGGATTTTGTGGAGAATAGGATAACCACATTCCCTACTCTGCTTGAATTGATGATGGCAGCTGAAAAGATGGTAACTCGCTTGGGCAAAGAGCCCGAGTTCCAATATTTACTTGACCAGGTAGACCTTAAACACTTTTACAGGGCACTACATAAGCGTGCGATGTACCTTCTAAATGGGTATTTTTGGCCTGAATTCGCTATGTATTTCAAGAATCCCAAACGTATATTGGGAAGCTTCTTTATCCGGCACCATGCCTTCAGAATCCGTATCGATGATGTCGAGCACTACCTATCTGGTTTTGTCGCCTATCGAAAGTACCTGCTTACGCCCCAAAGTGCACCCGAGGATATTGAGGAGGCATACCAAGAAATGACCGTCGAGCCAACTGCCGGCTCCCACAAGTCACTACCAGTGCTCGCTTGGGGAGGAGATGTTAACTTAGCCCGGAGGCAGCATTACCGTACGGCCCAATTTGGCACCGAAAAAGTACTCGGCACAGTCATTGCCCTAAAAAACGCAGATATAAGCGTCGTTAACTTAGAGTGTGTCGTCGGAACTGAGGGTGAGCAAGGGATCAGTAAAGGCGAATCGTCCCCATACTATTACCGAGCCCGGCCCGAAATGCTTTCGGTATTAATGGAAGCCGGTATTGATGTTGTTGTCACTGCAAATAATCACAGTGGAGACTATGGCACTGCTGCGTTAATGGAACAGCAGTATTGGCTCAACGAAACCGGTATCGGGCACACAGGCTCAGGCATCAATATCGAAGAAGCTCTGGCCCCAGTATATCGCCCGGCAGGTCGACTTAATGTAGCCATTTTTTCTCTTGATGCTACACAACCCCGATTTGCAGCAGGTCCAAATACTCCCGGATGTGCACACTTGCCACTAACCATGCCCAGTCTCTGGTTCGACAATTTGAAGCCTCGAATTGAGGCCGCGCGAGAGAAAGCTCATATAGTACTTGTCGCTGTTCACTGGGGAGGCAACAGAGAACCCGAACCCAGCGAAGACGAAATCGCTATTGGTCATGCCATTATCGATGCAGGGGCAGATGGTATTCTGGGTACCAGTGCGCATAACCTACAAGGTATTGAAGTCTATAAGAATCGGCCAATCATCCATGACGCCGGGGATCTATTATTTGATGCAGTTCGGCGAAGCTTGGCAGATAGTGGAGTCTTTCGGCTTTACTTAAGTGAAAAAGGAGTAGAAAAGGTTGTCTTTGTACCTGTAGGTGTCGGATTTGGCTTTAGCAAGCAGTTGAGTGGAGATAGCGCAAAAGAGCTTACCCAACGATTTTCCAAATTCTGTTCAGCTCTGGGAACAAACCTAGTACCGAATTCAGATGGTAGCGGAACCATTTTGCTTTCGCCTCCGGATAGACAATACCGTAAATTACCACATCTCTTTAAAACCCATTACAAACGGGACCCGATTAAGCAGCAGCGTCCATTGAGTCCAAACTGGACAGTAGATCAAGTACCCCTGGATGCGCAGATCCCTCCGCTTGAATGCGGACCACTTAAATTATTAGGTGTCAGGTTTTATCCCCGTGAAATAAAAACTCGCCAGATGCTGTGGGTAGAATCCTTCTGGACTACTGACGAGAAAGTACAGGAAGATTTTCGCCTGGACTTTCGAGCTATCCCCATTAAGGAAACATCTATGCCTTATTGGGGAAAATCGATGGACCATGATCCCTGTGATTGGCAGGTACCCACCACAAAATGGCAGCCGGGGGTAATCTACCGAGACCTGTATGGAATAAGAGCACCAGCAAAGAATGAACTTCAACCTGTACATTTACATTTAGCCGTAGGCCTAATTTCAAACACCACCCAGATTAAACCCATACTCGTAGGGGGAATGATTACCCAACTGAATCTACTGGGGAAGAAGCCCTCCACTCGTCCCAGAGTCCCAAGTTATATGACCGAGTTCCCACCGGTTGTTTATCAACATCATCCAGGTCAAACTTGGAACGAAGAACAAATTAATGCAATTGCAGGTGGCAGATGGTTGGTCCCTCCCCCAAAGGGATGGTTTGTACGAAGCGTAATCTCAGGGAGTAGCTTTATAGAGGAGTCTCTTGACCCTATTCTATTCGTTGCACACACTAACCTTGATCGAGCTTACCATGAACAAAGCTCAAAAAAGCCAACCAAATTTTGGGATTTCCACCAGAAACTCCCTTCTTTTGCCGATCAAATTGCCGGAGTAATTGTATCCAAACCCGTTGCTGGACTTCCAAAAGATCTCCCTGTACTCCAGGTAAAAGACCCAATCAAAGTTATTGTCGAATTAGGTTTAGCGGCAAGGGAGCGATTTACTGGTGATGTAATAGCGATTACTGGCACTGCGGGGAAGTCAACAACACTCAAGATGATTACCCAAATGCTGGGAACAAGAGAAAAAATACTTTCCAGTATGGGGAACTATAACTCTCGCGTAGGTGCGCCGTCGATGATGGCTAGCCTGAATCAAGATCATGAAGTCGCAGTTATAGAAGTTGCTCAAAGTGCCCTATGGATGAAACGTGGCCCTATTACACATCAAGTAAAACCCACTATTGCCTTAATAACCGAAATTGGAATGTCTCAAACTAGTCACCACGTAAAATGTGTCGAAGATACTGCTCGTTGGAAGTCACGAATTTATGATGGTCTTACTGGCTCCGCTATCGCTATTGCTGGAGAGCATCTAAAGTGCTTTGACTATGTATTGAAGAAAGCCAAGAAACATGCAAAGCGAATCATCATCTTTGGGGAAAGTCCTAATGCTGAAGTTCGTATTCTGGGAGTACGTACCGATGAATCTGGTAGCTGGGTCCAACTGAAATTCCCTAAGAGGGAATTGGAACTTCGCGTTCCTGCTCCAAGTATCGGTATGCTACACAATGCTGTAGCCTCCATTTGCGCAGTCTATGCCTTGGGCAGAGATATCGATGCAGCGGCATTAAAACTACAAGAACTACAGTTAGATGACAGCCACCTACAGCGCACCCGCATAAAAGTACATGGAAAATCCATTAGTCTGATCGATGATAGTTGGAATGCTACTGTTAGCTCAATGCTTAATGCTTTTTCCGTATTTGCACAAACTGAAACTCAAGATAAAGGAAGAAAGATTGCCGTTCTAGGCCGAATCGTGCATCTAGGCGAAAAAGCCAAGGAACTTCATGAGAGCCTTGCTGAACCTCTTATTCAAAGCCAGGTAAATTGGGTAATAACCCATGGCGAGGAGATGGAGTATCTTCGCAAGGTGCTACCTGATGAATTATTGGGCCCTCACTTTTCCGAAGCTCCCGCCTTGGTAAGTTATCTAACAGACTTTTGTCAGGATTCAGACCTTATCCTTTTAAAAGGCTCAAGGCGGGATTCAGATTTTGGCTCTATTCCTGCACTGCTAGATAAATTCCAAAAAACAGGGCAGACCTTGAAAACAGAATAAAATTCAGTCTACAAAATATATCAGAACAAGTAGTCGCTATTGTAAGCTCCACTCAATAGCGACCTTTGTTTGGTCTACATTTCCCCTAAATTCTTTAGGCCACAAATTGGACCACACCCAAGTAAAATCGCGGGTAAGGGTAATTTTACTGAGCTGTCCTCGACCAAATCCATATCCAAATCGAGACTCCTGAGCCAAATTAGGATCTACCGGCATCCAGCGTCCATTCATATAGACCTCAGCAGCATGATGATTGGGTTGTTTAAATTGCTTTCTTTTGGTAAAAAGAAACTCAGACGTGACCCTTGCTGGATAGCCCATTGAACGGGCCAAAGCAACAAAGAGAGCTGCATACTCTGTACAATCGCCCTTTCTTGACTCGAGTGCCGCTAGTGCGCCTTTTGTCGGTTGGATTTTATATTCGATAACAGCTTGAGGTAAGAGAAATGCAGCTCGCAATCGCCCCTCTTCATCAGAAAACGTATTCTGAATTTCCAAGGACAATTTTTTTATTGCCAAAGCATCTGATTCAATATATTTTGCTGGCTGAAGATATTTTTTAGCCGGATAAGGCTCACGACCTCGAGAAATTTTGGCATAATCATAAGAACTCAACAAAAGGTCAAAATGAAATTTTCGCTTGACGACCTTTCCTGCAGGTATGTCTAGTCTTACCTCTATATACTTGGAATCTCCCTTCTTATGATCCTTGATAACAAAATTTTCAGGATAATCGTATCTTATCTCTTTTAATGACTGCTGCAATCCGGTTTCAACTGGCATCGACAATCTGTGAATATACCCTATGACATCACGTTCAGAGTGATTTTCTATAGTAACTTCTGCGGACAAGGTAACCTTCTTGCTATCAGCTGCTGCACCGCACCAAAAACCAAAAAGGCCGAGAAAAATACAAAACACCGAAAACGCGATTTTGCTACCAAGCATCAATTCCCACCGCTATCTCTCTCGTAAAGCTTCACTTGCTCTGTTAATCGGCTTTAACAGATAATCAAAGATGGTTTTTGATCCTGTTTTGATATCCACCGTAGCAATCATCCCTGGCACAATTGGGAATTTCTTTCCAACTTTATTTATCAAGGAATCTTTTTCAGTTAGGATAAAAACCCGATAATAATACTCCCCTGGTGTAAATTCATCTTGTATTGTATCTGGAGATATAGTCGTAACCTCACCATCTAAGCCTCCATATACTGCATACTCATAAGCTGTTATTTTTACCTTGGCAGCCTGTCCAGGACGGATAAATGCCACATCTCTAGGTGATATTTTTGCCTCAATTAAGAGCTGATCGTCCAGAGGAACTATCTCCATTAATTTTCCATTGGGTGGCACAACTCCGCCTATTGTCGTAACTTCAATAGCCTTAACGATACCCCTCACAGGAGATCGATGAGTCAACCGGGTCAAGGAGTCAGACCGCCCCTCTTTTACGGAAGAAAGTGACTCAACTTCTGCTCTAACATTGGCAAGCTCTTCTCGAGCCCTGACCATATAATCGGACTTGATTTCCAGAATTTTGGTTTCCAGTTCTGACTTCTGCCGTTGCAGACGCAACACATCGACACTACTAGCCGCCCCGGAATCAAGTAAAGAAGTTGTGATAGTTAGCTCCTTGTTAACCAACTCTAATGTTTCTTTTGAACCACGAAGGGATTCCGCCAGACCTCGCTGTCTTATATCAAATAACTTCTTTTCTGTAGCAATAAGTTCGGTGAACTCTGAAAGTTCTTCCGGGAATTTTATTGGTATTCCATTTACTTCGGCATTTAGGCGGGAAACGCTTGCAAGAGCAGCTCTATATCTTGCTGAAATTTCATCTACATTTGAGCGAAGCTTTGTCGGATCCAGTTGTGCTAACACCTCTCCTTTCTCGACAATATCTCCCTCAGATACTTTTAAATCAGCAAGTATGCCCCCCTCCAAAGACTGAATAATTTGTGAACGTGAAGTTGGCACTACTTTTCCACTACCCGATGACACTTCATCGACTTTAGCGAGATATGACCAAGTCACTGACGCTGCGAGAAGTAGGAAAAACACCCAAACAATTCTTCCAGAACGAACCAGAGATGCATCATCAACATCATCGCCATACTGCTTTTCGTCATTTTGTGAGTCTATATCTAGTAGGGCAACGCGTTTTGGTTCTCGCCGAGGGTGTAATAGCAAATCGTGACCATCTGCGTTTGACATGGCTACCTCGCCAAAATTTGTCTATGAAACCTTCTCACCCTGTTGGGTATCTTTGCCTTTTTGTCGTGACAATATGGAAATCGCCTTATCTTTGGGCTCATCTAAAGCAACTCTGCCGCTATCTAAAACTATTACGCGATCCACAAAATTTAGAATACTTGTTCTATGAGTAGCGACTACAACTGTCCGCTCAGCACTCCACTGTGAAAGAGCATGAATAAACCGCTTCTCAGTAGCTTCATCCAGGGCTGACGTTGGCTCATCTAACAAAAGAACATTTGGTTGGCGTAGAAGCAGGCGGGCTAGAAGTAGAGATTGCTTTTGTCCTCCAGAGAGTCCAAACCCTCCTTCCTGGATCAAGCACCCCAACCCTTTTGGAAGCTTGTTAACAAAAGCCTTGGCGCCTGTCATATCAAGCGCCCACATAATTTCCTCATCACTGGCATACGGGGCGCCTAGCACCAGGTTTTCATAAATAGTGCCATGGAAAAGGCCTGTTTTCTGACTAAGCAGGGAAACATCACGCCTGACATCAGCAGGATCTATGTGGGCAAGGCTCACATCATCAAGCCGCAACTGCCCCCTGGCAGGCTCAATGTATCCCGATAAAGCATGTAAAAAGGTTGACTTCCCTGACCCATTTCTGCCCAGGATCGCAATTCGCTCACCTTGATGTATTTTTAGGTCGGAAATAATCAGTGCCGGTTCAGCAGCACTATCTCCGTAGTTATATACCGTTTGCTGAAAGTGATAATTGCCCTGGATAACTGATTTTTGTACTTTTTTTTCATTTTCAGGATTATCAACCGGCAGCTGCATAATTTGATCAATACCCTGCATCGCAAACCTAGCCTGCTGCCACCGACTAAGAACTTGGGTGATGTTTGCCATTGGCGCCATCATTCTGGAGCCCAGAATCGAGGCCGCTACCAAAGCACCGGTCGTCATACCCCCTTCCATTACCATCGGCGCCCCAAAAAGAACAACAACAGCAAAAACCGATGATTGAACATTGTGAGTCCAACTCAGTAACAGCCCTACCAAATACCGCAATTTAAGACTGGATTCGGCGGTAATGGCATTGAAGTGATTCCACTGCCCTTGAAATCTCTGCTCTGCCTGCATGGCTTTTATATCTTCAAGTCCCTGCACTGTCTCAATTAGCATGGCATTGCGCAGAGCACCCTCTCTGATTGATTCTTTGGAGAGAGTTGCCAATTTTGGCTGAAGTAGCAAACCAGGAATTATCAGTAGGAAGACTGCTACCAAAGGAATTAATGCCAGGCTTCCTGCAATCCACCACATAACAAACAGAAAAAGTATAAAAAATGGAAGGTCCGCGAGTGCCAGTATTGTCGAGGATGTAAACAACTCTCTTATTCTTTCAAGATCTCTAATTTGTGAAATAAAGGTCCCTGTAGACTTTGGCCTTGCCTGATCTTTGACCCGAATAGCATGGCCAAAAACTAAATCTGACATACGAATATCCGCACGTTTTCCCAACAGATCCGTTACCCTGACCCGCATGGTTCTCATAATGAAGTCAAAAACAATGGCAACCACAACACCACTAAAAAGGACATAAAGTGTTGGCAATGACTCGGCGGGGATTACTCGATCATAGACTTGCTTGGAAAAAATGATGCCTGCTAACGCCAATGAATTAGCGATTGTAGTAGCAATCATCACATGAAAGTAGGGTTTTAAGTCCCGTAATATAATACGTCGAAACCAATGTTTATCGTGGGGCTTAATATACTCATCAATTCTAGAATCAGTCGCTGTACGCCTAGGCCGGAATATTGCCAAACTTAAAATTTGACTCTTCAACTCACACAGAGGCACACTCGTTTTTAGGCCTTTATCGCCACAGTAGGTAACACTCAGTTGCTCTTGCTTGGATACAGAATCGATGACAATCAACTGTCCATCTATCGTTTGTGCTACAACAGGCAATCTCCAAGAATTAATCGCAGACTCTGTGAATGGGCAAAATTTAACCGTTAGGCCTGCTTGCCGCGACATCTGACGAATAACACCTTCTACCGAATCACAGCCCCCCCAATTTCCCGCTATTCGCACTCTCTCGGCCGAACAGTCGATACGATAATATCGTGCAATGGCAATAATTGCCTCACACCATGGATCAAAGTCAGATGCCATATTAGAGGTATCTAAAGATGAACCTTCACCATCATTAGTACTTTCAATTTGGTTATTATTCAAGGCAACACCTCCACGCCCTGAATTTGAATACCTTCTAGCTTGAAGGCTTCACGCATACCGCCACGACTATGTAAGCAGTCAATTTTTAATAAATGCAAATCAAAAATCGTATTATTTTTTTCCAGGCGGGCAAGGTGTAATTCCTGCTCTGAATTGAGCAAATCAATTAAAGTTCTTGTTCCCAAGGTGGAGTATTGCTGCTTATAGAGATCCCTTGTTTCTGCAATTGCACTTTCCCTGGCACTAAGCGCCCCCAAACTTCGCATTAACCCTTCTGCCTCCTCTTGTGCCTCCCGATACTTTTGGGTTGCTGACAGCTGAGCTGAATCCCGAGCAGCATCCGCTGACTGTAAAGCATAATTAGCGCCTTCTCGACCAGCAGCTATTTTTCCGCCTTGGTATATAGGCATGGAAACATTTAGGAAGATGGCTTTTTCATTTTCATTGAGGGCGTTGGCATCTACATAGTTTTGATCCAAATATTGATTTACATTACCGTCCAAAGTGAATGTCGGCCAAGTGTTTGCTTTTGCCAACTTTAGTTTCGCTTCTGCCTCAGCTCTATCTGCTTCGGCAACTAGAACCTCTGGAACAGAGGACAGATTAAACGATTCAACGTCACAAGCTTGGGCGACATCTTCCGGAACATACATAGCAACCCGAAAAGGGGACTGAAAACCTGTTAATTTTTGTAGCGTGCTACGCCATCGACGCAACAGGGCTTCAACCTGTTGCTTGGAGGCCTGCGCAGCATCTACTCTAGACTGAGCTTGTAAAACATCTGAGCGAGAACTCACCCCTCGTTCTTTTCGAATTTGCACAAGTCTGGCAATAGCAGATACACCTTGAACTTGTGCATCAGAAGTAATTAGAAGTGACTGGTAACGTTGAACTTCAATTGCAGCTTTTGCAGTTCTCCTTGCAACTTCATCAATAGATTGGAGAACTTCAGCTTGCGATCTTTGCACCCCTGCTTGGGCAACAGAAACGCTACTGGATACTTTGCCAAAGTCGTAAACCATCTGTGAAACATTCATCTGAAATGCGTGACCATCACCTTCACGCTTATATTCAGAATCATGTCCAGCCACAACACCAGCACTCAACTGCGGGAAATATCCTGACCTTGCGGAACGGACGCCCTGCCTCTGCTGGTAAAGACTACCTATTGCTTCTGCAATTAGGGGGTGCCAACCCACCGCTTGATGCACGACTTCAAGGATATTAAGTTCATTTCGTTTAATTCCCCTTTCATACTCACTAAACGATAACTGCCTAAGTGAATCATTCACTTCGACATCCATTTTACTTGGACTAATTACTTCAGCTGTGGGAGACGAACCAAAGAGGTCAGCTTCAGCAAGGAGAGCCCAAAATGCCAGAGCAAATAGCATTGACATTTTCCATAGTCGTTTAAACACTTCCACTATGTTCACTTTTCACTGATTATTGGAGAGATAAAACACGCACTCACCGCTAGACATCAACGGTTTCGTAGAGTGGCTACGAAAGTCTAGCCAAAAAAAACCGGGCCTTGCGGCCCGGTAAATAAGTTAATTAAAGGCTATCTGATCTAGGTGTCACTCAAGCCATTTTGTTGCCACATATCTCCAACAGGATCTTCAAACGCCGCTGCATTATCTGTCGCTGTCAGGGCATCAGTGCCACCAACCATGCCACTGGAATCTAAGGTCGGGCTCACACCCTCCTCATTTCCACTCGACTCAAATACCTGAGCATCTTCACTCGTTGACTCAAGTAGCTCATCGATTGACAGGTTAGAACCGGCACCCAGCATACCTTCGCCCGCATCTGCAGTAACGTCGATATCGAGGAACCCATCAGATCCAACGGTTGAATCAGAACCGATATTGATGATGGTGATATCAATATCAATGTCGATATCAAGGTTGATATCTATGTCGATATTTATATCGATGTCTACATCGGCATCAGCGTCTGCATCAGCATCTGCATCAGCATCTGCATCTGCATCTGCATCTGCATCAGCGTCTGCATCCGCGTCTGCATCCGCGTCTGCATCCGCGTCTGCATCAGTGTCAGCGTCTGCATCTCCATCGGGCACCCAAGCGAACAACGCATCGGACGACGTTCCAGCTTCGCTATCGAGAGCTTCTACATCGCTGTCTTGAAGTTCACCAGGCTCTTGCGAATCCGATCCGATATTGATGATGATAATATCAACGTCAATATCAATATTGATGTCGATATCAATATCAATATTTATGTCGATATCGGCATCGGCATCGGCATCGGCATCGGCATCGGCATCGGCATCCGCATCAGCGTCGGCATCCGCATCCGCATCCGCATCCGCATCCGCGTCAGCATCCGCATCAGCATCAGCATCAGCATCAGCATCAGCATCAGCATCAGCGTCAGCATCGGCATCGGCATCGGCATCGGCATCGGCATCGGCATCGGCATCGGCATCGGCATCAGCATCGGCGTCGGCATCCGCGTCAGCATCCGCATCCGCATCCGCATCCGCATCGGCATCCGCGTCGGCATCAGCATCGGCATCGGCATCGGCATCGGCATCGGCATCAGCATCGGCATCAGCATCGGCATCGGCATCGGCATCGGCATCGGCATCGGCATCGGCATCGGCATCGGCATCGGCATCGGCATCGGCATCAGCATCGGCGTCGGCATCCGCGTCAGCATCCGCATCCGCATCCGCATCCGCATCCGCATCCGCATCGGCATCCGCGTCGGCATCAGCATCGGCATCGGCATCGGCATCGGCATCAGCATCGGCATCAGCATCGGCATCGGCATCGGCATCGGCATCCGCGTCGGCATCCGCGTCGGCATCCGCGTCGGCATCCGCGTCGGCATCCCCATCGGGCACCCAAGCGAACAACGCATCAGACGGCGTTCCGGCACCGCTATCGAGAGCTTCTACATCGCTGTCTTGAAGCTCACCAGGCTCTTGAGAATTTGATCCGATATTGATGATGATAATGTCAACGTCAATATCAATATTGATGTCAATATCAATATCAATATTTATGTCGATATCGACATCTGCATCAGCGTCGGCATCCGCGTCGGCATCGGCATCGGCATCGGCGTCGGCATCAGCATCCGCGTCAGCATCGGCATCCGCATCGGCGTCGGCATCAGCGTCAGCATCCGCGTCGGCGTCGGCATCCGCATCCGCATCCGCATCCGCGTCGGCATCGGCATCGGCATCGGCATCGGCATCAGCATCTGCGTCGGCATCAGCATCTGCGTCGGCATCAGCATCTGCGTCGGCATCAGCATCTGCGTCGGCATCCGCATCCGCATCGGCATCGGCATCGGCATCGGCATCGGCATCGGCATCAGCGTCGGCATCGGCATCGGCATCCGCATCCGCATCCGCATCGGCATCCGCGTCGGCATCAGCATCCGCATCCGCATCAGCGTCGGCATCTGCATCGGCATCGGCATCGGCATCGGCATCGGCATCGGCATCGGCATCAGCATCAGCATCAGCATCAGCATCAGCATCAGCATCAGCATCAGCATCAGCATCAGCATCAGCATCAGCATCAGCATCAGCATCAGCATCGGCATCAGCATCTGCGTCGGCATCCGCATCTGCGTCGGCATCCGCATCCGCATCCGCATCCGCATCCGCATCCGCATCCGCATCCGCATCCGCATCAGCGTCGGCATCGGCATCGGCATCGGCATCGGCATCGGCATCAGCGTCGGCATCCGCATCTGCATCCGCATCTGCATCGGCATCCGCGTCGGCATCAGCATCCGCATCCGCATCCGCATCCGCATCTGCGTCGGCATCAGCATCAGCATCAGCATCAGCATCAGCATCGGCATCGGCATCGGCATCGGCGTCAGCGTCGGCATCCGCGTCAGCGTCGGCGTCGGCGTCGGCGTCGGCGTCGGCGTCGGCGTCGGCGTCGGCGTCGGCGTCGGCGTCGGCGTCGGCGTCAGCGTCAGCATCCGCATCGGCATCCGCATCGGCATCGGCATCGGCATCGGCATCCGCATCAGCGTCGGCATCTGCGTCGGCATCGGCATCTGCGTCGGCATCCGCGTCGGCATCGGCATCGGCATCGGCATCGGCATCGGCATCGGCATCGGCATCGGCATCGGCATCAGCATCTGCATCTGCATCGGCATCGGCATCGGCGTCGGCATCCGCATCGGCATCAGCATCAGCATCAGCATCCGCGTCGGCATCGGCATCCGCATCGGCATCGGCGTCGGCGTCGGCATCGGCATCTGCATCTGCATCTGCATCTGCATCGGCATCGGCGTCGGCATCCGCATCGGCATCAGCATCAGCGTCAGCGTCGGCATCCGCGTCGGCATCGGCATCGGCATCCGCATCGGCATCGGCGTCGGCATCCGCATCAGCATCAGCATCGGCGTCGGCGTCGGCATCCGCATCAGCATCAGCATCAGCATCGGCATCGGCATCGGCATCGGCATCAGCATCAGCATCAGCGTCAGCGTCGGCATCCGCGTCGGCATCGGCATCGGCATCGGCATCAGCATCAGCATCAGCATCAGCATCAGCGTCAGCGTCGGCATCGGCATCGGCATCCGCATCTGCGTCGGCATCCGCATCGGCATCGGCATCGGCATCAGCATCGGCATCGGCATCCGCATCGGCGTCAGCGTCGGCGTCGGCGTCGGCGTCGGCGTCGGCGTCGGCGTCGGCATCAGCATCCGCGTCGGCATCAGCATCCGCGTCGGCGTCGGCATCCGCATCCGCGTCGGCATCAGCATCTGAGTCAGCGTCGGCATCAGAATCAGGAATAAAAAAACGATCGCCGTTATTGTCATCGTCATCACTAGCCGCGACAGCTATAACAACAACTCCAAGGGCAATTAATGCTGGAATCCACCAAGAAAAACCGGGATTGGCCGGCGCTGGTGCGGGATAAGATGCACCACCAGCCGCAGCAAAGGCGGAGATTAAGTCTCCATTAGAAGCTAACATAAGAGGCTCTTCAGCCCCTGTTAGCACTAGCTCACTATGGTCACCTTCTTCATCTAACAGGTAAAACCCTGAAATAATGATGATTTGACCGGACTTTAAAACAATAACAAGGTCTACTCCGTCCTTGGAAAAAGACGCAATATCCTCAGGATCTGCGGGCATTTCGACAAGACCAGGAGAGGTCAAAGATAGCCCCTCCAGTGATCGCTCGTCGATTGAGCCCGTGGATTTGTCAAAGATTTTCGCAATCATGCTCTCACCAACTTCAAACGGTGCAACTTCCTAAATACACAGTTCATGGCCTGAGCTTAAAGACGGAAAATACCCCACTTTGAGCCCATCCGTGACTAGATTCACTAATACATAGCCTTACTAATTTCCCTCCATAAAAAAACAATTACGCCAGTACGTTTTTACGCGCACTACTTTTGTATGGACGTAATTCAAAACGTTTTCAAGGAGGAGTTAGGCAGCGGCAGGAGAAAAACAGTTTTCGTGCTAACTTCAGCAAGATTAGGAAGTTACAAATGACTACAGACCCGGAAATTGGCAGGCACTTAAACAAAAAACCTACCCCCGTTGTTGATACGCCTGCCGGGCCAATCATCGGAACCACAGATGAGGAAACTGGCGTATATAAATTCTTGGGTATTCCCTACGCTCTCCCTCCTGTAGGGAATTTACGTTGGCTACCACCGCAAGAGTTAGACCGCTGGAAAAATCCTTTCCAAGCGCATAGCTTTGGTTCACCAGCAGCGCAAAACTCATCCGCCCTAATGGAAGTTCGAGATCAAAACGGGAATCTTCCTGAAAGGGAGGAATGCCTCTATTTGAATGTATTCTCTCCCGCAATGTCGCAAGGAAAAAAGCTGCCAGTAATGTTTTGGGTTCATGGCGGCTCTTTTTACATGGGATCAGGATGCCAAGAAATTTACAATGGTAAATACTTGGCAGCTAGCGGTCGGACAATTGTTGTCACTATAAACTACCGTTTAGGCGCCCTGGGATTTCTGCGCCTAAAGGATATTAGTGATATACCATCAACCGGCAATGAAGGGCTTTTAGATCAAATAGCCGCCCTACAATGGGTTCGGAAAAATATCTCAGCATTTGGCGGAGATCCAAACAATATCACTCTTTTTGGCGAATCAGCCGGGGCAATGAGTATTGCCTCCTTACTTGAAACTCCACAATGTAAAGGCCTTATACGGCGTGCAATTGTCCAAAGTGGGCACCCAAGAGCCTCTCACTCCCAGCAAAGCGCTAACCATGTTGGTAAGACTTTCATTCAACAATTTGAGAAAATCTCTGGTGGCATCTCACTAAAAAATTGTCCGACCAAACTTCTTCTGAAAACCCAAAAAGCAATACTCTCTGACACTTCTATGACAGCAAAATGGGGGCAACTGCCATTTAAACCTGTCGCAGACAGGGAACTTTTTTCCCCTGAAAAAAAGCTCTCCCCGACACACCAAACATCCCTTTTGTTAGGGAACAATTTGGAGGAATGGAATCTCTTCAGCGCGATAAACCCTGAAAGCTTTAACATGAACTACCGGCAAATATGCACTCATCTCGAATGGCTTATCCCAGAGTCCGAGTTAAAGCCCCTACTCAGACATTACTATCAACTAGCAAAAAAAATGACAGACAATCCCTGGCCAGAGTGGAGTCGAGCCTGGAACCTTTTGCTCACTGATATGGTATTCACCTTGCCTGGGCTGAGACACCTACAAAGTCATCAGGGGGAAAACTATCACTATCACTTTGCACAACCTCTCGCTGCACAGCCTTTACTAGGGGCCTGTCACGCCGTTGAGCTTGGCTATGTATTTGGAACCCATAGCGATCAGTCCTTGAAAACACTATATGGTGCTGAAGAAAACCCCCATTTATTAAGTGCCTCAATGCAACAAGCTTGGCTGAATTTTGCTGAAACAGGGAAACCCGGCAATGATTGGCTAGAGTTTTCAGGAAAACACAGTAAGCGATTTGGCAATCATCCCTCAGCCAGGGCGTTTAACTCACCAGAGCTTCTCAGTTTATGGCAACATATACCCGACGATAGGTTGAATGGTTATCTTTAGGTTGGCATAGATGGCAAGAATTTTTTTAATCAGGCATGGAGAAGCAGCGAAAGGGGAGCACATCCCCGATCCAATACTCACAAACGAAGGTTACAAGCAGGCAGAAGAGCTAGCCCTAAAACTTTCCACACTCGAGAAAGTTCAATTAATAAGCAGCCCCAAACTCCGTGCACAGCAAACAGCAAAGCCCTTGGCCGAAGTTTGGGATATAGAGGTTGTAATTGAAAATGCAGTGACGGAAATACCTACACCAGAGGAAATACCCAAAGCTCAACGCCTAACCTGGTTACGAACATTACTTACTGGAGAGTGGGACCCCTGCGACAGAGAACAAAAAGATTGGCGTGATGGAATAATCAGGTATTTGGAAAATCTTTCAGAGGACACCTTTATCTTCTGCCATTTTATGGTCATCAATTCAGTTGTTGCACATATCCGGAACCACCAAAAAGTACAACAGTTTAGGCCCGATTACACTTCAATCACTGAGCTAAAAAATGATGGAAACAAGCTACATTTAGTCCAGCTAGGCGAAGAAAAAGAAAACAAAATTCTATAAGAAAATGGGGTATGTGCAGCATACCCCAAGCGGGCATTTATTTTAAATCAAGCTTTTGCTGACTACCTCAAACAAATCCTTAGATAGGTCTCCCGAATCAGCAACCCTTTGCAGGGCAACTTTCATCTTCTCACCCAGGCTACCAGAGTATTTTTTCCAACGTGTGATCGGTATAACCAGCCTTGCTGAAATTTGTGGATTTAGCTTGTCCAAGGCCAGAACCTGATCGGCAACAAACTCAAACCCGCTACCATCGCTCTTATGGAATTGCTTAAAATTACGATTAGCAAAACCACCTATTACAGACCTTACTTTATTGGGGTTTTTCATTTCAAAAGCAGGGTGATTCATAAGTGCACGAATATTTTCCAATGTACCGCGCTTGGGACTACAACTCTGCTGACCCAGCCATAGTTCTACTACTTGAGTATCGGTTTTCCAGCGCTCATAAAATTGTTCAATCAACCCCCTGGCTCGGTCTTCCGGTGCATGATTAATAATAACAGCGAGAGCCGCCGCACTATCTGTCATATTACTAGCGCTCTCAAACTGAACCTGGGCTATATCTAACGCCTCCTCAGTTTCTGTTATGCAGATATAGGATAAACAGGTATTTTTAAGTCGTCTTTGCGCAATATCTAACGCATTCGGGCTATAGGGCTTTGTGGTATTCAATTCTAGATAGCGTTTGCGAAATTCATCAAATAATTCACCTGCAATTACCTTCTTTACAAATTCCCTCGCAACAATTATTGCTTCCGCATCAATAGATGATGACTCTTCAGCGATAAACTGCTCACTGGGCAATTGCAAGATCTCTGCGACCAGCGCTAGATCGAGATCAACATCCTGTAAAACCTCTTTATAAGCACTGATTAAACTTGGTTGTACCTGTAGTTCCTCACCTTTACGAAAAGCCACCTGAAGCTCACACAAAGCATTTAATGCTAGGCGCTGACTTGCATCCCAGCGGTTAAACGTGTCCTTATCCTTGCTCATTAAAAATTGAAGCTGCTCATTGCTATAATTGTACCTTATTTTTACTGGAGCGGAGAAGCCTCGCAGCAATGAGGGTAAAGGCTTCTCCGCAAGTCCGGAAAACTCAAAAGATTGCTCATCTTCTGTTAACTGTAAAACAGTTTCAGTATCACCCTGCTCATTGAGTACAAGCTCTGCGCCATCAGCCCCCAGCAATCCAATTCTTATTGGTAAGTGGAAAGGTAACTTCTCTTCCTGACCTGGCGATGAAGGGCAAGACTGGCGAATAGTTAGACTATAAGTGCCATCAGTTTCATTAAAGCTATCTGTCACATCAAGTATCGGCGTGCCTGCTTGGCTGTACCAGTTGCGGAATTGCTTCAGTTCAACCTTGTTAGCATCTTCCATCGCCTTGACGAAATCTTCACAGGTTACCGCGCAACCATCGTGCTGCTGAAAGTACAAGTCACTTCCTTTGCGGAACCCTTCTGCACCTAAGAGTGTATGAATCATCCGTACAACTTCCGCACCCTTTTCATAAATTGTCAGAGTGTAAAAGTTTGAAATTTCTATATAAGAATCTGGCCTGATAGGATGAGCCATAGGGCCGGCATCTTCAGCAAACTGGGTAGTACGCAAAAGGGATACATCTTCAATACGCTTAACCGCTCGGGAATTAAGATCAGCGGAGAACTCCGCATCACGAAATACGGTAAAACCTTCCTTCAGACTCAACTGAAACCAATCCCGGCAAGTAACCCGATTGCCGGACCAGTTGTGAAAATACTCATGTCCTACAATAGACTCAATCCGCTGAAAAGCTGAATCCGTTGCTGTTTCTGGGCTAGCGAGCACACAGGCCGAATTGAAAATATTCAATCCTTTGTTTTCCATAGCCCCCATATTGAAATGATCAACAGCAACAATCATAAAGATGTCTAGGTCATATTCCTTTCCGTAAGTTTCCTCATCCCAACGCATCGCATTTTTAAGTGAGCGCATAGCATGATCACATTTCCCAATATTTTTCGCTTCCGTAAAGATCTGTAACTTAACCTTTCTACCAGAGGCTGTTGTGAAGCTATCTTCCACATGCTCCAAGTCCCCGCCTACCAACGCAAATAAGTAAGCCGGCTTGGCGAATGGATCTTCCCAAGTTACAAACTGACGACCATCTTCATATCTACCCCTTTCAACTTCATTGCCATTTGAAAGTAGTACTGGGTGGTCCATCGGCGCGACGATGGTGGTGGTAAATTTGGACATAACATCCGGCCGGTCAGGATAGAAAGTAATTTTTCTAAATCCTTCAGCTTCACATTGAGTGCAATACATACCATTAGAGAGATATAATCCCTCTAGAGATGTGTTTTCCTCCGGATTTATCCGATTGCGGATTTCCAGCAGAAATTCCGGTTTCTCTACAGGGATAGACAGGCCCTCAGGTAGAACCTGATAATCAGATGTAGACAACAAAACTCCATCCAAAGAAACCGAAAGTAATTCCAGCTCGACACCATCCAGCACTAAAGGCGGCAGCCCTGCACCCGCTTGCGGATTTCTGCGAATATTCAAACGAGATTTGACCAAAGTTGCCTTGGGTTCCAGCTCAAAATGTAAATCAGTAGCATCCACCAGGTAATCTGGTACTTGATAGTCTTTCAGGTAAATGGTCTTTGGCTGGCTATCTTTCATTATTGAAACACCTTCAGTCATTCTATGCCCTTCCGGGGCAGTATGAATTCGATTAATTGGACCAACAATATCGTTACCCGGGCTAATACTATTTATCACCCAAGTTAAAAACCGGACTATAGCTTCCCAGCGCGATTGGTGCCACGCATAGATAAGTTAGATTAATACTTGCCCTTGCAGCCTTGCCCACCCGGCACTCTTGGCACGTCTGCCTCCACAAGCACAGTGGTAACAGCGACGGAGAAGGCAAAAACTATCAGTGCGCCACCTTAAATAGATTAAAGCTATATAATAGTGGTCGATTATATACCCATATAGAGCACTTACTGTCTGCCCTACCCCACAGCACAGTAGATACTGACCAACATGGTGAGAAATTGCAGCCAGTATAATTATCCAATCTGGTAAACTCGTCATAAGGTAGAAGTAAGGAAATAAAGTACTCCTACTTCGCCCTTTCGTAACGAATAATAGATTTAAGTTTGAGCTAATCTCTTGCGGGAATTCCGAGGTTCAGTGTGCGTAAACTCCGTATCTCCATCATAACTCTATCTTGTTTTTTAGCTGCCCTCATAGCAGCTAGCTGGTGGAAAAAGGATATCGTTGCCTCTCAGCTAATCAATATTTTCTCAGGAGAGGTAGTTATTCAGGAGCTGACAGGACTACGACTGGGTTTTAAAGAAGTTTCGATCCAGGAAGTTCGCCTAAAGTCCAGTGTAAATAGCATTATCCTCCTTGAGGGAGTAAAAATTGTCTATCCTTTCCATATTATTTATGACCGAGATAACACTCAAAAAATTGAACTATCAATAGAAAAGCTAACCAGGAGCATGGAAGCTGAAGATATCGTTACCAAAGCCCATATCGACGAGCAGCTCCCGGAAAATAATGTCAAGACAAGTAATACATTATCGTTAAGTGCCCTAAGCCAAAGTCTAACCCGCTTTTTGCCAGGCAAGATATCCGTTAAGCAAATAGTACTCGATGGCCAATTGATTGGCGGCCCACTAAATATAGCTCGCGACAGCACAAAAATTCATGCCGAAACTCCCCTTAAACACCCCCAGTTTGGCGAGCTTAATTTATATTTTGAGGCTTTTTTAGGTTTGTCAGAAATCAAACTAAAACCCAGAATACTAACTAACAACTCAAAGATTCTGTCTGAAGCTGATATAACTATTGCTAAACTAGAAACTGACACATGGATTTTAAACAGTGAACTTGTATCAGAGCTGGAATCTATAGCCCCACTGATAGAGATATTTGAACCTAAAGCTAGCTCCACAACTAAGTCGACAGTATCAGGCAAAATTATAGCTACCACCGCAATTAGCTTGCCAGACAATCTGCTATCCATTTCAAGCTACCGAGAAATTGACATTCAACTTAATGGCAATGATCTAAAGGCCACAATCCCATACGCTCAACTAAACTCCAATATAGAAGCCCAATTATCTATAAGTAATCCAATAAAAATAACACTTGAATCACTATTTCCATTTAAACCTCGACATATCAAGGGGAGTGGCGAGCTTGATATAGCTTTAGGTACTGATAAAAACACCAATACCCCGCTATTAAGTGCGGACTTTAGCTCGAGCACATCGGCGACATCTCCCGAATTAGATATCGAAGGTACTTTTCATCTAACAAGTGCAAATACTATAGTTAATTCCCCCCTATATCTCAGACACTTGCCAGCACTACCTATAGATAGTGTTAATGGAGATGTGGCATTTAAGGGTAAACTTCAACTAAGTTCGCTTAACAACATTAACTCTCCAGAAGTAAATAGCTTTCAATTAGAATTGATACCAAACCAAACTATTCAATTGGATATTTCAGCTCCCACATCAGGAAAAAACTCGCCTTTAATTACTACCGGATTACATCAGAGCAAGATTCAGGCAAGCATTAAAGATCTTATCTCCATTACAGGTGATCTGACCAATCCCAACAAAAGACATATTAAGGTCGAACAAGGATCTCTAACTGCAACAATCCAAGGCTCCAATGGGGACTCGACAGTACAGTTAACCGCTAGCGACATACAATGTCACTTCTCTGATATCAGCGCCTGTAACTTTGAGCTGAAGACAAAGGTACCCCAACTTCATGAGCGACCCAGAGAATTAGCAGTTACCAATCTGAGCTCAACGGCCAAGGCAAAGATTGAAAGCAATCTTAAAGGTCAAAACTTTACTCTAGAGAGCATTAAAGTATCTGGAGAAAAAATAGCAACCAAAACATTTGCGGCTGACAGAGTAAACTTAGATATACCAAGAGTACACTGCGAAGTAACAGAACCTACAATCTGCACTCTCCCAGAAATAAGCAGTCAGTTTGGAATTATCAACACCGAGCAATTTTCCCTTTCTGGAGACCTCAATTTTCTTGATAGTATTGTCACCATCAAAAATGGTGCTGCAGCGCTGGACAGTGAATTTAATAGTATCAATTTAGAGATTGAGACATCGGAAAAGTACAAGGTTAACCCTTCAGCCAAAGGCAAGCTATCCCTGCAACACAATAAGCTAACAAGTCATAGTCAAATTAAAGCAGGTGCAATTAAAATTGATTTAAGCGGCTCTTACGACTTATCAAAATCCTCAGGTGGAGTTGAATTTTCCGTTCCTGAAGTTACCTTTAGTACGGATCGCTCTCTAAACGATACGATCCAGGGGCTTCCCCTCAATATCGTCTCGGGCAGACTTTCTGCCGGTGGTTCTGTGTCTTTGCCCTCCCAGTCCAAAGACAGTATCCATGTTTCATTGGACGATATTGCAGCAACCTATAAAGATAGTTTTGCCACCGGAATCAGTGGAGATCTAAAAGTAGAAAACGAAGATGGGCACTGGATCACACCTACACCATACCCACTATCGATAGAATCTATTAACGTGGGTTTACCAGTGAAAAATGTCCAGTTATCACTGCAACTGGATAAACAGAAAGATATTACATTGCATAATTTTTCTGCTGATTTTTTGCAAGGCAAGGTTACTTCATCAGCCCTTATTTGGAATCTCGCTGAAGAGACTCGAAAAAGCATTGTACATGCACAAGGTATTTCTCTAGGGGCTTTAGCTCAGGAGACGGACTCAGAGAACTTTGAGGCCAGCGGGCTAATTAATTTGGAAATCCCCATTGTAACGGGGCCTGAGGGTATCACTGTGGAAGCCGGCCACCTTCAGGGTGAAGCTCCAGGCGGACGCTTGCGCTACTACGGAGCCTTCTCTCCGCAGATGCTGGCAAGCAACCCCCAACTCAAGTTGATAGCCAATGCATTGGAAGATTATGAGTTTCAAACACTAGAAGGCAGCATAGACTATCCAGCCAGCGGAGATCTCCAACTACAGCTAAAGCTGGTTGGTCGAAGTGAGGCTATCGATTCTGATCGAGACCTGGTGATCAACCTGAACCTTGAAAACAATATCCCAGACATGCTGCGCTCATTGCAAGCCAGTCGTGATTTGACTGAAACCCTGGAAAAGCAGCTGGACCAATAGGTCAGGAGTGAAGTAGCCTTTATTGGTATGTACAAGCCTGCTTGGTTCATTACCGGTTAAGGTTGACTCAATAAAATACTTGGGTCTGCCGGCATCCAACTCACCTGCTGAACCAGGCAGGTAACACGGGCTAGGTACAAAAAGTAAAAGGGTACCAAAGAGGTACTGTGAGGAGTGTCAGATGAAAGCCAGCCGACTGATTCCTATGGGGCTGCTATACGCTATGGTTGCTACAGGGTGTACACCCACTGTAGCGGTAAAGGCTCCCAGTGAGCCAATTACAGTAAACCTGAATGTGAAAATTGAGCATGAAATTCGGGTCAAGGTCGACAAAGACCTGGACAACCTGTTTGAAGACAAGGAAGGGATTTTCTAAGGAGGCAAATATGAAGACATTAATGAAAGCCTTTTTGGCACTGAGCTTATTAATCGCCCTGCCTGCAATGGCAATTTCCCTAAATGAAGCCAAAAGTAAGGGCCTGGTTGGTGAAGCCAATAGCGGATACATCGCTATCGTAGATGCCAGCTCACCAGAACTGGAAAAACTGGTCAAAGAAGTGAATGCCAAGCGAAAAGCTGCTTACGCTCGAATCGCTGAACGCAATAAAATTGATATAGCCCAAGTGGCAACACGCGCCGCTGAAAAGTTGGAAGCCCGCTTGTCACCCGGAGAATACTACCAGGACAACCTGGGACGCTGGGTAAGGAAGTAACTCATAGCCCGAAGACTTCAGCTCAGTAAGAAGAGATGATAAAAAACCCCACAGCCAGAAACTGGCAGTGGGGTATTATCAAGGAGTAGAGGCTACAAATTGCCAAATAGTGAATGCCCGTCGAGCCCCTGCTTCTCCATAACCTCTCTTAAACGTTTCAGTGCATCCACCTGTATCTGCCTGACCCGCTCCCTGGTGAGACCGATTTCACGCCCTACTTCTTCCAGGGTGCTCGCTTCAAAACCGCGCAAACCAAACCGCCTAGAGACCACTTCACACTGTTTGTCAGGTAACTCTCCCAACCAGCGGTTGATGCTGTCAAAAAGGTCCCTGTCCTGTAAAAGCTCTGCTGGGTCAGATTCCTGCTGATCGGGGATGGTATCTACCAAGGTCTTCTCAGAAGAGGGCCCAATGGGAGTATCTACAGAAGTAACCCGCTCATTGAGCCCCAGCATACGCTCGACATCTTCGACTGGCTTCTCAAGGAGGGTGGCAATTTCTTCTGCAGATGGCTCGTGATCCAGCTTTTGCGCCAACTCTCGAGATGCACGCAAGTACACGTTTAACTCTTTCACGACATGGATGGGCAGGCGTATGGTCCGGGTCTGATTCATTATGGCCCGTTCTATCGTCTGACGTATCCACCAGGTGGCGTAAGTGGAAAAGCGAAAACCTCTCTCTGGATCAAACTTCTCAACTGCTCGAATCAGGCCCAGATTACCTTCCTCAATAAGGTCCAGCAGTGCCAAGCCTCGGCTAACGTAGCGGCGAGCAATCTTTACAACAAGGCGAAGATTGCTCTCGATCATTCGTTTTCTTGCCGCAGCATCTCCACGCAAAGCCTTGCGCGCGTAATACACCTCTTCTTCTGCGGTCAATAGGGGGGAGAATCCAATTTCATTGAGATAGAGTTGAGTAGCGTCGAGATTTTTCTGCAAATGGCCATCGCCATCCAATCTACAAACTCTACTTTTCTCTGCCTGGGAGGGTGCGGAACTCTTTTTAGCCGCAGATTTCCGCGTGCGACTAACACCTGCTTCAGTTGAACCTAATTTCTGCTCATCATTTTCAACGTCTAACTCAGGAGGAAAGTCTTCTGCCTGGCCAGTCACAGACTGGTCTTGCCGTTGTGCTTCCATTTCCCCTGCTCCTTGTACTTTGCCAATTTCAGCCGCACAACACACTCGGACATTGATAACACAACTATCAATGCCGCAGGTATGTGGCGACAGCCACTGAATCGGCTGACCCTGGGATGGCCACGATTACAGTGACTACCTCAAGTGGTACTAGTTAAAAGTCCATTTTTATTTGCAGAGCTTTACTGCGGCCGTGAACTTACGGTAAGTAGGCAAGAGGGTCTACTGGCTGACCGTTTTTGCGAATCTCAAAGTGGAGCTTGTTGCGGTCGGTACCACTCGAACCCAGTTCCGCTATCCTTTGCCCCGCCTTTACCCTGCTGCCCTCCTTTACGAGCAACCGGTGATTGTGTGCATAGGCACTGAGGTAAACCTCGTTGTGCTTGACGATCAGCAGCTTTCCATAACCTCTCAAGGCGCTTCCTGCGTAGATCACGGTGCCATCAGCCGCTGCCAGTACAGACTCACCCTTTTCACCCGCGATATCAACTCCCTTACGCAATGGGTCCCCAGAGCGGAAGTGACTAATCACTTTCCCCTTGGCGGGCCAGCGCCAGTTGACCGATCCGCTCCGGCGAGATGCTGTTGATTGGCGCTTTGGGCTTGGTGTTAAAGATTTTTTAGCAGTGGTCGTTTGTGTTGTTTTCGGTTTAGCTTTTGCGACTGGCACTTTTTGCTTCTTTTGCGTGCTGGCAGTGCTCTTGGTTGGCACTGAGCCCGTCAGCCTGATTCTCTGCCCAGGATATATTTGATAAGGGGAGCGGATACCATTTATCGCCGCCAATTGGCGAAAATCCTTGCCGTAACGCCAGGCTATCGAATAAAGGGTATCCCCTTTACCAACCGTGTGGTGGGTAATTTTGATACTCGGGGGCTGGCGTAGGGAGCTTGAGGGAGCCTTGTGGCTGGAACAGGAGGAAACGGCCTGCAGCAGAACCAGCAAGCCTAATATTTTAAACACCCCCCACAAACAATGACCGATTTTAGGGAGTTTGTTCCGCCAACATCGGCGCTCAAGAGGTTGCAAAAGATGACATTCCATTATTCTCTTTTTACATCAGACCACGGCATTTATGGAAAAAGTGTCTAAAGAAAAGCTCCAAAAATCTCTGGAAAAGTTTGATAAAACGCTGCCATACCGAGATTTTCCAGATCTTATTGCGGAGTGGCGCAAGACTTCTCTCTGTGCACCTTGCCAAAGAAGTCTACAGCGAGAACTAAGAGCGCCGCCACTAGAGCCGCAACAACTGCGCCCCCCAAATGAGCACTGTCGCCGGTTTGCTCGACATAAGTTAGCGGAGAAGTGTTGGATAGCAAAGGGGCCAATTTGCTTGATGCTTCGATTTCCCCGGACATTGGCAGTTTCCAGGGCCAAATAATCTTCAAACTACCCAACAAAACCCCGGCAAGAAATGCCAATGTCCTGGCTACATATTTGTGCATCAGCCAAGACAACAACCGACTGAAGAGCATCAGCCCTATTGCCGCCCCTGCCGCAAAGCACAATAGGTTTGAAATTTGGAGTTCATGAACTGCAGCTAAAACCTTGGGGTATATCCCGATTAATAACAGCAGGAAAGCGCCGGAAACTCCCGGCAGTGCCATCGCACATATTGCCAAAGCACCTGATAAAAACAGTGTAAGTGGAGTTGCCGGTATCTCCGAAGGCCGCATCTCGCTCACTGTTACTGCAAGCGCAATACCCAGTGCGAGAAAAACCAAAACAGATGGCGACCACCGGGGGATATTTCTCACAATGGGAACAATTGAGGCGAGAACCAAACCGAAAAAGAAAGACCACACAACAATTGGATAATTTTGCAGTAAGCCACTAATCAGGTGGGCCAAGCTAAAAACGCTCAACAATACCCCAAGGAAAAGAGAGAGCAGAAAGCTCCCATTAATATAGCGACAAGCGGATAGAAACCCCTCCTTCCGCCACACTGTAATACAATGCGGGCCTATTCGACTGAGGGAGTCCAAAAGCTCCTGGTAGATGCCGGTAATAAAGGCAATAGTTCCCCCGGAAACACCGGGCACCACATCGGCAGCCCCCATTGCCATTCCCCGCAGAAGCACTCCGGGGTAGCGACTTTTTAGAACCTCAGCAAATCTCATCGAACCACACCACCGAGTAAAGGCACGAAACGTACCGCTTCCAACTTTTCCACATCAAACTTATTACTATCCTCACGACGAGTCACCATCGTCAGGTATTGCTGCTCAGCCCCCACCGGAATTACCAAAACCCCATTGGGAGCCAGCTGTTCTCGCAGCTCATCGGGAATTATTGCAGGTGCTGCTGCAGCCAGGATCGCATCGTAAGGACCCTCTTCTTTCCAACCAAAGCCCCCATTGCTGAGCTTGTACTCTACATTGCTGTAACCCAGCTCTCCCAACCGATGGCGAGCAGTTTCCAATAGAGGTTCGACACGCTCAACGGAATAAAGTTGTTCAACCAAGCGAGCGAGAATGGCCGTTTGGTAGCCTGAACCCGTACCCACTTCCAGAACTCGGTGTAGAGACTTGGCTCTACTCAGTAAGAGTTCAGTCATACGGGCGACAATGTATGGCTGGGAAATAGTTTGGCCATACCCTATGGGCAAAGCAGTATCTTCATAAGCCCGAATAGCCAGGGCCTCATCCAAAAAGAGATGTCGAGGTGTAGATGCCATTACATCCAGTACCTCCTCGTTGGATATCCCCTCTTCCCGCAATCGCTGGATCAAGCGATTACGGGTTCGCTGGGAAGTCATCCCCAGACCTTCTTGTCTCAAGCGATCCATATTCTTTTCTTGTCCATGATTTGTGCAACAGTGCCAGTCACCTAAAATTTTATGTGCACTGTTTAACATTGACCAGCTGAGCTATCTCCCGTAGCAAAGCCGTAGCAAAAGTACCCGGTGGCAAGGCAAATTCGACGATTAAATGATCACCTTCCCACTCATAGCGAAATGCCTCCGGGGATAAAATCATGGCCCGGCGCTCCTGGCTAAGACCGCAGTGCTCCAGCCAGTTGCACCAAGGCTGCCACGGAGACAACACTTGCTCTTCCAACTGCCCCAGGGCATCTGTTGACAGATTTCTGCCACGCCCCCAAAGAGGCCCAGTTGGATAATCTTCAGGTTCTCCAACGAGAGGGCTCTGCCAGGTTCCGGTGTTGATTCGTTCAGCCAAAACCTGATTGAACAACCAGCTACGTGCAGCAGACATGGCGAAGGCCTTTTCGCTTTTGCTGCAGCGACCATCCTCTTCAGCTAAGTTTTTTGCCAGGCTAAGGTTATTGCCATCAATCCCAAAGCGCTGTTCACCGAAGTAATTGGGCACCCCTTTGGGAATCAGCTGAAGTACTTCTTCTGCTTTGTCCCGGTCACCTTCTACATTGCGCAGCCGAATCTTGAAGCGATTCCCCATATGCTCGCCACGACGCAACTTGCATGGTCCCCGGAAGGCCTGGAGCAATGAAATCTCATCGCTGTTTATTTGCGACCAGTCTGCTTCTGGCTTTTGTCCGAGCCATACACTGAACCATTGAGTGGTAACAGCATGTCGGTCTTTCAAGCCATAAAAGCTGACATCCCGGCTTTGCACCCCAGCTAACTTCGCCAATTCCTTGGCAACCCAGGCGGTATTTGCCCCGCGCTTTTTAACCTGCAAGTAAACATGCTCGCCATCTTTATCAGCCGGCGGCATAGCCAGTTCATCGACAATAAAATCTTCTGGTTCTGTGCGAAAATCGCCAGAAATTACCGCACCCCCAAGCGCTCGGGGCCAATCCAGGTTCCAAACTTCAGACATCTTTGCGCTCTAATAAAACAGTAGCTTGCGCGGCGATACCCTCACCGCGACCAGTAAATCCAAGCTTTTCTGTAGTGGTTGCTTTGACACTGACCGCATCGCAATCAACACCACAGTCAGCGGCAATATTGACTCGCATTCCATCGATATGCGGAGCCATTTTGGGGGCCTGGGCAATCAACGTCATATCCACATTAACCAGGCGATACCCTTTACTATCGATTAATCCAACAACATGTCGAAGCAGGTTTCTACTATCCGCTCCGGCAAATTGTTCATCGTTATCGGGAAAGTGTTTACCGATATCTCCCAGGGCCAGAGCACCCAGTAAGGCATCCGATAGGGCGTGCAGTAAAACATCCCCATCAGAATGAGCTACCAAACCATACCCATAGGGGATTTGTACTCCTCCGAGCACTACATGATCACCAGGGCCAAATGCGTGCACATCAAAGCCCTGGCCTATTCGAAAACTCACTATCGCTTATCCTCGGTCGGGGAGTAGCGCAGACGTAAAATAGTTTCTGCAATTATGATATCGGCGGGGTGCGTCACTTTAATATTGTCACTTTCACCCGCAACCAATTGCGGTGAATGGCCAAAAAATTCCAGTGCACTGGCTTCATCGGTTACAGCAACCCCTTGTTCCAGGGCTTTACCAAGGCAAGAGTGCAGAGTACTGAGAGGGGCCCGTTGCGGGGTTTGCGCCAGCCAAATACTTTCGCGCTCAACCGTTTCTTCCACACAGGCTACACCGCCAGTCACATGACTGCGCTTTAATGTGTCACTCGCGGGGCGCGCCAAAAGTGCCATCGGTAAGACTTCGTCACTGAGTAAAGCGCAAATATCGCGCTCAGACACACAGGGTCGTGCAGCATCGTGGACTAAAACCGGAGTATCGCCGCTTTCTCGCTCCGCCAGGAAATCCAGGGCGGACTGAACAGAGTCTGCTCTCTCAGCTCCACCAATGACGGTGTGTACCAAGGGGTGGTTTGCTTCTTTCAGGTGAGGGAAGTAGGTATCCTGCTCCGATAGCGATACTACAACGCCGGCCAATCCTGGCCACCCAAGAATATTTTTTAAAGTCAGGGATAACAGTGGTCGCCCGAGCAATGGCAGGTACTGTTTCGGGCGATCAGCCCCCATGCGTTTGCCAACGCCGGCAGCGGGTACAATGACCCAATAATCCTTAATCAATTTTCAGCCTCTTCCTTATCGAGGAAGATAAACAGTGTTTCCCCTTCCTTGATCAGTCCCAGGTCATAACGGGCTTTCGCTTCCACACCATCAGTGCCAACTTTCAAACTGCGGACTTCCCTGAACAGTTGACGGTTTTCCCGCGCCAGCGCGATATTTTTTTCTTGCTGTTGGGCTAATTGACGCTTGAGACGGGTAACTTCGGCGAGACTACCTTCACCAACCCAAAGTCGGTACTGGGTGGCGAGGAGCATAATGGTGAGTATTGCCAGCAGCCATTTCATACGAGATTACGATATTTCGCTTGTTCGTATTTATAGTACTACAAAGAGGGGCTGGCCCCTCTTTGTAGTACTTGCACGCTAATTCAAATAATGGATTACTTGAATTCAGCGCGGCCGCGATAAGGAGCGGAGCCATTCAGCTCAGCTTCGATGCGCAGCAGACGGTTGTACTTGGCTACGCGGTCTGAACGGCAAAGGGAACCGGTCTTGATTTGACCAGCAGCAGTCGCAACCGCCAGATCCGCAATAGTAGTATCTTCGGTCTCACCGGAGCGGTGAGAGATCACAGCGGTGTAGCCCGCATCTTTAGCCATTTTGATCGCATCCAGAGTCTCGGACAGGGAGCCGATCTGGTTGAACTTGATCAAGATAGAGTTACCGACACCTTTCTCGATACCTTCTTTCAGGATCTTGGTGTTGGTTACGAACAAGTCGTCGCCTACCAGCTGTACTTTTTCACCAATTTTGTCGGTGAGTACTTTCCAACCGTCCCAATCACTCTCGTCCATACCGTCTTCGATAGACAGGATCGGATAGTTGGCGGACAGATCGGCCAGGTAGCTGGCAAAACCTTCGCTATCGAACTGCTTGCCTTCGCCAGCCAGATCGTACTTGCCATCTTTGTAGAACTCGGAAGAAGCGCAGTCCAGAGCCAGGGTAATGTCATCACCCAGGGTGTAACCGGCCTCCTCTACCGCTTCAGCAATCACTTTCAGCGCTGCTTCGTTGGAAGGCAGGTTCGGAGCAAAGCCACCTTCATCGCCAACTGCAGTGTTCAGGCTGTTGCTGGACAGTACTTTTTTCAGGGAGTGGAAGATCTCAGCACCTTGGCGCAGAGCTTCAGCAAAAGATTCAGCCTTAACCGGCTGAACCATAAATTCCTGGATATCCACATTGTTGTCAGCGTGTTCGCCGCCATTAAGGATATTCATCATCGGTACCGGCATGGAGTACTCGCCCGGAGTGCCGTTTACCTCAGCAATGTGCTGATACAAAGGGATTTTTTTGGAAGCGGCAGCTGCTTTAGCGGCAGCCAGGGAAACCGCCAAAATAGCGTTGGCGCCGAAGTTCGCCTTATTTTCAGTGCCGTCGGCATCGATCATCGCCTTGTCCAGGGCGCGCTGATCTGTAGCATCCATACCCTTGAGCAGGTCGGCGATAGTAGTGTTGATATTTTCAACCGCTTTCAGGACACCCTTACCCAAGTAACGGCTTTTATCACCATCGCGAAGTTCCAGCGCTTCACGGGAGCCAGTGGAGGCACCGGAGGGGGCGCAGGCGGAGCCAATAGAACCATCCTCCAGGATTACATCGGCTTCAACGGTAGGGTTACCGCGAGAATCCATTACTTCAAAGGCTTTAACAGCGACAATCTTGCTCATTTACAATGGGCTCCGTATTGGTACTTACTGAAAATAGGTTTTCGTAAATCAGACTTTACGCACTTTTTGCTACAGCGCTCAGGCCAAATAGCAGAGGGGAAAGTGCCGCGCGCCCCATCAGGGCGCGCAAAAATATCTCTTTTTTATTTCGTATCCAGCGGCTCGAAACCCTTGATCAGGTCATCTACCGCTTTCATCTGCGCCAGGAATGGCTCCAGCTTTTCCAGTGGCAATGCACTGGGGCCATCACACAATGCTTTGTCTGGACTCGGGTGTGCTTCCAGGAACAGGCCGGCAATACCGATAGCCAGACCTGCGCGGCCCAGCTCAGTGACCTGTGCACGGCGACCACCAGAAGCTGCACCGGAAGGATCGCGCATTTGCAGTGAGTGGGTGACGTCAAAAATCAGCGGTGCACCACCGGAGGCATTGATCATGGTGCTAAAGCCCAGCATATCGACAACCAGATTGTCGTAGCCAAAGCAGGCACCGCGCTCACACAAAAGAATATTTTCGTTGCCGCACTCAGCAAATTTCTCCACCACATTTTTAACTTGCGGCGGGCTCATAAACTGGGGCTTTTTGACGTTAATCACTGCACCAGTCGCTGCCATAGCGGCGACCAGATCAGTCTGGCGGGCTAGGAAGGCCGGCAGCTGGATAATATCCACGACTTCGGCAACCGGAGCAGCCTGGTGTACTTCGTGGACATCGGTAATCAAGGGAACCTTAAAGGTGTCTTTGATTTCCTGAAAAATCTTCAGGCCTTCTTCCATTCCCGGTCCGCGATAGGAATTGATGGAAGAGCGATTGGCCTTGTCAAAAGACGCTTTAAAAACATAGGGAATACCCAGTTTTTCAGTGACTTTTACATAGTGCTCAGCCACCTGCATCGCCAGGTCGCGGGATTCCAGTACATTCATACCGCCAAACAGCGCAAAGGGCTTATCGTTGGCGACCTGAATATTTCCGACTTCAATTGTTTTCACTGTCAGCTCCCTGTCATCTCACCCCCAGTCACAGAGCCCGGGGGCGGATTACTGATTAACCCTGGTTTTCACGCTGCTTCATTGCGGCGGCAACAAAGCTTTCGAACAGCGGATGGCCGTCGCGCGGGGTTGAAGTAAATTCCGGGTGGAACTGGCAAGCAACGAACCAGGGATGGTTTGGCAATTCAACCATTTCTACCAGGGTATCGTCTGCAGACCAGCCGCCAATTTTCAAACCGGCTTGCTGCAGGCGATCAACGTAGTTGTTATTCACTTCGTAGCGGTGGCGGTGGCGCTCTACAATAACGTCAGCGCCGTAGATATCGCGAGCCTTGGTGTCTTTAGCCAAGCGACACTCCTGACCGCCCAAGCGCATGGTGCCACCCAGGTCGGACTGCTCGTCGCGCTTCTCGATATTTCCTTCGCTATCGATCCACTCTGTGATCAGGCCGATAACCGGGTGCGGGGTTTTAGTATTGAATTCAGTACTGTTGGCACCCTCGAGGCCGAGCACATTGCGCGCGAACTCGATAACCACAGACTGTAAACCGAGGCAGATGCCCAGGTAAGGAATATTGTTTTCACGAGCGTAGCGAACAGATTCAAGCTTGCCCTCTAAACCGCGCTCACCAAATCCACCGGGAACCAGGATTGCATCGGCATCCTTGATCAGGTCAATGCCGTTCTCACCCTCAACGTCTTCAGCGTTGATAAAGTCGATATCCACTTTGCAGCGATGCTTGATACCCGCGTGGGTCAGGGACTCGATCAGGGACTTATAGGCATCCAGCAACTCCATGTATTTGCCAACCATGGCAATTTTCACTTCGTGCTGCGGGTTCAGCTTGCCATCGACCACTTCGTCCCACTCGGAAAGGTCTGGTGCCTGGCATTCCAGCTGCAGTTTTTCCACAACGATATCGTCGAGGCCGTAACTGTGCAGAAGACGCGGTACGCCGTAGATGGTCTTGGCATCGGGCAGCGGTACAACAGCGCGCTCTTCCACATTGGTGAACAGTGCGATCTTGCGGCGGGAGTCCTCATCGATCTCGCGCTCGGAACGGCACAGCAGAATATCCGGCTGCAAGCCGATAGAACGCAACTCTTTAACAGAGTGCTGAGTCGGCTTGGTCTTGGTTTCACCAGCAGTGGCAAGGAAAGGCACATAGCTCAGGTGGATCAACAGGGCGCGATTGGTGCCCATTTCCACACGCAGCTGACGCACAGATTCCAGGAACGGTTGGGATTCGATATCACCTACGGTGCCACCGATTTCAACAATAGCGACATCGACATCGCGGCCACCTTCTACAACGCGGCGCTTGATCTCGTCGGTAATATGGGGGATCACCTGTACGGTGCCACCCAAGTAGTCACCACGGCGCTCTTTGCGCAGTACGGTCTCATACACGCGGCCGGTGGTGAAGTTGTTACGCTTGGACATCCGGGTACGGATAAAACGTTCGTAGTGACCCAGGTCCAGGTCAGTCTCGGCACCATCCTCGGTGACATACACCTCGCCGTGCTGGAAGGGACTCATGGTACCCGGGTCTACGTTGATGTAGGGGTCCAGTTTGAGGATGGTAACCTTGAGGCCGCGGGCCTCGAGAATGGCGGCCAAAGAGGCGGAGGCGATACCTTTCCCCAACGAGGAAACCACGCCACCAGTTACAAAAATATAGCGCGTCATGCAAAACCTTGGTCAGTTGAGCGCTCGATGAATGTCGAGCTTACAGGGCTGGCCCGGGCGGATAATCCAGCTTCTCCCGGTGCCTTTTAGACGGGGCGCCAGGGTAGCAGAAACCCCCTTAACACTCAATCGAAAAACCGCCAGCCGGGTGGGTCATCCGGGATGGCGCAGCCTGCTTTGCATGAAAAGAGCCCCGCGACAGCCACCAGATCATCCCCCAAAAATACCAATGGGACACGATCCCTGAGCCAGGGCTCTAGGGCCCACTCCTGCAAGAGCTTCTTAAGCGTTTGTGACCTGGAGCGATTTACCGGGTGCGCACGCTCCCCTCCTCTGCGATAACACACTCTATAATCGTCCACTGGCCAATCCGACGAGGGCCGAAGAATGCCACCCGCAGGCAGAGCCAGATTAGAGCAGCCATCCCAGAGCCAACTTTTATCGGAGCTATTGGCAATTGGCGCCAGTTCAGGGGTCAGGTAAAGGCGATTTCGAAAACGCCGCACCACACAACCGCCCAAATTAACTTCAAGCTGTGCATCCCCTGCCGCATGAGTCACCTGGAAAAGCGCCTGATTTAATAGGGCCGACTCTGGCGGCTGCCCTCCTTGGCGCAATACCCAATGCCGCATAAGGTTTTTACGGCGCCCCTCGCTAAGGCTGAAGAAGCGAGGCAGGGCCAGACTTTCGCCAAATCGCTCCACCTTTAAATCAGCCTCCTCCAAGTCAGCAAGTGCCAACTCAGACAGCAAGTCCGCAGACTCCCTCAGGTTCTCCGCTGCCCGAGCGATCTGGCGACTCACTCCCCAACGCTGGTTGAGCAATGGCACAACTCGATGCCGCAAAAAATTGCGCTCCAGGGCCTCATCCGCATTGCTGTCATCTTCAATCCAGCTCAATCCGTGAACCTCAGCCCACTGCTCTAGCTCTTTTCGCCCCGCTCCGAGTAGAGGGCGTAGTAAGTACTTATTACCTCCGACAGTTCGACTCTCGGACATGCCGGCCAATCCCAACACGCCCGCGCCCCGCATTAAGCGCAGCAGGAAAGTCTCAGCTTGGTCGTCTGCGTGGTGACCGAGCAAAATTTGATCACCTTCGGACATCACCTGATTGAAGGCCGCATATCTCGCCCGGCGAGCCCCCTGCTCCAATCCGCCATCTTTGTAATCAACAGTAACCTGAATGGCTGTGAAGGGTACCGCCAGATTTTCAGCAAACTCCTTACAGTGAGCCAGCCAAATGTCCGCATTTGCATTCAGGCCATGGTGAATATGAAGCGCACGCACGGGAATTTGGCAAGTTACCAGAAGGTGCAGGAGAACAGTGGAATCCAGACCACCAGAAAACCCCACCCACAACTGGCCGCTGGCAGGGTGGGACTGCAGTATATTCTTTATCAGAGATGGGAGTTTTTCGCTGGGATTTACATTTTTCACTGGGAGTTAAACAAAGTCTAAGCTCCAAACAGTATACCGCTAATAGTCCAGAATGCGGATAGTGAAGCAAAGCCCCACAACTTCAGTCGCGCCAATACCGCAAAATTAAAAAGGCAGTCACTAAAGGTTAAATTTCACACAAAGGCTTTACCTTACACTTTTGGAGCAATTATCTAACACCTCAAATGTCCCTACTAAGACGATTAGCTAGTTGCATATATAAACCTAGAAAGTTAGATGAAATTAATCTTGGAGAATTCACTTCAGGATTTAAGGCACTCACCCTAATTTATACCTTTGTAATGAAGGCGATACTTACCATACTTCCGTCAAATTCATCTCAAAACTGTGCCGAAAGGAGAAGGTTATTTTTTATCAATCGGCTTATAGCTAACCATCACGATTTTCATACCGTTAATATATAAACCCATAAAATTTAACCATTCACTCTAATCTCAGAGCAATCAATGAATACCGTCTGCTTTTTATCTCACCTTTAATAAAAATTCTGGGATCATGTAAATCAATCTTTTTATTCAACTTCTAACTTAAAAACCCAACACAAAATATTCGGCAATCGACAGCCAAACACCTAAAAAAACACTACGGTCACACAGCTATAGCAGATACTTTTACCGCTATAGCTATGCAAAAAACGCAGTCAAGCCGTTTTAGCTAGAGGACTTATTAGACTTGAGAGATACCCAGAAAGAAGCTGATAAAATTCTTCAGGCTTTTCCAGCATAGGACTGTGCCCACAATCATACACTTCACAATAATCCAAATTATCATTCTGGGAGGCCAGCGACCGCCAGGATTCAGCCGGTGTTATTTGATCGAAGTCTCCCCATATTAACTTGATCGGGCATCTCACTTTCTTCAGACTGCCATAAACATCATACTTCCTACTTATATTCAGCCATTTAACCACTGATTTAAACGTTTCGTTAGTGGAGAAAATAGTATTGATATCGGCGACGCCCTTTTCGTAGTCCGGTTTCGGCAGGCGGTTAATATCTCGGAAGACCCGCTCACAAAGTATATTTGCTGCTCCAGGTACCGACCCGCGTAAATCAGAAAGGGAAACTCCTGCCTCCAACTCCTCAAGCCCCGGGGCTCCACTGATAACCACCCCAGCTACCAGTTCAGGATATTTTGCGGCAAAATCTAACGTAATAAGCCCACTCATCGAGTTGCCGACCAAAATATTATTATCCATATCTCCATTTAACTGGAGACACTCTCTAATCATTTCGTGCGCCGAATCCAACTTACCCATAAAAACCTCAGGGATAGATGGCTCGAAAACAGTTATTTTATGCCCCTGCTGCCGGCAAGCATCTGCAACTTGGTTCCAGATCCATCCACGCGCGAAAAGTCCTGGTAAAAAAACGATATGACAAGGTGCCATTAGTTCCTCCAATTCCATTTCAAGTTAATTTATCCGCACCATCCCCGGCACCACCATGACCGAGGACCTCAAAATGCACAAAATCAAACAGGGAACCAACCCACCATAACCGCCATAATTCAATGGAAGGCCAGGTCTGAAAAGTAAACACTCGAAAAATAACCAGCAATAAGAATGCCAACTATCCAAGAGCCCTAATTTTGAGAGCGAAGTCATACTAACCAGAGTGGAATGGCAGCTTCATTTCAAATCAATTACCTTTCTGTTCCCGAGAAAATGGAACCTGCGCAAAGCCTACCCCACTCCAAAATTTAAATAAGATTAGAAAATAAAATTTATTGAATTATTTATTCGCCTGCACGTTTGCAGTGCCTGACAACTCAATGCAGCACCAACAGCGGCAATAATTTTGTGACAAGTAATACTATGAAGGCGTGAAATAACAAAAATCAGGAGAGGTAGATTTATCGAGGGATAACACTATCCAATATACTAAAGAAGGAAATAATACACTGCGCTCGGGACCCTATGAGGCATGGATGCCGATTAGGAGCTTACAGGGATGTATTCACAGCGTGTCTCGAGTGAAGTGTATTCTTTCCTTCCACCCCAGTAGTAAATCTATGGGATAAAAGAAATAGTAATGTCTGGAAAGAAGAGATTGGCGGGCAAAGAAGTGCCAACGGGATAGAACATCACACTGGCACCGTTCCTGTGAGAACAAATTGTTTCAGCCGCTAACCGGAACCAAAAAACAGGCTCCGGTTAGAACTGAGGGTAATTAGCCCTTTAAGTGTGTTGTAACTTAACCGTCACAACGAATATCAGCAGATACTCCAGCTTCCGGGGTCAACTTAACGTTGGCAACCGCAATAGCCATCGGAGCTTCACTCTCCAGACCAAAGGCACTAAAGACCTTGCCGAAATCCGCACCGGCTTTTACAAAACACTGCAGATCTACAGAAACCCGGGTCCAGCTTTTCTGTTCCATGGATTTCAGCGCAGACTCCAACGGTACCTTGGCAGAACAGCCATCACCACAGTTCATGGTAGCCACCACCGGCTTTTCAATTGGCTGATCGACACGGATATTCAGTGTCAGCGCAGATTTCTCTTCCAGGTAGACATTCAGGTCCTGCATATATTCAGCAGACAACTGAACTGCGCCAGGACGCAGGCCTTTCCAGGTAATCAGTCGAGCATCTTCCTGGGAAGACATATCGATGGAGCTGACAGTAATATTTTTATCGTCTCCACTAACCGCGAAGTTACCGTGTACAGGTACAACCTCTGCCCCAGCTTCAGCAATATTCAACACCCAGGGAGCTTGCGGGCGGGATACCAACAGCCAGGCTTCTTCCAAACCGCCACCGGCACTGGATTCACTGGTCTCCGGCAATTCGTTACTCACCAGGGATTCCTGTTCAGCAGCCAGGCCATAGCCCAACTCAAACAATGGCTCGTAATTCTCGTGGTATGGATTCAGGACATTCTGATAGCTGTGCATTGGCCAGCTGAATGGCAGCTTGCCGGTAAAGTCGTAACGGGCTTCCCCATTGGCGCCTTTAATCAGCACATCCGCAACACCAGCACCTTCAGAGCCAGGCAGCCAGGCGGCAACAAAGGCATCGGATGCATTCAATTCACTGTTAATCCAGAGAGGACGGCCTGAAAGGAACACACTGACTACCTGAACACCCTGCTCGCGTAGTTTTTTCAGCAGCGCCAAATCCTTCTTGTTACCGCGCTGGTATTCCAGGTTGGTAATATCGCCGTGCCACTCTGCATAGGGCTCTTCGCCAAATACAACAACAGCAACCTTGGGTGCCTTACCATTGGCAAAAGTGGCATCTGAGAAGCTGCCATCAGCACTCAATACCGCTTCACCGCCAGCGGCTTTAACCGCCGATGAAATGCCTTCAAAGATTGAAGTGGCACCGGGGAAATCAGCGCGCGTATTGCCGGTACCCTGCCAGGAAATCGTCCAGCCACCACTCTGCTTGGACAAGTTATCCGCACCATCGCCGGCAACCAGAATATTCTGGTCCGCAGCCAATGGCAGCAGCTTGTCATTGTTTTTCAGCAACACCAGGGATTTGCGTACCGCTTCACGAGCGATTGCGCGGTGCTCCGGGTTGCCCAGGATGCCGTCTTTGCCTGCCAGCGGCATATTGCGGTCAAACAGACCTGCACGGATCTTCACTCGCAGGATGCGGCGAACGGCATCATCGATACGCTCCGCACCGATTTCACCGCTTTTGGCCTGGGCCAGGGTGTTGTTGTACAGGGCTTTCCAGTCCGCCGGCACCATAAACATATCGAGGCCGGCATTAATCGCCGCTGCACAGCTCTCTACAGTGCAACCGGGCACGAAACCGTGGCCATTCCAGTCGCCCACAACAAAGCCATCAAAACCGAGGCGCTCTTTCAGAACGGTGGTCAGAAGGTATTTGTGGCCGTGGAGTTTTTCACCGTTCCAGCTATTGAATGAAGCCATAACGGTCTGTACGCCTGCCGGCAGAGATGTCAGGTAACCCGCCGCATGGACCTCTGCCAGTTCTTTTTCCGGAACCGCATTATCACCTCGGTCAATTCCTCGATTCGTACCACCGTCACCGACAAAGTGCTTGGCAGTGGCTACCAGATTTTCGCCGCGCAGGAACTCAGCGCTGGATTTTTCGCCCTGGAGCCCCTTCACCATTGCCTCGGCATAATCCGCAACAATCTTGGGATCTTCGGAATAGCTCTCGTAAGTTCTGCCCCAGCGGTCATCGCGCACTACCGCGACGGTGGGAGCGAAAGTCCAATCGATACCGGTCACTGCCACTTCGCGGGCGGTGGCGCTACCAATACGCTCAATCAGCTCCGGGTCTTGGGCGGCACCCAGACCAATATTATGCGGGAACAGGGTCGCACCGATCACATTGTTGTGGCCGTGAACCGCATCGGAACCCCAGATCAGGGGAATCGCAACACCGCCATCGGAAGTGTCCATAGAAGCCTTAAAGAAGGCGTCAGAAAGGGCCAACCAGTCTTGCGGCGTGGCAAACTTATCGTTGTTCGGGAAGGCGCCACCACCATTCAATACGGAACCCAGGTGATAGGTCTTCACATCTTCAGGAGTAACGCTGCGGATTTCCGCCTGGATCATCTGACCCACTTTCTCTTCCAGAGACATGCGGGACATGATTTCAGTGATTTGGGCTTCCAGCTTTTCATCGCGCGGTAAGGCTGGCTTGAGTTCAGGCCAGTTGTCGATGCCCTCGGCGGCACTGGTGCCAGTATCGGCCTGCGCTTTATCAGCTTTTGGCTCAGTTTGTTGGCTCTCGGAATGACACCCGGCGAGCACAGAAGCACAGAGCAAAAAGCCCAGCGAAAATCGCTTACTAAAATTCACGAATAACTCCCAAAATTATTCCACGCTTGTTAACTGGCTCTACGAGTTGCGCTCAGACAAACTTCAGAGGAAATATCTCCAAAGCCTTACGCACAGCGCGACCTACTATCGCCATATTTATTATGCCGCACATCACCTGCCCAGGCAGTTGTGCACGGTCTGCCTCCACCGAGCTGAAATATTAGAGATAACTCCAAACCCAGCTCTCGTCGGAATCAAGTTCTGCTAATGCCATATTCACCGATCGGCCATAAAACTGAGTCATGGCTATCCAGTGGGCACAGTTCGCAATGACAACAAATTGCAGTACTTGTCTCTACAGGCCAATAGAAATCCGATGGGCTGGTCCAAATTGCAGACAAGGCGGAAAGGATAAATGAAGGTTCTACTCCACCGCGCTACCGCGCAGGGTTCGTGAAAAAGCCCCGTAATAAACGATGTAGCAGTAACACACCAGAGGCACCAAAAATGAATACTGGATACCGGCGCTATCAGCCAGCATTCCCTGGAAAAGAGGAATAATTGCACCGCCTACAATAGCCATGCATAAGATACCGCTACCCTGGCTGGTATGTTTGCCCAGCCCGCGCAAAGCCAGGCTGAATATAGTCGGGAACATAATCGAGTTGCACAGGCCCACTGCAACTATGGACCAGACCGCGATCGGGCCTGACGTCATCATTGCGATTGCTATTAGTACCACCGAACCCAGGCCACAAACCGCCAGGGTTTTTCCAGCAGAGACAAAGCGCAGCAAAAAGGCCCCGGCAAAGCGCCCAATCATCGCTCCGCCCCAGTAATAAGAGACATACTTTGACGCTTCAAAAGGAGCCATCTTTGCCACTGATGGTTCACCAAAGAAACTCACCAGAAAACTGCCAATAGCCACCTCCGCACCCACATAGGCAAAAATACCTACAGCCCCCAGGGTCAAGCGGGGGAAACGCCACAGAGAAAACACATCGTGACCATCCGCTCCTCCACCCTGTTGGTGCTCGGGAATGGCCGGCAACCTAATCCAGGAAAAGAAAGCGACCATCACCAGTAGTAGAACCGCTAACCAGAAATAAGGGGTCTCCACCAAAGCCGCTTCGCGAGCCCTGAACTCAATAATACTCGCCGCTGTATCCGGGTCAGCGGTAATAGTAAGTCCCGCAAAGAAAACTGCGCCGCCAATCACCGGTGCCAAGGTGGTTCCCAGGGAGTTAAAAGCCTGGGTAAGATTCAGTCGACTGGGCGCCGTGCGAGCACTGCCCAGCGCGATAACATAGGGGTTTGCGGAAACCTGCAGCAGGGTAATCCCGGAAGCCAGAACAAACAGCCCCAGCAAAAACACTTCGTAGATTTGCAGGCGGGCAGCGGGAATAAAGACCAGGCAGCCCGCACAAGCCACCAAAAGCCCGAGCACCAGCCCAAGCTGATAACCAACCCGCCTCAACAACATGCCTGCCGGCACGGATACCAGGAAATAGGCGGCAAAAAAGTAAAACTGCACCAAGACAGCTTTGGTGTAACTCAACTCAAAAACATTTTTTAAGTGCGGCACCAGCACATCGTTCAGGCCGGTAATAAATCCCCAAATCAGAAATAGGGACGTAAGTGCAATTAAATTGATATAGCGCGGGGCAACGCCGGCCGCTACTCCGGCACGGGCATCAGTGTCATATTTAGCCATCTCGCTCGAGGAGAACCCCGATTCGGGCAACATCTGGCTCATCGGAAACCGATCCCCAAATCTAAACTATTTCTTTCTAGCGGTTGGTCCATTCACCCGGAATTTTTTCCGCCACCACATTATTTTGCGCAAAAGTTAGTACCACCTCTGCGACTGTGGATTCATTCAAGCCGTTAAAGGCCCTGCACATTTTTACCACAATTATTGGCAACTACCTATCTACTCAACCAAATTTCAAATTACCGTTTTTGACCAGATAGACAATCTAATAGTGTCGAGCTGGATAAACAGAAGTACCACTGAACTTTAGCCTCAAAGAAGTCCGGGCTGATTAACTCGCATTTAAAAATAGAGAGGAGTTGTCTTCTGAATCGAGATTGCCGAAAATTACTCGACTATTCACCCCAAAATCAGATAAAAAGGACTTTCTCGGGGACAAGCCGGAAGCGTGGCGCTATCCCCTCTGGCGGGTCACGTTTCTGCAAGGTAATATTCTGCGGATAATAATGAACGCGACGATGAGCGTCTATCCCGTCCTTTTCACAATACTAAATATGCGGGAAATCATGCAGTACTCGACCCGTCTGGAAACGAGACCGAACACTGAAATTCAGTCGACCCGCTGGTTCTGGAAACTGCAGCTGGTCAGCTGGGTTGGCATACTGCTGGTCACTTTTCTCTCCCTGACTCTGTGGCACTCCCCGACTGAGTGGCCCCACTTCGAGCCGGTCAATACAGTATTCCAGTGCGCTATTGCATTTTTATTATCCCTGTTTCTAAAACCAATTTTTGATGTTGCCTGGGAATCAGAACTCGCTTTCCGCACCGTAATCTACCTTTTGGCGGTGGCAGTTATTTCTGGAATATGGACCTTGGTTCGCATGGAGGCCTACATACGCCTCAGCGGTGAGCACTCGATTTGGTCTGAGTTCGGCGGCTGGTATTACGCTTCTTTATTTGTGTTTCTATTCTGGAGCGCCCTGTACTGCGGGGTAAAATATCACTTCCTACTCAATGAAGAGCACAAAAAAATGCTGGAGGTCGCAGCAGTACATGAGCGGGAGCAGCTCCGCAGACTTCAGGCAGAGGCCATCGCCAATGAGGCGCAACTAAAAATGTTGCGCTACCAGCTCAACCCCCACTTTCTCTTCAATACGCTCAACTCCATTAACGCCCTAATTCGATTCCAGCAAGCTGATGAAGCGCGGGAAATGGTTGTGCGTCTCAGTGATTTTTTAAGGCTCTCCCTAAAAGAAGATCCGATGCAGAAAGTTGAACTTGAACGAGAGATCGAGGCGGTATTGCTTTATTTGGAGATTGAAAAAACCCGCTTTGCCGACAGGTTGTCCGTAGACCTGTCGATCGATGAAACCGTGCGCCGCGCACAAGTGCCCAGCATGTTGCTGCAACCACTGGTGGAAAACTCGGTAAAATATGCCATAGCCCCCAATGAAATGGGGGGCACTATCGGTATCCACGCGCACAACACCGATGATCGCCTGGTGCTGGAAGTCTACGACACCGGTTGCCCAGATCACTTTGCCAGCGAATGTGACCCGGAATCCTCCTCAACAGGAGTGGGGCTTAAAAACGTGCGCGAACGATTATCCACGCTCTACCCTCAAGATTTCAAAATAGAACAAAACAATAATTCTGATGGCGGCATGCAAGTACTCATCAATATTCCACTGGAAATTTCCAACCCATCAACCCACCTGACACAGGGAGAAGTTCAATGAGCAAGCTCAGCGTTGTACTGGTGGACGACGAGCCCCTGGCTTTAAGACTACTGAAAAGTATGCTCGAAGAACGCAAGGACCTGGATATTCTCGCCTGTTGTCGCAATGGCCGGGAAGCTGTCCAAGCAGTTTCAGAGCACAACCCGGACCTACTCATTCTCGATGTGCAGATGCCAGGAATGAACGGTTTTGATGTGGTGCGCAACCTTCAGGCTGACACCATGCCTCTGGTCATCTTTGCCACAGCCTACGACCAATACGCCCTTAAGGCCTTTGAAGTCCACGCGGTCGATTATGTGCTCAAACCACTGGACCCGCGCCGACTGGAAACCGCCCTCGACCGGGCCCGACAGCGCCAGGCACAGATGATATCCAAAGGGGAGGATGGCCATCAGGAAGAGAAAAACCGCCTGATGCGATCCTTCGAAAGCAGTCCCAGCAAGCCCTCAAGTGGTGAGAGTACTGCTGCGGCTGCAACCCAGCGTATTGCCATTAAAGACCGGGGCAGTATTACTATGGTTAGCCAACCGGATATCGAGTGGATCGATGCGGCTGGGGACTATATGTGTGTGCATGCCAAAGGGGAAACCCATGTAATGCGCAGCACTATTAAAGACCTGCAAAAACAACTCTGCCCGGACACTTTTAAACGCATTCACAGATCCACACTGGTTAACCTGAACTTTATTGTACATATCAAGGTTTTAACCAAAGGCGAGTACTTTCTCACCCTGAGCAGCGGTGCAAAGCTGAAAGTAAGTCGCAACTATCGCTTACCGATTAAAGAGTTTCTCGATTCCAACAAACAGTCTGATCTAACTGCCCCCCAAGCTTCCTAACCCCCAACCTCTCTAAAACTGGCAGGGATCGCCGGTACCCCCCCACAATCCAATACATTTCAAATTGGCCATTTATTCCGGACACAAAAAAGCCGGCATAAAAATGCCGGCAAACGAGCTCAGAAGAGAAGAAAAGAAAACTTAAGCGCGTTTATCTGTACGGTGTCCTGAGAGACCGTAGTAGAGAATATAGAGGTAACAGAAGATCGGCAGAACGAACGCCAATTGGATACCAATTTGGTCAGCCAGAAGCCCCTGTAACAACGGCACAATAGCACCGCCTACAATGGCCAGGCATAAGATTCCGGAGCCCTGACTGGTCGATGGGCCCAGCTTGGCCAGCGCCAAACTAAAGATAGTCGGGAACATAATAGAGTTGCACAGACCCACAGCCAGTACCGCCCACATCGCCAGATAGCCGCTACCCGTAACAGTAATCAACAGCAGTACACAGGAGCCGATAGAGCATATTGCGAGCACTTTGCCAGCAGAGATAAAGCGCATAATTAAAGCGCCGGCAAAGCGACCAACCATAGCGCCACCCCAATACAGGGAGATATAGAAGGCGGCTTCAGATTCTTCCAAACCGGCGATGGAATCCTCAGCGATAAAGTTCACCAGGAAGCTGCCGATAGAGACTTCAGCACCCACGTAGACAAAAATAGCGATCGCGCCCAACACCAAGTGACGGTAGCTCCAGGCGGAAGCGGCTTCAGTATTGGAAACAGACTCAGAAGTTGCACTACTGACAATCGCCGGCAAATTCAAAAATGCAAAGACGATAGCCAGGATCGCCAGCGCGGACGCCAGGATCAGGTAGGGAACTTCAATAACAGCAGCGCTGGCAGCACCCGCTGCAACACCGGCAGCGGGTAAAATCAGCAATGCACCAAATTGGGGGGCGATAGTGGTGCCCAGGGAGTTAAAGCCTTGGGTCAGAGTCAGGCGGCTGGGCGCCGTGCGCTCATCGCCCAGTGCTGTCACATAAGGGTTGGCGGAAACCTGTAAAATAGTAATACCGGAAGCCAGAATAAACAGTGCACCGAGGAACAGTGCATAGACTTCCATTCTTTCAGCGGGGATAAACAGCAAACAGCCAACCACCGAAATACTTAAGCCGGTCACAATCCCTTTCTGATAACCAATTTTACTGACCAGGGCACCGGCAGGCAGGGAAACGAGGAAATAAGCACCAAAAAAGCAGAACTGCACCAGCATTGCCTGGGCATAGTTCAGCTCGAAAATTCCTTTCAAGTAGGGAATCAAAATATCATTCAGGCAGGTGATAAAGCCCCACATAAAAAATAGTGAGGTCAGCGCCACCAGGGCAAACCTGTGCCCCGACTGGTCACCCGTCGGTATCTGCGCAGCATCCGTTGCTGTATTACTCTGCATTATTGCCATAATTATTAATCCTGAGACTTCAGCTCACAGGCCTCTCCGGTCGATATTTTTATCCGGGCAAACCTGTGCCTATTGCACCAATCTTTATTGTTGGTACTTTCTATCATGGAGGTAGCGCCGCCTCAGAGGGCTTTTCGATAAGGGGGTTCAAAATGGAGGCAGCGTGGACATACAGCGGCCGTCAAGCTCCAAACTGTCTGCTATCGGGCCAGCTGAACCGCTTTCTCAACGGCCTCGCTCGAAAGAGTAGATCAACCTGTTTGAGCACTTTATTTCCCTCTAAGACTTCCCGGGAGTCCAATAACCTAGCTACATTGACAAGCCTGGCCGCAAGGCGGCCCTGTAAACAATGGGATTTTCAGGCAGAGAAGCAGCGAAAAGTAAAACTCAATCGCGCGGGAAATGGCACACAAGCGCAAGTATCTATGAGTAGGGAAAGAAGGGGCCAGGAAGTAAGCACCAACCGCGCACAAGGGCAATAAGTTTATACACTTGGCGCGGCAGGGGAAGGATCTAGGGAGCCTCCGAACAACTCCCTAAAGCAAAAAAGCAGCTTAGGAAACGATATTGCCGTAGCTCATCAGGCGCTGATAGCGCTTCTCCAGCAGCTCATCAATGGGGATGCTGCTCAGCTGGTCCAGCTGCTCGCTGAGACGGTCTTTGAGATTATTGGCCATTGCATCCGGGTCGCGGTGAGCGCCACCGAGAGGTTCGGGGATGGTTTCATCCACAATACCCAACTCTTCCAACACGCTGGAGGTCACCCCCATCGCCTCAGCGGCCAAAGGCGCTTTCTCAACAGTTTTCCAGATAATGTTGGCGCAACCCTCAGGAGAAATCACAAAGTAGGTGGAGTACTGCAGCATGTTCAGCTGGTCACCCACACCGATCGCCAGTGCACCACCGGAGGAACCTTCACCAATCACGGTACAAATAATCGGCGTGCGCAGGCGGGACATCACTGCCAGATTCTGGGCGATGGCTTCACTGATACCGCGCTCTTCACTGTCGATACCCGGATAGGCTCCCGGGGTGTCGATCAGGGTCAGAACCGGCATTTTAAAGCGCTCGGCCATTTCCATAACACGCAGGGCTTTGCGGTAACCCTCCGGCTTCGGCATACCAAAGTTGCGCGCAACCTTCTCGTTTACAGAGCGGCCTTTCTCTTCACCAATCACCGCTACCGGCTTGCCATTTAAGCGCGCGATACCGGCGATAATCGCCTTGTCATCACCAAAGTGGCGGTCGCCGTGCAGCTCATCCCAATCGGTAAACAAACGCTCGATATAGTCTTTTGAATAGGGACGTTGCGGATGGCGGGCTACCTGTACGACCTGCCATGGGCTCAGGTCGGAGTAGATGGACTCGGTCAAAGTTCTACTCTTCTCCCGCAACCGGGTAACTTCATCGGCGATATTCAGCTCGTTGTCATCACCCACAAGCTGCAGCTCTTTTATCTTGCCTTCCAGCTCTGCAATTGGCTGCTCAAACTCGAGAAAATTAAAATTCATGAAATCTGCGCCTTTAACTCTTTTTGTTACCACCGGGCTATCACAGCGGCATAGCTTAACTGTACAGAACCAGCCAGTCGAGCCCGGTAGATTTTAACGCCGTTGTGCGTATTGAAGCGCCACCTGCTCACGTCCCAACAGTTCCCTGAGGGACTGGACCATCTGGTCGTTTGGTTCTACGTTCCACTGCGGCGGCAGTCGGTACAAACCCCGGGCATCGTGGCGGGAAACCTCAAGGCTGACCCCGCACTGACCACCGGTATAGGGTTGCAGGCAAGCGGCCAGCCGCTTGGCCAGCCCCGGTGCCACACTGCCGCTATCCACTCGCAAGCGCACCCCGGTCACCCGGCTCTGGCGCAACTCATCGAGCGTGGAAACGCTGTTTACTGTCATCTTCAGGCCGCCGCTGTAATCGTCAGTGGCAACCGGTCCATCCAATACCAGCAGAGCATCCTTGGCCAACTTGTCTCTATGTTCGCCAAAGGCCTCGCTGAACATGGCCGCCTCAATACGGCCACTGCGGTCATCCAGGGTAACAATAGCCATGGAATCACCGCGTTTTGTTTTCATTACCCGCATCGCCACAACCAGACCCGCAACTTTTTGCGATTCCCGGCCGGGTTTCAAATCGGCGATTCGCGCCTTCACCAAGTGTTGTAACTCACCGGCATACTCGTCAATCGGGTGCCCGGTGAGATACAGACCCAGGGTATTCTTTTCGCCTTCCAGGCGCTCGCGGATACTCCAGCAGCGTGTGCGGCGGAAATCCTCGTACACATCGCCTTCGGATGCCTGGGGCACCACTTCGCCAAACAGGTCCATCATGCCCGCATTGGCATTGGCCTTTTGCTGTTCCGCCGCTTTTACCGCTTCATCCAGCGCGTTAAACAGCACTGCACGGGAGTAATCCAAACCGTCGGCACCATTGGTATCCGGGCCTATGCTGTCCAGTGCCCCAGAGCGCACCAGTGCCTCCAGCGCGCGCTTGTTCACCTTGCGCGGATCAACCCGCGAGCAGAAGTCGAACAGGTCGGTAAAGGGACCCCCCTCTTCCCGCGCCGCAATAATATTTTCGATCGGACCTTCACCCAGGCCCTTAATCGCACCGAGACCGTAGATAATGCGATTGTCGATATCCACCGAGAACTGGAAGCTGCCCAGATTCACATCCGGCGGCACCAGCACCAGCTCCATGGCTCGGCACTCTTCGATAAAGGTCACCACCTTATCGGTCTTATCCATATCCGAAGACATGGTCGCCGCCATAAACTGGGCGGGATAGTGCGCTTTCAGCCAAGCGGTCTGGTATGACACCAGTGCGTAAGCCGCAGAGTGCGATTTGTTAAAACCATAGCCTGCGAACTTCTCTACCAGGTCGAAGATCTTAATCGCAAGTTCGGGGTCAATTCCTTGCTCTTTTGCCCCGTTTTCAAAAGTGGCCCTCTGTTTGGCCATTTCCTCCGGTTTCTTTTTACCCATCGCCCGGCGCAACAGGTCGGCGCCACCGAGGGTATAGCCCGCCAACTCCTGGGCGATCTGCATAACCTGTTCCTGGTAGACAATAACCCCGTAAGTGGGCTCCAGGATCGGTTGCAGTTTTTCATGCTGGTATTTGGCATCCGGGTAGGCCACCTGGGCGCGACCGTGCTTACGGTTAATAAAGTCATCAACCATGCCTGATTGCAGCGGACCCGGACGGAACAGGGCCACCAGGGCGATCATATCTTCCAGGTTGTCCGGCTGCAGGCGCTTGATCAGGTCCTTCATACCCCGGGATTCCAGCTGGAATACCGCCGTGGTCTCTGCCCGTTTGAGCATTTTGAAGGTTTCTTCATCGTCCAGCGGCAGCGCGGCAATATCCAGGGGCTCCTCACCCTCACGCGCGCGGGTCTCGTCCACCATGCGCTTGGCCCAGTCGATGATGGTCAGCGTCCGCAGGCCGAGGAAGTCGAACTTCACCAGGCCCGCATCTTCCACATCGTTTTTATCGAACTGGGTTACCAGACCCGCGCCAGTCTCGTCACAGTAAAGCGGCGCAAAGTCGGTAAGCTTGGTGGGGGCGATAACCACACCACCGGCGTGCTTGCCCACGTTACGGGAGACCCCTTCGAGCTGCAGGGCCATTTCCCAGATTTCCTGGCCCTCATCATCGTGGTCGAGGAATTCCCGCAGGATCTCTTCCTGGTCGAAGGCCTTTTGCAGGGTCATGCCCACATCGGGGGGAATCATTTTGGACAGCTTGTCGGCGAGGCCGTAGGACTTGCCCTGCACCCGCGCCACGTCCCGCACCACCGCCTTCGCGGCCATGGTTCCGAAGGTAATAATCTGGCTCACCGCCTGGCGGCCATAGTTATCCGCAACGTAGCCAATTACCCGGTCGCGCTTCTCCATACAGAAGTCGATATCGAAGTCGGGCATCGACACCCGCTCCGGGTTCAGGAATCGTTCGAACAGCAGATCGTATTGCAGCGGGTCCAGATCGGTAATGTCCAGCGAGTAGGCCACCAGGGAACCGGCACCGGAACCCCGCCCCGGGCCCACCGGGATATCGTGGTCTTTGGCCCACTGGATAAAGTCCATTACGATCAGGAAGTAACCGGGGAATCCCATCTGGATAATGATATCCAGCTCAAAGCGCAGGCGGTCTTCGTAGATCTGGCGGCGCTCGGCATAGTCCGCAGCGGACTTGTCGAGGATGGTGGCGAGGCGCCGCTCCATACCTTCATAGGAGACCTTTTCGAAGAACTGGTCTTCGGTCATGCCCTCGGGAATCGGATATTCTGGCAGGAAGTACTTGCCCAGCTGGATCGGTGCGGAGCAGCGCTTGGCAATCTCCACGGTGTTTTCCAGGGCTTCGGGGATATCGCCAAACAGCTCCCACATTTCTTCCGGTGTGCGGAAATACTGCTGCGCGGAATAGCGGCGTTCGCGGCGGGGGTCATCGAGAGCGCGGCCTTCGTGGATACAAACGCGCACCTCGTGGGCCTCGAACTCGCTCTCGTCCATAAAGCGCACATCGTTAGTGGCTACCACTGGCAAGTTCAGGTTCTGGGCCAACTTCACCGCCGAGTGCAGGTAGTCCTCATCGCCGGCGCGACCGGTGCGCTGTAACTCCAGGTAGTAGCGGCCGGGGAATAACTCCGCCCACTCCCGTGCCAGCTCCTCTGCTTGGGCGCGGCGCCCCGCTACCAGGGCACGGCCCACATCGCCGTACTTGGCACCGGACAGCATCAGCACCCCTTCGCTGTACTCCTTAACCCATTCGCGCTTGATATAGGCGTTACCGTGGTACTGGCCTTCCATCCAGGCGCGGGAAATCAGCTCGGTAATATTGCGGTAGCCATCGGCGTTCATCGCATAGAGCGTGATCAGCGTAGGCTTGCCTTCGCCGCCCTCGCTGAGCCAAAAATCCGCTGCGGTAATCGGCTTGATACCGGAGCCCAAACAGGCCCGGTAGAATTTAATCTGCCCGTAGAGGTTGCACTGGTCGGTAATCGCCAGGGCTGGCATTTCCAGCTCCTGGGCGCGGGCGATGGCCGGCTTGATTCTTACCAGGCCATCGATCAGGGAAAATTCTGAGTGAATTCTTAGGTGGACAAAGGGTTGGGTCATAGTCGCATTTAGTTCCGGGCCCTGCGAGGCCCGGCCCCGACAAAGCGCTATCGATTGTTTACCAGATTCGGCCCATTTGCCGCGCGCGCTCAGTGCAGAGCTTTAACACTGCACGGCGCTCATCATTGTTCATGGAGCCCCAGCGGCTGATTTCGTTACCACTGCGAAAACAGCCCTCGCACAGGTCCTGCTCATTCAGGGCACATACGGAGATACAGGGGGATTTCACCGGGCGCTCTTTCGGCTCCACGGTTTTTACCGGTTGTTCAGACATCATTAGCCTCAAGCGGGACCAGTTCACTGGCGAAATGTTTGCCGTTGGCCGCATAGTGATCGCTGCTGGCTTTGAGCAGCTCGTAGGTGGCAGGATCGAGAGGTTTTACTACCTTGCCGGGAGAGCCCAGCACCATAGAGTAATCGGGGATTTCTGTGCCCTCGGTCACCAGCGCATTGGCGCCAATGATACAGCACTTGCCGATTTTGGCCCGGTTTAAGATCACGGCATTGATACCAATCAGACTGTAATCACCAATGTCACAGCCGTGCAGCATCACTTTATGGCCTACGGTGACACCGGTGCCGATGGTTAATGGCACACCCACATCGGCATGCAGTACCGAGCCATCCTGTACGTTACTGTATTCACCGATAGTGATCGGCGCACAGTCGCCGCGCACCACCGCGTTAAACCATACGGAGCTGTGCGCAAGCATACGCACATCTCCAATCACATGGGCACCGGGCGCAATATAGTGGCCCTCACCTTCCAGTTGTGGCTGCTTATCCCCCAATCTGTACAGCATTTGGCCTCCGGCTCGATATGATTATGAACCGCTTATTATCTCGCGCCAAAGAGGCCGTGGCTAGGGAGAGATGATTGCGCTTTTCCCAATATTACCCGTTAGAGCAGCTCGCCCTGCTGGACAAAGTTGGCACCCTCAAGCGTGAGCAAGCGCGCTTTCAAAGACAGGCCGCCGGCGTAGCCGGTAAGGCTGCCATTGGCTCCGATTACACGGTGGCAGGGAATAACGATGGCAATCGGGTTCGCACCATTGGCCCGCGCCACTGCGCGAATAGCCCGTGGCTGGCCCAGCCACTGGGCTTGCTGGCTGTAACTGCGGGTTTCGCCAAAAGGAATTTGCAACAGGGCATCCCAAACCCGGCGCTGAAACTCAGTGCCCTTTGGCGCCAGAGGCAGATCAAAGCTTTTGCGCTGGCCGGCGATATACTCCCGCAACTGCTGAGCGGCCAAATCTGTCAGCTCCGAGGCGCCCCGCTGCCAACCGGCCCCCAAACGCAATGGTCGCTCATCGTCATAAAACTGGAGTGCAACTATCCCTCGGGAGAGCTCCTCTCCCGCCTGCTCGCAGGCCGCGATGGCAACATCACCCAATTCCGTGGTGTAACTCTCATAGACAATCATTTTTTCTCTCCAGATTTCAGGGACTGCCACAACAAAATGGCTCCATATGCCCGCCAGGGCCGCCACTGCTCTGCCCGCTCCAGGGCCTGCTTGGGTTTTGCCTTTTCACCATCACTGCCCAAGGCTTGCAGAATACCCAAATCCGACGCGGGGAAAGCATCCGGCATCGACAGGCCACGCATAGCAATATAATGCGCCGTCCAATCGCCAATACCCGGCAGTGCCGTGGCTTGATTGCACCAATCCTCCAGGGACTGATCGGCAAAACTCACACGGCCATCCAAAGTTGCAGCGACAAACTCCTGTAGGGTTTTCACCCGAGCCCGGGTCAAGCCCAGATCGGCAAAGTCCGCCTCAGCGAGACGCTCCGCCGTTGGGAATAAAAACCGCTCTCTGCCAGCATCATCCACAAAAGACTCCCCGTAGCGGGCGACGATACGTCCGGCAATAGTGGTCGCCGCCGCGACACTGATCTGCTGACCGAGAATCGCCCGCAGTGCATATTCGAATGGGTCCCAGGCACCAGGCAAGCGCAGGCCCGGACTCTTCGCCAACTGATCCGCCAGCAGTGGATCTTCATTTAATACCGTCTGGATCTCTTCAATATCCGCATCCAGATCAAACAGCCGGCGCAGGCGCTGGTTCAGTAGATATAACCCTGCTCCACCTTCCTGACCAAAAACTTCCACCACCAGGCGATTTCGTTCCGGATCGTGGGAAACCTCCATCACGCCGCGACAGGCATCCAGTTCGAAACTGCGTGAATAGACCTCCCCCTCCACCTGCTCTACCCCGGCCAAAGCGCGGGCTCCCAAAAAAGCCAGGAGTTGTTGCCAATCTAATGGCGGGCGGTAATCCAGGTACAACCGCACCCGTGTGGCACTCGCCTTCTCAGCGCGCTCTGCATGCCCCTCCCTGCGCACCTCGGATGGAGTGCGTTGATAGATCTGTTTAAATACACCGTTAAAGCGTCTCAAACTGTTAAAACCGGACTCGTAAGCGATTTCAGCAATAGGCAGGTCCGTATCCCGCAGTAAACGAAAAGCAAACAGTGCCCTCTCGGTTTGCCAGACCGCTAAGGGGCTTACCCCCAGGTGCTCAGAGAACAGACGGCGTAAATAGCGGCTGCTGACCCCGAGCCGCTCTGCCAGTCGCTCCACAGATTGAGGCTCGCGCTCACTGCGCATCAGTTTTAAAGCGCGCTGCACGGTGGTCGATACCAATCCCCAAGCTGGACTGCCCGGCGCAGAATCGGGTCGACAGCGCAGGCAGGGCCTAAAGCCCGCATTGGCCGCCTCCGCCGCAGTCTCAAAATAAGTAACATTGCGCTCCAGCGGAGGCCGAGCGGGACAGATCGGGCGGCAGAAAATGCCGGTTGTTTTCACTGCGGTATAGAACCGCCCATCAAAGCGCCGGTCTCGGGCCAATCGCGCACTGGAGCAAACTGCTGCATCAATCTTCATAAGTCTCTCTCGTTTCTGACTACCAGTGTATGGATTGGACGGTATCGGAACTAGTCAAAAACGGAACTGGCCATTTTACTCGATAGACTTATAAGTCAGGCAGCCGCGACCTGAAAGGGGGGAAAGCCAATTAGATACTCTTGGATACCTTATGCAAAAAGTCTCTCGGCCGATAAGTCACTCCTAAAGTTTGTTCTTTAAATAAACTGATAAAACCGAGGCTTTTAACCACTCCAAGGAGGTATTCGTAAGTAGATTAAACAGCCCTGGAATAGCCCTACTACCCATCTGGAACGTTAATAGATACAAACCCTGAAACGTAAATGCTCAAGGCAATCCTTAGACTCCCATAACAACCGACACACAGGGCAATTACAATGGAGCCACTCAATCTTTGCGGACCATGAAGGCTACAAATAGTGAGCGCAACTCGCCGCAAATGGACCTAATCCTTTGCAAGCGCCGTAATGCAGCAGCTACGGCCTTCAAGACACAGCCTTCGACGCTTAGAGAGTTATTAGCAACTTGCACCACGACTTTGTAAAGGTCTAGACATTCCCGTAAAGCCGCGTCTTGATTGTGAAACGCCCGGTTAGCCAGAAGTATCATGAAATTAATCAGCAGCACTATAGATTTGAAATACCCAGGCCATAGCTGTTGCTCAATTCCAGCCCTATCTGCACTAACGATCGCTAACAATTAATGGGTATACAGAGGTATTTTTGATCATCTGGACTGTTATTTTTGAAGAACAGCTTTATCAGGCAAAAATTTTATGAAATACAAAGAGTTACAAAGGTAGTCTTTTTTGGGGATAGTAGTCAAAGTGATCATTTTTATATTTGGTACGACTGACATAAAAGCAAGCAATCTTTTGATTTGAATAACATTTTTTAGCCAAGGCGTAAGATTGATTCCAAGATAGTAATCAGGATAATAGTGATCACTATATAGCTGTTATGTGTAAGTCACCACTGAGAGGTAATTTATGGAATTAAATATGGATATTAAAGATTGGATTACTATCAGTGCGGTTATAGCTGGCCCAATCTTAGCTGTACAGGCTCAAAAGCTCATTGAAAGCATCAAAGAGAGAAAAGAACGAAAACTTAGATTGTTCCATACTCTTATGGAGACAAGAGCAACGAGACTTTCTGGGTCTCACGTTTCAGCACTGAATATGATTGATTTGGAGTTCTACGGCAGATCACTATTTGGAAAGCGCTGGCAATCCGAGGCTGATAAAAAAGTTACAAATGCTTGGAAAGTATATAACGATCACTTGAATAATAGCATTCCTGATGAACGACGTGATGTGTGGACTGAGAAAGGCTACGAGCTATTTACAAGCCTACTTTATGCAATGTCACAGTCGCTGGGTTATGACTTCGATGAAGTTCAACTTAAAAGAGACTGCTACAGCCCAATTGCGCATGGCCGAATAGAACGAGAAAAAACTCGGATACGGGAAGGTTTGGTAGATCTTCTGGATGGTAAGCGCTCTATTCCTATGGCTGTGACCTATTTACCTCCCTACCATCCAATTGATCCCGCTGAACAGTCAGAAACACATAACGCCTCAATCCAGCCGACCGCTGACGCGTCGGCTGATTGAGGCGTTATATTTTCTTATGAATAGACTCCTCAGAAACGTTCCCTTTCTCACACTGCTTGGGATTATTGTTACCGGAATATCTCTGTATGCCGACAATGGGAGTGATATCTATATATGGTTTCAGCGTTCTGGATCTTTATTGGTTCTATGCGGTGCACTTTTAACGTACCGGAGTATTTTCCGCTTAGGGGCTAAAGGTGTTGGTGGCGCCCCCCAGGCTGTGTTTACCATTGGAAAAGTACAAGAAACGTATACCGATGAAAATGGCCAAGCCATGGCTAAAGTCCAGAAATCGGATGAAGATTTAGAGCGCGAGTATCAATTGGCAATGGATCAGATAGCGGGCTACATCGGAGCTATCTATGCAATTTTGGGTACTGTTATCTGGGGTTATGGTGATTTAATTGGCCAAATATAACAAGTTGCTCAAGTACACTCCGGCCGCAAAAAAGCGCGGCCTCCGCGGGACAGCCTATACTACGTTTCGGCTGCCCCTTAGCAAGGCGTTAACTTCTAGGAGAAGTCGTGGATCCAATAACAACAATAGGAGCTGGTTTAGCTGTTATAGGTTCGAAGGATATTCTGGTGAAAGTGCTAGGTCCTACTGCAGACTATGTTGGTGGCGAAGTTCAGGGCTTTGTTAAAAAATGTAACATCAACATTGATCAAATTTTTGTAAAAGCTAAAAATAAACTTGGTGATCGCTTAGATAATGAAGGGGGTGTAAGCCCTCGCGTTCTTAAAAGTGTTTTGGATGAAGGTAGGTTTTGCGAAGATGAGTTGGCGGCGGAGTATTATGGTGGAGTATTAGCATCTTCAAAGGTAGAAGGTAGTCGTGATGATAGGGGCGTAGCACACATGGAAATCATTAAATCCATGTCTGTTTACCAATTGCGTCTTCACTATCTATTTTATTCTCTTCTTAAAGAGCATGGGGAAGCAGGGTCACGCATAGGAACCCAAAGTGAACGCTTGAATAATAAAATTTTTATTCCTTTCAGTGTTTATACTCATGCAATGGAATTTCTCGCTACAGAATCCCCGGAGGTCGTACTAACACACGCTGTTGCGGGATTGGTCACGAATGGCTTAATTGATGGTCATTACCAATTTGGTTCTAAAGAGCATATGCAATCAGTATATAAGAATTGCCCAGAAGAAGGGGGTATTATGCTGGTGCCTACGATTCTTGGTGCTGAGCTTTTCCTCTGGGCCGAAGGCATTAATTCGATAAATTCAGCCAACTTACTTACCGAAAAATTTACAAGGCCTGAGCCGATAATTCCAATAATTGACGGCAGCACTAAGATATAAGTTAACAAGGCGCTCAAGCAAGGACGTGCTAACGCACGCCGCTTAGCTTGGGGTTAGGGCTATGGACAGATAATGCATCGAGCCATATACATCTTCTTCAGTATTCTCTTGTTCTCTGGATGCACCATACCATCTGCTGATTTCAGTAAAGATGCTGAATATACACACATAGTGGGTCAATGTTATGAGTTAAAGCAACCCGCTTTCGTTTTCGAAGGACGTTGCGCTGACCTCACAGGATTCAATAACAATAGCGAGCTATGTAATAGTATCCAAGCACAAGGAGTGGGCGGTTTTCCTACCAGCTGGGCTGATTATCGAAAAGATCAAGCTTTTATTGATAGGCAACTATTTGATCGGCTAATTTTTGAAAAGCAGCGCTCGATGCTATTTCCATTAGAAGCAGGGTCAAAAATTTATATATACAAGCTCGTACATCATGGTTGGGGTACGGACGGAAGGTATTGGGTAGTTCGAGGAAAAACCTTAATTAATGGCAGTGACATCGAGGTCGAGCTACCTTCATTTAGCTATGTACACAGTAAGCCTTATTGGGTCGATGGTAGAGCTCAAGTTTTTCCAGGTATAAACCCTAGTTTCTTGGTGCAGTGCAATGAATCGCCCTAACAAACGGCTGTTGTCGCCCCTACGGGGCCGGGCGTTATATTGTATTTTAGGTGGTGCTCAATTTGGTGATTTTGATATCTATTGTTTTTTTAGTAATTCCATTTCTCAGTACTTTTTTATGGCTTGTTCTAGAAATTAATAACTCCAGAAGAATCTATAGGATTGCACTTGGAGCTTTATCAATTATCTCTGTTGCGTACTTTTCAGTCAGTGTAAAGAAAAAAGAAATTGTCGCGCTTCAAAAGCAGCAAGAAATGCTGGTCGAGAAACGAAAGCGGGATGATGAGAAGTAGCTGATTTTTGAAATTGAGCCGGTGTGATTATGATCTCTGTACAATGCTTGAGCTTTATACTGCAAATTCGCTGCACTTTCGTAGAGTGCCATTAAGCAAGGTTATTCGATTGGGAAAGTATGATACTTTCCCTGTAGATTAATCGGGGAGTGGCCAGCCAAAGGTGGCTCGCAGAGAGTATGTAGGTCGTTTAGTACTCGCCAGCTATAACCAGGCCAGGCAAGATCGCCCAGCCGTTGGCTGGGCTGGACAGCCTACGCTCCGCTTCGGCTGCCACTGCTGGCAACGTTACCTTCCTCCTTCCAGAGATGGTGTTAAATAGTGGAGCCTCTCCATTGAAAATATTAGGGCTTGGTTATGTCATGGGATTGTTGCCTGCTTTAATCACTTGGGCATTTAATTTGGCGTTTACGTTGTTAATCAAACGTCACAACCTGCCGGGCTACACATCTGGTGTGCTAAGCGGTGTTGCTTTGCTGCTTGTTTCATTAGTTATAAAGGGTTTTCCATCTGATCCTAAAACTGGTTTGTTTTTGTTGTTTATGTTAATTATTCCATCATGCATTTGTGGCTGGTTGGTTAATCAAAAATTGGGGATTTTTCAAAATTCATAACAAGGCAATTAACTATGCCACTTGCTACGCAAGCGGCCGGACCTCCGCAAACTGCACTTGGGCCAGCCCGTTATTGCGGCGTCATAACAAAGGAAGATGAAATATGTGGGATGAAACTGTTGTAAAGATCTTGCCTTATCTTAAAGGCTTTACTCTTTGGGAGGTAAACGAAAGAAGAGAATATGAAAAAATTGCTCCAACAGATATTAAATCGATAAGTGGAAATGTGTGCTATTTGGCTATATCGTGCGCAAAAGAAAGAGAGTTACTTCCCTATAACACAAGTGGCCCAATAGAAGAGTTACTTGATTCCTTGTCGGGTGTGGTGGGAAACAATATTTTCAGGCAAATAAATAGAAGTGGACCATTTTTTGGTGAGTACCTTCGGGTTGAAAAAGCATAACAACTCGGTGTCGTCGCCCCATTGTGGCTGGGACCTCAATTCCGGAGCTTCACTCCTACACTGAGGCCCAAACCTCAGCAATATGCATAGAGGCAATATTAGTGCTATCAGAAATAGAACAAATTGTATTAGGTGGTGATGTAGCTCATGATCTTTTGTCGTTAGAAAAAAACAGCAAAACCTGGATTATCACTATTTCTCCTGCATATAATCATAAAGAAAGAAAATCCTTTAAATTTGCTAATGTTCAAGAACGATATGAGCAGGATTTAACTAATGAAGAAGACTTGCTTGAATATCCATTACCTATTATTGGCTTTGATTCTAAAAGGCTGCCGAGAGGTAATTGGAGTTTTTGCCTAAATGCAGCAGATATTGAATGGGGATTTTTTTCTGATTGGCCGGAAAATGTATAGCAAAGCACTCTTGTTCGCCACTACCGTGGCTGGGACCGCTGATACGCGTCCGCTTCACAGCAGCCACGAAGCTTGGCGTTGTAAGCCATGATAAGAAAGTGCCCACAATGTGGAAAGCAAGTGGTAAAAGTCAGAATGCTGCCTTTTTCAAACCGCATGCACTGTGAAAAGTGCTTCTTTCAGTACGAGTATACTTCGTTGTCAAAGTGGGTACTCGCACTTATAGGCGCCATTATTCCAGTGCTGGCTATTATATTGGGTTTGGCCAGTAAGAGTTGGGTTGTGTTCGGTATAGTACTTATCTTAGTCCCGTTTCTGAGCGAGTTACTGTTTGCAAAGTACTGTACTTTAAAGCCTGTAGGTGTACGAGCGTTAAGGGCAAAGTTACGTGGTAAAAGATGATAACAAGTTTCTCAATTTCGTTGCGACCGCGAAAAGCGCGGCCTCCACAAGACAGCCTTCGCGTTACTCCGGCTGTTCACTAGCAAAGCATTGGACTTATTTGATGATTCGCAATATATTTAGAGTAATGTTAATGGCTATCCTCTTAGCAGAGATTCCCACTGCTACAGCTACTTCGATCGGTATTTGCACGCCTCATGTGGAGTATTTAGGAGAGCGAGATATTGAAGGCAGCTTTGTAATGGTTCTCACTATTGCGAAGAATGGCACATTGATTGATGCTAAACCAGAGGACATTAATCCTGAAGAATTACGCGCTTATGCAGAATGCTTGGCAAAGCATTCAAATTTTTACCTATCTACATGGCTGCCAAATCCAAGTGAAGGGCTGCATAGAATTCCAATTTTATTTAAAGTAGAGGCGTAACTTTTTCTGATCCGTTTAGAGTGCATCAGCCTAGCAAGCACAAGCAGTTATGTGCGGGTCGATGCGCTTCCATTTTTGCACAAACATATTCAGCAATGGTCGTCCCTGTTGTAGCCGTCATTTATCACAAATCAATAAAAGAGGATATATTTTGATAAAGCTCTCTATAAGTATTGATGTTTCCAATATTAAACAAGCTGAGTATTTTTATATTAAAGCTCTTGGTTGTAAAAAGCTAAGGGATCAAGGTGGAATGTCAGTAATTTCAGTAGAGAACTGTGATATTTATCTACAAGAGAAAGAAGCTCGATCAGTAGCAGCCCCCACCGAGACAGTTGAGCGAAATTATTCTCGTCATTGGACCCCCGTTCATATTGACTTTCTAGCTGAAAACGTAGATGAAATAGTTAAGCGAATTGTTAAACTAGGCGGAAAGCATGAAGGCGGAGAAAGAGGTGACTGGGGTACTATTGCATATTGCTCAGATCCTTTTGGTAATGGGTTTTGTGTAATTAATGAGTAAAACACATACAAAGCACATTAAAAGTCGCTCCACCACGTTTCGCCTGATGTCGTTGACGCTCTGCCTTTTATATGGTTGCTAGCCTCCTGTAGGAGTTTTATGAAAAATATAGATTTAAAAGGAATTTTCGTCGGTGGATTTCTTGGGCTACTCGGTGTTTTCGTTATCATCGTAATCTCGACATTTATTAAAATTATGCTGTTTGGCTATCAACCATACAATGCTCCATACACTACCGAAGAGCTTGTCATTTTGGTTTTTACATGTACCTTTAGCTATATCTGGTCAGGCTTTATAATCTCCAAAATATCCCGAAAAGGCAAATTACTTAATCCGATTATCGTCTCTTCAATAATATTGGTATTAGCTTTCTTTCCCGCTCGTGAAGTACCGTTTTGGTATATTTTACTATCTGGTTTTCTAGCACCACCACTTTTCTACTATGGTGCTAATTACCACCTTAAAAGGCTAACCAGGCGCTCAAGCAAGGAAGCCGTAAGCGGCGCTGCTTAGCTTGGCATTGGGCCTGCAGCCTTACACGGGACGATCAACGCTCCAGCTGCTCCTGTTGTGGTCATTATGCTATGTTCAGCTCTCTAACATCAGTAAATAATAAAAAGGAATCAACGAATGATTGAAAGTGCCCAAATAATTCAGCCTGTAATTGCCTTGATAGCTTGGTCTATGGTTATGTGGCTGTGGATGTATGCAACACGATTACCTGCTGTAAAGAAAGCTAAATTAAAGCTTGATCCGAATGCACCTCGCGGAGAGCAAATGTCAACCCTGCCTCCCCATGTTCGTTGGAAAGCTGATAATTATAATCATCTCATGGAGCAACCAACTATTTTCTATGCTTTGGCAATATCACTTGCAGTCCTTGGCGCAGGAGATGGCATAAATTTTATTCTGGCATGGACATATGTCGGTATTCGAGTAATTCATAGCATTGTGCAAGTAACTTTTAACAAAATTGAAATCAGGTTTTTAATATTTGCTCTATCAAACATTCCATTATTGGCCTTAACAGTGAGCGCTGTGCAAACCACATTCATACAATAAAACCAGTGGGCGTAACAAAACTTCGGCGTTCGGCAGCAAGCTGCCCGGGACGCCTACGGCGCCCCACAACTTCGTGTTAGCACCGCATATGAAAGCACATATACCTTATGAAGAAAGATCCGGAAGAAAGCCGGATTTTGTAGTCAAGTACAAGATAGACCTATCTGAAGAGAATAAAAATGCCAAGCCGGGACAAGGAATGAGAATCGATTTTCTTTATGACGGGGATGATCCGCAAGTTGAAGGTATACACATGATCTGGCCAGAGATTCTTGATGAAGATAGCAGAGTCATAAGAGATACTACTCCGGGTAATATTCCTAATGAAGGCTTTTCCAATATGTGGATATTAAGTGAAGAGCGTAGTGAGTATCACCATAACAGGCTTAAGGTTGGCACAAAAGGTACTTGGTGGCGCGGTGGTCGCATTGCTAATGTCACGGTAGTTCAGATCAATGCTGTTAAGTAGTACTTACAAATTGTGGCACAATCGCCCACAAAGGATGCGGGCTGGACTCGCTACACCTCGTTCCACTCGCCTGTGTATAAGGCGTTAAAAGTTATGAAAATAATCGCAGCATTAATTTTGACTGCTCTATCTTCTAGTGCCTTATCATATCAGGCAGTTTCAATAGCAGTCAGATCTCTATTAGAATCAGGGAATACAGATAGCTTCGTTCACGTCGGAAACAGCACACAGTCAGAATTCAATAAGCGGCGAAGTATTGCTTCGTCATGCACCCTCAACATTCTAGAAGGCGATGCCAAACAACCAATAGGTGATGGTAGCGCTAGCAATCATGCTCTTATTATCTGCCCTGGCTTTAGAGCTCTCGGCATTCGTTTAAAACCTGAAGAGTCCGGCAAATACCATATATTGGGTTACTGGTCCCAGTAAGCTTTTAACAAGTTGCTGAATCCCACCACCTATACTCCGTTCGCTTTGTGCTGTACGCTACGCTAGCACAAAGCAGCTCCATCCTGCGGCACCTGTACAAGGTGTTATGCGTAAGGAAGAAACGTGGATGTAACTACACTGAGAGAAAAGCAGGAAGAGTTTTTTCGGTCAGGCAAAATCAACAAGGCTGAATACAATGAGCTTTCATCGATTCACCAGAGGATATCTGAAATATCATCGAAGGCTGAAATGAGCCCAGAGGAAGCTGAAAAGATAGGTGAACTATTGCAATCTGGCTCAAATATTCTATTAAAAGATGCTATCGAAACAGATACCACCTTTACTCAAAATTTAATAAAACGAAGTAATCAAAGATTCAAACAATGTATCACTATATTACTTATATCCACATTTATTAGCATATCAATTATAATTATTAAAGGGCTTTAAACACATAATAAGTTTAGGGAAAGGACTTGCAAGCCTGTCACCTAATTTTATTTGTGATTAGGTGCCAACTTCATCAGCCCATGTTCACGGCATTATGCGCCATCAAACATAGAGTATTAATTGAAAAATGAGTAAAGATCAACCAAATAATCCGCTACACGGTATTACTCTTGAGAAAGTTGTTACACGTTTGCAGGAACATTATGGCTGGGATGGTTTGGCAGATAGGATCAATATCAATTGCTTTAAGAGCGACCCATCAATTAAGTCTTCGCTCAAGTTTTTACGCAAAACCCAGTGGGCGCGAGATAAAGCCGAGGATCTGTACATCTCAACTTTTGAAAATAACTCTCCGTGGGCTAATCGTAAATAAGCACTATTTGGTAACCACATAGATGTCGCTGTGATTAGGCAGGGACAGGTACATAAATCGGGTAGCCGGTAGTTTTAGCTACCGGCCCCCACACCACATATCGTGCCAGTTCGCAATGGTCACTAGCGGGTTGGGCCTATTTATTAATCAGTGTCCACGCTGACAGCCTCATAGCAGCAGGCTAAACTGATCTCTCCAGATAAGAACGTAAACTTCACTACACAACTGCATTATTTACCCTACCCGTTAGATCACGCGGCTTCGGTGTCCTTGGCCGCCTCCCCTCCAGGCTAAGCCTTATATGATGTTTCTGTTTGTCAGCTCGTAGTTTTGCTAGCGGCTCCCTCCCCACAAGACCTCACGGTGTTGCAGTTGCCATTCGCTAGTAGTTAGCATTTAATGAAACCCATATAATGGTGACCCTCATACAGGGAGGCTATTACCCGATTAGTCCACACCTATGCTGAGCGTACCAAACACAGGTACGATCGCACACTGCGTGTGCTGGTAACGTTAAGATTTTAGACATGGAATGTGAATATGGAACAGTTTCGGATAATTCAAGATATTCGAGAGTACATTAAAAGTTATGATGCTTTTTTTGCACGACCAACACAAAGAGGTGAGCATCCGACTCTGTATATGGATGATAAACAAGGTAAAACATACAACAATATTCGAGAGAAAGATTACCTTTTTTCACAGTGTAAGCAATGGGTTATACCGCATTCTCAAATGGGGCTATCGTTTTCGGCTCATTGGCAGCACTTAAAGGATCAGTACAAACTAAAAAAGAAACATGCCAAAGGTAGCCCAGTCGATGTATTTTGGGTAATAGAAAAATGTGATTTACCAGAAGGACTTGAATTTATCGCTGACGAGAGGGATAAACAGCATTATTTCTTGACGGTCACTCGAAAAATGACCACAGCCCAATTACATCAAAAGCTCATTTGGCTTGCTGACAGAATGTCGGTTATTAGGGAGGCACAAGACGCTCTATGATCAAATATAGGTTCGAAGAAGAAAAAGATATTATTCTTCACTACGCAAACGTCCTCGACGATCAAAAAACAAGCCTTATAATTTCTAAAGGTATGGTTTCTGATAGAGACGAGGCGTTTCATTTAGCAAAATTCTTCTGGTCTATGGTTGACTTATCTGTAGAGGATATAGAGGAAGAAAGATTAGTTTGTGGCCACAAAGATCTTGAGGCTTGGAACGAATACATAATGAACTCCCTACGTTCATATCTACGCTCAAGTGGCTATGCAGATGAATGGGAAAGAGCTACGGACCAATCTTAAATCGGATAACCGGTAGCTTTTTGCTACCGGTTCCCACACCACCCATCATGCGGGTCCGCAATGAGTGGTTCCCTATCCGTAATGAATCTCTATCCAACGATAGTGTCGAGCAGCTCTTCATTTGAGCTAAGTATCATGGCAGCTCCCTACCTCAACTTTATCCGACTTGAAGGCTAGCCCACTCTTTCAACTCGTAGAGTTTGGGTTCAGGCCTTAACTCTGTCCAAGGTATTAATCTTGGCACTTAGCTACTATGCCGTCAGCTAACTTCTATTTAATCATCGTGGTCAATGCTGATTGAGGAGCTGCTGTGTTTCACTGCTTTTTGTTCTATACCCTCGATGGTGGCTAGCGGGTTGGGTCTACTTTTGAACCAGCGGCCACACTGACAGCTTCACAGCAGCAGGCTTAACAGACCTCTCCAGGTAAGAACGTGAACTTCACTAAACAACTGCATCATTTACTCTACACATTAGATCACAATGCTTCGGTGTCCTTGGCCACCTCCCCTCCAGACTAAGCCTTATAGGATACTTATATTCTTCAGCCCGTAGTCTTGCTAGCGGCTTTCTCCCGACAAAACCTCACGGTGTTGCAGTTGCCATTCGCTAGTAGTTAGCATTTAATGGAGCCCATTAAATGGTGATCTTCGTATTAGGGGCTTTCACCCCATTTGTTCACGCCCATCCTGGGCGGGCGTACCAAGTCAAGGCTGTCGGACGCTTCGCGCTGCACCTTGAGGCGTTAACTGCTTTATTAGCAATTTTACTTGCAAGTGGAAAATCAAGAATACAAAAAGAGGGATTTCATTGAAAACTATATTCTCATTAGTAATATTCTTAATATTTGCGACATTTGAAACTGTTGCTGAAGAAGTTGATACAAAAAAAGATTATCACACCTTTGTTTTGGTACATGGTGCTACAGGCGGTGGATGGGACTGGAAAGAGGTTGGTAAACATCTTAGCGCTAAAGGTCATACCGTCTACAGGCCAACACTGACGGGGTTAGGTGAGAGGCATCATCTTTCCTCTCCTGATATTAACTTAACTACACATATCAACGATATCGTTAACCTGATTATTTTTGAAAAATTGAAAAATGTGGTACTTGTAGGCCATAGCTATGGTGGCATGGTAATCACCGGAGTTATCGATCGTATTCCAGAGCGAATTCATCATGTTACATTTTTAGACGCGAAAGTACCTGAGGATGGCATGTCAATGATGGAGGGGCAGCCAATACCTGCGGAACATAAAGTGGTAAATGGTCAAGTTCACTTCTCATGGATTGATATTAATTCCGAATTTCCACGAGATGTTACGCAGCCATTAAAAACACTTACGGAACCTGTATCGTATAAGAATCCTCTGGCCAAAAAACTCAATGTCACTTATGTAGCTTTTATTCCTGAGGGGGTGTCGAAAGCCGATAGAGCTAAAGATCCCTCTTGGCATCGGGCAGTAGAGCGGAAATGGACAATTCGTACATTTAATGGTGATCATGTGATTTATCGGGCCAAGCCCAAAGAATTTTCAGAGATGCTTGAAGAAACCGTAAACGATACAAATAATATTTAAATATTTTGTGGCATGCAGTTAAATCGGGTAGCCGGTAGTTTCTAGCTATCTGCCCCACGCTACCCATCGTGCCGGTCCGCAATGGCCGGTTCCCTATCCGCTGAATCTCTACCCAACGATAGCGTCGAGCAGATACTCATCTAAGTTGAGTGCCATAACAGTGCCCATCCTCAACTTTATCTGACTGGAAACATATCGGTAGGCAAATCCGGTCTTTTAATTCGTGGAGTTTAGGTTCAGGCCTTCACTCTGTTCAAGGTGTAAATCTTGGCACTTGGCTACTATGCCGTTAGCTGACTTCTATTTAATCACTCTATTCATTTCTGACCGAGACGCTGCCGTGTTCCACCACCTTTTTTTAACCCCGCAATGGCGGCTAGCGGGTTGGGCCTACTTATGAGTCAGCGGCCACACTGACAGTTTCACAGCAGCAAGCTAAACAGATTTCCCCAGATAAGAACGTAAACTTTATATACTCAACTGTATCATTGACTTTGCCCGCTAGATCATCCGGCTTCGGTGTCTTTTATCCCCCCAACCTACAGGCTCAGCCTTTTAGGATGTTTCCGTTCGTCAGCTCGTAGATTTGCTGGCAACTTCCTCCCACAAAACCTCACGTCCTGCAGTTGCCATTCGCTAATAGTTAGCATTTAATGGAACCCATTAAACGGTGATCCTTATACAGGAGGTTTCCACCTCATTAGTTCACGCTCATGCTGGGCGTACCAAGTAAAGGCACCCGAGATCAAAAACGCCACTTAACTTTGGTTTTGACGCAGGGCTCTAGACGTTCCCTATAACCCGAGGCAACATGAGTAAAAGAGACAGCCGCATCTGTGTTTCGATATATATCGTTCTAGGCACTGTTAGTATTCATTTACTAGGCGAAATATATGCTGCAAAAATGATGGAAGAACTGGCTAGGAATCCGTCTCCAGATTTGGTCAGTGGATCGGTGGCACATATATGAGCCACTAGATTCGCTATTTGAATCATTCGCAGCTGATGGCGATATCCGTCGCATCAGCTGTTAACAAGCTAAGACATGGGAACAAAAACCACCGCTGGTGGCATTAGACCTACGGAACTAAGGAGAAAGTTTGAATATCAATTGGAAACCGAAGGCATGGATTGCAGTACTGTTAGGTGTAGTCCTACAAGCGTTCACATTTCTATACTTAAATAGGCCAAAACTGTTTTGGCTCTATGTCCTTCTTTCTTGTATTGTTTCTATACTTGATTGGAAGTATCAAACTCTATTTGCGGCCATTTTTTCATTAATCTGCCCAATACATGCGTATTTTGTTGTAAAGAAATTTGAGAGTTCTAGTGAGCGGGGTTGGTACTCCAAGTGGTGGGGCATCCCTACCATCTATATTACGTTTTTTACAACAGTCTTTCTATTTAGGTCTTTCCTATACGAGCCTTTTCTTTTTCCTTCCGCATCAATGCAACCAACAATAGATAACGGAAACTACATCATTGTTCAGAAGTTAGGCTATCGCACATATGGAACGTATGGTGCTTCTTTAACCAGCGGGAATATAACTTCAAGAGATCTAATGCAGAGAGGGAAATTATATGCATTCTATCCACCTCATAAGGACACTCCTTTTATCAAGAGATTGATCGCTTTACCTGGTGATAGGATTGCTATCAAAGGCAATGACATTACTATTAATGGCTCTTTATTAATCACAAATCTTCTATACGAAACAGATCATCTAGCAGTCTATGAGCAGCAATTGAATGGTATCACGTATTTGATTCAACGAATGAAAATGCGTCCAGCTAGTGATATGGAGGAAATTGTAGTACCTGAGGAAAGCTATTTCTTTATGGGTGACAACCGAGACAACTCAGCAGATAGCAGGTTTTGGGGCTATGTTACCGGCGATCGCATAATTGGAGAGGTCGTGCATATCTTCAAGTAAAGGCCTAATAAAACAATCAAGCGCGACGGCTTAGAGTCGTCGGTTATTTTAGCGTTGTGTATACAGGATAAATCCGTGTCAACCTTTCTAAAAATAATATTTTTTGGTGCAACAATACAACTAAATCAAAATCCAATTACAGTTAATGACAATCCAGTAGTACTTATCCCAGCCCAAAATTTAAATGTGGTTACTATGGGGGCAAATCTAAAAATTGATACATCTAGTGAGATCAATGCTTCTGCTATCCTTGAGGCACGTGAAATAGCTGATAGAAAGTACCCTGAAGGATGTGTTACCGCAGAATTAATAGCCTTAGATGATAAGGCTTATCTTTTTCAGAATACTGGCATGATATGGTCTAATAACAGAATTATGATTACTCTAAGCGCTAAGGACAAGATTAATACTAAACTTGAATTTAAAAAGGTAAAACTAAAATCATGTAATGTTATTAGAAATACAACTATCAAATGGTCAAATTACAAACACTAATCGAGATACTTAAGGAGCCTCTGAATAACTCCGTGATGCCTCTGGCATGCAGAGCGGTTCACAATCAAGGCGCGGCTTCGCAGGAATGTCTAGACCTTTCAAGAAGTCACAACGCGGAGTGTGAATCGCTCTGCAAGCCCCGAAGGGCGGGCCTTGAAGGCCGCATCTGCTGCGTTGCAGCTCTTGCAAAGGGCTACGGCCATTCGCGGCGAGCTGCGCCTAACATCTGCAGACTTCAAGACCCGCAGAGGTATTACGGAGTTATTCAGAGGCTCCTTAACAAGTTTGTCTTGTTCGATTTAACCATGAAAAGTATAGCTCAACAAGACGCGCTAACGTGCAGATAAAATCAAAGCGTATGTTTACCTAGGCACTCAAATGAAATGGGTTAAGCGAAGTATATTCATAATCATCGTATCTATAGTCGGGTATCTATTTTTCCTGCACGCTGGGATGGCAAGTGATGGTGATGAATATTTGAAATGGTACTATAAAATCGAATTTGCCATAGCGATTGTGTGTTGGTGGCCAGTATCAATATATCTTGGCATTCAAGAGCTATTGGATATAGGCAACACTATTCTAGGTTTTGAAGTATGGGTAATCCAGGCTCTAGGTTATCTAATAGTCTTCAGTCTTTATGAAAGAGCTAAAAAACATAACTCGGGTGTCCGGTAGTTTCTAGCTACCATCCCCCACACCACCTATCGTGCGGGTCAGACATGGGCAGCTCCCTCTCAATAATGAATCTCTACTCAACAATACTGTCGAGCAGCTCTTAATTTGAGTTGGAACGATCTTGGGCGCCCATAAATTGGACATCTATGACATGACATATTGGTAGGTGAATTCAACATTTACTCATTGATTACATCCAGCAAGTAGGGGGTCGCTAGCAAAGGCACCCAATATCAAAACCGCTACCTCACCATGGTTTTGACACGGATGCTTTGGGACATCCGTAGCAACAGCGGGGCTATCAACGATCTCCTCTTCCAAGTGCCCGCTCCTTTTGTACACGTATATATATTTCTTCACGGTGAACAGGCAGGGATTTGGGAGCAAGTATGCCTATCTTCACTTGATTACCTTTAACTTCCAGTACGGTAATTGAGACATTTGCTCCAATCCTTAAGTTTTGACCCGTCCGGCGCTTTAAGATCAACATTTTGTTTCCTCTAAGACTCAAACCATTTGTAGACCACCCCTAATGGAAGGCTTTGTAAGTAACTTTTTGAGGAAATATGAGGGGGTGCACGAGAACGGTAGGCATAGAAGAAGAAAAGGCGGGCACTACGCTCCCAGAGCTTGGAGAACCTCTCCAAACTGCTCAATATACTCCAGTTTATTGAAGACGAGCGTGTTTCTAGCGTATGATCCATATAGCCATTTTGATAGTGTGTGTATCAATTTGGTTAGCTGGCCCCTGGTGTTGCACCACCTCGGGTCAGCGCCTTTTACTTGCTTTTACGTCACAATACCGCCCTCCTTTGAGGGGCTGATTTTTAGGAAGTTATTGACTTGGTTAAACTTCTTTGGTAGTTGGCATTTTAAAAGGCGGACCAAAATACCAATAAGTATCCATTGATTTTACGCAGCTTTGACACTAAAACAAACTTAATAAAATCCAATAAGATTATTTTTGTGCCTATATTTTTTAACTTTATGCTTTGAATAATCTGAGTTATTCACAAAACAAACCATTTATCCTGGTGCTTTTATTAAGCTCACTCGAAAGAACTCAGGAGAATAGATCTTCAATACTGCTACTTACCACAAGCCCCCTTCTGCTTACAGCCAAAATTGCTTAGATATTTTTAATATATTGCAGAGTATTTTAGGTAACCATCCTATTAGGAATAGTAATGGCATTATTTTATAACCCTTTAGAGATTGGACTTTTTGATGCGACAACCCCTAAGAATTCACTTCACTCATAGAGTGAAACTATAAATTCTAAATGTTCGTAGTGTATATCAGAAAGTGAAGCCCAATCGTAATATACGTGTATCGAACCTGCTAATCATGCCTAAATTGCCAACATGACCTCCGTACACTATCAATTTTACGTAGATGCCAATACGCTATCCCATTTAAGTATGGTTATAGAGACGCCATACCTAAGACTTACCCAAGCTTACGAACAACAAGGTGAAACTTATGCTAAATCCATTCCATCTCTCTTTCGTGGTTCCCGATAAAGAGGAAGCGAAGCGCTTTTATTTGGACATTTTGGGTTGCGCTATAGGTCGTGACAACCCAACCTGGTTCGACATTTTATTTTATGGCCATCAAATTACTATTCATCAAGCTTCCGACAAAATACCGTCCTACAAAATTGACCATTTTGGGCCAATTCTAAGTAAAGAGGAGTGGCTGTCCGTATTAGAAGTTTGTAAATCAAATGATGTAGAGTTTGTAGCAAATAGCCTTATAAAAAACGAAGGCGGTGAGGATGAGTCAGGTAAGTTTCTTATAAAAGATCCCAGTGGTAATACACTTGAATTCAAGTATTATATGGAATTTGAACATACAGTTGGGTAACGATGTGCAAATCAAGTAGTCTTTATGTGCATATCTTTTGATCAGAAAACAGACGAACTGAGGGTTCCAAAGGTGGGCCCTACCTATCCCTTCGCGGCGGGGCTTCAACATCAAATTCGGGTGAAAACAACGTTGCAAGGACATGCACCTGCTCAACAAACCAGCACCCCCCCAAAAAAAGAGCCCATCACTGGCAAGTTGCCTTAGTTGTTAGCCCGCACTAATTGGAATATCGTATTTTATGAGCAAGAAGGCATTTGGAATTAATGAATTTATTATCCTCACCACCCTACTGGCAATGCTTGGTTTGCTGGCCATCCGGTTTTTGAATCCTGAGATGCTAAATCTGTCCATTTTCAATACTCGGGCAGGCTCCTTTTTACTTGGCTGCGCATTTTGTTATTTCACTCTAAATGAGTTCAAGACAGCCATAGCCAAAGATGAGTGGGGCCCAAATAGAATTGCAGGCATTATTCGTGTCCCCCTATATTTCGCTGCAGCTTTATTCCTATTTTACTTGACCGCAAGCGGGGGGAATTAATGGGTAGCGAGAGAATTCCTGACAGAAATAAGAGCCCCTATAACTGGTGGGTCGCAACAATTATAGAGAGGTTTCAATTTGATGATGAGGAACTCGACAATATGAGTCGGCGCTGCCGGGCATTCTCACATGTTGTGATATTAAATCGCTCTTAATCTATACAGATTTCTGTTGAGGTATCTCTACTATGCTTACCCCGAAACTCTCGCGGAGATTGCCCAGTCCATTTTTTAAAGCTTCTGGAAAAACTACTGGTATCACCGAATCCTAATTTGTAGGCTATTGACGTGATCGGGGTATCACTTTGCTTAAGATACTGCACAGCCTGATGCTGGCGTATTTCATCTAGCACAGTCTGATAACTGGAGCCTCTTTCTTTTAGTTTTCTATGCAAACCACGGCAACTAATCCCAAGCTCCTTGGCCACGACCTCTTGTGAAAAATTACCTGAAGACATCAGATCAATAAGCACTCTACTGGTCATGCTAACTATGTCATTCTTCTGCAAACGCTCCAAGTAACCAATCAGGGCTTGCTCGTTGACCCTGACCAGCTCATCGTTTCCCGAAGAGAGCTTTCGATCAACAAACTCTTGTTTAAATCTAATCTCACAAATGTCTGCCGAAAAGTTAATTGGGCACTTATACATCAATTGATGCCGCTCAAGGGTGGCAGGTCTGGACCTCTCCAGATTAATAGAAATCAAATGATGATACACATCGGGGCATATCTTTCTGATGGACTTTATTAGCAAAGCCATAAAGGCATCTATAGCATGAATACTTGGATCATATGAAAAATTATCAACTTTTTCCCAGGAGACTACTACTTGTTTCTGTTCATCATGAACATTGATTCGCATAGCGGTGGTAACCACTTCTGAGAATCGAGCAGACCTCAGTAAGCTCTCCCTGATGGAGCTACTGGCCAAGTGGGCATAGCTTAGAGCGTGAAGATTTGTATGATTAACATACTTAGTGACTTGCAGGCCGATACAATCATCACCTGATATGGATTCAGCGAGCCCCCATAGTTTTTTCATATTCTCTAAAGGAATTCTCTGGTTTGCATCCACTATGCATTTAGGGTCAATTTCTGCACGCTGCAAAATTTCTTGGGTGGAACAGAATGGTTTTAGGGCCTCAATAATAGGTAATACCCAAGTTGCAATGGTCGTGTGTCCATACTCAGCCATCTACAAGTGTGTCCTAATTGGTCAAGAGATTGGCTTTATTTGCAAAGAAACCTAAAAGCCAAATGATTAGCATCTAATCAATCACTTCCTTATTTACCAAGATTATCCTAACGATCCTGATATGTTAAGAGGATCTAGTCACCTAAAAGATAGCCAGCCGACGCTGGCAATTGGAAATATGAAAAATCCCATAAAAAGAATAGCACGTCTGGTAGGGCTTACATTATCCATCACTCACCTTGGTGTTGCAGCTAGTGAGCCCACTCAGGTTTTCTGGGGAGATATGCACCTTCATACCTCCTACTCATTCGATGCCTTTTTAAGCCAAAATTATTCGGCAACTCCGGACACCGCTTATCGGTGGGCCAAGGGACAACCGGTTATTCACCCCTACACTCATGCAAAAGTACGTATAGACACCCCGTTGGATTTTCTCGTGGTTTCAGATCACGCTGAAGGGCTGGGTGTTATGAGGGCAGTGGTGAATAAGACAGATGAGCTAGACAGCGATATGTCCTTATACCAGTCGATGATGCGCTGGTTTGCCAAGCAGCATATCCGATATAAAGTATCTATGAATGAAGGTATGGATATTTTCAATGAGTTACTGCCCGCTAAGGCTCTCGACACAGTAGCTCCCGCTGACCCTGTCCAGGACCCAGCTAACACGCCCCCTGAGCCCGTTCTTGGAGATCTGGATAAGACCCGGACAAGCGCATGGAGCGCAATAGTCGATGCCGCAGAGCGCCATAATAACCCGGGCACTTTTACCAGTTTTATTGGCTGGGAATGGAGCTCAACACCAACCGGGGCCAACTTACACCGGGTGGTAGTCTCCCCTGATGGGGCGGATAAAGCTAAGCAGTACCTTCCTTTTGGGGCTGATCAGAGCCAGTACCCAGAAGATTTGTGGTACTGGTTAGATGAGACATCTAAACGAACTGGCAGTGAATTCATTGCGATTCCCCACAACTCCAATGTATCCAAAGGCTATATGTTTGCAGAAACCACTCTGCGTGGTGAGCCAATTGATACCCAGTATGCACGTACACGCATGCGCTGGGAGCCCCTGGTTGAAATAACACAAATTAAGGGAGACTCAGAAACCCATTCAACGCTTTCCCCGGACGATCCTTTCGCAGACTTTGAGAATTATCCATTCTACCTACAAGCTGACCCGGAGTCGTACCGTGTCGCTAGAGGTGACTTCGTCCGATCCGCCTTGCGCTCTGGGCTGGAAATACAGAAAAAAATTGGTGTAAACCCTTATAAGCTGGGGTTCATAGGGTCGACAGATTCACATACGGGTATGTCAACTGCGGAGGAGAACAACTTTTGGGGCAAGTTTGCCCACGACTCAGTACCAAGCAGCAAGCGAACTAACACTGTCATTGGCGGAACCAAGGCTACAGGTTGGAACATGTCCGCTTCTGGACTCGCCGCCGCTTGGGCAGAAGAAAATACCAGAGAAAGCCTTTTCGCTGCATTTAAACGTCGTGAGGTATACGCCACTACAGGCCCTCGAATTCAGGTGCGCGTCTTTGCAGGCTGGAATTTTCCTAAGCACGCTATAGATGCTGAAAATATTGCTGAACTAGGTTATTCCCATGGAGTACCTATGGGGGGTGATTTAGTCAAACCACAAGGAACTGACCAACCAATTCAGCTACTTATACGCGCGACAAAAGATCCTAAAGGGGCGAACCTGGATCGAATTCAGGTGGTTAAATCTTGGTTGGACGCAGCGGGAAAAAGTCATGAGAAAGTAATTAATGTTGCTTGGTCTGGGGACCGCACTCTTGATAACCAAGGTCAATTGAAGCCAGTGGGTGATACCGTGAGTCGAGAAACGGGGCAATACACTAACAATATTGGTTCTATTGAGTTATCGACCTTGTGGCAGGATCCAAGCTTTAATGTGAACGAAAGAGCATTTTACTATGTTCGGGTATTACAAATCCCTACTCCTCGCCATTCACTTTACGATGCAGTGGCCGTAAAAGAAATTAACAACGGAAATATTCAGATACCCGCTGAAGGACCCGCTGTTATCCAGGAGCGCGCTTATACATCCCCAATTTGGTATACCCCCTGATACCGATAGGATACCTCGACGCTACAGCAAGCAAATAGCATATCTATAAAAGTAGCTTGCATACTGATATCAATACTCTCTGTAGGTTTCAATGGAGGAAGCTTCATGCAGCGGAAATTAGAGATTCTGAAAAGGGAGCCTTTGGTACACTTTTCTATTATCGCTTTAGTGCTATTCGTTGTCGCAGAGTTGTTAATAGAGGAGAATGGAACCAACTATGAAGATACCTTGCTTATCAGCGAGGACATACTAATTGAGCACCTCCAATTCCAGAAAAAAACATTTAACCAGAGTTTTGCACGGCGTTATTGGGAGGGCTTGACTCAGCCAGAGAAGTCCAACCTGATTAATGATTACATTAAAGAAGAAGTACTTTACCGTGAAGCCCTTAATCTAGGCCTGCAGAAGCATGATCAGATTATACGACGACGCCTTATTCAAAAGCTGGACTATGTAAATGGTGGCTTTTCCAGTAACACTGATATTAGTGAAGAAGACCTGGAAAACTACTTCCAGCTTCATCGCGAAAAATATCGAATTGAAGCATCTATTACCTTCACTCATGTTTTCTTTGATTTTAGACGTCACTCTAAAGAAAAATTAGAGAAGACTGTTAAGCAGAGCTTGAACCACTTAATAAAGCAGTCTGTTCCATTCGAGGAATCCGCCCTCTACGGAGACAGATTTATCTTTCATCGGAATTATGTAGATCGTACTCTCCATCTAGTAGCCAGCCATTTCTGAGATAATTTGGCAGAAAGTATCTTTCAACTACCATTGAATACCTGGTCCGGTCCATTTGAATCTCCGTATGGTCTACATCTAATTTTGGTTAGTGAAAACAAAACAAGCCGTCTACCCAGCTTTAGAGAAGCCTCCCCCTTAGTCCTTGAAGATTATCGACGAAATAAAATGGAGGAAAACAGACAACTTAGGATACAAGAGCTGTTGGCAGGCTACAGAATAGAGAGGGATGCCTCGATACCATATGTACCTGTGGATATCACCTATGTCAACTAAAAATCCCTACAAGATCATCAAAGCCATTCTATTCTTATTGTTACTTACAACAACTAGCAATTTTAGTTTCGCTCATGACGGAAGACCGATATACATTGAGTTAAAAGAAGTCACGGAAAGCAGATATGTCCTTCGATGGAAAATCCCGCCTATCATGCAGCCAGGCACTGAACCTGAGATACACTTAAAGGGCGAATTCTGCCAAATACAACCAGAAATAACAGGGCCTGCCGGACCCAACGTGAAGAGTTACCTATGCAGGAACCCCCACCCAAACAATTTTACAAGACCATATAACCCCCTAACAATAAAAATCACATACCCCATTGCCAATCCAGCCTTATCAAGCTTAATTCATTTTGAAAAATCAGACGGTGACACTATTAATCTCTTTAATGGCCCCAAGGTCTTAGAGATTAACTTACCTTCCAGACTAACTATTTGGGATTGTGTCAAACAATATATTGAAGCAGGTTTCTTACATATATTAGAGGGCTATGATCACTTACTGTTCGTATTATGTTTAGTCTTTATCGCCAGAAACTTTAGAAGCACTTTAATAGCGATTAGCGGATTTACGTTAGGCCACTCCCTCACCCTGGGGCTCGCAAGTTTAAACTTATTCACCATAAGAGTAGATGTTGTTGAAGTGTTGATCCCATTGAGTATTATGCTGTTAGCCGCAGAAATTGTATACGCGCATAATGGACAGAGTAAAACGAGTTTAACCCGACGCTACCCTGCGATTGTTGCCAGTGGCTTTGGATTACTTCACGGATTTGGTTTTGCCAGTGCGCTAGCGGAATTAGGCCTTCCTCACAGCAGTAAAATCACCGCATTATTTAGCTTTAATATAGGTGTAGAACTGGGGCAGATATTATTTGTCTTGGTTTTGATTTTCTTATCATCTACAGTTCAGTGGATATTCTCGAACCGGAAGATCTCAATTTTGTATCAACACTTTCTAACACAATCAAAATACGCTATTTATCCAGTTGGAGTAGTCAGTGGGTATTGGGCAATTGAAAGGACCGTTGGGCTAATTTCCTAAACAAACAAAGCTTGAATCAGAAAAGCTGCTTCAAGACTTACAATCTGCTATCCTCACGCAATCACACAGATCACGGCCTGCAGTAGAGGCCAGATACAAGTATGAATTGACCGCCACTCAATAGAAATTTGTCTAGCTTTGTTAGCCCGCACCAAAGTCAGATACAGGCCTTTGTAGAGTTGGAGCAGTTTTCACTACCAAACCTACCACCACTGAAAATTAAGATGTTGAATTTTAGAAAAGCACTTATAGAAGACCTTCCTGATTTACTTAAGCTGGAACAGTGTCTTATCGAAGCCGAAAGGCCATACAATTCATCCATTAAAGCTGAATCAGCATTCTATTATGATATGGAAAAGTTGATACTATCTGATGACTCATATCTTCTGGTAGTTGAAATCGAAGGTGAGGTTATTGGAACGGGATATGCCCAGATTCGAAGCTCAAAAATATCTCTTGATCATGAGCGGCATGCTTATCTGGGATTTATGTATGTATCACCAGCGCACCGAGGAAAGGGCATTAACTCAAAGCTAGTAGAAAAATTAATTGCATGGGGTAAACAGAATGGAGTTCAAGATTTCTACCTTGATGTTTACTCTCAAAATAGCTCAGCGATAAAAGCCTATGAAAAAGTTGGCTTCCAACCATCACTTATGGAAATGAAGTTAAGGAACCTCTGAATAATTCTGAGTCAATTTGGTAATATTCACCTACCCATCAAGACTACGATGAATCATGCACCAAGTCACCTTTGCCGAAGCAGAATATAAGCTAAAGCGCCGTATAACTCGCCGAGAGAAGTTTCTTTCTCAAATGGAAACCCTCATCCCATGGCAGCGACTAGAAGCTCAGATCACTCCTTGTTACCCACAAGGCAAACTTGGCCGACAGCCATATCCATTGAGTGTCATGCTTCGTATTCATTGCATGCAACTATTTTACAATCTCAGTGATCCCGCTATGGAAGATGCACTGTATGAAATTGAATCCATGCGTAGTTTTGCTGGATTGACTTTGAGTAACCCAATTCCCGATGAAACAACGATTCTTAACTTTCGCCACTTACTGGAGCTCAATCAGCTAGGTGCAGCTCTTTTTGATGAAATCAACAAACATCTTGCTGAGAATGGCATGGTGCTGCGTGAAGGCACGATTGTAGATGCCACTATTATCTCTGCGCCAACTTCAACTAAGAATGAAAAGAAAGAACGTGATCCGGAAATGCATCAAACAAAGAAAGGCAATCAGTGGCATTTTGGGATGAAAATGCATATCGGGGTTGATGATGTGCTCGGAGTAATACATAGCATAGATACAACAGCAGCGAATTCGCATGATGTCACAACTACAGAGCGAGTTCTCCACGGGGAGGAGAAAAGAGTCTGGGGAGACTCTGGGTACATTGGTGCGGAGAAACGTGAAGAGTTGAAAGAGCGGAAGGCGGATTGGTATATAGCAATGAAGCCGAGCAAGCTAAAAACTCTTCCAGGGCGTGATGCACTTCGTAAAGCGGAAAAGATCAAGGCGCAGATAAGAGCGAAGGTCGAGCACCCCTTCCGCTACATCAAACGGGTATTTGGTTATGACAAGGTCCGCTATCGGGGACTGCTAAAGAATACTGAGAGGCTGTGCTTACTGGCAGGCTTTACCAACTTATTAATAGGGAGAAAATACTTGGCTGCCTAGGGGTGGTTCGCCTGAAACCCGCCTATTGAGGGTTTCAGATGAAAATTAGGGGACTATTACGCGAAAATTACACATTTGTGCGTAATAAAGTGAATTTTTCAAGCAGCTCAGCTTAATTCTGGAAAAATGCCTCGTTGATCAGAGGGTCCTTAAATCTTAAATAGAAAGTTCACAGCCTATAAACCCAGGTGATGTCGATGCCCTTGGCTCACCTGATTTACACCAGGCGATTTCAAAGAGTGTTATTAAAGAAGCCTTAGCCAATATACTTCGATCTAAATACCTGCCTGCAAGATTTATAATCAACTTGAAATGGCGGGGTAATTCCCCATCTTAGTAGCGGCTTAATCAGACCCAGAATCAGATTCCACTTTAGAAAGAGTCAAGAGCAACAGCAAATCAAGCTGTCAAATTATCTATTCCATTATATTTTATGGCGTAAATTTGTCTTCACTAATTACACGCTTTATCACCCATAAATTATCCCGCCAAAATTTCGCCATTCATCACACTTTTAGTGAGAAAGAACGCATAGTTACCACACTCATAAACGGTTGTGCGCCATAACTTTAGTATTAGAAATATGCACAACCAAAATAATGACATCTATCTAAAAATTAGCCGGAGTCCATGTGCGTCAGCATAAATGATTTATTGCAGGCGTATTTTTTATAGGCCTACTGCGCTTGTCCGACAGATAACAAAAATGGATTTTGTTCGGGAGATTATGACCATGCGTCTACCTTCGCTTATTGCGATACTATTTTCATTGGTGCTTTTAAGTGCCTGCGGTTCTGATGGAGGCCGGGGCGATGCCGCAGATGACTTGCTCCCGCCCCCTGGCGTCACAGACTCAGATGGTGACGGTATCGATGATGATAATGACAATTGTCCGAGTGTTAGTAATTCAGACCAGGATGATTTAGATAGCGACGGCAGCGGTGATGCCTGTGATACTGATGACGATGGCGACTCCCACCCAGACACTTCAGACAACTGCCCACAAACCCCGAATTCGGACCAAGCCGACAGTGATAGCGACGGCATAGGCAATGCCTGTGACAGCGACCTGGATGGCGACAACGTCCCCAACGATTCTGACAACTGCCCTGCTGATTCAAATAGTGAGCAGGGTGATATCGATGGCGACGGCGTCGGGGATGTGTGCGACAACGACCGCGACGGGGACAATTACACCGACAGCTTGGATAACTGTCCGGACGTAGCCAACCCAGACCAATCTGATCAGGACAATGACGGTATCGGCGACGCCTGTGACGAAGATAGCGATACTGATAATGACGGCCACGACGATGGCCAGGATAACTGCCCAGCCGTATCCAACCCAGACCAAGCCGACCTTGACGGAGACGGCATTGGCGATGCCTGTGACAGCGATGACGACGGTGATGGCGTAGACGATCAAGACGACAACTGCCCAACCGCAGCCAACTCCTCACAAACCGACCAGGATGGCGATGGAATAGGTGATGCCTGTGATGACGATGCGGACAGTGACGGCATCGATAACGAAGATGACAACTGCCCATCGACCCACAATCCGAGCCAAGACGATAACGACGGAGATGGCATTGGCGACGCCTGTGACAGCGACGACGACAATGACTCTGTCGATGATGAGGACGACAACTGCCCCAGCCATAGCAATACCGACCAAAGTGATATCGACGAAGACGGTGTCGGTGATGCCTGTGATAGCGACCAGGATGGTGACGGTATTGATAACGACGATGACAACTGCCCTGCTACCGCCAATTCAGACCAAAGCGATATCGATGGTGATGGGCAAGGCGATAGCTGTGACAGCGACGATGACGGCGATGGTATAGACGATAGTAATGACAACTGTCCGGCCGTTGCCAACGATGATCAAACCGATACCGACGGCGACGGCACTGGCGATGCCTGCGACAGCGATCGCGATGATGACGGCGTTGAAAATGAAAATGACAACTGCCCGCTGGTACCCAACGCAGATCAAACAGATACAGATGGTGACGGTTACGGAGATGCCTGCGATGACAACACCGATGTCGACGGCGATCAGGTACCTGACAGCGTCGACAACTGTGTACTCGTCCCCAACACCGATCAAATCGATCAGGATGGAGATGGTGTCGGGGATGCCTGCGACGAAGACCTGGATGGAGACGGCACCGATAACGATGCCGACAATTGCCCATCAATACCCAACTCAGACCAACTCGATACTGACGGGGATGGCAGCGGCGATATCTGTGATAGCGACGACGACAACGACGGCGTCGATGACACAGCCGATAACTGCCCCACGGCATCCAATAGTGATCAAACAGATACCGACGGGGATTCAGTCGGTGATGCCTGCGATCCAGACCTCGATGGCGATGGTATCTTCAATGACGACGATAACTGCCCCTATGTCAGCAATACACTACAGGAAGACAGTGACAACGACGGAATCGGCGATGCCTGCGACGGCGACAACGATAACGACGGCGTAGATAACGCTAACGATAACTGCCCGGATACTGCCAACAGCGATCAGTCGGATATCGATCAGGATGGTGTTGGTGATGTCTGTGACAGCGACCGGGATGGTGACACAGTCCCGGACACTTCCGACAACTGCCCGGCTATTCCAAATGATGATCAAGCCGATCAGGACGGTGACGGCATCGGTGATGTTTGTGACGATGACAGTGATACCGACAATGATGGCCACGACGATGGTGAAGACAATTGCCCAGCCATTCCCAATCCGAATCAAACGGACACGGATGGCGACGGTGTCGGCGATGAGTGCGATAGTGATGCCGATGGCGATGGCATAGACAACACCGATGACAACTGTCCACTAACGCCAAACGACCAAACTGATACTGACGGTGACGGTATTGGGGATGCCTGTGACGAAGACCTGGATGGTGACGGCGTTAATGATGACGTCGACAACTGCCCAATGATTCCGAATCCAGGGCAAGAAGACGGCGATAACGACGGTGCCGGAGACGTCTGCGATAACGACCGCGACGATGACGGTCTTGATGATACTGTCGATAACTGCCCGGCGATTCCAAATCCAAACCAAACCGATACTGATGGTGATGGAGTGGGAGATGTTTGCGATGCAGACCTGGATGGGGACGAGGTAGAAAACGATCTCGATAACTGTCCCCAGACTCCCAATCCCAACCAGGAGGACTCTGATAACGATGGTATCGGCGACGCCTGCGACCTCGAATCAGGCCTGTCCTGTGCAGCGTTTGAAGACTTGGAGATCGTTAACGGTGTAGATGCAGACCTGACTTACGGAATTGAACAGCCCTGTGATGGATGTTCTATTACTGCAGTAGAAAGGGTATTTAACGGCGTCCTATCTGATGCAGCCAGAATGGAAGTTGTCAGCGGTGCGGGCGGCTCTACCCATATTCAAATCAACCACCACTCGGTTAAAGAGGGACGCCATGTGGTCGGTTTCCTGGTAGAGCACACCACACCACTGCTGGATATCATCTACCTCAACACCATCACAATCAGTACATACTTGGATGGAGTAGCTACTGGAGAGTCCACCAGCGGATATCGTCTGGCCCCATTTAAAGTCAATGGTGCACGCAATCACCGCCTGCTATTAGTCACCACCAATAGTGACTTTGATCAGGTCAGGCTATCTTTGAGCGGCTTGAGCTTTATAAACAACCAACTGGATGTTTACCTGGCCTGCTCAAAAGCTGTGGGCCAACCATAACTAAAAGAAGAAATAAAAAGCCCCGGTACGCCGGGGCTTTTTATTTACAATTAAATTGAAAGGAATAAAGCACATAAAGAAAACCAATTCCAATCTTTAAAACAATAAAGAACGCAAGCTAAAGAACTTATTTACCCCCCACCTATTCCCCATACACCAAAAATTACAAAATCAAAAATCCTAAAAATAAAACTTTTTTAAACATTCAAGATAGGTCTGGTCAAATTGACAGCGGAGCGCCTTATAGTTACTGACCAGTAAGTTAACTATATATTGGCCGGCTTATATTTTAGCCATAGTTGACAATTAAACTTATAGTCACTCGAACGCCTCTCAGAAACCATTCCAGCTGCAATTAGACTTTAGAAAAAATATGGGCTTGCCATTATCAATAACATGCAGATGTATCTGTACATTCGGATGTGAAGTACTTGACGAGAAACTCCACGGTTTTTTTAATGATTAGCCAACGTCATCAAGTGACTTCCCCGTCATTTCTATCCGGTACTTCCAGGTTATCATTGCGCCAATCAAGGAAGTCACCGCTAGTGCACTAAGCAACATACTTGCGCCAATGTCGCTAAGTAAAATTGGAAAAAAAAATGCGATTGCAACACCCCCGAACTTTGAGATAGATGCGGCCAATCCCGCACCAGCACCACGATAGCGGGTCGGGAATACCTCCCCAGCGATTAGATAAGTCTGAGAATTTGGCCCCAGATTATTCATCAAGTTGAACAACATAAGCCCCCCGAAAATGAATGGTAACTGCTGGCTAGTGTTTAAAGACTCTCCATAGGCGGCAATAAGAAGGCCGAGTGCACAACCAAGGAAGCCAAGAACTTGCAATCGGATACGCCCCACCCTATCCACAAATATAATTGCTAGAATAACGCCAACTACCAGCATTACATCGATTAATGCTGCCCCTTTCGCCGCCTCGACTTTGTTATGGATTAATTCCGAAATGGAGCGTGCATGGGGTGACGCATATCCAAACACATTTGCTAAAATTACTGGCGTGAAGATACCAACGCCATAGGTTCCCAAATCCTGCAAAAACCAGGGAATAGAAGAGAGCTTGATTGCTTTTCGAGAATTCTTATCCTGAAGTAAATACTTAACACTCGATAGTTCACCTATCTTTTTCTCATTCGTCTCCGCTGTGGCAACATTCTTCAACAAGAATCTGGACGGGTATGGCGGATCTCTTTTCAACAGTTGGCTGATAGACTTCTCCGCCTCAGGCATGCGACCTTTAGCCAGAAGCCACATCGCACTCTCTGGAATATAGAAACGACCAATCGTGATCAAAATCGCTGGAACAATCGCCGCAGCATACATATACCGCCAAGCTTCCAGGGAGGGATACCAAGAGAGGACCAAAAATGCGAGACCTGTACCCACCAAAATTCCAACAGCCTGAAAACTAAAGGCTCCGAGAACTAGCCTGCCCCGCATCCCCGATGGCATACTTTCAGAGATCATCATGTGAGCTGTGGGATAATCACATCCAAGCGCCAATCCCAGACCAAATAATGAAATAACAATCACGAGATAAGAATCTGCGAAGGTCAATATCACCAGGAAAAAGATAAACATGATCATCTCAGCGATGAACATTTTCCGCCGGCCATAATGATCGCTGAGCCCTCCCAGGGTTATCGCTCCAACCAGAATTCCAAACAATGTCGCCGATGTCACAAAGCCCATACTAAAGGCGGTCAAACCAAATTCTTTAGCAATTAAAGTGTGGGATACCCCAGTCATGAAGACGATCATTCCCTCGAAAAATTTACCAGCTGTCGCAAGCCACCAAATTCGCCACTGCATTGGCGTAAAAATATTCTGCGGAATCGAGGTTCCATCACACCAAACGGGAGTTTCGTCAATGTAATAGTCAGCCGAATGGTGTTCGCTGAACCGGGCATTGTCAGTCAATGACGGATTTGGAGTGCCATCGGGCTCATTTCTCTCCATAACTACGTCTTTAAATACCCCAGTGAATTATGGCGAACACTAGCATAAAGTGGTGACAACTAAGTGATCGAAATATCAAAATTAAGAAAGATTCGAAAGCATGGTCTGTTACTACATTAGACTAAGGCGGTCGGTGATGCTTTTGTAGGTAAAGACATACCATAAGACAGCTACTATTTTCAGCCCTTAAAGGCTGCAAGGACTTTAGTGAACAGTGAAGTGCCTTAGATAATCACCGACAGTACGAATTAGCTCCACAATGATCGCACTTACCCACAGAACGTAACCAGGTTTGCACTGACCAGGCAATTCACCTGCGGTTTATTCTTGAAACTACTCATTATCAAATAGGTTTTTTAACGCTTTAAAACCTTCTCGACACACAAAACTTCTTTTATCACTAATGTTAGATTGGAGAACTCTGAGGTTCAGAGTTCTTCAAAAATCTCAACCAGCCAATGCGCCATTGAATACCCCTCGGCAGTCATTGACACATTGATTGGCTGATTTGATTTATTGGAATCACTACTAAAAATTTATACAAAGGAATAATGGTTACCGCTCCACCTAGATGGAGTGTAAAACCTACTGCAAACCAAGTATTGTATTATTATCCCCAAATTGAGCCGCAGTGGCCAGGTTATTAACGGTTGTCTGACTCAATCGCAACTGATTGGTATCGCCATCCTGTATAGCCACTGCGGTATTAAAACTCTGTAGCTGTACTATCAAGGAATCATTAAGCAGACCACTTAACTGTAATGTTTCTCCAAAATTAAACTCATTGCTTTGCACAGTTTCCGCAGTATTAAGCCCGCCGCGCTGTTCAGTTAGAGCCGTATTAAAAGCGCCAATCTGCTCATGGATCACTTCAAGGCTGGTACCATCCTGAAAAATATAACTATCATGCCCTAAGTTTTCTTGAGTGGATTCTACAAAGTTATTATTTCCAACCTGAAGCGCAAAAGAATTAGAGGCCACAGCAGAATCTTGCGTAATCTCCAAATCCATAGAATTCCCAACCTGAACCCCAGCACCAATATTATTTATCGCAGAGCTTTGACCTATATCGAACCCTAAATTTTCACCTACCTGAAAAATAATTCCCTTATTTCCAAGACTATCGCTCTGATTAACTGAAGCACTACTACCAGCACCTAACTGGTTAATAACAGCCAAACTGTCAGCACTACTGGTCTGAATAATCGTCGCATCGAGTAGCACTCCTCCGCCCTGTAAAATAAAAGCAGAGTCATCTTGGGCACTAACCTGAAGTGTAGAAGCTGTATTCCCAGAGCCAAACTGATACTGTATAGAGGTTGAAGAAACTGTTGTCCCTAGTTGCTCTGAACTAGCGGACAAATTACTACCGACCTGCCGCTGGATAATAGTGCTAAATTCGGTAAACGAAGCCTGAGTCGCCGAGACTTCATTATTGGTACCAATTTGCAGCTGAATAATAGTGCTTCCATTTACGCCGGGATCACTTTGATCAGCTTCTGCAGTATTACCCTCCCCAATTTGGATGAGCTGATAGGTATTATCATCCGCAATTCCCACGGTACAGGAAATAGAAAGTAGAGCGCCTATCACGAGAGAACTATACTTCATTGCCGAATACTCCCTTTCATCTGACAATATTAATTACTGAAGTCCTAATACCGTGTTGTTATCACCGAACTGCATAGAAGTAGAAAAATTTCCAGCAGTAGTCTGGCTAAGACGTGTAGAATTACTAGCTCCCGTTTGGATGGCGACGGCTGAATTAAGCACATCCAACTGTACAATTAAGGACTCATTTAGCAAGCCGCTAAATTGAAGTGTCTCAGCTGTATTAAATCCTGCGCTCTGCGCGGTTTCGGCAGTATTAATTCCACCAAACTGCTCTGTATATGCAGTATTAAAATCACCAACCTGATCATGCACAGCCTCAAGACTAGTGCCGTTCTGGAGTATAAAACTGTCATGCCCCACATTCTCTTGTGAGGATTGAGCAAAATTGTTGTTTCCACCTACTTGCATCACAATAGAATTTGAAGCTGAGGCTGAGTTTTGCTCGATAGCTAAGTTAAGAAGATTACCTAACTGAAAACCTACGGCGGTATTCTCTGACCCCATAAATTGATTGATCAGGTAAGTTAGATTTTCCCCAACCTGGATCATAACACCAGTATTGCCGAAGCCATCTCTCTGCGACGTAGAGCCATCATTATTGATGCCCACCTGATCCACTCTCGCATAATCATTAACACTATTACGGTGATCTACCATCGCCAGGTTGCCAGATCCAACCTGCAAAATTGAACTTGACGTCCCCTCTGCATTAAACTGAAGCGAAGATCCAAAGTTGTTAACTCCAACTTGATTAATTATAGAGCTAGTAAAAACAGTTCCTTCTTGCGCAGCATCTGTTTCGTTTGTATCGCCTGTCTGATACTGAACAATCGAGCTAGAGACCGTTACTCCCTCTTGTGTTGCCATAGCATCATTGTTATTACCAATTTGTACTTGAATAATGGTACTACCAACTACTGCGGAATCACTCTGATCAGCCGATGCGGTATTACCATTACCGATTTGAATAAGTTCGTAGGTATTATCAGTCGCAATAGCTACGCTTCCAACGAGTAGTAAAGTGACACCCACACCGAGAGGTCTGTACTTAGTCATCTAATACTCCTTTAAGATGATTAATCCAGCACACAAAACAGAGGCCATCAATCTCCCAGAATTTCTCTGGGAGATTGTTTAGCAGAAGAACAACCAAAAGACTCCCAAGTATTACTGAAGCCCCAGGACCGTATTGTTGTCACCAAACTGAGCAGAGGTGGCAAAATTTCCTACTGTCGTTTGACTTAGTGTCGTCTGATTGGTATCTCCTGTTTGCGCCGCAATGGCAGTGTTAAAAGCCTCTAGTTGTACAACGAGTGCAGTATTCAACAGACCGCTAAACTGCAGGATCTCTGAAGAACTAAAATCTCCACTCTGAGCTAACTCAGCAAAATTTAGCCCACCGAATTGCTGAATAAATCCGCTACTAAAGTTACCTATCTGTTCTTGAACCCCCTCTAAACTTGTTCCATCCTGAATACCAATACTGGTATTCCCCACATTCTCCTGCCTATTTTCAAATATATTATTATTGTTGTTCTGATAAATAAATGAATAGGAATCAAAAGCAGAGATTTGTGAAATCCCACCATCTAAGGCATTACCTGACTGAAAAATGACAGCTTGATTTCCCGCACCACCAATCTGATCAATTGCGAAATTCAGCGCCGACCCAACCTGTAGACTAAAGGCTGAATCCCCCAGACTGTTTTCTTGAGTAGCTGAACCGTTATTAGAGCTGCCTATTTGAGTTGCGCTAATTGAATTATTAGCACTATTTCTCTGCAGCATAGAGACATTATTGCTATCACCCACTTCATTGACATTAATGGTACTACCCAATGTATTGAATTGAGAAATTAAACCATCATTATTATCACCTATTTGCGTAACTATAACAGCTGATAGCACAGCTCCAACTTGGTACACCTCCATAAAGTTACTATCGCCAACCTGGATCTCAATAATGCTACTAAATTCGGTAAACAACTGCTGTTCACCTAAGATCTGATTATTGTCGCCGATCTGTGTCTGACTAATAAGGCTATTAGTAACACTGGGATCACTTTGTTCTCCTGTTGCAGTATTTCCAGAGCCTACTTGAAAAACTATGTAAGAATTGTCAGCTGCTATAGAAGTCGCACTTGCTACTGCAATTAAAAAACCTATTGAAAGAGGTTTTAATGTATTCATCACAAACTCCTTTGAGTAACATAATTTAGAAATAGACAACCATCCGCGCCATCGAGCAAAATAGAGTAAGCGCAAGATCTAATTACATTACTTTGATTTAGATTTACTGTAATCCTAAAACCACATTTCCATCCCCCACTTGAGTAGCAGAGGCGGTATTACCAGCGGTGGTTTGGGTAAAAGTAATTTGGTTGGAGTTACCTAACTGAGAAGCGGAACTGGTGTTAAAACTAGCTAACTGTGCAACAACAACAGAATTACCTGTCCCCCCAAGCTGTAAAATATCGGCTTCATTAAAGGTCCCAGCCTGTGCGATTTCGGCAGTATTAGTGCTACCATACTGTTCCGTCTGAACCGTACTAAATCCTCCTACCTGGAACACCTCTACACTGTTTGACTCACCAAACTGTTGGGAGTAAGCATCGTTATAGAGGCCCGACTGCTCATGGCGAGCATCCAATCCCTCACCCTCCTGACGAATTTCGCTATAGTGGCCAATTGATTGCTGCAGCGTGTCTGCGCTGTTACCAACTCCATCTTGAACCACAATTGCAGTGGAATCAAAAGCAAGAGTATGACTAACGTTTAAGGAGTTGGAGTTCCCATACTGCTCGGTAGTAACACTGTTTCCAACACTCGAATTTTGTACAACGATTGTGCTTTGGTCACTACCTTCCTGATGCATGGAAATAGAATTCCCAGCTGTGCCGTTTTGCAAAAAAGTAGCAGCGTTTGCATCCCCAATCTGAACAATACTTACAAATTCTCCCAGCGTATTTGTTTGCATGAAGGAAGCTTCATGGTTATCTCCAATCTGCACAATCAATATAGTGCTTAACTCTGCAAACTCTTGCCCGGGTGCCGCAGAGTTATTATCTCCAATTTGCTCTACCAGGATGCTTGAAAAGACCGATCCCGCTTGGGTTGCTTCGATATAGTTACTGTCACCTACTTGTGATTGCTGAATTAAACTAAATGACGTAAACAGATTCTGGGTTGCATACACCTCGTTGTCATCACCCACCTGAACTTGAACAACGGTATTACCAATAGCAGAAGGATCGCTTTGCTCTGAGTTTGCGGTATTACCCGACCCTACCTGAAGAACATCATAGGTGTTATCTCCAGCGAAAGCGGCAGTACCGCTCATAGAAAGTAAAACAGCTGCTGCGATAGGTCTGTACATGTTCATCTAATACTCCTTAACGATGACAAGTCCAGCTAAATAGCTTTTACGACAATTTTTTCAGGAAAGCAGCATCATTGAGCAAAACAAATATTGAGGTCGTGGCGCATTGCTTGAGCCACTTAGGGGCGGGTGGTGACAGTTGAATGACTAGCTTCATAAGTCAAACTCATACTACTTCGCATACAAACATCAATATTGCGATACTTCTTGAGTGATAAAACGATGCTGAATTCAGTATTGATAAGAAACAGAGATTTTTCTATGAGAGATTAGTTGTATGCTAGTGGGAAGAAAGTATCCTGTTTACACAGGCGAGCAACCAGAGAGTGAGCATTTCTTACTAAAAAATGAAGGAGCAGCCATACACTTCGACTACTCCATAGATTATTATTAATCTAAACAACTCGGATCAGCCGTATCGAAAATATTTCCATACCATAAATTGGTAGACATACAGGCATCCGGATTTGAGTCAACCAAGTCACCATCAGGGTTACCCGTTGCTATATTTCCGGTAATCAAATAATCACTTTGACCCCCTCCCTCCATTGATATTCCAGTTTGTCCATTATTTGTCACTATGTTTTGAACAACCAAGCCACCAGAAGAAGGGTCAATGACTATTCCCTCGCCATTATTGTTATCACAAATATTTTGAGCAACAAATGAGTTATCACCGTTAATCAATATCCCGCTAGAGGTTCCTCCTTGGTTATCTATAAGAAAATTACCAATTACTTGACTGTTAGAACCTTGAATTTCAATCCCTCGATTAAAGAAACCAGTAGCCGTAGAACCATTCACAATATTATTTTCGCTTATTAACCAAATACCGACGTCGATACCATCTTGCACAGTCATCGTTTGAATACTATGAAAGCCATCCCCTTCCACAAAAATACCTATTGCACATCCATCCACCACTCCATTTGAAAGAACAGCCGCGTTGCCCAGGACATCAATACCTCTAGAGGATCCACCGCCACACTCCAAGGTGAATCCATTCATATCTAAACTTCCAGTTGGCCCCTCAATCGTTAGCGCCGGCGTACCACTACAATTTAATAGATCTTCAGTGAGAATCTCTGCGCTTGTAATAGTATCTCCACACTCCACCGCTGCCACTGACACAAAGGGAAGAGCCAATATTGCTGACACTAGAAGCTTCACATCCATTAGTTTCATATGCCATACCTTTAAGTCTGTAAAAAAACAATTAATAAAGTTCGCATCCGAAGATTTTACTTTTAACGGAGGCGAAGCATTTTTTAGTCTAGCTACGGTTATTAACTTAACGATAAGAAAATTTTCTCATACCTTAAATTTTGAAATTAAAACAAATTGACACTGAATAATACTTTCGGCCTAGGACCTAATAAAACCCAAGCACATCAAACGACGTAATGTCTTCATTTAAATTAGCGCCTTCTATTTAGCAAGTAGCAATGCAAAGCCTATTAGCTTTTATACGCTCTCTGTCTACTCAGGATCAAAATCTAATAAAAAAGGAGTGGGCAATTCAACTTATTTATAAACGCATAAGTACAAGAATTGGAGTCAGCCTGTCTAGCAATACCTATAGAGACATCAGGCACGAACTCAAGGTAAAATAATCATTCCAATAGTACCCATATATCATCAAAAAAGGGGCTCTGAATAGAGCCCCTTTTAATTATCCTGATGCCTGTGGATGGGTATCAGGTAAAGGATTTTGAATACTGTTCTCTACTGCGGGTTTCTCCACAAGTTCAGACCATACACTGTCCGCTTCGATTTTTGCCCGCCGCTTGCGAAGATGAATCAAGAGTAAAACAAATGATGTACCTATCAGTAGCGCAACAAAGTCAACCGCCCATACCAGAGTCGCAGCTCCCAGCAACTCGCCATTTATAAGTGAGCTAATTGGTATCAGGAAAATAGTGGCAATACAGAAGGTAAGAAGCTGTCGAGCAGCAGCCATGGGACGACGTATAAATGCCCAGATCAGCGCAAATAAGAACGCTGTGTAATAAGCAGCTTTCTGCCAAAACTCAATATCCACCTGCGCATGAGGCAGCCATTTAACTGCCAGCATACTAGCGGCGACCCCCAAGATAGTGCCCAGCCCAACCCCCACTGTGAGCTTTGCCATTACCACTGATGAGGTTGTTTGTACCGGCAGCGCCCCCTGCCCCCTGCGTTTTTTGCGCCGGCTTTCAATCCACAGCAGATTGCCGGTGAAGAAGATCAGTGCGCCCATAATACCTAGAATAAAGTACACCCAGCGCACGGCATTTCCACCAAAACTGCCAAAATGCAGGGAAAAAATGCTTAATACCGTGCCACTATAACCATTGAAATTGCTGGGCAGAATGCTGCTGTAGGGAACTTCGCTCAAGTAAGGGTTGCCTAGCACATAAGCATACTCAGCACCTCGCACCACCTCGCCATGCATGATTCCACCTACACGCATGCGTGGAGCGCGGGTGTCCAGATTTAAATAGAGGATTTCCGCTATTTGGAATTTGGGCTCCCCCTCCTGAATCGCAGCTTCCAACTCTGTGACCGGCACCAACTCAGAGAAGCTCTTCACCTCCGCTGGCGCCGGGCGAGTGAACATAGGGGAATCACCGTAGACCACCACGCGCAGGGCACCATAAAGCGGATCATGGAAGGCAAATACAAAAGCGGTAAAAGCAATAATTAAGTGAAACGGTAGCGAGGTGATGCCCAGTACATTGTGAAAATCCAGCCAGTAGCGCTTCCGGTTTTTACCCTTTCGGAGTACCAATAAATCTTTGAACCAAGTGGGCAGGAAAACAATCAGGCCCGAAATTAGCGCAACAAAATACAGAGCCGCCACAACACCCAATACATAAGTACCAAAAGCATCGTGGCCCTCACCACCGGGAATACCGGCGGTGCGATGTAAATGGTCGACAAATTCGCCAATGGCGGAAACCGTAAAACTTTGAGTGATCAGCTGCCTTTTTTCATCGAAGCTGGCATACCAGAGAGTATGGTCATGGGTTTCTTCATCCTCTATTTCCCAACTCACCGGTGCCGCCTGCAGACCCGCCAGTGGCAATTGGACGGTCATCTGTTTTGCCGCTTCCGGGTGTGCCTGCAGAACTTCGGAAATAAGGCTGTCATACTGATCGACAGAAATACTTGGCAGGGTGGTCTCAGGCTGCAGAGCCCATTGATTGAGGGGCCCTTTAAACATGGTCAGGGCGCCAGCGACAAAAGCGATATACAGAAACAAGCCCGCAAGAATACCGGTCCAGGTATGCACGCTTTTATAAGTTTTAATCAATTCAACGCGCATATTCTTAGACTCCGAATCTCGCTACCCACAACAGGGTAAACAGCACCAAATTTAGCCCCAGGTAGAGAGACAACATACGCCTGACACTAATAAACAGGTAAACCAGACTCACCAAAGTGAGCCAGACTGGAGTGATCAGCCACATCACAAATTGGCTTTTATCATCGACCACTACATCACCAGGGCCCCACAGAGCAATCAACCCAGCAACGGCAACTGCAATGGGTAACCCCAAGAAAACTGCACACAGGCTTTTTACCCACCAGTGGGTTTTATAGCCTTCTAACCCTTTTTCAATTCTCTTCTTTTTCTTTGCCAAGACTTTGCCTGGCTTATCCAGCACTCCGCTAAAAGGCAGCAGTCCCAGCGCTAACATAAAAGTACTAAGAAGCGTAAAGGAAGCTGACATTGCCGAAAAATTTTGGTGGAAAAGCGCCCAGGAAATGAAAAGGAGCGCAAAACTGATGAGAAGAGCGGGGTAAAACTGGATTGGTCTCTGCTCACGCCACTGCTGATTGGGACAGCCTAAATAAAAGACAGAAGACGCAAGGAAACAACTCAATAGGCCGAGTCCCGTTAAAACTGAGGAATACATTTCTAGTTTCACTTAAGGGTTAGAAGCACTACCACTAAAGTGGTAGAAAATTGTTTGCCAGGCACTGATCAATCGGTGCAACTAAGCCGTTGCCAGACCAAATAATAGTGAGAGTTTATTCCGGCAATCCCCTATTTGCAAATAAGAATGATTAGCATTATATTCGCTGCCGATCTTCCTTGTCGTCCTGACTTCTTTACCTTGCTAGGGATTACGCTATGTATAAACGCCACCTGCTCAGCAAAGCCGTTTCACTCACTATTCTTGCTTCGATTGGTGCGACTGCGATCGCCGCAGATGAAAGGAAAGAAGAGTATGCGCCGCAGGCAGTGGAAAATGTCATTGTTATTGGCGAGAAGACAGAGCGCTCCCTCAAGGAAACCACGTCTTCGGTATCCGTAATTACCGAAGAAACCTTAAATAGCATGCAACACCTGAGCATCACCGATGCGGTGTCCAATATCTCTAACGTGGTAGTACTTTCCGGCGCTACTCCAGATATTCGCGGTGTGTCCGGTAATGGTTCAGCCACCGGCTTTAACTCCTTTACGGGTGGTGCCAAAGCCCGTGTCTCCACGTTAATTGATGGTGTCGCCGAGCCATTTGTCGCAGACCTCACGGGTGATTCCGGTATTTGGGATGTAGAACAAATTGAAGTATTTCGTGGACCCCAGTCCACCAGCAATGGCCGTAATAGCATTGCCGGCTCTGTATTTATCAAAACCAAAGATCCCAGCTTCGACTGGGAAGGTGCAGCTCGCGTAGGTTACCGCGACCAGGACGGCTATATCGATACTTCTGGCATGATTTCCGGTCCAATTGTCGATGATACCCTCGCCTTCCGCCTGACGGCCCAGCAACTCACCGGCGACACTATCAGTAATGCCCAAGAGTATGAGAACAACCCCGCTAACTTCGACCTGAACACTCTGGAAACCCAGCGACTGAAAGGCAAGCTTCTGTGGACACCCACTGAAAAGTTAGAGGCATTATTTACTGTGTCCACTAACAGTGAAGAGGGAAATACCGGGCGTATGTACTACACCCTAACCGGTGTTGATGACTACGAAACATACTTCTATCGCGATATGGACACTGAATCCACAACTACCAGCGTTAAAGTGGATTACCAGATCAACGATGATATCTCTATTGAAGTGCTGGCAGCTTATATGGATTACCAGTGGGGCTTTGATTCCTACGAAGAGGAAGCCAGCAGTCAACAGTATGTTCGTATGGACGAACAGAACACCACCATCGATGCAAAGTTAAACTTTGGTCTCACCAGTGACACCCTGCACGGCTTTATCGGCTTTGCACACTTCGAAAGAGAGCAAGACTTTGACAGCACTGGTTCGACCACCTATTTCGGTGATGACGAAAGTACCTCTACTGCACTTTATGGTGAAGTAACTTACGCACTGACAAACCGACTGAATCTAATTAGCGGTTTGCGTGTGGAAAAAGAAGAGCAAGACCGTTACTTTCATTTTACTTCCTACGGAGAACCCACCAGCGACCCTCTTAATACTGATGAAACCATCATTCTCCCAAAAATTGCTCTGCAATACGATCTAACAGAGGACACCATCGTCTCTGCCAGCGCTCGCAAAGGTTACAATTCAGCCGGCGGAGCCCTTAGTTTGGTTCGCGATACAGAAGGTAACACCAGCTATAATTATTACTACTACGATGAAGAAACCGTTAATACCTACGAGCTGGCCGTTCGCAGCTCCCTGGCAAACGGTACTATCAACCTGAGCGGTAACCTATTCTTTAATGAGTACTCCGGCTACCAAGCTCTAAGCTCTTCCCGTGTTATCGTCAACATGGATGAAGTTGAGACTTATGGTCTTGAACTTGAAGCCGTAGCTATGCTGACCCCGCAATGGGAATTGCGTGCCGGCCTGGGCTTGTTGGAAACCGAAATCACTGACGCCGGTGTTGACTACGCCGATGCGAATGGCAATGAGCTCAACTCTGCGCCCAACGTCACTGCAAATCTAGGTACGAAATTCTGGGTTACCGATGCGTTCAACGTAGGTATTTCCGCAAATTATGTAGGTGAGTACTACGGTGACTTTAGCAACACCGATGAGAGAGTTGCTGGGGATTACGTTTTGGCACGACTGAATGCGAACTATGAAGGCCAGGACTGGACTGTTTCAGCTTATATTAATAATGCCCTGGATGAAGAAGGTTACTTAACCGTTGAACCTGTCAGTGCACGTTATCCAGACGGCTACGCAGCCATTGTTGAGCCTCGCAATATTGGTGTTTCTGCTACCTACCACTTCTAATTAGCTCCTTTACCAACAGCTAAAAATCCGGCCCCTAGTTGAGTTTATCTCACACAGGGACCGGAATTCCGATATCGTCCTAAGCCTCGCCCTACTGCACAATTATTACCATATTGCTGTTTCCAATCTGGGAAACATTAGCATTTTGAAAATCGTTAACCTGGCTAACGGTAAACATATTTAAGTTACCCTGCTGTAATGCCGTAGCAACACCAAAAGTTCCGCTTTGGATCGTAGAACCCGTATTGTTCAAACCAATCTGAGTAGTACTTGCCAAATTAAAGCTGCCAGATTGAGCGTGGATAATAGTGTTAAATTCATTTTGCTGACTAATGGCACTGGTATTATTATTATCTGTTTGATTCACAGTAGCATTATTACTATTTCCCAACTGACTTAATGTGGAAGTGTTAGTGTCGGATACAAATTGCGACACGGTAGCCACATTCAAATTCCCTTGCTGGGCAGTTACCGCCGAGTTCGTCGTGCTGTTGGTTTGAACAACCGTACCGGTGTTGTTGTCACCCACTTGATTAATAACTGCTGTATCAGTAGTACTACTCGACTGTGTAACAGTGGCAAAGTTAACCAGATTGAACTGATTTATAGTTGCAACACTGGTTGTAGATGCCACCTGATTAATTACGCCAATATTAGTATTCCCATTTTGAGTAATAACGGCAGCCACAGTATCAGATGAATTTTGAGCAACAGTGGAAGTATTTAAATTCCCTGTTTGTATCTGATTAACTGTGCTTCCGGTATTTCCGTTTACCTGAGTGGCAGTGGCTGTATTAGTGTCTCCAGTCTGGGTTTGGCTGATAAAGTTAAATGTAACGGTTGGATCACTTTGATCTGCTGTCGCGTTATTACCTACTCCATTTTGGTTCTGAACCGCAACATTGTTGGAAGCAAAAACACCCTGACTTGCAACAGCAAGCAGGACCGCAGCCGCCAACGGGGCACACCTTTTCATATTTATCTCCTTAGAATATGAAATGTCGCTAAATTAAGATTCTTATACTGCATCAACACACAAAATTAATTAGCACCATATGCAACAACATTAAGAGAAAGCAATTTACGATCAGCTGCGCTTAATTTTGCTAAAACAAATACCGGAACTTCAGCATTTATGCTTATAAACTCTTGCTTCTCAAGGACTCAATCCCCAGCTTCCTTCAGGAATCTATGCTTGATGCTGTGTTGAGTCTTATCTCCGATGGCACTTTCAGCAATAGGAGAATAGTGCGGAAAATATAGGAAGAAAGTTCCCCCCCCTATTTAGGAAAACAGCCATACTGTAGGCGAATCCATTATTTTTAACGCCATCACTACACACATACAACGAAACCTCTCAAACACACCCTCTCTTAATATCAACCAGGCCACAAACCACTCTAGAAAATCACGCCCTCACTAATTGACACGCCACCAAAGAACAATTATGGAAACACTACGCATATTTGAACCGAAAAGCCAACCTTTAAACTCATCTATAAAACACCAAATAATAAAAATCCAACTCCTCCAGCACATATCCCATCAACATAGTTAATCAATAGGAATTATTCTCCATAAATATGAGAACAACTTCCTATTGTCATCAACCAAACAAAGACCAAAATTCGAGATATTTACACCCTATCAACCACTTCAAATATCAGACAATCACAATAGGAATATATCAATGAAGGCGATTTTAAATATTAAAACATCAATAATCGCAGCAGCAAGCTGCTGCTGCTTAATAAGTGCACCGGGCATTGCTTTAGCCGTAAGTTGTGGTGATATAATCTCTACTGCCGAAGTATTGGATGCGGATATATCTAATTGTGCGATTTCTCCTGCCATCACAATAATGGGCCCTACCGGTAGTCTCGATCTCAATGGATTTTCATTATCCTGTGATGGCCTGGCTGGCACAGGAATTCTACTGGAAGGAACTGCAGCTGTGCTTACTAACAGTCAGATATCCAGTGGCATCATTACATCATGTGATATAGGCATATCTGTAGAGGGCAGCGGCCTTCACAACATCATTGGCGTTACAACGCAAGAAAATGGATCTTTGGGAATGTCTGTCAGTAGCAGTCGCAATATTGTCAGCGGCTCAATCAATGACTTTAATTTTGGCAATGGTATTATCGTTCTCGGCGACTGGAATAGCTTTTTTGAAGTAAGCGCCACCAGCAACGGGGAAGGTGGCATTATTATCTCAGGAGATAACAATCAAGTTTCCCAAAGTACCGCCAGAAATAATACTTTTTCTGGAATAGCAATCCAAGATGCAAACTACACAAGCATCTTACTAAACACTACATCAAGTAATAATGAATACGGTATTTCAGTAAGTAATTTTGGGCAAGTAGGGAATCTCATAACAGGAAATACTGCTGAATCTAATGATATAGATGACCTATTTGATGATAATACTCCTGCCTGTGTAGGAACTACATGGTACGGTAATATTTTCAGCTCATCAAATGACGCCTGCATAAACTAGCTTAAAAATAATTGCGGGATTCAAGGCATTAAACATCTAGCCTTTGAATCCTGCACAAAAACAATTAACGCTTATCTATATCTTACTTCTGAGAATATCTCTCTATAACTGAACCAGCCTAGCAAACCAAGCTCTCCTCTCACCACATCAATCCACATTGGCCAACTGGATATCCCTCAGGAATAAATATGAAAACGAAAATCTAAAGGGAAATCAGGCTTTCAGCAATTACACTAGCTGCAGTATCCGTAATACTGTGGCGATACCATTAAACTGCCTGCAAGCCTATCAACTTATCGCAAAACGCTATTTATTTGACGTTACACAATCTCCGGAGGTAGTAGCGTCAGGTGAATTTCCTACCCAGTTATTCTCACAGGGGGCAGAATTATCATCTTGCAAGTCAAAATCCACATTGCCAGAGACAGTATTGCCTACGATATTGTTTCCAGTCTGGCCAAATAGCTCCATTAAGATTCCTGCAGTATTTGACCCTTGAGTGCCATTATTCTCCACCGTATTCTGGCTGATAAGACAGCTACTGGCGCTATTAATTTGTATTCCAGTTAAAGTATTATCCGATACTGTATTTGACGATATTATTGAACTGCTACCATCTACCTGTATACCCGTTATTTCATTTCGACTTATGTCATTAGAAAACAGATTATTTGTTCCCCCCGCGATTATAATACCTGTACCTGCATTATCCGATATATTTGATATGGTTAGCGTATTATTACTACTAACAAACTCAATACCAGAAGAAGTATTACCAGAGGTGTTCAGGCCGAACAAATTATGAATACCGGAACCTTCCACAGAAATACCTGTATTGCAATTAGATACAAACCCATCCTGTAACACCCCGCCCGATATTATGGCCGCAAAACCATCGACCAAAATTCCCACTGTAGTTCCATCACAACTCAGCGTATAACCATTCAAATCCAGATATCCGGTCGGCCCAGTTACAGTCAAAGCCGGGGTAACATTGCAGAGCAAATCTTGATCCAATATTACCGGACTGGTTATGGTGTCTCCGCACTCAACAGCACCATTTGCTAGTGAACACAAAGATGCAGACAATAAAGAAGCCGCCAAAGAAGTTATCAATGCCTTGCTTATCACAGATCGAGATATAAAGCTCACGAGAGTCCTCCCAAATAAAGCTCAAATACAGAAAAGATATGTCATGCTGATTTTGAGTCAAAAACTGGTAACAGCCATGGGAAATTTGTCCGCAAAATTTAGTAAAATAGTTTAAGCGGGGAATGGAGCATATTGATATACAAGCTACAGGAATATAAATTGTAAAAGATAACACCACTACCGAAGCCACCATAGTGGCACTATCTTTTTATATCCGTATATTTCAATCCAGGCAGCTAGGATCTACAGTATCAAAAGTATTATTTCGCCATAAATTTGTACCATTGCAGGGATCACTGTTTAAATCTTGCGCATCGAAATCTTCATTGAGAATCCCCACATTTAAAATGATCAAATTATATTGCTGATCAAAATCATTCATTAAGATTCCTGCCGTTCCCGCACCTGAAGTGCCATTATTTTCCGATGCATTTTCAACGATCCAGCTATTACTGGAATCATTAATCTCTATTCCTGAGCCCATATTCTCAAAACAGAAATTCTCTGTTATATATGACCGATCACCATCTATCTGGATACCACTCAGGGTATTTTCCTCAAAAGTATTCTGGAAGACATTATTTCTCTCCCCACTAACAATCAGCCCAACCCCTGTATTTTCCTGAGCGGTACAGGCTGTCATATAGTTGCTATTGCTCACTAACTGAAATCCAGCGCTGGCATTTGCCGTGGTCGATACCGCTTGAATATTATGGAATCCATCTCCATTCGCTAAAACACCCACCTCACAATCTGCAACCTGCCCTCCTCGAAGTAGCGCAGCACGCCCCTCTAACAGCACTCCAACTTCACTACCATCACATTGAACCTCGTACCCGGTCATATTCAGGCGTCCATCAGGGCCTATCACAGTTAAAGCGGGGCTGACATCACAAGTGAGGTCCTCATCCAAAGTAACGGATGTGGTAATCGTATCCCCACATTCAACATCATCAGCCAGTGCTATCTCAGGGATGGATAGATTAGCCCCACTTATCAATATGATCGTGACGACTCTATTAACAATAGATTTAAGTATGTTCATATTTTCCTGCTGGAGTTACGTACATGATTAAAAACTTCCCACTACGCTAGAAATTTTGATCCAACAAACAAAAAGAACCATGAGAAATTACTACTGAATCTACGATGAATTATCATAAAAATTAAAAAACCGACTATCTAATCGCATACGGTAACATAGCGACTTTTCGCCCCAAAAATTAGACAACCTTATAAGCTGAAAAATATTTAGCCATATTGTTTACTCAAACCCAAATAAACAATATACAAATACAATTTGCAATAATATTTACGTGAAGTTATATATAACCTCTAAAATTTTGAGCCAAAATAATAATTCTATGAAACCACTAATTAAAAAATCAAATCAATTGAAACAGAAAAACCGGAATTCTTATTGCAGAATAATTGCACTCTGATTGCTACCCAGCTGATTAATAACCGCTGTCTGCCTAACTTGAAGACCTTGACTTACGGTATACATATTCATATCCCCTGTCTGTGAGACTGAAGCCAAATGTGATACTCCAGACTGTATTGTTGTACCTATGTTACTTGTACCAATCTGATTGGTAACTGAACTATTAAACATACCAGCATGAATAGTTGTTGCCTGGTTCATTTCCACCTGCTGATTAATGGTGGCGCTATTAAAACTATCTGTTTGGGATATGAAAAACATATTACCATCCCCTTGCTGGCTCCCTGTAGCTACATTACTATTAGCTACATTATTAGCTGACATCGAAAATTGAACGGCGGAAACGAAATTATTATCCCCCACCTGAGTGATCATGATTGCACCTTGCAAACTTTCTCTCTGCTCTGAAATAATAGAATTGAAATCCCCTACCTGTTTCAGGGTAGAACTATCATTCATGCTTATCATCTGGGTGATTTGCGCATTATTATTATTACTTAACTGCTCAATTATTGCCGTACTTGAATCTGCCTGTGCTTGAACACAAGATGCCATCAAGGGAATTACTAAAATTGAAGTATATTTTTTCATGCTTATATCCTCAGTAGAGTTAATCTTATATAACCTGAATCATCAACCATCACTTATCTGAAGCTCTCTAGTATTCAAGGAATACCACTAGAATCCAAATGCCCCTTCAGCCTTAACTAGTGTACTCACACAAATTTAAGACCCCGGCCACCTCTACCCAACATAATGATCAATATATCCATGAATAGCGGATAAACAATAGGAGAAAAGCACTAGAAAAATAGGATAATTTTCCTTTTGAAAAAAAACAGTAAAATATTGCCACACCACTCAACAAAATATTCGTATAAATCCTCCCTTTATTTACCTACACTTTCTCTGGCTAACTTTTACCCTCTATAAACACAAACATTTACTACTAACAACTTAGGTATTTAAGTAAAGATGTGAATAGATCAAAATATTAACTAGGCTATCATGCCGATTGCACCATATGCCGCTATAGAGTTCAACCTCTACAGTAATGACTGACTGAGACATGGAAATTTTTAAATACTCTATAATTCGGCCAAATTGACGGCCAGGACTTTTCGAGAAAGCTTCATTAAACGCATCTTTGGGGTTGTAACCCATACGAACTTCCCAGGATCATACATTCAGCTATTAAACCGATGTCGAATTGAGCAATAACAAATCGCTATAAACAATTTCATTTAAAAAATATGTTAGATAACTATCTAATGATTAAAAAACTATGGTTTTAATAATCTGAGAGAATAGAAAAAGTATCAGATATGGAGTAAGTGCCCACACTCACTCCATCACTTAACTAACAAGATATTAAGTCTTTGGCCGAACGGCTTTAATATCCTGATCTGCAGCCCAGTTAAGGACGTCTTCGCGACGCAGCGCCGTTGCCATCAGGTCCGGGAATTGATCCGGTGTACAGGCAAAAACCGGAGAGCCTATCGCAGCAAACTCTTCCGCCAGCGACTGGTCATAAGATGGACGCCCATCATCACTGAGTGCCAGCAAGGTAATCACATTTACATCCTGGCGAACAAGGTTAGCAACCCGTGCTTTTAACTCCTCTTCATTCCCCCCTTCATACAGGTCGGTAATCAGGATTAAATGTGTCTTGCCAGGCCGTTCAATTTTATCCTCGCAATAAGCCACCGCCTGGTTAATGTCTGTGCCACCTCCCAGTTGCACGCCAAATAAAACGCTGACCGGGTCTTCCAGGTCCTCAGTGAGATCGACAATTGCGGTATCAAAGCAGATCAGTTTGGTTTTCACTGCCGGTATTGAAGCCATTACCGCTGCAAAGATTGAGCTGTACACCACCGATGTCGCCATGGAGCCGGACTGATCGACACATAGAATGACTTCATCCAGGTCCGCAAGCCGGCGGCTTTGTCGCATAAAACCAATCAACTTCTCAGGCACCACTGTGTGGTAGTCATGTTGGTAGTGCCTGAGATTTTGCTGAATAGTTCTATGCCAGTCGATATCGGCAAAACGCGGCCTGAAACTGCGTTTTGATTTATTGACAGCTCCCCTAACCGCTTCTGTGGTCTTTCGCTCCAAGCGCTCCATCAGCTCGTCGACCACTTTCTTGATGACCTGGCGAGCAGTCTCAATAGTCTTTTCAGGCATCACTGAACGCAGACTGACCAAGTCTGCGACCAAATGAACATCCGCTTCAATCGCCGACAAAAACTCGGGCTCCATGAGCATCTGCTTGAGGCCAAGGCGCTCAAACGCATCACGCTGGACAACTTGTACTACCGAAGTCGGAAAGAACTCGCGGATATCACCCAGCCAACGGGAAACTTGTGGCGACGAGCGGGACAAACCACCTCGACCTTTTTTACCAGACTCCGAGTCTCCGCTGCCATAAAGCGCACTTAACGCTTGGGACAAACGCATATCCCGCTCAGAAAGCCCGGATTCACCTTCATCAGCCCCCAATACCAGGCGCCAACGGCGTTCCTTTTGCTGGTCTTTATCGACCGTTATCTCATCGGGTTGTTGCTCTTCAGAAACTTCGTTTACTGCGCCCATGTCTTGTCCTTGTGGATTAATTTGCCGATACGCAATAGATGCTCTGACCACAGCGGAAAAACTTCGGGATTAATGGCTTTGGATACCGAGTGGTTAGATCGGGCACCGAGTACCAACTCCATCATGCGCCGACGCTCCATCGCATCGAGACTGGAAAATACACGTCTGAACAAAGGCAAATACTCGATAAATACTTCTTCGTCCAGATGCAGCAACCAGCGCTGTACCGCTCCCATCAATACCGGGTCGTACAGCAGGCGCTCAACCGCTTCAGCAAAAAAGCCCTCGAAAAATCGTGCTGCATCAGCGGCAGCTACCGCTGGAGACAGTGATTTTTCCAGCAATTGCTGTAACCGATGTCCATCAAACCTTTCAGCCTGATACAAAAGACGCGCACAAAGGCCGCTGATCTGTAAACTGGAAAGTGAGCTGTCTACCAGTTGCTCGAAGGCTTGCCACCAGTCCTCCATAACTTCATCACCCAACTCCGCCAATTGCAGTGCCTGGTGAGCGCTGTGAATACTGTTTCGCAGCCGTAGTGACTCTTCATCGTTAAGATTGCGACAGGCGTACGGCAGGGCCAGGGCAGATTGCATGGCTAATCGTTCTACCAGGCCGGCAACTTGCTCCAACGCTAATTCTCGCGCGGTACCATAGCGCTGAACCTGGATTAACGCCGGCAGGCTGTCGAGAAGCTCGATACCGTCACTGGCCAGAGCCGCTCTCTCGGCCAATCGCTTCAGGCCCGCTTCAGAAGCCCGGTGCAACTGAGATTCAAGGGACAGCAAAACCACTTCTGCTAATTTGCCCAAATGACTCTCAGCGGTGATCGCCTCGATAAGTTTATTGTTAGCCGCTTGCTCAATGGTGGAACCGTAAACCAAGTTTTCCACCAACTTAACCGCATACTCCGGCTGCCAGCTGAGCACCCAGTTTTCCCGGAAAGTACCGCGACTTTTTCCGGTATGGGAGGGTTTACCCCAAAGCACTTCCAGCACAGCAAGACGGTGCAGTAACGTAGATTTATTCAGGCCGATATCACTGCGTAAATCCAGGGAAACTTCTTTATCCAGAGCGGTGGGCTTTAGCTTGGTCTTTTTCTGCCAGCGCTGTAGATCCTCCAGCAGGGGCACCAGTGGGGCATCCTCGGGGATAGAGCCAACTTGTTCACCCAGTAGCAACTCTCTTTCTACCTGTTGCCAAATAAGGCGCTCGCCAAAGCAGAGGCAGGCCACAGCGGCTTCAATAATTTCTTCAAACCCAGGAGCTGGACGATTTCTAACGGCTGCCAAACTGCGGCTCAGGCGCACGGCTTCAATAACCGAGGCCGTGGAGACCACTTGTCCACTTTCGCGCAATGCGCGCACCAGCCGCCCAAACCATAGCTCCAGCCACTGCTCGCCGGTGCCCTCGCGCCAAATATGTTGATACCACATAGGTGCAGCAACCCCGGCCCCGTAGCCGGAAGCCATCGCCAATCGCGGCGATGTCCAGGGTATCCAGGTGGTTTTCACTTTGCTCTTGGGCAATTTCGCCGGCAGCTGTTTAATCAGTGCGCGGTCATCTTTTGCTGTGTGCTTTTCACGAAATGCCGGTAAGTGCCAGGCCCCGCATACTACAACAACCTCACCTTCCACCCCTTTCTTTTCTTTGGCAATTTCCAGGCGCATATAGGCTTCGCGCAGTAAATCCCTTTGCGATAACGGCGCGGTTTCAGTTATTTCTCCGCGCAGCACGGTCATCGCCGACTCTACCCGGGCAAATATCTCCGCACTGTCATCGTTATTCTGCTCGATCAGGTCATTCCACCAGGCCTCACCATCCTCATAGCCCGCCAGCTTCGCCAAAAGGCCGATAGGATCAGAGGTATCAGATGGTGGCTCTGGCTCGCCTGCCACCGCAGGGGAATCAGACTCTCCGCCGTTTTGCTCCGCTTCAGGGTCCTGGGCTTCAGATTGGAGTAACTGCGCCAGCTGGATATTAATGGGCAGATCAATGAATTTTACTTCTACTCCCTGCTGTACAGCCCATAGGCAGGCCTGGTACTCAGGGGAATATTCCACAAACGGGTAGTAAAGGCTGGAGCCGGGCGACTCTGTGGCATAGCCGAGTAGCGCTACCGGTGGCTGCATCTGTGCGCTAGCCAGCAGAGGCAGTAATTCACTGCAATCAGCGGGGCCCTCTATCAATACTTTTTTTGGTTTCAGCTGATCCAACGCGGCGACAAGTCGCCGCGCAGAACCGGGCCCGTGATGCCGAATACCAAAATAATGACAATCCACCTTGGACACGGGATATCCCTTACAGTACTTCGTTCATGGTGTGGTAGTAACCGGCAAAGTCACGGCGCTTTTTCAGGACCGTTTCCAAATACTCCTCCAATACAGCTTTATCCTGCACTGGATCTTTGACAATGGCGCCGACCAAATTACTGGAAAGCTCTTCTGCACTGAATTTACCATCGCCAAACCAGTTCGCCTGGCTCAATCCACCCACCATTACCGCAATTGCCTCAGCCGTAGACAAGTTACCGGACGGTGTTTTCAGGGTTATTTTTCCATCCAGTGTTTCACCACCGCGCAGCTCGCGGAAAATGGTCACTATTTTCTCGATCTCTTCGCCGGCGTTTGCCGGTACTGGCAACTCCAGGCTCTCACCCATTTCTGCCACGCGGCGAGAAATAATACTGACCTCTTCATTCATATCATCGGGCAGCGGCAATACCACAACATTGAAACGACGCTTTAACGCGGAGGACAATTCATTAACGCCCTTATCGCGGTTATTGGCTGTTGCAATCACATTAAAACCGCGCTGCGCATAAACCGCATCATTCAACTCGGGGATCGGCAACATTTTCTCTGACAGCACAGTAATTAATGTATCCTGAACATCAGAACCCATACGAGTTAGCTCTTCCAAGCGACACAAAGTACCCTGCTCCATAGCGCGATATAAAGGCGTTGGCACCAGGGCTTCTTTGCTGGGGCCCTTTGCCAGTAGCTGAGCGTAGTTCCAGCCATAGCGAATCTGGTTTTCATCGGTGCCCGCCGTACACTGGATCACACGGGTACTGTTGCCACAAATCGCCGCAGACAAGTGTTCAGACACCCAGGACTTTGCCGTACCCGGCACACCGAGTAACAGCAGTGCTCGATCAGTGGCGAGGGTAGCAACAGCAGTTTCAATTAGGCGACGGTTGCCGATATATTTTGCACTTATCTCAGCACCTTCAGCCGTTGTGCCGCCCATCAAGTACTTCACGACTGCCTGCGGAGACAGGCTCCAGTTCTCTGGTTTTTTGCCGGTATCTTCCGCTTTTAAGGCATCCAGTTCTGATTGATAGGTAATTTCAGCAGGTTGACGAAGTACATCACTCATGGGGAATCCTTTTGTTTTACCTGCCCGGAAATTCACTGCTTATTTTATGAATTTTGCCGGGCAACGATCGGTCTTAAAATTAAATCTGTGTTGGGTGTATGGACTAAAGCCCATCCACGCCGGCAAGCTCGCTATTAAATCGAAGACAGTCAGTTGCGGGGTCTGCCCGTAGCACACCCTGCTCAAAAAGCGCTTCCAGTAACTGCCGAGCGGTCTCTCTGGGTAACATCAAGCCCAATGCGGTCAACTCCCGCTGGAGATAAATAGACTGTAAATAACCACTCTCACTTAACTCCTCAACAACGAGCTTTAACAGCACCTTCCAGGGCGACGTTTTTTTCAAATCATCCCAGGAAAGCTCCGTAAGCGGTTCGGGCAAAAACTTGAGTAGATCCTGAAAATCAACCTTGGCCTTTTTATTGCGCAAAAGTCCAAACATCAATTCGGCACGGCGGGACTGTTCCAGGCGCGGCAATAAACTGTGTAAGAGGGACATACCGGCCTCACCGGTATCCAGGTAGCTCTCAATATTGGTGACCAGCAGGGCAATAGCTTTATCTGGCAAAGTATCTACCGCATTGGAAACAAAACTGTGGTTGTCATAATCGCGATTTTTATCGAGCTGCCAAGCCCCGGCTAAGTCAGTCACGCTGATATCCAGTGCTTCCGCAAGGCTTTGCAGAGATACCTTCTGCAAAAATTCCGAGCGAATGGCTTGCTGTTTTTTGCTCTTGAGCTTACGGGGCAATAGTTGCAACTGCTTCTTTACCAAGCCCACTTTTTTTAATTCGTAAAACTCAGCCAATTCCTGCGCAGAAAACTCTTCCTGAGTATTAGATTCAAGTTCCGATGACAATCCCAATCGAGATAAATACTGATTGGCAAGACGTGCCACCTTTTGTGAACGATCTTTAAGCAGGGACTGTAAATATTCCCCATCGGACTCACTCAGCCGGAGAGCAAGAACTCGCACGATCCTTAAACGCTTATCAGCGGGTTCGCGCCCGGCGCAGGTCTGGATCAAATTCAAAGCGGCGGGGGGGTTGCTGAAGCGCAACTCCCTGAGCTTTGCCAGGCGACTCGCGGGATACCAATCATCCCAGTTTTCCTCAGTTAACGCTTCAGAATCATCAATACTACCCCGCTCATTCGCGGCCCATTGTGACCAGGGAAGATATACTTCCGGCAAGCCTTCATCATTACTTGAGGGAAGCCAGTCCGCAGGATGGGCAATAAATCCCCGCTGTAACAGCAACTTCAGGAGCAATCCGGTTTGCTCCATAGAGCGGGACTGAACGCTTTCAGTCACCCGTCGAAAATGGGCCCGCATTGGATAGGGAAGCACGACCTTATTCAACTCGGGCAACAAGGGGAATTCGCGTAACTCCCCCGGAGCCTGGGGCTGATAGAGTGCGCTTTGGTGCTGGCTGAGAAGCGCTACCGCCGCTGATGCCAAGCGCTCCTCTTCCAGGCCTTCAAACAATGGACGCCAGGACTCAGGTAGGGCGTCGAGCTCTAAGGGCAAATCACTGCCCACCATCCAACGCTGCTGTAGGCGCTCTACCAACAACTGCTCTTCCTGGATTTTCTCAGGCGTTAGCATGCGATTGTCCCCCACTCATCTGTCCGCGCGCTGTGCAGTTCAGCGCTGCTTCCATCCCACAAAATAAACGCTGCCTGTAATTTTGAACCCAGTAATAGAGAGGGAATCTGTTCATTGTTGAGCGGTAGCGTTTGCTGCCCAGTCGAGCAGCGCCACCAATAATTGCCGTTGGCACAGCGCAGTAGACGCCCCCCTTCAAGAAGGTGCGGTACCTGCTCTATCCAGGGTTGCTGAGACAACTGCTTTTGGTAGTGGGAGAACACGCTCTCTTGCTGGGATGGCCATCTCTGATTCACACCATCCTGCACCACTTTAAACTCCACAGGGAAAGCTCTCAGAGGCATGCGACCGGGATAAAAAACCAACTCCCCTTCTACACTGGCGCCGATACCAATGCCCACCTCCCGGCGCCCCGCAGAAGCCGGATAGTGATCCAACAACAGGGCAAATACTGGGGTATCACTATCAAGCTTGAGCAACCAGGAAGCGTGGCTCACCAAACCATCGCGGCGGGTGCTCACTTTCTCTCCTACATTCTGCCAAATACCCCTTTGTCGGGGGCTGGCTGGGTTTTCCAAGACCCTGTCACGGTTCTCGGCAACGGCAATAGCTCTGCGAGCATCCACATCTTCCTCATCAGTGAGCCAAGCACTGCTGAGTAACATTAATTGCCCCAGCTCCTTGAATACCACTTCCGCCTGTTTCTGTGGTGCAAGCCCCAGAGCCTTGGCTGGAAGCTCATCAACCCTGGATGCCAGGCCGGCAGCTTTGGCGTCTACCAAGCGCGCAGAGATATAGCGGCAGCGCTGGCGAAGTTCCTTGAGAAATCCCACCATGCCAGTACGCAATTGATCCTCAACCCACTGCTGGAATTCACCTAGCCCAGTGGTGATACTCTTGTTGGTTTTAGCGCGTGTCTGCGCTGCCCGCTTAGCCCTGGCCGCTTCCTTTTTTTCTTGCGCCTCTTTACTTTCCGAGGTTTCCTCAGAAATACCGTGAATGTTTTTATTGGTAGAAGCTTTTGTCTCAGCTTGGGCTTCAGGCTTACTCTTACGCCGCCGCCCCAACCACTCTACTACCCACTCCGGTGTTTCAGCCTCAATAAAGTCATCCGGCCCATCGGCGAATTGCCACAAAAGGGCTAGAACATGCTTGCAGGGAAACTTACGTGAGGGGCAGGTACACTTGTAACCGTGATCTACTGTATCTGCCATGGTGTAATAGGGATTGGCCCCCGACCCTTGGCATTGCCCCCATATACAATTTACAGAAGCCGCTTTACCGCGCAAAGGCCATTTAGCCGGCTTCAACAGTTTTTTGGCTGCGTTTAAAGAAGCCTGGTCTGGGGCCAGTTCTTGCACAACCTCTAGGGAAATATTCATCTCTTGCCTTATACAGCTCAATACTGTACATAAATACAGCAATCGCATCTATGTAGCTATAGTGGCGCATAAAGTATCACGCAGCCCACAGAGATTAAAATCTAATTTCTCAAATTTTGATTTTGCCGTCACTCTTGTTGATTTAAGACAAAAAGTACACTCGGCGAGCATTTATTTGGCACGATCGAACAAGCTCTAAAGAAACAAGGTGTTCTCTCCTGCCAGCATTAGAGGGATTTCGCCTAGCCTCTCTAAATAAGTTACCATTTTCAGGAACTGGCCATATTGGCACCAATTCCAGCCAAACCTAATCGCAACAAGATATCCTTCTCTATACGATTAGATCCATTGGATATCAACTGCCAGTGAAAAATGCGATTAAACTAAATACGATATTTGCTGTCATTAGCACATGCTTTAGCATGTCCACCTTCTCTCAGAGAATTGCCAAACTTATTGAAAAATCTGAAAGCTTTCCTTTCAATGAGACAATAACCCCAGAACAAATTAAAAACTTAGGATTTAAAAAAGGCAGCTATGATATAGAAAAAAGCAAAGAATACATCAGGTATTATTACGCTCCTGCTTCATCTAAAGACGGCATTCATTACTCCGTCAAATATGACACCGACGGCAAAGAAAGCACCGTTAAACTTGATTTACCAAAAGATTCCCTGAAAGAAAAATATTCTGGAACAGTGATTTTATTACATGGATTCCGATCATCGAAAGAGTTCATGTTATATTCTGCTCAATACTTTCGTTTTCTTGGATTTCAAGTTGTAGCTCCGGACCTTCTTGGTCACGGGGAATCAAATAGCACCAAAAAATATGGCGTAGGAGATAGTGAACTCATCAATAAACTTATTGATGCACTCATCAGTAAAGGGGACATCAAGGGCAAGCCTTTGTATATCGTAGGAAACTCCATGGGAGCCTTAACGGCTCTCTATATCTCAGCCATGAGATCTGACTTAAGTGGCATTATTTTACTTGCCCCAATGGTCCCTTTTGATCAAGCCGTGTATAACTACGGTAGGCTCAATCACCCCATACTTAGCCGGATTATTCCTGAAAATAAAATTCTAAAAGGGGCAAATCTGGCTCTGGAGCAGTCCGGTATTGAACCGAGTGATACCAATATACTCCCCCTTCTCTGTTCATCCAGGCTCCCCATACTGTTAATATCCTCCCCCTCGGATCTAATTGCCCCTTATGACAATTATATAGGTTTAGATCAATCAAATATTAATTTGGTGAAAATTCCCAACAGAAGCCACCCAAGCATATCGACCATTGGAAATATTGAACACGAAGCAATTATCAGCTGGCTTAATAAACTGTAAGATATTTACGCGATCCAAGAATTTCTCAGCTTTAAGGATAAATCACAAAGTCACCCTTAAATAAGGGCGTAGATTTATCAAATCTAATTGATCATCTGCCTCGGTGAAAACATGATAATAGCCATACCCAGCATTGCTACAGCGGCACCGCTCACATCCCAAACTGTGGGCTTAACACCGTTAACCAGCCATAACCACATTATTGAGGAAAAAATATAAATTCCCCCATAGGCGGCATACACCCGGCCCGCTGGAGCCGGATGCAATGTCAATAACCAAGCAAATATCGCCAAACTTATACCGCCAGGTACTAGAAGCCAAATACTTTTGTCCTGCTTTAACCACAAGTAAGCTGTGTAGCAGCCTATTATCTCTGCAAGCGCCGTAGCCAGGAACAAAGCTATAGTTTTTATTTCAAACAGCAGCATGAACGTCTAGATATTTAGCTATTTACCGGACAAACATTTTCAAGACGCATTGTGAAAGCTCTTTTCATATATGAAAATTGTTCAATGGTCTCCATATGCTTACTCAGGGAGTTTCTTGCATGTGTGAATTTTCTCTTTTCCGCTGCATTCATTCCCTCGTTAAACATATATAAACTTTGCAGTGGCGCAATAGCAGTTTTCTCTGTCCGATAAAAAACATCATCAGACATCGCCAAATCAACCTTATCCCGTATGGAGCCATCCGGCATAATTTGCACCGATACGCTGGGAACGTAATTCGCAATAGGGCCTTCAAAGTTAAGAACGGTGGATTCCTTCTCACTCAACTTCTTCGCCACATAAACTTTAAGCTTGTTATTGCGCACTTCCAATTTTACAAACGGTTTAATGATTTTAAACTTCTCCTTATCCTCCTCAAATAGTTTCACGGATGCTTCAAGCATTACCAGGCTTTGAGTATTGATAAAGCGTTCATATTCTTCCAAGTGGCACGATGCCTGTACCCCACTACTCAACAAGAAACATAGACTAAAGGCTAATCTTTTCATTGATCTAAATATTATCCTTAATATTTGATAAATTGATCGCCTCAAACATCAACTGGCGCACTGGTTAACCCAGCACAGTTTAGACCTCATTGGCATCACTATTAGCCAGTGATTGCGCTTGAAACTTTCTTACGATAAAAAATACGTACCCTGCTTCATTTTCCGATTAATTTACGCCACTAATAGTAAAAAAGGTGAAGCTGGTACAGCTTCACCTAACGGGTTTAGTCACTAAAGAAATCCTGATCTCTGCGGAAGTTAGTCCCTACCGATAATCCGATAGTACTACCGGTGGCAGTTCAGCAGCCTCTGACATCCACTCTTTTACGCTGTCACGCCCCAGCAACCGGTCTATCCACTGTTTAGTAAGCGGCCAGGGCTGCAAATTTGGGGCGTGGGAGAAAATTCTTATCACTGTTGGCACAAAGGCTAAATCTGCCAGGGACAAAGCACCCATCAAGTAAGGGCCAGCATTTTGCTCAAGCTCTCCTTCCCAGGCGGCAAATAAGCGCTCCGCATCCATCTCTTCTTCAGGGGTCATTGGGCGTTTGTCGGGGTAAAATGCACTTTCAAAGGACAGACGTGGACACAACCCGGACAACCCAGAATGTTGCCAGCTAAGCATGGCCCGGGCTCGGGCCCGCATCAATGGGTCTTGAGGTAGCAGTTCACCAGAGCCAATGTCATTGGCATATTCCATAATGGCCAAGGAATCAAAAATAATTATATCCCCCTCTTCCAGTACGGGTACTGATCTCGCAGGGGATAGCTCTCCTATACGCTGTAAATTCTGGAATCGCTGTGGCCGGCGAATATCTACAACCACTTCCTCAAATTGAACTTCCTGTTCACGCAATGCCAACCAAGCCCTAAAGGCCCAAGTGGATGCATTTTTAGTACCCGAGTACAGAACACGAGACATAATTAATCCATTGTTATAGTTGAATTATATTGATCAATTGGGAGCTTCAATTATACCGCTTAACCGCCAAACAATTAGAATATAGCATCAAATTTATTGTGCATTAACAACACTACGGTTCATAGCCATCAATGCCTCATCACAAACAGCTATTTTTTTTGAATCCCTTCACAAACTTGGAGGAAATTAAATGGCGACTCAAGTTAAAGCTAATTCTCTCCAATCAATTGAATCGCCAAAGAAGTACAACTTAAGTTTCTCAAATCGCTTAAAAATTCAATCTAGGCAGCTTGGGTTTTTAGTAATGGCATCATTAGCGTACCAGGTGTTGGTGCCACTACAAGTAGGGTCAACCGTATCATTCAAATCAAAGGGATCATTACCTGAAGAGATATTCCCAGTTATGATATTATTAGTTGAATTGGTGAATTCCAATACGATACCACCATCAGCAGTATCTCCATCTCCATTATCTGTTGTTATATTTTGGGTGATTACATTGCTGGAAGAACCTTCGATTAAAATTCCTGCTCCACCATTATTGGTGGATATATTATTAAATACACTTGAAAAGCTATCATCTATCTGAATCCCATCAGAGAAACTGCCGGTGACGATGCAAGAAGAGAAAGTATTGAAATCATCATCCATATCAACACCCACTCGACCACTGTTGGTAATTATGCATCCATTAATAATGTTAAAGATACTGTCAATATCAATACCATCGTCAACACTATTAATAAGTTCAGTTCCGATGACGGTGTGATAACCTACACCCTCTATAAAGATATTATCAAAACATCCATCAATGGTACCGCCAGTCAGCACCGCGCCTTGCCCCTGGATACGTATTCCAGCACCACCGAATGCCGCACCTGTAGCACAGGTCACAGAGAAGCCTTCCATACTCAAGCTGCCTTCAGGGCCAACTATAGTCAGGGCATCTGGCTCAGCAGCAGTAAGGTCACAGGATAAATCCTGTGTAAGCACTTCGGCAGTTGTAATAACATCACCACAGGATACCTGGGCTGATGCTACAAAAGAGTATGACGCTGTAAATAGTCCCATTACGCCTAATATTAATAACTTAATAACTGATTGTTTAATATCCATGTAGAACCTCTGTCAATTTTGTATAAGAATTGAATTTCCTTGCCCGGGATACAGACTGCCTCCTTAGTTTGGACGTAACTATTAATTCCGCTATAAGAAAAAGTACCTAAAGTACTAAGCTGCAATCGGCGGGGAAAATTACAAATCGAGGGGGGATAAAGTTTAGGGAGCACAAAAAACCCGGCAGGTGCCGGGTTTTTTAAAACAAAAGATAAGAAAATTACTTCAAACCAAGTACTTCTTTACCTTGGATAAAGGTAACGTCAACTGGAATATTGGCCTCGGCCAGGCGATCCAAATCAGCCTGCAGTTCAGGGCCAATTACACCTTTGGTCTCCAGCAATGATTTTGCTTTCTCGTAGTCACCATCACCCTGGATAGTAATGATTAAACGAGACAAGTTGGTCATCGCCTGTTGCATCTTTTCAAAATCAACACTGTATTGACCAGTCTTGGGATCGCGAGTGAAGGCACCCTGCTCCTTAAAGTAGTTAAAGCGCATCATGTTGGCTTTACCGTGGGCACTGGCCGCACCAAAACGTACGCTGCGGAAGATACCTGCCAGGAAGGTGACATAGTTATCCATCAACTGGCCTTCTTCCAGCTCACCTTTTTCATGTAAGCGGGTAACCATGTACAGACCGAGGATATCAGCCTTACCTTCTTCCAGGGCGGAAGAAGTTTCCTTCAAAGCCTGGCGAACATTATTTCCGCCTTCTACAGTCTTTTTAATTCCCAACCCGTGGGCCACTTCGTGGAACATGGTGTTGGCAAAGAATGCCGGGAAGGTAATATTCTTGCGCTGATCTTCTGCGATCAAAACATCGCTAATCGGCACCAGGATCTTGTCAAACTTGGCCTGCATTGCATTCTTCAGCTGCAAACGGCGAGTGCCTTTGGCCAGCTGAACTTCTTCATCATTGGGAAGGTTAATGGCAATGGTCTTGGAGCCGGCATTGCTGTGGCCCGCATAGAAGAGTACATCGTAGGCATTCAAGTCTGAATCAGTACCGGGCTCTTCAGATTTGTATTTTTCCTCAACTGGCAAACCTTTCTGCAACTCGGGCAGCAGAGCGGCAAACTTGGCCAGTTTTTGACTCCACTCTTTGTCTTTCAGCAGGACGTAGGACTCATAAGCGGTACGATAGGCAAACAGCTGGTCTTCATAGTTTTCAATAGGACCAATAACCACATCGATATCATTCTCCTTCATATCCATCCAGGCCATATCACTGGGGCGGAAATTATCGGAGAGAAGTGCATCGGCACGCATAGTGAGGTAGTTAGCAAATTCTTTGCTCTCAGCCAATTCAGCTGCCTGGCGCAGAATGCTGGCCGCCTTATTCAGGTCCGCATTGTAGGCTTCGTTGTAAGGCACCAGTTCGAGACTGCCAGACTCATTGCGGCGTACCAAGGAGTACAAGCCGTCTTTTCCTGCCTGGTCCCATTTCTCGAACTCTTCGCGGGTCATGTCCGCTGGGTAGAAATTAGCACCCAGGGGCTTATCTCCATAACCAACAATAAACGGCTTATTGTCGTTAAGACGGTCCCAGGGGCCATAGTTGATATCGGCAAACTTACGAGCACGGTTGTCTTCAATATCCGGCAGCAATTCCTCAGCTGGGCCGTAGGATTGCAACCAGAACAGGCGATCCATAATCTGGCTGGCGTCGATCAGCAGGCCAATCATTTTGCGCTGGTTGTCGGAGAGACCACTCAGGTTTGCGGTAAGCTCAACAGGTACATAGATATCAAAACGCTTGTCCGCATCTTCTACCTTTTGGCCTGAGGGTACAGGTACAGTCTTGGACTCCACAATCTGCGCCTCAGCTTCCGCTTTGGCAACTTCTTCGGGCTGCTGCTCTTTTTTGGAACAAGCGCCAACAAGGGCCAGTGCCAACACTGCTGCCGCTATCTTGGTAGCCTGAAAAGGAATGGTCATATCGCTCTGCCTATCATTTTTTTGTATCGGCGCCACATTAGTCTGGCTGTAGGGATTTATCAACCGTCATGGCGTAGGCACCTCGGCCGCTTGGGTCTCAGTTCCACGCTCCTGTTGCTGCATACGCCAGAGGGCCGCGTAGTGTCCGTCAGCCTGCATCAATTCCCGGTGGGCTCCCTGCTCGACTATTCCGCCTTGATCCATTACCAGAATGCAGTCTGCATCCACAATTGTGGAGAGGCGGTGAGCGATCACTAACGATGTCTGCTCGCGGGCAATATCCTGCAGGGATGCCACTATGCCCTGCTCTGAGTGGCTGTCGAGAGATGAGGTCGCTTCGTCAAAGATCATAATCGGAGGCTTTTTCAGCAGGGCCCGAGCGATAGCAACCCGCTGCTTTTCCCCTCCGGACAACTTGAGACCCCGCTCCCCCACCAGGGTATCGGCTCCCTCTGGCAGCTGCTGAACAAAGCCCTCCAGCTGGGCGTGGCGGATCGCCTCATCCACCTCAGTATCTGAGGCATCTACACGTCCGTAACGCACGTTGTCCCGGATCGACTGGTTGAACAACACCGCATCCTGAGGCACAACACCAATAGCCCTGCGCAGCGACTCCTGGGAAACACTGCGAATATCCTGGCCATCGATGGAAATGGAACCGCTGTTAGTGTCATAAAAACGAAACAGGAGCTTAAAGAGGGTGGACTTACCTGCACCGCTAGCGCCAACAATTGCCACTTTTTGCCGTGGTTCCACAGCAAAGCTGATACCTTTGAGGATCTGGCGATTATCTTTGTAGCCAAACTGGACGTTATCAAACTCAATTCGGCCCTCCACCACAGTGAGGGGGGCCGCCTGGGGAAGATCTTCCACAGCAGGTTTTACCGCCAGTAAAGAGAACATCTTCTCAATATTTGCCAGTGCCCCTTTCATCTCCCGGTACACAAAGCCGAGAAAATTTAGCGGTATAAAGATCTGCATCATAAAGGCATTCACCAATACGAAGTCACCGATGGTCATAGTGCCTTTGGTGACTCCTACCGCGGCAAGAACCATTGCTGCACACATTGCGCTGGCAATAATCAGCGCCTGGCCACTATTTAGGCCAAACAGGGACAGCCTGTTCTTACGCCGGGCCTTCTCCCAACTGGCCAGCTCCCGGTCATAGTGACCGGATTCATGTCGCTCATTGGCAAAGTACTTAACGGTCTCATAGTTGAGCAGACTATCTACTGCACGGCTGCTGGCCTGTGACTCAGCCTCATTCAACTCCCTGACAAAGCGCGTACGCCATTCAGTGGCTACCACAGAAAAGCCGATATAAATAATCACCGCCGCCAGCACTAATAGCGCAAATAAGCCGCTGTAATTCCACCAAAGCAACCCCGCCACCATAGCTATCTCTACCAGCGTGGGTACGATATTGAAGACCATAAACCGCATCAGGAACCCGATGCCGCTATTGCCCCGCTCAATATCCCGAGAGAGCCCACCGGTACGGCGGTTCAGGTGAAAATCCAGGTCCAGCTTGTGCAAATGCTGGAACACTTCCAACCCGATCCGGCGCTGGGCCCGCTCAGTGACACGGCCAAAAATCGTGTCTCGCAGTTCGCCAAACAGAGTGCTGGAAAGGCGCACAGCCCCATAGGCCAACAGCAGCCCCAAAGGTAATGCCACTGCCTGGGCCATACCCCCAGCACTATCCAGGTCATCGACAATATGTTTGAGCAAAAATGGCAGGGTAACGCCCGCAACCTTGGCGCCAATCAGGCAGAGGATCGCCAAGACTACGGCGCGGCGGAACTCCAATAAGTAGGGGAAGAGGGTTTTGAGTGCACCCCAGTGCACCTCATCCAAAGAGACAGTGGATTTGGGTCTCGGCATAATCTATCCAGGAGGAGAAAACAGGCGCCCATTATAATTCGTCAATAGAACTTATATAGACGCTTGTCTCTAAAGCGCCGCCCCAAAGTAATACCTTGAAGCACCTATCCTCACACCCCTCTGGCAGGCCGTGACACTGATGATTTCGTCAAGGCTACAGCTTAAGCCACCAAATCACAAAACATCATTGCAGACCTGCCTAAGACACAAAGCAATAAATCGTTGTTAGTCTTTCATATGCTCCAGCATATAAGTTAGAACTTCGTCTCGGTCATCTACCAACTTTTCTATCAGGTCAAGATGATCCCGATTGTTCGCTAATTTGAAATAACAGGGGTTACCCATTTTTAGCATTTTCTCCTGATACTCTTTGGTCTGCCGAAAAAATTCTGGCGTATCAAATTCAGGCACAATTAAATGTAGCGGGCATTCAGTTGTGTCAATACCAGGATCTAACAGTTGGGGGCTTACCTTTTCGGCGGATTCCATCGACATATTGATGGCGTCATTGACAAAACTATTGACCAGTGGCCGAATGTCAAAAAGTCCGGCCAGGGAAAATGCACCTTTAAACTTACTTTGAGCAGATGCCGGTACGCCAAATTGACTCCAATCCGTTTGATGCAGCAGTGCTGCCAGTTGGCCACCTGCCGAATGCCCCACAATGTAGACAGATGGAGCCCCTTTTCCCTCGGCCTCATTCAGCACGCTCGCCACTGCCCACTGTACCTGCGAGACAATAGACTCCATTGGAGTATCATTTTCCCAATCCGGGGCCATACGGTAACCCGGCATATAGACCGCAAATCCTTCTTTATTAAAAGGCTCGGCCAGAAAAGAAAATTGCTCTTTTGAAAACCACTGCCACCAGCCACCGTGAATATAAATTACGACCGGTGCATCCTCAGCAACTTCGTCTGACCTGAAAACATCCATCGAGCCAGCTAAATCACCTTCCCCAAAATTGACAGTTTGCAAACCGCTCTTAATCGCGTTGCGATATGCCGAGCTACGACTGCCCGTAAACTCAGCATGAGAAGGCAGCAGCAGATCGGTTGGAAGGCGGCGGGTCCACAAAGTAGGGTTATATTGCTCGTCCGTTTTCTCACGGGTAAAACTATTCCAAAATTCACTCACGGCTAGCACCCTTACTTTTCGCTAGGATTTATAGCTTCGAACTGGTCATCACGCAGTAGCATAGTTCCGTCCTCCTGAAGGACCCAGAGTTCACGAGTAATGACACCTTCTGCGTTGTTCATTTTCCAATTACTTGAGAGTACGGTTGAGACTTCATCCACTACTTCAATTTTTGCGCCAATATAGGTCACATCTGCAAACCCCTGATCTACCAGATTTTGCCAGAAAGCTTGTATATTCTTTCGACCTTCGAACAGACCAAAGGGTTTGGCAGTCATCTGAGCCCGCTCTTCATACATGGATGCACACCCAGCTGCATTGCCACTATTGAAGTAAGACTTCCACTGTTCACTGGCAGCTTTTGTTTTCTCAATCAGAATGTCGCTCATATCAAAATCCTCTTCTGTAATAGGTAACGACCTTGTGCCTATAGATTGCCCCATGGCCATGGTTGTGATAAACATCCATTAATTGATATTAGTGTTTAGGAAAATTAAACAATGAAGCCAAGCCTGGAGGATATGCAGGTATTCCTAGCTGTTGTAGAGGCGCGCAGCTTCACACTGGCAGCCGACCGCCTGGAGCGCACCAAATCGGCAGTAAGCCAAGCAGTTACCCGGTTGGAGTCTGATATCGGCACCCGCTTGCTTTACCGCAGTACCCGCTCCCTATCTCTCACCGAGGCCGGCTCAGAGTTTTACGCCCATTGCCGGGAGATCAAAGATATTTATAACTCAGCAATAGCGGGTCTTAGGAATAGCGGTGACAAATTGGCGGGCTCCCTATCGGTAACAGCGCCTCACGCACTGTGCGAGCCAGTAATTATTCCTGCAATCATTAAGCTGGCCGAGCAGCACCCGCAACTGAGAATCAGGCTGTTAGCCAATGACTCCCCCATGGATTTGATTGAATCGCAGGTAGACCTGGCCATTCGCGTAGGCAGTCTTGCACTTCAATCGGCTAAAGTTTCAAAGTTAGGATTGTTAGGAGAAAGCCTCTACGCCAGCCCGCAGCTTATTGAAAAGCTATGTGGCATTCCCTCAGACCTTACTGAACTACAAAATTGGCCGCATATCGCTAATGATTGGCAGGGCATGCCATTAAAGTATGAATTGAAAAATGGGATTCAGGTAAAGGCCACGCCTAAGGTTCGCTGTAACTCCTTACACGATATAGTACAGTTAACCGAAGCCGGAATTGGGATTGCCAGGTTGCCCGATATTATCGCTCGAAAAAAAGTGGATACCGGCACACTTTGCCCTATAACATCTGTTGCCGCTGCGCCCATCCATTATATGCATCTGTTTTCCAAAAGGCCGCCAACAAAAGTACAGACTTTTATTAAGGCTATTAAATCCCAACTGCAAACCTGTAGTAAAAATTAATGGTAGAGAAAGGTTTAGTCTATTTATAACTATCAAGCTAACCTCATAGCAGCCCAAATAGACCTGCATTTGAAACTTTAGAAATTCACTCTATCGGGAGCTACCTGCAGCCTGTTAACTCAATGGGTACAAAGGGGGGGTACCCATTTAACAAAGAAATGCAAAGATGAATTGGTGGTATAGGCTGAATAGATATTTTACCAGGCAACTCCATATTTAAATGACCAGAGCTGCAAGCTCCAGTCATTTAAACAACTGAGTTCTAACCCAGCCTTCAATTCCAATCAATTGCAGCGGAAATACTTAAACGTAGAATCCTGGGTATAACGCACTAGTACCTTTCCGCCAGATGTCAGAGAGTACACCTCCTCTGACTTCCAAGCTTCTCCTTCACCTTGCATATTGAAAACCAGATGAAGATTGCCATCACTTTGGCTAGCAGACATCAACTGGCCTGAAGACTCCGTAAATTGAATACGACTACCTGCCAGAGTCATCGAGTCGGCCGATGAAGAAGCGTTACAGGATTCCTCGGTTCCAGCCCATTGTCCCTGATACTTAGGAGGTACAGTGGACATTGCACAAGCCTGGATTAATCCGATTCCCAGCAACACACAGAAAAAAGAGAGAGATCTCATTCAAGCAATCCAATAACGTATATAATAAGAAAAATTAAGGATATAAGAACCTTACAGTATATCTAGTACTTACGTCTCAAATAAATCCCACCATTAGCTAAAACCGTGAAATAGTCACCAAACGACAAAGGATTTTAGGGCTTGGTATTGCTTCACTTTACACAAACAAACACTTCCCAATTTTATTAATAATTCTCTCAAGGTTACTTACAGGATTCCGGGTTAGATAACAGGTTTTGATTAATACTCAATTAATATCCTAGGTGCGCCCCCAAAAACCATCACTAGAAACTATCCTCTTCAATAGCTACTGGCGATAAAGGTCAAGGTGAAGAAATGGATGAGATTCAACAGCTAAAAGATCGACTAGCGATTAGTGATCTACTCGCCCGTTATACATTAACTATCGACAGCAATGATGCCCGAGGCTGGGCCTCATTATTTACACCCAATGGCCGATTTGAGCATGGCAATATTATGATTCGGGGAAGAGAAAAACTGGAGCGCTACGCAGCGGTTCACAGCAAGTTGGGAAGCCGGCATATTACAAGCTCCCCCCTACATTTTATTTCTGAAGATGGGCAATCCGCCTCAGGGAAAGCAACGACCGTAGAAATCATAGCAACACGATCCGGCTATCGCATTTCTGCTGTTGGAGAGTACCGGGACAAACTCGTTAAAGTCGATGACAACTGGTTAATCGAATGTCGACGAGGAGAAGAAGTTAAACTTCCTGAAGCCCCTGATTTCCCAATCCTCAGCGCCGATCCCGATGCCGGAAAAATAATGAAAATACTAATCGATGCTTGGGATGACTTAGGTGAGCCGATACCAGGGCTTCCCAAAAAATAAAAAAATTCTAATTAGTAAGCCGAGCTAATTAAGTGCACGCAGCGGCACATCATCGCGGCGCCCTATTGATGCCCCTAATATTTTTACTAAAAATTCGGTTAATACCCCTGCAGTAAAGCCCCAGATTTCGAAGTCTTCATACATATACGCCGGAAGGTATATTTCCTGGTTATCAATAATAATACGATCAGTGCGAATACGCGGGTCTGCAAGAAAGAAAGACAGGGGGACTCGAAATACTGCATCCAATTCTCCTGGGTTTGGGAATAATTGGATATCCGGTGAAATTATCCCTACCCAAGGGGTCACATGTACCTGCCAGCGGGTAGTCCGCGGCCAAAGGGGGCCGAGTACGCGTACGTCATCCATAGGTAGGCTGACTTCTTCTTCCGCCTCACGCAAGGCGGTAAATTGAAGCGATGGGTCCGTGGCATCCCAGCGCCCCCCAGGGAGAGAAACTTCACCGGAATGTGTAGAGAGATTTGCAGAGCGCTTAGTTAGAATTACTTGTGGGTCCGGCTCTTCTGTCAGGGCAATCAGTACTGCGGCATGGCCTTGCAGGTCAGGTCCTGCCGGAACCCTTGCTTCCAAGTCCTCAATTTGCCCTACGATTTTCTGTTCAATAATCTCTAGCATAAATCTGTGCCCTGCCCCGATCGCTGCGGGGGCTCCATAACATTCATCATACCGTTTTTCAGCGGTAACACTGAGCGATATGCCACAATATCCATTTGTGACTTACCACCCTACCACACAATCAACAGATTGGCTCAGGTGGATTCAGACCCACCATTCGCGGTCTTATCCTCATTAATTTTGGGGGTATAGCCCCCTTTCAGCTTTTCCCGCACCGTTTGCACCAAGGCGTAATACACAGGCACTAGCAAAGTGGCGAAGAGACTCGCAGCCAACATACCGCCAAAGACCACCAGCCCCAGGGAAACCCGGCTCACTGCGCCAGCACCGGTGGCGACCAGTAGTGGAATTACCCCTAAAATAAAGGACATGGCCGTCATTAATACCGCGCGGAATCGCAGGCGCGTAGCCGATAGAGCCGCATCCGCAATAGACCGCCCCTTATCGCGTTCCACGCAGGCAAACTCTACTATCAGAATCGCACTCTTTGCTGCCATCCCAATCAGTAATACCAAGCCGATCTGCGTATAGAGATTGTTGATGGACCCCGCGATAAATACCGTAAACATAGCGCCACCAATCGCAATGGGGACGCACAACATCACTGCAAAGGGGATAGTCCAGCTCTCATATTGGGCGACCAAAAACAAGTAGACAAATATAACGGCCAAAGAGAACAGGATTGGGGCCAGATTACCCGCGGTCACCTCCTGTAAGCTGATGCCCGTCCATTCGTATCCATAACCTTCTGGCAACTTTGATGCCAAGTCTTCCATAGCATCCATCGCCTGGCCGCTGGAATACCCCGGTGCCGGTGATCCATTGATAGTGACGCTGTTATATAAGTTGTAACGGGTTATCGTTTGTGGTGCGACCACAGGAGTGATAGTTGAGATAGAAGTCAGCGGTACCAAACCGCCACTATTGGCACGAACATAAAAGCCAGCCAGATTTTCCTCTTTATCGCGAAATTGAGCATCGGCCTGAGCGATTACACGAAAGACCTTTCCATATAGGTTAAAGTCATTGATGTAATAGCCACCCAAAAAGGTTTGCAACGTTAAATACACATCCGGCAGGGGGACCCCAAGCACATGCGATTTTTCTTTATCTACTTTTAATTCAAGCTGCGGTGTAGCGGCCTGAAAACTGGTAAAGGCCTGGGAGATTTCACTGCGCTGATTGGCATTGCCCAGCAGGTCAAACAAGACCTGTGACAATTCAGTAATACTGCGCCCCTGTAGATCTTCGAGTACAAATTCAAATCCACCAACAGTGCCAATACCTGGAAGTGGTGGAATGACAAACGGCAGCACTTGCGCATCGGGAATTGCAGATAATTTTTTCTGTACCCGATCCATAATGGCAAACTGGCTATCTTCCCTATTCGTGCGGTCATCCCAGGGTTTTAGCACAGCAAACATCATTGCCGTGTTGGAAGAAACACTGCTGGTAAGCAGGTTGTAACCGGGCACACCAACCACATGAGCCATACCTGGCTCTTCCATTAGAACATCGGTCACTTGATTGACAATGGGTCCGGTTCGCTCCAGGGAAGATCCATCAGGCAACTGCACGTGCAACATAAACGTGCCCTGATCTTCATCGGGAATAAAACCGGTGGGGATTCGGGTAAAGAGCAAATAACAGAATAATAAAATCAGAATAATTGAGGCGATACCGATAAGCGGTATTTTGATACAAGCCCTCACCATTCCCACATAAAAACCTGTAGAAATATGCAGAGCTTTATTAAAGAAACCAAAAATACCGGTCTCCTTAATACCGGCAACTTCCCCGTCTTTACTCGGCTTTAACAAGCTGGCACAGAGAGCCGGACTTAGTGTCAGTGCATTCAGGGAGGAAATGGCCACCGCCATTGAAATGGTGACAGCAAACTGCTGATACATTTTTCCCGTAATTCCCGGCATCAACATTACCGGGACAAAAACTGCAAACAAAACAAGGGTCGTAGCAATAACGGGGCCGGTAACTTCACGCATGGATTCCAGCGCGGCTTCCTTTGGCGGGAGGCCATCAGCCATTAACCGCTGGGTGTTTTCCACCACGATAATCGCATCATCTACCACTATGCCGATCGCAAGGATTAAGGCAAACAATGTGATGGTGTTAATCGTCATCCCAAATGCCAGCATTAAGGCAAAGGTGCCTATCAGGGATACGGGAATAGCAATGGCTGGTACCAGCGTAGAGCGCCAATCCTGCAGAAACAAAAAAACCACCAGGATTACCAGTATCAGGGCAATAATCAGTGTTTCCACAACCTCTTTAATTGAGGCCTCTACAAATAATGTGGTGTCGTAGAGAATCTCCGCTTCCAGCCCATCCGGGAAGCGCTTCGACAACTCAGCAACCTTGGCCTTTATGCCATCGGCCACTTCGATCGCATTTGCCTCGGGCAGCTGGTACACCCCTATCACTGCTGAAGCCTGGTTATCCAATTGCCCATAGGAAGAGTAAGATTCACTTCCCAGCTCCACCCTCGCCACATCCCTGACTTTTACCATGGCCCCATCGGGCTTGGCGCGGATGGTGATGTCCTCAAATTCGCTGGGAGATACCAAGCGCCCCTGCACCAAAATATTGTATTGGAACTGCTGATCTTGGCGGATCGGTGGCGCCCCGATCTGACCGGCGGCTACCTCTACGTTCTGTGCCTGCACAGCAGAGATAACATCCTGGGCGGTCACATCTAACGAGGCCATCCGGTTGGGGTCGAGCCAGAGGCGCATGGCGTAATTGCGCGAGCCAAAAATAACAACACTGCTCACCCCCAGCACCCGCGCCAATTCATCTTTTAAATAAATCTCGGCGTAATTTGCCAGAAATAATTCATCAAACTTTTCATCTGGGGAGAACAAATTGACTACTAGTAACAGCGTGGTGCTCTGCTTGGAAACTACCACCCCATCTCTTTTCACATCCTCAGGTAGCTGGGGAGTGGCCTGCTCCACCCGGTTCTGAACATTAACCTGGGCGATGTCATCGTCGTAGCCAGGCTTGAATGTCACCGTGAGACTGTAGGAGCCATCATTGCCACTGGTGGAAGACATATAATCCATGCCCTCCACACCATTAACTTGCGACTCAATCGGCACAGCCACACTATCGCGCACTACTTCGGCGCTGGCACCGGCAAACGTGGCGGCGACATTGATGGTCGGTGGCGTTATTTCAGGGAATTGCGACACCGGTAATTGTGGCAAGGAGAGTATCCCAGCGAGGGTGATCAATATGGAAATAACAAAGGCGAATCGTGGCCGCCGGATACAAAAGGCGCTAATCATGGGCAGCGACAGCTATTTGTAGTCATCGTCATGCCCCTCAGATTCAGGGCTTGCTGGTGCCGCTTCCCCATCAATTACCGGTAGTTCTCTCTCCCCTTGACTGTCTGTAGAGCCAGATTTCGCCGCAGAACTACTACTTTGCTCAGCGGGAGGGGCTGGTGGCGCTTCAACATCGTAGGGGTTTCTAGGGGTGTTTTGCGGCGTCACCGGCTTCCCTGCGACAACCCTCTGTAAACCATTAACGATTACAGATTCACCGGCGACAAGCCCGCGATCTACAGCCCACAACTCCCCTTCCCTCTGCCCCAAGGTCAGGTAGCGCTTCTCCGCAATATTATCTTTGCCCAAAACAAAGACATAACGCCCCTGCATATCCTCCATGACCGCTGACTGGGGTACCAGCGGCCTCAGGGCGTCATTGCCGGTGTAGACGCTTATGGAAACTCGGGCAAACTGGCCCTGTACTAATAGTTGGCCTGGATTGGGAAACAGGGAGCGCACCGCTACCGATCCGGTATTGGGATCGATCTGATTATCGATAAATACGATTTTGCCCTTATGGGGGTAGTAATTGCCGTCGGGTAACTCAATGCGGACATCCAGGCGAGTGGGACTTAAACCCTCTCGCTGCCGCCGCTGGGAATCCACCTGCACCGCATAAAGTTGCTCTTCTGGCACTTCAAAGAGCACATAAATGGGATCCATTTTTACTATGGTGGCCAGGGGATCGGTGCTTGGCCCTACCAGGGAACCCACTGGAAATTCTGTACGCCCGATTCTTCCAGTGAGTGGCGCGTAAACTTTGGTATAAGAAAGATCCAGCTCAGCGCTTTGAACTTTGGCGCGATTGGCATCGACTTGGGATTCCGCTTCCTCAAAATTACCTTCAAGCTCATCCATCTGTACCTGACTGATAGCCCCTGTGGCCACCAAACGTCGGCCACGCTGGAAGTTCCGTTCAGCAACTCTCAGGGAGGCTTGGGATTGTTCCAGAGTGGCGCGCTGATTCGCCAGTTCGGCAATAAAAGGGCGCGGGTCAATTTCAAACAGTAACTGCCCTTTCTGGACGGTTTCCCCCTCGGTAAAATTGCGACTCTGGATATATCCTTGTACACGTGGGCGGACTTGATATTCATCAGTTGCCTCTACCCGTCCGACGAATTCAAAGCGGGGGATAACAGGCTCCTCCCTAACAACCAGTACTTCTACTGGCGGGGGAGGTGGCGCCTTTTCCTCTTCGCCTTTACCACCACAGGCGCAAAGGGCAAGGAGCGCTAGTCCGAGCAGAAAAAAACGCGCCATCGCAGGGTAGATACCGCCTTTATACTTCAACATCACTAACAACTATAGGCGTCAACCGGTCCGGAAGCTGGCGCTCAAATCTCGCATGGGTATACTGACGCCATGAAATTTTGCAGCCAATGCGGCAGTAACGCCGTAACACTTTCCATTCCCAAGGGCGATGATCGCCCCCGCCACATCTGTGGCAGTTGCGGCGCCATTTACTACATCAACCCCCGTGTTATTGTCGGAGTTGTCCCTTACGTTGGCGACAAGGTGATGCTGTGCAAGCGCGCCATACAGCCGCGCCTGGGGCTCTGGACTCTGCCTGCCGGGTTTATGGAGAGTGGCGAAACTAGCGAAGAGGGCGCCTTGCGAGAGTCCTGGGAGGAAGCCCGGGCCAGTATCCGCGTGGACGAGCTCTACTCCGTCTACGATATTCCCCATATCAATCAGGTCTACATGATGTACCGGGGTGAATTGACCGATATGAATTTCGGACCCGGGCCTGAATCGCTCGAAGTTGAGCTATTTCGCGAAGACGAAATTCCCTGGAGGGAGATTGCATTTCCCATTATGCACCGCACTTTGGAGCACTATTTCGAAGATACCCGTATCGGGCAATACCAGTTACACCGCGGTGTCATCAATCGAAAGCTGTAAACCACTTTACTTAATGAGTTAATGACCCTGCATTAAAAGGATGTTTGCATGAAATACTTTCCAATGCTCGGTGCCTTGTTACTGGTAGGCATTGTCCTGCCTATGATCTTACCGGGCCCAGATGGCAAACCCATCATGTCACCCTCCGACTGGCTGCCACAAAAACCGGATATTTCAGCGATTCGCGAAACCGGTGAGCGAGCTATGCAAAGTGTGCGCGAAACCACCCAGGGATCAGTGTCAAAAATTGAAGAGTTGGCAACTTCCAGTGGGCTCGTATCTCAAGGGGATTCTGACAAGCAAACATCTGAGGTTTTTACCTGGAAAGATAAAGATGGGAACTGGCACTTCTCAGACACCGTGCCGGAGGGGTTGGATTCACACGTGCGTATTCACCGCGTCAAGCCTCTAAATACAGTCACTGCCAATGACCCAATTGACTTGAGATCCGACTCGATCGTTGAAGACAGTAGCCCCGCCGAAAATAAACTGCCGACCCATCACACCAGCGTTTCAAAATTACTGGAAGATGCGAAAGCGATCGAGCAAAAAAGCCACGAACGACAAAAGGTACTCGATAGCCTTTAAGAGACCTCTGCTTTATTTAAGCCGGCACTACTGCAGCGATCATCCAATCGCCAGAGGTCAAACGCCGGTTCTTCATAGGGGTGGGCTGCTCGCATTGCATCGAGAGCAGCATCCACCAGCTCATCGGCACAGACCATCTCCACACGGTATTCCATCACAGTCTCGACCTGGCCCGACTGACCAATAAATGGCTGACTCCCATCCAGCGGCCTGAACTGTCCCTCTCCCAGAACTTGCCAACAACAACTATCGTAGTCGCCAATACGTCCTGCACCCACGGAAAATAGCGCTTGCTTTACCGCTTCCAAGTGCGACTCGGGAATATAAACACAGAGCTTATACATTAATAATCGTCCTTCTCTCCCCCAAAAACAAAGAGGCCTCTTGGGCCCCTTTGTTTACCGGCAGAGTATTTTTAAAACATCATAGTCATTAACTTGCGCTGGTACTGAGTGGCAACAGGGTCGCCAGCACCCAAACTTTTTACAATATCCAGGAACGTCTGCTTGGCAGCACCATCGGCAAAGCCCATGTCTTTACGCAAAATATCCAGCAATAATTGCAGTGCTTCTTCATGGCGGTTGGCTTGGCTGTACTGCACGGCCAATTGATAAGCAGAATCGCTATCCGCAGGGTTTTCTTCCAGCGCCTTTTGCAGAGCCTGAATTTCTGGAGTTTCTGCTGCCTGTTGCTTCAGCTCCAATTGAGCCATCAGCTGCTGGTATTCCGCATCCTGATCTGCCAGCAGAATTTTACTGAGCACAGTCTCCGCTTCCTGGGCACGGTTTTGGTCGAGCAGGATAGCAGCCAGTTGTTTGGCAATATCAGTGCGTTCAGACGATTCCGTATAAGCCTGACGCAACAGAGGCAGGGCTTCCGCCACTTTATCTTCACCGATTAACGCCTGTGCTTGCTGCAACTTTATGTCCCAGGGTTTTGGCAGATACTTATCCAGCATCTCACGAATCTGTGTCTCTGGCTGCACACCGGCAAAGCCATCTACCGGCTGGCCATCTTTTAAAACCATTACCGTGGGCAAGCTCCGTACACCCAGCTGACCCGCCAGCATTTGCTCAGTATCTGCATTGACCTTGGCCAATAAAAACTGACCGTTATACTCATTGGCCAGTTTGTCCAACACCGGCATCAACTGCTTGCACGGCTCACACCAATCGGCCCAAAAGTCCACCACTACCGGGCGCTTCATGGACTCTTCAATCAGAATTTGCTGGGCGTTCTCTGCCGTTACATCGACAATAAATTCGTTCACATCCTCTCCTAGACTAAATCTGGGTATTTCTATTCTCAGGGGCCTCTAACGGTAGAGCAGCTCCGCTCCATAGGCCAGTTCCAGGGACTCCCGCTCAAGCTTGCGAAGCCCCTTAACCACCAGGCCATATGAGCGATCTACCATTCGCTCAATCTCATAATCGGGCACTGTGCCATCCAACAACACCGTATTCCAGTGTTTCTTGTTCATATGGTAACCCGGGATAACACCGGAAAAGATGTCCCTTAAGGCCTGGGCTTCATCGGGATCACACTTGAGATTACTGGCGTCCACCCCGCGGTAACAGCTTAAGGTAGCAAACATACGCCCCTTAATCTTAAATACCGCTACATCCGGGCCAAAAGGAAAATCCTCGATAGCTTCCGGTCGCGATAGTAAATACTCTCTCAAAGTGCCTTTTTGCATGATTACCAATCCAGGGATGACGGCAGGCGCGGCGAGGATAATAAACGGGTAAAGCGCTGCCAGCGCTCTTCATTATTTTGACTGCCCTGCTCTACATAATCAGCAACCAGTGTCTTACCCCAATTGTAATTAATTACGTAGGCGCCGTAGGCATCTACAAAATCCTTCCGCTGTGCCGCCTTGGCGGGGCTCATCAAGGTATATTTCTCAAACAACGCAGGTACCTGCGCGCCCTCAATTTCCCCGTCGATATACTGGCGGGCAATCTCATTGCCGGCAAAGCCCAACTTATCTACCAGGGCCATTACCTGCTCATACTTTTCCGCCGTTTTCGGATCCAGGCCAGCTAAGGGGTAGAGAACCTCCATTTCAAAACGGGTTTTCTCCTCACCAGGGAAAGTCAGCTCTATCCCATAGTTTGCACTTCCTTCGGCAATCAGTGACTGTGGACTGAAAAGCGGGTAAACGCTGTACTCTGCCCAACCCCGTTCCTTGACCAGAGTTTGCTCCAACAGCGCGTTATAGGTGTGATGCCCCGGATACCCTTCGTGACAGCCCAGGTCAATAGCCCTATCTATCGTAATTGGCAGGCCATTGTTCACCTGTATAAGACTGTGCGAACGCCCCTTATACCAGTTGTAGCCACTCCAGGGTTTGTCGCTGACATACTCCAGAACAAAACTCTCATCCGCTGGGAGTGAAACATACTGCTTGGTGCGCGCGCGGCATTCTTTAATGGCGGCATCAAATACGGCCTGAAGGCGATCGGCAGGAATTTCATAAGCTTTGCGGAAGCTGGCTACCCTCTCACTCAAGGGCTGCTCACCTGGGAGTAATGCTTCCAACTCCTCCAGCATGGGTTCAAAACTTTCCAAATCCTGCTGCGGGGGCTCGGTGTCGTAGAGGGTTCGAGCTTCATTGGTGAAGCTTCTCGGGCTCTCTCCTGCCAGACTACGAGCATGGAACACCAGGGCCCGCAACTGTGTCTTCAGGTAATGCATGCGCAGGTTTTCGATAGACCCATCGCCGTCGATTACCGCTGGCAGCTCTGCCAGTAAAGACTCACCGCGCCGGGCGATATCTGCAGCGCTCGCCTTACTCTTGGTGGCAGTTTCACGCAATTCAGCCGGACCGTAATAGGCATCGACATAGCTGTCGTCATGATTTCCCAGTTCAAGTACTAGAAGGACATAAGCCTGGGCCAGACTATCCATCGCACTAACTCCATTATCGGATTTGGGATTGGTTGTAGTCGATTGATTATCAACCCCGACTTCAGAATCGGCTTTTTTATTAGCTGTAGTTTGGCCATCACAAGCCCCGAGCAGAAGGGAAATAGCCAGCACTGGTAGCGCCTGTGCCAGTGTTCTCAAATACATAATTCTTATTTCTCTCACGTACATTAACAATGGGAGCTGGAAACTAATGGAATCAGGCCCCTCCAGGACCGAGACGCAGTGACATCAGGAACGCTAAAACAACTTAACCCTGGCGGCTGGGCTGCTGTTCTACGTCCTCCCCTTCCCCAAGGCTATCGCTGCCACCTTCATCCAGGGGCTCCCCCTCCCCATGAACTTCAAACTCATCGGCCACCGGAGCTTTGCGCAATACCAGGAACCCCGCCACTCCAGCAATTACTGATGCCAGTAGGATACCCGCTTTAGCTTGGATCAACAGCTCATATTCAGAGCTAAAGGCCAGCTCGGCAATGAAGATCGACATAGTGAAGCCAATCCCGCCAAGGAGTGCAACACCGACAATATGTTGGAAATTGGCGGACTTAGGCAGCTTACCCCAGCCAAGCTTCCAGCCAATCCAGGTGGCGCCAACGATACCTACCAGCTTGCCCACAACCAAGCCGGAAATGACCCCAAGGGTGACAGGGTTTATCACTGCCGAAGAACTGGTAAAACTACTAAAGGGAATACCGGCGTTAGCCAATGCAAAAATAGGGATTATTACGAAGCCCACCGGTGTGTGCAGGCGGGTTTCCATGCGCTGTAGCGGTGATTGCGCCAGGTTGACACCATTTCCCAGCGCCATCACTCGGGCGCGCAACGCATCGTTAGCAATAATCTTATCGCCTGGCCGGAAACAGCGGTCAAAGCTGCGAATAATATCCTTAACAAAGGTACTAAAGGCCACCGGGTCATATTTGGGTTTGGCCGGCAGTGCCATTGCCGTAATCACCCCCGCAATAGTCGCATGTACCCCCGCCAGGTAGAACTCATACCAGAGCAGCACACCGACAAATACATAGGCCGGAGAACTGCGAACCCCCGCCGCTTTTAGCAGCCACATAATCACTACCAGGCAACCCGCCGCAATCAGCGCGGTGATATTCACCTGTTCGGTATACCAGATTGCAATCACTAAAATTGCGCCCAAGTCATCAACAATGGCTAACGCAACCAGGAAAGTAACCACCGCACGAGGCACCCGATTCCCCAAAAGGGCAATACAGCCGACAGCAAATGCTATATCCGTGGCCATGGGAATGCCCCAGCCGCGTTCTGCACCACTATCCGCATTAAAAGAAGCGTAAATAAGTGCCGGCACCACCATTCCGCCAATTGCCGCCATCACCGGAAGTACAGCCTGGCGAAGGTCGGACAGCTCTCCCACCATAAATTCGCGCTTTAATTCCAATCCCACCAGAAAGAAAAAGATCGCCATCAAGCCATCGTTGATCCAGTGGTGTAAGGAGAGAGAGAATTCCCAGTTTCCCGCGCTGAGGCTGATGGGCATGTGCAACAGGTGCTTGTAAGCCTCCTGCAAAGGGGAGTTGGCAATAACCAACGCCGCCAGAGCAGATAGCATCAACAAAATACCACTGCTGCTTTGGCGATGGATAAATTCTTCAAAGGGAGTAACCAAGCGCCCAAAGGCGCCCTCAAGTGGCGCCTCAAAGACCTTTCCCTTGCGAATTTTGAACTTATCCAGAACGCTTTTTGCCATCAGCTAACATCCTCCTTACTAAAGATTAGTCCCACAATTTGCGGAGCCGCACTTCTACCTGCTGGAGCCAGAGGTTAGCATGGGCCCTGAATTCTCAATTATGTAACCAGGATTGCACCGCGAAACATGACCCGATTGGATCAACTGCTTGTACAGAGAGAGCTGGCAAACTCCCGCACCCATGCAAAGAAACTGATTGATGCCGGAAGGGTCATGGTATCCGATGGCGGTACCCTCCAGCCCGCGCGCAAGGCCGGGCAGAGCATTCCGGAAGATTGCGCCCTTGAGGTCACCCCCCTACCGGAAGACCAATATGTTTCCCGAGCGGGCCTGAAATTGGCCGCCATCCTCGACCAGACAGGACTAAACCCCTCTGGGTGGCACGCACTGGATGTTGGCTGCTCTACTGGCGGTTTTAGCGACTGCCTACTTCAACGGGGAGCAGCATCAGTTGTCGGTGTTGATGTTGGGCGAGATCAGTTGGCGCAGAAGTTACTGGATGACCCCCGTATGCACCTATTTGAAGGGGTAAATGCACGCCACCTGGAAGCCTCCCAAATCTCCCCCCACGGAGACGCAGGTTTTGATGCCATCGTTATGGATGTCTCTTTTATTTCCCAAGTACTCATTCTGCCGCAGTTACCGGCCTTGCTTAAACCTTCGGGACAACTCTTAAGTCTGGTTAAACCGCAATTTGAAGTGGGCCCGGAGGGGATTGGCAAGGGTGGTCTGGTGCGTGATGCCAAATACTACCCGGAGGTGCACGAGCGCATCACTGCCTTATGCGAAGACTTGGGACTTGAGGTGAAAGAGTATATTGACAGTCCAATAAAGGGCGGCGATGGCAACCGGGAGTTTTTACTTTGGGCCACTCGGTATCCACGCTAACCTGAATTTCTTCAGGTGAATTAAACCTTACAGAAAAAACCATTGCTGAAGTTTCGATAGCCCTAACGAATAAGGGCTATCTACCGAGTTAATATTTAAATACATATTTAGTTAGCTTGATATGCATCTTGAAAAGGTTTTTTAACGCGTTCAGCCCAGTCGATTCATACACGCCTGCTGAACAAAGGCCAAAAAAGAGCTCACCTTTGGCAATTTTTGTCGATGTTGTGGGTAGAGCGCATACAGATCCACCGGTGGCATCTCCCACTCAGGAAATACTGGCACCAATAAATCCGCAGCTACTTCTTGTTGGCACATATAGTCGGGGAGAATTGCGATTCCACAACCATCAACCAGCATCTGCTTTAGCATCAAGAAGTCATCGACTCTCACTCTCGGCTCGATCATTATTTCTCGAACATCAGTTCCATTCGTTAAATTCAACCTGCCACCATACTGTGCACTGCTCATAATTAGAAACTCGCAATCGGCCAAAGATTCTAACTCGGCATTCAGATTCTGACGCTCTATGTAATTTGGGCTAGTGTATAAACGGCGCCGAATTTTCCCTAATTTCTTGGCTATCAATCGAGAATCAACCAACTCTCCCACACGGATAACCAGATCGTAGCCCTCCTCAATCAAATCCACTCTTTTGTTAGATAGAGTTAACTCCAACTCAATATCAGGATGGGCCTGTAGAAACTCACCCAGCACATCTTTCAATATCGCATGGCCTACACCAACAGAGACACCCACTCGCAGCCTACCACATGCCTTACTCACTAAACTGCCGACTTTGCTTTCTGCTAGATCGACTTCATGCTGTATTCGGCGGCAGTGTTGCAAGTAGGTACTGCCGGCTTCAGTCAAGCTTTGTGTGCGGGTGGTTCGCTCTAGCAGAGTGACTCCCAGAGCATGTTCCAGCTTGGCAATTTTCCGGCTGAGATTTGCCTTAGGCAAATTAAGCCGTTCCGCAGCTGAGGTAAAACTACCTGCATCCACTACTGCCATAAAAAGCAGCATGTCGTTCAAATCAACGTTACAGCCCATTCTATGAAACCTGCAAAGCCTTATTGCTGTTAAAAATGGGATAATGATTACGAAAAATAACTATATATCAAACAAAAAGGGATATCTAGAATGACTCCATCGACTACAGCAACAGACAAACCACCCGGAGAAAAAAATGGAAATTTTAGCCCGAGACACACTGGAGTTAGGTGGATTCGCAGGTATTACTGAACATCGACTGGTGACTGATAGCCGCGTATTTGATGCTCGCAAAAAAGCAGAGGCTTTTGAAGGACTGGGCAACATGGTGTATTTGGCTGATGCACGCTATTTACCCCAGGGCTCATCGGGTATGCATCCGCACAGTGAAATCGATGTTATCTCTATCATTGTCGAGGGTCGGGTCAGTCATGAGGGATCTTTAGAACACGGCAAGGATTTAGCCGCAGGTGAAGTTCAGGTACAACGTGCAGGGGGAGAGGGTTTCTCTCACAATGAAATTAATCCAGACAAACAGCAAAACAGAATGCTGCAAGTCTGGGCGCTGCCAGAGAAAGCTGGCCAGCCTGCGGGGTATAAAACCTACAAACCAGCATTAAATGGCGCCACTCGTATTTATGGAGGTATTGACGAGAAAGGCAGTACTTTTGATAGCAGCACTTTAATGGACATTGCACACTTAAAAACAGATGAACAATTATCTTTAAATGAAACTCACTTAATCTATGTAATTAGTGGAAGTGCAAAAGTAACCTCAGGACACACCACAGAGCAGGTGAAGGAGGGCGACTTAATCCGAGGGGACAACTTAACTCTCACCAGTACAGCAGCGCTGCACTTGCTTCTTGTGAGCCATAACAATTAAATCCTCAGTTACAGAAATATCAATCTGAACTATATGACTGGCCAAGCAACAACTCTACCATTAGTTAGAATGTGAGCTTTATCCGCTTTGATGAAGGCGCCTAAATCAAAACCAAATAAAGTTCTATTTTACGGATGCTGACTGCCAAATACTTCCCGGAGGTGCGCAAGCGCATTAGGGCTTTATGCGAAGATTTGGAATTTGAAGCAAATGAGTATATTAGCAGACCAAAAAAAGACAGAGATGGAAACTGAGAATTTTATCTATGGTAACACCTGCCAATGCTGTATTAATATGAGATATTTAAGAGATATAAAATAGTAAGCGAGGGACCTCAATAAAGCCCCCTCACCATAAATAAAACTAATAGAACCTATTGTGAACCACTAAACTGATCGGATAGCAAGCTGAGTGGTATAACGCCATTTTTCAAAATTTTTCCATGAAATTCTTTGATATCAAAATTGACCTTCTCCTGCTCTTTCTGACGCAACTGAAGAATATGTGTAAAACCAATATGATATGAGCTTGCCTGGCCGGGATGAAAAACAAAGCGATTAAGATCTTTAAAAACCTCCCACTCTACCAGCCCTGTAGCTTGAGAAAAATATTCTTCGGCCTCAGTTAGATCCCATCCTTTTGCATTTATACCCGTATCCACCACTAAGCGGGCTGCCCTGCGGGCCTCTGCTTGTAATCTTCCTAAGTTTCCATACGGATTGTTGTCATGCCAACCCTGCTCAAAGGCTAAACGCTCTGCGTACAACCCCCAACCTTCAGAGAAACCTGAAATATTGGTAATACTCCTAAATAGGGGCAGGTCTAAATTACCCGTAAATGAAAATTGCGCATGGTGGCCAGGTATTCCCTCATGGTAAACAAATCCGGGCAATTCCAATAAGGTGGTATCTACAGAAGTATCTACAAAGATCACTGCACTTTCTCCTCCGCTAGCCTGACGGTACCCATAGCCAAGCGATTCTATGAACTCCAATTCAGGGTACTGAAAATCAGGAAACAGACCAGCACTTTTCCCTGCTGCCTCATCTAACAACGTCTTAAATACACTCAGAACATCTTCCCTGGCAATTTGCGGTGAATCCCGGCGAGCCATCTCATATAGCGTCGGCAAATCATTTGAGACATCATAACCAAGTGATTCAAACTCAGAATATATTTCAGTGTGAATATCTTTCAGAGCAGCAATCCCAATTTGATGTGCTTCATGGGCATCTTGTGGAAGACCGACAAACCTACTTAACAGCCTATTGTAAAATTCATTTCCTCCCGGGTACTGGGAAAACCCAGGGTTTTCGGGTGCGTTTGGTAGCAACTTCAAGAGCTTACTAGATACTTTTGCACGGGCTGGTGCTATCTGATTTGCTAAGATATCTTTACACTGGAGCAACCACTCTTCTTTTTGCAAGTCAGAAACGGCCATTTCATTTACGGCTGACTCAAATAACAGATAGATGTTGTCTTGCTCAGGAACTTCATTCCAAAATTCAAGTGTATCACTAACCCATATCACTGTTTCTTTATCATCAATTATTCCCAATCGTGCCCTAACAGACAGCCAACTATTTATTGAAGAATAATATGAAGGCAAGCGTTTCATTTGTGCTAAATAGTTTTCAACACCACTAACATCATCAAGATTAAAGCTCTGGAAGACATACCAAGCACTAATCGCAGTAAATGCATTAACTCTAAATTGAGGCTGCCCCTCAACCGACAAGTAATTCTTTAAAAACCATAAATAATAGTCATAATCAACCTTCTGCACCTCACTCAACTTCCGTCTATCAAATGACTTTAACTTAGCCAGCACTTTGACATATAACGCAAGTGTTTTAGCTTTATACTGTAGAGATATTGGTGTAATGCCAGGTGATAAAAGCCCTATTTCTTCATGCACTTGATGAATCAATGCCAACTCAGGATCTCGCCTAAGCAGCTCAGCATTAGATACCTCTATAAAATAATCAAATTCCTGATCATAAGCCTTAGCCGGCAAACCAATAAAAACACAGAGAATAACCCAGGCATATTTTAACTTCTTCATAGAGCTTCCTTGAATACGCTTCGTTATGTTATGCAACCAAAATAATAATGCCTAGCAGAAAAAAGAAAGTGAAATAATATTTACTTAACCCACATGATATTCATACTTTAGAATTAAAATTTTCTCTATAACCACCACATCTCCCTCGATCTCATTCAAATATATTTTAAGATCGAGGTATATTCAGCCAAAAAAGCCACGTTATTTGCCAACCAATGTCACTCCCTTCGCTATGCACTTCTTAGCAAAAACAAAAAATCAAAAAATCAAAAAATCAAAAAACGCCTTATCAGAAATTTAAGAGCTTTATATTTCCATCACCATTCCTACATAGCCCCGTAACAACCCACACCTATGCTGCGCCATGTAACTCTATCGAGGATAAACATAATGAAAAAATTACTTATCATGGCGGTCCTATCCACTTCTAGTCAGGCAGCTCCGCTAACAAACTATCAAGTTATTGATGGCGATACAGTTCACGGTTACGTCGACAATGAGTATGTAAAAATACGCTTGAACTGCATTGATGCCCCTGAGACCAACCCCAGCACCCAAACGTACGGCCCCGAAGCCACTCAAACCCTAAGCGACCTATTGTCATTTGGTTCAGTTGATTTTGAATCTACAGGGAAAGACATCTATGGTCGGGAAACTGGGTATCTGCATGTGAATGGGTACAATATCAATCAAGAAATGGTAATACGGGGAGCTGCCTGGAATTATGAATACTATTGCGGCAGCGAGTTTGAACTCGAGCAGGAATTTGCTTACTACTACGGCCTTGGGTTGTGGTCGAACACTGATGCTATAGACCCCTACTGTTTTCGCAAGAACTTGGACTACGATTACTGCTACTACAATCCAGAGAACAACTTAATTTTAGATAACTAGGGAGCCTCTGAATAACTCCGCAATGACTCTACGGGTCTTGAAGGCTGCAGATGTAAGACGCAGCTTGCCGCGAATGGCCGTAGCCCTTTGCAAAAGCTGCAACGCAGCAGCTGTGGCCTGCAAGGCCCGCCCTTCGGGGCTTGCAGAGCGATTCACACTCCACATTGCGATTTCTTGAAAGGTCTAGACAATCCTGCGAAGCCGCGCCTTGATTATGAACCGCTCTGCATGCCAGAGGTATCACGGAGTTATTCAGAGGCTCCCGAGATCAAGCTCAATAAAACTCAGACAAAACAGCATCAAATAGCTTGGGGATCTGACTTTAGGGCAACGGCAGCACTTCAGATCACCAGGTTAAGCATAACTACTGAAAATAAATCTAATCGACCTCAAGTTGAGCCATTCTATTTCTTGCTGTTTCATTATCAGGATTAATTAACAATGATTTTCTATAGCAATCTATAGCAAGCTCTTTCTTCCCCTTTACCATATAAGCTTCAGCCAAGCTATCCCAGGTCTTATATGAACCTGGATAAAACTGTGTATTCAATTCGAAAAACTCTATTGCCTTATCAACATCTATGCCAAACTGATCATTATAGAGACGATCATAGCCAAAGAAACTAATAACATCTTCCCTCAACATGAACGTTCCTCCGAGCTTTCTTGAAAACTGTTCGAAGTGATTTTTAACATTCACTACGGGGCGAAATCTAGCTTGATCATCGATCATATAACCATCAAAAATTGATCGAAGCCCTCTATAAAAGCTAATAACGGGCATTGTATGATGATTTTCTTCTGTCCCATAGGTTACTGAATCTACGTACAGCCCTTTCTTAGGCTTCTCATTTAGCAGCCTGATAAATTCTGCAACATAGTTTTCATCAGGATATACACCTTCTACTCTCTTTGACGTAGAGATAAACAGCCTGCGCTTTTCAGTTGATTTACCTTGTAGGAATTCAGAATACCGCTTTAACATAATCTGCTCATCCCACCACATACTTGGATCAATAGCGATATACGCATTAAAGTCTTCAGGCGATGAATATAAGCTATGGATAACAGGTAAACCTGTAAATGAGTAACCTGCAAGAATTTGATACCCAGATGTCGGATATTCCGCGTTTATCTCTGGGATAAGCTCTTCTCTTAAAAACTCAAGAAATTGATCAGCGCCCCCTGTATTGGATAGCGCCTGATTTTTACGTCCACCATATTCAGTTAGCGATCGAGTAGGTGAACTATCTCTTACACGCTCTTGACTTACGATACCTACAACAATCATTTCAGGAATTACTGGAGTGGCATCAGAACTCAGCTGCCGAACCATACCTGTGAAGACATGAAAGAAACTATTAAAATCTGCATCAAGTAAATAAAGAACCGGATAATCTTTATATCCACCTTCTTTAAAGGATGCGGGAAGAGAAATCCAATACTCCCTTCTCTCTTCGAGAATTTGCGAGACAATGACCTTGCGCTCACCAATAGTTAACTCATTGGATTGAGCAGTCAAACTCCAAACTGCGGCAATTAAAATTGCTATAAATTTGCCTTTCATAGGAACACTCCATCTTTCCACCAGCTAACCATTTAACCCACTAATAATTTAATAATCATAAGAGAAAGAAAAGCATACGCCGCGTTCTGGGCTCAATGAGAATGAAGAATTCACAATGTGTTTAGAATGCAGCTTAGTCTTTCCCCCTGCCTCAAAAGTAAGTGGTTAAACTGCGATATATACTCAACCAATCATTTGGACCTTTTAGGCATTAGTCCAAAATATTTCCTGCTTTGCGAAGGGATCCTTGTAAGAATCCTGGCTGACCTGGGTTAAACCAAGCCTTTGCATGGACATTTCAGCTACATGTCTATTAAATGCTGAGATATGCCCTCCATTTAAATAGTGGTCAATATCTACCCAGGAAGCATGCTTAATTTCTTCCGTATCTGTTATTACAATATCCCGATTTAAGGCGCTCAATTCACATACGAAGTAGATATCCGTATAGCCTAAATTCGTAGGAAATCGGGTAGCAAATCCTAGTACTGAGGAAAACTCGCAGGACACACCGGTCTCCTCATAAACCTCACGAATCACCGCATCGGCTATCTTTTCACCCAGATCAACGGTTCCTCCAGGCAGCTTCGGGCTCGATGCTGCACTGTGGCCCTGGACACAGAGCAGTTGCCCATCAAGAAGTACGAATCCCCCAACTCCCACCGTATGGGTTGGGTAGAAGGGAACATATGCATCTTCCTGAAGCTTAAGAACCAGCCTTGTAGCAGAATCCCGACAGCTATGAAATGTAAAACCATGCTTTAGGCATATCGGGATAAACCGGGTAAGTGCATCTCGGAGATCTATCCATATCAACTTTCGTCTGTTAACTCTGGATACTTCTATAATGGCTACCAGTTCAACCAAGAACTGATTTTCCGTACCAGAAAAATTCTCGAGATCCAAAGTAACGCAATTAAAGGAATCAACTGTATGATGAAACACAAGCAACCTATTCAACACCTAAATGATTTCAATACCATAAACGATATAGCCAACACTGAATCAATCATTCGTTCATTGATGTAAAGCCAACTTCGAATCCACAATAATAGCTCTGTGCCATTATTTGATAAGATACATCCCTTCAGTGTCTGGACGGCTCAATTCAAATCCAAATTTTCTATAAAGCTCGGGAACATCTGCCATCAACGTAATATATGCTGAAGGAAGGGCTTCTCGATCCAGGTAAGCCATAATGTGCTCCATGATCTGACGCCCCAGACCAATACCTTGGAATTTTGGATCGACAGCAACATCCACTATCTCAAAATTAAGTGCGCCATCCCCCACTACCCGCCCCATAGCGACAGTTTCAGATTGTCTTTTTATATGGATACCATACAAACTATTTGGAAGGCCTTTTTCCGCTGCTTCACGGCTTCTGGGGGTTAAGCCTGTTATCTCTCGCAGTTTGAGGAAATCCTCGGTAGAAGCTACTTTCTCAATAATTGTGTACATACATCGCCGAAAAAAATAAACAAATTAATAGTGCCGCTAAGCCTACCTAGTACCCAGCGACAACCAAACCGCTATAGGCTCCTTAAATTGGAACTTCCTGGATCTCTGTCACCACTTCAGCTTTCACGGAGTTCGCAATAAAACACTGTTTGTGGGAAAGATGATGTATTTTTTCTAACTGCTCGCGACTGGGTTGTTTTTCACCGGAGAAGCGCACTGAAGGACGCAGGGTAACTTTAGTCATAGCAATTCGACCATCCTTATCAGCCCCCATAATTCCTATAGCTTCATCGCAATATTCATCAACCACAAACCCTCGCTTGGCTGCAATCGATAGAAAAAACAACATATGGCAGCTGGACAGAGCCGCTACAAAAGCTTCTTCTGGATCAACGTTTTCAACTACTGAATAGGGAATGGGTACAACATGGGGGGAAGAGGAGGCTGGGATAGATGCCCCACCATCAAATTGCCAGGTGTGGGCGCGACTGTATTGATTATCGGTGAAAATCTGCTCGTCGCGTTTCCAGGTCACCGTTGAAGTATACTCTGACAAGACTTATCTCCCTTTAGACGACACCCCTAGCCTTGGGGGAAAAGGGGCTAAATTGGGATGCTCACCAGCCCTAAGATTACCAAGAACCGGTGAGTGCTATTTCAAATGGTCCATCGCCTCCCAAAGCCGGATATAGGCGCCACAAGAAATACTAGTTAAGCGGCATCCACCTGCTCATCGGTGCGAGCAGCCATGATAAAGTCATTTTTGTGCAGGCCCTTAGCCTCGTGACTCCACCAGGTAACCGTAACCTTACCCCATTCAGTCAGCAGTGCGGGGTGATGCCCCACCTCTTCAGCAATCGCGCCGACACGGTTGGTAAACGCCAGAGCCTGCTTAAAGTTACGAAACTTAAACACGCGTTCCAGCTGCATGATTCCGTCACGGGTCATCGGCGTCCAGTCGGGAATCTGCCGTAGCAGTCCTGGCAGTTCGTCATCACTCACCAGCGGCGCATCGGCACGACAGGCTTCACATTGTTGTTGAGCTAGTTCGGTCATGAATCGGTCCTCAAAACCTTGTTTATTATCGGCTCAATTGGGCCGGCCTCACTCTACCCGCCCCCCCTTAACGAAACAAGTACAGGGCTCAAAAACGCATTTTATCCGGTTTTACCATCACAAAATGGAACCGCATGCTAAAAATATTGGACGATCTATGGCCACCGCAGCCTTGGGTCGACATCGGCAGATTAACGTGAGGATTGTCATGAAAGCGCACCTCAGCCTATTACTACTTCTAGTATCTCTAGGAGCCTGTGAGCGCCAGCAAGTGGATAGAGAGCGCCTTCCTCCACCTGAGAAGGTTATCCTGGAGGAAATGCGCTCCGAGACAAACCTGGCATTCGAGCAGCTCTGTCAGCAATTTATACACGGCCTATGGAATCTATTCCCATCCTGGGCGCTCAGTGAAGGCTACTATGAAGTAGCCAAAGAGCTTCAGGTGCCCGATAAGAGTTATCGTGAATTTGTATTGGACTTTGCTCAAATCTATGAACGCAAATTTGCAGCCTTGGATAAAAGCCAGCTCAATATCAATTCACGCAGTAATCTCGCTCTTATAGAAAATTTTCTGCATCGACTGCAATGGCAATATACCCGCTTTAAGTCATACCAATGGGACCCATCCATATATAATGTTTCCCATTCTTTTGCCCTGATCCTAAACACCGACTATGCGCCACTTCTAAAGCGCCTACATACCGTTAGCACTCGTATGCTGCAAGTGCCCGAGTACTATCAGGCCGCTAAGGCCGCTATCTATCGTCCGGCAGCGCCACAGCTTGAATTAGCAATTCAACAGAGTACAGGCTCATTGGAAGTCTTTGGTGAAGAGCTGGAAAAAACGGTTAAAGAAAGTCAGATGCCTGCGGACGCAAAGGAGATTTTCCTGCGGCGAATGCACGATTCCCGCTTAGCGATTCAAAGCTATATCCACTTCCTACAAAACCTGCAAAAGAAATTGACTAAATCCGGAAAATTCCGTGATTTTCGTATCGGTGAAAAACTCTACGAAGAAAAATTCCAGTTTGATATCAATATTGGAATGAGCGCTGCTGAACTATACCAGCGCGCCATCATAGAGAAGCAGCTAACCCACGATAAAATGACCAAGCTTGCCGATCAACTCTGGCCAAAATACTTTCCTTCTGACTCCCCACCCAACGAGCCACTGGTAAAAATTGAAAAGCTGCTGAACAAGCTTTCCCAATATCATGCCACCAAAGAAACTTTCAAGGAAAAAGTAGAGCAACAGATCCCGGAGCTGGCAAAGTTCGTGACCGAAAAAAACCTGTTAAGCCTGGACAAGGAAAAGCCACTGGTAGTTCGAACAACTCCAGCCTACATGCAAGGCTTTGCTGTAGCTTCCATTAATGCGCCTGGCCCCTACCATAAAAATGCAAATACCTATTATAACGTGATGCCCATAGAGACCTACTCCGATCAACGGGCGGAGAGCTTACTGCGAGAGTACAACGACTATATCCTGCAGATACTCAATATCCATGAAGCGATCCCCGGGCACTACACTCAACTGGTTTACGCCAATCAGTCCCCCAGTATCCTGAAAACTATTCTCGGCAATACTGCCATGATCGAAGGCTGGGCCGTCTATGCGGAACGCATGATGCTGGATGCGGGTTACGGTAATTTTTCCCCCGAGCTGTGGCTGATGTACTACAAGTGGAACTTGCGCACTATCACTAATACCATTTTGGATTATGAGGTACAGGTAAAGGGTATCAGCCAAGCAGAGGCGATGAAGTTAATGGTCAGGGATGCCTTTCAACAACAGGCTGAAGCAGAGGGCAAATGGCGCAGGGCGACCTTAAGCCAAGTGCAGCTCACCAGCTATTTTGCTGGCTTTACAGATATTTTGGCCCTGCGTGAGGAAATCAAAAAGAAAATGGGCAACAACTTTAGTCTCAAGGGGTTCCACGAGATGTTCCTGAGCTATGGCAGTGCACCTATACCAATTATTCGCGAACTGATGCTGGCGGACTTAGCTGAGCAAGGCAATAAATTCCAATAAAAAAGGCCCCTGTTGGGGCCTTTTCTTTAAATGGCGGAAGCGTTACACCTCACCTTCGGCAATCTTGGCTTTCCAGATCAGCGGGCCAGTAGTGTGTACTGACTCACCCTGACTGTCGACAGCCACAGTTACCGGCATATCTTCTACTTCGAACTCGTAAATCGCTTCCATTCCCAGCTCAGGGAAGGCGATAACTTCGGAGCCTTTAATCGCCTGGGCAACCAGATAAGCAGCGCCACCGACGGCCATAAGGTATACCGCTTTATTATCGCGGATCGCCTCAATTGCCATGGGGCCGCGCTCCGCCTTACCGATCATCCCCGCCAAGCCGGTTTCTTCCAGCATAGTGCGAGTGAATTTATCCATACGGGTAGCGGTGGTTGGACCAGCGGGACCAACAACCTCATCGCGCACCGGATCTACCGGGCCTACGTAGTAGATAAAGCGGCCGGTGAGATCCACAGGCAACTTCTCGCCTTTGGCGAGGATATCTACCATTTTCTTGTGCGCCGCATCGCGACCAGTCAGCATCTTGCCGTTCAGCAGCAGGGTCTCACCGGGCTGCCAGCTTTGGATATCTTCTGCAGTAATGTTATTCAGGTTTACCCGACGGGTATTGCTGCCCGCTTCGCGGGTAATTTCCGGCCAGTCTTCCAACTTAGGCGGAGTCTGGCGTGCGGGCCCGGAGCCATCCAGGGTAAAGTGGGTGTGACGGGTAGCCGCGCAGTTGGGGATGATCGCTACAGCCTTGTTGGCAGCGTGGGTAGGATAATCCTTGATCTTCACATCCAACACAGTGGTCAGTCCACCCAGGCCCTGGGCACCGATGCCCAGTTTATTGACGGAATCATAGAGTTCCAGACGCAGCTCTTCAGCGCGGTTAGAGGCTCCGCGCTCTTGCAGCTCCTGAATGTCGATGGGGTCGAGCAGGGATTCTTTGGCCAACAGCATCGCTTTCTCAGCGGTACCGCCAATACCAATACCCAGCATGCCGGGCGGACACCAGCCGGCACCCATCTGCGGAACCATCTTCAGCACCCAGTCAACCACCGAGTCAGATGGGTTCAGCATCGCAAACTTGGTTTTGGCTTCGCTGCCGCCGCCTTTAGCTGCCACATAAACTTCTACGGTATCACCGGGAACGATTTCATAGTGAATCACCGCCGGAGTATTGTCTCCGGTATTCTTACGGGCACCATCTGGATCTTCCAGAATAGAGGCACGCAGCACGTTGCTGGCATTTTGATAGGCCCGGCGAACACCTTCGTTAACCATATCGGTAACGCTCATATCCGCTTCCCAACGCACATTCATGCCCACTTTCAACTTCACGGTGACAATGCCGGTATCCTGACAGATTGGGCGGTGGCCCTCGGCACACATGCGTGAGTTGATCAGGATCTGGGCCATGGCGTCCTTGGCCGCCGGGTTGACCTCTTTCTCATAAGCCTTGTTCAGGGCCTGAATGAAGTCCTGTGGGTGGTAGTAAGAAATAAATTGCAGCGCATCGGCCACGCTGCCGATCAGATCATCCTGGCGGATAGTGGTCATTGCCAACTCCGATTAACGTCTCGAGGCCGGCGATTCTACACGAAATGTAGGGTTATTGACCCAGATATTCCCAGAAATCCCATTCACCTTAAGGGAAAACGGAATAAAAAAGGCGGACACCAGGTCCGCCTTTTTTAACTCAACCGGAAAACTACATGGATGAAGCTGTGGAATCACCGCTGGACTGCAGGGAGCGAATCGCATCGCGAAGCTGCACCAGATCCTTATTCACCGAACGGCGGTAAGCATCGATAGACTCTACAGCCTCTTCATTCGCACCGACACGCATAGTCAGGTCACTGCGCACTGAAGCCAGCTGGCGCTCCAGGCGTGCAAGCTTGTCGGTCATCTCACGCTGGGAATCTGTATTGCCCTTGCGCAACTCTGCCAGCGAAGCCTCTACAGCGGCGATTTTCTTCACGCTGGACTCGAGGCCGCTGAGCTTTGTGCTAAGAGCGGCGACTTGCTTTTTGTTAGCCGCGACTGCTGTTTTATTTGCCGAGATACTCTTGCGGTTGGTGTCATAGGCAACACCCCACAGTTTGCGGATCTCCGAGGAGTTTTCCTTGGCTTTTGCATTCAGCACTTCGACCGATGCCGTAGATTCCTCATCGGAGAGGCTAAAGCGCTTCTCCAGTTCAGCAATACGGTTTTCCGCATCGGCAATACGAGTCTCAGCATCACTCAACAGGGTCCGGCTGTCCTGCCATTGCTGGTACAGGAAACCCGAGGCACCCAGGCCACCCATCGCCATAATCAGGGCACATAGCCCCAAGAAAGAGAAACCACCTCGGCGCTCCTCCACGATCACCTGGGGCTCTGGTGAATCACTCCTTTCTTCGCTGGTAGTGAGATCCAGTGATGGTTCAAGAGCGGCGCTGCCGCCCAGTGTGGGCTCTTTGCGTTGCATGGTTCGATACACCCGATAACTGTGCTGATGAGTCCGGTACCCGCCAGTTCTATGCTGCTCTTTCCGGTACCGTATTTTCAGAAATATATGACAATAGAATCCATTCAGATTCGTCGAATTCTGCGGCAGTTATACCAAAAATTGACGAAAAAGTAAGCGGTCGTCAGTAATAATAGACGACAGTCGAATAGAGCTGACAGCAAAAACTTCCCCCCTTGTGTTTGAGGAAATCGTCCCAAACTTCCCTAATCCATCGCGCCGGCTTAATTCTGAGATGCGGCACGTGTAGAATGCCCTCACCAATAACCCTCAGACAAAGGAAGGAAAACACCATGGCTTTCGAATTGCCTGAACTCCCCTACGCTAAGAACGCCCTGGCACCGCATATCTCCGAAGAAACTTTGGAGTACCACTACGGCAAACATCATAAAACCTACGTAGACAAGCTGAACGGCCTGCTGGAAGGCACTGCTGACGCTGACAAATCTCTGGAAGACGTGATCAAGTCCTCTTCCGGTGGTGTGTTCAACAACGCAGCCCAGGTTTGGAACCACACTTTCTACTGGAACTGCCTGAGCCCTAACGGTGGCGGCGAAGCCACTGGCGCGATTGCCGAGGCTATCAACGCAGCCTTCGGTAGCTTCGACCAGTTCAAAGAAGCATTTACTACCAGTGCTGTGAACAACTTCGGCTCCGGCTGGACCTGGCTGGTAAAAAATGCTGACGGCTCAGTCGCTATTGTAAACACTTCCAACGCAGCAACCCCGCTGACTGAAGAAGGCGTTACTCCCCTGCTGACCTGCGATGTTTGGGAACACGCTTACTACATCGACTACCGCAACCTGCGCCCGAAGTACATGGAAGCTTTCTGGGCCCTGGTGAACTGGGAGTTTGTAAACCAGAACTTCGCTTAATCCCGAAGTCACCAGAAAAAGCGGGCCATGTGCCCGCTTTTTTTATTTCTTAATGCCCTCCTCCCAATCAAATTCTCCCCACTACTGGCCAAATGCTGCTCCAGTCAGCACAATACCTGCTGATCTGCACTACACATCCCGCATAAAGTGTGGGGGATTTAGGCAATCAACCTAAAGAATGCCACTGGAGTGGCACAAATTAGCAACGAAGAACCGAACACTGGGAATATGCTCATGAAGTTGAAACCAACCCTGATCGCAGCCGCCATAAGCGCGCTGGTAATCAGCGGCTGTGACCGCGGCGCCCCGAACACAGCCGAGCAGAGTGCAACCGCCACAGCCACGGAAAGCACGGCGACTCAAGAAGTCGCAGGAAAAGTGGACCCAGCCGCAGTCAAACGCGTAAACCAGATGTTCGAGGACTTCTTCCAGGAGCACCTCGCCCGCAGTCCAGAGACCAAAACTTTCCTGGGTAAAAAAGAAGACTACGATAAGTGGGATAACCTCTCCCCAGAATTTGCCAAGGAAACCCTGGAGCTCGACAAGCGTCAGCTGGCGGAACTGAATAAAATTGATCCTTCCACCTTGGATGACGCTACCCGCCTGAGCCTGCGCCTGGCAAAACGCAACTGGCAACAGGATATTGATGGCTACAAGTGGCGTAACCACGGCTACCCTGTTAACCAGATGTATGCCACCCATACCAGCGCCGCCACACTGTTGATCAGCCAGCACCGTATTGATGATGTCAGCGATGCAGAAGCCTATATCGCCCGCTTGAACGGTATGCCCAAGTATTTCTCCCAGTTGGAAGAACAACTGAAAGCCAATGCTGCAGTCGGCACAATCGTACCTAAGTTTGTATTCCCTTACGTTATTAGCGATTCCCGCAACCTGATCACCGGTGCACCTTTTAACGGTGAAAAAGACAGCCCACTGTTTGCAGACTTTAAAGACAAAGTAGAAAAGCTGGAAATCAGTGAAGATCAAAAGAAATCACTGGTCAATAAAGCCAGCCAGGCCCTGACTGAAAGCGCCGGCCCCGCTTACGAAAAATTAATCAGCTACCTGCAAGAGCTTGAGAAAAAAGCCAACACTGACGACGGCGCCTGGAAACTGGCAGACGGCGAAGAGTTCTATAAATTCCGCCTCGGTGTTTACACCACTACGGATATGACTGCCGATGAGATCCACCAAACCGGTCTTAAGGAAGTTGCCCGTATTCACGACGAAATGCGCGAGATTATGCGCAAGGTGAAGTTCGAAGGTAACTTGCAGGAATTCTTCGAGTTCATGCGCACCGACAAGCAGTTCTACTACCCCACTACTGAGGAAGGTAAAGCGGAATACCTGGAAAAGGCCACCGCAATTATCGACACCATGAAGGGCCGCCTGGATGAACTGTTTATCACCAAGCCCAAAGCCGATCTCGATGTAAGAGCCGTAGAGGCCTTCCGCGAAAAATCTGCGGGTAAGGCCTTCTACCAGCGCCCGGCTCCCGATGGTTCGCGCCCAGGTATCTACTACGCCAACCTGTACAATATGAACGATATGCCGTCTTACCAGATGGAAGCATTGGCCTACCACGAAGGTATCCCCGGCCACCATATGCAGCTTTCTATCGCTCAGGAATTACAGGATATTCCCAAGTTCCGTAAATACGGTGGTTACACTGCTTATACCGAAGGCTGGGGTCTCTACTCCGAGTTGGTACCCAAGGAATTGGGCTTCTATGAGGACCCCTACTCTGACTTTGGACGCCTGGCTATGGAACTGTGGCGCGCTGGCCGATTGGTGGTAGACACCGGCCTTCACGCCAAGAAATGGACCCGCGAGCAAGCGATCGACTACCTCGTAGAGAACACCCCGAACCCGAAAGGCGATGTGGTTAAAGCGATCGAACGCTATATCGTCATGCCTGGCCAAGCGACCGCATACAAAATCGGTATGCTGAAAATTGTCGAGCTGCGTGAAAAAGCCAAAACAGAACTGGGTGATCAGTTTGATGTTCGCGGCTTCCACGACACTATCCTGGCCAGTGGCCCAGTCCCCTTGGATGTACTGGAAGAACTGGTTAATGAGTGGGTTGCAAAAGTAAAAACCCAACAATAAATAATAGAAGCGACAGATAAGTACCTGATAACTACTTGTCTGTCTTTTTCTTATCGTCAGTAGAGCATTGCAGAAGTAAAAATTCTGTATAGTTTTTACAATATGGCATTTATTGTTTTACAGGGAAGTCCGGAATGACACTCCGGACTTCTTATTAAGCAATCACCAGCTCCCAGCATGATTGGCACTGCGGTCTTATTTCAACCCCCCTATTTTCAGCTCACCTTAGCCGCCACTGTCGTATAAAAGCACCAAAATAAAACATACCCAGTATTCCCCATACCAAAAAAGTGCACCGCTCTTATTTTCTGCTGAATTTATATCCACAAAACCAAATAATGGGATGCTTTTACATAAAAAAGTCCATTAACTGCAAAAATAATGATAAAAAAGTAAGAGCTACTCTTTGAACGCAAGGATTGTACTCATGAAGTTAAAAGTAACTCTGATTGCAGCGGCAGTAAGCTCACTCATCCTCACGGGCTGCAACGATAGTACCAACAATGCAGATGCACATAAGATTGCCCCCTTAGAGGAAAGTGCACTTAATCAGTCACCTCCCCCGAAAGTCAGCAAAGAAATGAGTGAGGCCAGCAAGAAGGTCAATTTGCTATTCGATAAGTTCTTCCAGGAGCATCTAGACCGCAGCCCTGAATTCAAAACATTCTTGGGTCTGAAAGAGGAGTACGGCAAATGGAATGATCTAACTCCTGAGTTTGCGCAAGAAACCCATGAAATTAATAAGCGTCAATTATCCGAGCTGAATAAAATTGATCCCGCTATACTGGATCGACCTACCCAACTTAATCTTCGACTGGCAAAACGCACTTTGCAACAAGAAATCGAAGCCTATAAGTGGCGAAATCATAATTATCCAGTCAACCAAATGTTCGCCACCCATACCGGCGCCGCTTCAACACTTATCAGCCAGCACCGTATCGATAACATCAGGGATGCCGAAGCTTATATTTCCCGCTTAAATAGAATTCCCCAGTATTTCGCACAGCTGCAAGACCAACTGGAAGAAAACGCCAAAGCTGGCACCACTATCCCAAAATTCGTTTTCCCCTATGTTATTGGAGATGCACAAAACCTAATTACTGGTGCTCCTTTTGACAGAAAAAAGGACAGCCCTCTATTTGCTGACTTTAAGGGAAAAGTAGAAAGTCTCGATATCAGTAAAGAGCAGAAAAAGTCCTTAATAGATAAAGCTAAAACAGCACTAAAAGACAACACTGGCCCCGCCTATAAAACCCTAATCGACTACCTGCAAGAGCTTGAGATACGCGCAACTACTGATGATGGCGCCTGGAAACTGGCAGATGGCAGTGACTTTTATAATTTTCGCCTCGGCTTTTACACATCTACCGATATGACAGCCGAAGAAATTCATAGGATTGGCCTTGAAGAAGTGACTCGCATCCATGATGAGATGCGTGAAATTATGCGTAAAGTAAAATTCGAAGGTAAGTTGAAAAACTTCTTCGAATTTATGCGCACCGACCAGCAATTTTATTACCCGACCACTGAACAGGGGAAAGCTGCATATCTTGAGAAGGCTACTACCATTATCGATACCATGAAGGGTAGGCTGGACGAGTTATTTATCACCAAACCTAGAGCGGACCTCGATGTGAGAGCGGTAGAACCATTCCGGGAGAAATCTGCCGGTAAAGCTTTTTACCTGCAACCTGCTGCCGACGGATCACGCCCAGGCATCTACTATGCCAACCTCTACAACATGGACGATATGCCCAGTTACCAGATGGAAGCACTGGCATACCACGAGGGTATCCCCGGCCACCATATGCAGCTCTCTATCACACAGGAATTACAAGATATCCCTAAATTCCGCAAATATGGTCACTATACCGCCTATACCGAGGGTTGGGGCCTTTACTCTGAAATGGTGCCAAAAGAGATGGGACTCTACCAAGACCCCTACTCAGATTTTGGGCGCCTCGCCATGGAGTTGTGGCGAGCAGGACGCCTTGTAGTCGATACCGGAATTCACACTAAGAAGTGGACCCGAGAACAAGCCATACAATACCTGATGGAAAACACCCCTAATCCTGAGGGGGATGTGATTAAAGCAGTCGAGCGTTATATCGTATTACCCGGCCAGGCAACAGCCTACAAAATTGGCATGCTCAAAATTTTACAGCTCCGCGAGAAAGCCAAAAAAGAACTGGGAGAAAAGTTTGATATTCGCCAATTCCACAATGCAGTTCTGGCCAACGGCCCAGTACCACTGGATGCCCTGGAGGAAATTATTGACGAGTGGATAGCAAACACCAGAACTCCAAAAGTATAACTAAAAGGTTAAAACAGAATTAAAAAAGGCCACTATCTGTGGCCTTTTTTGTTTGAGCTATTAGTGAACACCTAACAATTCGAGAGCCAAATATACACGAGGACAAGCGATATACTTGGTTTACCTGCATTTTTAGAACCCTATAGATCAAGGTTGAAAGCCCCAGCTAACAGCACGTACTCTTGTACTGCAAACCGCTGCAGCATGTAGAATGATCCTATTTCTTAAGTATCGCATGGCTTAGTGATACTGTGCTCAGTTGGCTGCGGGGTGATAGTCATAACTTTTACTTCGCCAGGTGTTTCAAATCGGTGCCAGATACCTTTTGGTATAACCAATATTTGCCCGGCTGATAATTCGTTCCGCTTCTCATCACCGTTAACGAGAAGAATTAGAGCTGTTTCCCCACCTATAACTTGAACAAACTCATCTCCATTGGTGTGTCTTTCCCACTCGCTATTCCCTGAATAGTGGGCTACGTATATTCCACCATCCCTATACTCGGACAATAAGGCAAATGCATCTTTAGCTTCCTCATCCGTTGTTTCGGGAGTTCTTCCTTTTAGAAATTTAACTCTAGAAAACCCATCATCTATCGTAATAGCTTTTGGCTTCGGCACTTACCAACCCCTTACAAGTACTACTCTTACTACTGGGGTGGAAGGAAAGAATACACCGCACTCGAGACACGCTGTGAATACATCCCTGTAAGCTCCTAATCGGCATCCATGCCTCATAGGGTCCCAAGCGCGGTGTATTCTTCCCTTCTCCCTTTTTAGTTACTAAAACCACATAATCCGAGCACCTTCACCCTTTCTAGCGGTAAAGATGCTCAAACTTTTAAGTTACTCTTTTGACGATCCTATAGCCGAATACTCTACAAAAGTGAATCCTAACTCTTGTTGGTTGCTATCCACTGATCTACCTGCTGCTCCAACACTGCCAATGGCAAAGCGCCATTGGTGAGAACTACATTGTGGAACTGGCGGATATCAAACTGGCTACCAAGCGCTTCTTTAGCGCGTTCACGCAACTCAAGAATCTTCAGCATACCGGTTTTGTAGGCCAGTGCCTGACCGGGCCAAACCATATATCGCTCGATCTCGGTGGTGACTTCGGACTCAGTCATACCGGTCTTTTCCAGCATATACTCAATCGCTTGCTCGCGACTCCAGCGCTTATAGTGCATTCCAGTATCCACAACCAACCGCACAGCCCGGAACATTTCCGCCTGCAACCGACCCAAATCATCATAGGGGTTTTCCTGGAAACCGGCTTCTTTAGCAAGCTTCTCGGAGTACAGTGCCCACCCTTCCGAGTAAGCATTAAACAACCCCATTTTACGGAAAGTCGGCACACCTTTTAGCTCTTGTGCAATTGCCAACTGGAAGTGATGCCCAGGTACCGCTTCATGGTAAGCCAAGGTACGCATTCCAAACTTTTTGGTTTCATGAACATCCCGCAAGTTTGCATAAAATACCCCGGGGCGAGACCCGTCCATTGCTGGAGGGTTGTAGTAGGCTCCCGCCGAACCTTGCTCTTTAAACTCTGGGACTCGGCGCACCTCAACACCCATTTTGGGTTTTAAATCAAAATAGTCACCCAGGCCTGCATCAATTTCATCAATCATTACCTGGTAATCGGCAATAATTTTCTCCCGACCTAAATCTGAATCCTCATAAAGAAACTGGGGATCATTATTCAGTGCAGAGAAACGTTCGCTAATAGTGCCACTGGTTCTACCAACGGATGAAAAAATTTCATTCATTTCCGTTTCAATTCTTGCAACCTCTTCCAATCCAATACGATGGAGTTCCTCCGGTGCAATATCTGTACTGGTAAAGTTGCGTACCTGATAGGCATAGTAGGCATCCCCATCCGGCAATGCCCAAACACCATTGTTCTCTCCAACTTTTAACCGGAGAGTACTGAAATAATCGATTAGCCCTTGATACGCGGCGTAAACTTCTGTACCAATCAGCAACTCAGCTTGGCTGAGAATACGTTCCCGCTCCTGTTTATCCAGCTTTTCAATTTTGTTAAGTCGCTCCAGTAATGAGGTATAAAGTATATTTTCTTTTGCCGGCGCGGCAATAAAACCCTGCATTTCCTCTAAAACACTATCGATAACAAAGCGCGGGGGCAGGATATCTTTCTCTTCCCTTATCTTCAGACCATCCAGCAATTGATCAAACTTACGTCCGACCTCTCCCAGACGAGACAAGTAATAATCAGCTTCTTTTACATTGTTGATCTGATGTACTTCAGCGAGAAACTCCGGCAACCTATTCTGCTCACCCGACATTTGGTTAAGCGGGTAATCATGGTGCCTCCAGCGTTCAACTTCTGCCTTTATACTGAGAAGATGCTCTAACACATCATAGGAAATGGCCTGCTGCCCTTCCAAACTTTCGCGATCATAGCTGCGCAATACCGCCAGCTCGCTCTTCATCATTTCAATAACACGCAACTGCTCTTCTTCAGACAAATCATCGAGATGCGCATTGTGTCCATCAATTCCAAATTGTTCCAAAATTCTAATTTGTGAAAGGATTTCCGGACTGCTACTGCCGATTTTTATAAAGACACGCTCAAAAAATACATCTATAGACCAAGGCTTGAAATAAACTGCATTAATAGCAAAAGCAGAAACTGCCAAAACCCCCACGAAAAATAAGCCGCCAAACCATTTGGCAATAGTCTTAATCATTATATTTCTCCCGAATTCTTAGCTGTAATTTTGTCCCGGTATCAGGATCACCTCAACTCCCGCAGCAGAGAATTCCGATAGAGCGATCAGCGCAGGGGCCAAGCTGAATTAGACCCATAATTCACAACTATTTTATCGGCGATACAAAGTCACTGGGCTTCAGAGCCAGCAGGGAGCAACTGACCTTCTGCAATATATTCTCTGCAGTATTCCCCATAATGAAACCGGGAATACCCGCCCGTCCAACAGTGCCCATAACCAGCAAGTCGAGACCTTCTTCATCAATCAGCAATGGAATAAAGTTATCTGGATGGGCAACCACATGGTGAATACGTGTTTCCCCCTCAATTCCGGATGCACGTATCAATACATCGAGCTTTGATCGGTGCTGGGCCCGCGCTGATTCAGTGGCCTCATCCAACTCTTCCTCAGAAGCGCTCAAGGGAAAATGGCGCCGCAAGTATTCATCGATATCGAAGTCCCAACAGGAAATAATATTTAACACCCCACTGCAACTGTCAGCGAGTACTCGCGACCAGCGCAACAACCGGATCGCCAAGTCATAAGTGCTGCCATCCTCGCATTCAGGGTCGAGAGCTACAGCCACCTGAATCTTGTTGCGATGTTCCTTGATTGGGCGGCACAGCCATACCGGGCAGGGACACTTTCGCAGCAGATCCATATCCATTGCCTTGAAGCCCTTAAGCTGGCTGCGACCCTCAACATTCTTGATCACCAGGTCATAGCCCTCAGCCAATACCCGGCGGATCACCCGCTCGGCAGGTCGGGCACCACAATCTGACTCAATCTCCAAGTTGGTCCTTTCCGCCGATAACTCCATATGTACGCGGGCCGACTCAATTTCCCTCCTGACCCTATCAAGCATTGTCCTCACACAGAGCCGACTAAACTCCTCAAACCCTTCCGGCACCTTCGGACAGACCAGTAAAACCTTTATCTCCGCCTGATGATTGCGCGCCACTGCAAAAGCCTGCATGAGTCCACTGCTTTCATCCTCAGCAGCATGGCTGACATACAGGATTTTATGAATGTTTGGCATAACGCTGCCCTCAACCAGAGACATTTGGGAGCAAACAGGGGCAAGACTCACCATAAACCCACTCGCTGCCTCAAATTGGTATCGTGAGCAGAGCAGATTTCACACGAAAATACACAGGTGAAGGAGATGGCGCAGGAGTAGATAGGGGAAGGTGGAGTGAGTAAACACCAACCTTAATAGACGGAAAAAGCGTCTAGTGTCGCTAAAACACAAGGCAGAGGAGCCCAAATGAGCTCAGGAGACTAAAGCAGGTCGGCCAGAGCCCGGTGCTGGGGTCAGATATCCAAAACCTGCTTAACAAAAGGAATGGTGATTTTACGCTTAGCCATAAGTGAAGCCCGGTCCAGCTCCTCCAGACACAGAAAGAGTGCTCGAGTATCCCTCGGGGCGCGGTGCAATATGTACTGGGCCACATCTTCCGGCAGGTCAAAACCGCGCAGGCGGCTGCGACGGCGCAGGGCGGCAACTTTATCGCTGTCATTCAGGGTTTTGAGCTGGAATACCAGGGACCAGTGCAGGCGTGACTGCAAATCAGCCAGGGCAATATCCATACCGCGGGGTGACTTGCGAGCCCCCATTAATAATTGCCTGCCGCCATCCTTAACTCGGTTATAGAGATGGAAAATAGCGGTCTGCCACTCGGGCTGCCCCTCCAACAAATGAACGTCATCTATACAGACAAGGTCCAGGCGTTCGAGTCCGTCGAGAATAACAGCCGGGTCCATATTCATTAGGTCTGCGAGAGGGAGATAATGGAAAGAGCGACCATTGGCCTCTGCGCACTGACAAGCAGACTGAAGCAAGTGGCTAATACCACTACCCGCCTCACCCCAAATGTAAATTACAGACTCGGGATTCTCGCCACTGGCAAAAGACTGCAGCAGGGCAACTACCTGTCGATTTGGATCTGAATCCGACAGGTAGAAGTTATCAAAAGTGGCGTCATCCCGCAGGGATACCCCCAGCGGCAATTGTTGCGGAATACTCATCTCAATCCCAGTGATAGCGCAACGGATTCTCAGCGCTGCCCAAGGGTGAACGGTATCCATTCAGGTTAATGGCGTCTCCGTCCGCTTGTGCTCGCAATTTATGGTTTAGAGCCAGGGTATCACGCAAATTGCTCAACCCTGCCGAAGTGACCAGTGCCAGGCGCATTCGGTCCCCTTCAACAGAGAGCAGGTTAGCACTGCTGACCTGTGCCAACCCCTGTAGATAACCAGATGCCTTAGCATAATCAGCAAAACTGTCGATACCAGACAACTCAACAATCACCGCGCCCAACTGATTGTCCTGGCCATTCGGGGACACCGCATAGCGCTGTGCAAGAATATTGGCCAGTTGATTAACGCCGCGCAGAGCGACCTCTTCCAGCGAACCTCCGGCAGTATCGAAGGCATAGCTGCGACCGCCGTGAATTAGCAGCCAATCTGCCTGCCAGCGATGGCCTGAAGCTTGAAGCACCCGGCCCATCAAAGTGGCGTCGGGACTATAGCGAAAACCCGCCTTCTCAGCTGCTTGCTCATCCTGGGCCCAGAGAGCTCCCAGGGGCATATTGCGCTGGTCATTCAGGTCCATTACCGGGAAATCCAGGGGGACACCGCGCTCGATAGCCATAGCTTCGAGGACAGAGAAGAGCTCCGGGGTCACTTCTTCACTCAGAGTTCTGCGACCCTCTTGCAGCGTATCTACTGCAAGCCACACCAGAGTGCCGGGGCGATTGTTAGGCCACATCGGCAAGTTCAATTGATTAACTTGCCGGGAGATCGCTTGGGGATCAAAGGAAAGGTGCAAGTAGAGCTGATTGTCCTCCCGGGTATAGCGATACCCCTGAACAAACTGCTGTGCATTCTTTAATACCGGCTGCACATTTGGGTTACTACCGACAGCGGCATCTCCCGTAACACGTACGAACACACGTTCCAGGCCGCGACTTCCGGCTGCTGTACGATCCGTGGCTCCGCGACTCGACACAGCCTCGACAACTTCGTACAAATCCGAGATGACTCGAGCTTGAACCGGTAGGGCTAGAACACTGATGATCAGAGCCAGCAACTGCAACACCAATCCCTGCCGGAGCAGCTTGTGCATAGGACTTCTCTCCAAACCTCTTATTTTCCGCCCCTGAGCTTGCAGAAATTATTATCGATGTGCAAGACGCCAGATTTTAGGGCGGACTAAAAATTGCGGCTATTGTATCAGCGTCAGACGTTTCTCTCAGCCCCGAGTTCTCACTATCGGAGTGATTTCACAGTTCAAATGGCGAGAAAATGCCGAAATCCCCCTTCGAGATGCCGTCTGGGCGTGGCTACCAAGGCAAGACCCAGATAGAATACGCGCCCTTCGAATACCCACCGCAGGAAGAATCATGAGCGATTCCAAGCCGCAATCTACGCAAACGTCCCTTTCTTATAAAGATGCCGGTGTCGATATCGACGCAGGTAATGCACTGGTAGAGCGCATCAAAAATGTCGCCAAACGCACATCCCGCCCCGAGGTAATGGGCGGACTGGGCGGATTCGGCGCCCTGTGTGAACTTCCAAGCGGCTATAAAGAGCCGGTTTTGGTTTCTGGCACCGATGGTGTAGGTACCAAATTACGCCTGGCAATGGACCTGGGCATTCACGACAGCATTGGGATCGATCTTGTCGCCATGTGCGTGAATGACCTGATCGTAGCCGGGGCTGAACCCCTCTTCTTCCTCGACTATTACGCAACCGGCAAACTCAATGTCGATATTGCTGCAGAAGTGGTAACCGGCATTGGTAAAGGCTGTGAGCTGTCAGGCTGCGCACTGGTCGGCGGCGAGACTGCCGAAATGCCCGGCATGTACGAAGGCGACGATTATGACCTGGCAGGCTTCTGCACCGGTGTCGTAGAAAAATCTGAAATCATCGACGGCAGCAAAGTTAAAGCTGGCGACGTATTGATCGGCTTGGCCTCCAGTGGGCCCCACTCCAATGGCTACTCCCTGATCCGCAAGGTTCTCGAAGTCAGCGGTGCCGATCTCCAGCAGGACATCGGCGGTGAAACCCTAGCCAAAGCGTTGATGGCCCCGACCCGTATTTACGTTAAAAACCTGCTGCAATTAATGAAGACCTCCCAGGTGAATGCGCTAAGCCATATCACTGGCGGCGGCTTACTGGAAAACCTGCCCCGCGTACTGCCCGAAGGCTGCAGCGCACGTATTGATGTCACTAGCTGGGAAATGCCTCCTGTATTTAACTGGCTGCGTGATGCAGGCAATATCGATAGCCGCGAAATGTACCGCACGTTTAACTGCGGTGTTGGCATGGTTATTTGCGTGCCTGCAGAGCAATCCGAGTCGGCACTATCCGCTCTCAAGCAAATGGGCGAAGACGCCTTTGTCGTTGGCACTATTGAAGATGCCAAAGAAGGGGCGGAAGCAGTAGAGCTGGCGGGGCTGTAATGTCTTGTAGAGTTGCCGTATTAATCTCCGGTAGTGGCAGCAACCTGCAGGCTCTGCTGGACGCCGCCGCACAAAAGGACGCGCCTTTTTCCGTGACTGCAGTTGTCAGTAATAAGGCAGATGCCTATGGGCTGACTCGCGCAGAACAGGCAGGCGTTCCCACCTCTGTGGTGGATCACCGGGATTACTCCAGCAGAGAAACCTTCGATCACGCCTTGATCGAAGAGATCGACAAGTGCAAACCAGATTTGGTTGTACTGGCTGGGTTTATGCGTATTTTGACACCCGACTTTGTGCGCCACTACAACGGCCGCCTGATCAACATTCACCCCTCCTTACTGCCGAAGTACCAGGGCCTGCATACCCATAAGCGGGCACTGGAAGCCGGGGACAAAGAACACGGCGTAACCGTGCATTTTGTCACCGAGGAACTCGATGGCGGGCCACCTATCGTCCAGGCCATCGTTCCTATTAAGGAGGGAGACACTCCTGAGCTACTGGCAAAGCGAGTGCAGGTTCAAGAGCACATCATTTATCCAATGGCCGTTACCTGGTTTGCCCAACAGCGCCTGCAAATGGCGGATGATCGAGTTCAGCTGGATGGTGAATTACTACCTCACCACGGAGTTCAGGTTTCCGCATAAAACCAGCCTTTGATAGCTGGCGGGGTAAAAGTCCTTCAATGTACTTTGCGCGCCTCGCCAGCTAGTATTCAAAAGGGTTCAGTTTTTTGTGGGATATCACAGTGCGCCTTTTTGCTACCTCTCTGTTTCTCTTTTTGATTACCGGCCAGGCAATTGCTGCTGAGCTGGAACCTTTCAAAGCCACTTACGCCGCCCGATTTAATGGGATCAGCATTACCGCCACTCGGGAATTGTCGGGACAGGACGGCAACTGGCGTCTGGACTTCGATAGCAGCGCCCTTTTTGCCAGCATTAAAGAGTACTCTCGCTTTACCAGCCAGGATGGCCATATCACCCCCCAACATTACGAATATCGCCGCAAAGGCCTTGGTCGAAATCGCGCCACGGTGCTTAATTTCGAACCGTCAAAAGGTATGATCTTTAACGTCCATAATCCGGAGCGGGATCTCAAAGACGCCCCACCCAATATTCTTGACAAGGTGAGCTATCAAATCCAACTGGCACTCGATGTCGCCGCTGGAAAAACAGACCTTCAATACAAAGTTGCCGACGGCAAAAAAATTCGCGATTACAAATTCAGTCAAGTTGGCACTGAAACCCTAAAAACACCTCTGGGCCCGGTGGAGACAATTAAAGTCGCTCGAGTGAGAGATAAAGACTCAGGAAGAGAGACAACTGTCTGGATCGCACCGCAATGGAACTACGCTTTGGTGAAACTTATCCAAAGAGAAGAAAATGGCAAAAGGTATCAAATCAACCTGACAAATTTATCCATCAACGGCGAAAAAGTCGCTGCCAGCCAATAAATGGCCACATTTTCGACTGATGAAAAAAAATCCGTCGACTTGGATAGATTTTTGTCCCCATTGTCTTTATAAAGTCACTCCTCTCCCTCACTAGGGCAATGACGTATTGCTAGACTTTTTAGTAAGGGATTTGCTACGGAAGTGGAAGGTACTTATATAAGTCTAAAGGCCTTCCTGCCATGGCAGAGTTTTTTCCAACCTGTTTATGGCTTTCAGTAATCAGCAGACTTAGAGATGGGTTCTCATGAATAAAAAATACCTGCGACACGCAGTTCTGGCCGCAGCTATCAGCTCCGTTTCCCAAGGCGCTATGGCTGCAGGTTTCTACTTGCAGGAAACCAGTGCAACAGGCCTTGGCCGCGCATTTGCTGCCGAAAACACTATCGGCGACAACGCTGCAATTCTGGCGCGCAACCCAGCCGGTTCAGCTCTATTCAATACTTACACCATTTCTCTTGGTGCGACTTACGTTGATCCCGAAATCGATGTTGATGGTGATGTCACCTACTATGTCGGCAGTGAGGAAACTGGCTACCTGGGATTCGAAACTCCCGCGAGCGCCAAAGACTACGCCACCAGCGCGGTAATCCCCAACGGCTACCTGGCCGCCCCCATCAATGATGAGTGGTCCTGGGGCCTTGCCATGTACACCGACTTTGGCCTGGAAACTGATTTCCCGGATAACTTCCCTGCAACTACAATCGCCAACAAAACCTCTCTGCTGACCGTAAACATCCAGCCATCTGTTGCTTACGATTTTAACGATCAATTCAGCATTGGCCTGGCAGCGAATATTTTCTACGTTGATGCAGAACTGAACACCACCTTCCCCGATGACTTCCTGATCGGTGACGTTGTAGAACCCGTCTTAGGATTTAACCCCGCCGGCGCCACCGTGTTGGACGTAAAAGGGGATGCCTGGGACCTGAGCTGGACCATCGGCGGCCTGTGGCGCATCAGCGACAACACTCGCGCAGGTATTTCTTACCACGCTAAGTACGACCCCAAAATCAAGGGTGAAGTAAGCTCCGATATCGCTCCGAACCCGCTGGATTCTTTTGACGATACCTCCGGCAACCTGACCCTGAACCTGCCTGACACCCTGGAGCTGGGCTTCTACCACCGCTTCAACAATAACTGGGGTGTGGCGGTAGGCTACATGTGGACCAACTGGGACCGTTTCGAGCGCCTCGAAGCCTTTATCCCCTCCGCTGGTGAAGACTACAACCCACTTCTGCTGAAAGAAGAAAACTTCCAGAGCGGTTCTCGCTTCAGCATCGGTGGTGAATACTACCGCAATGACGAGTGGACCTTCCGCTTTGGTTACGCTTACGACCAAGGCGCAGCCCGTGACGGCTTAAACCGCGAAGAAACTGAAGAGCTCTCAGAGCTGGTAGATGAAGATCTCCCGATTACCTGGCGTACGCTGTCTATTCCTGACACTGATCGCCAGTGGTTGACTGTTGGCGGCACTTACTCACTGACTGACAAACTCACTGTTGATGGTGCTTTCGCCTATATCTGGGGTGATGACGAAGTTATTCAGGAAGCTAACAACATTGATGACACCCTGATTACCTACTTCGATGGTGGCACCACCAAGACCGAAGCTTACCTGTTCAGCTTGGCTCTGAATTACCAGTTCTAAGTCACCTTAGATCTGATAAGAAGAAGGCTCTACCCCTGGTAGGGCCTTTTTTATTTCCAGCTATTATCCTCCTCACCTAAGCCTCCATTAACCCCACAACAATCCACTCACCAGAAAACTCCCCCTCCCCCCCAATCCAAATACCACCAAAGCGTTAACACCGAAAAAAAGGGTTAGATATCTCCATCCTTAAATTTGATATAAGGAACGTCAAATCCTAAAACCAGATGAGTTTGCAAAATCATATTCCCTAACAACGTATTTAAATTATTTATTTTTGCTCAATCAATGGAATTTGGAGCTTATTTGTTTAACTTATCAATATTGTTCAAAATCGCCTTATTCAGAAAGCAGCCCCTATAAGCTCACATCACTGTTACTCAAGGATCTCTGAATAACTCCGTAATACCTCTGCAACCTCTCATTAACCGAGAGGGCTCACGCATGCATTGCAAACATCAAACCCACTTAAATTGTGAAGTAAGTCAAACTACAAGAGTAAAATCATGAAGTTGTCAGCAGTATTTATCTTGTTAATTTTAAGCCTGGATGTCGCAGCCTTCTCTATGGGAGACGCCATCAATACGGCTGGTCGACAAAGAATGCTATCCCAACGCATCACCCAGACTTACATCTTGCGCGGGATTCAACCGGATGCAGAGCGCCACGAAAAGGTATTTACCCGATCAATTCACGAATTTAAAAAGAATCACGAGAAACTAAATAATTTTCATGGCGCAGAAAAGATCAGGGATCAACTTGTTAAAGTTGAAAGAGAATGGAAAGCGTTTGAGTCTGTCGCCTTACAACCCGTCAATAAACAAAGCGCCAGCGAATTATTTCAGCGCAGCAACTCCCTTCTTTCTGCTGCCCACACCTATGTGGTCCAACTCCAACAAGTCGCCAATCACAACAGCGCCGAACTCATTAATATCGCCGGCCGCCAGCGTATGCTCTCCCAGAGAATCGCCAAGAACTACGCTGCTAAACTTTGGGAAGTATCCTTGGATGATGCCGAAACCGGATTGCAAGAAGATCTCTCCGAATACTCCAACCGACTGAATCAGCTATTGGAGAGCCCCCTCAATACGCCAGAGATCAATGACAATCTACGCAAAGCAAAAGACCACCTGAGTTACGCCAGCCGAGGGTTTGAGGGAGACATGAAAATATCTGAAAAACGCCAAATACAGGTAATCACCGGCACCACTGATCTGATGCTACGCAATATGAACATCGTTACTGAACAATATGCTGAGTTATTAAATTCAGGGGAGTAGGGATGAGAACAGATATTGAATTCAGGCCCAGCACCGAAGAAATCCTCCATAAACTGGCAACCCCTGAGTTCCAAGCTCTCAATCAGCAAGCGAATGACGAATCCATTAAGCGCATGAAGCAGGCTGTGCCGATTTTGATTGGGATAGGCAAAGCCAGTGACAACATCCCTGGAATGCGAAAAAATTTAGTCCTGCATGCCGGCCCCCCAATAACCTGGCAGCGGGCATCTGGACCGTTAAAAGGCGCAATCATTGCCGGTCTGATTTATGAAGGCCTGGCTAAAAATAAAGCTGAAGCGGAGCGGATTATGGAGGAAGGCCGAGTTGATCTTGAGCCCTGCCATAACCACAATGCGGTCGGGCCCATGGCTGGCATTATTACCCATTCAATGTCTGTGTATATTGTCGAAGATAAGCTATCCGGCAATCGGGCTTATTCCAACCTTAGTGATGATCGCGCCGATTACCGCGGCAGCTCTATTCGCTTTGGCGTGTATGACAAAGAGGCCATCGATTACCTTCGTTGGATAGAGGACGAAATTGCCCCCGTACTAAATCAAGCAATCCAAGATGAAGGCGGAATTGATTTTGTACCTATAATTGGCCGCAGCCTCCTTATGGGAGACGACTGCCATGTAATGACTAATGCCGCCACACTGATTTTCTCCAGAATTTTAATGCCAGGAGTTATTCGGGCCAGTAAAAAGCGAAAAGATATTGAAAGGATTACCAACCAAATCTACAAGGATGAGACATTCCCGTTAAATCCAATCATGGCCACTTGCAAAGTTATTTCCGATGCCGGCAGCGGTATTCCTCACAGCAGTATTATCACAACCATGGCTCGCAACGGGACGGAATTTGGTATTCAAGTTTCAGGGTTGGACAAGGCCTGGTTTACCGGTTTGGCCGGGGTTGGCCACGGACTGTTAATGCCAGGAATCACTCCCGCAGATGTCAACCGGGACATGGGAGACAGCGCCATCACAGAGACTATGGGTTTTGGCGGCATCCACAAAACATTCTCAGGAACATACCAAGACAACATCGACAACATACTGAAAATGTATGATGTGTGTCACTCTGAGAGCGACTTTGTCGTTACTCCAGGCATTGAGGGTAGAGGCGCACCATTTGGTTTTGACCTGCTGAAAATCATTAGAACCGGTACGACACCAACCATCAACTCCGGCCTGGCCCACAAAAGCATGAACCGCTACCAAGTCGGCACCGGGTCTCTGCACCCCCCACTGGAAGCATTTTTAAATGCTGCTGCCAGCTTCCTGGATTCAGAGGAAGAGCAACCCCCAGTCCACTAACAACTGAGCCTCACAACTAATAATATTCAAGAGTTCATAATTCACGTGCGCTTAAAACAGAAAAAGGGGCAAAGCCCCTTTTTCTAATACCGACAAACTAAAAGCTCAGATTACCAACCGCACTGACGCCCTTGGTTCTGCTCTTCCAGGTACGCCATCAGCGGCTGGAAGTAATCGATAATGGCGGAAGCATCCAGGTCGCGCTGACCAGTGAGCGCTTCCATAGCATCCGGCCAGGGCTTGCTTGCACCCATTGCCAACATAGCGCGCAGCTTCTTACCAGCCTCATCATTCTGGTAGATGGAGCAGCGGTGCAGCGGTCCGGTTTCACCAGCGGCTTCACACAGCGCGCGGTGGAATTGGAACTGCTGGATACGCGCCAGGAAGTAGCGAGCGTAAGGTGTATTACCGGGGATATGGTACTTGGCACCCGGATCGAAGTTCTCTTCGGAGCGCTCTACCGGAGCGGCAATGCCCTGGTAATCTTCACGCAGTTTCCACCAAGCTTTGTTGTAGTCTTCCGGCTTCACCTCACCGTTAAATACCTGCCAGCGCCACTTATCAACGAGCAGACCAAATGGCAGGAAGGCGATCTTATCCAGCGCCTGCTGCATCAGGTAACCGATATCTTTACTTTCATCCGGCACCTCATTCATCAAACCGATTTCCTTGAGGTACTTCGGCGTGATGGAAAGCGCGATGGTGTCGCCAACAGCTTCGTGGAAACCGTCGTTAGCGCCATTTTTATAGAGGAAAGGCTGATCTTTATAGATGCGCTGGTAGAAGTTGTGGCCCAACTCGTGGTGGATGGTAACCAGGTCTTCACCCGTTTTATTGATACACATCTTGATGCGAAGGTCGTCCTGCCCGTCCATATTCCAGGCGCTGGCATGACAAACCACATCGCGATCGCGAGGCTGGGTGAACTGGGAGCGCTCCCAGAAAGTTTCCGGTAGAGGCTTAAAGCCCAGGGAGGTGAAGAACTTCTCCCCGACTTTAACCATGTCTTTTTCACTCATGCCGGAATCAACCACCAGCTGAGTCAGATCATAGGGGGCCTGCATGTCGTCGTCTTTCACGATGTCGTAGACGTTACCCCACTCCTGGGCCCACATATTACCCAGCAAGTGTGCAGGAATCTTACCCTGAGCCGGCACTACGTCATCGCCATAATGCTCATTCAACTTGGCGCGAACATGGCAGTGCAAAGCTTCGTACAACGGCTTCACTTTACCCCACTGGGTATCCATATCTGCCGCAAAAGCATCTGGAGCCATATCGTATTTGGAGCGCCAGAAAACACTCAGGTTGTCATAACCCAGCTCTTTGGTGCCCGCATTACCGATCTCCACCTGGCGCTCATACAGAGGTTTCATGGGAGGAGAAACTTTACGCCAACCAACCCACAGATCCTTGAGCAATTCAGGATCGCGATTGGTCGCCATCACCTGCCCCATCTCGGTCAGGGTATAGCACTTTTCTTCACCAGCATCTTCGCGGCAGTATTTACCGGCACCGTACATGCCCTGCATTTTTGAGCCAATTTGCGCCAGCTCAGAAGTTAATGCCGGATCTTTCGGCGCGGGGAAAACCAAACCCTGCTTCAACATGGTCAACTGGCGACGGGTATCCGGGTCCAAGTCCAGGTCGTTAAATTTGGCGGCCTCTGAAGCCAGCTCCACTGCCAGGGTGGTGTATCGCTCTGAAGCCAAAGCCTCTACATATTGGGAATCAATATTGATATAGGTAGAAGCAAGCCAAGCCGCATGACTTGCCTCTTGCCCCATTTTTTCCAAGCGAGCCTGGGCATCATTTAGGAAAGCTTGCGCATCTTTGGCTGTCAGCTGGGAATTATCAGATGGGCTTTCCGCAGTCGCCTGGGCTACACCAACCGGTTTTACCGCTTGCTGCCCACTGTCACAGGCAGACAGTGCAACAGCAACCGCTATCGAGAGAGCAACTTTTTTCATTTTCTCCTCAAGAATCATTTTTAGATCTGCTTATAGTTGACGCCGTTTATAGCATAAGCCCCACACAATCAGCGACGGCAAGGCCGAAGATCGAGCCAGATCGACACAAAATCCCCTTTTATATCGTCTTTGCGGGAAAAAATTTGGTGAGGAAAAGAGTAAAAACCCAGGACACGGTCGAGCAAAACACTCTCAACGGGGATTTTTCAGGGAAAGGTTTTTGAAACAAAGAAGGAAAAGATTGGAGGCAGCCCAACCAGCAACACCCTCGGCACATGATACCACTGCTACCGTTGCTCCCTTCCGGGCCTGGCGGAGTTCACAGCTGCTCATTGCGAGGGGACCGGGAGGGCCGCCACAACGATCTTCGGTGTCAGTGCATCCGAAGAGGGCGCGATTATAGAGGCATAAACGAATAAGATCCAGCCCTATTAACAGGTTATAATGAACGACTACTATCTCACCCCCTGCAAAGAGTTACTCATGCACTTGTTTGTCGATAATTTAACCAACGTTGACTTCAGCTACCTCGACTCAAGACGAGGCATCGTAGGCGAGACCTGGCTGGCAAACGCAGCCCTCGATGGCGCCTTGGATGAACAGGGGATGGTTTGCGACTTTGGCATAGTGAAAAAGACCCTGAGGCATTGGCTGGATGATCAAGTCGACCACCGCCTCCTGGTACCTACCCGCTCCCCCCAACTGACCCTGGAGCACAATAGAGACCAGGTTAACCTGGCCTGGCTACTGGAAAACGGGGCTTCTATTAAAGTGTCAGGTCCAGAACAAGCTTTCGCCTTAGTGGACGCCGAGGTAATTACTCCTGAGAGCGTCGCCGTCTGGTGTGTTCAGCAGCTGGCCAGCCACTTCCCCGATAGCGTGGAGAAGCTCAAGCTCAGCTTCCACTGTGAAGTGATTGAAGATGCCTTCTACCACTACAGCCATGGCCTGAAAAAACACCTTGGTAACTGCCAACGTATCGCCCATGGACACCGTTCACGCATTCAGATCATGACGGGTGGCCAACGCGATACAGAGCTGGAAAAGTACTGGGCTGAGCGCTGGGAAGATATCTACCTGGGCACTCGCGAGGATCTGGTTTCAACAACTGCCGATGATCGCGGTGAGGATATCCATAACTTTGCTTACAGTGCACAACAGGGAAACTTCACCCTGTCCATCCCTGCCAAAGTTTGTGAAATTCTTGACTGTGATACCACGGTGGAGCAGTTGGCCCAATATATCGCCAACACCCTGGCGGCTAAAGAGCCTGGGAAAGCGATTACCGTAAGAGCCTACGAAGGTATTGGCAAAGGCGCGATTGCCTCAACTCAAACCAGCTAATCCAGCCTCATAGCATCGACACCGTTATAAATTGAAGTACCAAGGCGCCCGACTTTGAACCTGATTGTTTTACAAAAGCACAACTTTATTAGTCCCAGTCGCATCCGCCTTAGTGGACGCCAATTGGAGCATATCACCAAGGTTCACAGAGCAGCGCCGGGACAACAACTTCGTGTCGGACTGCTCGACGGGCAAATAGGTAGTGGCAAGATTGTTACGCTCGACGAGAAGTGCGTTGAGCTTGAAGTGGCATTCGCAACCGATCCGCCCCAGCCACTACCTCTCACACTTATTTTGGCCCTGCCTCGCCCCAAAATGCTCAAGCGGGTTATCCAGCATTTGACTGCACTCGGAGTCAAAAAACTGGTTTTAATTAATAGTTACCGGGTCGAAAAATCTTACTGGCAAACTCCCTGGTTGCAGGAAGACAAACTCTTTGAGCAATGCCTGCTCGGACTAGAGCAGGCTGTCGATACGCAAATGCCGGAAATTCTGTTGCGCAAACGCTTTAAACCGTTTGTCGAAGACGAACTCCCTTCCCTCTCCAGTGACTCCCGTAAACTGGTGGCTCATCCAGTAGGGGGAACGGCTTGCCCTGTGGACATAAAGCAACCGACCACTTTAGCCATTGGCCCTGAAGGCGGCTTTATCAGCTATGAAGTCGAGAAGCTCCAGGGAGCAGGCTTTCAATCCGTTCACCTTGGTCCACGTATTTTGCGGGTAGAAACTGCACTGCCAGTGCTAATTAGCCGGTTATTTCCCGCTTTTTAACTTACTCAAATTTTAGAGGCTCTAATACACCTTCACGGGGGCCTCTAAACACCTGTTTGACCTATTGTGTTTTAAAACATAGAGCAAGCTTTTACGAAAGCTTAACTACCCATACTTCAATTGTTCAAATAAACCCCGCTAAAGTTACCTATCTCTCACGATGAGACAATTGCGTAATTTAGCAATCAATATTTCATCAATTTGTCACAATTAAGTCATATTTTGCGCCCTCGTTTTACCACCTTACGGTCGAATTACTATGAGCGTATTCTTAAGCCGGCTAAAGCAAACCCTTTCCCTCCTTCTTCTTGGGGTGGCCTTGGCTGCTGCTACTTCCACAGCCCAAACCCGCTTCCCTCCCGACACATCGGGCCTGCTTTTTACTTTACATGGCTCCAACACTGTCGGTGCAAAGCTGGCGCCCAACCTGGTGAGCGATTACCTCGAAGCCCGTGGTGGCAGTAATCTGGAGGTTATTCCTCTAGAGAAAGAAAATGAGGTTCGAGTACAGGGGGATCTCGGTGGCAATAAAATTTATGTCGATATTGCGGCACACGGTTCAAGCACTGGATTTAAAGGCCTTGAACGGTCCCAGGCCAATATCGCCATGGCTTCGCGACCAATAAAAGATGCTGAGCACGCAGCCCTGAGTCGCTTTGGAGATATGCGCGGTCAAGGTGCAGAACATGTTATTGCTATCGATGGACTCGCCATTATTGTTCACCCTAAAAACCCCATTACTCAATTAACCCTGCAACAAATAGCAGCAATATTTTCCGGGAAAATTACCGACTGGTCTGAAGTGGGCGGGCGGAAAGGTCGTATCAAAGTTCTGGCGAGAGATAATCAGTCCGGCACCTGGGATACGTTTAAAAGCTTGGTGCTCGGGAAAAAGCACTCCCTTATTACTAATGCAAAACGCTTCGAATCGAATGATCAATTGTCAGACCGTGTTTCGGCGAATCCCAACAGTATTGGATTTGTCGGCTTGGCGTCTATTCGACGAGCCAAGGCCGTATCGGTATCTGACCAGAACACCCAACCGCAAGCTCCAGAGCATCTGACAATCGCAACCGAGGATTACCCCCTCTCCCGCCGTCTATTCCTCTATACCGCTGCTTACGGTTTAAAACCCGTCGCCGAAGAGTTCCTGCACTTTGTGCAGAGCGAGCAGGGGCAGGAGCTGGTAAAGGCCACTGGATTTGTCGCGCAGACGCCAATCGGTGTAAAACCTGAAGCCAACCGGGATGGGCCCAGCGAATACCTGAAATTAACGGAAAATGCAGAGCGCCTGAGCATTAACTTCCGTTTCTCTGAAGGCAGCGCCTCTTTAGATAACAAGGCAAAACAGGATATTCAGCGACTTGTCCGCTTTATGCAAAAGCCTGAGAACAGCCACAAGCGACTGCTATTGATCGGGTTTGGCGATGAGAAAGTCAGTGAGGGGCGTTCAATCGTTTTATCAAAACTACGCGCAGTTACCGTTCGCTCCGCTCTAAGGGATCACCAGATTAATACAGCACCGGTTCAGGGCTTTGGTGCCTATCTGCCGGTAGCCTCCAACAACTCCAGCTCAAAGATAAAAAATCGCCGGGTAGAAATCTGGGTTATTTAACCCTAGCCCTAAACCCCTCTCCCCCGTGAGGCGACAAGGAAGTCCCTCAGCATCCTTTTTCTTTTCCTCCTCCCCTTCCCCAGTTTTTCCCTAAACAACAAGTTAAGCTTTCTCCAAAACATAAATAACGCGCATAAAAAAGCCGCGTAAGTACGCGGCTATCAATTAGTGGCTATGCCACCAGGTCTCACAGAGAGGAACGCAAAGAGCGCTCCGGGGGAAACTTCCCAACAACAAGCGCGTTACCGCTTATTTACAATGCGGCCGCCCGCAGGCGGCCACCGGGGCAATTAAGCTACAGCGTCTTCCGCTACTGCTTGTTTTTGCAGAGCCAGTTTGGGATCTACAAACTCGTAACCCAATACGTCGGCTACGGCTTGGTAGGTCACCATGCCAGCGTGAACATTCAGGCCTTCCAGCAGGTTGGAATCGTCCAACAGTGCCTGCTTGGCGCCTTTATTTGCCAGGGCTACCGCGTAAGGCAGGGTGGCATTGTTCAGGGCCATAGTAGAGGTGCGAGCTACACCGCCGGGCATGTTGGCTACACAGTAGTGAACCACACCATCAACTACGTAAGTAGGCTCTTGGTGAGTAGTCGCCTTGGAAGTCTCGAAACAACCGCCCTGGTCAATAGCAACGTCAGCTACAACTGCGCCTTTTTTCATGCGGCTGATAATGTCGCGGGTCAGCAGTTTGGGGGCTGCCGCGCCAGGAATCAGAACCGCACCAACAACCAGGTCAGCTTCCAGTGCGTGCTTTTCAATAGCATCGTTAGTGGAGTACTCAGTGCGAACCGCACCACCGAAAATATCGTCCAGCTGACGCAGACGCGGCAGGGAGCGGTCGAGGATAGTAACGTCAGCACCCATCCCCAGGGCCATCTTCGCTGCGTTAGTACCAACAACACCACCACCGATAATCAGAACTTTAGCGGGAGCTACACCAGGAACACCGCCGAGCAGTACGCCGAGACCACCCTGGGCTTTTTCCAGGTGGTGGGCACCGCACTGTACAGACATACGACCGGCAACTTCAGACATAGGCGCCAGCAGAGGCAGGCCACCGAAGCGGTCGGTTACAGTTTCATAAGCGATGCAGGTAGCGCCGGATTTCACCAGCAGCTCAGTTTGTTTGGGGTCTGGAGCCAGGTGCAGATAGGTGTACAGAACCTGCCCAGGGCGCAGCATTTCGCACTCGTGGGGCTGGGGCTCTTTTACCTTGACGATCATATCGGCAGTGGCAAAAATCTCTTCCGGAGTATCGATAATCTTGGCGCCGGCTTGAACGTACATCTCGTCGGGGAAACCAATAGCGGCACCACCATCCTTCTGTACGATCACTTCGTGACCGTGGCCAACCAGTTCGCGAACACTCGACGGCGTCAGGCCAATACGATACTCGTGGTTCTTAATCTCTTTAGGGACGCCAATCAACATTTTCCTTCTCCTCGCTCTGTGCGCTCGGTACTGCCTTAATCAAATAGGAGTACCTAATTTCTATGTTTTCCCCAGTATAAGAACAGATAAGAAGTGGATATTTAGCAGATTTTTGATAAAACTAGTGGAATCCACTACACAACCTGTCGGCAAGTCTACTTTTTGACCATGTCGACCAATTCGGAGTCAGCAGTTATGCGCAAACGTGCGGGAGAGCTAAGCACTATCGACCGGAACATATTGCGTGTTCTACAAAAGAATGGACGAACCAGCTATGCAGAGCTGGCCCGACAGGTAGGTCTGACCGCGACCCCCTGCGTCGAACGGGTCAAACGCCTGGAAAGTGACAATGTTATTCAGGGCTACACCGCCCTGATCAACCCGGAGTACCTCGATGCTGCCCTGGTAGTTTTTGTGCAGATCAGACTGAATCGATCCGCACAGGACGCCTTCGAGGAATTTCGCAACGCCGTGGCCGCCCTGCCGGAAGTGCAGGAGTGTTACCTGGTATCGGGGAATTTCGATTACCTGATCAAAGCCCGGGTGGCGGATATGAGTGCCTACCGCAAGTTCTACGGTGAAACGCTTTTGACACTGCCGGAGGTGCAGGAGTGCACCAGCTATGTGGTGATGGAAGAAGTTAAAGAGACACTGGAAGTACCGGTTCACTACAACCGATAGCAGGATAGATCGATGAGTGGCCACAGCCACTCATCTGCATAAACCGGCAATCAGTATTGAATGCCCAGTTTCCGGTAAATAAAACCAATCACCCAGGCTGGGCCGATCAACAGGAATTGTAAGTCCTTAAAGAAAGAGGGTTTCTTGCCTTCGATATGGTGGCCAATGAATTGGAACACCCACATGATCACAAATAGGGCCAGTGCCGTCTGCCAGATGGGCACCCCCAGCCGCTCCAATACCGACCAAGCCCACAAACACAGAACCGTTAATCCCGTCATTCCCAGGGCAATGGGAAACGACATCGCGAAATAAAACAGAAGAATCGGGATTGTCACCACAACAGCCCAGTTCAGCCAGGGAATTGTCGCCATAAATTCCGGCTGCGGAACTGCCCACAAAAGTCCGGCCACAGTTGCATAAATTACGGGAACAGCAATCCAATGAATGGATTTGTTGATCGGATTCTGATGACTCTCACCATACTCGGAAAACCACTGCTGGGCACTGCGCATGACAATCTCCTCATTCTTATATTGTTATTGTCAGAGCAATAATAATCCCCAACCCATGGATATCAATCAATGGCCGAAAATACCACGAGGCCTACAAAACGTGGCTTTTAGCGCCTAACGTAGGCATCCAATTGGGATAGATAGAGATCCGCCATCGATTTATCGAAACAACAGAATACAACCTGCTGCGGCGCCCCCTCCTTCTCCTGAAATTGCTGCACCTGCTCTACAGCCACCTCTACGGCCAGCTCCGGGGGGTAGTCGTAAACGCCACAACTGATCGCCGGAAAAGCAATCGAGCGCATATTTTCGCGCCGAGCCAATGCCAGGCAGTGCCGATAACAGCTGGAGAGCAACTCGGGCTCACCCAAACTGCCGCCACGCCAAACTGGCCCAACCGTGTGGTAGATACGTTTTACGGGAATGGAATAAGCGCCAGTAGCGCGCACTTCACCAACAGGACAACCGCCCAGAGTGCGGCAGGCCTCCAGTAGATTGGGCCCCGCTGCGCGGTGTATGGCCCCATCGACACCACCGCCTCCCAAGAGACGGCTGTTGGCAGCATTGACGATTACATCGACGTGCAATCGAGTGATATCACCGAGATGAACTTTGATCACTCAGCATCTCCAACCGCTATTTGAATAATTGCTGCGGATGGAAATCCATTTCACTTCACAACAGTCGCACCTTTGCCAGAGGTGCGTCCCTAGCGCGGCTGGTCTGTCTCGGCCCGAGCGAGTCGCTCGGGCTCAAGTCCTGCCCTGCCCCCTCAACCAAGCAACTTGCGGTGCTGTGAGGCAACGGCTTCCGGGCACTTCGTCAGCGCGCTCACTAACACGATAGCAGCTGAAGAGAAAACAAAACCCGGCAACAGCTCATAAACATCAAAAATGCCACCGGAGAGTTGCTCCCACACCACAACGGTGAGGCCGCCAACGATAACACCGGCAATAGCACCGCTACCGGTCATACGGGACCAGTAGAGACTGATCAACAGCGCCGGGCCAAAGGCAGCGCCCAGGCCAGCCCAGGCGTAACTCACCACATCCAGAACCTTGGAATCCGGGTCCATCGCAATCCACACAGCGACCAATGATAAAGCAACCACCGCCCAGCGCCCCACTTTCACCATGGCTTCCGGAGTGGTCTCACGCCCAAACCAAACGTGGTAAATATCCTCCGCCAACGCAGCCGATGACACCAACAGCTGGGAATCTGCCGTACTCATAATGGCAGATAGAATCGCCGCCAAAAGAACACCGGCAACTAGCGGGTGGAACAGCACCTGCACCATTTCCATAAACACAGTTTCGCCATCAGGCAGGCTCTGCTGGATTTCCAGGTGTGCAAACAAACCTACCGCCATTGCTCCCAAGAAGCCCGCCAGGGACCAAACCGCTGCCACTGTCGCGGCAACCGGAATATCGTTAGGGCTGCGCACCGCCATAAATCGCGCCAAGATGTGCGGCTGGCCGAAATATCCCAGTCCCCACGCAAGGGAACTGAGTATCGCCACCAGGCTTAATGTTTGCCCGGTGCTATCGGTCATCCAGTGGGTCAGCTGTGGCATCTCCGTTTGCAGGCGAGTCCAGCTGGCAGAAAAACCACCCTGATCAGAAATAACAACGAGAGGCACCGCAATCAGCGCCGCACTCATCAGCAGCCCCTGGAACACATCGGTCCAGGACACCGCCAAAAACCCGCCAAACAAGGTGTAAGAAATAACGGCAACCGCACCGATAATCACCGCCCAGCGATAATCCCAGCCAAACACCGTTTCAAACAATTTGCCGCCGGCAATCAGGCCCGAAGCCACATAGAAAAGGAAAAATAGAAGGATGAATATCGCGCAGACGGTGCGCAGATAGGGGTGCCCCATCTTAAACCGACGATCCAGATAGGCTGGCACCGTCAGGGAGTCGTCCAGCTCATAGGTGTAGATGCGCAGGCGCCGGCCCATTGTCACCCAGCTCAGAACGATGCCGGAGAAAAGGCCAATTGCGATCCAACCGGCAGAGAGCCCCGCTGCATAGGCCGCGCCAGGCAAACCCAGAAGCAGCCAGCCACTCATATCCGAGGCTCCGGCAGACAGGGCCGCCACAGCCGGCGGCAGGGAGCGTCCGCCGAGGAAATAGTCGCTGGCATTTTTCGTACGCATGTAGGCGTAAATACCGATAACAACAATCAACGCCAAATAGGCGACAAAAGTAAGGGCGATCAGCCACTCGGCGGCCATAAGGGATTCCTTCTGATCAAAGTGGGGTGGTACTTGGCGCGGGAATAGTCTGCGTTTTCCTGCTCAATTTTTCAGCGCATTGAGCTATGGAAAGAGCACCACCTAAAAATTGTTATGTTTATTGCGCGTAAATCTACCCATAAGGTGGCGCCGACTCAATCAGCAAACTACATATATGTTGGATACAACTACAGAAAAAAAGACAACACTATGGGCATTTGTCTGGACGAGCTCCGACTCCAGGTTATCCGTCCAACCCTCAAGCACTTGAGAGCCTGGAGCCAGGGCATGGAGAATCTCCTTCTGGGAACCGCTGCCCAGGAGTCGCAATTGGGCTTCCACCTCAAACAGGGACGGCGCCACGGGCTGGGTATTTACCAAATCCAGCCCCACACTCATCGGGAAATCTGGGATCAATACCTGATCGATCACCCAAGCCTCGCCTCAAAAGTGCGAGGGCTAGCGAGCCAGCGGGATTTTCTCGATCACCCCCACAGCGAACTGACCACCAACCTGCGCTATGCCACAGCTATCGCCTGGCTGATTTACAGGTCGGCCGAAGTCCACAAGATCCAGGACGAGGAAACCTCAGACGTGGCCAATATGGCGCGCCTCTGGCATCAGCACTTTCACCACGGGCCCAGTGCCAGTCCCCGGGACTTTGAATGCAGTTACGCGCAACTGGTCAGCGGTGCAGATCCTACAGATTCAGCGCCTCGATATACTGGGGCTCCACTTCCTGAGCATCCTCAGGCTCCCAAGAATTCACCTGGCGCTGGATTGAATGGTCAGGACGCTCGACAGCCGACGGCTTAGAGCGATCCAGTTCCAGACTCTCAAAATCGTAGAGGTCCCTGTCCGCCAATTGTGACGGGGACACCCGGGTAATCGCGGCGAAAATATTCTCGCTGCGGCCTGGGAATTTCTTATCCCACTCCCGCACCATCTGCTTGATCGCCTGGCGCTGAAGGTTCTCCTGGCTGCCGCACAGGTTGCACGGAATAATCGGGAACTGCTTGTACTCGGCGTACTGGGCGATGTCCTCTTCGCGGCAATAGGCGAGCGGACGGATCACGATATTGCGGCCATCGTCGGCGCGCAGTTTGGGCGGCATCGCCTTGAGGCGACCACCGTAAAACATATTCAGGAACAGGGTCTCGACGATATCGTCTTTGTGATGGCCCAGTGCCACCTTGGTGGCGCCAATTTCTTCAGCAAAGCCATACAGGGTGCCACGGCGCAGACGGGAACAGAGCCCGCAAGTGGTCTTGCCCTCAGGCACCACTTCCTTCACGACCGAGTAGGTATCCTTCTCGACAATATGGTGGGGAACACCCAGGGATTGCAGGTATTCCGGCAGGATATGCTCAGGGAAACCCGGCTGTTTCTGGTCCATATTGACCGCCACCAGTTCAAAGTTAACCGGCGCTGTCCTCTGCAAATTCAGCAGAACGTCCAGCATGGCATAGGAATCCTTACCGCCGGACAAACAGACCATAATCTTGTCGCCCTCTTCAATCATGTTGAAGTCGGCGATGGCGCGGCCCACATGGCGGCGCAGGCGCTTTTGCAGCTTATTAAACTCGAGCCGCTCGCGGCGGTTTTCCAATTCGGGCATGGTGTCTCTCTAACTCATTCGCGACCAGTGACCGGGCCCAGAGTACCGGCACAAAACCTTAAACTTTGGGACCAGAGCCAGGCTTTCCTGTTCCTGGGGGCGCGATTGTACGCATTTCGATCACGGAGTACACGACTCACCAGCCGCCTTCTCCCCCAGCAGGGACTTCACGCAGGGCCAGACATGATCCAGCAGGGCCGGCTGCGCCTTGGCGGTGGGGTGGATACCGTCGGATTGCATAGCGCCCTGCTCCAGGGCCACGGTTTCCAACAAGAAAGGCACCAGAGCGACCTCTTCGGCCTTGGCCACTTTGGGGAATACAGCGGCAAAAGCCTCGGTGTAAGCGCGACCGTAGTTGGGCGGGATACGCATCCCCAACAGCAGAACCTCCGCCCCAGAATCTTTAGCCAGCTTGACCATCTGCTGCAAATTGCGCTGCAAACTCTGGGGTGGGTAGCCGCGCAAACCATCGTTACCGCCCAACTCGACAATCAGCCACTGGGGGTTGTGCTCTTCCATCAGGCGCGGCAGCCGGGTCAGGCCGCCTGCGGAGGTCTCCCCACTGATACTGGCATTGACCACCTTCACCGGGCGCCCCTTCTCCTGCAAGCGCTCTTGCAACAGGTTGACCCAGCCCAGCTCCTCATCGATACCGTAGGCCGCACTTATGCTATCCCCTAATACGAGCAGAGTGCCGGGCTTATTGGCACTCAGTGCCAGATTGGGGACCGACAGCATCAGCACCAAGCCGAACCGAGTCAGTAACTGCCGAAAAAAGGCTGTTGTCATGTCATACTCTCCAAAAATCTCGCGTATCCGCAAAGGGAATACAGTATGTCCGCCATTCTCACGGCAGAAAACCTCTATCACAGGGTCTCCACCAGCGAAGGGCCACTGACCCTATTAAACAATATCTCCCTGAAAGTCGCCCGTGGCGAGAGCCTCGCAGTGACAGGGGCCTCAGGTTCCGGCAAGTCCACCCTGCTCGGCCTGCTGGCGGGACTGGACAAACCCACCGAGGGCAAGATCTGGCTGGCAGGCGACGAGATCACCGCCATGGACGAAGAGCAGCGCGCAGCAGTCCGCGCCCGCTGCGTGGGCTTTGTATTCCAGACTTTCCAACTGCTACCCGGCCTTACCGCCCTGGAAAATGTGATGCTACCGAGCGAATTGCGCGGTGAACGGGGCGCCGCCAAGCGGGCGGAAGAATTCCTCGCCCGGGTGGGCCTGGAGCAGCGACTGCGCCATTACCCGCGCCAGCTATCCGGCGGTGAGCAACAACGGGTGGCCATTGCCCGGGCCTTTGCCAGCTTTAGCAGCAAAGATGCCATCCTCTTTGCCGACGAACCCACCGGCAGCCTCGACGCCGGCAACGGTGCCAAAATTATCGACCTGCTGTTTAAACTCAACGAAGAGTCTGACACCACCCTGGTGCTGGTGACTCACGAACAGCGACTGGCAGAGCGCTGTGCCTCCCACCTGCATATGTCGGCTGGTGCCGTAGATACCTACGCTCCGCTTATCGACGGGGACAACCTGTCGGAGGTGTCCGCCTGATGCTGCCACTCAGACTGCTGTTCAGGGACTGGCGCGGTGGCGAGCTGGCGCTAATTGCCTCGGCCCTGGTTTTGGCTGTTACCTGTGTCACTGCGATCGCCCATTTCACCGACCGCCTTACCCGCGCCATGGAGCAGCAATCCCTCACCTTCCTGGCCGCAGAACGGGTGCTGCGCAGCAGTAAGCCTGTGGATAGCGCATGGCTGGAGGAAGCCGACAAAAAGGGATTGGAACAGGCCCAGATAGTCCAGTTTTCATCCATGATCTCCGCCAACGACCAGTTCCAGTTTGTCTCGGTCAAAGCTGTCGACAAAGGCTATCCATTGGTGGGACAACTGGAAATCAGCAAGTCCCCGGAAGGCCCTGGAGAAGTGGCACCACAAGGACCTCCCCCGGGAGAAGCCTGGGTGGAATCCCGTCTTCTACCTTTGATGGGAATCCAGCTCGGCGATCCTATCGCCCTCGGCGACACCCAATTAAAAGTGACAGCCATTCTGGAGCGGGAACCCGACCGGGGTACCAGCCTGTTTGATATGGGCGCGCGACTGCTAGCCAATACCGCCGACCTGCCCGCTGCAGGTGTCATCCAGCCCGGCAGCCGAGTGCGCTACCGCTACCTATTTGCCGGCGACGACCAAGTCCTGAAAGATTACTTTGACTGGCTTAAACCTCAACTGACTGAGCACCAGCGGATATTGGATCTGCGCGAAGGCCAGCCCCGGGTTGCCTCTGCCCTGGATAGAGCCGAGTCCTTCCTGTTTCTCGCCGCCAGCCTGGCCGTACTGCTCGCCAGCGTCGCCGTTGGCCTGGCAGCCAGACGCTACGGACTGCGCCACGGCGCCTACGTAGCCGTAATGAAAAGCCTCGGCGCCGGGCGCAACAAAATCCTCGGTATCTACCTGGGACAGCTGGCCGCCCTCACCCTGATTGCCACCGCTATCGGGCTGGCACTGGGCACCTTTATCCAGAGCCAGGCGGTCAACCTGATGGAAGGGTTCTTCCCGGTTCAACCCCCGGCCACCAGCTGGAGCCCTCTGCTCATTGGACTCGCCACCGGCCTCGCCTGCGCCCTGGGCTTCGCCCTGCCGCCACTTTTCCGTTTGGCTCGTACAGACCCAATGCAAACCCTGAGGCACGACTGGAGTAACCCGGACAGACGCGAATGGCTCGGGCTGATTCTCGGCCCCAGCGCCATGCTGCTCCTAATCTGGTGGCTGTCCGGCAGCCTGCTCATGACACTCGCCCTGTTTGTCGGCATGCTCCTGTTGGTAGCGGGCAGCGCCTTGGTTAACCGACTTTTGGTGCGCGGAAAGCTGGCCTCCCTGGGAGGCGCCTGGCGTATTGCCCTGGGCAGCCTGCAACGCCGCGCCGCATTTAACACATTATTGATTGCCGCTTTTGGCACCGGTTTATTGGCCATGCTGGCCATGGTCTTTGCCCGCACTGCCCTGGTGGATGAGTGGCGGATGCAATTGCCGGAAAAAGCCCCCAATCACTTCCTCCTGAATATCGCCCCTCACGATGTTCCAACCATGGAAAATATGCTGGCAGAGGGCGAGGTAAGCAGCACCGAGTTTTACCCCATGGTGCGCGGCCGTTTGGTAGCGATTAACGGCGTCTCGATTAAAGAGAAGAAAGATCGTCCCGGCGGCGTTCGCCGAGAATTGAACCTGAGCTACACCGATACCCTGGCGCCGGATAACCGTATTTTGGAAGGCGAGTGGTGGGACAAGGCCAGCGAAGGTGTTTCCGTAGAAGTGGAGCTGGCAGCCCAGCTGGAACTGTCACTGGGAGATCAGTTGCGCTTTTCCATCGGCGGACTGGAAGTAGAAGCCCCGGTAGCCAGCTTCCGCTCGCTGGACTGGAACAGCATGCGCCCCAACTTCTATATGATATTTGCACCGGGCACTATCGATGATTTCCCGGCTACCTATATCACCAGTTTTTACCTCCCACCGGAGGACAAGCTACTGGTCAACGACCTGGTTCGCGCCTTCCCCAGCGTCAGCGTGATAGAGCTGGATAAGATCATCCAGCGTATCCGCGACACCATTAACCAGGTGTCCTTTGCTATTGAATCGGTTATGGCCCTGATGCTGGTTGCCGGGGTCCTGGTATTAATTGCCGGGGTGCGCGCCAGTATCGCCGAGCGATTGCAGGAAGCGGCAATTATCCGCACACTGGGAGGCCGCAGGCGCTTGTTGCTGAGAAGCCTGATACTGGAATTTGGCCTGCTGGGTTTTGCCGCCGGTTTGCTCGCGGCTATCGGTGCCGAAGCCACCTTGGCCGTGCTGTCATATTGGGTCTTTGAACTGCCGGTGATATTGCACCCAGTCCTTTGGCTAACTGGACCACTCACCGGTGCAGTACTGGTGGGCACCGCCGGTACCCTGGCCTGTTACAGCTCGATCAGCCAGCCCCCGCTCAGAGTACTGCGCGAATTGGCCTAACTGATGAATGTCGGCTCTTGAAAATAAAGATTTAGTTTTTATGGACCTGGATTTCGATCGCAAACATATTTGGCACCCCTACTCCTCCCTGATCGACCCGCCTCCGGTATACCCTGTGACGCGGGCCGAAGGGGTACGTATTTACCTGGAAGACGGGCGCGGCCTGATCGACGGTATGTCCTCCTGGTGGAGCGCCCTGCACGGCTACAATGTGCCCGAGCTAAACCAGGCCATGCGCGAGCAGATGGACAAGATGTCCCATGTGATGTTCGGGGGTTTAACTCACGAACCGGCGATCGAGCTGTGCAAGAAATTAGTGGAAATCACTCCAGCTGGCCTCAACCGGGTATTTCTTGCTGACTCCGGTTCAGTGTCTGTGGAAGTGGCTATCAAGATGGCCGTGCAATACTGGCACTCCCATGGCAAACCCCAAAAGAACCGCCTGCTGGCCCTACGTAACGGTTACCACGGTGATACTTTCGGGGCCATGGCCACCTGTGATCCGGTCACCGGAATGCATCATTTGTTCTCCGAGCATCTGAACCAGCACCAGTTTGCACCCGCTCCGCAAACACCATTTGGCAGTACCTGTAGTGACAGTGATATCGCCGAACTGCGCCAGCAAGTGGAAGAGAACCGCAATCAACTGGCTGCGATTATTTTAGAGCCCATCGTCCAGGGTGCCGGCGGCATGCGTTTTTATTCTGCCGATTATTTGTGCCGGGTGCGCGAACTCTGCAACGAGCACGACGTACTGCTGATCGCCGATGAAATCGCCACCGGCTTTGGCCGCAGCGGCAAAATGTTTGCCTGTGAGCACGCCGATATCACCCCCGATATCCTCACCCTGGGCAAAGCCCTCACCGGCGGCACCATGACCCTCGCCGCCGCCCTCTGTACCGATAAAGTGGCCGAAGGTATTTGCCAGGGAGAAGCCGGTGTGTTTATGCACGGCCCCACTTTTATGGGTAACCCCCTGGCTTGTTCCGTCGCTAACGCCAGCATCCAATTGTTACTCAACAGTCCTTGGCAGGAGCGAGTAACTGCGATCGAACAGCAGCTGACCGAACAGCTAGCCCCATTAAAATCTGCACCGGGTGTCGCTGATGTTCGAGCCCTTGGAGCAATTGGCGTGGTGGAAATGCGCGAGCCGGTAAATACGGCAAAGGTGCAGGAAGCTCTAATCGAACGCGGAGTTTGGCTTCGCCCCTTCGGCAAACTGGTCTACGCCATGCCGCCCTATGTGATTTCGGAAGAAGATCTCAGCCAATTAACTTCGGCAATGGTTGATGTACTGGGAGAGATTTCCTAGCCTCCGTACCAATTAATTTGTGAAGCCGGTCTCAATAATCCCGAACTAACCGACTCATCCTATAAATAACCTTCTCTTTGCTACCGCGAAGAGAGGGTTAACAGATCGAATTCCATAACACGGAGGCGCCACTTCCGGGCTAAAAACCTCCGTTGCCCCTCCCCAGCGCATCCTTTCCAGATTCAATTTTCTTATTCCTTACAAATTTCGATCAGCTTGATAGCAATTTTTACGCGAAGTGTTTTGAGCACCTAAAAATTCCTGTATCATGAATGTTAATGATAGTTATCCTCATTTACGATAGCGATCAAAGTGGCCAGAATGATCACTGATAAATGTTAGGCATTCACCTCGCCCGATCAATGCCTTATCAACCCTTAGCGTTTGGGCGTTAGAGAGGAAAAATGAAAACTTTAATTGCGTTACTTTTTGCTGTTACTTTTGCTACCACTGCTCAAGCTAGCCCTGCATCAGACGAAAAGCCCATCCAGCATCTCAAAGTAGCGGACGTTACTTCTATGGAGGATGCCAAGAAGATTTTCATTGAGAAAACAGCAGAAATTAAAAGCAAGCAAAAGCTGAATCCTGCTGAACTTCACCAGATTCATGTCATCACCTACACCCTCGAAAAAAGTGTTGAGTACTTCGCTGAGAACCTGAAAGGTGAAAGACAGAAGCTGGCAAAAGACATCGCCGTTGTTGTGGAGAACATCCACATTAACTCCGAAAACAACCGCCCAGAAAAAACCCGCAAGGATCTGAATCACTACTTTAAATTAGCAGAAAAGTTTGAAGCTGGATTTAAGCATAAACATCACTAATACAGATCACTTCCGAGCTTAACCTGTCTCTATCCGCAGCGAAAGGCTCAACTGAAAGCGCTAACTAACAGTAGTTAGCGCTTTCATAGCAACACCACCCCGCCACAATCTCCATCAACTACTCAACGATTCCCACTGACCAGATTTCCTTCCTGTCTGATCCGCACATAAATCTCCTCGCGGTGTACTGGTAGAGATTTTGGAGCAATTATTCCTATCTTTACCTGATTGCCCTTAACTCCTAATACAGTGATTGAGACATTCGCTCCAATCCATAAGTTTTCGCCTGTACGGCGCTTTAAGATCAACATATTGGTTTCCTACTGATACTCAAACCATGGATAGACCTTCCACAAAGGGAAAGCTTGAATAGAAATGTTTTGAGTAACTACGAGGAGGTGCGCGAGAACGGTAGGCATAGAAAAAGAAAAGGCAGACGCAACGCCCCCAGGGCCTGGGGAATCTCTCCAAGCCGCTGATTGTGCTCCACTTTATTGAAGACGAGCGGGTTTCTAGCGTACTATGCATATAGCCATCTTGATAGGACTGTTATCAATTTGGTTAGCTGGCCCCAGGTGTTCCAGCACCTTGGGTCAGCGCCTTTTACTTATTCTTACTTCACGCTACCGTTCTCCTTTTGAGGGGTTGGTTTTTAGAAAATTCTTGGGTTCTTGATTCTCTCGGTACTCTTGAACCGAGCTGCTTTGATTATTGGCTTTAGATGGACTCTTAATCGCGGCCAAAATACCAATAAATATCTATCGATTTTACGTGGCTTTGACACTAAAACAATCCTAATAAAATCTAATAAGATTATTTTTGTGCCTATATTTTTAAATGTTATTTATTAGAAGAATTTCAGTTGCCCATAAAAATAGCTGATTAAATTGGCACTCTTCACCCGTTCTCACCTTAGAGTCCAAAGCGATAGATCATCAATACCGCCACTAGCAATGTCTTTCTTGTATCAATAGAAAAACTCTCTCGCTCGCCTAAGTATCTTGCAAGCTTTGAAGATATTGCTGGAGGTTTAGGTGACCACCCTATTGTCGGTAGCAGTGCTGTTTCCATCCCGTACCTATACCTATGACCTGAGAAACTCGGCACGATAGTTCATATTTACAAATATGTTGACCCAGAATGTCCATAAAGCGCTTTGGTTTAACAGATGGGTTTGAGCAAATATCATCCATAACGCTATCTTTTTGCTGTTTTTTGTGAATTTCGTTGTTTTTCCACACTGCCAATATCCAAGATCAAGAACAGCTGTACATATCCACAGCAAGATAAACGTTAACTTATTGATTTTGAACGACATACGACTGTGAGCAAAAGAAACAAAATAGCGGGATATAATGCAGCCGGTAATATATCCACTGGAGCAACTCTCCGTCATTGTTGACCAACATATTAATTTATATGTTTTCTGTTTAGAGCGGTCACCCATTATTGGGACATGTTAACAACATGATAGTATGCCGCTGCTTTTGAATACACAGTTTAGTTCCAAAATATATGAATCAATAATAATGATGTCTGATGAAAGATGTTAAAGGATTAAATCTAAAGGATCGCTTCATTTTGCATTAACTAGGGGTCTAATTGGGGAAGCTTCCTTCCATTTTTCCAAAATTTCCATCAAAGAAGATAGCCAATAACCAATTCATTTTCACTATTAACGCATTGTGGTCATCAACAGGTAGCTTGGCTTTCGAATATCTTTTGGAGAGTATAAACTGGCCTTCTAATGAGCCAAGGTACAATGGGGCTAGCGCTTAACAAACAACTGCATTTGGTTCTGGCTTGCGCCCTCAACCAGACTCGCTTCGGTCGCCTATGAACCGGGCGTTAGATATAAGACTTACCCACGTTTAGTAGACACCCTGTATAGTTAGGTTTAGGCCTAACACGGAGGTGTATTATGGGTAAGAAAAGAACTCAGGCGTATACGGAGGAGTTCCGCAGAGAAGCAGTTAAGAGAGCGGAAAAGCCTGGAGCAACAACGGCTTCTGTGGCGCGAGAGCTAGGCGTCAGCGCACAGCAGATCTACAACTGGCGTCGTCAATTTAATCGACTGTCTGATAAGCAGTTCAATAGTTTAGACGGTGTCGACTATTCCAAACAGGAAAGCGCTGAAGTTCGCAAACTCAAGAAGGAGCTGCATGAAGCTCGTCAGGAGGTTGAGTTTCTAAAAAAGGCAGCTGCGTACTTTGCGAACCACCAAGAGTAAAGTACGCATTGATACAAGAGCATGTAGGGTCATTCCCGGTTAGCTTGATGTGTCGGTGTTTAGAAGTCTCAAGATCGGGTTATTATCGATGGCGGGGGCGATTGCCATCTGCTCGCACGATTAGAGAGATACGAACAATCGAGAAAATCCGAGAGACGTTTGTTGAGTTTAAAGGTCGTTATGGCGCGCCTAGAATTGCTTGCGAGCTTCAAGAGTTAGGTGAGCCATGCTCGCGGAACTACGTCGCTAAGCTTATGCAGCAGGAACATATTAAAGCGAGAAACGGCAAAGGCTTTCGATATAGTCAGCCCGTAGAGGGGAGCATTAACGTCTCCGCCAACTTACTTAAGCGTTGCTTTGATGTGGATCGACCAAATTGCCGCTGGACCAGTGACATTACGTATATCTGGGTTCTGGATAGGTGGCTATACCTCGCGGTAGTTATGGATCTGTACTCTCGACGTATTGTAGGTTGGGCATTCGACTCGCAGATGACCGATGAATTGACACGTCGAGCATTGAAAATGGCCCTAGAGCGACGACCAATAAAGCCTGGACTGCTAGTTCACTCTGACAGGGGTGTGCAATATCGATCGCAGAAATACCAGGATCTCTTGTCCGAAAGCAAGTGCAAACCGAGTATGAGTCGCCAGGCTAACTGTTGGGATAATGCGGCAATGGAATCATTCTTTAGCAGGCTAAAAGTCGAACTGGTCTATGCCGGAACATTCGAAAGCGAAGAGCAAGCAAAATCTGAGGTGTTTGAATACATTGAGATTTTCTACAATAGGGTTCGTAGGCACTCTGCATTGGGCTATGTAAGTCCAGCAGAGTATGAACGAAAATACGCATAGTTAGAGTGTCTACTTTTTGTGGGCAAGACCAATATTCAACAAATATTTAAGTCATCACAAGGGTTAGAAAAATGGGAATTATTGAAGGGATTGCAATCAAAGGGCTCACAACATTAACGACAACCCTTGTTAAAAAATTTGTTGAATTAGGCTGGAATAATGTTGCCAAGGAATTTGAACAGACATTCAATAAAGACGATCTGATTGCTTTCTGTAAAGCGTGCGATGAATACGTCAATATTAGAACCTTATACTCAAGCCAAAAAGATGTATTTATAGATGACGTCTATGTTCCTCTATTTATGACTCCAATTGAAAACAAAAAGAATGAGTACGAAATTTCAAACCTCAGCTTTTATAATGAAGGTATAACAAGCATTATAGGGAAAGCAGGGCAAGGGAAATCAACATTTTTAAGAAAAATGATGATAAATGAGCTTAAGAGCGGCGGAACAATACCGATTTTTTTTGAATTAAAATACATCAAGTCAGATACCCCCTTACTTTCTCAACTCACTGAGTGGTTTGAGAGACACAATCTAAAAGCTTCAGAAAAAACACTTAATAGATTATTTAAAGAGGGGCACATAAAACTATTTCTTGATGGCTTTGATGAAATACACCCTAAGTTGCACGACGATGCACTTTCAAAAATTAAAGATATCTCTAGAAGCTACCCTAAAACAACGGTGATTGTTACAACAAGGCCCGACACACTAATTACTACGGAGCCATTTATAAGCAACTTTATCGTTAAAGATTTAACAACCAATAATGTTCGACAGTTGTTTATGAATATTTCCAACAAGGATGAAGAGCAGACTGAAGAGGCCATGCAACAAATAGAAGAGTATCCGCATATAAAAGAAATAACAAAAACACCAATATTGGCTATTCTTCTATTTATCACATATAGGGCATGGTCAAAAATTCCAGATAACTTGTCAGACTTTTACAAGAAAATATTTATCACTTTGTTGACCCATCATGATTCTCTTAAACCAGGAAAGAAAATAGACAGGGGCATTGATATACCTCTTAATGATCATCAAATTGAAGATATTTTTGGCATCTTCTGTTTCATGACATTCAGTGAAGATATGTCAGCTTTTAGCATTAGAGAAGCATCTGAGCTTATGGAAAAGGCGTTAGAAACAGAGTGCTATGACTATGTCAACCCAGACAACCTAGTAGATATCATCAAGAAATGTACAGGTATACTATGTAGTGATGGCTATGATGTATTGACATTTTCACATAAATCGCTTCAAGAATATTACACTGCAACTTATATTAAAGAGCAAAGTATTCACGATAAAAGGAATTTTTATAAGTCTGTAAAATGCTCGGAACAGGAGAGAAAATATGGTGCAGTTCTCAACTTTCTAAAAGCCGTAGATACAACTCATTATACTACCTACTATTATATTCCTTGTTTCAAAGAAATGTTTAAAACAGACAATGTTAAACCCAAGCTTACACAGGAAGTAATCTGCCAAGGAGTTAAGAATTTAGCAAATACAGTTTCAGTACCATTCACCATTTCTAAAGAAATGGAAAGCAGCAAGGATCTAGACCCCAAAAAACATTCAATAGGTGTTCGTCTAGAAGCCAAAGAAAACACAAGCACATATTTCTACATGCAACTAATGCAGGCCGTTATAATAGGTCTAATTCAGAGTAATATATATTTTGATTTTGTAGATGAGAATATTGATCTAATAAAGCAGAGAACTGAAATCAATGAGGAGTATGAAATCTCCCTAAACTCATTATTAACTAAAATTCCTGAAGAAGATAGCCAGAAATTCTACAACTTCCTGGAAGGTGCTGTAGAAGAATTCTTTTCAAAAGAGTATGAATATTTGATAGCCAGACTTAAGAAAAAGAAACAACCAAGTTTGTTGAATAAAGTTTTTAAAAACAAAAACAAAAAAGAAATTATCACATGACGATTTTGTAATATAAATATAAATCAGCTAGCAGGTAGTTTCTAACCACCTGCTCCCACACAACCTATCGTATGGATACCCAATATGCGGCTCCCTATCTTATTCAACGATCACGTAACGAGATCAAGCAGTCACGCTGACAGCTTCAAGCTAACCAGATATACCCAGATAAGAACGTGAACTTTCAATACACGACTACAGCATTAGCTCGGCTCATTAGCCACATAGCTACGGTATCCTTGGTCACCTCGCCTCCAGGCTAAGCCTAATATGATGTTTTTGTTTGTCAGCTCGCAGTTTTGCTAGCGACTTCCTCCCCACAAGACCTCACTGTATTGCAGTTGCCATTCGATAGTAGTTAGCATTTAATGGAACTCATTAAATGGTGATCTCTCTACAGGAGACTTTCACCCCATTAGTTCACGCCCATGCTGGGCGTACCGAGTCCAGCCAGTGAGTCGCAGACAAGCTGCGCTCCTACTGGCAGCGTTCAGGCTGTAGAAAAACTAATATATGTCTTTGCCTCCTTAGAGGTGATCAAATATTAACCATAAATGGTGATTTTATGTGAATTCTGATTTAGCTTTCACTGATGAGTAGGCTATTTTTCACGTAGAAGCACAGTACGAAAAGAGGGCTGAGTTTTTCTACAGCCTCGTTATGCATTTTCGGAAAGTTATGTTCAAAAAAATTAGAGTCAGATTTCCAGATATCTCGGTATTCTTGGTTTTTTTAGTTCTCATTGCACTATTGCCAATAGTACTCTTGGCCACTCCATTTTTTCTAATATCTGCAAGAAGACAAGAGAAGGCGCTAGAAGAGGAATATAAAAAATTCTTGTTAGCACACGAAGGCAGTGAGATATTTTGTTATACGAATCGCGGTAACTCGGTAAACCTGATCGGAGAATTTGTGCTGCCGCAACTACCCAAGGGCACCCACATCGTTAAACTGGAAGGTAAAAAGGTTTGTACAAACCTTAATGAAAACTACATTTCATTTATGCTATATCAGTTAAATGAAGTTGGATTCCCTAATGTAATCAAAATATCCAATGGTTCTATTGTAGATTTATCGCTCAAAAAGAAGGTGTACTCTGCCATAAACCAAAGTAAAGTAGAAACCTTATCTGGCATTGTAATCTCGGGTCTAAATCATGTACGAGAGAGTGCAAGAAATGCATAACAAAACGCGCCATGAACACCTGCGGCTGGACCTCCATTTCGGCCCATGCGCTCAGCGTTATAAGAGCAGATCGTGAGCAAAATTGAACAAAAGTACAATGAAGGGCTTTGTAGAATTGAATCAGGTATATTTTTTACTACTGATCAATTTCACCGAATTTACTTTGATTCAAAGCGTGGCTACTACCCAGGGAATTTGGAGGCCTTATCTTCGCTGGTAACTGAGAATGGTGAAGATTGGTGGTTCACAACAATAGCTCAAGAAGAGGTTAGGAAAGGAGAGTTCGTCGCTATTGTAGGAGGAGGCTCATATGAAGGTGAAGGTTTTGTCGCTTTGAAAAAAGGGACTAATCTTCAGTGGATAATGCACCTTGAAAGCAGTGAGGTTTTTACGGAAGTGGAAATTAAGAAAGATGTCGTTATCGCTTACGCAAACAGCTTTCCACATAAAAATACACTCACAGTTCCGATTGATTCGCCTAAGGATTTTACTTTTGTTGAGCAGTGAATCTTATAACAATCGCAGGCTGTCGGAACGCATTTCCGCTCCTTCGACGCTACAAGGCGTCCGCAGCTACGGGCGTTAGGCTGTACCCATGAAGCAAGCGCTACTTTTATTAACAGTATTTTTCAGTCAACTGGTTGGGGCTGAAGAGGACGTATATTTAATTACAAGAGAAAGTGATTTCTGTGCGGGAAAAGCCTTAAATCCCGATCATTGCCAAGACAATGGAATGTGTTATCACTTCAAAAAAACGCCAATATATCCTTTGGATGCACTAAAGAAAGGAATTGAGGGGTTTGCTAAAGTAAAATTTGATACAGACCCAAAAGGTTGCACTATTAATCACAAGGTTTATGCCTCTAGTCCTGCGGGTGTATTTGATCAAGCGGCAATTGATGCTATAAAAAATTACCAATATTCTGGCGGGGCCAAGGGTATTGTTGAAACAGTTACATTCAGTATTCAAAAATAAGCCTAACAAGGTGGTGTTGTCGCCTTCGACTGGGACCTTCGTTCCGCTGGTGCTCCACTCCGGCCCCAAACCACGGAGCAACACTAGGACACCCATAGATTGAAAGATAACATTGAAAATAGTATAGGCCTTCCACCTTGACGGCCATTTATCCTAGCCTGATGTAGGGCAAGGTGAAATACTGAAAAATTATGCTTGAGGTTTGAAAATTGCGCGATTTTGACCAAACCAGAAGGAATAGTATCGAAAGGTTGGAAGGGAATTAGGAAGGGTTTGCCGAAAGGAAACGTTGGCAGTCGCCTATGCCATGTACCCAACGTTTATTGAGCTGAATGCAGGCTTGCCGTACAGCTTCTGCTGATCCCACCAGGCCTTTAAAGCGGCTTTCAAAGTTCCGATTAAGATAAAACCAGTATTTTGCTGAGATTCCCAGCCGCTCAAGGATAGGGGGCATGTTTTGAGAAATGGCACCGATCGGTTTGAGAGCTACATCGGCCATAAAGTATGGTTTGCTAAATCGGAGCTAGCGGGTTGGGCCTACTTATGAGTTAGCGGCCACACTGACAGCTTCACAGCAACAAGCTAAACAGATCTCCCCAGATAAGAACGTGAACTTTCACAACACAACTGCATCATTGACCCTACCCGTTAGATCACCCGGCTTCGGTGTCCTTGGCCACCCCGCCTCCAGGCTGAGCCTTATAAGATGTTTCTGTTCGTCAGCTCGCAGTTTGCTAGCGGCGTCCTCCCCACAAGACCTCGCAGTATTGCAGTTGCCATTCGCTAGTAGTTAGCATTTAATGGAATCCATTAAACGGTGATCCTCCTGCAGGGGACTTTCACCCCAGTAGTTCACGCTCATGCTGGGCGTACCAGGTAGCAGCAATACGCAGCCTTTGGCTCTCGGACTCAGTACAATGTGCTTCACGGTTGAGGCAAGCATTAGAGTTGATTAAGTAGTTCACATGGAATGTATGTATGGAACAGTTTAAAACCGTAGAGAATTTAAGGGAATATATAAGTAAACTTGGCCCTTTCTATGCACGTCCTACAGAGGCTGGAGCACACCCAACTCTCTATAGAAATAGCAATGATGCATCTATCATTAGTGGCGTTAGAAAACGTGATTATCTTTTCTCACAAGATGAGCGCTGGGTTTTACCACATCCACAAATGGGACTCTCATTCTCGGCGCACTGGCAGCATTTAAAGCGCATCTATAGAATGAAGAAAAAGGTGACAAAAGGCCTTCCTATTAATGTATTTTGGGTAATTGAAAAAGCAGATATACCGAATGGTTTAGAATTTTCACCTGACCCCAAAGATAAGAAACACTACCTGCTTGTAGTTACTGAAAGAATGAGGGTTGAAGACTTGGTAAGTAAGTTAACTTGGGTTGCTGATCGGATGTCAGTAATTAAAGAGGCTCAAGACGCATTATGATTGAATATAAATACCCAGAAGAACGCGAGATCCTTATTCACTACGCTGAAAAGATGGAGAATGAAACTGCACTAGATATTCTTAAGAGAGGCGTAGTTTCTAATCGAGAGCAGGCAGTAGCTCTTTCTCAATTCTATTGGGGAATGATAGACGTTGCTGCTGATGATCAAGGTTCTGGATTCCCTCTGCTGGAGAAAGAAGGAATCGAGCAGTGGATGGAGTATATTTTTCACTCTCTGAATGGCTACTTAGTGAGTAATGGCTATGAAGAAGAGTGGGATCAAGAGTAAGGCTCTGAATCGGGTAGCCGGTAATATCTAGCTACCGGCCCCCACAGCACCCATCGTGCAGGTCCACAATGGGCAGCTCCCTATCTGTAATAAATTTCTACTCAACATCACTACTGTGTTTAACCACATTTTTTAACCCACGATAGTGGCTAGCGGGTTGGACCTATTTATGAGTCAGCGGCCACATGAAAGCTTCATAGCAGCAAGCTAAACAGATCTCCCCAGATAAGGACGTGAACTTTCACTACACAATTGTATCATTTACTTTACCCTTTAGATCACATGGCTTCGGTGCCCTTAGCCACCTCGCCTCCAGCCTAAGCGTTATGATATTCCTGTTCATCAGCTTGCAGTTTTTCTAGCGGCTTCTCTCCGCAAGACCTCGTGGTGTTGCAGTTGCCTTTCACTAGTAGTTAGCATTTAATGGAACCCATTAAATGCTGATCTTCCTACAGAGGACTTTCACCCCATTAGTTCACACCCATGCTGAGCGTACCAAGGCTAGGCAAAAACATTACGCTACGCTCTATTGGACACCGCATCCGCGGCGCCTTTACTAGCGGCGTTATGACTCCACAGGGATCGAAGAATGATCACCAAGAAATATACCCTAATTGCAATGTCTGTCGTGCTGACTGCGTGCGCGGGTGTCACTGAGCCGATAAAGTTTAAAGCTTCTAGTGTCTTAACAGAGGACTATTATCACGCCACCAAAGTAACAAATGGTGTTGTCCTGCTAGACGTAAACTGGGGGCGTTGGTGGGACTGTGGAGGCTATGAAAATGCGCAACTCATTAGCATGGCATTCGATAAGCTACCAATGAGCTCTATCAATAATGAAGCCGAGCCAGCCCTTGTACTGCATAGCCCTTCACGCTTGGCTGTTGATCCAGTGTTTACAAATTATGCTTACTCTCTAGAGCCCGGAGAATATGCGATCAGCGCCTTTAGCATCAAGGCAGCAAAGTCTGTATCCAATGTAGGTTTTCTTACGGCGCAACGAGATAAACTGTATTCTGCTGGCAAACCCGTTGGTGGTACATTCACAGTTAAGCCGGGCGAGGCCGTTTTTATTGGCAACTTTTACCTAGATTGCGCTTATGGTCCAACATTATGGCGGTATCACTCAGATGGTAGGGAGGCATTCGATGATCAGGTCAAAGAGTACGCTAGCCGCTTCCCTTACCTCGATCTAACTAATGTGCAATTCCGCTTGTTTAAAACAAAAGAATTCGGCAATGACTATAAGCTCGTGCCATGAATTGGCTCCCTGTCATAACAAATTGCGCAAGCGGGACAAAGTGCTGCGCACTTCGCCCCCTCGCAAGGCGATAGCACCACATGAACATAAAGTATCTTTTATTAATTACATTTTTGTTTCCGCTGATAGCTTTGGCTGAAACCAGCACATGCTTTGGGACGACTTCCAATGGCAGCCTTACTAATGGAGTGAAACTGCCATCCGAAGGGGAAAACTACGTAGGCTATAGCACTATAGCGAGATTGACTGGTCGTACCTACGTTCATTCAGAAGTAAGAGATATCATAGTATCTGCATATAAAGACTTAGAAACTGAACAGCCAACAAAGGTCTACAAATACGCAGAAACAGGATTTAAGGATGGTGGCCAATTCAAGCCTCATAAAACCCACAGAAATGGACTTTCAGTTGATTTCATGACTCCAGTAAAGGATAAGAATGGAAAATCAGTCCATTTGCCAACAAACGCATTAAATAAGTTGGGTTACAATATCGAGTTTGATGCTAATGATCATTATGATGGCATGTACATTGATTACGAAGCGATTGCAGCTCATGTTGTAGCTTTACACAAACAAGCCAAGGAACATGGGCATGATTTATGGCGAGTGATTTTCGACCCAAAATTACAGCCAAATTTATATAAGACAAAGTATGCGCAGTATTTGAAGGAATATATCCAGTTTTCCAAAAAACGGTCGTGGGTCAGGCATGATGAACACTACCATGTTGATTTTGCTATACCGTGCAAATAACAGTGCTAAATCGGGTAGCCGGTAGTTTTTAGCTACCGGCCCTCACATCACCCATCATGCAGGTCCGCTATGGGCGGTTCCCTATCCGCAATGAATCTCTACCCAACGATAGCGTCGAGCAGCTCTTCATTTGAGTTGCGTGTCATGGCAGTACGCTACCTCAACTTACCCGACTGGAAACATATCGGTAGGATAGCCCTGTCTTTTAACTCGTGGATTTTGGGTTCAGGCCTTCACCCTGTCCAAGGTATTAATCTTGGCATTTGGCTACTACGCCGTCGGCTGACTTCTGTTTAATCACCTTGATCATTACTGACCGAGGCGCTGCTGTGTCCCACCACTCTTGTCTACCCCTCGATGGTGGCTAGTGGGTTGGGCCTACTTATGAGTCAGCGGCCACGTTAACAGCTTCATAGCAGCAAGCTAAACAGGTCCCCCCAGATAAGAAGGTGAACTTTCACTACACAACTGCGTCATTTACTTTACCCGTTAGATCACCCGGCTTCGGTGTCCTTGGCCGCCTCACTTTCAGGCTAAGCCTTATATGATGTTTCTGTCCGTCAGTTCCTAGTTTTGCTAGCGACTTCCTCCCCACAAGACCTCACGGTGTTGCAGTTGCCATTCGCTAGTAGTTAGCATTTAATGGGACTCATTAAACGGTGATCTTCCTACAGAGGACTTTCACCCCATTAGTTCACGCCCATGCTGGGCGTACCAAGCGTAGGTACGGGCGTTAGCCATCAGGTTCGAGAGGGAGCATGCAGCTTCAAGGTAAAGTAGTAAATTGGAATGATGATAAAGGCTTCGGTTTTGTTGAGCCTAATGGTGGAGGCGATCGTGCTTTTGTTCACATTAAAGCTTTTAAGCCTCGTTCACGTAGGCCTATTAATGGTGAAGTCATCATCTACGAACTAGTCAGAGAAAATAGTAATCGGTTTAAAGCTACAAATATCAAATTTGCTCGAGATACTGAATCTTCAAGTAATCGAAGCAAAGCTAACGGTGGTGGCAACTTTGGTGTACCTTTTATAATAGTTTTTTGTATTGGCCTTTCGACATCGATCGTTGTCGGTAAATTACCGTTAATCGTTGCTGGCTTGTATGTTGCAATGAGTTTAATAACATTTATCGCTTACGCAATTGATAAGTCCGCTGCTCAAAATGGGCGTTGGAGAACAAAAGAAAGTACATTACATTTGTTTTCTACATTTGGTGGTTGGCCTGGTGCTTACTTTGCTCAAAACAAGTTACGTCACAAGTCGAGTAAAAAAGAATTTAAAAGTGTTTATTGGGTAACTGTCTTTTTGAATTTAGGTGGCTTAATTTGGCTTCATACTGAAAAAGGAACAAAGTTCCTTAATAACACAGTTGTTCCATTATTGAATGGCTAAATCAGGTAGCCGGTAGCTTTTAACTACCGGTCCCCACACCACCCATCGTGCGGGTCCGCAATGGGCGGTTCCCTATCCGTAATGAAGCTCTACCCAACGATAGTCTCGAGCAGATCTTCATTTGAGTCGAGTGTCATGGCAGTGCGCTACATCAACTTTAACCGACTGGAAACATATCAGTAGGCTAGCCCTGTCTTTTAACTCGTGGATTTTGGGTTCAGGCCTTCACCGTATCCAAGGTATTAATCTTGGCATTAGGCTACTATGCCGTCGGCTGACTTCTGTTCAATCACCTTGGCCATTACTGGCCGAGGCGCTGCTGTGTTCCACCAATTTTGTTTACCCCCGCGATGGTGGCTAGCGGGCTGGGCCTACTTATGAGTCAGCGGCCACGCTGACAGCTTTACAGCAGCAGGTTGAACAGATCTCCCCAGATAAGAACGTGAACATTCACTACACAACTGCATCATTTACTCTACCCGTTAGATCACATGGCTTCGGTGTCCTTGGCCACCTCGCCTCCAGGCTAAGCCTTATATGATGTTTCTGTCCGTCAGCTCGTAGTTTTGCTAGCGGCTTCCTCCCCACAAGACCTCACGGTATTGCAGTTGCCATTCGCTAGTAGTTAGCATTTAATGAAGTCCATTAAACGGTGATCTCCTACAGGAGACTTTCACCCCATTAGTTCACGCCCATGCTGGGCGTACCAAAGCCAGCCAGGGGGACGTTACCGCCCCTGCTGGCAAGCGTTAGGCATTTACAAGGAAGATGACATGGCATTAAAAAAATTCAGCACTGAAATAACTTCGGCAAATGGAATATTTGGAATTATCGGTGTTTTAGCTGCAATAGGTTTTGGAGCCTATGGGCTGTCTCAAAATAATACACAGCCGGAACTTGAAGTACGACTCTCGAATATAAGTGACACTCGATACCTGCATATTTCAAATAGCGGAAATTCCACCTGCTTAGATCTTAAAATATCTTACAATGACGTTTTTTCGTCCGTATACAGCATTCTCAACTATGAAGAGTCAAGTATTTCAAATGCATCGGCATCCAAGGGGGTTATATCTGTTCCTGCCAGAGCTAGAGTAAATGTGGCGAAATGTACAGACAAACATTGCGTGATCGAAGCTGGTTCATTGTTGGTGGATAAAACCTACACAATAGAGGTTGTACCGTGGGTTCAGAAGCCCTTAGGTTTTCCTAATGGTGACCCGAAGACATCAGAGGTTACTGTTTCATGTGGTGCCGATTACCAAAAGGTATCAGTACCTCTGCATGCCTAACAATGCGCTGCGGACCGACGTCTAACTTTATACGCTTTGTGCGCGGTCGCTACGCTCCGATTTTGCATGTAAAGCGCATTAAGTTAGCCACGGCTGAGCGCGACGTTATTTAAAAAACTAGAACTGTGATCTATGGATAGAGAAGAGTATAAAATTAGAGTGCTGTCTCCGATAGGTGTATATCCAAATAGGGATCTAATCTTTGATGATTGCGCATTCTTTAAAGACGAAGATATTTGCTTTTCAATTAGTAGATTTCATGAATATGATATTGATGATGGAGATGAATATTACAGCGAGGTTGAGTGGCTTAATCCAACAGAAGCTAGGCTATACGGCATAGTAAACCTAGCGACAGATAAACACGAGGGCTACTCGATGTTTTATCCATTCCCAAAAACAGAGTCAATTTCGCTTTCATTACAAGAGTATCAATCTCCAAACCTTAAAGAAATTATTAAGTCTTTTCTTTTAGATATATTTAACGTGCCTTGTGTTAAGCATCCAAATTCAGGGCACCAGATTCCAAACTACTACTTAAACTGCCACGATATTCCGTTACCTACGATAATAGGAGATAGAGAATATAGGCTTGTGGAAAAGGGAATCAATTTTGAGCTAATTGATCAACTATATAACGACTTTGATATAAATAATAACTTGATCGTTAGAGGAGTTACTGCGTTATTGAAGTCTAGAATGCTCCATGAGCATTATCAATTTGCAGAGCAATCTATAAATACGCTTTTTATAGCTATGGAAGTATCCTATCGATTAGTCTTGGGCATTCTCTCTGCGCAAGGAAATAAGAACCCATCATCTAAAGAAGCTATGCATCATTTACATGATGTCTTTAATGACCCATATAAACTAGATTCATACTTCGAAGAATATTACCAAAATAGAATCAAAGCATTTCATCCAGAAAGTCGTTTTGGTATTTATCCGCATGCTCCACACTGCCAAGATGATTACTATCACCTTTACAGGGATATGAATGAGCTTTATTGTTATTTGATAAGCGGGTATGTAAACCCAATTTATAGTGAAAAAGCAGCAGTGAGATAAATACATAAATCGGGTAGCCGGTGATTTTTAGCTACCGGCCCCCACACCACCCATCGTGCGGGTCCGCAATAGGCGGTTCCCTATCCGTAATGAATCTCTACCCAACGATAGCGTCGAGCAGCTCTTCATTTGAGTTGCGTGTCATGGCAGTGCGCTACTTCAACTTTAACCGACTGGAAACATATCAGTAGGCTAGCCCTGTCTTTCAACTCGTGGATTTAGGTTCAGGCCTTCACCCTTTCCAAGGTATTAATCTTGGCATTTGGCTACTATGCCGTCTGCTGACTTCTGTTTAATCACCCTACTCATTACTGAGCGGAGCGCTGCTGTGTTCCGCCATTTTTTCTATCCCCGCGATGGTGGCTAGCGAGTTGGGCCTATTTATGAGTCAGCGGCCACGCTGACAGCTTCACAGCGGCAAGTTAAACAGATCTCCCCAGATAAGAACGTGAACTTTCACTACACAACTGCATCATTTACTCTACCCGTTAGATCACATGGCTTCGGTGTCCTTGGCACCCCGCCTCCAGGCTGATCCTTATAAGATGTTTCTGTTCGTCAGCTCGCAGTTTTACTAGCGGCTTCTCTCTGCAAGACCTCGCGATGCTGCAGTTGCCATTCACTAGTAGTTAGCATTTAATGGAGTCCATTAAATGGTGATCTCTCTAGAGGAGACTTTCACCCCATTAGTTCACGCTCATGCTGGGCATACCAAGTAAAGGCAGCGGACAGCTAAAGCTGCGCGCCGCCTTTAGGCGTTAAATGCTCCCAAAATATCAACATCAGAGTTCAAGGAAAGCAAGGTGTTCAAAACAAGAAATATACTTCAAAGGACTATCGATTCTGCCATTCAAGGGTATGGCAAAAGGCCATGGAAGAATGAAGCTGAAAAGGATGCGTATATTAGGCATGAAATATCACATATAAAATCAATCGTAAAGCTTCAAACACAATTGGACAAATATCAATCTGAAGCATCAAGTCTCGATGCAGAAGAATTAATGAACGAAGAAGCAAGCTCTGCAAAACTTGGTAAAAACATGAGAGCATCTGGAAAGCCAAAACCAAATTATAGGTGGGATGCGCATCACATAGTCAGTGGATCTCATAATGAAGCTGCCGCATTACGCGGAATAATTGCTTTGTTAAAACTACGAATAGACGACCCTAATAATGGTGTTTGGCTTCCGCGCAGAACGGCTGATACAGGTCAAAATCCCTACCCAAGAGCAGTTCCTCATAGTAGAATACATCGTCAAAATTACTATGACTGGCTTAATGAATCTCTTTTGCATATACGGGATTTAAGCACATTTATTACTACACTAAATGTGATTGAAAATATGCTGCTGACAGCTAATTTCCCTAAAAAGGTAATGCTTGTAAAAGGAGATAAAAGGGCTAGTCTTGCAGAGTATCAAGAGCCCTTCTGGGATGGTACACCTTGGAAAAGTGTTGGTAGGATATAAAAGTGTCAGTCTACAAAGTAACCTTTCAGGAAAAAGCTCCACGAATAAACATAGATGTGCCAACAATGATGAAGACACTTGGTGGTTTCAAGTTTGTCTTTGACGGCACTCCTCGAGAGGAAATTTGGAAAAAATTCACAGCGTCGCTCTTTAACAATGAAGAAATTGCAACTGACTTAGGAGAATGGCAAAGAAATATATGCTTTAACTTAAAAGCATATAATGCTCTTCATTTGAATCTTGACAGATATGGTGAGTTTCTGCCAATAGATCTTTCTGGAGAAACGTGGTTTATTTTCAATATAACCCACAGTATTGAAGCTGATTTAACAAAAAGTTCAAAAGAAATAATCGATGGAAAAGAATCTTCATATGTGAAAGAGATTTCTTTTAATCCATCTCCTGAAGATCTTATCTTCAAAACAAGCTATGATGGGTTCATGGGAATTTATTGCCAAAAGGGTTTTATAGATCTAATTAATGGCCATTCAGGGTTAGAATTCAATGAAGATCTACGAGCAATCTGAACCACTCATTTAAATCGGGTAGCCGGTAGTTTCTAATTGCCGGCCCCCGCACCATCCATCGTGCGGGTCCGCAATGGGCGGCTCCCTATCCATATTGAATCTCTACCCAACGATAGCGTCGAGCAGCTCTTCATTTGAGTTGAGTATCATGGCAGTGCGCTACCTCAACTTATCCGACTGGAAACATATCAGTAGGCTAGCCCTGTCTTTTAACTCCTGGATTTTGGGTTCAGGCCTTCACCCTGTCCACGGTATTAATCTTGGCATTTGGCTACTATGCCGTCGGTGACTTCTGTTTAATTACCTTGATCATTACTAACCGAGGCGCCGCTGTGTTCCACCAATTTTGTTTACTCCCACGATGGTGGTTAGCGGGCTGGGCCTACTTATGAGTCAGCGGCCACGCTGACAGCTTCATAGCAGCAAGTTAAACAGATCTCCCCAGATAAGAACGTGAACTTTCAATGCACGACTACATCATTAGCTACATAGCTGCGGCACCCTTAGCCACCTCGCCTCCAAGCTAAGCCTTATATGATGTTTCTGTTCGTCAGATCGTAGTTTTGCTAGTGGCTTCCTCCCCACAAGACCTCGCAATGCTGCAGTTGCCATTCGCTAGTAGTTAGCATTTAATGGACCCATTAAATGGTGATCCTCCTACAGGGGACTTTCACCCCATTAGTTCACGCTCATGCTGGGCGTAATAAGTCAAAGCAGCAACGCTGCATGTCGTGTGCTAGACAGCTTTTCCGCGGCTTCGCCGCTCCAAAACTGCCGCTGTTTGAGGCGTTCAGGCTGTAGAAAAACTAAATTATACTTGTGAGGGTTGAGGTTGATTAAATATCGATCAAAAATCGTGATCCTGCGTGAAATCTGGCTCAGCTTTCACTGACAAAGACTCAATTTTTTACGTACAACCATAATATGAAAAGTAGGGTGAGTTTTTCTACACCCTCGTTAGCATGCAATCATGAAAAAACTATTATTTACGACATTATTATTGTTTTCTTCTTGTTCTTATGCACTCACCTTGGTAGAAGCAGGAATGGGAGACTCCTGTGACAGCCTCCTAAGGGGATTCAAGGAAGAGGGTTTCGATCCGGTTCTAAAAAATGATGGTGAAATATTTATTGGTAAAGAGTATTTCGGGAAAGAGGGGCATCTAAAGATTCAATGTTTTAACGATATCGGGCTTTACGATGTGGTTTTCTTTACAACGGAGGTTGAATTTGAAAGAGCAAAAATACTATTTAGGAAAATATATAACGTTTCGGCAGAAGCGCTAGGTTCTCCAGATGCGCTCCTAACCGAAATTGCCAACAATCCACCAAATCCTTATTCACGTAGGAAAAAAGGGGAAAAGGTGTTTTGCTGGAACAGATTGTATAAAGAAACAAGTTTAGAAATAGGAAAGAATCGAGACCACTGGTACGTAAGATTTGCTACGGGGGACGAGTCTCAATGCTAAATCGGGTAGCCGGTAGTTTTTAGCTACCGGCCCCCACACCACCCATCGTGTAGGTCCACAATGGGCAATTCCGTATCTGTAATGAATTTCTACTCAACGATCACTACTGTGTTCAACTACATTTTTTAACCCACGATAGTGGCTAGCGGATTGGGTCTATTTGTGAGTCAGCGGCCACCTGACAGCTTCATAGCAGCAAGCTAAACAGATCTCCCCAGATAAGAACATCAACTTTTACTACACAACTGCATCATTGACCCTACCCGCTTGATCACCCGGCTTCGGTGTCCTTGGCCACCTCGCCTTCAGGCTAAGCCTTATATGATATTTCTGTCCGTCAGCTCGTAGTTCTGCTAGCGGCTTCCTCCCCACAAGACCTCGCGGTATTGCAGTTGCCATTCGCTAGTAGTTAGCATTTAATGAAATCCATTAAACCGTGATCTTCCTGCAGGGGACTTTCACCCCATTAGTTCACGCCCATGCTGGGCGTACCAAGTAAAGCCAAAATCGGCCTTGCGGGCCTGGACTCGCTACGCTCGCCGTTACTTTAGGCGTTAAGTGTACAAAGGAAATGAAGCTACTCATACTTACAATTGCATCGATTGCACTTACTGGTTGTATTGAACCAATTCTTTTTACAAGTTGTGCCGTAGAAAAGCCATTTACTTCGTTAGTTGAAAAAACGAAGTACTTCGAGGCAAAAATGGTTTTTACCAGCGAGCTAGGTGAGCATGAGGCAAAAACAACCATCCAGTGCAACGTAGTAGATTATCTGTGCCACGCCGGAGAAATGGGGCTTGCAGAGGTCTGGGAAACAGTCCCGGCCGAGAGCATCACTTTATCAGCACCGCTCTCAGATAGTGCCACATTTAAAATAGGCACCCCAAACTGTTCTGGGCTAGTAAACTCTAACAACGCATATTTAGCAGGGCGAGAAAGTTATAGCTATTGGCAAAAGCCCAGAATTGAGTCGGCTGCTGAAACAACGAATGTGTCAATTTGGTATCCAGAGCATCGTAAAAAATTTGATGGCTTAGGTATCAAAGGGTTTAAATTAACTGTGGTGCAGGTAGATAGTCCTGCACTTAAATCGGGTAACCGGTAGTTTTAGCTACCGGCCCCCACACCACCCATCGTGCGGGTTCGCAATGGGCGGTTCCTATCCATAATGAATCTCTACCCAACGATAGTGTCGAGCAGATCTTCATTTGAGTTGAGTGTCATGGCAGTGCGCTACATCAACTTTAACCGACTGGAAACATATCAGTAGGCTAGCCCTGTCTTTCAACTCGTGGATTTAGGTTCAGGCCTTCACCCTGTCCAAGGTATTAATCTTGGCATTTGGCTACGATGCCTTCTGCTGACTTCTGTTTAATCACCCTACTCATTACTGAGCGGAGCCCTGCTGTGTTCCACCATTTTTTTCTATCCCCGCGATGGTGGCTAGCGGGCTGGGTCTATTTATGAGTCAGCGGCCACGCTGACAGCTTCACAGCGGCAAGTTAAACAGATCTCCCCAGATAAGAACGTGAACTTTCACTACACAACTGCATCATTTACTCTACCCGTTAGATCACATGGCTTCGGTGTCCTTGGCCACCTCGCCTCCAGGCTAAGTCTTATATGATGTTTCTGTCCGTCAGCTCGTAGTTTTGCTAGCGGCTTCCTCCCCACAAGACCTCGCGGTATTGCAGTTGCCATTCGCTAGTAGTTAGCATTTAATGAAGTCCATTAAACGGTGATCTTCCTACAGGGGACTTTCACCCCATTAGTTCACGCCCATGCTGGGCGTACCAAATCAATCAACTACGCGCCTTCGGCGCCGGACAGCTTACACTGCGCTTCGCTTCGTTCCAGCTGCCGGTTATTGAGGCGTTATACATAAGACTTACCCACGTTTAGTAGACACCCTGTATAGTTAGGTTTAGGCCTAACACGGAGGTGTATTATGGGTAAGAAAAGAACTCAGGCGTATACGGAGGAGTTCCGCAGAGAAGCAGTTAAGAGAGCGGAAAAGCCTGGAGCAACAACGGCTTCTGTGGCGCGAGAGCTAGGCGTCAGCGCACAGCAGATCTACAACTGGCGTCGTCAATTTAATCGACTGTCTGATAAGCAGTTCAATAGTTTAGACGGTGTCGACTATTCCAAACAGGAAAGCGCTGAAGTTCGCAAACTCAAGAAGGAGCTGCATGAAGCTCGTCAGGAGGTTGAGTTTCTAAAAAAGGCAGCTGCGTACTTTGCGAACCACCAAGAGTAAAGTACGCATTGATACAAGAGCATGTAGGGTCATTCCCGGTTAGCTTGATGTGTCGGTGTTTAGAAGTCTCAAGATCGGGTTATTATCGATGGCGGGGGCGATTGCCATCTGCTCGCACGATTAGAGAGATACGAACAATCGAGAAAATCCGAGAGACGTTTGTTGAGTTTAAAGGTCGTTATGGCGCGCCTAGAATTGCTTGCGAGCTTCAAGAGTTAGGTGAGCCATGCTCGCGGAACTACGTCGCTAAGCTTATGCAGCAGGAACATATTAAAGCGAGAAACGGCAAAGGCTTTCGATATAGTCAGCCCGTAGAGGGGAGCATTAACGTCTCCGCCAACTTACTTAAGCGTTGCTTTGATGTGGATCGACCAAATTGCCGCTGGACCAGTGACATTACGTATATCTGGGTTCTGGATAGGTGGCTATACCTCGCGGTAGTTATGGATCTGTACTCTCGACGTATTGTAGGTTGGGCATTCGACTCGCAGATGACCGATGAATTGACACGTCGAGCATTGAAAATGGCCCTAGAGCGACGACCAATAAAGCCTGGACTGCTAGTTCACTCTGACAGGGGTGTGCAATATCGATCGCAGAAATACCAGGATCTCTTGTCCGAAAGCAAGTGCAAACCGAGTATGAGTCGCCAGGCTAACTGTTGGGATAATGCGGCAATGGAATCATTCTTTAGCAGGCTAAAAGTCGAGCTGGTCTATGCCGGAACATTCGAAAGCGAAGAGCAAGCAAAATCTGAGGTGTTTGAATACATTGAGATTTTCTACAATAGGGTTCGTAGGCACTCTGCATTGGGCTATGTAAGTCCAGCAGAGTATGAACGAAAATACGCATAGTTAGAGTGTCTACTTTTTGTGGGCAAGACCAGCTCTCATATGAACGAAGCTGAAGTACTTGAATATTTAACCGACAGTGATGGTAGCACTAGGGATATTACGTTTACTCCAGCCACTTTGGCTTGTGTCGAAAAGTTCATAAAGCTATTTCTCGAGGAATTCAGCGATGGCGAGCTTCTAGATCAAGACGGTGAAGTAGTTGAAATGTCTTCGGAAAGTGTAGTGTCTTACATCACACAACGTGAAGAAGGTTGTATTCATGGACAGCTGAAATCTAGAGATAGCTTTGTAAGCCAAGTTCATCTGTTTCTCGATTGGTCTGAAGGTGAAAAAATAGCTGTTGAAATATCGTATTTCCCAAACGATCTTTGCGGTGATTTTACTACATCGATCTTTTTCGAAGCTTTGAATAGTTGGTGGGGTGCTCTACAGGCCGATGAGGTATTCGTTAGGTATGAAAATGCTAGCTGGGAGTTTTATGATCCCGAGGGGCTGGGAGTCTTTTATCATGCTGTCAAGGCCTAGCTAGCACATGTTGTCGGACTAGTTTTCCGCTGTGCTCCAAACCAGCCGTAAATGCGGGCGTTATGAACGATGAAGACTCGGGCCACATTTGTTTTTTTTCTATTTTTAGTTGTCAGCTGTACGAAGCGATATGATATTTCGCTAATAGTCAATGAAGCTATCGGCTTCAAGCCTAAAGAGGATTTCGTAGTTGTCGCGCGGGAGAAAGCTTCTGACATTGCAAAGTATTTCGGTGACTATAACGAAATTTTCTATATAGAGATGTCAGAGCATGATTATGCTTCACTCATGAAGATCGTTGAGGAGGGTGGGTCTTGGAAGCTTCAGCCTAAATCTAGTCTTCCAGGCAGTAGTAACTTTCCAGAATGGGAAAAAATCATGTACTTCAAACAATATGGTCTTTTGACAATCCTCAGAGTACGTGGCGACAGACGTGCGATTACTATTCAGGTCTACGAGCAGTGAGGCTCATAATCGGCTAGCCGGTAGTTTCTAGCTACAGGCCCCCACACCACCCATCATGCGAGTCCGCAATGGGCGGTTCCCTATCCGTAATGAATCTCTATCCAACGATAGAGTCGAGCAACTTTTGAGTTGAGTGTCATGGCAGTGCGCTACTTCAACTTATCCGACTGGAAACATATCGGTAGGCTAGCCCTGTCTTTTAACTCGTGGAGTTTGGGTTCAGGCCTTCACCCTGTCCAAGGTATAAATCTTGGCATTTGGCTACTATGCCGTCGGCTAACTTCTGTTTAATCACCTTGACCATTACTGACCGAGGCGCTGCTGTGTTCCACCACTCTTTTCTACCCCTCGATGGTGGCTAGTGGGTTAGGCCTACTTATGAGTCAGCGACATGCTGACAGCCTCACAGCAGCAAGCTAAACAGATCCCCCCAGATAAGAATGTGAACTTTCAATGCACGACTACATCATTAGCTCGGCTCATTAGCTACATAGCTGCGGCATCCTTAGCTACCTTGCCTCCAAGCTAAGCCTTATATGATGTTTCTGTTCGTCAGATCGTAGTTTTGCTAGTGGCTTCCTCCCCACAAGACCTCACAATGCTGCAGTTGCCATTCGCTAGTAGTTAGCATTTAATGGAATCCATTAAACGGTGATCCTCCTACAGGGGACTTTCACCCCATTAGTTCACGCCCATGCTGGGCGTACCAAGCGCATGTTGTTCGCCGCTATCACGGCCGGACTGCTTACGCTATGCTTCAGCCGCCGCAAATGTGAACGTTACGCGTAAAGGAATAGCTGTACATGTCAGAAAGTGAAAATAATAAACTTGCTGTTTTAATTGATGCGGATAATGCACAAGCCGCTATTTGCCAAAAGCTTCTGGCTGAAATATCAAAGTTCGGTATTGCTAGTGTTAAACGAGCGTATGGTGATTGGACTACTCCAAACCTGAAAGGGTGGAAGCAGCACCTTCACAAACATGCCATACAGCCTGTTCAGCAATTTAGCTATACGCAAGGAAAAAACTCGACCGATTCATCACTAATTATTGATGCAATGGATTTACTGCATGAGGGAAGATTGGATGGGTTTTGTTTAGTATCTTCCGATAGTGATTTCACTCGACTTGCGAATAGGATTCGTGAAAGTGGTCTCTATGTATATGGCTTTGGTGAGAAGAAAACGCCGGAGCCCTTTGTCGCTGCCTGTGACAAGTTTGTCCACACTGAAGTTCTAAGAAAAACTGATTCCCATAAGATCAAAGATGAGTCAAAGAATCCCAAGTTGAAAGAAATCGTTATCGATGCAGTGAACGCTGTAGCTAGAGATGATGGTTGGTCCTCGTTGTCTGCCGTCGGTAGCTATATAACAAAGAATACACCGTCATTTGATTCAAGAAACTACGGCTATGACAAACTTGGAAAATTGGTTAGAACATTGAGCTATCTTGAGTTTCAAGAGCGGAGCTTCAATGAGCAGGCATCAAACGTACATATATACGTTCGAGAGCGGTCCGCGTAAATCGGGTAGCCGGTAGTTTCTAACTACCGGCCCCCACCCCACCCATCATGCGAGTCATGAATGCTAACAAGTTGGACCTACTTACCAGCCAGTAGCCGCGCTGACAGAATCGCTGAAACAAATTACACACATTCCCCAAGATAAGAGCATAAAATTTCACAAATCAGCTGCATCATTAACCCTATCCATTAGATCACGTGGCTTTGGCACCCTTGGCCTACAGACTAAGCCACATAGGATGTTTCTGTTCGCCAACTCATAGTTTTACTCGCAGCTTCCTCCCCACAAAACCTTATGGTATAGCTATTCGCTGGTAGCTAGAGGTCATTAAACGGTGATCTGCCTACTGGGGTCGTTCACATGTCAAGTGCGATTCTTATTGCCCCCACCCTTTACGCGGGCATTATAGGGCCCCATAATCGCTCTTTATCCATAAGCAAGATTAGATTTCCTGCCTCAAATACACATAGAAATATGTCAATAGCATATATGATTAATTGCCGAACACTCAAAGCTGGTATCTAGTGAAAACTCCCAAACGTCTACAGCCTCTCATCGATGATGGCTTAATCGATGAAGTTATCAGCCGCCTAATGAGCGGCAAAGAAGCCGATATATTTATTGTCCGTTGTCGTGGCGAAATTCGTTGCGCCAAAGTCTATAAAGACGCAACTAAGCGCAATTTTAAAAAGGCCGCACAGTACCAAGAAGGGCGTAAAGTTCGTAGTGGTCGTCAAGCACGTGCCATGCAAAAACGGTCAAATTATGGCCGCCAACAGCAGGAAGAGATTTGGCAAAATGCCGAAGTTGATGCTTTATCCCGTTTAGCACGCGCTCATGTACGAGTTCCCAAGACTTTTGGTTGTGTTGACGGTGTATTATTGATGGAGTTAATCACTGACGAAGCAGGCAATGTCGCACCACGGCTTGGCGATGTGACAATGTCAGAAGAGCAAGCAATTCAAGATCATGCATTAATGATTCATTACATCATGCTCATGCTTCACGAGGGAATTGTACATGGTGATTTATCCGAATTTAACGTCCTAGTGGATGATTCCGGCCCTGTGATTATCGATTTACCCCAAGCTGTTAATGCCGCTGCCAATAACAGTGCACAAGAAATGTTCACTCGTGACGTCGACAATATGCGTCGTTATTATGGCAGATTTGCCCCCTCTTTATTACAGACTCAATACGCCAAGGAAATGTGGGCACTGTTTGAAGAGGGTAACTTAACGACTAGCTCAACGCTCAGCGGCAAGTTTGATGATGACGATGGCAGCGCCGATGTCGATGCCGTGCTAGAAGAAATCAAAGCGGTGATGCAAGAGGAACTGGAACGGAAAGAGCGCATACGTGAATCTTCAGAAGATGCATAAATTTAGATGAAAGCACCCGGTTTAGTAAACTTATTGGTTGCAGTGGGTATTGTTTATTATCCTATTGCACAAATTAGTGCACACACACATTAGAACACCCAAAGGCTGGAGGATACTGTGAACTGTAGAGCAAGCTCTCTTTCTGGGGGTTCCTACCTTTTGATTTACAGGTAAGAGAGATTAAGTTCTGGGAATTGATATGCAGATTTTTGGAAATGCTATTTTGGATAAAAGAGTGGTAATCGTGTTATAGAGTATTTGGGGTAGAAGTAGATTAGCAGGGTGTGGCTGAGAGGAAACGCCGGCAATCCCTATTCGGTGTATCCAGCGTTTATCGAGTTGGATGCAAGCTTGCTTTACCGTCTCCACTGTTCCCACCAAACCTTTAAAGCGGCCTTCAAAGTTCTAACTGAGATAAAGCCAGTGTTTTGCTGAGATGCCCAGCCGCTCAAGGATAAGGAGCGCTTTTGGGGGGGCTAAATGCCGGCCACTCCAGTCTACTAACGCCAAATAGTGATTCAGCTGAATGGGCAACCCTTTCGGCATATTAAGGCCACATTTCCACTAAGCTCTTCATTGAGCAATATCTTGTAAAAACACACCAGAGAATCGAAGTGTAAAGCCCTCGACTAAATAACGGCTGTCCCAGTAAGAACTCGGTCGCTAAATAACTAACTCCAAAAATGCTAAGCGGCTAAATACTATCCTTAAACTTAACTAAAAATTAATGGTCAAGTAACTCCGCATTAGTCGGGTACTTTTCAAGGAGTTCAATAAGCTTTTTAGTGCCATCTACAGGATTTAGGTTAGCAAGAGTTCTTCGTAAAGCTCTTATCGTTGCAATATCTTTCGAGTTAAACAGGATTTCTTCACGGCGAGTACTGCTTTTAGCAATATCCAAGGCAGGGAAAATTCGCTGTCTCGCAACTTCCCTGGACAATACTACCTCCATATTTCCAGTCCCCTTAAACTCCTCAAATATCACCTGGTCCATTCGGCTTCCGGTATCCACGAGTATCGTTGCCAGAATCGTAAGTGAACCACCACCTTCAATCTTCCTCGCAGCACCAAACAGCTTTCTGGGGACCTCCATAGCCCTGGCATCTATCCCGCCAGACATTGTACGTCCCCTGCCACTCTGCTGTGCATTATGTACCCGTGAAAGTCTTGTCAACGAGTCAACCACGATCATCACATCCTGGCCTTCACCGGCTTCCTTGCAGGCCCTACCATGGAGTTCATTAGCTACTCGCACATGCTCTTCATAGCTATGATCAGAAGAAGACGCATAAACTTCGGCCGGTACACTTCGCTTAAAGTCAGTAACCTCCTCTGGCCTTTCATCAATAAGCAAAGCGTACAGCTTTATTTCGGGGTATGCCTCTCCCACTGCTTGGCAGATATGTTTCAGCATAGTGGTTTTGCCACAGCCCGGTGGAGCCACAATCAAGCCACGCTGCCCCTTACCAATTGGCGTAATCAAATCCATCGCCCTTACCGTAAGTTGCTGAGAACCAGACTCAAGGCGAATAGGCTCAGATGGATTAATAGCTACTCCATTTAAGAACCGTTTCTTTGGATCAGAAGTATCCTCTTCCTTTTTATAAGCCCTCTTAGGCTCCGTATTTCTCTTTACCTTTAAGGATAATATTTTTCTGGACATAACATGCTCTTTATAAATCAATCGAGACCGGGGAGATTATTAATGATTGTCGATGGCTGGACAAAAGATTAGTACTCCCCCAAATTGGATACTATAGCCAGAACTTGCGGCTAAGCGATTACCCTATCGAACCCAAGGCAGACAAATAGTCCTATTAAAACATGAGAGCACCGATTGACGTCAGCCGTAACCATCGAAACACCAACCATAAGGTTGAAAAAAACGAAGATTCGTTTCTGATTGAGGGTTCACTCCAGGACACCCACAGATTGAAAGATGACACTGGAAATAATACAGGCTTTCCACGTTAACGGCCATTTCTCCTAGTCTGTGTAGCGCGAGGTGGAATGCTGAAAAAATTATACTTTAGGTTTGAGAATTACGTAACTTTGGCTAAATCGGAGGGAGTGGATTTAGGACCAGACCTTCACTATATCTAAGGCATTAGTCTTGGCATTAGGCTACTATGCCGGCGGCTGGATTTTGTTTAATCATCACGGCCGTTATTGACCGAGGTGCTGCTGCGTTCCACTTTTTTTATCCCCAAGATGGGGGCTAGCGGGCCGGGCCTACTTATGAGTCAGCTCCATAGTAACAAGTTAAACATATCTCCCCAGATAAGAATGCGAATTTTCACTACACAACTGCATCATTGACTCGGCCAGTTAGATCACCCGCCTTCGGTGTCCTTGATCACCTCGCTTCTACGCTAAGTTTTATGCGTTACTTCTGTTCGTCTACTCCCATTCTATTAATGGCTCGCCCCCACTTGAAACAGCTTCCTTGTACCGATAAGAAAGAGTCTCTCGATACCCCCAGTATCTTACAAGCATTGGGTATATTGCAGAGTTCTTCTGCCAGGTTTAGTAAACCGGTCTTGTGTTTGATGATGTGATCATTAGCATGGATTATGGGGTTTATCCTTGGTTTTGCTTTTAGATTTAGGCACCCTCATCAAAACCGGTAAACCCCCTCTTTTCAAGAAAATGTATCAGGGTTGATCTGAACTAATCCAAATTAGCGCTATTTGAGTGGTAAATCATCGCTTGCCAAACATTTTGCTGACCACTCACATAGTTGTCATAGGTGGGGTTTTTAATATAAGTCCAGGCCACTTTTCCATCGCCTAAGTACATAGGTTCATCCAAACCACCCCATCCATAATTAGGTAACTCGATTGGCCCTTCAAGTACGTTTAGATCTGCATCGACTTCCATTACATAAAAGGCTTTTGGCACTAATAATCTTTTAGAGCCGCTATCGGCATAAATACGGTTATAGGCCAGGTTATCAGAAATACACTGGAACTTTGCATACCCAAATAAGTAACGTCCATTTTTTAAATCAATAAGTTGTGGGTCACTAATTTGGCAATCATCATCCTCAACCAACCAATTAAAACCCTGGCCTTCCATACTACCGGTAGAACTGACTTTGGCGATGCCAATACGGGTTAAAGAGCTGGAATCTAGTGCATCACCGGAATAAAGTCCCTGCCTTGTTATTGTGGAGAAACTATCATCATCTTCCCAGTAGTTATAACTCATATAAGACAGGAAACAGTTGGTAGTGTCATAGCCTGCACAATCTTCATCAAACGGACCAGCATCAGAAGAATCAACTCCAACTTCATCCTGCAGGAACCGGACCATATCTGCATCTTCAATATATTTAGGAGAAACAATAAGTGAAAGATTTGTATCAGCATCTACAGGCACAACCGTATGTCCCCCACCATTAGATACCATCGCCGACGTTGAAGGAACAAAGTGATTGAAGCGCCCTTCTGTAGATGAGCTGGATGTTTCCATCTTTACTGCAATGGTACCCAGTTGCCCGTGTGTACTGCCTATCCAGTCGTTCCAATCACTGGTGCAAATTGCTCCATAAAGCTCACTGTCCGGATTATAAAATGAGCGAATATTAATCACATGTCCATCGCCACAGGCCCAGTACCAACCGCGGTTATCTGAGCTGGTCATATCGAGGGACCAATTGTCACGGTCTATCACCGTTAACCCCGCCGAGTAGTGAGAGCTCCCATTACCATCAAATACTCGTGCCGACACAGAGAAACCATAGCTGCTGCGGCCTTGGCTATCATCTTCAACACGAATCAGCTCTTGGGCACCAAGGTGGGTGCCACCATGCATCTTATTCACTACGTAGGCATCAGGAACTTCATCCAGCGACTGGCTTTCCCACTCCAATAGCCAGATTTGTTCGTTATATTTGTAACTGGCATCGCGAATATGCTGCAACAAATCGTCATAGTCACCAGAAGAGAGACTGGTAATAATGTATTCCATCTCCTCCTGCATATCAGACCCTTTAATCGTGCTGAACGAGGGAGAATCTCCAAAATCAGTATCGGGGAAGTTTGCTTCCAGCCCGGCAAGAAAATCATCGAATGTCAGAGTCGGGTGCTCTGTAAAAAAGTCGATATACTTACCGTGATTGGTTGCCACCATAAGACCAATTTCATTGGCTATACGGGATTCAATCAAGTCAATATTGTCTTCCATTTTCATCCAGCTTGAGCCGTATTGCTCAACTAGATCTACCTCCACATCATAGCGTTCGCTGGCTTGATATTCTGTATTACACAGTACCGCCACTGTGGAACAGTTAGCGCTGACGGCTATACCGTGGGATTCGTAGCATTGATTTAAAATCGTGGCATTACCCGTTGGTTCAAAACTGGAGGTATCTGGATCATACTGCAACTCATATACAGAACCGTAAGTGGTATCCGCAGCACTGCTCCCCTCTGACAAAGTAGTGGAAACAAACATCCTGGGAGTATCGGTATCTGTTGCGCAGGTCGCCGTATAGTTCCGAATTGGAATATCAATATCCTCTTCGTCCTGCTCGCCATCAGTGCGCGCAATATAGTGGGCCATCTGGTAGACCTCACGAGCGTTGTTCATACCTTCTGGTAAAGTCACATCAATCGCAGTCAGTGAAGCAAAGCCCAAGTCAGTGACTTCTACATCCCCCACCACAACCGTGGTCCCTACATTATCTGAAATCGGAGTATCATCATCACCGGAAGTCCCTTGACCGGAAGTCCCTTGACCGCCACTTCCACTACCGCCCTGGTCACTGCCGCCATCTGTTGACGAAGTGTCTGAATCCGAGGAGGAGCTGCCTCCACCACCGCCACATGCAGCCAGCAGCGCCGTCAAAGCAAGCGCTATTAATTTCTTATTAACTAGTAAACCCATCAGTTCTGCCCAACTTGTATGCCGCTAAAATTTTTTGTTATTACTTGCTGCCATTAACTAAGTTTGTATACCCAATGTGGCAGCGGGCGTGAACTTTAAAGGAATGCAATCGATTGTCTGTGAACTGGTTTTCGAAATATCCGGAGGGCGATAAGCGGTAATCCTTCGCCGATCAACGGTGCCGGGCCACCAAGTGGTTGAGATATCACTGCCCAGACAGGAATTGGGCAATAGTTTGAGCACAAAGGTACTGGCTAGCTATTACAGCTGTAACAATTAGCTCCAAATTTGTAAAACCGATATAGTCTCGCTGAAATACACTGGACCAGTACTGTACTGGAAGATCAACTCCTCCCTACATGGAAGTGTCAATATGAAAAGACTAGCCTTATTTGCTGCACTCATCATTCCCACCCTGTCACAGGCCGCTCCTGAAATTACGGGTACTCCACAAGACTTACGCGGTCTGATTTATCCGGAGTCCAGAATTGTTACCCTGCATGGCAACGCAAAAGAGACCGCTTACTCTGATCAAGCCATTGTGAATGTGATTGTCACGACTGAGGAGCCATTGTTATCAGACGCCATTGCCAGCAACAGCTCCCTGCGAAAAAACTTAACCCAAAGCTTAATCAAGGCTGGAATAGACGGATCCAAGATCAAGAATTCCAAATTCTCATCTTCTCCCCAATTTGGATGGCTGGGCAAAAACCCATCCAGCTATAAAGTAATAAATAGAGTAGCGGTAACAATAGACCAGGAAAATCATTTACAGGCAATCGCAGAACTAACTGACCAAAATAAAGAAGTAGATATAGTAAGTACCTCTTTTGAACATTCAGAAACCTCTGAATACACAGAAAAAGTACAATCCAAGGCACTGGCAAAAATTATGGAGCAAAAAGCAGATTATGAGGAGACGCTCGGTATTCAACTAATTCCAGTTAATATCCGTACAAAGAATATCGGCTTTTATGGGACAGCGGGTGCTGGTGCGGTGGAAGAGGTTGTCGTTACCGCTGCCAGGGGTAGAGCTGGAAAACTAAAAGATAGTTTTTCGGACTCCTATATCGAAACAGAAACTAGCTCATTCGACGAGATCCAGTATGAAGCTTCATTGTCGGTGGAGTTCCAGGTTAGACCGGTACACATAACTGAGTAAACTTCGATCAAACAGCGAGGCCGGCAGAAGCCGTGAATAGTGGTTTCTGCCAAACTGATACCCCACTTACCGACCCTGGATCCAAGCATGCCTACCCAACAGAGAAGGATAATATCTGGCTTATCTCGTTAAGGCTGCGATTTGACTGCGCTTGCCAGATTTCCATGGTTTCTTTCAACGCTGCCCAGTCTTTTTTGGAAGACGGAGACTTATCAACAACACCTTCCCGAATAAGTGCACGAATGGTATCACTTGCAAAAACCAAAGTATCAACTCCCATTCGTCTTAGAAATACTTGGGCAGTCTTACCGCCGAGTCGATCACCACCTTTACGCAAGTAGAGAAGATTCTCAATATAGTTGCCTGTATTCCAGCTAGAGAAATACGCACCCAAGCTTCCATGCTCATTAGATAAATGCCAAAAGAAGTCTGCATTTCTTTGAATGGAGCGAGTTTTAGTCCAGTGTTTGATCATACCGTCCTGCCGCATTAGGTCATCTAATGCCTCCTCCGGTAAGTAACGACAGAACGAAACATCAAAGCCATAGAAGATCTTCTCTATATCCGGCCACTTTTTTTCAACAACCTTCCAACTAAAACCGGCTTGAAAAACAGCCCGGGATGCCGATGACAACCACTGACTATCATGTATCTCTCTCAAGAGCTGCGCAGGCTTTGGCTTCACCAGCTTCGACTGAAGTCCGTCTAACCCTCCAAATCGATCAATCACAGGTGCCTCAATGGCGGCGAACTCACGCATAATTCAGACCTTCCAGTAAATCTATCTCCATTCTACGCCTATAAATAGAAATTCAAAGCATTTAGATTTTTAGCGGAATACTAAAAAGGTGGTGCGTGTTTATCCTGCCCAAACAACACGAAAAGCCAATTGACTCTAGAAGTTAATATTTCAGAAAGCTGAAAAAGAAAAGGACATTTCAACTTCCCCAACAAATAAAGGGGAGCTAGCTCCCCTTTATTTACATGATACTTAAGTAGAGATATAAAGAATAATTAGCTACCCATAATCAGACCTATATCTCTAAAATAAGCATAACATATTTATTACTTAACCTTCTTATCAGTCTCTCCATTTTTATACCCAAGTAAATCGAGGTAAAATGCATACTGTAAAGCGGTCTCCTTATAGCGACGGAAACGACCCGAAGAGCCACCGTGACCTGCTTCCATATTGGTATTGAATAACAACTGATTTTCATCGGTCTTCAATTCGCGTAACTTTGCCACCCATTTCATTGGCTCAAAGTATTGCACCTGGGAATCATGTAGCCCAGTGGTTACCAACATATTGGGGTAATCCTGAGCTTTCACCTGGTCATAGGGAGAATAGGAAAGCATATATTCATAACTATCCTTATTATTAGGATTGCCCCACTCGTCATACTCATTAACAGTCAGGGGAATTGACTCATCCAGCATGGTAGTTACCACATCAACAAATGGCACCGCCGCAGTAACACCCCGGTACAAACCCGGTTCCATATTGACTACCGCGCCCATCAACAGCCCCCCAGCACTACCACCTGAAGCAAAGATCTTATCAGGGGCCCCATATTTTAATTTCCCCAACGCCTTGGTAACGTCGATAAAATCAGTGAAAGTATTCTTTTTATTGAACATCTTTCCATCTTCGTACCAGGCACGTCCCAGTTTTTGGCCGCCACGAATATGGGCAATAGCAAATACAAAACCTCGGTCAAGCAAGGACACCACTGAAGAGCGGAACCAGGGGTCTACGGTACTACCGTATGAGCCATAGGCATATTGCAGTAATGGATTAGAGCCATCTTTCTTAAATTTATCTTTACGATAAACCAAAGATACCGGCACCTTAACGCCATCTCGTGCCGCTACCAGGATACCCTCGCTCTGATAGTGCTCTGGGTCAAAACCACCCAGAACTTTGTCTTGCTTAAGCAATTCCAAATCGCCACTATCCAACTTGGCTTCATAAACACTATTTGGTGTCGTTAAACTCGAATAAGATACTCGAACACTCTCTGAGTCCAAGTTTGGGTTTGAACTCAAGCCCAGCCTGTATACTGGATCATTAAACCCGACTTGAAGGTCCTTATTATTCTCTAAATTAATAATTCGGAGACCCGTTTGCCCCGCTTTTCGTTCTATTACTGCCAGATGATGATCAAATAAAGTGAAATCTTCCAACAAAACTTTACTACTATGAGGTATGACTTCCTGCCAATTAGACTTATCTGTTGCGTCGTCCATGGCAACCTTCATAAGGCGGAAGTTTTCAGCTTGCCAGTTGGTCATGATATAAAAATCATTCCCTAACTTTAGCGCTGAATACTCGTGATCCTCTTCCCGGGGATATAAGGGAGCAAAATCGGCAAGAGGGGTGTTTGCGTCCAGGATTGACTGGCCACTGCTAGTTGTAGAACTGTGGTGAATGCGTATCAGCTCTCCATCCCGGGATTTGGAAATCCACGTATAGAAAGCCTTATCCATCTCTTCGTAAACAACAACATCTTCACTCTGCGGCGTGCCCAACTTATGGCGCATTACTTGATAGCCGAGCAGAGTTTGATGGTCCTTATTGATATAGAAGACAGTTTGGTTATCGTTTGCCCAAACGGCAACTGGTGAAGCATTCTCCAATTTATCTGGCAGCATCTCACCAGTCTTTAAGTCCTTGAAGCGAATCGTGTAAACACGGCGCCCAACACTATCTTCAGGATATGCTACCAATTGATTACTGGGAGAAACCGCTAGGCGCCCTACACTAAAGTAGCCGTGGCCTTCAGCCAGCACATTCACATCCAGCATAATCTCTTCAGGTGCTTTCTGGGTCCCTTTACGCCGCGCGTGGATCGCGTATTCTTTCTCAGGAAGATAGCGGCTGTAATACCAGTAGCCATTATAATAAACGGGAACCGTTGATTTATCTTTCTCCAGGCGGCCAGTCATTTCTTCAAAGAGTAATTCCTGTAACTCTTCGGTGTGGTGCATTACCAAATCGGTATAAGCATTTTCTGCTTCCAGATGAGCAATAACATCTGGCGCCTTACGTTCATCGTCACGCATCCAGTAGTAATTATCGATGCGCTCATGGCCATGCATAACCATTTTGTGTGGTACTTTCTTCGCTACAGGAGCAGAGGTTTGTTCACTAAACAAGGCTTTTTCCTCTACAGCTTGGTTGCTCTTCTCTTCGCCACACCCTGTTAAACCAAGGGTGAGCAACAGTGTTGCTGTGGTTTTATTCATCGAACTCTATCTCTCCTATCTATTTTTCTTTTATCCATTCGCCTGCTTATGCACATCTCACACTGGCTATGATGGAGACAAACACTATCCAGCCAGGATCAACCAACTCATCCCCGCTATTATCAGCGATGCCGTCACACTGAGTATCGCGCCCTCTCGAACCATATCCTGTATACGTACTTTACCGGTTCCATACGCAATCGCATTAGGCGCTGTAGCTACAGGCAACATAAATGCACAACTGGCACTCATCGCCGCAGGTATCATCAGCACCATGGGCTCAAAACCCGCTGAAGTGGCGGCTACAGCTAAAATTGGCATAAGTAGGGTTGCCGTAGCTGTATTGCTGGTTATCTCTGTCAAGAAGGTCACACTAAGGCATAGAATGACCAACAACAACCACAGTGGCATCGCCGTCAGGAAAGAAAGACCGTTGCCGAGCATATCGCTCAGTCCGGAACTGGAGAAACCTTTTGCTAGCGCTATACCACCGGCAAACAGTAATAGCATTCCCCAGGGGATCGTCTCTGCCGTCTGCCAATCCAGCAAGCGCCCTCCCTTACCGTTGGGCACTAGAAACATAGCGACAACGGCTGCTAGAGCCACGGTTCCATCACCGGCAGCATCAATACCTATCAATTCGCTCCAACCACCAAACGGTGCATTGCGAGTAACCCATAGGAGAATTGCCACACCGAAAACCATTAAGGTTCGCTTTTCCTCTTGCCTCCACTCTCCCACTTGAGGGGGCTCAATATCATTTTTCAGATGCACATGACGGGTCAGCCAGAGGGCCATTATAGGCAGCGTCACCAAAGCAACTGGGACTCCTATTTTCATCCAGCCCAGGAAGCTAAACTCTCGTCCGGTTACTTCCTCGTATATTCCCATAAAAATAACATTGGGCGGCGTGCCCAGAGGAGTACCTACCCCACCCAGACTTGCGGCATAGGCAATACCCAGGATCAGGGCAATACTTAAGCGCTCGTTGTCGATCTTACTGAGAATTGCCAGGGCTATAGGCAGCATCATCAATGTGGTAGCAGTGTTGGAAATCCACATGCTCAGGAAGCCTGCTGCCAGCATAAATCCGAGCACCAGCCTGCGGCCGCTGGAGACGCCCACAATACGCAACATATACAGGGCAAGGCGCTCGTGGGCCCCACTTTTCTCCAGGGCCTTGGACAAAATAAAGGCCCCCATCAGCAACAGAATGACATGACTTCCCAAGGAAGCTGCCACCTCCCGATGATCCGCTACTCCAAATAGAGGCAAGAGGACAAAAGGCACCAGTGACGTTGCGGGGATTGGAAGTGCTTCCGTTATCCACCAGATCACAGTTAACAAGGTAATTGCAGCAGTTACTGCCGGTAGATACTGCATCCCCAACGCTGATAAAAAGAAATAGAAGGCCACAGCAAAAAGAGGCCCCAAAACTATAAAGCGCTGCCGCGCGATTGACATACCTGCCCCCAACTACTCAAGGGTTTAATTTTTATAAGTTTGAATCTTGGGAGGGGGATAAACTCCTCGGTCAAGATGGCCGATAAAAATACAAGAAACTGGTCCTTTTGCGCAGCTCTTTTTATTCCTAGAGTAAAATTCCCTCATGGAATTGGGTGTTACACCGTTGAATCCCTTAAATAGCTAATGTTCAGTGATCAAATAGCAATCTATGTAACTGAAGGCATTTCGAGCAGCAAGGGTATGCAATCACTTACGCGAACCCCAAAATATGGACATACCTGACTATCAAGACTGAAAAACTAGCCCTTTGTACCATCACTTTTGTACATCTCGCTGGCATCCGTCAAACTATCGCCCACAATAGCTAGTAGTAGAATGAGGGCGGAAAGGAATCATGAGCACTATACCCAATACCGTGGAAGTCCTGGAGAAGCTCCGCTGGAATGCTCACCTGTGCAAACACAGCCACTTTCGAGCCTCTATGAAGGGGCGCAATTTGCATGTGCTTTGCGGGGTGCCCATCGTTGTCGTCAACTTATTCCTGGGTTCGCTTTTCTTCTCCTTGATCAATGCGGAGCTGCCTGATTGGACCAAGTGGAGTGGTGCGGCGCTGGCCCTGCTGGCCGCGTTATTGGGCGGTGTGCAAACTTTCTTCAATTTTAAAAAGAACTATGAGGGACACCGACAGGTAGGCAACGAGTACCTGGCGATCGCCAGGGAGTGCGAGCGGCTGATCGCCCTTTACTTCGACGATATCCTGGATCTTGAACATCTATCCAAAAAGATCTCAGAACTGAATACACGCTACAGCGAAATCAACCAGCGAGCGGAAGAGTTTATTGTGTCAGATAAGGTATACAGGCAAGCGGTGCATATCCAGAATCAAAAGGCCAACCGAGAGCCCTCTCTGGTAGAGCAGATGCGTAATCGCCAGGCTGCTGCGCAAAGAGTCGCCGAGGAGGCTCTCGAAATCGCAGAGAGCAGCCACTAACTCCCCCATCAATACCGCAGTACTTTCCTGGGGAAGTGGTAACTTCCCCACTTCCTATAGTAACAAACAGAAAAATGCAGACAGATCACAGTAGTCATCAACCCAGCACAGACACTTACCCATTATGCTATTTAGCCACCGATATCGGTACACCGAGCAATGTCGGCGGCCTATTTCGTATCGCAGATGCACTCGGCGTAGAGAAAATTTATTTAACTGGTGAAAGCCTGGTTCCACCTAATTCCAAAATTCGGAAAGTTTCCCGGTCTACAGAAAAGTACGTTCCCTACGAATATCACTCATCTGCAGTCAATATCGCGCAAACCTTAAAAAATAAGGGCTATCGATTAATTTGCCTGGAGATTGCCTCAAATAGCGTCGAACTCAAAGATACCCCCGTTTCCAAAGGGAATAAAATATGTTTGGTATTGGGTTCTGAAAAGGATGGGGTCAACCCCGAACTTCTGGAACTGGCAGATGCTGTGGTACACATACCTATGCAGGGTATCAATTCCTCAATGAATATTACTTCTGCCTGCGCTATAGCGACCTATGCTTTACTGGAAAAAATTTAATCGGGCACTTTGACCATTATGTTTTTCTGATTAACATAATCGGGATCACCGCCCAACCTTTTATTGCAGTTCAATCCATTAATTGCCTGGATCTCCGCATTGCTTAAATTAAAATCAGACAATAGGAAGTTATTGCGTATGTGATCCAGGCTTTCCGCTTTGGGAATAACAATACGATGCTGCTGGATATTCCACTTAAGGATAACCTGTCCCGAAGTCACCCCGTGATTTTGCGCAATATCCACAATTACTGGATCTATGAGAGGTTTTTCATGAGCCTCAACACCGCTCCATGTAGATCCCGACCCCAAAGGAGACCAGCTACAAATCGCAATTTTATGGAACTGGCAATAATCGACTAAAGGCTGCTGTGTGAAGTAGGGATGCAGTTCAATTTGATTACAAACAGGGCGCACTTCCGAGAAAGTCGCCAGTTGTTCAATATCAGATTTACGAAAGTTTGACACCCCCAGGGCCCGCACTTTTTTCTGCTGGTAAAGCGCCTCCATTGCTCCCCAGGTTTCCCGGGTATAGGCCGGCATAGGCCAATGGATCAGATATAGGTCCAGGTATTCCAGCTGCAATCGCTCCAGGCTACGGGCAAATGCATCGTGAGTTTTATTGGTTCCCTGCTCCGTATCCCAAACTTTACTGGTAATAAAAAGCTCTTCCCTCGCTAAGCCGGATTCTTTGATCGCTCTTCCCAGAGCTCGCTCATTTCCATAGACCGATCCTGTGTCAAAATGACGATATCCCACAGACATGGCTTTCAAAATAACTTCTGTTACATACTCATCATCCTGCTGCCAGCTGCCAATCGCAGCCATTCCCATGCCGAGCTGAGGTATCTCTACACCGTTATTCAATTCGAGAAAATACATAATCAATATCCTTTCAGACTACTGAGCGGTAAATCAGCAAGGACCAAGAGGGAATAGAACCGGGGTCACATTTATTTCGCTGAGTGTAGGCCGTACAGAAGTCAACGCGTAGAAAACAGCGAACTCACGCCAACTCCTGACTGCTAATCACTCACCATGCAATAAAAAGAAACTAATTTGCTAAGTTCAGTGAATATAAGCGATTATTTTGGAGGAAGTGAGCCCGCAAATACCGCTCCACGACTGACCCAGTTATCCAAATCCTCTGCGACAGCATCTTCTTCCACATACACCATGCCTTTTAAGGGGCGCCCGGTGTAATCCATAGGCCGGGTATAGCGTTCGGCCAACGCAGTTTGATACTCATCAGGCCCAACCCGGACCATCAACTCCTCTCCAACAACCCCACAGGCCATATTGCCATTCAACATAAAAGCGAGACCTCCAAACATCTGCTTTTCACTGAGGCCTTCATTTCCCTGAAGTAATTTGCGCACTTTTTCAGCCAGAGTTTCGCTGTACGCCATAGTTTTCTCCTTAATCACTTTTACCAGGCAGGAATACCCCCTCAGAAACTGCTTTTTTCTGAAAAGGTTAAAAACGATGAAATTTGAAAAGAATCGAGCGGAATTAAATGTGAACCCTAATCCCAGCAAGACATTGGATGGAGCAATGAGCAAGTAAACTGCAAATACAACAGATAACTGCACCATAGCAAAAACGTTATTTCGAATAATCGTTTAAGTATAGCAGTAGCTGAAGTTTCTACTTTAAGGAAGGGAAAAAATACGCCAGGAAATGAAAGGGCTGAAAAAAATTACAGAAATATTTCTATATTTGCTAAAGATTGTGGTGACCTGAAACGGCCACCACAATCTTTACGTGTACCTCGGCAGGCAAAAACCGAGAGAATGACTTGTCTTAGTCGACAAACACCCGCGCGTTACGGAACAAGCGCATCCAGCCGGAATCTTCTTTCCACTCATCTGGATGCCAGCTATTGCTGACAGCTCGAGCAACACGCTCAGGATGCGGCATCATAATAGTCACGCGGCCATCCTCAGAACTCAGGGAGGTAATACCATTTACCGAGCCGTTGGGGTTGGCCGGATAAGTTTGGGTAATTTCCCCTTTGTTATTCAGGTAGCGCATCGCGATAGTGCCGGAAGCTTCACACTTCTCCAGCGCCTGCTGGTCAGCAAACTCCACTCGCCCCTCACCATGAGCAACGGCAACCGGCATGTAAGTACCCGCCATACCTTTAAACAACACGGAAGGTGAGTCTTCAATGCCTACCAGTGCGAAGCGCGCTTCATACTGCTCAGAGAGGTTGCGCACAAAGCGCGGCCAGTGATCCGCACCTGGAATCAGCTCTTTGATCACTGAGAACATCTGGCAACCGTTACACACCCCCAAGCCGAAGGTATCGTTGCGATTGAAGAAGCCCTCAAACTGGTCGCGGGCACGATCGTTAAACAGGATGGTTTTAGCCCATCCCTCACCGGCACCCAGTACGTCGCCATAAGAGAAGCCACCACAGCCCACCAAGCCTTTGAACTCATCCAACGCTACACGGCCAGACAGGATGTCACTCATATGTACGTCGACAGCGTTAAAGCCAGCGCGGTAGAAAGAGTGCGCCATTTCCACTTGGCTATTCACACCCTGCTCTCGTAGTACAGCAACTTTCGGGCGAACACCTTTAGCGATATAGGGTGCGCTGATATCGTCGTTGATATCGAAAGTGAGGTTTACTGTCAGGCCCGGGTCTTCTTTGGCAATTGCAGCGAATTCCTGCTCGGCACACTCGGCGTTATCACGCAGGGACTGGATACGATAGCTGGTTTCCGACCAGATCTGCTGCAATTCAGCACGGGAGCGCTTGAAGATTTCAACACCGTTATTAGTGATGCACAGGTGTTCGTTATTGTTCAGGTAACCGATCTTGTGGGTGGGTACACCCACAGCGGCAAAGCGCTGTACCAGCATATCCGCTTCACAGGCGGGAACCTGCAATACCGCACCCAGCTCTTCACTGAACAGCGCCGCAATCGGGTCTTCACCCAATTCGTAGATTTCCACATCCATACCCACGCGGCCGGCAAAGCCCATTTCCGCCAGGGTTGTAAACAGACCGCCGTCAGCGCGGTCGTGGTAGGCCATGATCAGGTCTTCATTCAGAGCCTGCTGTACCACCTCGAAGAAACCTTTCAGTTTCTTGGCATCGTCCAGGTCTGCGGGCTTGTCACCCAGCTCGTTGTAGACCTGCGCCAGACAGGAGCCGCCCAAGCGATTTTTGCCGGCACCCAGATCGATAAACAGTAACTCACTCTCACCTTTATCGGTGCGCAGCTGCGGTGTCACTGTCTTGCGGACATCAGTTACCGGAGTAAAGGCAGAAATTACCAGAGACAGCGGTGCAGTAACCGATTTCTGCTCGCCCTCTTCCTCCCAGGCAGTGCGCATAGACATGGAGTCTTTGCCCACCGGGATGGTAATGCCCAATTCAGGACACAACTCCATACCCACCGCTTCTACGGTTCGATAAAGTTTTTCCTCTTCACCCGGATGGCCCGCTGCACACATCCAGTTGGCGGAGAGTTTGATATCGGACAGTTGCTTCACTGGGGTACAGGCGATATTGGTAATTGCCTCACCCACTGCCAGGCGGCCCGAGGCCGGTGCATCCAGCAATGCCACCGGGGTGCGCTCACCCATAGACATGGCTTCGCCGGCGTAGCTGTCATAGGCAACGGTAGTTACCGCGCAATCGGCCACCGGCACCTGCCAGGGACCGACCATCTGATCGCGGGAAACCTGACCGGTTACAGTGCGGTCACCGATAGTGATCAGGAAGCTCTTGCTAGCCACTGTGGGCAGGCGCAGCACCCGCTCAGCCGCTTCATTCAGGTCGATATCTACTGTGGAAAATGCCTTACTTTCCACCTGGCGAGTTTCTGCTTCACGGTGCATGCGCGGCGGCTTGCCGAACAACACCGACATCGGCAGGTCTACAGGCTTGGATTCAAACTTCTTGTCATTTAACAGCAAGTGCTTGTCTTCGGTAGCTTCACCGACAACGGCGTAAGGCGCGCGCTCACGCTCACAGATTTGCTCGAAGCGCTCCAGGTCTTCCGGCATCACTGCCAATACATAGCGTTCCTGGGATTCGTTACACCAGATTTCCAGCGGGCTCATACCCGGCTCATCACAGGGCACATTGCGCAGTTCAAAATTACCGCCGGTACCGCCATCTTTCACCAACTCGGGGAAAGCATTGGACAAACCGCCCGCACCCACATCGTGGATAAAGGCAATGGGGTTGCTCTCACCCAACTGCCAGCACTGGTCGATCACCTCTTGGCAGCGACGCTCGATTTCCGGGTTTTGGCGCTGTACTGAAGCGAAATCCAGATCTTCAGAACTGGAGCCGCTGGCCATACTGGAGGCTGCACCACCACCGAGGCCAATCAACATCGCCGGGCCACCCAGCACTACCAGTTTGGCGCCAGGGGAAAACTCGGGCTTGTCTACATGCTCTTCGCGGATATTGCCGTAACCACCAGCCAACATGATCGGCTTGTGATAGCCGCGACGCTCGCCATCGAAATTTTCTTCAAAGGTACGGAAGTAACCGCAGATATTCGGGCGGCCAAACTCATTGTTAAATGCTGCACCACCGATCGGGCCTTCGATCATAATATCCAGAGCGGTAACAATACGCTCAGGCTTGCCATAGTTGGCTTCCCAAGGCTGCTCCCAGCCGGGAATGCGCAAGTTGGAAACCGTAAAACCGGTCAGGCCCACTTTTGGTTTGGAGCCACGGCCAACTGCACCTTCATCACGAATTTCACCACCGGCCCCGGTACCAGCACCGGAGAAAGGAGCAATCGCGGTAGGGTGATTGTGGGTTTCCACTTTCATCAGCAGATGAATGGCTTCAGTGCTGAAACCGTATTCCTTGCTGTCAGGATCCGGGTAGAAACGCCCCGCTTCGCTACCAGTAACGACGGCTGCATTATCCGCATAGGCGGACAACACATTGTCCCCCCCCTTCTGGTAGGTATTCTTGATCATGCCGAACAGGGAGTGCGGCATTTCTTCGCCGTCGATGGTCCAGGAGGCATTGAAGATCTTGTGGCGGCAGTGCTCGGAGTTTGCCTGGGCAAACATCATCAGCTCTACATCTGTGGGATTGCGCTCCAGCTCTTGGAAACTGGTGAGCAGGTAATCAATCTCATCCTCAGCCAAGGCCAAGCCCAAGGTGACATTGGCATCTTCCAGAGCTTCGCGACCGCCCTCGAGAATATCCACACCGCGCAACGGGCGCGGCGCTTCTTCTACAAATAATTGCTCAGCTTGAGCAAAATCGGTGAATACCGCTTCAACCATACGATCGTGTAAGCGGGAGGCCAGCACAAGGCGTTCAGCTTCAGTTAACTCGACACCGGTAACGTAGTAGGCGATGCCACGCTCCAGGCGATGAACTTTGTTCAGGCCAGTGTTATGAGCAATGTCAGTAGCCTTGGAAGACCAGGGAGAAATTGTGCCCGGACGCGGCACTACCAGGATCAACTCGCCTTTCGGCTCGTGCTTTTCCTCGGTTGGGCCGTATTGGAGCAGTCGCTCCAGCAGGGCCATCTCCTGGTTATCCAGTGAGTCGCTGTCTGCAAAGTGAACGAACTCAGCGTAGAGATCGTCGATGGTCGGTTGCAGCGCGCGCAGTTGATTGAGCAGGTTTTTATGGCGGAATTTCGACAGTGCAGGAGCACCACGCAGAACTAACATTGCGGGAGATAGCCTCTTGTCTAAATGAGAAAGATTGCGCGAATGGGATTTCGCACAAGGCCCCGGAAATTTGAGAGGCGCAATTGTACCTGAAGCATCGCTACTCCAACACACCCGCCCGACACTTGGGTACACATGAACTAATTAGTAACCTGAATGTTCAAAAGACCAGCAAGCTTGGCTGTAAATAAACCAACTTTGTATCAAAGCCAGGCTCGCTTACCTAAGTCTGCAATGCTTTGCAAGCGCGCAGATCACAGTGTTCAAAAGACAAACTGGGCAGATTGTCGTCAAATAATGTAAAATTGGCGGACTGCGTCAAATTTTGCCTTCGTATTTGAGAGCGAAATCGACATACAGGGCCTTAGGCACAACAGCAAATAAACCAACGGACTAGCTAGAGAGGACAGCCTATGATGATGAAAAGCCGTATGCTGCGCTACGTCCGCCGTGTGTGCAAAGGGATCGCCTTGTCCTGCTGCGCCTCCCTGCTGGTTGCCAGTAAAGCACCGAATACGCTCGAGCGTGTCAAAGCCACCGGTGAATTGGTTGTCCTGTCACAAAACGGCCCCACCACTTATTACGAAGACGCCTCCGGCAACCCGACCGGCTTTGAATACGGCATGCTGCGTGCATTTGCTGAAGAGCTGGGGGTGAAATTGGTAATTCGCGACGTGCACGATCTGGACGAAATGTTCGATCAGCTGCGCGACCCGGAGGGTGGCGCGCACTTCGCAGCTGCCGGCCTCACGGTAACTCCAGAGCGTCGCGAACAAGTCCGCTTTACCCCATCCTATTTTGAGATTCGCCAACAGGTTATCTACCGAGTTGGCGAACAGCGGCCGCGCAAAACTAGCGATCTCGAAGGAAAAAAGGTCGCCGTCATCGCGGGTAGCGCTCACGCAGAAGAAATGAAGAAACTCTCCGCTCGCTATACCGAGTTGGATTGGGAGGAAGTTTCCGACGTGGACGCCATGGAATTGGTAGAGATGGTGCAGGAAGGAAAATACAATTATGCAATTGTCGATTCCAACGCCTATGCAGTTCACCGCGGCCTTTACCCAAACACTGCGGTTGCGTTCAACCTCACCCAGTTTCAGCCGGTTTCCTGGGCCTTCCCACAAAGTGATGACGACAGCCTCTATCGCAGTGCACGCCGCTTTATGTTGCGCGCCAATACCAATGGCATGATTGCCCAGTTGCGGGAAGAATTTTTCGGCCACGTCAGCGACCTAAATGTGGGCGGCGCCAAGGCCTTTGCCAAGCGCAGCCGCGAGCGCCTGCCCCAGTGGCGCGGCACCATGCAAAAGGTTGCCGACCAATATGACCTCGACTGGCACTTACTCGCGGCCCTCAGCTACCAGGAATCCTATTGGAATCCGCGTGCCCGCTCTCGCACCGGTGTACGCGGCCTGATGATGCTGACTCTGAACACCGCAAAAGATCTCGGTGTAAACCGCCTAAACCCCGAAGAGAGCATTGAGGGTGGTGCCCGCTATATCGTACAAATCCGCAACAAACTGCCGGATCGCATTCGCGAGCCCGACAGAACCTGGATGGCCCTGGCTGCCTACAACGTAGGCTATGGCCACCTTGAGGATGCCCGGGTACTGACAGAACGAATGGGCGGCAATCCAGATCTTTGGCCCGATGTGCGCGAACATCTGCCCCTTCTGGCCAAGCGTCAGTATTACAAGACCACCAAACACGGCTATGCCCGAGGCTGGGAGCCGGTGACTTATGTACAGAATATTCGCCACTATCAAGCCCTTCTGAGCTGGAGTAGCCGCATCGAGGAACAACGACTGGCCGCAGCCAATGATGAAAACGGTGGGATCCTTGCTGAGAACAGTGCAGTGAATTCCGAAGCCAGCGCCGCCCCCGCTCTCTAATCCCCCTCTAGGCCAGCTTAACCTGGCCGAAGAAAGCCCCAAATGTCTCCACCTTAATCTATATTCATCTGGTCCCGGTTGGAGTGCCTGAGCGATGGATAATCCAGATACGGTAAGAGAGATCGAGCAGTTTATTGACTACCTCGTGCAGGCCGGGGTGTACTGCAGGGAAGACGAACTAGAAAGTGTCTACCACCGGGAAATGCAGGTCTTCATACTAGACCCTTCGGACCGGGTCACAGTGGCAGACAAAACGGCCTTCATCAATATGTTTAAAGCCAAGCGTGACGCGGGTGAACTACCTCTCAACGACTGGAAAAAAATTCACCACATAGTGGCAAATGAAAACAGTGCTTTAGTAATCTTCTCGCGGAAAAATAATTTGGCTGGCCAGGAGCAACTGTTAAAACTGGCGATAGATTTGGTGTATGAAGATGGGCGCTGGCAGGTCACGCGGGAAGTTATATTCCTAGAGCCAGCACTTCCTGGTTCAAGCTAGAAATACTCCTTACTCTCGACTGCTTTTAATCTGCTTCCCAACAATCTGCCAGACTCCTCGAAAGAGCTCTAGGTAAAAACTGCAAATCCTCAGGTTCATCAATATCCGCAAGCACATCCAATTGCTGACACTGCATATCACATTCCTGTAATCGTTCCAGGGTTTGCTGGGCAACGACTTCAGTACTCCAACATATATCTTCAAACAAGCGAGAATGCAGATACTTCAATCCCAACAGGGTGTAGCCACCATCATTTGCGGGATACATTACAGAGTCCGTGTGCACTAGCGCCACAGCTGCGGCTCGGATTCTTTCTGCATTTAATGCAGGGCAATCTGTCCCCAACAAAAATAGCCCCTGGCCAGCGGCATAAGAACTTTTCGCAGCCCTCCACAAGCGCTGACCAAGATCACCATCTGACTGGCTGTATAGCTTTACCCCCTGAGGCAATTTAAACTCCCGCCAGAAAGGGTGCTGGGAGTTAGGCGCAACATGCAGCTCGACAGGGCCCAGACCCGCCTTCACCGCTTCTGCCAATGTATCCTGCAATAACTGTAATGCGAGAGCGGCTGCGCCCTTCTCTCCCAAAGTAGGAATTAGCCGAGTTTTTGCATACCCTGGCAACGGAGCCTTAGCCATCACTACAAGACGCATGGGCGGCAATAGAAAACTACTCATAGCGTTTTGCCAAACTCTCTGCTGATACGCCCCGCCAGTAATCAAAACGCAATCGCCACATCAATAAAATGGTTCTCAATACGCCGTACTTTTCCCAGCGACGCCCTGAGGTTTCTACTTTTTCACGAGAACAATAGGGCCAGTAATAACTGCGCAAACGGCGACTCAGCTCAATATCTTCCATCAACGGCTGCGCAGGGAATCCACCGATAGTTTCGAACAAACCACGGCGCACAAAAATGGCCTGATCCCCTGTAGCAATACCACTAAAACGAGAGCGTAAATTAACTAAAGTCGCAATCAAGGGAAACCAAAAACTGTGTCCGACAATTTGAATATTAAAACGCCCCCAGTGGGCATTCTCCTTTTCGAGGTTTGTGATGGACTTGAGGGCATCTGCGGGTAGACGGCTATCGGCATGCAAAAACACTAACCACTGACCTTTAGCCATTAACGCACCGGCATTCATCTGAACCGCCCTACCCCGAGTGGCGTGGACCAGCTGCAAACCAGACTGCTCTAGGGTCTCAACACTACCATCGGTACTGCCGCCGTCTACGACAATAACCTCACAATCTTCCTGCACGCTCAATTGCTGCAAGTGCTCCAGTAAAGAGGCTATGTGTTCCTTTTCATTTAATAGAGGAACTATCACACTGAATTGCATTAGTTGCGCCTCCAGCGGTTAAAAACCTCTAAGAAACGTAAAATAACTGCTGGTGCGTGAGCACGTTTCCAATTGCCCGCAACAAATTTATTGGCTTCACTCATGGTCGGATAGATATGGATGGTTGAGAGAATTTTATTCAACCCCAACCCATGCTTCATCGCTAAAATAAACTCCGCAATTAGTTCTGCAGCATTTTCCCCAACAATAGAAACACCTAGTATTTTATCTTTTCCCGGCACCGTAAGGACTTTGACAAATCCTCGCCGCGCACCATCGACTATAGCTCGGTCCAAATGCTCGATATCATAGCGGGTTATCTCGTAATTCACTCCCTGCTCACTAGCAGTTTTTTCAGAAAGGCCTACAGTCGCCACTTCCGGATCGACAAATACAGCACTGGGAACCAGAGAGTAGTCTACGGCAAATTTTTTAATGTCACCGAAAAGGGCATTTACCGCTGCATACCAAGCTTGGTGTGAGGCCATATGGGTAAATTGGTATGGCCCTGCCACATCCCCAGCTGCAAGGATATGTGGATAGCGAGTTCGCAGGTAGCCATCAAGTTTCAACCTGCCATTATCCAGCAAGTCCAGGTTCTCGAGACCTTCGTCGGTTACTTTCGCCTTTCTGCCGAGAGCTAGTATCACCTCATCAAACTCGAGCTTAACCCTATCGCCCTTATTTTCTACAATGAGTATGCCTCCTTCTCGATCAGGAACACCTTCAAACTCAACAGCTTCGTGGTCTGTCAAAATTTTAACGCCATCCAGAGTAAGCGCCTCAGCGACGGCCGCAGATACGTCAGCATCCAACTCCAATAATATAGTGTCGGACCTCTCCACCAGAACCACTTCCGAACCCAACCTGGCCATGGCTTGTGCCAGCTCACAACCAATAGCTCCCCCACCCAGTAATACCAGCCTGTGGGGAGGGGTTTTTAACTGAGAAAACCGCTCCCATAAAGTATCACTGGTGAGGTAATTCACTTGATCGAGCCCAGGAAAAGGCGGAACACTCGGCTCGGCGCCAGTGGCTAGTACAATAGCCCTTGCCGTCAGGGTTTTCTCCCCTCCACTATTTAATTGGGTTTTAACTGTCCAGGGATCGATAAGCTCTGCAGTTCCCTTGAGCACTTCAACCCCCAGCTCGTTATAGCGCTCCACACTATCATTGGGTTCAATAGTTTTAATCGACTCCTTGATATGTTGCATAACCCGGGGAAAATTAATTGTTGGCTCATGGAGTACAACCCCAAACTCGCCCGCACATCTTGCCCTATGGGCCTGTCGCGCACACATAATCAATGCTTTACTGGGTACACAGCCGGTATTGAGACAATCTCCCCCCATTTTACCTGCTTCGATCAAAGTGACTTTTGCTTTTATCGCCGCAGAGATGTAAGCCGTAACCAGGCCCGCCGCACCACCACCAACGACAATTAAGTTACGATCAAACTTCTTAGGTTTCTGCATAATTAGATCATCCAGCCTGACGCCTGCGCTTAAGCCAGTTGAGCGCATATTTTGCAATTAAGGGAAACACACCCAATAGAACAAAAGACAATAACAGTGGCAAAGATAAAATATCCTTGAGATTTTCCACTCTCATCAACTGGGTGCCGGCATTTACGTAAACTATCGTACCCGCCAGCATTCCGAGCTGACTAACCCAGTAGAAAGTCCAGGCTTTAATATGGGTGAGCCCCATCAGGATATTAATTAGGAAAAAAGGGAAAGCCGGCACCAATCGCAGCGCAAAAAGGTAAAATGCCCCCTCCCGCTCAATTCCCTTATTGACGACTTGAAGCCGCTCTGAGAAACGCCCCTGAATATAGTCCCGGAATAAATATCGAGCCATTAAAAAGGCCAGGGTGGCACCGATACTGGAAGCAAAAGAAACGATTACAGTACCCCAGAAAAGACCGAACAATGCGCCGGCTGCAATCGTTAGAACTGCTGCCCCGGGAAGTGATAAGCCAGTCACCAAAATATAGAAGACCAGAAACAAAAATCCGACTAAAAGCGGCGACGACATCTGCCAGCGCTTAAAGTCCTCCGCTCCAGCCTTTAACTTTTCCAGGCTCAACCAGTGGTGCAGATCAAGCGCGTAGAAAGCCACCACCAATACGACTATAGCGGCTACTAACAGGATTTTTTTACTCATCGTTTTCAGGTTCCATCCGCCATAACAGAAAGCTAGAGAGCCCCACCACAACTACTTCCCTGCCCGGCTGTACAACCATAACAGTGATCTGCAACGCAAATTGCCGATCCCTTCAGATCCATCTCGATTAAATCTCGCAAATGTAATCGGCCGGGAATAGGCATATTGAGTTGTTGGTTAAAATCGCAATCAAATAGGTTTCCCTGCCAATCGACGCTAACCAAGCTACGACACATAACATCAGCGAGATTATCCGCACTGTAACTGTCTTTAAGTAGCGCCATATAATCGTGAAACTGCCCCTTGGAAACCAACATGGAACCAAAACGCTTGATTGGCATATTGGCGAGAGCGAACAAATGATTAAATTTAATGGAGAAGTGGTTCGCCAACTCTCTTCGGTAGTCCGCCTCCAAAGCACTTTGCTCCGGGGGTAAAAAGGGTCCCTGGGGGTTATAGACCAAGTTGAGCTCTAAGCCACTGCCGGGCTTGCCATAGCCCAATGCATTTAATTTTTGTAGCGCCGCAATGCTCTTATCGAATACCCCTTTACCTCGTTGCTTATCGACATTATCGATTGAGTAACACGGCAGGGAGGCAACGACCTCAACCTGGTTTTCAGCGAGGAATTCAGCAGTATCTTCCTGGCCCGGCTCAAAAAGAACTGTCAGGTTACAGCGATCTATTACATGTACTCCGCGCTCTCGCGCCCCTCTTACAAGGGATCGAAAACCCCAGTGCAATTCCGGGGCCCCACCAGTCACATCCAGCACACGGGGTTTACGGACCGTAAGAACTTCCAATAACAGCGCCAAATTGTCGTCCGACATCATCTCGGTTCGATTAGGCCCAGCATTGACGTGGCAGTGTAAACAGCGCTGATTACAACGGTAGCCAATATTGACCTGCAAGGTCTCAATGGCCCCTCGGTGCAGAGAGGGGAAGTCCGATAGCTCCAGCAGGGGTAAGGTCTCACGCATCGATATCACTGCTCCATTTCTTCAAGCTCCGGTTCTGTCGGAGCGAGCAGTGGTTTTATTACAGCTTGTGTTTCCTCAGGCATAGCTTCGAGGGGAGTCACCAGACCGCTCAACAGCGCTGTATGAGCGGAGGACTCCGGTTGCTCAGCGCCTAATATACGTATGGCTTCCATCGCAATCTGCTGGGCGCGCATGGCATTTTGTTGAAGATTCGCAATCGCTACCTCTGCGGTTACCGCCTCCTCACGAGGGTGCCAACAATCATAGTCAGTAGCCATAGCCAGCGTGGCGTAGGCAATTTGTGCCTCCCGGGCCAACTTGGCCTCAGGCATATTGGTCATGCCGATAACCGACGCCCCCATACTGCGATACCAGTGGGACTCGGCACGGGTGGAAAACTGTGGGCCCTCGATACAGATATAACTGCCGCCTCGGTGTAACTCAATTGGCTGCTCTGCCTGGGTCAGCGTGAAAGCACGCGCCAAACTATCAGCGACAGCAGAGCATACTGGATCGGCCATGGACACATGGGCAACCGCGCCATCTCCAAAAAAGGTACTCTGCCGCCGGCGAGTCATATCAATGAACTGATCGGGGATTAACATATCCAGCGGCCGTACCTCTTCCTCTAGGGAGCCCACAGCCGAGAGAGACAGGATGTAGCGCACGCCGAGCTGGCGCAGGGCATGGATATTTGCCCGATAAGGTACTTGGGAGGGGATCAGGTGATGATTGCGACCATGACGGGCCAGGAAAGCTACTGGTACACCTGCGAGCTTACCGCAGACAATGGCGTCCGAAGTCCTGCCAAAGGGAGTGTCGATATGGACCTCCTCCACCTCAGTCAGCCCCGGCATATCGTAAAGACCACTTCCTCCAATCACCCCAATCAATGCCCTGGTCATATTCGCTCCTAAACAATTGGTTTTCGGCAGTATAGGAGTGGGGGCAAGTCGTGTATATCACCAGCTACGAGAAAGGAAAATTAGAAAAGCAGTGGCACCTATATTAGCTATACCCCAGGCCGCTAAAATTTTACAGGTGAGCTAGAGTTACTCTTCAGAATTTAGATCAATAGGGCGCCACGATTTACGGCTTACGATAATGAATTTTTATCCACCACATTAAGAGCTGACAGTTAATAATCTGCCCACACCGAAAAGACAATATTTTTTAGCAAAACCCAGCAAAGTCTTTTCTTAATTAATAGATATGAAGTTGAACTTTAAAGAGGCCGCTACAGCTCAGCCCGAAACCATGTAGCAACATAAAAAAGGGAGCAAAAAACTCCCTTATCTTTATTCTAAAAAAATAACCGCATCACATCCTAGCTCTTTCGGCTACATGAAAGGCCCGGCAAAAGAACTCAGCAGAGTCTGACACTTGCCGTCATAGAGATAAGAAAGCATATCCAAATCTCCAGCGCTGGGATTCCAGGTGGAGCTATTCACTTGATTGGCCGATATTTTACAGCCCCCCTCACGAGTGTTTTTTACAATCCCCAGTGCCCTTGCCTGGTCGTCATACATTATGATGGAGTTTCCATCAAAAGCAAAATAAAGGAGCATCAACAGACATCTACTCGTAGACAAAATCCAGTGTGTATAGGATTACACAGGGAGGGGAGGAGAAGAGATCGCGCTCCGTTTAGCTCACCTAGCTACATTGATGTATTGATTATTATTATCAGCAGTCCCAATTTCTGCTCTCAGGATACCCTCAACATCATGGAAGTAGCTGAGTACGGATGAGCCCTGTCGACAATCAACTATAACTAAACCCTCTATTCTTAATTACTTTTTTTCTTACAAACTGATTGTTAGCAAATTAGACGAAGAATAGAATGGGCGAAAGTTACAATATATCAAACAGAGATTATTTAAATGAGCAAAACGAAAGTAGTGCGCTTTCATCAGGCTGGTGATGCTTCAGTATTAAAAATTGACACGTTAGATTTACCTGAACCCCAAAAGGGAGAAGTCAGAATTAAAGCTGCCGCAATTGGCTTAAATCGTGCTGAAGTTATGTTTAGAAATGGCGCCTATATTGAGCAGCCTAAATTTCCCTCTAAAATAGGGTATGAGGTTTCTGGGGTAGTTGATGCTGTAGGTGAAGGAGTTACCGAATTAAAATGTGGTGATATTGTCAGCACCATCCCTGCTTTTACCATGGGTGAATACGGAGTCTATGGCGAGCACCCTATTGTGCCAGCTTTTGCAGTCGCTAAATACCCAACTAATTTAACGGCCATAGAAGGCACAGCCATATGGATGCAATATGTCACAGCATATGGAGCACTGTGTGAGGTAGGGAAACTTACTGACAAACAGACCGTCTTGATTACAGCAGCAAGTTCAAGTGTAGGCATCGCTGCCATCCAGATTGCTAACTGGATTGGCGCAAAAGTCATAGCCACGACTCGGGGTTCATCAAAAGTTGCCAGTTTAAAAGAGGCTGGCGCTCATTACGTAATAGAAAGCGATGTTGAATCCATTAGCGAAGCTGTCAACAAAATTACAGATGGGCAAGGCGCAAACTTAATTTTTGACCCTATTGGTGGACCCTTATTAAATGAACTGGGTAACGCAGCAGCAAAAGCTGGCACAATCATCGAATATGGCGCATTAGACCCAAATCCAAGTATTTACCCTCTATTCAAGGCACTGGAAAAAGCATTAACCATTGTTGGTTATACTCTATTTGAGCTAACTCAAGATCCAACAAGAATAGAAAGAGCCAAAGAATTTATTTATCGAGGCCTAGAGCAGAAAAAATTAGTCCCAAAAGTAGATAAAGTTTTTGCTTTTGAAGATATCCAGGCAGCACATCAATATATGGAAGCCAGTAATCAAGTTGGTAAGATTGTCGTAAAAATTTAATCGGCCTCATAGTAGTCATAAAAAAAGCCACCCAATGGGTGGCTTTTTTGAAAACTAAAAGTTGGCAACTACTTACCAGCCAGTAATTTCCTTCAGAGCATCGCCAATCTGAGCCAGGGAGCGCACGGTTTTAACACCAGCGTCTTCCAGAGCAGCGAATTTCTCGTCTGCGGTGCCTTTACCACCAGAGATAATCGCGCCCGCGTGACCCATACGCTTGCCGGGAGGAGCAGTTACACCAGCGATGTAGGAAACTACAGGCTTGGTAACATTTTCCTTGATGTAAGCAGCTGCTTCTTCTTCAGCAGTGCCACCGATCTCACCGATCATAACGATTGCTTCGGTCTGCGGATCGTTCTGGAACATTTCCAGGATATCGATGAAGTTGGAACCCGGGATGGGGTCGCCACCGATGCCCACACAGGTGGACTGGCCGAAGCCGTAGTCGGTGGTTTGCTTAACCGCTTCATAGGTCAGGGTACCGGAACGGGAAACGATGCCCACTTTACCCGGCTTGTGGATGTGACCTGGCATAATACCGATCTTGCACTCACCCGGAGTAATAACACCCGGGCAGTTCGGGCCGATCAGGCGCACGCCCAGCTCGTCGCACTTCACTTTAGCGTCGAGCATATCCAGAGTCGGAATACCTTCGGTGATACAAACAATCAGCTTGATACCAGCGTTGGCCGCTTCCAGGATGGAATCCTTACAGAAAGGCGCAGGTACGTAGATTACGGAAGCTTCAGCGCCGGTCTTCTCTACCGCTTCTTTAACGGTGTCGAATACTGGCAGGCCCAGGTGAGTCTGGCCGCCTTTACCCGGAGTTACACCACCAACCATCTTGGTGCCGTAAGCAATCGCTTGCTCGGAGTGGAAAGTACCCTGGGAGCCAGTGAAGCCCTGGCAGATTACCTTAGTGTCTTTGTTAATCAATACTGACATGATTATTTACCCTCCGCAGCTTTAACCACTTGCTGAGCCGCATCGGTCAGACTGGTAGCCGCGATAATGTTCAGGCCACTGTCGCTCAGAACCTTGGCGCCCAGATCTGCGTTGTTACCTTCCAGGCGTACAACAACCGGTACTTTAACGCCAACTTCTTTTACTGCGCCCACAACGCCTTCGGCGATCATGTCACAGCGAACGATACCACCGAAGATGTTGATCAGTACGGCTTTTACGTTCTCGTCAGACAGGATGATCTTGAACGCTTCAACAACGCGCTCTTTGGTCGCGCCGCCGCCAACGTCCAGGAAGTTAGCTGGCTTGCCGCCGTGCAGGTTTACGATGTCCATGGTACCCATGGCCAGACCAGCACCGTTTACCATGCAGCCGATGTTGCCATCGAGAGCTACGTAGTTCAGGTCGAACTTGGCAGCGTGCGCTTCACGGGAATCTTCCTGGGAAGGATCGTGCATTTCGCGCAGGTCAGCGTGGCGGTACAGCGCGTTGCTGTCGATTACCACTTTGGCGTCCAAGCAGTGCAGGTTGCCTTCGGTGGTGATTACCAGCGGGTTGATTTCCAGCAGGGCCAGATCTTTTTCCTGGAACATTTTTGCCAGGCCGAGGAAGATCTTGGTGAACTGCTTAACCTGAGTCGGGTTCAGGCCCAGTTTGAAAGCCAGCTCGCGCGCTTGGTAAGGCTGAGCGCCTACCAGCGGATCGATAGTGGCTTTCAGGATTTTTTCTGGAGTCTCTTCCGCTACTTTCTCGATCTCAACGCCGCCTTCGGTGGAAGCCATGAAAACGATACGACGGGTGGAGCGGTCAACAACGGCGCCAAGGTACAGTTCTTGGTCGATGTCAGTGCAGCTTTCAACCAGGATACGGGAAACCGGCTGGCCATTTTCGTCTGTTTGATAAGTTACCAGACGCTCGCCCAGCCACTTCTTGGCAAACTCTTCAATCTCTGCCTTGGAATCTACCAGCTTTACACCGCCAGCCTTACCGCGGCCACCAGCGTGTACCTGGGCCTTTACTACCCACTTATCACCGCCAATTTCGTCAGCCGCTGCTGCTGCCGCTGCCGGGGTTTCCGCTGCAATGCCTTTGGAAACCGGCAATCCGTATTCCGCAAACAGTTGTTTGCCCTGATACTCATGCAAGTTCATAGTCAATACCAATTCACATATAAAATGTGTTTACTAATTGCAGATCACTCTGCACCTGAAAGAGAAATTTAAAATTTCCGTCGTTGCAAATTTCAAATTCCACAAATGAAACCGGGGCGCTAATTAATCAATAATTAGTGCCCCGAAATCGAAAAATATTCTTACTTGCGCTTCTTGCGATTTACGGTGTGAATCGCATGGCCGTTCACGCCCAGCGCCGCTTCTTTCACAGTTTCGGAAAGAGTCGGGTGCGCAAATACCGTCATACCGATGTCTTCAGCGCTAGAGCCGAATTCCATCGCGATCGCCACTTGCTGAACCAGGTCTGCGGCAGACGGGCCAACAATATGGGCACCCAGTACGCGGTCAGTTTCCGCGTGAGCAATGATTTTCACAAAGCCCTGGGTATCGTTGGCGGCCATAGCGCGGCCGTTGATAGCAAACGGGAAGCTGCCTACGTTGTAGGGCTCGCCATCGGCCTTCACCTGCTCTTCGGTGCGACCAACCGCAGCGATTTCCGGGTGAGTGTAAATAACGTTGGGAATCACGTCGTAGTTCATCATCGGCTTCTGGCCAGCGATACGCTCGGCAACCACAACACCTTCTTCTGAGGCCTTGTGTGCCAGCATCGGGCCGCGTACCACGTCACCAATCGCCCATACGCCCGGTGCAGAAGTCATGCACAGGTCGTTGACATAGATGAATCCACGCTCGTCCATCTTCACACCGGCATCTTCAGACAGAAGGCCTTCGGTGTAAGGGCGACGACCAACGCAAACGATCAGCTTGTCGAAAGTTTCCTGGTGCTCTTTACCATCTTTGTCCTGGTAAGTAACAACCACTTCTTCGCCTTTCACTTCGGAGCCGGTTACGCGGCAAGCGAGGCGGATATCCAGGCCCTGCTTCTTGAAGATCTTCTGGGACTCTTTGGCAACCTGTTGGTCCATGATCGCCAGGAACTTGTCCATCGCTTCAAGAACAACCACTTCGGAGCCCAGGCGGTTCCATACAGAACCCAGCTCCAGACCGATAACGCCGGCACCGATAACACCCAAACGCTTTGGAGTTTCAGCGAATTCCAGTGCACCGGTGGAATCGACAATAATTTTGTTGTCTACCGGAGCGGGCGGAATATTTACCGGTACAGAACCGGAAGCCAGAATGACATTTTCAGCTTCGTAAACGGTGCTGTTGCCTTCGTCGTCGGTTACTTCCACTTTCTTGTTCGCCAGCAGTTTGCCGGTGCCGAAAATGGAGGTCACTTTATTGGCGGTGAACAGACCTGCTACACCACCGGTCAGTTTCTTAACGATCTCGCCTTTGCGCTCGATCATCTTGCTCACATCCATCTTGACCTTGCCGACTTCAATGCCGTGCACGTCGAGAGCATCTTTGGCTTCGTGGTATTTCCAGGAGCTGTCCAGCAGTGCCTTGGAAGGAATACAGCCAACGTTCAGGCAGGTACCGCCATTTACGTATTTACCTTCCTTGTTTTTCCACTTTTCGATACAAGCCGTTTTCAAGCCCAACTGAGCGGCACGGATGGCAGCGACATAACCACCAGGACCGGAGCCAATTACGATTACGTCAAATTTTTCGGACATGATCAGTTCCAGATATTTCTAATGCAGTGTGATCGAGGGGGCCCGCAGGCCCCAAGATTTATTGTTTAAACTTCGAGCAGGATACGCGCTGGATCTTCGATCATTTCCTTGATCGCTACCAGGAAGCCAACCGCTTCCTTACCGTCGATCAGACGGTGGTCATAGGACAGCGCCAGGTACATCATCGGCAGGATTTCCACCTTGCCATTTACCGCCATCGGACGCTCCTGGATTTTGTGCATACCCAGAATTGCAGTTTGCGGTGGATTCAGAATCGGAGTGGACAGCAGGGAACCGAATACACCACCGTTGGTGATGGTGAAGGTACCGCCAGTCATCTCTTCGATAGACAGTTTGCCATCGCGGGCGCGAACACCCAGATCGCGGATATTGTTTTCCATATCCGCCAGGCCCATGTTCTCCGCATTGCGCAGAATCGGCACAACCAGGCCTTTCGGAGAGGAAACCGCTACACCGATATCCTGGTAACCGTGGTAAACGATATCGTTGCCGTCGATAGACGCATTCACTGCGGTGTAGCGCTTCAGCGCTTCTACTGCAGCTTTTACGAAGAAGCCCATAAAGCCCAGACGAGTGCCGTTGTGGGTCTTCTCGAACAGGTCTTTGTAGTTCTTGCGCAGGTCCATAATCGGCTTCATGTTCACCTCGTTAAAGGTGGTGAGCATGGCGGTGGACTGGGAAGCGTCCAGCAGGCGCTCAGCGATACGCTTGCGCATACGGGTCATGGGAACACGCTTCTCTACGCGCTCACCTGGAGCAACCGCAACTTCAGCAACAGCGGCGGCAGGTGCAGCAGCGGCAGCCGGCGCAGTGCCCGCTTTCATTACGTCTTCCTTGAGAACGCGACCACCCTTGCCAGTGCCTTCAACACCGGCCAGGTCTACGCCCTTCTCAGCAGCCATTTTCTTGGCAGATGGCATGGCAATTTTGTCGCCAGCCGCAGGAGCTGCGGCTTCGGCAGCCGGAGCTTCTGCTTTTTCTTCCGCCGGGGCAGCAGCTGCGCCAGCGCCCGCTTCAAACTTGGCAATCACCTCATTGGAGAGAACGGTATCGCCCTCACCCTTGATGATTTCAGTCAGGGCACCATCGGCAGGTGCAACAACTTCCAGCACAACTTTATCGGTTTCGATATCCACGATCAGTTCATCGCGGGACACAGCTTCACCAGGTTGTTTATGCCAGGTGGCGACAGTTCCGTCCTGAACTGATTCAGGGAAAGTTGGCGCTTTAATCTCGATCGTCATTTTTTCTGTTTCCTGAGATTGACTCTTCACTTATTACTGCCGCCGGTTATTTGACGGTCAGCGCCTCGTTGATGAACTTATTCTGTTCTTCAAGGTGCGTGGACATATAGCCCGCCGCAGGTGCTGCGGATGGGGCGCGGCCCACATATTCCAGATCCAGCTTCGGATGGGTTTCCGACAACAGGCGACGCAAGTGGTGCTGGCTGGAGTACCAGGCGCCCTGGTTCATGGGCTCCTCCTGACACCAGGCAACACTCTTGATCTTCTTGAATGCGGAAACCGCTTCCACAAACTCTTCGTCCGGGAATGGGTACAGCTGCTCGATTCGCACGAACGCCACATCTTCCTGTTCGCGCTCCATACGGGCTTCCAGCAGGTGGTAGTAAACCTTGCCGGAACACAGAACCACACGCTTCACTTTGTCAGGATCTACACCCTGGTCCTGGATCACGTTGTGGAAGCGACCTTCCGCCAGCTCTTCCAGGCTGGAGGTGGCCAGCTTGTGACGCAGAATCCACTTTGGACTCATAATCACCAGAGGACGGCGCATTGGGCGCACCGCCTGGCGACGCAGCAGGTGGAAGATCTGTGCCGGGGTAGTGGCGTTACACACCTGGATATTGTGCTCCGCACACAGCTGCATAAAGCGCTCAAGGCGCGCAGAGGAGTGCTCTGGGCCCTGGCCTTCGTAGCCGTGCGGCAACAGCATTACCAGGCCGCACATACGGCCCCACTTGTGCTCACCGGAAGTGATGAACTGGTCGATTACAACCTGGGCACCGTTGGCGAAGTCACCAAACTGGGCTTCCCACACCACCAGGGACTTTGGTGTCGTGGTGGCGTAGCCGTATTCAAACGCCAACACCGCCTCTTCGGACAGCAGCGAGTCGTAGATATAGAAAGGCGGCTGGTCTTCAAACATGTGCTGCAAAGGCACGTAGCTCTGACCGTCTTTCTGGCTGTGAACCACCGCGTGGCGGTGGGAGAAGGTACCGCGACCCACGTCTTCACCGGTAAAGCGGACCATAAAGCCCTCTTCCAGCAGAGTACCGTAAGCCAGGGTTTCCGCCATGCCCCAGTTCAGAGGCAGGGCGCCACCGGCCATTTTGCGGCGGTCTTCATAAATTTTGGAGACCTGGCGCTGCATTACCACGCCATCGGGCACGTTGGTCATGCGAGTAGCGACATCCTGCAGCTTCGGCAGCGCATAGCCGGTATCTGCAGGCACCTGCCAGTCGTGGCCCAGGTAGGGGCTCCAGTCAACAAACATGGAGGAGTCCGGCTTCTTCACAAGACCGGTAGCAACGTCTTCACCGGCATCCAGTTTGTCGCGGTAGTCGTTGGCCAGCTTGTCTGCGGCAACCTTGTCCAGGATGCCCTCGCCCACCAGCTTCTCGGAATAGAGCGTGCGGGTAGTCTTGTGCTTGCGGATAGTCTGGTACATCAGCGGCTGGGTACCAGAGGGGTCATCGGTCTCGTTGTGGCCGCGACGACGGTAGCAGACCAGGTCGATAACGATATCTTTCTTAAATTCATAGCGGTAGTCCACCGCCAGCAGCGCGGCCAATACGACCATTTCCGGGTCGTCGCCATTTACGTGCAGCACCGGCGCATCGATCATCTTAGCGGGATCGGTGGAGTACTCGGTGGAGCGGGCATCTTCGCGTTTGCTGGTGGTAAAGCCCACCTGGTTGTTCAGTACGATGTGCACAGTACCGCCGGTGTAGTAACCGCGGGTCTGGGACATCTGCAGGGTTTCCTGCACCACACCCTGGCCGGCAAAAGCTGCGTCGCCATGGATGTTGATCGGCATTACTTTCTCACCGGTCGCATCTTTGCGGCGATCCTGGCGGGCGCGCACGGAACCCACTACCACGGGCGCACTGATTTCCAGGTGCGACGGGTTAAAGGCCAGGGCCAGATGCACTTCACCACCGGGAGTCATCACGTTAGAGGAGAAGCCCTGGTGGTACTTCACGTCACCGGAAGTATCGAGGGTCTTCTTGCCTTCAAACTCCTGGAACAGATCCGCAGGGTTTTTACCGAGGATATTGACCAGGGTATTCAGGCGGCCGCGGTGGGCCATACCGATCACCACTTCCTTCACCCCGTAGGTGCCGGAGCGACGGATCAGAGCGTCCATCATCGGGATCAGGCTCTCACCACCCTCTACACCGAAGCGCTTGGTGCCGGGGTACTTGGAATCCAGGTGGCGCTCCAGGCCTTCAGCGGCGGAAAGGCGCTGCAGGATTTCAATCTGGATGTCGGTGCCGAAGTTGGCTTTGGACTGGCTGCGCTCAAGGCGCTGCTGGAACCACTGCTGCTCTTCCAGGTTGGAGAGATGCATGATCTCCGCACCCAGATTGCCACAGTAGGTATTCTCCAGACCCTCGACGATTTCACGCAGGGTCGCCTCTTCTTTACCGAGGAACAGGCTACCGGTATTGAAAGTGGTATCGAAATCACCCTCAGTCAGGCCGTGGTAGCTCAGTTGCAGGTCGGGCACTTGTTCGCGAGCCATCAAGCCCAGGGGGTCAAGGGTCGCTTTTTTATGGCCGCGATGGCGGTAGGAATCGATCAGTTGCAGAACTTTAATCTGCTTGCGCTCGTGCTCAATATTGGCAGAGCCGGCCGCACCGGGAGCGGCCACCGGACGCGCGCGGTGTTTGCTGAGCAGCTCAAAGTGCTGGCGAACAGCGGCGTGGGAAACATCGCTGCTGCCCTCAACGCGGGGGAGGCTATCGAAATAATTGCGCCACTCCTCGGGGACACCGTTGGGGTCGTGCAGATAGGTCTCGTAAAGCTCCTCCACGTAGGCAGCATTGCCCCCGGAGATATGGGAGCTACGCCACAGCTGCTCCATGGTACTTTCGTGCATGTTGATGCCTACCTCAATTGCAGTGTGCTTATCTTCTCTTGAGCCACTGCGCTTTCCTTTCACTCACAAAAGGGGAGGCGCACAAAGCCACCTCCCCTTTTCAGTTTTTTACCGGTTAGAACCGGCTTTTTGTCGTTTGCTTGGCACCCTACCTGGCACCGGGTTCGCAGAGCGCGAACCCCAGCGGGCCGATAACCGGCCGCAGCATCCCCTACACGGCGCGGGTCAGCAGCATATTGCGGATATGGCCGATCGCGCGCGTCGGATTCAGTCCTTTCGGGCAAACATTGACACAGTTTTGAATACCGTGACAACGGAATACACTGAAGGGGTCATCCAGATTTGACAGGCGCTCATCAGTAGCCAGGTCGCGGCTATCTGCCAGGAAGCGGTAAGCCTGCAACAAACCAGCTGGGCCGATAAACTTGTCCGGATTCCACCAGAAAGACGGACAGGAAGTGGAACAGCAGGCGCACAGGATACACTCGTACAGACCGTCGAGCTTTTCGCGATCTTCCGGAGACTGCAGACGCTCGATGGCCGGAGCCGGAGTATCGTTTTGCAGGTACGGTTCAATCTTCTTGTACTGCTCGTAGAACTGCTCCATATCCACAACCAGGTCGCGGATAACAGGTAGGCCCGGCAGCGGACGCAGAACCAGTTTACCCTTGGGGGCAGCTTCAGACAGTGGCGTAGTGCACGCCAGGCCATTGCGACCGGAAATGTTCATACCGTCAGAGCCACAAACGCCCTCACGGCAGGAACGACGGAAAGACAAGGTCTGATCTTCGGCTTTCAGCAGTTCCAGAACGTCCAACACCATCAGGTCCTTGCCCTTGGTGTCCAGTTCATAGTCCTGCATATAAGGCGCTTTGTCGGTTTCCGGGTTGTAACGGTAAATGCTTACTTTCAACATACTCTATTCCGCTCCCGAATCAGTAAGTCCGAGCTTTCGGTTCAAAGGCTTCCATAGTGTTAGGCGCGAAGTTTACTGCACGCTTGCCAACACGTTTTTCCGTGGGGAAATACATAGAGTGGCACAGCCAGTTTTCATCATCGCGCTCCTGAAAGTCCTCACGGGCGTGAGCACCGCGGCTCTCAGTACGGGTCTCTGCAGCAACTGCAGTGGCCTCGGCAACTTCCAGTAAGTTTTGCAGCTCCAGCGCTTCAACACGGGCGGTGTTAAACGCGCGGCTCTTGTCTTCGAGGCGCACATTTTCAATACGCTCGCGCAGATCTGCAAGCTTCTTCACACCTTCGGCCATAAAGTCGCCGCGACGGAATACGCCGAAGTGGTTCTGCATCACGCCCTGCAGCTCTTTGCGCAGGTCGGCAGCCTTCTCACCCTTCTCATTGGTTTCCAGGCGATTCAAGCGAGCCATAGCGGCTTCGAGATCAGACTCGGAAGCTTCGCGGTGCTCGATACCTTCGCGCAGGGACTTCTCAATAAACAGGCCGGAAGCGCGACCGAATACCACCAGGTCCAGCAGGGAGTTACCACCTAAGCGGTTGGCTCCGTGTACGGACACACAGGCAACCTCACCACAGGCGTAGAAGCCATCAACAATCTGATCGTTACCCGCAGCGTCCTGGGTCAGAGCCTGACCGTGAACGTTGGTGGGAATACCACCCATCATATAGTGACAGGTAGGTACTACCGGGATCGGCACCTTAACTGGGTCGGCATGGGCGAAGGTCTTGGACAGCTCACAGATACCGGGCAGACGGCTGTTGAGCAGCTCTTCACCCAGGTGATCAAGCTTCAGGAATACGTGATCGCCTTCCGGGCCACAGCCGCGGCCGTCGAGAATCTCGAGAACCATAGAGCGAGCCACAACGTCGCGGGAAGCGAGGTCTTTGGCGTTGGGCGCATAGCGCTCCATAAAACGCTCACCATCTTTATTGATCAGGTAGCCACCTTCACCGCGACAACCTTCGGTCACGAGTACACCGGCACCGTAAATACCAGTGGGGTGGAACTGCCACATCTCAATATCCTGGACCGGCATACCGGCACGCAGGGCCATACCGACACCGTCACCGGTATTGATGTGTGCGTTGGTGGTGGAAGCGAAGATACGACCGGCACCGCCGGTAGCGAATACAGTCGCTTTGGATTTGATATAAACCACTTCGCCATCTTCGATGCACATGGCGATCACACCCACAACAGCACCGTCCTGGTTCTTCACCAGGTCAATCGCAAACCATTCGTTCAGGAATTCGGTTTTGTGCTTAACGTTGTTTTGATAGAGGGTGTGCAGCAGTGCATGGCCGGTACGGTCAGCAGCAGCACAAGTACGTGCAGCCTGGCCACCGCGGCCGAAATCTTTAGACTGACCACCGAAGGGGCGCTGATAAATACGACCTTCCTCAGTACGGGAGAAAGGCAGGCCCATGTGCTCCAGCTCAAATACCGCTTCTGGACCTACGGAACACATATATTCAATAGCGTCCTGGTCACCGATATAGTCGGAACCCTTAACGGTATCGTACATATGCCAGCGCCAATCATCGTTGGGATCTGAACTGGCAATTGCACAGGTAATGCCACCCTGGGCAGATACTGTGTGAGAACGAGTCGGGAATACCTTGGTAATAACCGCAGTTTTATAGCCTGACTGGGCCATCTGCAGGGCGGCGCGCATACCGGCACCGCCTCCACCAATTACAATCCCGTCAAATGAAATAGTACGCATGTTCGCCATTGCTTATACACCCCAAAGAATTTCAATGCCCCACACCGCGTACAACACGGCAACGGCAGCCAGAATCACTTCTACGAACAAGCGCAGAACAGTGGCTTTACCGCCCATCATCCGGTTGGTGATGTAGTCAGTTACCACGGACCAGAGGCCAATCCAGGCGTGAATAATGGTGGACAGCAAGGCAACCAGGCTGAAAACACGCATCCAGCGCTGGGCGAACAGTTCGGACCAGGCTTGGTAGCCGAAGTCTTTACTGAAAAAGATAAAACCCACTATAAAGAGGGTATAGGCGAGCAATATTACCGCAGTGACTCTCTGGTAGAGCCAATCGAAAGTACCGCTACGGCCAAAGCTTGTTACTGTTTTTACCACAACCATACTCCCGCCAGAAGAATAAGGATTACAGCCAGCACCAGCACTGACACAGCGCTGCGACGGCCGCCTTCGAGACTTTCACCTACCCCCATATCCATAAACAGATGACGAACACCTGCCAGAATGTGGTAAATAAGTGCCGCCAGCGATGCCCAGAGAATGAGCTTGGCAGGGATACTGTTAAATACCGCTGCAATTTCGGCGAATCCCTGCTCGGATTCCAAACTGACATCGAGCATCCACAGTAGTAGTGCAACAACAACGAAGAGCACTACACCGGAAATACGATGCAAAATGGAAACCACAGCGGTAGCGGGAAGCTTTATAGTGGAAATGTCTAAATTGACAGGTCTGTTTTTGTTCACAGGAAAAACACCTTGTTGCCCTGAACGACCGGGCGCCCGTTAGCTTTTCAATGGAGGGACGAGCTGCTTGCTGATTACTTTGCACTCGACCTGATGAAGCCTTATACAAAGTAGCCGTACCATGGCGCAAGCCGCGCGGATTATAGGCATTCACTAGTCAAAACACAACGAACGCCTGCGATTACGCCGGGTTCCCACCAGTATCGCGCAGTAAATCGGGAATCGCGGGATTTCCTCAGACTTTCCTGTGCATTATCTAGACAAATACTCTACGAGTATGGAGCGGAACCGGATATCCTGTCGCCAATAGACTGGTCGTCCATTCCTTTTGGTTTGACAATTTGCGGCGCGGCACTTAAGTTTGGCCCCGCTCAAAAGGCCGCTAGCTCCCGAAAACAGCGGGAAAAGGCCGGCATAAGAACATTTTTAGGAGTCCGCAATGTCCGATAAAAAAGCGCACCTCACAGTCGATGGTATCGACGGCGCCCTTGAGATGCCAGTTCGCTCCGGCACCCTCGGCCCCGATGTTATTGATGTCGGCGGTCTGACCAGTAAAGGCTTATTTACTTACGACCCGGGCTTCGTATCTACCGCCTCATGTGATTCCAAGATCACCTTTATTGATGGCGGCAAGGGCCAACTGCTGCACCGCGGCTACCCCATCGAGCAACTGGCAGAAAAATCCGATTACCTGGAAACCTGCTACCTGCTGATGAATGGCGAACTGCCCAACGCAGAAGAAAAGAAGAAGTATGTAGACACCATTATGTCTCACACCATGGTTCACGAATCCCTGGTGAGCTTCTTTAAAGGCTTCCGTTACGATGCCCACCCAATGGCGATGATGTGTGGCGTAGTCGGTGCCCTCGCTTCCTTCTATCACGACTCCCTGGATATCACCAATCCGGAGCACCGCGAGATTTCCGCCCACCGCCTGATTGCCAAGATGCCAACCCTGGCAGCGATGTGCTACAAGCACTCCCAGGGCATGCCCTTCATGTACCCGGACAATAGCCGCAGCTATTCCGAGAACTTCCTGCACATGATGTTTGGCAACCCCTGCGAGCCCAGCAAGATAGACCCGGTTGTCGCCAAGGCAATGGACATCATCTTCCTGCTGCACGCAGACCACGAGCAGAATGCGTCTACCTCCACTGTTCGCCTGGCTGGCTCTTCTGGCGCCAACCCGTTCGCCTGTATCTCTTCCGGCATTGCCACTTTGTGGGGGCCCGCTCACGGCGGTGCCAACGAAGCGGTATTGAACATGCTGCAGGAAATTGGCGACGAAAGCCGTATCGACGAATTCGTGAAGCGCGCCAAGGATAAGAATGACCCCTTCCGCCTGATGGGCTTTGGTCACCGCGTCTACAAGAACTTCGATCCCCGCTCCCGCGTAATGCAGGGCATCTGTGATGAAGTTCTGGGTGCTATGGGTGCAGAAAATGATCCCCTGCTGAAGATCGCCAAGAAGCTGGAGAAAATCGCCCTTGAGGACGATTACTTCGTAGAGAAGAAACTCTACCCGAATGTAGATTTCTACTCCGGCATTATTATGAAGGCTATCGGTATCCCCACCGATATGTTCACCGTAATTTTTGCCACCGGCCGTACTTCAGGCTGGATTGCACACTGGAATGAAATGATTTCCAATCCGTACAAAATTGGTCGTCCTCGCCAGCTGTATACCGGCTACCCGCAGCGCGATTATGTACCGCTCGAGCAGCGCTAAGCTCAAGCAATCAAAAAAACCCGGCTATGCCGGGTTTTTTATTAATTGAATATTTGAATTTATTTTGATTCTACTGGCGATAATCAACTACATTTCGATAAAAATTAAAAAGCAAAGATCTGAAGTGTGACACAAGTCCCATTTTGGAAATTTTGCTTTACTCGCCCCTTCCATAACAGTTAAACCAACTGTCATCCAATGTAAAATCCGCCACGCCCGCCGGGACCCAAACAGCTTTGCTTTCTTTAAGTTACCCCCAACTTCGCGGCGCTATCAGACCTAATAACAAACCTTTAAATTTACTGAGACTAAATTCATGCTTAGTTTTATTTCTGGAATGTTCCGAAGTAACAAAACAGCAGACGCGGCGGATCTTGAGGAAAAATATACTCGCAGCTCTTATGCAGGAGCTAAAGGTGCCCGCACAATCTCTTACGATCCCACTCTAATCAAAGCCCTTGAAGACGATCACCGCACCCTGATCAGTATTTTTCAGCGCATGTGGTCAGAGGGTTATGAGAAGCAGAACTACCGCCAGTTGTCGCAGCTACTGACCCAATTTAAATCTGGCTTCCAGGCCCATCTAATCAAAGAAAATGTACGTTTTTACGTATACCTGGAGCAAGCACTGGCTGGCGATGCCCACACACTGCAAGTAGTTAAAGATTTCCGCACCGATATGAATGAAATTGCAAATGCTGTTGTGCAATTTTGCAAACGCTATAACCACGAAGCCTTCACTCCTGAAATGGTTCGCGATTTCAAAATGGATTATCAGAAAATCGGTGAAGCGCTAACTCGCCGTACTGCCCTAGAAGAAAAAGAACTCTACGTCCTTTACCAACCCTCCTAAAAGCAACGTTTAGTTTTTTTATCAGGAGTAGTGAGATATTTAACCTAGGAATGCCGACAAGAAACAAATCTTTACAATAGGCATACTATTTTACAGTCCGCAGCCCACAAGGACGGGGCCGCATATTTTTTGGCCGCTCAGCGGTCACAAAGTAACTGGAAAGCACTCCCCTCACCCCGCCAATTTTTCACAATCAAATTAAATATAAGCACCGAATTTGGGCAAGATACATTTAGCCCTCAAAAAAACTGTGCACGCCAGTTAAATCCAGCCTTATTTTCCGACCTGACCTTACTTTACACCCAATTCTCTATCGTCATGCTCTAATCGGCACTAGACGTTTATTTAATTTTGTTTAAACATATAGGGATTAGAATTCAAAAAAACACTAAAGAGTGGGATATTAGTCTAAGAAAATTAGCAAGCCATCTGGCAGACAAATTAAAAATACAAAGACTAATAGAAAATCAAAGCAGTCGGGGGGAGGTATGACTGAGCTAGACGACACACTTGTCGAGCAATTACCAAGCGGCATCCACACTAATGATAACAGCTACCCAATTTATGTAATTATCGGTACTGGTCCGGTGGGCGTGCGTTGCGCACAAAAATTATTAGAATTCTGTGATGAAGCTCAAATTGTTATCTATGGGGCAGAAACAGAGTCTCCCTACAACCGGGTTAAACTTTCTCAATATCTATCAAGCCATGTAGAGTTGGAGGAGCTTGATAACCCTATTCTCAGTCAAAGTGACCACCGCCTGGCAGAATATATTGACCGTGAAATAGTCTCTATCGATCGCTCCCAAAAAACAGTCACCGATGCTGCAGGGAATATACAGCCTTATTCCAAACTAATAATAGCGACTGGATCAAATCCTATTATTCCGAAGATTCCGGGTGCGGACCTGCCTGGTGTTTACCCTTTTCGAAGTCTGCGTAACACCAATGATTTACTTGAGCTAAGGGAGCAGAATGCAGACATCTGTGTTATCGGTGCTGGTGCTCTGGGCCTTGAAGCTGCAACCGCGTTAAAAACACCTAAAAACAACATCACTTTACAATCCAGAGGACACTTACTCAGCGGGCTCCTGGGTGAAGAAGGAGAGGAGTTCCTAAAGTCCGCACTCACTGCACTGGGTGTAGAGTTAAAAATTTCGGACTCCCTAACATCCATTGAAGAGAGCGATAGCAAGCGCCTACTCACTTTTGAAAGTGGCGAAAAAATTCCCGTCGACGCTATCGTGTTGTGCACAGGGATTAAGCCGGAAATTAGCCTGGCCGAACAGAGCGGACTTTCAACTAAACGCGGAATCGTAGTCAATGAATGGATGCAAACTTCCGACCCGGATATTTACGCCGTAGGCGAGTGCGCTGAGTTTGACAAGAAAGTCTACCAATTGGTCCGACCGGGCTATGAACAAGCTGAAAGCTGCTGCTCACATATTCGTCGCAACCATAGCGGTAAATCTCTCTCGCAGCCCTACTCCGGCACTTATACCGATATTCAGCTGAAAATTGCCCATATTCCCTGCGGAATAATGGGAGAGGTAACCCCGGAAAACCTCAATCAGCAAGAGGGCGTTGAGAGCCATGTCTATCGCAATCGCTTTAAGGGGATCTATAGACGCTTATTTATCAAAGGCGAATACATCGTTGGGGCCATTTATATTGGCAGCTGGGATGAAGCCAATGAATTACGCCAGACCGTAGCACAGGAGCAAAAAATCTCTCTGCGCACACTGAAAGACTTTGAAAGCGAAGGGCGAGTTTTTGCCAAAAAAAGCGGCAATAGCATTAAAGATTTTCCCGATAGTTATCTGGTCTGCCAGTGCAACTCTGTCACCAAAGGGGAATTATGCAAGGCTATTTCCGCTGGGAAGCGCAATTTAAACGAATTGCAACAAGCGACAACAGCCGGGTCTGTTTGCGGTAGTTGCCGCCCGCTAATGGCTGAGCTTCTGGATGTGCCAGCTCCCAACTTGGTAATGCGACACTCCAAGGGGATATTGATAACTTCTGTTCTGTCATTAATCCTGATAGCCCTGGCTTTCCTGATGCCGCCAGCTCCAGTTTCCTCCTCAGTACAGACTGCACTTTTTTGGGAAAAGCTCTGGTACGACAATTTTTGGAAGCAGGTTACGGGCTATACCATTCTTGCTATGTGCCTGTTTACTGCCGCTCTCAGTATCAGGAAACGCTGGAATAAACTTAGCCTTGGGCATGTCGATCACTGGCGCTATGCACACAGCGTTACGGGTTTAATCGCTCTAATTGCACTCGCTGTACATTCAGGCTTCCGCCTTGGTGAAAACCTGAACTTGGCATTGATGCTGGTGTTTCTAACTGCAACCGCAACTGGTTCTCTCGTTGGCGTTTTTATGGCGCGAAACCACCATTGGACTGACCTGAAACTTCGCGAACACCGAAAATGGTGGTCTCGAGTTCACTATGCCCTGCTCTGGGCCTTACCAGTCCTTCTCGCCTACCATATTTTTGCGGTTTATTACTTCTAGATGAAATCATATCAATTTAAATTCTGGCATTACGGTGTATTGCTAACGCTGGCTATCGGCTCTGCGGTGGCATACAACCTTAACGTTGACGATAAATCTCTATTTATCAGTGGAGATGCCACGCACGGTCACCATCAAATTGAGCTGGCTTGTACCTCCTGCCATACCGATGGCTTTGCCGGTGAGGATGCTGTTCAGCAAGCTTGCCTGAATTGCCATGCGGAAGAACTGGAGCTTGTAGACGACTCACACCCCCGGCAGAAATTTCTAGACCCTCGCAATGCCGTGCTTCTGGAGACTCTTGACGCCCGGTTATGTGTAAGTTGTCACACTGAGCACAAGCCACAGATCACCGGAGAGATGGGCGTAACCCTGGCGGGCGACTTTTGCTTTCACTGCCACAGCGATATTGCCGACGAGCGCAGTAGCCACAAAGATCTGGGATTTGAAACCTGCGCGAGTGCGGGCTGCCACAACTATCACGATAATGGTTCCCTCTATGAAGACTTCCTTATCGCCCATGTTGATCAACCTGATCTATTGGAAACTGCAAAACTTCCCGCTCGTACAGCAGTTCAGTCCTGGCTAAATGAGCATTCAAATAAAGCCCCTTTAAAAGTTAGCGAGGCGGACATTAACAGTTCTAGCCAGACTGCAGAAATCGCAACGGTCTGGGCACAGAGTATTCACGCACAAACAGAGGTAAACTGCAGCAGTTGTCACGTCGATGGGCAAATGCAATTCAGTAGCGTTGAGATTGTCGAGCAATGTGCTAGTTGCCACAGCGATCAAAAAGAATCCTTTACTCAAGGAAAACATGGAATGCGCATGTCCAACAAGCTGGAAGAGGGCTTTATCCAGCAGGTCGGCGCCATCTCCCCGCAACAAGCCCGCCTTCCCATGAATACCAGCGCAACGGATGAATTGAGCTGTGTCAGTTGTCACGGGCCCCATGAAGTAAATCTGCAATTTGCCGCTGTAGAGGCTTGCCTGGGTTGTCACAGTGATGAGCACAGTCTCTCTTACAAAGAGTCCCCTCACTTCGATACCTGGAATTCAAACCCAGAGGGTGGCGTAAGCTGTGCCAGCTGCCATTTACCACGGGAAACCCATGGCGAACAGGTTGTAGTTAACCATAATCAAAATCATAACCTTCGCCCCAATGAAAAAATGATGCCCGTTTGCCTGAGCTGCCATGGAGCCGAATTCTCCCTTGCTGCCCTGGCTGACAAAACTCTGATTAACAATAATTTCAAGCATAAACCCGCAGAAAAGCATGAAACCTTCGAGCTGATCCGCGAGCGTATTGCAAGGATTACCAAAAGCAAAAACAAGCAAAATCAATCCCAATAGGAGGGGAAAATATGCGTATTGCCGCTTGTATTATCGCTGGACTGGCACTGCTCACCGGCTGTGAGAAAAACCAGGGAGTTGCTCCGGAGCGAATGGCGGATGCCATCTTTGCCGTTATCGAGGCAGACAGGGCCAACTACACCAACAAGGTTGTAAACCGCCTGCAGAACGAGGAGAAAATCCTTGACGCTGATGAGCACTGGCAAGATAAGAAATTGCTACCACTCCCCGCGCAGATGATGCGTATGGGAGCTGAGCGTGTTGCCGAAAATGAGTCTGGCTTTAACTATGCCCTGCTCTCTCTGTGGCCAATCAATAAGCAAAACAAACCGCGCACTGAGATGGAAAAAGAGGGCTTGCAGTACGTAATCGACAACCCAGGGAAAAACTTTTACGGCCGCGAAAAACTAGGTGATACCGAGTACTTCACTGCAGTATATGCGGATGTAGGTGTTTCACCTGCTTGTGTGAGCTGTCACAACGATCACGTAGACAGCCCGCGCACTGACTTTGAGCTGGGCCACACTATGGGTGGTGTTGTTATCCGAATCCCACTCTGATCAGTTAGTTAGTAGATAGCTGCGTCCGACTTTCGAGTCGGGCAACTCTCTCACAAAATATTGCCGGCGGATATTAGTCGGTGAGAACTTAGTTTAATATAATTTAAAAGAGTGGCGGCCGAATTCGTTTCGACCGCTCCCTCTTTTAAGCTGACTGGCTCTACTCCCGCTACTACCTCGCTGAAATCATTCAGACCAGTGGTTACCCGCTGTGGGCCTATTTCCGGGTCAGTCCAGTCTCCATTACGGCCCGCTTTTTCTTGGGCTTCGCTCCGCAAAGCACACCTAGGCATTACTATATTAATGTCAAAGTCCCGCAGAGCAAACCGACCAAGGTGATTGCAATACTGGGAAAACCAGCTAAAAGGTCAGCGCAGTGGATCAATAAGCCCCTGCAATCCCTCTACTTTTATCTCTAAGGCTAATGCCATCAACTGTCCTAGACGCCCCTCTGGAAACCCCTTTTTTGCGAACCAAAGCAGGTACTCCTCAGGCAAATCTATTAAAACCCGGCCCGAGTATTTTCCAAATGGCATTTTGAGTCGAGCCAGTTCTACCAAGTCTTGTTTTTCAAACACCTTAACAACCACCTAAATATCGACAAAAAAAGGGAATGAAACTCCCAATTTGGATTTGTTGCCAGTGCATGCGGACTCTACACTGGCTCCGAAATAGTCGGCCTGCGCCGATTCTTTATACCTCAACCTTCCAGTAACAGAGGTGTCTATGCGTATCAAAGCTATCAAATATCTCAGCTTGGCCGCAGTATTGACTGCAAGCCTTGGAGGTACGGGCTGCGCCAATATGAGTGATACCGACCGCCGGGTCGGCACCGGCGTCGGTATAGGCGCAGTAACAGGTGCCTTGATTAGTGGCGGACGCCCCGGTGGCACTGCCGCAGGTGCGGTTATTGGTGCCGGTGCAGGCTACCTTTATGATAGGGAAAGAAAGCGCAGGGATTACTATCGTTATCGCGGTCGCTACTATCGTTATTAATTCGCTGCTTATTTTTAGTTGCTAATCAGTATAGTGCGGGTGTCATTGTACTTCGATACTCGCACTACTGAGGCAGGCAGGGAAGCCGACTCCCAATTAAACTGGTTCCTATAAGACAAAATTGGCACAATCCTCGCTTTCGTTTTACTACGGCACTCATAACGATATTCAGCAACCATCTCCCAGATAAAGGCATTACGCTTGAGCAGAAGCAATAAATTTGTGCTGAGTATTTCCCTACTCCAAGAAGCATTCCCAATCCCCCCCTCAGACCAACGTGCATTGAGTGGCTACCTGATATAGGGTGAGAGGAAATTGAAGATAGGCTTTTCATCTGGCGGGATACAAAGCCCCTTATGTAATAAAGGCCCTAGAGTATGAATCTTCCAGGCTTTGAATGGAAAACTGTACTTTTTCTCCCTCAAGCAAATATAAGATAAGCCTAACCTAGGGACCTTGCTGCGCCCTCTCAATTTTCGCAGGAAAAGCTAGTATATTGATAAGGTCAGTCTGACTCGGGCCGGATACTAGGTCTTCCAAGGTGTATTGCTCCAAACAAATAAAAAAACTTTCCATAGCCTCGGCGAACATTTTCTTCAACCTACACGCAGGAGTTATGACACATTGATTATTTGTCCCAAAGCATTCTACTAACACGGTATCTTGCTCCAATAATCGAACTAGCTCTCCAACATTAATGTCTTCAGGAGCTCGGCTTAGCCGAATGCCACCATACTTACCCCGGGTTGCAATCAAGTAGCCTTTGAGATTCAACTCTTGTACCACCTTCATTAGGTGGTTTTTAGATATTTGGTAGCGCTCAGCAACTTCTCTGATGGTTACTAACTCTCGATCCTGTATAGCAAGGTACATCAACACTCGCAAAGAGTAGTCGGTAAATTGCGTGATCTTCATTGGCAAAGTCCCTCATTGTGAAGCCAAGAATTTTCATCCCTTGAAAATTTAAAGATGCATCTAGTTTACATCATTGGAATTTAGGTGTAAATTGCCACGCAAAAGATGTATCTCATATACATGTATAGATAAAGGGGTAGAGAATGCTCAGTCTCAAATGCTCGTTCAACCTAGCCCTTAGGCTACGGTTACAGCCGAATGTGCTATTTATGACTGCCCCAAAAGCTATTAGAGGAATTTCGAGCGAAAGCGCTCTGAAGTCAGGGGCTGCTTTCCTGAATTTAAGGCCGCTAATTAATTTAAGAGGCCAAGAAGTGAACTTCGATATATTCGCTTACACAAACTCTACCCAGGGGCGGCAGGTTAACAACGATTATTGGCCCTTTTTCATTACCCAAATACAAGGTATCGGTCACCTAAAAATTCAATGTCTTACAAGACCAAACATTATTTTGAGAAGCCCATTCTCAATTTGATTTATTCAAGCAACACAAGGAAAAGGAGAGTTTATGTTTTTTCTGTTGCAAGTTAACGCCTCTACTGGAGGCCAATCTCATGAGATCAACGCAGCTAAGCAAGAACGCGAAAAGTCAGGCTTAAAACCTATTAACACTCAATCAGGCATCATAGATCCACTCCAAAAAATTAGAGATACCCGATGTTTACGATGTTTTGTTTTACAAGCAGCCTAGGGAGATATACGAAGATTAATAGTTTAAATAGCATATTGCTAAAAAAGCCAATTTATATTGGCAAGGATAACTCTGATGAGAACTTACAAATCTCTTTGGTGGACATTGATCGGCGTTTTAACTGTAACCTTTTCAATACTCGGATATTTTGGCAGTGAAATATATCGGAAGGCACCTCCGATACCTGACGCCTTTGTCTCAGAAAATGGCAAAATACTGACCACTAAAGATAAAATTTTAGATGGTCAAACTTCTTGGCAATCCGTTGGAGGAATGCAACTGGGATCTATTTGGGGGCATGGTGCCTACCAAGCCCCAGACTGGACCGCTGATTGGTTACATCGAGAGCTAATTAATTGGTTATCAATAGCGGCAAAAGAGGAATTTGGCCTACCATATGAATCTTTATCCAAAAGGGAAAAACACAAACTTCTGTATGACCTTAAATTAGATTATAGAACCAACACCTATAGCAGCGAATCTGGAAATGCCACTTTGTCTAAGCGAAGAGTCACAGCTATAGAGCAAACTGCAAAATATTATAATGCACTTTTTGGGGGGGATCCCGCTTTACAGCCAACCCGCGCAAATTACGCAATGAAAGAGGTTACACTGCCTGATGCTGATCGCCGAGAACGACTTACTGAGTTCTTCTTTTGGACATCCTGGGTAGCTTCAACCGAGCGTTCACCAGGTGGCGCAACCTACACTAACAATTGGCCCCACGAACCATTAATTGACAACAAGCCAACTAGCGAAAATATTATTTGGTCTATTATTAGCGTGGTCTTATTGATTGCCGGCATTGGCGCCCTAGTTTGGGCATGGGCGTTCCTACGCACTGAAGACAAACACCCTACTGCCCCCAAGCAAGATCCAATCAGCACCTTCAAATTAACTCCCTCACAGAAAGCTCTTGGAAAATACTTACTAGCTATAGTAGGACTATTTACTTTCCAAGTTTTTTTAGGTGGTTTTACTGCCCACTATACTGTCGAAGGACAAGGGTTCTATGGGATAGAGACATCGGAGTGGTTTCCATACAGCCTGGTACGCACCTGGCATATACAGGCTGCTCTATTTTGGATAGCTACAGGATTTTTAGCTGCCGGGCTATTTCTTGCTCCAATCATCAACGGTGGTAAAGATCCTAAGTTCCAAAAACTTGGTGTTGATATATTGTTTTGGGCATTGATAGCAGTCGTTATTGGATCATTTGTCGGCAATTATCTAGCCATTGCACAAACTCTGCCACCAGAGCTCAGCTTTTGGCTGGGCCATCAAGGATATGAATTTGTAGATCTTGGTAGACTATGGCAAATCGGTAAATTTGCCGGCATCGTACTATGGTTGGCATTAATGCTGCGCGGTATTGTTCCAGTATTAAAGCAAAAGGGTGATAAAAACCTGCTAGCCCTGTTTGCCGCCTCCGTAATTGCCATAGGATTATTTTATGGTGCAGGCTTCTTTTATGGCGAGCGCACACACATATCGGTCATGGAGTTTTGGCGCTGGTGGATAGTGCACTTATGGGTAGAAGGTTTCTTTGAAGTTTTTGCTACAACTGCGCTTGCATTTATCTTCTTCAATATGGGCCTTGTATCTAAACGCATGGCTACTGTGACTTCTCTAGCATCAGCGTCATTATTTCTACTAGGGGGTGTACCGGGAACTTTTCACCACCTATATTTCTCAGGGACGACAACACCAGTTATGGCGGTAGGGGCCACATTTAGTGCGCTCGAAGTGGTCCCACTTATCTTATTGGGTTATGAAGCCTGGGATCACTATAGCTTAAAAAATCGTGCACCCTGGATGGTAAAAATTAAATGGCCTTTGATGTTTTTTGTAGCTGTTGCTTTCTGGAATATGTTAGGAGCAGGCGTACTTGGCTTTACTATTAACCCACCGATAGCGTTATATTATCTTCAGGGCTTAAATACCACGGCCACACATGCCCATGGTGCATTGTTTGGAGTATATGGGTTCTTGGCTTTGGGCTTTAGTTTACTCGTTCTTAGATATATTCGCCCCCAGTTTATATTTAGTGAGAAATTAATGAAAACGGCATTCTGGTGGATGAATATAGGTTTGGCTTTAATGTTGTTCACCAGCCTTTTACCTGTCGGTATTATCCAGTTTATGGCGAGCGCTTCAGAAGGCCTTTGGTATGCCCGCAGTGAAACCCTAATGCAAAGTGGAACGCTAGTTACTCTAAGATGGATACGAACTATTGGTGATGTGGTGTTTATCGTCGGTGCACTGGCTATCACATGGCAAGTAACACAAGGTGTGCTGAACCTAAAGAGGCACAGTTCAGTAGACTATCTATCAGGGCAAGCCTCTTAATTTACATATAAACCTATGCAACGTTACTGCGTAACTCAACAGTAACGTTGCATTATTTGCTGTCCCCAAAATATCTTTTCTCAGTAATCACCCGTATTAAAGACACTGAGTTTTGACAATTTTCTTAACAGGGGAGAGTAAATTACTTAACTATTAATTGAACTGCCCCATGAATATCGGATTTGGAGAGAGAAAATTTACAAGTGTTTAATTTTCGTTTTTCCACAGCGTTCACAGCGATATTCAGTAACCAACTTTCCCTGCTTTACGTCGAACTTGCGCTCGGTGACCACTTTCCATTTATGAAAACCTTCCCTGCACAGGGTGCTGCCCTTGTGCTTTTGCCAAGCGGTTTTTCTTTTGAAAGGAATAACATCTCCCATTAAGCCACCTCTCCTGCAGCATGACCTGAAGCCCAAGCCCATTGGAAATTGAACCCGCCGAGCCAGCCGGTTACGTCGAGAACCTCGCCAATAAAATAAAGCCCCTGCCGGGTTTTACATTCCATAGTACGGGAAGAGACCTGTGCGGTATCGACTCCACCTAATGTTACCTCAGCAGTGCGATAACCCTCAGTGCCCGCCGGTACCAATTTCCAGCTTTGTAACTTTTCCCCAGCTTGCTGTAATTCCCCCTCCCCAAACTGTTTTAGGGGGCGGCTGGTAATTTGCGCTCGCTGCAGGAAAAACTGTACTAACTTTTTACTCCAAACCTCAGCCAAAACGCTGTGTAAGTGGCTATCCGGGCTCTGCTGTCGGCGCAGCGGTAACCACTCTGCCAGATTTTTCTCTGGAGCCAAGTCAAATATTACCGTTTGACCTTCTCGCCAGTGGCTGGAAATTTGCAAAACCGCTGGCCCACTCAGTCCCCTGTGAGTGAACAGCATCTGCTCCAGGAAACTACCTTCAGCGCAAGAAGCAGTCACTGAAAGGGAGGTTCCAGGCAAGGTACCCTGACGCTCCAATTGCCGTTTATGCTGGGTGAATGGCACTAGCGCTGCTCGAGTTGGGACTAAATCAAGCCCAAACTGCTCAGCGATCTCATAGCCAAACCCGCTCGCCCCCATGGTGGGAATAGAAAGGCCTCCAGTAGCCACGACCAAGGATTCACAGGTAACCGTCCCCATACTGGTTTCGACCCTATACCCCTGCCCCAAAGCTCGAATTTGAGTAATGCTACAGCGCGTGCGGATCTGTGCCTTGGCCGCACGGCATTCCGCTAGTAACAAGTCGACAATATCCCTTGATTTATTGTCGCAAAAGAGCTGACCGAGAGTTTTCTCGTGATAGGCAACCCCGTGCTTTTCCACCAATGCAATAAAGTCCCACTGGCTATAGCGAGCCAAGGCGGACTTACAGAAATGGGGGTTATTACTGTAGAAGTTCTCTGCACTGGTGTAGAGATTAGTAAAGTTGCAACGGCCACCACCAGACATCAGGATTTTCTTTCCGACTTTGTTGGCGTGGTCCAGGACCAACACGTTGCGCCCGCGCTGGCCCGCTGTAGCCGCGCACATTAGTCCAGCTGCCCCAGCGCCAATGACCAATACATCGACGCTTTCAGGTAGCTGGCTGGTAGAAACCTCTGTCATAGGTAGGAAATAGTACTGCAGTAAGACCGGTGATCAGGTGCGAGGCAGGGTAACGCCGCGCTGGCCCTGGTATTTGCCACCACGATCGGCATAGGACACATCACAAACTTCATCGGATTCGAAGAACAGCATCTGTGCCACACCCTCGTTGGCATAGATCTTCGCAGGCAAGTTAGTGGTGTTGGAGAACTCCAAAGTCACATGACCTTCCCACTCCGGCTCCAGTGGCGTCACATTGACGATAATACCGCAACGGGCATAAGTGGATTTACCCAGGCAAACCGTCAATACAGAGCGCGGGATACGGAAATACTCCACTGTACGCGCCAGGGCAAAGGAGTTTGGCGGAATAATGCAGTGGTCGCCTTCAACATCCACAAAGCTGTTTTCATCGAAGGTCTTGGGGTCAACTGTCGCTGAGTGAACATTGGTGAAAATCTTAAATTCACGAGCACAGCGAACATCGTAGCCATAGCTGGAGGTGCCATAGGAGATGAGTCGATCGCCATTATCGTTATGACGCACCTGACCGGCCTCAAAAGGCTCAATCATACCGTGCTGCTCTGCCATGCGGCGAATCCATTTGTCGGACTTGATACTCACTCCGTCCCCCCTGAATAGAATAATTAGTGCTCAATTAAAGAGGCGGAATCATAGCCGGTTTAGGCTGTGCAAAAAAGTGCCTATCCAATGAATTCTCACTTGTTGCCACTGGATAGATACTGTATAAATTAACAGTATCACTGTATACACATACAGCTTAAGACGAAGACAGTGGCCAGATCGGACTAAAATTCAGTGGTGGAATCGTGGGCAGCGCAGAAAACTTCATAGAAAACAATCAGTTAGAAAGCCAGGCAAAACACCAGAAACTGGCACAGCTACTCACCAGAGCCGATATCTGGCAAGCAGCGAATGAACCCCTACGACCGCGAAACGGCATCGCCAGTGGTTATCCAAGCCTCGATGCCCTCCTAGCGAACCACGGCTGGCCAAGAGGGGCCACTACTGAGCTACTCATGGACCAGATGGGTATCGGTGAACTCACCTTAATACTACCGGCCCTGGCGGATCTCACTCAGAGGGGGCAAATGGTCATACTGGTCAATCCACCCCATATCCCCTATGCGCCCTCATTGGCCAACAGTGGTATCCGCCTTGAGAACCTGCTGATCCTGCACCCCCGAGGCCCCAAGGATACTCTCTGGGCGATCGAGCAGTCCCTACAATCCGGAAGCTGTGGTGCCTTACTCAGCTGGCAGGGGCGGCAATCCCTGAACCATAAAGATCTTCGTCGCCTGCAACTCGCTGCCCGCAATGGGGACTGCCTGCACTTCCACTTTCGCCCTCAGTGTGAATCAGCAAACCCCTCACCCGCGAGCTTGCGCCTACAGCTCACACCCAGGGAAGGAGAGCTGGCCATAAGGCTTTCAAAGCAATTGCGCGGAAACTCTGGCCAAAACCTCTATTTGGCAAGAGCAGCAAAACTGGTCCGCCGGGACCAACCAATGCACTGAACGGTTTCGAGGGATAGCTCCATGCTCTGGCTTTGTATTCAATTCCCCAGGCTTCCGTTAGAGGTTCTGACCCGCGCTCAGCAACAAGGAGAAGAGGCTCTACCCCAAGTTGTGGTTGAAAAACAGTTGGTGATTGATAAAAACCCAGCGGCATCCCAATGCGGCGTTGAGACCGGGCTCAGTATTGCCACTGCGTCTGCTCTCTGTGCAGACTTACAGCTGTTACAACGCGATTCCCAGCGGGAACAACAAGAGTTACAGCAACTGGCCCAGTGGGCATACAGCTTTACACCACTTGTATCACCTCAGTCCGCAGGGCCTTTGAGCAATGGTGAGAGCACTCCCGCCCACCTCTACCTGGAACTGAGTGGCTGCCTAAAAGCCAGCGGTGGCTTCAAGGCATTGATACAGCAGCTGAGTGAAGAGCTTGAACAGATGGGAATCCACAGTCTGATGGGCCTAGGCCACAGCCCTAGTGCAGCTCATATGCTAAGCCAACTGACAGAACACCGGCACTGGCTTGCGCAATCAGATTCTCCGCCCAGCCCTCAGCAGTGGAGACAGTGGATTAGCTTTGCCCCATCCAAGCTCCTTAGTTGCGACAACAAAACTATTTCCAAGCTCTACGCATGTGGTATCAAGCGAGTAAGCCAGCTGCTCGCTATTCCACTCTCTGAGGTAGGCTCTCGTTTTGGTCGCCCATTTGTGGACTACCTGGCACGCCTGAACGGAACTCGCCAAGATCCAGTCTGTAGTTATCAGCCCCCAGCACAATTCCGTAGCGAGCTATTTTTCCCCAGCCCCTTGGATAATAGCGAACAGCTGCTATTTCCTATCGGTCGCCTACTAAGGGAATTATGCTCCCAGTTGCATCGACGCCAGCTCTTCACACAACAATTAAATTGGTATGTGGATTTCGGCCAAAATAAATCTCAGGAAATAACCGTAGAAGTCTCCACTCCGCAGTTGGACCCTCAACGCCTAATAGCACTAACCAAGCTGCAAATGGAAAGAGTAACTCTTGATCAGCCAGTGCAGTCCATCAGCTTAAATTGCAAGCATTTACTCCCCTTGGAGCAGGGATCACTGGATGAAGATTTATTTGGTGAAGGCAGCCAACATAAACGCAATCAACAGCTATTAGACAAATTAAAAGCCCGCCTCGGTCATCAAGCACTCTCGGGAATTGCCCTAAAAGAAAGCTACCTACCAGAGCAGGCCTGGCAAAATACAGATACCCTGATAATTAAAAGTAACGCTAAGGGACAGCAAATTAAGCCCATCCAAGCACCGCACCCCAACTGGCTATTAGCTCATCCAACCAAACTGGAAAGTAGCGAGCACAAATTATTTTATCAGGGAGAGCTACAACTATTACAGGGGCCTGAGCGAATTGATGGCTATTGGTGGCAGCACGGGCGTCACGGGCGGGATTACTATATCGCAAAAAATAGAAGAGATGAGTTCTACTGGGTCTTTCAGGATCTTACAACCGAAGAGTGGTTTTTACATGGCGTTTATAGCTAAGCCTAAACCCCCTTCTTAATACTGATCTTCACCAAAATCCAAATCCCATCACAATCAACAGATAGACGCCGAGAGAATCAGCATGAGGTACGCCGAACTCTTTTGTCAAAGCAATTTTTCTTTTCTGCAGGGGGCATCGCATCCGCAGGAATTGGTCCACACTGCTTACAAATTGCAATATACAGCCCTTGCTATCACCGATGAATGCTCTCTTTCCGGAGCCGTTAGAGCCTATAAAGAACTTGAAACCATCAAATCTACAGACTCTAAAAACCCCGAGTTTAAACTAATTTTTGGCAGTTATTTCCGGCTCCATAACAACATAGAAATAGTTCTACTGGCTCCGGACAAAACTGCCTACAGCGAGCTATGCCAGCTAATTTCAAAATCACGCTTAAGGGCGGAAAAAGGAAGCTACATTACTTATCAAAGTGATCTGGTAGAGTTATGCAAAAACCTAATTGCCATCTGGATTCCAAATTTTAATAAGATAGAAATACCTGAAGAAATAAAGCAAACCTTCAGCGAACGGCTTTACATTGCCATCAACAATCACCTACACGCAGAGGGAAGCCTAAAGTGCAATAGAATTACTGAGCTTGCAAGAAGAGAGAATATTCCCCTGGTTGCAATCAATCATGTATTGATGCACTGCTATAGCCGAAAGCCACTACAAGATGTACTTAACGCAAATTACCATAACTGTACCCTGGATAACCTGGGGTATCGTATTGAGCAAAATGCTGAACGTTACCTTCGCAGCTTAGGTGATATCCAGTCGTTACACTCCAAAGAGTCAATAGACAATACCAACTTCATTGCCAAACAGTGTACTTTTTGCTTGAGTGAACTCAGCTATGAATACCCATCAGAAGTTATCCCACAAGAAAGTAATGCGAGCAGCTATTTAAAGAAGCTAGTTCAAATAGGAAAGGCTGCCCGCTGGCCACAGGGCCCAGAAAAGCGAATTGATGAGATTATCAATAAAGAGCTCACAATAATAGCAGAACTGCAATATGAGCATTATTTTCTAACCATTTACGATATAGTCCAGTTTGCCCGGGAAAATCATATCTTATACCAGGGCCGCGGCTCTGCAGCCAATTCAGTAGTTTGCTACTGCCTATTCATCACAGAGATAGATCCTCATAAAATTGGATTACTATTTGAACGGTTTATCTCACGGGAACGCAATGAACCCCCAGATATTGATGTAGACTTTGAGCACGAACGACGTGAAGAAGTTATTCAGTATATTTACACAAAATATAGCCGCGAAAGAGCTGGACTTACCGCTAGTAAGATCACCTACCGCTTTAAAAGCGCCGTAAGGGATATCGGTAAAGCCCTTGGTATCAACGCTGCCACAATAGAACAACTTATTGCTGAACGCGCCTGGTGGGACACTCTAGATGGTTTCCCCCAGCAGATGCAAAAAGTGGAAATAGATCCGAGCAGCGCAATAGGAAAAATGTTCCCGCAGTTACTGCAGCAAATATATGGTTTTCCAAGACATCTATCGCAACATGTAGGCGGTTTTGTTATTACAGAACAACCATTGCACCAGCTGGTTCCAATTGAAAATGCCGCTATGGAGGATCGCACCCTAATCCAATGGGACAAAGAGGATATCGAAGATTTAAAACTAATGAAGGTCGATGTGCTCGCCCTGGGTATGCTGACTGCACTGCGTAAATCCCTGAATTATATTGCTCTATACGGCCCCAAATTGCGATTGCAGGATATTCCCGCCGAAGATCCACAGGTCTACGAAATGATGTGCAAGGCCGATACCGTTGGAGTCTTTCAAATTGAATCTCGCGCTCAAATGAGCATGCTACCAAGATTACAACCTCGAAATTTTTATGAGCTTACTATAGAGATCGCCATTGTCCGCCCCGGACCAATTCAAGGCGGTATGGTACACCCCTATTTGAAACGCAAGCAGGGGTTGGAGACCGTCTGCTACCCTCATAACAGTTTACGTCCAGTGCTTGAGCGCACTCTCGGTGTGCCTATATTTCAAGAGCAAGTTATTCAATTGTCGATGGTCGCAGCGGGGTTTAGCGGCGGTGAAGCGGATGAGCTTCGCCGAGCCATGGCCAGCTGGGGAAAAAATGGAGACTTGTATAAATTCAAGGATAAGCTTGTGCGGGGAATGCAAAGCAATGGCTATAGGGATAGTTTTGCTGAGCAGCTCTTCAACCAAATGAAGGGGTTCGGCTCCTATGGCTTCCCCGAATCTCACTCTGCAAGCTTTGCGCTTTTGGCTTACTTCTCCGCCTGGATAAAACATCATCACCCAGCGGCCTTCTACTGCGGACTACTCAATAGCCAACCTATGGGCTTCTATGCACCGGCACAACTGGTTTATGACGCCCAGCGGCATGGGGTTAAGGTACTACCCATTGACGTGCTCTATAGCGTTTGGGAGCATCACTTGGAGCTACATACCTCCTCATATTCTCGCGAGACAACACCCAGCGATCATCATCACCCGGAACTTAATAACTCATCCCCACAGGAAAACCCAAATTCTCAAATTCGAAGTCCGGCTCTTCGCCTGGGCATGCGCTTGATTAAAGGATTAAAGGAAATCACCGAACAAGATATTTTAAGACTCAGGCAAAAAATGAAGATCGAATCATTGGCGCAACTTCAAGAACTCTCAAAAATTAACAGCGAGCAACTCTCTCGCCTGGCCGGCGCCAATGCATTTGTTAGCCTCTCTCACAATCGACATCAGGACAGCTGGATTTCTTTAGATCAGAATCACAACAACCAGCAGCAGAAATACATATCAACTAGCACAGAAAAAGAAGAGGCCTACAGGGATTATAAAAGTACTGGCCTAACCTTAAATCAGCACCCCGTTGCCCTACTTAAAAAACAAAAAAGATTTCAACGGTGTACTCAGGCAAAAGATATTGCCAATTGCTATGGGAAAGAAAAAATTGAAGTGATTGGCCTCGTCACTTGCCGACAGCGCCCTGGAAGCGCCTCGGGAGTCATGTTCATAACACTAGAAGACGAAACGGGCAGTATCAATATAGTGATTTATAGCGTTTATCAAGCAATCTATAAAGCGCAGATTATACAAGGCAATATATTAATCGTAAGCGGAAGTTTACAAGTCACCCGATCTTCAGATGAGGAAAGATATATCAGTCATCAGCTAGTAGCCGAAAAAATAATAAGCCTTGACTACAACCCTCTTCAGAAATCAAGAAACTTCCAGTGAATGCGAAATAATGGTGAAACTGAAAGTTAACTAACTGAAACGGCTACTGCATCCGCAATATATGGAAAAGAATATTTTCGTGACACCGCTAAGAACCACAAAAAGAGGGATCCACCCTGAAAGAAAAACACCATCAAAAAAGGCGGGATAACCCGCCTTTTAGATAACTTATCTAAAGCTAGATATTACTCACGACAGTTAGCAGGCAGGAACTTATCGTCAATAGTAGTGAGGTCAGTGCTACAATCCCAGGTAACAGTACCGGTGGAGTTATCATCTGTAATTGGATCACCACCAATTTCCGGTACAAATGTAAGCACATTACCGCCGTTGAGCTGAGGAATTCCGCCCATTGTCAGAGAAATCGCACCGGTAGCGTCGTCGATTGCTACTGCCGTTACCAAATCAGTCGTAATGTTATCGATATCGCCTGCGACCACGCCTTTGTATGAGGTAATACCGCCCATACCACGATCAGCAAACATATCAGTAACGCCAATCTTAAGGGAGCTAGCCATAATCATCCCTTCAGATACCTTAGCGCGTACCGTGTAATCTTGGTAAGCGGGCAAAGCCACAGCAGCCAAAATACCGATAATCGCTACCACGATCATCAATTCAATTAGCGTAAAACCCTTTTGCATTTGCTTTTTCATTGTAACCGTCTCCATACAGACTTTAATAAAGTATGATTCCGTCAGGGTGTATGCCCTGTGAGGAAATCGCCAAACACGATACAAGGATTATGCCAAAGTTGGCAAGCCAAATAGAAGTAAAGGTTTTAGTGGTGAGCACCTCATCATTTTCTCACCAAAGAAAACAAGAGTGGGCAATATCGCTTGACACAGTCGGTATAGTTGTGACGAATTTTGTCAGTCTTTCCTGACAAATTTTACTTCACCTCTTTTTACCTTACTGAAGCCGCCTAAGTTTGGCTCAAGTCCATTATTTCGCTATATTTCACGTTTCATCTTATTCCACTCAAGCTTTTATGGGTGGCGCAATCAATGTGTGACGTGACGCACAAAATGTTAGTGGCAGTGTAAGTAATGACAACCCCTCCCCTCAGTGGCCTAGCCAAGCGACTGGTTGCAGATCAAATACTCGATGAGCCCACTGCGGCCTCTGCGCTAAAAGCAGCAAAGAGAGAAGGGCAAACCTTCGCCCAACACCTCGTAGAGGCCAAACTTGTCAAGGGGCGCGAGCTGGCTCGTATAGCCTCCCAGGCATTTGGCACCCCCCTGTTTGAGCTGAGCAGCTACAATTTTGAGCTGCTCCCCAAGGGAATTGTTGATGAAAAACTAATCAGTAAACATTTTGCCCTACCTCTTTATCAGCGCGGCAACCGGCTTTTTGTTGCTGTCGCCGATCCCACTAATTTATCTGCCCTGGACGAATTCAATTTTAATACCGGCCTCAATACTGACCCCGTGCTGGTCGAAGCTGAAAAGCTAGCCAAAGCTATTGAGAGCTACCTCTCGCAAAGCGACGATATGGGAGCAGGTCTCGAGGGGATTGATGATGAGGACCTGGAAGCACTCGATATCGATAATGGCGAGAGCGATGCCAGAAATGAGGATGAGCCCGGCGGTGACGAAGCTCCAGTTGTACGTTTTGTAAACAAAGTATTACTGGATGCTATACGTAGCGGCGCTTCTGATATTCACTTTGAGCCCTACGAAAAATCCTATCGGGTACGCTTCCGGACCGATGGTGTGTTACACGAGGTGGCCAAACCTCCCATTCAGTTGGCCACTCGGCTATCTGCCCGCCTGAAAGTGATGTCTAAGATGGATATCTCGGAAAAGCGGGTACCTCAGGACGGCCGTATTAAAATGAAGCTGTCCAAGACCAAAGCCATTGATTTTCGCGTGAATAGCTTACCCACCCTCTGGGGGGAGAAAATTGTCTTGCGAATTCTCGACCCCTCTTCAGCCAAGCTCGGCATTGATGCCCTGGGTTATGAGGACGAGCAAAAGAAAATCTACATGGATGCTTTGGCCCAACCACAGGGGATGATATTAGTTACCGGACCTACAGGCTCCGGAAAAACGGTTTCACTGTATACCGGGCTCAATATCCTCAATACAGCGGAGCGCAATATCTCTACTGCTGAAGATCCAGTGGAAATTAACCTGGAGGGGATAAACCAGGTTAACGTATCTGCAAAAGTTGGACTCAATTTTGCGGAAGCCCTCCGCTCCTTTCTGCGACAAGATCCAGACATTGTAATGGTGGGGGAGATTCGCGACCTGGAAACAGCCGAAATTGCGATTAAAGCTGCCCAGACAGGCCACTTAGTTCTATCAACCCTACATACCAACTCAGCCCCCGAAACCCTAACTCGCCTGATGAATATGGGGGTCCCCACTTTTAATATCGCCACTTCTGTAAGTGTGATTATTGCCCAGCGCCTAGCACGCAGACTATGTAACGAATGCAAGAAGCCTGTCACTCTCCCCGATGAAGTTCTGACCGCCGAAGGCTTTGAAGCCGTAAGCATTCCAAAGCAAGAGTGGAAACTCTTTCAACCTGTTGGTTGTGAGCATTGCACTAAGGGGTACAAAGGGCGCGTGGGTGTGTATGAAGTGGTTCGCATCACTGATGGCATCTCCAGAATTATAATGGAGGGAGGTAATTCTATTCAGATTGCCGACCAGGCTCGTGAAGAGGGCTTCAACAACTTGAGGGTATCAGCCCTGCGAAAAGTTGTAATGGGAGTCACAAGCTTGGAAGAGGCCAACAGAGTGACTAAGGATTAAGGGTAATCGTAGAGCACAGATTCCAGTATTCGCCTGAGAAAAATTGAGGTTCTAGAAACAACACATGATATGTTTAACATTACCCTTGCCCCAAAAACCTTTAACTTCTGGCTGTACCGGTGATCAGTTTTAAAAATAAAGAGTTAGCTCTCGCAAGTTTAGTAACTTCATGCAAGAGATAGAAAGCAGGAAGAGCACCTATGTCTAATGCCGCAGCAGTTGCATATATCTATAAAGGTATAGATAACAAAGGAAATAAAGTTCAGGGGGAGATCAGCGGCACTAGCCCGGCTCTAGTTAAGGCCCAGTTACGCAAACAGGGGATCATTGCCAATAGGGTCCAAAAAAAACCTAAACCCCTCTTTGGTGGAGGGAGTAGAAAAGTAACACCAGCAGATATTGCCCTATTTACACGCCAAATGGCCACCATGATGAAAGCTGGTGTCCCGCTGGTTCAGAGTTTTGATATTGTCGCTGATGGCTTGGACAATCTCGGAGTTAAAGAGCTGATATTTAAGGTCCGGGACGATGTTGCATCCGGTACAGCATTTGCTGATGCTCTACGCAAACATCCCCTGTATTTTGACGAGCTATTTTGTAATCTCGTAGCTTCCGGTGAGCAGTCTGGCGCACTGGAAACCATGCTGGATAGAATTGCCACTTACAAAGAGAAAACAGAGTCCCTAAAAGCAAAAATCAAAAAGGCAATGACCTACCCCATTGCCGTTGTGGTAGTAGCGGTTGTAGTAACTTCTATCCTCTTAATTAAGGTTGTTCCGCAGTTTGCCGAAACTTTTTCCAGTTTTGGAGCAGACCTTCCCGCCTTTACTCAACTGGTCGTAGGCATGTCCGAGTGGATGCAGGCAAACTGGATTATCGCCCTAATCATTACTGTTGCCTCCATTGGCGGAACGCTTGAGCTGAAGAAGCGCAACAAAAAAGTGGCAGACTTCTTTGATCGCCTTATACTCAAAGTGCCAATCATAGGGCAGATTACCTATAACTCGATTTCTGCCCGTTTCGCCAGAACACTTGCCACAACCTTTGCTGCGGGCGTGCCCCTAATCGACGCCCTAAAATCCGTTGCTGGCGCCACCGGAAATACGATTTACACTGAAGCAACACTTAAAATAAGAGACTCTGTCGCAACCGGGATTCCACTCAACGCCGCCCTTCGATCATCTGGCCTCTTTCCAACCATGCTCGTACAAATGACGGCTATTGGTGAGGAGTCTGGCGCTTTAGATGAAATGCTAGGCAAAGCCGCTGACTACTACGAAGAGGCTGTCGACAATATGGTAGACAATCTTACCGCTCTACTAGAACCCATGATTATGGCCGTGCTCGGCATTTTGGTTGGCGGGCTTATGGTTGCCATGTACCTTCCAATCTTCCAGCTCGGACAAGTTGTCTAACCAATGCCAGATTTATTACTTCCTTATCCTGCGCTGCTGCTATGCGGCGCTTTTATTTTAGGCCTTATCGTAGGCAGCTTTCTTAATGTTGTTATCTTGCGCCTCCCAGTGATGATGGAGCGAGAATATAAGCGGGATTTCTATAGTTACTTTAATACAAACCCCTCTACTACCGAACAGCAAGAGTTAGATCAGCCTTTTAACCTAGTGCTGCCTCACTCCCACTGCCCCAAGTGCCAAGTGGAGATCAAGGCCTGGCAAAACATCCCCGTTATTAGCTACCTACTTCTTAAGGGTAAATGCGGCTCCTGCGGCACCGCTATTTCCAAGCGCTACCCAATGGTAGAACTGATTACCGGCATTCTGACCGCTGTTGTTGTCTGGAAGCTGGGCTTCACTTGGCAAGCACTGGCTGGATGCTTTTTTACCTGGACCCTGGTCGCCTTAACCGGTATCGATTTTGACAAGCAACTACTCCCAGACAGCATTACTCTGCCATTACTCTGGACCGGCTTGCTAATCAATATTTGGGGAGCGTTTGCTTCTCTGCAGGATGCAGTAATCGGTGCTATCGCCGGCTATCTGTCACTTTGGCTAGTGTTCCACATCTTTAAGATTGTTACCGGCAAAGAAGGTATGGGGGCCGGTGACTTTAAAATCCTGGCAGCTATCGGCGCTTGGTTTGGCTGGCAAATACTGCCGATGGTCATCCTGCTTTCCGCTGTCGTGGGAGCTATTGCAGGAATTTCCTGGAGCATTGCCGTAGGGCGGGATCGCAACTTGCCCATCGCTTTTGGCCCCTACCTTGCCGGAGCGGGCTGGATCGCTATGCTTTGGGGTGATCAAATCATGAGCTGGTATTTTAATATCTCTGGTCTTAGTAGCTAAACGACCAACTCACTACTCTCCTACTATTTGCTTTACTATGACCCCCGCCAGCTATCTGGCCGGGGTTTTTATTTATACCGCAACCTTATTTATTCTTGGGGAGGGCAGCCATTGTTTACCGTAGGTTTAACCGGCGGGATCGGTAGCGGAAAGTCAGCAGCCGCTGGGTATTTCCGTGACCTGGGCATTAATGTAGTAGATGCAGACTGGGCGGCAAGGGTTGTGGTACAACCGGGAAAGCCCGCTCTGGAACAGATAGCCCGACACTTCGGGACCGATGTCTTACTGGAAAGTGGCGAATTAAACCGGAGCAAACTGCGCACACTAATATTTGACGACCCAGGCGAACGGCAATGGCTGGAAAGTCTATTACACCCACTGATAAGAGAGGAGATAACCTCCTCACTGAACGGAAGCCAGGGGCCCTACGCAATATTGGAGTCCCCCCTCCTGATTGAGTCAGGCCAATATGAGCTCGTTAACAGGATTTGTGTAGTCGATCTACCCGAGGCTTTGCAGCTTGAGCGCGCCAGCGCGCGCGATAACAGCCAGCAGGAACAGATTCGCAAAATCATGACGGCCCAACTGACAAGGGAGCAAAGACTAGAGAAGGCGGATGATGTGCTGGATAACGCTAATGACTTAGCTTCACTCAAAGATCAAGTAGAGCAGCTCCATCGGGAGTACTTACGGATTGTCCGGTTGAAACAATCGGGCTAAGTTAATTAGAGTACAATTCCGATTCAGATCACTTTAGAGCCCAAGCTAACTTATGCCTAAATCCAGCGTAACGCCGACACTCAACTGCCCTACCTGCAAAAAGCCCATTGAGTGGAGCGATAAGTTTCCCTTCAAACCTTTTTGTAGCGAACGTTGCAAGCTGATTGATCTCGGCGAATGGGCTAGTGAGGGACACAAGATTCCCGGGGAGTCAGTGTATGACGATGTGCTGAGTGATGACCTGGACCCGAACAAGCCCCGCCATTAAGGCCATCCAACTCACTTGAACAGCTGCCTGCAAGCAGCTGTTCAAGATGAAGCTTAGGAGAAACTCCCTTTTACCGCTTCAATAATCGCTTGATTGGCGTCGGGGAAGTGGAAGTTGTCCAGCTCCCCAGCAGATACCCACTTGATTTCCTGCTGCTCTCGCCCGAGGGCCTCACCCCTAAACCGCGTTACCTGCCAGGTATCCAGCAGCACGGTTTTTTCAGGGTAATCGTGACGAATTTCCACCAGCGGCTGCAACTCCTGTACTTCAATGGCCACTTCTTCAAGTAGCTCCCTATAGAGCGCCTCCTGCACAGACTCACCAGCTTCCACCTTGCCACCGGGAAATTCCCAGCGCCCTCCCATATGCAAATGGTCGGGACGGCGGGCAATCAGGATCTTGCCATCCCCTCGGGTTACTACACCGACAGCAACATGGACAACCTTACTCACTCTACTACCTCAAGTCCGATATTCTGCGTTGATGGTGACATACTCGTGAGAGAAGTCACAGGTCCAGATATGCTCACTGCAGACACCGCGACCCAGCTCTATACGGATTTTAAATTCGGGTTTTGAAAATACCCGCTCTCCAGCCTGCTCTTGATATCCAGATGCGCGCCCACCGGCACTTACCACCTGTACATCATCGAGGAAAATCTCCACCTTATCGGTGTCTAACTCGCCTTGGATAGCATTGCCGATCGCCATAACTAGCCGACCCCAGTTAGGGTCTGAAGCATAAAGTGCAGTTTTCACCAGCGGAGAATCACCGACTTCAAAAGCTACTGCCAAGGCCTCTTCACTGCTGAGCGCGCCATCCACTTGTACGGTAACAAACTTGGTCGCCCCCTCACCGTCCCTGACGATGGCCTGGGCCAGCTCTATATGTATTTCCGAAATTGCTCTGTACAGCTCCATGTAGCCAGTGTTCTCAGAGCTGCTGATCATCTCCCCCCGCGCACCTGTGGCCATCAAAACACAAGCATCATTCGTCGAGGTATCTCCGTCTACGCTAATTCGATTAAATGAAGCCGCGACAACTTCGCGCACCATTTGATTTAGCAGGGGCTGCGTTACACCGGCATCAGTGGCGACATAGGCGAGCATGGTAGCCATATTCGGCTGGATCATGCCGGAACCTTTGGCAATACCGACAACGGCAATCTCTTCACCATTAATCATTAACTTGCGGCTCGCAATCTTTGGCCGGGTGTCCGTAGTCATAATGGACTCGGCCGCCAACTCCCATCCGGCGGGATCAAGCTGTCCAGCAGACCCCGGAATAGCAGCGAGTAACCTCTCCATCGGTAAGTGCTCACCAATGACGCCAGTACTAAAAGGCAATACTTGTTCAGCAGAAATCTTCAGTGCATCTGCCACCGCCTCACATGTAGCCCGGGCATCCGCCAGCCCCCTCACCCCAGTAGCGGCATTGGCATTGCCGGCATTAACGACCAGGGCTCGCACTTCTCCTTTGGCGATATGCTCTTTAGCAACCGTTACTGGAGCCGCACAAAAAGTATTCTGGGTAAAAGTGGCTGCAACTGAAGTTCCTTCAGCAAGCTCAACCAACAACAGGTCATTGCGTTCCCAGTCTTTGACCCTGGCAGGTACACTGGCGAGGCGAACTCCTTCGACAACGGGTATGGATAATTCAGGCATAAGAATAACGACTTTGGGCTATCACAGCGCAGGCAAACCTAGACCCCGGTCCACCCAAACGGATTAGCGGAAATAAATGAGCGGTCGACATTATCAAAGCCGAACCTCAGTAAGGCAAGCCAAAAATAGACTTATCTGCGGAATGGAAACCTTTTTCCGCAGATAATTCTTTTACCGATTAAAAAAATACCCCGCTAAGCGGGGCACTTTCTGAATTCAAGCAGTAAATAATTAGCTCTGGGTAGAGGAAGCCAGCTTACCGTGACACTGCTTGTACTTTTTCCCGGAACCACAGGGGCAGGGATCATTGCGCCCGACTTTAGGACCGCGACGCTCCGGTGCCGGGGTAGCCGGCTGCTGCTCCTTGGGCTCACTTTCTGGAAGCGCCGAAGCTTGAGCGTGTTGCAGCTCAAGCTGCTGCCTGCGCTGCTCTTCCAGGCGACGCTGCTCCATCTCTTCCGCTTGCTCACGAGTCATCGGCTCTACGTGAGCAAGAATACGCACCACTTCATGCTTGAGGTTCTCCAGCATGCTCTGGAACAGATGGAAAGACTCGCGCTTGAATTCCTGCTTAGGGTTTTTGTTGGCGTAAGCCCGCAAACCAATACCCGCACGCAAGTGGTCCATGCTGGAAAGGTGCTCCTTCCACAACTGATCCAATACTTGCAGCATAATCTGACGCTCGATAGTCGGCATCAGATTGGCATCACCGGAAGATTCACCAATGCGGGAAACTTTTGCAGCATAGGCTTCCTGCGCGGCGACAGTAATCTTTTTCCGCAGGCTCTCTTCGTGCAGAGTGCGATCTTCATCGAGCCACTGCTGAACCGGCAACTGGATACCCAATTCGCCAGAGAGCTGCTGCTCCAGGGCTGGAATATCCCACTGTTCTTCTACACTCTGGGGGGGAATAGAGCCGGAGACAATGCCGTCAACCACATCTTCACGAATGGCGGAGATCGTATCGCTGATACTCTCAGCTTCCAGCAGCTCATTGCGCTGGCCGTAAATCACCTGACGCTGGTCATTGGCCACGTCATCGTATTCCAACAACTGTTTGCGAATATCAAAGTTACGACCTTCAACACGGCGCTGGGCTTTTTCGATAGCGTTGGAAACCATGCGGTGCTCAATCGCCTCACCGCGCTCCATACCCAGCATCTGCATAAAATTCTTCACCCGGTCAGAGGCGAAGATGCGCATAAGGTTATCTTCCAGAGATAAGTAGAAACGAGTAACACCCGGGTCACCCTGACGACCTGCACGACCTCGCAGCTGGTTATCAATACGGCGGGATTCATGGCGCTCAGTACCGATAATATGCAGACCGCCCGCAGCGATTACCTGCTCGTGACGCTTCTTCCAATCTTCCTTGACTTGTGCGAGTTCCGCTTCAGTCAGTTCGCGATCTTTTTCCTGACCCAAGGCCGTCGCTTCAGCTTCCCAGTTACCACCGAGAACAATGTCGGTACCGCGACCAGCCATATTGGTAGCGATAGTCACTGCACCCGGGCGACCCGCCTGGGCGATAATCTGTGCTTCGCGCTCGTGGTATTTCGCGTTGAGAACCTGGTGCTTAATGCCCGCCTTTTGCAACTTACGGGACATTTCTTCAGAGGTTTCGATAGAAGCGGTACCTACAAGGATTGGAGCCTGCTTTTCGCGACAGTGCTTCACATCCTCAATAATCGCTTCCATCTTCTCTTCCTGGCTCAGGTAAACCAGGTCATTGAGATCTTCACGTTGAATTTGCTTATTGGTGGGGATCACCACCACGTCCAGGCCATAAATTTGCTGGAATTCAAACGCTTCTGTATCCGCTGTACCGGTCATTCCCGCAAGTTTGGGGTAGAAGCGGAACAGGTTCTGGAATGTTGTAGAAGCGAGGGTCTGGCTCTCACTCTGAATCTGCACACTCTCTTTTGCTTCCAGCGCCTGGTGCAGGCCTTCGGAGAGACGGCGACCCGGCATGGTCCGGCCGGTGTGCTCATCAATTAACACCACCTGGCCGTTCTGCACGATGTAATCCACATCGCGATTAAACAGTACATGCGCGCGCAGGGCGGCGTGCACGTGGTGCAACAGGCCCAGGTTCCCAGGGGCGTAAAGGGACTGGTCTTCCTTCATCAACCCGCTGCGTGACAACAGGTCTTCGATCAACAAGTGGCCCTGTTCCGTCAGCTCAACCTGGCGAGTCTTTTCATCAACGGTGTAGTGCCCCTCCCCACCTTCTTCGGCACGCTCCAGCTGGGGAACCAACTTATTCATTGCCATATAAAGGTGGGACGAGTCTTCGGCGGCTCCAGAAATGATTAGCGGAGTACGCGCCTCATCGATCAGGATGGAATCCACCTCATCGACAATAGCGAAGTTCTGAGGGCGTTGGGTACGGTCCTCTTTGCGCAACACCATGTTGTCACGCAGGTAATCAAAACCGAATTCGTTATTAGTGCCGTAAGTAATGTCAGCCTCATAGGCCGCTTTCTTTTCTTCCGGTGGCTGCTGGGAAACAATAACTCCCACTGTCATACCCAGGAATTCATACACCGGGCGCATCCAATTGGCATCCCGCGAAGCGAGGTAATCGTTCACCGTAACAATATGAACGCCCTTACCTTCAAGTGCATTCAGATAGGCCGGCAGGGTTGCAACCAGGGTTTTACCTTCACCGGTACGCATTTCTGCAATACGCCCTTCATGCAGGGTCATCCCACCGATCAGCTGAACATCGAAGTGGCGCATGCCCATGGCCCGACGACCCGCTTCACGCACTGCAGCAAACGCCTCAGGCAGAATTTGATCGAGCTTTTCCCCGTCAGCGAGTCGCTGCCTAAACTCATCCGTTTTAGCCCGCAGGCCTGCATCGTCAAGCTTCTGGAAATCCTCTTCCAAAGCGTTGATCTTTCCCACGACGCGTCGCATGCGCTTCAGCTCGCGGTCATTTTTTGAACCAAAGACCGATTTAATCAGTTTGCCAATCATTATCTAGAAACCACTTATCTTATTTGCGCTGTCGGCGCTAATATCGGGCAGATCGATGCACCGACGCTCCTTTATGCGAGGGGTGCAAGTAAACAGGAAGGCGCAAGCGCTGGCAACTCTTATGCCAAGCTACCAACAATTACGCGTAAAGGAAGGATAGTTCTTATCTGCCTGTGCGGCGGATATAGCTAGCTGGATCAACCGTGCGGTTGTTCTTATATATCTCAAAGTGAACATGGGGCCCGGTAGAACGGCCACTGGAACCCATCAGGGCAATAGTCTGCCCCCTCTTGACCACGTCACCCAATCCCACTTTCAACTCACTATTGTGCCCATAGCGGGTTGAATAACCATTGCCGTGATTAATTTCTACCAACTGACCATAACCATGGCGCTCATCAGCCCAAGTGACAACACCTGCGGCTACTGAAACAACATCGGAGCCCATCTTGCCAGCAAAATCCACCCCCTTGTGCCAGGTCCTACGGCCAGTGAATGGATCGGTGCGATAACCATAACGGGAAGACATCCACCCCTTGCTGATCGGGCGACCTGCCAAAAACTGCTCATCCTCAAGTTTGAGGTTCGCCATCAGGGATTCGAGAGTGTTCAGCTGCATTTGGCGATCTTCAATCTGATGAGAGAGATCTCCAATAACATCCAGGAATTCCGGTGGCTGATACGGCAACTCCGATGCACCTGCGATTCCGGGGTCTTCCGGCCCACCGATAGCAGGTGCACTGCCAAACTCAAACTCTCCTTCATCGAGATTGGCAACAGAGGTTAAACGCTCACCCAGTGCATCAAGGCGAGTTAAACGCGCCTGCAACTCTGCAAGCTTAACGGTAAGAGCTGCCAGCTGCTCCCGCGCCTCTCTATCGGCTTCAGCAATTTCTTCCTGCTGTTTGCGCAGTGCGCGACTCCAGGCCTTGGCCGTTCGGGAATCAAATAGGTCAGTTTTAGTAACCGGTAAATTCGCCCCCAGCAGAAATGCACCCACAGGGAGGCTCAGCAAGCACAACCCCAACAGGGCTTTGCTCAAACTGCCAAAATTAAAGCTGCGAGTCGCACCGCGCTCATTAACCAAGATTACTTTCATAGGAGCTGTGAGAAGTTCGACATTTTTAATTTTCGTTAGTCCCCAGCTCACAAGCCGAGGTGCCAAACCGATAAGGATACCAAAAATCTATAGGCTTTCTCTGTGAAACAATCATACAAAAAAGCCGGCACTATAATGCCGGCTTCTTGCGAAAGTATCAAACTGCCAAAATAGGCTTAATATAGGAGATCGGTGCTTCTTCCTGCTCACCTTCAAAGGTGACCATTTCCCAAGCATCCTCCTGAGCCATCAGGTTGCGAAGGGATTTATTGTTCAGCGCATGGCCAGACTTAAAGGCCTTGAACTCACCAATCAGGCTGGTCCCCAGAAGATAGAGATCGCCAATCGCATCCAGAATTTTATGTTTCACAAATTCGTCTTCATAACGCAACCCGCCTTCATTCAGAATACGGTATTGGTCAATCACAATTGCGTTATCAACGGAACCGCCCTGAACCAGGCCCTTGGAGCGCAAGTACTCGATCTCATGCATAAAGCCAAAGGTACGGGCGCGACTCACTTCCTTCACAAAGGAGGTGCTGGAGAAATCCACGGATGAACTCAGGTTACGCCCCTGGAAAACCGGGTGGTCAAAGTCGATTGTGAAGGATACTTTAAAGCCATTAAAAGGCAGGAAGCTGGCAACCTTATCGCCATCCTCTACAGTTACTGGCTTCTTGATTCGCAGGAATTTCTTCGGAGCTGCTTGCTCTTGGATACCTGCAGATTGAATTAGAAATACAAATGGGCCGGCACTGCCATCCATAATGGGCACTTCTTGCGCGGATAACTCGACGACCGCGTTATCAATGCCAAGGCCCGCCATTGCCGAGAGCAGGTGCTCTACCGTAGCAATGCGAACATCACCCTTTTCCAGGGTGGTTGAAAGGAGAGTGTCGCCGACATTTTCCGCACGAGCCTCGATTTCAACTACCGGGTCCAAATCGGTTCTACGGAACACGATACCGGTGTCTACGGGCGCTGGTTTAAGGGTAAGTACAACTTTCTTGCCAGTGTGCAGACCTACGCCAGTGGCGCGAATAGCATTCTTAAGCGTGCGCTGTTTGATCATGAAACTATCTTTTCCCCGTCGGTGGACTACGCCCCTAAGGCGCAGCAAGCCATCGATACTAGCACAATTGCGACGCCAATACCAATTCTGGGCGAGTGGTCACCACAACTGTGCACCACCTACCTATATGAGGATAGATCAAGCAAAGATTGCAGCGCCAACGCATGTCGCTATGACAGCATTCTAAGATCCTAAGCTCCGCAAGCGCTGTTAATAATTGTTAATTATTTTAGATAGTTATTGCGACTCATCAGTTCTGGTTAAAATATACACAAACGGGGCAAGGGCCCACCCATTCGACAAGGTAGACCCGAGCAAAAGCCGCACCGCAGCGGCAATACCCAGCCGGAGCCGGGCAGACATGAGCGGTGTTCTGCCTCTGCGGTACCGTTTCCTAGTCTGCCTGACGGCGCAGGAAGGCTGGAATATCCAGGTACTCCATATCCGCATCAGCGGGATTCAGGGCAGGAGCCGGGCGCTTGGGGCGCTCCGCTTCAGCACGAGGGCGCGGATCAATAGCCTCGCGGCTTGCCAGTCCCGCAGAGCTGTGGCCAGCGTGAGCGCTGTGACTATCGCGAACCTCACGGGTTTCACGAACAGGCTCGCGAGGCTCTGGGCGGCGGGTATTATCCACCACCTTCGCCGGACGCGCTGCAGGAGTACCCTCGCCAAGACCTGCGGCCACAACGGTAACCCGCATCTCATCACCGAGCTTATCATCTACCGCTGTACCGATAACCACAGTAGCTTCATCGGAGGCGATTTCCTGGACAATCTCACCTACTTCAGAGTACTCACCCAGGGTCAGTTCCTGACAGCCCGCCTCTTCGCTACCGGTGATGATATTCACCAGGATACCGCGAGCACCTGCCAGGTTGACGTTATCCAGTAGCGGGCTTCGCACGGCTTTCTCAGCCGCTTCGCGCGCACGGTTTTCACCGACGGCAGAACCGGACCCCATCATCGCCATGCCCATTTCAGACATTACGGTGCGCACATCGGCGAAGTCCACGTTCATGATGCCCGGACGAATCATCAGGTCGGCAATGCCTTGTACAGCACCCAATAAAACGTTATCTGCCTCTTTGTAAGCAGATTTCATTGTGATCTTGCTACCGAGTACTTCCAGCAAACGATCGTTGGGGATAGTAATCAGAGAATCAACTTTATCACGCAGCTCGAGGATACCCTCTTCAGCTACAACTGTGCGTTTGCGCCCTTCGATCTTAAATGGGCGAGTAACTACCGCAACGGTAAGGATGCCCAGTTCTTTTGCAATCTCAGCGACAATCGGCGCACCACCGGTACCGGTACCACCGCCCATACCGGCAGTGATGAATACCATATCCGCACCGGTTAATACCTCAGCAATGCGATCGCGATCTTCAAGTGCGGACTGACGGCCAATATCCGGGTTTGCCCCTGCGCCCAAACCGCGTGTAATTGTGTTACCCAGTTGCAGGATAGTGCGGGCCTCAACATCTTTGAGGGCCTGTGCATCTGTATTTGCACAGATAAAATCTACACCCTCAACATCATTGGCGATCATATGCTTAACAGCATTACCACCACCGCCGCCGACACCAATCACCTTGATGACAGGCTTATCCTGTACGCTATCAACTAGTTCGAACATTGCTGTTCCCCTTTCTTGCTCATGTCGAATTTTACAGCCATGCCTAAAAAAAATCCTTCACCGGATGGCTAAATCTGGTTGCACTCTATTACAAATTACCGCGAAACCAGTGCTTTACCTTGTCCCACCACTGATTATCGTTGCGCACAGGCTGTATTTTGCCCTCTCGAGCCTCTTCCTGCTGCATCGCATACATCAATAATCCAACTCCAGTGGAATAAATTGGGTTGCTGACGATGTCCGTCAAACCTGCAATACCCTGAGGCACTGCTAGGCGAACCGGCATATGAAAAATTTCCTCAGCCAGTTCAACCGCGCCCTCCATTTTTGAAGAGCCGCCGGTAAGTACTACACCCGCCGCACACAAATCTTCGAAGCCGCTGCGACGTAACTCCGCCTGTACTAATGTAAACAATTCGTCGTAGCGCGGCTCGACGACCTCGGCCAATGCCTGTCGGGATAAATCCCTAGGCGCGCGATCACCAACGCTCGGTACCTTAATGGTCTCACCTTCACGAGCGAGTTTTGCCAACGCGCACGCATATTTGATTTTCAAATCTTCTGCGTGCGGTGTCGGTGTGCGCAAAGCCATGGCAATATCATTGGTAACCTGGTCTCCAGCAATCGGTATCACACCGGTATGCCGAATAGATCCACCAGTAAACACAGCAATATCGGTAGTTCCCCCACCAATATCTACCATGCACACTCCCAACTCTTTTTCATCTTCGGTCAGTACTGCGTAACTTGAAGCCAATTGTTCAAGAATGACATCTTCTACTTCCAGGCCACATCGACGAATACACTTTTCAATATTCTGTGCAGCATTCACTGCACCGCTAACCAAATGGACCTTCGCTTCGAGGCGAACACCAGACATTCCGAGAGGTTCTTTTACCCCTTCCTGATTATCAATCAGGTATTCCTGCGGAAGCGTGTGCAAAATCTTCTGGTCCGCAGGAATAGCGACAGCCCTGGCAGCATCAATAACACGATCGAGATCCTGCTGGGTAACCTCTCGATCCTTAATCGCAACTATACCGTGAGAGTTCAAGCTGCGAATGTGACTTCCCGCAATCCCTGCGTACACAGAGTGAATTTCACAACCCGCCATCAACTCAGCTTCTTCCACAGCGCGCTGTATAGATTGCACGGTTGATTCAATATTAACCACTACGCCCTTTTTCATTCCAGTGGAACGATGAGAGCCGATACCGACAATATTAAGTTCCCCATCACCGGAAGCTTCACCGACAATAGCGACTACTTTAGAGGTGCCTATATCCAGTCCAACAATCATGCGCTGATCGGATACCTGTGTCATTTTCGTGCCAACCTCGCTGAGCTGCATTCTGTTTCAGGTTCTGCTATCGGACCAGAACACAGCATTCGCTTTTAAACTTTTATCTATAAAACAGCCACCCGGGCTGCCTCGATGTTTACTTTTCTTCGTCTTTCCACTGAACCGCTACCGCATTGCTGTAGCGAGTATCGACGCTGACAACTTTTTGCAAGTGCGGCGCCAGTACACCCCGACTCAAATACAGAAAACGGTGTACCCGCTCCAATAAAGCATCATGGCCAAGTTTTAATTCAATTCCCGACACTAACTCCAGATGCCAACCACTTAGGTCATCAAATGACAACCGTTTAACCTCCATATCCCGCGTGGTAAGTAACCCCGCAAGCGCGCGGTATTGCAGCATAATCCGCTCTACCAATTCTTCATCCCCAGCAAGTTCGGGCAGGGACTGAACCCCCATATGTGACGGACGCGGCAGCAGATCCCCACTCGCTACCAACAATTTATCTTTACCCCAGGTGGCGAGAGGTTGCGCTTCAGTGATATCAACCTCAACGCCCTTCGGCCAACGCCTACTCACCGAGGCGGAAGTAATCCAGGGGTTAGACAGTAATGTCTGCTGCATCGCCTGAATGTCCGCTGAAAAAAAGCCCGCTTTCAAGTGAGGAAGAAGCACCTTTCTTAACTCTTCTTCAGTTACCGCATTAAAAGCCCCGCGTACTTCAACTTGCTCCAGGGCATCAACATTACTCAACTCAACCGATGGCACCCATCGCCATAACCAAACTGCACCATAGAGCAAAGCACTAAAGCCTGCGAACATCACCAATAAAAAAAAACACCGCTTCCAGTTCAGACGAAGCTTCTCGTGATCATCGGTTCCAAGAGGGCTCGCTCCGCGAGCTGTCTTTTTTTTTCTCCCGGCTGATTTCGTTCCAGCTCCTTTCACTAGCTACTTAGCCCTCGCCGCTGCGCTCGCCCAAGCGCCAATCAGCCAACCTTTGCGAAAGTGCTCCGACGTTGCCAGCTCCCTGGGTCAGGACAATATCACCTGGCTCCAACAGATCAGCTAATACCGGGGGAACCTGATCGATGGTTTCCATAAAAATCGGATCTACCTGTCCCCTGTTGCGTAAACTTCGCGCAAGCGTTCTGCCATCGGCACCAGCAATTGGCGCTTCACCCGCACTGTATACATCCAGCAAAATTAACTTATCCACCTCAGAGAGGACCTGGACAAAGTCTTCAAACAAGTCCCGCGTACGGGTATAACGGTGGGGCTGATAAATCATTACCAAGCGACGATCCGGCCAGCCATCTCGAACTGTCTTTACAGTAGCAGCTACCTCACGTGGGTGGTGGCCGTAGTCATCTACCAACATCACCTTATCAGCTTCGGTATCATCGCTAACGGCATAATCACCGTAGATCTGGAATCGACGACCAACGCCCTGGAAGCCTATCAGGCCTTGGCGAATTGCTTCATCACTAACGCCTTCATCACTAGCTACAGCAATTGCTGCAGTCGCATTGAGAACATTGTGAATACCCGGCGTATTCACAGAAACCTGCAATAGATCACCCTTGGGTCTCTGTACCGTGAAATGACTGCGCAGTGGTTCCTGCTTTACTTCAACGATACGGTAGTCATTACCCTCATCAAATCCATAGGTCAGAACCGGGCGGGAAAACTTGGGAATAACTTCCTGAACATTGGCGTCATCCCCGCAAACTACCGCCAAACCGTAAAACGGCAGGTTGTGAACAAAATCAATAAAGATCTGCTTTACCTTTTCGAAGTCTCCACCATAAGTTTCCATATGGTCTGCATCGATATTGGTAATCACCGTCACCATCGGCTGTAAATGAATAAAAGACGCATCGCTCTCATCAGCTTCAGCCACTAAATAACGACTTTCGCCCAAGGCAGCATTGGCACCTGCAGCGTTGACCAGGCCACCGATAACAAAGGTCGGATCTTTTTTGTCTGCCGCAAAGATTGAGGCGATTAAGCTGGTCGTGGTGGTCTTTCCGTGGGTTCCTGCCACAGCAATGCCATAGCGATAGCGCATTAATTCACCGAGCATTTCGGCACGGCGTACAATAGGGATTCTCTTTTCTCTCGCTTCAACCAGCTCCGGGTTATCACCATGTACGGCAGAGGAATTAACCACAACATCAACGCCGCGAACATTTTCCTCGCTGTGCCCGATTTGGACCTTAACACCCAATTTGCGCAATCTATCAGTAACCGCAGATTCACGCAGGTCAGAACCTGAGACTTCGTAGCCCTGGTTCTGCAATACTTCTGCAATGCCACTCATACCGGCACCACCGATCCCAATAAAGTGGATACGGCGGATACGGCGCATGGCCGGTACCGCATAACTTTTATCTTCGTTTGTCCGCACTGAAGACATTACTTTAACCTTCGTCCACTTATTCTGTGTTACCTGACCGAGGCCAGCTCTTCTCTGCAAGCGTTAACTACTTGCTCAGTCGCATCAGTTTTTGCCGCGCGCCGCGCGGAGGTCGCCATTTGCAATAGTTTCTGACGATCCTCTAACAGGCTTTGTAACAAGCCGGATAACTTCTGCTCGTCCATTTCCCGCTGCTGCATAACAATCGCTCCGCCAGCATTTTGCAACCACTCGCCATTACGCGTTTGATGATCATCAATTGCAAAGGGGAAAGGCACCATGATTGCACCGACTCCCGCCGCTGAAATTTCAGAAACAGTCAAAGCCCCGGAACGGCAAATAATCAGGTCCGCAGAGCGGTAGGCCTCAGCCATATCCGCAATAAAAGGGACCACCTCAGCTTCTACTGCCGCCTCTTTATAGGCGTCTTTGGCAGCCTGAAGGTGGCGCTCTCCAGCCTGGTGGACCACTACCGGGCGCAGGGAGGGTTTCAGCAATGCGATTGCCTTAGGAACCAGTTCATTAATTGCTACAGCACCGAGACTACCGCCCAATACCAAAAGGCGCAGAGACGACTGGCTGCCAATTCGTGTTTCTGGCTCAGGCAATTCTGCAATTTCTTTGCGCACTGGATTACCCACCTGCCTGGCACCGGGTAACCCACTGGGAAATGCTTCAAGCACCTGGCTGGAAATCCGCGCTAACAAGCGGTTTGTCGTTCCGGCAACAGCATTTTGCTCGTGAATAATCAACGGTATCCCCCTGAGACGGGCTGCAACGCCCCCTGGGCCGGTCGCAAAGCCACCAAAGCCGAGTACTGCATCAGGTTGTACCTGCTTAACAACTGTCCTGGCCTGAGCAATTGCCCGCAAAATTTGCAACGGGGCTTTAAGTAAGGCCAACTTTCCCTTCCCCCGAATACCCTCCACTTTAATGCAGTGCAAAGGAATATTTGCCGCAGGTATTAATCGGGATTCAATCCCACGGGCAGTACCTAACCACTCGACAACAGCTCCCTGCTCTTGCAACGCTTTAGCCACAGCCAACGCTGGGAACACATGACCGCCGGTACCACCGGCCATCAGCAAAAACTTCTTTCCAGAAAAACGCTTATTTACTTCAGGCATCAAACCGTTTCTCCGTTGCTGCCCTTCACACTGGACTTGGTTGAATGGAATATTGGCAGCTGACGCAAAAGCTCAAGCCCCCCGCTTCCGTTTTCAGCAGGCTCTTTTAGTTCAGCCCGAATCCGCATCGCCAAGCCAAGTAATGCACAACATACAATCAGGCTGCTGCCACCAGAGCTGACAAATGGCAGCGTTAGCCCTTTAGTCGGCAACAGGCCTGAAGCAACGCCCATATTCACGAAAGCTTGTCCTGCCAATAGCACTGCCATACCAAAAGCCAGAAGTGCAGCGAAAAATTTCTCCTGCACCAAGGCCTCTTTTACCAGGCGGAGCAGTGAGTAGGTGAGAACAACAAAAAGCCCTACCAGCACTACGCCACCCAACATTCCCCATTCCTCTGCCAGAATGGCGAAAATAAAATCCGTATGGGCCTCAGGCAGGTAAAACAGTTTCTGCACACTATTGCCCAAACCAACTCCAAACCACTCTCCGCGACCAAATGCAATCAGGGACTGGGTAAGTTGGTAGCCACTGGCAAACTGATCCCCCCAAGGATCCAGAAACGTCAGCAATCGCTGTAAGCGATAGGGGCTCATCAGTGCCATTAGCGCCAGTCCACTCGCAGCCGCAGCTACCAATAAAAAAGTATGGGGAAGACGCGCTCCCGCCAAAAAAACCATTGCCAGCACGGTGCCTGAAATTACAACCACCGAACCGAAGTCCGGCTGTAAAAGCAGTAACAGAGCAACCGTTGCGAGAATCACCACTGGCACCATAAAGCTGGTCCAATGGCGTAGTTGCTTATTTCGACGTGTTAAAAAACTGGCAAAAAAAACTAGCAGACAGAACTTAGCCACTTCCGCGGGTTGCACAGTTATGCCTGCAAATACCAGCCAACGCCGGCTACCGTTCACCTCCCGCCCAATCCCCGGCACAAGCACTGCGATCAATAGCAGGCAAGCAAACAGTAATAATGGCCAGGACAGTCGCGACCAAATTGACAGGGGAATCTGACTAACGACAAATCCAGCTAATCCGCCAACCATCAAAAAAGCCAAATGACGCCTGAGGAAATACCAGGGGTCACCATAAATATCCGTAGCAAAGGCGATAGATGCTGAAGCAACCATCACCACACCAATGCTAGCCAGAACCAGAACACTGAGTAGCAGCAGCCCATCCTGCCATTCACTACCTTGAGCCTTGATTACCTGGGCACTCACTGGGAGCCTCCAGCGGTATCGCCTAATTCCAAAACGGCCTGGCGAAAATCATCACCGCGGGCTTCAAAATTCTTATACATATCAAAGCTGGCACATGCCGGTGATAACAATACATAGTCACCGCCATTGGCTAATTGTCTGGCCTCAGCGACGGCCTCTGCCATTGTGCTAGCCCTGCGAATCTCGCACAGGCCATCAAAGACACCGGCTATTTTCTCTCCATCCACACCGATACAAACCAGGGCCCGGAGTGCTCCTGCACTTTTTCGTAAGGGAGCAAAATCAGCACCCTTGCCATCCCCTCCAGCAATAAGCACTATTTTACTGGTTGCCGTAGCCAAGCCATCCAATGCCGCCTGGGTTGCTCCTACATTGGTGCCTTTTGAATCGTTAACATAAACAACGCCTTCAAAATCAGCCACGCGCTCACAGCGATGTTTCAGCCCGCGAAAGCTGCGTAAAACTTTTAGCATCGCCTCAGTGGGTAGGCCCAGTGCATAACCCATTGCCAGGGCTGCCAAACCATTGGCAATATTATGCTTACCCACCATAGCCAAATCGGCCACAGGCATTAAAACTTCTGTGCCTCGAGCCAACCAGGTCTGCCCCTCATGCAAGCGCAGGCCAAACTGATTGAGATCCGGCTGATCAAGCCCAAAACTCCACTCCCGTCTCTCTCGGGAAAGAGGCCCCTGGGATAAGGGGTCCGCGCGATTTATCACGAACTGATCCGCTCCGCGATAAATGCGCTGCTTGGCCCGGTGGTACTCCACCATACTGGGGTAGCGGTCCATATGGTCCGCGCTCATATTTAAAATGGTGGCTACGGTAGGCGCCAGCGAATAGGTGGTTTCCAATTGAAAACTGGAAAGCTCCAAAACAAAGATGTCCGGCAGAGGTTTCTCAAGTAAATCCAGCACCGGCACACCAATATTGCCGCCCACACCAACTGTCAGCCCTGCCTCTTCAACCATATCCCCCAGGAGTGTGGTCACTGTACTCTTTCCGTTGGAACCGGTAATCGCGGCGAGCTTCGCTGTCGATTGCATCCGAGTCAGGGCCTGGGCAAATAACTCAATATCCCCAACCACAGGAATCCCATCAGCAATCGCCTGCTGCAATACGGGTTCAGCAAGCGCTACTCCGGGGCTGGCAATAATCAAGCTCGCGGCGAGTATTGTCCCCGGGCGCAATGGACCTGTTTCCACCGCAACCTCAGGGAACTCCTGACGAAAAGCTTCGAGCCCCGGCGGGTTATCGCGACTGTCTGCCACGACCGGCGTATGGCCGTGACGCAGCAGGTAGCGCACCACCGACTTTCCGGTAGCGCCAAGACCTATTACCACTTTCTGCTGTGAAGAAGTCGCGATCAGGCTCATTTATCTATTTATCGAATTTTCAGCGTTGCCAAACCAGCCAAGACCAGAATGACGGTAATAATCCAAAAGCGCACAATGACTCGAGGCTCCGGCCACCCTTTTAACTCAAAGTGGTGGTGGAGAGGCGCCATGCGAAAAATTCTCTTCCCCGTTAATTTAAAGGATGCCACCTGCAAAATTACGGAAACCGTTTCCATCACAAACACACCGCCCATGATGAACAGAATAATTTCATGACGGGTAATTACCGCAATAATTCCCAGCGCCGCCCCCAGTGCCAGAGCGCCCACATCCCCCATAAACACCTGGGCCGGATAAGTGTTAAACCATAAGAACCCAAGTCCGGCACCACCGAGGGCAGCGCAGAACACCGCCAATTCCCCAGCTCCTGGAATTGCGGGAATATGCAGGTAATCAGCAAATTCCATATGGCCGGATAAATAAGCAATCACCCCAAGTGCTCCACCCACCATCACAGTAGGCATAATCGCCAAGCCATCGAGGCCATCAGTCAGGTTAACCGCATTACTGGAGCCAACAACGACAAAATAGGTCAACAATATAAAAGATACCGGTCCCAGATTTATCGCAACATCTTTAAAAAACGGGACAAAAAACTGGGTCTCTGCCGGGCTTGAAGCACTCATATACAGATAAATAGCTGCACCCAACCCGGCAACGGATTGCCAGAAATATTTCCAGCGAGCAATAAGGCCACGGGGATTTTTATAAACGACTTTTTTATAGTCATCCACGAAGCCCACAGCACCGAAAACAAAGGTAACTAATAAAGTAACCCACACGTAACGATTGCTGAGGTCAGACCAGAGTAGGGCTGAGGCAAAAATTGAGGCGAGAATCAAGGTGCCGCCCATAGTTGGGGTACCAGATTTACTCAAATGGCTTTGTGGACCATCATCGCGAACAGCCTGCCCCACCTGTAAATGGTTCAACCAGTGAATCATGCGCGGACCCACAAGTAATGAAATACCCAGAGCCGTCAAAGCAGCAAGAATTGCGCGCACTGTCAGGTAGTTAAATACCGAAAATCCGCTGACATGTTGTTGTAATAGCTCCGCTAGCCAAAGCAGCATTACTTCTCCCCTCTGCTATTGCCAAGCAGTGCCTGCGCTACCAATTCCATACGGGCGCTGCGTGATCCTTTAACCAAAACTGTGGTTTGTTCATCCAATTGTTGAGTGAGAGCAGTAACCAGGGGTTCTCTCTCGCGATAATTGCGCAGCGACTCTTGCCTCCCCGCAGAAAAGGCCATGCTGGCGGCAGTACCCAGCGGCCCCAAGGTAAACAGCGCATCTAAGCCCCGCTCTCGTGCCAAAGCTCCAACGCTTCTATGCATTTCCTCCGCGTCCGGCCCCAACTCGGCCATATCCCCCAGCACCAGAATTTTTTTACCTGAACGCTGTGACAGCAATTCAATGGCCGCACCTACTGAGCCCGGGTTCGCGTTGTAACTGTCATCGATAACGGTTGCACCGGCTATACCTGCCTGCTCCTGCAAGCGCCCAGCAACCCCCGTCACCGTGTTAAGTCCGCTGATTATTTCCACCGCAGGTATTCCCGCAGCAAAAGCACATCCAGCAGCAACGAGAGCGTTGTGAACGTTGTGCTCACCAAGCAATTTCAGGCTAACAGGGTGGGCAACGCCTTCAATTACCAAGTCAAATGAGGGGCAACCGTTAGGGTTCAATACAATATTATCCGCATGGATAGCACACTCATTCGATAAGCCAATACCCAGAGTCTTTACCCCTTCGGGCATATTCTCCAACCAGTAATTCGCATAGCCATCATCGGTATTGATCACCGCCGTCGCCGATACATCCAAACTGGTATAAATTTGGCCCTTGGCTTTTGCGATAGCATCAACAGAGCCAAAGCCCTCGACATGCGCTGGCATTACGTTATTTACCGCCGTCACCTGCGGCTTGCCGATACTACACAGGTAGCCAATATCGTCAGGGCCGTTAGCTCCCATTTCGAGAATCAACACATCGTGTTGCACTGTCAGCCCAAACAAAGTCATAGGCAAACCGAACTGGTTGTTCAGGTTTCCCTCAGTTACACAGGGTGTATGGCTCTGGGAAAAAATTGCAGACAGCATCTCCTTAACGGTGGTTTTTCCGCAGGACCCTGTGATCGCCACAACCGGACCGTCAAACTGCTCACGGCACAGTAAGCCAATTTGTCCTAATGCGACCGTCGTATCTTCAACACGCCACTGCGGTAAACTGCAACTGGGCACTTCACGATCGACGACCAACCCCAATACCTGGCCATCCAGCTCACCGACAAAGTCGTGAGCATCAAAATTTTCGCCAACCAGAGCAACAAATAAAGATTTGGGGTCCAGCTTGCGGGTATCCGTACAAACCAGTTCAAACTCCACAGAGCCATTGATTAACTCACCACCAAAACGGCTCTGCAGTTGCTGCAACGTAAGGGGATTAATCACCTTGGCTCTCCTTGCCTTCACTTGACTGGCCCGATTCTTCCACGCGGGCTTTGAGAGCTGCAGCAGCTTGCTCACGATCGCAGAAGTGAATTTTTTCACTGCCGATAATTTGGTAATCCTCATGCCCTTTACCGGCGATCAATACAATATCCCCCGGTTGGGCTGCAGATACCGCCTGAGATATCGCTGTCGCGCGATCAATTTCAACTTCGATATTACTGGCAGCCCCTTCGAGAATATCGTCGATAATTTTTTGCGGTTCCTCGCTACGCGGATTATCGCTAGTCACAATGGCACGGTCCGCCATCTCGGAGGCAATACGCCCCATCGCCGCGCGCTTACCCGTATCCCGGTCGCCGCCACAACCAAAAACACACCACAAATTACCGCGACAGTATGGGCGCGCTGCTGCTAAAGCAGCGCGAAGAGCATCTGGTGTATGGGCATAATCCACCAATACACCCACATCATCGGAACCCTCAACCAGGACACGTTCCATACGCCCCGGCACCGCTTTGATAGTGGGGAAAGCGGCAAGAATATCTTCAAAAGGCATGCCCTCTGCCGCTGCAGCAGCTACCACAGCCAAGGCATTGTGAATATTGAAATCGCCGATTAAGGGTGCGTGCAGCTCACCGCTGCCCCAGGGGGAATTAAGCTTTACAGAAAAACCGCGCTCATGGCGACGCAGATCAGCAACATATAAATCACCCGCCTGCAGCCCATAAGTAATAACGCGCAGGCCACGCAATTTGCAGCGCTCTGCCAACTGGGCGCCAAACGGATCATCCAGGTTAATGATTCCTCGCTTCAATTTAGGCAGTCCGAAAAGTTTCTCTTTGGCTGCGCCGTAAGCGGCCATATTGCCGTGATAATCCAAATGATCGCGGCTCAAATTGGTAAAAATTGCCGTATCAAAAATCAGCCCATGCACACGTCCCTGAGAAAGGGAATGCGAAGAAACTTCCATTGCGGCAGCGGCAACGCCACTATCGCGATAATTTGCAAAGTCCGCTTGTAAACTCACCGGGTCAGGCGTTGTTAAACCCGTTTCCTGCAATTCGATTTGGTTATCTTTCCAGACACCATTGCCGATGGTGCCTATCAATGCTGCACTGCCAAAGTGGCGAGCCAGTAATTGGGAAGTCAAATAGGCGCAAGTGGTTTTACCGTTAGTGCCAGTCACTCCAACCAAGTGCATTTCACCACTGGGATTACCGTGGAAGCGCGCGGCAATTTCCCCTACCCGCTTTGCCAGACCGGGAACACTGACCACCTGGATATCACCACGGCTTTTACATTCCAACTTGTCGCCGTCGGCAAGCACTACCGCAGCACCTGCAGTAATTGCCGCATCGATATATTCCCGACCATCGACCACAGAACCGCGCAAGGCCATAAATGCATCGCCCGCTTTTATCTTGCGGCTATCCAGGGCAATACCAGTGACAGAAATATCGGGAATACCGGCGTATCCCGGCACTAATTCTTTGATAGAAACAGAATGTTGTTCGCGCTGACTCACGATTTTGAACCCCTCTCGCTTAACTGCGCGGCCAATTGCCCTTCCGCCGATTCAATTTTTTCCGGCGGAACCTGCAACAGGCGCATAGCACCAGTCATCACCGCACCGAATACCGGCGCAGCAACTTCACCACCGTAATATTTGGCATGACTGGGATCATCAATAACAACTACCGCGGCAAGGCGCGGATTATCAGCGGGGATAAAGCCCGCAAATACTGAGCGATAGCGATTATCCGCATAGCCACTACTGCCAACTTTGTGCACAGTACCGGTCTTGCCGGCGACACGATAACCTTCTACAGCGGCAAGGCGTCCGGTACCCTTAGCACCAATCACCGTCTCCAACATCGCAGTAACCTGCCCAGCCAAGGACTGCTCAATAACCTGCTCAGGCTCGCCCAGAACTTTGTCACCGGATAAAACCAGGGAAACAGGACGCTTAACCCCTTCATTCGCCAGTACGCTGTAGGCTTGTGCCAGTTGCACAGCGTTAACTGTTAAACCGTAGCCGAAGGCGAAATTAGCCCGCTCGATTGGGTGCCAGCGGCTGCGACTGGGCAAGATCCCCTGTGCTTCACCGGGGAAGCCGCTGCCCACTGCCTCGCCCAGACCCAAGCGATAAAAGAGTCCCCGCAGAGAATTTGGTTCCAAATCGAGAGCAATTTTTGTAATTCCCACCTGGCTCGACTTGGTAATAATCTTGGTGAGGTCTATTTTTCCGTAATTAACCGGGTCCACCAGGGTTTTTCCCGGAACGCGAATATATCCAGGGCTGGTGTTTATTTCTGTTCTTGGGGTGTAGCGCCCGGTTTCCAAAGCCGCCAATACCGTTAAGGGTTTCACTGTAGAACCCGGCTCAAACTGGTCGATCAGCGCACGGTTGCGCATAGCCGCCGATTTAACCCCTTTGCGGTCATTGGGATTAAATGAAGGCTGGTTGGCCATGGCCAACACATCGCCACTGTGAGTATCGAGAATCACCATAAAGCCGGAAGCGGCGCCGTTTTCCGACACCGCCCGCTTTAATTCCCGGTAGGCCAAATATTGCAGGCGCATATCGATAGACAAACGCAGATCCCTGCCCGGTTGCGCTTCTTGACGAATTGCCAAATCCCTTACCGTGCGCCCTTTCAGATCTTTAATTACCTGACGTGATCCCGGCTGTCCGGACAACCAATCGTCGTAGGCCAATTCCATTCCTTCCTGGCCGCGATCATCGATATTGGTAAAACCGAGAAGTTGGGCTACAACCTCCCCAGCAGGATAGAAGCGCCGATACTCTTTTTTACTGAAAACACCTGTAATAGCCAGGTCCAGCACTTTCTCAGCCTCTTCTGGAGACAGGTGTCGGCGCAGGTACATAAATTCTTTATTGCGGTATTTCTTCAGGCGCGTGCCCAGTTTGGAAGACGGTAAATCCAGCGCGCGAGCCAGGCGCACTAAATTCTCATCGCTTATTTCACTCAACAGCTTGGGATTGGCCCACAGGCTGTGTACCGGTGTACTGACAGCGAGGAGCTCACCGTTTCGATCGACTATTGAGCCCCGATAGGCAGCAATTTCTTCGGTGCGTAAGGTGCGGGCCCGGCCCTGGTCTTGCAGGAAACGATATCCGCGCTCAGCAGCAGGCACTACCTGCAGTTTGGCCAAGTGGAACACAAGGGTAAGAGCGAGCAGGCACAGCAGGACCGCCACCAGCGCAAAGCGCCAGCGGGCTATACCCGGCTGAATATCCTTTTTTTTGACTGCGCCCATGTTTTCCCAGTTGGCGTTATCTATTTATTTTGCATCCCGGCTGAGCATGCCACTCTCCAGGACCTGAACTCCAAAACTCAATTAACGCAAAATTCTTTATAATTATTTAAAGGCCAAAGCCCCCAAACGCAGAAACCCCACCGGGCAAGCAGTGGGGTACTTACGTCTTCATCCAAGGCGGTTAAAACTTAATCCGCCACTACCAATACCTGTTCCGAAGGTGCTGGCATATGCATTTTTAATTTTTCTCGAGCGACCTGTTCGACCCGGCTATAGGCAGACCAGGCACTTTTCTCCAAAAGGAGACGCTCCTGCTCATAGCGCAATTCATCGTGGGCTTTTTGTGCCTTACCGAGCTCAGCAGTTAACTCTCGGCTTTGTTGGGTGGTATGAATAACAGATAGCGACGACAGTATTACCGCTATCCACATTACCCCCACTCCAAGTAGAGCCTTGCCAGACATAAACTCAGCTTCCCGCCAGCTTTTCTGCCACCCGCATTACTGCACTGCGGGACCGCTGATTTTCATCCACTTCAACCGTGTTGGCTTTCACTGCCTTGCCCACCGAGCGCAGTGACTTGGCTATCTGACTATCCATAACCGGAAGGCCACGAGGCAACTGGGGACCGCGCTCTTTTTCCCGAATAAAACGCTTCACCATTCGGTCTTCAAGAGAGTGGAAACTGATAATCACCAGGCGCCCACCCGGTGCCAGCAACTGCAGGGATTTATCCAATACGCTCTGCAGATCATCCAACTCGCCATTAATATGGATACGAATAGCCTGAAAGACTCGGGTAGCAGGATGTTTACCTTTTTCCCAAGCCGGATTCGCCTCTTTCACAACCTCGGCAAAATCGAGGGTGCGCTCAAATGGTTTTTCCAGCCGGCGCTTTACAATGGCAGCAGCCATTCGACGGGCAAAACGCTCCTCGCCGTACTCTTTAAACACCCGGGCCATTTCGGCCTCAGCCTCAGTGTTGACCCACTCCGCTGCACTGATACCCCGACTGGTATCCATACGCATATCCAGGGGGCCATCCTGCATAAAACTGAAACCGCGCTCGGCCTGATCCAGTTGCGGCGAAGACACTCCTAGATCGAGCAATATTCCACTGACCTTACCGGCAGCTTGCCCGGCAGCCTTATCCATATCGGCAAAAGACCCATGCCAAATGGAAAAACGGGATTCACCGGAAAACCGCTGCTCTGCAAATTCAACAGCCTGGGGATCTTTATCCACCCCTACCAACTGGCCATTGGGCCCCAAATGCTCAAGGATTGAGGCGCTATGCCCACCCCGGCCAAAGGTGCCGTCGATATAAAACCCATCCGGCTCAGTCACCAGAGCGTCTACGGCCTCGCGTAACAACACACTGCGATGCAATTCTTGAGACACCCGGTACTCCCCTTATAAAGAGAGGGATGCCATTTCCTCAGGCATACCCTCTTCGTCTTCACTATCATCGAGCCAGGACATCCAGCGCTCCTCACTCCAGAGCTCCAGCTTTTTCCCCTGCCCCACTAACATCAATTTCTTTTCCAGCCCCGCGTACTCACGCAGAGTTGGCGGAATCAATACCCTGCCATTGCCATCCACCTGCAGCTCACAGGCATACCCGATCAGCAGGCGCTGAGCGCGCCGAGCCACTTTGTTAAAGCTGGGCAATGCTTCAATCTTCGGGAGAATTTGCTGCCACTGGGGCGACGGATACACCAACAAACAGCGTTCCTCTGTATGGGCAGTCACCACCAAGTACCCCGCACACTCATCCAACAGCCTATCGCGGACGCGTGCCGGTATTGCCAGACGCCCCTTGGCGTCCATATTGATTGCATGGCTGCCCAAATACACGTTTAGTGGTTCTCGCTTTGGAGATCGCGCCTCTCGCGACTCACTCCCGTATGGCGGGTCAATGGAGAAAGATGTTCGACTTTAACCTGGCGGTGTGAACACCCACTTACTTATCGCGAATAAACCACAAATTTCCACGATTTTCCACTTTTTCCCACTCTCGACACTATAAAACTGGCCGACACAAAGTCAAGGAATTCGACCCCAAAGTCCCCATAACCCCTTGTAAAATCGCGGCCTCCAGAGAAGTGGCGCATATTGGCACATTGAAACTAGTCGGAACAGCACTATCTGGCACGATCGCCCCCTTAATAGTTAATCAATTTTTTTGCACCAAGAAGAGGCTTTAGCCGAAATTAAACGAGAAGAAATAGGCGAATACAAAGAGGGCTACCGGAGCCGGGACCACCACATCAGGCAAATAAAAAAGCCCGGCAAATGCCGGGCTTTTGAAATTGTTGAGCTGGCCTGTAAGCCGGGTTCTGTCGAGGACAATCATTCATCTGGGATGCCTGTCACCAGACACCTCAAGCGACCTACCCGCCCTCAGTGCGGGTCACACCTATAGAGGGCCTATTTGGTCTTGCTCCGAACGGGGTTTACCATGCCGCGGACTGTTACCAGCCGCGCGGTGCGCTCTTACCGCACCCTTTCACCCTTACCTGTACTCCCAAAAAAGGAGCCATCGGCGGTCTACTCTCTGCTGCACTTTCCGTAGGCTCGCACCCCCCAGGCGTTACCTGGCGTTCCACCCTATGGAGCCCGGACTTTCCTCCATCGCACAAGGCGACAGCGATTGCCCGGCCAGCTCGCGGCGAAGAGTAAAGAGGCGACAGACGGATTGCAACAGGCAATTGCAGCAATCAGTGCCTTATTTTTGCTCCAGGCTCCAGTTGTACAGGACTTTCTTTTTCACTCCAGTAATTTCGGCAGCGATCGCCGCCGCCTTTTTCGGCGGCAACTCCGCCAGCAACAGCGACATTACACGCTGTGCCTCCCCATCCAGCTCGCTTTCACGAGAGCGCTCTGCACCACGTACCATCAAAACAATCTCACCGCGCTGCTGATTGCTGTCAGCTCGGACCCACTCAACCAACTCAGCCAGAGGCATCAACTGAAAAGTTTCAAAGGCCTTGCTGATCTCGCGGGCTATCACCGCCTCTCGATTACCGCCGAACACGACCGCCATTGCTTCCAGAGTGTCAGCAACCCGGTGCGGGGCCTCGTAGAACACCAGGGTACGGGTATCACCGGCCAATTCCTGCAGGGCTCGCTCACGGGCACCGGACTTAGCCGGCAGAAATCCCTCGAAACTAAACTTGTCACTGGGGAGTCCGGCGGCACTCAGTGCAGAGACAAAAGCACAAGCCCCCGGTATCGGAGAGACTTTGATTCCTCGCTCTCGGGCTTCACGCACCAGGCGATAACCGGGGTCTGAGATCAATGGGGTGCCCGCATCGGAAATCAGGGCAATGGTCTGGCCCTGCTCCAAACGCTGCAAAATCTGCTCTGTGCGCTTGTCATCCGAGTGATCGTGATATGCCATCAATGGCGTATCGATATTAAAATGGGAAAATAATCGCTGACTGTGACGTGTGTCCTCCGCCGCAACCAGATCGGCACATTGTAGAACTTCGATCGCTCGCGGTACCATATCGGCCAAATTACCAATGGGCGTAGCGACAATATAAAGCAGCGCCTGATCCGGCCCCATAGCTGTTCACTCCAAATATAAATATTGCGGGAGAAGATTATGTCCGCCTCTTCCCGGCGCACCTCTACTGTAATCACCAGAATGGCAGCTGCCTCACTGGCAGTCGCACTGGCTGCTTGCCAGACACCGGCTTCCCGGCCAAACGTTTACCAGCCGGATTATTCGGCCGGCCACACCGCAAGCCGCAGTGAAGCTGTACGTATGCTGCGCAGTGCCGACACCCTGCCGGCACCGGCGCGGGATCAACAGCGCCTGCAAGCGGCCGCTATTCTATACGAGCTGGGAGATAAAGAGACGGCAAAAGAGGCGGTAATCAAAATTACGCCCGAACAGCTGGACGACAACCTCTTCGCCAGCTATGCACAGGTCTATGGCAGCCTACTTGCCGCAGACGACGACTTCTTTGAGGCCCTCGACCTGGCAGCCTCTCCACGCCTGGAAAATGTGTGGCCGGAGTTACCACAGAAGACTGCCTTACCTCTACGCAGCCTGCGCGCTGACCTATGGGGACTTCTGGGAAATCTCGACAGCGCAATTAGTGAGCGGCGCGAAATCTCCTATATCGCCCAGTCCGACGAAGCGATCACAGAGAATAACAACGGCTTTTGGCACCTCTTGACCCAGCTGCCCTCCAGTGAATTGCAGGCTCGCGCCACCCAAAGCAATGACACCCAGATGCGCGCCTGGTATCAACTCGCCCTGCTGGGCCGCGACACCCAGACGGATATCAGCTCACAGCTGACCGCCCTCAGCCGCTGGCGCGAGCGCTGGCCCGCCCATAGTGCCAATTCCCATCCGCCACAGGCATTGCAGCTGTTAGAGCGCTTGGCCGCCCAGCGGGCAGACCGCGTGGCGCTGCTCCTGCCACTGTCCGGCCCCCTGGGCAACGCTGGCAGGGCAATCCGGGATGGCTTTATGGCCGCCCACTACACCGCCCTAAATGCTGGCGGCGCAACTCCGAAAGTGATGGTTTACGACACCGGTTCCGGTCAGCCATTTGAGGAAATTTACCAGAGCGCCGTAGATGCCGGTGCGCAGATGATTGTTGGCCCACTGGATAAGAGCAAGGTAGCCAACCTGCTTGCCACAGAAAAACTGCCAGTGCCTACTCTCGCCCTCAACTACGGCGATGAGGGGCGCCTGACCACAGACCTGGTCCAGTTTGGACTGGCAATTGAAGATGAAGCGCGGCAAATTGCCCAGCACGCTTACCGGCAGGGCAAGCGACAGGCAATGGTCCTCACCGCTGACAATAGCTGGGGGCAGCGCGGCGCTGAAGCATTTGAAGAAGAGTGGCTGCGCCTCGGTGGCTCAGTCAGCATTCGCCGGACATTTAAGGACAACAGCAAGTTCTCAGCCCTGGTCAGCGATGCCCTGTTAATTCCCACCAGCAACGCGCGCAAGAAGGAATTGCAGAGTCGCCTGGCGGCAAAGCTGGAATTTACCCCCAGACGCCGTGACGATGTCGATATGGTATTCCTGGCAGCACAACCCCAACAGGCGCGTCAGCTCAATCCCATGCTGACCTACTACTACGCCAGTGACCTGCCCGTATACGCTACCTCTCATGTCTTTGGTGGCAGCATCAACCGCAATCGCGACAGGGATATGAACGGTATTCGCTTTACCGCCCTGCCCTGGCTGTTTGAAAGCAATCAAACCAAGCAGGATATCGAGGAGCAGGCGTCGCCCGCACCGGCTTTTGCCAGACTCTATGCCCTAGGTGCCGATGCCTTCCGCCTCTACCCGCGCTTGCCGATGTTGCGCCAATTCCCGGAACAGAAAGTACACGGTCTCACCGGCGCATTGAGCCTGAGCGCTGATGGCCGCATAGTGCGCGAACAAATGTGGGCGCGAATCGACAAAGGGGTGCCGGTGCCCATCACTACCGTCGAGCCCCAGTTGCCGCAGCGGGAGCCGATTGAATTAAGTGGGAATCGTGAGGCTTTTTAAGGGCTCAAGCGGTACTGTCGGCAGCCAAATGGAGGCTGCCGCAGCCCGCTATTTGCAGCGCGCGGGGCTCACCTTATTGGAGCGCAATTATCGCAGTTCACACGGAGAGATAGACCTTATCGCCCGTGAAAGCGATACTGTCGTGTTCGTGGAGGTCCGCTTCCGCCGTAAGAGCCAATTCGGCGGGGCCGCAGCCAGCGTGGATTCACGCAAGCAAGCTAAGCTACTGGCCACTGCCAGCCGCTATTTGCAGCAACATAAACTGGACTGTCCGTGCCGCTTCGATGTCCTTGCCATAGATGGCGATGCACAAAACATCCAGTGGATTAAAAGCGCCTTCGAAGCCTGAGGCAAAACCGAGATTTACCCCGTCAAGTTATGGTGAGTTCGAGCTCACCTGAATTAAGGACACAATGGAACAGCGAGTCGTAACCCTTTTTCACCACAGCCTTGAAGCCACAATGAACGCTGGCGAGATACTGGCCCCGCTGATTGCAGAAGCCAGCGAAATGGTGGTGCATACACTCTTGGCAGAGAGCAAAGTCCTGCTCTGTGGCAATGGTGTCAGTGGCGCATTGGCGCAAAGTTTTAGCTCGCAACTGACCGGCGGCTTCCAGCGCGAACGCCCCGGCTTACCGGCTATGGCCCTCAACAGCGACGGCGTCTCCATGGGCACTGTTGCCTCGAACCACGGCGGTGCAGACACCTTCGCACACCCGGTTCGCGCCCTGGGGCAGCCCGGTGATCTTCTCGTAATCATCAGTAGCGATGGGCGCGACTCAAACCTGGTTCAGGCCATGCGTGCGGCTCGGGACCGGGATATGGGCATACTCGCACTGACCGGCGGTGATGGCGGCAACTGCGCCGCCCTGCTCGATACCCATGATATTGAACTACGGGTGCCATCCGATGTCGCAGCAGAGGTACACCAAGTACATCTTCTGACAATTTTTTGCCTGTGCGACCTAATCGACAGTAGTTTGTTTGGTGGCTACGAGGAATAAACGATGAACAACAAAAAGTTGACCCTGGGGAAATATCTCCTGGCTGCCTTCGCGGCAACCACCTTGTTAGCGGGATGCAGCACTGTATTGGAGGCCACCCATGACGGCCCCATACAACAGGACCCCGGCGAGCGATCTTTTGGCACCTATATTGACGACCAGCGCATCGAGACGGTGACCACAGTCAATATCAACAAAGCTCACCCGGACCTGAAAACCTCGAATATCAATATCAATTCTTTTAATGGTGTTGTACTGCTCACCGGCCAGGTGCCCAGCCAGGAACTGCGCCTGCTCGCCGGACGCACGGCGGAACAAGTACAGAATGTTCGCCAGGTCTACAACGAAATTCAGGTGCGCGGTAAAGTCACTTTACTGGCTAGCACCAGCGATACCTGGCTAACCACCAAGGTGAAAAGCAACCTGTTTGCCAATAAGGAAGTAGACAGTGGTCGCATCAAAATCGTGACCGAGAATGGAGTTGTTTATTTGATGGGACTGCTAACTCCTGCCGAAGCGGAACGGGCAGCCGAAGTGACCCGCTCGGTAGGCGGGGTACAGAAGGTTGTGAAAGCAGTGGAATACATCAACTAATATTTCCCGCACTACACAAACAAAAACGGGGGCAACTGCCTCCGTTTTTGTTAGCGCTCAAGTCTGTGACTTATACGCGCTCGATAGCAACCGCTGTAGCCTCACCGCCACCAATGCACAGGCTTGCCACGCCCTTCTTGGCATCGCGCTTTTCCATCGCTGCCAACAGGGTAACCAGGATACGGGCACCGCTAGCACCTAACGGGTGGCCGAGGGCACAGGCACCACCGTTAACATTGACCTTCTCCCAGGGCAAATCGAGCTCACGCATTGCAGCCATAGTCACTACCGCAAATGCCTCATTAATCTCGAATAGGTCCACATCCGCCGCAGACCAACCGGCATTTTCCAGCAGCTTGTGCATAGCGCCGACCGGAGCCGTAGTGAACCACTCGGGCTCACGGGCAAACTGGGATTGCCCCTTGAGAACAGCCAGAGCTTTCAAGCCGCGCTTCTCAGCTTCACTTCTGCGCATCAACACCAGCGCCGCAGCACCGTCAGAAATAGAGCTGGAGTTCGCAGCGGTTACAGTGCCGTCTTTACGAAACGCTGGCTTTAGTTGAGGGATTTTGTCTGGACGGGCATTACCTGGGGCCTCGTCGACACTCACCTCAATCTCACCTTTGCGAGAGGCAATCGTGACCGGGGAGATTTCACGAGTAAAATCACCACCTTCAATCGCAGCCTGGGCACGCGCCAGAGATTCCAGGGCAAAAGCGTCCTGCTCTTCGCGGGTGAAATCGTACTTATCGGCAGTAGATTCGGCGAAAGTACCCATCAGCTTGCCATCTGCAGCATTTTCCAGGCCATCCAGGAACATGGAATCTTTGACCTCTCCATGACCGAGGCGCATACCAGAGCGGGCCTTGGCCAGCAGGTAGGGGGCATTGCTCATACTTTCCATACCACCAGCAACGATAACCTTACCCTCACCCATCAGCAGGGCATCGCGGGCCATCATCACAGTCTTCATTCCAGAGCCACACACCTTGTTAACAGTGGTGCAAGGAGTGCCGACCGGGATGCCAGCACCCAGTGATGCCTGACGTGCCGGAGCCTGACCAACACCTGCCGGAAGCACACAACCCATCAGCACTTCATCCACATCGGCAGGTGCCACACCCGCGTCCTCAAGGGCTGCGCGAATCGCCGCAGCACCCAACTGCGGGGCAGTGAGGGCTGAAAGGCTGCCCTGCATAGCGCCCATTGGCGTACGCGACATTCCGACAATCACTACTGGGTCCGAAGTTACATCACTCATTCTGGCTGCTCCAAGTTCTGTGCCGCCATCACCGTGGTGGCGGCAATTGTTTTAATGTCGCCGCATTATAGCCGAAGCCCCACCCCGCTCCGCCAGGGGTGCGACCAGTGCGCAGCAGTATCAGCCCATCGTGTTACTATTTACGCCACCAACAGGGATAAATAGGGGAGCGTTATGGGATCTACGGGACTTGTTGTGCTGGCGGTGGTCATCGCACTGTTCTTTTTCATTATCAGTATCTTTAACAAACTGGTTTCACTGAAAAACCACAGTGAAAATGCTTTTGCGCAGATCGACATACAGTTAAAACGGCGCCACGATCTGGTGCCAAATCTGGTGGAGAGCGCCAGGGCCTACCTGAACCATGAGAGAGACACCCTGGAAGCGGTTATCAGCGCGCGCAATGGTGCAATGTCAGATCTCAAAACCGCCGCTAAAAACCCCACTAATGCCGCCGCAATCGATAAGCTCGGCCGCGCAGAAGGCCTTCTCAACAGCGCTCTGGGCCGCCTGAATATGGTGATTGAGGCCTACCCGGAATTGAAAGCCGACCAGAACCTTCGCGAACTCAACGAGGAGTTAAACAGCACCGAAAACCGCGTGGCATTTGCACGCCAAGCTTTTAACGACTGCGTCACCAGCTACAACATCTACAAGCAGAGCTTCCCCCCAGTATTTCTGGCCGGCTTTTTTGGCCACAGAGCCAACGCCCAACTGCTTGAGTTTGCAGACTCAGAAACCTTTCAAGTCGCGCCACGTATCGAGTTTTAAATATGAACTTTTACGTTCACCAGGACAAAGCCAAGCACAGCAGTCGTTTGCTGGTTTTCCTGTTCAGCCTGGCCCTCATTGCCCTAATCAGTTTGAGCACCCTGGCTACGGCAGCCATGGTGTCACTGTCCCGCGGCCAACCATTTACTCCCTTTGACGTTGCGCAACTTCTGGGCTGGGAGACCCTTGGCTCAATAGCCTTTGTTATCGGTACCGTCGTTATCCTGGGCAGTCTGTACAAGTTCCATCAATTATCCCCTGGGGGAAAGGCTGTGGCGGAATCCCTAGGAGGGCGCAAGCTTAATACTTCCGCGCGAACTGAGCGGGAAAATAGAGCACTCAATGTTGTGGAAGAGATCGCTATTGCAACAGGTATTCCGGTACCCGATGTCTACATCATTGAGGACAGCACCATCAATGCCTTTGCCGCTGGCCAAAACCCTACCGACGCCATTATTGGCCTGACGCGGGGCTCCTTGGAAAAGCTTACCCGGGAGGAGCTACAAGGAATTGTTGCCCACGAGTTCAGTCATATTCTCAATGGAGACATTCGTCTAAACACCCAGATCACCGGGCTGTTACATGGAATCTTAATTATTGGACTTTTGGGGCAGCTCCTTGTCAGAAGCCCAGCACCCCACAGGCGCGTAACCCCCATAAGATATCCGCTACTAGGCCTGGGAATAACTCTGATTATCCTCGGCTACACCGGTACGCTGATCGGCAACCTGATCAAGGCCGCTGTCAGTCGGCAACGGGAGTTTCTTGCCGATGCCTCCGCAGTACAATTTACTCGCAACAACCTCGGTATTGCCAACGCACTGAAAAAGATCGGTGGCCGCGATTTAGGCTCAGAACTCAGCAGCCCCAACGCAGCAGAGTTTAACCATATGTTGTTCGCGGTTGGGGTAAAACACTCGCTGCTCAGCCTTTTTGCCACTCACCCTCCACTACCGGTGCGTATAAAGAGGTTAGAACCCGCCTGGAACGGCCTATTCGCCAATACGGAAGAACAGGTAAAAAGTGAAGCCCAGACTGTAAAACCCAGTGAATTGCAAAATCCTCAGTTCGCCATGGCCGCTCCTACAACGCCTTTCCAGGCTGCTCTGGATGCGGTGGACAACAGCATTGCCAAACCAGATACACACCAAGTTGAGCTTGGGCATCAACTGCTGGGTTCTATTCCACCTCTGATCCAACAGGCTGCACACGAACCTTTTACCGCCCGGGCACTGGTTTACTACCTTCTTCTGCACAAGGATAAAACCGAGCGAGACAAACAGCTAAACCTCTTGGAGAAAATTGCCCACCCCGCTGTTATCCGCGAGATGAAAAAACTCACACCACATATGGAATCACTGCCGAGCAACGCCCGCCTCGCATTGATAGACCTATGTATCCCGGCCTTGCGTGCCCTAGTCCCTCAGCAGTACCAGATCTTTAAACGAAACCTTATCAAGCTTCTACACAGCGATGGGAAAGTTGAAGTTTGGGAGTGGGCCTTATACCGGGTATTAATGCACGCGCTCGACGGCGCTCCAGATCGACAGCGCCTCTCCCACAGCAAACATGCCAACAAAGATGCTTCACGATTTATCATTGCAGCCATCGCCCATGCGGGAAACAGCCAATACCTTCCAGCAAAACGTGCTTATGAGAAGGGACTCAGTGCTCTCAGGCTTGAAATAACCCCGCTACCCGGCATCGCTGATATCACCCTGCCACGACTGGACAAGGCCATTGCAATCGCCAGCCTTATACCGCCCCTGGAGAAACCCGACTTACTGAAAGCGATTGTGATCACCTTGAATCACAATGGGGTAATTAAAGCGGAGGAGATCGAACTGTTAAGGGCCGTCGCTGACAGCCTGGACTGCCCTATGCCACCGATTATCGATAAGTCTAGGTAGCCGCACAACGCCAGCACAAATGCTGGCGTTGTGAAGCCTTAATAGGCGTGGTGCTGATAAACCGGCCCGATGCCCACACTCCATAAAATGACGGAGCCAATAAGCACCGTAACCATCATTACCAGGGCAACGGTTAATACTGCACAGGCATACAGAAATGCTCGATCCTTATTCATATTCATCAGGATCGGAATGCCGGCAAAGACCAGGTAAATAGAATACATCCCGGCAATGCCTACCGACGCCATCGTGAGCCAGGGGTGCGGATAAAGGACGACGATACTCGCCAGGAAGATTGGCGTAGTAATAAACACCGCAAGTGCCGTCCCTTCATAATGGCGCGTGGGCTCATCGCCCTCAACCCCGTAGGATCGCGCCATCCAGTTAATAAACTCTCCGAGGCAATAGACGCCAACCAGCAATGCAAAGTAAGTAACAACCGACAGAACAGCTGCACTTTCAGGTGTCAGCTTTGCTAGATGTCCCCCAACCTGAAAGCCTACCCGGGTAACCCCAAAGTAACCGGCCACAGTAGGAATCAACGCCAGAAGCGGCACATGAGTTACAAACACCTCAAAAAAAGAATGGCGATCAGCGCGTATCGCTTTCCACTCTTTTTCCGGGTTGGTAAGAATACCTATTGTATGACTGAGTATCCGCACACCAAATCTCCCTTCCAATACCCTGCTTTGCAGTATCGGTGGCGCACAACAGATTGACCAATGCCAAAAGGGAATTAAGCGTCACTTTCAAATTTACTTGATTTATATCAGCTGTGGACCGACAGGCAATTTCGCCCGCTGCGCTTTGCTTTATAAAGCGCTTGATCAGCCGCTTTAAGGATATTCTCGGGTTTCTTTAGTTTTTTATTGCGGTGGGCAACGCCAATACTCACAGTAACTTTTACTGGCCTCCCTCCGCCCTTCCCCCTTAGTGAGGCCCCTGCGGCAAGACGCCCCGATGACCTTAGGCGCAGCGGGTAGCTTGAGATTTTCTCCCTGATTTTTTCCAATAAAGCTTCTTTCGCCTCGCGACTGCGGCCCGGAAGGTAAATAACAAACTCCTCGCCACCATAGCGAAACACGGCACCGTGAGAGTGGCGCGCGAGTTGAGCCGCAACCATTTGCAAAGCCTGATCACCCACTTGGTGCCCATAGCGATCATTCAGCCTCTTAAAATGATCGATATCAACCATGGCAAGGCTGTAATTCCATGTTGGCGTCAGCATCTGATAGCGGAAGGCCCGCCTGGAATGAAGCCCAGTCAGCTCATCGCGAAACGCCAATTCATAACTGGCCCCAAGCAGCGAAGCGACCAACAATATTCCCGCTACAGACCCGGTAAACTCGAGAGGAAAGCCCAACCAAACACTGCACAGCAGCAAAATAGAACAACTAAACAGACCCATAGCGGTGGGGCCAGGGTAGAGAAAAAGTAAGGCAAAAGCACCGAGAGCGGAGACACTGCCGATCAATTGTGGCAACGAAAATGCGTCGGGTAAAAACCCGGACAACCCCCTGGGCAAATTCTCGACCGGAAATGCCAGCCTCAGCGGCGCGCAGCAATCGTAGAGCAAGACAAAACCCACCCCCTCAGCCAGCAAAAACAGGCCCCACAGCAGCCCAAAAATACTGAAGACACTGCGATCACGACTGCAAGTAAAGAGAACAAGATTTACCGCTACCAGTGAGAGATATAGCGGGAGATCCCTGTCCAAGCTGGGGAGCAACTGGGAGTGAGCCGCGATGTATAGGGCCATGATAAGCAGCGCTGAAAGCGCAACCCGGCTTGAGCGAAAACCAAAACTGAGCAATGCTGCCATAGCCAATAGCAACACAGGCAGCTGCGGACTGTATAAGTGGGTCAGATCGATCCAGGGAAGATACTGCGCAACGAGAAGCACCAGAAGCATCCCTGGCAGCCAAATAAAGCGCAGCCATTGAAGGTACGGCGGCATGACATTCGCGGCAATAAAAGATAACGCGACATTATACGGACTTGGGACAAGCGTATACCCGGAACTAGATCACAAAATTGAAGCAGGGGCGGGGGGAACTGGCAGGGCTTCAGAAATCTGCCCTACCAGCGAAAAGGAGCACTATTTAACGACACGCAGAGCCGGTTTTTTCACCGATTTTTTACCCAAACTGGTGGGTGGCGTCGGTTCGGGCGGCTCTGGAGTTTCCTCGGCCTCAAATACCATCCCCTGCCCGTTTTCCCGCGCGTAGATTCCGACCACAGACCCCACAGGAACTTGGATATCTGTCGGAACCCCGCCAAAACGGGCGTTAAACCTGATGGCGTAATTATCCATAGTCAGACTGGCAACCGCTGATTCCGAGATGTTCAGCACTATCTGACCATCGTCGTTCACATGTTGTTGCGGCACCAAAACACCGGGGAGGTGCGTATCAACCAGAATATAAGGAGTGCACCGGTTATCGGTTATCCACTCGTAAAACGCCCGCAGAATATAGGGACGATTGGATGTCATGGCCGGCTTGCTCACCAGTATTCCCTCAACGCATTTCCCGTTCGTATTCGGTCAGACTTTGCTGGAATGCCTCGCGGGCAAACAGGCGGTCCATATAATCCAGCAACGGCTTAACCTGCTTGGTTTTCGGAAGGCTGATCTCAAACTGCTCGAGGCGCCACAACAGCGGGGCCATGCAGCAATCTACCAGAGAAAACTCTTCATTAAAGAAGTACGGCAGGTCGGTAAACATCGGAGCGATACCAACCAGGTTGTCGCGCAGTTCTTTGCGAGCGGAGGCCGCGTCCTTACCACCGGCAAGGATCTTGTCCACCAGAGGACACCAATCGCGCTCGATACGATGCATGATCTGGCGGCTCTGCGCGCGGGCAACCGGGTAAACCGGCAGCAGCGGCGGATGCGGGAAACGCTCGTCCAGATACTCCATCATCACTTTGGTCTCGAACAGAACCAAGTCGCGATCTACCAGGGTTGGCAGGGAGTTGTAAGGATTGAGGTCAGCGAGTTCAGCTGGTTTATCATCGGCGTCCACATCGGTGATATCGACGGAAACCCCTTTCTCTGCAAGTACGATACGTACTCGGTGGCTATAGTGGCTGCGACCATCGGAGAAGAAGGTCATCGAGGAGCGCTTGTTGGTAGGCACACCCATGTTCAAACTACCTCAAACTTTAAGCCGGCTAGAGCCGACCATTTATTCAAAATATAAAAGGGCAGTGAGTAAACCCACCACCCATTAGAGACAAACTAGCGACGGCTTTAGTGGTGCACGTCTTTCCAGTATTCGCGGTTCAGCAACCAGGCGAAGATAAAGAACACAAAAATAAACGCCAGCACATAGAAGCCAACACGTTTGCGATCTTCAGCCATCGGCTCAGCAATGTACTCCATAAAGTTGACGAGGTCATACATTGCCCCATCAAACTCTTCAGGTGTCATAGAGCCTTTCACCTTACCGACCTCCAGGCTACCACAGGCGGCATCCATAATCGGGTTGCCCAGCTCATCGCGGACAACTTTACCGTGGTCGCGCTTAGGACCAGGGGCACACTCCTGCAAGCCTTGCAGCTCCATCAGAACGTGAGGCATGGCCACACTCGGGAAGACCTTGTTATTTACCCCGGTAGCACGACTGTCGTCCTTATAGAAGCTGCGGAGGTAAGTGTAGAGCCATTCCGGTGAGCGAGAACGAGCAACCAGCGTCAGGTCCGGCGGCGCGGCGCCGAACCATACTTTGGAATCATCTGGACGCATGGAGATCGTCATCAGGTTGCCGATTTTGTCGTCACCCAAAACCAGGTTCTCCATCATCAACTCAACCGGGATATCCAGGTCAGTGGCCACACGCTCCCAACGGGAGTAATTGGCACTGTGACAACCCATGCAATAGTTGACGAAGTACTTGGCACCGCGCTGCAGAGACGGCTTGTCCCGCAGGTCGATATTGATGTGATCCAGCTCCACTTCAGATTCTGCACCTACCGCTTTAATCGGGATAAAGGTCAGCAGGCCGACAACGATAATACCGATAAACAGGATGCCGAAAGTTTTACCACCAGACGGGCTGGTTACACGCTCAGGCTCAGGGTAGACCTCATCGCGATTGGTAATCCAGGGCAGCAAAGTAAAGAAGGCAGAGAGCAGCAGAGTTACAACCACCATGAAAGTATTCACGGAGTAATTAGCTACCGCCATCCACAAGAACAGCACGCCGAAGATGACACAAACAGCCCAGGAGCCAATGCCTTTCTTACTCTTCGGATTCGTCCAAACCGGCATGGTCAGGAAGAAGGCGAAGTAGAACAGCGTCGCTACCTGAGACAGGAAGTTACGATCCGGGGTCGGAGATTTAACACCCAGGTAGCCAAGGATAATAAATACTGCAGCAAACAGAAGCAGCAAGCCCTTCGGCAACCAACCCTTGTAGCGGATCGAGCGAACCGGGCTCTTGTCCAGCCAAGGCAATACAAACAGCACAGCAATAGCGGCACCCATGGCTACCAAGCCAAGGAATTTCGCAGTAAGCGGACCGATATCCATGGTAACCGCACGCAGGATTGCGTAGAACGGCGTGAAGTACCAAACCGGAGCAATATGCGGTGGTGTCTTCAGCGGGTTCGCTTCTTCGAAGTTAGCGTACTCCAGGAAGAAGCCGCCCATTTCCGGGAAGAAAAACACAACAGTTGCGAAGATAAACAGGAATACCGCGATACCTACCAGGTCGTGAACAGAGTAGTAAGGGTGGAAAGCAATACCGTCTTTGGGGATGCCATTCTCATCCTTGTTCTTCTTGATCTCGATGCCGTCTGGGTTGTTGGAACCCACTTCGTGCAACGCCAGGATATGCAGAACTACCAGCAATACCAATACCAGCGGCAGCGCAATAACGTGCAGGGAGAAGAAGCGAGTCAGGGTAATACCAGAGATCAGGTAGTCTCCGCGAATCCACTCAACCAGGCTATCGCCAATGCCGGGAATTGCTCCAAACAGGGAAACAATTACCTGGGCACCCCAGTAGGACATCTGGCCCCAGGGCAGTACGTAGCCCATAAAGGCTTCTGCCATCAGCACCAGGTAGATACACATACCGAAGATCCACACCAGCTCGCGGGGCGGCTTATAAGAGCCGTACATCAAACCGCGGAACATATGCAGGTACACCACCACGAAGAAGGCAGACGCACCTGTGGAGTGAAGATATCGTATCAACCAACCCCACTCCACATCGCGCATGATGTATTCAACCGAGGCAAATGCCTCCTCGGCAGAGGGGTTGTAGCTCATAACGAGCCAAATACCGGTCAACAGCTGGTTGACCAGGACCAATAGGGAGAAAACGCCGAAGAAATACCACAGGTTAAAGTTTTTGGGCGCGTAGTACTTGCCCATGTGCTTATCCCAGGCCTGGTAAATGGGTAGTCTCTGATCTACCCAATCACCGAAATCTGCGAGCCATTTCATGCGGTGCCCTCCTGGTCTACGCCAATCACGATTACATCGTCGTTTTCATAGGAATAAGGCGGCACCTCCAGGTTGGTAGGCGCGGGAACACCGGTATAAACACGGCCAGCCATATCGTATTTGGAACCGTGACAGGGACAGAAGAAGCCACCCATCCACTCATCGCCACCCAGATCGGCAGCACCCACTTCCGGGCGGTACATAGGCGCGCAGCCAAGGTGCGTACACAGGCCAACCAACACCAACAGCTTTGGCTTGATAGAGCGGTTTTCCGGATCTACATAAGCTGGCTGGATAGACTCCTCGGAGTTAGGGTCGCGCAGTAGAGGCTCCACTTTCTCCAGGTCTTGCAGTATTTCATCGGTACGGCGCACAACATAGACCGGCTTACCTCGCCACTCTACAGTGACCATTTGGCCCGGTTCAACTTTGCTAATGTTGTATTTAACCGGAGCGCCCGCAGCTTTCGCCTTGGCACTCGGCTTCCAGGAAGCGACGAAGGGAACGGCAACCCCCACCGCACCCGCGCCACCAACAACTGAGGTGGCAGCGGTTAGAAAACGGCGCCGTCCTACATTTACACCGTCATCACTCATGACGTAGTTCTCCCATCACAGCGACCCCGATAACCCGGAGATTCGCTGGCCCAAACCCAAAAAGTCTTGAAAGAAGTCCCGCCCCGGCAGATTGCCCGCGCGAATAAACCCCACAAATCAAGCGGATACAAATCGGCGCAATGTTAAAGAAAATGCCAATTTGATACAAGGCAATGCTATGGGGAACGTCGGGAATCACGCGGCGAAACCGCGATAAATCCAGCAAAAGTCATAAGAGCGCTGGATAACCACAGATACGGGAATATAAAAAAGCCCGGCAAAAGCCGGGCCAAAAAGAAAGCTTAACGCTTGGAGAACTGCGGCTTCTTACGCGCTTTGCGCAGACCCACTTTCTTACGCTCAACCTCACGGGCGTCGCGGGTAACATAACCAGCGGCGCGCAGCGGTTGACGCAGCGCTTCGTCGTACTGCATCAGGGCACGGGTCAGGCCGTGACGGATAGCACCCGCCTGACCAAAGGAACCGCCACCTTTAACAGTAACAGTGATGTCGAATTTCTCGACCATTTCAACCTTTTCCAGCGGCTGACGCACGATCATGCGAGCCACTTCACGGCCGAAGTATTCGTCCAGAGTGCGACCGTTTACGGTGATCTTACCTTCGCCTGCTGCGAGGAATACACGAGCAGTAGAGGTCTTGCGGCGGCCGGTACCGTAGTATTGAGTAGTTGCCATCAGATTTATTCCCGTTTAGATCGCCAGTTCAATCGGCTGTTGAGCCACATGAGGATGTTCACTGCCGCTGTATACTTTCAGCTTCTTGAACATGGCACGACCCAAAGGACCTTTCGGCAGCATGCCTTTAACGGCGCTTTGAACGGTGCGCTCGGGCGCTTTTTCGATCAGCTTTTCGAAGCTGATGGATTTGAGACCACCAGGGTAGCCGGAGTGGCTGTGGTAGATCTTGTCTTTGGCCTTGTTACCGGTCACGCGAACCTTTTCTGCGTTGATTACAATGATGTAATCGCCAGTGTCCACGTGGGGCGTGTATTCAGGCTTGTGCTTGCCGCGCAGGCGGGTTGCGATCTCGGCAGAAATACGGCCGAGGGTCTTGTCCGCAGCGTCAACAATGTACCAGTCGCGTTTTACCGCCTCTGGCTTGGCACTGTAAGTCTTCATGTTATAAACACCTGTAATATGACCCCCAGAATTAGGGGCCGTCCCACAAAAGAGCGCGGATAGTACAAAAGGAGTGTATGCTTTTCAAGCGGAATTTACCCCGACTCGACAGACTTATTCGGGGCGATGGGGCCGCTCCAGATATTCGCGGGACTGCATCTCCAAAAGCCGACTCACCGTGCGCTCAAACTCAAACTTAAGATTCCGGCCGACGTACAACTCCTCAGCTGGAACCTCCGCAGAAATCACCAACTTCACGCACCGGTCGTAAAATTCATCTACCAGATTAATGAAGCGACGCGCCTGGGCATCCATACGCTCATCAAACTTGACCACCGACCCCAGAAGCACCGTATGGAACTCCCTGGCCAGCTCGATATAGTCATTTTGCGATCGCGGCCCATCGCATAGATCCACAAAATCAAACCAAGCAACATCATCCGCTACTTTCAAGGCTCGAATTGGGCGCCCCTCCACTTGCAGCTGAACCTCGCTACGAGCTTCGCAGCCGCTGACACTCAGCTGTGAAAAACTCTGCTCCAGACTGTTATCCGCCTCAGGTCCCAGCGGAGAATGATATAATTCCAATATCTCCAGGGTGCGCAGCCGGTAATCGGTACCGCTATCGACATTAACCACCTTGGTGTACTTCTCCAGCAGATCAATGGCCGGAAGAAACCGTACCCTCTGCAACCCATCCTTATATAAGCCTTTGGGCACAATATTCGAGGTCGCCACCAGGGCCACCCCCCGGCGGAACAACGCATCCAACAGGCCGGCCAATATCATGGCATCGGCAATATCTGAGACGAAAAACTCATCAAAGCAGAGCACCCGAGCGCGGCGGGCAATCTTATCTGCCACCTTCTCCAGCGGATTCTTCTCCCCTGCGTACTCCTTTAGATCCTGGTGAACTCGACGCATAAAGCGATGAAAATGGGTACGCTGTTTTTCCGCGAACGGCAGGGACTCAAAAAACGCATCCATTAGGTAGGTTTTTCCGCGGCCTACCCCACCCCAAAAGTAGAGCCCCTTCTCCGGCTCATTAGCGCCACTGCGAATACGGGACCAAAAACTGACGATCGCACCGCGCTCAGACCGAGCCACCAAGCGTCGGTGAAGATCCTGCAACTCCTCAACTGCCTGACGCTGAGATTGATCCTCAACAAAGTCAGGGCGCTGAAGGTCACTCTCATAACGCTCAAGAGGGGAAGAAAATAGTGGTTTGGCGGGCAACATAGAGGAAAATTTCTTCGACTACTGAATAACTGGCGCGCACTCTATCAAATTCAACCAATCTACGCATAGACCGCAGAGCGACGGGGTTGGCATCCTTTACAACAGTGCAACCACCCGAAATAGCCAGCCCTCCCCGCAAACTGGAACCAGGCACTAACCATTCTGTCGCAATTGACCGACAACATTAATTGTCAGCGTAATAATCGCGTATACTGGCCTCTCTATTATGAGGGGCAATAGCCACGAACGCGGGCTACCCAAAGTGCAGAAACCGGCTGGGCCAAGATTGGCAGCCTCATCTCTCCGCGAGGTGATCTGTACAATAAAAAAGCAAGTTGAGGAGGTAGTAAGTGCACTCTACATCGGTATTAATTCTAGTCGGCGTCCTCGGTATGACCCTGGGTGCATTCCTCGCATTCCTAGCAGTGCGCGGGCGTACCAGTGTGGAGCGCTCAGAGGAACTGGAGCAAAGGCTACGTGAGGCCAACAACAAACTCGAAGACTTTCAGTTGCAGGTCAACGATCACTTCGACCAAACGTCACAACTTGTTCACAACCTCACCGAGAGCTACAAAGAGGTTCACGAATACCTGTCTAATAGCGCGCTGCGCTTATCCAGCCAGGATATTGGCCGCCAGATGCTAAAAGCCGGCAGTGGAAAATTAAAAGACAACGATGAGAAATTGCAGGATATAGAGCCACCTCGCGACTGGGCCCCCAAGGAACCTGGCGCCAAAGGCACGCTTGCTGAGGACTACGGACTCGAAAAAGAAGCCCATGAGAGCAGCTAATAATTAACAAGCTGTAGGAGATGATGAAACGCAGATTTCCAAGCAATAAAAAAGGCGGGTAATCACCCGCCTTTTTTATTCGGTACTTACAGGCTCTGATAGTAATCCATCAAAATCTGCGCCACTTCAGGGCGAGAAAACTCTGGGGGCGGCGCAATACCATCACCCAACATTTCACGCACTTTAGTACCTGAAAGCAGAATAAAGTCTTCTTTCGTGTGATCAGGAACATCACGCATCATTACCACCTTATTCAACTTTTTGGAATAAGCGGTGTGGTCGGCACGGAAAATCTCAATCTCAAGAGCGCCTTCGGGCACCTTTTCATCGAAGATTGTCTGAGCATCGAAAGCGCCGTAGTAATCGCCAACGCCGGCGTGATCACGACCGACAATCAGGTGGCTACAGCCACAGTTCTGGCGGAATACCGCATGCAATACCGCTTCGCGCGGGCCAGCATACAGCATATCGAAGCCGTAGCCGGTCACCATCACAGTATTCGCCGGGAAGTACAGCTCTACCATCTTGCGAATGGAAGCATCGCGCACCGGAGCGGGGATATCACCAGGCTTCAGCTGGCCAAGCAGCATATGAATCAGTACACCATCGGCCTCTACCCCGTCGAGGGCCATCTTGCACAGCTCTTCGTGCGCGCGGTGCATCGGGTTGCGAGTCTGGAAGGCTACAACCTTATTCCAGCCACGCTCCTTGAATTCATTGCGAATCTCTACCGCAGTGCGGAAAGTATCCGGGAAGTCATTCTGGAAGTAGCTAAAGTTCAGCACTTCGATCGGGCCCGATACTAGAGTTCGACCCGCAGACTTAAAGGTTGCGACACCGGGGTGTTTCTCATCCAGAGTGCCAAACACCTGCTCAGCCATGGTGTCCATTTGCTCTTCTGAAATGGTTTCGATCGCCTCAACATCCATCACGGCGAGAACCGGATTACCCTCGACATTTGGGTCACGCAGGGCAATACGGGAGGCACCCTCAATTTCACTCGCGTCTTTAACAACATTAACAACCGGCACCGGCCAGAACAGGCCATCTACTGTGCGCAAGGTTTCAGCAACACTCATGGCATCTGCCAGGTTCATATAGCCGTGTAACGGATTGAAGTATCCTGCCCCGAGCATCACCGCGTTGGCGGCAGCTGCCGAACTGACCACGATTGACGGCAGGGACTCCGCTTCGTGCATCAACTGGTGATGCCTCTCACTGTCATATACAAAGCGTGGCTGAAGTTCAACGCTGCCATGGGGGCGAACTAGGGACATTTAGGTCTCCAAAAACAGTAGTTACCGGTTAGTCTTAAAATTTCGATTGGCCATTATACGCATCTATCGTAAGCGACCAATGTCATTGCCATACAGGAGTTAGATTATACCTCCCAAATTCCACTCCCTGAGCAACTCCAGGGTCTCAATAACCAAGTAAGCAACCCGGGTACTGGACAATCGCTATATAGTAGAGTGAGAAATACAAGCGCCCTCCATTTAGGCTCACAAACTGCCCCTCTATTCAAGCTATTTTGTAGAGCCCTTACATGCTAATTGTTGTGACGTGAACAACCACCCCGCCAAAAGAAACAATTTCCTCTAACAAACGCCATGTGCAGCGATTCCGCTTGGAGACGTGTGTATAATCAGCGCAAAGAGGAGTCACGAGTGTCCCAAAACCGATTTTTACAAGATTGGATCCTACCAACCCTGGTAGGCCTTGCCATGGCTGCCCTGCTCTTGGTTATATTCCCACAACTGCGCGGTGTCGCCCCCGAGGCCAATGGAAATAATACCCAAGGTCCGGTTTCCTATGCCCACGCTGTCAATGTGGCAGGCCCAGCTGTAGTCAATATCTACACTCGAATGGCCATGCCGCAGCGCCAGCACCCTCTGTTCAATGACCCCCTTTTTAGGCGCTTGTTCGACAACATGGATGTCCCGCAAAGACAGAGGATGCAATCCAATCTTGGCTCAGGTGTCATTGCCAGTGATAACGGTTATATCCTGACCAACCATCATGTGGTCGACCAGGCCGATGCCATTGTTATTCTTTTAGCTGATGGACGGGAAGCGCAAGCAAGGCTCGTCGGAAGCGATACAGATTTTGACCTAGCCGTCCTCAAAATTGACCTCGACGGCCTGACCTCCATTTCTGTCGGTGAACCCGACAGGGCACAGGTGGGCGACGTCGTCCTAGCAATCGGCAACCCTTTTGGAGTTGGGCAAACTGTGACTCAAGGCATTATCAGTGCGAAAGGCCGTCACCTTGAAAACTCAGGCACCGGCAGCTACTTACAGAACTTTTTGCAGACAGATGCTGCGGTCAACCCTGGAAACTCTGGTGGCGCACTGGTTGACTCTCAAGGGCGCCTGCTAGGCATCAACACCTCAATTCTCAATCAATCCGGCTATTCAGGCGGGATCAGCTTCGCCATTCCCGCCAATATTGCCTTCAAAGTCATGCAGGATATTATTGCTTATGGCCGCGTCGTACCCGGCTGGCTGGGTATTGAAGCTACTGGCATTAGCCCTCAAATGGCCAAGGAGTTCAATTTAAACTCTACTGGTGGCGTGTTAGTAACAGCTATTTACAACGAGGGCCCCGCGCATGTTGCAGGTCTTCAGCCAGGAGATGTCATCACGCATATTGATGGCCTCCCTATCGGCGATGGCAAACAGGGAGAGGCCACTATGGCCACTCTGCGCCCCGGAGATACCATCTCAATAACCTTTATTAGAGAAGGCGCCTCCCATACGGTTAATGCCACAGTTTCAGAAGAGCCACAGACAAAAACAGCAATAGAATAAACTCTCAAGGAGGAGCCTCCATGCGCTCAATGGTTTTTGCTCTACTTTTTACAATAACTGTAACTCCCGCAGTAGCGGAAGATAAAGAAGACTTACAAAAACTGCTGATTGATTTTATCAGCAAAGCTGCCTCTGATCCCCAGGCCCACCAACGCTTTTGGGCCGAGGACCTGGTATACACCAGCTCAAACGGAAAGCGCTTTGGCAAAAGCGAAATTATGCAAGGAATGCAAACACCTCCCACTGAACCAGTGACAACAAGCTATGCCGCCGAGGAAATTGACATTCGATTGTTAGGAGATGCCGCTATTGCTGCATTTAAACTATCGGCTAATGACAGCAGTAAAGGGGAACAAAGCTATTACCTCAACACCGGCATGTTTGTTAAACGAGACGGTGAGTGGCGCGCCCTAGCCTGGCAGGCTACCCGCATACCCCCTACAGAATAAGTGCACTATGTACACACCCCGCATAGAGGAATCTGTCGGGGTGTATTACTCAGAAATCCTTGACCCGAAAACCCGCAGAGCGGGCATGAGCTTCTAACCCCTCCCCGAGCGCAAGAGTATGCGCTACGCGCCCCAAGGTATCAGCGCCTTTTTCAGAACAGTAGATCACCGAACTGCGCTTCTGGAAGTCGTAAACTCCCAGCGGTGAGGAAAAACGGGCAGTGCCACTGGTAGGAAGGACATGATTGGGGCCAGCACAGTAGTCCCCCAATGCCTCTGCCGTATAGCGCCCGAGGAAAATGGCTCCGGCATTCCGGATCCCAGGAAGGTAAGCCTCAGGATTATCTACTGAAACTTCCAGGTGCTCCGGTGCAATCTGATTAGAGATTTCTATCGCCTGCTGTATGGACTCCACTTGGATCAACGCTCCACGATCAGCAAGGGAGCGGGAGGCAATTTCAGCTCGGGGCAACTCGACCAAAAGCCTTTGCAGCGAACTCTCAACCCGATCTAGATACTCAGCATCAGGGCACAACAGAATTGACTGCGCCTGCTCATCGTGTTCAGCCTGTGACAGCAGATCCATGGCAATCCAGTCGGGATCTGTTTGCCCATCGCAAATAACCAGAATTTCAGAAGGGCCCGCAATCATGTCGATAGCAACATGACCAAAAACAGCACGCTTGGCACTGGCCACAAAGATATTCCCCGGACCAACAATTTTATCCACCGCAGGAATAGACTCAGTACCATAGGCTAGTGCCGCTACTGCCTGGGCACCACCAATCGTAAACACCCGGTCCACCCCTGCTATTGCCGCTGCCGCCAACACCAGGTCGTTCAGCGCCCCTTTCGGAGCCGGCACCACCATATTTACGGCGTCAACCCCAGCAACTTTTGCAGGAATTGCATTCATAAGCACGGAAGAAGGGTAACTCGCCTTACCTCCAGGAACATAAATGCCGACACTTTGCATTGGGGTAATCTGCTGCCCAAGCACAGTCCCATCGGCCTCCGTATAGCGCCAGGACTCCTGTCTTTGATGCTCGTGGTAACGCCTCACTCTATTAGCAGCTTCCTCCAGGGCCTCGCGCTCCTCGGTACTTATACGACCTAGAGCCGCGGTAAGCTCAGCAGCCGGCAGAGCAAAGTCTTTCGCCCTTTCCAGGTGCCGATGATCAAAGCGGTTGGTGAACTCGATAACAGCCTTATCACCATGAGCGCGAACACGCTGCAATATTTCTGCAACGATACTTTCAACCTCTTGATTTGCCACTGCCTCCCAAGCCAATAACTGCTTCAATTGGCCATCAAAATCTCTATCGACCGTATTTAGCCGACGAATTACTTTGCTCGTCATAATGCTTCGGGTATCTATTTGGTTTGTGCTACAGCCGATGCCAACTTCTCAATCAAACTATTGATTGGCGCATATTTCATCTTCATGGCTGCCTTGTTGACGATCAATCGACTGCTGATTTGCGCAATAGTCTCTCGGGCTTCAAGGCCATTGGCCTTTAGCGTATTGCCACTATCTACAATATCGACAATCTCGTCGGCCAAATTCATTAGCGGAGCAAGCTCCATAGCCCCATACAGCTTAATAATGTCAACCTGACGGCCAATCGAGGCATAGTGCTTTTTGGCACTCTGTACAAACTTGGTAGCGACCTTAATTCGGCCACTGGGCAATTGCCCCCCCTTAACACCAGCGGTCATCAGGCGGCAGCGGGCAATGCCCAAATCGAGAGGCTCGTATATACCATCAGAACTATGCTCGAGTAGGGTGTCTTTCCCCGCCACACCAATATCTGCGGCTCCATGCTGCACATAAGTGGGCACATCCACTCCCCTCAGGAGGAGGAGATGCACCCCTTCGCGATTCGTCGGAAATATCAACTTTCGACTTTTAGTTAGGTCTTCAGCAGGCTCCAACCCTGCCGCCTTAAGAAGCGGTAGGGTCTCCTGAAGAATCCGCCCTTTTGTCAGTGCGATTGTAATTTGTGCAGTCATTTCGATTTACGCCAGTCCGTCATTGGCTCTTGGGATTAACTTCGTAGCAATCAGCCGGGAACACGCCGAATATTCGCGCCCAGCTGTCGGAGCTTCTCTTCAATACACTCGTAGCCGCGGTCAATATGGTAAATACGATCCACCATAGTAGTGCCCTCTGCCACCATACCAGCAATAACCAAGCTAGCTGACGCGCGCAGATCTGAAGCCATTACTGGAGCGCCCTTAAGCTTCTCCACCCCGGTAACAATTGCCGTATTGCCTTCCAGGGTGATATCTGCTCCCATTCGATTCAGCTCATGAACCTGGATTAAGCGGTTTTCAAAGATTGTCTCAACTACAGTCCCCTTTCCTTCGGCTACAGCATTCATTGCTGTGAACTGGGACTGCATATCTGTAGGGAAGGCTGGGTAAGGCGCTGTACGGAAGCTCACCGCTTTAGGGCGATTGCCTTTCATATCCAGCTCAATCCAATCGTCGCCACAACTGATATGAGCTCCAGCCTCTTCAAACTTAACCATAACCGCATCGAGGATATCGGCACGAGTATTGAGCAGGCGCACTTTGCCCCTCGCCGCTGCAGCTGCCGCAAGGAAGGTTCCGGTTTCAATACGGTCCGGCATAACAGTGAACTTGCAGGGGGTAAGCTTAGGTACACCGTGAACACGCAGGGTGTCAGTGCCAACCCCTTCAATCTGAGCCCCCATAGCAATAAGGAACTCTGCCAAATCGACGATTTCAGGCTCGCGAGCGGCGTTGTGCAGAGTCGTAGTTCCCTCTGCCAGTGCCGCTGCCATCAACAGATTTTCAGTGCCGCCAACTGTCACTTTCTCCATGACAATATTGGCTCCCTTAAGACGACCATTGGAGCGCGCCCGAATGAAACCACCATCGATGGTTATCTCAGCACCCATTGCCTCAAGGCCCTTCAGGTGAATATCGACTGGGCGGCTACCAATTGCACAACCACCTGGAAAGGAGACATTCGCAACCCCATGCCTAGCCAACAGGGGCCCAAGAACCAAGATTGAGGCCCGCATCGTTTTAACCAGCTCATAGGGAGCGGTCAGGTCATTGACTGAGCGAGGGTCAATCTCAACACCCAACTTTTCATCAATAGTGACATCACACCCCATACACCGGAGCAAGGTGATCATGGTGGTAATATCATTGAGATGCGGCAAATTATCGATTTGCACAGGCCCGTCAGCCAATAAAGCAGCAGCCAATATCGGCAAGGCTGAATTCTTAGCTCCAGAAATCCGCAGAGTCCCGGAAATTGGGCTGCCGCCCTCTATTATCAACTTATCCATTCAATCTCTTTCTAGATAGCCAACACCTCAGTGGCAATGGCAAGTTAACGACTGGCTTCTTCTGGAGTCAGAGTCTGCATTTGCACGGCATGCAAGGTGCCATCGGCGATTTTTTCACCAAGAGCGGCATAGACAAGCTGTTGCTTTTTTAAACGACTCAGACCCTCAAAGGAACTGCTCACTACAGTGACCATCAGGTGACTACCTTCAAAAGCCACTTCAACAGTACTATCGGGAATTTGCCCTTCGATTAGGGCCTTGATTTCGTCTGGTTGCATAGGAGGGACTTGCGATTGGTTAAAAACAGCACGCAAGTGTACTTGAATCAAGCGGAGTGCGCAGCTACGCACTCCAAAGTTCGCGGATCAACTCACTTTATTTGCGGCATCGTCTGCCGCTGACCAATTAGAAATCACCTTGTCGATGTCCCCATAAGTCTGCATTGACTGCGAGAACTGACTGCGGAAAGTCTTACCCAGGTTGACCCCATTCAGAATCACATTGATCAACTTCCACTGGCCTGCCCGATTGCGCACCAAGGTATACGAAACTTTTGTTATACCCTCTTTGCTGCGAACTTCCTGCAGCACATTTACACGATTACCTTGAGGTGTGGTGCCGGGATTGACCACTTTTACATCCAGGTCGCCAAAATTTGCCACGCCGCGAGCAAATGTCGCTACAAGATCGCGACGAAAAGCATCCGTAAAGCGAGAGCGTTGGTCGGCAGTCGCCTGCTTGGCATAGCGCCCCATTACACCGCGAGCGATAAAGTCAAAATCAACAACCGGGGTCAGCACCCCTTCAACAGCATTGTAGTATCTTTGTGGGTCTGAATTTGCATACTGAGCGTTGGTACGAATTACCCCCAAAAGCTCATCGGAAACCCCTTTAATCATTACATATGGATTTTGGGCCGCATTGGCTGCAGGCATCACTGCAGAAGCAAAAACAACACAAAGCGCAAATCTAATCCACCGCGACAAACCGTTTCGGCCAAGCCAAAATGATGCGTTCACAAATTATCTCCAGTTAGCAAATCATTCCTTGGACGCATATGACAGAATTTAGTGCCATAGCAATACCACATATCAACCTTCCCGCAGCCCAACTGAGAGTGTGTCGATCATCCATTGAGTGACATAGCTGACAGCGGAGACGGCAAACTATACCATGGCCACACCCGGCAATGTGGCGGTGTACGAGCGTGTCATTTGACACATCTAAAGTGCGCACTGGCTTTTTCCGCCGCCAGCAGCCCGCTAATATAGATTAGCACGACAGCAAAAGATCGAGTCGCCTTTAAATATTGGACTCATATGACAAAAATTATCCACGCTGTCGCATAAGTAAATATCGAAACTGTCGCATAATAAGGCAGTTTTACGAGAACTTGTCAGAGCACTAGTAAGCGATTGAGGCAGTTGATGACACAGGATTTAATTTTGGAAGCTGGGCGCCGCACCGTCCGCATGGAAACTGAAGCGGTGGCAGCACTGGAACACAGAGTTAATGGCGAATTCCAGCGAGCCTGTGAAATGATCATGCAATGTCGCGGTCGCACCATTGTTACCGGCATGGGGAAATCTGGGCATATTGGCCGAAAGATCGCCGCCACCCTTGCCAGCACTGGCACACCGAGCTTTTTTGTTCACCCCGGCGAAGCGAGCCACGGTGATCTCGGCATGATCACTCGAGATGATGTTGTCATAGCCATATCCAATTCTGGCTCATCCGCTGAAGTCCTCACTCTACTACCTCTGCTAAAACGCCTGGGCATTCCACTAATTAGCATGGCAGGAAAAACCGACTCCCCTCTGGCTCAAGCTGCGGAAGTCAATTTGGATATATCGGTAGCCACAGAGGCCTGCCCCCTCAACTTGGCCCCCACCTCATCAACAACAGTTACTCTGGTGATGGGAGATGCACTTGCAGTCGCCCTGCTCGAGGCCAGGGGTTTTACTGCCGAAGATTTTGCCTTCTCTCACCCCGGCGGTGCCCTCGGGCGCAGGCTTCTACTGAAGGTTGAGGACGTGATGCACGCGGGCGATGAACTCCCTCAGGTAACTCCAGAGACGCTGCTATCAAAAGCCCTGCTAGAGATGACCAGCAAAGGGTTCGGCATGACAACTATTGTAAATAGCGACGATGAATTACTAGGCGTTTTCACCGACGGTGATTTGCGCCGAGTAATTGATCAAAAAATCGAACTCGACAAAGCACTCATGGAGGAGGTGATGAGTCGCCGCCCTAAAACGGTTTCTGCTGACACTCTCGCTGCAGAGTCCCTAAGAATTATGGAGGACTACAAAATCACTGCATTAGTGGTAGAAGATGAAGCTCACCACCCTGTCGGCGTACTCCATATGCACGATATTCTGCGCGCCGGAGTTATCTGAGATAATACCGGACAATTAATACGCAGGTTTTGCCCTCACAATCAAAGGCGAAGAGAGATTACTCCGGTGATGCCCGAACAAAAATTAAATGACTCCCTGAAAAATATCCGCTGGCTTGTTCTGGATGTGGACGGTGTTCTGACAGATGGCAAGCTTTATTTTGACAATAGCGGCAACGAGCTCAAAACCTTCCACACCCTGGATGGGCACGGCATTAAAATGCTGCAAAACTCTGGAGTACGTGTAGCAATCATTACCGGCCGGCGCAGTAATGTTGTAGAGCGCCGAGCGCACGACTTGGGTATCAATAAATTGATTCAGGGCCGGGAGGACAAGTTTGCCGCACTACAGGAGCTACTTTCTGAAGAGTCATGCCGCCTGGAAGATATCGCCTATGTCGGGGATGATTATCCCGATCTACTGGTAATGACCAAGATCGGGTGCCCCATCGCACCACCTAATGCAGCCCCCCCCGTACGGGAGCGAGCCCTTTGGATCACAGAGGCTCGTGGCGGCGAGGGTGCTGTACGCGAAATCTGCGACCGCATTATGATTGCACAAGGGACCTTTGACGCGGCGCTCGCCCCCTATATCGGAGAAAAATGATGCGCTCGTGGTTGCCTCTCATACTGGTCATTCTGCTTATAAGTGCCGGGCTCTGGTTTTCCGAGAGTCCGCCAGAACAGTTCTTAGGCAAAAGGCCCACTCCTCAGCAACAAAATCGGGCTGCGGACCTTATTATCAAAGGGGCTGAAACTCGCCGTTTTGACCAGGCAGGCAACCTAGCTTATCGAGTGGATGCAGAGCAAATCACCTACTTTCAATTTAAACGCCGGGATCGAGCCAACCTTAAAGAGCCGCGTATGCTGTTCTATACGGACGACCAGCCCAAGTGGGCAACTCGGTCCAAAAGGGGTGTGGCCTTCAATCGAGGAAAACGTATCGTACTTAGTGGCGACGTTCAAATTGATGAACTCCCCGGCCCGAATGGCATCCAATTGGAAACACCGCGAATCACAATCTTCCCTGACAGGGAATTCGCCGAGACCGACAAAGTTGTTACTATTAGCTCCGGCCCCAACCGCACTGAAGGAACGGGGATGCGCGCTTACCTGAAAGAAAACCGGATGGAAATTCTATCCGACGTGAAGAGCAGCTATGACACCCAATAACCCCTATCCCTCAATACTTAAGACCTTCACTGCAATTACGCTGGCAGCTATTGCCACCGTAGCACAGGCTTTACCTGACGATAGAACCCAGAGAATCTCTGTGGGCTCGGAATCTATGTCAGCCGACCGCGCCAATAATTTAGTGGTTTATAGTGACAATGTGGTCATCACGCAGGGCTCCCTCCAAATCAGAGCAGATCGCGTGGAAGTGTACTTTACGGCTAGCGATGAAATCAGCCGAGTCATTGCTGTGGGCCGCCCCGCGCACTTCCAACAAAAGATATTGGAGAGCGAAGAGCCTGTTAAAGCCCGTGCTGAGCGCATCGAGTATGTCATCAGCTCTGAAGAACTGCAGCTCACAGGGCAAGCTTATATCGATCGCGATGGCAACACCCTAACTGCCGAGAAAATCGACTACGATCTCGCCACTGAGCAAATGAGCGCTCGCAGCCAGCCTGGCCAAGGCAGAGTTGAAATGATCTGGAAACCTGAGAGCACCGAATCCAGCGAGCCTGCTGAAGCAAATACCGACACAGACCAGTAGTTCATCCAAATTTCAGTGCCTGTAAAACAGCGCTACTTACAATGATGTAATCCGCTGCCCCTCTCGGCCGCGGTTAGATTTCAGGACTCATTATGCCAACGCTACAAGCGTTACACCTCGCCAAACAATATAAGAAAAGAAAAGTTGTCCAAGACGTCTCTGTCAGCGTCTCAAGTGGACAGGTCGTTGGCTTACTTGGCCCCAATGGAGCTGGGAAAACCACCTGTTTCTATATGATCGCTGGGCTGGTGCAGGCCGATGCAGGGCAAGTCCTAATCGACAACGAAGATATTACCCGCCTATCAATGCACGGGCGCGCCCGCAAGGGAATCGGTTACCTGCCCCAGGAAGCCTCTGTTTTTCGACGCCTGTCAGTGCGTGACAATATTCTCGCAATCCTCGAAACCCGAAAAGGACTCAATCGTGCAGAGCGCGAAGAGCAGGCCCAGGAGTTGCTCGAAGAGTTCAATATCACACACATTGAAAACAGCCTAGGAATGGCCCTATCCGGCGGAGAGCGGCGCAGAGTGGAGATTGCACGAGCCCTGGCTACAGACCCAAGCTTTGTCTTGCTCGATGAACCCTTTGCTGGTGTAGACCCTATTTCAGTTAACGATATCAAACACATTATTCGCCACTTGCGGGACAGGGATATCGGCGTTTTGATCACAGATCACAACGTAAGGGAAACCCTGGATATCTGTGAAACTGCTTATATCGTTAGCGAGGGACATATTATTGCCTCAGGCACGCCCGATGATGTCCTCGCTAATCAGCAAGTGCGCGAAGTCTATTTGGGACACGAGTTCACCATTTAATGGTAAATGATGACAAGCGTAACTCAACAGGTAAAATTTCGAAAAACATATCATATTTCACATAGAAATCGACCTCCTGGCAGGCAATAGTCGGCACGCTTATTGCTTGTAATAGTTTGAGGGCCAAGGTAGTCTGCGCCATCTCGGGTTAATTTTGACGAACCCTTTGTCGCACTGGCCTGCAACTTTAAATTATGAAGCAGTCTCTCCAGCTCAAGCTCGGCGCACAGCTAACCATGACCCCCCAGTTGCAGCAGGCAATACGCCTCCTGCAGCTCTCCACACTAGACTTACAGCAAGAAGTCCAGGCAGCCCTCGACAGCAACCCAATGCTGGAAGCTGAGGGTGAAGATCTGGCTCAACAAGCAACAGCCAATACCGAGAGCAATGCACAACAAGAGCCACCAGCCGCTATAGGAGAGGATTTAAACCACGCAGCCGCTGAGGAAAAAGAGCTTGGTGATTCCGACTGGAACCAGGATATTCCAACAGAGCTGCCGGTTGATTCTCACTGGGACGACATTTACAGCAGCTACAGTGGCCCCGCCGAGGGCGACGACCCCAATTTTGAGCGCAACTCTTCCACCGACACGCTTCAAGACCACTTGCGCTGGCAATTAAACCTGACAGCACTTTCCAGTCACGATAAATGGATCGGCGAGCACCTTATTGACGCCATCGACCCAAACGGTCTTCTCAATACCACCGTTGATGACGTAGCCGCCTCCCTTCAGCTCGAAGAAGATGAAGTAGTTGCAGTCCTTAAAGCTGTACAACAATTCGAACCAGCTGGCTGTGGGGCCAGAAACCTCCAAGAATGCCTTCTACTCCAGCTCAAGCAGCTACCAGCGGAAACTCTGTGGCTAAAGGAAGCGCAGACCATTATTGAGCGCCACCTGGAATTACTTGGTAAAAGGGATTTCAGGCAGCTCACCCGACGCACACGCCTCAACGAAGCCCAGCTCGGCGAGGTGATCCGCCTTATCCAGACACTAACCCCCAACCCAGGTGAGGAGTTCAGCGGGGAACAGCCCGCTTATGTCATTCCCGACATTATTGTGTCCCGCAAGGATCACCGCTGGCTGGTCGAACTCAATCCAGAAATCACTCCAAAGATCCGGATTAATGGCCACTACGCCTCCTTGGTAAAACGGGCGGACAACTCCCGGGAGAACAATTTCATGCGGGATCACTTGCAGGAGGCCCGCTGGTTCTTGAAGAGCCTACAGAGCCGCCACGACACCCTGCTAAAGGTCGCCACGTCCATTGTGGATAAGCAGCAAGGCTTTTTTGAGGAAGGCCCAGAGGCAATGCGACCAATGGTTCTGGCAGATATTGCTGAAACCATTGGCATGCATGAATCCACCATATCCCGAGTGACCACCCAAAAATATATGCTGACTCCACGGGGAGTTTTCGAACTCAAATATTTCTTCTCAAGCCACGTCAGCACAGATTCCGGTGAGGATGCGTCATCCACCGCCATTCGAGCCCTGATTCGCAAGCTGATTGACACAGAAGTACCTCGAAAGCCGCTATCAGATAACAAGATCACCCAGGAGCTGGACAAGCAAGGCATCAAGGTTGCGCGCCGAACGGTAGCGAAATACCGCGAATCTATGGGTATCCCCTCCTCAAGTGAGAGAAAGAGGCTCATTTAAGTCACACCCTAAATACAGCCAATTAATCTGACCCCTAACCCACCTCTAGTCATACGCTACTGGCGCCTTCCGCCCCCAACCTGCAACCAAAATCCAAAATTTGAGTGTATCCTTCCATTCTGGCCCACTTCCTAGTAGGGTTGCGACCCGATAGGGGGTGAGCGCCGGCTTGTGATGCACCTTTAAGGAGAAATCCATGCAGATCAATATTAGTGGCCACCACGTTGACGTTACCTCACCTATGCGCAGCTACTGCGAAAGCAAAATGGAGAAGCTGTCCAGGCATTACGACAACATCACCAACGCGCAAGTAATTTTATCCGTCGAAAAACTGATCCAAAAAGCTGAGGCGACGGTACACATAAACGGTCACGACCTCTGTGCTGGATCCGAAGACAGAGATATGTACGCGGCAATTGATGCGCTCACCGATAAGCTGGACCGCCAACTGAAAAAACACAAAGAGAAGTTGCAGAACCATCGCTGAACTATGACACTGGAAGCATTACTCTCTCCCCGCCTTAGCCTTTGCCACCTGGCGGGGAGCAGCAAAAAAAAGCTACTGCTCAATATTGCCCAGGCCATCGCCGAACAATATCCCCAACACGACTCCGATACAGTTTTTAACCAACTGATCGCCCGTGAGCGCCTTGGTTCCACCGGTATCGGCGATGGTGTTGCCATTCCCCATTGCAGGTTACCCGGCTGTGATAGCCCCATTGGGGTTCTCTGTACCACCCAGCCCGCCATTGATTTTGACTCTGTCGACCGCCAGCCTGTCGATTTGCTATTTACTCTTCTGGTCCCCGAAGATGCTGAGCAGGAACATCTGGATACACTAGCCGAAATCGCCGCTCTGTTTTCCAACAGCCAGGTTAGAGATAAGCTAAGGCAAGCACAAAGTAGTGATGAGCTATATGCCCTCGCTATTGATAGTACCGCAGCCGCCTAGAGGAGGTTTTGTTAGTAACTGAGTCTCAGAGCTGACATTCGCCTCATTGTTCAGGTAGTGCAACAAGCGAAATAATAAAGACTTGATCAAAGAAAAGGGCTCTCCATGCGCTTGGTGATAATTAGTGGACGCTCCGGCTCCGGAAAAAGTTCTGCACTGCAATTACTGGAAGATGTCGGCTTCAATTGTATCGACAACCTTCCCACCAGCCTGCTCCCGGAGCTGGTTAAGAGGGTCAAGGCACAACCGCCAAAAGAAAACACACCCCTGGCCCTGGGCGTCGATGCCCGCAACCTCTGGCAAGACATAAGACAGGCTCCCAGTGTTATTGAGTCCTTGCGCGAGACAGGGGTTCAATGTGATGTTATCTATCTCGATGCCCGCGAGCCGGTTTTAGTACAGCGATTCAGTGAGACCAGACGGAAGCACCCTCTCAGCAATGATTGCACCCATTTGCTAGAAGCTCTCAATCAGGAAAAAGAGCTGCTCACCCCTATCTCAACCATTGCGGATATGGTTATTGATACCAGCACCCTGAGTTTGCACCAACTGCGCGAACTGATTAAAAATCGTGTTGTTGGTGAACAATCAAACAGCATGGCGATTCTCTTCCAGTCCTTCGGGTTCAAGTATGGCGTGCCTGTGGATTCAGACTTGATTTTTGACTTACGTTGTCTACCCAATCCCTACTGGGAACCAGCTCTAAGAGAAAAAACCGGTAAGGACATCGAGGTCGCTGAATTCTTGCGCTCTCACCCAGAGACCGCAAAGATGGAGGCTGACATCACCAACTTTTTGGAAAACTGGCTGCCCTCCTACCAGAAAAGTAATCGCAGCTACACCTGTGTCTCTATCGGCTGCACAGGGGGCCGACATCGATCAGTTTATATGGTTGAACAGCTGGTAAAGAAATTTTCCAAAGAGTTTGATAACGTCCAGATACGCCACAGGGAGCAACAAAAATAGATTTTTGTCGAGCAGCGCAATGCAGAAACACCAACTGACCATCATCAATAAACTCGGCTTGCACGCCCGCGCTGCAAGCAAGTTCGCGCAGACTTCCTCCAAGTTCTGCTCCAATATTAAAGTGCATTGCCAGGGTAAAGCCGTAGATGGAAAAAGTGTGATGGCCCTAATGTTGCTAGCTGCAGGCAAAGGCACGGAGCTGGAACTAGAAATAGAGGGGACAGATGAAAATGCCGCCCTGGAAGCTATCAGCACACTGATCTCCGATCGATTCGGCGAAGCTGAATAGAGGCCAGTATACTATTGCCGCGAAAAGCTCACTCTAAACATTAAATCGCTAAGCTTTTACATCGCCTCCCAAATCCACCACTAGCAGTAAGGACTTGTTGTGCCCAGCTCTCCCCAAGCCGAAATCAAATTCCGCGCACAGAATCAGCTGGGTGAGCTGTATGCCGCGCTGGATAGCGGTACGGGGCAAGAAGTCCGGCGCATGCTCAAGACCCTGACTCCCCAGAGTGTTGCGCAATTGCTGGAGAGCTCTCCACCCCGTATCCGCCAGGTACTTTGGAATTTGGTGGACAGGGAAATAGAGGGTGAGGTTCTGCAGGAACTCACCGACGATGTGCGCAGCCAGATCCTCGCCACTATGGATACCGAGGAGATGGTGGAGGTGATGGAAGGCCTGGATGCCGACGACATCGCCGATATACTTCAGCAGCTGCCGGAGCGAGTTGTTGCCGAAGTGCTCTCATCAATGACGGAAACCGACCGCCTCCGGGTTGAAAGTGTTCTCGCTTATGATGAGAACACGGCCGGCGGTTTAATGGATACGGACACCATCTCTGTCCGCCCCAACCTGACTCTCGATGTGGTACTTCGCTACCTTAGGCGCCATGAACAACTACCGGAATCTACCGACAGCCTTTTTGTGATTAACCGGAGGGGCCAATATATCGGTCTCTTGCCACTATCCAAACTTCTCACCACAGACCCATCGGTGACAGTTCGCGAAGTGGTCAATACCGATGTGGAACCGATACCCGCAGATATGCCCGACACTGAAGTCGCGCGCTTGTTTGAGAAATATGATTGGATTACCGCACCAGTAGTCGATGAGGATAACCGCCTGCTGGGGCGAATCACCATTGACGATGTAGTAGATGTTATCCGAGAGGATGCGGACCACTCCCTGATGAGCCTTGCCGGCCTCGATGAGGAGGAAGACACCTTTGCCCCAGTAGGGCGCACTGCGCGGCGCCGGGCCGTTTGGCTGGGTATTAATCTGCTCACAGCTCTGCTTGCCTCCTGGGTGATCAGTTTGTTCCAAAATACCCTGGACAAGGTGGTAGCCCTAGCAGTCCTAATGCCCATCGTCGCCAGCATGGGGGGCGTGGCCGGTAGCCAAACGCTGACAGTGGTCATTCGCGGTATGGCCTTAGGCCAGATAGGACGCAGTAATTTGAGCTGGCTACTTTCCCGTGAGCTGGGTTCGGCGGCACTCAATGCTCTTTTGTGGGCGCTTGTGATGGGCTTGATAACCGCCATGTGGTTTGGCGATATATGGATTGCGGTCATTATCCTTGCCGCCATGATAATCAACCTATTAACCGCCGCACTCGCCGGAGCGATATTACCAGTAGCATTGCGTGCCATGAATATAGACCCGGCACTGGCCGGCGGGGTAGCGCTTACTACAGTCACCGATGTAGTAGGCTTTATGTCTTTTCTGGGCTTGGCCACTTGGTACTTTAGCTAAATCACCTCTGGACCAAGCCCCCTTATTTACCGAAAGCGAATCAAAGATGTACGAATACGACGATTACGATGACGACCTGCCGAAAAGTAAAACTCAGGTCAAAAAAGAAATGCACGAGCTGCAGGATCTCGGCAAGCAACTAACCGAGCTCTCCAAGGCCCAACTGGCTGAAGTCCCCATAGATGAGGACTTGCAGGAGGCTATTGCTACGCTACATCGGATCAAATCCAATGAAGCTCGCCGGCGCCAGATGCAGTACATCGGCAAGTTGATGCGCAGTGCCGACCAAGAAGCGATAGAAACAGTGCTGAGCCGCTTTAAAGAGCGCGACCAACAACACCTGCGTTTCGATAAAATGGCTGAAGACTGGCGCAAACGACTACTGGAAGAAGGCAATAGTGCCCAGGGTGAGTTCTTTGACCAGCATCCCGGTGTCGACCATCAACAGCTGCGCCAACTGATTAGGGACTCCCATCGAGAAATCAAAAACAATAAGCCACCAACCAATCAACGAAAATTATTCCGCTATCTTCGCGACTTCTTTATCCAGGAAGCGGAATAAGGGCTCCGGGCGCTCCAGAGTTAACTGGCTGGCAGCGCCCGCAATCTAGACACCAGAAGTTATTTCGATTTCTTATCCCCAGAAGCCGGCACAAATTCCAGGGCGAGAGAATTTAGGCAGTAGCGTAAACCAGTGGGCTCCGGGCCATCTTTAAAAACATGCCCCAAGTGTTCCCCGCACTTTGATAACACCTCAGTCCGCTTCAAGCCCCAGCTGTAATCGTCCTTTAAGACAATATTTTGTGGGTAGGCAACATCCCAAAAGCTGGGCCAACCAGTGCCCGATTCAAACTTCTGCTCAGAGCTGAAAACCGGTAAACGGCAACCCGCTGTGACATAAATCCCTTTCTCTTTGTTATTCAGAAGCTTGCCACTAAAAGCGGGCTCGGTACCTTTTTTCCAGAGAACCTTATAGCGATCCTCTGGCAGGATCTGCTTCCACACAGACTTAGGGATCTGATCGAGATCAGTCCCCTCTGCAATATGCTTTTCAGCTTGAGCGACCGTCATATTCTGGTCGCGCTGGTGGTCATCTGCCTCAGAACACGCCGAAAGGGTGACGGCTGTAAAAAGAAGGAGGGGCAATAATGAATGCAACGCCATCTAGAGTGTTCCTTTTACAGGGGATCATCACTAAGATTAGATGGCTATTGCACGCTGCCTCTGGATATTAAAACTCAAGCTGCAGGTGGGGACTTCTCTTCAGAACCGACCCCAACCTGTGTCTTGTTCCCCTCGTGGTCCAGAACCGCTCCCTCACGTTTGGCGCCATCTCCATCAAACAATTTCTCAAATCGCATTTGCGGGTCTGACCAACCGCCACTAATTCGGTAACTGACACTGGCGACCTTTTTAACCTGCTTTTTAAATGCCTTACTGATCAGGTAGACTCCCGCAGCTGCAGGCAAACCACCGGCTAGCGCTGCAACCAAAGCCAGGTTATTCCCAACTGGCAAAGTAGCCACCAACGTTAAATCCAGATCTTCGCGGACTAAATTAACCCGCCCCGCCATCTGCAGTTCACTGGTGGGCCCCTCTACCTGGATGGGTACAGCGATTAAAAGCTGACCATCGCCTTCAAAGACTACTTCACCACGCACCCTATCAAAAGCCATACCACTCTTGTAAAGGTCGGTGAAATCAAGACGCAAACGTCGCGCCCAGGTATCAAAATTAAACAGTGACAATAGACGCAACACGGTAGAGCCTGTCGCACCGGTTGATCGCAGGAATCGGCCATCGCGAATATCAACCTTAAGCTCTCCGGAGAGAAGGCTTCCTTTCACCTGAGTCGGGGCCCCCTCCCACTTCAAAGCAGTTTCAAAGATCGCTGACTTACTCTCAATCAACGGCTCATGGCCCATCTTGCGCTGGATATCTGCAAGATCATCAGCCACCAATCGGCCGATAAATTGTGATGATTGCTGCCCCTCGGCATCCCTCATCCACACCAATTCTGCACCTAGCTCGCCATTGTGTTTGCCCTGTCCCTCGATGCGGAACCCTCTCACCGTGCCGTGGATATCACTCACCACCAAACGATCTGCAGCTGTCCTCAACTTAAATGACCAGGGACCCAGGGCCTCTTCACCTATTTGAAGGTTATCAGTACTAAAATCGATTTGAGGCAAACTAGTAAAATCAAACTCAGCCAAAGGATCCGCTACTACCTCCTCCGCAAAGGGGTCTGAGGGAAAAGCTCCATCACTGACTTCAGCCGGTTTCTCTGGCTGAGGCAGACGCAAATGAGCCAGCTTGAGGCGTAACGGTGTACTGCCATCCAATAAGCCTGTTAGACTTCCTGCAATCATTTCACTGTCAAATTTGAGCTTCCAATCTGTCCCCACTCCCTCACCGGTAACATGGATATGCTCAATTTCTGCAGAGCCCAACCGAAGCTGGTCTGTACTGAGATCCAGGCGAATCGGAAGTGGCTCATTGGCACTATCCTCAGCCTCTCCTTGGTTTTCTGTGGTACTTGCAACAGAGCTGGCAGCGCTTGACTTCGCTGGTTCAGACAACTGGTAAACATCCAGTAGAGACTGCCAGCGAGACAGGTCAACAGTGGAAATATCTCCAGTGACCGTCAACTCCCGTTTGGAGGGCAAATTTGCCTCAGCATTCAAGGCGATTGCAGCCCGATCTAACTCTCCATCAATCAGCCAGAATTGCCCCTGTAAATGTTCTCCATAGTCCAAGTGGAACAAGCTGCCCTGCTCTCCAATCGGCACTCGCAATACAAAATTGGTTTCTGTTTCCGCCGTCTTGCCAAGTGGGTCAGGCAGGTTTACAGCCACACCGGCCAGGTTGGAAGTGAGTTCAAATACTGCGGCGTAAGGGGTTTCCGCTGATTTTGCAGGAATGGTCACCAGGGCTTGATAATCCATTTCTCCTTCCAGCCACTGCAGTTCTGGCCGCGAACTCCAAGCGTGTACCGACTCAACCAATGCATTGCCGTCGATAACCACCTGGGTATCCCGTGCATCCCCCTCGCCAATATGTTGGATACGAGCAGTCAGCGGGCGGCCCCACAATTTGCCATTCAGCTGGGTCCCTTCAAGGCCTGTCGCACTATCGTATTTCACCAAACCATTCAACGCAGTCGCATCGAGGCGGAGCCCTTTCAGTTGAAGGTCACCGTGCTTCAGATTGACTTCAACCTGTTGCTCGGGAACTACGGATGACTGTCCCAAGGGTAAAGTTAAGGATACAGCGCCATCCAAACTCCCAGTCAGGCTCCAATCATCAAAGGCACTTCCAAGGTGATCCCTGAGTGGTGATTCACGCAATAGTCGCAAACCATCGGCAGCCGGTCCAACCACCTCAGTTTGTACATCAAGGCGTGAGCCTCCACTCTTCTGAGGGGTTACCGCAACCAGAATATTTCCAGCATCCATATTCCAGAGCTTGGCTTTATCGGCATTGACCCGCACAATTTCATCATCGAGCAACAAACGGCCGTCCACATTCCTGACCTCAGGCCACTCACTGGCGTAGTCCAGGCTCGCATTTGAAAAATCGAGTGCCAACTGAATCGTTCTGCGCTTCTGGTGAGTCGCGAATGCTTTAAGGGTTTCTTCTTTACCCTCTTTGCTATAACTGCTGCCTCGATAGATAAAGGCCGCACTCTCAACGCGCCCTTGATTGTTCTTACCCAGGCCAGTTTTCAACCAGCTGCGCAAATCATCGCTAACCACAAATGGCACCAGCTCTTCCTGGGTAATAACCCCCGCATCTTTTATCGATAGGGAAAGCACCAGATCCACAGGTCGTGTTTGGGCGTGGAAGGGTAGTGACAGCATAAACTGACCACCGACCTGACCAAGTTCACTGCCAAGCATCAGCGGGCCCGACAATACGTTGACTTCGTTCAACGCCTTATCGACATCCCAGGCAATGGTGCCGCTGGCTTGATCGAATCCGAAAGCACTCTTATACAGACTGGGAAAGTGCGCTCCGAGGGGGGTACCGTCGAGTTCAACCCGGCCACTGGCGCCCTCAACCTGAAGATATCCACTCAACTGAGTAATTGCCGGGGCCCCTCGAAACGCCTCGACCGCAATATCTTCCAAGTTTGCGCTGATCTCTAACTGCCGGTCCGCGCCAGCTCGCAGACGCAGGCTGCGCAACCGACCTTGAGGTTTTAGTGCACGCAACCATTCATCTGCAGCCCCCTCAAGTAACGACAAGCGATTTAAGATACTGCTCCAACCAGCGAGATCGACCAGATCGGCCATCAGGGCTATACCCTCTTGGTCACTGTTAACCTGCAGGTTCAGCGACGGCATTTTCAAGCCCTGCCAATCGATTTCAATATCCTGCAGCGCTAATCGCCAGTGCTCTCCCGGCAACCAGCGGCCCGACAAGTTGCCAGAAAAAGCGCGCAACGGAGCCAGTGTATGCTCTTCTATATCTTCTCCTGCCCTTTGCATATCGGTCAGGCTTTCTACTTGGGCCAAGTCCACCTGGCCCACTATGCGATACCCACTTACGGCATCACTATGCAACCACAAGCGGCCGTCTGCCCACTTCTTCCCCTGCCAGTGAAACCGGTCGGGTAACGGGGTGAGTTCGTGAAGCAAGCTGACAATGTCTTCATCCAGTAGCAACTCATTAAGCTGCATATAGCCGCGCAGTGAGAAGTGCTCTTTATCTTTGGGATTGCCCCGCCCCTCTAACACAACCCGTAGGGTCTCTTCATCAACCTGGCTACTCTCCCCTTCACGGGAAATAAAAGCCCGTGCAGTCAGTCGGTGAAAATCCCCGCTATTTTCCAGCTGGATTTCAGGCAAATTGATTTCTGCCAGCTGCTCATCGGGAAGGCGCACAGTGATCGCTGCATCACTGATTTGAATTTTGGGGCTCAACTGGAATAGGCGGGCCGGATCTGCCGCTTCGGGATTGGGTGCAGTGCTACCTTCAAGCTTAAGCGGGGCATCGGGAAACCCCTGTAGATACCAGAGGCCATTTTCATCGCGGTTGAGCCCGGCCGAAAACTGATTCATTTGCAGGTCTTTCCAGACCAATTCCCGGTTCCAGAGACTGGAAAGTAGATCCAGCTGGAACAGGCCGTGCCCCATTTTCAGCTCACCGTGTTCCCCCAGACGCAGTCCATCCAGCTGCAATGCAACTTCAAGGGCCTCCCAACGCAGGGAAATACGATCCATCTGTACAGGAACGCCTAGCTGCTCACTAAGCCAATGACTAATCTGGGGACGATAGTTCTCTACCTGCGGGGACAGCAGTCGGCCTGTTTGCACGATGATTGCCAGTGCAATCACCAAACTTACCGACAGTAACCAGAACTTTCTTGCAATCCAGCGTATTACAACCATCGCTATACCCTCACCACCAAACAGGCATGGACCGAGCGCTGACAATAAGCTCTCTTAGCTTGCTGGCGAGTGAATAATGGATTACACAAGAACAATGTCATATTGCTCCTGGTTGTAAATGGGCTCTACCTGGAACTGAATCGGCCGACCAATAAATTCTTCAAGATCGGCGACATTAGCCGACTCTTCATCCAGTAAAAGATCTATTACCACCTGACTGGCCAGTACCATAATTTTTTCACTATCGTAAGAGCGCGCCTCTCGAATAATCTCGCGGAAAATCTCGAAGCAAACTGTCTCCGCACTCTTTAAGGTGCCCCTACCACTGCAAACAGAGCAAGGCTCACATAAAATCTGCCCCAGTGACTCACGGGTGCGTTTGCGAGTCATTTCCACCAACCCCAGTTCGGAGACCCCGGTGATACTGGACTTGGCATGATCGCGCTCCAGGGTCTTTTCCAGGGTGCGCAAGACTTGTCGCTGGTGCTCGGGGTCTTTCATATCGATAAAATCAATAATGATAATCCCACCCAGATTCCTCAAACGCAGCTGGCGGGCAATCGCTGTAGCGGCCTCCAGGTTGGTCTTGAAGATAGTCTCTTCAAGATTTCGATGCCCAACAAAAGCACCCGTATTGACATCAATTGTACTCATCGCCTCTGTCTGCTCTACGATCAAGTAGCCGCCAGACTTCAAGGTGACTTTGTTGTGTAGTGCCCTTCTTATTTCTTCTTCAACACCGTATAAGTCAAACAGTGGGCGCTCACCGGGATAGTGTTCCAGGCGACCGGCAATTTCCGGCGCATATTTACCGGCAAATTCTGCCGCACGGCCGTGGGCCTCTCGGGAGTCTATACGAATCTTTTCGGTATAAGGGCGCGCAAGGTCACGCAATGCACGCATAAATAGTGGAAGGTCCTCATAGATAACCGAAGGCACTGGACGCTCCTTAATGCGCTCATCCAGCTCCCCCCATAATTTGTACAGAAAGGGGATATCTCTCAGCAGCTCTTCCTCACTCACCCCCTCGGCAACGGTACGCAAAATAAAGCCCCCATCGGCCGACAAACCATCTTCCGCGAGGCGTAGAGAAGCTGCTTCAACCAACTGGCGCAATCGCTCGCGTTCGTTCTCGTCTTCAATTCGATTAGAGATACCGATATGGCGCGTCTGCGGCATATACACCAGGTAACGTGCAGAAACCGACAGATGGGTAGTCAGCCGGGCACCTTTACTGCTGATAGGGTCCTTCACTACTTGGACGATCAGTGACTGCCCCTCTCTGACTAGCGCGCGGATATCCGCCACCTCGGCATCCCGCGCCTCCATACCTTCTTCGTCGAGAGGTGCAATATCCGAGGCATGGATAAAGCCCGCACGCTCGAGGCCAATGTCAACAAAAGCGGCCTGCATCCCGGGCAGTACGCGAATCACCTTTCCCTTATAGATATTTCCTACAATCCCTCGCCGCGCACTCCGCTCCAGGTAGACCTCCTGGAGCACACCATTTTCTACCAGCGCAACCCGGGTCTCAGTCGGCGCAACATTAATTAACAGCTCTTCGCTCAAGATTGGCCCTCCTGCCAATAGGGAATGCCCGCATGATCCAGCATGGGGACTACAGCTTCCAATGGGAGCCCTACAACATTGCTGTAACTGCCACTAAAAGCCTCTACTAAGGCGGCACCAAAACCCTGAATACCGTAACCGCCAGCTTTATCGACAGGCTCTCCGGTACTCCAGTAATCCGCTATTTGAACTTTGGACAAGTGACGGAACCTGACTCGAGTTTCCACTACTCGGCTAAACTGTCGATCCTGTGAACGCAAGCACACTGCCGTGAAAACAGAGTGCTCTCCTCCCGATAACGCCAGCATCATGGACTCAAAGTCAGCAAAATCTTGGGGTTTTTCCAGCAGCCTCTCACCTGCCATAACCACCGTATCCGCTCCCAAAGACCAGAGTCCCTGCGGGCTGTCAGCGGCTTGAAACCCGGCGACAGCCTTGTCGTGGGCCAAGCGTTCTATGTACTCAAGAGGGCTTTCAGCAGGTTGGCGTTGTTCTACAACAGCGGGGGACAATTGGGAGAAAGGCACCCCAATCTGGGCCAACAGTTCGGCGCGGCGCGGCGAACCAGAGGCCAAAAGAAGTCGATTTTCTGAAGCGCTTGTTGTCACTCTATTACATATTCCCTGTGGGTCAGCGGCTGATTATAGCGGCACTGTTCGAAAAATGATCGATTTTTTACACTGATTTACAGTGCCGACGAGACGGTCAACGAACGTGTAAACGCCCGGAAAGCCCCCTGAGCCACGGGGTCACCCAGGGCCAGAGCAGGGCTGTAGTCAGGGCGGGCCAAAGGAACGTCAGCCCGGGTACCGATTTACCTTCAAGGCCGTGCACCCAATTGCCCACCACTTGATGAATGCCCACCAGAACAAATACCCACAACAATTGCTGGGCCGGATTAAATGCCCGGGTGCGCTGGTAAGTCAGTAAGCTGAAATAGGCGAGTACCGATAGGGCCAGGGCATGGGTTCCCAAGCTCGCCCCCGTAGCCAAATCCTGGACAATACCGATCATCCAAGCGAACCCCACCCCGAAGGTCTGGGGCATTCGGGTAATCCAGAATATCACCAGCAAAGCCGGAAATGCCGGCCGAAACCAGAGCCACTGCTGTGGCAGGGGCATAACCGAGAGAAGCAGTGACAGCAGAATAGTGACCGCGATAAACCAGCGGTTATTCGCTTGCAACAGAATGTCCTCCACTGCCAATGACCGCCAATACAAAGCGGCTGCGATTCATCCGCCCCCTCGGCAACACTTCAGCCTCCGCAAAAGGTTTACCCGGGTCTCTCTGCACCGAGATAACCTCCCCGACCGGATAACCTGCGGGAAAGCGACTACCCAAGCCGGAGCTGAGCAGCAAATCGCCCTCCCGAATATCACTGGTATTAGCAAGATGGCGTAACTTCAGGCGATACAGGTCACCTGTACCCTCGGCGACGGTGCGCATACTGTTGCGCAGAACCTGGACGGGAATGGCATGACTGGAATCAGTTATCAGCAGGATACGACTATAGGAGTCGCCAGCTTCAATCACCTGCCCCAGCAATCCACTGGCATCCATTACCGGGGTACCGATATCAATGCCGTCATCGCGGCCTTTGTCAATCAGCAGCACATGCTCCAAAGGGTCCGGGGTAACGCCAATTACCTGAGCCACCAATACTCGGTCATCGACCATTTCTGCTGAGTTCATCAGCTCTTTGAGCTGAGTGTTTTCCGCTTTTACGGCCGCCAATAGCTGGCTGCGCTGCTCCAGCAGTAAAACCTGGCGCTTGAGGCGGCTATTCTCCTCTTGCAGTTCTTCGCGTGAGCGAAACTGCTCATCGGCCCAATCGCCCACACGCTCGGGGGCTCCTGTAACCCAGTACAGTGGAGCAATAACTCCTGATAAGCGTTCTCTAACAGGCTGAAACCAATTGGTGTAATGATCGGAAACGATCAGCGAGATCGCGAGTATGATGAGAAAGCCCAGGCGGTATTCGGCAGAGGGACCGCGGGTAAATAGCGGTTTCACAGGCAATCCCCTCTTAACAGGTCAATCAAAGATGGTGAGAACAGCACAAGCCACAGAAGATGACTCGCATTTTTTTATTACAAGGAGCTTGCGGATATAGCCACAAGCTCCCTAGCAGTTTTCATAATACCGATGTCTACTAGTTAGACATCAGGTAGAGACGGCTGCGATCCAACATATCCAGCGCTTTACCGCCCCCCCGCGCCACACAGGTCAGCGGGTCATCGGCAACAATTACCGGTAAGCCCGATTCTTCCATCAACAGACGATCCAGATCGCGTAACAGAGCACCACCACCAGTCAGCACCATACCGCGCTCAGCGATATCAGAAGCCAACTCGGGAGGGGATTGCTCCAGCGCACTTTTAACAGCCTGCACAATACCTGTCAGAGGCTCTTGCAGGGCTTCGAGAATTTCGTCGGAGTTCAAGGTAAAGCTGCGAGGCACGCCCTCGGCCAGATTGCGTCCGCGCACATCAATTTCGCGAACTTCACTGCCTGCATAAGCACAGCCAATTTCCTCTTTGATCCGTTCAGCAGTTGCATCACCAATCACACTGCCGTAGTTGCGACGCACGTAGTTGACGATAGCTTCATCAAAACGGTCACCGCCGATACGCACCGAATCGGAATAAACCACACCATTCAGGGAGATAATGGCGATCTCGGTAGTGCCCCCACCGATATCCACCACCATGGAGCCGCTCGCTTCCTCGACATTCAAACCTGCGCCTATGGCAGCGGCCATGGGCTCTTCGATCAGTGACACTTCGCGAGCACCTGCACCCAGGGCCGACTCGCGAATCGCGCGGCGCTCCACTTCTGTGGACTGGCAGGGAACACACACCAGCACTCTCGGACTCGGGCGCATCCAGCTATTTTCATGCACTTTCTTGATAAAGTGCTGCAACATTTTCTCGGTCACTTGGAAGTCGGCGATAACACCGTCCTTCAGCGGGCGAATAGCGGTAATATTGCCAGGAGTCCGGCCGAGCATGCGTTTGGCTTCTACTCCGACAGCCTCAACGATTTTCTGGCCATTGTAGTGACGGATTGCGACGACTGAGGGTTCGTCGAGTACTACGCCGCGATCGCGAACGTAAATCAGCGTGTTGGCAGTTCCCAGGTCGATGGAGAGATCACTGGAAAACATACCCCGCAAACGTTTAAACATGGAATTCGATTACCTTGTACTAATTATCAGCCCCCAGGTCGGGCACTGCGGGCGCGGCTTCTTTTATGGATACAAATCCTAATTAGTCCGCAAAAATAATTCTGAGTTCCGAGCCGCATTTCGAATCGGATTCTACGCAAAATACCGGAGTCTCTCATCACTCGGCAGGATTCGGCAAACTCTAACAACCGCTAGGCATCAGGGCAAGGCTGAAGGGAGGTCATTTGAGGCCCACTATCCATTACTGCCGGAGCCGGTGAGAATATAACCCCAATGTGCTAAATTTGCCGGTTCTGCCCGCCGCAAATAATCCGGGCAGTTTTCGACTCGCAACTCAAGCTGGAGGAGTCCATCACCATGGCAGTGGATACGCAAACTGTAGAAAAACTGGCGGAACTGGCCCGTATCGCCATATCCAAAGAAACCATCGAAGAAGTCAGCAACCGCCTCGGCGATGTATTGCAACTGGTCGACCAGCTGCAATCCACCAATACCGATGGTATCGCCCCGATGGCGCACCCACTGGACGAAGTCCAGGAGCTGCGTGCCGACGCAGTGACAGAGACTGACAAGCACAAAGACTTCCTAGAATTGGCTCCCCAAACCGAAGAAGGCCTCTACCTGGTTCCCAAAGTAATTGATTAGCCGGCCCAACACTGACGAAGTTCACCTAAATACCCAGCCCTCAGCCCGTCTAGAGCCTTTAAGGGAATAATATGCATCAGCTTACTATCGCCGAGATCATCCATGGATTGCGGAGCAAAGAGTTCTCGAGTACAGAGCTAACCCGCCATTTACTCGGCCGCATCCAGCAACTGGACAGTAACTACAACAGTTTTATTACCGTCACTGAAGAGAGTGCCCTAGCGCAAGCCGCGGCCGCCGACCAACGCCTGGCCAACGGGGAGGCACCGGCACTGTGCGGTGTGCCCATCGCCCACAAAGATATTATTTGCACTAACGGCGTGCGCACCAGCTGCGCCTCAAAAATGCTGGATAATTTTATCCCTCCCTACGATGCCACGGTGGTAGATAACCTCAACGCTGCCGGAACCGTCTCCCTGGGCAAGACCAATATGGATGAATTCGCCATGGGCTCATCCAACGAAAGCAGCTTTTACGGCCCGGTAAAAAACCCTTGGAATACCCGCTGTGTGCCCGGCGGTTCCTCCGGTGGCTCAGCTGCGGCAGTTGCTGCACAACTGATCCCCGGCGCCACAGCTACCGATACCGGCGGCTCTATCCGCCAGCCGGCAGCGTTGACAAACACCACCGGACTGAAGCCCACCTATGGGCGCATTTCCCGCTACGGTATCGTTGCCTACGCCTCCAGCCTGGATCAGGCCGGCCCCATAGCCCGCAATGCGGAAGACGCTGCTTATTTGCTCTCCGCCATGGCCAGCCACGACCCGAAAGATTCCACCAGCCTGAAGCAGCAGCCCGCTGACTTTACCGCCGAATTGAATAACCCGATCGCCGGGCTGCGGATCGGAGTACCCCGAGAGTACTTTGAGGAGGGCCTTAACCCTGAAACCGCAAGCCGGGTTCAGGAGGCTTTGAAAGCGTTTGAAAAGCTGGGTGCGCAACTGGTCGATATCAGCCTGCCACATACCGAGTTAGCGATACCTGCTTACTATGTGATCGCCCCTGCTGAAGCCTCTGCCAACCTTTCTCGATTCGATGGGGTGCGCTATGGCTTCCGTTGTGAAGAACCCAAGGACCTGCGCGATCTCTATATGCGCTCCCGTGGTGAAGGCTTCGGCGAAGAAGTGCAGCGTCGCATCCTGGTAGGCACCTACGCCCTATCCGCCGGATATTACGATGCTTATTACAACAAAGCCCAACAGGCCAGACGCCTGATCAAGCAGGACTTTGTCGAAGTATTCGAAAAAGTGGATGTGATTATGGGCCCCACGACCCCCTCCCCCGCTTTCGAGCTTGGCGCAAAGAGCGCTGACCCGGTAGCTATGTACCTGGAGGATATCTACACCATCGCCACCAACCTCGCCGGACTACCTGGCATGTCTGTACCCTGTGGCCTGGTGGACAATATGCCAGTGGGCCTGCAAATAACCGGTAATTACCTGGAAGAGGCGCGCATGCTCAATATCGCCCACCAATACCAACAGGTAACCGACTGGCACAAAGCCAGCGCCGTATAAGGAGATAAATTGTGGAATGGGAAATCGTTATCGGGTTGGAAATTCACGTCCAGCTCTCTACCCAGTCAAAACTCTTTTCCGGCGCCAGCACCCGCTTTGGCGCCGAGCCGAATACCCAGGCTTGCGCCGTGGACCTGGCCATGCCGGGCACACTGCCGGTACCGAATGAGGAAGCATTTCGCTTTGCAGTAATGTTCGGCCTGGCGATGAACGCAGAGATCGGCAAGCGCTCCGTTTTTGAACGCAAAAACTATTTCTACCCAGATTTGCCCAAGGGCTATCAAACCACTCAATTGGATCAGCCTATTGTCGGCCCAGGTGAAGTGGAAATTCACCTGGAAGATGGCAGCAGTAAGAAAGTGCGTTTGCACCACGCCCACCTGGAGGAGGATGCAGGTAAATCCCTGCATGAAGACTTCCACGGGATGTCTGGTATCGACCTGAACCGCGCAGGTACGCCGCTGATCGAGATTGTCTCTGAACCGGATATGCGCAGTGCCGCCGAGGCTGTGGCCTACCTGAAAAAAATTCACAGTATCGTAACCTACCTGGGCATTTCCGATGGTGATATGTCCCAGGGCTCACTGCGCTGTGATGCCAATGTATCCGTACGTTTAAAAGGCGAAGAAAAACTCGGCACCCGCACAGAATTAAAAAACATCAATTCTTTCCGTTTTGTCGAGCGCGCAATTAAAGTCGAAGCTGAACGTCAGATCGACATCTTGGAAGACGGCGGTACCATTACCCAGGAAACCCGCCTCTACGACGCGGACAAAAATGAAACCCGCTCTATGCGCAGCAAAGAAGTGGCCAATGATTACCGCTACTTCCCCTGCCCTGACCTGCTGCCAGTTGTACTCACCGATGAATATGTCGAGCAACTGCGCAGCATCCTGCCAGAACTGCCCGATGCAAAAGCAGCCCGCTTCCAAACGGAATACCAGCTATCTGCTTATGATGCAGACCAGCTGACACAGGAGCGTGCCAGTGCAGACTATTTTGAAACTGTGAGTAAATCCTGTGGCGAATCCAAGCTTGCCGCCAACTGGATTAACGGTGAACTGGCAGCGCTGCTCAACCGTCGTGAACTTACTATTTCACAATCTCCGGTTTCTGCCGACCAGCTAGCTGGACTAATCGCACGGATCAAAGACAACACCATTTCCAGCAAAATCGCCAAACAGGTATTCGAGGCTATTGCCGACGGAGAGGGCAGTGCCGACGAAGTCATCGAAAAACGCGGCCTGAAACAGGTTTCTGATACCGGCGCTATCGAAAAAATGGTGGATGAAGTGATCGCTGCAAGCGATGCCCAAGTAGAAAACTACCGCAAGGCCGATGAATCAAAGCGCCCCAAAATGATGGGGTATTTCGTCGGGCAAATTATGAAAGCGTCCAAAGGGCAGGCAAACCCGCAGATGATTAATAAAATCCTCAAACAAAAATTGGACGCACTGCTTTAACCCTCAACATTTCAAGACCTGGGCCGGGCTTCGCCCGCCCCCTATTTATGTAGCAAGGATATAGTTTTGAGCCTGAAAAAAGACAAACAGAAAGTACTCGGAGAAGTTTTTGACGAGGAGCGTATTGCTGGATTCTTGATTGGTGAAGCCCCCGCAGGCGTAAACCGGGATTTTCACCTGCTCGAGCGCGCCTACCGAAGCATGAAAGCAGAGAGTTTTGCCACATTTGTTAAGCTGTTTCTCGCTGAAGGCCTGGATCTGAACAGTCCTGGTCCCGATGGGAAAACTCTGCTGGCACGTATTGCTGAACACCGCCAGGGCGCAGAATATAGCGAGATTTTAAAAGCCGCTGGCGCCAACTGAGAACTCTGGAAATTTAGGCATCGTACCAGCGAAAGGTGAGAGTATGACTTCAAATCCCGTTCACGGTATCGACGCATTGGTGCGCGGTATCCACTTGATTACCCGGCGTGAGTTACGCCCATTTATCCTGGTGCCATTACTAATAAATCTGGTGCTGTTTATTATTATCAGTAGCATAATGATTTCACAGCTCGGAGGGCTTACCGATTATATAAGTAGCCTGCTTTCTCACACGCCTGTAAATACGGAGAATATGTCCTGGTGGGAAGCTATTATGGCCAAGGGTGCAGCATGGACCGCCAGTGTTTTTCGCTGGCTGGCCTGGATTATTGCACTAATAGTGCTTTTCCTATTTTTCCTTGCTTACGGCTATTTATTTAGCGTCATCACCAACATTATTGCCGCCCCCTTTAACGGTTTGCTCGCTGAGAAAGTAGAAGAATTGCTAACCGGTAAAGCTCCTCCTGCCGAGCCGATAATGCAAATGGTATGGCGTACCCTGGGCCGGGAATTGCGTAAGCTGGGTTACTTTATATTTTGGGGTTTGATCGTATTTATAATTGCCACCATCACCAGCTGGACCATTATTATCCCCGCAGTGCTCACCGCAGTTTGGGGCGCTTGGTGTATGGCTATTCAATACGTTGACTACCCACTGGATAACCACCAACGGCCATTCGATGAATTAAAAACGGTACTGCGCCGCCGTAAACTCACTAGCCTTACCTTTGGTGGGACCGTGATGCTTGCCAAAATGGTGCCGATTTTAAATATCTTTATTATGCCTGCGGCAGTTGCTGGCGGTACGGCTCTGTGGGTTGAAAGATTGCGTATTGAAGGGGATCTGGGAACTGAAACTCCTATTCTTCAGTAATCTAACTTCAAATGCCCCCCAAAAAAGCCCTCAGGAATAGAGGGCTTTTTATATTAGCGGCCTGTAGCTTTTTTCTTTTTCAGCCAGCGATACCAAGGTTGCCTACCCTTAGAAACACAAGCTGTAGCCGACAAGCATTTTTCCAAGTACTCCAGCTCACTGTTAAGCACCTCGCCCGAGAGACTCTTGCTCCGTATTTGTCGAATCCTGTCAGCCAGTAATGCATCGCGTAAACCCTCTGGTTTTTGAATTCCAGACGCCAAGATTTGTGGGCTCCAACTGAATAAATCCTGCGCTGTAATCCGGTCATTTCCCCACTCAGGATACCCTGAAAAATCACTATCAAATGCCAAGCCAGATTGATTCTTCAAAAAGTGATCATTCAATTGGCGATTTGAATCGCTAAAGTGCATAAAGAAACTTTGGGCATCCTTTTCAGAAGGTACCAACCGAGTATTTTCTTCCAACATCATTGGTTTCAGCTTCAGCAGCTCCGACTCAGCCACTCCCAATTCCAATAACTTGTGAGTCAATAGGAATTCCCTTCTTCCCACCCCCTCATTGACCCGCCTTCCTGAAATGTCTATGTCACCTCCCAGCAATGCGAGAAAGTCACTGACAATATCTCCCCCCTGAAGGGCGTCACGGGTAAAAGAGCGAACGCTTAAAGCAGCCTTGCCGAATACAGACTCCCACAGAATTAACTTGGAGAAATAATCATAGTAAGTCTCGATATCCTTAGTGAAAGCTGGGAAAGCACCTTCACTATGTCCAAACAATTTACTGGAAGAGCTGCGGTAAGCAACAGCTCCTCTGGCTCCTTGCTTTTTAAAGGATATCGCCTGCAAGTCCTGTCTGCGTAAATACACAATCACATTAATTTTATCGAAATACTTGGCACAGGTACGCTGAACCAATTCGACACTTTCACGTTGATGCAAAAAACAGAGATGCTCTGCCGATATTATCGCTTTCTCACCGCTACTTGATGCGAGCAATTCATCCAGTCTTGTATTCAACTGAAATCTGAGCTGACCAGTACAGCTAGAGACTTCCACACATCCCGAAGAGTTACCCTTTTTTCCCAAGGACAAAAACTCATACCCGGCTTCACTCAGAGTTTGTTCCTGCTCTTTCATCGCTAACTGAAGAGAACTTGAGCCGGTTTTATGGAAACCTATATGTAGATAGAGGGTACGCATTATTCGAGTATTTACTAACTTTTTATTGAATGAGGGCTACCAAAGTAAACACTAAGCCCAACACTACAGAGTTAGCCTCAAACTGCTGAGCTTTGATTCTAATCAACTATATCTTTTTTAATTTAGGGGGAAATAAAACCACTAACGTAATTATTTTATATATTCCAAATCCCAGAATAAGTTAAGACATTAAAAAGTAAGAGTTAACAATGACTTTCTCTGGTAAATTGGGGGGCTGCAAGGGACACAAACTCCCTTGCAGCATAAGAAAAAATCAGTGCCGACGTGGACGACGGTGGCCTCCAGAGCCACCGCGACGCCCATCGCGATCGCCGTGACTGCGCTGAACTTTCACTTTGGGTGGCTCAACCAAAAGCTCTTCGGGCGGAACTTCACACTTGAGCTTGCCACCGAGCAACTGCTCAATAGGCTCCAGGCGCATCGCATCATCTTCACAGGCAAAACTGATAGAGGTGCCCGTTTTACCCGCTCGGCCAGTTCGGCCAATGCGGTGAACGTAATCCTCCGGCTCTTCAGGCAAGGTGAAATTCACCACATGGCTGATACCATCAATATGGATGCCACGCCCGGCGACATCGGTAGCCACCAGTACCTTGGTTTTGCCAGACTTAAAGTCATCGAGGGTGCGAACCCGCTTGTTTTGCGCCACTTCACCGGAGAGCAGGCCCGCAGAAATACCGTGGGCCAGAAGCTGCTCGTGCAAGCGGCGGCATTGGTCGCGGCGGTTGGCAAATACAATCAGGCTATCTACCTCTTCCCGCTGCACAATATTGTAAAGCAGGGTGTACTTTTCTTCGCTGGCGGACAGGTAGACATGCTGCTCTACGGTATCCGTGGCAACCCTCTCCGGCTCAATCTCCACAACTACCGGATCATCTGTCCACTGCTCCACCAGATCATCCACTTCGGGAGTAAATGTGGCGGAGAAGAACATAGTTTGGCGATGAGTTTTACGCGGCGTCTGACGAACAATGCGGCGCACTTGGGGGATAAAGCCCATGTCCAACATGCGATCCGCCTCATCGATCACCAGGACTTCCACCTGATCCAGGAAGCAGTCCCGATTGCTGACAAAGTCCAGCAGGCGACCCGGCGTCGCCACCAAGATGTCCACCAGCCGCTCATTCAGGTTTCTCTGCTGCTTGTCGTAATCCATACCGCCCACCAGGGTATGAATTTCCAGCTCGGTGTGTTTACACAGTGCCTTGGCATCATCGGCAATCTGCATCACTAGTTCACGGGTCGGAGCGATAATCAGGGAGCGGGCTTCGCCGGCGTAGCGCTCACCTTCAAACGGGTGCTTGAGCAAATCGTCAATCACTGTGATCAGGAAGGCCGCTGTCTTACCGGTACCGGTTTGTGCCTTACCCACCAGGTCGTGGCCATTGAGGGTATGGGGAAGGGAGCGGCCCTGAATCGGCGAGCAATACTGAAAACCCAGGTCGTGGATAGCGTGCATCAACTCATTGGGCAGCCCCAGGTCGTGGAAGCGGACCTTGCCCTCCTGTTCCGGGACCTGGAATTCATCCAAGGACCAGGGCGCTGCGGGTCCCGCTGGCTTTCTGCTGCGCTGGCGCCCTTTTTGAGCGTTTTTGCTACCGCCCCGGCGCGACTTCCCCTCCGCCTGTGCGGATTTTGTACGCCCCTTGGCAGCCTTATCAGACGGCTTTTGCCCTTCTTTTCGGCGTCCGGAGCTGTCTTCTCCCCGGCGGGAGCCCTTATCCTCTTTGGAGGAGGATCGGCGGAACAACTTTCCTATCAAGTGAAATACTCGCTCAAATGTTCAAATAATCGGCGAGTATAACATCTCTATGGGGCTCCCTGCCCGCTATAGTGACGGCACAGCCAGTAATCCACACTGAAAAACCGCCCCGCCCCACTACAAAATAGCACCAGCAGCATAATGAAGTAGGTAGCTGCAAACTCAATACCATTTTTCAGGATGGTCACTCCTCCAGTTTCCACAAGCCATTCATAATTGCCGTGCTCCTTGAGTAAACCAACAATCTTCTCTTTACGCACCGAAGCTTCATCGATAAGGTCCTTGCGCCACTCCCAGGGCACACTCAAGGTTTTATCCGGCAACGCAGACCAACCGTTCTCCCAGTGGGCCGTATAGGCTGCCACTGCCATCACAAACATCAGGGGAATCGCCACCAGCCGAGTCGCTACGCCCAGCAAGATAGCGATACCACCAAAGAATTCCACCAATGCAGCTATCCACGCCATCAACATCGGCGCTGGAAGCCCCAACCCCCAATCGGGATTGCCAAACCAGGCAGCAACATCTTCGATATTATTCATCTTATTCATGCCGGCCAGGATAAAAATTGGCGCCAAATAAATCCGTAGTAATAATGGCCCCAGCCAGTCTATTTTGCGTACATAATGTACAAAGCAGTTGTACCAACCGCTCAGACTATTCATAGCTCCACTCATTTAGCTCACTCTCTTATCAGTGTCTTTGTTCACTTTAGTCGAGTGATATCGCCAACTCTTACACCGCACTATCTCAGCGCCCCAGAAAGCACATCTATGCTTGCAGAACCCAAGTAACTTGAGGGCAACCTAGTGGGGAAAACTTACGTACTGGTCCACGGGCTATTTCATGGAGGCTGGTGCTGGAGCAGAGTCGCCCACCTCTTGCAGCGTAATGGGCATCGAGTACTCACCCCCACCCATACTGGCCTGGGGGAACGCAAACACCTACTCTCCCCCTCCGTTGGCCTGGATACCTTTATCCAGGACCTAGTCAATACAATCCTCTGGGAGGAGTTGCAGCAAGTCACCCTTGTGGGCCACAGCTTTGGGGGAATGGCTGCAACCGGTGCCGCCGACGCTCTACCCGAGCGGGTGCACCGCTTGATCTACCTGGATGGCGCTGTTCCAGAGCCCGGGCGCCCATTCAGCAGCCAACTCCCCAGCGGTATTGAAGAGCAGCGGCTCAAGCAGGCACAGGATATCGACGGTACTCTCTGTATTATGCCTCCATCTCCAGAAGCCTTGGGGATAACCCAGCCAGATGATATCAACTGGCTAAAACGCCGTATGACCCCGCACCCTATCAAAACGCTACTGGACCCCATCCACTTAAAACGCTCTCCTGAACAGGGCCCGCCGTGTACTTTCATTCACTGTACCCAACCCGAATACCCACCAGCCGTCTACAGTAGCCGCAAAGCAAAGCGGATAAGCGGGTGGCTTTATCGGGAGGTAGCAATAAACCACGACTGCATCATTAATAAGGCAGAAATTGTGGCCAAACTACTTGAGGAAAGTCCGTAATCAGCACTGGGCGCAGGCGCCGTTTGTACCGTAGAATGTCGAACCTTTTTGCAGTACTACCCCGCCTTCTCCCGGCAGACTGAAAGCCTCTCAGAACTTTGGCCCGCCGCCCGTTTTCAGCTGTATTTGCGAAGGCCAGGGCCTGTTAACAACCCCCCGCAGGATTAATTTTTTGTCAAAATTAGCCCAGACCCCAGAACCCTCTATCGAGACCAGTAACAAGAGCTCAGGTTTTTCTTTGTTCAAGCTTTACCGAAATGCCACTAAAACCGAACTGTCGCACCTAACCACCTTGGGAGGCCCTCTGGTGGTCAGTAACCTGGCTGTGGTGAGCATGGGAGTTGTCGATACTCTGGTAGCAGGACGCGCTGGAGAAGTAAGTCTCGCTGGGCTCGCCCTGGGGGCCAGTATTTGGGCTGTTTGCGCAGTGACACTAATCGGCCTGCTCGCTGCTATCTCCCCGGTTGTTGCACACTTGCGCGGTGGCCGCGATGAAGCTGGCTGCGCCAGGCAACTGCACCAGGCGCTGTGGATCGCACTGATCGGTGGCATCCTGGTGTTTTCCGCCCTGCTTGCGGTTCCTATCTGGAGCCACTGGATAGACACGGAAGAGCCTGTCCGCAAGGTGATGGAGGGCTATGTACTGGCCCTGACTGTCGGCACCCTGCCTTTTGCACTCGGCACGGCGTTGCGCGGTTACTGTGAGGGTATGGGACAAGTGCGCCCGGTAATGCGCATCTATATCACTGCCGCAATTTTAAATATTCCCCTGGATATTCTTTTGGTGTTTGGTGCCGGCCCCATACCGGCAATGGGAGGGGCAGGATGTGGGTGGGCGACCGCAGCGGTCAGCTGCCTGATCGCACTGGCACTCTTCTGGCACGCGAACACTGATCCGGTCTACCACAAGCTAAAACTTAGGCTGTTACCGCCTCGCCCCCACTGGCCAACCCTCCGCCACTTGCTCGCAGTTGGCCTGCCAATTTGTGTGGGTGCAGCCAGTGAAGTTACTTTTTTTGCCAGCCTTACTATTTTGCTTGCCCCTTATGGCGCAGCCATTGTCGCCGCCCATCAGATCAGCATGAATGTGGGCTCGATTTTTTACTTGGTCGCACTAGCACTGGCCCAGGCCCTGAGTATCCGCACCGCCCAACTACTCGGTCAGGGACGGCCAAAGCGCGCGCGCTTCTGTGGCAAAGTGGGCATCAGTAGCGGGCTAATCTACGCACTGGGCACCGGTGTACTTTTGATTACCCTGCGCACCCTGTTTGTTCAGGCCTACACCAGCAATGAAGAAATTATCGCGGTGGCCACCAACCTGCTATTGCTGTGTGCCGCATTCCAGCTGGTGGATGTCACCCAGGCAATGACCTGGGGCGCACTGCGCGGATATAAGGACACCAGTGCGCCCATGTTTATACAGCTATTTTCCTACTGGCTGGTGGGGCTTTCTACCGCCTACTGGCTGGGAGAGAGCTTCTGGGGGGTATACGGTTATTGGACCGGTGTCTGTATCGGCTTGGGAACGGCTTCAATCCTGCTGGGAATTCGCTTTTGGCGAACCAGCCGCAAAGCCATCGAGCGAACCTACGGATACGCGTAATTCGGCGCGTATCACATTCCTCGGGAACGTATTGACTATACTGGCGCTCCAAAGTCCCAATCTGTGCCGGACACAAGGCTCTCCGGCACACCCAGATATACGAAGTTGACCGGAGTGCCGAATGATCCCGCGCCAATCCTCCCGAAGGACCCGACACCTATTAAGCCTGGCTTTACTGCTTTCATCCACCCAGGCCCTGAGCGCCGACGACAGCACAGGCGAAGAGACAGAAGCGGTCCCCCAGGCTGCCAATATGCAGCTGGACCAACCGGTGATCACAGAGCTGGGGCCACCCACCAACGCTGCCCCTACTGAAGAGCAATCCCAGTCGACAGATGCTGGTTCTGAAGAAATCTCCCTGCCCCAAGCGGAAAATCTGGAGCTGGACCAACCTATCCAGGAACTGGATAAACCGGCAGCTCCCACCGAGACTGCTCCCACTGCCGATAAAGAAACTGAAACAGTTAAACCTCAACCCGAATTACCGGAGCCCGGCACCATCTCCCTGGTTCCGGGAGAGACTGCCAAGCCTCTGCGATTATTAGGCTCAGAGGTTCCCCCTGCGACCTCTACGCGCCTGGCCTGGTCTCCCAGCCAACACTTTGAAGGGGTCTATAGCCCCACCGCTGTATTGGTGGTTAACGGCGCCAAACCAGGGCCGGTTCTCTGCCTTACTGCGGCAGTGCACGGTGATGAGTTGAACGGTGTGGAAACTGTGCGGCGGGTTATGTACGACCTGGACGCAGACCATTTGAGCGGTGCGGTAATCGGCGTACCCATCGTCAACCTGCAAGGCTTCCATCGAGGCTCCCGCTACCTGACTGATCGACGCGACCTGAACCGGCACTTCCCCGGCGATCCCAATGGCTCTTCGGCCTCGCGAATTGCCAATTCATTTTTCCACGAAGTGATCAGCCACTGTAACGCCGTGGTGGACTTACATACGGGTTCTTTTTATCGCACCAACTTGCCACAGTTGCGCGGCGACTTAACCAATCCCAAGGTAGTGAAAATGACCCAGGGTTTTGGCTCCACTGTGGTGCTGCACAGCGCCGGAGCCAAGGGTACCCTGCGCCGCGCCGCTGTGGAGGCAGGTATCCCCACCGTCACGCTGGAAGCCGGAGCACCCATGGTGCTGGATGAGCTATCGGTAAGTCACAGTGTGAAAGGTATACGCACTCTGCTCAACCAGCTGGGTATGGTGAGTAAATTCCGCCTCTGGGGCGATCCCGAACCGGTTTACTACACCTCCACCTGGCAGCGGACATCGACTGGCGGGGTTATCTTTAGTGAAGTCCAGCTCGGCGAGTTTGTACGTAAAGGCGACTTACTGGGAACGGTAACCAACCCGATTACTAATGTACGCACAGAAATTCGCTCTGAGCACAACGGCCGCATTCTTGGCATGGCATTAAACCAGGTCGTGCAACCGGGGTTTGCCGCCTACCATATCGGCATCCAGGCTCCCCAGGAACAAATCAGCCAGCCCCAGGAAGTAGTAGCGGAAGAGTCAGTCGCTGACAAATCAGAGAGCAAAGTACCGGCCACTCCAGAAAACCGCCAACCGCCGACAGAAGGTGAGGAGTAAATCCTCACCTATTAATCACTGACTTTATCGATCACCGTCACTTCGGGCATTGCCAAAGGTTCCGGTTGAAGGGTGATATGGTCGATATCGAAGCGCTTGACCAGGGTTTCCCGCAGGCGCTCCAGTACGCTGGGCCAAGCCTGTAAGTCATCCACCACAATATGGGCCGATAGGGAAATAGTGCTGGAATCCAAGCGCCAAATATGGAGATCGTGCACTGAGCGTACCCCGGTTACCGCCGCCAGTGTCTCACCCACAACCGGAAGGCTCAATTCCCTGGGTACCCGCTCCATCAATACATCGATCGCATCCCTGAGCAGTCGCACGCAGGAAACCAGGATTAACAGGCAAATAAGCAGTGACAGCAGGGGGTCGATGGGTACCCAACCGGTAAAATAAATCACAGCTCCGGAAGCCAGTGCCGCGACAGAGCCCAGCATATCGCCCATCACATGCAAAAGCGCACCGCGAATATTGAGCGTGCGCTCGCCTTTTAATAAAACCCAGGCCGCCAGAATATTAATCAGCAACCCCATGGCCGCAATCAACATCACCGTACTGCCGTGCACCGGCTGGGGATTACGCAACCTATCAATGGCCATAAAAGAAATACCGACCACGATCAGTAGCATAATCAGGCCGTTGGTTACCGCAGCTAAGACCTCCGCTCGCCCCCAGCCAAACGACAATTCCCGATCGGCGGGTTTTTTCGCCAGTACTGCGGCAATAGCCCCCAGCGACAGGGCAAAAGTATCAGTAAGCATATGGGCGGCATCGCCAAGCAATGCCAGTGAGCCAGATAGCCAACCACCTATGGCTTCAACTATGGAAAAACTGAGAGTGAGAACCAGTGCAATAATTAATGGGCGCAAAGCCCCATTGCCGGTTCGGTGGTGGACATGATCATGCATAGGCTCCCTCCTCAAATCCCTGTGGCAGCTCCGCAGGTATCACTATTTTTGCCCTAAGGTAATTCGCTCCCAACCGGAATAATCCCTGCGACTTGAAACTTTATTCAATCCCGCCGCAGAAAAAATATCCCGCACGCTCTCGGCTTGCTGCCAACCGTGCTCCACCATTAGCCAGCCACCGTTTTCCAGGTAATCACTAGCGGTTGTGGCGATATGTTCAATATCTGCCAAACCCTGTCGCTCTGCCACCAACGCAGTGCGGGGCTCAAAGCGCACATCGCCCTGCACCAAGTGCGGGTCAGATGCATCGATATAGGGAGGGTTGCTGACGATCAGGGAAAACGGCTGTGGCTCCAAACTGGAAAACCAATCGCTCTGGATAACTTGCACATTTTGCAACTTGAGGGAGCGCCGGTTTTCCTCTGCCAGTGCTACAGCAGCCGGTGATTTCTCCGCTGCAATAATTTCCCATCCCGGTCGCTCCGATGCCAGAGCCAGTGCGATAGCACCAGTGCCAGTGCCCAGGTCCAATGCTCTCAACCTACCCTGGGGGAAAAACTCCAGCGCGGTCTCCACCAACAATTCAGTGTCCGGGCGGGGGATCAAGGTGGAGGAATCCACCTTTAGCGGCAGGGACCAAAATTCGCGCTCACCGATAAGGTGTGCCACCGGCTCTCCCGCTTGCCGGCGCTGGAGCAACTGCTCATAGCGCATTTGCTCAGCTTCATTTAATTCATATTCCGGCCAGGTATAGAGCCAGGTGCGCTCGCGCCCCAACACACTGCCGAGCAGAAGCTCTGCATCCAGGCGCGCACTGTCGCTATCGGTTAATTGGGCACAGCGTGCGATATTTTCCTTGACGCTGGTCATGGAGAAAAACCTATAAAAACGCCGCTCGAGGCGGCGTAAAAAATCTGGATTTATTGGGCCAGGGCCGCCAACTGGTCGGCCTGGTACTCCGTGCGCAATGGCCCGATCACCTCCCCCAGAGCCCCCTGCATAATCTCATCGAGTTTATAGAGAGTGAGGCCGATACGGTGATCGGTAACCCGGCCCTGGGGATAGTTGTAGGTACGGATTCGCTCAGAGCGATCACCACTGCCCACCAGGCTGCGGCGGGCATCGGAAATTTCCTGGGCCGCCGCCGTTTCCTGCGCAGTATTGAGCTTCGCTTGCAACAGTGCCATCGCCTTGGCTTTGTTCTTGTGCTGGGAGCGCTCGTCCTGACACTCCACCACAATCCCCGTGGGAATATGGGTTAAGCGCACAGCGGAATCGGTTTTGTTAACGTGCTGACCACCGGCACCGGATGCACGGTAGGTATCCACACGTAAATCCGCTTTATTAATTTCAATCGCATCGCGCTCATCCGGCTCCGGCATCACCGCGACCGTACAAGCCGAAGTGTGGATACGACCCTGGGATTCTGTTTCAGGAACCCTTTGTACCCGGTGCGCACCGGACTCAAATTTTAATTTTGCGTAGACATCTTCACCGGCGACGCGGGTGATAATTTCCTTGTAACCACCGTGCTCACCAAGGTTTTCACTGACAATTTCTATGCGCCATCCCTGCTTCTCCGCATAGCGAGAGTACATACGGAACAGGTCGCCGGAGAAAATAGCCGCTTCATCACCACCGGTTCCTGCGCGAATTTCCAGGAAGACATTTTTTCTGTCGTTGGGATCGCGCGGCAACAGCAAAGTCTGTAGTTCTCGCTCCAGCGGCTCCACTTGACCTTCAGCCTCGCGCAGCTCTTCCTGAGCCATTTCGCGCATTTCCGGATCATCTTCCCCCATCATCTCCCGAGCCGCGACCATATCTTCCTGTAGCTGTTTGTAAGCGCCGTAGCATTTCACCACTTCTTCCAGCTCAGAATACTCGCGGGAAAGATCGCGGAATTGATCCTGATCAGCAATTACGTCGGCGTCGCCCAACAGCGCAGATACTTCCTCGTGGCGCTCAAGCAGGGTTTCCAGTTTATTCAGTAACGATTCTTTCATTGATGCTTTTTCTCTAAATCGATATCGGTGAGATCATCCAACCCAACGACCTCCCGAGCGATACGCAAACGCTCAATATCACCCTCCGCCGTGGCTTTTTTCAGACTGACGGTGGGTGCATGAATTAATTTATTGGTGAGAGAGCGAGCGAGCTGCTCCATCAGTCGACGAGGGTCCTCGCCTTTTTCCAGCTGCAAAAGTACCCGTTCAAGTTCGGAAGTGCTCACTTCCTGGGCTCGCTGCCGGTAGCTGCGAATACTATCCACAGCCTCCAAAGAGCGGCTCTCTTTGGTAAATTCAGCCGCTGCAGCATTTACTATTTCCTGAGCGGCCTCCGCCGCTTTCTCTCGGGAGCGCTTGCCCTCATCAATAACCCCGCGCAAATCGTCCACTGTATACAGATAAACATCATCCAGCTCGCCAACTTCCGATTCGATATCACGGGGTACCGCAATATCCACCATAAACATGGGGCTGTGCCGACGCTTGCGCAGCGCCGATTCGACCGCTCCCTTACCCAGGATCGGCAGCTGGCTCGCGGTGGAACTGATAACGATATCCGCGCGCGCCAGATGCTCGGGGATATCCGCAAGCAGGATTGCCTCGGCACCAAAGCTCTCTGCGAGCAACTGGGCCCGGCTCAATGTGCGGTTGGCAACAATGACCTGCTTGATTCCCTGATCGAGCAAATGTCGGGCAACCAGCTCCACGGTCTCTCCCGCACCGATCAACAGGGCAGTCTGCTTTTTCAGGTCGGTGAAGATACGCGAAGCCAGAGAAACAGCGGCGTAGGCAACAGAAACCGGGTTTTCACCGATTGCAGTTTCGGTGCGAACCTTCTTGGCGACGGTAAACACCCGCTGGAAAACCCGGTGCAGTTCACTGCCCACACTGCCGGATTCCCGCGCCACCGCATAGGCGGACTTAATCTGGCCGAGGATCTGCGGCTCACCCAACACCAGGGAATCGAGACCACAGGCAACGCGCATCATATGGCGTACCGCTTCTTCATCGCTGTACACATAGGCACAGCCCTTGAGCTGCTCCAGGGGCACTTGGTGGTATTCAGATAGCCATTGCAACAGGGCTTCTGACTCCACATTTCCGTATATTTCGGTGCGATTGCAGGTAGACAGGATGGCCAGCTCGCGGCACCCCAGTGCTTTTCGCGCATCTCCCAGTGCGCCGGGCATCACCTCGGGGGCAAAGGCCACCCGCTCGCGCACTTCGACCGACGCGCTATCGTGGTTGATACCCAGGGTAAGAATTGGCATAGACTTCCGTTAGCATTAAATCTTAAAAGGCGGAAACCGCACTGGGAGCGCATTTTCATAGGCAGCCGTCTCCCTTGCAAGCGTAAGAGGCAGTAAAATTGCCCGCCGATTTGGCAAGAGCCCCTGCCCACTACCGCTCCAAACCCGATTCACGACTAGAATTATATGGCGATAATCGTTTAAAACACGCCAGTAATACCCAGCTTTCAGCGACAACGTAACGTATGGACACGATCTATGCTCCCACCTCGCGCACATCAGCTTCCAGCCCGAATTTCCAGCCACTTGCTCAAGCTTGCCGCTTTCCTTCTAGCATCCGTAATGCTTGTTTCTTGCACCCAGCACCAGACGCCGGCGGCTCCCTCTGCAGAGATCGCGAGCACAGCACTGGAGCCGAGCAACCTTAAGGGTAAGGAAACCACTGAGTCAGGTGGGCCGGAAGCTAAAACTTTCCCTATTGATACCTTTTACACCCTTCTGGTGGCCGAAGTCGCCGGTATCCGCGAACAGTACGATGTCGCACTGGCCAATTACTACCACCAGGCGGAGGTCACCAAAGATCCCGGGGTTGCCGCCCGCGCTACACGCATTGCCCGCTTTTTAAATGCCCGCCAGGCCGCCTTGGATTCAGCCCGGCTATGGGTAGAGCTTGAGCCACAAAATGCCGATGCGCAGTTGGCCCTCACAGCCGAGCTGACTCTTTCCGGCGACTTACACACAGCTCTGATTCACGCCAGTAAAACCCTGGAACTCGGCGGCAACCCGCCCATGCAATCTCTCGCAGCAACCGCTATTGGGCACGAGCAACTCACAGATCAAGCCAAGCGGGAGTTTGCCCGGCTGGCAAAAGTCTATCCCCTCGATGACGAGGTCGTGCTCGCCTATGCCATGGTACTGCGCACCGAAAGGGAATTCGCCCGCGCTTTATCCCTGGTGCGCCGCGTTCAGGAGCACCATCCAGATCAACTGGATGCACCACTGCTAGAAAGTCACCTGTTGGTTGATCAGGGCAAGCGCAAGGAAGCCATTTCCCTTCTCGAACGACTCGTCGGCATCCATCCCTCCGAGAGCCGCCTGCGCCTTCAGTACGCCCGCCTGTTGATTCGGGAGGACCTGGCCCTGGCTCGCAAGCAGTTTGCCGAACTGGTTAAGCAGCGCCCTGAAGACGGCAACCTGATTTTGTCGTTGGCCCTAATTCAGTACGAGACCGAGCAAACTGACGAGGCCAAAGTCCTCTTTACCCAACTACTTGAATTACAGCAGCACGAATCCGCTGCTTATTTTTACCTGGGCAGCATTGCAGAAAAATCTGGAGATTTTTCCCATGCAATTAAATATTTCCGCGAAGTGGGGCCCGGTAGTGATTACGTAGAAGCCATTACTCGCGGTACGGAATTACTGGCGAGCCTCGGACAGTACAGCATTAACCGGGAGTGGTTTGCTGAACTGAGAAAAAAACACCCCACTCAGGAAGAACATTTTTATCTGATGGAGGTCGAATTACTTCGCAAAAGTGGTGAAGCCAGTATGGCTTTGCAGCGAATAGACGAGGCACTACAAACCAACAGCACCAGCGGTCGCTTGATGTACACCCGCGCGCTGCTGCATGACCAACTCGGCAACGCACAACAATTCGAAAAGGACTTGAGAAACCTGCTGGAAAGAAATCCCGATAACGCCACAGTTCTCAACGCGCTCGGCTATAAACTGATTGAAGATAAATCCCGGCACACAGAAGCCTACCAATTGATTAGCCGCGCTTTGGAACTCGAGCCTGAGGACCCGGCAATAATCGACAGCATGGGGTGGATAGAGTACCGTCTCGGCAATCACGAAGCTGCGGAAAAGTATCTGCGGCAGGCGATGGAAAAGTTGCCCGACCACGAAATTGCCGCACACCTCGGTGAAGTACTCTGGGTTCAGGGAAACAGAGAAGCCGCCATGAAAATGTGGAGAAAAGGTCTTCTGCTGAATCCCCACAGCAAAATTATTCCGGCTGCCATGAAGCGCCTACAAATCGAAGAGTCACTGGAACAACATGCATCAGATAGCTGACAAGACAACCGCGCGAAGATTCTATCTGTTATTGCTGGCATGTCTGGCAATAATGATTTCCGCCTGTGCCGGACAAAAAACCAAACAGGAACCGGAGCCAGGCTCCCCAACTGAAAATCAAAATCCAGCACCGCAAACAGTCGCTGAATTTACCCAGTGGAATCTCAAGGGCAAACTGGGTGTTCGCTCCCCCAAAGAAAACGGCAGCGCTAACCTGGCTTGGCTTCAGGGCGGCGCAGAGAATTTTCGCCTTCATCTCAGCGGTCCGCTCGGAGCGGGCACTACCGTCATCACCGGCTCAGCCGGTGGCGTCAGCTTGGTACGCGGTAGCGAGCCGCCAATTTATGCGCGCAACCCGGCACAGCTAACCCAGGAAGCACTGGGCTGGCCTCTGCCCGCCCGCGAGATGTTCTACTGGGTGCGCGGTCTTCCTGCGCCCGGCGCCAAGAGTGGTGAGCAGCGCAACGCCCAGGGCCAGCTGCAAAGCTTGCGACAATCCGGCTGGGCCTTGAGTTTTAGTGAATATCGCAGCGAAGGCCCCTTTATGCTGCCAACACGGATCAAAGCACAAACCAACAGTCCCACTGGCCCGGTATCCGTCACCCTGGTGATTAAAGACTGGGGTTTGTAGGGGGTTTTGCATAACTCTATCAATGCCCAAAGCGCAGCATGCAGGTATTATGGCGATCCTGTAATTGATTGACCTCTTTTTGCCTCATGCTGCTAACCCTGCCCGCCCCTGCAAAACTCAACCTGATTCTGCGCATTCTCGGCCGTCGCCCGGATGGCTACCACGAGTTACAAACCCTGTTCCAACTGCTCGATTTCGGCGACTTATTGGAATTCAGTGAGCGCAGCGACGGCATTGTCAGTGTCGATGCCGGCCAGCTGGATGTAGCTGAAGAAGACAACCTGGTTTATCGCGCAGCCCAATTACTGCGCAAACAAGCTGAGCCTGACCGACAAAATTCTCTCGGCGCCTCTATCCGGTTGATAAAGAAGTTGCCTCACGGCGGCGGCATCGGTGGAGGCAGTAGCGATGCCGCCACCACTTTGCTCGGGCTCAACCACTTATGGCAGTGCAATTTATCGATCGATAAACTGGCAGAGCTGGGACGACAATTAGGCGCCGATGTTCCAGTTTTTGTGCGCGGGCGCACCGCTTGGGCGGAAGGGGTTGGTGAAAAATTAACCCCAATAACCACCGAGCAACGCCACTACCTGGTTGTCTCAACTGGTTGCGAAGTGAGCACTGCAAAAATTTTTCGCGATTCACGTTTGACAAGAGATTCAGTCGCAATTACATTAGCGGCCCTTCGCGAGGAGCAGGCCAACGAGATGCGACTCGGCAGCGAAAAACTGGAAACATTTTCCGGCAATGACTGCCAGCCATTAGTTGAAAAGCTCTACCCTGAAATACGCGATGCCAGAGAATGGCTCGAGCAATTTGCTCCAGCACAACTCACCGGCACCGGAGGCTGCATTTTTGCGGCATTCCCTACGGCAGAGGCAGCCATTGAGGCACACGCCAAACTGCCTGAAGCGTGGCAGGGTTTTACAGCAGCGGGTGTATTGGTTTCACCGACACATCAAGTGCTAGCGAAAATCTCCTCAGATTTTTGAGGAAACATTACTGGGGCGTAGCCAAGCGGTAAGGCAGCGGGTTTTGATCCCGTCATGCGAAGGTTCGAATCCTTCCGCCCCAGCCACTTTCTTTATATGCAATGGCACAGTCAAAAACCGGTTCCGACATGATTCAGTCTACGCTGATCCAGCCGGCCCAGGCCATTCGCACAGGGCTTTACAGAGCCACTCCCCAATTTTTAAAGAATCCTGAAGGCAGGCTTCAATGCAAGCGCCCGATGGTTGTGCGAGCACGCACCCAGAGCAACCCGTTGAGCAAGGAAAAAAACTGTGGCCAAAACCCTGTTTTTATCCGCGCAACAGTGCGCCGCTCAACGCAAAAGTGTTGCAGCAAAAACCCTGACTGCTAGCAAATATGCAGGCATCTACACTTCAATTCACTTCAAGACAGAATTAAAGGAACTCGCAGTGGCTGACTTAATGGTCTTTACCGGCAACGCAAACCCGGAACTGGCACAGAAGGTTGTCGACCATATGGCGATCCCCCTGGGTGAAGCCACGGTCAAGCGCTTCTCCGACGGCGAGATTGCAGTAGAAATTACCGATAACGTACGCGGCCGCGACGTTTTCGTGGTGCAATCCACCTGCCAACCCACCAACCGCAACCTGATGGAACTGATCCTGCTGGTAGACGCCCTGCGCCGTGCCTCCGCCGGCCGCGTTACCGCTGTAGTCCCCTACTTTGGCTACGCCCGCCAGGATCGCCGCGTAAGATCCCAGCGCGTGCCGATTTCCGCAAAAGTGGTTGCCGATATGATGGTGAGCGTAGGTATCGACCGCGTATTAACCGTCGATCTGCACGCGGAACAGATCCAGGGCTTCTTCGACGTTCCTGTGGATAACGTTTACGGCTCCTCTGTCCTGCTCGACGATATCGAGCGCCAGAAGTACCAGAACCTGGTGGTGGTATCCCCGGACATCGGCGGCGTTGTGCGCGCCCGCGCCGTGGCCAAGAGCCTCGACTGCGACCTGGCAATTATCGACAAGCGCCGTCCGGCCGCCAATGTTGCCGAAGTCATGAATATTATCGGTGAAGTCAGCGGCCGCACCTGCCTGCTGGTAGACGATATGGTCGACACCGCCGGCACCCTGTGTAACGCCGCCAACGCCCTGAAAGAGCACGGCGCCGAGAAAGTTGTCGCCTACTGTACCCACCCGGTACTGTCTGGCAACGCCATCACCAACCTGAACAACTCCGTTCTGGATGAGCTGGTGGTTACCGACTCCATCCCCCTGGGTGACAAAATGGAGAAGGCACCAAAAATTCGCCAGCTGACCCTGTCTGCAATGCTGGCCGAGTCCATGCGCCGTATCAGCAATGAGGAATCCCTGTCCGCAATGTTCCGCTAGGAACTTGCCGATCAAGGTATCCCCGCGCCCCGCATGCCGGGGCACTTTGCCTTTAGCGCTGATTCCCGTAGAATACGCGCCCGCCCGGCACTGCCGGGCGATTACTTTTGGGCCCAGTGCCCATTTAACATCCATGCCAGAGCGGTCCGGTCGCAGGTCACTCTGGACAGACAACCCGAGGTTTATCCCATGTCTGATATTAAATTGAACGCCATTGCCCGCAGCGATGAAGGGAAAGGTGCGAGCCGCCGCCTGCGTCGCCTGGAAGGCCGTGTACCCGGCATCATCTACGGCGGTGAAGCAGAGCCTGCTTCTATCTCCGTGCTGCACAAAGACCTGACCAAAGCTCTGGAAAACGAAGCTTTCTTCTCCTCCATGCTGACTGTTGACGTAGACGGCAAAGAAGAGAAAGTTATCCTGCGCGACCTGCAGCGTCACCCGGCTAAAGCCCTGCTGCTGCACATCGACTTCCAGCGCGTATCTGCCAACACCAAAGTACACGTTAAAGTACCTCTGCACTTCCTGAACGAAGAGAGCAGCAAAGGTGTTAAGGCTGGCGGTATCGTTTCCCACACCCTGACCGAGCTGGAAGTTAACGCTCCTGCCGGCAAGCTGCCTGAGTTCATCGAAGTGGACCTGGCCGACCTGGAAATGGACGGCGTACTGCACATCTCTGACCTGAAACTGCCGGAAGGTGTTGAGTCTGTGGCACTGAGCCACGGTGCAGACCACGATCTGGTTGTAGCTTCTATCCACAAGCCTCGCGGCGCTGTGGAAGCTGAAGCCGAAACTGGCGAAGGCGAAGAGTAATCGCCTTGGCTGCGGCACCGGATACTCCGATCCAGTTGATTGTCGGCCTGGGAAACCCCGGACCGGAATACGATCGGACGCGACACAACGCCGGTGCCGACTTTGTTGTCGAGCTGGCCCGCCAACAAGGCACCCAGCTCAGCCTCGACAGCAAGTACCACGGCCTCACTGGCCGTGTGCGGGTCGGCAGCCAGGATATCCGGCTGCTGATTCCCACCACCTATATGAATCGCAGTGGCCAATCTGTCGGCCCACTGGCGAACTTCTTCAAGATTCCCCCGGAAGCCATTCTGGTCGCTCACGATGAGCTGGACCTGGCCCCCGGTATCGCGCGCCTGAAAGCCGGCGGCGGTCACGGTGGACACAACGGCCTGCGGGATATCATTGCCGCACTGGGCAACAACCGAAACTTTATGCGCCTGCGACTCGGCATTGGCCACCCCGGCAGCTCGAGCGAAGTGGCCCGGTTTGTGCTCCAGCGAGCCCCCAGGGCGGAACAGGAAACACTGGCTGATGCGATCGATCGCTCGATCGACGTTCTGCCCACCGCCGCTTCCGGCGATTGGGGCGCAGCCATGAAAACGCTGCACACCAACAAATAGATCCCACCCGCCGGCTTGCCTTTTGCCGCGGAAATCTCGATAGTGTGCTGCGCTAAATTGCCGGTATTTTCCCGGCTGGCCCGGACCCTGTGGTGGCCGAGACATCCCGCCCATCCAAAATCCCGCCAGCGCAACCACTACCGGACCTCAAACGCAATTAGCAGAGCGCGCTGTATGCGCCTCGGGCAAACGGAAAAAATATCACCATGGGTTTTACTTGCGGTATTGTCGGCCTACCTAATGTGGGCAAATCCACCCTATTCAACGCATTGACCAAAGCGGGTATCGATGCGGAAAACTTCCCCTTCTGCACCATCGAGCCCAATGCTGGGGTCGTGCCGGTACCAGATCCCCGCATCGACAAACTGGCTGAGATCGTCAAGCCGGAAAAGGTCATTCCCACCACCATGGAATTTACCGATATCGCCGGTCTGGTTGCGGGCGCCTCCAAGGGGGAAGGTCTGGGTAACAAGTTCCTCGCCAATATCCGCGAGACCGACGCTATCGCCCACGTTGTGCGCTGCTTCGAAGACGATAACGTTATCCACGTCGCCAACAAGGTACACCCGGTAGCGGATATCGAGGTGATCAACACCGAGCTGGCCCTGGCCGATCTGGACACTGTGGAAAAGGCCTTACAGCGCTTTACCCGCGCCGCTAAGGGACAGGACAAGCACGCGATCAAGATGAAAGCGCTGCTGGAAAAAATCCAGCCACACCTGGATGAAGCCAAACCGCTGCGCTCTTTCGAGCTTTCAGAAGACGAACTGGCGGACCTGCGCGAACTGAGCCTGCTCACTATCAAGCCCACCATGTATATCGCCAACGTGGACGAAGATGGCTTCGAGAACAATCCGCACCTGGATGCTGTAGCTGCCATCGCCGCTGAAGAAAACGCGGTACTGGTACCTATCTGCAACAAGCTCGAAGCGGAAATTGCCGAGCTGGACGACGAAGAGAAGCAGGAGTTCCTGGAAGAACTGGGTATGGAAGAGCCGGGGTTGAACCGCGTGATCCGCGCCGGCTACCAACTGCTGGGCCTGCACACCTACTTCACCGCTGGCGTGAAGGAAGTGCGCGCCTGGACCATCCCACTGGGCGCTACCGCTCCCAACGCTGCCGGCAAAATCCACACCGACTTTGAAAAGGGTTTTATTCGCGCAGAAGTGATCAGCTACAGCGATTACATTGATAACAATGGTGAGGCCGGCGCTAAAGACGCGGGTAAGTGGCGCCTGGAAGGCAAGGACTACATTGTCGCCGACGGCGACGTAATCCACTTCCGTTTTAACGTCTAACCACCTCTCCTTTTTTGCCTCCCCACCCCGGGGAGGCGCGCCCACCCGTGTAAATTCCATGGCTCAATCAAACTGGAAAGTCGGCCTGCCGCTGGCACTGATTACCGTATTTATGTGGGCAACCCTGCCCATTGCCCTTAAAGGGCTTCTCGAATACATCAGTCCCGGTACCGCCACCTGGTATCGCTTTGCCGGTGCAGCACTGTTAGCGGGCGTCTACTACGGACAGGCGCGTAAACTACAGCTCAAGCCACTATTCAGTCGCGGCTTGCTGCTTTTCACCTTCCTCGCCGTTGCCGGCCTCCTGGTGAACTACCTCGCCTACGCCAGTGGACTCAATTACATCACCCCTGGTGCCGCCCAGGTTGTGATCCAGCTGGCTCCCCTGCTTCTACTGATATCCAGCGTACTTTGGCTGGGAGAGCGCTTCTCGCCGCGCCAGTGGAGCGGCGTAGTACTGGTAGTAATTGGGCTGCTGTTATTTTTTAACCAGCGCCTGGAAGAGCTGACCAGTGGCGCCGGCGGCGAATACCTGCTGGGGCTCGGCTATATCCTGATCGCCGCTGTCACCTGGGCGATTTACGGTTTTTTCCAGAAGAAAATATTGAGCCGCGCAACACCCCAGGATTTACTGGTAGTGATTTATATCGCAGGGACCCTGTTCTTCCTGCCCATGGCGGAGCCAATGAAGGTTTCCCACCTGGGCTGGCTCGAGTGGGCGCTTTTAGCGTTTCTCACCGCCAATACGCTGATCGCCTATGGGGCTTTTAGCAAGGCACTAGCGCACTGGGAGGCATCCAGTGTCAGCGCAACCCTGTCATTAGTGCCAGTCATCACCCTATTGTTCAGTACGCTGATCAGCTCTATCTGGCCCGACTATATTGCAGTTGAGCCGCTCAACTGGATCAGCTGGGCCGGCGCCGGCGCCGTGGTACTCGGTTCCGCCCTCGCCGCAATCAGTTCCAGGCGCGGTTCTGAGCAGTCCCGGGCATCAGATGAAAAAAATCGCTAACTATCTGAAAAGAATACAAAAAAAGTGTTGACACCCCCGGCCCATCGTTTAATAATGCGCGCCCTCGGGACAGCCGAGACAACAAAAGAAATGGCAAGGTAGCTCAGCCGGTTAGAGCGCAGCACTCATAATGCTGAGGTCGGGAGTTCGAGTCTCCCCCTTGCTACCATTTCAAATCACAGAGGCTATTCTTTGTGAACCTTGAAACTGGGGCGTAGCCAAGCGGTAAGGCAGCGGGTTTTGATCCCGTCATGCGAAGGTTCGAATCCTTCCGCCCCAGCCATCTTCCCAAATTATCTAGCAGGCCCAAGTCTGGGCAGCAATCAAAAGCCCAACCGTTTTTTATCTGATTCTGCGAATAGTTCGCCAGAGTTCGTCCGGCGAACACAATCCAAAAATCAACTACTCGGGCAGCACCACACCATTAGCTTCCATAACGGTCACTCCGGCGCTATCGGACTCCAGGTCAGCAGTACCTGAAGTTGCTGCAGGCGTTCGCACTTGCTCCCTGCGCAAACCCAGGGCCCGCAGCCACTCGAACCCCGCCAGGCAGCACAGCAATGCCAGCAGCACTAGCGGGCCGCCATATCCCTTCATAGCCTCACTCTCGGACATACAAGTCCACACAAGCTGCACAACGCACAGGAAGGCCACAATCAACAGGGTCGGTTTGCGTCCCAGCAAGCTAACAACAAAAACGCCCAGAGGCGCCCCCAGGGACACTACCGGTGCTGCCGCCAGCCAATTCCCGAACACCCCAGGCTGCCAATCTCCCGCCAGCGACTTCACTATTACTCCGAGTACCGAACAAAATGCCATGATCACCACGGATGTAGGGATCGCCACCTTGAGATCCACCCTGCTCAACAGCACAAGAGCCGCATACACCAGCATGTCCACACCCACACCGGTAACTGCCACAACGCAAAAGCCGGCAAAAGCACCCAATAGCAAGCCGACACGAAAATCAGTCGGGCACCGGGGGTCCCCCGCGTGCTCACAATCAGTAATTTCGCTGAGGCGATACAGATGGAAAATGCCAAAACTGCCCCAGAGAACGGCAAAGGAGAGTTTCACCCAGAGTTCGGGTATCAGAGGGGCAAACAGCAGGATACCGGCGGGAGTCGCCAATAGGGAGCCAAGCAGCGCCCCCCGCAACATCGACCAAGCCAGCTGCTGGCGTCGGCAGAGAATAAACAAACTGGCGCTGACCATCCCTATCGACTGAACCGCAAAACTAAAGTCGCGACCCAGGCTTGCCGGCATATCAAAAAACAGCACCAGCACGGGAAACCCAACTGTCCCGCCGCCCATCGGCGTAGAACCTGCGGCATAGCTACCCAGCGCCATCGCCAGCGCCATGGACCAATGCTCGAGCGCCAGGGCCAGGTTCTCGCCCTGTAAAATCAGGAACAACCAAACACCGTAAAACAGAACCAACCAAGCGAACCAATAGCGAAGAGAGAATCGCGCCACATTTTTCATTTTATTATTTGTGAGCTGAAGCGTCAGAGGGAGACAATAGTGGTACGAGTGTGAGGTGGGATCAAGACAAGATTTGGCGAACTCGCCTATTCCAGTCAGGAGGGTCGCCCGACAGCCGCAGCTGCCGGGCAAAGCGCGATTAGTTCAAGCGCTTCTTGCGAATCAGGTTTTGAACCTGCATAGAGGACATCATAGAGGCGTAGATTGCCGGCAGCGCGCCACGTTTACGCAGTTCCAGGAAGTCTTCATCAGACAGCTTGTTAAGCTTCTCTTCATCGATAACAAAGAAACCTGTCAGATCGTAAGGCTTGTCATCTTCGCTAACACGGAGAGTCAGCTTCTTCTGGGTCAGCAAGTCCTTGGAGACCAGGAACTCGATAAAAGACTCAGTCACTGCAACACGCTGTGCAGTTTCAACCACTGCCTGAGCACGATTCTTCAGGAAGTCAGTTTGCTCGCCTTCCCCATCGAACAGCGCTTCACCTTCAGAGTCGCTCAGCATCTTGGAGTCTTCGTCGATGCACAGAACAGCCTGATCAGCGTTATCTGGATTCTTCACCAAAACAAACGGGTAAGTGCGCACTTGCACAGGAATGTAGCTGCCATTCCAGCCATCAGCGCCAGAGAACAGGTTTTCACCGGGGCGCAGACCTGTAAGCGCCACAACTTTAAACTGGTCAGTATTCTGGTCTTTAACGAACAGGATCGGGTAGCTCTGGGCTGCCTGTACGATTTCCTGAACCACCAGCGGCAAAATGTGATTACCGCTTACATGGTCAAAAGTAATGTCCTGGGTGAGTTTCAGGTTGGCATGTGCCTTTTTATCCAAAGCTTTGATCTGTGCCATAAGTACAACTCCTAGCTACTTTTATAGTTACTAAATTTTCAGAGATACCCTAACGTACCACTCTTCTACGCATCTACGATGACAAGTGCTTCCCGGCAGTCGCCGGAAACCAAAGCCAGCATTAAACAGGGAAGAAGCCCAACTGGCAAACAAAGTCCACCAACAACAACCTAAAGACAAATTTATTTGGTTAAATTCACACAATTCAAGACTGTCGAACCAATTAAATTCACTGCTCCCCCTTAAAATGACCCGGCAACCTTCAAAATCAACGAATCGAGTATTAGCTAGCCAACCCTGACAGGTAGCGCATCACCTATATCGCCCCCTCCTCATCTCTAGAGCTATCGTAAGAAGTGGTGTTTTTTTATACGATTAAAGAGCTGGTTGGAGTGAGTTCAATGCAAAAACTGAGGGGCGCCTCACTATGATGAGCCTACTATTCCTCTTTTACCTCCTAGCAATGTCTCTAGCTGTGAAGAATTACCACTCTCTAGCGACCGCAACATTCATTTTTGCCTTGATATCAAGCATCGCCTGGCTGGGTTATCACACCAGCGATAGTCTCAACTTAGCCTTTTAGAGGAGGGCGAAATGGGGCTGATATTTCGAAAGCTTAATGCGCTGGGCATACTTGCTGTATGTGCCGTACTCGCCGCCGCAGAATACTTTCAACTAGCGAATGGGGAGGTGCCTTGCCCTCTCTGTTTACTTCAACGAATTGGGCTCACAGGAATCTTATTTGGACTGATGCTAAATGTACTCTATGGCAACCGCCCTCTACACTACAGCTTGGCCACATTGTCAGCGCTATTTGGCACCGCTACCGCACTGCGCCAAGTCAGCCTACATATTATTCCCGGAACACCAGGTTATGGCGATCCATTAATGGGATATCACTATTACACCTGGGCACTGATTATCTTCTACATGACAATTATTGGCATCTCGATTATCAGCGCATTTGACAAGCAATATGAGAAACCCCTATTTATTAGTTTTCGAGATCAGGGGGTACTCGGTAAAACGGCTATAGTGACTGCGCTCTCAATTACCACACTTAATACTGTTATAACTTTCGCAGAGTGCGGACCCACTGTCTGCCCAGACAATCCAGACAGATACTGGCTCTTTGGTGCAATCGACGGAACTTAAAAGCAAGCTGAGAAGAGAAAAGGTGTATGACTATACAAAAGACAGCTTGCCAAGCATATATCCATAGATCAACAGAATAGATTGGAGGCCAGGACCGGATTCGAACCGGTGAAAAACGGTGTTGCAGACCGTCGCATTTCCTCTCTGCCACCTGGCCATAAAAAAACCCGGCGCTTCCGCTCCGGGTTCTTTGACTCTCCGGAAGCAAAAAACGCTTCCGAATAAATTTACAGAAGCACGCAGGTTGCCTGGCAGCAACATATAGAAAGAAGTTCTTGCGCGTATTTCATAGTAAATTGTCTTGTTCAAGTTGCCGCCAAGGATAATGGAACAAAAACTCCATTTCAACTCTTTCTAGGTAGCCCCAGAATACTGCCCAACCCTAATCTCATTACCGGGCAACGGCTGCTCTGGAACCAGCTGTGCCAACCCAAGAGAAATTAAGGCCATTAAAGACCCCGCAAAGAATACCATTGGCGGAGAGACAAGCCACAGCAAGCCAAATACTACAGGGATAACTACTGCGGCAATATGATTAATAGTAAAGCTGACTCCAGCCGAAGCCGCGATATCCCGCTCGTCGACTATCTTCTGGAAGTAGGTTTTAATCGCAATTGCCATAGAAAAGAATAAATGGTCAACAATATATAATGCCGCTGCCAGCGCAGCACTTTCTACCAGCGCATAACCCGCAAATACCAGTATCAGGCCAATATATTCCAAAGTGAGGATACGGCGCTCGCCAAACCGAACGATAAACTGTCCGATCTTCGGTGCGATATACAAATTAAGTAAATGGTTTACCGTATAGAGAGCAGCAATCTCCCCCACGCTGTATCCAAATTTCTCCACCATCAAAAAACCAGCGAATACTATAAAGATTTGCCTGCGAGCCCCACTCATCATCGTGAGCGCATAATAGAGCCAATAGCGTTTTCGCAGAATAAGCTTCTTATGCTGGCTGTGGGGCTGAGCAAACTGAGGGAAAAGGACCCAGGCACCTAAAGCAATGACAATGGTCGCGCCACCACCAATTAGATAAACCCAGGAATAATCCAAACCCGCGAAGTTCATTAAACCCCACACCAAACCATAAGCCAGAAGCGCAGCAAAGGAACCTGCGGCAGCCATGCGTCCCATCCAAACTGCTGCTGTTTGTTTGGGAAACCACTGGAGTGCCAGGGAAGTCTGCAAGGTCTCATAAAAATGAAATCCCGTAGACATTAAAAGTGTAGTGAGTAACAACCCGGTCAATGATGGATACAGTCCCGTTAGCATCACTCCAAGGCCAGTTGCTACCAGGGAGATTATCGCCAGCCTCTGCTCCCTGACAAAAAGCAAAACAAAGACTACCAGGAAGGCTAAAAAGCCAGGTATCTCACGCACACTTTGCAACAAACCAATATCTGCACCGGTAAATGCTGCCTTTTCAATGACAAAGTTATTAAGTAGCGTATTCCAAACAGCAAATGAGAGCGGCATCGAAGCTGCCAGAATAAGCAAAAGAATTTCAGGCCGGCGAAGACGTTGTAGCATAAATGACCTCCTATAGCTAAGGCCCGCAATATACGCCCTCAATATCCAACTGTAAAATTATAAAAATAGCACTGAAGAATGAGTTTTTCATCGAGAATATTGCAGCTCATAAAATCAAATACTAATTAAACCATTAAATAGTGGTAACACCGACTAACCACTTGCTCAATTGCCCGAAAAATTGGTGAACAAGACGTACCAATTGGAAAAGTAGCAAGCAATCTAATTATGTATAAATTACCGCTGATCATGTATTTTGAATGAGATGAGGAAGCTTAGTTCACTATCTATAACGACTAGAATCAGACAATTCTAATCTAAACTCACCTATGCTTTAACTGCTATATAGCTAGGCGGCTTACACAACAGCATGGCTGATTACCGACATAGATAACTCTTGGAGAGAAAAATGCGTATTCATTCCTGGCGAATTTATCATCTCACCTTAGTCATGCTATTTACCACACTCCCTTTTCTACTGGTGAACGCCGTTGCTCAAGAAGATAACTTACCTGACAAACTTAAATTAAACGAATGGAAGGTGCCTTGGGAGGGACTCCCCAGAGACCCGCATGTGGACAGTAAAGGGAATGTCTGGTTCTGTGGACAAGCGGGTAACTACATCGGGAAGTTTACACCCACCTCTGAAGAGTTTAAGCAGTATGAAATACCTGAAGGTACTCACCCTCATAACCTGATTGTGGATTCAAACGATATTGTTTGGTATGCAGGTAATCGAAATGCGCATATTGGGCGATTAGACACCAATAATGGACAAATTAAACAATATCCAATGCCTGAAGGTATCAAAGACCCACATACGCTAGTCTTCAATCGAGAGGGAAATATCTGGTTCACAGCCCAGCAAAGTAACCGCATAGGCCTGCTAAATGTACAGAGTGGCAAAGTTCTAAGTGTCACCCCAACAACCGCTAATGCCCGCCCCTATGGTATTAAGATTGATGCCCAGGGAAACCCCTGGGTAGCGCTATTCGGCACCAACAAGTTAGCTCGCGTAGACGCAAAAACCATGACCATAAATGAGGTTAACCTGCCACGCCCAAATGCTCGCCCTCGCAGACTGGAAATCGATCCTACCGGCAATATTTGGTACGTTGATTATCCAGAAGGCTATTTGGGGCGTTATACTCCGACGACCAAGGAGTTTAAAGAGTGGAAGCTACCCAGTAAGAATCCACGCCCCTACGGAACAGCACTGGACAACAATAACCAACTTTGGCTCGCTGATACTGGAGAGATTCCAAATATCATTTTTTCCTTTAACACAGAAAAAGAGAAATTTACAAGCAAGACCCCAGTTCCAAGTGGTGGAAATATAAGATATATGTATTTTAACAATATGGATGGAAGCTTTTGGTTTGGTGTTGATTCTGGATTTATCGACCAGGGAATACCAAAATAGAAGTATATATAGCTCTATTGATATCAATCGATGTATGGCGTCACTGCAATAGTTCTATATATCCTGATACAGGACAAACTATTCAAATACAGACTTCCATTTAGAATTCTAATTTTTTCAGCTCTACTAACAGCCATTCACCGCGCCCTAATGAGGCAACCATTGATGGATTACCTTATTTTGGCAACCCACTACAAGTTACACTAGCTTAAAATGGCATGAAGTGGCTCGTGTGGATACTCGTGGCGACCGTTATAATTATAGGTGTTGAAGTATTCGCCTCAAATAAATCAAACTCTAACGAATCTACAAAACAAAAAGCGTGTAGCAATCATTAAATAAAATTCATAAACAGAATTTACAATTATGGAACCGAAACAGACAGGGGAAGCATACGATACCATCACACATCTATGGGAACGTAAAGAGTTCAACAGGAACAACGGTATTAGCCAGTATAAGCGGGCACTTGGCTTTGTAAAAAATAGAGGCTCCGCACTAGATGTAGGGTGTGGCTGCACAGGAAGGCATGTCGAGCTTCTGCTAACTGAAGGATTTTCTCCCGAGGGAATTGATGTTTCTGAAAAAATGATAGAGATCGCCAGGGATAAGCACCCTAATGTCAACTTCTATCTAGAGGATATATGTAAGTGGAAAGCCACAAGAAAATATGACTTTATAAGTGCGTGGGATAGCACCTGGCATATACCAATTGAAAAACAAGAGGAAACAATAAGGAATCTAGCGTCTTACCTAAACAAGGAAGGCGTTTTAATATTTTCCTTTGGCGGAACAGATAAAGAGGACTATCATACGAATGATGCGATGGGACCGGAATTATATTACTCCACCTTAGGCACAAATAAATTTGTACAACTCCTTATTTCATCTGGTTGTATTTGTAGACATCTGGAGTACGATCAACCGTCAGAATTACACGCCTACTTGATTGCTCAGAAGATATAATTATTTTATATACACGGACCCCGCCCCCTCAATCATGGGTAGCCTATATGTTAACCGGAGCAATGCTTGTTTGGTTTATTCTTACCGGTCTCAGCCTAGTTTTTGTTATTTGGGACTCAATCACTAATGCGCCAACCAGCTGGGTTCAGCGCCTGGCTTGGATATTAGTGATTCTTTATACCGGTGTTATCGGCTTAATCTTCTACCTGCTCACCTGTCGCCGCCCCTTTCCAGGCGGCCACGATCAATTCACTCGAGCGACATGGAAGCAAAGTGTAAATAGCGAAATGCATTGTCTTGCAGGTGATGCAACTGGGATCCTTATCGCAGCATCTATTGTACCCACACTGGGCCTCACCAATGGATGGGATTCCATAATTGAGTACTTGGCTGGCTTTGTTTGTGGTTTGTTTATTTTTCAGGCATTGATGATGCGAAGTATGTATCAGGGAAACTACTTAAAAGCAGTGGGTAAAACTTTCTTTGCTGAAACTGTATCTATGAATATAGTTATGGCTGGCATGATACCCGCTATGGTAATACTGACTTCCATATGGCCAAATTCTGAAGACCCAACAAATGCTACCTTTTGGTTTCGTATGAGCTTGGCAACCATTGTTGGGGGCATCATTGCTTACCCTATTAACTATTGGCTGGTAAAAAATCACTTAAAACATGGCTGTATGACCCTCCCGGGAAAAGATGGAGTCGCGCCCAATTTTGGTCATTGCTCTCATGAATGCGCCTCAAATTCAGCACCGCACATCCAGGCTATCTCACAAGCAGAAACGCCGAAAATGGAGATGCATTCTTTATCTTTAATGGAATCGAGTATATGGATAATGGGCACTTTTATAGCTCTTTTTCTTGCAATTTATGTCACAGATAAAATCACACCAATATACTTTTGATCTCAGAACTTTATGCACTCAAAATAATCGCTTAAGCATAAGATTCAAAAAATTTCTTTCTCCGCCTATAGTAAGATTTCACTCTGAGGCTGGTTGCCAATTGATTACCGGGCTTACTCCTTCAGTATTACATAACCAAACAATCGCTTTTATACCAACTTTAAGCTTCCCCTTAGTATCAATGAGTTTTTCCCAATCGCTGGAATGAAAAGAACGGCCATGGATGCGGAACTGCCCGAGAACCTCCTTCCAATTTGGCATAATCAGGTTTAAAAACTCATTTGTTCCATGGTCAGTAGCAACCCAAATCTTAACTCCATCTTTCACCCGCACAAGTTTTGTAATCTCCCCCTGCCATGAAGTTAATTGGTTTCGATCACAAGTTACGTACTCTGGAACAGCTAGCCTTTGAGCCAAAAGATTCGGGCTAGCAAAAACAAATAAGCTCAGCACTAAAAATAAATAATGTTCTTTATTCATAATTAAAGAAGGGGGGCAAGCCCCCCTTAACCATTAAAGACCACGATAAGTCGCGCTTTGTTCATCCGCGCGAGTGGCTTGACCTTCAGTGAACTCGTACATACAGCTATCATCAGTATAATCCATAAAGTTAGTTACCGGATCTTCCCCTTCAGCATTTCTTCCCCTGGTACAGGTATCCCGACCAACAGGGCAGCCATAAGCAGCCGATCTCTCCGCAGGAGTATCTGAGACGTAGTCCCCCCGGCCAAAACATCCACCTTGGAACGTATGATAAAGACCCAACCAGTGGCCAACCTCGTGAGTTAAGGTGTCCCCCTCATTGTAGGGCGCAGCATCACCTCCAGGCACAGAACCAGTTAAAATTACTACACCATCATCAAGTGGATCAGAGGAGTAACTACTTGGGAATGTAGCCCATCCAAGTAGGCCGTCACTAATTTCAGCTACATAGATATTCAAATCCCCGGCATCGCCAACTCGCAAGGAAGATTTCATTGACTGCTCAGCCGATGAATTGTAACCAACGTTATACCAAGAATTATTTGCTGTAACAGTGGTTGAAACTAAATTAAAAGTAAATGGAGTATTTGCGTAAGCATCATTCAACACATCCATTTGCGCATTAATCTCACTATTAGAAAGCGCTCCATTATTAGCTGAGTCAGTAATTACATGAAAGTAAACATCAACTTCTACAGAACCTGCGGGCCGCAATGTGTGTGCCACACTTCTATCACTTGATATACCACGCAGAGTAGAAAAATGCTGCTCTTTTAATGCAGCTTCCTGAATTGATGGGTGGTCTGTACCGCAGCGCTTTAGCCCAACGCTATTGTTGGCAGCCTCAACCGAAGAAACACTCTGAGCAAAACCTATAGTTGATGAAGCAAGTATGCACAATGATAGAGCAGTTTTTATCGAGATATTGGAAACAGTCTTTCTCATAGCCTAAGCCTTAATTTTATTATTTATTTACACTCCCATAAGAGCCCGCCAACTTTCCACGCTTCCATAAACTTTTGTCAATAGCACCAATTCTTAAATTTATGATAATGACACCAAACTCTTTAACAAGGCGTAACGTTCAACAAAAAAATGTAAATATAAAAAAATAAAAACCCCAAAAAACAAAATACAGATACATTTTTCCCTTAAATTAGTTACATATGAAATTTTTTCACGGAAAACACAAGGTGCAACTCACTTAAAAATGCGAACAAAAAGTTGAGGAACCTGAAATTACTGACAGGTAAAATTCCAATAAAAAATACCGAATTTTATTTCAACAAAGCGGACAGTTATATTTTTTATGATACATCATAGCAAAAACAGCTCGCACCAACTGGGGCTAACAATAAAAAGATATTCCAACCACTAGAGCACCTAATTCAAAAGGCCAATCACAAATAACAAAGGCCACTTACCTTCTGTGGCCATGAAGGTAAGTGGCCTTTATAAATTCTACAGTTTTTAAACTAGAGTCAACACTCTACTCTAAATTAACCCCACTGTTTTTGAGAGCTAAGATCATTTCCGCTGCTCGGCGAGCGGCAGGCGGTAAAGTGAAGCTTGTTATAACCTAGCTTATTTTCAGTAATGACTTTTAGAACATCATCTAAATGAATATGGGCCCCCTCTTCAACCAAAATCAAATCATGATCATGAAGACCACTTTGCCAAGCCTTCTTAATATTATCCACATGACCAGGGCTTTTTTCATTATATGAGAGATTATAATTATAAATACTCGCACCACCACCAGCTATCGAGTGAACTTTTCCTGACCCCATATTTAGGAACTCTAAAGTTCCAAATTTTTCTTTACTATTTTCCTCATTGGCAGGCTTACCTGTTTTTGTCAAACTCCTGACTGCATGATCAGAAGACGCCGAACCATGAAATGAGTAGAAGTATAGAGCCAAATTCTCTGGCAATTCAGTCTTACCAAAAGAGCCGTTATCAAATGAACCATGTGCGTAAAGGATCGCCTCATTACCACTGGCTTGTTCTTTTTTATGAATTATTACTTTTCCAAACTGAACAGTTTTCATCACATTCCTTATCGATCAAAGGTTGGAGAATCTATTTTTTTGACCACACCATCAAGATGCGGTCACAAATTTAAGATTATTCTTTTCAAATAAAACCCACCTGCTTTTAATGGTTGCAGATAAATAAAATTAGATCAACGAAAATAAAATCTATGTAAGCGACTAAAATCCAATCCTCATTACCATCCTCTCATTCGAGCAAAACCGTAATCAAGACAAGTAAAAAAACTATGGACTGCGAAACAAGCGTCATACAAAACCCAAAAAAACCACAAAATCTCAATTGAGGAATTTTTCATCCACATTTCAAGCCAGGAGTAAATGGATTTAAAACCTGATGAACAATCTCACAAAAAATGATTATGTAGCCTTCGAGAAACTGAGACTCAATTTCGCGTGAAAAAAAGTTCTATTACAGATAAAAGACAACATTATTGACTATTGCAACCATCATACAGTCAAGCACACCTAGCAAACTCTTTATTTAAATTTTTTTGGTTAAAATTTGAGATGAAAGGTATACCATCTCTCATCATTGCTCTAGGAAGAGAGACCAATAAGCTACAAAAGCCTAGATTGCTAACATAAGTAACACCATATGAAATACAGAGTTATTTTTTTACAAATATACTAGAGAGAAATCTCTCACAGACGACTAAGACTTGAACAGCTTGACAACCCACCCTCTCAGTTGGATTACTATTTTAATCTGAAAAGAATGAATTGATGAGCTATGGACGAATGTCTACTCTGAAAAGAGTGGCATATGGCATGGGTAAAAATTCCTCACCAAATTAACCTCCAAAATGAAAGATATAAATCGTATGCAGGTAGAAACTGGAGGCTTTCTAGGGCGAAGAAGCGGTGGTGAGCCTGGCATCAAAACTGTTTGGCAGGGACACACTAAGCTGCTTTATTACTTGGGGGCAGCGGAGACTTTAAATCGACTTAAAGGGTCTGTATAAAATGTAGTAGTTCAGACTTGTTATGACAGTTATCAGCTTTTAAAAAGGTGCCTCATCAGGTCAAATTCAGGTTACAAGTTTTTCCTTCCTTATACTTTTCTATCTTTAAGTGTTGCCATCTGTGTGCTGCGTGCATTTCTTTGTGTCAGAGATGCTGAATCCGGAAAAGATTACGAGCATCGACACGAATGGATTGAAAGCCATATGCATAAGTTGGTCGAGGCGTTTGCGCTAGATATTGCTGCCTATGCAGTAATAAGTAATCACTACCACATAATGCTATACATCGACACAGAATGTGATGATAAGTGGTCGTAGAGGCAAAAGCTCTTCAAAGCCTCTAGCTTTGCCCAGCGCTATATTCAAGGCGATACCCTCGATCACGCCGAAGTAAACAGACTAAAAGAATTCTTGTCCCAATAGCGGGAACACTTAACGGATATCAGCAGGTTTATGCGCTGTTTAAACGAATCTATCGCCCGCTGAAGATAACTGTACAGGCTGTTTCTGGGAAGGTCGTATCAAGAGCCATTACCGCCTGTATAGCCTATATCGATCTCAACCCTATCCCTGCCGAAAGCCCCAGAAGAGTCTGACCACACTTCGGTTCAACAACGTATTCGCGCAGCAATCTCAGGTCGACAACCTAAAATGCTTCTGCCAATCAGAGGCCGCGAGCGTCTGAACAGGTCAAAAGGGCTGCCCTTTCAGTTAGATCATTATTTGGAGCTGGTGGACTGGAGAGGCCGAAATTTTGGTCCAAGAAAACGGGGTTGTATTGCCGAGAACACTCCACCCATCCTCAAGCGGCAGGGTATCTCACCAAAACACAGGCTCCACCTCAATCGAAACTTTGAAAGCCGCTTTAAAGGCTTGGTAGGGTCAGTCGAGGCAGTACAGCAAGCCTATACTTAGTTCAATAAACGCTGGGTACACGACATCAGTGACTGTCGGCACTTACTTTCTACGATACCCTGCTATTTTCAATACAATCTCTTGAAACCACCTCTTCCAGCTTTTATCCAAAACTACGAAAAATGAGCATCAAGTATTAAATTTTCGGTATTTCATTATCCCTAATCGCTAAACCCGTGAGAAATTGCATTAGTTATAGTGCTGACAATAAGGTCAGAAACCTTTTGCAAACTGTGGGTGTCCAGCTATTTTAGTGGCGCTCTATACTTTCAGTATTCGTAACTACTATCTCGCTCACAGGAAGACCAAAGCTCCGCAAACTCTCTAAAGTTATCATCACTAGATTTTTCTGCCAGCGCCTTAATTGCTTTTGTTGCGTCTTTAAGCCTCCAACCATTTGAGTTTAAGCACATCCAAGCTCCAGCCATATCTCCTTTAGAAAGTAATTGATAAAACAATGGCTCCTGATCAACAGTCTTAAACCAGTCAGGAGCAATATCAAGTTCTAGTATCTTTTCAATACCCTCAGGCGAGTATTCCAAAGTACAACTTTTACGTATCCTTTCCGCTTTCATTTGCATACTAGCTGAAGGAAAATCCCCATTGTAACTCTGTGGTTCACAGCATAAGGGAGGCGTAGAGATAAACGAGTCTAAATTCAGCAAGCCACTCACATCATCCCCACTTTCAAGAGATATTTCATCTATCTTTTCGAGATTTTCAATCTTGTTTGTATTAGCAAAATCGTAAATATCATCATCTATGCCTTCAGCAGGACAAATTTCTTGTAATAAAATAACACTAACTAACTGATTGTAACTCCGACCATATTCTGCAACACGATAACTATTTTCTGGAGACATTCTTACATACGTAGATTGCCTATCGTTTAGCCAATGTTTCCAAAAGCCGTACATGGCCGAGCTACCCGACCCCTTCCAAATAAAAGAGAATGCTGGCGGATAATTGCAAGAGGGGGGAGCGAGATTATTCATTATTGAACAACATCTATGCTTCAGCTCACCAAATGCAAATTTGGTGGGCGTATCACCTAATCCTATCAAACTATAAATTAGTGCTGCGGAACTCATGATTATTAATCCCTCGGAGCCATAGGGTAATAAGAATCATCAATGTCTAAAGCATCTTTCTCTTTTATAGGCCCCTTCCATTTATTACCTGGGTTACTCGTAGTCATTGTATGTACAAGCTCATGGGTGTCACGGTCTTTTGTAATAACTAAATTTCTGGGGTCGACAACTTGTAATCGAGAACATTCCACCTGTCCTCAAGCGGCTGGGTATTTCGCCAAAACAGTAGCTCTATCTAAACCGCAATTTTGAAAACCACTTTAAACGCTTGGTGGGCTCGGCGGAAGCGGTACCTCAGGTCTGTGCGTAGCAAAATAAACGCTGGGTACACGGGCTGCACGATTGCCAGCGCTTTCTTAGCCCCATCCCCTGCTAAATTATAGAAACCCACTTATCAGCTGCCCTAGATTACATCGCCCTAACTCTACTCCTCCCTAATTCCCTACGGACTCCCCAAAAAATCTTTTAACACCAAATTGCCATCTATTTTATAAAGATATACCAGCTACCAAGTAGTGGTATAAAAATTCTTGTCTAGCTTCCGATACTCCATTCTTTGGATGTCCAGGATTGCTGTATCTTAATGTTCCTACACGGATCAGATACTACCTCTCCAAAGCTTCGAGTACTATTGAAAGCACTCTAAAAAACAACTAAAGGTATCCCACTCCCCCCACACCAGCATCTCGTCACTCGTAGTATAAAAAATTACTCTAGGGAGCTGCTTATCAAAATATAATGAATAAACATTACCGCCTTGATCACATGCAAATGGCAACACCTTATTCGAATCTAAACTACTGGGTACGGAGTAAGAATCTAGATCACTTTTAAAAAAAAGAATATCAGACCAATCATAAAATTGGTGTACAGGAAAAATATTCCTCCCCCCTCTTACTTCCGTTTTATCTGGAATTCCGCCATTATATGACTCATAGAGCTTCAAGAAGCTCTCAGGCAGAGTAAACGGCACCTGAGATAAAATACTCTGTAATTCTTTATGAGAAACCGACTCTGAACAATCGCTTAACTTAATCATTTTACCAAGTTTTAAATGTATATGAATTTCCAGTCGCTGCCTTATACTGCGATACGCCACCATTATGCGAAATACCAGTGTGTGCTCGCTTTTCAACTAACTGCATTGTTCCGGTATTTGTTTCAGGATCATAGTCATCAAGGTGGTGCCAGACATAGTCTTTAGGCGTTGACTTTTGGCCAAGTGCTTCTCTGCTTGCCATCTCAAAATCTGTTAAATAGTCTCCAGAATACTCTATCCGGACAATAGAGACCTTCCCCTCTTTAGAATATAGAGCATTACTACTTGTATAATCTAAACCACCTTTTTCAGTGACAACAACACCTTCATATCCTCTATTTTTAAGTTTCTCCATAGATTTAGTTTCAACAACTTCCTTACAAACTAAACCTAAAGGATCGACCCACCGAACTGGGTTAGGCGCGTACCGGTAGTTATTTTCACCACCTAAAAGCCCCACCGGATCTTGCTGAGTAAACTCTCCGACCTCAGGATCATAGAACCTAAACCGATTGTAGTGCAGCCCAGTCTCTTCATCGAAGTACTGCCCTTGGAAGCGAATAGACTGCTCAATCTGATTTTTATGGGCTAACGCAATATTGCCATAGCTCTTATAAGCAACACTCCAAACCACCTCACCTTCCTGATTGGTAAGGGTATCAGGCGTTCCCAGATGATCCAGATGGTAGTGGTATACCTGCTCATCTTCTTTCAGTGCAACCGGTTTGAAAGTCCCCGGTTCAAAATAGTAAGTCCGAGTATTCAGATCTTGTTGGGTGTGGATATCAGCTTTGTTTTCGCGAAGCAGAACATCCCCATCCCAGAGGAAGCTGGTTTGTTCACTGTTAGTTACCTTACCAATACGACGGCCCAGCGGGTCGTACTGGTAGTGAATCTCTTGTTGAAGCTGTTCGCTCCCCTCTTCCACCTTGAGCTTTTCAACCCGCACCAACTGCTGGCGGCTGTTGTAGTGATAGCGGGTTTGCAGTTTCTGCCCTTTACCGCGCAGCTCGGCGATACGGTTGCCGTGGATATCGTAGCGGTAGTGGGTATCGCCACGGAAGGCTAGGCGATTGCCCTTGACTTGAGTGGCACTGGCCTGCTGTTTGGCTTCATCTTCTGATCTAGCGGCGGCCAGAATATTGTGGGCAGGGTCGTGCACAAAATATTCGGGGTTGGGCCCATCAACCTGGGTGAGGCGATCCAGGGCGTCGTAGTGGTAGCTATGTGTGCCGCGCAGGCTGTCCTCGATTTTGGCAATCTGCCCAGCTTTATTGTACTGGTAGCTGCGCTCCAGGATTGAGTTAGATTCCTGGGTCGGATCTGACACTGGACCACCGGCCTTGCCCAGGCTCAGCTTTTGCAGGCGCCCTTGGGGATAATGGTCTCGCTGGCTTTCCAGTCTATTACCGTGGTGGCGCCGACTCTCCCTGCCCTGCTCATCGAATCAGCTGATCGATCTTACCCCCCCCCACCGGGCGGCAGCACAGGCTTTGGAATTGACCTGCTGGGTTGAAGGCGAAGTTGAGGACTTCACGAGCGGGCAAAGTCGTGGCAATGCGGTTGCCAGTAGCATCATAGTTATGGGTGAGTTTATCTTTGCCCTGCCGATCCATGGTTTCGCGGTCATTGGCTTCATATCCCTAGCGTCGCTTGCAGTAAGTGTTTTCCCCCTGCGATAAACTGGCCTTTGCAATAACGGCGGAAGCCGGCATTCTCTTGCTCAAACTATTATCCAGTCTTTGCGTCCCCTAGATTTCTCTGACTTCACTTTTTAGGACTGTAATCTATAGGAGTCTAGACATGTGTATCCTGTTGTTGGAGCCACTGCCGGAACCACTACTGCTGGAGCTGGAGCTGGAGCTGGAGCTGGAGCTGGAGCTGGAGCTGGAGCTGGAGCTGGAGCTGGAGCTGGAGCTGGAGCTGGAGCTGGAATTATACGAGGATAGTCTGCCGTCATCCTTAAGCAGATAGCTTTTTGTAACTTCTCCCAACTCGATGTAAGTAAAGGGAATATACAATAACTGTCGTAAAGATAGTTTACTGGAAAACTTTCTTGACTACATCTTAATGAGCATTAGTTGGATAAAACCTGACTTAATATTAAGCACTATTGATGTTTAAATATGGTGGATAGATGCTTGGCATTCACTGCTGAAAAATAAATTGTGGACTACCAAAAAAATAACCCAATCGACTGACTGGGTTATTATTAACAACTAAATATTCTATTTCAAAGAGCATAAGAAATCATTAAAGCTATTCGCAAGGCACCTCAGATTCTTTGCGCCTTCAGCTTCATGATTCCAAAAGTAAATTTTTCCAAAATTAGCTTCATCAACACCAATGCAAAGATTATTCCCTCCTCCGGCCACCGCTATAGGGAAGTACCCTTTAGGTATCCGGGAATTATCTACATAGACCTTTTTTACCCAATCTAAACGCCGCTCTTCTTTTTCAGTGAATCCATAGAATATTCCAAGCTCTCCCTTTGGCCTATCTTCACTACCAATTTCTGAGGTATGTTTATAAAAAAATCCATAAGGATCTACAGAGCAAACATTATTCTCAATTAAAAAGTTTCTATACTCTCTTGGAAATTGATACCCCAGCTCACCCTCAAATTTAGACACCAAATCTTCGGAAGCCTTTTCAGACATTGAAAAAATTTTCACTAAAATTCTCCTCTCCATCTAGCGGTCATATGCTGGCCCAGGCAAATGCCCCAGTCTAACAAACTGATCATGAAGACTCACACCTCCTGTATGGGTAACAGGTCCATGAATTGATCTAGGCACAAGTTGCAACACTCCTAAGTCTTGATGATGATGCCATGTTAAATCATGTTCATCCCTAAAAGCTTTATTAATTCCAGCCAACTCATCCGCTGCTCTAAAGTCATCTAAGTCACTTCCCGTTAATTTGATTTTAACTGTATTCGCAGTCAAAGATTCATGTATGAATACGTGATCATTAAATACAGGAAAGCCTTCGGAATCATATCGAACCACTGTACCATTACCTAATTTTACTGAATTTGTCCAGGGAGTTTGGTTATCTATCGCATCCGCTGGACTACCACTATTAACTTCTATTATGCGGCCACTAGCAGCACTAACATTACGCCTTTGCCATGGTCTATTTAACTCACCATTTTCTAGTAGCTGTGCCCGCTGCGAATTCAGAGAATTATATACATTGTTGGTTTCATCATCGAGATTAGAAGCAAATCTAACATTTTCACCATCTAAGGGATTTGTTCGCACAGACCTGTTTGCACCTTCGGAACTACTATCGGCGATGCTGCTGCTTTGATTGGAGCTAGATCTATTAGAAGTAGCAGAGCTGGAATTGCTCGAAGGCGGTCCACTGGACCTTTGCGGCACCGTAACCTCCGAAGAGCTCAGGTCGGAGAAACTTGCACTGCCGCCTTTTGCTTTACCGCCCCTTTTCTTAAGTACCCGCTGTTGCAGCTTCTTCAGTTTAGCGAGCTCCATCATCAGCTCACCGATCTTCTTAAAGGACCTCAGTAAGCGTGCATTTTTGACCATAGATACAGCTGCACCGACGCCCCCAGTTATCGCTGCGAGGACGATAGTAAAGATAATTTCAAATGTTCCGCCACCGGCTATTTCGGTAATTTCCAGACTGTGTTGGGCTTTTACATAATCCTGGGCAAAGCGGAAGATAACCCCGCGCAGGGCCGGATCATCGTAAATAATTTGAGCAACGTCGAATGCCAAATCCAATTGCTGCCGAGTAACCTTTGAAGGGTCAAAACCGAGTACATCCACCACTTCCTTTTGCAGATCTGTGACATACTCCTGACCGGATTCAGCGAAGCTTTTGCCATTCCAGAAGTAATTTGCTGTGGCAACACCCAACCTATGCGGCTGGCGCAGAGGATTCAATATTTGCGCCACTTCAAGCACATCTTTTGTCCATACCGCCAAGCCCCAGGCGGCATTGCCAAAACCGGTCGCGCCACTTTCAATATAGGCACCCACTTTTTCCAGCATTGAGCGCTTCTCATGTTGCTGCTGGATTTGGGCCGCCTCTGCCCTCTCCTGGGCAATAATTTGCTGTAGGCCGATACGAATCTTGGCAATCAACTCAGCCTGTTTCTCCGCAATTACGGTAGCTGCCATTGGCGCTTCTTCAATAATCAGTCGATTCTGGATTAAAGCGCGATAAATCTCTCGTTCAGAAGAGGACAAGTAGCCGGGCGGCTCAGATAGGGGCCCCAGAAAGATTGCGCCCGAGGTACCCGCTTGAATACTGGTACTGAGCAAATTGCAGGAGCTACCTCCCAGGCTGAAAAAGTGCTGGTAAATTTTCTCAATAACCGCATCGTCGAACATCGAAAGCAAGTGGCCGGCATCGACCTGTATCGGAATCCCCTGCGGGTACGTCCACCCTACTCTCACTTCGTACTGGATGCCTTGCTTATTTTCAACACGTAGCTGCATGATAATCCTTTAAACACTTACGCCTATCTGGACCTAGTGGGGGCCTAATTCAGTTAACTCTCACCCGCGAACATTAGGGAACCCCCAAAGAACTCCGGTAAGCTTTCGATTTCGTCTATTTTTCGAGCAAAATACCCTTAAGCTGAAGTCAACCAGACTTCAACTGGTGATTCCTCCGAGCTTTGTCGGCGTCGATTAAAATCGAAATCGCAAGACCAGCCAATACCACGCCATTACACAACGAAGCCGCTGAGAAGAACATTCTCTATCCAAAAAAGGGAGCTTAAGGGCTGCTGTGCTAGAAGAATACTAACGACTAGATTCTTATCTTCCTTTTCACTCTTAAGAAATTAAGAATCTAGGTGGCGCCAAATAAAACATAGGACTGAGATCTACTTCGCGAGGTTACCGCAAATTAGGTAAATACGGTAGATAGCAAGTGTTAAGCTGAGTCGCGAAGCTTTCGGGAACAGTGATCAAAACTTCAGTAATGAAGAATTAGACTAAAACTATCATCGATTAATTTTTAATAAACCAATAAAAATAGTACCCGCGTATTAAAAAAATATCCCGCAATACAATTTCTATGAACAATTATTATTCATTTGTTTACCGTAATTGGATAATTTCTCTACAGCGAGTATCAATATTCCGTTATTGATAAAAGTAACTAATTGGATAGCGTTTGGCAGGCTGTGAAATTGGATCTTTAAATTTGTGACACTCATCACAAGGGTATCCCAGTTACAAGCAGGGTGAACGGGGAAATCAGCGGACGGGATTGCCTGGAACTGCAATAAAGCACGGTATGGGTTGAAGTAGGCCCAGTAACCTCATGATCAGGTGCCTGAGCCTTTTTTCAGAAAGCCTATTCGATCTCTTTGATCCGCATGGAGTTGGTATGCCCACCCATATTGAGGCGTTCCCCCTGGGTAATAAGTACCCGCTGCCCTTTCTGCAAATCGATTCTAGAGCTTAATACCTCGATAACCGCTTCAGTTAAATGTCCCAGGGGAACTGAAGCCGGATCAAAGCTCACTGTCTCTACTCCCCGTAACAGCATCAGCTGGCGCGCGATCTTAGGGTGCCGGGTCAGTGCATAGATCGGCAAGCGAGTATTTGCACGGGACATCATTCTCGGTGTGCGGCCAGACTCGGTCAGTGCGGCTACAGCACAGAGATTCTCCACGCGCGTTGCAACATCAATCGCCGCCTGGGCAATTACAGTATCGATTAAAGCTGAAGAACCGTGGTCCTCTGCAGTGTAGGGAACACTGCCCAAATACTGTTCAGCGCCGATAATCACTTCACTCATAGATTCCACAGCGGCAACCGGGTAATCGCCTGCAGCTGTTTCCGCCGACAGCATAACTGCATCGGTACCGTCCAGCACCGCATTGGCAACATCCATCACCTCAGCACGGGTGGGAGTCGGGCTGGTAATCATCGACTCCATCATTTGTGTTGCAGTGATTACGGCACGATTGAGAGCATTTGCGCGGTTGATCAGTTTTTTCTGCACCCCGACCAGAGCGGGATCACCGATCTCTACCCCCAGGTCACCTCGAGCTACCATAATCGCATCGGAAGCCAGGATTAGGCTGTCCATTTGCTCATCATCGGCAACAGCTTCGGCCCTTTCAACTTTGGCGACAATCGCTGCTTGGCTACCAGCCTCTGCCATGGCTTTGCGAGCCGTATCCAGATCTTCTGCACAGCGCGGAAAACTGACCGCGAGGAAATCCACTTCGAGATCTGCTGCCAGCTTGATATCCCGGTAGTCTTTTTCTGTCAGAGCCGGTGCAGACAGGCCGCCGCCCAACAAGTTGATGCCCTTGTTATTCGACAGCTTACCGCCCTGTAAAACCCGGCAATAGAGCTTGCTTGGCGTAGTGCCCGTTACTTCAAGGCGAATCTTGCCGTCATCCAACAGCAGGATATTGCCGGACTGGCAGTCGCTGATCAGGCTTGGATAATCCACTCCAACGCGGTGCTCATCTCCCCCTTCAACCGGGCAATCCAGGTCGAGGGTAAATTCGTCATTGTTTTCAAGCTGTACACTGCCCTTGGCAAAACGGGCAATGCGGATTTTGGGCCCCTGCAAGTCCCCCAAAACCGCAACAATTTTTCCCTGCGCTTCGGCGGCATTGCGCACCTCTGTAACGCGGCGTCGGTGATCCTCCGCCGATCCGTGAGAAAAGTTCAGACGTACAACGTTCACCCCAGCGCGAATCATTTCATCAATTACGCGAGGCTTGTCCGTACCCGGGCCTAAGGTTGCTACGATTTTTGTATGGCGAATCATAAGATCCCGTCATCTAATAATTTGAGAAGGAGGTTCAGAGGGCTATCAAACAGGAATTCTATGTCCATTTAATGGCCCTCAGTAATTGAATTACCAAAATATGGTAAATGAGGGGGGATCAGGCGGATTCAGCAACAGGCTGCTTCAACTGAAGTGACTCAGCCATTGCCAGACTGGTATCCAACATACGGTGGGAGAAGCCCCACTCGTTATCGTACCAGGCCATGACCTTCACCAAGTTACCATTCACACGGGTGTGATTCGCATCAAAGTGACTGGAGGCACTGGTGTGATTGAAGTCCACAGATACCAAGGGCTGATCGCAGTAAGTCAGTACACCACCACTGGCCTGAGCAGCTTCCTGCATAATGCGGTTAACTTCTTCGGCGGTGGTGTCACGGCCGGCAATAAACTGGCAGTCCACTAGAGACACATTGCTTACCGGTACACGGACGGCCATACCATCGAGGCGACCTTTTAACTCAGGCAATACCAAACCAACCGCTGCAGCCGCACCTGTTTTGGTAGGGATCATATTATCCGCCGCCGCACGGGCACGATAAATATCTGCGTGCACCGCATCTTGGGTATTTTGGTCGTTGGTATAGGCGTGCACGGTGGTCATAAAGCCGCGCTCAATACCCAATTCACGATGCAGTGCTTGAGCTACAGGTGCCAGACAGTTGGTAGTGCAGGATGCATTGGATACCACACGGTGATCCGCAGTGAGATTGCTGTCGTTTACACCGTAAACAACTGTGAGATCCGCATCTTTTGAGGGTGCAGAAATCAGCACTGCAGCGGCACCGGCTTCAATATGGGCAGAAGCGGAAGCGCGATCGGTAAAGCGGCCTGTACACTCCAGGACTAAATCCACACCCAATTGCTTCCAAGGCAATTTGGAAGGGTCGCGCTCCTGGCAAACCTGAACTCGATCACCACCAATAACCAGAGAATCACCATCGACTTTGACGTCTGTACCAAAGCGACCGTGAATAGTATCGAAGCGAGTAAGGTGAGCATTAGAAGCTACCGGAGCGAGATCATTAATCGCGACCAATTGAACACGATCGCTGTAGCCTGATTCATAGATAGCTCGGGTGACATTTCTACCGATACGACCGTAACCATTAATGGCAATTTTAATTTTCATCTCGCTTTACCCTCTTTATATGCTTCTGGTTTTTCAAGTGGCACCCGCTTGCGAGTGCACCATACCGAGTGTGTGTTATTTCAATTCCGCAGCTTGTTTTGCCAGACGAGTAATCTCTGCCCAGTTCTTTTCACGAACCAGAGTGCTGCTCGCCATCCAGGAACCACCGACACAGACCACATTGTTCAGAGCCAGAAAGTCCGAGGCATTTTGAGGCCCTATACCACCGGTGGGACAAAAGCGAACGTCCTGTAGCGGACCGCCAATGGATTTCAGCATTGGCACTCCCCCTGCCGCCTGGGCTGGGAAAAATTTCTGGTAGCGATAACCACGCTCGTAGAGGCGCATCACTTCTGAAACACTGGCAGCACCGGGCAGCAGCGGTACTTCACTGCCTTCAGCAGCATCCAGTAAACGGTCGGTTGCGCCGGGGCTCACCATAAAGCTGGCGCCGGCTTCGATAGAGCGACGCAGATCATCACCATTGAGCACCGTGCCAGTTCCCACATGGGCTTCCGGCAGGTGTTTTGCAATTTGTTCAACAACTTCCAGGGCTGCCTCAGTGCGCAGGGTTACCTCAAGTACTTTCAGGCCACCTTCAATCAAAGCGCCGGCAAGAGGGAGGGCATCTTCAACTTTATCTACAACCAGTACTGGGACAACGCCAGCTACCTGCAAAATCTCGGCGATATTTTTCTGCATCAGATAATTCCAAATCTTTCGTTAAGGCGCCCAGTAAACAGTGACTGGTTTCAGCCCCTGCTTAAGAATACTGCGCACCGGCATTTCTAACTCATCACTGCCGAGCAACGCCTCGCGATAAACTTTTAGCTTCTCTTCGCCAGTGATCAATAACTTGATATTGCGCGCTTGCAAAATTGCACTCAGAGTCAAAGTCATACGCTCGGTATTGGAGCCAGTAACTTCACTTTGATTAGCAGTAATTGCCTTGCACAACTTCTGTGATTCAGGATTTAGTGCATCCTGTAAGCCCTGTGCATGGGGGAATAGTGATGCGGTGTGGCCGTCACTGCCCATACCCAGCAGACAAACATCAAACGGTTTCTGTAACTCACAATATGCGCGCTCACAGGCTTCTTCACCTTCAGAGGCTGTTGCATGTGAGTTTTTCATACCCAGGAAATTGGCTTCAGCTCCAAAGTTCTGTAAGAGCGACTTTTCAATAAAAGCTGCGTTACTACCGCTTTCGGTTTTTTCTACCCAGCGCTCATCAACGAGAGCCGCTGTAATTTGTGACCACGGAAGCGGGCGTTTGGATAGCTCGCGATATACTGGTTCCGGCGTACTGCCGCCAGATACCAGGAAACTTGCGTGATTATTTTCTTTAATGCCTTTTTGCAGTTCGCAAGCACAATCGTGGGCTAGAGCCTGCACCAGACGCTCGCGATCTTGGAAAAATTTTTCTTCAGCCATGGATTCTTCCATTTCTCTTAGTGGAAACCAGCGCGGTAAAATTAATAGCTGTGCCGGCTTTCCAGATTATTACTGCGCGTTAAACCAATGACGATCACTGCGTGACAGCAGTTTTTCTGCCTCTTCTGGCCCCCAGCTACCTGCAGGATAGGGCTGCGGCTGATTAGCCGTTTCGCGCCAATGCTCAATAATTGGATCCACCCACGCCCAGGCAGCGGCAACTTCGTCACGGTGGATAAAGAGCGCGGGATTATTTGCTGCAGCATCCAACATCAGGCGCTTATAAGCGTCGCTGCGGAAGCTGTCGTAAGTATCAGAAAGGGTTAAATTCAATTCAGCCGGTTGCAACTCGGTGGTGAGACTGTCCATTTTCTTCGCCATCAAAACCAGTTTGATACTTTCTTCTGGCTGTAAGCGAATAACCAAACGGTTGGGAACAATCTTTCCGGCTGACTCATCGTACACATGATGAGAAACATTTTTGTACTGCACTACAATTTCGGCACAGCGCTTTTCCATGCGTTTACCAGTACGCAAGTAAAACGGCACCCCTGCCCAACGCCAACTATCGATATGCGCTCGAATGGCAACGAAGGTTTCGGTTGAACTGGTTCCACCGTCGAGCTCATCGAGGTAACCAGGAACATCATTGCCATTGATTTGCCCAGCTATATACTGGCCACGCACAACGTTTTTATCGACCAAGTTTCCGGTAAGCGGGCGCAAAGCCTCAAGCACCTTAATTTTTTCTGCACGGATATTCTTCGCCGACATACTGTTGGGAGATTCCATGGCGATAAGGCACAGCAGTTGCAGCAGATGGTTTTGCACCATATCCCGCATAGCACCAGTTTCATCATAAAAACCTGCACGCCCTTCCAGGCCTACGGTTTCTGAAATACTGATCTGGATATGATCAATGGTTTTTGCATCCCAAAGATGCTCAAACAATACATTGCTAAAACGCAGTGCAAGAAGGTTTTGGACAGTTTCTTTACCCAGGTAGTGATCGATACGGAAGATACTATCTTCCGGGAAGTAACTGGCAATTTTACTGTTAATTTCATCAGAGGTTTGGGCGTTATAGCCCAGTGGCTTTTCCACTACGACTCTGGAATTTCCAGTAATAAGGCCTTTTACTGAGAGGTTTTCACAACAGGGACCAAATACTGCGGGCGGTATTGCCAAATAGAAAATACGAACCCGCTCTGAGTCGGAACCGAGAATTTCTGCCAGGTGATCCCACTGGCTATCCGGTACGGCGATATCCAGTGCGATCGGACAAAGTAATTGGCTAAATTGGTCCCAGCTCGAAGCACTGTACTCACCCTCACGGAGATATTTTTGCAGTGCCTGGTGGGCTGTATCGATATATTGATCAACATCTGACTGGCGGCGACACACCGGAAGGATGCGACAGCCCTCAACCAAGCTGCCCTCTCTAAATGCTCGGTAAAGTGCCGGTAGTAACTTGCGCAGTGCAAGGTCTCCGCCTCCACCAAATAACACCATATCAAAAGGGTTAATCATAAATTTTGCTCTGAGATCGTTCTTGTCTCGGAGCCTGTTTGGCTCCGTAATAATCAATAAAGAATACTTGCACCGGTCTCTGCACCACTGGCAAGCCCGCGCATATTAGCGAATAGTTCACGGCCGGTACCACGGGCACTTTCAGACAGGTCACACTGGGCCGGCTGGCGGGCATTAAATTCAGCTTCATCTACCAGTACGCGTAAAACACCAGCCTCTGAGTCGAGTTCAATCATGTCACCCTCTTGCACCTTGGCAATTGCACCGCCTTCTACGGCTTCCGGTGACATATGAATGGCCGCTGGGACTTTCCCGGAAGCGCCGGACATACGCCCATCGGTGACTAATGCCACTTTAAAGCCACGATCCTGCAGCACCCCCAGCGTCGGTGTCAGCTTGTGCAGTTCAGGCATACCATTGGCGCGAGGCCCCTGGAATCTCACTACAGCGACAAAGTCACGCTCTAGCTCACCGGCTTTGAATCGCTTGAGCAGGTCGTCCTGGTTATCCAGGACAATGGCAGGCGCCTTCACCTTGAGATGCTCAGATTTAACCGCAGAGACTTTGATTACACTGCGCCCAAGGTTTCCTTCGAGCAACTGCAAACCACCATGCTGGGAGAAAGGGTCAGTGGCTGGACGAATGACCGTCGTATCACCGCTCTCTTCTGGAGTAGGTTTCCAAACCACACCGCCGCCAGCATCACTGTTGAGGAAGGGGTCTTCACAGTAGGGTTCAAGACCGGAATTACCGAGTACTGTGTGAACATCATCGTGTAAAAGGCCAGCGGAGCGGAGTTCGCGAATCAGGAACTGCATACCGCCGGCTGCGGCAAAGTGGTTAATATCCGCAGTGCCGTTCGGGTAGACATGACAAAGCAGCGGCACCACTTCAGAGAGGTCTGCCATATCCTGCCAAGTCAACTGAATACCTGCTGCACGCGCCATCGCAATAAGGTGCAATGTGTGGTTTGTGGATCCGCCGGTAGCGAGCAATCCCACCACTCCGTTGACGAATGCTTTTTCGGTGAGAATTTTAGCTACCGAAGTGTGCTGGCTAGGTTCAGTAATTTTTACCAATTGCGCCACGGCAGCTTCATTTAATGCCGAGCGCAAATCAGTACCGGGGTTTACGAAGGAGCTGCCGGGCAATTGCAGCCCCATAATTTCTACCAGCATCTGGTTACTGTTGGCAGTGCCGTAAAAGGTGCAGGTGCCGGCACTGTGGTAGGAAGCACTCTCGGCTTCCAATAGTTCAGAGCGCCCTACTTTGCCTTCAGCATACAGCTGGCGAACCCGGACTTTTTCCGCATTGGACAGGCCAGTGGGCATTGGACCCGCAGGTACAAAAATTGAAGGCAAGTGGCCAAAAGAGAGAGCACCAATAACCAGGCCGGGGACAATTTTGTCGCAGATACCCAGGAATATGGCTCCTTCGAAAACATCATGCGAAAGCGCGATTGCTGTGGACATGGCAATCACATCTCGCGAAAACAGGCTGAGTTCCATCCCTGCACGCCCTTGAGTCACCCCATCGCACATTGCCGGTACACCACCGGCAACCTGGGCCGTTGCGCCATTGCGCGCAGCTGCCTCTTTCAATTGAGCAGGGTAGGCACCATAGGGCTGGTGAGCGGACAACATATCGTTGTAGGCGTTGACGATACCCAGGTTCGGCCCCCGCCCAGAGGCGATCAACTGCTTATCACCTTCTGGAGATGCGGCTATTGCGTGGGCCAAGTTTCCGCAAGACACATGTGCCGCTGCCCGCCCTTCAATATGCGCTTTTTCAACCTGCGCCAGATACTCTGCACGAGTTTCTTCGCTGCGCTTAATGATGCGTTCGGTAACGGTCTGAAGCTTGCTGTGAACCATGACTATTCCGTAATAACTCTGTTGAGGTGGTCTCTAGTTACAAAAACCACCAGGGTCACATTTCAGTGGCATCAGCCACCTGTGATTATCTTTCCGTGGAGCGCCTTTCGGCGGAATGGCTCCCACTGCAACCCTTTGGTTGTAGTGCCATCAATGTCCTATTACCCAATCGTAAATCTGAAGCAGAAGGAACAAAGTTGCTTTTATCAGATCGCTGGAAACCCAATCATTCCAGCGGACCACCTTTCAGCCCACGGCAAGACTGCTGATGGAGACTCATGGGAAATCCTGTTATCGGGTAGAAATCTCACTTCCGAGTCTCTTCCCGCTCTTAGAGCTGAATGTTAGTGATCCAACAATGCCGGAACCTCCTCCCCACTGAGGTGGTAGAGACTTTGGACGCCCGGCTTGAGTAATTCACCCAATCTGTAGCCACTCAATCTTATTGATGCGCATTATGTAGTAAAACTACAAAAATTTTCAAGAGGCTTCAAATAGTGATTGAAGATGTTGACCAGGGGAGACAGGCATATAGGAAGTATTTGGCGTAAAAGCCATCATTTTCTTTAATGCTGGGAAACTTAATGCCTTCATTCAGTCACAAAGTGAAAGATTGGCCTTGCTTAGGTGTAGGATTTTTACAGGCAAATGATAAGGTCTAGGAATCTCAAAGAATTGGGATAAAAAACTACAAATTACCCACAAATTAAGAAAGGAGGCGCACCCCATAAGCTAATTGCAGACTCATAACTGTTAAAATCCCACCTTCCAGTAATACTTACTTGTCGATGCCAGCAAGGCCAAGGCTCAGATAGAACTAGTTGATGCATGAAAGTCACAATTAACGATGTTGCCGAGCGCGCCGGCGTATCTATCAAAACAGTGTCCAGGGTGATCAATAATGAGCCCTCTGTACGCGCAGCCACTCGGCAAAAAGTGCTCGACGCAGTCAAAAGCCTGAACTACACACCCAGTCTGGCAGCGCGGAATCTGGCGGGGACACACTCCTATTCCATCGCATTTATTTATGACAACCCTAATGCCCACTACGTTATCGATATGCAAAACGGCATATTGGAAGCCTGCAGAGCAAAAGGGTATGAGCTACTTATCCATCCTTGCAATTCGAAATCTCCAGTTATCCACAGCGACTTAAATAAACTGGTCGAGCACGGCAAAGTAGCCGGATTGGTCCTGACCCCCCCTTTTTCAGAGTCACCTTCTTTTATCGATATACTCCAATCCATGAATGTGGAATTTGTGCGAATTATTTCCTCCACCAATACAGAGAAAGCAAAGGGAAAGTCTATACAGATTGACGACCGCCAGGCCGCTTACAATATTACCCAGCATCTACTTTCACTCGGGCACAAGCGTATCGCTTATTTAAGCGGAGGCGAGGAGCACCTTTCCACATTGGGGCGCCAAAATGGATACAGCCAGGCACTCGAAGATGCAGGAATAGCAGTAGACCGACATTTGATTGTTGAAGGGAAATATTCATTTGAATCGGGCGAGATCAATGCGAGAAAGATCCTCGACAGCGACAAACCTCCCTCAGCAATATTTGCCGCTAATGACGAAATCGCAGCGGGCGCTCTATTTGCCGCCCGTATGTTAAAGATTGATGTTCCCGGGCAAGTCTCTATCGCAGGATTTGAAGACAGCCCATTTTCTCGACAAACCTGGCCCAAACTTACAACCGCACACCAACCCAACCAGGAAATCGCCCGCTCGGCAGCAGAATTACTGCTTGAGAAAATTCAGTGTAAAAGTTCAAAAGAACTCAATGGTTCTGGGCAAGAGAGTGAAACATACCGTAGCTTCACCCCCGAGTTAATTATTCGACAATCCACTGGCCCCGCACCCAAATAACCCCTTCAGCTTAAGAGAGATCTGGAAAGTTAATTTCGTCGATAAATTTCACGCCCCAGGCTCCAGGTCCTATTCACTTGCAGATCCTCACCTAATAAAACCATATCCGCTCGGGCCCCTTCAGTGATTACACCTGCTCCCAGACCAAGGAACTGCGCCGGATACAAACTTGCCATGCGCAGTGCTTCCGGCAATTCAATCCCACACCAGTCGCGGATATTTTTAACCGCGCCGATCATATCCAAGTGAGAACCCGCTAACTCTCCGGTACTGGAGGTCAGTTTATCCCCTTCTCGTGTAACCACTCGATCAAATAGGGGAAAACTGGTGGCATCACTGCCCACTAGCGACATTGCATCGGTTACCAGTAACAACTTACCGCGAGGTTTTGCTTTCAAAGCTAACGCCATAGCGCCGGTACTGACATGGTGGCCATCGGCAATTAATCCACACCAGGCGTCATCCCGGATCAGGGCTGCCCCCACCATACCCGGCTCACGCGAATGAAGCGGGGACATTGCATTGTATAAGTGGGTAAATCCTGTCGCTCCAGCATCCAACGCAGCTTCAACAATTTCAGCACTCGCATTCGAATGGCCGAGACAAACATGAACCCCCAGGGAAACCAACTTTCGGATATCGGATACCGATACACAATCTGGCGCCAGAGTGACCAAGCGGATTCCCAGGTCTTCCCGGGCGTAGAGGGAGAGCTCCTCATGACTCAAAGAGCGGATAAACCCTCCTTCATGGGTACCCTTTTTGGCCTCACTTAAATGCGGCCCCTCAAAATGTACTCCAATCACACCCGGAACACCGCTGGACAAGGCCCCACTTACCGCATCGGCTGCCCGCTGCATCACTGCAAAGCTATCCGTAATCAAGGTGGGCAGGAAAGCACTGGTACCAAACTGACTATGGGCTTCGCTTATTTGCTGAAGCGCATTAACTGAGGGCTCCTGATTAAACAGTACACCACCACCACCATTGACCTGGATATCAATAAAGCCCGGCACCAACAAACCCGGTAAGCGCTCAGCATCGGAACTCACTCCCCCACCCACTGCGGAAATCAGTCCGCTATCTCCAATGGTGATAGCAACATCTGCAAGTATGCGCTCGCCATCAAATAGCTTTTCAGCAATCAGGATAACCCCCACTTCCCCCTCCCAAATATTATTTTCTGTTTTATTCAGACTGTCTGAGTAACTTTCTTTAAACCCGCCGGCTCATCGGGATTAATCCCCCGACTTACCGCCACGTGGGCCACATCGATATAAAAACGCTGCAACAGCGCCAGTGGAGCCACCCTCGGGTGAACCCCCTTACTCGGCACATGCAAATTAATCAGAGCCGCCCCACGCCGTCGAATTTCATCAATCTGCTGGCTGTGTGTGGGGAATGACTCATCCTCGATTGGAACATTCACCACTGTCAATTTCCCTTCCACCAGCGTAACGGGGCCATGCAAGAATTCCGCACTGGAATAGGACTCCGCATGGATATTGCAGACTTCTTTTAACTTCAGCGCCAGTTCCCGGGTAATCCCATAACCGGGACCCCGCCCCAAAACTACCAGATTTTGTACCGAGGCCAGGTTTTCCGGGCGCAATTGAATTTCTGCCCGCACCGCAGATCTCAAAGTTTCCGGCAACTTTTCCAGAGCACTACAAAGAGCGGGATCCTGCGTCCAATTGGCGACCATCTGCAGTATCGCAGATAGGGTCGCTAGATAACTTTTTGTAGCTGCAACCGCTTTTTCCGGGCCAGCCTTTAGGGGTATTACCAAGTCAACCACATCTTTAATCGGCGCATCTTCATCGTTAAGCAAAGCGACTGTATAAGCCCCCTGCTCTCTCGCCATGCGGGCCTGGGTCAGAATATCTGGGCTTCTCCCAGACTGGGAAATGACGATAACCAGGGCCTCATCGAGCTTTAATTTGCGACCATAAACACTGGAGACCGACGGTGCGGCAGCAAAAGTAGGGGTACCAGTTTCAATCTCTATCAGATACTTGGCAAAGACGCCCGCATGATCAGAAGAACCCCTCCCCACAATCATCACAAAACGAGGAGGCTTCTGGCGCAGCCGCTCTCCCAGATGGGACATTATATTGGCATTGGAATGCAGCTGTTCAGCAATCCTATCCGGCGCCTCACGAGCCTCAGCCTCCATGACCGTGGTAACCATAATACTTCCTACCTGACTCACTCAAAATATGAACCCAGTTCTCACATTAATACCGAGCTCCATCAATCAGTCTATGCCCAGCAGTACTTCGCCTCGGTTAATTGACGCCATTAATCGTCCTGCTTTGTTTTCAAACGCCCACTAGCTCGCCAACCCGATACCCCATTACTGTCACAACAAAACTGGAATTGGGTATACCTTTTTAATCTATGCTTAAGGCACCCCTATCAGTTGCTCTCGATCATACCTACAGGAAGGATCAATGCCCCAAACCCCGGGCAGTTACACCACACAAAAATGGCGTTTAATCATTCTCCTTGTAGTTGCGAGCTTACTGAGCAGCTGCTCCAGCATTCAATTCGCCTATAACAACATTGATTACTGGATACGCTGGAAGCTTCGTGACTATGTCGACTTAAATTCCCAGCAAGAGCTGGAGTTTCAAGGGGCTCTAAACAGCTTCTTTCACTGGCACCGCCAAACACAGCTACCAAAATATGCCGATTTCCTGAGCCAACTGGCAGATAAAGTAGATCAAGGTCAACTTGAGAATCCTCAGCTGGCTCCGGTTGAAAAAGAGGTGTACCACTTCATCGAAAGCGCCAGTAACAACGCCTTCAACTTAATGCTTCCTATTGTGGCGCAGTTAACGCCACAACAGATTGATCGCCTGCAACACAACTTGGCCAAAAAGCAGCAGAAAACACTGGAAAAATGGCAGCGCTCGCCGTGGAAAATACAACGACACCGCGATCGGCAAATTCGCCGGGAGAGCAGGCGATGGCTGGGAAGTTTAACCGAGCAACAAAAGCAGCTGATCGCAGCCTGGGTAAAGCAGGTAGAGTACAACCCTGTTTTACGTAACGAACAACATATGATTTGGCAGCAACATGCCATTGAGCTTCTCCGACAGAAGCCTGATGGATACCAACAACAGTTGCGCGGTCTGCTGGAAAACCCAGACCAACTTTGGTCCGACGAATATCGCAAGGCGCAAGAGCAGCGCAAAACCCAAGCTCGCGAACTGGGAGAACAAATTCTATCCAGTACCAGCCCCACACAACGCCGTCATCTAAGCAAAACTCTGCGCGACTATGCCCAGGACTTCCGCTCTCTAGCCAGCCAATAATCAGACGCCCAGATCCCAACACCACCGCCGAACTAATGAACGACATGACACCTCAAAAATCTAGCGTATCCAGGATAAATTCCACCCAATAGATTCAAGAGAAACTAATAATCATGTGTGATTTCCTGCTGACGAAAGCGACCTAAGGCTGATAAGCTCGCCAACTCACATTACCAGCCAGGGGAATTCAAGTGCATATCGAATCCGCCACACAGGAACAATTGATCGAGTGGGAAAAAGAATTAAGCGCTCACTACAACAAGATCTGTCAACACGAGTTAAGCCTGGATATCACACGTGGAAAGCCCTCGGCGGAGCAATTAAAACTTTCCGATAAACTTGATGGAATTCTCTCCGGTGACTATCGAGCGGCAGACGGTACCGACACTCGCAACTACGGTGGCTTAATCGGCCTGACCTGCTCAAGGGAGCTGGGAGCCGAAATGCTTCAAGTGCCGGTCAACGAAGTGATTGCCGGAGGCAACAGCTCTCTCACACTGATGTATCACGCCCTAGTCACCGGTTACCTGTTCGGCTTTGCGGGCACTACCCCCTGGCGCGAATTAAAAGCTCCCAAATTTCTCTGTCCTGTTCCCGGCTATGACCGCCATTTTACGATCTGTGAGCAGCTGGGTATCGAGATGATTAACGTGCCCATGGGAGAGCAGGGGCCCGACATGGAGCTTGTGGAAAAGCTCGTGCGCGAAGATGCAGAGATTGTTGGTATCTGGTGTGTGCCCAAGTTTTCAAATCCAACAGGAGCCACTTACAGCAAGGAAACTGTAGAAAGATTGGCGCAGCTGGGACAATTTGCCGGCGCTAGCTTCCGGATATTTTGGGACAATGCCTATTCGGTGCACGACATTGGCAACTATGTAAATCTGCCAAATATTCGCACAGCAACCCTGGAAAATGATACTGCAGACTCCGTAATACAGTTTGCCTCAACTTCAAAAGTCACCCATGCTGGCGCAGGCGTTGCGTTTGTGAGCGCCAGCCAGGCAAATCTCGATTCCCTCAAAGGCCAAATGCAGGCAATGACCATTGGTCCTGACAAAGTCAACCAATTGCGTCACTCGAGATTTTTTACCGAATACACCAGCCTGACAGAACACATGCATAAACATGCAGATATTCTTCGCCCGAAGTTCGAGTGTGTTCTGGAGCATTTACATAATGCCCTCACCGATGCAGATATGGGTACTTGGGAAAAACCTGAAGGGGGTTATTTTGTTTCCTTTAATACCCTTCCCGGTTGCGCAAAAGCAGTGGTTAAAATGGCTGCGGATGCCGGAGTAAAATTAACACCTGCCGGCGCTACCTTCCCTTATGGTAAGGACCCTGAGGACAGCAATATTCGTATTGCACCCAGTTTCCCACCGCTGGAAGAACTGGATACCGCAATGTCTGTTTTCGTCCTCTGTGTCAAACTGGTGAGTCTACGTAAAAAGCTTGGCAAAATTTAACCATCCAAAATGCCAGGTGAGATTTCCTGAATCTTCAAAAAAGGCAGCTTTACGCTGCCTTTTTCATAAAGAGTCACTTCTAAGTCAGCTGGATAAATAACGTTTAGCAAACTTCTCGTCCACTTTTGATAAATCAACAACGACCAGCCCATCCACAGCATCGCAAAAATCCGGGTCAATATTAAAGGCGTGGAAACTGGTCCCTCCCGTTTTAGTAACAGAGGCATACTTTTTAAATAGGGGAGGTAGCATAACGCCCTCCTCACGCAAAATATGCTTCAATTGACGCATATCTGACACCGAATCCCCAAGTAATTCAGGCAGTTCAGATTGTGCTTCCGGAAATGGCAGTCGAGCATCCCCCAAGGAGTTTTCAGGAGCAAAATAATGGGAAAAATAGCGTACAATAACGGACTTCGCTCTCACGGAAAATGTACCGGGCATAGACACTGGGCCAAATAGGTAGCGTACCTTATTGCGCAATACCCACTGTCCAATAGCACACCAGAGCAGGTCTAACCCGCGCCCTCTCCAATATTCCGGCAGTAGGAAGCTACGCCCTAGCTCAGCAGAATCTGGCAGGCACTGCCGAGGAGGCTGCGGGTAATTAAATAGCGTACTGCTGTATATCTGATCATCCGAGAGCGCCTCGGTCGCTGCTATGCGGTAAGCTCCTGCAATCTGTCGATTTTCTGCATCCCACAACAATAGATGGTCGTAATGAGCATCAAACGCATCCCAATCCCGGCTCTGGCCGGTCCCTTCCCCCACTGAGCGAAAGGCTATCTCCCTCACTCTGGCCAATTCCCGCATGACGGGGCAATCTGCTTTCTGCCGATATAAACGCACAGAAAAATTACCCAGTTCAGAGAGTGATACACAGGACTCAACCACTCGCGCTACATCGGCTTTTGGCTCAGCTTCAACAATTAATTCCGGCCCCAGAGGGGCGGGCGAACGATGTAACTGGTAGACATGTTTGCGCCACAGAGCAGCCTTGGCGCGGGGTGTTAGCGGCCAGCTACGAAAGTGTTCCGCTTCCAGGGGACGTCCTATACGAATATCGATACTGCGGCTGGCCTGTTTAAACATCTCCCTAATCAACCATAAAGTCGAGAGGGGCTTGTTCAACATGGAGAGGCCATAGAACCACCAGGAATTCCTCCCTAAAACCTGCACCGGCAATATCGGCGCATTGGTTTTTTCCGCAAAACGGGCAAATCCTGAATTCCAGCGTCCATCTCGAACCCCATGGGGGGTGAGCCTGGATACTTCTCCCGCCGGGAAAATGATAATCGCTCCCCCGTCACCTAAATGGCTATAGATACCTTCAATATCGGCTCGACGGGTACGCCCATTAAAGTTATCTACGGGCAATAAACAGGGGCGCAGGGATTTTATATTCCATAATAATTGGCTTGCGACAGCTCGAACATCTTTCCGTACCCGCGCCACCATATCGATCAGAGCGAGACCATCCAGGCTTCCTAAGGGGTGATTAGACACAATCACCAGCGGCCCACTAGTGGGAACCCGAGCCAACTCTGATGGATTTAATTCGTAGCGAAAATTCAAGTCATCGAATACCTGGCGAATAAAATCCAGGCCACCAAGATGGGGGTAACTGCTGGTAAATTCCTGTAGCTGCTCCTCACAACAGATTTTCTTTACTGTGGCAGAAACCAATTTTCGCGTGGTTTTTTGTGGTGCCGCGCTGTACCAGGCGTTTTTCTGCAAAAGAGTCTCAAGATGAATCATGCCGCAACCACCTCTGTCATTATGCTGGCAATTTTTGGAGTCCGATACCAATGTAAAAGATCTAAATTGCCATCTTGTTGTTCTACAACCGCACTCATAGAGTCGACCCAATCACCACAATTCGCATAGGTCACAGCATCCCCACACACTGTTTTATTTCTAAGGGCAGGCCTATGGATATGGCCACAAATAACACCATCGAATCCCCGCGATATCGCTTCACGAGTGGCGACATCCTCAAAATCACTCATCATTTGTCGAGCGGCACCCACACGATTTTTTATCTGGCTGGCCAGCGACCACCAGGGCTTATTAAATCGATTGCGCCAATAATTGATCCAGCGATTAAAGCGCAGCATCAGGTAATAACTGCGATCGCCGATATGGTAACTGATTGGATTTATTTTAATTCGGTGTTCAAACTGATCGCCGTGGGTTACCCAAAAGCGGCGCCCATTAGAAGCAGTGTGGATATAGTCTTTTTCAATTCGGATATTGCCGAGCCGCTTTCCGGCCCAGCTGCGCATTGGCGCGTCGTGATTTCCAGGAATATAAATGACTTCAGGCGTCAGGCTACTTAATTCGGAAAGCATTTCCAGTAGCAGCGAAGAGGCCTGACACCATGTACCTCGTCCTTGAGCGAGTGCCTGCATATCAAAAATATCCCCAACCAGATAGACCGTATCGGCGCGATTCTGAGCCAGAAAATCTGCAAGTCGATGGGGCTCACTGTCTCTGCTGCCCAAATGGACATCGGAAATCCACAGTGCGCGATAGCGATTGCTCATAGCAAAGTTCCAGTCTGTACCAGTTATCAGCCCATAAAAATCAGGGCAGATACGCGGCAAAAATATAGGTCGTCGCTTGAGCTAACTTGAGAAAAATCGATAAATCCGTATTTGCTCTCTTGCTAGCAAATTGAGATCAACTAAATACAGAACGGCGTTGATCGTCAGCGCAACCACTTTGCAGCGATTTGATGACAGTCAGGAGGATTTTTATTGAAGCTTATATTGCAGAGGAAAAAAAGGTGCAGCGGATGATTTTGGCGCTAAAAACCGGGCATAGAGCCCGGCCTGATTCAGAGTAAAAATAAAGCTTACTCTGTGTCCTGGGGATGACGGATAGGCGGGGCAAAAGGAAACTTCGCAACTTTGTCACCCTTTACTTCAACAATCTTGCCGGTGCCCTCTTTTTCCACTTCATCAATACGCACGATGCTGTGCATCGGAATATAGGAACGGGTTACCGAAGCAAATTCGGTTTTCAGCTTTTCCTCACTGGGATCGACCACAAGCTGAGCCTTTTCCCCAAATACAAACTCCTCCACCTCGATAAAGCCGTACATATCACTTTGATAGATGGCCCGAGCGTAGAGTTCGTACACTTGGTTTTGATTGTGGAAAATAACTTTATAAATCGGGTTGGCCATAAGTCTCTCAGGATGGGGATGACCCCGAAGCTCAAATTGATCAAAGAACGGGCAAAGCCCGAAAAAGCGCGCAAGAATAGCACAGGTTCGCAACAGCTAATATAGCCATCTATGCAGTGCCGGGTCGTATCGCTATAATGCCCCACCCTAATTGTTGACCAGTTTTTAACCAGGCGCGATATGTCCGAAACATCGGTGAAAAAGCTATATATTAAGACCCACGGCTGCCAAATGAATGAGTACGATTCCGCGAGGATGCGCGATCTGCTCGGCGAGTCCCACGACATGGTACCTACCGACGATCCCGACGAGGCGGATGTACTATTGGTCAACACCTGTTCTATCCGCGAGAAAGCCCAGGAAAAGCTGTTCCACCAGCTGGGCCGTTGGAAGCACCTGAAGGAAAAAAATCCCGACCTGGTGATTGGTGTTGGCGGCTGTGTAGCCAGTCAGGAAGGCGAGGCGATTGCCAAGCGCGCACCCCATGTAGACTTGATCTTTGGTCCCCAGACCTTGCATCGCCTGCCGGAGATGATGGAGACCAAAGAGCAAAAAAGCGGCGCAGTTATCGTCGATGTGAGCTTCCCGGAGATCGAGAAGTTTGATCGCCTGCCCCAGCCAGAGGCCGACGGCGCCACCGCATTTGTCTCTATTATGGAAGGCTGCTCCAAGTACTGCACTTTCTGCGTGGTTCCCTACACCCGTGGCGAAGAAGTCAGCCGCCCTGTGGCCGATGTACTCGAAGAGATCGCCCACCTTGCAGACCAGGGTGTCCGCGAAGTGAACCTGCTTGGGCAAAACGTAAACGCCTACCGCGCTACGGGAGAAGATGGCCACGAAGTGGATTTCGCCGAGCTGATCACTTATGTGGCAGCGATTGATGGCATCGACCGCATCCGCTATACCACCTCTCACCCGGTAGAGTTCTCCGATGCGCTGATCGATGTCTACGGACAGGTACCAGAACTGGTTAGTCATCTTCATCTGCCCGTACAGAGTGGCTCCGACCGCATTCTGATGGCAATGAAACGCGGCCACACCGCCCTGGAGTACAAATCCAAGATCCGCCGCCTGAAGAAAATTCGCCCGGATATCTGCCTGTCTTCAGACTTTATTATCGGCTTCCCCGGCGAAACTGACAGGGACTTTGAAGCGACCATGAACCTGATCCAGGACGTGGGCTTCGATATCTCCTTCAGCTTTATATATTCCCCTCGCCCGGGCACCCCAGCTGCCGACCTGGCCGATGACACGCCGGAAGAAGTGAAAAAGCAGCGCCTACAGCTGCTGCAGGCGCGGATTAACCAGCAGGCGGCAGCTATTGCACGCCGCATGGTTGGCAACACCGAGCGTGTACTGGTAACCGGTGTTTCCAAAAAGGACCCCGGACAGTTACAAGGCCGCACCGAGAACAACCGGGTAGTCAACTTCCGTGCGGACGATCTCGCCCTGATCGGCAAATTTGCCGATGTTGTGATTGAAGAGGCCCTGCCAAACTCCCTGCGCGGTACTTTAGTCACATCTGAGCTGGAAGAAGACCTGTTCTAAGACTTTGTGATTACCTCAAATAGCGGCAAGATGTACTTCGAAAGCACATCCTGCCGCCAAATTAGGCTCAACTTGCCCCCCAAATTACGCCCCGTAATTAAAATTAGGTAAAGTTAGAACCTATTTGTAGGAATCACCTCTTTCCCCTTTAGGGAAAATGGGTATACCCTAGCAATATAACCCCTGGATTAAAGGTGCCGGAAACCAATTTGGAAACACAAACCCTCGCTCACAGCATCACTCTCGAGCCCAACGACGCACGCCGTCTCGCCAATCTCTGCGGTCAGTTCGACCAACACCTACGCCAAATAGAACAGCGCCTGGATATCGAAATTCGAAATCGCGGCAACCAGTTTTCATTTTTTGGCGATGCCAAATCGGCGCGTGCCGCTGGCGAACTACTCAGTAGGCTCTACAAGGAAACCGGTACCAAGGACTATCTCACTCCAGATGAGATTCACCTGGCTCTGCAGCAAGCGGGAGTTGAAGAACTCACCGGCCAAGATGGTAGCGGTGACTCCAGCGAAGCTGACCAAGTAGTACTGATTCGCACTAAGAAGTGCTCGGTACGCCCCAGAGGGCTCAATCAGCGTAAATACGTTCGCGCTGTGCAGACCAATGATATCAATTTCGGTATCGGACCCGCAGGTACCGGTAAAACCTACCTGGCAGTAGCCTGTGCTGTGGAGTCTCTGCTCAAGGATGAAGTTGAGCGAATCCTCCTGGTCCGCCCCGCCGTTGAAGCCGGCGAGAAATTGGGCTTCCTGCCCGGTGACTTGAGCCAAAAGGTAGACCCTTACCTCCGCCCGCTCTACGACGCCCTCTACGAAATGCTCGGTTTTGAGACTGTTGGCAAGCTGATCGAGCGCAACGTTATCGAAGTAGCTCCCCTTGCCTATATGCGCGGGCGCACCCTAAATAACGCCTTTGTTATTCTCGATGAGAGCCAAAATACCACCCGCGAGCAGATGAAAATGTTCCTCACGCGGATTGGCTTTGGCTCCACCGCCGTAATTACCGGTGACCCCAGCCAGGTCGACCTGCCCCGTGGCCAAGCTTCCGGTTTGCGTCATGCTGTTGGAGTACTGGGGAGAGTTAATGGAATCAGCTTTACCCACTTTGGAGCCAAGGATGTGGTTCGCCACCCCCTCGTGCAGCGCATTGTGGAGGCCTACGATATTCATGAAGCCGAGCTGGAAATGGCCTCGGCAGATCGAATCTCCAATAAAGCCGATGAGAATGCCGCTTAGAGTCCGCACCTGAGTTATGACTGATTTAACACTCGATGTGCAGCGGGTCAGCCGCTGCCACGACATCCCTTCCGATGAGGCTATCAGCAACTGGGTATCCAAGGCTTTGACCGGCCACCGCAACGAAGCGGAACTGTCGGTGCGAATCGTGGACGAAAGTGAGAGCCAGGAACTTAATCACCAGTACCGAGGCAAGGATAAACCCACTAATGTTTTATCCTTCCCTACCGATTTCCCTGCGGAGCTGGATCTCCCGATGCTTGGAGATCTTGTGATCTGTGCCCCAGTAGTTGAACTGGAAGCGGAGCAACAGAGCAAATCACTATCGGCGCACTGGGCACATATGGTGGTCCATGGCACACTGCACCTTCTAGGTTATGACCATATCGAAGATGCAGACGCTCAGGTTATGGAAAGCCTGGAAACGAAGTTGCTCGCCAACCTCGGCATTGCAGACCCCTACGCCCCACTGGATGAAGTGGGATGATAGCCGCTGTACCACCGAAGTAATGGCAAACTGCTACTGAATTTTATCTACCAACGAGAGAACCCCGGAGCATGGCCACTTCCATGACCACAGACGAGCCCCCAAGTAGTCACTCAGCGAGCAAATCCCGCGCGAGTGAAAAAAGTTGGCTGGAAAAGCTCTTCAGCGCCTTTTCAGCTGAACCCAAGTCTCGCGACGAATTATTGGACATCATTAAGGACGCCGCTGAAAATCAGCTGGTAGATGCTGAAGCGCTCTCTATTATCGAAGGCGCACTGGACGTTTCCAGCCAGCAAGTCCGCGAGATTATGATTCCACGCTCGCAAATGGTTGTGGTAGGCCTTCACGATAAGCCGGAAGAGTTCCTCCCCAAAATTATTGATTCGGGGCACTCCCGATTCCCTGTCGTCGGCGAAAGTGTCGATGATATACGCGGGATATTGCTCGCCAAAGACCTGCTCCCTCTCCTGTTGAAAGGTTTCGACGGATTTCAGCTCGAAGACCTGATCCGCCCAGCCAATATTATTCCCGAGAGCAAGCGCCTCAATATCCTGCTGCGCGAGTTCCGTGAGAACCGCTACCATATGGCGGTCGTGATAGACGAATACGGCGGTGTATCCGGTGTTGTGACTATTGAAGATATCCTCGAGGAAATTGTCGGTGAAATCGAAGACGAGACCGACGAGGAAGAAGCGGATAGTTATATCCGTAAAGTTGGGGAAAACGATTTTATCGTTAAAGCTCTGACTCCCATTGAAGAGTTCAATGAATTTTTCGAGAGCGCCTTTAGTGATGAAGAATTCGACACTGTCGGCGGTCTTATTATGCAATCATTCGGCCATTTGCCGGGCCGTGACGAAGTCACCCGACTGGGTGACTTTATGTTCCGGGTACTCTATGCAGACAGCCGCCAGATACACCTTTTGCGGGTTGCCCATATGCGCAAACCGCCAGAAGAAGACAGCTGAGCACTGCAAGCTTTAACACACTGATACCCTTAGAGAACGGGGTATCCTGACAACAACTTTATGCGCAGATTATTTTCTCCTCTCGCCAGCGTTGTAGCTGGCGGGTTGATGACACTTTCATTTGCCCCATTTAACTATTGGGTATGTGGCCTGCTGTCCCTGACACTATTCGCCTGGATTCTGCTCTCTGCAGCCAAAGGGCAGGTGCTACCGGGTCGCAAAAGCTTCTGGCTCGCCCTCTGCTATGGATTGGGCCTCTTCGCCAGCGGGGCTTCCTGGGTCTACGTTTCGATTACAAATTTTGGCAACTCATCGGTGCCATTAGGACTGGCCCTCACCGGAAGCTTCGTCGCTATTATGGCGCTGCTGTTAGCCGCGCCCTTCTACATTCTGGGCCGCTTCACAGATAATAAATTCAGCTTCGCTCTGGCTTTTGCCGCATTGTGGTTTATCAGTGAATGGCTGCGCAGCTGGGCCTTTACCGGTTTCCCCTGGCTCTTCGCCGGCTATGGCCATACAGAAACCTGGCTAGCGGGCTGGGCGCCGATTTTGAGTGTCTACGGCATAGGCCTGCTATTGGCATTTACCGGCGCAGTGCTGGCCCTGGTTGTCAGTGGCCGCCTATCCCCGCTCAAGCGGCACAGCCATATCATTCTACTCACTGCGGCACTGGCCCCCTGGCCAATAGGAGCTGCCCTCTCCCAAGTGGAGTGGACCTCCGCAAAAGGTCCTCTTATCAGCGTTGGGCTGGTGCAGGCTAATATTCCTCAGGAAAAGAAGTGGTTGCCAGAGTTTCGCGGGGAAACTATCAGCCGCTACCAAGAGGGTACTCGCGCCCTTAGCGATCAGGATGTAGACGTTATTATCTGGCCCGAAGCCGCCCTGCCCATGCTCTACGGGCAAGCCCCCAACCTTATGCAGGCGCTGCAACGCAATGCTGAGACTACCAACATCGATTTGATCACCGGTATTCTCTATGACACCCGGGGTTCGGCACAGGAGCGGCCGAGTATTCACAACTCCGCCGCTGTTTTTGGCCAGAGCCCCAGCGTGTATCACAAGCGCCACCTGGTCCCCTTTGGTGAGTATGTACCGTTAGAGGATTTTATTCGGGGCACTATCGAGTTTTTTAATCTCCCCACTTCCTTTATCCGCTCAGGCCCGGACGAACAATCGCCGCTCAATGCTGCTGGTGCAAGCTGGGCGCCGCTTATCTGCTATGAGATTGTTTATCCCAGGCTGGTTGCCGACTCAGCACTGTCTTCCCAGGTTTTGCTGACCATTAGCAATGATGCATGGTTCGGGACCTCTATTGGCCCCTTACAACATATGCAAATGGCGCAGATGCGCGCTTTGGAAACTGGTCGCTACCTGGTGAGAGGGACAAATACTGGTGTGACGGCAATTGTGGACCCCAAGGGGAAGGTTATTAAAAAACTCCCCCAATTCGAGCGCGCGAATATGACCGGGGATATCAGAGCGATGAGTGGCGCCACTCCGTTTATGCTAGCCGGCATCTCATTGGTATTTGCCTTGGCGCTCCCAATGCTGGCCCTGGCCCTGTTTTTACGCCGTAGGGTGGAACCCCAATCCAACTCCCCTCTCAGTGGCGAGCTACCCGATTAAAACAAGCCCTGTGGCAACTCCCTGCCGGGGTGGCCATCGGTAAGCTACCGCCACTGAATATCACTGCTATGCTCCATTCAATTTTCTAGCGAATATAAGGCAAGGTGATTCCCCATGCATTGCTTGATTAGCGGTGGCACCGGGCTTATAGGCAGACTCTTTTGTCGGCGCTGGCTGGAGCGAGGCAATACTATTACGGTATTAAGCCGACATCCGGACAGGGTTCGAAACTTATGTGGCGAATCAGCCAACGCCTGCCGCGATCCCGCAGAGGTAAACCAGCCCGTAGATGTTATTGTGAACCTTGCCGGGGCCCCCATCTCCCGTCGCTGGACAGAAAAATATCGCACTGAGATTCGCAGTTCACGCCTGGACACAACAGAGAAGCTGGTTCGCTGGACCCTGGGCCAAAGAGACAAGCCATCCTACTTCTTGTCCGGCTCCGCAATCGGCTATTACGGCAATCGCGGAGGGGAGTTACTGAAAGAAGACAGTGCTCCAGGAGGGGGCTTTGCCGCACAGCTGTGTCGGGACTGGGAGGCCGCCACGCTCCCGCTGCAGCACTCTGGCGTTAAGGTAGGCATTATCCGCACAGCTATCGTTCTCTCCATGCGCGGTGGCGCCCTTCCCCAAATGCTGCCACCATTTCGGCTCGGGCTTGGCGGCCCCATGGGCTCGGGCGAGCACTGGATGAGCTGGATTCACGAAGAAGACGAAGTCGGGCTGATATTACACGCCATCGACAATCAACTTTGCCGTCCATTTAACGGAAGTGCACCAGAACCTGTAACCAACAACAGCTTTGCCAGGATCCTGGCCAAAGAGCTGCATCGCCCGGCGTTTTTACGCTTACCGGCCTGGACTTTAAAGATAGCTTTTGGAGAGATGGCTGATGAATTACTGCTAGCCAGTGATAGGGTCGAGCCCTGTACAGCACTGGAAACCGGCTATACCTTCCAATTTCCAACTCTGGAGCAAGCCCTCTCAGACCTGCTCAAGGGTGACGGCGCTGCCACTAAAGCCAGCGCCTGAACAAATGAATTTAAGCGGCGGCCATATCGCTTTCGAGTGCCTGGGCTAAGTAGCGTCGGCTAGATTCACTGGTCACCAGGTCGCCATGGCACTCCATTGGCGCAGACCCCACCCACTGGGCATGCCAGCGATACCAGTGGGACTCCTCGGCTTTTGAACGCAGCTCGATAAACTCCACTTCGGCGGGAGCAAAACCGAACTCCCGAACTATCTGCCCGGCAAAGGTCTCAAAATTTTTACTGAGCTGGGCGCTGCTATCGCCACCGGCACACAGAAAAACCAGCGTGCGGCCATCCTGCTCAACCCGCTTGAAGCCAATCCAAACAGCCCGGTTTAACCGGTTATGCAACTGTATCGGAGAGAAAGAAAGTGGGATGCCCTTCATCATAAGGTTATCTCGATTATTGTTATGTTTCTTATCCACAGCCGCTACTCCATAAAAAAAGGTAATCAATGGGTATGTCCTGTGGCGCCAGTCATCCTAAGCCCGGTACAACCAGCAATCAAGAGCTCTCAAACATTTGGGCTCGACGCCTGATCCCTCAAATCCTGTAGGCCTCTGAGATTACATTTATCAAAAAGTTCCTTATCCATCCTCAACATTTTCTGATGGACGGTAGCGAACTCCACCGATACCAGATCCGTGCCAGTATTTCCCGCCAATAGACCTGGGTCCTTAGCAGGGAGACAGCATTGGGCAGCCAGCGCCCCACACCTGTTTGAGCGCGAGGCATCAATTCTCCGGCACTCCCAACCTGCAGGGGTTGTACCTCTAAGCCAGCGCGGGAAAAAATTTCCGCTGCGCGAGGCATATGCCACCAGTGAGTGGCCAAAAAAACCGACCTCACATTAGCACTGTGCAAAATATCAGCACTATTTACTGCATTCTCTGCAGTAGTACGACTGCAATCTTCACGCCAAGTGACCGGAGTGGAAAACTCCTCCTCCAACAACGCAGCCATTAAATCAGACTCTGCCAGCCGCTCTCCGCTGTGAACCCGACCGCCAGATACCAGAATCGGTAAGTCTTCTGGTGCTTGCTCGACAGCACCGGCAACTCTTTCGAGACTCGCTGCAGAGAGTCTCTCCCTATTCGAATACCTGTCGCGGTATCGCCCTGCACCAAGGATCACAACGGCCTCAGGCCTTATATGGGGTTGATAAGGTACCTTGCCCAATCGATCTCCAAGCCAGGATGAGAATGCCGGGGTCGCCCCTAACCAAAGCACACAAAAGGAAATCACAGCCAAGGGTAGAGAACATCTTTCAAGCAGGGACCCGGATGAAGAGAATCGCAAAAGGAATGCAACCAGCAGCCCCAACAATGGGGCTGCTGGAGGCATCAGAAGCGTGGCCGCCGCCGTATAGAGCCCATTCAATACTCGAGACCACCCTCAATCTGGCGAAAGCATCCATAACCACACCGGTGGCAGGGAGTAATCTGGGTATTTGCCGGCGGCATAGCTCGGTATCCACAGCCCAAACACTGCAACTCCTCATCCGGCCCTACAAACTCGCCGGCCAAAGCCCAGGGCTTGCCCTCTTTAATGCATCGCATTAAGTTTGGCCATGCGGTTTCTGTGGGGTCCGCCGCATCCAGCAGCCAATCACCGCTGCGCTCCTCCAGGGTCTTCAATTCTCCACCTAGTCCCCGGATATAGTCAGCAGCACGATGCAGGTCATCTTTCAGCCAAGCGCGCAAAAATGCCATCTTATTGGCGGTGAGATTCTCAACAGCCAGCTCACCTTCGACCAAATCTTCAAAGTCTTCGCGAAACTCATTAATCAGATCGTCCTTCGGCGGCAACTTTGGTTCCTTCGTCACGGTATCCCTCCTATAATCCAGCGTTTACGCATCGTAAAAGATGCACTGGGAGCGAAACTTGATCGCGATCAATCTTTACCGATTGACAAGCGTTCACATCCCCCAATAAACACTGAACAGTTTCCCGCAAATTTTGATCACAGAGTATAGGTCCCGAATCGATGGAAGAGCAGTACAACCCCTCCGCAGTCGAAGCTTCCGCCCAGGAATTCTGGGAGGCCGAGAAGAGCTTTGAAGTAAAGGAAGACGCCGGCAGGGAAAAGTTCTACTGCCTATCCATGTTCCCCTACCCCAGCGGCAAGCTACACATGGGGCATGTGCGCAATTACACCATTACCGATGTAATTACTCGCTATCAGCGCATGCAGGGCAAGAACGTGTTGCACCCGATGGGCTGGGATGCTTTCGGTCTGCCTGCAGAGAATGCGGCCATCCAGAACAAGACCGCTCCAGCCAAATGGACCTATGCCAATATCGAGTACATGAAAGGCCAGCTCAAGGCCCTGGGTTTTGGCTTTGACTGGTCCCGCGAACTGGCCACCTGCCAGCCCACCTACTACCGCTGGGAGCAGTGGTTCTTCACCCGCCTCTACGAAAAAGGCCTGGTCTACAAGAAGAACTCTGCAGTGAACTGGTGCCCCCACGACCAGACCGTACTGGCCAATGAGCAGGTCGAAGATGGCGCCTGCTGGCGCTGTGGCACCACCGTTGAGCGCCGCGAGCTGGCCCAGTGGTTTATCAAGATCACCGATTATGCCGAAGAGCTGCTCGAAGACCTGGACAAACTGCCCGAGTGGCCCGAGCAGGTGCGCACCATGCAGCGCAACTGGATCGGCAAGAGCCGGGGAGTAGAGCTGAGCTTTGCCCTGCCCAAGCCTATTGCGGGCATAGACCACTTCGATGTGTATACCACCCGTCCGGATACACTGATGGGCGTTACCTATGTTTCCCTCGCCGCCGAGCACCCCATCGCTCTGGAACTTGCCGAGTCCAACCCCGAACTCAAAACTTTTATCGCCGAGTGCAAAAAGCAGTCCCTATCCGAAGCCGATATGGCCACGATGGACAAGAAAGGCATGGATACCGGGCTCAAGGCGATTCACCCCATCAGTGGTGAAGAAGTCTCCGTATGGGTGGCTAACTATGTACTGATGGATTACGGCTCAGGCGCGGTGATGGCAGTACCGGCACACGACCAGCGCGATTGGGAATTTGCGCAAAAATACCAGCTGCCCGTTATCCAGGTTATCGAGGCTGCCGACGGCGAGTCCATCGACTTGGAGAAAGAGGCCTATACGGAGAAAGGCAAACTGGTAAATTCCGGCAGTTTTGACGGCCTGGATTTTGATGGCGCCTTTACTGCGATCTCCGAAGCGCTGATTGCTGCAGGTAAGGGTCGGGTTAAGACCAACTATCGCCTGCGCGACTGGGGTGTCTCCCGCCAGCGCTACTGGGGTGCGCCCATCCCCATGTTCAACCTGGCCGACGGCGGAGAAATACCAGTACCCGCAGACAAGCTGCCGATCCTGTTGCCGGAAGATGTCGAGCTCGACGGCGTTCAATCACCTATTAAAGCCGATCCCGAATGGCGTAAAGACGAACTCAACGGCACTTCTGTAGAACGTGAAACCGATACCTTCGACACCTTTATGGAGTCCAGCTGGTACTACGCCCGTTATACCTGTCCCGATTTTGAAGAGGGCATGCTGGATCCGGACCGCGCCAACTACTGGTTGCCAGTTGACCAGTATGTCGGCGGTATTGAACATGCCATTTTACACCTTCTCTACGCGCGCTTCTTCCACAAGCTGATGCGGGATGAGGGCCTGGTCAATAGCGATGAACCCTTCAAGCAGCTGCTGTGTCAGGGCATGGTGTTAGCCGAATCCTTCTATAAGGAAGAACACGGCCACAAGACCTGGATCAACCCCGCCGATGTGGACGTCGAGCGCGATGACAAGGGCAAGCCGACCAAAGCGATTGAGCGAGCCACCGGCGAAGAGATTATTGCCGGCGGCGTGGTAAAGATGTCCAAATCCAAGAACAATGGCATAGACCCTCACGCTGCGGTTGAGGAGTACGGTGCCGATACCGTTCGCCTGTTCACCATGTTTGCCGCCCCTCCGGAGCAGACTTTGGAGTGGCACGATGCCGGTGTGGAAGGTGCCAGCCGCTTCCTGCGTAAGCTCTGGAAGACCGTTCACGTCCATATTGCAGCGGGCTCCAGTGAAGCACAGATCGACCAGCAGTCCCTCAATGACAAGCAACAGCAGCTGCGCCGCAAAACCCACGAGACCATCCAAAAAGTGGGGGATGACTATGGCCGCCGCCAAACCTTTAATACCGCTATCGCAGCAGTAATGGAATTGCTCAATGAGGTCGGCAAGCTGGCAGATCGCAACAGTGATCAAGGACTGGCTGTAGAGAGAGAAGCCCTACAGACCGCCGTCTTGCTGTTGGCTCCGGTTACTCCTCATATCTGTCATCAACTGTGGCAGGTGCTGGGGAATACCAGTGCCCTAATCGATTCTCCTTGGCCAGTGGCAGATGAAAAAGCACTGGTGCGCACCTCGATTACTTTGGTCGTCCAGGTCAATGGCAAGGTACGCGCAAAACTGGATGCTCCTGCTGATGCAGACAAAGAGAACCTGGAAAAACTCGCCCTCGCCGATGAGAACGTTCAGAGATTTATCGGTGAAGCTACGGTGCGCAAAGTAATTGTCGTACCTGGCAAGCTGGTTAATATTGTCGCCAAGTAAAGACCCGCAATATGATGCCGGGAGTTTCACTCCCGGCTCACTTAAGTCAGCTCGCTGTAGCCGACAAGACCATGGCAAGTAGTTTATGAAAACAATCGCAAATCGAGCCTTTATTTTTCTTCTCGCTATCACTATTGCCGGTTGCGGCTGGCATCTAAGAGGCGCCCCTAAGAATTTTCCTCCCGGTAGTACACTCTATATATCCACAGTAGACCCTCGCAGTGATATCGCATATCAATTAACGCGACTACTCAATAATGCGGGTGTGCCTATGGCGGAATCTCCTGCAGAAGCTGACTATACACTCATCATTCACCAGGAAACCGAGAGAAAACTAACTGTAGCTGTAGACTCTGAAGGGCGAGCATCTGAATACGAACTAATTACCAGTGCAATCTATAGCGTACGCACAGCTTCAGGCCAAGTCCTCCTAAATAAAGCACAGGCAGACGTTTATCGCACCTTGGAGTGGGATGTCAATGAAATTGTCAGTAAAAGTGAAGAGGAAAATACCTTACGCGCGGAGATGCAGCGGGAGCTTATTGGGCGCATTATCGATCGCTTACGGCGTATCGATGTGAATGCTTCATTAGAAGAAAAGAGCTACTAGGTTAGTTTTATTAATGCGCGTTAACCCCCATCAATTATCGCAAAATCTAAAAAAGGGCCTATCGCCAATTTTTATTATCACTGGTGATGAGCCCTTAATAGTTCAAGAGTGCTGCGATTTAGTGCGCTCAACAGCGAAAAAGCACGGTTTCACCGAGAGAGAACTTATTCACGCAGAGCATAATTTTGACTGGAGCACGCTGGTTGCTTCAGCCGGAAATATGTCTCTTTTCGCAGAAAAAAAACTTGTCGAGCTGCGTTTACCCGGAGGTAAACCGGGGGATAAGGGCAGTAAAGCCCTGCAAGAGTTTGCTTCACTGGCGAGTGAAGATCTTTTGCTTTTACTGGTATTACCGAAACTTGATAAATCGCAACTCAACAGCAAATGGGTCAAAGTCCTAGAACAATCAGGAGTACTGGTTCAGGTATGGCCTGTGACGATTCAGGAAATGCCCCGCTGGATCAACCAGCGCCTTGCATCTGCAGGCCTCTCAGCCGAACCAGAAGCAATACAAATCCTGGCAGAAAGAGTAGAGGGCAACTTACTTGCCGCAAGCCAGGAGATAGAAAAACTTAAGCTTTCCAGCTCCGGGCAAGAAATCACCCGGGAAATGATGGAGCATAGTGTTACCAGCTCCGCCCGTTACAGTGTTTTTGACCTAATTGACACAGCACTCTCTGGCAACTCAGCCAAAGCAGTCAAAACACTCGACGGATTGAGGGTCGAAGGTATTGAACCACCCATTGTACTTTGGGCAATAGCAAGAGAAATTCGAACTCTTCTCGACATCATGGAAAAACTGGATCAAGGCCAACCTCTAGCGAGATTGGTTCGGCTGCAAAAGCGCCAGCCATTGGTCCAAGGAGCCCTACACAGACTTAATAAGAAGCAACTGGAAAGCTTATTAATTCGCGCTCGAGCTATAGATAGCTCTATCAAAGGTGGTAGTGGGCAGCAATCTCCATGGACAGGGCTATTAGAGCTGACTCTCAATTTTTGCGGGCAGAGAACCATTTAGTCAATCTGCTCTTAGATAAGGATTAGCTTCTACCTTTATATAAAAAAACCGCCCAATAGGGCGGTTTCTTCATACCTGAAACTCTTCAGAATCAGTTCTGAGTGATGGTGGCAACGTTGCTTGCACCAACCTGCTCAATGCTAGCCATATTATATGCACTGTTCTGGCTAACAGTGGCAACATTTTCATAGCCACCCTGTCCAACGTGAGCGGAATGCTCGTAGCCAGTTTGGGCCACAGTAATCAGGTTATCGCCGCCAAAGTCTTGGTGAACTTCTGCCAGGTTCAACTCACCCGCTTGATCAATATCTACGATATTTGCAACACCAGCACTGTAACCATAGGCGTAGTTGCTGTTGCCTGTCTGATCAATATTTGCCAGGTTAGCATCGCCATACTGACCAAAGTCAGCACTATTCATGTCACCGGTTTGTACAAGGTTAGCGGTATTGTCATTGCCAAATTGAGCCATAGCACCAAAGTTATTGGTCTCATTCTGGGTGATATTGGCAACGTTGTTAACACCGGATTGGTAACCGAAAGCAGCGTTAGCATCACCTTGCTGCAGGATAGTCGCAGTGTTGCTGAGGCCGGACTGAGACAGGTCGAGCAGGTTAATATCACCACTCTGCATCAGGTTTGCAGTGTTCTCAGCACCTGACTGAAAAACAGTACCTACGTTGAAGTCACCTACCTGACCACCAACAAAACCATCAAATGAGGAGTACCAGGTGCTGTTCCAAACACCGTTATTGTCTCCAACCTGGGTGCTGACGAAGTAGTTACCGTCACCTTCCTGTTGCAGAACGCCCATGTTGTCGCTGCCGTCCTGATACATATCGGCATAGTTAAAGTTAGAGTCGGTATACTGATCCAAATGAATCATATTTTCACTACCAAACTGCGCAGCGTAGGCACTATTGTAGGAACCGGTCCACTGGTGGATAGTTCCATTGTTACCTTCCCCATCCTGGTAGGTCAAAGCTTCACTGCCCATTTGGCTGGACTGACTGGTGTAAGCAGCATTACGGTCACCGAGTTGGGTCTGATCAATGTAGTTATCATCAGCATAATCCTGAGCTGCAACAGCTACGTTATCATTACCCTCCTGCCACTGATAGGCAGCATTATTGTTAGCCTCATATACTTGGGATACATTTGCAGAGTTATTTTCGCCGAGCTGAACCTGATCACCGTAGTTATTATCAGCTACAGCCTGACCTGCGCCAGCAATCAAAGCAATAGCAGCAGCAAGTGTAATCTTTTTCATTTATCAATCTCCCTCAGAATAAAATTATAAATACAAGTAAAATAGTGCAATGCCTTAATCGTACTGCACCAGTTGCACCGCATGGTCGTCACCGAACTGCGCGACATAACCAAACAATCCATCACCATTTTGAATAATGTTTGCAGAATTTCCGTAACCAACCTGGCTAATTAAAGCCACATTATCTACGCCATTCTGTATCGCTGTAGCTTGGTTGTAGGCTCCTGACTGCGATATCGCAGCATAATTAGAATCGCCTGTTTGTTGCACCAACGCTGCATTGGAGCCACCCTCCTGGATCAGGACAGCCTGGTTGTAAAGACCAGACTGGGTAACTTCAGCAAGGTTGTAATCACCTACTTGTGAAACCTGAGCCAAGTTACCCGTAATTGAATCTTTTCTTAACAAAAGAAGATCCAGAGCACCCTGCCCAGCAGACAATTCATTGTGGTCATCTAAATCAGAAGCCCAGCACACCGAAAGCGGTAAAACCAGAAACAGAAATAAAATTGCCGTTACTCGTTTAGCTGTAGCAATCACCAACCACCTCTCCAATAAGAACGGTTAACAACTATAAGAAACAACATGGACACTATAGGTAAAAAAAAATATATCTTAAATCAGAAGAAAGATTACATTTAACCGGAAAGAATAAGAAGAACGTAAAACTTTTGTATTAAGGTGGTGATTTAAATCAAAACACACAAAAAATAAAACAGTTCAATTCCACCAAATTACACACACAAACATGAAAATACACAGATATAATTTAATAAAATTTTATTTCGTTAAATTACATATACCTATAAATGAACATACCAATAAAATTTAATATCCGCTAAAGATTTATAATATTTTTACTGGTGTCGCAGAATATTCACTGAGGACAGACATAGGGTATTGGCTATTATCCTCCAATGCCCACAAATTAGCATTAACCCCCTGGGATATAAGATGAATTACCGCCGACTCTATCGCAGAAAGAACACATAATTGAGCTGGATCGTTCGTGGTCATCCCAGCCTCTATTTCAAGTAAGCGCTTGTATTCCACAAAAGTATAAACATCGCCTTGAACTTGCCTCGACAAGATTTTCTTGCTCGTTAAAACACTACTTAGAACTCGTCCACTTCGGACATCTACCGCACGCAGGTTTACAGTAACCTCATCTACACGATATTGTTCAGAAATACCGATACCGAAGTAACGTGCCCCCGCACCCCCTGTTTTTATGTTTGTATCGTAACCGACTATTCCACCCTCCAACATAATATTGGCTGACATAAGAGAAGGCAGATCGAATACAGGACTGGCAGGATTGTCCTGTTCTTTCAGTGCAGCTCTAATTATTTTCCTTTCGGTTAAGAGGTTTTGTAAACCCTCCCGCTCAAGAGTCACAAACCACCCAGATTCATTCAGAACCTGAACCAGCATAGCTGCAGCCCCTTGAGTCACTGCGGTCGAGAATGAGCTGGAGGGCGCTGGCCGATATTGTCCAGTTTGATCACTAAAACCGTACACTGCTGCAACTATTTTCCCTCTAGGAGCAGGCAAACTGACTAAGTCAGAATAGGTGCTCATTCTATCCGTCAAAGTTGCTTTTTGTTGTCCAGGGCCGAACAACGCTTCCTTAACAGAACTGCACCCACTAACACTAAAAACAATAATTAGAATAAATATTCTCGATAACATCGCACCACCCCACAAAACCTAAGCTTACAAATATAATTTTATTAGTTACTTGGATTGAGACCTACAACTACAATTTCAGATATCTCACCCGTAACAGCGTCGGTAATGGTGATCGTCAATTCACCATCAATATCAACAATATTTACGATATAGTCATCAGTTACCAAAGTACCGTCATTACCATTTCCCACATCTGTTAGCAGCTGTGAGAGAAGGCGAGATTCTAGCGTGTCAGTAAATCTATCCAGGGAAGAAGAATCAGAGTACGGTGAATCCTTAGCATCAGGATCTTTTTTACTGTTCTGTGCGCTAGCATTATTCAGTAAATAATTACCATTAAGAGGATTGCCCCCAAACGATGGATTCACAGGCGTGTACACCAGCTCTGTTGCAAACACCGAGCCAGAAAACAATAAAAAAGCCGTTGTGAATAAAAATTTCATTATATTTCATCCCCCGCCAAATCAACATTTTGAGATAAAAGATCCTGCAACCGTTGCTGCCTCACATTATTATTTATTTGCGAAGCAGCCTGCTCGACAATTGCACCGAACTTTCTCCGCCCAGGATAAATGACTGTTTTAAAGACTTGCTTGCTCTCAAAGGTTACCCAAACAACACTGCCCCACCTTGCCGAAGGCCTTTCATGCACGGTCAGGTTGTAGTCGAATCCTGTCAAATTAGTTGTTATATAAATTGATAGCGATCTAGCGAACTCATGACCTATACCACTTACCGTATTATCAATTACCAATCCAGTAAGCAGGGATTCCTCAGAGCTTTGATCACTTGTTTCTTGAGCGCAACTTTTGTGAACGATACACGAAAGCGCAACTGTTAACACAGTTGCGTACAAAAATAGTGATTTCATAGTATTACAAGTTTTGACTGGCCCAACTACTTGCTTCTAACCGATTCTTACAGCCTATTTTTCTATAGATTTTATACAAATGACTTTTAACGGTATGCTCACTTACACATAATGTTTCGGCTATATTGGCATTGGTATTACAATCACAGATCAACTGTAAAATTTGCCGTTCTCGCTGCGTGAGGTTTGAAGCCTTATCGCACCACTTTTTAGGCTTTCTGTGTTGCCTGAGGAAATTATGGAGAACATCTCTTGGAAACCAGTATTCTCCCGAGAATATCCTACCCAACCTCTCCATAATGACTTTTGCTTCGCATTCGGAGGGTATTAATCCCAGAACTTTTTCCCAATGCAGAACAAAATCAATATCGGCCTTCTGATCGACATTGATCAATACTATGTTAGGAGGTGTGGGCAGGGAGTGTATCTCCCTCAAAAGATTCTCGAGATCTGAAGAGGATACATCGGCACAATCAAGAAGAAGGTATTCGGCCTTAATACCACTTAGGGATGAAAGTGTCGAGCGCTGAAGGATAGCGCAGGTAGTCTTAAATTCATCTTCAATTCGCCCGGCAAATATTGAGGATTGAAGATTGACGCATGCGGTTAAAAAGGCAACTGTAATCCCTGTTTTTTCTGACTTAGGGCTAACAACCTTTAGTGGTGCATAATCCTTATGCAAATTCATCTGGGTTCCCCCAATGTGCAGTCCTTTTATGTTTCAGCCTGTTACCAGCCTAACTATTTTTTATCAATTTTCCGCGCTCATCTTACGCTGTGAGCTAAATCTATTCGATCAACTCATTAACTGCAACCGGTAGTGATCTAGATATCAAAAATTCAATCTTAAGTGTGCCAACTTGGTTCTCTAATACCATTTTGTAATACAAAGGTATCATGGATCAGTAAACTAAAAAGAAAAATCAACATGCTTTGGTATAGATTTTCTATCGGCAATAGAACCCTATAAATATCAATTTTTTTGTACTGGTCCACATTATTAATAAATTTATTTTGAATAATTTAAGATAAAAAAAATTGCTACCAACAATAAGACGACAAACACAAGATGATTCGAGCCTCATCAGAGACAGACTGACAAAACGGTATTCGATAGCAATAAAATATAAATTTCACCTCATTACTTTTAAGCCATATTTGATCGAGTAAAATCACCTGAGAATTCATAGGATCAGGCCCTGCAAATAAAAACGGCAAAATCACGACTTAAAATTAAACAGCTTAAATAGTAATCAGGAAAAGCTTGTTTTATGCTCATATTCGGCTATGCCTGAACTATTCCCCTAGGGGAATTGGCAAAACCGTACAAGTTAAATTGCAGTATCAAATAGAAATCTACATCCTCCAGGGTGAAGTTATGAACAGTGAGATCCACACATCAGATTGCAAAATCAATTATCAGGTTGCCAACCAGCCCAGCCCGCTTTCTGGTCATAACCTCTATATTGCTGATCAAGCGTTAAAGGAAGCCGTACATATTAATGGGGCCCATTGGGCTGAAGATGACCTGGAGCGGTATGGGGAGGTGTGTGGCAGGCCAGAAATGATTGAGCGGGGTTATGCCGCTAATGAATTTAAACCTATCTTCGAAAGTCACGATCGTTCCGGCCACCGCATTGATTTGGTTCGATACCACCCCTCTTATCACCAGCTAATGCAGCTAGCACTTTCAGAAGGTTTACACAGCTCTCCCTGGACCAACCCACGCGCAGGTGCCCACGTGGCCAGAGCTGCAAAAAATTACTTGCACACTCAGCTTGAAGCCGGTCACGGGTGTCCTATCACTATGACCTTCGCCTCAGTGCCCACTATCGAGCTAAACTCTGAAATCGCCATCGAATGGATACCCAAAATAACCAGCCGCACTTACGATGGAAGTAATCGCCCATATTTTGAGAAAAATTCATTGACGATCGGTATGGGCATGACCGAAAAACAAGGGGGCTCAGATGTCAGGGCAAATACCACCGCTGCAATTCCCCTCGCCGATGGAACCTATGAATTATTAGGGCACAAATGGTTTATGTCCGCCCCTATGTGCGATGCCTTTTTAATTCTTGCCCAGGCGCCCGGCGGCTTATCCTGCTTCTTGGTTCCAAGATGGAGGCCGGATGGATCGAAGAACCAGCTGGAGATTCAACGCCTGAAGACAAAGTGTGGCAATGTTTCCAATGCATCTTCAGAAGTTGAGATACGCGGCGCATTGGGCTGGCTAATCGGCGAGGAAGGGCGTGGAGTCAGCGCCATCATCAAGATGGTAGCGATTACACGGTTTGATTGCATGATGGGTTCATCTGCAGGGCAGCGGCAAGCTGTTATCCAGGCAATATACAACGCTAGTGAGCGCAAAGCATTTGGCAAAAAGCTGATTGATCAGCCACTGATGCAAAATGTGCTTGCCGACCTGCAATTGGAGGTGGAAGGCTCAATTGCCTTTACCATGCGCATAGCCAGAGCAATGGATCAAGAGGCCAGCGAACACGAAAAGATGCTACTCAGACTCGGGGCCGCGGTGGGAAAATACTGGATATGCAAACGCAGTCCCCATCACGCCTATGAGGCTATGGAGTGCCTGGGAGGCAATGGAGCTATTGAAAACTTTATTACGGCACGGCTGTACCGAGATGCTCCGATAAATGCAATCTGGGAAGGCTCAGGGAATATTCAAGCGATGGACGTGTTACGTGCCATCACTAAAACCCCTGCAGTAATTAGCCACTGGTTTGATGAATTAAACATTAGCCGAGGCATAAGCACACAATTTGATACGGCAGTCGACAAGTTAAGAAACGATCTTTCCGACCTAAATCAATTTGAATACCGTGCCCGTCATATTATTGACCAAATGGCCCTGACCATGCAGGCGCACCTTCTGCTACAGGGGAGTAACCCTTGTGTAACTGACGCCTTTATCAAATCAAGAATAGGGATTAACGGCACACACAATACTGGAAGCCTACCCACTGGGATTGATATCGCCACTATTCTGGAGCGGGGAAACCCTCTTATAACTTAAGATACGATAACAGCTACTAACGCGCCTATTTCACGCTGATCGCTACCAGGGTATAAAACTTCCATCCCATGACAGTAATTTTCCAGTGTCTGCCGATGCCAGTTGGCTCAAGACATCTACAATACGATTCGCGCTTAATTCAGGGGTGTAGAGTTTATCTGGGGGCAAATTAGACTGAAAAGGTTTGGATAGTGAAGTATCTGTCGTACCTGGGTGAATCGCTACCACACAACTTTCCTCCAGTTTCCGCGCCCACTCAATAGACAGATTCTTAACCAGCATATTTAATGCGGCCTTACTACACCGGTAGCTGTACCAGCCACCGAGCTGGTTATCCGTGATACTTCCCACCTTTGCCGAAAGCGATGCCCACAACAAAGGGCGTCTGCGCTTCAAGAATCCATCCAGTGCGCGCGCTAAATGTAAATGGGAAAGTACGTTGACCTGAATCGACTGCAATAACCAGTGATCATCACATTGCGATAGGGACTTCTCCGGTCCGTGGAACTCATCATGTAAAATGCCACAGCAGTTGATTACCCAACCTGGTGGCTCAGAGTGTTCGGCCAAAAAATTTTCAACAATATCGATGGACTCGGCTTGCTCTAAACAAACGGATAAATGGTGTCGCTCACCGACATGGCCAGGAATCATATCAACTGTGATTCGACTCAAGGTCAATAATGTAACTTGAGGATAGCGCCGAATAATTTCGGCGCCAATAGCCTGCGCTATGCCACCGGAAGCACCGGCTATCAACACAGATTGTGGACTTTCGAGCATACCGGCCTCCATGCCGGATTATGGAGTTTTACTATTTTCCTTTCTTTTTCTCTCCAGAAGACTGCACTTTCTCAGCTTTGCCCTTGGAGGCTTCCTTAACGACCCTTAGCATCGGCTCATCAGAGCGGAAAATAAGACCGTGAATTTCTGTCGTATTCTGCCCCTGAAGTAGCTGCTGTAAAAACTGCACTATCTGGGCTGAAATTTCCTGTCCCGGCACAAGGACCGGAATACCTGGCGGATAGGGAACAATTTCATCTGCACTGGTCCGACCAACCAGGTTCTCAATAGCTTCTGTGCCATTATCCATCAGCGGCAATTCTTCTGCTTCCGAAAAATAAGCATCTGCCGGTAGACATGTAAAACGGGTAAATTCTGGCAAACGCCTCGGCGACCCGATATGAATACGCTTGTGAGTATTTCCTGCCAATTGCTTAAGAGCATGAATCAAGCGAAGTAATTTGCTCTCTGTACTACCGAGGGTTACAAGTACAGTAATGGTATTGTAGGTGGTCTTTTCCACCTGGATGCCATACTGATCAAACAATTTAATCTGCATTTCATTGCCAGAGTAACCACTCTTGGAAATATCAATAGTCACCTTGGTGGGATCAAGGCGAATGTTATCACTGGCAAGTGGGTCAGCAATTAAGTCATCACGTGTTAGCGCGCGGAACACACCTGTCTCATTAACGGCATTACGTAAAATTTCCACCATCTTTAGACATTGCTTCAAACGACCATACCCCTCCATCGCCATTTGTTTACGCGCCACATCTAGGCTCGCAATCATTGCATACTGAGGACTGGTAGAGGCATGCATATTCAGGTTTTCACGAAAACGGAATTCATCAAAGTCCGGGTCTTGCACGTGGATCATACTGGCCTGGGAAAAGGCCGACAGCATTTTGTGGGTGCTTTGGGTCACATAATCTGCCCCACACTCCAGTGCTGTAGGCCGCAACTCGGGATGGAAGAAACCGTGGGCAAACCAGGCTTCATCCACCAGCACTTTCACTCCACGCTCATGGGCGTAGTCGATAATTGGCTTAAGGTCGTAACGCAATCCATCATAGGTGCAGGAGGTAATTACCAATAGGCGCGCATCACTGTGCTCATCCAGGGCAGCTTCAATATCCGAACGCTTTACCGGCCCGTAAATTCCAAATTCTGGATGCAGTACAGACTTCAGGTAAACCGGCTCACAGCGATTCATCACAATCGCATGGTGAACTGATTTGTGACACGCTTGGTCAACGATAATTTTTCCGCCACCACCAAGAATTTGCTGAATAACCACTTTATTCGCGGTAGAGGTGCCGTTGGTCAGGAAAAAGGTATGGCGAGCTCCAAAAGCCTGAGCCGCTAGATCCTGCGCCTCCTGAATAACCGAGTGGGGCTCGAGTAAACTATCTAAAACTTGAACAGATACAGACAAGTCTGTATTGAAGATATGTTCACCCATAAAGCGATAAAAATCCCCCACCCAGGGACTATTGCGCAGACTGTCACCACCAGAATGGCCAGGTGTATGCCACGCATCCCGAGCTGAGAATACGTATTCTTTCAGGGTGTCGGCAAAAGGAGTCGAAGCTCTTCGAGCAATAAACGCCTGCACCAAGCGGAACATATGGTTGAAATTGCCCTCACGGCGGTCGAACAACTCATCGAAGCGGCGACGCAAATTTGCCAGGGATTTTGAACCGGATTTGCCCGTCTTGGAGGTTGTTCCAGCAAAACCACTGTGAGCTACGAGGAAGATATTAAGCTGGGAACGCAAAGCGTGAATTCGGTCAGCGAGGTCATCTGCAGCATCCAGCCCCTGCCCGTCACTGCCACCATCGACAATGACCGCTTGCAGGGAATCCTCTTCTTTTGCCAACCTTTCAGCATCTGCGGGCGTTACGGCTTCAAAATGAAGACCAAAAGGATTGTCATGTACTGCTGCCGTATTATTGAGAGCGGTAATCCACTCATTGGCCAATTTGCTATCAGAACTGACCAGAGCGACCCGGCACTCTAATTCAAGGCTATTTTCGTTTAGGTTGCCCAACTCAGGCATCTTCAATTCCAAACCCATAATTCTTATCCATCAGCATAGCTTGCAGGTGAGTACAGCTTGCTGTATCAATTATTCAACTATTTGATTTTATTAACTTTTATAAGGCCCCCGCGAGTTGCGGTGGCTCTGGAATTCCAGGGCAATAAACACCAGGGGGCAAATACTAATGTAGGAGGGAGGGGAATTCTGCGACTACATTGCATTTGGCGATTTTCGCCAAATGTACCCTGGCATACCAGATCTATTGCCAAGGAAGATAATAAAGTTAGAACTTTGCGCTACGCACAATACCACTAAACGTTAAGCAATCCTCGACCCTGTGACGTTGTACCTGGGATAATCGGTGGAGCGGAAAGTAAGCCCATTGGGAATGTTCATCAGAGAGAATATAGTCACTCTCTTTAACGAAATGGGCTCGAAAAATAAAAACATGAGAGTTGAAAGCGCTGTGGTAATAGATACCACTGAGATACTCTATTCGAACTTCACGCCCAAGTTCCTCATGGCACTCCCGCACCAATGCCTCATGGGCAGTTTCACCCGGGTCTAATGCTCCGCCAGGCAAGCCCCAGCTACGCTCAGCATAAGTCGCTTTCAGCTGCAGCACCTCCCCGACAGTATTCGTGATTACCGCATGGGCACTCAGGCGGTAACTATCATCAAAGGCCATGAACAAACCCTGATAATAAGTCAGGTTAAGAAGAGAAAAACGAGAGCCTATTCATTGCGAATACGCCCTCGACGTTAAGGTTAAAATCCCTGGGCTAACACAAATCCAAACCCTAAAGTTTGCACCGATTCATCATAATCAAGGAGGCTCTCGCCGTAACCATTGAAATAGCGAACATACCCATCGACGCGTTTCCCGAGAGGGAAGCCCCAGGTCAGCTCCACTGCACCACGATTATCTGAGCGCAAATTGTTACGTAGCATCATTGAAATCGTGTGATCCCCATCGCGGTATCGCCCACCCAATTCAAAATGCCCCAAGTAGTGCTCAATATCCGGATTATCATCATCATCCTTATCTTCAGGGACCCTGTACCAGGGCTTTAGGCTGATTGAATAATTATCCCGCTCAAAAATGAAATTCGCATATATTCTATTCCAGCTGCGGGAATAGGGTTCACTGCGCCCATTTGACTGGTGGTTAATCGCTACCTGGTTAGCCACATTATTCCAACCAAATAGGCTCCAGTCATTGAGCCAACTCAGAATCAATTCCGGCTCGTGGTTTGTCTCACGGAAGGGAGCGGAGTCATCGGAGTTGTACGCCTGCCAAAAGCTGCGATTTGTATAGGCGACACTCAGTACAGAAGCCTGCCCCAAAAAACCCCGCCAAATAGGAACCTGCACAGAAAGCTGGAATTGAACTTCGACGTTATCCAACTCTTCTGCCTCAGCTAGGCCTTCAATGTCTGCCAGCCCTCCCTCTTCAGGGGCTGGATTGTAGACCATTGGCAGCACGTAGTTAGTTTTATGGGAAGCTAAAGTAAAAGGGTTATTGGCAGCATCCCTGATAGCCTGAGCCCTCCCCCCTAACAATACTTCATCTGTAGGAAGGTCTTCCTCATACTCGTCGACAATAAAGTCCGCTATCACCGGATCCTCTTCAAGAGTCAGTTCAGCTCTAACTCTTTCAGCGCAGATACGTCGGATTTCCCTTATCGTGACATCGGCATCCGAAACAAGAATTTGCTCGTTCAAGCAGCGCTTATGGTGGGTCTGCAGGTTTTCTCCTGCATCCATAGAAAAAGTTGATTCTGGCACCTCTTCAGCTAAAGCTGTTGGCAACTGTGCAACTAACCCAACAGAAGAAAGTAATGTGAGCCCGGCAAAAACCCTTCTTCGATAGTAGGACAAAACGCTTTCCCCCAGTCATTTATTGCAATCATGATGCAAGCTTACACTGGAGAGGATTACAAGTCCCACTACATAATTTTGCGATTATCGTGACAAGACAGCCAATCAGGCTAGAGAAGCCCTTATTTCAGCTTAGCTAGAACAAAAAACTAAATAATGACAGGTATAGAAACAGCAATCTCCATTTAAGCCTATTTGTGTGACCAATAGTGGTTATAAAGTTTCCTCAAGCTGGGCTAAAGTAGTCCTTTTAAGCTCGACGACCACTCCAAGTCCCTCAGCCGAACCTGCCACAGGCGGCCAGTACTAGATGGCCAATCGTACCCCACTAACAGGCTCCGACTATCAACATAGCAATGGGCATCTCTTTCAGCTTCATCGCCCTGGTAAATGTAAGCAATAATATCAGAACCCAGTTCCTGAGCCTTCTGGCTCGAAACATCCCCCGCCATTGATCTTGCCGTGCGATGGCTCACCCTAGGAGAGAGCAACTTACCCCGCTGAGATGGATCGACAATATCAGGAGACACAACTTCCAGGCCATTTTCATGTTGTACCAACCTCGACAAGACAGGCCCCATAAAAACCCGCATCAGTGGAAACAATAGCCGCTCTTCCCCTTCGATATTGAGTTGCTGAGGGCCATTGGGGCCTGTCCAGCTGGCTTGAATATCATCACCTATCGCAGGACTCTTTCCCTCTTCTGGAATTAACTTGTAGTGGGCGCTCACCTCATCAACTTCATCTCGCCAATGCACAACACACTCACTCACTAGCCCCCCTTCCAAAAGAGCAAATACTTCGATACCAAACCCCTGGTCCCCGACTAAGCGCCGACTGACAAGCGAGCGTCGCCCCTGCTCATCATTCCCTAACTGCCAACTATCTTGCACAGGCATTTCCCTGCCATCACAACTGTAGTGATAGCGACCCTGAGCCAAAGTTGAATTTAAACGCATCGCAGGTTCCCTCCTTGCTCGCTGTACATCAGACCGGCGGTCCAGTACCCAAAAAGTATTGCACATGGAGGGAGGCTAACCTCGTTTTTTACGCCTCCTTTAGCCAAACACTATGGAGACAGTGACTAACACAAGGATTTAAAAATAAGGGAAAACTATGAAACAGCTGAAATACCTCCAAAGTGAATGACTTAACCTGAAGTAGTTGAAGAATTTTCCAGCTGGATGCACCAAAAGAGTGAACGTTTTATATAAAGCTCTAGTGAGGTTTATTTAAGGTATCCCCAAAATAGGCTCATCAAAAATTCCAGGTAACTCCTGACCTAGAACCAACTATCAATCATTGGAAAACCTATATCTTCAAAAGTACTTAAAGCCTCTTCTTTTATTCTCATTCACCCAAAAGAAACTTAAACTATTTAAGCGGAATAACGTCAAGCTGACGCAATAAACATCAAATAATTTTTCCCACGTCACATAAGCATAAAACTCCAGCTATCAGCACAGGATTTCCGGGGGAATGAGCCAAATATATTTGGTAGCCTTTAATTCTTGAGCATGACCAAAGAGTAAACTCTCGAATTTTATCATTATCCATATCACTCATCGAAACCAGTAACTTGCTGGTACAGCAAAGTGAATGGCTTTCATGGCGAGTAAAATTCGACGCAACAGCATGTCAGAAATTTGTTTGAATAGAGGATCGCTAATTCAACTACTAATTATCTTAGAAGAGCTACGGAGACAATATCTTTAGGTATCCATGATGTTGCTGGAATACAACCATTAGATCCCTATAAATATCGCTTTCTCCTACCAGCTTTCACGCACTAGCGTCACCAAAGTCAAGAAATATGATATTGGTATTTAGGACTCTTAAAACACCCAAAACCTCAAGAAACATTCCCTTCCATAAAGCTTCTGTGTATCTACTGCTACCACCGTTTGTATGGACATTATTTTTAATATTATCAATCAGTAAAATCTCAGGGCTACAGACCCAATCTATGGAACTAATAATTGGGGTACATCGCACTTCAGCAGCTACCAATAAAATATCTAACAGTATTGGTCAGCCGTAGCTGTCAGATCACAGCCACGGCTTATCGGAAGATAGCTCCATACAATGACTACAAATTTTAAAAGGTGAACATTAAAGATATCGCTGCCAAAATTCGGCTTGACCGAACTCCTCATCCATGGCGTACGGTTTAAAGCCAGTCTTACGGTAAGCAGCCTGCGCAGTGTAATTTTTTTGTAGAACTTCCAAGGTTAACTTACAACATCCCCTATCTTTTGCTTCTTTCTCAAGAAAACCCAGCATAGCCGTACAAACGCCCAAACCTCGTGCAGATTCACTAACAACAACATCGTGAATATTAATAAGAGGCTTACATAAAAAAGTGGAAAAACCAGTAAAACAATTAATTAGACCAACAGCTCTACTATCTCGGTATGCTAAAATACTAAAAGCTCCAGGAAATTCATTTAGTGCCGGCACCAACCCTGTTCGACAATGATCAGAAAGAGCTTCACCACCACCAAATGGATGAAGTGCATACTCTTCCATTAAAGCAATTATGCTTTTTGCATCATGCAAGTCATCATAATTCGCCAAACTAATTTTTAAGTCAATACCTACATTACAACCTGACAACACCATATGATTCTCTTTTTACTTTTCCATTAGCTCAACGGTTTTATTGAATGTAATTTAATAACCACTTATACAGCCAACTTATCCACCACACTTATAGATCTCTGATACAGCGTGGACAACAGAGGGTACAATATCGGATTTACTCCGTAACTTCAGCACCCTTCTTTTCCGGTACCGCCTCGATATTGGCTTTTTCATCCATTGGGAAATGCTGTAAATAGCTACGCAAACGCGTCCTTCTTGCAAGCAATTGACGCACTCTCAAGCGATGCCGCCCCACTGAATTCGAGTGCCTGGAAACCCTCTGCCGCCTTCTGGGAATGGCGCTTTTCTTTCTTCCCATGATCTTAGATTCCTTTTTAGACCAGGTTTTAGGCAATAGTCATCTTTTTAGATTAGACCAGATACACTTGGCGCGCACGAACAAAGTCGCTATCCTGCTGACTAATTGTCCAAACGGTCACATCAGGATAGATTCATTGCACCCGCTTAATCATTTAATAGAGAACAACCAACATTGGTCAGAGGCAACTCGCGAAGATAAGCCTGACTTTTTCCTTAAACTGTCTGAGCAGCAGAGCCCTGAATACCTCTGGATTGGCTGCGCTGATAGTCGCGTTCCCGCGAATGAAATTGTCGGCCTATTACCCGGGGAGCTTTTTGTCCACAGAAATGTTGCCAATGTAGTAGTCCACTCAGACCTGAACTGCCTTTCAGTACTGCAGTACGCTGTAGAAATCCTAAAAGTAAAACATATTATTGTCTGTGGTCATTACGGCTGCGGCGGTGTCCAGGCTGCACTTAATAACGAGCAACTTGGCCTGATCGATAACTGGCTGAGACACATTCAGGATGTCAGGGATAAGCATCACACCTTGATAGATCTTTTCCAGCAACAGCAACGCACAGACTTACTGTGCGAACTCAATGTTCTGGAACAGGTAATACACGTTTGCCAGACCACCATTGTCCGCGATGCCTGGCGTAGGGGCCAGGAACTGACCGTCAATGGGTGGGTATATGGACTCAAGGATGGCCTGCTGCACGATTTGGGTATTTCAATCAAGCACCCTGGGGAAATTGCTGATATTTATCAAAGTGCTCTCAGTAAAATCGCCCAGCGCAGCACGGAATAATACCGCCCAACCACAACTCCTTTCGTTTTTACCGCTATAAATGGGAAAGCCCCGGTATTTATTTATCGGGCTCGACCCTGCTTGGTGGAGAAACATGTCGGCATACAGAAAGTGGCAGTGCCAGAACTGCGGCTGGATATACGATGAGTCCAAAGGTTGGCCCGAGGATGGAATTCTTCCCGGTACTCGCTGGGAAGATATACCTGAAGACTGGTACTGCCCGGAGTGTGGTGCAGCCAAACAAGATTTCTCCATGCTGGAGATTGGCGCCGATACCACTCAAGCCAGCTTAGCTAGCAATGATGGCTTCCGGATCTGGGAGTGTATGGTATGTGGCTGGACATACAATGAGGCCGAGGGATGTCCACAAGATGGCATTGCTCCTGGTACTCGGTGGGAGGATATTCCCGACGAATGGAATTGCCCTCAATGCGGCGTTAGTAAACAAGAATTTGATATGGTCCTCGTGGGCCAAGCCCCCATAGCCCCGTCCCCTTCAGCCAACCAAAACGCATCCACTACAACCTCAGCACCTTTAATTATTATTGGCACAGGGCTGGCCGGGTATAATCTGGCGCGAGAATTTCGCAAGCTTACCCCCCGGTCTTCTCTCCTGTTAATCACCGCCGATGATGGGGCTTTTTACTCCAAGCCTTTGCTGTCAGCCTCTTTCTCTCACGGCAAGACTGCACAGCAACTCAGCACTTCCAGTGCTGAAGATATGGCTCGCGAACTCAATGCACAAATTCTGGTTCACACGCGGGTAATACATATAGATCGCCAAAACAGAACTCTGACGATTCAGCAGGATGGTGCAGAGCATGTATCCAAGATTCCCTATGGAAAGCTAGTTCTGGCAACCGGGGCCAAGTGCCGCAAACTTCCCCACTATGAGGGGGATGCCCAATCACATATCTTTCGCATAAATAATCTCAGAGACTACCACCGTTTTCGAACTGCCGTGGTGGGGCGCAAGCGCATACTACTCCTGGGCGCTGGTTTGATTGGCTGTGAATTTGCCAACGATCTGGTACAGACCGGCTTCGCAGTGGATCTGGTTGATATAGAGCAATGGCCACTGGCGACACTGCTGCCGGAAGTCGCCGGACGCGATCTGCAGAGAGCCCTGGAAGACTATGGCGTTCGCTTCCATGGGGGCTCATCATTAAAGCGTATCGAGAAATTGAGCACCGGTTTCCGGGCCCAGCTGAGTAATGGAGAGCAAATAGAAGCGGATGTCGTTCTCGCCGCACTTGGACTTGAGGCTAACACCGGCTTAGCCTCCATGGCCGGTATAGCCGTGCAAAGAGGTATTGCTGTAGATCGATATCTGCAAACAAGCGATCTCGATATCTACGCCCTGGGGGATTGCGCAGAAATAGACGGCCATCAGTTACTCTTTGTCGCCCCCCTAATCAGCTGTGCGAAGAGTCTCTCACAAACTCTGTCAGGAAATCTGACTCCCGTTTGCTTTGGCGTTATTCCTGTGGCCGTAAAGACAACCCTGCACCCAACTACCGTTTGCCCACCAAGCCCTGATACCAAGGGGACTTGGCAAATCAACAAAGAAGATTCAGGGGTTTGCGCCGAATTTCGCGACGAAAAGGGCAATCTACTAGGTTTTGCCCTTACCGGTAGTGCGATCGCCCTCCGGGAAAGGCTCAGCCAAGAGTGCCAGCCAATTATGAACGACCAGTCAAAAAATGACTGATAATCATACTTATTTTAATAGCTATTCGAGGTAAAGCGCGCAAACCGTTAACTTTTGCCTTAAAATGGCGGCCCTTCAAAGTTTTGGTACAAGTAGCCCTAGTATGACGACAGAGAAAAGCCGTACGATTTCCCCGTCACCCGAGCAAAGCCGGCTACTGCGGGACACCCTCGGCCACTTTGCTACCGGTGTAACTGTCATTACCACTCAGGATACCAATGGCCAACCTGCCGGCATGACGGCTAACAGCTTTAATTCCGTTTCCCTCGACCCCGCCCTGGTTCTATGGAGTATCGATAAGCAGTCCATGGGCTATAAAGCATTTACCACCCGGGAGCACTTTGCCGTGCATATCCTGCGAGCAGACCAACAACATGTCTCAAACCTATTTGCTGGTCGAGGGGCAGACAAGTTTGGACAGGTCAACTGGTATGAAGGCCCCAATGGTATACCTCGCCTAGAGGAGTGTGCAGCCTATTTCCATTGCCGCCGCGCGCAGTGCATTGATGGTGGAGATCACACAATATTGCTTGGAGAGGTGCTGGAATTTGCCGCTTTTGGTGGTGAACCCCTGGTCTTTCATCAAGGCTGTTATCGTGCATTGGCTGGAGAGTAGCAGCTCACTTTTTGGAGCCTAATCACTACCCAAAGGCTATAAAAATAATTTTTTAATGCCAATTAACCAGTATTTGGCAGAAACTTTGGTGTTGCATTAGTGACCTCGTAATAATTCAAGGGCAGTCTGAAGCAAACCATGAAAATGGACTGATAAGCCATGACTTCAACTACGCTCTTCTGTTTCGCCCACCGGGGCTATCAACAGCGAGCCAGTGAAAACACTCTCCAAGCAATCGGGCATGCGTTGGAACTCAACGTCAGGGGTATCGAAATTGATGTGTGGAATATTGGTGGGCAGCTTCTGGTCAAGCATGACCGGCGACTCGGACGCCTAATCGCGGGCTCTGAACTCATCACTGAAATGCATCCCGATGCCCTGAAAGAGAGACCTCTCCCTTGCGGGAATAAGGTCCCTACATTAAGGCAAGTTCTGGAACTTGTGGGAAATAGTGCCCAACTCAATATCGAGCTGAAAGGGCCTAACTGTGCAGCCCTTTTCGCGGATGAAATCCACACCTTTACGCAGGATACTGGTGCAAGCTACGAGCAATACATCGTTTCCTCTTTCGATCACCGCCAATTGTACCAGTGCCTGCAATTAGCTCCTGAGGTTCGGCGGGGAGTGCTGGTTTCCGGTGTTCCCCTCGATCTTGCAGCCTGCTCTGCTCCATTAATGGCCTATTCATTACATACGAACGTAGATTTTATAAATGCAGATTTAATAGCCGATGCAAAACAGCGCGGGCTTAAGAACTACGTATTTACCGTCAACGACCCCAACGATTTGATACTATTGGCAGCTCAAGGTATTGATGGGGTTTTCACTGATGAACCTCAAATCGTATCCGATTTTAATGCCCGTGTTGAATTCACAAAAACTGGCACTTAGACGTTGGAGAGGATCCCCTTCACCAACTAAGAGAAAAGACAGTAACCCGGGTCAACTACCGGGCTACTGCTGTAAGTTAAAGCAGGAAAAGACTCGAGGCTAAATAGTCTCCCCTATTTATACTGCTTAAAACTCTGCGCTAGCACGTAAATACCAATAGCCACCGTTAAAACCAAATGGTGATGTGAGGGCATGACGTACCCCGAGATATCGCAATGTGGGCTCCTGCTCATCATCAGGCATTACGTCAAAGATATTCTCGCCCCCCAACGACAATTTATAATTTTCATACAGCGTAAACGTCGCTTCGATATCAACGAGAATTTCACTGCCATAACTATAGGTATCACTAGCATCCCCAGCACCAAACAACCCGCCTGTTGATTCCCAACTGCCATAGCGATTAAAACGCAGGTACCCTGCAAATAAATCACCCGTATCCAGATCAAAAGTTAAAGTCGTTCGATCACTGGGAACTTGGTTTTCCAGGTCAAATACCCGTGAGGCATTGATGGTATTTGGCGTAACACTGGTAACTTCCTGGCGATTGTGATTGTGGCGTAAATCCACCACCAATAAACTTTCAAAAATCTCGAAATCACTGGTAACTGCCAGATCTATACCAGACACTTCCGAGTCATAAGCATTGACGAAATAGTTTGCATTGCTGCCGTTGAGTAGTGCTGCATTTTCTATACCGGCATTTTGCAACAGAATCACTTCGTCATCTCCGATGGCATTGTTGCGCAGAGCCAGGCGATCCTCGATGTCGATGTTGTAGTAATCTATTGTCACATTGGTATTGTCCAGTGGAGCAAAAACTGCACCCAGGGTAAAACTGGTGGATTCCTCCGGCTCCAGCTCAACGGCTCCGAGCGCTGACGCTACCGGATGAGCCACAGGATAGGTTCCATTGGGTATCAGGTTGCCACTGGAGTCCGTCGTAGTAGTAACATTTAAGGTATTCACCTGTCCGGGTGTTGGCGCCCTGAAACCAGTATTTACCGTCGCTCGAAATGCCAGTTGTTCATTCACATCATACCGTGCTGACAATTTCCAATCCGATGTCGAGCCAAACTCATCATATTCCTCTAACCGTAAAGCCGCTCCCAAAGTCAGAGCCTCAGTCACATCGGCTTCAAGGTCAATGTAAGCTGCAATACTCTCACTACTGAAACTACCCAGCGCTTCAATCGGGAATCCCTGAAAACCATCTGAACCCACACCAAAATACGCAGCAGTTGGACCTACCTCAGTGGACGCTGCATCCCCCCTACCAATTGAGTAAGTCTCTTCACGCCACTCAGCGCCGAATGCAAGGTTCAATGGCGAAGCAAAAGCCATGACATCAATGGGGTAGACAAAATCCGCATTGAGGCTGGACTCTTCCTGCGTGAGGGTTCCCGGCTTGAAGGAAGTAGGAGACAAAATACCCAAACTTGGATTGATTGAATTTTTCAGGACATAGTCCACTTCATTTTCAGCCAAACGTCCGCGTAGATCCCAGGAGAGGCCATTGGCAAGCTCTCCACGCGCCCCGAATACAGCAGCGATATCATAAATATCTGCACCAAATTCAGGGTTGTAGCCGCCGGGGAACTGAGTATAAATTGGGTTTCGCAACACGTACCCACTGTCGCTGGAAGTATCTGCTACCAGGTAATCCGAGGGGTTTAGACCTTGCTCCAAAATAGAATCCACTAAAGACTGGGGAGCTGGGTCGGGCATGTAGTCGATACTATTCGGATCAAGGGGATCATTAGGGCTGTCTACTTGCAGGGTACCTCTCGCAGTAAACTGGTGTTCTGGGTCGAGCACCGGTCCACGATAGAAAAAGTCAGAAATTGTTTCATTTTGTGAATAACCGAAATTTCCATAGAGCTCTACCGAATCAGAGATCTCCAGGCCGCTGTTAATAAAAAACTTCAGGGACTCAACATCGGGATCACCCCATCTCTGACCCAAGCCATCCAGTGGTACTAAATTATTTCCCACAACTGATCCTACCTGTTGCGCATCTGGCCGCGCTTCGCTGCGCCAGGTTTTATCTGCGCGGGAGAATTCAACGGTGCCATTAATAAATCCTGCATTACCCAGCGCAAATCCCGTATTTGCGGCAATACTCATCCGGGTTCCATCCCCTTCAAAATACTCCCCTGTCTGAGCTGATAAGCTAAATCCCTCTGCATCATCCTTCAGGATAATGTTAACGACACCGGCAATCGCATCGGAGCCATATTGTGCTGAAGCGCCATCACGTAAAACCTCAACTCGCTCTATAGCCATAGAGGGTAGCGCCGAAAAGTCGACGGCTTGGGCACCCTGGTTAACTGTACCCAGGGGGGCAAGCTGCAAATTAACCAGCGCAGAGCGATGGCGGCGAGTTCCATTGACCAGTACCAAAGTTTGATCTGGGGATAAATTACGTAAAGTTACCGGGCGGATAAAAGCGGTACCATCAGCAATTGGAAATCTCTGCGTATTAAATGAAGGGGCAATTTTTGCCAGGGACTCAGTAAGATCAAAGCTCGCTTGATCCGCAATATCCTCTCCGCCAACCACATCTACCGGAGAAAGAGTCTCGGTGGGAGATACACCCTCTTTGCGTGTACCTGTGGTTATCACTTCCTCCATTGCCCGATCAGCAGTATTAGAGGCACCCTCTTCCTTTTCCTCAGCAATCGCATACCCACCAGAGTTAAAAATCGCAACTGCCACCGCCAATGACAAAGGTCTCAACAAGTAACGCTTCATATTCACCACCCTCTCTTCTCATTATTAACATCAAACAGAACATCACCGGATAATTCATCAAAGCAATGCACATCAAATTAGATCCGTGCAGGGGTTAAACAAAAAAAGCGGCATACTGACGTTCCGTCTAATTGCATCCATGCCAGAAATTAGTGCACGCCTAGGGTAGATCTTTTACGCGATTAAATGTCAACTTCCAACAAATCAAAAAATTAATGTCGCGATATTTATTTTAAAAGGAGGGGGTACACGTTTAGCAAATGCTAAAAACTGCCAAACGTGACTTTTAGAAAGGCTGAAGTAAAAGTGACAGCAATGAGTTCACTTAAAAAAATAAATAGGTGAAATCAGCACCGTCTATTGAGGTGTATAAGTAACATCAACCTCATAATCCGATCCCAGGCGACTGTAACCCCGCACCATAAAATAGGCTTCACTCTCACCACTTGGCACGGTTAAGGAACAGTTCTCAGAGCTATCTCCCTCATAGGGACGGCAATCGTAATAGCGCCAAGTAGGTGCCGCACCAAAACGGACATATAGATCGGCATCATTAGTACCGGTCATATCCGCGATAAAATCTGTACCGGGCGTTACACTGAGAGGTCCATAGTGATCCTCCGAACCTCGCCCCACATCACCACTAAAGGTTTCTGTTTGTTCCTCACCGGGGTCTGGATCGGGATCGGGGTCCGGATCGGGGTCTGGGCCCGGATCATCCCCTATATAACCCTTGGCCAATTCAGCGACATAGGCAGCAGCAAGCTTTCCAAACTTCACCGCATGACTGGCATCTCCACCACTATTAGCGAGGGTATCACTTGAAGTGTGGATATAAGGGTTTGAGCCATTAAAAGTCGCCTCAAAAGGAAAGGAAACCGGATAACCCTGGTTATACCAAGATGCGTGATCAGAACACGCATAACCACAATAAGTTGTTCCAACAGTGAGGCCGCTCAGGTAGGTCTGGGCCAGATCCTCAAGAAAGCTATTCTGGGCACTATTGGTGTAATCTCCAATAATATAGATATCACTATTTGAGCCATAGTAATTAGTCATATCCAACTGCAAGGCACCTATCACATTTTTATTCTGTGATTTGTAATCGCTAGCAATATCATCTGACCCCCGCAGCCCCACTTCCTCAGCAGCGTACCCCATAAAAGCCAGCGTTTTATCCGGCTTATAGTCTGTAGCGACAATTGCATTAATGACATCAGTCAATGTTGCTATGCCAGACGCATCATCGTCAGCCCCCGGCGCTCTCGTACCTTCACCAGTGCCAAAACCGACCGTAGAATCCAGGTGCGCCCCCAGCACGATAATTTCATCCGGGTCAGTTTGCCCCTGAATCGTCAAAATTACAGAGGGTTGCGCCCAACTATGGCTATAAAGTTCGACAGAGGCATCACTTCGTGAATTCGTTAATGCCTGCCACTCATCCCTTATCCACTCAGCACCATCCACGCCGGTTGAAGTGGTGTAATAGCGATTAGTAAAATTCGACAAACTTTGAATAGTTGACCGTATATTAGACTCTGAGATCTCTGCCTGCAGGGCGTTAACCACATCTGCATTATCAATAGAGTAAGCGATCACGTTATTCACTGTTGTCGTCAGCGATGAAATCTGGGCAGCTTCTGCTTCCTCCAATGAGTCATGCACCATAAAGCCGCCACAACGGTTATGGTTGATATGCATCAGAGTCGATATTTCGGAAAGATTCTTTTCATTAACTTTTAGAATAGTGACTCCGTTACGTTCCTCACCTTGAATCGAGAGTGGTTGCTTGGCAACCAGGCTACTGTTTTGCTTTAAGGTTTTATAACCATCACTACCTATAGTTATCCACAGCTCTTCTGCCACAACAGCGCCGGGGAGTGCAAGAACCCCAACTAAAGACCTACTAATAATTTTTTTCATTATCTTCTCCACATTAAGTTAGCCCCCTGCGAATTCCTAATATTTCAAAAACACAGGCAGGCAATAAACACACATGCAAGAAGCCTGCACAAACAGCAGTTTTGAATCTCAATAATATTCAAATAATACAAAAACCAATGAGGATGGAACTACAGGCCATACCTATAAACAATCGCGGACAATCCAGAAATATTTTTATTATTCGAATTTCGAAAAGCGCAGAGAGAACAAACAAAACCGGATTGACCAATCCGGCAAGGAAAAGCTAGCACATTCAAATAAATACTAAAACAATTTGGCATCTTTCAACGTAAGAGCCGCAATAAACTTTAAGTGGATCACAAATACACAAAAAACATAGAATATAAAAACACTATTAATAGCAAATAGAACTAGGAATAATTTCTGAACTAAAGGGTTTTTCAGCCCTTTATTTTAATTAGATCTACAAGAATAATTTGAAGATTACAATTCACAAGGAATCCACCCAACCAGGAAGCCTCTTTTTTAATCCCTGCTGGTTTTGTAAAGCAGCGGCTGCACATAAAACGGTCTCATCAGCATATTTTCTGCCTACTATTTGCAAGCCTACAGGCAGACCACTCGCTGAAAAACCGCAATTGATTGATATTGCCGGATGGCCTGATAAATTGAAGGGGTAGGTATAAGGTGTCCAGGAATACCATAGAGAGCCTGGATTATTATCCGGCACATTGACCCCTGCACTAAATGCGGTAATAGGTAAAGTTGGGGTCACTAACAGATCATATTTCAGAAAAAATTCCTGTAATCGCTCGACAAAGTTATCTCGCCACTTCAGCGCGTCGAGATAATCAGGTAAGGATAATTTGTCCGCTTGTTCTGCGACCTCTAACAATTGGGGCTCCACCAGTTGGCGCCTGGTACTATCCATCGCCCTAAAGATACTCGCTATTCCCGCGCAAAATAGACAGCCAAAAGCTGCACTAGCATCATCAATACCTGGGTCAACCTCTACAACTTCAGCACCCAATTCCTGGAAGTGCATTACACTAGCAGAAACGTTGCTCACCACCATGGGATCAGGTTCTACGTAACCAAGACTGGGGCTGTAAGCAATACGCAACTTTCCTGTTCTTTCAATCAACCTTCCCTCTATAGCTGCAAGGAAATCAATGTTCCGACGTGGTATTGCGCGGATATCCCGATGATCCGGTTCACTGATTACATTCATCATCAGTGCACAGTCTTCCACCGTCGATGCTAAGGGCCCCACATGCACTAGGGAGGAGAAGGTACCTAATGGCCAATGGGGAACCTGCCCAAAACTCGGTTTGAACCCAACTGTGCCGCAAAAGCTAGCAGGAATCCGGATAGATCCACCACCATCAGCCCCCACAGCCAGAGGGCTCAATCCCAGTGATACTGCAACAGCGGCCCCGCCACTCGAACCACCCGATGTCTTATCCCTATCCCAGGGGTTTCTCGTAATACCGTCTATGGCATTATCCGTCACCGCCTTCCAACCAAACTCCGGTGTCGTGGTTTTCCCTATTGGTATGTACCCATGGCGTTGCAAAGCCGCAATGCAAGGGGCCGCACAACCCAATGTTGTCTCTGGGTCAATAATTTGGGAACCGAAAACTGTCGGCCACATCGGCGTGTAAAAAACGTCTTTTATTGCCACCGGCACTCCGTCAAGCAACCCTTTGACAGTACCAGACATATAGCGGCGCTCAGAGTCCCGTGCGTAGGCAATGCTGGTCTTCCTGTCTATCAGACAAAAAGCACTGACATGCCTATTTAGCTTCTCAATTTGATTGAGTAGCCCCTCGACAACCTCAACCGGCGAAAAACACTTCGCCCTGTATCCGCGTAACAACTCGAGAGCAGTCATCCCAACGAAATCGCTCATTGACCCAAGCTCACAATTACCGGCCCCCTAACACCATCAGATTAGTCGTCAGCGGAAAATTATCGGCGCCACTGTTGGTAGCAATTTGTTAACATAATGGCCATATGAAACTAGCGCTTCAGCTGCCAGTCAGGATCACTTGAGTAGGCTGTAGCAAAACTAATGAGATGGAAAACCACCGTGAAGTCTACTTCTACAATTGCCCTCCTCATATTTTTAGCAACCTCGATCTCAGGGTGTGCCACCATGAGTGAAGATGAATGTTATGTCGCAGATTGGCAGGCAATCGGGTATGAGGATGGCGCAGCGGGCAGGGACTTATCCTACCTGGGGAGACGCCGCGAATCCTGTGCAAAATATGGCGTAACGGTCAATACTAATGCTTACCGGGATGGGCGAGGTGAGGGGCTGGAGCTTTTTTGTACCGAGCTGCGCGGATTTGACCAAGGGCGCTCCGGTAACCACTATAACGGTGTCTGCCCCGCGGACCTCGAAGGGTTATTCCTGCGGGGGTACAATTCAGGCCAGGATATTTTTCTTGCCAAGTCAGCCGTTGAGGAAATTGTGTCGGCAATTCACAACTTGGAGTTGGAGAGAGAACACATTCTCGATGACATGACAGAAATTGGTGCACTGTTGGTCGATGAAGCAATCGACAATTCCGAACGAGTAACACTTATCGCTGACGTCGCTCGCCTAAAGGTTAGGCACTCTGAGCTAGGAATGGAAATAGCGGACTTACAATACGAACTAATGCAACGGGAGGCAGAGTACCAGCAAGCCCTCGCCCGCTCTCCTTACCTATAGATCTCTACCCCATCGAGGATACCTCTGCGGTCACTCTAGTCCGCAGGGGTTAACACCTATATAGCTTATTTCAACCAGCACACACCCTTCCCAGGTTTACGCCACCCTCTGTGAGTAGCTTAGGAATTCATATGAGAAAAGAAAAATAGGTCGGCTCTACAAATGATTCGATTACACTAGAGTTGAGATATCGCCCTACCCACCAACTAGAACATCCGTACTAAGGAGCCGGGTGATAGTAAAGCTTTGAGAAAATTTTTCCCTTTTCTAGGGAACTGTATTAGTGCTGATCTTTTACCTTACCCCTCATTGATTTCACCTGAGAACGACGATTTTTTGCTTGTAAACGGCGCTCCTTGGCACCTCGACTGGGCTTGGTAGCCACACGAAACTTTGGCCTGAATGCGGCTTTATCCACCAGCTCCTGTAATCGCTCTAGGGCATCTGCGCGGTTTTTTTCCTGGGTCCTAAACCTCTGGGCCTTGATAATCACCACTCCATCTGAAGAAATACGCCGATCTTTGAGCTTCAAAAGGCCATCTTTAATTAGCTGAGGAAGTGAAGAAGCCTGAATATCAAAGCGCAGGTGAATTGCACTGGAAACTTTATTTACATTTTGGCCACCGGCGCCTTGAGCGCGTATCGCACTCATTTCAATCTCATCTTGAGAAACCGATATCCTACCTTTTCCACAAACCATAAATATCCAAAGCCTGAGCTACATCGTTTTACTAAAAATACAAAACTCTATGACTATTTTGCCCAAATAGTGCAGCTATTAACCAGTCCCACTACACAGATACAATTCGCCATTGACAGAAATCAATATACCGAAAAATGCTTTCTATAAAGTGAGGATATCAGGGGGTAAACCTCATTTACCGGGAAACCCTCATTAAGTAATATTGCGCCAGCCAAATAAAAGCTAGTGAAGCGGCCTGAGGGCCGACCAGAATACGCGGGATGATTTGTGACTTATTTTCAAGTCTCAGTCAAATCCGCTAACATTGCCCAGCTTCCTCGAAGTACTGGAGCAAAGAACAATAAAGACTCGCGCCCTGTAGTTTCCTCTGGACTGCTCCCGATGTCTCCGCGGGTGTGAGATTACCGCGACAAGGAGAAAACCATGCACAACGCCAAGCGTAGCCTCGCAGCGGCCATTGCACTCGCAACAATGACAAGCTCAGCAGCTTTTGCTAAAGACACCGCCTTTTCCCAAGTTATCGCCTTTGGTGACAGTCTGACTGATGTTGGCAACTACGATGTGTTCACCAATGGTGGCGACGATCGTGAAGTAGCAATTAGTCTTTTATCCCAGAATCTCGGCTTGGGTGCAGTTACACCGTCTTGTGCAGGTATGCAATCTTCCTTTTGCCTACCCACCGTAGACCCCTCACTGAGTGCAGAGGATCTTGAAGCTTCCGTTACTGCTCAGATTGCTGCTGGATTGAGCAATGCTGGTACAGGCTGGGCCGTAGGTGGACATAAAGCTGCTGATGTTCTGATGAATATCATCGGCCCCGACAACTATGCGGCCTACCTGCAAGCATATGGCCTGGAAGCTGACCCGAGCCGTCATAACCTGTTAAGCGCCCTGATGCCAACCACTGGTGACGAAGGCTTAACGCCCAGCTATCCAGACTCCCAACTGTTGGGTCAATTGCTAGTACAACAGGCCACAGCAGCCCAACTAGTAGCTGAAGCCGAAGCAGCTAAGGCTGAGGGAGATATGGCTACTTATGCCGAGCTGATGACCCAGGCCGCCGCTATGAGCGATGCCATCGAAGGCACCTTTGCTGGTCTTATCGCCACATCTGGAACCTCGGGCAACCCACACCCACTGGGAATGGGCTACCTGGAAAGCACTCTGGGAAGTGCTGATCACAACGCTCTTTATTGGGTAAACGGCGGTGGTAACGACTTGCTCAGCGGTTTCGAAGATGTCGTCGCTGGCACCTCAACCATCGAAGAAGTCACTGCGGACCTAGACGTTGCGTCAACTATGCTGGCAAGCGCAGCTGGCGCCCTGTCCGATGCAGGTGCCAATTACATCCTCGTATCCAATGTACCCGATGTCAGCAAAACTCCTGGCGTTTACGCTGCTGCATATGAAGCCGTTTACTCCAGCGACAATGCAGAGGCTCTGCAAGCTGCGGTTGATGCTGGACTGATGACCCAGGAAGATGCGGATGCCAAGCTGGCCACCGCCTTCGAAGAGATACTTTTCGAAGCAAGTACAACTTCTGAAACCTTCAACTCAGCACTGTTAGCTAAGGCCAAGGATATCGACGGCGTTCTGATGGTTGACCAAGCAGGTATCCTGAAAGTCGCCCTTAATAACCCGACCATCTTTGGTTTATCCTCCTCAGAGAACCAACTGTTCTGTTACGACGGCAGTGGCAACGACTGTATTGAGCACTCCGTTTATGGCATTAACGGCACCGACCCCGATGCAGACAAGCTGATCTTCAACGACAGTGTTCACCCCACTCAAATTGGTCAGGAAATCCTCGGTGACTACTACACCGCAATCGTGAATGCTGCTCAGGTTGCCGGTCAGCTGCCTGATATCGCAATCCAGGCTACTCGCACCCACACCAACAGCCTTGACGAGAGCCTGGCCAGTGTTCGTTACCGCACCGCTCAGACTGGCGTTTTCGCCGGTAGCTCCCTGGGTAACGTCGACTACGATACCGATTACACCGCCAATGTCAGGGGAGATGGCTATTCCAATATTCTCGGCCTGACTTACGCCGTGCGCGACAATGCGGAAATCGGTTTTGCAGTGAGCCGCTCCAATATTGATGTGGATAATTCACAGCTTGCTATTGACTCCACTTCAACCAACTACAGCGTCTTTGGCCGTATGCACTACGAAATTTTCTTTGTCGAAAGTAACGCGACCCTGACCGATGTAGATTACGATGACGTCAGCCGCGCTGTCGCTCTGGGTGACACTTACAACGGCAACCTGACTGGCAATACGTCTGGCGAGAGCTTGTCCCTAGGAATTACAGCCGGTGCCAACCTACTCAGTAGTGAGACCTTCCAGTTCGGTCCATTTGTAAGCTTTACCAAGGTCACTACTGATGTAGACGGCTACACCGAAGACGCTATCGAGGGCTTCACTTATACCGACTTGAGCGGTAATGAGCTCGACCCTCTCGGCATGCACTACGGCGACCAAGAACGCCGTATTAGAAACATGCGTTTTGGCGCCTTCGCTAATAAGAGCTGGGATACCATTAACGCTTACGCCGAAATCTGGTACGAAGATAATAACGGCACAGAAGAAGACACCATTGAGGTTGGCGTGAAATCCATGGAAGGCAATATGAATGCCATGCCAAGCTACGCCAGTGTCGATGAGGGCATCTTCAACGGTGGCATGGGTATGATTGCCGGTATTCGCTGGCAAGCAGCTGACGCTATCGCAGTTAGCGCGACTGTCGCTTCCCGTCCAACGACTGAATCTGCTTCTGTCAATTTGACCTACCGCTTCTAAGCAACACTGTGCCCCCTTTCAGGGGGCACAGTCTCCCCCCTCCTTATTGATCTGCATTGATCTGCAAACACCAAAACTTTCCCACTCCATTTTGGCGTTGGAAGAACAGGGATTCTCATATGTTTAAGCTGGAGACTGACAATCTTATTATCCAAGAGATAAATGCAGAACAAGACAGTACCCTAATTCTGTCACTGCTCAACGACTCTGCGTTCCTACAAAATATTGGCGATCGTGGCGTGCGCACTAAGGAAGACGCCTACCATTTTATCCTGAACGGCCCCGTTGCCATGTATCGGGAACACGGCTTTGGTATGTACAAGGTGTCCTTGAAAGATGGCACTGCTATAGGAATCTGCGGATTAGTCAAACGCGCAGGACTGGATGGTATCGATATCGGTTTTGCCTTTTTACCTGATTTTCGCGGCCGGGGTTTCGCTCTGGAATCGGCACAAGCTGTCATGCAATACGCGAGAGAGAAATTGGGCCTACGACGCATTCTCGCCATTGCACAACCCAGTAACACGCCCTCAATTAAGTTATTAAAGAAGCTGGGCTTAAGTGCTGAAAAAGAAATTGTGCTGCCCGGTGAAACGAAAACAGTATTGTTACTGGCTTGGCAGCAAGAAGTAATGGAGAAAAATTCCTATTCGGAATAAAGGTTATCCACCCAAAAACTATTTGCGATAACAGCTTTGCCTGTTCTAACAAAATAAAAATACCACACAGACCCTGTGGTTTTTCATTGACATGCAACCATGCTGGTCTAGTCTCCAACTTACTATTAAGGAGAGGACTGCCATGATTATCGCAACCGATATGCCAGAAGTCAGTCGATGTGCCGCCAGCCAATGCGCTTATAACGCCAATGATGCTTGCCACGCCAGAGCAATTACCATTGGTGACGGTGCCGATCCCGACTGTGATACTTTCTTCACCAACTCCCGTCATACAAGCAGCTCCCGTACCGCCGGAGTTGGTGCCTGCAAAATGGAAGACTGTAAATTTAATGATGACTTCGAGTGCTCAGCAGAAAGTATTCAAATTGGACTGACAGGAAAATCCCAGCACTGCCAGAGCTACACTCACTAACTAGGCAACCAACAACCCAATAAAAAAGCCCGGATCAATATTCACCGGGCTTTTCTATTAATCGGGGGCGATTAACTCACAGGTTCAAGTGAAGCCTCTTTTGAGCCCTCACTCACCGCAGTGCGAGGCTCCCATACAATCCCCTTGGTATCCACGTGTTGTTTAAATAAAGGCTGATAATGAGCTTCAAGTACCTTTCGCTTAATCTTTAGTGTCGGCGTTAGGAATTCATTGAGGGGAGTCCACTCTTCCTTGGTAATAAAGATGGTCTTAATCCGCTCATGTTGCGGTAACTTATCATTTACCGAAGTCAGTAGCTTCTGCAAATGCTCATTAACTTCTCCCCGTGGTAATTTCTCAGCGGACTCGGAGATAGTCACCAGCATTACCGGCTGATCCATACCGTGCCCCAGAACACAGAGCTGGGCCAGCATTGTCTCATTACCAAAAAATCCTTCGAGTCGGCTGGGCTGAATAAACTTGCCTTTACTGGTTTTGAAGGTTTCTGAAATACGCCCAGTGATATGTACCAGGCCGTCCTTATCAATAAATCCAGAATCACCCGTGTGGTAATAACCGTCCCGTATTACCTCCGCAGTTTTTTCCGGTTCAAGATAGTATCCCTTCATCAAGGAACCGCTCTTAAAGAGTATCTCCCCTTCCTCAGAAATCTTAACTTCACAGCCGTGATAAGGCTTACCAACCGTCCCCGGCACAGGATCTTCCCCCGGCGGAGCAAAGCAACCATAAATAAAATTCTCGGTCATACCGTAGCCATCGGCCACCTTCATTCCCATGCGGTGGTACCACCGCAGTAGTTCAATGGAAATAGGGGATGCGCCGCTAACCAATATTTCTGCATCATCCAACCCCAGACCATTGCGAACTTTCTTTCTCAACCAGGTATTGATTCCAGGAATACGTAGCAGTACTTCTTGCAGTGACGGCGGGATTTTTTCATCAATTCCCTCTTTAAACTTGGTCCAAAGACGAGGAACCGAGAAGAACATCGTCGGGCGCGTGCGCTTTAAATCTTCCAGGAAAGTATCCAGAGATTCGGGGAAATGAATTGGGGTACCAGAATACAAACAATGGAATTCAACCAATATCCGCTCTGCAGCATGAGCTAAGGGCAAATAGGAAAGAACACGGTCATTCTCATCCATTCCATAACCGCGAATCATATTTGGGGAGACAAAAACCACCGAAGACCAGCTATGCATAACCCCTTTTGGATTACCTGTAGTTCCAGAGGTGTACATGATCGTAAAGATATCATCCAGATCAAAAGTCGGCCTCTCCTCAAAGCGCTCACTCTCTTTGATTAGGGTTTCCAGATCCTGGTCACAACGGATCTCACAGCGCTGGATAGCGACCGAGGGCAGCATATCAGCAACTTCCTGTAGAGCCGCATTATTGTCGGTGGCCCCACAGAAAAGCAATTTCGATTCAGAGTGCTGTAAAACATAAGTCATTGAGGAGACAGATTGACCTGGGTAAAGCGGCACGCTGATCATTCCCGCCAGCATGATACCCACATCCACAATAATCCAGTCCGCACAATTTTTGCCGTGAATAGCGATGCGATCACCGGGCTCGTACTGAGCGCGCAGGTAGCCAGCAATCCTGCGAGCCCGATCCATTACCTCACCCCAGGTATAGTCTCTCCATTGCCGCTGCTGCATTTGGCGAAGAAAGACCGTATCAGCCTGCTGCGCCTCCCTCTGATAAAGAAGCTCTAAAGGTTGCAGGCCCTTCACCTTCTCGTACTTTTCTTCCGGGGTCATCGCTAGTCCTCTCTGATTATTGTGTTTTTTTTAATTATGAGCAGTATCATTTGTCCGGGCAGATTGCACCAATATGCAGCACACCCTGAGCGGAGTTACCAAGATAACTAAGCAGTAAAGCCATTAAATAACGACTTTTACCCGGCTTGGCTAGATCCGCCGAATGAATATGGCAGATGAAACACCTAAAAAGGCAGAATCTCTGACAGTTATTGTTTTACCTTAAGTTACTGAAGATCAGCTATTAGTGCAATTATTGTTATCAACAATAAAATGCGAATGACTGGTCACAAAGGAGCAGGCTCTTTGCTGCTTAATTGGGACATCAGGTCTAACAAAAGTATCCCTTTTATCAGGGCGCTACTTACTAATAGGACTAAAAACTAGAGCATTGTGGTACACAGTGTCACATGAGTGTAATTCAAAATTACTTTTGATTTCTTAAAAATAATCCGCACCAATTTCTTGTTTGATATCAGGGTTACAGAGAAACAACCTGAGACAACAAGCAAAAACAAATAGCAACACCCAACTTAAAAAGCCCGAAAACTACAAAAGCTTCCTTTTAGCAAGTGCGAGCACCCAGGTAAAACTAAAAACGACAAAAGCCGCGGAGACTTAAAATCCATTTAAGGCAATTAATACAATAACCTTAATTTAATTAAGAACATTAACAGCTCTTAAATATTGAAAATAGCCGCCTCAATACTTCAGAGAAAATAACTTTAATTTCTCATTCAAGAATATACTTTCAGAGCTCGCAACACCGAAAGCATTGTCAGTTTTATTTAAAAATAGATGTGTTTAACTGGGCGTTAAAAGCGAGATTGAGGAGGGAGAAATGGGGAGAGGGATGTGAAAAACACCCCCCTCTCCTACAAATTGTATTAACCTACCTTTTCTCCGTGAGCCTGCTTATCAGCATGGTAAGAAGAGCGTACCAAGGGACCACAGGCCGCGTGCTTAAAGCCGATTTGCTCGGCGTAGCGGCGATACTCTTCAAACTCATCCGGGTGGACGTAGCGCTGCACCGGCAAGTGTTCTTTACTCGGTTGCAGATACTGGCCGATCGTAAGCATATCGATATCATGCTCGCGCATATCGTCCATTACCTGGAAAATTTCCTCTTTCTCCTCACCCAGGCCAACCATCAACCCGGACTTGGTCAGTACGTCAGGGCGACGCTTTTTGTATTCCTGCAGCAGCTTTAAAGACCACTTGTAATTGGCACCGGGACGAGACTCTTTATACAGGCGTGGCACAGTTTCCAAATTGTGGTTAAACACATCCGGAGCTTCTTTCTCCAGAATGTCCAGCGCTACATCCATACGGCCGCGGAAATCCGGAGTGAGAATTTCCACTTGCAGGTTCGGGGATTGCGCTCTCGATTCACGAATACAATTGGCAAAATGCTCGGCGCCACCATCGCGCAAGTCATCCCGGTCAACAGAGGTGATTACCACATAGCGCAAACTCATTGCAGCAATGGCATCCGCCAGGTTCTTAGGCTCTTCCGGGTCCAGTGGATTGGGCTTACCGTGGCCTACGTCGCAGAAAGGACAGCGACGGGTACAGATTTCACCCATGATCATAAATGTCGCGGTACCGCCACTAAAGCACTCTCCCAAATTAGGGCAGCTCGCCTCTTCACAAACCGTTGACAGTTTTTGTGAGCGGAGAATATTTTTGATGCGATCCACTTCTTTTGAAGCGGGAACCTTTACGCGAATCCAGTCAGGCTTACGCAGCAGGTTATCGCTGGCAATTACCTTCACCGGGATACGCTCTACCTTATCGCCATCGCGAAGTTTCTCCCCCTGCTGGAGGCGGCGAGTGCGCTTAACGGGCACCAGGTCGGGTTTATCAGCCATTACTTAATTCCTGCTGTTCTGCGCTCAGCTGCGCAAATACTTTTTCATCAATGGGTTGCCACTGGGCGTCGGGCAACTGAAGAGTGTGGAGTAGCTCGCGTACAAAAATCTCGGCGACCTGGCTCCAACTCGGGGTTGGTTCCAATATTTCTGCCATCTGCACCATCTGCATCCCCGCATAGCCACAGGGGTTGATCCGCAGGAATGGAGCCAGATCCATATCGATATTGATGGCGATACCGTGGAAACTGCACCCCCGCCGAACTCGCAATCCGATAGAGGCAATTTTACTCCCCGCACGTGGGCCTTCAGTGAGGTAGACCCCAGGCGCATCGGCCCTGGGTGCCGCTGCAACACCAAAGGTTTCCAGCATTGCCACCGTGGCAGTTTCTAGGGCAGTGACCAGATCACGCACGCCGATTTTTGCTCTGCGCAGGTCCAGCAATGGGTACACCACCAACTGGCCGGGGCCGTGATAAGTCACCTGTCCCCCACGATCCACCTGAACCACGGGTATATCACCGGTATTCAGCAGGTGCTCGGCTTTGCCTGCCTGCCCCTGGGTGAAAACCGGCTCGTGCTCTACACACCAGATCTCGTCGGCAGTTTCGCCATCGCGACTATCGGTATAGCGCGACATAGCCTGCCAGACACTCTTGTAATCTCGCCGCGCAAGATCGCGAACAATGGTCATCAGAGCACCATATGCACAGCGGGGTGCTGTTTCAGTTCTTCAAATAATGCTTTGAGCTGCTCCTCACCAGTGGCGAGGATAAAGAAAGTCATTGAGGTGAATTTACCAGTACTACTGTCACGCAAGGTAACGCGCTCTTCATCCAGGCCGGGGGCATGGCGACGCATCACATCCAGTACAAATTCGTGCGCCTCATCATTGGCATCACGCACGACCTTGACCATGTAGTCTTCGCAGGGAAATTCAATTTTCGGGGCTTTTTGATTGGGATCTTGACTCATACCACTCTCCGGGGCCGGGCTGTTAGATATTGAGAAAAGCTTAGGCACAGCCGGGCGGCGATTATACAGCGGCTAAACAGCAGTGGACAGTGAGCAAAAGGGGAAGTGGACAGAGAGTGGGGAGGGATGGACAGGGATGGGAATCATTCCCATCCCTAAATCAGCAATTAGCTAAAAAAGCCCATTACAAAGCGCTTGATGGAGTCCCACATGCGCTTGAAGAAACCAGCACGCTCCACATCTTCGGCAGCAACTGCTTTAACATCGGCGACAGTCTCACCATCCAGGGTCACAACAACTTTACCCACTGGCTGGCCCTTCTGCACAGGCGCTTCCAGCTCACCATCCACAATCAGGTCAGCTTTAATGCCTTCCTCACCACCTCGGGGGATGGTAACGAATACATCTTTAGCTACGGCAATACCCACGCTGGGCTCTTTACCGCCCCAGACACGCTCCGCCTGCAACTCTTCACCCTGACCATAGACCTTATGGGTTTGGTAGTAGCGGAAGCCGTAGGCGAGCAGTTTTTGGGTTTCAGAGGCGCGCTTCTCATCACTGTCGGTGCCGACAACAATAGCAACCAGGCGCATGCCGCGCTTCATTGCAGAAGCTACCAGGCAGTACCCTGCTTCTTCCGTATGGCCGGTCTTAATTCCATCTACAGAGGAATCGCGCCACAGCAAACGGTTGCGGTTGGGCTGGTTAATGCCGGAGTAGCTGAAATACTTCTCGGAATAAATATCGTAATGCTCTGGGTGGTCCATTATCAGCGCGCGCGCCAATACACCCAGGTCATGGGCAGTCGTTACATGCCCCTCTGCAGGCCAGCCAGTGGCGTTGACGAAGTTAGTATCTTCCATTCCCAGCAGCTCTGCCTGCTGGTTCATAACTTCGGCAAAGACCTCTTCACTACCGGAGACGTGTTCTGCAAGGGCGATACTCGCATCGTTACCGGATTGAATAATCACACCGCGCATCAAGTCGATAACCGGCACCTGGTCACCCACTTTGACAAACATCTTGGAGCCACCCTTGCGCCAGGCCTTTTCAGAGATACGAACCATATCGTTTTCTTTGATGCTCCCCTTAAGGATCTCCTCAGAAACGATATAGGCCGTCATCATCTTGGTTAGGCTTGCCGGCGGTACCGGAGTATCCGCCTCGTGCTCAACCAGGACCTGACCGGTATTGGCATCTAAGAGCAGGTAAGACTTCGCCGCCAATTGAGGCGGTGCAGGGATAAGAGATTGCGCCTGGGCCAGGCCCGCACATAACAACAGGAAAGAACAGGCGATAATCCGTGTGATCATAGGTATATGTCTCGTCATTCCTCGTTTTCGTTGGCTTAACCTGCAACGAAATCTACAAGGTTAATCAGCGGCACTAGAGCTTGTCACCAAACGCCGCCTATCATTACAAAATTACAAAATACAAGAAAAAACGCGTCAATGCGCACTATTTTGTGAACGGGTATTCAAATGACTGCCACCGATAGCATCAGTCACAATCATTTAAGGCAGATATCACCCTTCCCTATTGATACCCAAGAGCCCACAACACTATTCGTAAACTACTTGTGGCTGTCCAAATTGCTTTTGCTCAACAGTTTCCCGCGCTGTTGCCAAAGCTCTCTGCTGGGTGAGTGGGCCAATTCGAACTCGATAATAAGTCTTGCCGCCACTCTGAACAGAACTAACAGCAACAGGATAGTCAATGGCCGCTGCCAATTGGGTGCGAATTTCCTGGGCCTGCGCGGAACTGCTATAAGCACCAACTTGCAGATAGGTATTGTCGGGCAACTTGATAGTCGTATCTTCCGCCAAACCAGCGGTGCCATCACTATTGGCCAGCACTTCATTGGCCGCCGGCAACGCGGCCGGGTCCAGAGCCTCTACCTCAACCCGAGCAATGCCTTTATCAATGTATCCAAGCTTTTGCGCAGCAGTATAACTGAGGTCGATGATGCGCCCGTGCACAAAGGGCCCCCGATCGTTTACCCGCACGATAATACTGCGGCCATTGTCGAGATTGGTGACCTTGGCATAGCTGGGCAGTGGTAGCGTTTTATGGGCAGCAGACATGGCATACATATTGTAGACCTCGCCATTTGCCGTGCGTCGGCCGTGGAATTTTGTTCCATACCAGGAAGCCTGCCCCACCTCTTTATAGCCCTTGACGTCATTGCGTACACGATACGTGACACCGTTGACCTTATAAGGGGATTTATTGCCGGCGTCGCCGATCGGCTCGCGGACAGGGATCGGCTCAGGGGCTGCTTGCATATTTACCGGAGCAGCAGGGCCACTATCCTTGATGCTATTAAAGTCCGGTTGCTTGGTGTTTTCGGTTTTCTGTGGTTTTGGCTGCGGGCCACTACAGGCCGCTAATATCAGGACCGCCAGGGCCACTCCCCAACGCGCTTTGCACTGAAACATAATCCCCCCGGCGCGCGACAACTTATTGCTGCCGTCTCCAAGCCGCTATTATCTGGAACTGCTAAATAAAATAGAAAAATATGAACACTAAAAACCCAAATGGTTCCCTCCATTTGGGTTAAATTTAGCTGCGGGACTGAAGCCGCCTTAAGACTTGCCGCCTCTCGCTTTAACGATCTCTTGGGCCAGGTCATTGACGGCCATAGCGTAGAGACGACTGCGGTTATAGCGGGTGATAGTCGCGAAATTATTCAAGCCGAGCCAATACTGTTTTCCCTGCTCAGTTTGCAGGGAGAAAACATTGGCCGGCATTTCCGGAGCCACCTGGCTAGTAGCGTTAAAGCCTTTGTCCGCCAATTCTCCAACGGTCCACTGCGGCTGCAGAGTATCGTTGACGATTGTCATGTCCGCATTCGGGCGGGGGCTGGCCAGTACCGCAACCGGTTCACCGGGCTTCCATCCATGTTTAACGAAATAGTTAGCCACACTGCCGATCGCATCAGTAGGGTTGTTCCATATATCCGCCTTGCCATCGTCGCTGAAGTCCACCGCATAAGAGCGGTAGCTTGAAGGCATGAATTGACCGTAGCCCATAGCCCCAGCATAAGAGCCCTTGAGAGCCAAGGGGTCCATATCCTGCTCACGAGTCAGCAGAAGGTAGTTTTCTAACTCTTTGGTAAAAAACGCAGAGCGACGGGGGTAGTTAAATGCCAGCGTGGAAAGTGCATCCAAAACCCGGTAGCCGCCCATATTACCGCCGTATCGGGTTTCAATTCCGATGATGGCAACAATCATCTCTGCCGGTACACCGTATTTCTTTTCAGCCTCAGCCAGGGCCTCGGCATTTTGATCCCAAAAGTCTACCCCACCGGCAATGCTCTGCGGGGTAAGAAACATTTTGCGATATTCGTGCCAGGGCTTGGCTTTCTCAGCTGGCCGTTTGATCGCCTTTAGGATGGAATCTTTGCGCTTGGCCTCACGCATCAGAGTCTGCATTTCTTCGCGATTAAAATCGTGCTCTTCCACCATATAATCTACGAATTCTTGCGCTTGTTTATTATTTCCGTGACCCGGTTCCTGCGCACAGGCGGCGAGGGCCAGTCCCATCCCGATTAATAATCCCGAGGTCCACTTCAAAACGACCGCTCCTGTCTTCATCTCGCGTCTCTAAATCCGGTTATTGTCCCTATGCAGTGCTCCTCAAAAGTGAACTCTGCGCCGCTCAGTGCCAACAGCCATCAACAAGCCAAATCCGGCCATCAATGTAATCAAGGATGTCCCGCCGTAACTAATCACTGGCAAAGGCACCCCCACCACCGGCAACAATCCTGTAACCATACCAATGTTTACAAATACATAGACAAAAAAAGTGAGGGTAATACTCCCCGCCAACAGTCGGCCAAATACGTGCTGGGCCATAAAGCTGATGTAAATGCCGCGGGAAATAATCAGTACATATAGCAAAAGCAGCAACAGGGCGCCGCGCATACCCCACTCCTCCGACAGTACCGCGATAATAAAATCGGTATGGCTCTCCGGCAGGAAATCGAGCTGTGACTGGGTTCCCTGCAGGTAGCCTTTGCCGTAAACACCACCGGAGCCGATAGCCGCTTTGGAGTTAAATATATTCCAACCAGCACCAAAACGGTCATCATCTGGGTTGAGTAGGGTCAAAATTCGCTGCCGCTGGTAATCGTGGAGCCCCCAGTGCCAAATTGGATAGGCAGCAACCAACAGCGCCATTGCTGCCGCACTGATCATCTTCCAACTCAACCCCGCTAGATACAGGGCAAAAAGACCGGACGCCGCAATCAGGATCGAAGTCCCCAAATCCGGTTGCCGTACGATAAGAGCTGCGGGAATCGCCACAATTGCCAAAGCTCCAATCACTGTGGTCAGTGATGGCGGCAAACGGCGTTGATGCAGGTAAGCTGCCACTGCCATGGGGACACCGAGCTTCATCACTTCCGATGGCTGGAAGCGAAACCCGCCTATCTCCAGCCAGCGCTGTGCCCCCATCGCCTTGGTACCAAAGAACAATACCCCAACCAATAGCGCACAACCGGCCAAATAGGCCCAGGGGGACCAGCGCCGATAAAAATCCAGGGGGATTTGCGCAACGATAAACATGCCCACAAAGGCCACGCACATAAAAATTGACTGGCGCCGCACATAGTTCATATCACCGCCAGAAGCGCTGTACAGCACTCCAAGTCCTACAGCGGCCAACACCAACAACAGCACCAGTAGCGGTATATCAATATGCAGGCGGCGTGAGAGACTGACCGGCTTGCGCAGACTGCCGTGGGCATCTGACAAACGGTGGGAGAAATCGCGACTAGCCATTGCCAGCCCCCTCGCTCAAATAAGTGGTATCCGCCGTCTTTTGCGGTTCCAACTGCGGGCGTGACATCCACTCCGCAAATAGCTCTCTTGCCACCGGAGCAGCAACCTTGCCGCCGCCCTCGCCATTCTCGACTAGTACCGAAACAGCGATACGGGGGTTATCCACAGGCGCGAAAGCCACAAACAGGGCGTGGTCTCGGTGGCGCTCTTGCAGGGCCTCTGAGTCATAGCGCTCCCCCTGGGCAATGCCGACCACCTGAGCGGTACCGGACTTACCCGCCACGCGGAAATCCAGATCTTTACCTGCCCGTTTCCCGGTACCGGTACGGTGGTTGACTACAGCCTCCATTCCCTCGAATACCAAATCCCAGTGATCAGGGCGGGCCTCGAGGTTGTGCAGTATCTCGGGAGGTTGCTCCACCCCGTTGATCGACTTGACCATCTGCGGGCGGTAGTGGGTGCCGCGATTGGCAATCGTGGCAGTCATTACTGCAAGCTGCAGTGGCGTCGCCAACACAAACCCCTGCCCCAGCACCGCATTCAAACTGTCACCGGGGAACCAGGGCATTCCGCGGGCGCCGCGCTTCCAATCTCTAGAGGGAAACAACCCGGAGCGTTCCATGGGCAGATCAATTCCGGTCTTGCTGCCCAAGCCAAAATGAGAGGCGATGCTGTGCATATCATCGATATCCCAGCGGTGCGCCATATCCCAAAAGTAGACGTCACAGCTCTGCGCCATGGCCTGTATCAGATCCACTTTCTCACCGTGCCCCCAGCGCACGTGGTCGCGGTAGATGCGCGGATCGTTGGGCAGCTTGTAAAAGCCGGGGTCCTTGACTGTACTCTCTCGGGTAATAATGCCCGCCTGGAGTCCACCCAGCCCCATCAACGGCTTTAAAGTGGAACCCGGTGGATACTGACCCTGCACCGCCCGATTAAACAGGGGCACATCGAGGGAATCGCTGAGGGCGCGATAGTCGGCAAAGCTGATGCCGGTCACAAACAAGTTGGGGTCGAAGGACGGCTTGCTGACAAACGCCAACACGCCACCGCTATTTACATCGATCGCAACTACTGCACCGCGGCGATCTCCCAGGGCATCAGAGGCGACTTGTTGCAGTTGAGCATCCAGGTTGAGCACCAGATCCGAGCCCGGTTTGGGGTCCTGGCGCTCCAGTACTCGTAAAACCCGGCCACGAGCATTAATTTCAACATTTTCATAGCCGACCTCTCCGAGCAGGAGGTCCTCGTAGGAGCGTTCCAACCCAACCTTACCGATGCTGCGGGTACCGCGATAGCGGCGCACATCACCCTCGGTAAAGTTACTCAGGTCCCGGTCACTGATTCGCCCCACATAGCCCACACTGTGGGCAAATAAATCCCCAAGGGAGTAGTAGCGCACCAACTCCGCCTCCACTGACACCCCAGGCATACGGAATTGATTAACACTGATCCGTGCGATTTCATCTTCGTTCAATCGAAACCGGAGAGGCACTGGCTCATAGGGGCGCCGGCGCTTGAGGCGTTTTTGGAACTTGGTGACATCATTTTCATCGAGTCGCACCAGGTTACCGATCAGCTCTAAAGTGGCATCCATATCGCGCACGCGCTCGCGAACAATCGACAAGTTATAACTGGCGCGGTTATCGGCTAGCAAAATGCCGTTGCGGTCGTAGATCAATCCACGGGTCGGCGCGACCGGGCGCACCTGGATACGGTTCTCATCAGATTGAGTGCGGTAGTCTTCGTAATTAACCACCTGGAGGTTGTAGAAACGCGCTACGAGAACACCCAATAAAAAGATAACCCCCACAAGCGCCACCAACATACGATTGCGAAACAATCGCTGCTCGGTATGGGGGTCCTTGAGATGGTAATCGTGCGGCATCAGAATTTATTCGATGGTTTTTGACTGGCGTGCAAAAAATCTAATTCCCTACATTAACACAGGGCGAGTCAGGAGAGAGAACCGAGTCGGCAAATCTCTCCGCGACTTATCGCAAATATTTTATTTGTGGTAGGGATGGCCGGCCAATAATGTCCAGGCGCGATAAATTTGTTCAGCCAGAACCACCCTCACCAGCGGGTGTGGCAAGGTCAGTGGGGACAGAGACCAGCGCTGGCGCGCACGGGCGAGGCAGTCTTCGGATAAACCGTCGGGCCCGCCAATTAACAGGCTGATATTTTCCCCAAGCATTTGCCAATCACTTAATTGCGCCGACAACTGCTCGGTACTCCAGGGCTTGCCTTTCACATCGAGCGCTACCACGTGGTCCCGCGGTCCCAAAGCGGCGAGCATCGCCTCGCCCTCTTTTTTTCGCGCTTTTTCAATCAGGGCTGCAGAGCTCTTTTGGCCTCGTTGGCCGAGTGGAATTTCCACCATTTCCAGAGCAATTTCCCGGGGCAGGCGCTTAGCGTACTCGGCGTAGCCCTCCTGCACCCAAGCCGGCATTTTTCCACCGGCGGCAAGAATGCGGATTTTCACAGCAATTAACCCTGGTGCGGATCACTGCCATCGGCATCGTCACGGGTATTCGGAGTCATAGACCAGAGTTTTTCCAGATCGTAGAAACCGCGAACATCTGCGAGCATCACGTGAACAACCAAGTCACCGTAGTCGACTAATACCCACTCGCCCTGGTCAACACCTTCAACACCAATGGGGCGAATACCTTCTTTTTTCAGCTCGTCTACAACGTTCTCTGCCAGGGACTTAACCTGGCGGCTGGAAGTACCAGTACAGATCAGCAGATTGTCCATTACATCTGAAAGCCCGGAAACATCCAGGGAAACAATATCCTTACCTTTCAAATCTTCCAGCGCATTGAGAGCGATATCTTTAATATTTGTCATAACACCTTGATTCATTGCGGGTCGCCTGAAGCAACCTCTGTATAAAGTCGATGATCTTCTATGTACTGCAACACAGTTGCGGGCAGTAAATAGCGTGGCGACTGGCCACTTTTAATTAATTCGCGAATTTGCGTCGCGGAAATTGGCAACATGGTCTGCTCCCGCAACAGCAGGCAACCACATGCTCGTGTATGCAAGCCTGCAACCGTGCCCCGATGATTCTCCAGCAGTTCTGCCAGAGGGCCATGCTCTTCGCTATCGCGATCTGGCAGGTGCCAGCCCGGCCTTGTTACCACCACCAGATGTGCCAGCTCCAAGAGGCGCTCCCAGCGGTGCCAGCGGTGCAGACTCAATAGGGAGTCCAATCCCATGCAGAAACTGATGGAGGCTTCACCTCCCAGTTCACTGCGCAGCTCCTCCAGGGTATCTACCGTATAAGTAGCTCCGCCACGATGGAGTTCTCGCTCATCCAGGGTGAGCTCATCACACCCCTCAAGCGCCAGAGCCAGCATTTCGCTACGCTGGCGGGACGATACACCTGGCGTCTGCCGGTGGGCAGGCTGGTGGCTGGGTAGCAGGCGCATTTCATCAAATTCGAGCACCTGGCGCAGCTCCAGCGCCATGCGCAAATGGCCGAGATGAATCGGATCAAAGGTTCCGCCAAACAGGGCCAACTTATGCCTTTTGCTCGCCACAATTATTTCTCGTACCCCCCGCACTCGCTGCCCCAAAGGGAAAAGTGCTTATTGCCGGATATGGCCATCTCCGAACACAATCCATTTTTGCGAAGTGAGCCCTTCCAGGCCAACCGGGCCGCGGGCGTGGATTTTATCAGTACTGATACCAATTTCCGCCCCCAAGCCGTACTCGAAACCGTCAGCAAAGCGGGTTGAGGCATTAATCATCACTGAGCTGGCATCCACAGCACTCATAAAACGGCGGCTGCGACTGTAATCCTGGGTGACAATTGCCTCGGTGTGGCCGGATCCGTAACAGGCAATATGGTCCATAGCCGCTTCCATATCCGCAACAACACGCACAGCGAGAACCGGGGCAAGGTATTCCTCACTCCAGTCATCTTCTGTCGCCGCTACACAGTGAGCAATGATTTCACGGGTCCGGTCACAACCGCGCAATTCAACCCCTTTGTCTTCGTAGGCACCAGCCAAGCGCGGCAGTATATCCGCCGCAACCATCTCGGCAACTAAAAGTGTTTCCATGGCGTTACAAACACCATAGCGATGGGTCTTGGCATTGAGGGCGATATCGAAAGCTTTGTCCAGGTCAGCCCGATCATCGATATACACATGACAAACACCGTGTAGGTGTTTGATCACCGGCACCCGGGCTTCGCGACTGACCCTTTCAATCAGGCCGGTTCCACCCCTGGGTACAATCACATCCACATATTCCGGCATAGTAATCAGGGCACCCACCGCTGCTCGATCGGTGGTATCGACAACCTGCACCGCCGTTTCCGGTAAACCCGCTTCTCGCAAGCCAGCGGTAATACAGGTGGCAATTGCCTTGTTCGAGTGCAGCGCTTCACTGCCTCCACGCAAAATTGTGGCATTGCCGGATTTTAAGCACAGGCTCGCTGCATCAATGGTCACATTGGGCCTGGACTCATAAATAATGCCCACCACCCCTAGGGGCACACGTATTTTGCCCACTTGAATACCGCTGGGGCGATAGCGTAAATCTTCAACTTCTCCCACCGGGTCGGGCAGCTCTGCCACCTGCACCAAGCCCTCGATCATGCCATCGATGCGGGCATCGTTAAGCTCCAGACGATCCAGAAGAGCCGCATCTAAGCCGCGCTCGCGACCCGCCTGCATATCCAATGCATTGGCCTTCAGTAGAGACACCCGCTGAGTCTCCAGTTGGGCAGCGATGGCTTTGAGAGCATTATTCTTGGTGGAGGTATCCGCGGCAGCTATCTGTTTGGCGGCGGTACGGGCGGCGCGCCCCATTTGTTCGAGCTTGGCGCGAGTGGATTGCTGATCAGCGGTGTCTGTGGCGGTCACTTGGCTCTCCGTGCAAAATCCGGTCGGCCGCGCAGTATAACCCAGCGAGACCCGGTTTAAAGTGCCGATTACCGGGCCGCACAGCTTTGTATCTAGCTATTCCCGCGTCCAACGGTCCAGGTTCTCGGCGATAGTAGCAAGTCGCATAAGAGGATCTTCTACCGCCAGCAGATCGGTGCGAACCTTATCCTCCAATGGCAGAAGCTGAGCCAATTGCCAGGAAAGTGAGTCCGCAGACTCCACCGGCTCAAATTTAAGTGATAGCGTCTGTGCCCGCTCCTTCAACTCCTCCAATACCGACAGAAGACCATCGCAATCCGCCGGAATCGGCTTTTCATCTTCATCTGGTATCCATTCCACCTCCCCCAGAAGCAGGTCATCTTCTGCGCGACGGGTGTGGACAATGCGAAAGCGACGCCGACCTTTAACCTCCACATTTAGCAGCCCTCCCTCACCCTGCCCCCAATCCACGATGTCGACATAAACACCGAGAGGCCATACTGAAGCGCGCCCCACTTCGCCCCCGGAGCGAATCAAAACAATGCCGAAGCCGCTATTGGTTTTCATGGACTCACTGACAAGGTGAATATAGCGCTGCTCAAAAATCCGCAGGGGCAAAGTCACGCCGGGGTATAGAGGGACACTCAGGGGAAAAAGGGGTATCTGTTGCAAAGTCATCACTCATTATTTTTTGTGTACCCTAAAGATAACATCGCCCTAGGGAACTCTGCGGCAGGTTAAGAGACTTTTTACCGCCAACCGGTTGGATTGGGAGCAAGTTTTTCCACTTTGCGGTAATTGTCGCTGGCAAGCCCAACACCCAGCCTTTAAGCTGCTGCGGTAAATTGACCAAACGGAGATTTTTCATGCCTACAGCAACCGCTCGCCATATCCTGGTTGAAAATGAACAGCAGTGCCAGGACCTGAAACAGCAAATCGAGAACGGCGCTGACTTCGGTAAAATTGCCGAGCAGTACTCCCAGTGCCCCTCTAGCCGTTCCGGCGGTGACCTGGGCTCTTTCAGCAAGGGAATGATGGTTCCCGAATTTGACAAGGTCGTATTTTCCGAAGAGCTGCACAAGGTGCATGGCCCAGTCAAAACCCAGTTTGGCTACCACCTGCTGGAAATTACCAGCCGCCAGGACTGAGTCCCGACTGTTGAGCAGACATAAAAAAAGCCGGGGTTATCCCGGCTTTTTTATATTTCAAATTTCTTCGATTCAGGCGCTGGGCGCCTCCTGCATCGGTGCCTCGGGCTCAACTTTATCAGCTTGCCTTTGACGACCGAGCGGCTTGAACATCACCAGCAACAGGGGCAGAAGTGTCAGGGAACCCAACAGTGCGGCGGACATCGCCAGCGCGGTTAGGAGGCCGAAATAGATCGACGGAACAAACTTCGACAGCGCCAAAATTGAGAAACCGACAATAATCGTGATCGCCGTGTAGAACATGGCACGGCCAATCGTTGCATGGCTACGGTGCATGGTCGCCAGGTAATTGCCATCTTTGGCAAACTCCGCGCGGAAGCGATACAGGTAGTGAATCGCGTGATCCACCCCGATACCCACGGTAATCGCGGCGATAGTGATGGTCATCATATCCAGCGGAATACCCGCGAGCCCCATACCACCAAGTACCACACAGGCCGCCAGCATATTTGGCACCAGTGCAATCAGAGCAATCCACAGAGAGCGGAATAGCACCAGGAACATCAGCAGGATTCCGACAAAGACGGCACCCAGGGTCAGGATCTGGGATTTAAACAGGCTCTGTAACATATTGTTGTACAGAACCAACAGGCCGGTCTGATGAACATTCTCTGGAGCTATGCCCATCTCATTGTGAGCGTAGTTGTAGATACGCTGGATCAGCTCATCGCGACGCAGGGTGGGGTCTGTCTCCATCACCCGCAGGGTGATACGAGCCTGGTTGTTCTCCACAGATAAATAGGGGTCTACCAGGACAGAGCGAATTTCGGCCGGCAGGCTGGTATTGGCCACCGCCAGCTCAAAGTCATTGAGGGGACCGCCATTCAGATCCACGGCAACTTTATACAGGGTCGCCAGAGATTGAACCTTGCCTATCTCCGGCTGCTCCTCCAGGTAATCATGCAGCTGCTCCAGCTTTGCCAAACCGGCAACCGTAAACCAGTAGCTCTGCTCCACTGACTCCTCTTCACCGCCAAATGGATCATCGGAGGCAAAGGGGTCCTCTTCTACAGCGAAGGGATCTTCCTCTGCTTCCATCGCAAACGGATCTTCTTCTCCCTCGAAAGCTGCCTCCTGCTCCTCGGGCTGATCCAGAATAATATCCAAGGTCACAGTGCCACCCAAGCGGCGGTCAATCACCAGCATGCCCTGATAAATTTCCGTGGAATCATCGAAGTAATCGATAAAGCGGTTTTCCACTTTCAGCTGGGATATACCCACCACACTCACGACGGCTGCCAGCAGTGAAATACCTAGCACCACAAACTTGTGGCGCTCAGCAAAGCGGGAAAACTGCAGGGTAAATGCGTGGGAGTTATCTGCACTCACACTGCCCACACGCTTCGGCAGCACCATCAGGAAACTGGGAATAATAAGGAACGACAGCAGCAGAGCCACAGTCACACCCATCGTCATCATCCAGCCAAAATCGATAACCGGGCGAATGCCGCTCACCACCAGGGACACAAAAGCCACGATGGTGGTCAGTGCGGTATACAGGCAGGGCTTGGCCATAAAGCGCACTGTCTGCAATACCAGCTTTTCAAGATTCCAATCCGGGTTCTGGGCAATATATTCCCGGTAGCGCACCGCCAGGTGGATGGTAATTGCCAAGGTAATAATTAACAGCAGTGCGACAAAGTTGGCCGAGATCACTGTCAGTCGCCAATCCAGCCAGCCGAGTAGCCCCAGCATCACCACCGCAGTGGTAACACAAGTCATCAGCGGCAACAGCACCCAGCGCGGCTGGCGGAAAATCAGCAACAGGGTAATCACGATAAAAGCGAGGATCCCCACACCGAATACCAGCAGGTCGCTTTTAATAAATGAAATCATATCGGCGGTAATCATGGTGACACCACCGAGGAACAGCTCCGCTTCGCCGTTGTAGCCAGCCAGAATTCCGCGCACGGTATCGACTCGCTGGTGGGCAATTTTCTCTTGCTCAGTACGGTGGGCCAGATAGACCGCGCTGATCTCCTCCAGGCGAACGGCCTCTTCCGGAGTCAGCCCCTCTGTATTGCGCTTGCTGCGTAAAGCATCCCGCTCGCGCACCATCTCGATGCCGCGGCTATCCAGTTTCAGGTTCGCCAGAATGGCGGTCGTCTGCCCGTCCGGGCTCAGGATCAACTCCCGATAAATCGGGCTTGAGAGGAACTCTTGCCGGGCCATATCCCGATCGACATCGGGCCTGGCGAGCGTGCGCACCTCATCGCTGATATCGGTGAGAACCAGCTTGGGGCTGTACAGCAGTGGGACATCGAGAATGCTCTGCACACTGGACACACCATCTACCTTGGCCAATTCATCCCGCAACTTGCCCAGGGTTTCCAGGGACTCATCACTGAACAGGTCCCCAGTCTTGGAGCGGTAAGTGACAACCAGGAAGTCGCCACTGGCATAGCGCTCGGAAATCTCGCGGAAATAATCCAGGGATTTATCAGCTTCCAGAGTGAGGGAATCGGCAGAGGCGTCGATCTTCAGGCGGGACAATCCGAGGGCTGCCAGCAGGGTTAACAGGCCGATAACCACCAACACCACAGCGGGCCGCTTGGTCACCAAGTATTCATAAGACTTCTGTAAAGCTGACAGCATAAATTTCCGCTTCTTTCCAAACTAAAAACTGGCCGCATTGCGGCGCGCATATTGTTCGCCTATGCGATGAATTAGCAAACCTAAAATTTGCCACCGCACCGTTTTATTGGAACTTTTTTCAGGGATTGTCGATATGCCCCAGGTCGCGTTCGGGAAACAGGGTATCCCTGACGCGACGTTTGAGCTCCTTAGCACCGGGAAAGCCGCCGTCACGCTTGCGCTCCCAGATCAAAATTTCGCCAATCCGAATCTCGAATACTCCCCCAGTACCCGGTTGCAATGCAACCTGATTGAGGTCATCGGCGAAAGTGTGCAGCAATTCCTGGGCCATCCAGGTGGCTCGCAACATCCAGTTGCACTGCACACAGTAGTGAATCGTAATACTCGGTTTTATCTCATTGCCCATCCTGCTCTCCCCAGCTGGGCAACAGCTTCTGCTCGATGCCCAACTGGTCGAGCAACCGCGCCACCACGAAGTCCACAATATCTTCCACCGAACTGGGCCTCTGGTAAAAGCCAGGGCTGGCCGGCAGGATCATGGCCCCCATGCGGGTGAGTTTCAGCATATTTTCCAGGTGAATCTCTGAGTAAGGCGCCTCGCGGGGAACCAGAATGAGCTGGCGGCGCTCTTTCAGGGCTACATCCGCAGCCCGCTCAATCAGGTTGTTCGATGCTCCACAGGCCACCGCAGACAAGGTGCCACCACTTGCCGGGCAGATCACCATACTGGCTGGCGCCCCGGTTCCAGAAGCCACCGGGGAAAACCAATCGCGCTTGCTGAAAAGGGCCAGCTGGCCTTCCTGCGCGGCAAAACGATCGGCGAGGAAATTCTGCAACTCGCGCTCATCGCCCTCCGGCAACTGCATATCAGTTTCGGTGTTGATGACCACCTGAGCCGCCTCAGACAACAGCAACCACACGCGCACATTCGATGCCAGCAGGCATTGCAACAGGCGCAAACCATACTGAGCGCCGGAGGCCCCGGTCATAGCCAGGGTCACGGTCTTTTCGAAAGAGGATTGATGCAAAGTCGATACCTTATTAAGCCCTGCGAGCATAGGACTGCGCAGGAAACATTAGTCTTCTGACTTAGAGATCGTATTTCTGTTCCAGGGCACCGATAAGGCGCTGGTGGATACCGCCAAAGCCGCCGTTGCTCATCACTACGATATGGCTACCGGAATCGGCTAGCTGCAACACAGATTCCACACCATCTTCAATCGAATCAAAAGTTTTGGCCGGCACCGATGAGTGGTGGGCGACGTCTTCCAGGGACCAGTTAACTCCCTCAGGCTGATACCAGAGCACCATATCGGCTCCGGAGCAGGAGTCGGCCAGCTTGCCCTGGTGCACTCCCATACGCATGGTATTGGAACGCGGTTCAATCAGGGCAATGATTTTATCCTCCCCTACCTTCGCCCGCAGACCATTGAGGGTGGATTCAATCGCGGTAGGGTGATGGGCAAAATCATCGTAAACACGGATGCCGGCCACTTCTCCCAGGCACTCCATACGGCGTTTAACCCCCTGGAAGCGTGCCAGAGCTGCCGCACTCAAATCTGGGGTGACACCCACATGCCGCGCCGCAGCCATAGCCGCGAGGCCATTTTGCACATTGTGCTGCCCGGTCAGGTCCCACTCGACCCGCGCCACAGCTTCGCCTTTGAACTGAACCGTAAAACTGCTGCCATCGGCGGCAATATCCACTGCGCACCAATCACCCACTCGCACACCTTCGGCAGACTCGCTGCCAACCCGCTGCACTTCACTCCAGCAGCCTTTATCAAGCACCTGCTCTACATTCTCTTCGGCAGAGGCCACTATCAGGCCGCTAGCAGGCACAGTTCGTACCAGGTGATGGAATTGTTTCTGGATTGCCGCCAGGTCCTCAAAGATATCTGCGTGGTCAAATTCGAGATTGTTGATAATCACCGTGCGCGGGCGGTAGTGCACAAACTTGGAACGCTTGTCGAAAAAGGCAGTGTCATACTCATCCGCCTCGACAATAAAGAAGGGAGACTCTCCCAAACGAGCAGAGACACCAAAATTAGCCGGAACTCCACCAATCAGGAAGCCGGGCTGCATATCTGCCGCTTCCAAAATCCAGGCCAGCATACTGGCGGTGGTGGTTTTACCGTGGGTTCCGGAAACCGCCAATACCCAGCGGCCACCCAGGAAATGATCGCACAACCACTGGGCGCCAGAGGTGTAAGCCAACCCTTTTTCCAACACCGCCTCTACCGCCGGATTTCCCCGGGACATGGCATTACCAATAATCACCAGGTCCGGGACGGGCTCCAGCTGTGCGGGATCATAGCCCTCGGTAATTTGGATACCCGCCTGTTGCAACTGGGTGCTCATAGGTGGATAAACATTGGCGTCACTGCCGGTTACGCGGTGCCCTTCCGCCACCGCCAGTTGGGCCAAACTGCCCATAAATGTGCCGCAAATACCTAGAATATGAATATGCATAGCGGAAAAATGTACTCCTACGGGTTGCGGCGCAAGCTTAACACGGCAATTCGGGCCAGTAATTGCCAAATACCCCAGTTACCATGCAATTTACTCGCTATTCCATTAGACTCCGCCCCCGCATTGGTCGGCCTCATCCCCGGTACGGTGGTAGGAATTTTCCCGAAAGGGTCGACACCCGATACGAGCTCCCGGTTATCCCCACTGGCACAAATGTTTAAAACTAGATGCGAGGCGGACTACCGGATCGGGATACTTCTCTATATCTCTATAAGCACAGGATAACCATGTCGAAAAAGAACGCCTTTTATGCGCAGTCCGGTGGCGTTACCGCCGTGATCAACGCATCCGCCTGCGGCGTAATTGAAGCTGCGCGTGAAAACCCGGACCAGATTGGCAATGTCTACGCAGGGCTAAACGGTATTCTCGGCGCGCTGCGCGAGGAGCTGATCGACGTGAGCCAAGAGAGCGCAGAGGATATTGCTGCACTGCGCCACACCCCCTCCGGTGCCTTTGGTTCCTGCCGCTATAAGCTGAAGAGTCTGGAAGAGAACCGCGCAGAATACGAGCGCCTGATCGAAGTCTTCAAAGCGCACAATATTGGCTACTTTTTTTACAACGGTGGTGGCGACTCAGCAGACACCTGCCTGAAAGTATCCCAGCTGTCCGAGACCATGGGTTATCCAATCCAGGCCATCCATATTCCCAAAACTGTAGATAACGACCTGCCCCTGACCGACAACTGCCCGGGCTTTGGCTCCGTTGCCAAATATGTTGCCGTTTCCACCAAGGAAGCGGCCATGGACGTGGCCTCCATGTGCGCTACTTCCACCAAGGTATTTATTCTCGAGGTGATGGGCCGTCACGCGGGCTGGATTGCCGCTGCCGGCGCTCTGGCCCAGGAACAGGAAGGCGATGCACCCCACATTATCCTGTTCCCGGAAATCGCTTTCGATAAAGAGAAGTTCCTCGCCAAGGTACAAAAGACCGTAGACGAGAAAGGCTACTGCGTTATCGTCGCCTCCGAAGGCGCCCAGTACGGCGACGGCACCTTCCTTGCCGATGCCGGCACCACCGACGCCTTTGGCCACAAGCAGTTGGGCGGTGTTGCACCGACCCTGGCCAACATGGTCAAAAGCGAACTCGGCCTGAAGTACCACTGGGCCCTGGCAGATTACCTCCAGCGCGCCGCCCGCCATATCGCTTCTGCTACCGACGTTGAGCAAGCCTACGCCGTAGGTCGCGCCGCAGTGGAAATGGCTGCAGCAGGCAAAAATGCCATTATGCCTGCCATTATTCGCGCAGAAGGTGAAGAGTACAGCTGGTCCATCGCAGAGGCGCCACTGTCTGAAGTCGCCAACGTAGAAAAATTTATGCCGCGCGAATATATCAGCGAAGACGGCTTTGGAATTACTGAAGAGGGACGCAAGTACCTGCTGCCATTAATTCAAGGCGAGGATTACCCTCCTTACAAAAATGGCATTCCCCAGTACGCCACCCTGAAAAAGCAGCTGGTGGAAAAGAAGCTGGGTACCGATTTCGAAGCTTAATAGAAACGGTTGCCAGTCTCCCAAAAGCCTCCGAGTAAAATCGGGGGCTTTTTTCTGTAAACGCCTCTACGCAGACCCCACATCAGACCAAACCGCAAATTCATTGCCGCAAGGTTCCCTAAAATGGAAGCGCCTGCCACCAGGAAACGGGAAAATTGGCTTGGCTATTTCGGCTCCGCATCGCGTGACCTTCTCCAGGGTACCCTCCAGGTCGCGGCTGTATAACACCACTAATGCAGATCCATTTTCAGTAGTGCTCTGCAGCTCTGCCTTGAAAAAGCCACCGTCCAATCCCGCATTTGAAAAAGCGGTGTACTCCGGACCGTAATCGGTAAAAGTCCAATTAAAAGCCTCGGTAAAGAATGCTTTTGTCTTACCCAAATCCCTGGAGGGCAACTCAATATAATTAATTTTCTCGCACTCTCTCATAAGCTCACCATTTTCCTTATTTTTCAATTTTCAGGCTGTAGGTCGCACCGGAGTATTCACCACCTGAAAACTGCCATTTGCCAGCGCTAGTGGCCGATCCTGATAGAGAATAATGGCGCGATCCATCATCTGTACAAAATCGAGCATCGCATAAAGCACCACACCTTTTCGCCCCTGATATATATCAGGCCGATAAATCAACGCCGCCATCCTATCGTCCATGGCTTCATAGGTATATGAAGCTTCCCCAACTAACTTTCCTGACGCCGTAACGTAACAATGTGTCGCGGTTTCATAGGTTACCGTGTGGGTAGAAAGGTCGGGGAAATCACCTTGTTTTGAATAGTGTGTGCCGGTCCATTCCAGGCTTAAACCTTCCAATGTCTTAAATGCCTGCAAACTATGTCTCCCCCAGTGGTTTAATAGCTTCGCTGATCACTAGTAACTGATTTACCTGAAGCAATAAAACACACGCTGACTGAAAACGACACTCCTTGTATTAAATATTTATCTATTTTGATACGTCTCCGATAGGCCCCAATGATATCTCGACACTCCAGAAAGACACCTTAGGCACTTTACTTAAGTATTTTTCCAATTCAGGGATCGGGCACGCACAAACACTTTCCCCTCCAATAATCCATATAATAAAGATTTTAATGGCTCGCAATGGAGTCTTGCCGGGCTACCAATATGAAAACGAGGAAGTGAAACACTCGGGCATATGCCCAAGGAGGTAAAGATGAAAAATACGTAATTAACGCGGGGAGGAAAGAAAACGGCCGAATATCTCTTGCCTTAATATCCGACCGTTCAATATGTGGAGTTAATTATTTATTGTTGTTGATATCCATCTCAGTGCCAAAACGGCTTGCGAATCTCAATTTCACGGTAGGCTTTATCTTCATTACCCAGATCATCTTTCACAGTCAGGGTAATTTCATAACTCCCACCGGTGGCATAGCGGTGCAGTGCCATGGGGCCGGAGCGGCTGGTGCCATCGCCAAAGCCCCACTCATAGATCAGGTTGCCGTCGCCATCGTAACTACTGCGCTCTTCAACCCACACCCAGCGCAGGAAGCTGTGGACTTTAAAATCAGCTCGAATATCAACAATGTCCTCAACTGGTACAAGCTGCTCAACGGTGGAGACCGCTCCCCGATCGTCCTCAACCTGGAGGATTACAGAATAAGTGCCTGCTGCATCGTAGCTATGATGGGGGTTTTGCTCAGTACTGGTAGTGCCATCACCAAAATCCCAGGCCCAGCTAACGATAGTGCCATCGGTATCGACGCTGCTGTCGAAGTAGTTCACTTCGAAGCCTTCCACACCCCACTCAAATCCAGCAACCGGCTCCTGGTTATCCGCCCCCAGATCCAGCTCAACCACAAGCGGATCGTGATCTGAAGCGCGGAATGCATCAGCCGAGTAGAAACTCTCCACCTGCTCATCAGTTTTATTCTCGATGTTGTAATCCAGCACCCGAGGCTCGTCGGCATTGATATGCCAATCGGCCGCACCTGTTACCAAAGGAGCCAGTGATTCACTGGCGAGGGCGTGATCCAAGTAACCGGACTCACCGCTGTAGACATAGGAGTAGGCTTCTCCTTCACCGAAAACCTCCAACAAATCAGCGTAGCCAGCGTCCTTTAGAGTGCTAATTGGGTTTTCACGGGCGTAGCTATTGAGGTCACCGAGCACCAGAACACGATCGGTGCCGCTACCTGTCGGGTCAGAGTCAATCCATGAAACCAGGGCATCTGCGGCTTCGGTGCGCAGCGAGTTCCAGCAGCCCTGTCCATCACCCAGATCATCGTTCAAACTGCCATCGTCAGGACAACTTCCCTTTGATTTGAAGTGATTGACCACCACGGCCAGCTCTTCACCACTTGATAGTTCGGCAAAAGCTTGTAGCAGTGGTTGGCGGTTACCGTCATCAAAGGGATAGCTATCAGTTGTCGCAGCAGCGCCTACAGGCATTACCCGATCGCTGCGATAAATCAGCCCCACAGAAATTTCATCGGTGCCCAGTTGAGTCAGGTCTGGATTAATAAATTGATAGTTTTCACTGCCAGTAGCCGTGTTAAGGCCATTAATTAAATCCTGAATAGCACTTTCTGAACCGTAGCCATCGTTCTCAATTTCCATTAAGCCAACTACATCGGCATCCAGGTCTAAAATAGCGGAGATAATTTTATTTCTCTGGCGCAGGAATTCTTCTTCAGTATCAGCCCCACGGGAAGTAGGGAAACCGCCGCCATAACCATCGCCATTAAAATAATTCAGAACATTAAAGCTGGCGATCTTTAAACTGCCCTTACCCGGTAATTGTGGAGCGCTTTCACGCAGGTTGGCAGCAACAAATTCTGGCGCCTCCACGGGATGTACTCGGTAGGCGCTGTAGCTATACCCCATTACACCGCGCAATCCCTCTACCGTATCACCATTGCGTAAGGTATTACTGGCACTGAGGCCAGAGACCGGGTATGGCACCGCTTCCGGGTTCTGCACACTGGAACCATCGTCCAACACAATCCTATTAAGATCGTTTGCACTTTCCTGTGCTACGGCTGCAACCCCAGGCTCATTGTTGTGGGTGGGAATATAGAGACGGCCATTGGCCAGGGTGACTTCACCATAGCGCCCCAGGTTATAGTGGTCATTCACCATCAGGGCTTGCGGGAACTCAACCAACATCCCCTCGTATTGCTCCTGCTCTTCAGCAGAACTAAACGGCAGGGAGACTTCCTCGGCAGTCACACTGTAGCCGCTACCGCAAACCGTAACGCCATCTACCTCATCTAACTCGGTAAAGTCATAGTATTCAGTAACCACACCACCGACACGAACCAAATCCCCGACTTGCACATCTACACCGAAGCCTTTGTCGTGTACAAACAGTCCCTCAGAGGTATTGATCTGGCCATCCTGATCACTGTCTTCCTCTTGCAGGAAGAAGCCGGAAAGGCCGGTGCTGGTATCTTGGAAATCACCAACAACAACGGCTTCAATTTCGTGGCGCTCATTCTCCAGAGCGCTTTCAAACTCATCACCCTGAACCTGGCTGATTAACGTAGAAGTATCTCCGCAATCGCCGAGAACAACATCGTCATCACCGCCGTCATCTCCGCCACCAGTGCCGTCTTCGCTGTGCCAACCGAGGTTGGAAAAGTCGTCCTGGCCCAAGCTGGACCACTGCGCAGCAGGGTCAAAATCCGTGCTGCCATCAACACGACCTTCACTCACACTCCAGTTGCGAGTTAAGGTTTGGTTCTGGGTACCCAGACTGCTATCGCCCCATTGGCTACCGGGATCAACACCGATCTGGCCGATAACATCCACATATCCATTGGGGCCACTCAGGGCAACCGCATCATCCCCATTAAACAGGCCGCTGGTATAAATCTTATCGGCTACTGACAGGATTGAGGAGTCAGCACTGGCGTGGGCGAATACGTAAACATCGCCGTCTGCCAAGCTGCCACTTAGGGCGATGATTGAAGCCGCCGCAGAGGAGCCATTGAAGTAAAGTTCAATGCTGTAGCTACTGAGGTCAACCGCTGCACCCGTGCCATTGTAAATTTCAAGGGCCTTATTGTTGCTACTGCCCTCGATATATTCAGAAATAATGAGGTCGCTGGCTTGGACCTCTTCAGCCAAAAATGGTAACCCCAGGGCTGCAAGGGCAGCCAAGCCAATCTCTTTCATAATGTTCTCTTCACTCGTACCTGACACAGATCACGCGGCGCAAAGATTGGCGGTTAATTCCTAAAGTTCGATGAATGAAATATGAAATTTAAATTTCAGCTCTTTGTTCAAAAATCCATTTCACACAGAACCCGCCAAACTCGCCACACAATGCAAAAAAAGCGCCAAAGAATTTGTACGGGGTGATGAATAGCGGCAAAGAAGCTTGAAAAGTTCGCCAAAAGTTATATAATCACTTATATAAGTGCTTATGGAACAGCTTTTATGAAATACAGCCAACTGGGGACTCAGCTTCGTCACATTCTGGAATTACTGGATGGCGATGTAGCAGAGAGCTATAGGGCCTGTGGCCTGGAGAATTACAAACCCCGCTACACCCCGATAATGCGTGCACTTATCCACAAGAGAGATATCACCATTAGTGAGGTGGTAGCGAGCACCCACATTTCCCAGCCCGCAGTGAGTCAAACTGTAAAAGACATGATTAAGCAAGGGCTGGTACAGACCTCTTCTGGAGAGGATGCTCGCCAGCGCAAAATACGCTTGACCCGCAAAGGCAGTGCGTTGATACCCAAGTTAAAACAGCAGTGGATAGCAACTCTGGAAGCTGAGCAGTCCCTCAATAGCGAATTACCGACAGAACTATCAGAGCTGCTCAATCAAGCAATTCAAGCTTTAGAGAAACGTCCTTATTTAGAGCGGATACAAGAAAATCTATCAATAGAGGCTACATAAATATGAAACGCCAACTCAAGATGAGTTTAGCGGTATTAATCAGTTTTTTTTCCATGTCTCTCGCGGCAAGTTCCGGCGCAATGAGTTCCTGCCAGTTTGAGACAGGCCCGGTTATTAAAGCTGCTGCAGTAGCTATTCAGAAGCACTATATATTGGAGGAAAAAGGACAGGCGCTATCCGCTCAACTCAATAGCCTGGCAGAATCCAAACACTTTAATCATCTTTGTAGTGACTACCAACAATTAGCCAGCGCACTTACCAAAGAAATTCGCACCCTTTCCGGTGATAAGCATTTCTATATAGAGCATATAGATAACCAAAAAGAAGCCCACAATTGGATTGAACAGTGGCAGGCTGAAGCGCCCAGCAATAACTACGGCGTTAAGAAAATTGAGATTCTTCCCGGTAACATTGGCTACCTTTCTCTCTCTTCTTTCCACACCTATAAAAATGCCCACCAAACCCTCGCTGCGGCTTTCACCCTGCTTCGCCACAGCGAGGGCCTAATACTCGATTTACGCAGTAATGGCGGCGGAGACGAAGAAACCGCCAATGCTGTTCTGCAGTCATTTATTGACCCCCATTCTCCCTTTCCCTTTGTTATTGAAAGCCGCAAGGGGAGAGAAATACCGAAACGTATTTCACCTCAACCCTGGCCCACCTATGGGAGTGACAGACCAATGGTCATTCTGATTGATGGGAGATCCTTCTCTGCATCTGAGAGTACCGCCTTCGCACTACAACAGCTGGGCCGAGCCACGATTGTCGGTAATGCCAGCGCCGGTGGGGCACATATGATGGAGTCCCCCAAATCCCTCCCCTATGGCTTTGAAATCGGTATCCCAGATAAACGCCCGGTTTCTACGATTGCCGGCAGCCGCCCCAATTGGGAAGGACAGGGTGTTATCCCCGATATTGAAGCCGGCCAGCAGGAGATCATTCAAATCGCATTAAAAGTAGTGGCAGAGGCCCTATAAGGCTCCCTTTACTTTGCTAAATTGAGCACTAGCGAAACGGGCACACAGGCTTGACCCCGCTCCACACAGGCAGAGCCAAATCCTCTTTATTATCGGATGGCGCGCCAGTTCGGCTTTTGAAAGCCCCCTCCTCTATAGTCAGGCGCATCAAAGCTGTTCCCTTGCGCTCCTGTAGGCTGGGGAGGCGCACCTGATCCCAGCGCTCCGGCTCTATATCATCAATAATCGCTTTAAAAACCGCATCAAATTCCCGCTGCTCTTTGACCCTCTCACCTCGGCAAAACAATACCGCAGAGCGATAATTAGCACTGTGATGAAAGGCTGACTTGGCCAGTACCCACTCATCATAACGGGCAAATGAAATACAGACCTGCTCTCCTGCCTCCAATAGTTTTTGTAGCCGACTCTTGTTAGCCAGGTGAAAATACAAAAACTCCCCCAGGCGCCAAACGGTTAAAGGAATAATGATGACTTCACCGTCTTCAATAAATCCGACATGGCCCAGTTTTAGCTCGTCGACAAGCTTATAAACATCCTCTCGCCGATAACTGGCACGCTTGGGAGCACGACGTACACGACTCTTCGCTGAGGTTGGCAATTCATCAGAGATTGGCGAATGTAAATTCATAAAACCTCCTTTAATTCACTCTGGTATGAAATAGATATCGCCAATGTAGGATCTTACTGGTACGCTGATAAGCGCCAGTTTTAATTATTTTATGGTGCCAGTTTTGAGTGCCGCCGAACTTACAGACCTAACTCTCGAATCAGGCCAGCCGCTACAGGAACAATTGTATCGGCAATTGGTAGATTGGATCTGCAACGGCCGGCTGGCTGCTGGTACCAAGCTCCCCTCCTCGCGCCGGTTGGCAGAATTCCTCTCTATCAGCCGCAATACAGTGACATTAGTTCTGGACCAGCTGAAAGCGGAGGGCTTCCTTACCAGCCATCCTGGGAAAGGCGTATTTGTATCTCCCGAATTGCCGGCCTACACAAAGAAAACACATAGGCAAGGTTGGCAAGCACAGAGGAATAGGTACCTGCCATCACTTTCTCACTATGGTGATTTTGCACAGACATTATCTTGGGGTGAGAAAAGTGAAGATCAATCTCTCCCCTTCACCCCCGGCCTACCGGATCTAAGCGCATTTCCATTCACTATTTGGAACAAATTATACCGCCGCCACCAATCCAGGTTAGCTCTCACAGGTTACGGGCAAAGCCAAGGTTATTTACCTTTGCGTATGGCACTTACGGAATACTTGCGCAACTCCCGGGGAGTTCGCTGTAAGGCTGAACAAATTATTATTACCAATGGAGCTCAGGAGGCCCTGAATCTATGTGCACTGGTCGCGATTAACCAGGGAGACAAGGTTTATATAGAAAACCCGGGATATCGCCGTGCTCGAGTAGCTTTCCAATCTGTTGGAGCAAAGCTCGTACCAGCGAACCTGAAAGATAAGCACTTGGATGTTGATAAGCTGGTCAATAGTGCAACCCAAGCCAAGTTACTTTTTACTACGCCAACACATCAGTACCCAATGGGTGGTGTTATGCCCGCATGTGAACGGATCAAACTGCTGGATTGGGCGACACAGGCGAGCTGCTGGATAATTGAAGATGATTACGACAGTGAGTTTTCATTCCAACATAAACCCGTCGCGGCACTCCAGGGCATGGGAGAAAATACACCTGTGTTCTACATGGGGAGCTTTAGTAAGACCTTACTACCCAGCCTACGATTGGGCTATTTAGTGGTGCCTAAATCTACAGTAGCGGCATTTACCCAAGCAAAAGAAATGTTATCTGGCCACTCCCCCTTAGTCACACAAGCTGTCGTGGCAGACTTTCTCGATGAGGGGCATTTTGTGCGACATCTTCGCAAAATGCGTTCTAGCTATATGAAGAAATGGGAACATTTCTGTCAGCTTATTCGAGAAGAAATACCACCTCCAGCCGGACTAATTGCCAGTAGTGCCGGTATGCACTTGGTTATATCCACGCCGGGACACGACGACATCACCCTTTCAAAAAAACTACGCGAATACGGATTTGGCAGCACACCACTATCGCTCTTCTATTCCAATAAAACTGAAGATTCAGGGTTGGTGCTCGGGTTTGCCAATACAACTTTCGAACAGAGGGCAGATTGCGTAAAGATTCTCGCAAAAAATCTTAAAAAGTAGCCATTGCACACCCAAACAACGCTTATTTTTATAATGCCGGCTTCTTCATTTTTCGCACCAGCATTAAGCACCTCCACCTAAAATAAAAAAGTAAATATTTTAATAGAATAAAAACAATCTATTATCACCAAAATATCAAATAAAACCCAATAAATTAGGAAAAATTTCCTATGGTTCTTTCCCAAACCTAGGTCACAATCTCCATGGCTTTGGGTGTTCACTCTCTTTTTTAATTACTCAGATAATTAGGGAAATTTGATATGAAAAATAGAAATATGAATTCTATAAAAGCATCATTGCTCGCTGTATCCGGTATTGCAGCACTATCGCTCTCCGCCGTCGCATCAGCTGTCAGCTGTGGAGATACCATTACAACCGCAGAATCACTTACCGGCGATATTCTTGGCTGCGCAAGCCATCCTGCACTCGTGATAGATGCTGGCGGATCACTCGATATGGCGGGTTACCACCTCAGCTGCGATGGCAGCGGAATTGGCATTCAATTGAAAGACAGCGATAGAGTCCTTGAGGATACTGTTGGTGGAAGCACTATCACAAACTGTAACAATGGCGTATCTGCCGAAGGCGATGGCAGCCATCAAATCTTTGATATCACTGCTTCATCAAACTCTATTGCAGGAATCGCCCTTTGGAGTTCAGGCAATACTGTTGAAGCCTCCGATGCTAGCGGCAATGGGGGTATGGGCATACGCGTTATGGGTGACGGTAATCGTGTGAGATACTCTGTTGCATCAAGTAACGGTCTCCAAGGAATAAAGATCGTTGGTGACAATACTCTCATCAGATTCAATGAGACGATTCTCAATATGTCGAGTGGGATTGTAATTGATAGTGGGGATGGCGGCATTGTTGCCAACAATCTATCAGATAATAACGGCGTTAACGGCATTATGATGTTGGGACTGGGGCAAGTCGGATACTTGATCATTGGCAATACCGCAGAAAATAATGCTGGCGCAGATCTTGCTGACCACAACCACCCTGCTTGCACTGGCAATGTATGGATTAGAAATACTTTTGGAAGTGCTAACGATGCCTGTATTAATTAAATGATATAGCGACTTTAGTGGCGAGCCGATTAGTTTTAAATATCGGCTCGCTCTCACCTAAAACAAAACCCTTCCCCTCGCGGGCCATCAACTACCAATAGATGTTTTCTAGAATAAAATTGTTACTTATAACAGCAATTAATAGTGGTCCTTATAGCTAGTAGCGACTTCCCCTGAGAGTAAGGTATAGAAATCAAAAAATGATAAAGCTCAGTAAATACAGAGGTTGCTTTAAAGGAATAGCCATCGGCGATTCCTTTGGCGCCCCGTACGAAGGCGGCATTCTAGAAAGACAACTCTGGAAAATTATCGGGAAAACCGAACAGGGTAGAAAGCGTTACACCGATGACACGCAGATGTCTATTGATATTGCGACCTCCTTTCTTGAACATAATTACCTTGATCAGGACCACATAGCCAAAAAATTTGCCCAAAGTTATCGCTGGAGCAGAGGGTATGGTCCCAGTGCAGCGAAACTACTCAAAGGCGTCAGGGATGGTAAACGCTGGCAAGATTTAAACCGAAAAAAATTTAAGCACGGTTCTATCGGCAATGGGGCCGCCATGAGGGCACCTATTATTGCCCTCTGCCATCCCCAAAATGACTACCGCCTCAAGCAATATGTACAATCGGTGTCTGAAATCACCCACGCCCATCCAGTTGCTGTCGAGGGAGCATACTTGATCGCTATCGCCATCTGTGAATCCCTGCAAGATCGCTCAAACAGAGAGATTTTGAACAAACTGGAAGTAAGCTGTAAGTCCGAAATATATCGCTGCAAACTGGAAAAGTGTGCGACTCTACTGTTTAACCAGAAGATCCCACATCCGCAGCAAATCAAGCAATGGCTGGGTAATGGCATTACCGCGCCAGAGTCCTGTATCACCGCCATTTACTTTGGACTTAAGTATCGAAACTCTCCTTTAACGTCTGTATTAGCTAATATTTTTTCTCTAGGTGGTGACACAGATACCTTGGGTGCCATGGCTGCTAGCATCTGGGGGGCATTAAATGGAGAAGACCGAATGGAAAGCATGGCCGACAAGGTCGAAAACATCGATTTTATTACCGAGCTTTCTGAGAAACTCTATTTCACCCAATATCAGCATGAACAAGCCTTACAACCTGCATAGCCTACTAAAAAGGGAGAAGGGAAGAATACACCGCGCTTGGACCCTATGGTGATTCTTTTCTTCCACCCCAGTAGTAAGCCTTAAACAAGTAGAGCGGATCGTAAAATAACCAAAATGTTAATTTAAAAATCTCTGACAGCTTAACCAGAGCACCATGTGGCTATTAAAAAGTGCTTTATTAGGACTGGATACTTCTCACCCTGGCCAAAAGCTTTTCGATACTATCAACAGTAGTGCGCGCCCCAATAGCGCCAACAAAGAAGAAATGGTTACCTGTAACGGTCTGTGAAAAATAAGCGGAAGACGAGCGGATAATAAGCTGTACTAGCTCCCACCTTTCCCTTGGAATCTGCTCTGGAGATGCACCCCCTAAAAGTTTACTGGCAAGAATTCGATTGCGAATAAATGCCCAATCATCAATATTACACAGCACGTTTTCCAAATCCCCCATTGAATCACTCTGAATAACAACGGGAATTGGATAGTCCAAGAAGTCAAAGGTGTTTGCCGTTTTCAATGCCCTGGAAAGATCTTCCTTAAACCCTTGCCCATCATACATTAACCCAGTGCCAATAAGTGCGATGGGAATTGCTCCAAGGAACGCCTCCCGATAGATATCTTTGGGGATAATTGTGTGTTGGTTTAAGGCATTTTGCTCATCAAGCGCGGCCAAAAAGGCAGGATATATGCCCTTTCGACTGGCCATCCCATCAACTGTCATTTCGATGGCTTTGGCATTAGCTTCGGGAAGAAAGCCCGGCAACGCGGGTTCTGCGGCCATAGCCACAAAGCATTCAATCGAAAAATTCAAGGCTTTGGCCGCCCTCGCTAGAGCCCCAGCGATTTTCCCTCCCATACTCCAGCCGCACACCACTACCGAATTTGGAAGGTTATATTCAGACAAAATCTTGGCAATAATTTCTGCAGCCTGATCTCCCCAATCTTGAATTGTAAACTCCGGGTGAGTACTGCAAAAAACCGCATTTTCCATAGGGTAAGAAATAGCAAGGAAGGGAAAACCCGCTCGATTGACCCAGTGACTTATAAAATCATCTGGGCGGCCACCGGGATAGCCGTAGAAAATACGCGCTAGATGTGCTGTGCCTGGAATAAATACCATTAGCGGATTGGTACTAACCGCCGGGATATAACGGTAAAGCACTGGAAAGTCATTGATTATTTCCAGGACTTCCCCGTCAAACAAAGTGGGACTCGGTGCCATATTCACCCTGCGGAGAGGCAATCCGTTAACTTGGCGCTTTCCCCCAGACCTCCTCTAAGCGCTTATCACGCCCACAGCGGTAGCGATAATACTTGTAACGCAGGGGATTACGTTGGTAATAGTCCTGATGGTAGGCCTCTGCGGGATAAAAGGTTGCAGCGGGTTTTATTTGTGTCACCACCTTTTTACCCAACTCCGCTTCTACCTTTTTCTTGCTCTCCCCTGCTAACACCTTTTCTTCTTGATTGCCGTAAAAAATCTCGGCTCGGTACTGGTCACCGCGATCGCAAAATTGACCACCGGAATCAAAAGGGTCAACATTGTGCCAAAAAATATTCAGTAAGTCGGAATAGCTGACTTTATTCGCATCGTACTTTACCTGAACAACTTCCGCATGCCCCGTACCACCGGAAGATACCTGTTCATAGGTCGGGTTTTTGACATGGCCACCGCTGTATCCTGAGGTGGTTTCCAGGACGCCATCGACCTTGTCAAATGGCGGCTCCATGCACCAGAAACACCCTCCTGCAAAAATAGCCGTGCGAATATTCGATGAATCCTGAGCCAGGGAAATACTGGCCAATGAGAGGAACAAGAGAGCAATAATACTGCGCATCATTCAGTCCTTTACCGATTGTCGATGGAACACATTCTCTTCTGTCGTCTATTCGCAGGAATTTATTACAGGGTGACGGTACCTTCACAGGCGCGCAAGAAAATATCCCGATACTCTATCCCGTTAAAACGCATCGGGTTAGTACTAGCGGAAGGCTCCACCGATGCCATTTTCCCAACTCTGTCGGCATCAGTGTCATCAATTCCAATCTCCGACAGGCTGTGGGGAATCCCCAGCTGTTTGCGCAATCCGAGCAACCAGTTGAGTACCGCATCAAATCCGCTATCAAACATCTCATTACCGGCCAGTTGTAGATAAAGTGCCAGATGCCCCATAGGCACCTGGATGGCTGGACGGTTGGCGATCAGAACGTAGGGCATCAATATCGCATTTAACAAACCATGGTGCTTGTCATACAGGGCCCCCAATGGATGTGCCAGGGCGTGGATAGCGCCCAAGCCCCGCTGGAAAGCTGTAGCCCCCATACAGGAAGCTACCAACATTTGCTGACGCGCCTCGAGTTCTGCGCCTATAGCATAAGCTCGAGGCAAATACTCCTTGATCAGGCGCATCCCCTCCAGGGCGATTCCCTCGGCCATAGGATGGTATTGAGGGGAGTAAAAAGACTCGAGATTGTGTGACAGCGCATCCATTCCCGTCGCTGCGGTGAGGTCTGGCGGCAACCCCATTGTCAATTGAGCATCGAGAATAACGATGTCCGGCATCATGCGCGGATGGAAAATCAGCCTCTTAACCTGTGCTTTCTCATCGGTAATTACCGCAACCCGGCCAACTTCAGAACCTGTGCCAGCCGTCGTGGGAATGGCAATCAGCGGTAAAATACCCTCTGGGTCCACACGCCTGTAGTTATCGCCAATATCCTCAAAATCCCAAATACTGTGCTGCTGTCCCGCCATAAGGGCAATGGCTTTGCCCGCATCCAGGGCCGAGCCCCCGCCCAAGGCAATGACCCCATCGCACTTCTGCTCACGCAGCTTGGCTACCCCATCGGCGATATTTATCTCATTGGGATTACCTTTGATTTTGGAAAAAACGCTAACTTCCAGACCCACCTGTTGGCATGGGTTAATCGCACTATCGACCAGTGGCAATGCGGCGACTGTAGGATCAGTAACTAATAGAGGCTTGTGAATATTCAGCTCCAGGCAAGCTTCAGCCAATTCAGTAATGCGACCGGGGCCAACCCAAACGGTCGTGGGATAATTCCAATTGACATGGTATTTATCCACAATTTCCTCTCTGACGTTCTGTCACTTTTGCATATTCAAAATAGGCTGTGACCTTTCGGAAAACAGGCAGACAATTTCACTTTCTGCATCCGGCAACCGTTCCCGCTAACCATCATGTTTAAAATGAAATGACTTGGGGCGGGTTAAATTCTCAAATCCAATTTTAGAAAGCGTACATCCACGACCAGATTGCTTAACACCCGTCCAGGCCAATTCCGGATCCAGGTAATCACAACGATTTAAAAAAACAGTGCCGGCCTCTAAATACCCTCCCATCTCCATTGCTACATCTTCATCGCGGGTAAAAATAGCCGCAGTAAGACCAAATGGGCTGTTATTCATAAATTCTAGAGCTTCGCCATCATCATGCACTTTCTGCACCCCCAGCACCGGCCCAAAAGTCTCCTCGCGCATCACTCGCATATGGTGTCGCACCCGGGTTAACAGTTGCGGTGCCATATATTGGGTGCCCCGCTTGTCCATTGGGAATTCACTCACATCCAAGTGGACCTTCGCGCCCTCCGCTATCGCTTCATCCACCTGCGCGCGAACCCGATCGGCAGCTTCCGCACGCACCAAAGGCCCCAAAGTGGTCTCCACTTGATCCGGGCGCCCCAGTCGATAGTCGCGTAGTAAGTCGACCGTTTGGGAAATAAACTCAGAAAAAATATCTTCATGCACATAGGCCCGCTCAATACCGCAACAGGACTGCCCGGAATTAAAATAGGCGCCGTCGACTACCGCTGCCACAGCCTGGTTAATATCGGCGTCGGCGCGAACATAGGCTGGATCTTTCCCCCCCAGTTCAAGTCCCACTTGAATAAATCGACCGGCAACTGTGCGTTCTAGATTCGCGCCAGCGCCAACCGAGCCGGTGAAGGCAGCATGCTGGATTTCCCCCGCACAGGCTAATCGCTGGGTATAAGCATGATTTAAATGAAGAAACTGAAAAACACCGTAGGGCAATCCCGCCTCGCGAAAAATCTCCACCATTCGCTCAGCACACAGCGGCGTCTGTGCCGAGTGTTTTAAAATAACTGCATTACCCGATAGCAATGCCGGCACCACTGCATTAACCGCCGTCAGGTAAGGGTAATTCCACGGGGCAATTACCAGGGAGACCCCTAATGGCTCACGGCGGATAAACCGGGTAAAACCCGGCTTCTCAGGTAACTGAATGTCAGCGAGGGCTTCAGTAGCAAGCTGTGCCATGGTCTGCGCACGATCCATAAACCCGTTAATTTCTCCTCCTGCATAACGGATTGGGCGCCCCATCATCCAACACAGCTCCCGCCCCAAACGCTCTTTCTTAACGGCAAATATTTCCACAGCCCGCTCGATAATAGCGATGCGCTCATTGAGGGGAGTTCGCCTCCATGCTTTTTGTGCCTTACTGGCCCTATCCAGCACTACACGGATTTCCACCTCTCCCGCTAGAGCGCGCTCTACATAAACACTGTTATCAATAGGAGAAATACACTGAAGGTGGTGCATGATTTTTGTAGTCTTCATCGGCGTCGATACTCCCAATTAAATAATTTCGAAGTACCGCTCCAACTCCCAGTCACTCACATGGCGGCGATATTCCCGCTCCTCCCACTCGCGACTGGCAGAAAAGTGTTCAACAAAGTCGCTGCCAAATAATTCCTGTGCCGCTTCTGACGCCTTGAATTGCTGCGTGGATTCCCACAGTGTGCCCGGCAGCACTTGTTCGTTTTCCAACTCCAGCGAGTAAGCATTACCGGCGACAGGCTCACTGGGCTGCCACTGCTGCATAACGCCGTAAAGACCCGAGCCCAAAGCTGCTGCCAGTGCTAAATAGGGGTTTGCATCGGCGGCCCCCAAGCGGTATTCGACGCGCTGGGAAGTGTCGCCGCCGGGGATAGCACGCAGTGCCGTTGTGCGGTTTTCCACCCCCCAATTGGCTCCCGTCGGTGCCCAAAAACCTGGTACCAGGCGGCGATAACTGTTAACGGTCGGTGCCATCAGGGCAAGGAATTGCGGCATCAGCCTCTGCTGCCCAGCTATGAACTGACGCATTATCTGGCTGATACCATCAGGCTGGCTCGAATCGAGAAAGGCGGAATCACCGCTGCCACTATTGCGCAGTGACAAATGAATATGCCCGCTTTGCCCCGGGTACTCACTGGACCAGCGGGACATAAAAGTAGCCATCAAACCCATCCGCTGTGCCAGCACTTTTATAAAGGTTTTAAACAGGGCAGCTTTGTCTCCAGCAGCCTCAGCACCATCCACTGCAATAGCCGCCTCTAAAACTCCCGGGCCTGTTTCCGTGTGTAATCCCTCCAAGGGGAAATCCATGCGCTCGCTCAGCTCCAGGATTTCCCGATACAGCTCTCCGTGTACGGAATTTCGCAGTATGGAATAGCCAAACACATCGGGGGTAAAAGGCTTTAAATTGCGGAAACCCTTGTTCCGCACTGAATCGGGCGTTTCGTCAAACAGGAAAAATTCGTATTCCAGGGCGGCACAGGGATCAAATCCCAATGAGCGACAGCGTTCAATCACCCTGCGCAGAACTGCGCGGGGGCACAGCGCCTGGGCTCGACCATCAAACTCCGCGAGAAACAACAACATATCGCCTTCAAAAGGCACATCACGGCAGCTATCGGGGAGTATACGTACCGGGGCGTCTGGATATCCGGTATGCCAACCGGTATAACGAGTGTTGTCGTAGAGCTGATCCTTAACATCCCAGCCCAGGACCACATCACAAAACGAGAAGCCCTTTTCCAGGGATGAGAGGAATTTGGCGCGGCTCATATATTTGCCACGCATTACACCATCGGTATCGAATAAGCCCACTTTGACATGACTGAGGCCTCGTTCTTCGACAATTGCGCGGGCCTCCTGAGCGGTTTTTACCTCCCGTGCCTTTACCATGACTGGTCCTGCCCCGTTGTTGTTATCTCCGAGTTACAGGATAGACCCGCCAGACGAGCTTCGACGCCATAAACCCGGCGCAGGCGTGACTTTCAGCCGAGCCCCTCAGCATATATAATCCGCGCTCCAGATTTTCAGTTATCTATTCATTCAGGACCAGCAATGAGCTTCGAAAAGATCCCGGCAGGTAAAGAACTGCCCAACGATATCAACGTAATCATCGAGATCCCTGCCAACCACGACCCGATCAAATACGAAGTGGACAAGGACTCTGACGCAGTATTTGTGGATCGTTTCGTTGCCACTCCCATGTTCTACCCAGCAAACTACGGCTATGTGCCCCAGACTCTGTCTGAAGACGGTGACCCCCTGGACGTGCTGGTTGTCGCGCCTTACCCGGTAATGGTTGGTTCTGTAATCCGCTCTCGTGTTGTTGGCGTTCTGAACATGACCGACGAATCCGGTGTTGATGCCAAACTGCTGGCCGTACCGCACACCAAGCTGACCAAGCTGTACGATCACATTGAAGAAATCAGCGACCTGCCCGAGCTGCTGATCAAGCAGATCGAGCACTACTTCGAAAACTACAAAGCCCTGGAAGCGGGCAAGTGGGTTAAAGTAGAAGGCTGGGCTGACGCCGAAGCTGCACGCAAAGAAGTTATGGCTTCCCGCGAGCGCTACCTGAAAGAAGAAGGCTAAGCCTCACTTCTTTCAGAAGACTCTGAGCAATAAAAAAACCGGCCTAGTGCCGGTTTTTTTATTGCCTGTTAGGAGAGACCCTGTCAGTTAACTTCCCAATTGGGAACAGGGACAGGAGACGGCTCCTCCCCCTTGCGCTCACTCTCATCCAGAAGCTGGCCTTCCGCTGCACGCAAACTGAGATGCTCTACCTCAACGCTGACCGGTTCCACCGACTTGCGTTCATGCTCCTTTACGAGGTTTCCCTCCATGGGTGCCAAGGTCCACTGCGGTTTGGCCGCAGCTTCCTCCTTGGGCTTGCTCTGCTCAGTAACAGCTGTTCCGCTTTCATCCTTAATGCTGACCTGTGCGCCTATTTTGGCCAGGTTTGCCTGAAACTGCTGTGCTTGGGGCAGAGACAAGCCTCTTTTCAGTACCAGCGGGCGCCCACTGAATAGTTTCTCTATCGCCTGGGGATTACTTTTAAACAGGCGCACCATACTGGCTTTTACATCACCAGCGGTAAAACCCGCCACCAAATCACCGCGAAAAACCAAGCTGTAGGTGGATTGCGACATCAATAATATTTCCCTGAGTTACTCTTCCGAATCCAGAGTCTGGTCCATGGTATAAGCCGGGGCCCCTTCAACACGCCCTCCTACCTGGCGGGCGGGAACACCGGCGACGGTTGTATGAGCGGGCACATCGTGCAAGACCAAGCTACCGGCGGCAATTTTGACGTCCTCTCCCACCTTAACCGGACCCAGTACTTTAGCACCGGCGCCAATCATCACTCCGGGGCCAATTTTCGGATGGCGATCGCCGCTGCCGCTGCCACTGCCGCCCAATGTCACCGAGTGGAGAATCGAGACATTGTCCTCAACCACACAGGTCTCCCCCACCACTAATCCAGTGGCGTGATCGATCATAATCCCGCAGCCAAATCGCGCTGCTGGGTGGATATCCACCGAGAACTGTTCCGATACCTGGCTCTGGAAATAGAGCGCCAAGGTATGGCGGCCTTGATTCCACAACCAGTGCGCTATCCGGTGGGATTGCAGGGCGTGAAAACCCTTAAAATACAGGAAAGGCGTCAGGTACTGGTCGCAAGCCGGGTCCCGGTCATACCAAGCGCAAATATCCTCGCTCATACAGTGGGAAATACTCGGATCATTAGCCAGAGCCGTGGCAATCACTTCCTGAAGTGCGGTTGCCGTGAGGGCATTGTGCTCCAACACCGAAGCCAGGTGATCCGCCATAGCATCACCCAGAGACTTGTGGCGCAAAATGGTATTGTGGAAATAACTTGCCAGGATAGGTTCGCCAGCAGCCGCCTCTGAGGCTTCAGCCCGCATCGCCTGCCAGATATCCCGCTGCCCTTGAACGGCCGCTTCCTCACCCATAATTCATCTCCCTTATATTCCCCAGGGCATTCACTGCGGCGCAGCTTGGCAGGATCACTAGCCCCTTTCAAGAGGAAGCCTCCATCGCAAAGTAGCTTTCTTGCCACCCCCCATTGAGGTGGTAATGAACTGTAACCAACCTATCTCAACAGGCCGCTATAGTTGCCCATTAAATGGGGGGTAGCAGTGATCCGGAACCCAGATATAGCGCGTATAGATGTCCTGAAGGTGCTCGCAAACCGCAGTGCCCAGGGATAGTTCTGACTCCTGCAGCAACTCGGACAGGCGCTCCACGCTGAGAAGTTCCTGAAGCTCTCGGGCCCTGGGGGCATAGCTCAGGTGCCAGCGTTCCGGTGCGACTCCGCCGCGATCCTCTGCATAGGGCCGGAACAGCCCATAACTATTACCCGTGCTGATTTGGTTATCCAGCCAGCGGTGGAAGGCGCCAAAAACTCCGTCGTCCGCCACCTCCTGGGGGGTGAGCTGGACTGCATAGTCAGCGGGGACTGCCGCCGCATCGATAATATCGAAATCGGTACCCCAGTGGTGACGGGATGCTCCCGGCAATGCGGACCAGCGCAGGATAGCGAAGATCAGCTCCCGCTCGCTTAACTGTTCAATATCCAGGGGAGTACCGTGACTATCGAGAACCGGGCGGTGACCCTGCGCTTTGGCATTCCAAATCAACAGTTGTCGATCAAAGGCGCGAAAACCGGAAACGATTTTAGGGGCAAACCCCTCTTCACGGGCATCCCGACTCAAGCGCTGGAAGGCGATCAGTGCTTCGGGATGTAAAAGCTGGTCAGAAGCTGGGTCGACAATGACATGCTCATCGCCGAGTCCAAATAACATACGCTTCAGCGGTGTCGATAACATTTGCATCTCATTATTAGGCGAACTCCAAAGGGCAGGCTAAATTATTCAACAGGCTATGCCTACTTTAACAGAGCGCAGACAATCGCCCTTAACTATGGCACCAAAGCAGGGGCACCAAAAGCAGGCGCGCCGCACAATAATCTGGCGGTAATGTTTGTTAGCCACCTGTTAATTTATGTTAAGTTCAAAGCCGCAGTCGAGGGGTTGGCTGCGACAACGGACGCTCAAACTGGTAGGGAAAACCGAATGCACCCGAGTCAATCAGAACTATTAAAACTAAAAAACCTGGGCCTGGCCTCGGTCAATATTCTCCACTCTATTGGCATTCGCTCCCACGATGACCTGCGCAGGGTTGGGCCTGTCGAGGCCTTTATCAGCATTCGCAATCGGGGGATTAACGCCTCCAAAGTAATGCTCTACGCTCTTCAGGGCGCGCTGATGGATGTGCACTGGAACGACCTGGAGCCGGAGCTGAAACAACACCTCACCAGCGAGGTCGACCGCCTCCTTGCCACCCAAAACTCTGACTAGTAATTCCCCTCAAGCACCACGGAAAGAGTCGCAGACACGCGCACTCGACGGACTCGGCACAGCAGGCCAAGCTGTGCCGATCTACAGTAAGGCAAGTTGCGCCAACCCTATCTAAACTTACCGGTGGAGCCGCGGAATAATTCCGTAAAGACACTCACTCAAAGGAGAGATCCGATGTTGCGCATTGGGCTATTCCTGCTGACCAACCTTGCTGTCCTTGTATTGGTTGGCATTATTTTCAATATTTTTGGAATTGGGGGAATTCTTCAGGCAAACGGTGTCGATCTCAACCTCGGCGCCTTGTTGCTGATGTGCGCGATTTTTGGTTTTGGCGGATCTTTTATTTCCCTGCTCTTATCGAAGACCATCGCACGGGTCAGTACCCGCACACAAATTATCGAGCAGCCCCGCAGCGCCGATGAACAGTGGCTGGTAGAAACCGTACGGGAACTCTCCCGCAAGGCGGGCATCGGTATGCCAGATGTGGGGATATTTCCAATGCCCCAGGCGAATGCCTTCGCCACCGGCTGGAATCGCAACAGCGCCCTGGTCTCTGTCAGTGCCGGTCTGTTGCAGCGCTTCAGCCGAGAGGAAGCCCGCGCCGTTATTGGCCATGAAATTGGTCACGTGGCCAATGGCGATATGGTGACGCTGGCACTGATCCAGGGCGTGGTAAATACCTTTGTGATGTTCCTTGCCCGCTTGGTTGGGTTCTTCGTAGACCGGGTTATCTTGCGCAACGAAGAGGGATTGGGCATCGGCTATTTTGTCACATCCATTGTTATGGACATCATATTCGGCTTCTTCGCCATGATGATTGTCGCCTGGTTCAGTCGCCGCCGTGAATATCGGGCCGACCATGCCGGCGCCACACTGGCCAGCCCCCAATCCATGATTGCCGCGCTGCAACGGCTCAAGGTGGAGTCCGATCGCGGCCACGAGGAACCCCTACCCGGCAATATGAAAGCCTTCGGTATATTCGGTAGCATGGGAGCGCTTATGGCCACGCACCCACCACTGGATGATCGTATTCTCGCCCTGCAAAACTTCCGTAATTAGTGCCTAATTGGATAGATAAGTGATCAGAGCTGTAGTTTCAATTTCTCACAGAGCTGCCACTAAAACGTAGTTATTTTCTATGTGGACAGATGCAAAGTAAAAGCATTTATGCAAAGAAGTGTCCTGAAGTACATCCCACTACTCGTCGCAATATTTTTAATTGGGTGTTCTCCTTCATGGAGTGACGGCCCTTACGAGATTTATTGGATAGATGGCGAAAAAGCCCTTGGTTTTAATTTGGGTGACGATGCCTACATCCGCCGTATCGATAAGCCACATCATATCAGTGCAAACGAGATGTTCGTCTCAGTCTACGCTTGCCCTGAGGGTGCCTGCGTTTACTATTACATAGATCGACTTAAAGACCACAAATTTGCAGATTCTTCCAAGTTTGTTTTTGGCCCCTACACAGAAAAAACCTTTGTTCAACTGGAACAAAAGCTAAAACTACCAACATTGGAGCAATAATAAAAACATGAGAAAAGCATCAAGATTTATGCCTAAATACAAGCCTAAAAGGGCAAGTAAATTTACACTATTTGCTTTTCTAACAGCAGTGTTAGCTCTCCTTATTTACCATCCAATATACCTTTTAGCTTTAGTTGGCTTAGTATTATTGGCCATAATTTGGGGCTATCTCGAACAACCCAAAATTGATAGGCATTTCCAACATCTACGTGACAACCGCAAAGGTTTATCCATTTGTGAATTTGCCCGGGAGTTTGATTGCAAAATTGTAGATACATGGATTATTAGAGCGGTGTATGAGCAACTACAAGCGACACTTCCCACCAAACAACTGGTCCCAATTCAAACATCAGATGATTTCTTTAATACCCTAAAACTGGATGAAGATGATCTCTATCTGGACTTATTTGAAGAGATCGCACAAAGAACCGGGCGAACCCTTGAGGACTATCAAAGCAATCCCTATTTTGGCAAGGTAACAACGGTCCGGAACCTGGTACTGTTTTTTAATCACCAGGCCCGTTGCGAGTCAACCTGACAGGCCGTAACAGGTTTTGTACTGTTCGACAAAACTAGCGCAGATGTCACCATTAATCCCACCGCAGAAATTTCATTGCTCCAGCAGCAGTCGGCGACGCTCAGCTAAAGTGAGTTCCGATCCATAGCCCCCAACTTTAAATCTCGCCAGCAGCCCCCAATAAACAGCCAACACCGCATAACGATTGCAAACAAGATACACTTTCAAAACAGCAACAAACAAAAAGGAAGACGACAGTTACAGACGTCTCTTCCAATCCGGTAGTTCAAAGGGAGGATTGTATTAATGACTCTACTTAAAACTCTACGCGCCAGCTTAATCTCAGTCTTTTTACTGCTTACCCCGGCAATATCTGCGCAGGCGGAAACCTTTGCCACCGACGACGAGCGCAACACCATGCAGGTGTTCAATTTTGCCAGTCCGTCAGTGGTCTATGTCACCAATGAAACCCTGGTGCGGGATCGCAGGACCCTGCGCCTCCACTCAGTGCCCAAAGGCGCCGGCAGCGGATTTATCTGGGACACTCAGGGCCATATTGTCACCAATTTTCACGTTATTGAGGGTGCGCGGCAAATCACTATTACTTTGCAGGATCGCAGCGAGTGGCCGGCCGAACTGGTGGGATCTGCGCCGGAAAAAGATCTGGCAGTTCTGAAAATTAACGCTCCCAGGGAGTTGCTAAAACCGCTGGTTGTGGGCACCTCCAGCAATCTCGCGGTAGGCCGCAAAGTACTGGCTATCGGCAACCCGTTCGGCCTGGACACCACTCTCACCACCGGGGTGGTCAGCGCCCTGGGGCGGGAAATTGAAGCCGCCAACAACCGCACCATTCGTAATGTTATCCAAACTGATGCTGCTATTAATCCAGGTAACTCCGGCGGCCCATTGCTGGATTCCCAAGCGCGTTTAATCGGGGTCAACACCGCAATTTACAGCCCCAGTGGCGCCAGTGTCGGTATTGGCTTTGCGATTCCAGTGGATACGGTCAAAAAAATTGTGCCGGAACTGATCAATCACGGCCGCCTGGTGCGCCCGATTATTGGTATCGAATCCGCCCCGGACCAGTGGAGTAGCCGCTACGGCTTTGAAGGGGTCGCCGTATTGCGTACCGCTCCCGGGCTTCCCGCAGAGAAAGCCGGCTTGCGCGGTATCCACCGCACCCGGGGTGGAGGCTGGGAATTAGGCGATGTGATTGTAGAAATAGAACAGCAGCCGATTCGCAGCTACGACGATCTGCTCAATGCCCTGGAAAAGCACAGTGCCGGTGACGAAATCACTATCGGCATATTGCGTGACGGGACAATTCGCTATACGTCCATTAGACTCGCGGCACCCGAATAAGCAGGCGCTTGCGCCCTGAACAAGAATTAGGCCGGGAGCCGATAATCTATGCAGAAGTACTTCCTGTGTCGCTATGACGAAATAAGCGAAGGTCAATCTAAAGGGTTCTCCCTCGGAGACACTGCCGCCGGCACTGACAATGTGTTTGCTGTGATGAAAGATGGCGAGGTCTACGCCTACAAAAATACCTGCCCTCACCGGGGCATCAATCTGGACTGGCAGGAAGACCAGTTCCTCGATCCCGATGGCGCACTTATTCAGTGCGCCTCCCACGGCGCGCTATTCCTGATTGAATCCGGGGAGTGTATCGCCGGGCCCTGTACTGGTGATGCCCTGACCCCAGTACCCGTGGAATATGCACAGGATGGTCTCTACGCATTACTGGCCGACTGACAGCCCCCTGCCTTTCCCTCACAGGAGAAAAGGCAGGGCCTCCGCCAGCTCGACGCCTTCAGCATCGAGCTTCGCGCGGTATGCAAGCACTTGCACACCAGCATCGACAGCGGAATCCAGGGCATCAGCATAAGCAGAGTCAATTTCCCGCGCCGCCTGCACCATCTCGATACCGCTGTGTTGGACGCAGTAAAAAAGTACCGCTCGCACTCCGCTCTCAGCCAACTTTTGCAGTTCGCGCAGGTGCTTGGCGCCCCGAGTACTTACCGCATCGGGGAAGTAACCCTGCACCCCATCTGCCAGGGTCACATTTTTCACTTCCACGTAGCAGTCCCCATCGGCGCCGGACAACAACAGATCGATACGGCTGTTTTCCTCGCCGTAACGCACTTCCCTGCGCAGGGATTCATAGCCCTGTAACTCGCTGACTACGCCAGACAGAATGGCCTCTTCAACCAGAGCATTGGCGCGGCCTGTGTTCACCCCCGCCAGGGCTCCATCCGGGGTCGTACAGATTTCCAGAGTGTGGCGATACTTGCGCTTGGGGTTGCCAGAATCGGAGTACCAGCAGTCTCCCCCCTCCACCCAACAATTCTTCATAGACCCCGTATTTGGGCAGTGGATGGTAAACACGTCACCACTGGCAGATTCCACATCGGCGAGAAAGCGCTTGTATCGGCGCAAAAGTGTTGCCTTTTGCAACGGGGGGGTAAATTTCACGGGCTGGACCACTTGGCTGTAATTTCAGGCGCCACAAAATAGCAGACAACTATTTGTGGCGCGAATCGCGCAGATTTGATAGCTTCCTCGCTCTCGGTCGCCAGGGGTATCGGTACCGAGAACAGGATTAGCCTGACACCGCAGCGAATTTGATAGGTGAAAAAAGCATCACTTAGAAAGATTCCGGTCTAGGCTAGATTGAATTTGGTGGTATCGCCCCCATAAAGGGGGGCCCGTATAGAAAGAGAGGCAACGACTATGCCCAAAACTGCTGCGAGCACCGAATCTCTGCACGGCTTTGAGCCCTACAAGGAGACGCAGGGCGAAGAGTACATGAATGAGAAGCAGCAGGAGCATTTCCGCAACTTGCTGTTGGCCTGGAAGGCCGAGCTGATGGCGGAAGTGGACCGCACCGTTTCCCACATGAAAGACGAGGCCGCAAACTTCCCCGATCCCGCAGACCGCGCCAGCCAGGAAGAAGAATTTAGCCTGGAATTGCGCACCCGCGATCGCGAGCGCAAGCTGATCAAGAAGATCGATGCCACCCTGGAGCTTATCGACCAGGATGACTACGGTTTCTGCGAAGCCTGTGGTGTTGATATCGGCATTCGCCGCCTGGAGGCCCGTCCAACCGCCACTCTGTGCGTGGACTGCAAAACCCTCGCGGAAATCAAGGAACGGCAGATCTCCGGCTGATCCACAACCGATAGCGGCACGGCGTTCGCTTGCGATCGCCCTGCTCGGAGGGGGCGATCAATGTATCGCCCCTATTCATTTTGAACAGCACAACTCCCTATATTGGTCGCTTCGCACCCTCCCCGAGTGGACCGCTCCACTTCGGCTCACTGGTGTGCGCCGTCGGCAGCTACCTTGACGCCCTCGCCCATGGCGGACACTGGCTCCTGCGCATGGAAGACCTCGACCCTCCCCGGGAAGAGCCCGGCGCGGCAACCCGCATTCTGAAATCCCTGGAAGCCCACGGACTGCACTGGCACGGCCCCGTCGAATGGCAGAGCAAGCGCTACGCACTCTACGAGGAAACCTTGTCCACACTGCGCCAACGGCAACTGATTTACCCCTGCGACTGCTCACGCAGCCAGATTAAGAAAAATGGTGGACATGCGAACGACTTCTGTCGCCTTAAATACGATGTGAGCGAACCCTCAGCGCTGCGATTGCAATGCGCAGGCGGCGAGGAAAGCTTTGTGGATATTTGGCACGGAGAGCAACGGCAGCTCATCCGCGAAGACACCATTCTCAAGCGCCGCGACGGCCTCTATGCCTACCAACTGGCAGTCGTTGTCGACGATATCGACCAACAAATCAACCAGGTGGTGCGCGGCTCAGATCTATTGGATACCACCGGTGCACAACAGCGCCTGTTTAAAATCCTCGGCGCTACTCCCCCCCAGTTCGGCCATCTGCCGCTGGTGATGGGCCCTGACTACAGGCAAAAACTCAGCAAACAAAATCACGCGCCGGCTATCGACGACAACATGGCTTCCGGTAACCTGTGTAAGGCTTTACAGTTCCTCGGCTTCAAACTGCCAAACACTGCCCTAACAGAATCCCCCGAGCATATTCTCAAGTGGGCTACCGCACGCTGGCGCCGCCACCAGGTAGATATGCGCAACCGCCAATTGCACTGATTCCAAGCTGCACTTACCATTTCCGCGCCAGCCGCCCTTAGGGGTCCGGCTGATAACCCGCGTTGACGATTACACAGGGATGACTTCTCACCGGTACAGTGCGCGGGCAACAAATTTCTCTAGCGGGTTTTCAAGGCGATCTATGAGTAACCGCACACTATTAATTCTGCTGGTACTGGTGGGTTATGTATTCTCCCCCACCATCTTTACCTGGATGATCAATCCCGTCGGCGCCTGGTACCGGCCTTTTATCCTCTGGTTCGTGCTGATCCTACTGGCGATTTTTATCCAGTGGAGGCGCAAATCGAATGAGCTTTGATATTGCCCACATTGCCCTGGTGGGAGTGGCCTATATCGCCACCCTGTTTTTTGTCGCCTTCGCCACCTCCAAGGGCTGGCTGCCTTCCCGCTGGGTGCGCCATCCGCTGGTTTATGTGCTCTCCCTGGGCGTATCATTATCGGCCTGGACCTTCTACGGTATCGTCGACCTGGCCTGGCAATATGGTTACGGGGTACTCGCCTACTATCTGGGCACCGGCGCCATGTTCCTGTTTGCGCCAGTAGCCCTGGAGCCACTGGCGCGCCTGGCACAGCGCTACCAGCTGTACTCCCCGGCAGATCTTCTGGTGTTCCGCTATCACAGCCGCCAGGCGGGGACTCTCGCCACCCTGTTTATGCTGTTGGCGCTGCTCCCCCTGATCGCCCTGCAAATCCAGGCGGTATCTGAGACCCTGGCGCTGCTGTCGCGGGATAGTGTGGCAGCCCTGGCGCTGCCGGACAGCGGTGTATCGAGCAAAAATTTAATCGCATTTTTCTACTGCGTGCTGCTGGCGGTATTCACCAGTATGTACGGCGCTACCCGCGAGCGTGGCGAGGGCCTGGCCAGTGCCATGGCCCTGGAGTCCCTGGTAAAACTGGTGGCTCTCACCGCTGTGGGCGGCTATGCCATTTACGGCGTCTTCGGAGGGTTTTCCGGCCTGGATGAGTGGCTGCTGGAGAACCCCGATATGCACCAGCTGCTCTACACCCCCATCAAGCAGGGCTCATCCCATACCCTACTGTTGGTGTTTATCGCCACTGCCGTGGCTATGCCACATATTTTTTACCTGAGTATTGCCGAGCGCCCCACCGGACAGGCAATGCGCACCGCCAGCTGGGGCTTCCCCCTGTTCCTGCTGCTGATGGCCCTGCCCATCTTCCCCATCATGTGGGCGGGCTTTGCCCTGGATGTGGCCGGCCCGGTGCAGTACTTCTCCCTGGCGGTTCCCCGCGCCAGTGGCTCGGCACTGCTCACCACCCTGGCCTTTATCGGCGGCCTGTCAGCAGCCACTGGCGCGCTGATTATGATCACCCTGGCCCTCGCCACCATGGTGATGAACCACTGGCTGCTACCCGGCACCCGCTGGCACTCTGAGGACAATATGTACCGGCAGCTGGTGTGGTTGCGCCGCGCTCTGATCGCCGCTCTATTTATTGCCGGCTTTGCCTTTTACCTGTTACTCAACAACCGACTCTCCCTGTCGGATCTGGCCCTGCTGGCATTTATCGGATCACTCCAATTTCTGCCTGGGATTTTTGCTGTAATCCACTGGCCGCGAGGCAATCGACGCGGATTTGTCGGTGGCCTGCTGGCGGGCATGTTGCTTTGGGGGGGCGGCCTGCTAATTCCGTCAATTTTTGGGATTACCGGCATCACCCTGCCCGGCACCTCCCTCCAGATCCCCCTGGGGATGTCTATCTGGACACAGATCACCACCCTGTCACTGGGGGTCAATGTCCTGTTATTTGTCGGCCTATCTCTGTTCACCCGCACCAGCAGCCTGGAGCAGTACGCCGCTGACCTGTGTAGCGACGACACCATCGCCCAGGCTCTGCGCCTGGGACTGGATGTGGAATCTGCCGCAGATTTTCGCCTGCGCTTGGCTGAAAGCCTCGGAGCCGCTACTGCGAATAAAGAAGTTAAACGCGCTCTCGCCGCCCTCAATCTGCCGGACAACGAGCGCCGCCCCTACGCCCTGCGTCAACTGCGCAACAAGCTGGAGTCCAATCTCTCCGGCCTGCTGGGGCGTGTTCTGGCGGTGCAAATTATTGATCGACACTTCCCGTTCCAGAACAGCGATCAGCCGGCAAACAAGGACATTCACCTGATCGAGACCCGGTTGGGCCGTTATAAGCACCAGCTCACTGGCCTGGCCGCAGAACTCAATAACCTGCGTCTGTATCACCGCCAAATGCTGGAAGAGCTGCCAATGGCCGCTTGCTCCCTGGGGCGCGACGGAGAAGTCCTGCTGTGGAACTACGCCATGCAGGACCTCACCGGTATCAGTGCCAGCGAGGTAATCGGCTCGAAACTGGAATACTTGGCGGAACCCTGGCGCAGCCTGCTGGGGGAATTCGCCCTATCCACTGATGCCAGCCGCTTTAAGCAACAGGTGAGCCTCGACGGCAATAGCCACTGGCTCAACCTGCACAAGGCACGGCAAAAACGCAGCCGCAGCGAACGCTCCCGCGACGAGCGCGGCGATGCACAAATGTTGTTACTGGAGGACATTACTGAAACACAGGTCTTGGAACAGGAACTTATCCACAGCGAGCGCCTGGCCTCTGTGGGTCGCCTGGCCGCCGGCGTAGCCCACGAAGTGGGTAACCCGGTCACAGGAATCGCCTGCCTGGCGCAAAACCTCCAATACGACTGTGACAATCCGGAAGTCCTTGAAACAGCCGATCAAATCCTGAGCCAAACCCAGCGCATCAGCCGTATCGTCCACTCACTGGTCAACTTCTCCCACAGTGGCAATCAGGAAGGCAGCGAGCGGGCTCCAGTAGATCTCTACGCCTGTGTGCAGGAAGCGGTCAACCTGCTGTCCCTGCAACGGGATAAAACCCAGGTCCAGTTTGAGAATCAGGTACCCGAGGATCTGATCGCTCCGGGAGATAACCAGCGCCTGATCCAGGTATTTATCAACCTGCTAAGCAATGCCCGCGATGCTAGCCCCGATGGCGGCCAGATTGTAATTGAGGGCTATCGCAAGAGCGGCAGCGCCTGTGTCTCTGTCACCGACAGCGGGCCGGGAATTTCAGCTCAGCATCGGGAACGGATTCTGGAGCCCTTCTTCACAACGAAAGAGCCCGGGGAAGGCACGGGACTGGGGCTGGCAATGGTTTACAGCATTGTCGAGGAGCACGGCGGCCAGCTGGAATTGGTCAGTCCGGCCAACCCAGAAACCGGGACTGGCGCCCGCTTTATTGTGCAACTCCCCCTGGGAGACTGAGGTGGCTGGACAACCATATCGATCATTATTTGTGCAAAAATAACCCGATTAACCGTTTTTGAGTTGCATCGAAACGGCGCCCGGGTAAAACTAGGCGCTTACTGAGCATTTTGTAACCAGGCGTAACATATGAGCCACATCCTCATCGTCGAAGATGAAGCCATTATCCGAACGGCGCTGCGCAAGCTTTTAGAGCGGCACCGCTACAAAATCAGTGAAGCGGGTTCGGTAAAGGAGGCGCTCACCAAGTACCGCCTCAATGAAGTTGACCTGGTTATTTCCGATTTGCGCCTGCCCGGCGCACCGGGCACCGACCTTCTCAAGCACGCCGGTGATATTCCGGTACTGATCATGACCAGTTACGCCAGCCTCCGCTCTGCGGTGGACTCCATGCGTATGGGCGCCGCAGACTATATCGCCAAGCCCTTTGACCACGACGAAATGCTCGCAACCGTCCGCCGGGTCATAGGCAAAGCAGAGCAGAATCGCGCCCAGCCCGTCAACGAGAAAGAGAATACCGGCACTATCGCCGGCATGATTGGCAGCAGCCCAGTGATGAGGGAGCTCTATGGTCGCATCCATAAAGTTGCCCCCACAGATGCCACCGTCCTGGTGCACGGTGAAACCGGTACCGGTAAGGAACTGGTTGCCCGGGCTATTCACGAGGAGAGCCGCCGGGCCAACAAACCCCTGATCTCCGTCAACTGTGCCGCGATTCCCGACACTCTGATTGAATCTGAGCTGTTCGGCTACGAGAAAGGTGCATTTACCGGTGCCCAGAGCTCCCGGGAGGGACTGGTAGCGGCAGCCGATGGAGGAACCCTGTTCCTCGACGAGATCGGTGAGCTGCCCTTGGAGGCACAGGCCCGCCTGCTGCGTGTATTGCAAGAAGGCGAAGTACGGCCAATTGGCTCGATCGAATCCCGCAAAGTGGATGTGCGCCTGGTAACAGCCACCCACCGCAACCTGCGCCAGCTGTCAGCGGAGCGTAAATTCCGGGAAGACCTCTATTACCGCATCAATGTGGTGCAAATGACGCTTGCCCCCTTGCGCGAGCGAGGCAGAGACGTCCTAGCACTGGCAGAGCACCTGCTGGAAAAGTTCTGCACCAAGATCGAGCGCCCTTTATTGCGCTTGTCACCGGAAGCCATCCAGGCTGTTACCACCTACACTTGGCCCGGTAACGTGCGCGAACTTGAGAACGCCATCCAGCGCGCTGTGATCCTGACGGATAAGAACAGCCGCGAGATCGACCACAAAACCCTGGATATCGATCTGGACCTGGTGCCGATCGAAGAGGCCGATGGCATCCCGCGCCCCCGCAGTCTGCACACCGACCCCCGTGAGGACCTGTCCCTGGAAGACTACTTCGCCCGCTTCGTTATTGAGCACCAGGACACAATGAGTGAGACAGACCTGGCCAAGAAGCTCGGCGTCAGCCGCAAATGCCTGTGGGAACGACGCCAAAAGCTGGGCATTCCCCGCAAGAAGAGCCGCCGCAGCGCCGCCGCAGAAGCTTAAAATTAACGCTATCCTCAGGGGGCTTCGCCCCCTGCTCCCAATCCGCCCTCACCTGTCAAACTCCTTCGATCACTTTGTTACCCCACCCCCACAAGGGTTACCAACCAGAGTGTTACCCACACCCACCCAGAAGTAACAACTCTCGCACCTTCCGTAACGCAATGGCTCTCAGAAAAGTTCCGTCAAATTTCGTAAAGATCGTAAGTTATTGATTTATAAGGATTTTTAAAAGTTGGCATACTAAGTGCTTTACTCTTAGTACAAAAATTGAAAACAGCCAACAATAAAAATAAATGACTGTTAAAAGCCCTATAACAACTAACAATAAGTGGGGCGAAACATAATAAAAATAATGGGGCGGCCGACAATAAAAGCAATGAGTGGCCAAAACCGCAAGAACAACAATAAACAATAACAATAAAACTCAAGAAGAATAAGAATAACAACAAGCGCGTTGCAAACTGACTGAACTGTACCTGGGAGAGGGTGTTTGCTTGAAAGCAAATTGAGAGCGCAAGGAAGCCGCTGCCTTCATACTGGTAATAATAATTCCCATATTTCTTTTCCCCCGAACTTACAGGCACCCGCATATTGCGGGCGCATTCCTTTGCGTGTGTTAGAATCGCGCCCGCGAGTCCCGATCTCTGAGGATAAACAGCCACTGAGGCTCCTTTCCGGACTCGCTCCTGGGGTAGCCCAGGTATAGAGGCTCCAGCAGTGCCATCGTGAATCTCCCCAGAGGGACCACCACTTATACAGGCCGCCAACCAATGCGTGGCCAAGCACAGCGGGGCTTTCCCGGCCATCCCTAAATGGCAGCAGTCAACATAGACAGCCGTATGCTCAACAACCTGATTAGTAGTATCAAACGCTGGCGCAAGCCGGCCAGTAAAGGCCCCAGGGTTATCGCCCGCAACGACCACAGCATCTCGCGCCGAGAAATCAGCCGCGCGGCCTTAACAGTTATGAAGCGCCTTCAGGATGCCGGATACCAGGCGTATATCGTAGGTGGAGGTGTACGCGACCTGATGCTCGGCGGTCACCCCAAGGATTTCGATGTGGCCACCGACGCCACTCCAGAGCAGGCCAAGGTGCTTTTTCGCGGAGCCCGCATTGTCGGTCGCCGCTTTCGCATCCTGCACGCCCGTATAGGCCGTGAAGTTATCGAAGTGACTACCTTCCGCGGTCACCACAGCGATGGCGAGACCCACGAGGCCAAGCAGTCCGAACACGGTATGCTGCTGCGTGACAATGTCTATGGCGACCTGGAAAGTGATGCCATGCGTCGGGATTTCACGGTCAACGCGCTTTACTACACCACCAAAGGGTTCGAAATCCACGACTACACCGGCGGTGTCGAAGATATTGAAAAGCGCCTGATTCGAATGATCGGCTCCCCAGAGGTCCGCTACAAGGAAGACCCGGTGCGCATGCTGCGCGCGGTGCGCTTCGCCGCCAAGTTGGATTTCACTATTGAAGGCAAGACCGAGGCTCCCCTGCACGAGCTGGCGCCACTGTTACGCAATATTGCCCCGGCTCGCCTGTTCGATGAGATTCTCAAGCTGCTGATGAGTGGCCACGGAGAGCGCACCTTTGAGCTGCTGCGCCAGTACCAGCTCTGGCAACACCTGTTCCCGGATAACGCCGCACAAATTGAGGCCAACAACGCGGCCCTGAAACTATCCCAACAAGCCCTGCGCAACACGGACCAACGCATCCGCGCCGATATGCGTGTTACCCCAGCGTTCCTCTACGCCGCCCTACTCTGGCCTGCGGTGAGCACCGAGCAACAAAAGCTGATTGCCAAGGGCACCCCACCAGCGCCAGCGCTGGCCCAAGCGGCACAAAAAGTTACCAGTTCACAGCTGGCCCACACCGCTATTCCCAAGCGCTTCTCAATCCCCATGCGGGAAATCTGGGACCTGCAACAGCGCCTGCCCCAGCGCGGTGGCAGTCGGGCCCAGCGCTTACAGGAACACCCCCGTTTCCGCGCCGCCTACGACTTCCTGTTGCTGCGGGAAGAAATTGGCGAGATTGAAGCGGGCCTGGGCAAATGGTGGACCGACTTCCAACAGGCCGACGATGAGCAGCGCCAGCAAATGGTGCGCAAGCTACAGCGCACAGGCAGCGGTGGGCGCCGCAACCGTAACTCTCGCGGCCGCCGTCGCAAGCCGAGAGCAGAACAGTAATGGAAACGGTATACATCGGCCTGGGCAGTAACCTGGCAGAGCCCGGCAAACAACTGCGCAGCGCCCTATCGGCCATGGAACGAATCCCCAGTACAGAATTATTGGAGTGTTCGAGCTTTTACCGAAGCGCCCCGGTCGGCCCCGGCGATCAACCCGATTACATCAATGCCGTCGCAGCATTGAAAACAGCACTGTCCCCGCTAGCACTACTGGACCAGCTCCAATCTATCGAGCTGTCCCACGGGCGCGAGCGCTCCATCCGCTGGGGCGCCCGCACCCTGGACCTGGATATCCTGTTGTTTGGGGAATCTCAAATCGATGAGCCCCGCCTACAGGTCCCACACCCGCGCATGGCCGAGCGCAACTTCGTACTGCTACCCCTTTCTGAACTGGCTCCCGCGATGGAACTGCCCGGATTGGGAGCCCTTCCAGCACTCTTACACGGCTGCCCGGAAAACCGCCTGGAAAAGGTTTGATCGACTGAGGCTCCCCAACTACTCGACGGGCGGCCCTCTCAATAGTACTTTTGCGTTTGCAACTCATCAGGGAAGACCCCAGACAAAGAGGAGTCGCTCAAGTGGTTATCGAAAAACCCGAGACCAGCACAGCTGAACTCAACCTGTCCAATAAAACACCGCCTAAATTTATCGCGGTGGAAGGCAATATTGGTGTGGGAAAAACCACACTGGCAAAGAAGCTGGCCTCCACATTCAATTACGACACGCTGTTGGAATTACCCGAGGAGAACCCCTTTTTGGAGCGTTTCTACCGGGACCCCCAAAACGCCGCACTGCCCACCCAGCTGCACTTTCTCCTCCAGCGATCACAGCAAATCCAGGCACTGCGGCAGGACGATATCTTTGAGCCGGTGCGGGTGTCGGACTTTTTGATCGAAAAGGACCAGCTGTTTGCTGAAGTCACCCTGGATAAGGATGAGCTGCACCTATACCAACAGGTGTACAAACACCTCACCCTGGAAGCACCCAAGCCGGACCTGGTGATCTATTTGCAAGCCCCCCTCGATGTGCTGCAAGCCCGAATCCGCAATCGGGGAATCCCGGCTGAGCAGGCGATAAGCAATGAGTACCTCGCCACCCTCAACAACGCCTACACCCGCTTTTTCCATTTTTACGATGAGGCGCCTCTACTCATCGTCAATACCGAGGAGATCGACATTGTCGATAGCCCAGAGGACTACCAACAGCTGGTCGAATATCTGTTCACGATCACCAGTGGCCGGCACTATTACAACCCAGGAAGTTAATCGTTATGTATGCACCCTCTGAATTAGAAAAGCTCGTAACCGTTCAAACCCTGCGAAAAATGAAAGCGAATGGTGAGAAGTTTATTACCGTTGCTCTCTACGATGCCCCTATGGCTGCGATGGCACAAAAGTCCGGGGTTGAGACACTGCTCGTCGGAGATTCCCTGGGCATGACCGTGCTGGGTTACGACAGCACCGTGCCAGTGACGATGGAGCAAATGATTTACCACGTCGAGGCGGTCGCGCGCGGCAATAAGAAGTCCCTGATTATGGGGGATATGCCGTTTATGACCTACGCCACCCCAGAGCAGGCACTCCAGAATGCAACCCGGATCATGCAGGCCGGTGCACATATGGTGAAGATCGAGGGAGGCGCCTGGCTCGCCGACACCGTGAAGATTCTTACTGATCGCGGTATTCCCGTTTGCGCCCACCTGGGCCTCACCCCTCAATCAGTACACAAACTGGGAGGCTATCGCGTTCAGGGGCGCGACGAAGAACACGCCAAGCAAATCCTCGAAGACGCCCTACAACTCGACGAAGCCGGAGCTGATCTGCTGGTGTTGGAATGTGTACCCGCCGACCTGGCAAAGCGTATTACCGAAGCCGTATCCATGCCCACCATCGGCATAGGCGCGGGCCGCGACTGCGATGCCCAGGTACTGGTAATCAATGACATCCTGGGCCTCACCCAACAGCCCCCCAAGTTTTCCAAAAACTTCCTGGTAGAGGCCGAGGATATTCCCGGGGCCCTGCGCAAATACGCCGAGGACGTCAAGCAAGGCGTTTTCCCCGGCGAGGAACACATATTTAAATAATACTCCCCTCATCCGGGTGCTTCTCACCCGGTATTTTTCTGCGGCAGGTCCCACCTGCCGCTCTCAAGCGGTAACACTATGACTTTCGACCAACTAATCCAGGATTGGCTCTCGACCAATGGCGCCACTTCTGTGCCCGAAGGCTGGACCCAGGGGCGGGCTACATTTGGCGGCCTTGTAGCCGCAATGTTGTATGAGCAGATGGCTTCAGAGCTGCCTTCTGACAGCAGCTTGCGCTCTTTTACCACCTCATTCGTAGGCCCGGTTGCCCCAGGGGCGATTAACACCCGCGCGGATGTCCTCCGCGCAGGCCGCTCTGTCACTCAGGTACAGGGGCACCTCGATCAGGATGATGCCGTTATGCTGGCGGGCCTCGCCAGTTTTGGCCGCGGCAGGGAGTCATCCGTTCTCGCCAAAGGTCCCTCAGCACCGGAGTACCCCACCCCGGATAAATGCCTGCCCCTGCCCTATATCGAAGGTGTAGTGCCGGAATTTACACAGAAGTTCGATTACCGTATCGCATGTGGGGGCCTGCCTTTCAGCGGCGCGAAAGAGAGAGTTTTAGGTGGCTGGGTACGATTTAAGGATGGCAGTGAGAGCCGTACTGGTATCAGCCACTTACTCGCACTGATCGATGCCTGGCCACCGGCGACACTCCCGATGATGAAAGAGCCGGCTCCCGCCAGCTCATTAACATGGACAGTGGAGTTTATGGAGCCACTTCCAGAGCACACCGCTTCTGATTGGTGGCAATACGAGGCCGAAGTGGAACAGGCCGAGGATGGCTACGCAGTAATACAGGCCCGTTTGTGGGATGCCGATGGACGTTTAACCGCCCTCTCCCGCCAAATGGTCACTATCTTTGGTTAACCAGCACTCGTCGATCAACTATCCCTTTACCGCCACTCATTGAGTGCCTTGGCTCCACGGATGGAACCATTTAAGCGGTCCTAAAGAATTTTGTAACTTTTCTGCAGCCTTCAGACCACTCTAAATAATACTTCCCGATCCTGCTTAACCCGCCTAACGAATCAATTATTACCTGCATAAAAATATACAACTTTCGTGATTTTTATTATTTTTTTATGAAAAAAATAATTCGCGCCGCCCTTACAGAAAAATAAAATAAAAAAAACCTCCTTTACTCCAACTTGTAATCTACGCTATCCATCATCCCCTCCATCGAAAACAAAGGGGCCGCCAGAGAAACGCCTCAATTTTCGACCCCACTACAAAACCGTCGGTAATAACAAAGTTGGAGAGCAATAATGATAAAAAGAATATTTTTTTCACTCACACTTCTATTCAGCCATTCCGCCGCAGCAGTAGATTTTGAAGACGTTTGGGATGCAATTACTTCTTGTAACTGGTTTGAATTTATTGATGATGTCGACGATACAGGCTCAAAAGACCTGGACGGTTATGAATACGGTGACACTGAATTTGTCGATGCCAATTCAGGCAGCTTTGACATGATCGTCTACAACATGGATGGATTTTTGGAGTGTATAGGCGGCAACAGTAAATCTGACTTCAAACAGATTATTAACACTTTTGATAATAACCCCAAAGACCTCTGGTTGATGCAGGAAGCTTGGAGCAAAACCAAAGCCAATTATCTGGACGACGACGACAAGCTCGATAACGATACAGTCCCCTATCGCTCCAAACACTGGAAAGGCACTGGTACCAGCTTTGGCAATGGCCTGCTGACCTTTTCCAAGTTTCCGTTTGACCGAGATAATCGCGATGATGACGACTACACCTTCGCCACTTATGAGGAGGAAACTTTTGATAAGTGCGCAGGTAATGACTGTGATACCGAAAAAGGCTTTACCGTAGCAAAAGTTGAAGTGACCAAAAACTTCCATGTTCATGTGTACAACACCCATATGGATGCAGGACACCAAGACGATGACCTAAATGCCAAAGCCAAGCAACTCGACCAGATTGCCGATATGATCGTCGCCCACTCAAGTAATGCCACAGTCATATTGGCCGGTGACTTCAATATGGCGTTTGATGAAAATGACGACGGCTGGCGCGGTACAAACTACCAAACCTGGAAAGCATTTTTTGCCAAAACCGGCGGCAAGCATGCCTGCCAATATATGCTATCTGGCAGCGACACCAGCTTGGAAGCCTGTGCTGATGAACTTCAGGACGATACCGATCATGTCGTCGTTATTAATAACAACCCCAATTACACGCTGGACGTAACCAATTACTACATTGGCTCCGCGGAGTACACAGGGCTGAGCGACCACGACCCAGTATTTGTAGACTTCTCATGGGTCAAACACTAAACGAGCGGCACACAGCCTCTTCCGCAGGGGATCGGAAGGGGCTTAACCAATTTACCGACAAAGTGAACGACACCGGACTGAAAACCCAATCCAGCTACAATTTTGCTTATTGAGGAGAACTTTAACCCACGCATAAACCGCATGCTTGGCGGGAAGGGCTTTCAGTGGACAGGATTAAGAACCTAGTTGTCGGAAGTGGTCCTGCGAGTATCGCTACAGTCAAGGCATTGCAAGATATTGGGCAAGAAGTTGAAGTCGTTGATGTTTCATATGACCTTGAAGACGATATCAAATACCAAGTTAATATCTTATCCAAAAAAAACATTGATGCATGGACTCAGGAGGACAAAGATAAACTGTTTCCAGCTCCAGTAGCCTCCCGAAAAGGCCTGGAAAGAAGATATCTATTTGGGTCTGACTTTCCATACAGAGTACCAAAACCTCTCAGCATTACGACAAAAAACTGTAATACAGAATTTTCCCATGGCTTTGGTGGGCTTGGGAACGTATGGGGTGCAGCTATCATGCCCTACAGTGAAAGTCAGCTAGCAAATTGGCCTATTTCCTTAAATGAACTAACGCCATCCTACAAAAATGTACTCCGCTATATGCCTATAAGTGCGGAGATAGACAATCTCAACAACGAGTATCCACTATTCCCTAACAACTTTACTGCCATCAAAAGAAATGCGCCGACAGATTTCTTATTGAAAAAAATGAAGGCTATTGAAAGTAATCTCCAGAGGAATGGCATTGAATTTGGTCGAGCCCGCTTAGCGGTAGATGCAAGCAAGGGGGAGCATGGGTGTAGATATTGCGGCCACTGCTTTGACGGATGCCCATACCAATCTATTTTCAACCCTAAATACTTGTTTGAAAAACTACAAAAAGACAAACTCACCATACATAAAGGTCTTCTTGTCCTGGAGATTCATGAAACAAGTCAAGGCGTAGACGTGATTGCAGTTGATATAACCAATAGCAAAATAAAAAAAATTACCGCACAGAAAGTTTTTCTCGCAACTGGCCAGTTTGCCACCACTACAATACTGGCAAGATCCCTCAATCTATTAAATACTCCAATCAAAATCAAAAACAGCCAGTATTTTTTCTTCCCCCTCTTTCTCTACAAAGGGTATCGTTATGAGATTGAGTTTACCCTCGCAGAAATCTTTCTAGAAGTTGACAATCCAAACATAAGTCCTGAACAAATACACCTCCAACTTTATGGTCGAAGCCAAATTATTGAAGAACAATTAACATCTCTACTTCCCCCCCTTTTCCCAAAGCAAGTCGCCTTGGATCGCTTATACGTAATTCAGGGTTTTATGTCCTCTGAGGATTCTGATTCATTGGAACTAACTTTAACCGACAAACAAGCAGATAGCTCTTCAATAGAAATAAGAGGAATTGAAAATACGAGAGCCCGAGAAATCGCCCAAAGAACACAGTCTTTAATAAGGCGTTCACTGATAAGGCTTGGTATGGTCCCCCCCTTCTTTCTCACCGTACTACCACCAGGCAAAAGCTTCCACCTTGGTGGCAGTTTCCCGATGGGAGGAAAACATGAGATATTCCGCTCAGACCTCTTAGGAAGGCCGGCACACTTTAAAAATGTCCATATTGTGGATTCTGCCAACTTTCCCAATATTGCAGGCTCAACCATCACCTTTACCATTATGGCGAATGCTGATCGAATCGTAAGGTCTATAGGGTTTCGTGGCTGATTGGCAGCCCAGATAACTGAAATAACCTATTTAGCTAGGATACTTCAAAAGATAACTACAACCACTTTTTCCAGTAAAACAAAGCGATCTGCCCAGCCAATGCCACCACCAGCAAGATACAAAAAGCAATAAAGCCCAAGGACGACTGTCCCCAGGGAATACCGCCGACATTAATCCCAAACAATCCAGTGAGAAAGCTCAGCGGCAGAAAAACTGCTGCCACCACTGATAGTACATACATACGACTATTCAACTGATCCGAAGTGCGACTCAACAATTCCTCCTGAGCGATTGCCGCGCGCTCCCTTACCGCATCGATATCGTCAACATGGCGCTGTAACCGATCATTTACCTCTCCCAAGAGGGCGTGGCTGTGCTCATCAAACCAGGATAGGGATTCCTGCTGCAAACGCCCGAGCACCTCCCGCTGCAGGCATAAGTAGCGTCGCAATACGATAGTTCTCTTGCGCAGCCGAACCAGTAGGGAAGAGAGCTCCGAACCTCCCTTATCTAATAACAGGTTTTCCAGGTCATCGATTTTTTCTTCGAAGTCTTCGGCCCGATCACACATACGCAAGACCAACAGATCTGCCAGGGACATCAAAAGAGCCGCAGTTCCACGGGGACCAAAGCCACTGCGCAAACGAGAAAGCAAGTCATCCTCTGAAAGCAACTTCCGTCGGCCGGTACTGATAATACGGTTTTCCTCGGCCCAAATGCGAATGGCGATCATATCCTTTGCACGCGGTTTGGATTTTCGCTCAATGCCGTACATAGCCAACATCAGCCCCTGATCCACAGTCATTACACAGGGGCGCGTTGTCTTCGCAGACAGGGTCTCTATCGCCGTAGCTGTGAGTCCACTATCCTGTTGCAGCCACTCGACGGTGTTGGTGCTGTCGTAGTCAAAATGCAACCAGAGAATTCCCTGATCAGGTTGCCAGGATTTCACCTCTGCCCAGGAAAGCTCTCGGCCCGAGCCTTTGCGATCGAGTAAGACAGCGTAGACCAGACCAGTTTCCATAAGCTCTCATATCACCTGATATTGATTGGAGCATCACTTTCTTTGCGCGACTTATTTACTGAGATGGGCCAGCTCTGCGGCGTTCTGCTCCCAGTTTTGACCATCGAAAGGTTCGACCTCCAAGTCTCCGGGCCTCTCATCAAAACAGCGCGCATTAAGACTATAGCCATCCGGGTTGGAGCGCGGCACATAAAAAGACTTAACGCCGCAATGGCGACAAAACAGGTGCTTGGCCACTCCCGTATTAAACGTATAACAATCCAGGTCTTTTTCCCCAGACTCCAGCTTAAAGTTTTCAGCGGGAATAATGACGTGCAGAAAACCCACTTTTTCACACATCGAGCAATTGCACGCATGGGCTACCAGTTTCTCCTCTGAGTCGCGCTCGTGCCGCGCCCGATAGCGAATAGCGCCACAGTGGCAACCTCCGCGAAGTTCAGTAGTAACTTTACTCATTTGAATTATTGTCCTTTTCAAATAACGGGCGGGCAGCCAACAGTGAAAACAGCGAAAGGCCCAGCAGCAGGTGGAACCAGTTTGTACGCGCCAAACCCAGCACCCGCGGAGCGCCGGTACCCACAAACAATCCATCCATTGCAATGACTACTGCCCCTGCCCCCAGTAACAAAGGACCCGGTGGCGGTAGTCGTCGCGGTGACATCAATTCCATCATTGCAACCCACAACCACAATAGAAGCCCCAGGGCGGAAAATACCTCTGTCACTTCCTGCGGCGATAACCTGCCACTTTCCGAGACGCCAATAGACGAGGCCAATACCAGCACCAGCACTACATAAGCGGGTCCCCGGGTACTCTGTCCAATACCTATCTCGAAACGTGCCCAAACCAACCCTATTCCAATTAGTAACAGCGAACTAAACCCGGATAGTTGCAGTAAAGCCCGGTGTAATTGGGTTGCCCCGGGATCAATACCGTAGCGATAAGCACCGACAATCGCGGAGACAGCGATAAATAGAAGACCCGCCATCACCAAGAGTGCAGCTGATTGGAAGCGAGCATTGGTAAGACGCCAGTACTGATTGGCTATCAGCAGTGCGGCGAGGGTGAGGAGAATGTCGATCAGCCAGAAGTTGTCCAATGTTTTGCCCTTTTTTTCCAGAATTCTAATAGAAAACCGGTAATAAGCGACAATTCCGCTTCGGCAGATACAAAAAAACCCGGCTTAAAAGCCGGGTTTTTTCAGTCCGTAGACTTAAGCTTCGTCGGAAGCTTGCTTGGCTTCTTCAGCGGCAGCTGCATCGGCCTTGGCTTCCTTGATAGAAAGCTTGATACGTCCACGCTGGTCAACGTCGAGTACCTTAACCTTAATCTTCTCACCTTCACTCAGGTAATCAGTTACGGCATTTACGCGCTCTTCAGCGATCTGGGAGATATGCACCAGACCGTCTTTGCCCGGCAGGAAGTTAACGAACGCACCGAAGTCTACGATACGTACCACGGTACCTTCGTAGATAGCGCCAATCTCAGCTTCCGCAGTGATCTCCTCGATGCGGGTTACCGCCGCTTCCAGGCTCTCACCGTCTTCACCGAAGACTTTGATAGTGCCGTCATCTTCGATATCGATGGAGGCGCCGGTCTCTTCAGTGATGGAGCGGATAGTCGCACCGCCCTTACCGATCACGTCGCGGATCTTATCCGGATGGATCTTCAGGGTCGCGTAGCGCGGTGCGTTCTCATTCACGGTGGTACGGGAAGAGTCGATCACCTTGTTCATTTCCGCGAGGATGTGCAGACGCGCGTGCAGAGCCTGCTCCAGAGCGGTCTCCATGATCTCTTCGGTAATACCTTCGATCTTGATGTCCATCTGCAGCGCGGTCACACCAGAGGCGGTACCCGCTACTTTGAAGTCCATATCGCCGAGGTGGTCCTCGTCACCGAGGATATCGGTCAGAACCGCGTAGCCTTCTTCTTCCTTCACCAGACCCATAGCGATACCGGCTACCGGTGCCTTCAGCGGAACACCCGCATCCATCAGCGCCAGGCTGGAACCACATACGGAAGCCATGGAGCTGGAACCGTTGGATTCAGTGATCTCGGAAACTACACGCACGGTGTAGGGGAAGCTATCCGGGCTCGGCAGAACTGCAGCGATACCGCGACGAGCGAGGCGGCCGTGACCGATTTCGCGACGACCGGTAGCACCTACACGACCCGCTTCACCTACAGAGTAGGGAGGGAAGTTGTAGTGCAGCATAAAGTAGTCTTTGCGCTCACCTTCCAGGGCGTCGATGATCTGTGCATCGCCAGTGGAACCGAGGGTAGCCACTACCAGAGCCTGGGTCTCACCACGGGTGAACAGCGCAGAGCCGTGGGACTTGGGCAGAGCGCCAACTTCCACAGCAATCGAACGTACAGTTTTGCTGTCGCGACCGTCGATACGGGGCTCGCCGCGAACGACAGCGCCGCGCACCAGCTTCTTCTCCAGCTTGCCGAAGTAGCTTTTTACCAGATCGGCGCTGATTTCTTCAGTAGCCAGGGCTTCAGCGGCTTCGCTGCGCAGTTCCGCCAGGCGGGTGCTGCGCTCTTGCTTGTTGGTGATGCGGTAGGCTTCGGCAACCTTTTCGCCAAACTGAGCGTCCAGGGCAGCTTTCAACTCGGTGTTTTCCGCCGGAGCCTGCCAGTCCCACTGGGGCTTGCCCGCTTCCGCTTTCAACTCTTCACAAACCTTGATAATGGCCTGCATTTCCTGGTGTGCATAGAGTACCGCACCCAGCATGATGTCTTCCGGCAGCTCCTGGGCTTCGGACTCCACCATCAGTACGGCGTCTTTGGTACCGGCAACGACCATGTCCAGCTCGGAGGTCTTCAGAGCTTCGTAGCCCGGGTTCAGCAGGTAGCCGTCTTGCTGGGTGTAACCCACACGCGCAGCACCGATTGGGCCTGCGAAAGGAATACCGGAAACAGACAGCGCTGCGGAAGTGCCGATCATGGCAGCGATATCCGGGTCCATGTCCTTCTCAGCGGAGAGAACAGTACACATCACCTGAACTTCGTTCATAAAGCCGTTCGGGAACAGCGGGCGGATCGGGCGATCGATCAGACGGGAAGTCAGGGTTTCTTTTTCAGACGGGCGGCCTTCACGCTTGAAGAAACCACCGGGAATTTTGCCAGCCGCGTAGGCTTTTTCTTGATAGTGCACGGACAACGGGAAGAAGCCCTGATCAGGCTTGGCTTCTTTAGCGCCGACAACAGTACACAGGACAACAGTCTCTCCCATGCTAACCAGGGCAGCACCGGTAGCCTGGCGCGCGATACGGCCGGTCTCGATGGTGACTTGGTGTTGTCCGTATTGGAAAGTTTTGCTTACTGGATTCACTAGTTTTTTTCCTATTTCCTTACGGTTACTGGCCCATTCCAGTAACCCCTACAGTGGTTGCCTGGATAGAAGTTCCAAACCTTCAATCCAGAGCGATACGGGGATGTACCGCTACCGACCCGGGTGGCCGGTGCAAACGCAGCACATCCGCCGGGATATTTGTCCCTGGGGTTGTGTTGCGAAACTGCCGAAAAGTGACAACAGCGCCACTTTTCAGCAAGCATTAAAGAAGAAAGCCCGCCAGAGGCGGGCATTCCAGGGTCTTAGCGACGCAGGCCGAGCTTAGCGATCAGCTGTGCGTAACGGTTCAGATCCTTGCGCTTCAGGTAGTCCAGCAGCTTGCGACGCTGGTTTACCATGCGGATCAGACCACGGCGAGAGTGGTGATCCTGCTTGTGCGCAGAGAAGTGACCCTGCAGTTTGTTGATGTTGGCAGTCAGCAGGGCTACCTGGACTTCCGGAGAACCGGTGTCGCCTTCAGATTGGCCGTGCTCTTTCAGGATTGCTGCTTTTTCTACTGCAGACAGTGCCATAACGATTAACCTCGTCGTAATATGCTTTAAAAGATTCGGCTGGCCCGTGCATATTTACAGACCAGCTACTCACTGTTGTGGACTTAGTCCACTGCAATACTCTCACATCAACCGCTATCGGCTCTCACCAATATAGCGTTTTCTGCTTAAGTACTACTTACCAGACGCCGAGGCGCTACGCACCCGTCGTCAGTAATTTCTCCTACGCCCAGAAAATCGCCATTTTCCAGGAAGAGGCGCACCATATCACCTTCTTCACCGATACGGTAGACCTGCAAATCCATTACCGGCTGCCCCTGACGCACATAGTAACCAGACTCGTCCGGAAGGGTGAGTTTGGGCAGCGAGGAGGCAGGAGAATCCACCGATAACAGGTGGTGATCCAACTCCTCCGCCATGCCCTCACCGCGCTCCGCGGTGAGCTCATCCAGAGTCACTGAATCGGCCTCGACGTAGGGACCGGCTGCGCTGCGGTGCAACTCTTCCACATAGGCACCGACACCCAGAGCCTGGCCCAGGTCTTCGGCAATACTGCGAATATAAGTGCCCTTGGAGCAGTGAACCTCAACTTCTGCACGGGGCTGGGCGCCCGGTGTAAAGCTCAGCAGTTCAAATTCGAAAATCTCTACTTCCCGCGCCTCGCGCTCCACTTCCAAGCCCTGGCGCGCCAACTTATACAGCGGCTGCCCCTTGTGCTTGAGGGCCGAGTACATGGACGGCACTTGCTTGATGGGACCGCGAAAGGCTTCCATCGCTTTCAGCACGGCTTCTTCAGTCAAACCGGAAGCATCTTTGGTTTCCAGTACATCGCCATCGGCATCGCCACTAGCAGTGGTCATACCGAAAACAAAAGTACTGCGATAGCGCTTGTCCGCATCGAGCAGGTACTGGGAAAACTTGGTCGCTTCGCCGAAACAGATCGGCAATACGCCGGTTGCCAGGGGGTCCAGCGCTCCGGTATGACCGGCGCGATTGGCGAAAAAGAGTCGTTTGGCTTTTTGCAGGGCGTCGTTGGCGGTAATCCCGGCGGGCTTGTTCAATAACAGCACGCCGTGAACCGGCCGGCCCCATTTTGGTCTGCGGCCCATGGATTAATCTTCGTTGGAGTCGCTATCGTCGTCTTGGTGTTTGCGATCTTCTTTAACCGCCTTGTCGATCAGGGCAGACAGCGCCTGGCCGCGCACCGAGGTCTCATCGTAGCGGAAGTGCAAACGGGGAATAGTGCGAATCTGGATTGCGCGCGCAAGCTGCGTGCGCAGAAAGCCGGCGGCTTTATTCAGCACTTCGATAGAGGTATTAATTTTGCTGCGATCATCCTCACCCACCAGGGTGACAAAAACTTTAGCAACGGTTAGGTCGCGGCTGACTTCAACATCATTGACGTTGATCATACCCAGGCGAGGATCGCGAATCTCGTGTTGGATCAGCTGGGCCAGCTCGCGGCGCATGGCGTCGGCGACGCGGTCTGCGCGATGAAATTCTCTTGCCATTGTTTACCTATTGAGAATGGCGGTTTAAAGACAGGAAAACCCGCACGGCTAGGCCGCGCGGGTTTATCCTCGATCCGCTGCGGAACTCCTTAGAGTTCGCGAGCAACCTTAACGATATCGTAAACTTCGATCTGGTCACCGGACTTAACGTCGTTGTAGTCCTTAACCCCGATACCACACTCCATGCCGTTGCGCACATCTTGCACATCGTCTTTGAAGCGACGCAGGGATTCCAGTTCGCCCTGGTAGATCACAACGTTGTCGCGCAGTACGCGGATCGGCTTGTTGCGGTAGACGGTACCTTCAGTAACCATACAACCGGCAATGGCGCCAAACTTCGGTGAGCGGAATACATCGCGAACCTGGGCAATACCCACGATTTCTTCGCGTATTTCCGGATCAAGCATACCGGACAGCGCCTGCTTCACTTCGTCCAGCAGGTTGTAGATCACGCTGTAGTAACGAATCTCTACGCCTTCTGTCTCAGCAACCTTTCGGGCAGCCACATCAGCACGGGTGTTGAAGCCCAGTACGATAGCGCCGGAGGTCAGGGCCAGGTTGATATCGTTCTCGGCGATACCACCTACACCGCTGGACACGACGTTGACAGAGACTTCTTCGTTGCCGATATCCGCCAGTGCGCCCAGGATAGCTTCCAGGGAGCCGCGAACGTCCGCTTTGATAACAACCGGCAGTACTTTGCGCTCGCCGGCTTCCATGTTCGCAAACATGTTTTCCAGCTTGGCCGCCTGCTGGCGCTGCATGCGCTCACGACGCTCTTTATCACCGCGCTGTTCAGCTACTTCACGAGCTCTGCGCTCATCCGCAACCACCATGAACTCGTCACCAGCGTTGGGTGTGGTGTCCAGACCCAGCAGCTCAACCGGAGTTGAAGGGCCAGCTTCTTTAACCTGCTTGCCCAGCTCGTTGGTCATGGCGCGAACACGGCCGTAGCTCTGGCCTGCCAGTACGATATCGCCGCGCTTCAGCTCGCCGTTCTGTACCAGCAGGGTGGCCACAACACCGCGACCTTTTTCCAGGCGGGATTCGATCACAACACCTGTTGCCGGTACCTTGACCTTGGCCTTCAGCTCCAGCATCTCTGCTTGCAGGGAAATCGCTTCCAGCAGGTCGTCGATGCCTTCACCAGTGTGTGCAGACACATTGATAAACTGGGTATCACCGCCCCAGTCCTCAGGAATTACATCTTTCGCAGCCAGCTCGTTTTTAACACGATCGGGATCGGCAGCTTCTTTGTCGCACTTGTTGATTGCAACAACCAGCGGTACACCGGCAGCGCGGGCGTGGTTCACAGCTTCTTCAGTCTGCGGCATCACACCGTCGTCAGCAGCCACTACCAGGATAACTACGTCAGTTGCCTGGGCCCCACGGGCGCGCATTGCGGTAAAGGCGGCGTGTCCCGGGGTATCCAGGAAAGCGATCTCGCCCTGGCTGGTTTTCACACGGTAAGCACCGATGTGCTGGGTAATACCACCGGCCTCACCGGAAGCCACCTTGGTCTTACGGATGTAGTCCAGCAGGGAGGTTTTACCGTGGTCAACGTGACCCATAACGGTAACTACTGGTGCGCGGGACACCTCAGTGCCTTCACTGGCCTGGGTCTCGGCAACCAGCGCTTCCTCCAGCTCGCTCTCAGAGCGGAATACCACCTTGTGGCCCATCTCTTCGATGATCAGCTGTGCAGTTTCACGGTCCAGGCTCTGGTTGATAGTAACCATCTCGCCCATTTTCATCAGGCGCTTGATCAGGTCACCGGCTTTCACATTCATCTGTTTGGCCAGCTCGCCAACAGTGATGGTTTCGCCCAACTGTACTTCGTACACCTGTTTCTCCGTGGGCCTTTTAAAGCCGTGCGTAGGTTTAACCTTCAAGGTCGGACGAGACAGGGAGCGCGTGCTGCGCTTGGATGCTTCGTCTTCCTCAAATACTTCCAGCGCCTGTTCGTACAGAGCGGTTTTGCTGGATTTTTTCGGGCCGGACTTGGAGCGGCGACCGCGACGTTTACGCGGCTCATCCTCAGAGCGATCAGCTTCAGCGGGAGCAGTGGATGCTGCCTCCAGCTTGCGACGCAGAGCTGGCTTGACCTCAGAGGTCTTCTCAGCACTTTTTGCCGGTGCTGGCTTAGCCTTGGCTGTCTGTGCAGCTTGCGCAGCTTTCTCTTTCTTTTCCTGGGCTGCGCGTCGGTCAGCTTCTACTTTAGCTTTCTTCTCTTCAAGTTCACGCTTTTCCTGCTCAGCCTGCTGCTTGCGACGCTCCATCGCGGCAATTCGCATTGCCTCGATATCGTCTGAGTAGCTTGAGCGGATTGGTGCGGCGGGCTCTGCCTTTTTCACTACGTTTTCCGCGGTCTTATCCTCTGATTTAGCCGCATCTTGATCGGCTTTTACTTCATTGCTTGCTTTCGCTTCGGCTTCAGCCTTGGCTTTTGCTTCTGCTTCGGCCTTGGCTTTCGCTTCGGCTTCAGCCTTGGCTTTCGCCTCGGCTTCGGCTTTGGCTAGCGCCTCTTCTTCCGCCGCTAGGCGTGCAGCTTCTGCCTCGGCTTCTACGCGAGCGCGTTCGGCTTCGGCCTCCAGTCTTTCCTGCTCATTTTGCAGGGCATCGACTGCCGCTTCCTGCTCGGGGCTGCTCGATTCTTCGCCTGCCGCTACGGTTTCAAGCTCAGCTTGAGGGCGCTTCACATAAGTGCGCTTCTTGCGCACTTCCACATTCACAGTCTTGCGGCCGGTGCCAGAGCCAGTCTTCAGCGTGCTTGTGGTTTTGCGCTTCAAGGTGATCTTGCGCGGCGCGGCGCCCTGCTCCCCGTGACTGCTTTTCAGGAAACTGAGCAAGACCTGCTTTTCCTCGTCTGACACCACTGCATCCACAGAGGTGTGAGGCAAACCCGCTTCTTTCATCTGCTTGAGCAGACGGTCTTCGGTGGCACCAACCGATTTGGCGAGTTCACTAACTGTTACTTCGGCCATTCTCTCTCCTAAAAGTCACTTGGTCGGAGGGGGTTACTTATACGTAAGTTATTTTTCGCTGCATTTAAGCTTCTTCGCCGCTGTCATCGGCAAACCAGGGCTCACGCGCCTTCATAATCAGCGCTGCAGCGCGCTCCTGGTCGAGACCTTCGATATCCAGCAGGTCATCGACAGCCTGCTCTGCCAGGTCTTCCATCGTGGAAATACCACGGCTGGCCAGTTGGAATGCCAGCTGGCGCTCCATACCGTCCATATTCAAAAGGTCTTCCTGGGGCTCAGATGCATCCAGCTTCTCTTCAGATGCCAGCGCTTGGGTCAACAGGGTGTCCTTGGCGCGGGCGCGCAGCTCCTCAGCGATATCCTCATCGAAGCCCTCAATTGCGAGCATCTCTTCGATGGGTACATAAGCTACTTCTTCAAGAGAGGCAAAGCCCTCTTCAACCAGCACACCAGCAACGTCTTCATCGATATCCAGGCGATCCATAAACACCTGCATGATGGAGCTGGACTCGGCTTCCTGCTTGCTCTGCCACTCGTCACTGCTCATGACATTGATCTGCCACTGGGTCAGCTCGGAGGCCAAGCGCACATTCTGGCCGCTGCGGCCGATAGCCATTGCGAGGTTTTCCTCTGCCACGGCTACATCCATAGAACCGGTGTCTTCGTCGACCACGATGGATTCAATTTCTGCTGGCGCCATCGCATTGATAACGAACTGAGCGGGGTTTTCGTCCCACAGAACGATATCTACGCGCTCACCAGACAGCTCGTTGGATACCGCCTGAACACGCGCGCCGCGCATGCCCACACAAGCACCCACCGGGTCGATGCGACCGTCGTTGGTATTTACAGCGATTTTTGCACGCAGCCCGGGATCGCGGGCCGCGCCTTTAATTTCGATTACCTGCTCGGAAATTTCCGGCACTTCAATGCGGAACAATTCGACAATCATTTCCGGGCAGGAGCGGCTCAGCATCAGCTGGGGGCCGCGGGCTTCCGGTTGGATTTCCAACAGGATTGCGCGTACGCGATCACCGAGCCGGAAAATTTCGCGACCAACCAGCTGATCGCGGGGCAGGCGCGCTTCGGCGTTATTGCCCAGGTCTACAGCGATAAAGTCGCGGGTCACCTTCTTCACAGTGCCGCTAACCATCTCACCGACGCGATCGCGGTACTCGTCTACAACCTTGGCGCGCTCGGCTTCACGTACCTTTTGTACGATGACCTGCTTTGCAGTCTGTGCAGCGATGCGGCCAAATTCTACATTTTCCACCTGCTCGCGGAAAACATCACCTGCTTTCAGGTCAGCATCTTTTTCGTGAGCTTCTTCCAGGGTGAACTGGGTACCCAACTCAGCCAAGACTTCATCACCGACCACTTCCCAGCTGCGGAAAGTCTCGTAATCGCCTGAACGACGATCAATGATAACCTCAATGGTTGAATCTTCGTCGTAGCGCTTCTTCGTGGCCGTTGCCAATGCCGCTTCGATGGCCTGGAAAATAATCTCCTGGTCAACGCCCTTCTCGTTGGATACCGCCTCGGCTACCAGCAAGATCTCTTTGTTCATGCAACTGTGCCTCAAAATCGCCTGAGCTCAGGCTCCTACAGGTTATTTGGTAAATTGGGGAATGATATTTGCTTTTTCGATACTGTCGATCGGCAAAAGGTATTCGTTTTCACTATCTACACGCAGAACCACTTCATCACCCTCTACACCGGCCAGCAGTCCGCGCCACTTACGCTGCCCATCCAGAGGCATACGCAGGCGAACTTCAATCTGGGCGCCGATAAAGCGCTCGTACTGGGCCAGCTTATAAAGAGGGCGGTCGAGCCCTGGGGAAGAGACTTCAAGTGTGTACTTACTACTGATGGGATCTTCCACATCCAGTACAGCACTGGATTGGCGGCTCACTTTCTCGCAATCCTCAACGGAAATACCGTTTTCGGAGTCGATATAAATGCGCAGCAGCGCGTTGCGACCGTGGGTTTGGTACTCAATACCCCACAACTCACACCCCAGCGATGCCACCACCGGCGCCAGAAGCTCTTCCAGCAATTCGCGTTTGCTCGCCATTCTCGTCACCACATACAAAAAATGGGCCTACGGCCCACTTCGAAAAATATCTGCAACTTTTCTTGCAGATACGAAAAAGCCCCTGACGGGGCTTTGACCGCACATTCGTGCAGTCAGTGTGCACGAATGCAAAATTTGGTAGCGGGGGCAGGATTTGAACCTACGACCTTCGGGTTATGAGCCCGACGAGCTACCAGGCTGCTCCACCCCGCAACAACGAAAGCGCAATCAAAGTTTCCCTAAGGAAAGTTGGTAGCGGGGGCAGGATTTGAACCTACGACCTTCGGGTTATGAGCCCGACGAGCTACCAGGCTGCTCCACCCCGCAACAACAAAAGCGCAATCAAACATTTTACCCGAAGGTAAAATTGGTAGCGGGGGCAGGATTTGAACCTACGACCTTCGGGTTATGAGCCCGACGAGCTACCAGGCTGCTCCACCCCGCAACAACTCCAAGAAACAAAGCCTGGTTGATCTTTGTTTCCCTGCGGTGGGACCTGCCCAACCACTCAAGAGGCTGCGCATTCTATTGGTGCTGACCCGGTGAGTCAAGCCGTAATTGGCATTTGTTTTCACCGAGGGGTTAAAGCCGTCTCTACCATCTCGCAAATCAGTATAGAAAAGGAAGAAAATCCCGCAAGCAGGCCACTTCCATATACCGTCTTCTTTCTTGCACATGTACTTTTTATAGTAAGAACGAAGAGTAAAACTCTCTTAACAAGCCTCTGAATAAGCTAGCGAGTTAACTGGTGCACTATTGCTTTTCGAATTGGGGGAAAGCGATCACTGACCCGCAACACCATTTTGCGCAGCAACTTGGCCGGCAGGCGATCGTCGGTAAACAAATCCACCACCCTATTAGTTCCAGAGTAAATCGGCTTGGATTCAACCCGGTGCAGCATCTGGTAACGGGCCAGGGCCCGAGTCAGCTTGGCCGGGTTATATAGACGGCTAACACTATCCAGTTGACGGGCCAAAGTATCCGCACCGGCCAAGCCCAAATTAAATCCATGTGCGGTCACTGGATGCATCCCCACAGCGGCATCTCCCACCAAGGCAAAGCGCTCAGCGAAAAAGTGATGTGCGTATACCGCAACCAATGGATAACAGTGGCGCTCACCAAAAGCTTCGACACCGCCGAGCTGGGACGCGCTTTCGCGGGATACGTGCCCGGCAAACTCTTCATTACCCATCGCCATAATCTGGGCAGAGAGACTGGCGGGAACAGTAACCACGGCCGATGAAATATTTGCCTTGGGCAAAGGCAACAGCGCCAGTGTCGAACCGTAGCGGAAACACTCCCGGGCAATACCATCGTGGGGTAATTCGGTGCGTACAGGGCCGACAATCGCCACTCGGCCAAAGTCGCGCATATCGGCGCCAATTCCCGCCATGCGTCGCACTTCAGAAAAACGGCTGTCGGCTGCAACCACCAGGGAAGCGCGCACGCCCTCCCCCTCTGCCAGTTCAAGATGACGCATAGCACCGCTCAATGTCATCCCGGTAACAGTCGAGTTATCGAGCAGCGCTATATTCTCAGTCTCCAAAACTGTCTCATATAAGATTCGCCGGATTGCAGAGTTGGAGACAATAAAACCCAGAGGCCCCCTTTCTCCCGGGCTAAAGTGGAGTGTCGAAGGGGAATTGCCGTCGACTACTTCGGCAGCATTTAGCGGGCTAATCTCTTCCGGGGATAATCTCTGCCAAGCCCCCAATTCTTGCAGCAGCTTGTAGGATTTGTGTGTCAGGGCAATCTCGCGGCCATCATCATCGGGAGCGGACAGCGCCGACTTATCCTGGCGCTCAATAATTGCCACCTGACACCCTTTGCGGGCGAGCATCACCGCCAAGGAAAGCCCCGCCGGTCCAGCACCTACGATAGCTACATCGGACTCCGTCATTTTCACACCCCTGATTTGCACGCAACAAATACAAGTCACTCTAGTGACTCACATCCGGGATAAACTGATCCAGATCAGGTTAAAGCTAATCCCAAGCCGCTCTACAGAGGTATAAATTGGTGAACTTTAGGGGTATAAAATATCACGCCCGCCACCAGCGCTTCTGAAAAACTGGAGCACTATGGAGTTCAAATATGGAACTTGAAATTCATTTCATTAACGCCTTTACCGACAAAGTCTTTCACGGAAATTCAGCCGGAGTTGTTGTTACTGAGGATTGGCTGGATGAAAATTTAATGCAGTCCATCGCTGCAGAAAATAATCTTTCCGAAACCGCGTTTCTGGTAAAACGCCCGGATACCAGTTATGGAATTCGCTGGTTTTCACCGTTAACGGAAATTGATTTTTGTGGTCATGCCACCCTGGCGTCAGCCCATGTTCTTTTTTCTCAAAACCCTCAATGTGAGCAACTCCAGCTCCATGCTGCCGCTGTGGGCAAAATGACAATAAGCCGAGGGGAAAATGGAATTATTTCCATGGACTTCCCACGAAGGGAGCCACAACCCGTAGATCGCATACCGCAGGAATTGCTGGAGGGGCTTTCAATAACACCAAGTCAGGTGTTACTTAACAACCAAGCTTACTTTGCCATCTACAATAGTGAGCGAGAAGTATTGGATGTACAGCAGGATGCGAGCAGCCTGCGAAAGCTCGCCCCCTACGATGTGGTCGTCACGGCAAAATCCGATAAGTACGATTTTATCTCCCGATATTTCTGGCCATCCAATGGTGGTGCCGAAGATCCGGTGACCGGTTCTATTCACACAGGGCTCGCCCCTTACTGGTCACAAATTCTGGATAAGAAAGAGCTGATCGCCTATCAAGCCTCCAAGCGCGGCGGCCTGCTGAATTGCACCATCGCCGGGGACAGGGTCATTATCTCAGGCAAAGCAGTACCCTATTTGAGCGGGACCATACGGGTTTGATACCCCAACGCCGGGATTTCCAAAATAAATCACAGTTTACCCTAATTACGATAAGTACAACTAAACAGAGGAGCATTGAGCAATGGAACAAAAAGGATCGTGCCTATGTGGCACTATTAACTTCGAAATTGAAGGTGACTTTGGCGGCTTCTTTCTCTGCCACTGTAGTTACTGCCGCAAAGATACCGGTTCAGCCCATGCAGCAAACCTATTCTTCGCATCAGCGAAACTTGAATGGCTATCCGGTGCAGAACAAGTCAAAACCTTTAAGCTGGCAGGGACGAGGCACAGCAAAAGCTTTTGCAATCAATGCGGTTCCGCAGTGCCACGAGAAGATCCTGAAATTGGCCTCCTCGCTGTTCCCGCTGGCAGTCTGGATCGCCCAATAGATGTAAGGCCTAATGCCCATATCTTTATGGCCAGTAAAGCCGAGTGGGACCGGGAACTGGAAACAGTACCTAAAGTAGACAAACTACCCCAGGTAGCTAGTGCGGACTCTGAATAGACCAGTTAATGATGGCTTTACTCGACCACAGTTGCTGCGATGATAAGGTTTCTCGCAGCAACTGAAGATCACATAGAGAGAATTAGCCGGGATGACCGTCAACGCGCGGCTGGAAAAGCACCGGGGTGTAATACAGTAAGAAAAGCGTGTAACCGACTACCCAGGCAATAATTGCTGCGAGCAAACCACTCGGGGCGGGTGCCCAAAACACACGTGCGAGAGCAGATAACGCCAGGGCCATAAAAGCCAGGGGCATCAAGCGCGGCGCCTTCAATATCCGACCTGTGTGGCCGAGACTGACGCGACTGGTCATAGACAAGATCAATCCGCCGATACCGCCAACGGCAAATGCGTGCAAAGCGGGACTCTGCCAGGAAGGGGCAATTTGGCTCCAGGCCAGAGCCGCGAGAAAACACCCCAAAATAACCAACCAGTAGCTCACATGCAGAGACCAAACCATCGGTTCTGCCCATATTTTTGTAGGGTGCCAGCGCACCACCCGGATCACCTGCAAAATACCCAGAGAGACCGCAAAAAAGGCCCAAACCATTTGCGGCAAACCAACAGCCACCGATAGCAACAAGCCCACCGCAGCAATATGGGTACCCCACTCTACAGCCGGTATCTTATCTCTTGGGCTCAAGTGAAAGCGGCGCGCCGTAAAGAAGGGTATAACCCGCCCGCCGATTATCAGAATAATCGCCGTCACCAACAGCAAAGCCAGCAAGGCGATTCGGCTCTGTGCCCCTGGCAGCAACCAGTGGCTAGCGGACAATGCGGCAAACATCAGCATCGCAGGCAATACAAACATATTTCGCCACTGCTTGGTTCGCAACACCCTGGCTCCGAGCAAAAACGCTGAGAACAGGAAGAAGGAGACTTCAGCAATTACCGGCATCCAAATAGGGACCGCCGCCAACAGGTAACCCAAACGGGCCAAGAGCCACAGGCCGACCAAAGCAATAAGTTGGGTTCCCTTTGGCGAGGGGATACCAGTCCAGGTTTGCATGGCCGTGCCGAGAAAACCTACAACAACAGTAGCCGCGAACCCGAACAGCATCTCATGAGAGTGCCAGACTACCCCCATTCGAAAAGCCGGCATCTGCCAACCGAATAACTGCCCCTGCCAGATAACCAGGGCAACCATACTCCACAGAGCAGCTCCCCAGAAAAAAGGGCGAAACGGCATACGCCAAATAGGTGCAATAGACTCCGCGCGCGCGCGGTCAACGATAGGTATCAAAATCCATTCTCCTTACCAACTACGGGAACACCAGGCTCCCTACACAAATAATTCGCAGTACAAGACCACCCCGACAGGCCTGCTTTGCTTGGAGAATCAAAGGCGTCCTAAAAAAAGCAGGACACAGGGGTTTATCTGTCCGGCGGCGCCGCAACCTAGGCAAAAGCGCCGACTTTTCAGTCATCCGCATCAGTGCGGGATATCGCCCGAGATTCCATTTCCAGGGATTGGGAAAGAGCCCTATTCTCACTCAATTAACAAAAATAGTTAACAAAAAAATGAGTAGTCTGTGAATTATTCTAACTGGGGTGAAGAATCTTTTTCTGTGTAGATAACCTGAAAAAAACCACACGTTTTATAGGGTTATTTAATTTTTAGGGGTAGGAGGAAACTGGGGCGAAGATGAAGTGGACTTGAAGTATTGCATAAATTTATTCTCTCTGGGAAGCATTTCCTTTTACAAAAAGTAAACTCACAATCAACGCCCCAGCTGCCAAACACGCATTGACGGTAAATGCGCGGTCAATGCCTTCGGATAACTCGGGAGCCATTGCCACCACCGTTGTATTCATCGCTAAACCAATGGCGCCGCCAATAATTTGAAACATATAAATTAAGGCTGCGGCTAAGCTGGCCCTTGCTGGCCCCAGTACGGTAATAGCGGTGGTCGTTATCGTAGGAAAATATAAACCTAACCCTATGCCAAGGGTGAGCATTCCTGGCACCAGGTGCAGATAGTGATCATGCACCACTAGGCCAGAAAGTAAAAACATTCCCAAACCTAAAAAGAGTGCCGCTCCCGCTAAAATTAGGCGAGCCCCCAAAAATTCATATAACCACCCTGCTATATATGAGACTACCGCATAGGTAATCATCACCGGCAATAAACCCGCACCAGACCAAACTGCAGAATAGCTCAACTCCTTAATTAAAAATTGAGGAATATAAAGCAACATAGATACAAAAGTGACCGATAGAAGCAAAGTCACCACACAGATAGAAAAAAAGCGCCAATTAGTAGCTACATCCGGGGGAATAAGTGGGTCAGAGCGAGTATGAGGCTCAACCCAGGCAAATACCAAAAAGAAAATCACCGATGTTACTAAAAGTCCAATCACTAAAGGACTTCTAAATCCTACATCGATAACAAAATCCAGAGATAACATTAAAGCCAAAAGGCCAATTGATAATGAGGCCATCCCCCAATAGTCAACCTTTTCATTGCTCTCATCGGGCTTATCATCCTCAATTACTTTCCAACCCACCAACATTGCCGCCAAAGCGATGGGTAAGTTAATAAAAAAAATCCAGCGCCAGCTAAGAAAATCTGTAAAGAAACCACCCAACAGTGGCCCTACAGAGTTCGCAAAGCCACACACCGTCATTATCAAACCGCCTGCCTGACCGGCGCGGTCATCAGGCATGATCTGATAGGTCATGCCGAGCACAGCGGGCCACATCAGAGCACCACCAACACCCATTAATGCCCGGCTTCCCAGCAGCATCCATTCATTGACGGCCAGACCACCCAAAACTGAAAAAAAGACGAAGATTGAGGTTCCAACAAAAAATAGCCGGCGCCGACCAAACATATCCGCCAAGCGCCCGCCAGTAACTATAAAAATCCCGAACACCAATGCATAACCGTTAATCACCCACTGAAGGGTGGAGATATCTGCGTTAAAATGTTTTTCCATTGCAGGGATAGCGACGGAGAAGGCCGTAAAATCATTGGCCACCAAAAAGACTGCCAACGACAATGCTGTTAAACCTATAATCTGTGATCGCGATAGCGGGGTCTTTGAGGCTGCCATAAATGCCAAACTTCACACTTTGCAAGTTATGCAATGGATATATAAGCTTGGACCAATGAAGGACCAACTGCAGCGTAAATTATCAGGCAACACCAAGTAACAGCCTAGTACCAAGGGGGTTCTCATAAACTTTATTACTAGATTCTCGGTGCTTTTCTCCTATATCCAGAATTACTTTCTTCCGCAATACTCTGATTAGGTCCCAGCTCAGGCATAGACAAGCATTAATGCCAACAACAATGGCTTGATGTCAGTGTAAGTCCGCAGTCTCACTAATCCTCATTCCATCTTTAGCAGATCGAATCAGTCCAAAAGCAGTATCCGGTAGCAGAAGTATTTAAAGCTATCAGCCGATGATCAATCAGGATTGATCGACAGTCTTGAGCGGGGCCCCTACTCCAATTCTTATAAACCAAAACTCAAAGGCTGACAGGATTTTCCCATGAAGGTGCTATCTTTAGCCATTACCATTCTCTCGATCAATCATGGCCATCAGGCCCAGGCGAACAGTACTTACTCATCAACCAAGTAAGAACTGGCAACACTGCTACTGAAGATCAAATTGAACAAACAACCACTAACAACTTAATAAATCAAGCTCAGATTGGTGACAATAATAACGTTGAAGCAACACAATTTAACGGCAACAACAATTAAATAATGCCCACGCAGGCAGGAATTAACGATAGCATCACCACTACTTAATTTGGTAATAATACCGCGATTTCTCTGCAGTAAAGCCATGTGCCTATCTCTAGGAATTTGTATGTTCAGACAGCTATCTCCCAGAATCTATCATCCAACCCTCCTCCCAGCAGCCACATCCTAACACACTGAAAATATCAGATATTTTTCGACTTTAGTCCCAGTATCTCTGTGCTTTTATCTCATTCCCCTGAGGAGTCTCATTGTCAATACTTTTTCCAAGGCTCCAATATCTGAAACGAGCTGGATTTCGACTTTTGGAGAGCCCAATCAAACGGATTACAGAGGAGAAATATCTATGACAAACGGTGAGCACTTATGCCCACCAGAATTTGGAATCATTGAGCCTTTTAGATAAAGCCGCCAATGATCACCGCCCCGGCATAGCCAGGTATTAATGCCGATGGCTTGGAGCCAGTGCAAGTCAGCAGTCTCACTACTTCTCTCACCATTTAGGGCCGATCAAATAACCTCCAATGCCCGACGGATGGTAGGTCGACGTTCGATTACACGGGATTGGATATGGATTTCACCTGTGTTGTACAGGAAGTACTGTGGACGCAGTCAAAGCGCCATAGCGAGTTGAAGTAAAGAAGTTACTTGTGAAGATCTTACCTATAGCCGTTACCGCTCTATCCCTTGCCATCAGTGGCCTGGTTCATGCAGATGACAATGAATATATTATCTATCAAGAAGGTACGGGAAATACAGCCTCAGGGGATCAAAGTGATCCCACTATATTTAACAACCTCATCGAACAGACTCAAATTGGGGATAATAATGATGTTGAGGCCATCCAGTCTAATGGCAATACCAACGGCACTATTATTCAATTTCAAGAAGGGGATAATAACACTTCAGATGCCACCACTGACTCCATCATTGAGGTCATTATCTTTGGTGACGGCAATGATATGGATCCCACGCAAACATCAACCAGCAATTCCTTCATGCAATTGGATGTAACAGGGAATAATAATTCTGGAGGCGGCTCACAGGATGCCACTTCTGATACCTCATTAATATACATCATGGAAGGCAATGACAATCTTGGCTTTCCAGTTCAGAATAATGTTTCCAACAGTTCAATGAGCTTTACCTTTGTAGGTGACGATAATCTTGGCTCCTCTGTACAACAAGACTCCGATTCCGCAACTTTAGTAGCTGAAAGTTATGGTGACGATAATCTTGTTAGCACCACCCAGAATGTCAGCTCAAGTACTACGATAATGATCTTTCAAACCGGGGATAGTAATCTTGCGGCCGCTGGAGAGCAGATTGGTAGTGCGAATAATACAGCCACAATTACTCAAATTGGGAGCTCAAATATAGGTGGACTTGGTCGTTTTAATAGCTTTAGTCAAAGCACTACGTATGAGCAGTTTGGAGACGGTAACCTATTTGATAATGCAACCATTGACTCAAGCAATAGTATTGGAACGGTCCTACAGCAAGGAAATAGCAATACTAGTCTTACCCTATTACAGACGGTATCTGATAACGCCTATTACATATCACAGATCGGTGATGGAAATATGGTATTTCTTACCCAGTCTGGATCAAGTCACACTGCTGAGATCATTCAAATGAGTGATTTAAATGAGATAAATGCTGATCAAGAAAGCTTTGATAACGACCTTTACTCCCTACAAAACGGTGAGGACAACCTGATCAATTCACTGCAGGATGGGGACAGTAAATGGCAACACTAAGTCAGGCAGGCACCCTGAATGAAATAGATCTCACCCAAAGTGGACAACAGGACACTGCCACTCTACCTCAGGATGGTAACAACAGCTTCCTGAGTGTCACTCAAACAGGATTTAGCGATAGCATCAATGTTACCCAGCTAGGTGACAATAATAGCGCCACTTTTACACAGTAAATCGTTGATAGGAGTCCGTATACCCATATATGGACTCCACCTAACCATACATATTCTATCCACTATCAAATATCAATATAACTCTGCAATGAAAATACTGATTAAATCAGACTTTTTTACTAGCATCTCAGTGCTTTTATCTCATACCAATTATCTTATTTATTAATAATACTAAAAGCGATACCGTAAGTAGGGGTCATTTATCACTTCACTACATTTTGGCGGACCAACAAACCAAATAGGAGCAAATTAAATGAATAGTAAAATCAACCAATACAGGTGAAAAATTTGGAATAAATATTTCACATCAATCGAAGCAAAAATGAATATAGCCTCGGCATCTCCAAGCATTAATGCCAAAAAATGGCTTGGGATCAGTACAAGCAAGCATTATCACTACTTCTCTCACCATTTAGGGCCCTTAAGCTTCTTACTTAGCGCTCATTAAAAATTAACTGAGCTACAGAAGTTTCATTCGTTAATTACCTTTATAGAAGCAAGAGATCTATCGCTCTTAACACCATCCATAAATCATTAAATGAAAGGAATCATTTATGAAAACATCAGCCTTTGCAATCACTACCTTAGCGTTAGCCATTTCCGGTATTGCGTATGGTGACAATACTTATATTGTCAATCAAGAGGGAATCGGAAATATGGCCATGGGGGACCAAACTAGTGCCACTGATAGTTTAATCTCGCAGACTCAGATTGGAGACAATAACGATGCCGAGGCAATACAATTCAATGCCACCAGCAATGGAACCATTATTCAAACCCAGCAGGGAGACAACAACTTCGCGAATAGTGAGCAAGACGGCAGTAGTAATTCTTCAGCAGTAATTACTTTGATAGGAGACAATAATAGTGCAGGAACGGACCAAATATCAACTAGTAATAGTCTAATGCAAAAAACATTAATCGGCACTGACAATTTCGCTAGTTCAAGACAGGAAATAACCACCAATACAACTATGACATACACCATGATGGGGACCAATAATGGTAGTGGCTCCATACAGGAGAATACGACGAATACGGTAATGACCTTCACAATAACGGGAACCGACAATAATGGCGGATCAATACAGGAAAATACCACCAATACTACAATGATCTATACCATTAGCGGAACAAGCAATATTGGTAGCTCTCCGCAAAGGGACTCTACCAATAGCTCAATGCAATTTACTATGATTGGCACCGATAATATTGGTTCTTCAGGACAGACCAATATGGATGAAGCATTTCTGAACGTAGTATCCATCGGTGATAGAAATATTGGTACATCAGGCCAGTGGGATAGTTTTAATAGCAGTATCAGCGTCTTTCAAATGGGTGATGATAATACCGGCGGAGGGGTAGATGATGATGGCAGCTCAAACACTTCAGTCCAATTAACACAGATCGGCAATTTCAATTCAGGGTTTACCGTACGAGGCCAAAGTTCTGATCAATTTACTACAGTTGAACAATATGGAAATGACAATATCTTTGGTTCCACAGATGACAATGCCAATAACAGTGTAGGTTCAAACCTTCAGCAAGGTGACAACAATAGTATTTCTGTTAGCCTGCAAACTGTATCTGATAATAACTACTCCATCAGCCAAATTGGTAATGGCAATGATGCGGATCTGACACAGACCGGCTCCAACCACTCGGCTGAGATAATTCAAATGAGTGAATTAAACACAATAAATGCGGAGCAAACCAACTTCAATGCCGACCTTTACGCCTCACAAGATGGCGAGGACAACTTGATTAATTCCCTCCAAGACGGAGACAGTATTTCAGCCACCCTTAACCAGAGCGGCAATCTCAACGAAATAGATCTGACTCAGAGTGGATCTTCAGATATTGCTACATTGTCTCAGGATGGCAATAGCAATTTCCTAATGGTAACGCAGACCGGTTTTAGCGATACAATCAGTGTCACCCAACTAGGTGACAACAACAGCGCCACCTATATGCAGTAAAAAAACCAAGGGCCTTGCAAACCTCTTTGCAGGCCCTATCAGACCTTATTAGACTTTCAAATACTGACAAGACAGTTTTGAAATTATCGGCTTGAGTTTTTCTTACTACTTTCTCAGTACTTTTATCCTATATACATCTCACCGCTCATTGACAATAATTTTTTGGGACAATTTAATGGTAGATATCAGCAACAAACATTTCAATTGTCACTATTGCTTTATCAGTGCAGTACATCATAGGCTTTAATTTAGTACAAAGCAGTACAGTGTACGTTTGGAAGTTCTATGCTTTATCCCAAATAAACGAAGAGTTCCCCCACCTGGCATAGTCAAGTTTTAATGCCAAAAATATGGTTTGAAGCCAATACAAAAAGGCAGCACCAGCGATGATTTTAAATTTAGCTTTAACGATGAGCTATAAATCTAAGTCACCCACTAAACCAAACCTTAGTCACAACGTAGCTCGAAAAGGAATTCAACAATGAAATTCAAAGCCACAATTGCCGGATTATCCACCCTTGCTGTGATACAGCTAGCACAAGCGAGCAACACCTACATAGTCAATCAAAATGGTAACAATAACACTGCCATGGGGGATCAAAGTGATCCCACCGTTGCCAACAACCTAATTGTGCAAACCCAAAATGGTGATAATAATACAGCTGAGGCAGAACAAATCATAAATAGCAATAATGCAGTGATCACTCAGACTCAAATTGGAGATGGAAACTTAGCCACAGCAAGCCAAGAAAATAGCACCGACACAATCGATACCGTCGTACAGATGGGGAACAATAACGAAGTCGATTCCTTTATGCAAAATGATACCGCGAGCACCAATTTCGTTTTTCAAAGTGGTGAATTGAATTTCACCTCTACCGTTAATTTCAACTCTACATCTAATAGTACTAATGTTTTACAAACCGGAACCGACAATGAAGTTTTCACAGCTCATAGCTTTAACTCAAGTAACAATTCCATATTTGTAAACCAAAGCGGATCTCAAAATACGAGTTCTCCAGGCGCAAGTTTCGATGCGGAGAACAACAGTATTGTCATCTTACAGGATGGATCGTTGAACAATGGGGGAGTTGGGCAAGTTAGTGGCTCTCAATTTATGACAAGTACGGTCATTCAAAGTGGCGATGATAATCTAGGGGGAGCTAGTAATTTAAATAGTAGCTTCGGCAGTACCTTTTCTAATCAAGTGGGAAGTTTAAATTTAGGAAGTTCAAGCCAAATTGATAGCACACAGAGCCATACATTTATCCAGCAAACCGGTACTGACAATTTAGGCAGCATATCGATAAACTCTAGTAATAATGTTAGCGCCTCCATCACACAAATAGGCGACCAAAATATAATTGGTGGTTCAGGCCACTCCTCCAGTAGCAATGGTACTGTAGAGGTCACTCAAATAGGTATTGCTAATGATGCAATTGCTTTCCAAATTATGAGCGACTCGGGATTGTTAGCTATTTCTCAAAATGGAGAACAAAATATGGCCCTGGCGGGGCAAACAGGGATATCTAACATCCTTCTTGGCGTGCAAACAGGAATACAGAACGTACTTTCTATTATTCAGGATGGTGATTCAATTTCTGCCGATACCAATCAGAGTGGCACACTTAATGAAATTGACCTTGATCAGACCGGCATGAGTAGTGTTGCCACACTTACACAAAGTGGTAACAATAATTTTCTACAGGCTATGCAGGCAAATCCATCTGCCTCATCCACTGTGACGCAGTTTGGCGAAAACAATAGTGGTAATATCATGCAGTAACTCACCCACTATTAGCTCAAAGTACACAAAGTAGCGGAATACATGACCATTCATAAAGGACATGCATTAGGAGAAATGCTCATATCATTTACTCCACTTAAGACGTGAATTTCTTTATATGTAGTCGATGATACCAAATGCTTCTGTTTGGTGTCATTTTTTCTGTTAAAAAAGGGTGTAAGTTTATCCCCGGATAATCTTCCTGGATAAATCAAGGCAACAGGGTTAGCCTAAAGCTTTCATAAGCTAGGACTGCAACCTCTATCTAGATTTAAAATTATTCACAACCAGATAAATTTTGATCCATTCTAGAAGAGAAAAATTATAGTGCAAAAAATATCAGTTGGCCTAACTCACTGGAAGTAAACTTTATTACTAGCAGTTACACACTTATCTCTCATTGAAAAGACTCATGCTTCATCAATACTTTTACCAAACTTTCAACTTACTCAGGGAAACCAAAGGCAGTAATCATATATAGGTAGGGTAGAAGATTAAATAGCTCTACCCGGCATTAATAGATTTCAGGAGGTTTAAAGGAGAATTAGACAGTAAGCATGCATTTATTAATCGCAAAATTTTTAGTCCATACTTGATGAAATCTTAAGCATTTTCAGCTTTGATCAATAACAGGCATAGCTAAGTATTAATGCCGATTAGTCAGTTTCGGAAAATTTCTTTTGGCAGCTCTGAAACTTCCCCAAGCAAATATTGATCTCTATAGCGCCAACCTGCTATCAGCTCCAGATAGAAATGGACATTAATGATATTCATTTAAGCTTGTACCTACTCAATTTAAATATGTAACAAGCCTTTTTAAAATTTTGTTTTAGGAAAATGACTACACTAGAGAAGTCGAGGTTTTATCAATGAGAATGTCTTCGTATATTCCAGCAATCCCATGCATTTTAGCAATTAGTATCAGCGCTGCGGCACAGGCTAGTAATATATATATTGTAAATCAAACAGGCAATAACAACATGGCTATGGGAGACCAAAGCGATCCCACCGTTACCAATAATTTGATTGTACAAACCCAGAATGGGGATAATAATACAGCAGAGGCGGAACAGATCATTAATAGCAGTGACGGCGTGATTATTCAGACCCAGATTGGAGATGGAAACTTAGCCAACGCGAGCCAGGAGGATAGTACAGGCACAACGCTGACAACCTTACAGGTAGGTAATACTAACGAAGTTACATCCAGTATGCTTGGTGACTCCAATAACACCAACTTTGTCTCCCAAACCGGTGAAATCAATTTTGCTGAAACCGTAAACTTTAACTCCAGCTTAAACAGTACAAATATTGTTCAGGTTGGTACTGACAACCAATCAGCAGCTTCTCATTTCAATAATTCAAATAACAACTCCATATTTATTAGCCAGGATGGATCTGAAAATATTGGTTCTGCATCTGCAAGCCTTAATACAGACAACACCACCTCCGTAGTTTTACAAACTGGATCACTTAACAACGGTGGAATTTCACAGTTCGACAATTCTGACTTTATGACAAGCACTGTTATTCAAAATGGCACTGATAACTTGGGGGGGAGCAGTAATTCAAACAGTAGTTTTGGTAGTACTTTTACTAATCAGGTCGGGAACTCAAACCTTGGGGGCTCAAGCCAACTTGACAGTACACAAAGCCACTCGTTTTCCCAGCAAATAGGGAATGATAATTTAGTAGGTGGTGTGCAGGCACTTTCAAGTTCCAATGTAATCGGCTCTGCAACCCAAATCGGCGATCAAAATATCATTGGAGGTATGGGCCATTTTTCCAGTAGCAACGGTATTGTAGAAGTCACTCAGATAGGCATTGCCAATGATGCAATTGCTTTCCAAATTATGAGTGATTCATCAATATTAATCCTTTCACAAAATGGCGAACAAAATATGGCCTTGACTAGCCAAACTGGATCATCAAATAGCCTTCTAAGTACGCAAACAGGTACACAAAATGTCCTCTCTATTTTTCAGGATGGTGATTTGATTTCTGCTGATACAGACCAAAATGGTACGCTCAACGAAATCGATCTTAACCAGACAGGTATGAGTAGCTGGGCCACACTCTCACAAAGTGGAAATAATAATTTTCTACAGGCCATGCAGGCGAACCCATCTGCCTCAACTACCGTGACACAGTTTGGAGACAACAATAGCGGAAACATAATGCAATAATATGCCTGGCTTCAAGCTCACTTTAATTTCATAGAAAAATATTTAGTGATCATAAATTGGGGATTCACTGAACTGATACAATTATTGAATATCTATTATTCTGTTTTGTTATCATATCTATCGTCTCAGTGCATCCCCAAAACTACTATTTCTTATAGAACCAACCATCAGCACATTGAATATCGTGGTAATACCACAAAAAGAGGCAATTTAAAATTACACCCACACTTACTCACACTCTTCGGTTTGTTTGCGCCCCCAAATTACCGAAACACTACAGCATCGCTGCACTCACATAGTACTCTCCAAAAAAGTCCCCTCTTGAAAATTTCAAATACCTGGCTACATATACGCCATCAGACATCCATCGTATTTTAAGTGGTGAACTTAGGAATATATATTTAACATTTAGATCATGCTTACTAACCGCATACCTGCTATTCAACTCAACATCCTATTAATGCCTAACTTTTAAAATACTCATCTAATCTTCCACATCAAAATCTCATACATGGAAACATATCAACATTTAGATGCAAATATTATTTAATTCATACAATAACATTTAAAGTGAAAAATACACGCCTGAGAGCCCTTTACAAGATACTCACCTTAGAGATATTTTTATTTTAATTAAACCTCTACCACATTTCACTATAATAGATATAAATATATTTATATTATGCTATATAAAGGAAGCTCATATATTTCATATACGAGCCCCTAATAGATTGCTGATTGATAAGTTTTATAAAAAAATTAAGTAAATCGATCTATAAAATTCCACAAAACGTTACCACCAAATTTAACAGCCCATGGAAAAGAAATTGTCTATTAAGAATTGTCAATCCAGGCAATCTGGATCTTTAGTGAGATATTCATTGTTTACCCAAATATTAGTACCACTGCAATCAGGGTCAACTGTATCCCTCAGATCAAAAGGATCATTACCAAGAGAAGAGTTCGCAGAAATAATATTGAAGTTGGAATTAGTAAAAATAAGAACTATACCACCATCTTGGCTATCACCGTTGCCATTATCGGTAGTTGTGTTCTGTGATATCACATTATTTGACGATCCTTCTATCAGAATACCAGCCCCTCCATTTCCACTTGAAGTGTTGTTAAAAACTCGTGAAAAACTATCATCCACCTGGATTCCGTCGGCAACACTACCTGTTACGGTACAGCCAGAAAAAGTATTGTAGTCATCATCCATATCGACTCCGACTCTACCACTATCAGTAATAACGCAGTCATTTATAGTATTGTAAATACTATCTATATCTATCCCATCATTAACACTATTAACAACTTCGGTACCAAGTACTTTGTGATACCCCTCTCCCTCTAAGAAAATTCCATCAAAACAGCCATCTATAACGCCCCCAGTGAGGGTGGCGCCATTGCCTTCGATTCGAATTCCTGCACCACCTAGGTCTCCTCCTGTAGTACAGGTCAGGGAATAGTCGCCCATATTTAAGCTGCCACTTGGGCCGACAATAGTAAGTGCATCAGGTTCATCGGTAGTTAGATCACAAGATAAGTCCTCAGTGAGCACTTCTGCAGTTGTAATTACATCGCCACAAGCCACTTCAGCCAAGGCAATTGATGAATATGAAGACGCCGAAAAAGCCATTATCGCTAATAGTGCCACCTTATCTACAGACTGCTTAATTTTCACATCCAACTCCTATCAGTTCAGAATAAAGAATACATCTCAGCACAGAGATACTGAGTCCCCTAAGTTTGGATGCAATAATAGCTTCCACCATAAGAAAAATTGCCTAAAATAATTGACGTTCGAACGAATAAAAAACTACGTCATTCTTTTGAAGAAGCTAGCGCAGCCATATCGATAGCAACGATTAAAAATAGAATCTTAAGCTGGCGCAATTACTTTTAATGATTACTAGCATTTAATCCAGAACACCATACTCTGATCCAATTTTGGAAAGTACGATTTTATTCGCCAGCTAGTGCATGCAGCTTATTATGAAAAACTTAGGTTATTTATATAAAATTTACTCATGATAGAAGTACTAACTTCGGGAAACTGTTACTTAATGTTCGGTCATAGAAAGGAATTATCATGTACACCAAGGCTGGTATTTACGTCGCTCTATCTTCATTTATTGCCACAAATTCTTTGACTGAAGCAAATAGTACATCACTGTATCAGTAGGGTAGCGCTAACAGTGCCACTACTGACCAAAGCGATATTACTAGTATTGGCTACCAGATTGGCGATAGCAACCAGGGAAGTTCACTACAAGACTCCATTACTAACAGCCATTTTAACTATATCCAGTTAGACCATCAAAATAACGCCCAAGGTGTTCAAACCTACTCTAAAAATGCTTCTATTTCTATCTATCAAAAAAACACAGAAAATTCTGCCACTAGTTCACAAGATAATATTATTAATGGAGAAATGCAATTTCATCAGATAGGACTTAGTAACAAACCAACAATACTAGATTCAAACAATGGCTCTAATAATAGTACACTTTCCGCTCAAATCGGTGATACCAATCAAAACTAGGTATTTATTAGCACGACAAACTCGGCAATAGACTATATCAAGAAAGTTGGTGCGGACAACCAGGTTTTTCTAATTCACAGTGTTAGTGGTAATGACAAAGTAGAGATTATACAAGCTGGGGCCAGGCACACTATCGATATTAGTCTTATCTCTACAGCTAATAATGAGGTCATTATTAATCAACTCGGCGGTAGTAATATTAAAACAGTGAATTTGGGCGGCACAAGTAGCGAACTGCAACTACTGCAGGAGGGATATATTAATAGTTTAAACGTCACTTAGAGAGGAGAAGAGACTCACCTCTACACTCACCAAATAGGTAGCGATCATAGGCTCAGTCTAACCCAGAGTGGGAGACAAAATACTGTCGAACTCTCCCCAATTGGTAGCAATAACTTTATACAAATGATGCAAACTGGGGGTTAATAGCAGTGCTGACATACTACGAATAGGTGGTGACAACAGCGCAAACTACCAGCAGCAATAACCTAGCCCTTTCAAGGTTGTCTCGAAAGCTGTGCTGATCGGTGAGCTGATGTGATCATCAGGGCGCAACCTCCCTATATTCTTGTCAATCTATAAAATATAGATCAGACCAGTACGTAGTCAGTCAAAACACAAACTCGACTTTATTCCTAACTATGCCAAACTAAATTCTCATAGCTACATACCAATTCATCGACAAAAATTAAAGTAGCCTTTGATTGATCTGACGCTATAAATCAAATGGCTAACAACCCAACCTATGGCTTTAAACCATATCATCGTGTAGTAGAGTGATATTTTTTATGTACTAGCCTCCACTTAAGATTCCCAATCATTATTGACCGCACATAATTTTTCGTAGAAACACGAAAAACACTCTGCCTTTATATGGATGTTAAAGGCAGAGTATATGCTTACCACCCAAAGTCCAAATTGGTAAAGGAGTTATCCAATGAAGACCTATTCCCTTATAGCCACGGCCTTATCCTTTATGATCAGTGGGATTTCCTATGCGGAAAATACTGTCATCCAGAACCAGATGGGTACAGATAATAACGCGACGGCTGATCAAAGTGATCCGACCGTATTTGATAACCTTATTGTGCAAACACAAATTGGTGATAACAACGACGCTGATGCCAGTCAAACTAATGGCAATGTCAGCGGCGCCATTTATCAAACACAGCAGGGGGATAATAATAGTGTCACCTCGACACAAGATGCCACAACCAGCACTACGGCATCAGCACTCCAGGTCGGGGATAACAATATCGTTTTAACCAGTCAGGAAACCGCTTCAAACGGTAGCAGTGAAATCCTCCAGAATGGTGACACTAACTTTGCCAGCTCTGAACAAACCTCCTCAGATTCTGATTCTATTTCAATCAGCCAGTATGGCGATCAAAACCTGGCTACTAGTACTCAGGACACGAGTTCCAGCAATATTGTAGTCATTACCCAATCCGGTGACTTAAATATTTCAACTACATTGCAAAACACAGCAAGCTCTGGTAACAGCGCTACCACAATTCAATTCGGGCAACAAAATGCTGCTGGGATATCTCACCTTAACTCCTTTACCAATTCAGACTTGATAAGTCAGGTTGGTGATTTCAACAATGCCTCAATTAACAGAAACACCTCAAGTTCCGATAGTGCTATCGTAGTACAGTCCGGAGACTCCAATTTTGCCAGTGCTACTAGTTTTGATACTGCAGACAATACATTATCCATCTACCAATATGGGGATAATCAATCAGCGGTTGCCACACAAAGTAGTGCTTTTGAAAGTAACATTTATATTAGCCAAAGTGATGACAATAATATGGCTTTGGCAACACAATCAGGAGCCAGTGACAACATTGAAATTTATCAGTCAGGCTCATCCAATATGGCTACAGCCTTACAGGCGTCGACTGACAATAGCTCCAATATTATTTCCCAGGACGGTACACAAAACGATGCTACTGTCACACAAAGCGGTTCATCGGATACATCCTCTGTTGAACAAATTGGAAATATGAATATGGTTTCAGCTAGCCAATCAGCATTCAGTGGCTCACTGGATATCACCCAGGAAGGTGATGAGAACGAAATTACCTCAACACAGGATGGAGATATGGAGACAGCAACCATGCTGCAGGCAGGTAACTTGAATTTGATTGAGTTGGCCCAGAGCGGCATGCAAAACACTGCAACATTATCTCAAGACGGTAGCAGTAACTACATATCGGTTACGCAAACTGGCTTTAATGATGCTATCAGTGTTACCCAACTTGGAGACGGCAATAGCGCTACATTTATACAGTAGACTGATAGAGACTTTCGTTAAGGTGCCCTTTGGGCATCTTAACCTACTCAATATGCAAAAGTTAATGAGCACATCGCCTAAACATCACCATATGCTGTCATAGAGATTTTGTAGTCAAGGAGTATCTTATGAAAATCTCTTCCTTCCTTACCGATTCCCTGGCGCTGACCATCAGCAGTGCTGCTATCGCCGAGAATAATTTTGTTACTTCACAGCAAGGTAGGGCCTTTCTGAGCACCGCTGTAACACAAATGGCAGTACCATGAGGCAGACAATACCCATACGGATCTGAGAAATTTGATGATATTAATCCAGATTGGCTGCTGTCATTCTGAAGAAATTTCACAAAGTGTATGTAAACCAAACTTCATTTACGTTACAAATTGGTAATGCCAACTTTGCCAGTGTGCAGCAATAGTTATATCCAAAACTCACAGGATTAGGCTCTGTATGCAGTATCGTTCATCGGCAGAGCCTCAAGTGGATATCAGTGGTCAATTCGATTTACAAGGAGGAAGCAGTAACTGAACGGACAATGATTTAGGGATTTTTAGTTTAAAGGAGTAACTTATGAAAATCTCACCACTTATCTTTAGCTCACTTGCGTTGGCAATCAGCAGTGTGGTTTTTGCCGAAAACAATTTTGTAATCCAAAACCAAACTGGCATAGGCAATACCGCGACAGCCAATAATGCAGACTCTGATGTTAACAACAGCTTAATAGTACAAACTCAAATTGGAGTCAACAACAGCGAGGATGCTCTCCAAATTGATGGAACCAGTGAAAGCACCATCGTGCAAAGCCAGATCGGTGTCGCCAATGACAGTGAGACTGCCCAGGAAAATACCAGTAATGGGCATATCAACACTTCTCAGACAGGGGATAGTAACAGCGCTAATGCTGGCCAGGGAAGCTCATCAGACGGATCGATTATCGTCAATCAAATCGGCGTATCGAATACCGCTACCTCCCAACAGGTTGTGACCTCTTCAATCTCATCACTCACCACTCAAGTGGGAGAACAAAACTCTGCGGAAATTTACCAGGAGAATATAAGTTCTGCTAGTGGCACACTTCAACAATTTGGAGTATCAAATACGGGGAATATTCTGCAACTGCTAAGGTCTGGTAGCACTGGAACTCTGCTTCAGGTCGGATCATTAAATACAGGCCGTATTGATCAAATTGACAGCGACACCGCTCAAGGGTCTATTACCCAAATTGGAGGTAATAACTATGCGAAGATTTCTCAGCTGGATGCCACTTCTGATAGTGCAGAAGTATTACAAAATGGCACTCAGAACTCCGCTGAAACTACCCAGACTATTAGTAACTCTAATAGTGTATTTATTGCCCAGCTAGGAACCTTAAATACAGCGACTACTAACCAGAATCTATCTGAAGATGGCTCCCTAATCATTACCCAAGGCGGTTCAGGAAATAGTGTTGAGGCCGACCAAAATACACTGATTAGTAGTGGTGAGATTGCTCAGCTCGGAAGCCAAAATGCAGTGGATACTGATCAGTTAGGGCTTGATGTACACTTGCTGGTTGCACAGATCGGAACAGCTAATACCGTCAGCCTACAGCAGGATGGCACTATTCTCAGTGCAGATGTTGCCCAAATTGGCAATTCCAATGAAGCAGTGATCTCACAAAGTGGCCTGAATAATTCCCTCACACTCCTACAAATTGGCGAAGGGCATTACAAGGAGATATCACAATCTGGTGAAGGTCATTCCTCTTTCACGATCCAAATCGGCAGCGCCAACTTTGCCCAGGTCACACAGTAGGAGTAAACCGGCACCCCTATTTTTAAGTAGCTCTTAAATATGTTGTAACACCATGCCGCCAATATCCTTTGTGATATCCGGCGGCATTATAGTTTATTAGCCCTATCGTATATTTCCGCCTTATACACAAGGCGCAAGCACAATACCACAGAATAAAAAGAGTAATCTGTACGTATAAAAACAGCCGATCCAGGAAGTTCTTAGCCGCTAATTATTCCTCCCTGTTTGGCTGGAATCTATGCAAACATCAATAACATGCACCCATTTCCCACGCCTGATCTCCGTCACCTATTACCTCACCCCCCAATCAATCATATCTATATTTTTCTCAGAAGATCCGCTCAAAGGATCTCTTTTAAGCGCCACCTTAAAGCAACTGACAGAGAAAAACCCCATGCAGGCAGGAAAATATTTCCCGTTAATTTTTGCATCCGTGCTTTTACCAGCCCTATCTTTTGCTGACGTTCAGTGCGGCGATACCATTACCACCGTTGAAATAATGACAGAAGACATATTATTCTGTACTGCTACACCGCCAATCACCATATCCGGTCCTAGCGGCAACCTGGATATGAACGGGTTTACCGTGCACTGTGCCGAACTTCCCGTGCTAAATACTGGCATTATTTTGTCTGGTCAGGGGGCTTTTCTCTCAAACGGGACTATTGAAAATTGTTATACCGGCGTCAGCGCAGAGGACTCGGGATTTCATGGAATTTACAATGTCCTAGTACAAACTAACGAAATAGGTATTTCCCTAACCAGCAATCACAATTTTGTTAGCGGCTCAACAATTTTGTCAAATACCGAAATGGGTATCTCTTCCGATGGGGATTTTAACAGCATACTTTCAAATGAAATCCTGGGTAACGAGAAGGACTCCATCGTTATCCAAGGGGATAATGTACTCGTTTCACAAAATACCATAGAGCCTGAAGCTGCAGGTCTTATAACAGGGTTGAATGGTATTGTTATCGGCAGCTCGTCCGGAGGGATTATTACCCAAAATACCGTTTTAGATATTGAATTTAGCGGCATATTGATGCAGGAATTTGCGCAAACCAATTACCTTATTACTGGCAACAGAGTTGATGGGGGCACCGTCAGTCTCGGCTTCGACCTTAATGACGCAAATGCCGATGCCTGTACGTCTTCCAATATATGGATCTCCAACACTTTTACAACGGCTAACCCCAGCTGCCTGGATTAAATTTTTGTCTAGCAGGAAGGTACATGTCTGTAGATAGATTCAGAGAAAGATAACACCGAAGGAAGGGCAATAAAAAAGTGACCTGGCTGCGGGGGAGAGCCAGGTCACTGAAAGGGTTTGGGTGGGGGCTATTCAGCCCCCTGGTTTTTAATCTTGGTAATCGATGGTCATATCAAAGTTGCCCTCAACACACTTGGCATAGTCGCCCTCATTCAGTGCTGAGTAGGCAGTCTGGTAATTCACCAACTGACATGCGTAGCTCTCATTATTTGGGGTATCCGCAGACCACCCCCAATCTTTATCCCAGTAAATATCCAGGGATGCTGCACCACCAGTCTGGAACTGCCCCATATTGGCACAACCGAGTTCTTCATCTGCCGGAATTTCTACACCGAAGTATTCCGCCGTACTCTGGTAGTACTCGATACGATACTGTGAGCGGTAGTCTTCAGTACCAGAACTGCATTCTATCGCCCCATTAATAATATTGGTGGTAACGCCGAATCCAGAAGTCAGGTTATTGGCCAGATCCACACTGTTCGGTTCCCAGGTGCCATCGATTACATGCAATATGCTTGGCTTGGGTGGCTGTGGATAGACGAAGAAGAAGATGGAGCTTGCCAGGTTCAACCAGGTATCCGCTACCAACTCCGGTGCTTCCAGCAGGGTGTAAATATCACCGTACATCGCCTGGGAGAAGGGTCCGTAGTTATAGTTCCAGCTCAGCTGTTTAGCGCCGCGGCCGAAGTAACTCTTGTAACCACCATCACTATTGATCGCACAGGGCCATGCTTCAGCTGCCCAGCTGCTGCTGGCATCACAGGCGCCGTAGCCACCGGAAGTATCTTCTGTCCAGCCAATTTCCCGCAACCAGTACAGGCCCTGGCGCCATTCCGGCACTTCCCAGCCTGTTGCGTGGGCACCGGTTTCCTGGGCGTAGTGTGCAAACATGACAGCCATCGACTTGCGACAGATCGCCTCGGCATCGCGGCCATCGGTATAGTCACCACAGAAAGCTGGGAACTTGGCTACGGCTCGGAGGAAATTGGTGTAGGTGTACTCTTCCGCTCTGAGGGCGAAAAGGTAATCCCAGTCTTCTTCAGACAGGATACTCTCAACGCGGAGGACATTTTCAGGGTTTGCACTGCGGCCAGGTTGTACTGCCTCAACCACGGCGTTGTCCCGGGTTTCGACTGTATCCTTTACTTCCTGAAGCAGGGAATCGCTACTGGTAATAGACTCTTCCGCAGCTTCCAGTTCGCTGATGCCCATCACATAGCCATCGGCTGCGGCACAGCCATCCTGGCTAATGGAGACCTCGTCCACATCACTGGCTTGAGTGGAGTCAGAGGCCGTCAGCTGGAAGGTGTAGGTTACATCGCTATATACCTCAGACAGGGTCACTGAGGTAGCGCTGCCGGTATAGTTGGTCATCTTTACAACAGGGCCACTGGTTTGGCTCCAAATGTAAGAGATATCGCTGCCGCCGGTACTGCCTGAGCCATCCAGATTAACCGTTCCACTACAGCCTACATTGATACTTGAGGCCGAGATATTTGCGGTTACTGAGCTTTCAGAACCATCGGTATTATCATCATCGTCGTCTTCATCGGTATCGTCCACCGCGAGGTTTTGCACGGTTATCTGTGCTTCTTCAGTAGTGTCACCATCACTGACGATTAGGCTAAAGACATAGCTCACATCAAAAGTGCTTGATGGTAGGGTAACAGTGGTGGATGCGCTGGTCGCAGAAGCAATATCTGCTTCAGGAGAGGCCGGGGATAATTGGGCCCAGCTGTAAGATAAATTGCCGTCCCCACCGGAGGCACTGGCATCAAGTGTTACAGTGCCACCACCGGTAATTTGTGACTGCGACACTGAAGCACTGATCGTAATGGGAGTGCTGTCAGAATTATTATTGTCATCGTCACTGTTGTCGTTATCGTCGTTGCCACTGCCGCCATCATTGCCACCGGTGCCGGTGTCATCATCGGAGCCGCCATCACTGGAGCAACCATCCGCTTCCTTAAGAAGCCAAGGGGAACCCCAGGTATTTTCAGCCGTTAATGCATCGGTGGGGTGGTCGTCACCATTAGCCCACCACTGGGCAACAAATAGGTCTCCGTCGTAACAAACTTCTTCGCCTTTGCGATAGTTTTGACCGGAAATATAAGTATCGGAGTCATCAGAGCCACCAGTGCCACCTCCGCTGCCGGAATCTGTATCATCATTGTTACCTGAATCCGTGTCTCCGTTATTTCCGGTATCAGTATCATCATCAGAATCGGTGTTATCACCATCACCGGAATTGGAGTCATCGCCACCACTGGTATCGCACGCACCTGACTCTTCCAAAATCCAGGGGGAGTCCCAGCGGTTTTCTGCTGTCAGGGCATCCGAGGGAATTTGAGAAGCTGTTGCCCACCATTGAGCTTTATATAAGTTTTCCCCGTAGCAAACCTGGCTGCCACCGGAATAACTCTGGCCCGCAACGTAGTCGTCGGCAGGTTGTGCCGCACTCAAACCTTGAGCGCCCAGCATCAGCGCCGATGCTATGGCTGTGCGAATAAAAATATGGCTCATAGAATCTCCAATTGTCGTTTTTAGGGTTCTATTTAAAGTTTTACGCGATGAGGCAAATACCAAACTGCCAGGTATTATTTGCAAAAATAGAGATCGAGAGCTTGTGTGAATAACGTATAACGGAAGGCATTAATAAATAGAGCAGACATTCTTGGCATAAATATTTATACACTGCCAGGATGCTCTAAATTGAAAGGAGCCCACTTCCCTTCCCCGTCTTTATTTACTCAACTGGGTGCAACTGCCCCTGCACCTTTAATAATTATCACAAACACTTACTTTATTTCTGTACGCTGTTCAAATAGCCCCATACGTACTCAGCAGTTTCGATAAATAGCAAACGGAATGGTTCCAGATTTAAACAGAATATTTCGTGACCACATCGACACAGGTCACGTGCGCCAGTGAGCAAATGTCTAATTTCAAGATCAAAGTCACGTAAAAAGCGGAAATTATAGGTTTTTAAATCTACATAAAACCATAAAAGAGAAAAGTTTTACCAATAACAATACAGGATCAAAATGTAAGGCTAATTACCTAGCCAACAGACACCGATAGACAAGTTCATGGCGCTTTACATCGTCTAAGTGAGAAAAAGTTCCCAATCTAACCAGGAACTACCACTGATAAATGCAGTTTTTCACAATTCCTATATCTTTCGTCAGTGACTTTTCTCTCAAAATAAAAGTACTTCTGGCCCATAGTATTTCCCTCACTCCATGGCGACACTTTAGATCGGCAATATCAGCAGTAATAAGCCGTAACTGACAGTCACTTATCCTTTGGCTAGCACCCCGTGCCCCAAGCAGGAAAGAACTCAAATTAGTTCAACAAAGGGAGATCTTTGTGAAGCCTTACGCTATCCTTTTTTCATCCACAATTCTGTTGTTAGGTACTCTTAGCCACGCGGACACAAGTACTGCCACTGTAGAGCAATACGGCGATAGCAATCTGGCAACAGCCGAGCAAGCCGACTCAACCATTGAAAATAACTTAATAGAACAAAGGCAAACGGGTAGCTCCAACTCTGCCGAAGCGATGCAATCTGTGAATTCATCCTTGGGCTACATACTTCAAATGCAAACTGGAGACAGTAACAGCGCCATCGCCAGCCAAGAAGAAAGCACTTCAACCACGGTGCAAATTGTGCAATTGGGTGATAATCAGACCGCACTCAGTACCCAGATACTTACCACTACGACTAATGGGGAAATCTATCAGGAGGGGCTATTGAATAACGGTAGACTCTTCCAAAGTGACTCCATTGGCAATACAGGCTACTTGTTCCAATCTGGACAAAGTAATATGGGGTTTGTTCGCGCCACAAGTGGTGACTTCCACTCAGGCTCACTTCTCCAAACAGGAACCTTGAATGATGGTGCCCTAATTCAACTACGCGGTACCTTCTATACCTCTACCGTGACACAAAACGGAATAGGAAATGAGGCGACCAGCTTGCAGAACTTTGGCGAGTCCCTTATTAGTGAGCTCACCCAATTAGGTGATGGTAACAATGCCATTCTCTGGCAAATATTCAATGAAAACAGCTACGCCCAAACAAGTCAGATCGGATCAGACAATATCTCTTCCTCTCGACAAGAAGGTGAACTCATGAGCATCACCACCACACAGGAAGGTATGTTTAATGAGGCTGTTGCATTTCAGGAGGGTACTTCGAGTTTCGCCTTATCTCAACAAAATGGGCTGGATAATTTTATTGATATTTCACAGAGTGAAGTCAATGGAAATATCTCAGCCAGTCAAGTGGGCAATGGTAATATCGGGATGATATCCCAATAATAGAGATTAAGATTTTTAATCGAGAGTTTTGATTGTACTGGGCTTAGGAAACGTCCAATCGATAATTGCCCGTTAGCAACTGGCCAGCGGGCAATTGTTAAACTCTTGCTTAAGATGCAAACACCCTAAGACGTCCCTCACGCTTCTCCTCGCTAAAGTCACAACTGGTCAACCTAAACATCAATACATATTCGGAAAGGCAATGAGTATCGTGAATATCCCCTGGTAAGAACGCACTACAGTCACCGGGCATCATTTGATAACAGCCTCGGCTCACCAGTTGTTCACCATCGTCTTGATTGAGCAATCCATAGGTAGACATCTCCACTTCACCATGTTGTACCGCGTAAAATACCCAGCCATTGCCATGATTATGTGGTGGGCGATAGAGCCCACGAGGCTCCACATGAGCCAGTAAGATAAAACCCTTATCTTCATCCCGGTATAACTCTACACTGGGTTCTTGGCGACCGTGTAGATCAGCCAACCATGCTTCATCAGAATTTGATACTGCCAATTTTCCCAGGGCTTCTCGACATCTCACAATCGATGAAGTATCAAGTCCCTGCCAATTCGCTTTAAGTGCTTCAACACACTGTCTCAAAGAATTCGTCACTGATTGGTCCTCCTAAAGCTCTCTCGATATCTTGTTGAAAATTACTGCGAATCCACAAATTCAAGATACAACTTGAAGCCAGCTTTAAGTCAACCAGATCTATGCCTGAATTTTTAGCTATTGAGGTAGTGGGTGAAGTGTAAAAGCTCTGGACTGGAAAATAGGAATAAATCAGGGAATAGAGATGGGTATTAATAGCTCCAGCAGCTATTAATACCCGCGAGTGCTCACTAAAACGAAGCACTCGCTAATGGGTTTACTTTATAGCTCTGGAGGTAATCGTTAATTTTGCGCTCTGGAAGCAAGCTTGCTGGCAAGAATAGACACCACCTGTATTGTTAATGCGGTTAACAAGAACACTGATGCCAGGCGATAAACGGCATTGAGACCATCCGCTATCTGCGACGGGTTCATGTCTTGCAGGGGCTGGCTGGGTACAAGCCCTACAAAAATCACACTCATCACTGAAGCTCCAGTCAATAAACCCAATCCTCGTGAAAGGCTGAGAAACCCGGAAATACGCCCACGAACTTCGGCCCGGGCGCTATTCATGGTCATGGTATTAACTGTCGACAGGTAGGTTCCGTAACCCATTGCCATAGTGACGGAAAAAATCAGATAGCCTACCAAGCCCTGCTCTACCCTGAGCAGCCCCATTCCCATGGCTCCACAAAGTAAAATTACCAGACCCAGTAATACGATACCTCTACTATTGAATCGATCCACGGCTCGACCGGCTAGATTTGAACAAGTAGCCACCATAAATGAACCGGTTGTCATCACCAGCCCTGCGATAAAAAGGTCCAGATCCAGTGCCAGAGTCAAATAAAAAGGCCCTACAATCAGGCTGCTCATTACCGATGAAGCCACCAAAAAGTTTCCAGCCACATTCGCCAAGAATGTCTGCTTTCCAGAAGATTCCGTAAATCCTTCACGCAGGGGTTGTACTTTCTGCCTGACATAAAACAACCCCACACCAAATATCACCGATAGAGCGATAGCAATTCCATTAACCGCTGAATATCCCTCTCCCAATGGTTTAATCGCCAGGGTATAAAAAACAATGCTAAAGAACAGGAATGCTGCGGCCAGGTAGCGTTTGAATCGACTTCTGCCATCAACAACTTCGCCGACTATGTTTTCCGGCAGGGTTCGATATGCCAGGAAAAACACCCCCAATCCCACCGGCACCACCAGCCAAAAGATGGCCTGCCAATTCAGATTTTCGACAATCAAGCCGCCCACGATAGGGCCCATACCAGTCCCAACCGCAGACAGACTGCCCAGTAATCCAATTATCTTTCCCGTTTCACTTTTATCGAAAACGTCGCTGGCAATAGCCATAGACACAGCCACGAACATCGCGGCACCGACCCCTTGTATTGCGCGGAAAAAAACCAGGGTCCAAACATTAAAAGACAGCGCGCAAAGTAATGTCGATAAGGTGAATATCAATCCGCCACTTAGGAACAATTTCCTGCGACCCTGCTTGTCGCTGAGACTGCCGGCAATAGGCAGGGTCGCAGTCATACACATCATGTAGGCCACGGTAATCCACTGAGTATTACTGAAGGAAGCTCCTAAGCTTTCGATTAGTACAGGCAGCGCCATATTAATTGCGCTGACTCCCAAGGCTGCGAGCAAGGTCGCCAAACACAAGGTGACCAAGACTCCTCTTTTGGAAACCTGAGCAGCCTCTTGGGAAATTGGGTCTTCGGAATAACTTTTCGCGGTGTGCATAAGCTGAACTTTGACTTGCCAGTAATGACGCGTGAAACTAGCATACAACTTCAAGTGAGCTTGAGGTCAATGAGCGATGAATAACAGGGAAGAACTGGATATACGCGAAGTCTCCAAACTGTCGGGACTCCCCTCTTCCACACTTCGGTATTATGAGGAAAAAGGCCTGATAAAGTCATGTGGTCGTCGGGGAATTACCCGAATTTTTAAAGCCACAGTGATAGAACAGTTGTCCCTTATCTCCCTTGGCCGCTACGCCGGTTTTTCCCTGGATGAAATTGGCGAGATGTTTTCCTCTAATGGCAACCCCGCTATCGACAGGGAGCAGCTCCTCGCCAGGGCCGACGATCTGGAAAAGAATATCCGCCGACTCGAAGCTATGCGCGATGGGCTACGCCATGTGGCCAACTGTCCCGAGGTCAATCAGCTGGAGTGCCCCAACTTCCAAAACCTGATCAGGAAAGCTACCAAGTTACAGCATAAGGAAGACAGGAAACAGAAGCGACGCTGACAGAATAGCAGCGAATAAAGTCAGGAGACACTAAACTCTGTCATCATTCCCGAGTCCTCGTGCTCCAAAACATGGCAGTGCACCATATAGGGCATATCCGGCATCGCCGGCAGCGGGAAACGAACAAATATTTCCGCTTTGCCGCCATCGGATATGGGCATCGTATCTTTCCAGCCACGCATATAGAGTGGCGGTTCTGCATTATTGTATTTCGTGACCCGAAACTGGCAGCCATGGATATGTACCGGGTGTAGCATTCTGTCCTGTCCTTCAGAGATCTCCCAGCGCAGGTCCTTATTCCTCGCAACCTTAAACCCGGGCTCGGTAAATGCAAAGGAAACCCCATTAATCGCATTCGCAGTTAATTGCTCTTTTAACGGCAATGCCGGCCCCTCAGTAATTAGCTTCAATACCTTGGCCACCACATCGGGGTTGGTCGTACCTCCGGCAACCATCTGCGGCAGCCCCGTTGCACCAATCACTGCTTGCGCCTGCTTCTGTCGGTTCATTTGCATCACCAGCTTCTGACTGATTGGTGGCAGGTTTTGGGGAATTGTCGGCAGGGATACCAGGCTCTCCGGCAACTGTCCTTTCCCCTCAGATGTTCCAGGCACCACACTGAGAAAACTGTGAGCCTGATCAAATGGCGGCAGGCGCATTATTGGCTGGGGCACTGGCAGTGTTTGGAAGTCGAAAGGCTTGCCATCGCGGGTATCGATCATTACTTCGTAGCGCTCTCCCGCAGCAATAGGCAGTACATCCACTTTCACTGGTTCCGAGAGAAAACCGCCGTCGCTGGCTATCACGTAGAGTGGACGCTTGTCACTGGTGGCAAGCCGATAGTTGCGCCCGTTGGAGCCATCCAAAATACGAAAGCGCACCCAGCCTTTAGGTGGCCTGACCACCGGATTAATAACGCCATTAACCAGAAGTCGATCCCCACAATAGCCCGCCGCAACCGTCACTTCGTTAAAGCGATGGAAGAACTGACCATCATCGGTAAAGCGGCGATCCTGAATCACTAACGGAATGTCATCCACACCCCACCGCGAAGGTATCGGCAGTGCATCGCCTTCTTCATCATCGATAATAATCAATCCCGCCAAGCCTTTGAGTACCAACTCGGCGGTTGTCGGGTAGAGGTGGGGATGAAACCACAGAGTGGCGGCGGGCTGGATTATGTTCCAATCTACGGTCCAGGTTTCTCCAGGCTTCAATGGCATATAGGGGCCACCATCGGCATTGCCGGGTACGATCAGTCCATGCCAATGCGCAGTTACATTTTGCGGCAGATGATTGACCACGCTGACGGTTACTTTCTCGCCCTTGCGCACCCGTATCACCGGACCTAAAAACGGACCATTGAACCCATAAGTACGCGTAGTCACTCCCGGTAGGAAAGACTGCTTGCCCGGGCGCGCTGCCAATTTAATCCGGCCTTGCCCATCTGCACGCAGCTCCGGGGGAATAGGTAGAGCCTGACGGCGACCCTTCTGTGCCTGGGCAGCTTTGGAAGTCGACATCCCTGTTAGTAAGGCCGCCCCCAATGCGCCAGTGGCAAAACAAAATTCCCGTCGCGACAATTGAGCCATGGGTCCACCTCCCTATGTGCCATAGCTCCAAGTGTCTAAGGCACTGGTCATTTTTATCCCCAGAAATCTTAGACCGCTTATTCCAATGGCCCAGTAGTATATTGCGTCAACTGTGCACTCAATACAGAGTGGTACCCCGGTGCACAACTCCGTGATCCACACCTCTTGTGTTCTAAGCGAACTCGGTTAACCTTGCCCACGAAAAGTTAGTAGCGAAAATAAGAAGAGTAATCCCTATGCCGTTTCTTATTCTATCCATCCTTATTCAGGCAGCTTTTGTAATTCACGTGCTCAAAACCGGGCGCAATACCACTTGGATTTGGGTTCTGGTGATGCTGCCCATGGCCGGAGTTATTGCTTACCTGGTCCTGGAAATCCTGCCGGAATTAAACCAGTCACGCAGTGCCAAAAATGCGCGCAGGACGGTGCGGGAAACACTAAACCCCAATCGGGATATCCATCAGGCTGCACAAGAGTTGTCCCGTTCCAATAATGTGGAAAACTCTATGCGCATGGCCGATGAATGCGTGAAACGCGGCCTTTATCACGAGGCAAAAACTCTCTATGAAAAGTGCCTCCAGGGGGTTCATCAGGATGACCCTGAGCTGATGTTTGGGTTGGCACGCTGTCAGTTTGCTCTCAATCTGTTTGAACCGACCAAGGAAACACTGGACCAATTAATCGAAAAGAACCCCGATTTTAAAAATCAGGATGCTCACTTACTTTACGCTCGTACGCTAGCGGCATTGAAGCAAGTAAAAGAGGCTTACCACGAGTATGAAACGCTGTACCAATACTACAGCGGACCAGAGGCGACTTTTTACTTTGCCTTATTCTTGAAAGATCAATCCCAGGTGGAAAAGGCCAATGTCTTGTTCAATGAAATCCTTGATAAATCCAAAACACTGGGCAAGCACTACAAAGCGACTCATAAGCAGCTGTTAAAGCAGGCAAAACTGGAAGTATCCTGAGACTCAATGGTAAAAAGGCTCCCAATATGATTTTGGCGGTAGATGTAGATTACCGGGACCCCGGAGCAATGGTAGCCGGGGTCGGCTTTGAGAATTGGTCAGCTCCTGAGCCCGAGCAACTCTATCTCAGTAAAATAGAGAGTACCCTGGCCTATGAGCCCGGTGCTTTCTACAAGAGAGAACTCCCCTGTATCCTCACCCTAATCGAGGAGCACAAGATAGAAGCAGAACTGATTGTTATCGATGGTTATGTATTTCTCGGAGGGGAACAAAAACCGGGTCTGGGTGCCCATCTCTACTCCGCTCTCCAGCAGGAAGTTCCCATCATCGGTGTCGCCAAGAAACCGTTTAAGGACACCCCTGTTGAGGCGGAGCTGCTGCGGGGAAAAAGTGTAAAACCGCTGTATATCAGCAGCCTCGGTCTCCCTTTGCCGGAAGCCAAAAATTTGGTGAAAAAGATGCATGGAAACCACCGTATCCCCACTTTATTAAAACGCGTGGACCGCGAGTGTCGAAAGTCCCCACGATAATTCCCGAGAGAATGAGAGGCAGTTATCGCCGCCATTTCCCAGTCACATCCCTGGGACTTTCTTCCTACATTTTCAATACTTATTTCTCATATCCTACCCCTTCGATGCCAGCAATAATTTTTCTATTCGGCGGGAAATAGATACTGAAAGTAAAAGCTACCTGGCATCCGTTTATCCCATAGGGATAATTTGGCGCTTAGATAGACGGCTAGAAGTAGCTAAGATCCCATACTGATGTATTCGGCTCGTAGTTTTTGATGTCCACTTGTGAAGTGCGAGTGGACGATATTCATTAGCAGCCCCGAATGGGCTCCTTGGAAGTTTTGTAGTAAAGGAGTTACTCATGAAGTTATGCGCCAGTATTGCGACACTCGCACTGGTTGCCTTTAGCGGCAATGCGCTGGGCACCAACTCTACTGACTTGGAACAAATCGGTTCAGGTAACTCAGCAAATTCCGATCAAACTGAAGCGGGTTTCGGCAATACTATTATCAAACGCCAAATAGGTGATACTAATACCGCTACTGCCACTCAAAGTGGCGGTGTTATTAACAGTAGTATTCAGAGTTCCCAGATTGGCAGTCAAAATGAGACCACGATATCTCAATCCGGTGGTGCTTCTCTAAGCGCAACCAATACACAAATCGGATCGCAAAATACTTCCGAGATCACCCAAGAACTCTCTCTCGACAGCCAGGTATCTATTCTGCAACTCGGTACCTCCAATGCTTCCACTATCGAACAGCGCTTTGGCAGCGGTAATACCATTACCAATATCCAGGATGGAGACAGTCACTTTTTTATTGGTCGCCAGGAAGCCAGTGCTAACGGCAGCATTTTTGTATTCCAGGACGGCGAAAGGCAAAGTGCTGTGGTAGAGGAAACCGCAGGCAATATAGGCAGTTCCGTTTTAATCTTTCAGTTTGATCGGGACGACTTCGCCACCGCCAGCCTGGTTGCCACAATCGATGGCACCTTGGACATACTGCAGGATGGCAGCGATATCTATGGCGGGCTCGCACAATTTGCCAGTGTCAGCAGCAGTATGACCTTACGGCAAACAAACAATCGCCACTTCGCCTTTGCAACCCAAGTAGACAGTCTGTCCAATGACCTTCTGATTATCCAAAGGCTCGGCGATGCCAATATCACCTCGATTACCCAAACCGGTGCCTTTAATACCCTTGAGTTGCGCCAAAATGGTGGGGGCAACAACGCGGCTTTAGAACAATCCGCATTGAGTAGCAGTATCGATATACGCCAGACCGGTACCACCAACCAGATTACGGGTTCCCAGCTGGGTGCCGAATTCAACTCCATGAACAGCGAACAGTTCCTGATTGATAATGTGGTTGTTATTAATCAAGGCGGCTTACTGATCAGCGCGACCAATGAACAAACCGGTTTGCAGAATGTTGCCAATATCGAGCAGGCTGGAACAGAGGTAGATATATTCACCCGTCAATTGGGTTTCGATAACCGGGCAACGTTCGAACAGGCTGGTGAGTCTCTTTCAATAAGCTCCCGACAATTTGGCGATAGTAATAACATCACCATCACCCAGAGCGGTGACTCCAACTCAGCCTTTAGCCTGCAAATTGGTAACAATCACACCAAGGAAATTACTCAGACGGGTTCTAATGGCCGCGCTTTTAACTTCCAGATCGGCGGCGAGAGTAATACCGGCGTAATCATCCAATAATTTCAGCCAAAATTCAGAAGCCCCCGGTAATACACTGCGGGGCTTTCGATTGCGAAATCTACAGGAAAAAGAAGAAGGGAAAAGTCGCTGTGCAGCCCCGCGAGAGCGGGGAACAACTAGGATGCACTCCGACAACTTCTCCATCGTCGGTTTATCCCCGAGTATTCAGGGAACACCTTGCGCAGAGCACAAAGGCCATGCCTTATCCGGTTTACCCCTGTACAAACAGGGAACAGTCGCGCAAAAGGAGCGCGATCATAGCACACCCTCATTACATCCCCGAGCTTTCGGGGAAACATTTTCAGAACTAATGTCCGTGCGCTATCGGCTACGGTCCAGCCCCGCCCAGCGGGGGAACAAACTCAGGTGTCGGCACAATCCAACCCCACACTCGGTTTACCCCCGCAGCAGCGGGGAATAGCCCGAATAATTACCGTGCAGCTTTGACGATTTTCCACGGTTTAACCCCGCCTGGGCGGGGAACAGCCTCAGTTAAGATCGCCTTATTGCGCAATTACCGGTGCAACTCCGCTTTATGCGGAGAACCTATTCGGAAAGGAGTGTATAACAGGATACCCTCCGGTTTAGCCCCGTATATACGGGGAACAGTATGAAGCTGGTTTAACTATCATCTCACCGGTCGATTTATCTCCGCTGATGCGGGTAACTCTCTAAATATGCCTATTTGCTATCCTCTAAAGTCTCAGTATCGTTGCCGATACTTTTGAATCCCAGCCCTCGCTCTCAAACACTTCCAGTTGTATAACAACTCTATTTATCCCAATCAGATTCGGCGGATTAACATCAATCCACAACCAAATGCTTTGGCCGGCCCCATCCCCGCAAAAATATTTTTTATAAATAATTCGGGTTCAGTAACCAAAAGCTCTCCCCGGTAATCCACAGAACTGAAACCAGCACCGCGCTGCTTTTTATGTAACAAATTCCAGCGATAGCCATTGCAGTGAAGCTTTGGTGGGTAAATATCAAATCCGAGGCGCGTCCCCCGGTGAATTAACCAGCTGCGGGCAGCAGTTTGGCTGACATCCTGTAACCGGGTTTCAATCTGCCCCTGATCAAACTGCTCCGGCTTTTCCTGCACCAAGCTCTGCTTGAGCTGCCCTTTGCCACCTTCAACAGGTAAACCATGCAATTCGCACTGCTCCCGCAACCAATGGTATTGGGCATCCATCAGCACATCGTGCCGCTTGCCGCGCTTTTGCCCTTCAGTTTTACGAGCAACTGTAGGGTTCGCCCGCAGGCGGAAGGCCAGCCGATCGCCGGGGTTTAAGCGGGGCTCAAAGATTTTAGTCTCTACCAAAAATATCGGATTGTCCTGCGCAGGCCGGACTTTAGACAGCAGGTAATACACCGGTAGATTGCGTTTGCTAAGCAGCTGTTCCCGCGAAGATTCCTCACGAAATAAAAAACGCTCATCACCATCAAAAAGATCCCACAAGATTTGATGAATACCGTAGCTGTTTTCGCTGAGCAACCGTGCCAGCTGCTTCTGCACCGCCAGCGAGGGAGATAGTTGAACTCTGGATAAATACATAGCCGCTCCCTTATGACTGCCAGAGATTTTCAATACGCGGCTGGAACTGCCAGCGCTTGCGAGATAGGGGCTGATCGAGACGGCTAAGCCGCTGTACAGATCCTGCTGAAAACACTCCATCTTCCGCAGAGAAATCACCCAAGCTACCCTCCCAGTAGTAACGACAACTCTCTTCAGTGGGCAACCAGCGCTCCTGCCGGGCCCATTCCGGCTGGTAATCCAGCAACTCCGGGGATTCATAATGATCCAGGGCGCTGAGGAAGTTGTCCGCACCGATCACCCGTGCGGCAGTGGGGGCTGAAAGTGGAAATGCTTTTCGCCCCAGATAGAGGTGATACTTTGGCCGGGCCAGGGCTTCACACAGCTCCGCCAGAGACCAGTTAGCCTCTTCACAGGATCTCAGGGCCACTATCGCCTGCGCATCCACCAGATACTCCCTGCGGGATAACAGGGTTCCCAGACGCGCTTTCCCTACAACCAGCTCATCCCGGCGCGTATGGTAGCGGCGCTTGCCAGCGGAATCTGGGACCTGCACCGTGTGGAAATCCTTTAGCAAAGTACCTACATTCAGCACCTTTACCGCCTGGCGATATTGCCGGGCCAGGTTCTGGTGTAAGTCCTCTCGCTCCCGGGGTATCCCCAGTGCCGCACCAAATAGTCCCGCGATAGCGGATTTACCCGGGTAGTGTGCGCTGTGGCGGGATTCCCCCACAGCCACTTCCCCCCAGGAAGCCATGGCACCGTAAAGACGAAATACTAGGTATTCCATAGCGCCACCTATTCGCTGACAAAGGCCAAAAGTTCCTCGATATTACCTTCGCCAGTTACGGCATTGAGAACGTAGCGGCTATCAGCACAATCCCCGTACACCTTATCGAAACTCTGCAATTGCTTTTGCAGTGCATCAATAGCGTCATGGGCGTAATCCTCGCTATAGCGATCAACCGGTTTCAGGTAGGCCGCAGAGAGAGAGCGCGGTTGCTGGTCACCGGCTTCGGCCACGACATATGAGGCATAGGCACGGCTGGCATAGCTGTTTTGTTTACCGCTGGGAGAAACTTTAAGGATTGTCTCAGTCAGCGCAGCTACAGCTCGATCGGCCAGGGGTTTATTCCCGCCCAGGTTTTCAATTAGCAGCTCTTTGTTAATGCAGATATAGGAATAAAATAATCCCGCAGCAAAACCCGCCTCCCCCAAGTGAGCAGCACCGGCATCCTCGCTGCGATCATTCAGGTCGTCTACCGCAGTAAAATAATCATCTTCAATCACTACAGAGTGAGCCGAGAGTGCATGGGCCACCTGGCAGGCCGCTTCAACGTTATAGGTGGGCTTGGAAGCGAGCATACGGCCAAACAAGGCGATATCCACCGCCATGTTTTCCTTGCGCAATAAATCCAACTCTGTCTTCTCCGGCTCCCGCCCCTCTTCTGCCAAGGTTTTCAGTAGTGCATTGATCCCGTTTTGCTCAGCACTACTGAGGTGAACTAACTGCTCGATTTCCAAATCGGCCAGAGGGTTATCTTTTTCCGGCTTTTTTAACTTACCGAATTGCTCGGCAATTTTCTGCGCCCACAATTTGGCCTTTTTCTCAGAGACGCCCAGTTCCAATAAAGTCTCATAGGCCAGTACCCCCTGACGCTTGGTTCTGGTGCCAATGAGGCTATCCCCCTGCTCCGTTGCCAATACCTGTTGGAACAACTCCGACGTTCGCCAGTGACGCTTAAGGCTCTGGGAAGAGATTCGCAGGCGATCACAACCTCCCATCTTCGCTGTTTTTGGCCGCCCCAAGTCATCCCGGTTGAGGTTCGCAGGGGGATAGGCGGTCAATACATGCAATTGAATAAAGCGGCTCATAAATCTCTCCTTGTTGCGACCGTCAGGCCATCACATTACTTCGATTCATTTCTCAAGTATCTGATCAACAGTCACTGTCAATCGGTCTGGCTTTGCTCTGTGCTTAGTGTTTTTATGGGAATAGCATTTAAAATATTTTTAGGCCCCTAAGACCCCTTTAATTTGGAATTCTCTAAATACTTCTCAGTCTGGTAATACGGCGTAGTAATCAGTTGCCCAACGCACTGCCAGGCGTTCCTGTGGATGTCTTGCGGGAATCGTGCGCATTTCTCTTTGCCAGTGCAGCAAATCATTGGCAAGGGAAGCTATATTGGCTCTGCCATCCAGCAGGGCCAGGGCCCGTACTATGCGGCGATAAAACTCGGCCGTATCGCGACTTTTCTGTAACTGAAAAAAGCGCAGCTCACTTAAAGGAGGGCGCCCGCCTCTCTCCCGGGGCATAGCCAGGGACCGGGCAAAACTGATATCCATAGCCTCGCAACTATCGACATCGATTGTTTTGCTGGTGTTATCGGTTTTTACGTGTGCAATTACGGTGGCTACCAGAGCCGCATCTTCGATACGAATTTGCTCATCTTTCTGCCAGCGCTCGGGCATACCCTTTAAAAAACGGATAAAGGCGGGAGTAGGCATTACATCCATAGGCTCCACCGCACGGCGCAAACGCGCTCGATCGGCCCTGCCAGCTTTGTCATTGAGCCAGCGGTGCCACTCGCGCAGTCGGCTCACATCTGTATCGCTAAGATATTGATATCCGGCCATCACAATTCCTCCTGTTGTTGCTCAACTTTGGCTGTATTATCCAGAGCCTTTAAACTTGCCAAGCTGGCGAGCTTATTCCTTAAAAAACGTCGCGCCCGAGTCACTCGCTGCAATTTCAAGTCTTCCGCAGAGCCCTCCATTGACCAATGGTCAAACTGCGCCAAGGCCGTTTTTTTCAGTGTGTGTACCCAGGCAATAGCCACCGGTGCAGGTGTTAATTGGGATTTCTTGGATTCGAGGGATAATTGCTTGAGCAAGCGATAAAACTGGCTTTCCGTCGCCTGCCAAAACGCCTGATCGACAAATGAAAAATCCCCTTTGGCTTCATTAGGGTTATTAAACCAGGCAGCCTTTACCCTAAATCGCAGCTCTTTCAAAGTATCTTTTGCAGCCGTTAAAAGCTGCCCTGCCAGCTGAATAAATAGCAACTGATGCTCAGGGGAAATAGGCAGTACTGGCATTTCCTGTTCATACCAGCAACGCGCTTTCATATTGTCCATGTCATAGCCAAATCCCCACAGGCGTACATCGACATTCAAATCAAGTTCTTCGATAATTTCTGCATATTCCTCATGGAACAAGCTCACCGCCCGGCTCGCTTCATCGCCATTTGAATGGTCATTCCACATAAGCCCCAACCAATGCCGATAACCGAGGCCACTCTGTTGACCTTTCAAACTCAAGGGTGGGGCTTTTTTCTTGGGGGCACGTCGATAGGGCGTAAGGGGATGAATCCAGGGACCCTCGTAATTAATACCATAATTCTTAGTGGTATATTCCCGAATTAATTGACTCGTCTGCTCTCCACAAAGATCGCAGTAACCCTTGCCTTCTCTCGGGATATGGAAACGTATCCTGCGCGGCATACCCCAGTACATTTGCAGGGGATGGGTATCATTGGGAGACGTAGAGGAACCTTGTTTGTCAGAGAGGCGGGAGGGAGCGAGCCAGGGGAAGATGCAACTATCAGAGCTTTCAGACCTCGCCCCAAATTCCTCTTGTGGCAGGATATTGAGCCACAATTTCTGCCAAAGGTTGGCATCATCTGCCTCTGGTATTATCAATGTGGTCAGAGGACCACCACCACGCAAACTGGTTCTATGCCCCACTCCTCCGGAGGGGGCGTTAATTTGCAAAGTAAACAAGGCACTAGCGGCACAGCTGGGACATACACCCTGCACCCTACCGCCCTTAATAAATAGATCCTGATTATCTCTGCAGGTTTTACTGCCCGGCGCCTCAATCAGTAGGGCGGCAATCGACTTTGATTCTCCCTCGCTCAATTCCAAGTCCTGCATAAATGCAGGCCCGGACTCTTGAAACAACTCAAAATTGGGAGCGTAGCTTTGCAGTCGTGATTTTAGTGTTTCCTCAGTAGGCGCCTTTTTCCAGTAGACTCCCCAATCATCGACACTTTCAGGTGCAAAAGCTGTTTGCAACAGGCCAATTAAAAACTGGAACAGCGCCCCGCGAAAATCCGGTCGTACCGTGCAAATATCTACGACAGGATTATCCACCTCGACAATTTGCCAAGGAGAAATTCTTTCCTGCATACCGCATCGCCGGATAATTGGCAGCCAGGAATCTTCAACCAAATTCACCACGATCCTCCCTGATCCAGTCTCCGCCCTCTTACTCTGCTATAGCCATGCTTTTTTCAAGAGCTAGAGGGAACAGTTACACTCAGAGCAGTGCGAGCGCCTCTGCCTCATTTATTGAGTGCTCAATCTCTCAGCGTCACTGCCGGGACACTAATTGCATTACCTTATGCCACTCTGACTAGGGAAAAATGATCTGGCTCAAGTCTGGGCATCTTTCTCACTTTCCGCACCGAAAATCAGGGTAGCGCCTACTACCCCACACAAAGAAAAGTGCTCAGTTATCCCATAGACCACACACAACGTAAGGATATTTATCCCATTCCCTTCTCTATATGAGAGTATTCCTGTGCAGACAGTTCTCCCGCCCTTTTAGCCAGCATCAGCTATTGATATCAATTGTCAATCAACAGATACAAAAAAGCCCCTTGATGGGGCTCAAAACTAGCGACAGATTCTATTGTGAAGGAAATTTAACGAATCGGTATTCAGCTCAATACAAAGCTCATCACTTTTAACCGGCCGGTAGCTATCGGCACTGAATCACCACTACTAATTCGTTCAACCTTTACCGATCTCAGATAAAAGAAAAGACTTTATTAACTGCTTCTGACTCTGCTACAGAGCTGACATCATTTCTATTAGATGTGCGGTGATCCACTACTTTTGATTGTATGGATATACTAGATTGGAGTTCGATGGTGAAAGTGCCGGCAATTATTACCGACACTTTCATACTATTAACTAGAAAATTTCGTAGGTGAAAACTTTTAAATTTACATCTTCAATAGCCTCTAAATCACCCTGAATATCAACTGTCAAGGTATCGCACATATCCGCGGCAATTGAACCATTATCTATCGTTAAGACTACTTCATTGCGAAAATCTGAAATGGGCACATTCGTATAAATATTTTTATCGTCCCTATTAACCCCTATTGCAGTTTGAGTACCATCTTTGGCAACACAACTTGCCGTGATCGCAACATCATATACAAAATCAAAAATTCTAGGATGATTTCTAGTGTAGCAACGCTCTCCCCTATGGGAATAACGACAAACGACATCTGGCCTCAACCGCCCCAAACCAGATACAATCGCAGTAATATCGAAACTGATTTCTTGCGCACCATCACCCAAGACATCAATCTCAGCAATTCGCCGAGTATCCGAAGTATAAGTGTACTCAGTAACATTGTGCTTAACGCCGCTAATAAAAGTCATTTCCGCTAAAGACTGACTCGCTAACAACAAGGCAAACACCGGCAACATAGACTTTAAAAACTTCATTTTTCATCCTTAAAAAAATAATCGAGCAGGCAGTATAAATACCCAAATATTAACTAGCAAGAAGATCCAAACAAAAAATTAAAACTATAAATACTTCAGCAATTACAGCAAAAAACCTATATATTCAGTCTGCATTCACACTCAGTATGCCTTACAAAAATCTCGGAAAAATATAAATCAAAACTTAAATTAACCGATTATTTAAATCTCCATTTATCTTTTCTCGTCACAAAATTTCAGATCACAACATCCTCATCAAACGACAGAAAACCACATAAAGACAAACTTAGCTTTCATTTGAATATTGCCCCGCGATTAAAAAGCAACAATTAAAAAAGCAAAGGAAACATCTATCACATCGCAGACATCGACAACATGTTTAAGTGCCTTATGATATTTAAAAGCTAAAACAAACAAAGTAATAAAATATCAATTCAGCTAGCCTAAAGCTTATTCTCGATCGAATTACAGATTAAGTACTCTTTTATTTTACTTAAAGTACACCACCTCGATTACAAGGTAGCTCCTGGGTTATCTCAAACTGGTTAAGTTGATTTCACTCACTCCAACCACTTTTCTTTATTGCTGAATCTAGCATCAATACTCTTCAATCAATTTTCTGCCACCACTTGATCTACTGATGGAGAAGAAGTAGCAGATATTGACTCCAACTATCCACTCTTTTCCTTATGATCAGCTGATACCCTTCAGAGTCGAAATCTGGTGACCTACCATCCTAAAGAGAAAGCAATATCAGGAACCAGCTCCGTTTTTGAGAACTAAGTCTCTCAGCGTCACTTTAGGGGCACTAACTTTATTACCGCATGTCACCCTGATTAGAAAAAATACCTCACCCAAGTCTGGGTATCTTTTCCAGCTCACTAAGGAAGTGTATGTACGGTTGCTTATCAGCCAAAAATCGACTGCTATTATATAAACTGTAAAATATGCAAGGTAATTGCATCAAGTTCGGTCATTATTTTGATACTTAAACCCTTTAGTGCAAAGTTATTAGAAACAAATATTAGCTAATTACTTTTAGCACCCCTGCATTTGAACATTAAAAAAGCCCCAAAATAGGGGCTTTACGTTTACTGACTAAGAATTATTTAATCGAAATTTGGCACCAAAATAAGAGCTTCATTTTTTATCTCACCTGCATCCACAGAGACAGCCTCACCATTACTTAGCCTCACAACCTCAACTGACTCTAGGGTAATCGAAAAGGCCTTACTTACGGGCTTTTCTTCTGGCTCAACTATGTTATTCGAAGAATCAGCACAACCACCAACAAAAGCAGCGATAACTAAAACAAAATAAAAGCGCACATTGGATTTTAAAGGTTTCATATATCCACCAATTAATAGCAGTAATTCCGAAAAACTCTCTGAGGTTTTAAAATTCATACGTCACCAGAAACTGGGCCTCACCAATGGGCAACTGAAACTTTTTGAATAAATCTAACTTCAGATAGCCATTATCAATTGAAAAGAGACCATCGCCGATTAACTCCGAATTACTGGCAATTCCATTGTTATCCATATCCAAATACAAACGCACCCTCTGTATGTCCGATACTTCATCCAACTCACCATCGGCCTTGAGTGTGAGTGACTTCAGCATCGCATCAGCAGAGTCACTCTGTAGGGAGAAAGCCAACACCGGTGCCTCCTCCTCTAACTGAAACTGTGAATTCTCAAGTGCATAGGATTTTATATTTACAATAGGTTCTTTAACATTGAGGGTCGCGACAGCACCAGGATCGACAATAATGCCATTCATCTCTCCGTCATCATCATTGAGGCCACCATCTACCAAGCTAAGCTGGATGCAAAAATGGCCCTCATGGAGCCCAGGCTGGTACTTCTCACTACCCGGCTCAGGACAATCACCCAACTGCCCCAGTGCAGAAGATACACGGTTAAATTCATCCTCAATAAAATCCACCCATCCAACACTTTGGCGGTATTTCAGATAACGAGCACCTTCGAGTAAAGCGGCATTTAAAGGGACAACAATGTTAGCGCTTTCCCCAAAATCTGTATCGTAAATAACAAAGTCAAAAATACCATGCAGGAATTTATAGCTATTCTGTCCTGCCAAATTATCCTCAAAGAGATTATCTATATCCTCTAACGTAACCTGGCCCAATTGTTGACCGGCAATATAGGCACTATCACCAAGTCTCAAGCTTGTCCCTTCAGAGCTTTGCATCACTGCACCAGTTCTATTTACCGGCAGCTGGGAACGAACCGCTACCCTATCTAGATAGTCCGGTATTCGATCACCATCTAAATCTAAGAATCCCTCAACGCTGTCACTCAGCCCATCCTGATCAGCATCCTCATTATCGGACAATACAGGGGCACTGCCATCCACTCGCAATATCAGCTTCGCAGTATCTGACAAACCACCAGAATCTGTAACAGTAACAGTAACTTCGAAAGCTCCCGACAAACCTGCTGGATCAAAGGTAAATACGCTTTCACCAGAGTCGTTGAGCTGAACTAGCTTTGGGCTGTTCCAACTATAGGTAAATGGGTCCAGCTCATACTCATCTGTGACCCAGGCTTGAATCTCTGCCGGTCCCTGATCCTCATAAATTACAGCCCTGAACTGGCCAGCTTGAAATAGCTTTGCCGTAACTTTGGGGTAAAAGTTAAATGTAGCGCTAGGTATAAGTGGAATACTTGAAATAGCAACTAAACTGTCACCATCAGCCCAATCTTGGAAACTAATCGTTGACCCAATAACACAAAAGCTATCACTGTCCTCGGAGAAATCACTAGCACCGCACCCGTTATCAACTAAAGGGAATTTAGATAAATCAATAACAGATACTTCATTACCTTCTACTGGAGATTCGAAATTAATATAGGGTAATTCTATCTCAGCACCTGTTAAATCCAAGGTCAGCACTACCGAACTGAATACACATGTCGTATCGAAGTCTCCATTGGAAATTGTACTAGACTCAACCGCTTCGCCCGAGCATCCCTCACTAGGGTTTGCCGAGTCTTCTCCTGCGGGCATAACACCCATGAAAGAAACAACGGTATCAACTGTAGTAAGGTTATGTATTTCCGCCGATTGAGCATGTCCCAGAAGGCCTGAGTGTTCATTTAGAATTGTAAATTCCCCTCCATTGAAGTTTATATATAAATTACTGATGGAATAGCCATTACCTTCAAAGGTCGCAGTAAACGGGTTTTCACTTGTACCGATTGGCTCCCAGCCCAAGCCCTCGTTCCAGTACTCATCATTCGCATCAACATAACTATCGCCATTGGTATCAAAATTCAGGTCTTTGGTCAGCTCAAAGCCATAACAGCCACTTTCTGGGCAACCATAGTTACTACTGTATAAAGTTGATCCGTCTAGGTTGTTACGAATCTCATTAAGATCTTTGAAACTGCGAATCTCAATCAGACCATCATTATCAATATCAAGATCAGAAAGAGAGGCGTCAGCTGATACACCTTCCATGGACAGTAGCCCGACAAATATTACTAGCCCCCGAAGTGTCGAAAGCTTTTTGTATTTAGTGGTATAAGACTTCAATCGAAAACTCCTTTTTCTATATTTACCAAAAATCTCAGCCAATTTTTAATTCACTTTCAGAACTCGTGCCGAGAATAGGGATCGCGAAAGGGAAGCAAAATAGTTACTAACTTGATACCGAGCAACTGGAGTAATCCAGTATCCATCCCCCCAAATAAACCCGCAACCAAACCTCCCGGAAAAGCTATTACATAGAATTACAGGCCTACTAGTGAATGTTTCCTGCCTACAAAATCACATCAACCACCGGTGAGCTCTGCAGATGGCTTATAAATTATTGGAGAGGCGCCTGGTCTTCAATGAGTGAGCCAGGAAGGGATATTCAAGGCTATGCAGGGCAACTCCTGACAAAGTGAAAGGTTAATATTTTTATTTTTTAAATAGTAAAAAGCCCGGACCAGCCGGGCTTTTTGGGTGATTCTGAGCTTCTTCGTTTCTTGATCAGTGCGGGACTTGAAAAATAACTTCTAGCCAGTGGTTACGGGACGTATAGGAAAGCACAACAAAAAAGTAACACCACTTTGAATCCTCCCTCTACTGTGGCGCCTCAACGACTGAGCGTGATGCTGAAATTCAAGCGTGACTTCACCTACTCCAAATCGACAAAGTGCGAGGTTACCTAATACTGAACAGGCAAGCCGGCTTTAGCAAAAGTGGTTCTCAAAAGACCCCAAAGGGAGTCCAGAATCGCCCCCCCCTTACAACCCTTGGTGGTTGGCAAGGTCCAGGACTTCAAACAGTATGGACCACCAAGACCGCACTATTCAGCTATACATATGCGCGCTTGTAAAAATTTTCATTCGTCTTCGCTATACATACCAGAGTAAAGCCACGTTGAGAAACCGACGAATATTGCACCAACTACAAGATAGCCAATCACCCACAGCCATGGAAAGGCAAGAAGCCAGTGCAGGACATAAATTAGGACGAATATACTAAAACTTATAAACAAGCAACTACGTAGGGTAGGCATAATTATTCCCTGACTTAGTCAAATAGCTAGTAGTCCATATCATTTCTTGCTGAAATGACTAGCTCTCTACTTGGCCAAAATTGAGATCTAAAGCTGATCTCAGGGCTCAAGCTATATTGATTACATTACTTTGCGTATTGAGCACTGAGCGGAAGAGCCGCATTCGGAGCTACCAGATATCCGCAAGCCAATGATTCTTGCCGCTTGGTTTGGCTGGCTTGTTTTGAGTTGAGCATCTATCTGTAAGGGCCATTGGTGCCTCTACCAGTTTCTAAATTGAACTAGGTAGCACCAAATGTAGCACCAGATAGCACCGAATGACAACGAACGAGAGCGGAGGGCTGCGTACCCTCCAGATAGCAAAAAGCCCGGATTTACCGGGCTTTTTGGATGATTCCGAACTTCTTCGGATCTTGATGTGGTGCCCAGGGCGGGACTTGAACCCGCACGAGCATAGCTCACTACCCCCTCAAGATAGCGTGTCTACCAATTCCACCACCTGGGCAAAAATCTTTTACTGCTGTTCCTCACTTTCCTGGTTAGCAGCTGGCTCTTCTGAACCGGTACTGTCTGCAGGAATCTGCGGGATATCGCCAGTTTCCAAATCTGTTTCGAGCTGCGGGATATCGCTGTCGATAGCCGGCAGTTCTTCGGCTGGGCCAATTTGCTGTACCGCTGCTGGAATTTGCGGAAGGTCCGCATCAACATTGGTGCCTGCACCTTGCTTAGCCAGGATGGCCAGGCCGAAACTGGTGACGAAGAATACCGTCGCAAAAATTGCTGTCAAGCGGGAAAAGAAATTTCCGCTACCTTGACTGCCAAAAACTGTCTGAGACGCGCCCGCACCAAAGGAAGCACCGGCTTCGGCACCTTTACCTTGCTGCAACAAAATCAGGCCAATAATGCCTAGTGCGGTCAAAACGTGTACAACTAATACCAATTTTTCCATCTTCTGGAAACTCTCTACCGGGGTCTAAACAACCCGTTATTCAGTATTCGCCAACCCGCGTGCTGTCAATTTAAACAGCAGCGCGACAAATCTCAGCAAACTCGCCGGCATCCAGCGAGGCTCCACCCACCAGGGCGCCATCAATATCTGCCTGGGCAAAAAGCTCCCTGGCATTTGCGGATTTTACACTACCGCCATATAAAATCTGTACTTCAGCACCTAAATCTCCCAACTGCGAGCGAATAAACGCATGTACAGCTTGGGCTTCATCAGGGGTAGCAGTTTTTCCGGTACCAATGGCCCATACCGGCTCATAGGCAATCACGGACTGCTTCCAGCCAGCCGAATCAATGATATCGGCAACCGCTTGAAGTTGTTCTGCAACCACTTCGAGAGTGCGCTCCTGCTCGCGTTCTTCAAGGGTTTCCCCGACGCAAAGTATTGGAGTCAATCCCGCCTCTTGGGCCGCAACAAATTTTTTCGCCACTAACTCACTGGTTTCTCCGTAGAGACTACGGCGCTCAGAATGCCCGACAATAACGTAACGGGTATTCCAGTCCAGTAACATGCTAGCGGAAACCTCACCAGTAAACGCCCCTTTGGGCTCCTGGCTAAGGTCCTGGGCACCCAAGCTGAAACCTCCGCTCTTTTCCGCCGCATCAGCCACTAGGCCGAGGTATGGAAAAGATGGGCAAACAACAACACCGGACTTCACACCTTCGAGGTTGAGTTCGGTGAAAAAACGTTCGGCAAACTCGCGGCTGCCGTTCATTTTCCAGTTTGCTGCTACTAGCGGTGTTCGCATGTGTGCTCCTTCAAGGGGCGCAAATCTTAGCGACATTGACGCCAACATACAACCAAAATTATACGAGTTTCTTCTGCGCCCCAAGAGGACCGATTTACTACGGGTTAAATCGCAGCAGATCAGTTATTTCCAATTCGCTCCACCACGGAGGAAATATCTTTGGCCAGCTGTTCCACCAAGGCGCTGTCGCGGCCTTCAACCATTACCCGGATCAGAGGCTCTGTGCCAGATGGCCGCAGCAGCACACGTCCGCTGTCTGCGAGCTGACGTTCTGCATCGACAACAATGGCCTTAACGTCTGTGTGATCGAGAACACCATCGCGATGAGCCAGTTGCACATTAATCATGTGCTGGGGGAACATTGTCATACGGGATTTAAGCTGATGCAAGGGCTCATCAAATTCACACAGGCCACGCAGTACCTGCAGTGCGGCAATGATACCGTCGCCGGTGGTAGATGCATCGGCACAGATAATATGGCCTGACGACTCGCCTCCCAGCTTCCACTGATTAGCTGACATTTTTTCAAGCACATGGCGGTCGCCCACTTTGGCTCTCTCAAACGGGATTTTGTTTTCGCGCAATGCAAGCTCAAAACCGTAATTGCTCATCAAGGTGCCGACAACACCACTACAACCGCCCAGGAATTTATGCTGGTGCATAGCGATGATATACAACAGCTGATCGCCATCGACCAATTCCCCATTGGCATCGACGAACAACACCCTGTCCCCGTCACCATCAAAGGCTATACCCAGGTCCGCACCGCGCTTAACCACGGCCCGTTGCAACTGCTGAGGTTTAGTGGAGCCGCAATCTAGATTGATATTGAGTCCATCAGGGCCCGCTCCAATTACGCTGACTTCTGCTCCCTGCTCACGAAACACCATCGGCGCTACGTGATAAGTGGCTCCATTGGCGCAGTCGAGAACAATCTTCAAACCCTCAAGGGAGAAACCCCAGGGCGTGGAAGCCTTGCAGAACTCGATGTAACGCGCGGCTGCATCATCAACTCGATAGGCGCGACCGAGATCGTCAGAAGTTTCCATCGGCAGCTCGAGAGCGGCTTCAATCTCCAATTCAACCTCATCCGGTAACTTGGAGCCTTCAGCGCTGAAAAACTTAATGCCATTGTCGTGGTAAGGATTATGGGAGGCGCTGATAACAATGCCTGCACCGGCATGGAAAGTCCGGGTCAGGTAGGCGATCGCCGGAGTCGGCATTGGCCCCAACAGGGCGACATCCACGCCAGCATTAATCAGGCCCGCCTGCAGCGCTGCCTCAAACATGTAGCCGGAGACCCGAGTGTCCTTACCGATAAGGATGCGGGGGCGCCGGTGGTGTTTAGCTTTGGAAATTCTTCCCAGTACCTTGCCCGCTGCATATCCCAGGCGCAGCATAAAATCGGGAGTAATTGCTCCCTCGCCAACGCGACCACGAATACCATCAGTGCCAAAATACTTTCTTTCCATAACGCTTCTCAATTGTGTACTTCGCCGCTTTTCTGTTCTGTCGGAAAACCACAACAGGACCCTGCGGCTTAAGGTCTCTGTAAGACATCACTCATCAAATTTCGCTGCAAACCAATTGCTGCATGCGCAACACATCCACGGTTTCCGCAACATCGTGGACACGTAAAATTCTTGCGCCCTTTTGCGCAGCCAACATGGCCAGGGCCAGGCTACCGGGGAGTCGGCCATCTACATCTCGATCGAGTAAGCGACCAATCATCGATTTCCGCGACAAGCCCGCCAGTATGGGCATATCCGCCGGCGCCAGCTGCGACAAATTACGCAACAACGCCAAATTGTGCTCATCGGTTTTGCCAAAGCCAAAACCCGGGTCGAGAATGAGCCGGTCCCGTGTCACCCCCAGCTCGATACAGAGATCGACCCGTTTCTGCAGATACCTGGCGACATCCTCTACAACATCAGTGTAAGACGGATCATCCTGCATAGTGCCGGGCTGACCCTGCATATGCATCAGGCAGATTGCCAAACCACTCTCTGCGGCTGCTTCCAGTGCTCCTGGGCGCTCCAGGGCACGAACATCATTGATCAGTCCCGCCCCTACCGCAGCTGACTCACGCATCACTGCCGGGGTACTGGTATCGACAGAGATGATCGCGTCAAAGTTCGCTTTGATCGCCTCCACCACCGGCACTACCCGATCCAGCTCCTGCTGTTCGGTGACCGACGATGCGCCAGGGCGTGTCGATTCTCCGCCAATATCCAGGATTTTCGCTCCCTCAGAGAGCATCTGTTCTGCTCTCTGCAGAGCCAGGGTCAAGTCCAGGCTACCGGAGGCATAGTAATTGCCACCGTCGGAAAAGGAGTCCGGCGTTGTATTCAGAACCCCCATAACCACCGGTTGGGAGAGGTCTAGGGTGTGGTTACCACAAATAATTTTCATTGGCTGAAATAAAAAATGCCGGATTGGAACAGGCTATCGCCCTATCCCCAACCCGGCATTTGGTTTTGTCCAGTTAGTCGCTTCGGAGAATCAGTGGCCGTTTAATGGGCCTCCGACGGTATTGCTCTTATCCGCCTCAGTTGAGGCTTCTGTGGTTTCAGTATCCTGGGTCGGGCTGTTTCCACCAGAGCCGAAGTTATTGTCTTCCCAATCCCTCGGTGCGCGAACTTTGCGGCGAGCCATCAGGTCGTCCACCTGCTCCGCATCCAGGGTTTCGTATTCCATCAGCGCATCTTTCATCGCTTCAAGAATATCTCGGTTATCCTCCAACAGCTTTTGTGCTCGCTCGTAGCAGACATCGATAATACGGCGCACCTCCACATCAATTTCATTGGAAGTCTTGCCGGAAACCGGATTGCCCTGACCGGGCTGGCCACTTTCATCTTCGCCGTAATGCAATGGGCCGAGCTTTTCGGACAAGCCCCACTTGGTCACCATACTGCGCGCCAAGTCAGTGGCCCGTTCGATGTCGTTGGAAGCGCCGGTAGTAACACCGTCGATACCCAGGGTCATTTCCTCGGCAATACGGCCGCCAAACAGGGAGCACAGTTGCGATTCAATCGCGCGCTTGGACAGGCTGTACTTGTCTTCCTCTGGCAGGAACTGGGTGACACCCAGAGCGCGGCCACGGGGAATAATAGTTACTTTGTGTACCGGGTCATGCTCGGGTACCAGTCGACCAATAATGGCGTGACCGGCCTCGTGATAGGCGGTATTCACCTTCTCCTTTTCATTCATCACCATGGACTTGCGCTCGGCACCCATCATGATCTTGTCACGGGCGCGCTCAAACTCTTCCATGGTCACGGTGCGTCTATTGGCCCGCGCAGCAAATAGGGCGGCTTCGTTGACCAGGTTAGCCAGATCGGCACCGGAGAAACCAGGGGTTCCACGGGCAATTGTCTGTGGGTTCACCTTGTCGTCCATAGGCACTTTACGCATATGAACCTTGAGGATTTGTTCGCGGCCACGAATATCCGGCAGCCCAACAAATACCTGGCGGTCAAAGCGACCTGGGCGCAGCAGGGCGTGGTCCAGTACATCCGGGCGGTTGGTCGCTGCAATTACGATCACACCCTCATTACCTTCGAAACCATCCATCTCAACCAGCAACTGGTTCAGGGTCTGCTCGCGCTCATCGTGACCGCCGCCAACGCCGGCTCCACGGTGACGGCCAACAGCGTCGATCTCGTCGATAAAGATGATGCAGGGAGCCTGCTTCTTGGCTTGGTCAAACATATCCCGCACCCGGGAAGCGCCCACACCAACGAACATCTCAACAAAGTCAGAACCGGAGATGGAGAAGAAAGGTACTTTTGCTTCGCCGGCAATTGCTTTGGCAAGCAGGGTCTTACCGGTACCGGGAGGGCCACACATCAGTACGCCGCGAGGGATATTGCCACCCAGTCGCTGGAACTTGGTGGGATCGCGCAGGAACTCGACCAGCTCCTGTACCTCTTCCTTAGCTTCATCTACTCCGGCAACGTCGGAAAAAGTTGTCTTGATCTGGTCTTCGCCCAGCAGGCGCGCCTTACTCTTACCAAATGCCATAGGACCTGAGCGACCGCCGGCTCCGCCCTGCATTTGGCGCATAAAGAACATAAACACAGCGATAATAATCAGGATCGGGAAGCTGGCTACCAGAAGCTGCTGCCAGATACTCGGTGACTCAGGCTCGCGACCAACGAATTGCACATTGCTGCGAACCAGCTCATTGGTGAGTTCATCGTCGATAATCTGTGGCTGGATAGTCTTAAAGCGGCTGCCATCGGCTTTTTCGCCGGTGATTACCAGACCGTCTACGATCACGTTCTTAACTTGGCCCGACTGCACATCCTGAACAAAGTCGGAGTAACTGAGAGCCTCATCCCGTGACTGCGGTTTAAAGTTTTGAAAAACCATCAGCAGTACCGCTGCGATGATCAACCACAGTACTAGGTTCTTTGCCATATCATTCAAAGGGATAGCCCTCTCGCTTTCGCAATCAAAATCCGTTCATTCCGGCAATGCCGGCCACATCAATACCGGATAAAACCAGTATAGGTGCGGGGGGTCAACAGCCTTCGCCCCCGATACAGGTATCGCTTATACCATATGGGGAGTCAGACTAGAAATACGCCGATGTTCTCAGTCGCTCTCAGCCCTTAAATCCTCGCGCCACCACGTATACTTCACGTGAACGGGGGCGGGAAGCGCCAGGTTTGCGAGTTACGACACTGTTGTAGCTCCCACGCAAGTCGCGGATCAACTCGTCGAAACCCTCTCCCTGGAATACCTTTGCAACAAATGCACCACCGGGCTTAAGTACCTGCCGGGCCATATCGACTGCCAGTTCCACCAAATACATGGAGGCGGGCTGATCAACATCGCGTATCCCACTCATATTGGGGGCCATATCGGAAATCACAAGGTCTGCCAGTTCATCGCCCATGCGCTGTAACAGTTCACTGAGCACCGACTCCTCGGTAAAGTCCCCCTGGACAAAGTCCACACCGGCCAGCGGGTCCATCGGCAATATATCTGACGCCAAAACCTTACCTTTGTGCCCTACCAACTCCATCGATACCTGGGACCAGCCCCCTGGAGCCGCACCCAGGTCGACAACAGTCATTCCCGGCTTGAATAAGCGGTCCTTATTTTGTAGCTCCTGCAGCTTGTAGCTGGCACGGGAGCGATAGCCCTCTTTTTGGGACTGTTTGACGTAATGGTCATTAAAATGTTCACGCAGCCAACGGTGGCTGCTCTTAGATCGGCCCATCGGGTACAATGCCTACAATCACTACAGCTTAATTATAAGAGCGGCCACTGGCCGCGATCGGGTCCGCCGAACAAACGCTGGCGACGATCGCGATCTGTGGCCGCTCCCACATCGAATTCCACAAAGTGGTAATGGAGTATTGTATGCCTTTAACCGCCGACCGCAAAAAAGCTCTTCGCTCTCTAGGTCACAACCTGAAACCTGTCGTGACCGTAGCCGGCAATGGGCTGAGCGAGGGGGTGATGGAAGAACTGAACCGTGCACTCGAAGACCACGAGCTGATCAAGGTCAAACTGATGATCGCCGACCGGGAAGTACGCCACCAAATCGTTGGTGAGCTTTGCGAAAAATCCTCATCCGAGCTGATACAGGAAATCGGCAAGATTGCCCTGATTTTCCGTGCAGCGCAAAAACCGGATATTCGCAAGTCCAACCTGCTGCGTTAAACAAAAAGGGGAGCTAATGCTCCCCTTTCTTTTCTCAACCAGTGGAAACTGGCTTACACATCACAGGCAACTCCCAGGATTCTCCATTGGACAATCGCCTCAACCAGCATTTCTCACCATTGCCGACTAATTGAAACTTGATCGGCCGCCCCATATCCCGGCCAATCAGAGCCATCTTTTTGGGATCATTCTCAATCACCAAAATAGTATCGTCCACAAACACCCTAGGGCCCAGGGTCACATTAACCCCGCCCAGCGCTTGCGAAACTGCCACCTGCAACTTGCCCTGAATCTCCGGGCTAGTTTCCAGTAACAGTGCCGGTTGTGCAGTTTCAATATTTTGCTGGGAGGAGCAGCCAAGACACATCAATGCAAAACCACAAAGTTTAGCCAAAGCTGCCTTTTTCATTTTATTTCACCATTATGCGGTTACTGCGAGAGACTTCCTTGGTCACTCGTGCATTGAAAGCGGGGGCACCCTCGCTTTCACCGGAAATGGAGAATGCGCTAACCGCAATATCTCCACATTCGCCAGTCTCAATGTAATTCAACGCAGTGGCAAATCGCGCTTCATCAGCATCACCCAGGAGATTGTCAAAGTCATCCCCAATCACACACCCGGGCAAATCAGCATCAGTTCCATAATTACCATTGGGTACAAAGCCATCGGAGTAATCGCCAAAGCCTTTTGCATTCACACCGGAGAACTGAATAGTGAAATAAGTGGTGCCACAGTTATCCAGGGGATAAAAACCGTAAGGCTTACCGCAAGTAGTCTCACCGATCTGAATAACTTCTACATCAATTCCGCGCAAGCCATTGATAATGGCCTCACTGGCTGAGCAGGTATTTTCACTGGTTAAGACAAACAGTCGCGACAGGTTTAAAGTCGGCAATTCTTCCCCGTATAAAGACTCATCAACAAAGCCCAGACCGGTCGAGTAGAATGGAGTCCCATCCAATGGCGCTCCGGTAACAGGGTTTGTTTCCGGGTGTTGATCATTAAATTGGGACGTTTCAAATACCTGTCCCGCAGTATTATCACCTGCGATCATATAAGCTAACTCTGCAGCGATATCGAGGTAACCACCACCGTTATAACGAAGGTCTAGTACTAAATCGTCAACAGACTCAGACTCAAGCTCGCTGACAGCATCAATCAATTCCGCTTCGGCTGTCGCAATATGATCATTGAACAACATATATCCGACTTTGCGGCCCGAATTTGTGTCCACCGTTTTAACATATTGAACAGGATCTGATTGCACTGGTGATGCAACCAAAGTGACAGTCTCAATCGTTGAAGAACCCAAAGGTCTTATTTCAAATACATGGGACTCACCATCGTTTTCCGGCCACATACCGTAATTTAAGGTATCGACATCATCACCATAAGCCAGGTCAACGCCGTCCACACTGATAACTTCTGCACCGCGGGTGATAATATCCGGCAGATTACCACCGTTTTCCTCATCCAGATAAGCGACTACCGCTTTACGTGGCGGCTTATCGGAAAGTAGAGCCCACTGGACACCATAACCTACGTACACACCAGATTCAGTTTGTGAATACCACTCATCTGACGGAACCGTATAATGGAAGCGGTCCTTCTCTCGACCGGAGGGCGTTAGAGCGAAAGTTCTTAGCTCTTCGAAATAAGCTAAAGAATCATCGAAGCTCGCTGGATCCTGGTCTTCAATCTCGTCGTACCATAGGTAGAGCTCATTACTCATTGAGCGCAACCAGTTATTTTCATCCTCGCGGGTGCCCGCTACATCAGCATAAGCTGAACCCGTTGCTGGGTCTGTGCCACTGCGGGGAGCAACACACCGGCTCGCATATGTTGAGACAGGCAGGAAGTTATCCTTTTCCCAAGTGCCGCCAACGGCAGTTGGCGTCTCAGAACCATCTCCACTATCAGAGTCAGAGCCACCTCCGCCTCCCCCACAGGCTGCCAAGCCTAAAGCTCCCAGAGTAACAACCCCTGCTAAAGCTAGCTTACGTAGACGGATTTCCATCCCCAAACTCCTATTAACCTTTTTATTAGTAAAGATATGTAAAGCGGTGGAGCCTACCACTATTTGAAAAAGGGTTCGATAACCAAGTTTTTCATCAAAAGAAATTGCTAAACCAAAATACAGAAAGGCCTGAAGAGGCACATCACAATTTGTACCCCACCAGGCCTTTCAGTACAAAATAGGTTAATTACTATTATTAACCCGAGTCAGCAACTAATTGCCGACTTTACCCAAAACCCCCTGCAAACTATCTTTTGCATCACCGAACAGCATGCGTGAGTTTTCTTTGTAAAACAGTGGGTTAGCAACTCCCGCATACCCTGAAGCCATAGAGCGTTTGAGAATAACAACCTTACCGGCCTTCCAAACTTCCAACACCGGCATACCGGCGATAGGCGAGCCCGGTTTTTCCACTGCATCCGGGTTTACCGTGTCGTTAGCACCGATCACCAAAACCAAATCTGTAGCGGGAAAATCTGGATTAATCTCATCCATTTCCAGAACGATATCGTAGGGCACATTAGCCTCAGCCAAAAGCACATTCATATGTCCGGGAAGACGTCCAGCTACCGGGTGAATACCAAAGCGCACTGTTTTGCCCGCTTTTCTCAGACGATCGGTCAAGTCACTAACCGCCTGCTGTGCATGGGCTACCGCCATTCCGAATCCGGGAACAATAATGATACTGTCCGCCGCATCCAGTTCATCCGCAAGCTCCTGTTGATCAATGGCAATTATTTCACCATCGACTTCCTCATCGGAAACTTCACCACCATCAGAGCCAAATCCACCGAGAATAACGCTGATAAAAGAGCGATTCATTCCCCGGCACATGATGTAACTCAGGATGGCACCGGAAGAACCCACCAAGGCGCCCACTACAATTAACAGGTCATTGCCCAGCATAAATCCGGTAGCGGCAGCGGCCCAACCGGAGTAGCTGTTTAGCATGGATATAACCACCGGCATATCAGCGCCGCCAATAGCCGCCACAAGGTGAGTACCTAACAGCAATGCAATTGAGGTCATTAACAGCAAGTTAATAACCGTACCCGCATGCACATCTGCCGGTACAAACAACACACCTAGAACAATACAGGCCAAAATGGCAATCAAGTTAAGCCAGTGCCGGGCCGGTAGCATTAATGGTTTCCCGGAAACCAATCCCTGCAACTTACAAAAAGCAACCAAAGAACCGGTCAGGGTAATTGCCCCAATAAATACACCCAGGTATATCTCAGTGCTGTGGACAACATGAGCAGCCCCGTGTAACTCCACAACCGGGTCGAGGAAACCGCCCCAACCAATTAATACCGCAGCCAGGCCGACGAAGCTGTGTAGCAAAGCCACCATTTGTGGCATTTGAGTCATAGCCACACGCTTGGCTAGTGCCAAACCAATCACCGCACCGACGATCATGGCGATGGCGACCATCCAGTAAGCCCCGGCGGCCACTCCAGCAATAGTGGCGATAATGGCAACTGCCATTCCCACCATGCCGTAAATATTTCCCCTGCGCGCAGTTTCGTGACTGGATAAACCTCCCAGGCTCAAGATAAACATCACTGCCGAGAAGAGATAAGCCATTGCAATCATACCGTTCATCACTCTCTCCTCCCCTTACCGGCGAAACATTTTCAACATACGGTAGGTCACAAAGAAACCACCGAATATATTAATACTGGCCACCAACACGCCGATGAAAGCAAGCAGGCTCACCAAACCCGAATTGGCAATTCCAAGCTGTACTAATGCACCAACAACCACAATGCCGGAAATTGCATTAGTAACACTCATTAACGGAGTGTGTAGCGCATGGGTAACATTCCAAATCACTTGCCAGCCAACAAATATTGCCAGGACAAATACGGTAAAGTGCGAGACGAAATCAGGAGGTGCCACACGACCCAACCACAACAATAAGATTGCCGCGATCGCCCAAAATGCAAAAATAGATACGGGAGATTTTCGTTTCTCAGCTTTCTCCTCAACAATTTTCACTTCCTCAGTAGCTTTCACCGATGGCTTGGGCTGAGCCGAAATTTTTGGTGCGGGTGGAGGCCAGGTAATCTCACCGGATTTAACCACTGTGGCACCACGAATCACTTCATCTTCAAAATTGAGATTAATCTCACCATCTTTCTCTGGAGTTAGCTCCCCAAGCAGGTGAGCGAGATTGGTTGAATACAGGCGCGAGGATTGTGCCGCTGCTCGACTGGGCAGATTGGTATAACCAAGAATAGTGACGCCGTTCTGCTCCACTTTTTCATGAGCCACCGTATAGTCACAGTTACCGCCCATTTCTGCTGCTAAATCCACGACGACAGAACCTTTAGGCATACTGTCGACCATATCTGCAAGCCATAATTTCGGAGCGGGTTTCCCCGGAATTAAGGCAGTGGTAATCACAATATCCACTTCTTTGGCCTGCTCGCGGAACAGTGCCATTTCAGCATCAATAAATTCCTTCGACATCACCTTGGCGTAACCACCGGAGCCCGAGCCTTCCTCCTCAATTTCTACGGTGAGGAATTCAGCCCCCATGGACTCCACTTGCTCACGTACTTCAGCGCGGGTATCGAAGGCCCGCACTATAGCTCCCATGCTTTTTGCCGTACCTATTGCAGAGAGCCCCGCTACACCAGCACCAATAACAAGTACTTTTGCCGGGGGAATTTTTCCTGCTGCCGTGATCTGCCCTGTAAAGAAGCGACCGAAATTGTGGGCAGCCTCCACAACCGCACGATAGCCGGCAATATTTGCCATGGAGCTGAGCGCATCCATTTTTTGCGCGCGGGAAATTCTTGGAATCGACTCGACCGCTAGCGCATTGATATCGCGCTCGGCAAGCTTCTGTAGGAACTCGGCATTTTGTGCCGGCTTCAGAAAGGCGATCAGCGTAGCCCCTTTGGGAATCAGGGCCAACTCTTGATCAGTTGGTGCTTGTACTTTTAATACTATGCCCGCATCAGCCAGGCACTGTTGCATATCCTCACGGATTTCTGCACCGGCTTCAGAATAAGCTTCATCAGTAAAACTGGCCCTGTTACCAGCCCCCTTCTCCACCGCTACGGAAAAACCCAAATCGCGTAATCGTCTTACGCTATCGGGAGTCGCTGCAACACGTGCTTCTCCCTCTGCGGTCTCTCTAGGTATGGCTATAATCACCGCCGTGCCCCTCTTAGTTGATTTTATGAACTTACAGCTACATCTACCTCAAAAAGTATTGGATTGCCCAATTTATAAACAGATCGAGTGTAAACGTCGTCAAAGGGGATGAAAAGGGGGATAACCTGATAGCCGTAATTGGTGAAATTAATAAGACTATATATCCTGAATTGGCTATATAGACCTGAGAGAAATAAGCAAAAATTAGTCTCGCTCGAAACCTTTTCCCTGAAGTTAAATTGCTATTTGTTTATCCAAAATATAAAGGATTTTTCTTTTTGAATGGCCTCACCGATCAATTCACTATGAATTTTTAATCCAAAAGAATCCCCACGGTAGAGCAAGCACCTGCAAATAAACAGAAACTACAAAAATTTAGGGGTAACTGACTATTTTTAATAACCAAAAATAGATCACCAAATACATCATGTTAGTTAAATATTATCGACGAATACGGATGCCACATTACGTTTATAACAAAAAATAACGCGCCATGTGACAGTCTATTCACGCAAACCACAAATGTGCAGATGATTTTGCTTCCATAGTACCAAGTCACACTTTTCTGCCTGAAAAATATGTACTAGCCCCCTACTTGTGCAAAAAAAACAATATCCGCAGAATGTCGCACCAGGAAAAAGCAGTAACATCAGATTTATCTCATGGAATTAGAGACATACATCCACTCCCCCACCTCTGCGTATTTGGCACAACTATTGATTAAAAGTTGGTAAAGCCCAATAAAAATTATTAGATGAGTGCCGCAGTAAATTGTGACTAATCCAAGCCCTGGAATCATGCTGGTCGATGACAATCCCGAGCGCGCCCACTTGGTTTGTGAGCGATTACGTGCTGCTGGCTACAGCATTCTCGCCCAGATCAACAGTGCCGAAGGCCTCCTCTTCAAGGTGGAAAAATACCGTCCGGATATTGTGTTGATAGATATCGAATCCCCGGACAGGGATATCCTGGAAAGCCTGGCCATAGTTAATCGTGAGGCGCCGACTCCGGTGGCCATGTTTTCAAGTAGCGGCAACGCAGACTTCATTAGCCGCGCGGTCGACTCCGGGGTAAGCGCCTATATGGCCGAGGGGATGACCCCAGAGCGCGTGGCACCAGCGATAGAAATCGCTATGGCACAATTTAAACATTTCCAGCAATTGCGTCAGTCTCTCGAGCGCACCCAGCAGCAACTCACAGAGCGAAAAGCAATCGAGCGGGCCAAAGGGCTATTAATGGCCAAGAAGAACCTCAGTGAAGAGGATGCCCATAAGACCTTGCGCAATCTCGCGATGAACAGCAACTCAACCATCCATACAGTTGCCGAGCAAGTTATCCAATATTTTCAGAAAGAGCATTAGAGTACCGATGTCAGCCCTTCTGTGCCCGGAAAAAAAGACCATCAAACTGCTTTACCTGCGCCTGACCGACAGCGCACCGCTGATTGTCGCCAAGGAACTAGGCTACTTCCAAGAACATGGATTAAAAGTACAGCTGCAAAAAGAAACAAGCTGGGCCACCCTGCGAGACAAGTTAATTGCGCGCAAGGCAGATGCTGCAGCAATGCTCGCTCCTATGCCCCTGACACTGGAACAAGCTTTACCCAATTGCCACGAACGCTTGTTAAGTGGGTTAATTCTCAGCTGCAACGGTAACGCTATTACCCTTTCCGCAGAATTATTCGAACGCCTGCAAAATTACTGTGAAGGTGACTCTCAAAGTGATATCGCCTTGGCACTTAAGCGCTATCTGCATGGCAATAAACACCCTCCTACTGTCAGACTCGCCACAGTTTATCCATTTTCAAGCCATAGCTTGCAATTAAGGTACTGGTTGCGCTCCGTCGATATCGACCCGGACCGGGATATAAAACTGGTGGTATTACCGCCTGAACAAATGCTGGAAAACCTCCACAGTGGCGTTATCGATGGCTATTGTGTAGGCGAACCCTGGAACTCCCTGGCCGCCCACAAAGGGTCCGGAGTGGTCATTGCAGCCTGTAATACACTGCTGCCAGCTATGCCGGAAAAAGTGCTGACAGTCACTGAAAGCTGGCATCAAGCCAACCCTGCAACCCACCTGGCCCTAAGGGCCGCTCTTCTCAAAGCCTGTACCTGGCTTGCCGCACGCGCAAACAGAGCCGAAGCTGCCAAGCTCTTGTCCCTGGGGCAATACCTCAACCTGCCTGAGGAGCTGATTCAACGCTCTCTCAATGACCAGATTCTCTACCATCGGGACCGGGAAATCCTCGCCAATCCCGGCTGGCACCTCTTTGCCCATATTGATAACGACTGTGGGCGTCCAACTCAGGAAAAAGCACGGCAGCTACTGGAGATGTATTCAGATCTGGGGAGCTCGACACTTCGTGCAGCAGAAGCCTATCGTCCAGACCTCTACCGGCAAACGGTGGATTTCCTGCTCGCAAAAAAATAGTGGCACATTAATTGAATGGAAATAATTCGATGATGCAATTGCCTTCCCTCAGGCGCATCAGCGCGGTGAAGCGGTTGTTCGCCGAATATAACGGGCAACGAAGTCCATCGTCTGCAGTCAAGCGGCTGCAGCTTTGGGCTTTTTTTGTGCCTGCGGAATTAGCAAACAAAGGAAATGCGCATGTCCAGTGACTCACTCAATCTATTCTCGTTCCGCGGGAAGATAAAAGTGCTCCACCTAACCTGGGTGGCCTTCTTTATCACTTTCTTTGCCTGGTTTAACCACGCACCACTGTTAATGGCAATTGCGAAAAGCCTTTCATTAACTCCAGACCAGGTCAAAACCCTACTTATTTTAAACGTGGCCCTGACAATTCCCGCGCGCATTGTAATCGGGATGCTCACTGATAAATATGGCCCCAGACTCACCTATTCGCTATTACTGGCAATCGGCAGTGTGCCTTGCTTTATTTTTGCCCTGGCAGACAACTTTGTACAGGCAGCCATTGGCCGATTCCTTTTGGGCTTTATTGGTGCAGGTTTTGTCGTAGGCATCCGCATGGTGTCCGAGTGGTTCCCGGCTCGACAGCTGGGTACCGCAGAGGGTATTTACGGGGGATGGGGAAATTTTGGCTCAGCTGCAGCAGCCATGTCCCTGCCCACTATCGCCCTGTTTTTTGGCGGTGACGACGGCTGGCGCTATGCCATTGGCCTCACTGGCGCAATCGCACTGGTTTACAGCGTAGTTTATTACTTCTCTGTGACTGATACGCCCAAGGGGTCAACCTATTTCAAGCCAAAAAAAATTGGTGCTATGGAAGTCACCAGTCCCGGGGATTTTATCCTGCTTCTGGTGATGAAAGTGCCCATGTATGCGGCACTGGCTCTGCTAACCTGGAAATTATCCAGCGGCGTTGCATTAATATCCAACCTTACTGCCAACCTGATCTATGCAGGCCTGGTATTATTGTATCTTCTGGACGCGTATAAAACCTACAGTATTAACCGTGAAGTACTCAGCAACCCACCAGCACCGGTACACCGCTATAAGTTTAAGCAAGTAGCAGTTTTGAATCTGCTCTACTTCGCAACTTTCGGTTCCGAGTTGGCTGTGGTTTCCATGCTGCCCCTATTCTTCTCCGAGACCTTTACACTGGACCCGGTAAAAGCTGGCTTGCTGGCCTCCGCCTATGCCTTTATGAACCTCATGTCACGCCCTGCCGGCGGATTGATTAGCGACCGCTGGGGCCGCAAACCTACCTTGCTGATCCTCACCGCTGGCCTGGCTCTGGGTTACTTCACTATGAGCATGATCGATGCCGAATGGCCCCTGTACCTGGCGGTCGCCGCTGCCATGGCCTGTTCCTTCTTTGTGCAAGCTGGTGAAGGCGCTGTATTCGCAGTGGTGCCCCTAATCAAACGCCGCCTAACCGGGCAGATTGCCGGCATGACTGGCGCCTACGGCAATGTCGGAGCCGTTTTCTATCTCACCGTTCTCAGCATGGTGTCTTACCAGGCCTTTTTCCTGGTAATCTGCGCTACCGCATTGCTCGGCTTTGCCGCCCTGCTTCTACTGGAAGAACCGGAGGGACAAATGGCAGAAGTACACCCCGATGGCAGCGTATCCATGATCGATGTTGCCTAATAACGATCTACCCACTGCAGCGAGCACAATAGAATCTGGGCTCGCTGCTAGTGACAGTTCGCAGGACAATAAAGAAGATGCCCTGCAACTGTTCACTGCCTCCTGCGCCGGACTTCGCCAGCACAATGACGACGCCTGCGCAGTGCGGCTTCCCGAAGGCGCTGAATTACAGCGCCACGGCAGCCTTGCCGCAGTAGCCGACGGTGTTGCCAATGCAGAAGCCGGCGGTGAAGCAGCCCGCGCTGCCATCAATGGATTCTTTTCCGATTATTACAGCACCCCGCAAACCTGGTCGACAAAGCACGCTGTTGCGCGGGTTTTGCACTCGCTCAATAGCTGGCTATTTCGACAGAGTGGCGGCAGTGCCGAAATTAAACGGGGTTGGCTGACCACTTTTTCTGCCGTTATTTTCAAAGGCACCAGCGCACATCTGGTTCACATCGGCGACTCCCGGATCTACCGACTCCGCGACAGGAAATTAGAGTGCTTGAGTAGCGATCACAGCCACAGCCTCGGACCTGGACGCACCTTTTTGAGCCGCGCCCTGGGAATGGATGCCCATATTGAAGTGGACTACCGCTGTGAGGAATTGCAACCCGGGGATATTTTCCTGCTGAGTAGCGATGGGATTCACGATTTTCTGCCTGAGACAGAGTTAATTGAGCTATTGCTTAATTTTTCCAGTTCAACCCCACAAGGGCTTATTGATGCTGCTCTGACAGCGGGCTCCACCGATAACCTGACTGCTGTCACTTGCCGGATAAATTATGTAGGGCTGCCCCAGTGCGATGAATTGGCTATGCGCAATCGCGAACTCCCGTTCGCACCTGACCTGCGCCCAGGCCAAAAGCTCGACAATTTCCTTGTTTTACAGGAATTACATGCCAGCAGCCGCAGCCATCTCTATCTGGCCCGAGACCTCAATACCGAAGTATTGCGGGTGATAAAAACTCCCTCAGTTAATTTCTGTGATGACCCCCACTACATCGAACGATTTATTGCTGAGGAATGGACCGGGCGACGAATCTCCCACCCAGGAATTATTAAAGTTTTTGCTCCCACTTCTGAAAGGCACTGTCTCTATCATATTCTCGAATATATCGAAGGACAGACTTTGCGTCAGTGGATGCAATTAAATCCACAACCTCAAATTCCCCAAGTGCGGGAGCTAATGGCACAACTGGTTAGTGCGTTGCGAAGTTTACAGCGGTTGGAGATCGTTCACGGCGATCTCAAGCCAGAGAATATTATGATGCGCAACGACGGGCGCCTGGCAATCATTGATCTCGGTGGTGCCGATGGCCCAGGGCTCAGAGAGCAATTACATCTATCTGGTGAAACAGCACCCGGCAGTAAGAATTATGCAGCTCCGGAATTCTTTTTTGGGGATAGCGCCAGCCATCGATCAGACATCTTTTCCTTGGGAATCATTGCTTATGAATTGCTCACGGGCAAATATCCCTATCCCGAGCGCTTTGGTAGCTACCACTACCGTTTAAAGAGCTATAACCAAATGCGCTTTACTCGCGCATCCGCACACCGCAAAGATATTCCCTACTGGATTGATAGCGCTCTACAAAAGGCTTGTGCTCCTGATCCTAAAAAGCGCTACAACGCATTGTCAGAATTTATCCAGGATCTGCAATCTCCCAGCCCAGATTTTAAAGCCCCCCAAAGCCGCCCCCTGCTAGAAAGAAATCCGGTTCTTGTCTGGCAGCTACTAACTTTAATTCTACTGCTCTCTCATCTGCTTTACTTCTTTTGGCGCTAATACATAAGATTTGAATAAGCACATTTACAGCGCAGAAAATTAATTAAATGCACCACTTTGTCGCAAAAATTGTGGACAATCAGGCCAAAACCCCTTTATTACTAAAAATAAAATTGGCATAGAGATTGAATGTATTTAATTACCAACAAATTATTCCCCCATTACGAGGCAACGGCGCCTGTACTCTTCGGCAGAAGAGGAGACGCCCTTGCCATTTCAGACGGGCCCTCTTCCTGCCGAATAAAACGAATTGAGACGGCAGGATTGTAAATGAAGGCAAATGTTAAACCTCAAAAGCTGATTGTGATTGGCAACGGTATGGTCGGGCACCATTTCCTGGAACAGCTCGCCAACCATCAATACGCCAACCAGTTTGATATCACCATATTCTGTGCAGAGCCCCGTCCCGCTTATGACCGGGTCCATCTTTCCGAATACTTTGCCGGACGCACAGCTGAAGACCTGTCCATGGGAAACTTGGAGCAGTATCAGCAGTGGGGTTTTAATATCCTGCTCAATGACAAGGTGGTGCAAATTGATCGGGACAATAAAACAATTACTGCGGCAAGTGGAGCCAGCCACTCTTACGACCAATTAATACTTGCCACCGGCTCCTACCCTTTTGTTCCGCCAATACCCGGTCATCAACACCAGCGCTGCTTTGTATATCGAACCCTGGAAGATCTCGATTCCATTCGCTCGATTGCCACCAGTGCAAAAAGTGGTGTAGTTGTCGGCGGTGGCCTACTGGGCCTGGAAGCTGCCAATGCCCTGAAAGCCCTGGGACTTGAAGCCCACGTTGTCGAGTTCGCCCCAGGCCTTATGGCCACTCAGTTGGATGAAGGTGGTTCAGCCCTATTAAGAACAAAAATTGAAGCACTCGGGGTTCAGGTACACACCAGTACTGCCACGGAATTGATTGAAGAAGTAGGCGGCCGCCTGCGTATGCAGTTCAAGGGAGATAAAGAACTGCTTACCGATATGATTGTTTTCTCCGCAGGCATTCGCCCCCAGGATGAACTGGCAAAATCTAGCGGGCTGGAAGTTGGCGAACGCGGCGGGATCGTAATTGACAGCAACTGCCGTACTTCAGACCCGAATATTTTCGCTATCGGCGAATGCGCGCTTTACGATCAGAAAATTTTTGGCCTGGTCGCTCCCGGTTACAGCATGGCGCGTACTGCTGTCGCTCAACTGACCGGTGGAGAGGAGAGCTTTAACGGTGCTGACATGAGCACCAAGCTGAAACTCCTGGGTGTACAGGTCGGTTCTATTGGCGATGCCCATGGTCGCACCAGCGGCGCTGCCGCTATTACTTTTGTAGACGAGCAGAGCGGTGTTTACAAACGTATGATCACCGATAGCGAGGGCAAAAAGCTGCTGGGTGCGGTGATGGTGGGGGATACGGTTGACTACGATACCCTGCTGCAATATCACCTCAACGATATTGATCTGCCCGAACACCCGGAACAATTAATTTTACCGGCAACCGATGGCGCAGCTCCCGGGCTGGGTGCCGCTACACTTCCTGCGTCGGCTACCGTGTGTTCCTGCCACAATGTAAGTAAAGGCCAGATTATCGACGCCGTTGCCGGTGGCTGCCACTCACTGGCTGATGTCAAGGATGCAACAAAAGCATCTACAGGTTGCGGTGGTTGTGCTGGGTTACTGAAAAATATTGTCGATGAAGAGCTAGCGGCGCTCGGCATGGAAGTGAACAATCACTTATGCGTGCACTTCCCCTTCTCCCGCCAGGAGTTATTCCACATTATCCAGGTGGAAGAAATAAAAACCTTTAGTGAATTATTAAGTAAACACGGTTCAGGGCGCGGCTGTGAAATTTGTAAACCTGCGGCCGCATCCATATTTGCCTCCCTGTGGAATGAACATATTCTGGAGCAGACTCATGTCGGCTTACAGGACACCAACGATACTTTTATGGCGAATATGCAGAAAAACGGCAGCTATTCTGTAGTTCCGCGTATTCCCGGCGGCGAGATCACACCGGAAAAATTAATAGTGATCGGCGAAGTGGCCAAACGCTACGACCTTTATACAAAAATTACTGGCGGCCAGCGTATCGACTTGTTTGGCGCGCGCCTGGAGCAGCTACCGGAAATTTGGCGAGAGCTGATTGATGCCGGATTTGAAACCGGCCATGCCTACGGCAAATCCCTGCGCACGGTTAAGTCCTGTGTTGGTAGCACCTGGTGTCGCTTTGGGGTTCAGGACAGCGTTTCAATGGCCCTTCAAGTAGAGAACCGCTACAAGGGATTGCGCTCTCCACACAAAATAAAAATGGCTGTCTCCGGCTGTACCCGTGAATGCGCTGAGGCTCAAAGCAAAGATGTCGGGGTTATCGCCACTGAAAAAGGTTGGAATCTATTTGTTTGTGGCAACGGCGGCATGCGCCCCCGCCATGCAGATTTGTTCGCCACTGACCTGGATGACGAAACTCTTATCCGCTATATCGACCGTTTCCTGATGTTCTATGTGCGCACCGCCGATAAATTACAGCGCACATCTGTGTGGCTGGAAAATCTTGACGGCGGCCTGGATTACCTGCGCGAAGTCATTATCGATGACAAGCTGGGGATTTGTGCCGAGCTGGAAGCCCAGATGGCCCGAGTAGTAGACACCTACCAATGCGAATGGAAAACAGCCATTAACGATCCGGAAAAACTCAAGCGCTTCCGTCAATTCGTTAATAGCAACGAAACCGACGAAAAGATTGTTTTCGTTAAAGAGCGCGGGCAACCGCGTCCGGCGACCACTGACGAGCTAGTGGAAACAGCCGAATCCGCCTAAAGCTTCTCCCGGCGGCGCAAGCCGCCAGTTATACCTTTATTAATAAATTGCTTTTGAATCCTTTCCATCCATTGTGAGGAAATTATTATGAACCTGGCTGCCCTGCAAGAAACTCCCTCAAATTCAGTTGCCATAACCCACCCCCAATGGTCTCCAATCTGTCAGCGATCAGATTTGGTCACCAACTCTGGGGTATGTGCGCTTTGGGGCGATACCTCCGTATACCCAACGAAGGCTTTGAATACAGTGACTAAAACTGTCTATCAAAGAAGCATCGCCCTGTTTTTTTTACCCGACCAGGAACAACAGCTTTATGCCGTTGACAACTGGGACCCAATCGCACAAGCTGGTGTGATTGCAAGAGGAATTATTGCGGAATTGGAAGGGGAATTAACTATTGCTTCCCCAATGTATAAAAACCATTTCCGCCTTAGCGATGGAGTCTGCATGGAAGACAGCGATATCAAGCTTGCCACCTACCCGCTGGCATTTAGTGGGAACACGGTTTACATCGGCAACAATAAGCTACAGTAATGGCAGTACAGGAATTTCTGAGCGCGCACCGCTCCTGCACTACCTGCCCCTATTGTGGTGTCGGTTGTGGGGTTTCGGTTAACAGGGAAGAGCGCGCAAATACTACAGCGATTACTGTTAGTGGCGATTCCCAGCACCCTTCAAATTTCGGCAAATTGTGCGTTAAAGGTTCTGCGCTCGGCGAAACGCTGGGCGAACACGGCCGTCTCCTACACCCTCGCCTGCACGGAAAAGATTGTGACTGGGATACTGCGCTCTCTTATATGGCCGATGCCTTTAAACAGACAATTCGCGACCATGGCCCTGACTCTGTAGCTTTTTATCTGTCCGGTCAGCTTCTCACCGAAGACTACTATGTGGCCAACAAGTTAATGAAGGGATTTATTGGCTCTGCCAATATTGATACCAATTCCCGACTTTGTATGGCCTCTGCGGTGGTGGGATATAAACGCGCATTTGGTGCCGATGCGGTACCCTGTTCCTATGAGGATCTGGAACAGGCTGAACTTATCGTGCTTATCGGTTCCAATGCAGCCTGGACACATCCGATCTTATTCCAGCGAATGCAGGCAGGTGCTGCAAAGCTTGTCGTTATCGACCCCCGTGGCAGCGCTACCAGTGAAATGGCAGATCTGCACCTGGCAATTAAACCCGGCACTGATGCGGCACTATTCAATGGACTTCTGCGTTTTCTCAGCCGGCACTATTATCTAGATACCGACTACATAAAAAATCATACACAGGGATTTGCCGATACCTTAGCTGCGGCTCAAGACTGGTCACCAGAATTAACTGCGGCCACCTGTGGCATATCTATCGAAAAACTATTGGAATTTTTTCAGGCATTTGCAGCAACAGAAAAGACCATTAGTTTTTATTCCATGGGAATCAATCAGTCCAGCAGCGGCACTGATAAAAACAACGCAATCATAAACTGCCATTTAGCCACCGGACGCGTGGGCAAAATTGGTGCAGGACCATTTTCTATTACCGGCCAACCCAACGCGATGGGTGGACGCGAGGTGGGCGGACTTGCCAATACCCTCGCCGCGCATATGGAGTTTAACGAGCAGGATATTGACCGGGTATCACGATTCTGGAATTCCGATCAAATTGCTACCAAGCCGGGAATGAAGGCTGTGGATATGTTCCGCGCGGTAGAAAGCGGAAAAATTAAAGCCATTTGGATTATGGCTACCAACCCCGCCGTCAGTATGCCCGAAGCCGATAGAGTCAAAGCCGCACTACAGAAATGCCCGTTGGTTATTGTCTCCGACTGCATTGCCAATACCGATACCGCTCGCTGTGCCGATTTGCTACTTCCCGCAACGGGCTGGGGAGAAAAAAACGGCACTGTCACCAATGCAGAACGACGTATCTCTCGGCAACGTGGATTTTTATCCCCAGCGGGAGAAGCTCGCCACGACTGGCAAGCCCTGTGCGGACTGGCCCAGCATCTTGGTTATGGAGATCAGTTTAATTATTCACACCCCGCCGATATTTTTCGTGAGCACGCCCAGCTTTCCGGCTTCGAAAACCACGGCTCCAGGGCTTTTGATATCTCCGCACTCGCCAATATCAATCGCAGTGAATACGATGCACTGGCCCCGGTACAGTGGCCGGTCAACCAGGAGCATCCAGCCGGGTGCAAACGCTTATTCACCAGTGGACAGTTTTTTACCCCGGACAAGCGTGCTCGCTTTATCCCTATAACGCCGCAGCCTCCGGAACAGCAGATCAGTGGCGAGTATCCTATATGGCTCAATACCGGCCGTATGCGCGACCAGTGGCATACCATGACCCGAACCGGGCGGGTAAGAAAATTACTCGATCACAGCGAACTGCCGGAAATACAAATAAACCCCAAGGATGCCGCTCGCTTCCAGGTTAAAGATGGGGAATTAGTTCGGTTAAACAGCGCCTCATCTAAAATGGTCGGCCGCGCCGCTCTCAACGGCGGGCAAAAAAGAGGGGAGATCTTTGCCCCCATTCACTGGAGTGAAACCTTCTCACAGGATTCCAAGCCCAGTGCCCTGGCGGACTCCAGTATTGATCCCTATTCCGGTCAACCTGAATTCAAACAGGTTCCCGTCAATGTCAGTCCCCTGGCAGCTGAATACTTTGCCACAATGATCTGTGCCGAAGAGACTGCCGATAGAGTATGGGATTGGTTACAGCAGTCCAACGACAGCAGTATCCTGCACTGGTATCGAGTCCCCTTGGAAAATGGCTTTCGCTATGAAATTGCCGCAAACCAACTTATCCACGGGCGGGAACTGGCATCCAAGATAATGGACGAGCAGCCCCAATTGTTCTGGCAGGAATTGGTTACCCCTAAAAGTCAGCGCTGGATAGCCTACGATAATAGCTTAAAACTTCTGATTTTCTCTGGTAGAGACTGGCACCAATTACCCAGCCGACAGCACCTGGAAAACTACCTGGCCACTCCCCTGCCTGAATCACCGGGGCAATTGCTTCATCCCATAAAGCCCGGTGTGAAGATGATTTGTACCTGCCTCCAGATATCCCGGCCACAGATAGAGGAAGCCATCGCCCAGGGCATTAACACCGTCGAAGCACTGGGAGAAACTCTTGGCTGCGGTACCAGCTGCGGTTCCTGCAAACCAGAAATCGCCAGTATTATTCGCACAGTTAATGCCTCTGAAGACACATCCATGGAGTCAACTCCGATAAAGCAAGATCCGGTAGAAATAAGCAGTAATGCCCAAATAAATATGGTTCAGGAATTTATTCCGCAGTAAGGTTTTAAATTCCCCCATGAATAAAAGAACCTCTGCCCGCAAGTGACCAACCTTGACGGCAGAGGCCTCTACCGAGCTATTGAGAACCTTCCGGGACAATCAATCAACCGCTTCTGCAGCTAGCTTTTGCGTTAAATCGCGAGGATGGCAGGCAGCAAGCTGGGTATCACTATCGGCCAAATAATCAATCAGTTTCTGTATAGGACCTTCGGAGACTCCGTTTGAAGGCCTAACTGCATAGGCGGGTAAATTCGGAAGCTGCCAGTCTGGCAATAACTCTTGTACATCATCCTGTGCGCTTATTAAAAATCGAGGTGGCGCCGATAGTCCCAGGCCACAGCTCGTCAGTCGATAAGCCGCTTCAACGCTGTCGACAGTCGCTACCGGAGTGTAGCTAACTTCATATTCGCCCTGCTGCCGATGTAGAAATTGCCGGTGATTGGGCCGCATTGTCAGCCCAATCCAGGGCCAGACTGCAAGGTCGCGAGGATGACCCGGAAAACCATAGCGATCCAGCATATCGCCACTGGCAATTAACACCCGCTCTAATTCAAATATCTTACGCGCTTTCAAATTGCTATCAGGCATATTACCCAGGCGAATTGCCAAGTCAAAACCACCGCCAATTACATCCTCGTGCTGGTCGCTGCATTGAAGTTGTAAATGAATACCCAGATCCCGTCGGACAAAGTCCACTATTTTGCTCAGCAAGCGGCTGTGGATCAAAACGGCGGGGATTGCAATTTTAAGCCGACTGATACTGCGTTCCTCTCGCGCTTTGTATTCTCCGAGACCATCGGCGTACAAATCCAATATATTCTGTGCCGTCTTATAAATCTTTTCCCCATCTTCGGTCAGGGACAACTTGCGGGTATTGCGATACAAGAGCGCAACGTCAAGACTTTCCTCCAACCTCGCCACATAGGAACTAACGCTGGCGACAGAAATATCCAGTTCCGAAGAAGCGCCTCTAAAAGAGCCGCTTTCCACAACCTTGGCAAACACCAGTAAATAGCGAATATCCTTTAGCACAATAGCAACTCCCTATGAATTCTCTAAAGATACTTCTGGGTCAACAGGAAAGAATACACCGCTCTTGCGAAGATCTGTGAATATATTGCTGTTAGCGCCTAATCGGCATCCAGTCTCATGCAGCACACTCGTCCATACTTACTACTGGGGTGGAAGGAAAGAATACACCGCACTCGAGACACGCAGTAAATACATCCCTGTAAGCTCCTAATCGGCATCCATGCCTCATAGGGTCCCGAGCGCAGTGTATTCTTTCCTTCTCCCTTTTTAGTAAGTAAATTTTTATAAACAATATATTTCAGTTTTAAGTATCTAATCATTTTCCTACCAGGCCATTAAAGTCTCCAAACAATTGATAACTGCCAGGAGCAGCGAATGTCACTACTTCTTGCTATGTTTGGGTTTTCCCTGGCTATGTCCATTACACCGGGGCCGGTGAATATGGTTATCATTTCCTCCGGGCTGAATTATGGATTTATCCGCACCTTGCCCTTTGTATCAGGAGCCACAATAGGCTTTACACTGTTACTTGCAGCTATAGGCCTTGGGCTCTATCAGGTAATAGAAATTTATCCCCAGTTACTACGATATGTCGCGATACCAGGATCAATTTATGTAGCCTATATCGGCTACCAAACAGCGGCTGCACCTACTAATCATGCGGATATTGAGCAGTTACAGAAACCACGCTTTTACCAGGGGTTTTTATTGCAATGGCTCAATCCGAAGGCCTGGATCGCCTGCCTTTCTGGAGTGGCTATTTTCTCCAGCAGCGATGACCACAGCAATTTACTCTCATTCACCCTGATTTACTTTCTGGTTTGCTATATATCATTAAGTACTTGGGCTATTGCCGGGGATCGGGCTCGCTTACTATTAGAGAGTCAATACCGGCGCAAAATATTTAACAGGTCCATGGGGAGCCTTCTGATTATTTGCGCTACCTACCTGCTCTATAGCCAGGCTTTTACAGATTAACTAAAAAATCTCTAACATTTAATTCACTCGACAACTACCTTAGGGTCCACCTAGTCTTAGTAAAAACTAAGCTTGGGCCGCCTATGATTAAGCTCCACCATATTGACCATATTGTCTTGCGTGTCCAATCTCTAAAACCCATGCTCGACTTTTACCAAAATATTCTTGGATGCAGCATTGTGCGCCAACGGGATGATATTGGCCTCTACCAACTCCGCGCAGGCACTTGTATGATAGATTTAGTGCCAGTTGATAAACCTATAGGCCAGGGAGGGGGAGCAGCACCGGGAAAGGAAGGGCGGAACCTGGATCATTTTTGCTTCCGGGTTGAACCCTTTAATCCGGAGAGTATTCAAGCCTTTTTAGCGCAGGAACAGGTAAAGTTTTCGCCAGCAGAAGAGCGCTTTGGCGCCGATGGAATTGGCCTGTCAATTTACATCTCAGATCCCGAGGACAATGTGATTGAGCTGAAAGGACCACCCACTGGCAACAACTGAAGTTTGTGCCACGCTTGCGGAGTAGCCGGGCCCTTACCGGTTTCCCAACGACTCTTTCTCGATCAGCCAGGCGACTCACTATGGAAGCGGAAGTAATTGACTACACCGTAAACGGGGATACTTTTTGCGGATATCTCGCATGGGATGAAAATATCAGTGACAAACGGCCGGGGGTTTTACTGGTACACGAATGGTGGGGGCACAATGCCTTTGTTCGCGAACAGGCGGAGAAGCTGGCCAACTGCGGCTACCTCGCTTTTGCAGTGGATATGTTTGGCGCAGGCAAACAGACCGATGATCCACAAGAGGCACAGCAGTTCAGGGATGAAGCCCTGAAGGACCCGGTGGCCCTTGAAGCGCGCTTCCGCACAGCATTATCACTGCTCCAGCAGCGGCCCCAAGCAGACCCGGATCAGGTCGCAGCACAGGGCTATTGTTTTGGCGGCGGAGTCGTACTCGCTATGGCTCGAGTCGGCGTGGACTTGCGCGGCGTAGTCAGTTACCACGGGGCACTGGCAAGAAGTACGCCCGCACAAAACAAACCTATTAATGCTGAAATACAAGTCTACACCGGCGGCGCCGATGTGATGGTTCCACCGGACCAGGTCGGCCAGTTTGTTACTGAGATGCAGGAATCCGAAGCCAAATTAACTCTGGTCAGTTACCCGGGGGTCCTACACGGATTTACCAACCCCTGTGCAACAGACCGGGGAGAAAAGTTCGGCCTGCCGCTGGCCTATAACCGTGAAGCCGCTGAGGACGCCTGGCGGGGAACACTGGCGTTTTACGAGAAGATTTTCTCCTGAAGTGAGCGCCGGAAAACCGCTATCAGCCTTTTAGCAATGATAAAAGTACGCCTTGGGGGTTGGTAGCAGTACTCGTGTATTGCTACCACTTTCCTATTCGGTCAAATCCAAATAGCGAGCTCCCCCTCCCTGCTCCGCAGCTTCATCCCCGGGATTCCGTAAAGGGCATTTCTGCATAGACAAACAACCACAGCCAATACATCCCTCAAGGTCATCGCGCAACTTGGTTAACTGCTGGATACGCTGATCCAACTCTTCACGCCAGTGAGAAGAGAGTGATGACCAATCCCCCGCATTGGGAGTGCGCTTATTAGGAAGTTCCCCGAAGGCCTCGCGTATTTCTGACAGGGGAATACCGGTGCTCTGTGCCACCTTGATAATGGCCACTCGGCGCAACACATCCCGCGAGTAACGCCTTTGATTTCCCGAGGTCCGCCAGCTGGCAATCAGGCCTTTGCTTTCATAGAAATGCAGGGCGCTGACTGCCACGCCGCTGCGCTCGGCCACTTCGCCAACAGTCAGCTCCCGCTTGATTTGCTTTGACTTAACCGCTCCTTTTTCGGCCGATTCTTCAGCTGCCATAAAAACGCCCACCAACCATTGACCTAAACATTGGTTGAGGTTTTACACTGCTGCGCAACCTAATGCAAGCGAGGGAGAAAAGTGATGGAAAAGCACCAAGCAAACGGCGTTGCGCAACCAGCCGGTCAAGCCAACCCCAACCTGTTCTTACTACTAGTGGCAGCTGCAAGCCTGAACCCCAAATTTGCTACTGAGATACGCGAGTCTGGACATACCGCGAAGAGAAACCCTGGGACCTAGAAGCAGCGACTAATAATCATGAAGCACACGACCAGCGGGATACCGTCTCAGAGCCGTATCACATTACTGTGCCTGGCAGTACTCACTATCATGTCGGGGGCCACTGTAGCCCCGTCACTACCTGCACTGCAGCAGTATTTCTCAGGGACACCCAATAGTGATTTGTGGAGCCGACTGGTAGTGACCCTACCCGCTTTGAGCATCGCCCTCTGCGCTCCATTAGCAGGCTGGATAGCTGATCGCCATGGCCGCCTGCAATTATTGAAAGCAGCCCTGGTACTCTATGGACTATCCGGTCTACTAGCCCTATTTCAGGATAATCTCGCAGGTATCCTGACTAGCCGCCTACTATTGGGAGTTGCCGTGGCCGGAACAATGACCTCGGTAACAGCCCTGGTGGGGGATTATTTCAGCCGGGAGCAACGCCTAACTTATTTGAGCCAGCAGAGTACTTTTATCAGTATCGGTGGGGTCGTATTTCTAACCCTGGGCGGACTACTGGCCAGCTTACATTGGCGCGCCCCCTTCGCAATTTACTTGTTGGCCTTACTACTAGTTCCAGCAGTTAAAATTTTCCTTTGGGAGCCCATGCGAGTAAGGCCTTTCAAGCACAGAGACCCCAAAAAAGAAAAGCAGGATAACCCGCTTGCATTTTATGCACTACTGGCGGCGGCAACTTTAAATAGCCTGGCTTTTACCCTGATTCCAACTCAGATCCCTTTTTACTTGCGCGAGATAGAAATTTCTTCACCCAGCCTTATTGCTATGGCTATCGCCTCCAGTAATGTTATGGGAGCCATCGCCTCATTATTGGTTTACCGGCGAGCCCGGAATCGACTGGGAGTGCTCGGCGTTTTTGTCGCAAGCTTTACTATTATGGCCGCCAGCTTTGGGCTGCTCGCCGGCGCTCAAAACCTGACAGAAATAGTTGCTTTTATTGCCCTCTACGGACTTGGAATGGGTACCCTGATACCACATATCTTTTCTACGGCTCTCGAGTCTGCTCCGGAGTCAAAAAGAGGGAAAACTGCGGGATTTCTGACGACTGGAATTTTTCTTGGACAATTTATTTCGCCTTTCATCAGCCAGCCCTGGATTGATAAAATGGGATATTCCAGTGCATTCTCATCCATGGCTTTAATTTTGATGTTCGCCGCCTCCAGCGCAGCTTTGATATACATCATTAAAATTAAAAAAGAATTCTCATTGGCATATACTTCCGGGCTGGGATCGGGAAACTGATCCGACAGGAAAGGTATTCCTCCTTTCTGCCCGATAAATCCACCTGACAACACACAGCCAAAGCCGTACGGTAATTTTGGCAAGGAGAAAAAGTGGAATCGATTATTTCCATCAAAGGCTTGGGAAAAACCTATGCCGAGGGGTTTACCGCCCTGAAGAATATCGACCTGGAAATTAAGCGGGGAGAACTCTTTGCCTTGCTCGGCCCCAATGGCGCGGGCAAGACAACCATGATCAGCATTATCTGCGGCATCGTAAATCCGAGCTGCGGTGAGGTCACTGTCAATGGTTACAATATTCAGCGGGACTATCGCAATGCCCGAAATGAGATTGGTCTGGTGCCCCAGGAGATATCCACCGATGCCTTTGAAACCGTTTGGGCGGCAGTGAAATTCAGCCGCGGTCTATTCGGCAAGGCTCCCAATCCCGCCTATCTGGAGAAAATTCTACGGCAGCTATCCCTATGGGAGAAAAAAGATAACAAAATTATTACGCTTTCAGGAGGAATGAAGCGCCGCCTGATGATCGCCAAAGCGCTATCCCACGAGCCCAATGTGCTCTTCCTCGACGAACCCACCGCCGGGGTCGATGTGGAGCTACGCCAGGATATGTGGCAAATGGTGCGCGAACTGAAAGAGTCGGGAGTAACCGTTATCCTCACCACCCACTATATCGAAGAGGCCGAGGAAATGGCCGATCGTGTCGGTGTTATCAATCACGGCCAACTGGTTCTGGTTGAGGAGAAAAATGCACTGATGAAGAAAATGGGGGAGAAAGAACTCAGCCTGCAACTGCCCACACCACTGCAACAAATTCCAGAGAGTCTTGCTGACCTGCCACTCAGTCTCAGCAGCGATGGCAGCCAGCTGGTTTATCGCTTTGATATCAAAAGCGAAGACACTGGTCTTGCGGAATTTCTGCGCCGTTTAAATGCCGCCGATATTGAATTCCGCGATTTACACACCCGGGAAAGCTCCCTGGAGGAAATTTTCGTCAACTTGGTTCACGGTGCCCGCCTTGAACGGGAAGAGCAGCTCAGTAAGGAGGCACAGGCATGAATTGGTATGGAATTGGCGCCATCTATAAATTTGAGATGGCCCGCACCTGGCGCACCCTGATGCAGAGCATCGCCTCACCGGTGCTCTCCACATCTCTCTATTTTATTGTGTTTGGTGCCGCGATTGGATCGCGTATGGGGGATATCGACGGAGTCAGTTATGGGGCCTTTATTATTCCAGGATTGGTAATGCTGGCACTGCTCAGCGAGAGTATTTCCAACGCCTCTTTCGGAATATTTTTCCCTAAGTTTTCCGGCACCATTTATGAAGTACTGTCCGCTCCCATATCATCATTCGAAATCGTCACCGGATATGTGGGTGCCGCAGCGACAAAGTCCATTTTGTTGGGGCTGTTGATATTACTGACCGCTCGCTTTTTTGTGGATTACGAAATTGTACACCCCTGGTGGATGCTGACATTCCTCGCGCTGACTGCCGTCACTTTTAGCCTGTTTGGATTTATTATCGGAGTTTGGGCCGATGACTTTCAGAAGCTGCAAGTTATTCCGCTGATGATTATAACGCCTCTCACTTTTCTCGGCGGTGCATTTTATTCGATCAGTATGCTGCCGGAAATGTGGCAAAAAATTACCTTGTTCAACCCGGTAGTTTATTTGATCAGCGGCTTCCGCTGGGCTTTTTACGGCGTAGCCGATGTTAACCTGGGGCTGAGTATCGGCATGACCTTGCTCTTTCTGGTGCTGTGTCTCACCACCGTCTGGTGGATTTTCCGCACCGGATACCGCATCAAAACCTGATTCCTCCCCCACGCCGCTGTGCCAACCTTAGTAAAGGCGGTACAGCGGTGGACTTAGCATGGTGGAGGAATATCATGAAGGGGGCTGCGTTTGCGGGCAACTGCGCTTTCGCGCCCTCGGCTCCCCTAGCCGGGTCAGCCTGTGCTCTTGTCAGTGGTGTAGAAAGCGCAGCGGTAGTCCCATCGGCTTATCGGTCTACTTCAAAAAGAAACAAATAGCCTTTCTTCAGGGCCATTTGCAAACCCACACTCTTTACTCCGATGCCGGTCGCTGGATAAAGAGCCAGTTCTGCCCCGATTGCGGCAGCACGCTCACCTGGACACTGGAATTCCTACCCGAATATCGGGGCTTTGGTGGCGGCGCCTTTGATGCACCGGAATTTATTTATCCCGAGCGCTATGTTTACAGCCGCAACAAACCTGAATGGCTCCAGGTCGCCAGTGATATTGTCCTGTGCCCCGCGATGGCGGAGCAGCCCAAGAATACAGGCAATAATCCCGGCACTAGTGGTGGGCACACATAAAGGTTCTCACCGCCTTTTGTACGCGCTCACGACGCTCTTCCTGTGTCGACATTTGTCGGCAGCCGATCAAGACCTGCATATGGTGGCAACCCAGCAACAAACCGATAAAATCTTCCGCCGCTACGGCGGGATTATCCACCTTCAACATCTGTAACTGATTGGCTCTGCGCAGTAGCTGCTCTATCTCCCCCAAAATCCGCTGGGGACCTGCATCAAAAAATAGCTGGGCCATTTCCGACTCCTGGGATGCCAGGGCACACAAAAGACGTAACAGACGCACGCTATCCTCGCTCTCCACCATCCCCATAAAAGCGTCGCCAATACGCTCCAGGACCTGCTCTACCGATTCCCCCTCTTCTAAAGCAAAGATGGGCAGGGGCATCATCATTTCGCAGCGAGAGGCAATAGCGGCGCTAAAGAGCGTCTCCTTATCGGAGAAGTGGCTGTAGACCGTAAGTTTGGATACTCCCGCGGCCGAGGCCACCGCATCCACGCTGGTAGCGGCAAAACCGTGGGATAAAAACAGGTCCCGGGCGGCATCCAGAATGGCTTGGCGTTTCACCGGGTCCTTGGGGCGACCGCGCTGGGCGGCCGTCTGGGTCTGCTCAGACATAGCTCTCCATATACTAGACTCGTTAGTTCATTAAATATACTATACTCGCCAGTATAACATTGATGGCCGCCCGGCCATGCTTGACCCAGTCACGGATCTGCCTCGACGCGCCAGCGCCGGGGAAGGAAGCCAATATGTACCGAATGCTAATCCTCGCTGCGCTCTCACTCAGCCTTTTGCTGAGCGCTTGTGCCCCCTCTGAATCCCAGGAACAAGAAGCCAAACCGCGCCCCGCTGTTATGGTCCGCCCCACCCTGGCCAGCGCCCAAACCGATGTGTATCCCGGTGAAGTAAGAGCCCGCTTCGAGCCGGCACTGGCCTTCCGTATCGGCGGGAAAATCCAGCGGCGCCTGGTAAATGTCGGCGACCGTGTGGAACAGGGCCAGCCCCTGGCGGAACTGGACACTGAAGACCTGCTGCTACAACTGGATTCAGCCCGCGCCAGCCATACTTCCGCCGAGGCAGACCAACGCCTGGCTAGCAGTGAACTCTCGCGCCACCGCAAGCTATTGGAAAAGCAGCTGGTGAGCCTCTCCCAATTCGATACCGTAGAAACCCAATTCGAAGCCAGTGAAGCGCGACTACAGCAGGCCAAGGCACAGCTGGATGTTGCTCGCAACCAGGCTGCCTACGCCGTACTTAAGGCGCCGGAAAGTGGCGTGATTGCCCGCCGCATGGCCGAGGCCGGCCAGGTCGTTGCCGCAGGACAAGGCATTTTTGAGCTGGCAGCCGATGGTGAACGGGAAGTGCGTATCGACCTGCCGGAACAATCCATCAGCCGCTTTAAAGTGGGCCAACTGCTAACTGTCGAACTCTGGTCCCAACCGGGCCAATCTTTCCCCGCACGCATCCGCGAACTATCACCGGCAGCCGATCCCATATCCCGCACCTTTGAAGCCAGGGTCGCTTTTGAAAATAAAGTGAGCGGTGTAGAAATCGGCCAGAGTGCACGGGCATTTGTCCCCAGGGCGAAAAAAACTGATGTACTGCAAGTTCCGATGTCAGCAGTCAGTGCCGACGATGGCGCCGCATTTGTATGGGTATTAAATCCAGAGACAAAAACACTACATAAAACCCCGGTCAGCCTGGGCCCCTACGGTGAGGAATTTGTCTCGGTATTTTCCGGGTTGGAACGCAATGACTGGGTCGTGGCCGCAGGTACCCATTTGTTGCAGGAAGGTATGGTGGTGCGCCCTGTGGACCGTATGAACCGCCCCATCGAACAGGGGCCGTCTCTCGCCCATCAGGAATAAATTAAAGACGCGGGAACAATAACGCCTGCCCGCGAAAATTAATTCCCAATAAAGCCTCGATAACAATTTCCAAAGTGCGGCCGCGAAAAGCAGAGCCGCCCTTGAAACAGAGAAACTGCCATGGGTTTTAACCTCTCCGAGTGGGCCTTAAAAAACCGCCCGCTGGTGCTTTACGCAATGATCGTCCTGGGACTGCTGGGAACCTTTTCCTATACCCAATTGGGGCAAAGTGAAGATCCACCCTTTACCTTTAAGGTGATGGTGATCAACACCGTCTGGCCCGGCGCCAGTGCCGAAGATGTGTCCCGCCAGATTACCGAACGGGTAGAAAAGAAATTACTGGAGACCGGCGATTACCAGCGTATCTCCTCTTTTTCGCGTCCGGGGCAATCCCAGGTATTGTTTGTTGCCCGGGACGATATGCACTCCCGTGACATTCCCGATCTCTGGTATGAAGTGCGCAAAAAGGTGGGGGATATTCGCCACACCCTGCCGCCGGATATCCAGGGCCCATTTTTTAACGACGAGTTTGGCACCACCTTCGGCAATATTTATGCCCTCACCGGCAGTGGCTTCGATTACGCACTGATGAAAGACTACGCTGAGCGACTGCAACTGGCCCTTCAGCGAGTTAAGGATGTAGGCAAGGTCGAGTTACTGGGATTGCAGGACGAAAAAATTTGGGTGGAGATATCCAATACCAAATTAGCTTCCATGGGCATTCCACTGTCTGCGGTTCAAAACGCCCTGCAAGCGCAAAACCAGGTCACCGATGGCGGCTTTGTGGATACCGTCAGCGACCGGGTGCGCATCCGTGTGAGCGGACAATTCACCTCCGTCAATGAAATACGCCAGTTTCCTATTACCGCAGATGGCCGCACCCAGCGCCTGGGAGATATCGCCCAGGTCCACCGCGGCTTTAGCGATCCGGCCCAGCCCCGCATGCGCTTTATGGGAGAGGATGCCATCGGCCTCGCCGTGTCCATGAAGGAAGGGGGAGATATTTTAAAGTTGGGTAAAGCCCTCGACGAAACCTTTGCCCGACTACAGGAAGATCTGCCCATAGGTATGGAACTGCGCAAGGTCTCCGACCAACCGGCAGCAGTAAAACGCGGCGTCGGCGAATTCCTGCAAGTGCTGGCCGAAGCCCTGGGTATCGTACTGCTGGTGAGTTTTTTCTCCCTCGGCAGCCGCCCGGGATTAATTGTGGCGCTGTCGATCCCACTGGTATTGGCGATGACCTTCGCGCTGATGCACTACTTCAATATCGGACTGCACAAGATCTCGCTGGGGGCACTGGTACTCGCCCTGGGCTTGATGGTGGACGATGCCATTATCGCGGTGGAGATGATGGCGATAAAAATGGAGCAGGGGCTCAGCCGGCTAAAAGCCGCCGGCTTCGCCTGGACCAGCACCGCTTTTCCCATGCTCACCGGTACACTGATTACCGCCGCCGGTTTTTTACCGATTGCCACCGCCCAATCCGGCACCGGTGAATACACCCGATCTATTTTCCAGGTGGTCACCCTGTCGCTAATCGTTTCCTGGATTGCCGCCGTGGTCTTTGTACCCTATCTGGGCCACTACCTGCTGCCAAACCTGGCGCGACACGGCCACGGCGGTGAAGTGGCAGACCCCTACCAGAAACCCTTTTACCAGCGCTTCCGCCGCTTTATTACCTGGTGCCTGCGCAATCGCAAAACAGTGATCGCGGCCACCCTGGCAATTTTTGTCGGCTCGCTCGCTCTGTTCAAACTGGTTCCGCAACAGTTCTTCCCCTCTTCCGGACGCCTCGAATTGATGGTGGACCTGAAGCTGGCCGAAGGTGCCTCGCTGAAATCCACCGAGCACCAGGCCAAAAGGTTGGAAACCCTGCTGGCGCAAAACGATCAGGTAGAAAATTACGTGGCCTATGTGGGCACCGGCTCCCCGCGCTTCTACCTGCCTTTGGACCAGCAGCTGCCCGCTGCCAGTTTCGCCCAGTTTGTTGTGATGACCCGCAGTGTCGAAGAACGCGAGCAAGTGCGCAGCTGGTTGATCAATACGATGAATGAGGAGTTCCCCACCCTGCGCAGCCGTGTGTCCCGCCTCGAGAACGGCCCGCCCGTGGGTTACCCGGTGCAATTCCGCTTGTCCGGCGAACATATTCGCGAAGTGCGCGGATTGGCCCGGGAAGTGGCCGAGCGCCTGCGGGACAATCCACAAGTGACCAACGTGCACCTGGATTGGGAAGAACCCAGTAAATCTATCAACCTCAATATCGACCAGGACCGCGCTCGCGCCATGGGCGTCAACAGTGCAACCTTGTCCCAGGCTCTGCAAAGCTCCTTAACGGGTATCACTGTGAGCCAATACCGGGAGGATAACGAGCTGATCGACGTGCGTGTGCGCGGTAATGAAGACGATCGCTATGCCCTGCGCCAGTTGGGTAACCTCGCGGTACAAACCGACAGCGGCCGCAGTGTACCGTTGAACCAGATTGCCACCCTGGAATACGGTTTTGAGGAAGGTATTATCTGGCACCGGGACCGCCTGCCCACCGTTACCGTGCGCGCTGATATTTATGGGGAAGAGTTACCGGCGACCGTCGTCAATGCCGTGTGGCCTCAGCTTCAATCCATTCGCGATAAATTACCGCCGGGCTACTTGCTGGAAGTGGGTGGTACCGTGGAAGAATCTGCACGGGGGCAAAAATCGGTCAATGCCGGTATGCCGCTATTTGTGCTGGTGGTCTTTACCCTACTAATGCTGCAATTGCGCAGTATGTCCCTATCCACCATGGTATTCCTCACGGCTCCCCTGGGCCTGATCGGCGTTACCCTGTTCCTGCTGTTGTTTGGCAAGCCCTTTGGTTTTGTCGCCATGCTGGGCACCATCGCCCTGGCGGGAATGATTATGCGTAACTCGGTGATTTTGGTGGACCAGATACAGCAGGATATCAGCCAGGGCCTCAGCCCCTGGGATGCAATTGTCGAGTCGACGGTAAGACGCTTCAGGCCGATTGTTTTGACAGCGCTGACTGCGGTATTGGCGATGATTCCACTGTCCCGCAGTGACTTCTTTGGCCCTATGGCGGTCGCCATTATGGGCGGATTGATTGTCGCAACCGGACTCACCCTACTGTTCCTGCCAGCACTCTATGCCGCTTGGTTCCGAGTGCGGGAAGAGCACAATGAAGAAGCAGTGGAAAGTAATCCTGAATTTGGCGGGCCCATGACCCCGAATGCCACTACAGATTAAAATCACCGGGTAATCCAATAAAAAAGGCGGCGCAGGTTTTCACTGCGCCGCCTTTTTTTATTCTCTAAGACTGCGTCAGGGAGTCGTAAACAATCCCGGTCCAAATATCCGGTGTCATAAAACCCTGGCCATACTGCGCATCAAATTCCGCTGTGGGCTTTGCAGAAATCACTTCCTGCCGGGTTTTACCCTCATCCACCATCGCTTTCACTTTGTCCCTAAGCCCTGCCAGTATATTGCGCTGCTGTTGCAGCTCTGCCCGATTACTGAGGGGGCCATGGCCGGGAATAATTTTGGTCTCTTCCCCCGCCATCGCCAAAGCGGTGTCCATAGCTGCGATCATGCCATCCACCGAGCCGCCGGAAGAGAGATCGATAAAGGGATAGTTGCCGTTAAAATAAATATCCCCCATATGAATCACATCGGCTTCGGCAAAATGCACGATGGAGTCACCATCCGTGTGCGCCGGCCCCACATGTTGGACCTTTACCCTATCGCCATTCCAGTAAAAGGTAGTGGCATCGGTAAAGGTTATCACCGGTAATGCTTCTGGGGGAGACGGCTCAACCTTGCGCTTAAATGCCTCAATAAACTGCTCGGTACTTACCCGTTTGCGTACATTCTCGTGAGCCACAATCAGGGCGCCGCTTTTACCCAGATTTTCGTTACCGCCGGTATGATCTCCATGCCAGTGGGTATTAATGACAAAACGCAAAGGTTGCTTGGCTAACTCAGCTACTGCCTGTTGAATTTTTGCGGTCAAAGGCGCGTATTGGTCATCCACCATAAAGGTGCCGTCCTCTCCCACCAGTACTGCAATATTGCCCCCAGCTCCTTTGAGCATATAAACATTGCCAGACACGGCTTCACTACTAATTTCCACATTGGCAAACCGATCCTGCGCAGAGGTAAAAGATGCAGTCAATACAGAAACCGCCAGGGCGACGGAACCTACTACGTTCTTCATAAAAACTCCCAGTTGTTATTATTTCTTTCCAATATCTTCGGCAACTGATTATTTAGCTCAGGCTGCCTGCTTCAATAAAGTTTCTCGCTGCTGTGCCAACATCTCCAACAGCAGATCCGGTCGGTCAGTCACAATGCCGTGTACGCCCAGATCAATATAGCGCCGGTAATTATCCATGCCATTCACGGTCCATACCGCCAAGTGGACTTTCTTCTTATTAGCGGCGCGCACCATACTTTCAGTAACTACGGGAATACCTTTTTGCTCCATCGGTAGCTGCATCGCGCTATAGCTTGGACGCAGCAGTTTCTCTGCTCGGAGTAACTGTGCAATATAAAATACCACCGCCTCTACGGTAGGCGTGCCCGTCGCTACTTGCGGACAGAGTCGACGAAACTCGTTAATCACCCCTTGGTGAAATGAGGAAACGACGACCTGCTCGCCTTTTCCACATTGTGCCAACACATCCTTCAACACTTTTGCAGCGCGATACTGACGACTTTTAATCTCCAGTATCATTGGCATATCCCCCACCATTGCCAGCGCCTCTTCCAGAGTCAACACTCGCAGGGGCTTTTCTCTATAGGGGTAATACTCTCCATCCCGAGTCCAGAGATAGGCAACATTTAACTGGCGCAGCTGCTCTAAGGTTTTATCCTCTATAAACCCCGCACCATCAGAGAACATTTCCAGCTCCCTGTCGTGAATCAACACTAAATGGCCATCGGCAGTGAGCCACAGATCCACTTCAATAGCATCCACGCCCAGTTGCACCATTTTTTCAAGGTAAATCGCCGTGTTTCCTGGGTAGAGACCATTGCCGCAGTCATTACCATGTGCGATCACCATCGGCCCCTCCCCCTGAGGAAACCACAGGGCGCAAGGTTTGCCCGGTGCAGACCGGGCATAAAGAAATAAGACGACTAGGGCAATTAAAAAGAACGACAACCAAAACATGCTTCACCACACTTATTATTTTGTCAGTTTTCAAGCTGGATAGTGTTAGCTTCGATTACGCCTCTTCCGCTAATTTGGCAACAGAATCAGTGTCAGCAAGCACGGTATTCTTTTTGGGCTCTTCTTTCCCCGCCGGTTCTTTAGCCTCACTGCCAGCTCCCTGTTTCTGACGGACATATAAAGCCTGTAACCAGAGGGGAACAAAAATAACGATGTCGTAAAAACGATTAGCCAAAACACCTAAGTGCAGTGAAGCCATCGCCAAAAACCGAAGTATTATGGTCATTCCCCGCAGGGATAAGCCCACCCCAATACCAATTACCGTTCGCGCTGAACGGATAAACTGCTCCAAAGGAATTGCCAGAAAGGCCAGAATCAAGGGAAGCACAAACCCAAGTCCCATCTGTGCCAGAGGAATTGGCCAAAGCTGCTCAGAACCTAATAACTGCTGTTGCAGAATCAACTCACGGGAGAAAGCCAGGTTTCCACCGACTACAGCCAAAACCAATAAGAGTGCCAAAGCCACTCCCAGCAATAACCTGCGCGTACTCTCACCGAGGGAACCTACCGCAGGAAACATTCGAGTAACCTGCAAGCATTCCATAATCAACAATCCGACAGTGATCTGCAAAAAGATAACCACTGCGGCTGAAATACTGGCGAGACTGTAACTGCCAAGTGAAGCTTCAGCACCCAGTACTGCCGCCATAGGCTGTGCCAGTAACTGGAAATTCACCATAGCGCCAGCTAAAGCAACCACTAATACCAGAGAAGCTGTCAGAAAGCGGCTGAAAGAGGATGAAGACAGCAAGTGAAGACTTTTACCCGTTTCCTGCAAAATCTCTTCGTAGCGCTCCATATGACCATCCAGCGCTTTGGCCCGCCGAATAACCGATTCTACATTTTTGTTAATACGTCCCAATGTCGAAAGCATTGCACGCCAACTGGGCAGCATACGTTTTAGTAGTTGATGCCTCTCCCGGGTGGACTCACGATAGGACTCCAGAGCTTTGGACTCGGCCTTGCGCATAGACTGATTAATAGTATCGAGAACATCAGCTACCACTGGGTCTTCTTTACCGGGAATTTCCGAAACAGCTCGAATAGCCCTGGCCCAGTTCGACGGTTCCGGTGCTATTTCAGCACTGCGTACATAGTCTTCATCCAAGCTGCTGAGTTGTTCACAGAGCTTTCTATGTAAGGTTGGATACAGTGCCAAATCCCGCTGTACGGTTTGCTCAATACGTTCAAATTCTCTTTCAATCTGGCGCTCTGCCGTGTCCCGGCCTTCGGCAAAAAGTACCTCTCGATTGCGCTCTACCAGTCTTTGTTCTGCGGAATCAATATTACTCGCCATAAAGCGCAACGCCCGATGGCCCAGACGCGCTATTGCATATACGGCGCGATGCACAGGCTCACGGGCCAGGAACAAAACAATCAATCCCAGGATGCCCCAAAGCCAAGGTGGTAAACTTTGCATTAGTTGACTCATCTCTTCCCCCTTATTATCAGCCCAATTGGCCTCTATCCTAACAGCTGCGGACAGCACATTCGCCCAAAAGTTCACAATTTGTACAGGAGTATGACGACAGCTTTGCCATTGGGATTAGGCCCTAATATTGGAAACACAGGGAAAGTTGATATAGACGCAGGGCCGTTAAAACAACCCTACAATACGGAACCATACAGGTGACATCATTAAGTAACCTGAAAACAGTTGTTCTTTTACATCAATTTAAGTTTATCCCGTTAGAAATTAAAAAAATAAACGTCTGCATCGAGTAGAGAAAATCAACAATAAAGCACAATACTTGCCAAAGAAAAAAACAGCACCATATACGAGACACAAAATGCCAAAAAAATAAATTGCACGCATACCTTGCAAAACTTTGACTGAGAAAAACAATACATTTCCAAACTTAAAAACCACAGCCAAACCAAACCAAAAATATTCAGGCCCAATAAATAAGGCACATTTTTTCCTAAGCCTTACCCCTCCTACGTCTACACTCCAAACTAAATTCTCATTGAGTGAGTGTTTTTCCCTAACACGGCAGAAACAATTTTACGCTGACTCCCACGTCGTCATGGCAGATAACGTGGGGTAATTTTGGGAACCTAAACGACAGGAGTCGATGGAAGGTCAAACTCTTATTTTAAGAGAGATCTATCTGTATCAAGGAGAGGTACGAGGTATATGCCGGTTCTTTTTTTTAGCAACTCCGGCCTTCAAGGCGATCTATTATTTTCACTGTTTTCACAAGCTATTCCCATACCCTGGGAAAAATCTAGCATTGGAAAACAAAAAAACTGCCTGCAGCATTATCAGGCTATCGTGATAGATTGCTGGCAAATTGGTGTGAGCTCTGACTCAAAGCAGTTTCTTTCAGATCTAAAGAAGATTAGTCATGCAAAAGCTTTACTGATTAATCTCCCAGCCAACCTACCCATTCATATATCGGAAAAGTTACGCCAGAAAGGTTTTCACCTACTTTGTGACAGCAATACCAGTCAGGAAAACCTTATTCACAAATTGGATACCGCGATTCACAGTGCCGAGGGGCGACAACATATCAGCCCACAAAACTCCCTCCCTCTTACCCGCAGGGAACAGGAAATACTCGGACAACTCACTACCGGTGAACCCAACAGTGTGATCGCAACAAAATTGCACCTTAGCGAACACACTGTGAAAAATCACATGTATAACATTTTCCGGAAAATTGGAGTTAAAAACCGGCTGCAGGCCAGTAATTGGGCCAAGCTCAATCTCCAGGAAGAGAGGATATGAGATTAACCCTGTTGATGTTGACACTGTGTGCATCCCTGGCCTTTGGCCAGGATGACACAGAGGTCCCTCCAGCAGATACCGATTCTGGAAAACTCGAAGACGAAATCAGTGGATTCAATATTGATCGAACAATAACCCGTACCGGGCACGATTTTGCCCGCTACATGAGCGAATACAGAAACCTTAATTATCCAGATGCCACTTACAACTTAACTATTTACGAAAGACCCTCAGCACGTTGGGGAAATCTCATCTGGGTTACCTATAACGACAAAATTGTTTTCAGGCGTTTTATCAGTCCAAGCACCAATAATATTCATCGCTTGGCCGATGAGGCCGCGCAATATATTCACCAGGAAGTACTGCAAGCGCGTGTTCGCAGCTCACTCACAGACACCTTTGATTTGGGTAAGGATGAATTCTAATGAAGATCAAATCATTACTGGGTACCGCTTTTTTTTCTCTGGCGGCGTTTTCATATCATCACGTCTCGGCCACCGAATTAATCTATGAACCGGTAAACCCCAATTTTGGTGGTAACCCACTCAATGGTACTTACCTTCTGCAAAATGCGCAGTCACAAGATACTCACGAAGATCCGGATAAACCAGACAGCCTCTATGAACAACCCAGTGCTCTGGATAGGTTCAGCGACTCGCTGGAAACCCGCCTGCTAAACCAACTTCTAACCGATGTTGGTGATGGTAATAGTGGAGAACTGATTACAGACGACTTTATCGTACAAATCGTTGATAACGATGGTGTCCTGACAGTACTTATCACCGACCGCAGTACCGGAGATAAAAGCGAAATCGTTGTAAGCGGGCTAAACCCGACAAACTAACGAACGTTTAAATTTCAAAGGATTCTTTGGCAATGCGTAATGCAATAAAAAAAGTGATAGCTTTGCCCATCGTAGCGACATTAATGACGCTAAGTAGTTGTTCCGCGGTCAAAGATGTGGGCGATGCACTTTTTGGTCCGGGCATCACAGATGCAATGCTCACCCCGAGGAAAAACACCTATCGGGACCTGATCAACCTTCCGCAACCGAAGGGTAAAATATTGGTGGCGGTATACGGTTTCCGCGATCAGACTGGCCAGTACAAACCCGCACCAAACAGCAGTTTCTCTACCGCAGTCACCCAAGGTGGCGCGGCCATGCTGATGGACGTACTCAATGAGTCCGGCTGGTTTATCCCGTTGGAACGTGAAGGGCTGCAAAATCTGCTGACAGAGCGGAAGATTATCCGTGCAGGATTAACCAAGCCGGATATTCCCGTCAATAACAGTGTGCCACTTCCCACACTCGTAGCTGCGAATGTCCTATTAGAAGGCGGCATTGTTGCCTACGACCAAAATATTCAAACCGGTGGCGCAGGTGCTCGCTATTTTGGTATTGGCGCAGACGAGCAGTATCGCGTGGATCAGGTAACAGTGAACTTGCGGGCCATAGATATTCGTTCCGGGCGGGTACTCCACTCTGTATTGACATCTAAAACCGTCTACTCCAAGGCAATCAGTGCCGATGTATTTCGCTACGTAAAATATCGGCGCCTGTTGGAATTAGAAGCTGGCACTACTTATAATGAACCCGCACAGCTTGCTATGCTTTCAGCGATGGAATCTGCTGTGATTCATTTGATCAGTGAAGGCATCGTGCACAACTCTTGGGCACTTGCCAATCCGGATGAGATCGAAAATCCGATATTGCAGTACTACCTTAATGACAGCACTGTCATTATGTAGTATCAATGACTGACAAATTATATTTTTAAGCTCGGCTTAAAATTGGGATACTTGGAAAGATGTACCATAAATTCAGAGTTATTTTTTCTGCCACCCTAGCAATGGCTGTTGTTAATCTTCCGGGTTTAGGCCATTGCTCAGACTTGGATTCCAGCAGTGAATTGGCTGTTGCGAGCGAATTAAGCGCAGCCAATCTTTACTCCGTCACAAATTTAACCGTAATCAACCAGGAAGGTGGAAACAACAACATACATACCCGCCAATCAGGTAGTAACAACTACACTTCTGCTCACCAGGACGGCAATAGAAATAGTTTATCGGTCACCCAATCTGGTGAGGATAATATTATCACATCGAGTCAGGTCGGGAATTACAACTATTCAATGTTGATACAAATAGGTTTTGAGAATTTTATAGATATCGACCAGTATGGAGTTGGCAATACCGCGGGTATATCCCAATTTGGAATACAAAATAGTGCCCATGTGGAAGAGATTGGCAGTTTTCATAACGTCAATATTTACCAAAGTGGGAATGGCCTTCACACTTCGGTCACTGTTAGCGGAACTGCTACAACAACGTATATTAGCCAATATGACTAATAAATAATAATACTTCTCTGATTCCCTTTCACCTGATTAGACTTCTTTATTTTAATTCATGTAAGCTTATTAAGTGACAATAATTATTACAGCAACTTAGAAAATTCATCAGAAATGTGATTATTTGAACCTCGCGCCGTATAAAAGAATTTTCTGACAAGCTTTATCACCCCACCTAAAAAAAAGAACTTTCTTCCTAAAGTTTCGAGACTTCTGCCCTATAGCCACAACCCCCAAAGACGACAAAACTCTATTCAGCATCAAGCTGCTGTTAAAAATGATATTGCTAGATGTTTCACAAGGAATGTGAAGGTTAGAAGCAGTCGGTTTCACTCCAGATAACTCACATACGCCTGACACAGCCGTATCGTGTCCTGAGACAAAACACTCCCAATATCTAATGGTGCTGAATTCTTTTATTTGTAAAAAGCTGTACAGCTATATTTGACATCCCTATGGAGTTACTGATGACTAAGTACACACCTATTGCCGCCAGTGTTCTTCTGGCGATCGCCAGTACCGGAGCCTTAGCTACCAACAATACCGCCATTCTCAACCAAAATGGCACTGGCAACATGGCCACGGCTGATCAGAGTGATGCCACTGTATCCAACAACCTGATCACACAAACCCAAACCGGTGACAACAACGTAGTTTATGCAGAGCAAACCAGCTTTAATGATTCCGGTGTAATTACCCAAACTCAAGTCGGGGACATGAATGACGCAGAGTCCTTCCAGAATGATTCCAGTACTGCAATTGTTACTATCACCCAAATCAACGACGGTCACTTTGCAACAACTACACAAAGTTTTGTAGATACCAGCGTTGCTACTGTCACCCAAAGTGGTAGTCCACAAACAGCAGCAGTAACTCAAACTATCAGTGCGAATGATACTGCTGTAGTGACTCAGTCCGGCGACGGTAATGTAGGTAATGTTATCCAAACTAATGGTTCATTTAACACCGCAATATTAACCCAAACAGGAACCACCAATACTGCAACTTCTACTCAAATTTCCAGTACCTTGAGCACTGTTAATGCTACCCAGGCAGGTACCACAAACTCTGTAGTACTTATTCAAAACCTGGCCACCAACAGCACCTCAGTTTCCTTCCAGGATGGCACTTCCAACACATTCACTTCATCACAGACAGCTGGTGATGGGAACTACAGCGAGGGCTTCCAAAATGGTACTACTCAGGGCTTGACTCACATTCAAGTTGGAGATGATCACTGGGCTTATACCGAGCAAGTGGGCACCACCAATATTGGCGTGATATCCCAAACAGGCTTGGATAACTATTCTGAAGGCTACCAGGATGGAACGTTCAATAGCTTGACCGTCACCCAGCCTGGCGACTTCAATACCACTATCGCCTCGCAGACCGGTAATAACAACACTATTGCCGTAACCCAGGCAACCGATACCAACATGGCTACACCTACACAGGTAGGTGATTTCAACATGGCAATTATCATTCAATAGTAAAGGGTGTAGGCCGGCTTAATTGGCCGGCCTATTTTCAATTTGATGGGCTAAGTGCAAGCTTTAATTATTACTAGTCCAAAATTCGCATGAGACAACCATTTTCTACATTTAATGCCACCCCCCAAATCAGCTGCCATTATTTGCCATAGCTAGTTAAAAAAAGAACTTTATTCCTAAGGTTTCGGCACTTCCGTCCTATGGCTGTAACTCCAGAAGACGACAAAACTCTAATCAGCATCAAGCTGCTGTTTAAATGATATTGCTAGGTTTTCACAAGGAATGTGAAGGTTAATAAGCAGTCGGGTTCATCCCAGTTTCCTCACGTACTTCAGACAAAGTTGTAGTATGCCTGAAAATGAGACTCTCCCAATATCAAATGATGCTGTTTTCCTTTTGTTTGTAAAAGCTGTACAGCGATATTTGACATCTATATGGAGTTACAGATGACCAAGTACACACCTATTGCCGCCAGTGTTCTTCTGGCGATCGCCAGCACCGGAGCCCTCGCCACGAACAATACCGCCATTCTCAATCAGAACGGTACTGGTAACATGGCAACCGCTGATCAGAGTGATCCAACGGTAACCAACAACGTTATCACCCAGACTCAAACTGGTGATACGAATGAAGTTTATGCTGAGCAATCCAGCAATAACGATTCAGGAGTAATTACTCAAACTCAAGTAGGAGATATGAATTACGCGGAATCATTCCAGAACGATTCCAATGTGCCAGTGGCTACTATCACCCAGATAAATGACGGCCAGTTTGCATCGACTACTCAGAGCTTTGTAGACACCAGCGTTACAGTGATTACCCAAAGTGGTGGCACACAAATCGCAACTACAGCTCAAACCCTTAGCACAAATGACACAGCTGTAGTCACTCAATCCGGTGATGGTAATGTGGCTGCAGCCATTCAAAGCGTTACCTCATTGAATACCGCAATTATTACTCAAACCGGCACCAATGGTACCGCTTCTGCAACGCAAAGTAATAGCACGCAGAACACCATGAATATGATCCAGGCAGGTGATACTAACACTGTCGCTCACCAGCAAATATCTGCGAGCAACAGCACCACCTTCTCCTTCCAGGATGGCTCTTTCAACACCTTGTTCTTTAGCCAGACTGATGACGGAAACTACAGTGAGGGCTTGCAAGACGGTACTACCCAGACTTTGGTCCACAACCAAAGTGGCGGTGACCACTGGGCATACACAGAACAAGTGGGACTCACTAATGTTGCTGTCGTTACCCAAAGTGGTTTCGATAACTTCTCCCAGGCCGCTCAGGATGGTACTTTCAATAACCTGACCGTGACACAACCTGGCGATTTCAATAGCGCTACATCATCACAAGTTGGCAACTTCAACACCATAACTGTGACCCAAGTAGGTGACTTCAACGCAGCCGCACCCGCCCAGGTGGGCGATGGCAATGTGGCAGTAATTATTCAGTAATCAAGATAAAGGCCGACTGTTAAAGTCGGCCTTTTTTTAACGAAAAAAATCATCTCACAAACTTTAATCTCAATTTATCCACACTAAATTCTCATAGCCACCATAAGTGAACACTCTACAATATTTCTGCATATATAGTGTTTAAGAAGTAAAAATCACTATATCTACCAGATAATCAGCTTCGCCGTTTCATTCAAGCTGTTCAAGATCTTTTATATTCAAAATTAAAATTCTACGGAGATAAAATGATACGTTACCAAACGTTAGCCATCGGACTCTTCCTGTGTGTCCCAAGCTACAATGCTGTCGCATCTAATAATACCGCTACAGTTCTACAAAGCGGATTAACCAATAGTGCCACTGTGGATCAGGGTGATCCTACTGCTATTGGAAATTTAGTTACTCAAATTCAGACCGGGAATCTAAATACTGCTAATGCTACGCAGCAAACAAATAGCACCTCTAATGGAATTGATCAGGAACAACTCGGAGACAGCAACTCCATTTTTTCAACTCAAACGGCAGCTTCTAATACAACAGCGACTGTTTACCAGGACGGCGTTAGTCACAGCGTAACTACAAGCCAAACTAATACAACAACCAGCAGCGGTAGTGTTGAGCAATTCGGAACCCTTCAGTCTGCCACTATCAGCCAGGTCAATAGCGTTTCTGATAATGCCGACTTTGAGCAATTTGGCACTCAAAACCTGGCTACAGTTACCCAAGCAAATAGCGACTCAAGTACCACCATATCTTCACAATCTGGAGATTCAAATGGTGCTGGATATACGCAGACAGGTCTGGCCCACTTGATTGATGCCACTCAGATTGGTACCTCCAATACAATCAGTGCTGTACAAAGTAGTCAGCAGGGCTCAATCACCATCATACAGGATGGTGATAACAACACTTCTTTTCATGGACAATTTGGAATATTTGCAACTGGGTCATCGACTCAAATAGGCTCTATGAATCTGATTAATATGAATCAAGGCGGTAGTAATAATTTGGCAACCACCTTGCAAATAGGAACAAACAACACGCACCAGACCGGCCAGAATGGCATCAGCCAAACAGCCAATGCCACTCAAAATGGCAGCAATAATATGGGCTTTATTTTTCAATAACATCACGCTTAGTTGTTTATTAACGGGCTACTCTAACAAGTAGCCCAACCTGAACCTCACTATAACTCTACAAACCTTTCGCTTAAATCCGTTTATCGTATCCCTGTACAGGCATATCCAGTTAACGCAGAAAACAACAACAAAGAAGTTTTTCCTATTTTTTAGGCACTAACTTCCCATAGCAATATTTGAGGCTTACGATAAAACTCATACCAGCATCAGGGTATTGTCAGGTACTCCAGAGATAATACCTATTAGGGATAGCAATAAAACAAGGTGTGCCAAACTCCTTGCGCAATAAATGCCATACCCTATCTATGGAGTCTTTTGTCCTTCCTAGGCTTGATGCTTCACCGCAACTGAAATCATGGGGATAAGAAAAATCCACCTTACCTTCAATCGGAGATATCGATGCGAATCCATACACCAATTTCCGTGGGCATCAGTCTATGCCTTGTCGGGTCAATTACTTATGCGGATGGAAATACAACTACCGTGGAACAAACGGGTAACAATCACCAGGTGACTGCAAACCAAGTAGACCCAACAGCAACAAACAACCTTATTGAGGTTATTCAGGCAGATGAAGCACAGGTTAGCAATAGCCTGCAAGACACTTCAACCAACCTGAGTATTATCAGACATGAGCAAGTAACATTGGGGAATGAAGCTGACTCGACTCAAACTAATTTCTCAGATGATGCAGAGGTAAATATTTATCAGGAGGGCGCTGGAAATTTCGCCTCTACTTTACAAGACAGTACCTCTTCCAGCCTTGTTGACATTTCTCAGTTCGACAATGCAAATGACATCATTTTTTCCCAAACGGACAGTAGTTTCGATACAGTCAACCTCTATCAGTCTGGCTTTGATAACCAGATGTTAGTGACTCAAACTACCACTACGTTTAACAGCCTAAATGTGTCTCAAACGGGTGATCAAAATAGCGCAGATGCCGAACAAACAGGGTTTGATAATCTGTTGACCTCCTCGCAAACGGGCAATCTGAATACTTACTTTTCTATACAAACGGGTGACATCCTGGTAGCAACAAGTACCCAGATAGGAGATGGTAACATTAGTACCCAGACCCAGACGGGAGATATTTTGTTGGTTTCTACGCTACAAGATGGTACTGGCAATATGTCCATCGTGGATCAAGCTGGAGCAATGCAAACTGCAAGCAGTACCCAGATAGGAACAACTAACCTTCATACTATTACCCAAAGCGTCGACAATCAAACGGCTATTGGCATTCAGAATGGTATGTTAAACCAAGGATTTATCATGCAGTAGCGGCATATTCGTTCCGGCCGAAAGTTATTATATTTTCAATATACATAGAGGAAAGAATGCATTTTTTAATGCCAGCTTTAATTTATGAGTCACTTACAAAGCTACCCAAAGAATGGCATTCTTTCCTTACCTGATAAAAATACTGCATCAATATTTTCTTACGTAGCAGTGGTTTCAAAATTCTTCGTCTACAGTTTTCCATGTAAACGATTTCTCACATTTTGACGTTACTCACTTCACAGGTAACACAGGCAAAAGTTTTAACGACCGGATTTACCACTAGACGGTAATACACAGGAGTTAGCCGTGCAGAAGATTACCGTAATTCCACTGGTACTGGCGATATCTGCCACCAGCTTGGGTTATGCTGCAGAAAATACTACATTAATCACCCAAAGTGGCTCCAGTAACTCAGCTGTAGCGGATCAAACTGACCCAAGCGCTATCGATAATCACCTGGAGATCAGTCAGGACGGCTCTGCTCATATTGCAGAGGCCGTACAGCAAAACGAAATTGAAAGCTCAATTATCCAAATACAAGAAGGCAGTCTTAACGACGCCTATAGCCTGCAAATGGATGGGATCGCAAATAGCGTAGAAATATTCCAGTCGGGCTCTAATAATCGTGCCAGTAGCTATCAATTAGCCACACAGCATGGGCAATCGACAATACGCCAGGTGGGGTCCGGTAATGAGGCAGAGATCCAACAACACCTCGGTAGCGATAATGTCTCTGTTATTGAGCAAATGGGCGAACTCCACGGCGCATTAATTGGACAATATGCAAGCTTTAATTCCGATGCGATGATTTTCCAGCAAGGCTCAAGTCATGAAGCCATAATCAGCCAGGAAGGCACCGGGCACTACGCCAGTATCCAACAGATCGGCGCCGCCAACAGCGCAGATGTCGCCCAGTCCGATATGTACAACGAACTGGACCTCTATCAGGACGGCGAGGGCAATATGGCCACCATCGTGCAAGTATCCTGGTATAACAGTGCCTACGTCACTCAAGATGGCTACTTAAATTCCGCCAATATTATGCAGGCCGGGAATGGTGGATTAGGCGGTGGCCATATGGTGATCGTCAATCAGTCTGGCAGTATGAATGACGCAACTGTGATTCAAAATGGTTTCTCCCAATCCGCCAATATTACCCAAACCGGTACCGGTAATACGGCAGTGGTTTTACAGTAACGAAGTTATTACCAGTCGGAGTAAGGTCAACTTATTCCGACTGGATTCCTGAGGTAAAAGCACTCATTTCTTGATACTTATTTCTCATTAAATTGAGAATAAAGCCCTATAGAAACTTACTATACCGCCATCAACAATGAAAATAGCGGTAGTTGGGTCAATTCGCTTTTAGCGCTCTTAATAATTACTGTCCGGAATTTAATTTCCAGTGGTAATTTCCCTATGTTTGCTTGCCAACACCGCACTTTAAAGCCGTAATTTTCATGCTCCTTGTTATGTAGTCGTGGAGGTATTCGTGAAAAAAGTTATTTACTCGCCGGTAGTCATATTTATCGCATTTCTTTCCGTCAATTCCGCCTTTGGGAATGACCAAACCGTAGAGCAGATACAGGTTGGTATTGGCAACAATGCCGTTGCCAACCAGAGGTTTCCGCTTAATGAGGGCAACTTAATCCTGCAAGAGCAAATTGGCTTTTTTAATGACGCCACCGGCATTCAATCCATAGAAATCAACAGCACAATTTCCCAATTTCAAACTGGCCGCAATCATTTTTCCAGAGTCTCCCAATCTACTGGTAGCGACAATGCGGGACAGAGCGTACAGATTGGCTCTAATAGCAGATCGCTCACCCGACAAGTTAACCAAATAAACGGTTTCTCCCTGCACACTCAGGATGGCCAGGGACAGGTTGCCACCACGGTACAGATTTCCGGAGCCAATAACAGCGTCAACATTGAGCAGACAGACAGAGCCAATGTCGCCGCCGTGGCACAAGTATTCAATTTTACGGGTAATGCCTCAATCTCACAGGCGGGTTTGCTTAATTTAGGTGTCAGTGAGCAAACCGGCATCGCTCATGAATCTTCAATTACCCAGGCAGGCGCACTTAACTTTTCCGAAATGGAGCAGCTGGGCACGGGGAATTCATCGTCAGCTTCACAGGAAGGGTTGTTAAATTCAGCAAATTCTTTGCAAGCTGGTATTGGCAATACCAACCAATCAAACCAAATTGGGCTGGAAAATAACGTTTCATTTTCTCAACTAGGTCTGAATCAAATGGCCAGTAGCACCCAGATTGGCTTATTTAACCAGGTCCAAACCAGTCAGGTGAGAGCGGGAGCATCCAGCAACACCCTACAGATCGGCATTTCCAACAGCAGCCATATTTCCCAGTAAATAGGCTCGCAGCAAAATTGCCAATCAAAAAATCCGACTTAAATCCCCGCGCTATTCATAGCAACAGGCAAAAGCTATAGAGAGAGAAAAGTGAAATTAGAACTCTGCAATAGAACTTTCTTCTCAAGGATTTACAACTTCTCTCCTATAGCGACTGCCTCAATTCCCAGCAAGAATATTGAGGACGGAACGAAATTTTGGACTCCTAAGCAGTATCAGGGAAGCCATCAAAATGTATCAGTCCTACCCTCCCACTTACCTGTTTGACTGGCGGCAATGCCTTTGCGGCAACGCTGCTCCCCCTCTTTACAGTGATACCTACCCCCCAGGCTAGGTGCACCTGCTGTAAAACCCTCGGCGCAGGATGACGTGCCACCCCTTTTCAGCCACTTAGGCTGGTATTTCACCATGTGATGCTCATTGAAGTTTGTAGTAATGGAGACACTCATGAAGACTTTGACCCCTATCGCTGTAGCCCTAACCCTGGCCATCAGTGGAACCGCTTACGCGGGCGGCAACACTGCCACTCAGGACCAGAATGGCGGCCACAACAATGCCACTATCGATCAGACTGGGCCGCTGACCTGGGATAACAACGCTATGCAGGAACAGCATGGCCATAGCAATGATGCAGAGATCACTCATAGCATTGAACTCGGCAGCTATGGGTACCAGTACCAGGAAGGTGATCACCATTCAGCGGAGTTGCTGCAAAGCGGTGGTGCCGGCAACGAGTCGTTCAGCTTCCAGTCCGGCACCACCAACGTGTCTGAGACCTACCAGATTGGACAGCTCGGCAGCTACTCCGCCCATCAGCAATCTGGGGACAACCACTACGCCCTCACCTATCAGTTTGCAGGTGCTGGCAACATGGTGATGATTAGCCAGATGGACAGCCACAACACGGCAACCGCCACCCAGGTTGTTAGCGTTGGCTCTGAGACCGTTATCCGTCAGAGAGGAGAGCTGCACAACGCAGATACCTTCCAGAGCGGCTTTGGCCACGATGCCGGCATGCGCCAGTCCGGTGAATCCAATGATGGTGATATTCGTCAGGTGGGTGGTGATCACTACGCCCGTATGCGTCAGCGCGGCCACAACCAGGAAGCGGATATTTCCCAGGCAGGGTACGACCACAGTGCGAGTGCCCGCCAGAGAGGCCACCACAATGATGTGTACCTGGGACAGATCGGTTCTGGGCACAGCGCAACAGCACGCCAATCAGGAGACAACAACAATAGCCTGGTGGGACAGTTCGGCCTCTACGAAACTGCTACGGTAATGCAGTCTGGCCACGCTAACCAAAGCCTCGTATTCCAGTAGAACGGGCAACAACAAAAAAGGGCGGCCCATGGCCGCCCTTTTTTTAATCACCTCGAATTTACAGGTGCTCAACCGCATCGATTTCGTACTCCACCGCACCGGAAGGTGTTTGGACCACCACCACATCACCCACTTCCTTGCCGATCAACGCGCGGGCAATCGGAGAGTTCACCGAGATCTTGTGCTTTTTAACATCGGCCTCGTCGTCACCCACAATTTTGTATGTGACTTCCTTATCGTCATCCAGGTGAATAATCGTTACCGTAGTACCGAAAATTACCTTGTCACTGGGCTCGATGCTTTTCACATCAATGACCAGAGAGTGGGAAAGCTTGCTCTCGATTTCCTGGATACGGCCTTCGATAAAGCCCTGCTTTTCCCGCGCCGCGTGGTATTCGGCATTTTCCTTCAAATCACCGTGTTCGCGCGCTTCAGCAATCGCCTGTACAACGGTAGGGCGTTCAACTTTTTTCAGATTGTCCAGCTCTGAGCGCAGCGCTTCTGCGCCTTCAACGGTCATTGGTACCCGGTTCAATGTGGGACCTCCATTATTGTTACGACAAAACCGGGCCCAGTGAGATCACGGGGCCCGGTTGGATTTCACAAGTTGGTTTTAAAGCTATTAAGACAGCTTTACGACACGCTGGTGAAGGTCTTGCAGGCGGCGAACCTGTAGCGGCTGCTCCTGACGCATGGCCATCGCCATGGCCTGGGCCGCTGCCAGGGTGGTGGTGTAACACACCTGGTGGTTCTCGGCACTGCGACGGATATCCGCAGAGTCGCGAATCGCCTGGCGCCCTTCGGTAGTGTTCACTACCAGTGCGATCTCGTCGTTCTTAATCATATCGACGATATGCGGGCGACCTTCACTCATCTTGTTGACGGTTGTAACGGGAATATTGTTTTCTTGCAAGACCTTGGCAGTGCCACGGCTGGCAATTACTTCGAAGCCAAGCTCCACCAGATCGCGGGCTACGCCCACTGCATCGGCCTTGTCGAAGTCACGCACAGAGATAAATGCGCGTCCGGACTCCGGCAGACGGTCGCCAGCGGCAACCAGGCCCTTGTCGAAGGCCTCTGCGAAGGTAGCACCTACGCCCATTACTTCGCCGGTGGATTTCATCTCGGGGCCGAGAATCGGGTCCACTTTCGGGAACTTGTTGAACGGGAATACAGACTCTTTAACGGAGTAGTAGTCCGGTACGATTTCTTCGGTAAAGCCCTGCTCCTGCAAGCTGATACCCGCCTGACAGCGCGCAGCCACTTTCGCCAGTGAAGTGCCGATGCACTTGGAGACGAAAGGTACAGTTCGGGAAGCGCGCGGGTTCACCTCGATCACGTAGATCTCGCCGTCCTGGTAGGCCAGCTGGGTATTCATCAAGCCAACTACGCCCAGCTCGCGAGCCATGGCTTTCACTTCTTCGCGCATACGGTCCTGCACATCCGCCGGCAGGCTATAAGGCGGCAGGGAGCAAGCGGAGTCACCGGAGTGAACACCACACTGTTCAATGTGCTGCATGATGGCGCCGATCACAACGTCCTTGCCATCGGATACCGCATCGATATCCACCTCAATAGCGGCGTTGAGGAAGTGGTCCAGCAGTACCGGCGCTTCGTCGGAAACCTGTACCGCTTCTTTCATATAAGTGAGCAGTTCGTCTTCTTTGTAGACGATCTCCATCGCGCGGCCGCCCAATACGTAAGACGGGCGCACAACCAGCGGGTAACCCACATCTTTCGCCGCCTGGATGGCTTCGGAGACAGAGCGCACGATGGCGTTTTTCGGCTGCTTGAGGCCGAGACGCATAATCATCTGCTGGAAGCGCTCGCGGTCTTCAGCGCGGTCAATCTGCTCTGGTGTGGTACCGATAATCGGCACACCTTCGTTGGCCAGGTAGCGCGCCAGGTTCAGCGGAGTCTGGCCGCCGAACTGTACGATCACGCCTTCCGGCTTCTCTTTGGCAACAATTTCCAGCACGTCTTCCAGGGTTACCGGCTCGAAGTAGAGGCGGTCGGAAGTGTCGTAGTCGGTGGAAACAGTCTCCGGGTTACAGTTGACCATGATAGTCTCGTAACCGTCTTCGCGCATCGCCAGTGCGGCGTGTACACAGCAGTAGTCGAACTCGATGCCCTGGCCGATACGGTTGGGGCCACCGCCGAGTACCATGATTTTCTTCTTGTCGGACGGCTGCGCTTCGCACTCCTCATCGTAGGTGGAGTACATGTAAGCAGTAGAGGTGCTGAACTCAGCAGCACAGGTGTCCACGCGCTTGTAAGACGGGAATACACCCAGCTTGTGACGGAATTCGCGCACAGTCTTCTGGCTCACCCCCAGCAGGTCCGCCAGGCGGCGATCGGAGAAGCCTTTGCGCTTGAGGAAGCGCATTTGCTCAGTAGTCAGCGCCGAGGTAGGCAGTGACTTGAGCGGCTCTTCGATTTTGATCAGCTCTTCAATCTGTACCAGGAACCAGGGATCGATACCGGACAGGTCGTAAACTTCGCCGACGCTCATTCCCATACGGAAGGCGTCGCCCACGTACCAGATGCGCTCGGCACCCGGAACGGAGAGTTCGCTGCGCAGGCGGGTCTCAGCGCCGTCTTTGCTCGGGTCAATCTTGCTTTCCAGGCCGAAGCTGCCCACTTCCAGACCGCGCAGGGCTTTCTGCATGGACTCCTGGAAGGTACGGCCAATTGCCATCACTTCACCCACAGACTTCATCTGGGTGGTCAGGCGCGCATCGGCTTCACCGAATTTCTCAAAGGTGAAGCGCGGGATCTTGGTAACAACGTAATCGATAGACGGCTCGAAGGACGCCGGGGTAGCACCGCCAGTGATATCGTTCTGCAACTCGTCCAGGGTGTAACCCACCGCCAGCTTGGCCGCGACCTTGGCGATCGGGAAGCCGGTGGCCTTGGAGGCCAGTGCGGAGGAGCGGGATACGCGGGGGTTCATCTCGATCACAACTACGCGGCCAGTCTTCGGGCAAACGCCGAACTGTACGTTGGAGCCGCCAGTCTCAACGCCGATCTCGCGTAGTACCGCGATAGAAGCATTGCGCATCAGCTGGTATTCCTTGTCGGTCAGCGTCTGCGCCGGGGCAACGGTGATGGAGTCACCGGTGTGTACGCCCATCGGGTCGAAGTTCTCGATGGAACATACGATGATGCAGTTGTCGTTCTTATCGCGAACCACTTCCATCTCGTACTCTTTCCAGCCGAGCAGGGATTCGTCGATCAGCAATTCGTTGGTGGGGGAGAGGTCGAGACCGCGCTTACAGATCTCTTCAAACTCCGGCCAGTTGTAGGCCACACCGCCACCGGAACCACCCATGGTGAAGGACGGACGGATAATTACCGGGAAGCCGAACTCTTCCGGTACTTTCTTCGCCTCTTCCATGGAGTGGACGATCTTGGCGCGCGGAGTTTCCAGGCCGATCGCCTTCATCGCCTTGTCGAACAGGTCGCGGTCTTCCGCTTTCTCGATAGCGTCTTTGTCCGCACCGATCAGCTCGACATTGAATTCCTTCAGGACACCGTGCTTGTCCAGGTCCAGGGCGCAGTTCAGTGCTGTCTGGCCACCCATGGTGGGCAGGATGGCGTCGGGGCGCTCCTGCTCAATAATCTTGGCAACGGTGCGCCACTCCACCGGCTCGATGTAGGTGGCATCGGCCATGGCCGGGTCGGTCATGATGGTGGCCGGGTTGGAGTTCACCAGGATCACCCGGTAACCCTCTTCGCGCAGCGCCTTACAGGCCTGGGCGCCGGAGTAGTCAAATTCGCACGCCTGGCCGATCACGATGGGGCCTGCGCCGATAATCAGAATGCTTTGGATATCTGTGCGTTTTGGCATCTTTCTTCCGTTCTACTACCGGCAAAGGCCGGCTGCGCTAAATTTCATTCGTTTCTTGTTAAAACCGCCGCAAAAGCGGCGGTTAATTGCCCTACCCTGGGCGGCTACGCCCTTAGGCGCGCTCTTTCATCAAATCGATAAAGTGGTCGAACAACGGCGCCACATCGTGTGGGCCCGGGCTCGCTTCCGGGTGTCCCTGGAAGCTGAAGGCCGGCTTGTCCTTCAGGTGAATACCCTGCAAGGTACCGTCGAACAGGGACTTGTGGGTAACTTCCACATTGTCCGGCAGGCTGTCGGCGTCCACTTCAAAACCGTGGTTCTGCGCGGTGATCATCACCTTGGTGCTGTTCAGGTCTTGTACCGGGTGGTTACCACCGTGGTGACCGAACTTCATCTTGGCAGTTTTACCGCCCACCGCCAGGCCCAACAACTGGTGGCCCAGGCAGATGCCGTAGGTGGGGATGCCCGCGTCCAGGATTTCGCGGATAGCGGTGATTGCGTATTCGCAGGGCTCGGGGTCGCCGGGGCCATTGGACAGGAATACACCGTTGGGATTCATCGCCAGTACTTCGGGCGCTGGGGTCTCCGCCGGTACTACGGTGATGTCACAGCCGCGATCCACCAGCATGCGCAGGATATTGCGCTTCACACCAAAGTCGTAAGCCACTACTTTGAAGGGCTGTTCCGGCGCGGCCTTGTGGCCTTCGCCGAGAGTCCAGGTACCTTCACTAAAGGGGTAGGCTTCCTTGGTGCTCACTACCTTGGCCAGGTCCATCCCTTTCAGACCGGCAAATTCCTTGGCCTTGGCCAGGGCTTCTTCGTGGTCGATATTGTCACCGGCAACGATGCAACCGCTCTGCGCACCTTTGTCGCGCAGCAGGCGGGTCAGGCGACGAGTGTCGATATCGGCGATACCAACGATATTGCGCTCGCGCAGGTAGTCCTCCAGGGACTGCTCGTTGCGGAAGCTGCTGGCCAGCAGCGGCAGGTCGCGGATTACCAGGCCGGCGGCCCAGATATCAGCGCACTCTTCGTCTTCCTGGTTGGTGCCAGTGTTGCCGATGTGCGGGTAGGTCAGAGTCACAATCTGGCGGGCGTAGGAGGGATCGGTGAGGATCTCCTGGTAGCCGGTCATGGATGTGTTGAACACGACCTCGCCAACAGAACTGCCATGGGCACCGATTGCGCGTCCTTCAAAGACACTACCATCTGCGAGCACCAGCAGCGCGGGAGTTGTACTCTGCATAAAGTTGTGGGGCATGAAAGCCTCCGACGTAGGGACAGCTTTAGTCAAATTGAACTCCAATCTTCAGAACTGCTTCCGGGCGGGGTTTGCGGGCTTCGGAGCACGCGGGCTCCTGACTGGTGCGCGCATAAAAAAGCGAGATGAAACATCGCAGCTTCATCTCGCTTTAAAAATCTTTTCACGCGTGATTCTCACAAAGTGGCCGACGGTTGCCGCCAGCTTTTTAGTAGGCTCACGCTGCGCGATTCAGCTTCGCGGCACCGGCCCAAATCGGGCGCAGATTCTACGCGAATTCACCTCTGGACGCTAGTGCAAAAATACGCCAGGCTACTTTCCCTGAAAATCTCACTCCGGCTTGCGTCCCAACCGGAAAAGACTGCTGCCCATTTTCAGCTCCGCCTTCTCCAGCATGGTCTTATTCATACGCAGGGCCACCTCGCGGCCGCTGTCGGCAAACTCGATCATACCGCCAGTGGCGGCAAAGCGCTCGGCATCGCTCACCGTCAGAACCGGGAAAAACTCCAGTGCCACCAACGCCTTGAGCAGTGTGGGGCGATCCAGGGTACTCAGCACCACAATTTGGCACTTGCGCGCCCGCAGCATCTCCTTGACCTCAATTTTCTCAAGCTCCACATCCCGCCCATCAATACGCTGATTCTTGAACCGGGCCGCCAGTGGCTCACCGAGAGAGTCCCCACCCATCAGGCACACCTTGAACGGGGCACTGCTGTTGGCGAAGGCATTGACCGGCCACTGTAGGTGGTAGGCGAAGTGCACTATGTAATCCACCATTACCCGTCGCCCCAAAGGCGTATCGGAGAGCTGCACCGCAGCCTGGGCACCCACACCGGTGAAAAGTACTATCAGGAAAAGTATCAGGGCGGGAATAGTGCGAAGTGAACCTGGGCTGGATATCGTCATAGAAGCTCAAACCCTGCGGTTTGCATCTCCCGAAAGGAAGCTGCGGTGGGCTGTTACCCGCAGCGGCCAAAGCTCGCTGCGGCTCTATTTGCGCGCCAGCGAAAAGCCCGGCCACCTACTCAGATTAGCCCAACGCAAAGGCCCCCGCCGGGACCAGAGTTACAGCGCCTAAAGATCCTCCCCCGGCAATATCGGGCGCCACTTCAACGCCTTTTCGATAGATATGATCATGGCTCCAGCCACATCCTTGCGTGTAGCGCTCTCGATGCCTTCAAGTCCCGGTGAGGAATTTACCTCCAATAACAGCGGCCCCTTGCGGGAGCGAATAATATCCACACCCGCCACCTTGAGCCCCAACACCTTGGCAGCCTTGACCGCCAGGCGCTTCTCCTCGGCGGTAACTTTAACTACTGAAGCCGTACCGCCCTGGTGAATATTGGCACGAAATTCCCCAGGTGCCGCCTCGCGCTGGATCGAGGCCACCACACGACCATCGATAACAAACAGGCGAAGATCCTTTCCCTCCGCCTCGCGAATAAACTCCTGCACCAGAAGATTGGCCTTGAGAGACTTAAACGCATTAATCACCGACTCCCCAGCCTTGCGGGTTTCTGCCAAAACCACACCACGCCCCTGGGTTCCCTCCAGCAACTTCACTACCAGTGGCGCACCGCCCACCATTTCGATCAGCTCGTTGGTATCCACTGGGGAATTGGCAAACCCGGAGGTGGGAATATTTAATCCACTTTGTTGCAGCAACTGCAGGGAAAATAATTTATCCCGGGACTGACTGATAGCGGCAGAGCCATTCAGGGCAAAAATATCCAGGCTCTCAAAGTGCCGCGTCAGCGCACAACCGTAAAAAGTCTGGCTGGGGCGAATACGGGGAATCACCGCGTCCAGGCTATTGAGTATGCGACCATCCCGGTAGTGCACTTCCGGCTCATCAGGGTCGAGCTTCATATAGCACTGGCGGATATCGAGAAAACTCATGCGATGTCCGCGCTCGGCTCCCGCTTCCATAATGCGCCGGTTGCTATAGAGATCCGGGTTCGATGCCAGCAGCCCGATGCGCAGGCCGGTACCGGCAATATGGTGCTCATCCCGATAATATTCATCCAACTGGCTTTTCGGGATATCGCCAATACAGAAGCTCTCAGCCGGATCTACCAGCATTCGCCCAATCATGGCTTCGCGCCCCAACAACATGCGATAGCCCATACTGTCCCGATTGGTCAGGGTCAGTTCGATATCCCAGACACTGCCACCAATGGAAATAGAGGTACGAATTACCGGGCGTTTTTCGCTTTCTCCGGAGGAGCTGCGCACCAGCCTTTTATCCAAAAGCCGCGCCTCACAACGCACTGAAGGGCGGCGCTGGTGCTGCAGTGGATGCGCCTCAAAACTCACCCAGGGTTCGCCATCGCGCTTGAAGGTATGGATGTTGTAAGCGTGCAAACAGGAAGTTTTAGCCCCGGAGTCCACACGCACCTTAATCGCCGGGACGCCGAGTGCGGGAAGCCCGCACCACTCCTCGCTGCCGACAATCAGCTTTCTTTCCAATCGAGGTTCCTCAAAGGAAGGTTACAGGGTGACCGGTCGAACGAATGTTGCCGGCCTTTTAGTTTTACCCGCAAAAATGGCGGGCAAATGAAAATCGAAAATTTCTTTCACAGCGCCCCTGCAGGCGCTGAATTTATTTACTCTTTGTAAGGTTAGTTAAGGCCGAGCACATCGCGCATGTCGTAGTGCCCCGGCGCCCGCGTACTCCCTTCCTCTCCCATCATCCACAGTGCCGCGCGCACGGCACCACGAGCAAAAGAGAGCCTGCTGCTGGCGCGGTGGCTAATTTCGACCCGCTCACCTTCTGCCAGGAACATCACCGAGTGCTCTCCCACTACGTCACCACCGCGCACTGTGGCAAAACCGATAGTATCCCTATCGCGGGCACCGGTTTGACCTTCGCGGCCGTAAACTGCCACTTTATCCAGATCGCGCCCCAGAGTTTCCGCGATCACTTCTCCCATACTCAGTGCCGTGCCGGAAGGTGCATCCACTTTGTGGCGATGATGGGCTTCGACAATCTCGATATCGGCCTCTTCCGCCATTACCCGCGCAGCAGTTTCCAACAATTTAAAGCACAGGTTTACCCCGGTGGAAAAATTACTGGCGAGGCACAGCGGCACCTGATCTGCATAAGCCAATACTTTATTTTTTTCCTCGCTATCAAAGCCCGTGGTGCCGATTACAATGGGGAGGTTTTTCTCCGCACAATAGGCAGTATTTTCCACGGTCGCTTTAGGGGCAGTAAAATCAATAAGTACGTCAAAGTCCACCTTATCGAGGCTGTCCACAATAGCCAGGCCGCTGCGGCCCAGACCGGCAACTTCGCCGGCATCAGCGCCGACCAAGCTGGAGCCAGGCCGCACTATAGCCGCTGACAGTTCGGCCTTATCAGACAGGGACAAAGCCTCCGCCAACGCTCGTCCCATTCGACCACCAAATCCCGTCACCGCCACTTTTACCGCCATCACAGCACTCCAGTCCAAATCTATAAGGTTCTGGATTCTACAACGCACCCGGTAGAGCGCATAGATACCAGTAAGCCAGTATTAGCGTGCCTAAAAATCGCTAGTCACTCCGCAAAAGTAAAACAAAAAGAAATATCCACATATTTTTAAATTGCCAAGAGGATACTTGCGCAAAACGCGATATCAGCGGCCACTGCTACGCTTTACTGTGAGGGGTAAATGGAGCGCCAATATGCGACTGATGATCCTGTCCAACCATCTACCACACATCATGGCGGTAGTGATCTCTCTGAGTCTGGCTTTTGGCAGCACGCCGGCATCTGCCCAGCAGCAAAATGCCAATCCAGACTTTTGGGAGAAGTATGATGATATTACCGATTGGGTGACGCTGCGTTTGCAGCTCACCCCGGGACAGGAAAAAACCGTATTACCCATTATGCAAAAGAGCTTCGCAGAGAAAAAAGCGGTGCTGGAAAAATACGGTTTACTCAGTGGTAAAAAAGTCTCCCTAACCCCCAAGCAACGCGGCGAAATTGGCGCTCAATTCGCAGCTATCAGCCTGGAAACACACAAAGAATTGGAAGGTATTTTAAATAAGGAGCAACTGCGCAAAGCGCAAAAAATCCAACAGGAATTCCTGAGTGAATTCGCAGCCCGCTTGAGAACCAAAACTTCCCAATAGAAGGCATTCTATTGAAGGAATAATACTCGCCTGGAAATAAAAAAGGCTCGAAAGCTAATGCTCTCGAGCCTTCTTGAATAGGCAACCCGCAAAACAATTTAAGGTTTTGCCGGTGCTAACAGCGATTAAAGCTTCATATCACCAAAGAAGTTTTTCACCCCTTCAAACCAACCGGTCTGACGCGGTGAATTTTTCTTTTCGCTGAGGGTATTAGAGAACTCTTGCAGCAAATCTTTTTGCTTGCCGGACAAGTTCACTGGAGTTTCTACCACAACACGACACAGCAGGTCGCCGGTTGCACCACCGCGAACCGGGGAAACACCTTTACCGCGCAGGCGGAACAGTTTGCCGGTTTGGCTTTCCGCAGGAATCTTCAGCTTCACTTTACCGTCGAGAGTCGGCACTTCCAGCTCGCCACCGAGGGCAGCGGAAACAAAGCTAATCGGCACTTCGCAGTAGAGGTTCTTGCCATCGCGCTGGAACAGATCGTGCTCTTTCACCACTACCTGTACATAGAGATCACCAGCGGGGCCGCCATCGGGCCCGGCTTCACCTTCACCGGACAGGCGAATGCGATCGCCAGTATCCACACCGGGCGGTACCTTAACAGACAGGGTTTTGGTTTCCTCTACGCGACCGCGACCGTGACAGCTGCCACAGGGATCGGAGATAGTGGTACCGCGACCGCGACAGTTGGGGCAGGTTTGCTGAACAGAGAAGAAACCCTGCTGCATACGCACCTGGCCAGCACCACCACAGGTACCACAGGTTTGCGGAGAGGAACCGGGCTTGGCCCCGGAACCGCTACAGGTACCACAGGCTGCCAGAGTTGGAACGCGAATCTTGACCGTGGTGCCACGCACCGCGTCTTCCAGGTCCAATTCCAGGTCATAGCGCAGATCGGAACCGCGAGCAGGGCCGCCGCGACGGCCACCGCCGCCACCACCGAAGATATCGCCGAACACATCGCCGAAAATATCGGAGAAGCCACCGAATCCACCGGCGCCGCCACCGCCCATCTGGCCTTCCACACCGGCGTGGCCAAACTGGTCATAAGCTGCGCGCTTCTCGGAATCCGACAAAACCTCGTAGGCCTCATTGGCCTCCTTGAATTTGTTCTCAGATTCCTTGTCATCGGGGTTACGGTCCGGGTGAAACTTCATTGCCACCCGGCGGTAGGCTTTTTTCAGCTCTGCATCCGAAGCGCCGCGCTCGACGCCGAGGACTTCGTAATAATCGCGTTTCGACATAAAACTATGTTCTCTGGTCCGGCATCAAGAACGGCCAAACTCTCTTTCTACTTCTCGGTTTCTAACTAAGCTCCGCGAACGGAGCACCACCAAAACTGCGAAAACTCGGCAAATATTGGCGGATACCTGAAACAACACAGGGCGCGGGCCTCTGAAAGTAAGGCGCCGCGCCCCTGAAGTTCTCCGGCGGCCACTTTAAAAGCTGCCGCCGGAATTGCAAGCGAACGCTTACTTACCTTCTTTTTTGTCGTCCTTAACTTCTTCGAACTCTGCGTCTACCGCGTCGTCGCCAGCGGAGGACTGCTGCTCGCCCTGGGCACCAGCGCCAGCGGCACCTTCAGCACCAGCGGCTTGAGCCTGCTCGGCGTACATCTTCTGGGCAACCGGACCGGAAGCTTCAGTCAGCTTGGTAGTTGCAGCTTCCATAGCGGCCTTGTCATTGCCTTTAACAGCTTCTTCCGCTTCGGTAACTGCTGCTTCAATAGCTGCTTTCTCTTCAGCGGTAGCTTTGTCGCCAGCTTCTTCCAGAGTTTTCTTGGTCGCAGAAATCAGGCCGTCGAGCGTGTTACGAGTCTGCACCAGCTCTTCGAACTGCTTGTCCGCTTCAGCATTAGCTTCAGCGTCCTGAACCATCTTATCGATCTCGTCCTCGGACAGACCGGAGGAAGCCTGGATCACGATGGACTGCTCTTTACCAGTGGCCTTGTCCTTCGCGTGTACGTGCAGGATACCGTTGGCATCGATGTCGAAGGTTACTTCGATCTGCGGCATGCCGCGCGGTGCCGGTGGGATATCGGCCAGGTCGAAACGACCCAGGGATTTGTTCTGTGCAGCCTGCTTGCGCTCACCCTGAACCACGTGAATGGTTACCGCAGTCTGGTTGTCATCCGCAGTGGAGAAAACCTGGGACTTCTTGGTGGGGATAGTGGTGTTCTTGTCGATCAGCGGAGTTGCAACGCCACCCATGGTTTCGATACCCAGGGTCAGCGGAGTTACGTCCAGCAGCAGTACGTCTTTAACGTCACCAGACAGTACGGCGCCCTGGATAGCAGCACCCATGGCAACGGCTTCGTCGGGGTTAACGTCTTTGCGCGGCTCTTTGCCGAAGAACTCGGTGACTTTCTGCTGAACCATTGGCATACGAGTCTGACCGCCTACCAGGATCACTTCGTCTACACCGGAAGCGGACAGGTCGGCGTCTTGCAGAGCGATTTTTACCGGCTCCAAGGAGCGGGTAACCAGCTCTTCTACCAGGCTTTCCAGCTTGGCGCGGGTCAGCTTAACCACCAAGTGCTTGGGACCAGTGGCGTCTGCAGTGATGTACGGCAGGTTGACTTCGGTCTGCTGGCTGGAGGAAAGCTCGATCTTGGCTTTTTCTGCAGCTTCTTTCAGGCGCTGCATTGCCAGGGGGTCACCTTTCAGGTCGATGCCCTGGTCTTTCTTGAACTCGTCTGCGAGGTATTCGATCAGGCGCAGGTCGAAGTCTTCACCACCGAGGAAAGTATCACCGTTGGTGGACAGTACTTCGAACTGCTTCTCGCCGTCTACGTCGGCAATTTCGATGATGGAGATATCGAAGGTACCACCACCCAGGTCGTATACCGCTACAGTGCGGTCACCGCCCTGCTTGTCCAGGCCGTATGCCAGTGCAGCGGCAGTCGGCTCGTTGATAATACGCTTAACGTCCAGGCCCGCAATGCGGCCGGCGTCTTTGGTGGCCTGGCGCTGGGAGTCGTTGAAGTAAGCCGGTACGGTAATTACTGCAGCTTCAACCTTCTCGCCGAGGAAGTCTTCCGCAGTCTTCTTCATTTTCTTCAGGACTTCGGCAGAGATCTGCGGCGGAGCTTTTTTATCGCCTTTCACTTCTACCCAAGCGTCGCCGTTGTCAGCTTCAGTGATGGTGTAAGGAACCATCTTGATATCTTTCTGGACAACGTCGTCTTTGAATTTACGGCCGATCAAACGCTTAACCGCAAACAGAGTATTTTGGGGATTGGTCACCGCCTGACGCTTGGCAGACTGACCTACCAGAATTTCGTTGTCGTCAGTGAAGGCAACAATAGAAGGTGTAGTGCGATCGCCTTCGGCGTTTTCGATTACACGCGCTTTGTCACCATCCAGTACCGCTACACAGCTGTTAGTGGTACCCAGGTCGATGCCGATAATTTTTCCCATCTGTAAAATCCTCTTTTGATGCGCGCTGCCAGCTATGTTCTGTTTACACCGCGCGAATAATTCTTGATGTCAGCTATATTGGTGCCGGCCGCTAAATTTCAAGGCCGCTTTACACTTCTGCCGTTACGGCGCTTTGCTGACCACCACCATGGCCGGGCGAACCAGGCGGCCATTGAGGCGATAACCTTTTTGAAACACATCCAGAACCGTGTTCGGCTCCACCTCGCCGTTGGGCACCTGGGTCATAGCCTGGTGCAGCTCTGGGTCGAAGGGCTCACCGGCCGGATCGACAACTTCCACAGCATTTTTCGTCAGGGTTTCAACGAAAGATTTGTGGGTCAGCTCGATACCTTCTACCAAGGCCTTGTTGGCTTCGTCGGCCGTATCGATCGTCGCCAGTGCACGCTCGAGGTTGTCCACTACAGGTAGCAAATCCTGCAGCAACTTCTCTACCGCAAATTTGCGCGCGCGCTCGATATCCTGTTGCGCGCGGCGGCGGGCATTCTGCTCTTCCGCCTGGGCGCGCAGGGCCATATCCTTGTGCGCTGCCAGCTGCTCCTGCAACTTGATAATTTCCTCGTGCAGGGCATCGGCACCTTCGGCCTCTTCCCGCAGGGCTTCCTCGGCAAGTTCGCTTTCTATAGAGGAAGGGTCTTCAATCTCTGCTGAAACGCCCTCGTCTGTAGCTGGTGCGTGCTCCGCCCCCTCTTTAATCTGATCTTCTTCGCTGCGCTCTCTGGCCACTGCTTTCTCCGTCGCGTCGACTCTGTCAGTAATGTGAGTTGAGCCCGTCTCTCGGGCACTGGAGCCTATATGGGGACATCCCCGCACAGTTCAAGTGGTTTTTCGCGCTAGCGCACATCCTCAGAGTAATGTGGCCCCGCCCCTATAGCTAACCGGGAACGAATACTGTATAAATAACCACTAATTGGGCCGGGCGCCCGCCGATTAGCAAGGACACAAGCGATCTCTATGCTGCTGCATCTGTCTATCAGCCAATTCACCCTGGTGGACCAACTGGAGTTGGAGTTTGGTCCCGGTACCAGCACCCTGACCGGCGAGACCGGCGCGGGTAAGTCAATCACCTTGGATGCCCTCGGCCTGGCGCTGGGCGGTCGCGGCAGCGCGGAGCTTGTGCGCACCGGCGCCAATCGCGCCGATATCAGCGCCACATTTGATATCGTCGAGCACCCCAGCGCCGCCAGCTGGCTCGAGTCTCAGGAGCTGGACGCCGGGCAGGAAGTCATTCTACGCCGCACTATCGGCGCCGACGGCCGCTCCCGCGCCTATATCAACGGCCAACCGGTCACTCTGTTGCAGCTACGCGCCCTGGGCGAGCAGCTAATCGATATCCACAGCCAGCACGAACACCAATCCCTGCTGAAGAAAGAAACGCACCTGCGCCTGCTGGATGAATACGCCCAGGCCCAGGAACTCGCCGCAGAGACTCGCAGCCGCTTCAAAACCTGGCGGGATCACTATCGCCGTTATCGCACACTGGCCGACAGCGCCGAGGAAGCCGAAGCCCGCCGCCACTTGCTGGAATACCAGCTTAAGGAACTGGATCAACTTGGCTTGAGCGAAGGGGAAATAGAGTCCCTCGAGAGCGAACAGCAACAGCTGGCCAATGCGGGGGAAATCCTCAGTGGCAGCTACCAGTTGGCCGCTTTCTTGTCCGGCGGTGAGGGCGATATCGCCGAACAGCTGCACCGCGCCCTGCAACTGCTGTCCTCCATGCCCGGGCAGGCTCCGGCCTTAGTGGAAGTGGCACAGATGCTCGACAGTGCGCGCATCCAGGTGGATGAGGCCGCAGCCACCCTCTCCCGACATATCGATCGCTTCGAGATGGACCCTGAGCGACTCTCCGAAGTTGAAGACAGGCTCAGCGCCATCTACCAGGCTGCGCGCAAACACCGAGTCCAACCGCAGGAGCTGCCGGCTCTGCAGCAACAGTTACAGGCAGAGCTGGACGATATCGGCAGCCCAGATGCCCTGGAGCGCCTTGCCGCAGATTGTGAACAACTGGAAAAGCAGTACAGAAAAGTGGCCGGCAAACTCAGCAAACTGCGCAGTAAAGCGGCAGCTTCACTGGCGGAGGCCGTGAACGGCCAGCTGGCCGACCTGGCCATGCCTCACGCTCGAGTAGAGCTATCACTACAAGAGCTGGATACGCCCAATAGCCAGGGACTGGAAGAAGCGGAGATATTAATTTCCACCAACCCGGGCCAACCGCCTCGCCCCCTGGGCAAGATTGCCTCCGGCGGTGAACTCTCCAGGGTCAGCCTCGCAATCCAGGTGGTAACTGCGCAAACCTCCCGCACCCCCACCCTGGTATTCGACGAGGTGGATGTGGGTATCGGCGGTGCCACCGGTGATGTGGTGGGCCGCCTGCTGCGTCAACTGGGAGAAACCCGCAATGGCCGCAGCGGCCAGGTAATCTGTGTGACCCACTTGGCCCAGGTAGCGGCGCGAGCCCACCGCCAATACCTGGTGGAGAAACACAGCGATGGCGAAAGTGTTTTTGTGGCACTGCGCGAACTCACCAACGGCGAGCGCCGCGAAGAAGTGGCGCGCATGCTCGGCGGCGCCCCCACCGCCCAATCCCTGGCTCATGCCGAGGAAATGCTGGAGAGAATTTAACTCTCCACCCCCTCTCTCAGGCTGGCTATGGAGTCAGCCCCACTTCCTCTATACGATTCCGACGCCAAATGTCACCAAAGGGCAAAAATGGTGCATTTTGGTAAGCAATCTTATACCGTAGATCAATAAATGACCGCCACACAATCCGGTAAACCACCCCTTTCATCGGATATATGTGCCGATTTAGGACAAACGCACAAATATGACTGGGAGCGGCAGGTAAAGTCACCATATACTTGGCGGCTTATTTTTCGATGTATGAGTAGTCCCGGCCGAGGTTATGCAGAGAACGATTTTCAACACCCCAATTGTCACCCCAATCCTCCGCTTGGTTGCACGGGTGCTACTGAAGTTGCACGGCTGGCGTGTCAAAGCTGACGAGCAGTCTCTCAAACTAAAGCAGTACGTATTGATCGGCGCCCCCCATACCACTAACTGGGATGGCTATTACTTTATTCTCGCTGCACTCAAACTGAAGATGACCCCGCAGTGGATGGGCAAAGACAAGCTGTTTACCTTCCCGCTGGGTGGCCCCATGCGCTGGTTCGGCGGTATCGCCGTAGACCGCAGCAAAGCCAACAACCTGGTGGATGCCACCGCCAGGCAGTTCAAACTGCGCAAAGAACTGGTTATCGCTATTCCCCCCGAGGGCACTCGCGGTTTGGCAGAACGCTGGAAGACCGGCTTTTACCATATCGCCCGCAACGCCAGGGTTCCGGTGGTGCTGGGCTATATCAGCTTCCCCAAAAAAGAAGTGGGCATCGGCCCGATAGCGCAATTCAGTGAAAACCTGGAAGCCGAGCTGTTGAAGCTCAAGGAATTTTACGCGGATAAAATTGGCAAGTTCCCAGAGCTTTACACCCCACCCTGCCAGTCGTAACACCCAGCGTAAGCGTTTGAAGGGTGCGGTGAATACCGCACCCGAAAGAATCACTTCTCTTTTTCTGTCACATACAGAACCAGGCTGTGGCCAGTCAGCTCATAGCCGTGCTCTTCAGCGATCTGGCGCTGTAGCTCCTCAATCTCTTCATTGTGGAACTCGATAACCTTACCGGTATCCGTGCACACCATGTGATCGTGGTGATCGCCACGGTCCAGCTCGAATACGGAGTGGCCGCCATCGAAGTTGTGGCGCACTACCAGGCCCGCGCTCTCAAACTGGGTCAATACCCGGTACACAGTAGCTAGGCCGACATCCTCTCCCGCCTCCAGCAACAGCTTATAGACATCCTCAGCACTCAAATGCTGCTCACTAGTGCTTTCGAGCAATTGCAGAATTTTCACCCGCGGCAGAGTGACCTTGAGGCCAGCCTTGCGCAATTCCTGGTTTTCGTTCGACATGTATCAATATTTCCCGGCAGGATTTTAAAAGTTATCCGAAGTTGCCCAAACCCACAGCGGCCATTTATAAAGGATTCCGACCCTGGAGTCCCGTCTGTCAGCGAGCCAACTCTTCAGGTATTATCCCATGCCCTACGGAGTCAGAGAAACCCCGTACTGCTCACTTAGGGCAGAACTGGTAAGTGGAGGAACTTTTTTTCTCCACTTGAGACTAAACTGACTGTTTGTAAGAAATCAGCGTGAGCGCTGCCGTTTGAAACCGAATAATGGAGCAATGAATGCCGCCTAGTCTGAGATTTCTCACTATCGCCTTCCTGTGCAGCTTGCTGGGAGCTTGCACACTCGTAAAATTCCCCGGTGTACACCGTATTGAGGTGCAGCAGGGCAATATCATTACCCAGGAGATGGTGGATCAGCTAAAGCCAGGGATGACGCGACGCCAGGTACAGTTTGTTCTGGGCACTCCGCTGCTGGAAGATACGTACAACCCCAACCGCTGGGATTACGTCAATCGCCTTCGCGACAAGAAAGGCAATATCACCCAAAAGACCTTTAGCGTTTACTTTGATGAAGACTCCCTGGTAGCCACCAGCGGCGACTGGCAGCCCACAGGCTGGCCCTAAGCGGAAGTCCCCTCGGCGCCTTTCTTCTTCTCAGCCATACGCTTGGCTTTCTCGGCGCGCTGCTTGCGCGCCTCTTTGGGATCGGCGATCAAGGGACGATATACCTCAACCCGGTCCCCGGGTTGCAGGACATAACTTTCCGCCGGCGGTAGCCCCTTACTCCCCAGCACCTGGGCAAAAATACCCATCTTTGCCGTATCCGGATCAACTTCGGGATACTCCTTGGGAATTCCCGAGCGAATTAGCGCCTCCCGCGCAGTGGTACCCTCAGACACCAACAAACGCATTAATCGCTGTTCGTGGGGCAGTGCGTACACCACCTCCACCGAGATTGTTTTCTCTTCTGTCATTGGGGTTTCCCGTAAACTTCTTCCGCGCGCTCACACATAACCGCGACCATCTGGTTGGCCAGGTCACTGAAAATTTTTCCCGCAGCCGCCGCGATCAATCGATTTTTCATCGAAAACGAAAGGGTAAAACTCACTTTACAGGCATTTTCAGCCAGTGGAGTAAATTCCCACAGTCCCTCGAACTGCTCGAAAGGACCATCCACCAGCTTGAGCGTCATCGACTTGGGACGCACCAGCTGATTGCGGGTCACAAAGCTCTGCTTTATACCCGCGCGCGACAAATCCAGGCGCGCCTCTAAAGTGGTGTCATCGCTGTGGATAATCTCCGCAGCGCGACAGCCGGGTAAAAACTGTGGGTAACTGGCCACATCATTGACCAGATCAAACATTTGTTCCGCGCTGTACATGACCAGCGCACTGCGTTCTATTTCAGTCATTCCTACTGTCTAATCCAGTCCATCAGGCAAAATCACCTGGGATTACCGTTGAACGGCTAATTTTGCCAGCCGACGCTACTCAAGCAAGACAATTCCTGTAACAATCGCATTTTTTACCGGTGGGCCACATTTAGCCCCAACCGCAGTAACAAAAAACAACAAGCATTCATAAAAAATAATAGCGAGAGTACTTATGACCGCAGAGAGAGAGCATTTTGGGTCAAGGCTGGGCTTTATCCTGGCCGCCGCAGGTTCCGCCGTCGGTATTGGCAACCTGGTTGCATTCCCTGTAGCAGCCACCAAGAGCGGAGGCGGTGCCTTCTTACTGGTCTATGCTCTCTTCGTATTCGTGATCTGCCTGCCGGTGATGATGGCAGAACTCGCTATGGGACGCCGCTCGGATAAAGACCCTGTCGGCGCTTACCGAGAAATTTCCAAAGGTTCCAAGCTGTGGAGTATTCCCGGCTGGCTGGCTCTGATCACCCCATTTATGATCGCGGTTTTTTATCTGGTAGTCACCGTTTGGGTAATGGGATACCTGGTAGAAATCTTCTCCGGCAACCTGGATAAGCTCGCCACCCCGGATTTCTTTATCCACTTTATCAATACACCCACGGTATTTATTTACCTGGTAGTGCTGATGTTGATCATCAATGCCATTCTCGCTATGGGCGTTAAAGACGGTATCGAACGGGCCGCAAAAACCCTGATGCCCATGCTGTTTGTAATGTTATTAGGGCTGGTATTCTTTGTACTGACCCTGGATAACGCAGCCCTAGGCTTGCAGTACTACCTGGTACCCGACTTCAGCAAAATTGACGGCAACGTAATCAGCAAAGCCATGGCCCAGGCCTTCTTCTCCCTGTCTCTGGGAATGGGCATCATGATTACCTACGGCTCCTATATGAAGAAGAAGGACTCCATCCCCGGTTCTTCCCGTGCCGTAGCGATTACTGACACCTTGGTAGCCTTTACAGCCGGTCTGCTGATTTTGCCGAGTATTTTCCACTTCAATCCACAAATCGATCCGGCAGAACTGAGCGACTCCTCCGCCGGTATGATCTTCCTGTTCCTGCCGAAGATATTCCTCGCTTTACAGGACGGAATCGGCTACATAGGCGCTAGCGCAGTAGCGGCCACCTTCTTCTTCCTGGTACTGGTTGCCGCAATCACCTCGCTGGTTTCCATTATCGAGGTGCCCATTGCCACCCTCCGCGACGAGCGCAACATGGAACGTAAGAAGGCCATCTACATCGTTGCGGCAGTTCAATTTGTGCTGGCCATCGCTTGCGCCGTATCATTCGGTATGGCCACTTGGTTTACAGAGTTTGTACAACTGGCCGGCGCAAACAAGTCGTTCTTCGATTTGGTGGAGATCATCTTCTACGACACCATCCTGCCTTTAAACGGCCTGCTGGTATGTCTGTTCGTGATCTACAAATGGAAGAAATCCAATTTTGATAAAGAGCTGCAAGAAGGTGACAGCGACTTTGCAGGCTCGTTTTCGCAAAAATACGTTAACTTCTCCCTGGGCACTTTTATCCCATTGATACTGCTGCTTATCTTTATCAATACCGTGGCCCTGAAGTTTTTTGGACACAGTTTTATATAGTCACTCGTAGTTTTCATGGCCAAGAAAAAGAAAGCACAAACATCCAATACCATCGCCCTCAACAAGAAGGCCCGCCACGACTATTTCATTGAAGAAAAGTTTGAAGCGGGCGTTGAGATGAAAGGCTGGGAAGTCAAAAGCTGTCGGGAGGGCAAAGCCCAACTGACCGACAGCTATGTCATTTTTAAAAACGGTGAAGCCTGGCTGCTGGGTGCCAACATCCAGCCGCTACCCAGTGCCTCCACCCACTTTGTCACCGAGCCCGACCGCACCCGTCGCCTGCTGCTCACCAAGCGCGAGCTTTCCAAGCTGATCGCCGCTGTTGAGCAGAAGGGTCACACCGTGGTTGCCACAGCCATGTACTGGAAAGGGCATCTGGTGAAGTGCGAAGTCTGCCTTGCCAAAGGTAAGGCGAGCCATGACAAACGCGAGACTGAGAAGAAGCGCGATTGGAACCGCGAAAAGCAGCGCCTAATGCGCTCGGCGCACAAATAGTGCACAGTGAACCATTAGAAGAATAATTACGGGATTTACCATGAGTGCACCGCGAGGACAGTTCAGCTCGAATATTGGCTTTTTGATGGCCGCGGCGGGTTCCGCCGTTGGTCTCGGCAATATTTGGGGCTTTCCAACCAAGGCCGCCAGTAACGGCGGCGCCGCCTTTGTAGTCGCCTACTTATTTCTAGCCTTTGCGCTCGCCTATCCGGCCCTGATGGCCGAACTCACCATCGGCCGCCACGCGCGCCGCAATATGGTGCAGGCGCTGCGCTCCATTTCCAACGGGCCCATCAGCCGCTTTTTCGGGGGCCTGACCGGCTTCGGCGGTATCCTGGTGGCCTCCCTGATCCTGAGCTTCTACGCCATTGTGGCGGGCTGGATGGTGGCCCACCTGGCCCAACCTTTCGCCAGTCTGTTCGGCGCCCAAGAGGCGGCCCAGTGGTTGGCCGGTAACAGCACCGATCGCAATATGATCATGACCGCCATTTTCAGTGGTCTCACCATGCTGATTATCGCCAGTGGTGTTGAGAAGGGGATCGAGCGCTGGTCCACCCTGTTGATGCCATCGCTGATCATCCTGTTATTGCTATTGATCTGCTACGTACTCACCCAGCCCGGCGCCTTGACCGGCCTGGAAGTGTACCTGATGCCCAACTTCGACCACTTCACCCCGGATCTGCTGATCTCCGCCATGGGCCAGGCCTTCTTCTCTCTATCTCTGGGTGTAGGCACCATGCTGATTTACGGCTCCTACCTGAGCCAGCAGGAGAGCCTGCCGCGCCTTGGTGCCCTGGTAACCCTGATTGATGTGGGCATCGCATTTACTGCAGGCCTGTTGATCCTGCCCGCCATGTACGTAGCCCAGGAAGCCGGTACCCAGATCTTCTCTGCCGACGGTTCCCTGATCGCCGGCCCGAGCCTGATCCTGCAAGTGCTGCCCGCGCTATTCGACACCATGGGTGAAGCCGGGATATTCGTCGCCATCGCCTTTTTTGCACTGATGGTTATCGCCTCCCTCACCTCCTCCATTTCCATGCTGGAAGTGCCGGTGGCATTCTCTATCGAGAACCTGAATATCCCCCGCCGCATCGCCACCCCGATCGTTGGCCTGATCATCTTCGGCGTGAGCTGCGGCATCATCTACAACTTCGACGCCCTCTTCGGACTGGCAGTCAGTATCAGTACTGAATACGGCCAGCCCCTGCTCGGTATTGCACTTTGTATCTTTGCCGGCTGGATCTGGCGCCGCGACCAGCTGCTGAGTGAGCTGAAGAAAGGCCATGAAGATATTGAACACACCCTGTTCTGGAAGATCTGGCCCTGGTACGTGCGCATCGTCTGCCCACTACTGATTCTGACCGCTTTCGTGCAGTCCATTCGCTAAGCTCTGATCTCCCTCCCGGCGGTACCTCACCGCCGGGAACCCCCTTCCCACCTAAGCCCTCCCTCAAAGCGCCTGACTAAAGCGACTCTGATCGCTCAAATGCCAATTACATAAAATTTATTGCTAACGTGAATTTTGAGGTATACTTAGGTGACACACATGAGTGTTTCTTATCGGGGATGACTTGGATTCGACGCCGGTTACGAAACCTTGGGTGCATGCCGAGATGGCAGCGAATCTCGTAAATCCAAAGCTGTATTTTATTAGTTGCCAACGACGACAACTACGGTGCCCAACTCGCTGCGTAAGCAGCTTGTGAAGCGCTAACTAAGGGTTCGTCCCTTAGCAGTCTTCAGCAAGGTTCCAGTATCGCGCTGTAGACTGTTATACAGAACTGGATCGCCGCAAGCCATACCCGTGGGTAAGCGGTTAAACAACTTACGGGATCGCCCTATACGTCCTGACCGCCGGGCTGTAATGGGTTAAATCAATAGACGGAGCTAAGCATGTAGAGCCTCTGGCAGAGTGCTGACGGACGCGGGTTCGACTCCCGCCATCTCCACCAAATTGCTGTCTCAGACAGCCCACGAAAGCCCCGCAAACCTAGTGTTTCCGGGGTTTTTGCTTATCTGGACCATCCCAATTAATCTAACCCAAATCCAGTCATTTTTAGTGGGGTTAATTGCGGGGGCGAGCAGGTTTGCGCCACTGTCCCACCAAGAAAAAGCACTTGGCAGCAATTGCAGACCCTACTGAAATCGGGCGCCTACTAACTGCCATAGACGACCGCAATAGTAAGAGCAGCCCTAAAACTACCCCCTCTCCTACTCTGCCCGCTAGAGAATTGCGAAACTTGAGTGGACGGAAACCAATTGGGATGCCAAGCACATAAAACTGCCCAACGAAAAAATGAAAATGGGCCAGCCACACATTCCCCCTCTTGCTGAACAGGCTCTAGCCCTGGTCACTGGGCTATGACAATGAAACCATGACCGCCCACGGCTTCCGTGCAATGGCCCGTACTCTATTAGACCGCGACACTCGGCAGATTTAATTTAGAATTCGCGTTTTCATCAAGCAAAAACCTGAATGTGGCACATTCATCTCAAGTCAGAGAGGTGAAACACATTCTTCAATGGATCTACGAGGATAAAGGGATATGTCCATCAACGAACATGCAACCAAGATACAGGTGAGTCGACTGGTTAACACCGCTCTGACAGCGATTAAGGATAAAGATCCGAGATTTGATCAGACTCTGGTTCGCACTCTGGATCAACTCAACTTAATCAGCCGGAACCTGAATACCGCCAAACATAACGTACAGCACTTTGCTGGAATGATGGCGAGCGGCGCTCATGGACAAAACGCCTACCGAGTCAATCAATCCATGAACTCGAAGCTGAGAACCCTTTCATCACTTGAAGCCTTCCTCGCAGAAGAGTGGAAAAAGCTTGGTAAAGCAGTTGACGCATATAGGACACAGCTACCATGGGAAGGCAAGACCGAATTGGAACTCCTAGATATGCTTGCGGGAGAAATCGAGTCATTCGATAAATTACTTAAAAAAAACGTCATCAAAGTTCCAAAGCACCAGACCAATACACACCAAACGATGACCCTTCAAAGAGAAATCACGCAATTAAAGGCAATACCCGCTCAAACAGCGCCAAGTATGCTTGTCTTAATTTCCATCGGCCTTCGTTTATTTGCAATGTACGTCGGCTCTAAAAGAGTGAATAGCAATAGATAATCTCGATTTCCCTTTTGGCAGCTCGCTAGGCGCTGGACGTTTTCCATCTGACAGGCTCAATGCCTGTCAGAATCTTCTAAATAAGCGGGGCAGATCAATATTGTGTTAGGAATACCCATATTTCTACCCATTAACCTGCTTAAAAAATACCTTAAAGAACCTACTTAGCCACTCAATTCAAAAAGAACAAAGCCTTATCCATCGATCATGTGATGCACTCCTTGCAATACTCACGAGATAAAGGTTTTTTTCACATCAGTAAGAGCCCCGGAATGCCTGCTGAGCCATGACGCACAGAGAGAGCCTAGGGCACGATTGAGCTAGATAAATCACGCTCCACATTGGGGGTTACTTTGCTCTAGCAGTGGGGTTATCTGTGTTTTTTTGATTAAGCCAAATAGAAACCGAGTAAACACGGTAGCTACAGCCAACTATTTAACTCCCGCCATCTCCACCAAATCGAAAAAGGCCAACTGCAAAGTTGGCCTTTTTTATTTCTCGTTCGGCCCATTTTCAGATACCCCCGCCCTTTAGACCAAGCCACACCAAACCTTCTTTACCCAATTTACAGTTGCAACTTAATAGTGAGTCCTAAGCTGGAACCTTTTGTCGAGGCTACATGGGCAACTCCCCAAGAATAGATCTGGTGACTTAAAGAATGGCTTTAGCTTACCAGTTGACCTTTACAGATGGGTTTTAGCAGAATTAAAGGCAAAACAAGCGAAGTAATATGCATCTCAAACCCATAATTACACTTTTCGATTAGTTCACTCCCCTAGCCCCTAGAACCTCATCAATGGCTGTCAGCACCTGCGGAAATCTTTTATATCCGTCTGACGCTAAGAAATGTCCTGAATTAGGAATCGATACAATTGTTGTCTGAAGCTTATTAGCCAACTCTTCTGTTAAATAAAACGGGACTATGGAATCTTGTGGAGAACCAAGAACGATTATCTTATCTACCATCAATCTTAATTTACTGAAATCTAAATTCGTTTGAGTAAAATCTCCAAGTTGCGGTAGGTTTGGAATATCAGAAACAAAACCTGACACGAGTATAAGCCCAGCAATCTGCTTCTCTTTTTTAAGAGAGTTAAGGTAGTTCAGTGTCGCAATACAGCCAAGGCTATGGGCGACAACGATACTATTACTATCGATCTCACCTAGTTTGACTGAAAGGGCCTCCTGCCACTCCTCGGGGTTCGGAAACGATGGATTTGGTAGAGACAAAACTTTAGTAGAGATACCACGATCTTGAAGCTCATTTTTAAGCCAGGGAAACCAATGATCATCTGGTGAACTCATGTAACCATGAACAACAGCAATATTTAAGTCCTCGGTGATTGGGCCCGATTGCGCATTAGTGGATGCTGAGATGAATATTGTGGCAATTACGATCCGAGCAAATAAGAACACTGAAATGCTTTTAAAATATTTAGATCTCATTTAATTTTCCTCTGTCAAGGTTTAAGTTACACTATAAACCTTGACAGCACTGTCAGAGTCAACTATCTAAAGAGAAAAAATGCGTATTGGCGAACTTTCAAAACTCACTGGTGTAAGTCAGAGAATGCTGAGATTTTACGAAGCTGAAGAACTTATCATTCCAACCCGATCTCAAGCCGGGTATCGTGAATACTCAAAGGAAGATATAAGGCTGATACAAAATATAAAAACATTAAACGAAAATGGAATTAAATTAAAAACAATAAAAGAATTATTACCTTGCATAGAAGATGAACATTCAGCTCCTAGATTTTATGGGTGCCCCGCAGTTAAAGCCTCGCTACAGTGTGAGTTAGAAAAGCTTGATGAAAAGATAACCCAGCTAACGCAGAGTCGAAATGCATTAGCTCTATATGTTGGCGATCTTCTACCAGACAGGGATTAGATTTTTTCTTTTATCATTTAGATCACGGATGTGCCCGGCTTCCCATCAGGATTATAGTCGCACATTGCATCTTTCTCCCATTCAAAATCCCTATCGGCTCCACTTCTCCGGGATTTGATAACAGATCTTTTGCGCGCCCTTTTTATGTGCCCAGTAATCACTACAAATGCTATCACTAAAGCCCTTCCCGGCTTAATAGTCTCGTAACTTTTCATTGGCAGGCTCTTTTTAGAACCTCCCAATAACGGCGCAAAAAATGTTATCAAACAAAAGACATCAACATTTTCCCTGATAATGCCTTCGACCTTATTGGCTGGTGCCCTTTTGAAGAGTAACTTAGGGCGGGTGGCAATTTTCTAGTAGGCCTGATGTTCGATTGCCGCATCAAAGAGGGCTCGTGGTGTTACTCGGCCACTCGCCTTTTCAAAAAAATCAAACTAATGAAGATTACGGAGCATCATCATGGAAGAGACTCTCACACTCTCTCCCGACAGCCTGCAGCGCCGACTCAAAAAGCAAACCGCGCCCCTCACTCTCTCTCCTGACGACCTGCAGCGCCTGCTAGGCAAGCAAGCCACACAATTAGATAGTTCGACCTCTCTCTCTTTCGATTTCACGCCAACATCTCAAACAGACCCACTGCGACGCGACCCCGTCCTGAGCAACCTATTGCAACATGAAGCTCGCATGCTCGAGTGGCTCAGTGAATCTGAAGGCAATGCACGCCAATTCGTGCTCGACCCAATTCCGACCTTTCAGCGGGTATGCGACCCGAGCCCCGAGCTGGTCGAGGAGCTACGCGGCCTGTTTGACCGAGAAGAGCCAAGCGACTTAATTGAAGAAGAAATTGAAGAGCAGCAAGATCTTCAAGAAGTTGAATCCTCGCCAGATCCGGACCTTTCACAAGGCTGGGACTTGATCAGTGCCTCGACCCAAGGAGCGGTCAACAATTGGATTAGCGAGCTCTTCGAAGGCGACTCCGGCCAATGGTCCTTCAGCGGAAGTGTCGGCAAGGGCCCCGCCAAGGTTCGCTACGAGTTCGCATTCGATTGTCCCGCCTTTATTGATCCCGAAGACCAAGAGGCGACGCTCGACCTGCCCATCACAGGGTTCATCAAGTTCCCAGGTATCACAAGCAACATCGAAGATGCGCAGGGCCAAAGCCCCGGTCACGCCCGGCTCGTTCTTGACCTCGACAAAATGCAAGCCAGCGCCAGCATCAACCACTATGGGCAAGTCACCGCGACCATCCAAAAGCCCAACTGGGACATGATGGAACTTGACCTCAGCGATATTCAACTCTCAAAGTCGATCAAGGGCCTCGACATTACCGACGCGGTGAAAGGAGCAGTCGACCAACTCATCTCAAGTTTTGATTGGCCCATCACATACACGGTTGCTCAACACACTCCCCTGCCCGCCGGGAACCTGGACATCGGAGTGATGTATACAGCCTTTGATGGCGACTCCGACTCAAACCTGTTCGGACTTGGGATATGCCGTGGGAATCGCCAGCCAATAGACGCGCTTCTACCACAGACTATCCCTAGCAACTGTACATCGGCACTCATCGTATCCAACGACATCATTTTGACTTCGGTGGCTGCGGCGATTGCTGAAGCAACGCCACTGACCTCTTCGCAACTGACGGTGACCGATACCTACCCCGAAAAAATGTACCTCAACACCAACGTCGAGGATGAGATTGACGGCGCGCATATCAAAATCAAAGAAAATAACCTCCAAGCAGCGTTCAACAACGACGGCGATCTTGTTATCAGTGCCGACATCAGAGTGAAGCGTGGGGCCATGACCCTGTGGGTCTACCAGACTCTAAAGCTCTCTGCGACGATAAGCTTCAACGCCTACGACGATGTGCTCAACATTCAGGTGAAAACAAAAGCGAAGCTCCCCTTCTGGTGGGCGTTCGTACCGCTTGGCTGGGTCCTTCAATTGATCATCTCGATTCTGAGTTCGAAGAAAGGGAGTGTCGACATCGCGATTCCCGGCTTCCAGGTCAAGAACACGAATTCGCCCGCCTATCTTCAGATTGGTGGTGACTGGGCCTATATGCCAATCAAGCTTCATTCCACCCCAACCGCGCCTCCGAATATTCAGATGATGCAGATCAATCAGCAGCTGGATGAAAACGGCGGAAGGTTCCGGTTTGACTTCAGCAGATACGGCTCAGAAGTGACGAGCTTTATCGTTGCCGCCACCTACTGGTTCTTCAAGTACGAAGGAAGCACGGACCACCAGACGCAAACGCTGGGCCTGTCACTCACCCAGGTTCACAACAAGAATGCCGTCCTAACCGTCACTCCTGACGCCACTTTGTACGGCCAGAAGAAAGGTTTAAGCCCCTCAGCCTCCCAATTGACATTGTCGTGCATCGCAGTGGTCGACGGCCCCAAAGACGGTGTGATCTTACCGAGAACCATCACCGGTATCCCCGATGAATCAACCAGCCCATACATTCCCCTCGATGAGCCAGAGGCTTATGCTGCCCTTGGAGGCTGGGCATGCGAGTACCACAAGGACAACGACCCGAGCGAACCCCCAAAGTCACACCACGTTCGCACCATTGAGCTCGATGCAACCACCGTGGTTCCTAACAACTACGAAGTGGGTATCCAATCGACTGCACAGATGCACGATGACTCGGGCAACAATGCCATTGCATCGATTGATGGCAATCTCATTGAGCTGAGCAAGAGCCCCCCTCTGATCGCAAAGTACGTGACAAACCTCCAAAACACGAGTGATGACGTGCCTGTCGAGATGGGCCAGCCTATAAGCGACGCGGCAGTGTTCCTGTCTGGCTATCGCGTCCACTACGACAGCAGTGACCACGACATCCGGCAAGTCGGCGGAGGTTCGGAAACCTATTCCACGTCAGGCTCGCAGGTCATACTGCACAATCCACACGCACTCATCGGTGACGGCGACTCGGGAAACAGCAAGCACACTCAAGAAAACAGCGAATCGCACGTGTCGTTCCTAATTATCGCAGTACCGGAGTAAATTGCGCGTTGCTCGGGCGGCCATTACACGCCCGGGCAGCCCATGCGGTTTCTGCGACGGTGCACACGCCCAGTCTTCTTTGGGCCCCGCACCGTCGGTACCTCACGGCAAACCGTAGTGGTGCATAAATTAGTAACGAAAAGTAAGCAGCCTTTTGTCAACTTTATCGTAAGTAAATGGAAATTCATTAGCAGACAGTTTTTTGCATTGCAGGCACAAATCAGTTTTAAGTCGAGTTGTGTCTGCAATTAACGAAGTACCATTGCTATATATTATTGGTATGCCTGCTGCGCCATGTAAAAGAGTAGGCTAGAAATTAGTAATCTTATCTTATGGTATGCCCATAGCTCATAACACTGGCTTAAAAAGCTATCTTATTTAATCCACACCATTTAAAAACGACAAACTTGGCTTCAAGGGTATTGAGCTAATTTTATTTTCTGCATAAGCCTATGCCGCTATGCTAGGAGCTGGTGAAATCAGAATCATGAGAGCTATCTCGGCCAAAACTCACACTTACTAGAAAGCACAGTGAACTAATAAATTAGTACAACGCATAAGCTTCCCTGCCGGATTACTGTGTTTCTAAATTGAGGTAAATATATGAACGACCGAATAAAAAAAGCGCTTGAAGACGCGGAGAAGCGACTTGAAAAACTATTGCCTGATATAGAAAAACGTCACAATGAAGCAGCCCAGAACAGTCCTGATGAACCAGACAACCTGAAAGAAGGTGTAGCAGACGATTTGGAAATCCCAAGAGCTATAAAGCAACACCCCTAAATAGATAACAACAAACGAAAACAATTATGGAAACCCTCAACCTAAAACTGCCCTATTCCGACATAACCCTAATTCTCGACTCAATACGTCACTACCTAAATCACATTGAAACCCTTGATAAAAATTCAATTGATGAAGACAGACTGGCTGATTTACTCAACGATGCAGAGAACCTAAAGGGCATTAAAGAAAACTTGGCAGAACTATTCAGTAAAAAATTTAGTCCTTACTAGCATCAAATCCAAAGACATTTGGATAATTGCAGCTGCACTCGGCATTTATCCAGCTGGCGCCCTTAGCTATCGCCAAGTGTGTCGGTCATTGTGAGAATCTAGGCCTAAGATATCCGCGATATTTACCACTAAGCCACGATAGCTATCAGCTGATTGGATTTAAATTTGGCACTATGACTCTATTTTCTTGCACCTAAATAGTTTCAACGAGGAAATAGTGAATAACTTACGAGTTTACATCATTAGGCAGAGTAACAATAATAGCGCCCTGAATGACAACTGTTTAAATATCAAGTATTATTGGAATAAATATGATTAACGAGGTTAAGCAGTACAAATGTTTAACAGATTTGAAGGATATCATTGAATCAGTAGAATCTGTAAGAATACGCCCGACACCCCGTGGGAGTGACCCCATAATATATCCTGAAAGATCTGAGGGTAGGTATAGAACGGTTATGGGTGTAAGAATTTGTGACTATAAATTCTCAGCCGATGAAAGATGGGTATTACCAGACGACCAAATGGGGCTTTCCTTTTCTGGAACATGGGAAAATTTACAGTTTTCTCATAAGATGGCCTCGAGAAAGAAAAAACCGGTAGACATTTTCTGGGTACTTTCTGAAGCAGACCTACCAAAGCATATGAAATTTGAAAAAGATAAAGAACGGGATGGACATTATTTCCTAACAGTTACTAAGAGAATTAGGATTGAAGATTTAGTCTTCAACCTTAAATGGATTTCAGACCGCCTATCAGTTATTAAAGAAGGGGGCGCTTATTTATGATTGAATTTAAAAGATATCCTCATATTGAAGACTTGCTGCTTCACTATGCAAAATCATACAAAGATGATTCAATAATTAAAATTCTAGAAGAAGGGGTAAGTAGCGCTGGTAAAGCAGAAGAGTTTTCTCTCTTTATTTGGCAGGTGGTTGATTCTATTCATGATGATCAGGAAAACGAAATAGAAGTAATGGGCAGCACAAGCAACCTTGAAATGTTACCTGATCTCGAATATGAAATATCAGGTTATATGCGATCAGTAGGCTTCTATGACGTATGGCGTAGAGTGAGTGAACAGGCTTAAGTAGTGCCCATACTAATTACTCAAGAATTTAAAGTGGTAGCTTTACAAATCGGCTTAGTGTTGAGCTGACTACTATTGCTACCATCATAAGCTTTCACCCCAAAAATTCTGAACACTCACAAAAGTATTAGATTAAAGCGCCACCCATATTGATACCGAATCAAATGCTATATAAGTAGCCGGTCCGCTGAAAGATAGCCAATGCCTCTTCCTCGCAGTGCTCAAATATCATTAGAGGCCACTGCACCTGTCAGAGTGTACGAAGAGGGGTCCTGTATGGTATCGGGTAAAGACTATGAGTATCGTCTCAAATGAGTAGGACAAACCCGGCTGGAGGGTGTAAATAATTCTGCTAAACAACCACAAAGCAACCATCCCCCAAACTAACTCCCCCACCACATCCCCCTAAAGCCCATCCTGTGATAGATTTAGTCGTAATAATCATTCAAAAATTGTAATGGGCCCCCATGGCCCAGCTGTAGGCCTGCATCACATGGACAAGAAGCAGTTTTCTGAAGCGGATATCATCACTAAATGTATCCTCCCCGCCATTGAGCAAGCCGGCTGGGACCGGCACAACCAGCTGCGCCAAGAGGTCAAGCTGCGGGATGGCAAGGTGATTGTGCGCGGGCAAGTCGGTGCGCGTAAAACCGTTAAATCCGCCGATATCGTCCTCTACCTCAAACCCGGTATACCGCTGGCCGTAATTGAGGCCAAAGCCAATAAGCACGGTATCGGCAAGGGCATGCAACAGGCCCTCGACTACGCCAGATTACTGGATGTGCCCTTTGTATTTGCCAGTAACGGCGATGGCTTTGTATTTCACGATAAGACCGCGCTAGACAATGGCGGCCCACTTGAGCGGCAAATCCCCCTGCAAGACTTCCCCGGCCCCGAGACCCTATGGCAGAAGTACCGCGACTGGAAGGGCTACACCGAAGAGCAACTGCCGGTTATTACCCAGGATTACTACGATGACGGCAGCGGCAAAACGCCGCGCTACTACCAGTTGCAGGCCATCAACAAAACCGTAGAAGCTATTGCAGCTGGGCAAGATCGCATACTGTTGGTGATGGCCACCGGTACCGGCAAAACCTATACCGCGTTCCAGATTATCTGGCGGCTGTGGAAGGCGAAGAAGAAAAAGCGCATCTTATTTCTGGCCGATCGCAATATTCTGGTAGATCAGACCCGTACCAACGACTTCCAGCCATTCGACACGGCCATGACCAAAGTCAGCGGCCGCACTGTCGACCCGGCCTATGAAATCCACCTAGCCCTCTACCAAGCCCTCACCGGGCCAGAGGAGCACCAGAAAGCCTACAAACAAGTAGACCCCGACTTCTTCGATCTTATCGTGATCGACGAATGCCACCGTGGTAGCGCCGCCGAGGACAGCGCCTGGCGCGAGATCCTGGAATACTTCAGCTCCGCCACCCAAATCGGCTTAACCGCCACGCCTAAAGAAACTGACGAAGTCTCGAATATCGATTACTTCAATGCCCCCATCTACACCTACTCCCTCAAAGAGGGCATTGAAGACGGCTTCCTCGCCCCCTACAAAGTGGTGCGAGTAGACCTGGATGTAGACCTGCAAGGCTGGCGCCCCACCAAGGGCCAGCTGGACCAGAATGGCGAAGTGATTAAAGACCGCATCTACAACCAAAAAGACTTCGACCGCGTGATGGTGATCGAAGAGCGCACCCAACTGGTGGCAGAGACGATCACCGCCTATTTAAAGCGCACCGACCCCATGGCCAAGACCATTGTCTTCTGCAACGACATCGATCACGCCGAGCGCATGCGCCGCGCCCTGGTAAACCTGAACAAAGATCAGGTCGCCAAGAACGAGAAGTACGTGATGAAAATCACCGGCGATGACGCGATCGGCAAGGCTCAGCTGGATAACTTTATTAACCCCAAAAAAGCCTATCCGGTAATCGCCACCACCTCCGAACTCATGACCACCGGCGTGGATGCCAAAACCTGTAAGCTGGTGGTGCTGGATCAAAACATCCAGTCCATGACCAAGTTCAAACAAATTATCGGGCGCGGGACCCGTATTGATGAAAAATTCAACAAGCTCTGGTTTACCATCCTCGATTTCAAGAAAGCCACCGAGCTGTTTGCGGACGAGCGTTTCGACGGCATCCCGGAAAAAGTCTTAGCCGCTAACCCAGCGGAGATTATCGACCCAGACAATCCCGCCTTCGATAACGAACTCAACCAAATCGAAGACCAGCCACAAGCGGACGAATCCAATACGGAGTGCGAAGAAAACACAGCAGCCGGCCATGCCTCCAGTAACGCCATCCAATACCCGAATTTGCAGGAGGAGGACGAGCCCTTTATCAAGTACCGGGTCAACGGCGTCGCCGTGAAAAAGATGGCTGAGCGCGTGCAGTACTACGATACCGACGGCAAACTGGTTACCGAATCCTTTAAGGACTACACCCGCAAAGCCGTCAGCAAATGCTTTGCCTCCCTGGACGACTTCACCCGCAAGTGGAAAGACAGCGAGCGGAAACAAGCTGTGATTGACCAACTCGCCACAGAAGGCGTGATCTGGGAAGTACTGGAGGAAGAAGTGGGCCGAGATATGGACCCGTTCGACCTTATCTGCCACATCGTATACGATCAGCCGCCATTGACCCGGCGCGAACGGGCCGAGAACGTCAAGAAGCGCAACTACTTCAGTAAATACTCAGACGTTGCGCAAAAAGTGCTCGATATGTTGATCGAGCAATATGCCGATGCCGGTATCAAACAGCTGGAGCAATCGGGCTTTGCCGAACTCAAGGTGCCGCAGATTAAACCCCTGGGCAATCCTATGACCATTGTCCAAAAAGAGTTCGGCGGCAAAAGCGAATACCACCAGGCGCTGCACGAGCTGGAAGACCAGCTCTACTGCGACGACGACCTCAGCGCCTAGCCACTAAGGCCGACCAGCAAACACCCAAATACCCCAGCTGCGCTCAGCCATCGAGCGCAGCCATTTACGATTGAGAAGTACTATGTCCGTCAGTTCTGTCATCAAATCTATCCAAGATATCATGCGCAAAGACGCCGGCGTCGATGGTGACGCCCAGCGCCTCGGGCAGATGTCCTGGCTGCTGTTCCTGAAAATCTTTGATGCCCAGGAAGTGCAACTAAAGTTTGAACAGGAGGAAGACTACCGGGCCCCTATCCCCAAAAAATACCTGTGGCGCAACTGGGCCGCCGACAGCCAGGGGATTACCGGCGATGAACTGCTGGAGTTCGTCAACGAACAGTTGTTCCCCAAGCTCAAGGGCCTATCGGCGCCGATCAGCAGCAATCCCCGGGGCTTTGTCGTCAAGGAGGCGTTCAATGACGCCTTCAACTATATGAAGAACGGCACCCTGCTGCGCCAGGTGATCAACAAGCTCAACGAAATCGACTTTACCGACTCCAGCGAACGCCACCTGTTTGGCGATATCTACGAGCAGATCCTGAAAGACTTGCAGAGCGCCGGTAACGCCGGGGAGTTCTACACCCCCCGCGCCGTAACCCGCTTTATTGTGCAGATGACCGACCCACAACTGGGGGAAACCATCTTCGATCCCGCCTGCGGCACCGGCGGCTTCCTCGCCTGCTCTGTCGACCACGTAGAGAGCAACTACGTAAAAACCGCCGAAGACCAGCTGACGCTACAGGAGCAAATCCGCGGCGTAGAGAAAAAGCAGCTACCGCACCTGCTGTGTACCACCAATATGCTGCTGCACGGCATAGAAGTGCCAGTGCAAATCAAGCATGGCAATACCCTCAGCAAGCCCCTGTCCAGCTGGGATGAAGATATCGATGTGGTGGTCTCCAACCCACCCTTCGGCGGTACCGAGGAGGACGGTATCGAGAAAAACTTCCCCGCCGAAATGCAGACCCGTGAAACCGCCGACCTATTTTTGCAGCTGATTGTCGAGGTATTGAAAAACAAGGGCCGTGCCGCCGTAGTACTGCCAGACGGCACCCTGTTCGGCGAAGGTGTAAAAACCAAAATCAAAAAAATGCTGCTGGAAGAGTGCAACCTGCACACCATTGTGCGCCTGCCCAAATCGGTATTTGCCCCCTACACCAGTATCAAGACCAATATTCTGTTTTTTGAGAAAAGCACACCCACCAAAGATATTTGGTACTACGAAGTACCCCTGCCCGAAGGGGTAAAAGCCTTTAATAAAACCAAACCCATGCAGCTCGCCCATTTCGATGAGTGTGTCGATTGGTGGGGCGAAGGCAAACGCCAGAAAACCAAGCTTAAGCGCAAAAATCGCCAAGCCAACGAACGCGCCTGGCAAGTGAGCATCGACGAGATTATCGAGCGCAATTACAACCTGGATATCAAAAACCCCCACCAGGAAGAGGAAGTCAGCCACGACCCCGATGCCCTGCTGGACCAGTACAGTAAGCAGCAAGTAGAGATACAAAAGTTGCGCGACCAGCTGAAAGGCATCTTATCCGAAGCCCTTACTGGCAAGAGCGAGGGTTAACAGCAATGAGTGCAGAAAAATTAATTACTGAGAATCTGGAACTCTGGACCTCTGCGGTTAAAGCCAAGAAAACCCAGGGCCGTGGCAGCAATAGCAAAAGAGAGCTATATGGCATTAAGAAACTGCGCGAGCTGATTCTGGAGCTGGCGGTGCGCGGTAAGTTGGTGCCGCAAGATCCGAATGATGAGCCGGCTAGTGTGTTGCTGGAGCGGATTGCTGCTGCGAAAGAGCAGCTGATAAAAGAAAAAAAACTTAAAAAAACAAAGCAGCTCCCCATAATCACAGATAAGGATCAGCCATTTAAATTGCCAAATGGCTGGGAATTTGCTCGGTTAGGAAATAACGTATCAATTATTAGAGGAATAACATTTCCAGCTAGCGAGAAAAAAAGTGAACCCGACGTAGGACGTATCGCATGTTTGAGAACTGCTAATGTTCAAGATTCAACAGAATGGGATGACTTACTATATGTAGATAAGGGTTTTGTTAAACGGGAAGAGCAGATTGTTAGGCCAAAAGATATCTTGATGTCTATGGCAAATAGCAGAGAGTTAGTTGGCAAGGTCTCCTATGTACCATCAATTCCCGTGGAGAGGTGCTCTTTTGGTGGTTTTTTGAGTGTAATCAGGTCTCATGTTATTGAACCTTTTTATCTTATGTCAGTACTTCGTTCTCCGAGTATAAAAAACAAACTGATTGATAGTGCGAGTCAAACTACCAACCTCGCAAATATTTCACTAGACAAGCTCAATCCACTAATAATTCCTGTCCCACCAATAACTGAGCAGGTGAAAATTACGACTAAAGTCGACCAACTCATGGCCCTCTGCGACCAACTGGAACAGCAAACCGAAGCCAGCCTGGGCGCCCATCAACAGCTGGTGGATACCCTGCTGGCAACTCTAACCAGCGCCCAAGACGCCGAAGAACTCAAGCAAAACTGGGCCCGCCTGAGCGAACATTTCGACACCCTAATCACCACCGACTACGCCGTAGAACAACTCAAGCAAACCATCCTGCAACTGGCCGTCATGGGCAAACTGGTACCCCAAGATCCCAACGATGAACCGGCAAGTGTGTTACTAGAGCGGATTGCCGCGGAGAAGGCACAGCTTGTTAAAGAGAAAAAGATTAAGAAGCAAAAGCTCTTGCCGGAGATTGGCGATGAAGAAATCTCATTTACATTACCAAATGGTTGGTCGTGGACTCGCTTACAACAGGTAATAACCTTACTAGGTGATGGATTACATGGAACCCCCTGCTATGACGAGACAGGAAGTTATTTTTTCATTAATGGTAACAACTTAAATAGTGGTGCAATAAAAATAAAACCTGAAACGAAACGAGTGAACAAAGAGGAATACAAAAAATACAAGAAGCCGTTAAATGAAAGAACTATACTCGTTTCAATAAACGGCTCGCTTGGCAAAGTTGCATTCTATGACGGCGAACCAATCGTACTTGGTAAAAGTGCATGCTATTTTAACTTAGGCCACAAACTTTCTAAGCCTTTTTTTAAACGAATCATAGAGTCTCCATACTTCAAAGAGTATGCACTTATAAATGCGACAGGAAGTACAATAAAAAATCTAGGATTGAAAGCAGTAAACAGATTTCCTATAGCACTACCCCCCATTGCAGAACAACTTAAGATCGTTAAGAAGGTCGATGAGCTCATGATTCTCTGCGATCAGCTTAAGTCCACCCTAAACAAAGCCCAGTCCAAACAACTATTGATGGCCGATACAATTTTGATAGGGGCATTAAGCTAACATGGAAGTCACAACATTCCGGTTAACTGCACCCAAATATGAGTCAGTAGGCGATCCTCAATTTTCTCAACAGAGTGCAAAATTTCACTTACCCCTATTACCTGCCTACGCCGTACATCACAGCCAATTGACACTGGATACTGACCTATCTCTTGATGGACAGATCTTTCGACCACAATATGTACTGGAAGGTAACACTCTAATATTGACGCTGCACCATCAGTTTTATTTAGGTGAACACACCGGCTGGTTAACCGTTTACCACAATGGCATCAGAGATTATCGGCTCTTATTTCCTCATATTAATAATAGTGCCCTACAGCTACGCCTCGGCCAATTTGCTGAAGAAGCCGATAACGCATTTAACAGCCAATCCTGGTTATCTTATGTGCTTATGGTTGGCGGAGTACTGGAGGGGTTGCTCTATCATCAATACAAAGAGCGAAAATTTATCAAAATGATTAATACAGCCCACAAAGACGGCCTGATCGACAAGGAAGAAAAGAAGCAAATTGATGAAGTGAGAGATGCCCGCAATAAAATTCACGCAGGAAGATACGAACAATCACTCCCCGGTAGAGCACTTGCCCTGGATATCAGTATGACCTATGACAAGTTACTCAAGCGTGACTGGGCAAAGAAAGAAAATATGCAAAATCAAAAACCTGCGCTGAAGGCAACTAGCCCTGCCGGTATAGAAGGTTAAACCGCTATAGGGTTTTAAGCTGTTAACTGCTAACTCTTAAGCCCTGCACTGCACGCAAAAGCTGTTTAAATAATTAGAAAATAAGGAATTCGAAGTATGTCCAACGCATGGATGATCCGCGCCGGGCGCGGTGGTATTTACAGTGAAGACTTCGAGAAAGGCTTTGCCGCAGTGGGTTGGTCACAGCTGGGAGACCTTAGCCAGTACTCAAGCACCGATCGCTTGCGGGACGAATACATCAAGATTTACGGCAATGACAAGCCTGCAGCTACCGCCAACGCCCTAGCCATGATCCTGAAGTTCCGCGATCAGATTACCGCTGGCGACTATATTGTGAGCTACAACCCGGAGACCCGTAACTACCTTCTGGGAGTCGATAAAGGAGAATACCTCTACCAGCCGGATATTATCGGTGACTACGCCAACCTGCGTAAGGTGGAGTGGCTCGGTAAAGTCAGCCGCGACCAGCTGCCCCAGAAAGCAAAGAACTCCCTCGGCTCTACTCTCACCCTCTTCTCCCTAAGCCAGGAAACCATTGATGCCTTCCTAACCATATTTGAAGGCCGTACGGTAACGCCCCAGGAAGACGAAGCCGCAGAAACTGATAGCACACAGCTCAAAGACGAAACCGTGGCCCAGAGCCATGAACTAATCAAAGACAAGATCGCCGCACTGCTGCCTGAGGAAATGGAAGAGTTGGTTGCGGCAATACTGCGCGCGATGGGCTTTAAGGCCAAGGTATCCCCCAAGGGCCCGGATCGCGGTGTGGATGTGATCGCCTCTCCGGATGGCCTGGGACTTACCCAGCCGCGCATTAAAGCGGAAGTGAAACATCGCGATGGCTCCATGGGTGCCCCCGCCATACGCGGCTTTATCGGCGCCCTGCGGGAAGGGGATTCCGGTCTTTTTGTCAGCACCGGCGGTTTCACCCGCGAAGCCCGCTACGAAGCCGACCGCTCCACCTTCCCCCTCACCCTGGTGGACCTAGATGACCTGGCCGATTTAATCGTCAGCCACTATGAGAGCTTCGATTTGGAAGGCAGGGCACTAATGCCTCTGGTGCGTATTTACTGGCCGGTGGATTAAGACAGGCGGGCTAGTACCGTGATCGAATATCGCTATCCAGAAGAGAAAACCGTTGCCCTGTTTTTTGCTGAATTACTGCAAGATTCAGTGGCAATGGATATTTTAGAACGTGGATATGTAACCACTTCAGAAGAAGCCACTCATCTCAGTAAGTTCTTCTGGGCCATGGTTGAGAAATCCGCACAAGAGCCAGAGCTACCTTGCGAGGCCAGCTCTGAATCTTGGCTAGAAAAGCTGTACAACAGCTTTGGCGGATACCTTTTCGAAAAGGGTTATGAGCAGCAGTGGGATGATGAAATTGATAATGCCTAAACTTCAACATTAGAACCATATAATAATGAAAAGCTGCTTTTAAAACTTTTATGGTCTCTGAAAATACTAACATCACCCTACCTAAGCCTTCTGACATAATGCCTAGCGAAAATTCTCAACTTCCTCTACACCTCGAAAACTCTTTAAAAAGTAGAATATATATCGAGGCTTACACATAGTGATGAAATTTAACGAACATGAACTTGCCATCAAAGATATAGCAATTCACTACTCCCACAAGCTAAAAAACCAACTGGCCGAAGACATTCTACTTGGCAAGAGAGATATCACTTCAGCTGAAGAAACTAAACTACTGATTCAGTTTTTCTGGCAAATGGCAGATCAGGCAGCTAAAGATTATCAAAACGATGGACAACCAGATATTGATGTCGACCTTGAGGATTGCATGGAAAAGCTAATGAATATTTTCATCGGCTATACCAAAAGAGCAGGCTTTAACCAACAATGGGTTGAAGAATCCAATAAGACTAACAGCACTTAAAGTTGTTTTCACCATCGAGTCCAATGCCAGCTATTACCGGCCTTTCATCTATCCGTTTCTCTAGCGCTATTATTCTCGGCGGCTCAATAAAACTGGCCAACAGTTTCCCGCCATCAGTGAACTAAAATCATCAATAATTCTTCTATCTATTTTTTCTTCATAGACATAATAGACAATAAATCTCGGCTGCTTACCAGTGCCTAACTTTGACTCTTCATAAAAACAGAAGGAAAAGTGTTGAATAACCTCATCACCGTCTACATCTTCATAAGCCACAGTAAGAGAGTCCCATGAAGGCGAAGATATACCCTTAAGTAATTCTTTTTGGGCACGCACATTATGGTCCTTGTAAGCAACAGTCAAACCTGCAAGCTGGTTGCTGGACACATGGAAAGACAGTTTCGTATCACCAAATGTTTCCGGTAGAGAATACATAAAATCTGCTTTATCCGCTTTTAATACGTCAGGAATTCCTGCCTGCGCAATCATAGAAAAAGAGGCTAGCAGCAATATTAAAATTCCACTTTTCATCATCCACCTTTCAGCTCTTTTGATAAAACCGCCCCACCTCATCAAAGACGCAAGAAATTCTAGCAAGTTAAAAATACAAATCACATCAACTAGAAAAAATCTACAGACCAATATACCAATCACCTGTGAGATATAGAACCAGACAACCAATAAAATATAGGCGCACAAATAATCTTATTAGATTTTATTCAGTTTTCTTCAGCGTCAAAGCTGCGTAGAATCGATAGATATTTATCAAGATTATGGGCAGTGATCAAACCGGCTTCTACAAGCCAATCGCCCAAGCTAAAAAAGAACACCGAGAATTTTCTAAAAGACCCACTCTCAAAGGAGAACGGTAGCGTGACGTAAGAGACAGTAAAAGGCGCTGACCCAAGGTGCGGCAACACCCGGGGCCAGCTAACCAAATTGATAGCATAATTATCAAAGTGGCTCCATGAATGGTACGCTAGAAACCCACTCGTCTTCAATAAAAGGTTGCACATTCAGTAGCCTGAGGCGATTCCCCAAGCACTGGGAGTCTAGCGCCCGCCTTTTCTTCTTTTACGCCTACCGCTCTCGCGCCCCTCCTAATACCTGTAACCGTTCTTACTTTCCTGGCCTTCCCCTTGCGGGAGGTTTGCCAATGCTTTGCGTCTCATTAGGAAACCAATATGTTGATTTTAAACCGCCGTACTGGCGAGAACCTCAGGATTGGGGAAAACGTCTCAATCACAATATTAGAAGTTAAAGGTAATCAGGTGCGGGTAGGTATAATCGCTCCCAAATCCTTACCGGTTCACCGTGAGGAAGTTTATAGGCGTATCCGAAAGAAACAGGAAGTGGACGATGGAAATGGTTGAGCAACGGATACTTCTCATCATTTCTAAATAAGATAGCGGGCTTGGTATTCTTCAAACCAAGTATCAGCAACGCTGCTCCCGAGACGCATGGATGCTATTGCATATAATTCATACTCAGAGTCGGTGGGATGCTCCAAGGCGAGCGAAAGTAATACGGGCACCTGTACAACTTTGTGAAACCATGTTTTCAAAGTCTTGGTGCCCTCTTCGCTCCAAAAGGGTGAGGGTGACTTCCCCTGGGTCAGTACATCTACCTGGCTTGCTAAAAATTCGATGATGCATTGCCGGGAATCTGGGGAATCATCTTCCCACCACTCCCTCAGTTGCTTGGAAATATCGCATCCTGCACAATCAAGTGTGGCCAAGCAGGTTTCTACATTACGAGCATCCCAGCGTTCCGATTGCCACCATGCGTTTAAAAATAGAGTCACGGCCCTTCGCTCAGGCTCTAGCCACATATTCCAGTCTGCATATACAAGTTTGCCAGCAATTATCTCGCTATAACCCGTTAATGGCGTATCAGTGGCAATAAGCTCAAGAATCCTGGGTAGGAAATGCTTGAAATCTTCGACTCCACCCCAGGTGGTCATAGCTTTATTGGTATATCTCTCAAGATCGCTGCTGGTAAGTTCGCCCAGAGGTGCACTATTTAGCGCTTTATGGTCTTCCTCTGAGATACAGCATGGACAACCACTGACATGTGCGGAACGTGGGTACCGAGCGAAGGTATCGTAGGCATTCTCAATAGCGGCCTGTAACTCTGGAGACAGTGACTTCATAAGTTAACCCAGTAAAACTAGAATGTGGCTTTAAAGGCAGTGGTTAGCAATATTACAAGGCCGTAATTGAGGATTCTAGAAACTTAACTTGGCAATCTAAGAAGTACCTATCTACCAGCAAGCAGTCGCTTAGTGGTGTGTCCGTTGTTGGTGGGTAGGATCATCGATCAATCTACCCATGAAATATAGCCACCTCAAGAAGGTGGCTATAAATACCAGGCAGTGAGCCCACAACTGCTTTTGCGACTATCCTCGGTAAGTCATTTTCTTAATCCGCTTGAGGTTAAATTGATAAAGCAAAAGCCGGCAAAATACGTTGCTCTATCAAGCCCAGAGTTTTGTCATCATCTCTGTGGCCCGTGACGGCAATCACTAAATTAAGGTCTTCAATAGCCATCACATACTGGCCACCACCGCCCCATCCAAACTTCGCGATATATTTCTTATCGCCAACCTTCAGGGGCGTTCGCCAGAAGAAGTAGCCGTAGGAGAAGTTGGTATAATCGAACTCATCATCTGTGGGAACAGCTACTTTTCCGGTGGCCTTAGCAATAAACGCTTCAGGGATTAACTGATCGCCATTCCATCTGCCTTTATTGAGTACCAAGGTGCCCCACTTAACCATACTGCGCGATGTCATCATGGCTCTTGACCCTGCCTGGGGCACGCCGCTGACGGCTTCCTTCCAGTGATAGTTGTCGATTCCCATCTTCTCCAGTAGCTCTTCTTTAATAAAGTCGCTCGCGGAACCGGTAACAACAGCATCCAGCACCAACATTGCAATCATTGGGTCTGAGCCTTGGTATAAGTAGGTTTGCGATTCTGAGGTTATCGGTTTGCTATGGCTTAAATAGATTTGGGCCAGCTTTTTTCCTGTCAAATGCTCTGGATTTTCCAGTAAGGCATCCCGTTTTTTTTCATCAATACGAATTCCAGATTGCATACTCATGGCATGGTTCAATGTCACAAGGTCTGCGCCTTTAACAAGCTTCGTCCTATCCAGCCCTTTCAGGAGGGAAGTGACAGGCTTGTCTAAGTCTTCCATGGTTAAATAGCCCAACTGTATCGCCCGCCCAATCGCCAGGGCTGTATAGGCCTTGCTGGCAGAGGCTTGTGGGTGCGGAAAATTAACACGACCAAGGGAATAGTAGGATTCAAAAACCAGTTTGTTGTTTTGAGCAATTAGCAAGCTGTCGTAGGGTGTATGTTGGTTGTCTGCTATTTCTAGTGCCAGCTGTTGCAAACTCTCCTTGATTACATCTATCTCCCCAACAGGAATACCGTCTTTTCTATCCGCTGGGGCTGTATCTATAAATGCTGTTTTAAGCTTTGGTATTGATCTCTCCAGGCCTGTGAGGTCGCTACTATAGTCGGCCATATTGACTTCTGGTGCCTGTAGGTCTCCTGCGCTTACAGTAGTAAATATCCCGTACGTTAGCCCGATTGTGATTAGCTTCTTGATAAGCATTTTATATCCTATATTTAATTTTTAACGGTTTATTAATATGGATCGATATACTATTGATTAGTGTTTCACTTTATCCGCAAGCCAATAAATACTGCGCACTGAAGTCTTTGGAAACGCCGTTGTGTGATTAGCCGATTCAATAACCACCGGTTCTATGGATAAGTTAGCCAGCTTTTGGCTCTTTAACTCACTAACAAACCTTTCTACCGTCGCACCCAGCTCCTTTTCTAAAGCGCCGTAGGCAATAAATACATTGGTTTGTTTTGGTAGTTCTATCAATGGTTTGTTAGGCTCTAGTTCAAGACGAGAATCCATATAAGTGCCGATCAATCTTGATGGGCTACCGATAATGTAGTTCTGAAAAGTATCCGGTTGACTTATTAAGGCATAGACTCCAAAGAGACCACCAAATGAGTAACCGAAATATGTCCGATTATCTGGATTCGCGCGGTAATTGCTTTCAATATACTTTATAACGTCATTTCTGATAAAGGCGAGATGCTGATGGGCCTCTCCTTTAAAGGATTCTTTATCGTTATCTTTATTATCTGAGGGTAGTGCTGGTTTAAAGTCCCGATATCGACTCGACCATTCATTTTCATCAGCTGGCATACCTTTCCGCCAGCCAATGCCCACCAAAATTGCATCTTCCAGTGCATACTCTGTGGTGGCCGACAGTATTTCAACCGCCCACAAAGCATCTGTATAATAAATAACCGGATGCTTTTTGGTGTCACTCTCCTTATATTTCTCAGGCAGCTTGATATACAGCTCGTATTCCCTGTTATTGCTGGAGTCCTGAATGGGTATCACTTGGATTGTGGATAACTCCAGGGCTTTATGCTCACCGGCTTCAAGGGCAGCGATAGGTAGCAACAGGAGAAAGGCGACTAGTAAACGCTTTTTCATATCAGTATTTATACCGTTACATGTGATCGGAGAAGCGTTCAATCTAAACAAGGAGCCTATGAAACACCTGAAGTGCCCCTGACTTTTGAATGACTTTGTTCTGTTGCTATAAAGTGCTTATTTATCAACAAGTTACAAAGTCTGCTTTAGCTGTAATCAGGGTTTATGCTAGTATCCATTGCCAAAATTTAGCTCATATTTTGTTCAGGTAGATACATCAATGACTTCACAATATTGGGTGGGTGACTTCTTTGTTGATTTATCTAGAAACCAGATCACCCGACATGAGCACTCGCAAACTATCCCCCCTAAAGCCCTTGCTGTCTTAACCCACTTAGCAAGACATCAGCGAAAAGTGGTGAGCCAGGATGAGCTACTGTCTGAGGTCTGGCCGGATACAATAGTCACACCCAATACGCTGCAAAGAAGTATTGCGCAACTTAGAAAAGCCTTTGGGGAAGATCGGAAGCAGCAGTCTTATATTAGGACCCATGCGAAACAGGGTTATAGCCTGGAATGCGATATTGTTTGGCAAGATGGTGATTCTATTCCACAGGGTAAGACAGCACCGGAAGAGGAAGCTCCCTCCCCTACTCCCCCTGAGCATGAAATAGATATAACACCGGTTAATCCAAACCACCAAACCCAGACGATCAAACCAAATCGATTTCCAATCTTTGCACTTGTCGGGTTGGTATTATTAGTATTTGTTATATTTAAACACTCTCCGCCCGAGCAAAGCTCTCAGCTTGTATTTGATCGATTACAGGCGGTAACTGCAACTGACCGTAAAGAGTTTAGCCCCTCTTATTCGCCTGACGGTGAATATATTATATTTAATCGTTACTTAGATAAGCTCTGCGTTAATAAAATCTGGGCCAGAAATATTCATACACAGAAGGAAACAGAGTTAACTCCAGAATGGGGTACTTATGGCCGCCATACACTATCACCGGATGGCAAGAAACTGGTATTTATCTCTGAAGAAGACTGCACCATACCGCTAACCCAAAATACTTGTTACAACTTGGTAAGCCTGGATTTTCAAAAGGCATTAGCCAGCCCACAACAGCCAAATGTATTAATGCGCTGTAGAAATTCCGCGATTAAGAACCCGGTATGGCTAAATAACAATGATCTCGCTATTTTGCACAAAGAGACTGACCGTTGGCGGTTGATCAACTATTCAGTCAAGGATAATGCCAGTCGAGTTCTTTATGACCTGGAGAGTGGAAACCTGGCCTATTTTGATTACTCAATCACTGATGGGTTAATAGCCGTAACCAGTCATCATCAAGATGGCCAGCTTTATATCGATATGCTGGATTCCAAGGGGGCACTTCTATCCAGCCATCCGGTAGATTACCCAGATGAAATACCTCAGCGCAGGAGCATATCCCCTAACTTTTCGCCGCTTACAGATGAGTTAATCTTTAGCACAGGGCGGCGACTCTTCTCTCTCACTTATGATGGAAAGGTCAGTAAGCTTGATTTACCCCTGGATCAGTCTGCCAGCTCGCCGGAATTCCACCCAAATGGGCAGAGGGCACTTCTGATTAAGGGCCGATACGATAGTGACATTGCATCAATACCGCTTAACCAATCTGAGTCCATCGAAACACCTTCGGACGAAGATGTCAGCGAACTCTACCCAAGCACAACACGGTCGATTTTGGGGGAAGATGATGGCATTTTCCAACCCAATGGCAACCTGATTGCATTTACATCCAGGCGCTCTGGTGAAGATCAGGTGTGGATAACTGATGGCAGCGATTTACGGCAAGTCAGTCAGTTTCCAATGGATACCAATATCTACGGCATTAACTGGTCTGCCGACGGCCAAAGCATACTGGCGAGTGCCAATCAGATACTGACTAAGATCTCCCTGGACGATAGCAGAGAAACCTTCTCACTAGCCCATCCAGTTGACCGACTGTTCCAGTGGGATAGCGTGAGTAACCTCGCACTGTTAACTCTAACGGTGAAAGGTGTTACAAAGTTTGCAGAAGTAAACTTGGATGATCTTGAAGTAAGCATTATCAACGATACCCAAGTTAACTGGGCCCAAAGAAGCGAGGATGGCCGGCTGATCTATATGGATCATATGAACCGCTTCTGGCAGCCCGGCCCTGCGGAAGACCAGCTTATTGAAGAGCTGATTAATCAGGGCAGTGAAAAAAGGTTTGTGATCAAAGAGAATTTGATTTACTCAATCAATCGAGATGACCAGCTGTGGTCTTACAACCTCGACACCGGTAACTTTTCTATTTTGAGAGCAGTGCATAGAGATATCGATTATTTGACTGATATTAATCAGGAAAACCTAATGATTACCTATGTTGTTGCCGCTAAAAAGGAAGTTGCGGAGTTATTCTTACGGGAATAGAAATACAGCCTGTTTTAGTTTTAAAAAGTAAGATGGTTAGCTATAAACCATCTTATTTCCCAACCGCGATTTAATTCAAGATATTACTCTTATTTTCTATCAACTAAATTGCATGGTTACTTAAAAAGTTTCATAAGCTGTTCAACCATCCACATATGAAGCTGGCTATGGTTAGATCGACTATGCCATGCTGCTATAACCTCAAATTTTGGTGTTTGCGTGTCCAACTTAAGAGGAATAACTTTTTTATTGGGTAGAAGTCTTGAGGGGTAAAACGCAATTGTGTCTGTCGCAGCAATAATATCTGGGGCGGCAGAAAAGCTGGGTATCGACATAACAATATTGCGTTTTAGCCCCTGCATCGCAAACCACTCATCGTGTGATCCTTTGAGGTTTGCCCGTGATGGTGAAATGATCAGTTGCGGAAGCTCGGCTACATCTGCCAATGTTAATGACTTACCCTTCAGTGGGGACTTTTTTCCCGCTATACAGACATGTTGCTCCTCAAATAGCAATTTGTATGGCAGGTCATCCGGAATGAAATCAGGAAATGTGAGCGCTAAGTCGATCTCACCAGCAACCATTAACTGATTGAGATTATCTGTTTCAAAGTCCCTGACGATAACTTTAAGTTCCGGGGCAGATTTACGGACAACCTCTAATAGCTGGGGCAGTACCGATTGAATCGCGTAATCCGTGGCACTAATACTAAAAATCCCTCTATAAGTTGCCGGATCAAACGCTATTGGGGTTAGCAGTGACTCTACATCCTTCAAAATACTACTGATCCTGCCTCCCAGCTGCTCAGCAACAGGGGTAGGCACCATACCGTTGCCTTGCCGGATAAACAGCCGGTCATCAAACACTTCTCTCAGCTTACGCAACTGTTCGCTTATCGCTTGCTGGGTTAACCCCACCTTTTCAGCTACCCGGGATAGGTTTCTCTCTTGAAGCAGTGCTTCCAGTATACGTAGCTGTTTTAGGTCCAAGCGGCTTATACCATTCATATTTGTAACCAAGACAAAGAGTAGTTGTTTCAAATTGTATCCTTGCACCTCTAGTATTCCCACCATCACAAGGCACAGCCAAAACTGGCTGGAGCTATTCAGTTGCCCTTATAACCGCTGCTTTTTACCTGTGTCTTTTCAAACACTCACTGCAGTCAGTTTTTAACAGGAAGGTCATTATGAAAAACGAGTCACTATTCAGTGAGATCAACCTGGGCCCTTACACCCTGAAAAACCGTATTGTTCTGCCACCCCTGACCCGATCACGCAGTAGTCAGCCTGGCAATATTGCCAATGACTTGATGGCTAACTATTACTCACAGCGTGCTGGTGCTGGGTTTATGGTTACAGAGGGCACACAAATCGAACCCAGGGGCCAGGGCTACGCTTGGACACCTGGAATCTATTCCAAGGAACAGATCGAAGGCTGGAAAAAAGTGACCAAAGCCGTGCACGATCAAGGCGGTATCATCTTTGCCCAGCTCTGGCATGTTGGGCGTGTATCCCACACTTCACTACAGCCTGGCAATGCAGCACCCATCGCGCCATCTGCTATCCGCGCAGACGCTGTTAAGGTATTTATCGAGACAGGCCCAGGACAAGGCGCCCTGGCTGAACCCAGTGAGCCTCGTGCGCTGACAACAGAGGAAGTTAAAGAACTGGTTCAACTCTATGCCCAAGCTGCTCGCAACGCCATGGAAGCCGGCTTCGACGGCGTTGAGCTACACTGTGCCAACGGTTACCTTGTGAACCAGTTTATTTCAGAACATACCAATCATCGCGATGATGAGTATGGTGGTAGCCTAGAGAACAGACTGCGCTTCCTTAAAGAAATTGTTGCAGCGGTATCAAAAGAAGTTGGTGGCGAACGGCTCGGTGTTCGGTTTGCACCGCTTTTCGAAAGTACCGATGAGGACAGAGTCTACCTTGGTCTGGTAGAGAGTGATCCCCACAAGACCTATATCGAAGCTATTAAGCTGCTAAATGAAGCTGGAATTGCCTATCTGTCATTGGCCGAGGCGGATTGGGATAATGCACCTGATTTGCCTGAGAATTTCTATCGAGAAGTACGTGAAATCTTTGGCGGGCGCATCATGTATGCAGGAAAGTATTCCCCCGAAAAAGCTTTGCGGGTGCTTGACGCAGGTAATGGAGATATCTTTGGCTTTGGCCGACCTTTTATTGCCAACCCGGATCTTCCCACGCGTATCCGCAATGAATGGCCACTCAATCAGGTTGACCCGGAAACTATGTATGGCGGCACCGAAGTAGGATATACGGACTATCCTCTCTACCAGCAGTGATCTGGTGTAGGATCGGCTCGATTATTATGGATTGCTAGCTGTAAGTGGCATTTCTATAAATATTTCTAAAGTCTATCAGCGCTAGCCAAAAGGCATAAGCGCCTATTGATTAGAAATAGATAGCCTCAGAGATTTCTATTCTCTGGGGTTCTTTTTCCAGACTACTCATAAGAGGTAATATTTTTAAGCCTTAAAGCTATACCTTTATCTTATGCAAACACTCATCACCCTAAAAAAATAGATTTATATCATCAGGACGATGAGTAGACCGAACTACCCTTAGGTAAAAGGTAAAACCCGAGAATTTAATAAGCCTCAAGTTTACAAGTATCTTGAGGCACCGTGAAACCATCAATATTACTACTTATTTATATTAGTATAAGATCAAGCAGCCTTCTTTGATAAAGCTACCGCAATATTACTTATCGCAACCTCCATAGAAACTTTTCCATCCAAGTAAGGCTTCCAATACTTATCAAGAAGTACTTTGTAGTCCCAGTGCCCGCTATACAGGCCACGTATTTCGGCATAAGGTACATACTCAGAGTCATCCTCGAATATCACTTTCTTAACTATTTCTCCAACGGTATAGAACTGTATCGGATGCCAAATTCCATTATGATTGTCCAGCCCCAACCGACTAAATTCTTTATTAATGACTCGCTGCAACTTACTATTTCGACCTACTCCATTAGCATGAGAAATTTCATGGAAAAACATCTCAAACGCATACCAGTCAGTATATTCTGAATAGGTACTATTAATAATCGTTTGAAAACTTCTCCCAGAAGTGGTAGCGCCCTGGCGCATTCCAGGTTTGTAAACAATATTTACCGTATGCTCATCAAGAACCAGCTTTTCATCAAATAGCTTTTCCAAGCTACTAGAAACCCTATCTCCATAAACATCAAGTTTACTTTTCAAATTCTGGTACCAATTAAGATTTCTCGCTTCATGAACCGGCCACAACTTGGCTTTATAAATAGTTGTGAGGTTATTTAAATGTGTATATAGAATATTTTCCACAGAACCTTGCTTAACGGCGTGATGTGATAACAAGAGCGCAGTTAAATCTGAAATCTCAGAATTAGACCTGATGATATGTATGTTTTTGCCAGCGCCATATTTCCTATACTCGCCAATTACAAGGTCAAAAATCTCTTGCTCCTCAACAGAAAGAGTTCGCCCCTCTTTTAAATCATTATGTAAATCTTTATCTCTAGCTAATTCATATAAATAGAGGTGTAAATTTAGTAACAGCTCATTTTTAAATTTAACCGAATGCCAATTTTTCACTCCATTGACAACTGGCATCTCAGCAAGAACAGAACAAGACAGAGCGGAAATTACTAAAGCTAAGAATAAAAGTCGAAACATAACAATGGTGCCATTTATTTTTAGTATATTTATATTTCAGAGATCATCAGATACTAATAAAAACACATAGTTCAAAATATTAGCCCATATATCAACACGATATAACTTAACCTGTATTATTATTCAAAATCCAGCGTATGGAAAAAGTAGCTGATATCCTGCAGTTAACACTTTTGAAAACTATCAACCTCAATCAGAGAGGTATTTTCAGCGGCAATAATTCAATTGATAGACTGTTTTTCAACCAAAAAGACCATTAAACAGGCAGGCAACCACTTACTCTTATTGTTATAAAGGCCACTTGTAGGACTCGTTGTTATTCCTCATGTAAAATACCTTAACCAAGTACACTGTACTGTTTTAAAGAAAACTACAATTTCCAGAGCCCAAAAAGAAATGAAGAATCTCTTGAGCATTATTACACTAGCCCTTGCTACCACTTCTTGTATGAAACTCGAGGTTCAGCCCGGCAACGTTATCGGGGACACTGTAGATGCAGGTAAAGAGGCGTTCCAAAGCATCAAGAGAAGCCGTAATGGTGAAGAAGAGAGAGACTTTTCTCACAAAATCAGCTACGACCCGACTGCCTCTAATGCAATCAACATCACCAACTGCAAGAAGGAAATGATGGAGGTGATTTCTGCCTCTGAACTTACCGTCTCACAAATTTTGACTGAATCTTCTGAAATTACTGGAGAGGAAGCTAGCAAGAGCGTACAGTGCGCTGCAAAAGTGGTAGTCACTAAGAACGCTTAAAGCACCAGACTGCTGACTTTGATATATAGTTCTGGTATAGAGCCCCTCTTGACCCTATGCCAGTTCTTGGCCCGCAGATAAACTCCCCTGATACTCCATAGCCAAGGAGTGGAAAAGTGGTTAAAAGTCTCTCAACTTTACTTACTATTATCTCGCTAAGTATGTCCTCCATCCTGGCTCAGGCAGATACCCCTATCAACGAAATAAACCACTTAATGGAGTTTGTCTCTGCTTCAGAGTGTACCTTTATCCGCAACGATAGTGAGCACACCAGCCAGGAAGCAGTGGAGCATATGGAGAAGAAATATAAGTATTTCTCCAACAAAATTGATAGCGCGGAGGATTTTATTAGGCTAAGTGCAACCAAAAGCACCTTTAGTGGCAAGCTCTACCATATTCAGTGTGCCGATAAGCCTAAAGAAGAATCCCAGAGGTGGCTTCTGAACGAATTAGCACGCTACCGTGAAACGACACAACTAAGACCCAATACTAATTGAGAAATTTGCAATGCAATCAAAATAGTATGGTAAATGCCGTCACCAACTGGTTTGGCCCCGACTTCAACAAGCTAAACCCGCTACTACAACGCCTACATACAAAAGGGGCAAAGCTCTCCGGGGAAGTTAAAGTTCAGTTCGGCTCTGGATTAGCTGGAATTATAGGCAAACGAATTGCTGGAAAGCTGGGTGTCCCACAAAATACAAGGGAATCTCCTTTTTCAGTAAATATTCAGCACACACAGCATAAATTAATCTGGTCTCGTACTTTCTCAAATAGCCATTCGATGACCTCAGAATTTGTACCTATAGGGACAAGAGAAAAAGCTGGTTATTGGATTGAAAAAACAGGGATAATTAATATCCGACTTGGCGTTTCCATAGAGGAAGGAAACTGGTTTTGGGCCCCACAGTCAGTTTCTATTCTTCATATCCCAATTCCCTCAGTCTTAAGGCCCAGGATCGTCGCAGGCAAATCAATCATTAACAATCAATATCACTTTGAGGTATCGATTTCGTTACCCATTATAGGGTTCTCATTTGGCTATTCGGGCATATTGCGTGAACAACTCCCTGAAACTAGATAGCTGTGCGATTAACCTCTGGCAAAAGGTCTTTCAAAAACCTTGATTACATATACTTGTAGCCGAGCGTAACGAGAGATAATCTCACTAAAAACAATAGTGAAAGATATATGGAAAGTGAACTGCAATCACTTCGCGCGGAACTAGCCCTGCTGGAGCGAGACAATCGCCGTCGCATTGAGATATTCGAACAGCGGTTATCGGCTCTAGAAGCGCAGATACAGCAAGATACTAGGGATCAGTTAGCAAGTCAGCTCCCGGCAGTGGATGAGCCTGAAGATGAGCTATCCCAATTAATGGGTACTCATCCCTCCAGATCTCCGTCGACAGAGCAGGCTACTCCCCCTCTTCCTGAAACTCCAACCCAGCCGGTAAGCACTATCACCACTGCTCCTAATATAGCCAGAAAGCCTAGTAGACAGGCCAAATGGCTATCTGAAGAGCTACCGAGCCTATTGGAACCTGCTCTGGAACCCATTAGCCGAGTATGGGGCTCCCTGATGAGTTTCTACCGGCACTACCAAAGCCAAGGGAAGGCTCCTGTCTTCTTTATGACCGCTGCCGGCATCCTGGCGCTGGTGTTTGGCTTTGCTTACCTGTTGCAGTTTTCTTTCAATGCCTATTTTGGTCCTGTAGGTAAAGTGACTTTAGGCTTCCTGGTAGCAGCGGCGACTACTACTGGTGGAGTAATGTTCAGGCGGCGCATGCCCAACATGGCGGATTACGGCTCAGGACTGATCGCTCTCGGGGTCATACTGCTTTACTTATGTGGTTACTTTGCCGGGCCTTACTATCAGTTGGTTCCGATTCCCATCGGCGTGGGGCTGCTTGTAGTAACTACCGGAGTTGCTTATTTACTCGCCCTACTATTCGAGACCCGGGTTGTTTCCATGGTGACTCTGCTGGGTGGAGCCACGATGCCCTTGGTGGCCAATCATTTTGATCCATCCGCAGTTATTTATCTCAGCTACTTGTTGGTACTCGCGCTCGCAATGCTGCGTTTGTCCAAGTTGATTCAATGGCCTCAGCTGGCAGTGGTCACCATGGCGCTCAGCGCAGGGATGTTCGAGTTTTCAGTCGCAAACTTGGGCGAGTCTAGCTCAAACTGGGGTCTGTTACTGATACTGCATGGTTTCTTCTATGGGTTTGCCCATTACATACTGGGTGGGCTTAGTGGCAAGGAAATGGATAGGAGGCGCCTCGGTTTGCTGGTAGCAAACCTGGTGCTATTTATTCATATTAGCTGGTCTCTAGCACCCACTGCTAATGCACTAGGTGTGGTTTGGTTACTCAACCTAATACCCTGGGCCGCGCTCGCCATCTACTCACGCCACCTGTTCGGCTACGATGTTAATAGTGCCTCGGCCCGCAGTATCCTCGCAATGGCTTTACTCCATGGGGGCTTGTTAACAGGCCTGGCAATTCTGGCACTTTGCAGCCCTGAATTTTTGGGCATTGTGTGGTGCCTGGAGGGCCTCCTGCTGATTTACCTTGGAATACATTTTGGTTTTGTCAGCGTGCGAAGTGAGGGCTATATCGCTCTAGCCCTCGCCGGCGTAACCTTATTCTTGCAAGCTCTCGTATGGGTGGCTGAGAGCTTGGTTCCTGCTCCACTACTATTATCCTTAGAGGTGAGTGCAGGCTGGACTAACTGGCTGACCCTCAGTGCTGGGGCCTTTGCGCTCACCCAGCTATTACGCCGTAGTGCCGGTAAAATCACTCCCGCTGAACAACATTTCACTTATATCGCAGATAATGCTTTCGGACTGCTTTTATCTGCGAGCTTCCTGCTATCGGTGGGTATTATCTGGCCGCAAGGGATGTGGTTGCTGGCACCACTGCCAATGACTTTCCTGATCTGGCGTAGCCAGCGCATGAATTCAGCATTTAGCGAGTGGCTCGGTCTCTGGCATTACCTTCTGTTGTTTGTCCCACTGTTAGCCAGTGCATCGGTTGTAGGCAACCTTCATTTCTACGATCAAATCCCCTACGGAAAAATCGCCAGTATTGAAGCTTTCCTGGGACTTTGGTTGCTTGCGGAGCTTTATCACCAGCTGAATATACAATCACCAGGGCAGAAGCTGGCATTGGCACTGCGTAAACTCTTTTACGCTTTACTGCCCATTATTGCCTTACCTACCATACTGTATAAGGCCAGTGACTACTTCACTGTTGCTATGTGGTTCTCGTGTGGTATTGCCCTATTCCTCTACAAATGGCTGCGGATGGAACATCTAAAACAAGAAGTTCGCATTTTGATTTCTGCTGCAAGCCTTATCACTATCGGCGGTTGTCTCCTACAAGAGTTTGTCGGCTGGCAGGGCAAGGCGATGGAGGGGCTAATACTGGGAGTCGCCAGCTTCATAGGGCTCATATGGCTTGGCCAGGGCTTAAAGCGATACCCCGCAGGTAGGGAGTGGCAGCATGCTATTCACTGGGCACTGAAGCCTGTATTCCCGATGGCCTTCTACTATTTTGCGGCAGTGCTGATAGCTGTCAGTTACACTTTAACTCATGACTTTGTCCTGTCATTACTACTCACCCAGCTCTATTTTGGAAGCCTCTTTTTCAGCCAACCCAAGCTGGCACCAGTACGCAACCAGCTTACGCCCTTCTACATGCTGACACTGGGTATTTTTGAATTAATTACACTGATTCAAGTCGGAGCTGTCATTGTGAAATCGCACAATGCAGAGTGGATTGGAGCCTATAACCTGGTCTCTCTTGGCATCGCTGTCCTGTTGGCTTACCACAAAACCCTGCCTACGAGAGCTGTTTGGTCTGGTCATCGAATGGCAAATATGTGGCTGGTGCATGTTACCGCGATTATTGTTTACGTAGCTCTATTAGCACAGCTATTTGATGCCATGTGGCTACCGGCAGTTTCCTTCGCTCTCGTTGTCCATGCAACCCTACTATTGTTCCAGACATTAAAGCCCGAAACCCAGAAGTTACTTAAGTTGTCACTAATTATTTACGGCATAGCTGCACTGAAGATTGTGCTCTGGGATATGCAGGACTTCTCACTAATACAGAAGATAGTCGTTTGTATGTTAGTGGGGCTGTGTATGCTGGGGGCGGCCTATCAATACCAGAGATTCCTACCAAATAAAAGGCTGCCTCAATAGGCAGCCTTTTTTCCTTATCGACATAAATTTATTCAGAAATCCCTTAGCTATTAGTGAATTAAGCTCCTTAAAAGAGGGTATTATTAGAGCAAAGAATATTCTTCAAACCTCAACCGCCAGCCAGTAGTCATTACACAACCCAAAAATGAACAACCCTATCGATTTCAGTAGTATTTCCAATCAACTTCCCACTAATAGCCTGTCTAGAGGGAAAAATTACTTCCGGAATGGTTTTGTCGAAAGATTCAATATTTCTCAGGATGGTAAAACGATCACCGGGAAAGTGAAAGGCTCCTACTCTAGTCACTACCATCAGTATATATCGCTAACTGAAAATCCAATTTCGGGAACCTTTGAAATTGATGGAGAATGCTCCTGTCCAGTAGGGTACAACTGTAAACATGTAGCTGCAGTGCTAATAGCGGTAATTGCTGAGCATAAACGTCCATTAGGGGAACCATCAGTCAGTCGTACTTGGGACAACTGGCAACAAGGTGTAAAAGAAAAATATCGTGACTCCGAGCAGGACACATCATCTAATCGCGACCTGCTATACACCTTGGACTGGAGTGATCAATATACCCCAGCTCATGCCCGAATTAGCGTATATTCAGCTCGACGCCTCAAGAAAGGCGGCTATGGAGCGCCTCAGCGCGAATACTTCCATATCAACAGTAGCCTCGCCACTTCAAAAGTCGACCAAAAAATATTCGGCCTCCAACAACTGCTTTCCCAGTCCTCGTTCAAAAAGAGCATTTCAGGAGAAGAAGGAGCAATGCTGTTGAGAAACCTACTCGCTAGTCAACGTTTCTTCAGCGATATCGATTCCCTAACCCCGATTCATTGGGGAGAGGCAGTTAAATTGGAACTAAGTTGGAAGGAAAGTAAGAGTAGTGCACAGTTGCAATTAGATGTACCTGACCTCCCCGATGATTGGAAGCTCATACCTACCGAACCACCTTGCTATTATTCACCACAGGAAGACATCATTGGTCCCATCATCAGCCCGGTGGATGGGGAAGCGCTCAATGACTTTACAACCATGCCCGCCATTTCTAAAGATGAAATAGGCAATGCTATTACTTTCCTCAATAAACAATATGGCAGTGAACAATTACCCACGCCAAAGTCGGTGCCCATCATACCTGTAGATGATTTGTTACGGCCGGTATTAACCCTTAACTCAATTTCTATTCGAGAAGGGGCTGAAAGTCTCCATACAGCAAGTTTTCTTATTAAATATGGTCCGGTAGTAATCCGCGCGGAAGAAATTCTTACAGAGAATCGTCCTGAGACTAATATCTACCCCCAAAAAGATAAACTATATAAAGTAGAGCGAGACTTCAAACATGAAGCCGCCGTACTGAAGGATCTCTTGCAGTGGCAATTTAGCTTGGGGGCGGACGAAACTGGTGAACCCGTTTTATTCTTCTCCGATAGTGGGCCAGGCCAAACTCCTATTGAGCGCTGGCATGAATTCCTCAATGAGGGTATCCCAAGACTTGAGGAATCTGGCTGGATAGTCGAATTCGAGGATAACTTTTCTTTAAAAGTACACGAGATTGAAGATTGGGAATGGCAAACAGAGCAATCTTCCAACGACTGGTTTTCCCTTAGTGCAACTGTAGATATTGAAGGGCAGTCTATTCATTTAGCACCATTATTATTGCAATATTTGGAATCGGGGTATGTGGCTACAGACGAAGAAGACATATTGGTTCCCCTCGGCTCAGACCAGTATATCCGTCTACCCAGTGCACTATTTCACAACTTATTCGCAGTTTTAGAGGAGTGGTATGACAGCGAGTCCCAAAGCCTCAAAGTGCCCAGGTTTGCTGTTCCGGAACTGCCTAATGCAACTTCAGCCTGGCAGGGCAATAAAGACTTAAAATCGCTGGCTAAAAACCTGCAAAAAGGCCCGCAAAGCGTAAAACCACCCAGGGCCCTAAAGGCACAATTACGCCCCTATCAACAAACGGGTTTTGAGTGGCTGCAATACCTGCGTAAACTCAATATGAATGGCATCCTGGCCGATGACATGGGCCTGGGAAAAACTTTGCAGGGACTGGCCCATATCCTCAAAGAGAAAGAGAGCCGGCGCCTGGCCAAGCCTGCCCTGGTGGTTGTACCCACCAGCTTGGTAGGTAACTGGCTTAACGAGGCCCATCGCTTTGCCCCAACCTTAAAGCCACTACTACTTCACGGCAGTAACCGGCATGAGGATTTCCCCCTAATTCCCGAATCAGATCTGGTTATAACCACCTACCCCCTTATTGTGCGGGATAGCGAAATATTAAAAGAACATGACTTTCATTTATTGATCCTTGATGAAGCTCAGGTTATAAAAAACCCCAAATCGAAAGCGGCACAATTACTCCGTACCCTAAGTGCAAAGCACAAAATGTGCATGACAGGTACACCACTTGAAAACCACTTGGGCGAGTTGTGGGCACTGTTTGACTACCTGATGCCCGGTTTTCTACACAGCCAGAAAAGGTTCAATAGCCTTTATCGGAACCCCATTGAGAAGCAGACTAATGAGTACAAGCAGGAAGTTCTGAACCAGAGGATCTCACCATTTATTTTACGCCGCACTAAACAGGAAGTAGCCACAGAACTTCCCCCAAAAACAGAAATTATCCAACGGGTGACTTTCGATACCGCCCAAGCCGCGCTTTACGAGACAGTGCGTTCAGTGATGGAGAAGCGGGTTAGGGACCTGATGAAGAAGAAAGGTCTAAATCGCTCTCATATTGAAATCTTGGATGCCCTATTAAAGCTGCGACAAATCTGCTGCGACCCCGCACTGGTCAAACTGGACAAGGCAAAAAAGGTTAAACAATCGGCCAAGCTGGAAGCGCTGATGGATATGCTCCCGGAGATGGTGGAGGAAGGCCGCAAGATACTTTTATTCTCCCAATTTACCGAAATGCTGGGCAAGATTGAAACCGCCCTTGAAGAACAGGCAATACCCTATGTAAAACTGACCGGGCGCACGCGCAAACGTCAGGAAGCGATTGACGCTTTCCAGAATGGCGATGTTCCTGTATTCCTGATTAGCCTAAAAGCCGGCGGTGTAGGCCTAAACCTTACCGCTGCCGATACGGTCATTCACTACGATCCCTGGTGGAACCCTGCAGTAGAAAACCAGGCTACCGACCGCGCATACCGAATCGGCCAAGACAAGCCAGTCTTTGTATATAAATTTATCTGTGAGAATACCGTAGAAGAAAAAATAGTCGATATGCAGGCGCACAAGCAAGCCCTGGCTGATGCGATTTACAGTAAAGATGGGAAAGATATAACTATGGATTCAGAGCAATGGTTATCATTGTTTGAGGGCTGATTTACGCGATAAAAAAATGAGTGGCAAGGTATGTCGTAGATAGAACCCCATCAGTCATATAATTTCGGTTTTATTGTCGGCTTCCATAAGCTTATTTATAACCAGCCCTCACAATAGGGTAGCCTACAGCAGCTTTGAAAAAAATATTCAAGCGGAATTAGGGCAACCTAATTCCGCTATGCCTACTAATTTACAGTAAATTCGCTAGCTTACAAGTTTGGCTAAACCAGCTTCTTTTGTGCTTTCTTTACTCTTCTCGTAGTCCAAAAAATCCGTCACAGACTCTACTACCGAGGTATCCCAGACTATTTTCCGGTGTCCCACACCACTAATTTTGATCATCTCCGCTGCTGGCCAGGTTTTGTGAATTCTCTCTCCGTGAAAGATCGGCACTTCATCATCTTCAGTATCGTAAATCATCAGAAGCGGAGTCTCTTCCGGGGTATACATTTTACACTGTAACAATTCCTGCCAAGAGTATCCTATCTGGTCGGCAATCTTGTCTTGGCATATCTCTGTAGTTTCAGAGCTTACCTTCAACAAATTTGTCATAATTTCAAGAATCGGCAGAGGTGCACTCGGTGAGCCGAGTACAGCATAACATTGAGCTTTAAGCCCAAATTCCCGTGCTCTCATTGTCATCATTCCACCCATCGAGTGGCCGACGACGGCAAATATTTCCGAAAACTGACTGGCCAGAGAATAAATATCTTTCGCCATAATATCGAAATTACAAACCTTTCCCCCGGAGTGACCATGAGCAGTAGCATCTATGGCCACCGCTTGGAAGCCTTGCTCGGCAATTGCCATCGCCATAGTGGCCATTTTTGCGGCTTTGGCCTCCCAGCCGTGGCAAAGAATCACTACCGGGCCCTCACCCCAGGACCAGGCCGTATTTTCTGTACCTAAAGCACCCCGGTAGGTAATCTTCCTGGCTTGGGCTAACTGCGCTTTCTCGCGTTCCGAATCTGGATAGCGCCTGGGCCGGGAGGCTATATACATCGCTATATTTGCTGATAATTTGGGGGATAGTCGCCCTGTGAGTTGCATTATTCCCTGTATTATCTTAAGCATATTATTAAATCTCTGATATCCCGTTTTATATGATCATTGATGGTGTTTAATACGCAATAGGAAAATTACACTGATCAATGGTCTCTGATGAGATTTCAACCTAAAAACATTCAATAATACAGGGCAATTTCATCCAACAGATTAACCGATTCGATGATTACTCTTCTTCTGAAATATTTTCCTAACGAAATAGGAAGTTTTTCCCAGAATAGATCTTTAGAGTTATATCAATAAAATACTGCGCCACCGCTTTTGTTATCTACATGCCCAGTCCCCCAAGACATCTACACTAATAATCTGGCAGTAGATTAGGGTTCTCCTACCCCTATCAGTTCTCCTACTTATATTCCATCGAATCTCTGGAAAGTTGGACATGAAAGGAATCAATCTGACAATAGTTTTTTGCATGGCACTATTGCTCAACGGCCATTCCGTGGCGGACTATCAAAAGGGAGATTTTATCGTTCGCGTTGGCGCTGCTGCGGTCGATCCAAACGACGACTCTGGCAGACTCCGCCTAAATGGCACCCCCTTGGACTACACCCGGGTCTACGTGGATACAGGCTACTCCGCTAGCATCACTGGTACCTGGTTATTTGCAGACCATTGGGGGCTGGAATTACTGGCAGCTGTACCTTTCCGACACGATCTTGATGTTCGCGGTTTACCGGACCCGGATACCGGTGATCCACTGGGGCGGGTATCCCTGGGTGACATCAAGCACCTTCCACCAACCCTCAGCTTACAGTGGTATCCGGTATGCACCGAGTCCTGGGTACAGCCTTATATTGGTGTGGGAATTAACTACACCCATTTCTTCGATGAAGATATCAGCCGCACGGCACAAAACTACTTCGATACAGCCCTGGGTGCAGACTCAAGAGCATCCCTGAACCTGAGCAATTCCTGGGGCCTGGCAGGGGAAGTGGGCATAGATATTGCCTTTGGACGAGAGGGCAACTGGCTGTTTAATGCGGCCATCTGGTACTTGAGCATCGATACCAAGGCCAAAATTCGCTTCCGTACAGAAGATAACGACTACGACCGCATCAATGTCGATGTGGATATCGACCCTTGGGTTTACTCAGTGGGCATCGGTTACCATTTCTGAACTAAGGCCCTATTGCACCTAATGATAAGATAGGCTCAACAACCATTCTATTTTTTCGAATGTTTTGGTCGAATTTAACCAATTTTCATTCTATCGATCCTCTGTAAACTGCCTCTTACTCACAGCAGCGACTACTGAGTAGCGCAAAATTCACAGTTTTAGGAGCGATACCATGAGCACATCCACTTTATCCACAAGCGCCAATATCGACGGCAGCTCCCTGTTTTCCGCAAGTGCTGACTTGGCTGGCCGTATCAGCTTGGCGGCGATCTTCCTGTTGGCGGGAATGAACAAGATCCAAAATTATGAGGGCAGTGCTCAGTACCTAGCCTATGGCGGTCTGCCAGAATTTCTGCTGCCGCTTGTTATTCTATTTGAAATAGGTGGTGCGCTCGCACTAGTCGCCGGCTTCCAGGTTCGCCTGACCGCCTTGGCGTTTGCTGGCTTTAGCTTAGTTACTGCTGCCTTGTTCCATAACAATCTGGGCAATCAGATGCAGTTTTTGATGTTCTTCAAAAACCTGGCGATTGCCGGCGGCTTTTTGGTAGTGGCAGCCCATGGCGCCGGGCGTTTCAGCTTGGATCACCGCAAAAGCACCAAGCAATAAATTCCTCTGGACCAGAAAATACCGATTGTGGAGTAAAAAATGGGACTGTTAGTCAATGGCCAGTGGCACGACCAGTGGTACGACACCGAGAATTCCGGTGGGAGCTTTAAGCGCGAAGCGGCGCAACTGCGCAATTGGGTGACTGCTGATGGCAGTGCAGGTCCCAGTGGTGACAGCGGCTTTAAGGCGGAGTCCGGCCGCTATCACCTGTATGTTTCACTGGCCTGCCCTTGGGCCCATCGCACCCTTATTTTCCGCAAGCTGAAGAAACTGGAAGAGCATATCGATGTTTCGGTAGTAAGCCCCGATATGCTCGATCAGGGATGGAGCTTTAACGTCGACGAAGGTAGCAGCGGGGACACTCTGTTTAGCTATCAGTTTATGCACCAAGTATACACTCGTAACAAGTCTGACTACTCGGGCCGGGTGACGGTACCAGTACTCTGGGATAAACAAAAAAACTGTATCGTTAGCAATGAGTCCTCTGAAATTATCCGCATGTTCAACAGCGCGTTTAATACCATTACCGGCGATACACAGGACTTTTTCCCCGAAGAGAAGCAGCAGGATATAGATACCATTAATCAACTGGTCTATGAGAATATAAACAACGGAGTTTATCGCTGCGGCTTTGCCACAACCCAGGAAGCCTACGAGAATGCTTACTATAATTTATTCTCTGCTTTAGACCAGGTTGAGAAAATTTTAGGGGAACAGCGCTATCTGGTCGGAACAGAAATTACCGAGGCAGATTGGCGACTGTTCACTACCCTTATTCGCTTTGATGCTGTCTATCATGGACACTTCAAGTGCAACCGCCAGAGACTGGAGGACTTTCCTAATCTGCGTAACTATGTACGCGAGCTATACCAGTGGCCGAAAGTTGCTGAAACAGTAAATTTCCACCATATTAAACGTCATTACTACTTTAGCCATACATCGATCAACCCAACCCAGGTTGTACCTGTAGGGCCGGAAATCGATTACAACAGCTCTCACAACCGCAGCTAAAAACCCTTGCCTATCCAGCCTGGGCCAGTCAGGATATTCAGGGCTGCCCCAGGCTCCTTAAACCTTGGAACAGCCCTTCGCAGCCTTCAAAGAGTACCCAGATGCAAAAAACCACTCTGGAACAGTGGCGAATGTTTAAAGCTGTCGCAGATGCCGGCGGCTTTAATCAGGCCTCTTCCCACGTTCACAAAAGCCAGTCCAGTATTCACAATGCAGTTAGCAATCTGGAAGCTGCTCTCGGCGTGAAATTGTTTGAAGTCTCGGGTAGAAAAGTAGTAATTACTGAAGCCGGTAATTTAATGCTACGCCGGGGCCAATACCTGCTGGATGAAGTCTCACGTATTGAGGATATTGCCGGCTCCCTTAACCGGGGAGTGGAATCCGAGCTGCGCATTGCCGTAGATGGCGCCTTTCCCCAAAGTGTCGTTTTTCAGGCTCTGGAGAGAGTTTCCGCAATTTATCCACAAGTGAATATTGATATCGTTGATACCGTACTATCCGGCACTAATGAGTTGATTCAGGAGGGGCTGGTAGATCTGGGACTTTCCGCCTTCCGCATGAAGAATGCCCTCAACGATGAGATTTGTCGTATCGAATTTGTGGCTGTAGCCCATAAGAACCATCCACTACATCAGCTGGGATACGAGCTGAGCTATGAAGACTTGAAGTCCTATCGCCAGATTATTGTGCGGGACTCCGCACTGCAGACCAATAGGGATTCCGGCTGGCTGGGGGCAGAGCAACGCTGGAAAGTGGGCAGTTTACGGGCATCCGTGGATTTAATTGTACAGGGGCTGGGGTTCGCCTGGCTGCCTTTGCCAATGGTCTCAACACTACTCGAGAATGGCACTTTAAATCGACTCCCCTTGAAAAATGGCGGAGTGCGCTCCAGCAGTTTTTACCTGAACTTTAAAGACCAGGATAAATTAGGCCCCGTGGCGAGGGAGTTTATTGGCGAGCTTCGATTACTTACTTTAGATATGCCCACCTCTGAGGAAGGCTGAGTATTCTATTGATACGAATAATAAGCTTCTTTTTATCCAATATTTCTTTATATCGCAGAAGACTATCATAGCCCTAACATTCTACTTACTGCACTAATAGGGGCTTGCTATGTATTACTTCAGACCATCACATGAACGCGGTCAAGCCCGCTTTGGCTGGCTGGACAGCAAACATACCTTTTCATTCGGACACTATTACGACCCAAAACACATGGGTTTTTCTGCACTGCGCGTTATCAACGATGACACAGTAAAAGCAGGAGCCGGGTTTGACGCCCATGGACATCGGGATATGGAAATTATTTCCTATATTTTGGAAGGTGCTATCGAGCATCGGGATAGTGAGGGTAATCACTTTGTCGTTCCCGCTGGCGAAATTCAAAGAATGAGTGCGGGTAAAGGTATTACTCATTCAGAATATAACCACTCAAAGACTAAAAACCTTAAATTCCTACAAATCTGGATTCAACCTAACCGGAAAAATATTCAGCCCAGCTATGAACAAAGGGCAATCACTCAAACTGGAGCATTAACTCCATTTGTAACGCCCAATGGACGCGATAATTCACTAACTATTCATCAGAATGCCAGCTTATTTCGTCTCCAATTACGCGCTGGTGAACGTTTAAAATTGGATACTCTAAAGCGACCAGGGTATCTGCATATCATCACTGGTAATGCCGAACTCAATGGCAGCCACCGGCTAGTGGCGGGAGATGGCTTGGGAGTTTATCGGGAAAAAATAGAATTAACCGCTTCAGAAAATGATCTTATCGCACTGTGGTTCGACTTGCCTCGATAATAGGTGATCTATCAACAGACTAATTCTTTTTGGGCTGTAAACCTGCTCTAAGATACCGCTTCTCGTAATAGGCATTAAACTCTATCTAACCGGCATGTTCATATTCACAAGCACAAGACTACTCACCCTAAAAGCGACAATCTCTGGTTTACACCTAAACTACTAACTTGGCAGTGAATAACTGCTGTATATAGGCATCGAGTCACCAGGGATAAAATAATGGAATCAGAAGGCGACATGGAAAGTCGCAATGGCGATAAAAAAACGCCAGGAAGATGGATCTCCCTGCTTTCTCCGATCCCTCCGGCCATTATCGCCTTGTCACTGCTTTTTCATCTGCCCGATATTTCCGCTGGTAGAGAGTTTTCTTTTGGCATTAGCTGGGTTCCAGAACTTGGCGTATCCCTACGCTTCTATATTGATGGCCTCAGCTTTTTATTTGCCTTATTAATCAGCGGTATCGGATTTTTTATCACCATTTACGCCGCTGCGTATTTACGCGGCAATCCACTATTGCGGCGTTTCTTCCTCTATCTCTATCTCTTTATGGTCGGAATGCTGGGGTTGGTATTGGCATCCGATCTCATTACTTTATTTGTGTTTTGGGAAGTGACGACGGTCGCAAGTTACCTCCTGATTGGCTTTAACCACTCCAGTGCTGTTGCACGACGCTCAGCTTTACAGGCTTTACTAGTGACCGCCTTAGGGGGGCTTTGCTTACTAACTGCTTTCCTATTAATGGGAGAGATTGTCGATAGCTATGATCTTGAAGAATTGTTAATTAAAGGGGAACAGATTAAATCCAGTTCACTGTATCTTCCTATCTTGATACTGGTACTTATCGGAGCATTCTCAAAGTCGGCACAGCTGCCCTTCCATTTTTGGTTGCCCAATGCCATGGCGGCGCCAACACCGGTGAGCGCATATCTACATTCCGCCACTATGGTCAAAGCCGGTATTTACCTTCTTGCGCGCCTACATCCGGTACTGGCTCACACTGAATACTGGGAGTGGATTTTAACCTGCACCGGTATTGCCACTGCCGCAGTAGCGGCATTGGCCGCCCTGCGTCAAACAGACCTGAAACTGGCCCTCGCTTATACCACCGTGATCGCTCTGGGCACTATCACCATGTTTCTGGGTTCTGATGCTTCAGCTGCCGTCGCCGCTGCAATTACTTTCTTGCTGGTTCACTCTTTTTATAAAGCCGCACTGTTTATGGTGGTGGGCATTATCGATCGGCAAACAGGTACCCGGGATTTAACCAGGCTGCACGGTCTGGCGAAATTATTGCCCTTTGCTTTTATAGCTGCACTGGCTTCAGCCCTATCCATGGCAGGATTCCCGCCGTTCCTTGGATTTATTGGTAAAGAGCTTAAATATGAAGGTGCACTGGCGGTAGCTTCAGAGCCCGCACTGGTGGGCACAGCAGCAATTTTTGCCAATGCGGTAACGGTGACAGTAGCCGGCATGGTGGCCATCAAACCCTTCTTTGGCCCTCCCCCCAAAGATGCCAGTCGTATTCGCTGGGCACCTCCTGGTTTGTGGATAAGCCCACTGGTTTTAAGCGCCTTCGGCCTCACATTTGGTTTGGCCCCGGACTTAGTCGGTGGCGGACTGGTGGAACCGGCACTGACAGCGATACTTGGCCTTCCGGAAACCATCGACCTGAAACTCTGGCACGGTATTAACATTCCGCTCCTGATGAGCATTCTTACTTTTGTGCTCGGGGTGATTATGTATGTCAATTTAAAACGTATGCGTGCCTGGCTAAACTGGGACTTTACCCATGCGCCAACTAGCGCCGATCTACTGTGGGATAAATCCTTAGAACTATTAAAAGCTTTTGCCGCACTGCAAACACGCATATTGCAAAATGGAATTATGCGTCGTTATCTCACAGTCATTTTTGTTACGCTCTCGATGGCCCTTTTTTATGCCTTTGTTCATACCGGCCACTTCTCACTGGAATACACTGCGCCACGACTTAATTTAAAAGAGTGGGCAGCCATACTGCTGACGGTAGGAGGTACATTTACTGCGGGTTTTGCGCGTAAACCTCTGACTGCCATTTGCGCTCTCGGCGCTCTCGGTGTGGGTATCGCTCTAATTTACCTCTTCTTTGGTGCACCGGATGTGGCCATTACACAGATTCTGGTGGAAACACTCTATTTAGTATTAATTGCTGCGATTCTTCCGCGTCTGCCCGTATTTACTCCCGGCAAGAAGGAAGGCTTTCGTCCAAGGGATGCACTGCTCGGTGCCACAGTTGGCCTTTTATTTACTATTAGCATTCTGGTGGTTCTGCAAACCCCATTCGAGAGCCCAGTGAGTGAATTTTACAAGGAAGCTGCTGTACCCGAGGCTCATGGGCGCAATATCGTCAATGTCATTCTGGTGGATTTCCGGGCCCTGGATACTTTCGGGGAGATTATTGTGGTGTTTACCGCAGCTGTCGCTGCGGTGACCTTACTCGGTCATCATTTAAGACGGGGCAAGCAGTGAATTCTATTATCCTACAGACAGCGACCCGTGTGTTGGTAGCGCTGATCTTGGTCTTCTCCATTTATATGCTGTTGCGTGGACACAATTATCCCGGAGGCGGATTTATTGCTGGATTAATTGCCGCTTCTGCTTTTGCCCTGTTTGCCATGGCTTGGGGGATGGAGGCGGCACAAAGTGCTCTGCGCATACCTCCAGGGACCCTCGCCGCCTGGGGAGTTGTCATCGCCGGATTATCTGGATTGATGGCTCTATTTTGGGGAGACGGTCCCTTTTCCGGACAGTGGTTTGCCATAGTAGGCAGCAAGGAAGATGGCGGAATCATTATCAGCAATCTTTTGTTTTTTGATATTGGGGTTTACCTGACGGTACTCGGAGCCGTTCTCACACTCATTTTTGCCTTGGAAGAGGCCAGTTGATATGGAGTCTCCCCTCGCCGTTGTCGTCGGTATTCTGATTGCTACAGGCGTATATTTGATGCTTGCCCGCCACCTGTTGCACTATCTATTTGGCTTGGTACTAATTAGCAATGCCGCTAACCTGGCAATTTTTATCGCCGGGCGGTTGACTCGCGCCTCACCACCCCTGGTACCCGAGGGCCAGGAAGCCCCACAAATTATCGTTGCCAACCCCCTACCCCAGGCCCTGATCCTAACTGCGATCGTAATTGGCTTCGGCCTGCTGGCCTTTGCCCTGGCCCTGATCGCCCAGGCTTACCGTGAGCTGGGTACATTGGATGTGGATAGCATGCGTATTGCCGAGCCTGTGAAACCCAAGAGGAAGAAGACCACTTGAGTTGGTTATTGGCCCTGCCATTCCTAATCCCTATCGCCACGGCGTTAATCACATTTCCCGCTCGAGGCCGTAGATACCTTTGCTCTGGTATTTCGATATTGGGGTGCCTTACCGCCCTTTGCATTAACCTTTATATCCTTGTCCTGGTAGAAAGCCACGGCCCTCAGGCTGGGCAAATGGGAGACTGGCAGGCTCCCTTCGGAATCACATTGATCGCCGATCGGCTCAGCGCGGTAATGCTGTTGATGAGTGCCATCGTGGGTTTGTGTGTCTCTCTATTTACCATTTCAGATATCAGTGAGAAACGGGTAAAACTTGGGTTTCACAGTTTCTTTCAACTGTTATTGGCCGGTGTCAGCGGTAGCTTTATCACCGGTGACTTATTTAATTTGTATGTGTGGTTTGAGGTGATGCTGATTGCCTCTTTCGCGCTACTGGTACTGGGGGGTGAAAAAATACAGCTGGACGGTGGCATCAAGTATGTAGCATTAAACCTTGTATCCACGCTGTTGATGCTGACCTCTATCGGGTTGCTTTATGGACTCACCGGCACCCTTAATATGGCGCAGCTGCATATTTCTTTGGCCGAGGTACAAAATCCCGTCGCGATTTCGACATTGGCAGTTATTTTTATCTGCGCTTTTGGAATTAAGGCGGCAATATTTCCACTCTTTTTCTGGTTGCCCGCGTCATACCATGTTCCACCGGTCGCTGTAACCGCTGTATTTGCCGGTCTTCTGACCAAAGTCGGCGTCTATGCGCTAATTCGCACCTTTACTTTAATATTTCCCAATGATTTGGAGTTCACCCGGGATATTTTATTGGGAGCTGCATTACTCACCATGCTGACGGGTGTTTTGGGCGCAGCAGCACAGTACGAATTCCGCAAGATACTCGCATTCCATATCATCAGCCAGATTGGATTCCTGGTATTGGGATTAGCACTGAACAGCCCTTTAGCATTGGCCGGATCTGTGTTCTACATGGTCCACAATATTGTGGCAAAGACAAATTTATTCCTGATTAGCGGTACTGCCCAGCGCCTTACTGGCAGTTATGAACTCAATGAAATTGGTGGTTTATATCGCGCCAGCCCACTTCTCTCTACTTTCTTTTTTATCGCCGCATTTAGCTTGGCGGGGTTCCCACCATTATCTGGATTCTGGGCGAAACTGCTATTAGTTAAAGCAAGTCTCGACCAGGCCGCCTATATCGTCGCTGCAGTCGCATTGATTACCGGGGCGCTTACCCTGTTTTCAATGAGTAAAATATGGGCAGAGGCATTCTGGAAGCCACACCCCCAGGAGCACTGCAAAAATTTATATAGCCTCAGCGGCGCAGAGCGCTTCCAGCGGCTGTTACCAGTCGCGTTACTGGCATTAATCACTTTGGCTTTGGGATTGGTTCCCGAGCCTTTTATCGAATACTCCCTGGGGGCTGCCGGAGAGTTATTGGAGCCTGATGATTACCTGAACGCCGTGTTACCAGGTACCACTCATTAACTTTGGGATGGATAAATAGAAATGCGTATTTTTCTATTAAATTTATTGCTCGCGATCAGTTGGTCGGCCCTGACCGGCAATGCTTCCATGGCAAATTTCTTCTTTGGTTTTCTGATCGGATTTCTGGCACTGCGAGTCTCACCTATATTACCCGGGGCACAGACTTACTTTACCCGCTTGCCCCGTTTGGCTCATTTATTCTTTTTCTTTATCGAGGAGCTTGTTTTATCCAGCCTGCGTGCAGCCTATGAAGTCTTTTCGCCCCGCTTGCAAAGCCGGCCCCTGGTCGTACGGCTACCCATGGAGAGGCTCGATAGAAACCAGATTTTTATTCTCACTAACTTAATTTCGCTGACACCGGGCACTATGGTATTGGATGTCACACCCAACAATGATGCCTTAATCGTACATACTATGTTTGTCAGTGATCCAGAAACCTTTCGCGAGGAGATTAGGGAGGGATTTGAGAAACGGGTTAAGGAGGCCGTTTCCTGATGTTTCTCACAATTATCGATATTCATTCGCCACTGGTCACAGTAGCAATCAATATTGCCTCCTTTCTATTGTTACTCGCCCTGGTGATGTGCTTCCTACGTATCGCTTTGGGCCCCACCCTAGCAGACAGGGTTGTCGCCCTGGATGTTCTCAATATTTTGGCGGTAGCCTACTGTGCACTACTGGCAATCGCCTCGGGACAACCCGTGTATCTGGACGCTGCCATCGCCCTGGCCCTGGTCGCATTTTTAGTGAGTGTGGCCTTTGCCCGTTTTATTGAAAAAAGCGGCTCGCGCACAGTCACCCACAGCCATAGGGATCGTGATGACATTTGATGAAATTTTTATCGCTTTGATAATTCTGGTGGGCAGTTTTTTTGGGTTCAGTGCCGCTTTGGGCTTGTTGCGAATGCCGGACTTTTACACTCGAATGAGTACATCGGGAAAAGGGGCTACGGTGTGTTGCGGATTATTGCTGGCGGGCGTAGCAATTCTTTTTAGTGACGCTCAGGTAACAGCCAGGGCCATAGCCGCTATTTTATTCTTATTACTTACAGTGCCAATTGGTGTCCATATGATTGCCCGGGCGGCTTATCGAGCCGGCACTCCCATGTGGCGGGGTACCGGCTACAAACTCAAGTTCAAGAACCCGATGCGCAATATTCAGTAAGCACTAAATCTTTTCGCCGTAAAGTTCTTCAATCATACTTTCGCTGCGCTGGCGCAGGTGCTCCATATCCGGGTCCTGTAAAATGACATGACCCATTTTGCGCCCAGGGCGAAGTGCTTTGCCGTACAGCCAAACACCATCGTTATCCTGCTTCGGAGCTACATCAACCCCCAACATATTGACCATCGCAACCGGCACCGGGCAGGCAGTATCGCCCAGGGGCATATCCAGTATCGCGCGGATATGATTGGCAAATTGGCTGGCCTCAGGGCCGACAAAGGTCCAATGACCGCTGTTGTGAACTCGCGGTGCCACTTCGTTGACAATCAGGCCGCTCTCACTGACAAAACACTCAACGGCCAATACACCCACATAGTCCCAGTCTTTCAGCAGGGTCGCCAGGTAACCCTCTGCGGCCTTGAGCAACTCCGGGTTGTCGTAGGGAGCGGTGGACAGCAGTAAGGTGCCGTTGCGGTGGCGGTTTTCCGTCAGCGGATAGGCTTTGATTTCGCCAGATGCCGAGCGAGCACCGATAATGGAAACTTCACAGGCGAAATTCACCCCAGCCTCAACCACACACTCCTGATCTCCAGCTTGGGGAATGGCAGCATCCAAGTCTGCAGCACTCTTCACACACCATTGGTTCTTGCCGTCGTAGCCATTTTCACAGCTCTTAATAAACGCCGGATATCCCAGTTGGTCGACTGCTTCCCGCAGCTCTTTCTCACCCTGTGCTGCTGCAAAAGGTGCAACAGGCAGGCCAGCGTCTGTGAGTGCTCGCTTCTCACGCAAGCGGTGCTGGGCCTTCTCTGTAATATGCGGGTCCGGATATACCGGACAGAAGGGCTGAAATGAGCGCAGCAAATCCACACTCACTTGCTCCCTCTCACTGGTGATCACTTCCGGGCGTCCCAGTGCCTGATACAAGGCCTCAGGGTCCTGTCCCGGTTCCATCTCCACGATAGTCCCCAGTCCCTTCACACAGTCGGTGTTTTCACCGGTCTCAGCCAGGAAACTGAACTCCACTCCGAGGGGCTGCCCCTCTTGAGCCATCATCTGCGCCAACTGCCCACAGCCAATAATGGCAACTCGTCTCTTACTCACAACGATCTCCTATCACTCAACCGTGATCGGGACTTGCTCGGTCTGACGCTCACGCCAGGCGATCAGGCGCTTCTGCAATTCCGCATCAGCCAAAGACAACATCTGCGCAGCCATCAAACCTGCATTGTAGGCACCGGAAGCACCGACCGCCTGGGTTGCTACCGCCACACCGCGAGGCATCTGCACAATGGATAATAAGCTGTCCATACCCGTCATAAAGCGGCTCTCAACCGGCACTGCGATCACAGGCAGGGGAGTCAAAGCAGCGATCATACCCGGCAGGTGGGCGGAGCCGCCGGCGCCAGCAATAATCACTTCGGTACCGGATTCGTGGGCACGGCTGGCAAATTCAACCATGCGCTGGGGAGTTCTGTGGGCCGAAACCACAGCAGTAGCAAAGGGAACTTCGAGCTCTTCCAGAGGCTTAGTCGCGTTGCTCATGGTGGCCCAATCCGAGCGGGAACCCATTACGATAGTGACTTTTTCAAAGGGAATCGGCTTCACTTGCGATTAACTCCAATATTGAACGAGCGCCAGATAGACGGGAATCGCCACCAGCACATTGAAAGGAAAGGTAACTGCCAGGGACAAAGTGATGGACACACTAGCATTGGCCTGCGGCAGGGCAACGGACATGGCCGCAGGCACAGCGATATAAGAGGCACTGCTACCGAGCACCGCGAGCAGAAAGATACCACCAGGCGACAAACCCAACAAACTCCCCAAGATACCGCCAGCGGCACCGCCAATCAGCGGCATAAAAATGCCGAAGCTGAGCAGGAAAGCCCCCTGCCCTCTAACATCGGCCAACCGCGCCGCAGCGACACGCCCCATTTCCAGCAGAAAGAGCGCCAATATGCCATGAAACAGGATCCCAAACAAAGGCATTACTGAAGCGGTGCGCTCTCCAGCCCAGGCTCCGATAACGATTCCCCCCAGGAGCAACAGTACTCCCTGGTTGCAGGTGACCTCGTGAAACACCCGGCGCTTGCTCGAACTGCCCATCGATTGCCGCGCCAACAGCATGCCGACAATGATTGCCGGGACTTCAAGAAGTGCTACAAACAGAGGGAAATACGCTTCGTATTCAATATTCTGTGACTGTAGCAGGGCCACAGCCACCGCGTAGGTGGCAACACTGACAGACCCATAGTGCGCCGCCGTTGCCGCCGCATCCACACGTGACCACTTGCCAATCCAGCGCAAGATAGGGAAAGCCACCAGAGGTAACAGAGCACCAAAAGCCACAACCGCCAGGGACTGGGGAACCAGGGTGGCAGCGGAATACGCACTTAAAGCAGCACCACCTTTCAAGCCGATGGCGATTAGCAGGAAGATAACGCAGCTCTGGTAAAGACCTTGGGGTAAACGCAGGTCACTGCGAACCAGCTGGGCAAAGGCGCCCAGCAGAAAGAAACCAACAACAATATCCAACTGCATCTCTATCGCTGTCCCCGGCGCTGTCTGGAGCGATTATTGGAGATACGTATGCGTTTCGGGGTTTGCTGCGCCATCAGCCAGTAAGCAGCATTGGCCAGAACCACCACTAGGCCTACAGCCATCAAGGGAACCCCGTTCATACCGGCAAGATTTACTGATAAGCCTGTACTTAAAACTAACAAGCCGACAACCACGCCAAAGAAGAGTTGTGATCTCTGCATTGATAATGCCCCCACTGGTTATTGAAATTGACGCATTATCGGAATTGCTATTGATAGATAAAAATAGATATTTATTATGTAAACTATAACCCAAAACCTATATAGGTGATTTTGTGCCCCTAACTCGTGCCCATGCCCGCATTGGAACCGTTCGACAACTGGAGATCCTGCTTTGTGTCTATGAGTTGGGCAATATCAGCGCCGCAGCCAGAAAACTGCACCTAACCCAGCCGAGCGTATCGATGCAACTGGCCAAACTCTCCGATGCGGTGGGTTTACCTCTGTATTACTCGGTGGGCAGGCAACTGCAATTTACGGAGGCCGGACAAACCCTGGTAGAAAGTGCCCGGGAAATCCTGAAGAGTTACGAGTATCTGGACCTGAAACTGGCCCAATTGCGAGGGTTGGATACCGGCAGCTTACAACTGGCAGTAGTGACTACCGCCAAATACTTTATCCCTCACCTGATCGGGGAGTTTTATCAGCAGCATCCGCGACTGGATATCCACTTCAGGGTGGGCAACCGCCAACAGATCATTGATTACACTGGTGAGGATGAAGATGACTTCTACGTATTCAGCCATCCTCCAAAGAGCCAGGACCTGGAGCTGGTGGAGTTTCTACCCAACCGATTACTGGCTATAGCGCCTGAGAAGCACCCACTGGCCTCCCGCAAGAAAATCTCCCTGCAAGAATTTGCAGGATGTCAGTTCCTACATCGGGAAGAGGGCTCCGGTACACGCCATGCCATTGAACAGTTCCTGCGCAAACGCAATGTAGACCTCAAGCTCCGTATGACCATTGAGAGCAATGAAGCCATTAAGCACGCGGTTATGTCCGGTCTGGGGGTCTCTATATTGTCGGAGCATACTTTGGCATTTGGCGGGCGTGCAGGCTTGTCAATTCTCGATGTCGAAGAGCTTCCCATTGTCACCCACTGGTATTTAGCTCGACGCAAATCACGTCCACTATCACCAGCAGCACAGAAGTTCCTGGAATACGCCCGCAATCTGGAAAAAGTGCCCCTGGGTAATCTCCCGTAGCCCAGCCTTATCATTGGAAAAGAGGGAAAGAATACACTGCACCCAAGACTCGCAGTGGAAATTTCCCTGTAAACCCGAATAGACACTTATCCCCCCAAAGGCACCAAGCGCATTATTCTTTCTCTCCTTATAAATTCCCTTCTCCCTGTAAACCTGGCTAGATAATTTAGGCCTCAAATTTTGAAAAATTCCCTGCGGCCTTTTTCAGTCCTGCTACTTTTTGGGGTACTTGGCCCATGCACTGCCAATAATTATCAACCAAAGCCACCTATGGCAGATAAGCTGTTTTGCCTGTGTCCGGATTTTCAGAGATGGATATCGAGATGACCGCAAAAGGAATTAATAAAGGAATTATTACTCTACTTTTCACTCTCTCAGCACTATCGACCCATGCCCAGGATGATTGGCGTGATATCGAATGGGGTGAATTTATTGTTCGTTTTGGCCTGACTTATGTCCAGCCAAATGATGAGGGCACAGCGCTCAAATATAGAGTTTTACAGCAATGGGATTTATACAACAGCAGTTGGCAAATCGACTCGACCCATGCATGGCAAATATCGGGAGTGTGGCGGCCCAGCGATCGCTGGGGCATAGAATTAATGCATATTAATGGCGCCAGCTATGGTACAAAACTGGATAATTTCACCGGCAACCCTGGGCGAAACCAAATCCAGCTCGGCGACTTTAGCACTACAACGACAATGGTCTTCGGCAACTGGTATTTCTTAGACCCATCCTATCGCGCTCGCCCCTATATCGGTGCAGGAATCAATTACACCAACTTCCACACCGTTGAAATCAGCCGCCAGTTTAACGAATACCTGATAGATTCAGAGCTCTCGGTCGCACCGGGATCATTTAATATGGGGCACTCGTGGGATTGGGGGCTGCAAGCCGGCCTGGATTATATCTTTGATTTCCGCGACTGGAGATATCCTCTACTACTTAACGCATCCGCGATTTATTACCTGGCAGACACCGATGCCACTATCGACTTCCCCACTGAATTGGGCAGGGATCGCCTCTATGCCCATTTTGACTACAACCCCTGGATCATAAATTTCGGGGTGGGCGTTAAATTCTAGTTACCGGAGCAATTTCATACAGTTGGGCGACAGCGAATACTCTTAAAATTTGAAGTTATTTCATACACGAGCTGCGTTGTCCCCAACTATAACTTCGCCGCTAAAAACCTAATCGGTATTACAACTATCTGGCACAATAAAAGGAATAACTGTGTCCCCCCAAAAAACTGGTTTCCAGCTTTCTTCTGTAGGATTCGTAAAAATATTCCTACTCATTATGACGCTTTCTGCACTGCTTGTTTTTAGCAGCAACTCTCTAGCACAATGCAACCCCGGCAATAGTGGCACCTCTGCCGCAGATGAAATCACCTGTGACGAAGACAATGACCCCGATGGTGCGGACATAGAAACTTATGCCGGCAACGATACCATCATTCTCAACGGTGGGACGGCGGAAAATGTACTTGCGGGAGAGGGAGATGACGAAATTATTATCACGGGAGGAATTGTTACCTTATTTGCCGACGGTGGCGCTGGCAACGATACGATAACTCTCGACGAGCGATCCAGTGATGTAGGGAATTATCTGGGGGGAGGAGGCATTCATGGAGGCGATGGAGATGACACCCTGATTCTACTCGATGGGCTGTCCTTTCACGTCTGGGGAGGAGAAGGAAACGATACAATCACCTTGGATGGAGGGTTCATTTTTAACTACCTGGATGGCGGAAACGGCGATGACTACATCTATTGGGATGAGGGCATCAGTAACGAAATTCGAGGCGGCTCCGGATCAGACACCCTACTGATAGATTCACACTCTTTCGATGGAGACGTCATACTGGATGGTGGTGATGATCTCAGTGCAAATGATGGTGAAGTCGACAATTTAATATTTAAATTGGATTACTCCGTTGATGGGACTCTTCTAAATAACTGGGAAAGAGTCGTTATCTGGGGTAGCTCCAAAATGACATTTACTGGGAGTTTAGCTGTCGGAGGAGGTCTCGATTCGGAGGGGAATTCCCTCGGCCTGGACATTCGCTGGGGTGGACAGGCATTTTTTGATAGCGACAGTTATGTAATTTCAGGAGATGTATCCAATAGTGGAACCATTGATCTATCCAACAATAGGTTCAACACCCTCACCATAGCCAAAGACGATAATGGAAATTATGGGCAATACCGCTCTAATAATGGGCGCCTATGGGTAGACGCCGTCCTTGAAGATGATTTCTCACAGAGCGATCAACTAATTGTGGAAGGAGACAGCTCTGGCACCACCACTATCTCTGTCTTTAACCGCTCAGGTAAAGGAAAGCGGACAGAGGGCAATGGTATTAAGGTGGTTTCCGTCAAAGGCGAATCAAATGCACAATTCACTCTGGCAGGGGACTTTGTCAGTAAAGATGATCAGCAGGCAGTGATAGGTGGAGCCTATGCTTACACATTGCACCAGAACGGCGCAGGAGGAAGTGATGATGGCAGCTGGTATTTGCGTTCAACTGTGGATAACTCTTCAGTATTTCCTGAAGGCGGAATGATCCGCTGGCAACCTACTGCAGTACTCTACGAAGCCCTCCCGCAAATTCTCAGAACACTCAATATTCCCTCTTCACTGCGCAGCCGCCTGGGCAATCGCTATTGGGTAGGTACAAGCTATTTGGACTTGGCCAGTAGCGAGTATAGCGATGCCCAAGAGCAGGCAATTGATAGTCGTGGACTTTGGATCAGGAACTCTGCCCGACATATTACCCTTGATCCCAGTGAGTCCAGTACCCGTGCAAACTGGAAACAGACTTACTATCAAGTACAATTGGGCTTTGATTTACCAATACAAGTCTCCGTATTTGGAAGCCAACTTATTGGCAGCGCCGCTTTGCACTACGGCGATTCAAATAACGATGTGAGTTCATTTTTTGGTGATGGCTCAATCGATGCGAGTAACTACGGCGTCAGCGCATTTGTCACCTGGTATGGATTGGATGGCATTTTTATTGATAGTCAACTTAAGCTAAATTGGTTTGACTTTGAAATGGATGCCAAATCACTGCGCGAACTCAATAATAGCGATGAAGCATTTGGCTATGCCTTGTCTATCGAGGGTGGAAAGAGTTTTAAACTGCATGATTACTATTCCTGGACACCCCATGCGCAATTGATTTACACCTCGGAGGAAGCCAACAACTTGCAGGATATCTATGCCGTACAAGCCACAGATATCAATAACAATGGCTTCCTCTTACGCTTGGGAACCATCTTTGAAAAGCGCAAGAGCCAACGTAAGAGTAGTCGCAATATGTATGGCTCAATTCCCCTGGAAAGGTTCTCTCTGTTCGCAACTCCGAGCCTTATTTACAATATCGACCAGAGAACTAATTTACTCGTATCGGAAACCCGACTCAGTCAAAAACCTGATACCTGGTACGGTGAATTACGCTTGGGCGCAAGCTACGATGAGTGCGGTGATCACTGCTCTATCTATTCAGAAATTTATTACAGCAGCAGTTTGGAAAACCTGGGGAATAGTTTTTCCGGAGGCCTGGAATTAGGATTTCGTTATAAGTGGTAGCAATTTGAGATTAAACTGAAAGCCAAATATCAACCTTAGAGTGCGACAGCTATATTACCTCTAGATTAAGCAGCGCCTATTCACTCTAACAGTAACTGAGATAAATTATATTCAGAGAATACTCTGCGTATTTTCTTATCGTTACCACACTTTCCCTTTAAATTTTGTTTCTTCAAGCCGCTAGCCTGACACCCAGGGATTGTTAAAAACCTATCCCTCCAGAAACGAACATCTGGCACTCTTGCACAACGGACTCCTTGCCTCATACTCATGGCTTTAAGCCAGATATCATCCGCATTAGGACATAACTCCAAAAACTTATCTTTATTCAGAACATCGGGATGTAAAGAGCCCGGATAATATAAAACGCCCCCAACTCCAGTAGGAAAAACACGATAAGAAGGTTTGATATTCATATTGCACTTCCAAGTTTCCCGCGTTGTCCTCCATTTATTGTAAGGCAATATATTGCCTTTTTTATCAACACCTATCCTGTGAGCTCGATGACAGAAAATATGTGACGGGAACTTTAAATATGACTGATACAGCATATCGATGGTATCCATCGGGTAAAGGATATCGTCATCCACCGTGACTATCAGGCTATCAGGAAATTTTTGAAGCGCGTAATAATACTTTGTGTAAGGTCCTAAATCTTCATCAACAAATTCAACTCTCAACCCACGATCCACCTGCCTCATTAAAATATTGGGCAACATATAATCTGGAAATTCTTTGGTCGACAGCCAAAGTACAATTAAATCCGCTTTTAGCGACTGCTGAAATAAACTCTCGATACACAAATGGATATCATGGATTCGCTTTCCATAGCTAGTCAGAGAAACAACAATACTGTGTTTAGCCGCATTACCTACCCCAGAATCATTACCACTGAGGGCCGACTGCTCCAATATTCTCTTCCAGACCAGAGCATCTAATTTTAGGTTGTTGTTGATTGTATTTTTCTTGCTGCGCTTCGCCGTAAAACCCTTGAACATATTGACTTTACAATCTGGGGTTGAGACAACTCAATGCCTGGTTTTAGACATATACCTAAAAAGGACATTCAGTAATCCGTGGCCGCACATTAGAATTATTGAAATTCATAGTGCAGTAACAGAAATTGGTATAGGCGAGCTCAATTTTCCAAGATCGACCACACCCTCAATAGTAAAGGTATGGTCTAGTTTTCGGTAAATGCAACATTTACTACCCTACTTCACCTGCTCCTTCCGTCTCAGAGGCCAGTTTTTTCGTTGCACCACGGCGACCATATAACGCCAAAAGAACGCCAGATGGGAACATCAATACACCGTAAACTGCTGAGGGCACGGACATCTCACTCGAGTGTAAGAGCGTGAGGGTTACCATCATTCCGATGGTACTGTTCTTAATACCGAGTTCCGTTGCAACCGCAACCCCTTCCCGCTTTGGCAGGCCAGCAACCCGGCTGATAAGAAGCCCCAATAGCACACCACAGAGATTCAATAGAATGACCGAGGGTCCAGCTTGAACCATCAAGTCTGCAAGGCGATCGCGAATTCCCCAGATAAGACCCGCTACCAGTGCAAGCAATACAACCCCGCCAAAAATACTGACTATTCCCTCTGCGCGGCGAGCCAGGTGCGGTCTCCAGGCACGAAATAGCATCCCTATCACAACAGGCAAGAGGACAATACTGGATAACATCACCACTGTACTGGCGAATGGCAGAGTTATAGTCTGGTCAGCGCCGAAATAAGTTCGAAGCGCATAATTTGCGAAAAGCGGTAAACTGGCAATAGTGATCAGGCTGGCAGAAACTGTTAATACAATAGAAAGCGCCACGTTGCCGCGAGCCATCAAGGTAAACAGGTTCGATGTTGTGCCTCCCGGACAGGCGGCAATAATGACTAGGCCAACAGCAATGGCCGGTGGTAGATTTAATCCCCAGCAGAGGCCAATTGCTATAGCTGGCATCAGGAGAATTTGGGTAAAAGTTCCGATAATAAGGCCAATGGGCTTTACCGTTACCTGATGGAAATCCCTGGCAGTTAGGGTCATCCCTATTCCCACCATGATGATAAACAGCGAGATAGGCAAGCCGATCGAAATAAGGGGACCTGATTCCATGATTTTCTCCAGTATCAGTCACTGTAAGAAAAATACCCGACCAAAATCAACTCCCAGAATAAAGCTGGCACTGGAGATGGATAACGAAATCAAGGCAGAAACTTCACTGCCAGAGGACTTATTTCGACATCGGTAATTCGCTGATTATCTTGGTGCTCGGATCGATTCTTATAAGTGTAATTATTATTTTTAGTTCAGATGGTAAAGCAATCATAGATGACTTCACCAATCTGTCTTGTATTTTAGCAATATACAGAAGTTTAATGACTCAGGAAACGATACAGAAGGCCATGATTTCCTCCCTGAAAAGCGGACAGGTAGATAATTGGGACAACTTAATGTGGTCCGTGGGAAGTTCGGATATTCCCACTAGCGAGGACTCCGTTACAGCTTTTAGTGCAGCTAACCAACTCCCCTGGCTTCTACCCACGCGACGAAAGTCCCTATTGGAATACTTCTCCTGCCCGAAAGTAAAAAATGCACTTTCCCCTGAACTGGATAATTACCTGCACGAACTCAACCTCAACAAACCCAACAACCGCTTGGGCACTTACTTTGAAAGGCTCTGGTCATTTGCCTTTGACAAACACCCCGACTACCAGCTGCTCTACCAAAACCTCCCTCTAAGGTCCGGCGGCAAGACACTGGGGGAACTCGACTTCGTCGTGCAACACCTGCCCAGCAACCAGTGTGAACACTGGGAAATTGCCGTAAAATTTTATCTCCAGGTTACCGATATCCATTGGGTGGGGCCCGGAATCAAGGACCGACTGGATATCAAACTGGCAAGAATGACAGATCATCAACTACCACTGATTGACATGCCGGCAGTTCAATCGATGCTGAAAGAGCACGGCCTAGAGATAGATCGCCAGTGGGCGCTAATGCCTGGGAGACTGTTCAAACCCCTGGATACACTTCACCGGCCCTCCAGTCATGATCTTTGGTGGGTATCGTTATCTGAGTTTCGGTCATTCTCCCTGAGCCAGGCAAACCGCGGTGCTCTCGAGTGGCTGGCGCTCCCCAAGCAAGCCTGGCTGGCGCCTCAGAGAAGCACCACCGGCATGACTGCCGATCAATTGCTAGAAGCGCTGCTGCCCGAAAGTTTTACCCACCCCCTGTGCATCGCCGCCGTCGATAAAAATGGCGAAGCCTGCAGAGGCTTTATCGTGCCCGACAACTGGTACCAAAGAGCCAAAAGTAGTTTGAGCATATAACCAGCCTCTCCCCAGATCAGAATCAGGGAGCCTTTCGCTGGCCTCACATTATTTTCTAAATTGGTGATTGACATAGATCAATTTACATTTACAATTTTCAGAAATTTCTGAAACTTAAGAAGTAAATGAAACTATCGAGTCAAGCCCAGGCATTCGTACTGCACTTTGGTGAAATGGGTAGCCGCTGGGGATTCAATCGCACGGTCGGGCAAATGTTTGCCCTACTCACCATTCATCCCACGCCACTCAATGCCGAGCAATTGGCCCAGGCACTGAAGATCAGTCGTGGCAATGTCAGTATGGGGCTCAAAGAGCTACAGGCCTGGCGCTTGGTTGAGCTGCACCATCAACCGGGCGATCGCAAAGATTATTTCACTGCAGCTGGGTCAATCTGGGACCTCGCTCGCACTGTCTTCGAGGAGCGCCGCAAGCGAGAGCTCGACCCTACATTAAGTCTGCTTCGCCAGCTGCTGCTCAATGAGCCCCAAGATGAGCTGGATGCCCAGGCACAGGAAAAAATCCAGGAAGTTTACAGCTTGCTGGAGCTACTCGAAGAATTTGCCAACACACTCAGCAAGCTAGAACACCAGGACCTGCTTAAATTGATGAAGCTAGGCTCCGGTATCGTCAAGCTACTGGAACTCAAAAGTAAGATGACAGGTGGACAGAACACCTCAAACTAGCGAAAAAAACGCTAGCACGAGGAATATACCGCTGCACTCAAAGCGAAATAACACCTTCATCTGAAGCACTTATTCCGGGGAGAAACCCATAGGGCCAAATCCATGGCTAAAAGCCCCGGCATATTTTTAATCCAGCAGCCCATAGTGCTGGATTAAAAACGGCACAAGGCCGTGCCGCTGCCGATCCAAAGTCGGCTCCTGCAGGATTGTATACGCGGGAACACACACCTGCCTCTATATTTTCTTGCAGTGCCGATTAGCACAGGAGGTGCTAATCGGCTCACTGGTTCAAAGATCTCAGACCAGCAGAGGCTCTCATGCTAGATACCCTGATCCTTTCCAGGATACAGTTTGCCGCAAATATCAGCTTTCATATTCTATTTCCAACAATCACCATCGCACTCGCGTGGATCGTTTTCTTTTTTAAATTACGCTACGACCAAACTAATAATCCGGTCTGGATGCGCGCATATCGTTTTTGGGTAAAAGTCTTTGCCCTGACATTTGCTCTCGGCGTAGTGAGTGGCATCACCATGTCATTCCAGTTCGGAACAAACTGGCCCGGCTTTATGGCCCAGGTCGGCAATATCGCCGGCCCGCTTCTCGGATACGAAGTACTTACTGCATTCTTTCTCGAAGCAACCTTTCTCGGCATTATGTTGTTTGGCATTAATAAGGTGCCAAGCAAAATACATACTTTATCTGCCTTTATTGTGGCAACAGGAACCACTCTATCCGCTTTTTGGATTATTGCTCTCAACTCCTGGATGCAAACACCTGCCGGATTCGATTTACGGGATGGGGTCGCCTACCCGGCAAGCTGGATGGAAATTATCTTTAACGCCTCTTTCCCCTACCGACTTACACATATGCTGCTGGCTTCGGGTTTGACGGCATCTTTCTTTGTTGCGGGGATTTCCGCTTATCGGATTCTTAAAGGAGACCCCAAACGCGCGCCCCGGCTCGCCCTTAAAACAGGACTGATTCTCGCTGCCATCTTTATTCCGATTCAAATCTATGTGGGTGACTTACACGGACTCAACACTTTTGAGCACCAGCCTCAAAAAGTCGCCGCAATGGAGGGGGTTTGGGAAACAGAGCGCGGTGCCCCCCTGCTGTTATTTGCGATTCCCGACGGAGAAGAAAAAACCAACCATTTGGCGATCGGCATTCCCAAAATGGCCAGCCTTATCCTTACCCATGAGTGGGATGGTGAGATCAAGGGAATTAATGAATTCCCCGATAATCACCCACCGGTAGCCCCCGTATTCTTCGCCTTCCGCATTATGGTCGGCATAGGCATATTGATGCTGCTAACCGCTTGGGGTGGGGTCTATCTATTGCGTAAAGGTGAGCTGCCTCGCTGGATGCTTAAAACCCTGGTCGCGATGACATTCTCCGGCTGGATAGCCACCTTGGCCGGTTGGTATGTCACAGAAATTGGACGCCAACCCTGGCTCGTTACAGGAGTACTGAAAACCGCCGACGCTGTTACTCCAGTACCACCTTCTCATGTCGGTTTTTCCCTAACCCTTTATCTGGTTGTCTACGTGATATTGCTCTATGCGTACATAAGAACCCTGAAAGTGATGGCCCTGAAGTCTGTAAAAGTCGAGGAGTTTGAAACTCAGGAACTATTCGCCGGCACTAGCTTAACCAACCGCCCAAAAGATACTGAGAAAAATGACAAGGGGGAAGGCAAATGACCGGTAGCGCTTCTGCAGCGGCCTATTGGCTGCCTGTCGCCTTTGTCGCCCTTATGGGCCTGGCGGTAATAGTCTACGCAATTCTGGATGGCTACGATCTTGGCGTGGGCATTTTGCTCCCCATGGGAGAAGAGGAGGAATCGCAGCGGGATACCATGATCGCATCCATTGGCCCCTTTTGGGATGCCAACGAAACTTGGCTGGTGCTGGCAATCGGTTTGCTCCTGATTGCATTCCCAATCGCACACAACCTGGTGTTAATGCATCTATATATACCAGCTGCGATTATGCTGGTCGGGCTAATCATGCGAGGAGTGGCATTCGACTTTCGTGCCAAGGCTGCCATCGACAAAAAGCTAACCTGGGATCGAACCTTTAAAGCGGGGTCTATTATTACCAGCCTAGCGCAGGGGTACATGCTGGGGCAGTACGTGATTGGCTTTAAGCCCGACTGGTCTGCACAGCTTTTTTCAGCGCTCAGCGCTCTGGGAGTTACCGCCGCATACGCCTATATTGGCGGCGCCTGGCTGGTTCTTAAAACCGAGTCGGAGCTGCAAAAACGAGCGACCACATGGACCCGTTACGCAGGGCGGGCCACCCTGCTTGGGGTGGTTGCAGTATCGGCCATCAATCCACTGGTAAACCCAACCGTATTTGACCGATGGTTTACCTACCCTCTGGTTATGTTTGTACTACTCGTCCCCACCCTGTGCTTTATCGCCTTTGTCTCCAATGATGTTCTGCTGGCGAGAATGCCTAAGCCTGCGGACAGACATAAAGCGGTTCCTTTTTTTACCGTCGTTGTTATTTTTCTGATGTGCTTTGTCGGCCTGGCCTTCAGCTTTTTCCCTGATATTGTTCCCGGCCAACTAAATATTTGGCAGGCAGCCAGTGCCACCGCCTCATTAAAATTTATTCTTGTGGGTGCGGTAATAGTAGTTCCCGTCATCCTCGCCTATACCGTTTTCTCTTATTACGTCTTCCGAGGAAAGGCGACAGAGCTACATTATCACTAGCTGCATTTCCATTCGGCTGGCAGAAATACCCGCTAGCCGAATTTAATTAATTAATGTGGAACTACCCCACAAATCAAACAAGTTCTTCTTGCTCGCCTGAATTTGGTACGATTATAATAATCAATTCCAAAAGACAATTTTTTACATGGAAGTAAAGCGTATGCTAGCCCATGGCCAGTACCGCTTGTCTATAGGGGGAGGTAATTTGAACCAAATCGATCGACGAGCTATCAGCCGGCGCGACACTGCCAGTCCGCGCAAACCACAGCGCAAAAATGGTCGGGAGAAGTATGAAAAGCTTCTTGACGCCCTTGAAGTATTAATTACTGAACAAGACTCTACGGATATTAGCCTCGCAAACCTTAGTCAGGTTGCAGGTGTTCCAGCAGCGTCTGTTTATCATTTCTTCCCAAGTGTAGATGCCAGCTTAACCGCCCTGGCCGAGCGTCACTATAAGTCTTTCGGTGACGTAGTATTGGGCCATTCGGATTTTTCTCCGTCAGAAAGCTGGCAGGATATGCTGAATCAGCTGTGCGACCTTGTGCGCGGCTACTATGAAGAGAATCTCGCAGCACTAAAAGTACATTTTGGACCTCAGTCCAGTTGGGCATTACGCCAACTACAAATGGAAAACAATTGGCGCCTGGCAGATACTCTGATCAAAAACCTGTCTCGGGAGTTTGAGTTGCCACCCTCTCAGGATTGGCGAGACCGGTTCATGTGTGCCATCAACATTAACGACTCTTTCTGCTCCCAGTCTTATTCCCGCTTTGGGAAAATAACAGAAGACTCCGCAGCAGAGGGGAAACGGGCCGCTGCAGCCTACTTAAAGCTCTACCTAGGTGAGCTTTTGCAGCGGCGCCAATTGCGCTTTGCCCCACTGGAGGCTTCGGCCTAAGCCCAGTAGCAGAACCGCAACAAAAAAGCCCGACAAGTAATTGTCGGGCTTTTTTGTGTCCGTCACTTCCACTCTACCCTCTGTTTAAGCCTCACCTGACTAACAATTACCGATAGTCAAAAAAAAGAGGGTAAAAAATATTTTCTAATAAAATAGCTTCAACTTTTATATATACCAAATGGCTATATACAGACTTATATTAACTTCACTTTATAACTATGTTGATTTAGGGAAGCAGCGCTAGAATTGCATTTTTGTGACTGATAAGACTGAACCTACACTTCATTAACTAATATCGATTGTGGAGGTCCCTTATGCCCATTGCTTCACACGAGCTCTCGGTGGATTTCCCAGAATATGCAGACACAATCAAGCAGCTCATCGAAGACGATATTCAATTCAAACTTGAAAACGACATCTATAGCAAACTGGATAAACAAATAAGAGGCCTTCAGGATAGTGGTATCGGCACCGACGACGATCACTATTCCAGCCTCAAAAAACAGAGAGCCTACTTAAAACAGCACCTCTATAACCGCATTACTTCAGTGATTACCCATCACTAAAGTACGCGTTAACAGTTGCTCGTAGCAGCACTAGCGGTCACTGCAGTTGCTGAAAGGGCACGCAGCCTAAAAGAGCTTGGCCTATGCAACTGTACTTGACCTTTTCCTCCCCCTTTGCGCGCAAGGCGCGCATTGTTGTGCAAGAACAGCGTCTGCACTCTGTGGTAACAGAGCATTTCTCTCACCCCTTTCACAATGACGACGAACTTATTTCCAGCAACCCCTTGGGAAAAGTCCCCTGTCTAACCCTGGATAATGGCTCCTCGATCATTGACAGCGAAGTCATCTGTGCATTTCTTGATAAAAGCTTAGGGGATGGTCACTTATCTGCACCACTGGACAACAATTGGGATCTGTATACTTTTCACAGTGTCAGCTCTGGATTAATGGACGCAGCTGTGCATCTGCAAATGGAAAAGCTGCGTGCACGGGAAGAACTTAGGTCTGATTTTTGGTGGCAGCGCTACTTCAGTGCTATTGAGAGATCTCTAGATTACCTGGAAAAGCACCTGGATCGATTACCCGCCAGTCTTAGCTTGCCACATATTAACTTGTGCTCAGCACTATCCTATCTTGATTTTCGCCATGAAGATTTTGACTGGAGAAGTGACCACCCGAAACTTATGGCCATATCGGAAGATTTGGAGAAAAGTGAAAGCCTGAATAAGTGTCAGCTGCATGAGTAGTTACAGAATGCGGAATACCAACAAGAATAAGTTATCCCGCTATTTGTTCTGAACAGGTCAAAATACTGAGTAGTACACTATTGGGTCAGGCGGAAAGGAAACTCTGCAATTGAGACTCGCGGCGATTACATCTCGGTAAGATAGGAATCGGCATTCATTCTTTATGCGTTTCTACAGCGCAGTGCATTCTTCCTTTTTTAGGAGTCGTGACTCTACCACTAGAAAACAGTCTATTTTAATTAATATAAATGCCACACTTTTTTACTAGCCTAAACCCTTTTGGAATACTCCCATGGCCAAACAACCGAAGAGTACTCTTTGGATAATTCTGCACAGCGTGGCCATTGTTGCAGTTTTATGTAGCCTACTAACGGGGCTCCGTATCTCCACATTAACTAAGCCAAGTATTGGAAATATAGAAGAACTGTTACCCCAGGGACAGATTCATGATATTCACTTCTTTGTAGCATTTATTACTTCGGCCATCCTTATCTGCTACTTATCCTATAAAGTAACAATTAAAATAAAAAATACAACCTCACAAAGTAAACCTTATAAAACATCAATTAGCTACCATAGGGTAGTAACACGCATTGGCTCACTTTTTTTAGTGCTCATGGTCTTAAGTGGCTGGATTTTATTTATTGGTTCCGACAATGCTTCTATCTTTCGCCAGGCACACTTTTATAGTGCTTTTGCGATCGTACTCTATATATTCCTTCACGCTGGCGTTTACCTAACAACCTATGGCCTGAAGACTTTGAGTTATTTACTTCCCAATACTCGATCGGGCTATCGAACTTCAATTTTCACCTACTTATCTACCGGCTGTATCACTTTATTACTTTGGATTATTGTTACAAATAACAGTTACCACGATCTTACAGTTGAGAAAATAAGTCCGGAAACCTTTATCAACATAGATGGAATCCCCCAAGAATCCGCATGGTCCTCAGCCATATCACTTAAAATCCATACTGACGGAGGTGCTAACTTTATTGATGGTAGCTCAACAGTCAACTTGAGAGCCTTGCATAACCAACAAGAAATATTTTTTCATATCACTTGGGAAGATCCCACTGAAAGCCTGAAACACCTACCACTGAAAAAAGTTGGTTCTGGCTGGGAAATACAACAGCAAGGTTTTCAAAGTTTTAATGAAACCCGTCACTATGAAGATAAGTTTGCCATCCTGCTTTCCAATGCCTGTGATTTCGGTGCTTCGGGAACCTCTCACCTGGGCCGCAAACCATCAGCACAGTTGCCCGCAAATTGGCATGGCAAGGGCTACCACTACAGCTCATCCGATGAAGTACACGATCTCTGGCACTGGAAAGCAGTAAGAACCAATAAAATGCACCTGGCAGATGACAATTATATTGGCAGGCCTGATATTGTAAGGCCAGGAGCACGCCGCTATACCGCAGGATATCTCCAGGATGGCAAAGAGTCCGGGGCATACTTAATGAACTGGAAGTGGTACTCCTCAAAAAACGTTACACCAAAAAGACTACCCAAAAGCCCATCCAGCCTGACGCCATATCAAAACGAGGATACAAAGAGCGATTGGACTATTTCCTGGTTTGATTACCAACCATACGCGGCTGAAGATGACAATTATCCTATCAATACGATTATGCCTTCAGTCCTCTATACCTCAAATCGCTTTGAGGGAGATCGTGCCGATGTAAGGGCCTATGCTGTTTGGCAGGACGGCCAATGGTCTATGGAGATGGTGCGAAAATTAGATACTGGGTCAGCGTTAGATGTAGTAATAAAAGACGGCATTTGCCTCTGGGTTTCTGCCTTTGATCAGTCGCAAATTGCCCACACTCGCCACGCCCTCCCCGTCAAAATCAAGTTGGCAGATCAATAATGTTTGTGCGCATATTTTGGGTATTCATTTTTCCTGCAATCACGGTCTGTGCAGTCATACTGCACCAACCATCACAACCTCTGCCAAGTGAATACCACTTAGTTAAAATTGATAAAAATGGGGAGCCTATCGAGGCTTGGGCAGGCCCCTGGTCCTGTATCTGCGACACCGATACAGGGCTTCTTTGGGAAGTAAAAACCGACGACGAAGGAATTCACGATGGAAGGTGGACCTATTCATGGTATCAATATGAAGAGGGTATAGAAAATAATGGAGATTGTTATTTTGAAGAAGAGCGGTGTGATACCGAGGACCTGATTCGCAATACCAATCAACAGAAATTGTGTGCAACGCAAAACTGGAGGCTCCCCGATATTACAGAGTTACGATCCATTATCCTGCAGGAGAGTAAATCTGGCAGACCTCTAATTGCGACTGAATATTTCCCGAAAACTCAAAGGGGAGATTACTGGACCCGTAATTTTGACAGGCCTTTATATGGCATCTACCAATACCTGAAAACAGGGGCGGGGGCAGTTAATTTCATGAACGCAGAAACTATCACAATTCCTTATAGAAACGCCGCTTTTGTACGCTTAGTCTCCAACCATTCAACCGCCTGTAATAATAATCCCGAATAATTCCGGCGCGCTGCATCCAGCTTTCACAACTAACCTTTCAAATTGCAGCGCCTTCAGATAATAACCACTACTTACAGGAATCCCCCATGAGACGGTTCTTAAGCACTGCTTTTGCTTTCTCGACTCTATGTTTGGCAATTGATGCCAGTTCAGCAACTAAACACCACAGATTGGCCTGGGATGGTGATGCATCCACCAGTGCCGTTATCGGTTTTTCGCCAGACGGCCACACGAGTAATCCTTACATTAATTTTGGCTATTCAACCAATGAAAATAGCTGGAGCAGTCAAGGGGTTGACTCAACATCTACCTTCGATGGCAGCTTAGATAGCTACTTTGTCAGGTTGGAAAATCTAACACCGGATTCAGCAGTTTACTATCGTGTGTGTGATCAGGACGGCTGTGGCGACCGGTTCTGGTTTAAAACGGCTCCTGCGGAGGAATCTCCCTTCGTCATAGTCGCTGGGGGAGATACCCGCACGGGGCATACAACACGGCGCGAGGGGAATGCACTGCTGGCTAAGATCCGTCCGCTGGCTGTTATGCACGGCGGCGATTTTACTAACGCCAACAGCGCATCAGAGATGGATGAGTTTTTACAAGACTGGACCCTGACTTATTCCAGCGATGAAATTGATGGGTATAGCTACCAACGCATTTACCCCTTAATTCCCACTCATGGAAATCATGAAGATGACAACTACTCCACTATTTGCCAGGTATTTGGAGTCGACTTCAATGCAGATAGTAGCTGTAGCCCCAGCGATACTTACGGCGCCGTACAGATTTCCCCCCTCTTACGCGTCTACACCCTAAACAGCCAATTTCAGGAAAGTGGCTGGTCATCTTATGCAACGGCTATGAACAACTGGCTGGAAGATGATTTAGCTACAAGTGGCGCCTACAGCAATTGGCGTTTTGCCCAATACCACAAGCCCATGTTCCCCCATTACAGTGGCAAGTCCGATAACCCCACATTATTCAATTGGTGGGCAGAGCCATTTTATGACTACGCCATGAACCTAGTGGTCGAATCAGATACCCACCTGACCAAGCTCACTGAAGTTGTCGCCCCGGGCAATAGTGATTTTTCTACCAGTGATACCGGAGGCACTGTCTATGTGGGTGAAGGCAGTTGGGGGGCTCCGGCCCGTTCCGCCAATGATGCCAAGTTTTGGACCATCGATATGGCCAGCATCCAGCAGTTTAAAGTGATACAAGTTAGTCCTGATGAGCTGAGCGTCCGCACGGCCCAATTTGACGACAGCGCCAGTATCCTGACCCGTGAAGATCGCGCCAATGACCCCCTTGCTTTACCAGAGGACATTAACTGGTGGAGTGCCAACCAAATTGGCGAATCTATGGTTCTCGCACAAAATAGTGTTGGCAGGAGTGTCATTGTCGAGGATAGCAGTGACAACGGTGAGGTAACCCTACCCGTAGCAGATGATGCCTTTATCTCTTCCCGCTATTCATCCAGTAATTTCGACAGTGACTCAGACGGGCTACTGGCAGATGGTAGCGATAGTACCTACGGAACTCTCTACTCATTAATCAAATTTGACCTCTCCAATATCGCCAATTGTTCAGCAATAAATTCAGTTGAGCTTGAATTAAATATTACCAACCGCTCCACCAACGATTATGGAATTTACCTGGCCGAATCTGACTGGGACGAAGAATCAGTCACTTGGGATTCAGTCGGCGGATCGGGGGTGCTTTCACAATTGGCAGCCAGTTTTATTCCTTCGTCCACTGGAACCCTAACCCTGGATTTAAGCTCTTCTGGTATTCTGGAAGACTGGCTAAACGCTGAAAATACCGGGATGGTCATCGCCGCGCAAAATGGAAGCAATGGCGTAGATATCTCATCAAAGGAAACCGGTATTGCACCAGCCCTCAAGGTGGTTGCAGACTGCAGTGACACTGTCAGCGAAAAGATATCCCAAGTTGCCTCCGATGATGTCTTTATCTCCTCCAGAAAGGAAGATGACAATTTCGATGGTGACAGCGATGGACTTCTCGCCGATGGTAGCGATTTGATCTACGGCACAATGTATAGCCTGATTCGCTTCGATTTATCCGGTTTAAGTTGTCAGCAATATATTGATGCGACACTCGAACTGAATGTCACCAATACATCCAGCAACAGCTATGGCATATATATGGCGACACAAAGCTGGCAAGAGGAATCCGCTACATGGGACTCTGTCGACGGCAGCTCGATTCTTGGGCTTCAGGTGGGTAGCTTTACTCCCTCTTCTACTGGTCGACACCTAATTGACCTGGGAGCCTCCGGTATAGTGGACCGCTGGCTCAACGATAGTAATCACGGCCTGGTGATCGCTTCAGAGGGAGGCATTAATGGCCTCGATATAAGCTCCAAAGAGAGTGGACAGAGCCCTCTCCTGACAATGCAGACAGTCTGTAATTAATACTTTTTGGGCTCTCCCCAGGGAGAGCCCAGTTTCAATAACAACTAACTTACTGATTTCTTCATGCACTACTTTTGAGAAGGCAATAGCTATTCACCTTGAAGCTAATAAACCCTCACATCAGGAACTGCCCGGCTCAGTTACTCACAAATTTTTGCTAGATTGCCATCGACAGCCTTTATCAGGTCATCTGGACTTAACTCTATTACCAGTCCCCTACGGCCAGCACTCACAAAAATGGTTGAGTGATTTTGAATCGATAGATCAAGGATAGTCTTCAAGCGCTTTTTTTGCCCAAGCGGGCTAACGCCCCCCAAAACATAACCTGTTGATCTCTCTACATCAGCTGGAGCGGCCATTATCGCCTTCTTTGCCCCGGCAGCTCTTGCAATAAGTTTCAGGTTAAGCGTGGTCGAAACCGGAACAACACCAACAACTAACTTTTTATTGCTCAGCGCAACTACCAACGTTTTAAACACTCTCTCCTCAGCAACTCCCAATTTTTGTGATGCTTCTAAACCGTAAGAATCACTTGAAGAGTCGTGTCTATACTCATGAACCTTATGACTGATATTATTCTTTTTTAATAAGGCAATTCCCAGAGTCATATAACCCACAACCTATATATTCCACCAAACGACACCCACATAATAATGCAATAGGCCCCAGACAAAACACCCTATAAATAAAACTACCCCAGCCCATATCGCCACTCAACAAATAGGCTTGGTTATTAAGTTTTTCAATTTACCTTATTGATTACTTTTAATCCTTATACCGGTAAATTCTTATACTATTTACCCGCTATACTATCTGCTGGATAGATGAATCAGGTGCTATCGTAAACCGAAAGTCACCTTACTAAATCGCAGCAAGTCGCCTATATCATTACGATGAGTAATAGTGAAACGAAGGATGTATCAACGATCGTACGGAGACACTTTCGATGCTAATAAAATATAATCGTAGTTGTGCCGCTTTAATAATCTCAATATTTATAACCGCGCCACTCTATGCCGCAGACACCAATGAGGAAGTGGTGACTGATCCCGTCATTCTTGAGGGCGCAGTTGAAGGGCAACCAAAGTCCAATAGGTTCTGGTGGCCAGACCAACTCGACCTACGCCCGCTCAGACAGCACTCCCCCAGATCCAATCCAATGAGTGACGACTTTGATTACGCTACCGAATTCCAAACCCTGGACCTTAAAGCGGTAAAACAGGACATCGAAACTCAGCTCAAAACTTCCCAGGACTGGTGGCCAGCGGATTATGGCCACTACGGCCCATTTATGATCCGAATGGCCTGGCACAGCGCTGGCACCTACCGGATCGGTGATGGTCGCGGTGGTGCCCGTGGTGGTCAACAGCGGTTCGATCCCCTCAACAGCTGGCCTGATAACGCCAACCTGGATAAAGCCCGCCGTCTACTCTGGCCCATCAAACAGAAATACGGACGCAAACTGTCCTGGGCAGACCTTATGGTGCTCACTGGCAATGTGGCCCTGGAATCTATGGGGTTCCCTACGTACGGGTTTGCCGGAGGGCGGGAGGATGACTGGGAGCCCGACCTGATTTACTGGGGGCCCGAAACCAAGATGCTGGCGGATGAGCGTTACACCGGCAATCGGGAGCTGGACAAACCCCTGGGCGCTGTGCAAATGGGGCTGATTTATGTCAACCCGGAGGGCCCCAATGGCAATCCCGATCCGGTGGCTGCCGCCACAGACATCCGCGAAACTTTTGCCCGCATGGCGATGAATGACGAAGAGACAGTAGCCTTGATTGCCGGAGGCCATACTTTTGGTAAGGCTCACGGTGCAGTGAAAGCTGATTGCCTCGGCCCAGAGCCCGCCGCCGCCCCGATAGAGCAACAGGGGCTTGGCTGGAAAAATAAGTGTGGGAAAGGAAATGCCGACGACACAATGACATCCGGCCTGGAAGGGGCCTGGTCTGCCGCCCCGATCAATTGGAGCCAGCAGTATCTGGACAACCTGTTCAAATTCAATTGGGTCAAAACAAAAAGTCCAGCTGGTGCCGTTCAGTGGATTCCCGATGATCAGAGCGCGGCAAATCTGGTGCCCGATGCATTCGACAAGAATAAGCGCCATGCCCCCATCATGTTTACCACGGATTTATCCCTTAAGTTCGATCCCAGCTACAAAGAAATTGCCAAACGGTTTCAGGAAAATCCGGAAGAATTTCAACGCGCCTTTGCCAAAGCCTGGTTCAAGTTGACTCATCGGGATATGGGCCCTCGCGCGCGCTATTTGGGAGCGGAGGTACCCGAAGAAGATTTAATTTGGCAAGACCCTATCCCCAAAGTTGATCACCCTCTGATTGACAGCCGGGATATAAATTCTCTCAAAGCAAAAATACTGGCGGCAGGCATTAGCGTTCCCGATCTAGTGAGGACTGCCTGGGCCTCAGCTTCTACCTTCCGTGGTTCAGATTTTCGCGGTGGTGCCAATGGTGGCCGTCTTCGCCTGGAACCCCAAAAGGACTGGTCGGTAAATGATCCCTCTGAACTATCACAAGTCCTGGCATCGCTGGAAAAAGTCCAGCAGGAATTTAACAGTTCCCAATCCGGGGGCAAAAAAATCTCAATGGCAGATATCATTGTACTTGGAGGCGCAGCAGCCATTGAAAAAGCAGCAGAGCAAGGCGGACATAAAATTCAGGTCCCATTCAAACCTGGACGCACCGATGCTTCCCAGGAACAAACAGATATTAATTCTTTTGCAGTACTACAACCTCTGGCCGATGGCTTCCGCAACTACTTTGGCGATGGTTATGGAAGAACCCCTACAGAGTTATTAGTTGATAAAGCCAGTCTGTTAACCCTGAGTGTGCCTGAAATGACTGTTCTGGTTGGAGGAATGCGCGCACTTAATGCAAATACCGACTCCTCACAGAATGGTGTACTTACTCAGCGCCCCGGCACACTGACGAATGATTTCTTTGTGAACCTGCTCGATATGTCTACTGTCTGGTCCAAGTCGGCAAAATCAGAGGGTATCTATGAAGGAAAAGATCGCAAAAGTGGCCAGGCAAAGTGGACAGCCACACCTGTAGATCTGATTTTTGGTTCAAACTCTGAATTAAGGGCAGTCGCAGAGGTTTATGCTTCTAGTGATGGCGCTGACAAGTTTGTAAATGATTTTGTGCAGGCCTGGACCAAGGTAATGAATTTGGATCGGGTTGATCAGCCTCAGTCTTAAAAATCATATACCTCAATAAAGAAAAAACCGAGGCTAGCCTCGGTTTTTTCTTCTGGGAGATTATTTAAGTTTTAATCCTGCCCCTTTAAATGCCGATCAAAAAAGCGCTTGATCATGCTGTATTGGTGGATGCGAGTCTGCTTACCGCGCAAGCTATGCTTCTTGCCTGGATAAGTCATCAGCTCAAATTGTTGGCCGTTGTCCTGCATCTGTTTTATGAGTTTAGTGGTATTGGTAAACAATACATTGTCATCCGCCATGCCATGATAAATCAGCAGATCACCTTGTAAGCCCTTCGCATAGGGAAACACAGAAGATGCCTCATAGGCATCCATATCCTTGTTTGGATTGCCCATATAGCGCTCAGTATAATGGGTATCATACAGCGTCCAGTCCGTAACCGGCGCACCAGATACCCCCGCCTTAAAGTAGTCTCCGGCTTTGAACATACTCATCAGTGCCATGTAACCACCGTAGCTGTGGCCGAAGATACCTACTTTATTTTTATCAACGTAAGGCAGGGTACGCAGGAATTCAACGCCGGTAATTTGATCTTCCACTTCAGGAGATCCCATATTCTTAAAGATAGGATTCTCAAAAGTGGTACCGCGGTTTGCTGAACCACGATTATCTAGGGAAAAAACAATATAACCCTGTTGGGCCATATACTGGTTGAATAGTTTATCCCAGCTATTGGTAACCACCTGAGCGTGTGGACCACCATAGACAAACACCATTACCGGGTAACTTTTCTTCGCATCAAAATTAGCAGGTTTGTACAAGCGGTAGAAAAGCTCCTGGCCATAGGGCGCCTCAATACTGCCAAACTCCGGAGTGATCCATTGATCTTTATAAGGATAGAGAGGGTGATCACGATTTACAGCGTTCTGCTCAAGCCAGGTGATTCTGGCCCCTGAGCTGCTGTGCAGGCTCACTTGAGGCGGCGTGGTAACGCTGGAAAATTTATCAATATATCCAGAGGCATCCTCAGAAAATTCGATAGAGTGCATACCACTACGCTGTGAAATTCTCTTAATGTCGCTCTCCCCTTGCAGGGAGACTGCATAGAGATGCCTCTCGATTGGAGTATCTTTTCGTGCGGTAAAATACAGACGGTTAGCCTGCTCATCAACAGCCTCTAACTCGTCAACCACCCAATCTCCCTTAGTCAATTGTGCCTGTAATCTGCCGCCAAAATCATATTTATACAGGTGTTTGAAGCCATCCCTCTCCGATGACCAAATAAAAGCATCGCTATCTTCCAAAAAGTGGAGATCATGGCTCAGGTTAACCCAGGTATCGCTGGACTCGGTAAGGAGCGTTCGGGTTTTTCCCGTATTGAGATTGTAAGCACGAAGCTCTAACTTTTGCTGGTCTCGAGATTGCCACTGGAAAGTTAACAGGTGATCACGGGCCCATTTTACTCGGGGAATATAAATATCCTGATTATCTCCCAGGTTGACCCAACGGATATCCCCCGAATCAATATCTATAAGGCCAAGTCGGATTTTTGCGTTCGCACGCCCAGCAGCGGGGTAACGTTGCTGTATCATTTCGATACGATCCGCATAGATTTCGCTACGGGTTACCTGATCAACTGGCGACTCATCAACTTGCAGGAAAGCAATATGCCGATCATCAGGAGACCACCAATAACCGGTCATCCGGTCCATTTCCTCCTGGGCAACAAACTCAGCCATTCCATTTTTAATATGATCTTTGCCGTCGCTGGTTAGCTGCTTTTCCCTACCGGTTTTCAGATCGACAATATAGATATTTTGGTCGCGAATAAACGAAACAAAGTGCCCCTCGGGAGAAACCTTTACATCGGTTTCAAAGGTTTCCGTTTCAGTCAGTCGACGCGAAGAACGGTCTTTGAGATCGTAATAGTAAATATCGCCGGCCAAAGGGAATAACAGAGACCGACCATCCTCTGACCAGCTGTACTCCATTATTCCACTACCATAAATTCGCTGGCGCTCCCGTCTTGCCTTTTCCTCATCCGAAAGAGTTTCACTACCGCTGTGCAGACTATCGGAATTGACTAAAATTCGGGACTGACCGTCTTTCAGGTTGTACTCCCAAAGATCGTAACGGTTGTAATCTTCAACTCTACCTTTGAGGAAAGTTACGCGCTGCCCATCAGGTGAATATTCCAGCGCTCGGGGAGCGGTACCACTCAGAGCCGGGTCGGAGAATAACCGTTCAATGCTGAGTGACTCTGCAGAACATATTCCTGCAAAAGTACATCCAAGTAATGCAAGCAGTGCTTGTTTCATAGGAAAACTCTTTATATTAAGTATTGTTGGCAATTCACGTACCACTTTGCTAGCAGGGGGATTATTTAGAAAATTCTGATTAATTCCATGTTATCTCCGGCTTCCTTAGGAGCCGGCCTAAATGACATCCAGGTAAGCCATAGCTTCTCTTTGGGACTTGTTCTGATCACCAGAAGTACCTCAAATTTATCGGAAACCCTCTAAAAAATGCAGCTATATTGTGGATAGAGCAAACCGGTGAAGGATTCTACAACGGAACCTTCCGGGACATGCAGTACCTTACAGTTTTGTGTTTGCGCACAAACAATCCTGCTGCAATAGCCCCCCTTTACAAATGTTTACTCTGCTTAACCAACATTTGTGGTTAGCTAATGTCGGACTAAAGCTTTTATCAAAATATGGGGTAACAATAATGAAGGTTCATCTCTTTGCATCTGCAGCTGTGATTTTGATCGCTGCTGGCTGTAGCTCTACACCAGAGATCCCCACCACTGAATCGTTTGTCACTGACATCACCGAACTGGGCCATCGTCGCTTTACCTACAAGGCAACCATTGGGGCCGGCCCCAAGGGCCAAGGCGGTAAGCGTGGTGGTCCGGGTGGTGGTGGTCCAGGTGGCGGAGGTCCAGGTGGCGGTGGTCCCGGTGGTGGTGGTCCCGGCGGCGGTGGTAAGGGTAGTGGTGGCCCAGGAGGTGGCGGTCCCGGCGGCGCCAATTCTGGAGATGTGAAGAAAGTTGCCCGGCAGAGAATGGAACTCTTGCTAGCCGAAAGTGGCTTCTGTCCCAATGGCTGGTTCCTGATCGAACAAACTTTTGACCAGAACAGAGCTGAAATTATTGGCGAGTGTCGGGCGGTTGCACGATAAGCTTACGCCTCTCACTTTGGCTCTATGTATTCTGCTCGTACCGCTTTATACATAGCAACTTGCCCAGGGCGCGAAACCCTTTACCCAAACAGCCCCTCAACTGAGGGGCTAACTTCACTAGTCCGTAATTTATCCAGCCTAATATATATGTCTGCTCAACAATGAGTCTGCATGGAACCTTAAGTGCTCCTCAATAAATGAAGCGATGAAATAGTAACTGTGATCGTAACCTGCATGGTGCTCTATCCGAAGAGGATAATCACTGGCTTCAGCAGCTGTTTGCAGGGAATGTGGTCTCAGCTGTTCCTCAAGAAACTCATCCTGTTCCCCCTGAGAAACCAAAATCGGAGTTTTCTCTACAGCGCGCCCCATTAGCACTGTTGCGTCATATGGTTCCCAGCTCTTGGGATCAGCTCCCAAGTAAGTTCCCAGCGCCTTTTCTCCCCAAGGGCAAGCAATAGGATTACAAATTGGACTAAAAGCAGAAATTGATTGATATCGCTTGGGGTTTCGCAGACCGATGACCAGGGCACCGTGCCCGCCCATAGAATGTCCGCAAATCCCGCGTCGATCATTGGTGGGGAAATGAAGTTCTACCAGGCTTGGAAGTTCATCCACGATGTAGTCATACATTTGATAATGCTGCTTCCAGGGTTCTTGAGTCGCATTTACATAAAAACCAGCCCCCTGCCCCAGATCATAACCCGGGTCATCCGCCACATCGTCTCCTCTGGGGCTCGTATCGGGTATCACTAAGATAATCCCTAACTCTGCAGCGACTCTCTGAGCACCAGCCTTTTGACTGAAGTTTTCATCCGTGCACGTCAAGCCCGATAGCCAATAAACAACAGGATATTTCCTCTGTGTATTCCCCTCTGCATCCTGTGGTAAAAAAATGGAGAAGACCATAGAACAGTTGAGCGTGCTGGATTTATGTCGGTAACGCTGCTGCAAACCGTCAAAAGATTTAGTACTGCCAACCAATTCAATCGACATTTTAAGTGTTCCTATCAAGCCTGCTGGAAATGAATAACACTGCGAATACTTTTACCTTCGTGCATTAAATCGAAGGCATCATTTATTTGCTCAAGGGGCATTGAGTGAGTAATAAAGTCATTCAATTTAAATTCTCCAGCCAGGTAACGCTCTACGAAAGAAGGCAATTCAGAGCGCCCCTTTACACCGCCGAATGCTGATCCCTTCCAAACCCGCCCTGTAACCAACTGGAATGGGCGTGTACTGATTTCCTGTCCCGCACCTGCCACTCCAATAATAATGGATTCCCCCCATCCTTTGTGGCAAGACTCCAAGGCAGCTCTCATCAGGTTAACATTGCCCACACACTCAAAAGAATAATCCACTCCTCCATCGGTAAGCTCTACGATAACCTCTTGAATAGGCTTATCGTAAGCCTTGGGGTTAATACACTCAGTGGCTCCCAGTTTCTTCGCCAGCGCAAATTTGTCCTCATTAATATCGACACCAATAATTCGTGAGGCGCCAGCCATCTTGGCTCCGATCACTGCGGATAAACCAATTCCACCCAAACCAAAAATTGCCACGCAGGAGCCCGGCTCAACCTTGGCGGTATTGGTAACGGCTCCCATTCCCGTAGTAACACCACAACCCAGCAGACAAACCTCATTTGAGGGGGCTTCGGGATTAATTTTGGCCACAGATATCTCAGGAAGGACTGTGTACTCAGAAAAAGTAGAGCATCCCATATAATGGAAAATGGGTTTCCCATCTACCGAAAAGCGTGTCGAACCGTCAGGCATTAACCCTTTGCCCTGGGTGCCCCTGATTTTTTGGCACAAATTGGTCTTTCCAGAGAGACAAAACTTACATTCGCCACATTCGGGGGTATACAAAGGAATTACATGATCCCCGACAGAGACACTGGTCACCCCCTCACCAACGGACTCAACAACACCCGCACCTTCGTGGCCGAGGATTGCCGGGAATACCCCTTCAGGATCATCTCCTGACAAAGTGAACGCATCTGTGTGACAAACGCCGGTGGCGTGTAATTTCACGCGAACTTCACCCCGTTGGGGAGGCATAACATCGACATCCTCAATAACCAAACGCTCCCCAGGCCCCCAAGCTACAGCTGCTTTACAGCGGATTGTCTCTGCACTCATTTTCAATTCTGCCTTTCATCATTCGTTCCAGTGGCGCCCAGCATAGTCCCCTAAGATTATTGGTGCAAAGCCAAGCGCCGCTGCTGAAGTAAAATCAGGAAAAATCTAAAATCTCACCCTTATAGTAATAATTGGTAGCGCTAAACCATTACTCAAAATAATTTCTTTAATTGATTAACAATTAATAGCTTGTCGCTTCCTCCACTGCAGTGGGGAGCTTCCATGAATGGCTCGAAATGCTTTTGAGAAAGCACTGATATCCGTGTAGCCCAAACTTGCTGATAGTAATCCCACATCAATACTTGAGGCCCGTAGATGCCAGCGAGCAGTCTTCATTCGCGCCCCCTGTACCAACTGTTTAAAAGAGGTCCCCGCTTCATTTAAACGGCGCTGAAGCGTTCTCATTGGCATCCCGAGTAAGCGAGAAACTTGCTCCAGGGAGTGCTGCTGGGCCCCGAGAGTTTGAAGGATTAAGACTTGAACCTGTCGGCTGATATCACCCTTGTGCTCTGCCAATAAGCACTTGGAAAACTCCTCAAAATATCTCATAAGACCGCTGCTGGGTTTAGCGAGGGGATAGTTCATCAATGATCCATCAAAAACCAAGCGATCTCGATCTTGCTCAAAACTAGCCTCAATGCTAAAAAAATTTTGGTAACTACTCAGCGAAGATTGGGGCTTATGCCGAAATGAAACAGAGCGGGGAGATACTTTAGAGCCAACCATCTCCTGTATCAGGCGATAGGCGGCGCCTACTGAAAGTTCAGTATACTGTTGCGCGGGAATTGCGTCGGGGAAGTGATTAACTCTCTCTGCAATCAAGCAGTCATCGGTTTGGTAAATTTTCCAGTGGTCCGCCTGGTTGTGTAACACCATATACCGATGAGTTACTGTCAAAGCACTGGATAGATTCTCACTTTCCAGTATCAGCTTACCAAGGACGCCCAGCATACGTAGCCCTTGCTTCCCCGCCAATCGCAAGCCAAAGTCACTACAGGACAAGTCCCGTGAACACAAATTAAGGAGGTCCACCAGCGTTGCAATGGGGATCAATATATTTGGACGACGTGTACAATCCGCAGGAAGCCCCACTTGCGCTAAAAAATCTGATGACTGACCACCGAGCTGTGGCACCAATAGATTAAACCCAGCCAGCGCACCACTGCGAATTTCATAGATAGGCTTCATGTTTTATAGCTACCATATTGCCAACCTCTCATTTGCACTATCACACAGTGTCTAGGAATAATGAGCATCGGACAATAGCTATATCATATAACATGGCTCTTCAACTAACTGGGACTACCCCTATCCACAAACGCAACTTATTTGAAGGCTAGTGCCTGACTATTGTGGCACTTTCCACTATCTACTCATAAAACTATCGGTTTATACGAGAAAGAACTGCAAGGGAATTTCACATGGAAACTGAAAATCTAACACTATTTTTAGGCTGGGCTTCGATTATAAACATATTGATACTACTGCTATCAACTATTGGACTTGTCTGCCTGAGGAAGTCGATCACCAGGATTCACGCACGAGTATTTGAGCTTAATGAACAAGATTTAGGCCGTGCATATTTTCAATATCTAGCACAATACAAAATTGCTATTATCGTCTTAAATATTACACCGTATTTTGCTCTAAAAATTATCAGTTAATTGATAAAAGCGGAAATATTTTGCAAAAAAAATAAGAAAGGTAAACTATACCTTTCTTATTTTCATAATTAAGACGGATAGGGGAGTATTTCGGGTCCGCCGGCAGATACCCTTTTCAGAAAATGAAGTTATTTCTGAAATATTTATCAGGCACTCTTTTTCACAAACTTTGTCAGAATAACAATTCTCTGACCCTCGACCCGTCCTTCGATATGCTCAGGATTATCGCTTAAGCTGATACCGCGAACTGCCGTTCCCCGTTTTGCAACCAAACTGCTTCCTTTTACATCCAAGTCTTTGATAATAACTACATTATCTCCAGCTTGTAACTGGGCACCATTACTATCCCGATGAATCACCAACTCACCAGCCTCTGGTATTGCCCCGGCCTCTGCCCAGGCCAGCAAATCGCCATCCAAATACAACATGTCAAACAAGTCTTGGGCCCAGGTCTCGCCAGATAAGCGCTTTAGAATACGCCATGCCAACACTTGAATTGCCGGCTCGGTACTCCACATAGACTCCGACAGACACTGCCAGTGCGCACTTTCCAGCTGTGCAGGATTTTCCAGCTGGTCCCTACAGGTTTGACACAATAATACTGCCGCATCTGGATAGCCCTCTGACTGGGGTACGTCATAAACCGCCAAGCCATTTTCTGCTTTACAGAGCTCGCACTGATTTCCACTGCGTTGTGCCAACTGCTCCTGAGTCACAGCCATAAGTAACCTCAAAAAAAGTAGGGATTATACGACTGATTCTTCCTTTACGCCTCCCAAATAATCACATTTAACGGACATCGGGGTCGACCGTAAACATGATCAAGCTCAGACAGGAAGTAAATAAGACTATCAACAGCCCAGTAGTAGATGGAGCCATCAGTTTGCCAAGGGATTCACAGGCTTCAGACAGGGCACTCTAGAGCACTAAAACTTCCAACAGCCGCCAATATAGATTGACGACTGTAAAGAGCATTATGCGTTAAGTTCCACACTCAGTGGTGCGAGGAGACCGCTGCTGCGAACTGCCCACCCTGCTTGCTGGCGATGGCACTGGTAATATCCCCTAAACTGAGAATACCGACCATACGCTTTTCACTATTGAGTACCGGCATTCGCCGTAACAACTGTTGCTCCATTTTGTGGACAGCAGACAGCAGATCATCCTCTTCCCAGCACCATTCAATCCCCTCTGTCATAACATCTCGGGCGGACAGAGAGCTGAGATTACCCCCCTGAACCACACCGCGACATACAATATCTCTATCAGTCACTATTCCTACAAGCCTATCATTTTCTCCGATCGGTACTGCACCAATATCTTCATCTCGTAAAATTTTTGCCAACTCCTGTAATGGAGTATCCGGGGTGCACCAGGTAGCCCCCTCATGCATTGCGTGTTTAACTTTCATAGGTACCTCAAAGCTCTTTAGACAAATGCCAAAGAGAGTGACGGGTAAAACCCATCACCCTTAACCCCTATAGATCAGTGCACTTCAATCCGCTTTCTTTGCGGGGGATGCCCCTCATGTTTTGGTACCGTGAGCGTGAGAATCCCATCTTTGAAATTTGCATCAATCTCACTTTCGCGAACATCTTCACCAAGATTGAAACTGCGCAAGAACTTGCCGTAACGCCGCTCCTGACGAAGCACGCGGCCATCCTTCTTCTCCTTAACCTCGCGGTGCACCTCAGCTTCAAGGGTCAAAACCCCATTTTCTAGGGTTACACTGATATCGTCCTTACCCACTCCCGGCAGCTCAGCGCTAATTTCATACATATTCTTGCGCTCACTCACATCAATACGCGGTGAAAAAAATCCCTCGCGTTCAGAGCCGATTGCACGGGTCGGTGAGAGCATTTGTTCAAACATATTATCAAGGTCCAATAGGGACCCTCTGGGGATCAGACTCATATCTACAACCTCTTTTTACGCTAAGCCGCAAAAGGCGCCAGAAAACTCAAGAGTCCATCTTGCGCCTGTTACATCTTGAGTACAGTCTAGGAAATACTGCGACAAACGAAGGGATTAAGTGCCGATAAAAGCCATTACAAATTGAATATGAGAGCTGTCGTATATTTCTTTTGTACATATAAATATTAAAAACTTCCTTTCCAATTGAACCTAAAGAGAATTTCCACCTCCATATCCATCAATAAGCAACCAGGGCTCGTGGCCAATATGGCTATTTACTAGGATTAAATAAGGCAGTTAAACGAGGATATGTTCATGGCCTTAGCATGGGTCCTTGTGGCTAACCAGTCCCAAGCGCGAATTTTTGAAGCCAACAAACGCGCGGGAAATCTCAATGAAATCCAGGCACTACTCCACCCAGAATCACGGCTCTCTGGCAGAGACCAAGAGAGTGATGCACCCGGACGCACTTTCGACAGCTATGGTCAAGGAAGGCACTCAGTAGGTAATTCTGCAGGATTACATCGCCGTGAAGGTGAGAATTTTGCCAGAGAAATTGCACATACCCTGGAGAGGGGAAGACAGGAGGGCCAGTACGAAAAACTGTATATTGTTGCAGAACCCTACATGGTTGGCAGCTTGAGGGATGCCTTGAAAACTCCAACCCGCGCAACAATAGCGGGAGAAACAGGAAAAAATCTGGTGGCTTGTGAACCCGAGGAGATCCGGGCTCAGCTTCCTATTTGGCTATAATGACGTTCGGCCAGTAGAGAGGGTCACGAGTGAACCTCTCTACGAACCCCGCTCAAGCCCTGCTTTCCATTAAAAGCTTATCAATCAGGGCATCCTTTTCAGTCCATAACTCATTTACCCACTGATTAAACTCCACCCGAAACTCCTGATCGGTTGCGTAGTCTCTCTCAAAAAACCGGCTCGGCAACTGGACTTTCTCAATGCGAACAATCACTTTCTTTAACTTACCGGAAAGGAAATCTTTAAAAGTAGGTATACCATCAGGGTAAACAATGGTGACATTCAGTAACTGGTTCAGCTGCTCACCCATACAGTGCATTGCAAAAGCAATCCCTCCGGACTTGGGCTTTAGAAGATGTTTGAAAGGCGATTGCTGTCTTTGATGCTTCTCTTTGCTAAACCTTGTTCCTTCAAGGAAGTTCATAATACTGGTGGGTATTAGCTTAAATTTTTCACAAGATTTTTTCGTCGCTTCAAGATCCTTACCGCGCATCTCTGGATGTTTTTTCAAAAATTCTTTGCTGTAACGCTTCATAAATGGAAAGTCGAGTGCCCACCAGCACATTCCAATCACAGGAACTTTGATCAACTCTTGCTTCACAAAAAATTTCAGGAATGGAATTCTTCGATTAAAAATCGACTGCATAATAAAGATATCAACCCAGCTTTGATGGTTCGCTGTGACCAGATACCATCCATGTTTATCGAGATGCTCTATCCCCTGTACATCCACCTGGGTTCTTTGGGTCAGCTTCATCCATCCTTTATTTAGGGTTATCCACATTTCTGCCCAAGAAATAAAAAAACCCATGAAAATTTTTTGCAGAAAGGCAAAAGGGAGAATAAATCTAAAAACTGAAAACAAGAGTATGGGGGCTGCACAAACCAATGTGCTAACGGCCAGCAACACCGAAGATATGACCAACAGCAAAAACGAAGGGAGAAAGTTAAACATCTAAAGGCTCTTTTAATTTTCCGGGCTTACAGGTCAGGCTGTCACGCCATATTCACAGGTTACCCGTTTCTTTTTTAATATCTTGAAATCCACTTATCACAAACTAAGCGGACTCTGCTCTCATCAGTGTATTTACATAATCCGGGCTACAGGCTGCCTATCGCAATCAACATGGCTGTGTATATTTATGGCTCATGGGAAACTGCTCCACTGCAATAAATTCATGCGCCGAGCGTCTAGGCTTTAGCCGCGCCAGAGGCAATATCAAACCGCAGCAACTCTGGGAGAGTAACACGCATTTCAACCCCATATTTATTGACTGAATAGTCTGAATCTATCGGCGATACATCAGCGCAAACTGCACGGATAAAACCAGTGACAGCAGCCCAGTGAGCGGCCTCATTTTTTCAGCATGCCCTGGATATGAAAAGGCGCCATTGTACCCTTTCTATAATCATGGATTAGCAACTTTTATCTTCCCACGCCGCAAAGGCACGATAGTGACTGGAGCAGCGTTGCACCCTGCTAAACTTGAGGCTCCAGGTCGTAGAATTGCGCCGGGAGAATAGAATGGGAATTACAGGTAATAAGCAACACTTCCACCGCAAGCAATGGCTCAGCGTACAGCAGGCCGTTGACCACCTGAGTGCATTGTCTGAAGAGCCACTAACCAGTGCACATCTTGCAGACCTGGCCGATGAGCAGCTTCTTAACCTGTACTGGTACCGTCCAGGCCAAAAACTGTCTTTGGAAGATCACAAGGGGACCCGTGAACTGGTAGAGCCCGTCAGGCTCTGTTACGAAAATGCCAGTGACTGGCACGCCATCGTGGATATCTTGCGGAACAATCCAGCGCTGCCCGCCTACGAACATGACACCCCGCTTCTGGAAGATGCCGACGGAAACCGGCTGCGAATCACCTTCGACTACCACCAGCGGCCAGAACCGTTTAGCAGCCGCTGGTACCCTACCTATGCGGAGTTAGTGCTCAAGCGCAACGATTTGGAACAACTGGAACCCCATCTATTTACCAGCCATGCGGTTGAGACCGGGTTTGAGCGTGAGACCCTACTAAATGTTATCTGGCAGCTGGAACAACTAGCCCTTGGGGATGAAGAGCACTCCACCAGCTGGCTGGCAGACCAATTGGCACAGCGTTCTTCCTCGCTGGATCGGCTATCTTGTGAGCGCATCCTTCAGGCGGCCGAGCGCGAAAGCTCCCTGGGGCGCTCGATATAGCGCGGCATTTCCTACTAACACCTTTGACTCCTTCCCCATACTCAGGAACTCCCCATTGGTGGTAGAGCCCAAAGGCTGTACCCTAGTGGCACTTAGCAAATCTAAGTGTGACGTACTACCAATAGGAGAGAGAAGTGCAGGCCAAAAACAGCTCCTCCAGCTACGGCTGGGTAGCCATCGCCCTCCACTGGATAATGGCCCCTGCGATCATAGGGACTTTTATTCTCGGTTGGTGGATGCGCCAGCTATCCTACTACGATCCCTGGTATCAACGAGCCCCTGAAATTCACAAAGGGGTGGGCATCATCCTGCTAGGGTTTCTACTCTTCAGGCTGGCTTGGCGCTTTGCCAACCCATCTCCGGCGAGCAATCCCCAAACACCCAACTGGCAGAAATTTGCCGCCACCGCCACTCATGGACTGATTTACCTGTTACTACTGGCAATCATGGTTTCCGGCTATCTGATTTCTACCGCCGATGGCCGCTCTATCGATGTCTTCGGCATAGTGAGCATCCCTGCAACCTTACAAGGAATTCCCAATCAGGAAGACATTGCGGGATCTATCCACGAAATCCTTGCCTGGGGCCTGATTGGACTCGTAGCAGCACATATCTTGGCAGCCCTCAAGCATCACTTTATTGACCGTGACGGCACACTGCGCAGAATCCTCGGCATCCGTGTAAAGGGCTCTACAGACGATCACTCACACGTACAAACAACACTCTCAACCACCAAATAAGGAAAAAATGACATGAAGAAGCTCTCTGTATTTCTTATTGCAGCTCTGATGGGGACTGTAGCCCAAGCAGCGGAATACAAAATCGACACCAAAGGAGCTCATGCTTTTGTGCAGTTTCGTATCAAGCACCTTGGATACAGCTGGCTGTACGGCCGTTTCGATGACTTCAACGGCTCCTTCTTTTACGATGAAAAGCAACCAGAAAAATCTTCTATCAATGTCGACATCGATGTAACTAGCCTCAACAGCAATCACGCTGAGCGCGACAAGCACCTGCGCAGTGATGACTTCCTCGATACCGCAAAATTCCCCACTGCTACTTTCAAGAGCACTAGCTTTGAACCTCTGGAAGACGGCAAAGCCCGTCTAAATGGCGAACTGACCCTGCGCGGTATCACTAAGCCAATCACAATTGACGTTACCAATATCGGTGGCGGTAAAGACCCTTGGGGCGGCTACCGCCAGGGCTTCAGTGGAACCACTGAGTTCGAGCTGAAAGAATTCGGTATCAAATCCCTAGGCCCAGCCTCCCAGAAAGTTGAGATGATCCTGGATATCGAAGGTATCCGTATCTAACAAAAAAGTACGCCCCCAGAGCCCGGAAATACCTCCGGGCTTTCCCCTAACTGCGCTTCGCAACACTCCAATAAACAACGGAGGCAACAGCCGCAGCCAATAGCCAGTCGACGCCTGCCATCAACCCTCTTGGCAAGAAAAAAGCTAGCATTGTGATGACAATACATGTCGCCAATAAAGTCAGCAGTGCACGCGGGTTCCAGCCACAGAAATAGTAATAACGCCCATCACTATCGCTGTAATACAACTGCCCTACGTCCATCTGGCGCTTCTCTATTAAGTAGTAATGAGATAATATGACACCGTAGGCAGGCGCCAGGAAAACCCCCATCCAGTTTACGAACGCCACTAAACCAATTTGTTTGATAACAGCGGGCCATAAAGCACTAATCAGAAAGGCCAGAAACAGCGTTATCAATGCCGCCCTGCGAAACCCCAGGTACTTTGGCAGAAGATTTGAAATATCGTTAACTGGAGCCACAAAGTTCGCCACCACATTGATGCCGGCCGTTGCTGTAAAAAAAACAACCGCGGCGATCAATGACAGTTCCAGATTCCCAAGCTTCTGCACAATATCAGTGGGATTCGCCAGGTTCTGGTGGAAAACTGACTGGGCGGCGATAGTGGTGAACAGAACAATTATCGCAAAGCCAGTCATATTTATAGTGATTCCCAGCAAATTTCCCCTTCGCATAACAGACACGTTCTTACAGAAGCGAGCAAAATCTCCATAACTTAGGATTATCGGCGCATAGAGAGCCAACATAGTACCTGTGACTTTGATGAGCTGGACCAAGCCATCGCCCCAGGATGCTATAGACCGATCAAAGAAAGTAGCAACAGCAAATGAAAACTGTCCGTCACTGCGAACCACTAACATCCACAACAGCGCTAGCATCACTCCATAGACACAGGGTGCAGCCAGGTTGATAAACCAACGGATCGTATTGATACCTTTGAAAAATAGAAGAGCTTGAAATAATGAGACAAGTACGAGGGAAGCCCAATCGATCCGGTCCATTGCCAGCCACTGCCCTCCGACAGCTTGTGGCCACCACTCTCTCAGTAATAAAGACATGGCATGGGCAGCAAACCAGGTCTGCGCACCGTACCAAAATATTGCCACGCTCCCCCGAAGCAGCGCAGGGACGTTAGCACCTCGGATTCCCATACTCGCCCTGGCCAATACGGGAAACGGTATACCGCATTTAACACTCGGTTCACCGATTAAATTTAACAAGATGATAATTAAAATTGCTGCAATAGCGATCCCAGCGAGAACCAGCCAAGCATTCGTATTGGGGCCGAGGAATAGGGTTGCCGCCAGGGTATAGCCAGCGAGACTTTGTGCAGCGTTGGCCCAAAGGTTAAATATCGTCAGAGTGCCCCAGCGTTTAGCTTCGGGCTTCACCACCGCTAAATTTTCATTCTTTAGCTGCAAAGTGTCACCTAAGTGCATCTGATAAATAGCGCGCCAAAGCAGCTACTTCAAATCAGCCTTTTCAACAATGACATACAAGCCGTCAAAAGTGCCAAATTTAACAGTTAATAATATATATTCTCTTTTACAATTGAGACTTATTTTCAATAACAGTAAAAGTGGTATCCATTTACCAAATTAGCAGTAATGCCGCTAGCACTGGCGCACAACTGTGAAATATATTGTGTAGCCATCGATTAAAGAAGATCCGGTCGACAAAGATACAGGCAAGTATCCATTAAACTAGTGTGCAGCCGTGTATTTGGAGAACATTAACCAAGTCACAAGTAAAAGTACGAAAAGGTCTTTAAGATTTTTGACGGCGGCACAACTTTTCAGCGAAAATGGAAGCAATTACTGACAATTATTGCACTCCCTCTAGAGACAATTATCAAGGGAGCGCAAAAATAGAACAATTTCCAAAAATCGTAGTGACTAAATCATTCAGAACTGGGGCAATCCTCTCCGAGACTATCAGTGAGACAGCGGCGCAGAGCAGCGCCAATCACAACAAGTAGTGTCTCAGCTCAAGGGAAATAATCGCCGCAGATGGTAAGCCAAGACTCCGTACTGCTGAGGTATTCGCAGGACAAGCACAGCGGGCATCCACCAGTATGAATGAACTTTGTCGCAATCAGGCCACAACTTGAGTTGGCCACGGCAGAAGGGTAGGAATATGGCTTGCTTGCAGCATCCAGATAGGGAACAACCAGTTTACTTAATGGCACACCACACCATTGGGCGCCGGCAGGGTGCAGTAGACACAAGAATCACAAGTGCTGAAATATCGGGCATCCATGCCGCAGTGCAGTGGACCGGTACTCATTGGAATATCCGCGACCTGAGTCGCAATGGCACTTGGCTAAATGGCCAGCAGCTGGTACCAGCTAAGAGCTACCCACTCCAAACCGGTGATAAGATCGCTTTTGGTCGGGCTAATAACCCAGCCTGGATCGTCGAAAACCTCGACGCTCCCGAGAACTTGTTGATCGATATTCACTCCGGCGAGGCACAGCCACTGGAACAATACCACCTGCTGCCCGACGAAAATGAGCCTCTCGCCAGCCTTCAGTACAGCCCCCTAACAGGGCAGTGGTTGTACGAGTTCACAGGCCCATCCGCTGAAGACGGCGATAAGATCCTGGTAAATCATGGCGATCGCATCGATTGCGGCCTGCATAGCTGGCAGCTATTCCTGGCGGACAACCAAGGGGCAACGAAAGAGTTGTCACTGCAGCAGCTGTCTATTGTCGACTTTGAGCTGAAGTTCTCTGTGAGTTCCCACGAAGAGCATGTGCAGTTACAACTTCAGCGGGAAGGCATGAAGCAATCCTTACCAGCAAGAATCCACAACTATCTCTTGTTGTACCTTGCTCGTGCCCGCCACAAAGATATGCAGAGCGGCATGGACACTGACTCCCAGGGCTGGGTTTCTATTCAGGTAGCCACTCACGAGCTGGGTATCACTGTTAACCACTTGAACACCCAAATCTTCCGCGCCCGCAAACAAATCTCTGAATCCCTACCTGATGCAGTGGATACTTCGAGCCTGGTAGAGCGTCGATCCTGGGAAATCCGTATTGGTTGTCCACAATTCGAAATTTATAAAGGCAACCAACTCGAAGCAAAAACTGAGCCGGAAGCAGTATAGCTTCATCTCCAGCAAGGGGCTTAAGGCTAAGCCCCTTCATTACCTATTCAGTAGTTATTTGCCAGGGTGGCGGAGCTGAATCCCTTATCCCTCGGCAAGAATTACAATGTCAGCGCAACCACCCACTTATATCGGCCGGTACAAGATCATCAGGCAGCTTGGAGCCGGGGGAATGGGGGTTGTGTACCTCGCCAAAGATGAGCGACTTAACCGAGAGGTCGCCGTAAAGCGATTGCTCAACAACCCTGAAGATGAATTGGCCTCTCAGCGAATTCGCCAGGAAGCATTGCTGCTCGCACAACTAAACCACAACCATATCGTACAAATTTATGATGTTGTGGAAGAGCAAAACGATGTAGCCCTGGTTATGGAGTATGTCGATGGCCGCCCACTCACCTATTGGGCACGGGAGTTTAACCCCAGCCTCCGCCAGAAAATCCAGCTACTCAAGCAAATCACTACCGGTCTGGCCCGGGCCCATGCTGCCGGGATTATTCACCGCGACTTGAAAGCGGACAACATCCTTATTGACAGCAATAACATCGCAAAAATTGCTGATTTTGGAATTGCCCGGAGCTGGCAGGAGACGAGAGAAATTACCCGCGAGCAGCATATCGCCGGCAGCTGGCACGCAATGTCTCCCGAGCAGGCCCTCGGCGAGAAACTGGATAACCGCTGTGACTTATTTGCCCTGGGAATGCTCGCCTATCACCTACTGTGTGATCAGCCCCCCTTCGGCAAGCACGGAAGCCCATACGTTATTATCGATCGGATCATCAACAACCCGCACCCTCCCGCAGGGGCCATAAACCCCGGACTTCCTACGGCACTGTGCAAGTTGCTGGATAAGCTGCTGGCCAAAAACCCGGCCAAACGCCCCGTCAGTGCTGCCGTTGTAGCCACCGATCTGGATGTGATATTGAGTCAATTAACATCGGATCAGGAAGCCGCCGATGACCACGACATCACGATCACCACTGAAGACTTCCATGTACAACATCGACGCAAAAACAAAGGACACAAGCTTCTAGCCGGCATACTCCTGGCATCCGGTGCGATGTTACTCGGCTTAACCGCCGCTGTTTTTCCTGAACTTTCTCTATGGGGAAGTAAAGAACCCTCGGCAAAGTACATTGCGATTATTGAGCCAGACTTATCAAACCTGCGCAGCCGAGAGGAAAAGCTACTGGCCAATAACCTTCTCAGCTCCATCAAACAGGGGCTTTCCGATCAACCAGCGCTACTACTGGTGCCCTATTCGGAATCCCAGCAACTAAAAGGCAAGCCTTTGCGGGAGCAGGCGCAAGCGCTCAACGCACAGCTGCTGCTCCAATTTGCCCTAAACTGTGAAGCCACCGCCTGTGAAGCTTCATTTGCCCTTATAGAAACCGAGGGGTTTGCTGAAGTCGCCAACCGTAGTGCCATGCTGAACCTGGATGCACCGCTGGAGAGCCGCGCACGTGTTTTGCAGCAACTGCACTATCTACTTCCCAACTACCCAACAGGAAGCCTAAGAGTTCAGTTCAGCCTTAGCCCTGAAGATTACCAGCAATACCTCGAGATATTCGAACAGCGCAATAATGAAGCTAATGTTGCCGAGGCAATTACCAAAGTTGAGGCTCTGCTAAAAAGGAATCCCTACTTCCCCTCCTACTACGAACTGTTAGCGGATCTATTAGCCACCCACCTATATCACTCGCGGGATACCAAAATACGCGGCCGACTCACAGGGCTTCTCAACAACATACCAACAAAGATTTCTAACCACCCAACGGTGTTGATCACTAAGTTGCGTATTGCCATCTTCCTGGCAGATACAGAGCTTACAGAGTCCTTACTTGCAAAACTAAAGCTGCAACTACCTGATCAGGCTCTCTACTACTTCCTGCGCGCGAAAGCCCACCAGCGAGGGGGGAATTACAACCGTGCGCTTGAAGTCATTAACAAAGCACTCAACATTCGTACCAGCCCTCTTTATCTTCGTCAAAAGGCTCTGACCTTGACCCTGATGGGGCAAATGGAAAAAGCGAGGCCTTACCTTTTACATGCTATCCGTCTCAATAATCAATATATTGATGCTATCTCCTTGCTTGCAGCCAATGAATTGGATTCCGGCCACCCCAAAGAGTCTATCCGGCTCCTTAGTGAGGTGGGCTTAAAGCATTTAGGGGATCGGGATACCTTCAACCTTTGCTTGTCCTATTACATCGAACATCAGCTACAGGATACGAAAAACTGCCTGAGCCATGTTGCTGAACGAGCCCCTAACGATCCCCATGTATATCTACTACTGGCAGAAATTGCCCGCTTAGAAAACAGACAACTGCAGTCACAAGAGTTTGCTCAGCGCGCTCTAGTCCTAGCACAAGAGCAGGAGGACTGGCTTGGACTGTTATTGCGGGCAAGGGCATACTCAGAGCTTGGTCAGGGTGAGCAAGCCATTGAGACACTATTAAAGATGGATAACACCGCTCCAGACGGCCTATTTGTCAATTACAGCCGCGCCCAAGTTTACATGGCCAGCGGCGATATACTTTCCGCCAAAGCCTATATACGAAAAACTTTGGAGTTAGGCATGGCTCCAGTGTGGTTCACAACAATTGGCTTCCAACCTATTTGCACCTTGGCAAATTTCGATGATTTACGCACCAGCTATCCAACTCTATGTTCTGGTAGAATTGACAGCTAAACAGTCAAAAGCAAGTCGAACAGAATGGAATAACGTGAACCATTTCCCTTTAGGAGGGGACAGATGCCTTCACGAAATTGTACTATCAGGTAAAATCCCACATCCATCCGAGAAGAATACAATACAATGGACGTAGTTGCGTTGGAGAAAACTGAGGAATATCAAGGCCGTTACAGGGTTGAGCGCACCTTGGGTGCCGGCGGTATGGGTGTTGTTTACTTGGCTGAGGATATAAAACTCGGGCGCAAGGTTGCCATTAAACAGCTTCGATCTGATATGACCGGCAACTCCGCTGAGGCTCGTTTCCGCAGTGAGGCGCAGTTACTTGCACGGTTAAACCATCCCAATATTGTACGATTGTACGATGTTATCGAGGAAGACCACAGCATTGCTTTGGTAATGGAGCTTGTTGAGGGAGTTACTCTAAAGGAATGGATGCGTGAAAATTCACCAACGCTAGCAGAAAAGCTCGATCTACTGATGCAGATCTGCCAAGGTCTGGGTAAGGCCCACTGCCTTGGTATTATTCATCGAGATCTTAAACCGGAAAATATTTTAGTCACGGTAGATGGCACAGCCAAGATCAGTGATTTTGGTATTGCCAAGGCCCTGGACTGCGATCAAGATTTAACTAGGGAAGACCATATAGCCGGTAGTGTTCAAGCTATGTCCCCAGAGCAACTCCAAGGGACCAAACTTGATGCTCGCAGTGACCTATTTAGCCTCGGGGCCATTGCCTACGAGCTGATGTGCGACTCAAAGCCTTTTGAGCGTGGAGACAAAAGCGCTTTAGCCTTTGCTCAGCAAATTACTCAAACCCCTCATATTCCTCCACAACAATCATGGCCCGAAATACCTAAGCCACTTGCTGCACTTTTAGACCGGCTGCTAAGTAAGCGACCTGAGCAACGCCCAGATTCTGCACAACAAGTTCACGAGGCTTTTGAACTTGTATACAAGTATGGAATTGATGCCAACACGCGACAGTATTCAGAAACCGTCACCCAACTACTGATCAAGCCTAAAAAAAAGAGAGGCTATGCTACTTTCCTGATTTCAGCTCTAGCCATTTCTTGCGCAGCAATTGTCTGGGCCTGGAACACCTTTACACAATTGCCACCACAGTATATTGCCGTTCTTCCAGTAGAATTTAACGGCTCGGTTTCTGGTGGTGCGGACGAAAAAATGTTGGTTGAGGCCATGATACGCCAAGGACTTCAAAGCGCGCCTGCTCAACTAAAATCCAGCGCACTGGTAAGTTTTACACCTTCACTAGGTGAAAGCCATGAAGAGCAGCTTCAAGTCCTAAGCAATAAAGGTGTCACAGATGCACTACTCGCAAATGTAAACTGCATTCAGTTACGCTGCAATATAGAGCTTCAACGTATCAATCCTACTGATAGCCAAATCCGGAACCAAACTAGCTTTCTATTTCTTAGCGATAAACGGCAACAAGCTGAATACACTATAGGAAATAACGCTGTAGAGCTTTTTGCGCAAAGTTATAGGAGAGAATCCCACAAAGAGTCAAAGATGGAGCCAGAAGATTATAATAGCTACTTGGCTGTACTTGCCAAACTCGACAGTGAAAATAATGTTGGCAGTGATGACCTCGCAGTCCTTGAACAGCTTATAGGCAAATACCCTACCAACACAAATTTATATACATCTTACACTTCAACAGCTATGGCTATTTGGGGAGCTACAAGCGATAACAAGTTGTTATCTAGAGCTCTAGGTATATTGACAAGTGCTGATGGTTTTGGCGTAGACAAAACAGCTATCCTCGAAGCCAAGTTCGCCGTTAAATCCGTCAGTGATGATAGGCAAGGCTTCCTTCTCATTTTGAAAAAGCTTGAAGCCGAAGATCATCCCTCAGCTCACTTACTGACACAATTCACTCGCTACCAATATATGCAAGGAAATTACGAGCAGAGCTTAGAATACGCCAAAGAAGCTGCGGCACTCAACCCATCCTTTAACAATGAATACTACGTAGCAGCCAATACACTTCAATTAGGCCGCTACGATGCTGCACGAAAAATACTGCAGGAGATGATAGAGACCTATCCCGGTAGATGGAAGGCATACAACCTTTTGAGTGTAATTGAAATTGAAAATGGCAATTTGGAAGTAGCCGAGGATTTAATCGGTAAGGTACCTGTAGAGTCTCGTGATTGGTCCACTCGATCCAACCTAGGGACAATTTTCTTTTTGCAAAAAAGATATACCGAAGCGCTAGCTGAGTACCAAAATATCTTAGCGGAGTTCTCAGATAATATTCAAATGAATATACAGGTCGCTGAATGCTATATTATGCTATCCGACCATGAAGCAGCTAAAAAATATTTTTCAAAAGTTGTCGCCTTAACTGAAAACAGTGATGATATCCAAAGTAGGAAATACAGAGCCCAAGCTTTAGCCAATATTGGCAGAATAGCTGAGTCTATATCTCTTATTAAAGAGCTAATACATATTTCACCGGAAAGTACCTACATTAATAAAACAGCGGCCAATATTTATGCCCTGGCTGAAGAGTGGCAATCAGCCAACTACCACCTTGAGGAACTACTTAACCAGGGCATGAGCATTGACTTTTTGTTTTTTCCCGAATATCAAACACTATGCACACAGCCTCATGTATCCAAAGTGGTACATGAAGCAATATGCGATTAAGGAATTGGGTTTATCGATGTATCAGGGTCCCCAGACACGAAATGCATACCTGTTTCTGCATCTACACACATCCATAAGAAGGAGAATCTATCGGGAATATCTTCTTTATCTTTGACTTTAATAATCAAAGTCGTGTACTCGCCATCGACTTCCTTTGCTCTAGCGCGGAACTGATGACGAAAATCCGGAGTGAGTGCGATCAAACCATCTAACTTATGGTTTTGGCGATAGCGAACAAACTCCAAATTTCTACCTGGCACTTTGGATAAGTCTAAAGTAACTTTTAAAGTAAGCACACCACCCTTGTGGATATCTATATTCCAATTGCCAAAGTACTCTTCTTCATTATCATTACCAACATTATAAAGAGGCCAGTACTGCGGCTCTTTGTTCACCTGCTCTTGCGGTTGCAACATTAGCTCAACGGTCAGCCCCTCTTTGGGCACCTCAAGATTAAGCAGGGGGCGCTCAGCACAAGTTTTCATCTGTTTCATCCCTATATCTGAATTTGTTATATCGTGTCACCAAAGGACGATTTTTTTCTGTAAAATACATCCGTGACTGCGTCATCATAACCGGCTCCAGCTTTAAAAAAAGCCAGCAGAACAAAAACTACCAGCCCGAAATGATGGTCCCAACCATCGACGGTTACAACAACTCTATCAAGAGCAAATTCGACATCCGTGCCCGGACAAGCATATCCAGTTGAATCGACCAAGGCTCTGCACCTGTCGGTTCCAGCTTGACCGCTCAGCTTGCGCTGAATCCCTTTACTCCCTAACGCGCACAGGGCGATAGGGGAATTAAATCCATCCGAAATTTTATTGTGGGAGCTGCCCTTCCATGGCGAGGTAACTGTTCCCACAACCACCTGTACTCCCTCAACTGGGCCTCAATGTACAGACTTAAGGACTACAGGTCGATCACACCTCATTACAGGCAATCACACACCAAATATTTAAAAGGGACACATAGAGCACACAGAGTCACCGTACGCCAAAAATAATATTTAATCAGCGCTTAACTCAAGCAGAAGCTAGAGCGGAAGGATCATTCCTTTTCCATTATTGCGACGCCGAGACCAAAATCAGGCCATATTTTTTAAAATAAATATAAAACTGTTCTTGGAACTTGCTGAAATCAATCGATGATCCCATTCGCCAATTTAATCTAATTTGAATTGCGTCACAGAACTTTATTGGGTGCTACACGGCAGGCTTGAAGACTGGAAAATATTGTATGGGTAATAGCTTTCAAAATGGAGTCCAAATTAAAAAAAGCCGGCAGTAATAAAACTGCCGGCCCGAAATGATGGTCCCAACCATCGACGGTTACAACAACACTATCAAGAGCAAAATTTGGCATCCATGCCCGGACAAGCTCATCCAAGAGAATCGACTAAGACTCTACACCTGTCGATTCCAGCTTGACCGTTCAGCTTGCGCTGAATCCCTTTATTTCATCGCACCACCTAAGGCTACGAGGAAATTAAATCCTGTTTAAATGTTGTGGGGGCTGCCTTTCCATGGCCGGCAACCATTACCACAGCCACCTACCCCCTCAACTGGAAGCTACTGTACAGATTTCCAAATTACAGATCGATCACGCCAAAACACAGCAAATTACATACTAATTGCCCGCCAAGTGTTTTATGCGCCGCACAGGACTGTTAGAGTCGCCATATAACAAAAAGCATCACATAGTGAGGACACAATGGAAGCGAACTTAGAAGATGTAAAAATTCTCTCTCCCCGCCGCAACAGCACCGAGGCAAAAAATATTGATGAACTAGCAAAAGAGCAATTGCAGCACTTTTGTATTGATAGTGAATCAGAACATGGAAAACTGTTAGAACAGACCGCAACCCTGCTCTACCAGGCACAGGGCAATCTAAGCCAGCTGTGGAGCCAGGTAACGGACACACTCCAACGCTTAGACAAGTCTGACAAGATTGCCTATTTCAATGCCAAGCGATTTATGAGTTTCCAGCTGGCTAAATTATTGGACACCTTACAAAACCCATTGCGAGCTAGCTTTCAAAGCCTACAGGGGGACGACTTTAATATCACCACACGGGGTGGTTATCCCCTGTTCGATAATATTCCCGCTATTTTTTCTGCAACCCCGGTAATTGCTCGCACAGCAACTTACATTTATGCCTGCACCGAGTGGGTGGACGATGCTTTCCGTGGGCGCGAGCCAAGCCACGATATTTATTCACGTTTACTCAACCCCACTTCCATTTCCCTGGCCAATGCTATTGTGGATTTGGAATGCGGACCTGAAGCCAGTGAATATATGGCCTGGAATTTTAATTCCGGTATGGCTGCAATCGATGCACTCCTATCAAATCAATTGCGCCACGGGGATATCTTAATTGTTTCCAGGAATGTCTATGGCGGCACTCACCAGCTATTACAGGATTTCTACGCGCGCAAAGATAAGCTGTCTATCAACCTGGCCTGGTTTGATGGCACTACCGGTGAAGAGTTCGAAAAGCTACTGGCCGATATTCAGCAAGCACACGCAGACGCAATCAGTGCCGGAGCAAAAATACATGTCTATATTGAGTCGCCATGTAATCCCCACGGGATCATGCTGGATGTACCGGCTATCTGTAAAACCGCTCACCAGGAAAATATCCTGGTAAGCCTGGATGCCACCTTGGCAACCCCTTTCCTATATCAACCACTGCGCCGCAAAGATAGGGAAGAGAGACCGGATTTTGTTGTTCACTCCTACACCAAGGATATTGGTGGCACCGGTGCTGCCACTGCCGGTGTGGTTATCGGCGAAAACCACCGCATGTTTATCCCTAAAGGCGACAGCGCAAAAGGCCTTAATTGGGATCAGTGCATGTTCTGGGATGTTTATTACATCAAGGGGGCTTTCCTGGATGCAGACAAGGCCTGGGAAGTGCATTGCGGTATGCGCACCCTCGAAATGCGCATGCTCACCAAGTGCATTAATACTTTGAGCCTCAGCCATTTCTTCGCCAGTCACAGCAAGATCCGTGTCAACAGCCATGCGGTGGAAACCCATCCCAACTCCGGGCTGCGAGAGTCGCTGATGCGTTACCAGTTCCCCACACCATTATTCAGCATTGATATGGAAGCTGCGCAAATTCCCACCGAGGCCTTTAAAAGTTTCTTTGACGCGCTGGAGCCCGCGTTCGGGCAGATGGTGAGCTTGGGCCAGACAAATACCATGGTGCTCTGCCCCGCCCTGACATCTCACTCAGAGTTATCACCTGAAGCGATGGAAGCGGCGGGTATATTCCCAACCACTATCCGAATTTCTGTTGGGGATGAAAATATGGCGCAGATGGCCGCCCATGTGATCAACTGCGCGCGCCTGCATCTCGATCCAGTTAGCCCTGGTTTTAGCGAGGGCTTTATCGCCCCGGAAGAAGCTGACAAACTCTTCAGTCGCTTTTATCTCGAGTCGCACCAGAAAGTGATAGAGACACAGCCAAAAATTGTGGACTATCTCTAACCATCCAAAACAAACCCATCACTGGTAGATAGCGCCGGTGATGGGCGCTTGTTGCACTATCCTATATCCCGTAGTATCACGCTTCCTGTCCACAATTTAATCAATTCAAAATGCCGAAACTTTCCACGTGGCTCTTCGCCTGGATTCTGTGCTGCTTATCCACTGTTGCAATGGCGCAAGGCTATGAAAAGCTCTACAGTGATTATCGCGGCAGCCTTTATCAAATTCGACTTATCGAAAAGTCCTCCAATTCAAAAGCCGGCCTGGGGTCAGGCTTTCAAATCTCCCCCGATGGATTGATCGCCACCAACTACCACGTAGTGGCTCAAGCGGTTAGCGAGCCAGACGAGTACTCCCTGGAATATCTTGCAGTTAATGGCACCCGGGGAAAATTAACTCTACTGGATATTGACGTCGTCAATGACCTGGCGCTGCTGCGCCAGGAGAAACCGGGAGACGAATACCTGGAATTGGCGACAGACACCCCCAAAAAAGGGGAAACCATTGTCTCCCTGGGTAACCCATTGGACCTGGGCATGACCTTGATTCCCGGGACCTATAACGGTATTGCCGGCGGTAGCTTCTACGATCGTATTCACTTTGCCGGATCTATTAATCCGGGAATGAGCGGCGGGCCAGCGATCAATACCCAGGGGCAGGTAGTCGGCATTAATGTGGCAACTGCGGGCAACCAGGTTAGCTTCCTGGTGCCAGTGGATAAACTGTCGTCGCTTTTAAAGCACTATCGCGCCGAAGGCGGCACTCTCAACCTTAAGCAAGTAACTTATCAACAGCTTTTGGATAACCAGCAAAAAATTATCGACTCAATACTCAGGGCCGACTGGCAGCGTCGCGCCCTCGGTGAGGCCCAGGTTGTCGGTGAAATAATTCCAGCCATTAAATGCTGGGGAAACACCCAAGAGAGCGAAACCAATCCGATCAAGCGAATTGATAAAGGCTGCACCGGACAAGATGTTATTTTCCTGTCCGACGACTTCAACACCGGGCGGGTAGAGTACGAATTTTTCTGGCTGCAAGCCGAGGATCTTCTGCCCGCGCGCTTTTATGCCGAGTACGAAGGGCAGATGGACTCCTTTTACCCAGGCAATAGCGCTGGAGAAGAAGATGTAACCAATTTCCGCTGCCAGCAAGGATTTACCTCTCAGGAGCGCGGCAATGAAACCTCGGTATCGAAGCCGGATCGCAATCGCGAGCCCCTGATCGCGCGCACCAGCTACTGTGTCAGGCGCTACAAGGACTTTCCTGACCTCTACGATATTTTCTTCCTGAGCCTAAGTGTGGATCAGAAAAACCGCGCACTGGTCAGCCACTTTACCTTGTCCGGCTTTACCCAGGAGTCCGCCGACGCCTTTACCCAGAAGTTTACGAGCGAGATCCAATGGCCCTGATTATTGAAGAACTCAATCGCGCCCACCGGGTGCAGCTGCGCTACCGAATGGACGGGGATAAATTTACCCTGGGCCGCGCTTACGACAACGATGCAATTCTGGAGGACATCCATTCCGATGCCCACCATGCCGAAATCAAGCGGGGAGAGGACGGCCAGTACGTCTTACACGACCTCAATTCGACCAACGGCTGCCAGCTTTTGGGAAACCTGAAAGATAAGTCCGTTAAACCAGATACCATCGCTCAACACAGGATTTCCTCCGGTGACTTGCTGCAGTGTGGGAAGTCACGCTTCCGGGTTTTCCATACGGATGACCCGGTACCTGAAGCTACCCCTCTCCATTCACTGGAAAACCTGTTTTCCAGCTTGTCCCACCCCTTGGGAGCAATACTGCTGCTGTTGTGTTTTGGCTTCGCCAGCGTACTGATGAGCTACCTCGGTTACGCCCGAAACTATCAATGGACTATTGCCGTCAATATTCTTGCCACGGCCATTATTGGCATGGTGATTTATGCCGGAGTCTGGGCGTTTATCGGCAGGGTAGTCAGGCATGAAACGCACTTTTTCACTCATCTATCCATCGCCGCCATAGGTGCACTTACTTACACCTTTTGGGAGTGGCTGAGGGGGCTGATCAATTTCAATTTTGCCATCGGCACTACTATTCAGGTCCTGGACTTCCTGGTACTCGCCATCATATTACCGGCAATGCTCTGGTCCGCCTGCTATTTGGCCACCAACCTCGCCAGGGGCTGGCGCTGGACAGTGGCACTGACACTGCCACTGGCATTCCTCGGCCTGGGCTTAGCTGAAAGCGTTAACAACATGGACGAATTCAGCGAGGTTCCGCCGATATCCACAGAGTTGAAATACGATAATATGCTGTTCCGCAACCCTGTTCCCATGCAGGAATTTATTGGAAATTCGGCCGACCTGTTTGATATCCCCATCAAGAAAAAAGAAACTAAAGAAGGCGCTGAAGGCTCCTCCAGCGACAATCAAAGTAGTACCGCAGAGGTAGAATCATGAGCAAGATTTATTGGAGCCCAGGGCTCGACCAGCTGGAACCCTATACCCCCGGGGAGCAGCCCAAGAGTGAAACCCTGATAAAGCTCAATACCAATGAGAACCCCTACCCTGCCTCTCCCGAAGCTTTAAAGCTCTTGGAGCAACACGACTTTGCCGATGCATTGCGCCGCTATCCCGACCCGGAGTCCTGTGAATTGCGCCGCGCTATTGCCGATAAGCACAATCTCTCTGCTGAGCAAGTATTTGTGGGCAATGGCTCCGATGAAGTGCTGGCTCTGAGTTTTTACAGTTTTTTCCGCCGCAGCGAGCCCCTGCTATTTCCGGATATCACCTACAGTTTCTACCCGGTTTATTGCCAGCTCTTCAATATCAAAAGCCGCACTGTTCCCCTGCACGGTGATTTCTCTATCCAGCTTGAGGACTATGCAGCTCCTGCAGCCGGTGTAATTATTCCCAACCCCAATGCACCCACGGGACGGTACCTGCCGCTAGAGCAAATTGAACAGCTCTTGCGCTCACAGCCTGAAAGAGTGGTGGTTATTGATGAGGCCTATATCGATTTTGGTGGACAGAGTGCAGCAACACTCATCGATCGCTACCCCAACCTGTTGGTGATACACACACTGTCAAAGTCCTATGCCCTCGCAGGGCTTCGCCTCGGCTTTGCCATGGGGCAGAAGCACCTGATTGAAGGATTGCTGAGAGCCAAGAACTCCTTTAACTCCTACCCCATTGATGCCATTGCCCAGCGTGTGGCCACCGCAGCGATCCGCGATACCGCCTGGCACAGCGACAATTGCGGCAAGGTCATCGCCACCCGCGAGCGCTGTGAGCGGGCGCTTACAGACCTGGGGTTCGAAGTGATTCCCTCCCAAGCCAATTTCCTTCTGGCCAAACCACCGGAGCCCGGCGCAGAAGCCCTGTATCTGGCACTGCGGGAGCGTAATATTCTCGTACGTTATTTCAACAAGCCTCGGATCAGTGAGTACTTGCGTATCTCTATTGGCACCGATGAAGAAATGGAGCAGCTGATACGGAACTGCAAAGAGATACTTGCGTCACAGAGCTAGCACTCTGTCTGTCTATACTCGTCGGGCGCCACTTGAGGTGGCCCGACAACTGTGACTTATTGGTATCCAGGGACCTATGCACCCGAAAGCTCAAAATTCAGTATCCACTACCGAGGCCGTCAGCCCCTTTAAAGCGGGATTATTACGGCAATTAACCCACACCCTGATTCTCGCCTCGGCCCTAGCGAGCGGCGCCGCAAGTGCCAACGACTGGGATAAGGTCGAAGGGCCCAGTGCACAGACACCATCGAGTATTGGCACCTACACCAATGGCTGCCTGAGTGGCGGGGAGACCCTGCCATTGAGGGGAGAGGGCTATCAGTTGGTTAGGACTGGCCGCGACCGACATTTTGCCCACCCCCAGACCATTAACTTCCTGAAGGAGTTTTCCCAGAGCGTGGCGCAGAAAGATCTGGGCAGAATCCAGATCGGTGACATGTCTATGGCTCGAGGGGGCCCTTTCGGCAGTGGTGGGCACAACAGCCACCAAACCGGCCTGGACGTAGACATCTGGTATTCCCAGGATCGGCGGGCCGCAGAGCGTCCCCTCACCCCGTGGGAGCGTGATAATATTTCTGCTGTTGCCTTGGCTGATGAACGCAAACACCGCCTAATCCCTGAAAACTGGGACGACCGGGTTCCCAAAATCCTGCGCTTGGCCTCAGAGGACCAGCGGGTCGAACGAATTTTTGTACACCCGACCATCAAGCGCCACCTGTGCGAAATATCCGGCGAAGATAACGAGTGGCTGCGAAAAGTGCGCCCCTGGTGGGGGCACAATTACCATTTTCATGTGCGCCTGGCCTGCCCAGAGGGAAGCACCAACTGTAAGCCCCAGGCACCAGTGACCACTGCAGCCTGTGGCAGTGACTTGGATTGGTGGTTTAGCGATGACTTCTATGCAATTCTCAATGGCACTAAACCCCAGCCGAAACAGAAAAAGCCGAAACCAAAGACCTTGCCTCAACAGTGCGAACAGGTATTAACCGCACCTTCGGCAGGCACTACGACGGAATAATTTTATGATTAACACCTTGCTTATCTGCGGCGGTGGCGGCAGCGAGCACGACGTATCCCTCAGAACTGCTGATTTTATCGAGGACAAGTTGTCAGCGGCAGAGGACATCGCCCTATTGCGAGTGGAAATGGATAGCAGTGGCTGCCTTACCGACAGCCAGGGCCGGGTTTACCATATCTTTTACGATCGCAAAATTCGCGATGAAGAAGGTAACTCCTGGGATGTGGACTACGTAATTCCTGCAATTCATGGCTACCCGGGAGAGACCGGCGATTTGCAGTCGCAACTAGATATGTTCGGCATCCCCTATTTCGGCTCTGCGCCTGAGCCCAGCAAAATCTGCTTTAACAAAATTAAAACCAAGATGTGGCTCAGCGCTCTGGGTATTGAAAACACACCTTACGAGTTTTTGCACAGCACTGAAGTCGAGGAACTACAAAAAGCTCATGATGCCCTGGAGAACTGGGGTGAAGTATTTGTTAAAGCCTCCAATCAGGGATCTTCCGTAGGTTGCTTTAAGGTCCGTGACAAGGAGGGCTTAGAGGCCGCGATCGAGGACGCCTTTAAACTCTCCCCTTATGTGCTGATAGAAAAAGCATTGAAAGCCAGAGAGCTGGAAGTTGCGGTTTACCACTACAACGATGATGTGATCGCAACCCGCCCGGGAGAAGTACGCGCCCCAACGGATACTTTTTACACTTATAAGGAAAAGTATGCCGAGGGCAGCCGCGCGGTCACCTTTATCGAAGCTGCTGATCTTCACGAAAAACAGCTTCAATGGATAGCCGAAGTATCCCTGCGCACTTTTAAGGCCCTAAAGCTGAAGGATTTGTCCCGCATAGACTTTTTCCTGACAGAGACCGGCGAACTCTACCTCAATGAGGTCAATACTTTTCCCGGTATGACGCCAAACTCCATGTTCCCCAAAATGATGGAAAACCACGGGCACAATTTCACCGAATACCTGGCCGGCCTGATCCGCTCTGCGGTATCTTCACCTAACAACAAGACATAATTTAAAGGGGCCTGTTGGCCCCTTTTCTTTTTTGCTCATTTCGATCCGACGGGCTAGTGCAACAACCACCCCTGTTGACGCCGCCGTGAAAACTGACCGCGCAGAAACTCCATCTGATCGCCGCGAATCCGCTCACTGTTAATCAAGGCTAGGTATTCGGCTGCATTGGGACAGAAGGGCAAGGCCAACAACTCCATATCGATATTTTCCAATAGTTGATTGCCCTTATGCTGGTTACAGCGCCTGCAGGCCGCGACCACATTTTCCCAGGAATCAACTCCGCCTTTGGAAACAGGAATAACATGGTCCCGTGTCAAATCCACACTTTTAAAGAAATTACCGCAATAAAGACAGGTATGGGAATCGCGAAAAAACAGTGCTCGATTTGTTAGGGGGGGGCGCCGGCGCGGACGGGCCATACGTGCACCGCCACAGGCGATAATAGCGGCCAGATCAAGGCTGGAACGATCGCCATTGCGATTAAAGCCTCCTCTCACCCGCTGGACAACACCTCCCAGCGACCATGTAACCAGCTCCCGCACGTACAGACAGGATGCCTCTTGCCAACTCAGCCATTCCAGCGGTTGTCCCGCCAGGTTTAAACGCAATATTCTCGCGTGCATAACCTCGCCTCCCCACAGTCGAATAGAACAAGGCAGCCCCGGAACTGTTTCCGTGTAATCACAACGGTTTTTATAAAGAAGAAAAAAGAAGTTTTGGAGTGACAGATCGAAGGGACTGGATGACGATGACAGAAGCTGGCGCGATTCGCAGCATTAGAAAAAACTGCCACCTTCGAAAGTAAAAGCTTGCTCCCAGACAAGATGGAGGAGTCTGAAAGCTTTTTTACCAACGAAAATACAGATGCCCACAGGCGTAGTTTTGCCTTGGGTAATACGGGCACTTCTGCTGGTAGATTACTGAATGCGCCACCCTCCGCCGGCCCATGGGTAATTTGGCCGGCCTATCAACATTAAAGCGGATAACTATTACAAATTCCAGACAGCGACATGCCGCTGATGGAATAACAGCAAATTACAAAAGAAAGGTGTAAATTGTGGAAAGCGTTGCAGGCAGCAACAGGCAGGTTAAAGCAGAATGTAAAACACCGCCCAGGCAATCCGGCCCGGGCGGTGCGTCTCACAGGATGGTGCCCATATCCCTAGGGCGAGCGGCGCAATCCATTTATCCATTGCCGCAGTAGTGCAGTCCCTTTCGCGTCCTTGCAAGTTAATTATGGACATCAAGGGAGAAAAAAGTAGGGGAAATCTGCTGAATTTTGTGTAAGAGATATCTCACAAACTGAGTTACCTGTTACAAAAGGGAGGGGAGACAGGAAATTAATCCCGTGTTAACTATAGGGGTAAATAGATAAGCGCGGCAACTATAAACATCTTTATTTCAAGTTCAATCGATACCATGAAGAAAACGTTGAAATATACGCTAATATTTTTTATCGCCCTCGGCGCGGTGCTTTCTACCGCCTTAGCCACCTTTAAATCCAGCGTCAGTGTGCCTTGGCGCCAACTGGTCGGTGGTGTCAAAACAACAGAAAAAGAAGTGACAGGCCGGCTGACCGCAGCAGATGGATACTCGGTCCAGTTATTTGCAGGGGATGTTCCCGGCGCACGCTGGCTCACAGTGACCCGCAATGGAGACATCATCGTCTCTCAGACTAAACATGGCAAAGTTTCACTTTTATTACAAGATAAAGACGGCGACGGCCGCAGCGACGGGCAAAAGACCCTAATTGATAATCTTCAACGGCCCCACGGATTATTGCTACACGACGGCTGGTTATATATTGCCGAAAGCGACGCAGTTGGACGGGTTCCCTTTGATCATTCCGATGGGCGACTGGCAGGGCGCTACCAGAGAATTATTGAAAATCTTGAGGACGATGGACACTGGACAAAAACTATTGATATGAGTCCCGATGGATGGCTTTTTCTCAGCAGTGGTTCCAGCTGCAACGTTTGTATTGAAAAAGATCCTCGCCGCGCAACCATCATGAGAATGAAACCAAACGGGGATAATTTTGAAATATACGCCACCGGCCTGCGTAATAGTGTGGGGTTCGATTGGTCTCCAAAAGATGGCGGACTTTACGCAACAGATAATGGCCGCGATTGGCTCGGCGACAACTTGCCGCCAGATGAGCTCAACCTGATTCGCAAAGACCAATTCTACGGATGGCCCTACGCTTACGGTGACCGGGTTCCCGATCCGGATCTTGGGGTGGATGCAAGCCCTGAAATCCAGCAAAAGATTGCTGACTCAATTCCTGCTGTGTACGAATTTCGCGCTCACAACGCGCCACTCGGGATTAAATTTTTGCGCAGTGTGGAACAGCCTAAGGATTATCGCCATGCAGCGCTGGTCGCCCTGCACGGCTCGTGGAACCGCAGCGTGAAAGATGGTTATAAAGTTGTCTCCCTGCACTGGAGTAACGACGGGGGAATTCAACAGAGGGATTTCCTGTGGGGGTTTCTCAGCGATGACCGCCAAACGGTTTACGGCCGCCCTGTCGCCATCGCCGAGGATAAACTGGGCAACATCTATATTTCCGATGACTACGCCGGTGCAGTTTATCGTGTAAGCCAAGGACCCCCTCGCCAAGCTGTATTGACAACACAGCAGCCACAACTGCAAAAAACATCCACGGCCAACGCGCTTTCAATAGATGCCGAGGTGGTTCAACTGGGCGCCCAGCTCTATCGGTCTAACGATTGTGCCCACTGCCATCAGGCCCAGTTTCCCCTGCGCAACCTGTCCGCTAAATACACAGCGCAGACCCTGGCTGACTACTTCGACGCCCCAACACCACCAATGCCTAACTACAACTTTACGGCGGTGCAGAAAAAAGCCCTGGCGCACTATCTTTTATCCCGGGAGTCGAGCCTCTAGGAATTGCGCTCCTAAACGACACTGAGAGGAGGCTCCCGGATGAGGGGGCCATGGAATTGACCCCCGCAGCGCCAGCCGCTAAGGTTGCCCCGCAATTAAGAGGCGATGCTATGGCGGCAAAGAAAAAAACATCAACTTTTGAAGAGAGTCTCGAGGCGTTGGAACAGCTGGTTGAGCGACTCGAAGGCGGAGATCTCCCATTGGAGGAGGCTCTCGCTGATTTCGAAAAGGGAGTGAAACTCACCCGGGAGTGCCAACAGAAGCTCGCCAAAGCCGAGCAGAAAGTGAAGCTGTTAATTGAAGAGAGCGGCAATATCCGCGAGCTCCCCTTTGATGCCGACGACAACTCCGGGGACCCAGTTTAAGTGAGTTCCGCAAACCTGCCAGAGGAGCTGAAAGCCTTCCTACAAGCCTCCTCCACACGCGTCGAAAGCCGAATCCAGCAGGCGCTCAACACCCCGATCGACGGCTCAGAAAAGCTGTTCGAAGCAATGCGCTATGCCGCACTGGGCCCCGGCAAACGCCTGCGCCCCGCTCTCGTCTACGCTTGTGCCCAGGTTTTTCGGGGAGTCGATTTTGACTTGGCCTATTGCGATAGCACAGCGGCGGCCCTGGAGTGCATTCACGCCTACTCCCTGGTTCATGACGACCTGCCGGCAATGGATGACGACGACCTTCGTCGAGGTCGCCCCACCTGTCATATCGCCTATGACGAAGCCATAGCCATTCTCGCCGGCGACGCACTGCAAACCCAGGCTTTCGAGTTGCTCCTCGCTGAACCCCTCGCCCCTCAATTGCAGTTACAGCTTATGCGTGAGCTCGCCACTGCGGCGGGGGCCCGAGGTATGGTCGCCGGCCAGGCTATCGACCTGGACTCCGTTGACCAAACCCTGACCCTGGATCAGCTGGAGCCCATGCACCGCCTCAAGACCGGGGCTCTGATTTGTGCCAGCGCTCGTATGGGCGCACTGCTGGGCGGTGCCAGCGAGAGGGAGCTGGAGATTATTACCCGCTACGCCCAAGCTATTGGCCTGGCATTCCAGGTTCAGGACGATATTCTCGATATCACTGCTGAAACCGCGGTTCTGGGCAAAACCCAGGGCGCCGATGCCCTGCGCAACAAACCCACTTATGTCTCTCTGCTCGGCGTCGACGGCGCCCGGGACAAGCTGGCAAAACTGCACGCCCAGGCCTCCCAGGCACTGCAAAGTCTCGATGGCGATACCCTGCTACTGCAGCAGCTCGCAGACTATATCGTGCAGCGCGGACACTAAGTCACAGCCTTGCCTGTGGGGTTTGGGATGCAATATGCCCGCCACGGGCATACAATCCCCCTCAATATCACCATCTGTTGCAACTGATACATTTGATGCTCGAAGAAATTCCACGCACACGCCCGCAGACACCGCTACTCGACTCGATCGACGACCCGGCGCAGCTGCGCGCCCTCGATGAACGCCAATTGCCGGAACTCGCCAGCCAATTGCGCGAGTACCTGCTGTATTGTGTCGGCCAGACCGGCGGGCACTTTGGTGCCGGTCTCGGTGTGGTGGAACTGACCATCGCCCTGCATTACATATTCAATACCCCGGAGGACCGGCTGGTTTGGGATGTGGGCCACCAGACCTACCCCCATAAAATCCTCACCGGTCGCCGCGAGCAGATGCTGTCCATGCGCCAGCAAGGGGGCCTGTCCGGCTTCCCCAAACGCAGTGAGAGCCCCTACGATACCTTTGGTGTTGGCCACTCCAGCACTTCGATCAGCGCCGCCCTGGGTATGGCCCTGGGCTCCCCTGACGATCGCAAGGTAGTGGCGGTGATTGGCGATGGCGCCATGACGGCGGGAATGGCTTTCGAAGCCCTGAACCACGCCTCACATACCGGCAAGGACATGTTGGTTGTTCTCAATGACAACAGTATGTCTATCTCAAAAAATGTCGGCGGCCTGGCTACCTATTTCGCCAAAATCCTGGCCAGTAAAACCTACCTGAATATGCGCGAGGGCAGCCGTAAGATACTGTCTGCCATCCCCAAAGCCTGGCAATTGGCGCGACGCACCGAAGAGCATGTCAAAGGTATGATCACGCCGGGTACCCTGTTCGAAGAACTGGGTTTTAACTACGTGGGCCCCCTGGATGGCCACAACATGCACGACCTGGTCCACACCCTGCGCAACTTGCGCAGCCAGCCGGGCCCGCAACTCCTGCATATTGCCACCATCAAGGGCAAAGGCTTCGGCCCTGCTGAAGAAGATCCGGTGGGCTACCACGCGCTGAACAAGCTGGAGCCGGAAGCCAAGGTGCAAGTAGCCGTACCCGGCAAGAAGAAACTGCCCAAGTACCAGGATATTTTTGGCCAGTGGCTGTGCGATGCCGCAGAGCAGGACGAGCGCCTGGTTGCTATTACCCCGGCCATGTGTGAGGGCTCCGGTATGGTGGAGTTCTCCAAGCGCTTCCCGGACCGCTTCCACGACGTAGCCATTGCCGAACAGCACGCCGTCACTCTCGCTGCGGGCCTCGCCTGTGAAGACCAGAAGCCGGTAGTTGCTATTTATTCGACATTTTTACAGCGCGGCTACGACCAAATGGTGCACGATGTGGCAATCCAAAACCTGGATGTCACTTTCGCCATCGACCGCGCCGGCCTGGTTGGGGAAGACGGCCCCACGCACGCGGGTAGTTTTGACCTCACATTTATGCGCTGCCTGCCCTACCTGGCTATCGCCGCGCCCAGTGACGAAAACGAATGCCGCCAGCTGCTCTATACCGCCTACAAACACAGCGGCCCCACTGCTGTGCGCTATCCACGCGGAACTGGTATGGGTACCGCCATCAACAAGGAAATGACAGAGCTACCGATCGGCAAGGGGCGCCTGTTGCGCCAGGGCAGTGGTGTAGCCATCCTCAGCTTCGGAACCTTACTCGGCCCCGCTATGGCCGCTGCAGAGCAGCTGGGGGCCTCCGTAGCCGATATGCGCTGGGTAAAACCCCTGGACGAGACACTGATCGATGAACTTGCCGAGAGTCACCAACTCTTAGTTACCATCGAAGAGAACACCATTGCTGGTGGTGCTGGCAGTGCCGTACTCGAATACCTTAATAGCACTGCGCGGTCGGTACCGGTGCTGCAACTGGGGCTTCCAGATCAAATTATTGAGCACGGCAAGCACAAAGACCTGCTGGCGGCCATCGGCCTCAATGCCTCCGGTATTGAGGAACAGATTCGCAGGCGCTTGCAACTGATCAATCACCAGGAGTTTGGCAGTCGCACAGCGGCAGCCAATTGACCCAGCCCGCCTTTGGCAGCCAGCTAATGCGGCTGGCTGCTCTTCGAATGCCCGGCAATAAATTGCCTGCAGTGGTAACAAACCACCCATTGACTAAATCCGGCCACTATTGGGGCCACACGTTTTCACTTGAGGGGATTATGTCGTTTATCAGAAAAGCCCTATTTACATCCCTGGGACTTGTTGTGAGCCTCAATGCCTCAGCGATGGACCAGGACACCTTCCGAAAAGCTTACAAATCCCTTCCTGAGAGCAGCGCCTCCGAGCGCCTCATCGCCCTGCAGGATTTGCGCTATCGCTGGATCATGGAGAGTTATCCCAGCCAGGCAACCTACGAGGGCTATCCCGGGCAAAATCATCGCTGGGTGGATAACTCTCTTAAGTCTGTGGAACTGCGTCAAAAGCAGACCAGAATCCTTTTAGGGGCTGCACGTAATATCGATCAAAGCGATCTGCCAGCCGAACAACAATTGGATTACCAGCTGCTCTACCAGGACTTGCTGGGAGAAGTGAAAGGCTTCCAGTTCCCGGACCACCTGCAACCGCTTACCCATATGAGCGGCATCCAACGCAGTATACCGGAAGTAATCAACAGCATGCCCAAGCGCACTGCAACCGATTATGAGACGATAATCAGCCGTCTGGAAAGGTTGCCAATCCTGATTGAACAAACCCAGGGGCTGATGCGCCGGGGTCTGCGCAAAGGAGTCACGCCACCACAAATCACCCTGCGCGACCTACCGCGTCAAATACGCGCACTGGTACCTGCCGCGCCGGAGCACAGCCCATTGCTGACAGCATTTAATCAAATGCCTGAGGCCATTCCAGCAACTAAGCGGAAAAGCCTGCAGCAACGTGCCTATGCCATTTACAGCAAACAACTGGTACCGGCCTGGCAGGGTATGGCTGAATTTGTTGAGCGCAAATATATTCCCGAGGCCCAGATAGATACCGCTTTAACCAGCCGCCCTGATGGTCTGCGCTGGTACGCCCATAAAGTGGAAGAGAATACCACCACCGACCTCAGCCCCGAGGAGATCCACCGCATTGGGCTTGCGGAAGTGAAGCGAATTCGCGGGGAGATGGATAGAGTTATCCAGAAGACAGGCTTCCAGGGAGACTTCAAAGCATTCACCGAGTTTCTGCGTACCGACCCGCGCTTTTACCACACCAGCCGGGAGGGGTTACTGCGGGATTACCGCGATATTGCCAAGCGCATTGATGCAGAGCTGCCCGCTCTGTTCGGCACCTTGCCACGCCTGCCCTATGGCGTGAAACCTATACCCAGTTATTCAGAACAATCCCAAACCACAGCTTATTATCTGCCCGGCTCCAACGAAGCTGGCCGTGCAGGTATCTTCTTTGCCAATACCTACAACCTGCCCAGCCGCCCAAAATGGGAAATGGAGGCGCTCACAGTGCACGAGGCGATGCCGGGTCACCACCTGCAAATTGCCTTGGCACAAGAGCAAACTGATATTCACCCACTGCGCCGTATGGCTCTCTATACCGCATTTGTAGAGGGTTGGGGCCTTTACTCCGAAAGTCTCGGTTACGACCTGGGCCTGTATAAAAACCCCTACAGCGAATTCGGTGCACTCTCTTACGATATGTGGCGTGCAGTGCGCTTGGTTGTGGACACCGGTATGCATCAGCTGGGCTGGAGCCGCGAGGAAGCGATCGAATACTTTATGGAAAACAGCGCCAAACCGCTCCACGATGTAACCGTCGAGATAGACCGCTACTTAATTTGGCCCGGCCAGGCCCTGGCCTACAAGCTAGGGCAGCTCAAAATTAAAGAGCTGCGCAAAGAGGCGGAGGAAACCCTGGATAGCAATTTCGACATTCGCAGTTTCCATGACGCTCTGTTGGGATCTGGAGCACTGCCACTGAATATTCTTGAAGAGCGCATGGACAACTGGCTGGAAAGCCAGGCCTCTGTATCTGTTCACATCGACATGCAGCAAGCTGAACAACCCGCCACCAGCTAACGATTTTTTGCGGCAGGGATTGCCTGCCCGCCTATTTATTCTCAATTTTCACCTACCTTTTGCAATGGAACACTGATCCATTGCAAAAGGGTTTTCTATCGGTGAACACTCACTACGACCTCGCCGTAATTGGGGGTGGCAATGCCGCTCTGTGCGCAGCTATAACTGCTGCCGAACTTGGGGCCAAGGTGATTATCCTGGAAACTGCCCCCAAGCCCTATCGAGGCGGCAATTCCCGCCACACCAGGGATATACGCTGTATGCACCGAGGCCCCCTGGGTCCACTGGAAGGTGATTACAGTGAAGACGAGTACTATGAAGACCTGCTAAAAGTTACCGGGGGTAAAACCAATGAGCAGTTAGCTCGGCTGGTTATACGCTCATCAGAAAAAGCGCTTCCCTGGATGCAAAAGCACGGCGTTCATTTCCAGCCGCCTCTGTCCGGCACACTATCCCTCACGCGCACAAATGCTTTTTTCCTTGGCGGCGGTAAGTCCCTGGTTAACGCCTATTACCGAACTGCAGGCAAATTAGGTGTTGATGTGCTGTATCGGGCACACGTTAAGCACCTGCAGCTAGAGGGCAATCATATTACTCGTGTCGACTATGTTTACGAGGGACAGCAATACCAAATTGAACCCAGGTCAGTTGTAGCAGCCTCCGGCGGATTCGAAGCCAATCTTGAGTGGTTGGAAAAAGCCTGGGGCCCAGCTGCTGAAAATTTCCTGATACGCGGAACACCTTATAACCGGGGTGTGGTCTTGGAAGATTTACTGGAGCAAGGCGTGCAGTCCGTCGGAGATCCCACCCAGTGCCATGCAGTGGCAATTGATGGGCGAGCGCCGAAGTTTGATGGGGGCATAGTAACCCGCCTGGATTGTGTCCCCTTTTCCATCGTCGTTAACAAGGAGGCCCAGCGCTTTTATGACGAGGGAGAAGATATTTGGCCCAAACGCTATGCCATCTGGGGCCGCCTTGTCGCACAACAGCCAGACCAGGTGGCTTTTGCAATTATCGACTCCAAGTCTTTAAAAATGTTTATGCCATCAGCATTTCCTCCGACCGAAGCGAACACCTTGGAGGAACTCGCGGAAAAAACCAGTTTACCCTCTGAAAAACTGATCGATACCATAGCAACCTTTAATGCTGCTTGTGGCAGTAGTGACGCTTTTCACCCCACCGAGCTGGATAGTGTCGCCACTACCGGCCTGACACCAGAAAAAACTAATTGGGCCCGCCCCATCAGCGAGCCACCATTTTACTGCTATAGCTTGCGCACCGGGGTTACCTTCACTTATCTGGCGCTCAAGATTGATGAGAATGCCCAGTGCAGCACTGCCACAGGGCCGGTAAAAAACTTGTGGGCTGCAGGAGAAACCATGGCCGGGTCAATCCTAAGTCAGGGATATCTGGCTGGGTTGGGTATGATGATCGGCACCGTTTTTGGGCGTATTGCTGGCAGGGAAGCCGCTAACTATGCAAATGGATAATTTGGAAGAGGCACGGCGGCAAGCAGAAATCTGTAATGCCTGTCGCTATTGCGAGGGCTACTGCGCCGTTTTTCCAGCACTTCAACTACACCGCTCTTTCTCAGAGGGAACCATCACCCAGTTGGCCAATCTCTGCCACAACTGCCGAGGTTGTTACTATGCCTGCCAGTATACCGATCCCCACGAATTCAATATTAATATTCCCCAAGTCATGGCCGAAGCGCGACAGAAAAGCTGGGAGACTTTTGCCTGGCCGGGAGGTATCGCTAGAATGTTCCAAAAACGCGGCAGTCTGATCGCCCTGGCTACTATCATCGGATTTGCCATCATCTTTTATGTAATAAGAGTATTGAAACCCAGTGGTGGTGAGGGCTTCTACGCAATTGTTTCTCACGCCACTATGACCAGTATTTTTTTACCGGCCTTTCTTTATCCGCTGTTTAGCCTGGGGATAAGTTTACGTCGCTACTGGAGGAAAATCGACGGGGAAAAAATTACCTGGGGTCAATTTAGAAGTGCATTAATTTCAGCAGGAAAACTAAAGAATCTATCCGGGGGCCACGGGGATGGATGTAACTTCGAAGAGGAAGACCGATTCAGCAACCAGCGACGATACGCACACCAAGCTGTTCTATACGGCTTCTTATTGTGCTTTGCAGCTACCTGTTCGGGCACAGTAATGTATTACTTTCTGAACATGCCAGGGCCATACTCGATTTTTTCTGTACCCAAATTACTTGGTATACCTGGTGGATTACTCATATTAGTGGGGTGTAGCAAGCTTATTCAGCTAAAGCTCAAGGCTGATCCAGAACTTGGCTCAGCAAGGGTTTGGAGCGGGGAGATGGGGTTTGTTGGCCTACTGTTATTCATCGCACTCAGCGGTCTATTACTTTTTTCCCTCGGGGGGACAGCCGCACTCCCCCTACTATTGGATTTACACTTGGGTGCAGTTCTCGCATTTTTTTTACTCACGCCCTACACTAAAATGGCTCATGGTTTTTATCGCATGGCAGCGTTGATTCGGGACGCTCAAATGAAATCCGAAAGCAAAAAGTAAGGCCTTATTACACTACCAATCAAAATTGATTCCAAAGTAAATTGAACGAGGCTCTCCAGGGAAATAGCGGCTACCACTAAAACTACTGTAATCCGCGCGCTCAGCATAGGCTTTATCGGTAATATTCAGTATTCGAGTAGAAATTTGATATTGTTTCCACTGCCAGGCCAAATGGAGGTTCAGTAAGTCATGTCCTGGATACCGATAAGCATTTTGAGGATCTGTAAAATAGCTACCCTGATGTAACCATTCAAACTCCGCTGATACCAAAGAATTCGGGGACCAGTGAAGTCGATAATTACCAAAGGTCTTTGGCGCAGAATCTACAAGCTTTCCATCCAGTTCTACACCTTGCAACTCCCTTTGATCTGCATAGCGATGTTCTGCATAGCTGGTACTCACCTCTAGCCGTAAGCTTTCAGTGAATTCATAATCTACAGCCAACTCAACTCCCCAGTGCCGGGTTTTGCCATTGGACTGGTTAAAATAGTCGGCATCACGAAATATTACATTCTCCTTTTTCATCGTATAAGCCACCCACTCATATGACAAAGAGTCGCCTATTTTCCTCAGCCCTACTTCAAAGCTATTAATTTCCTCTGGATCCAGATCTGCTACCGTCTGCTCTCGCTGTAATCGATATAACTCTGTCGCTTGGGGTACACGATAACCCTGGGCCAATTGAGTAAAGAGTTGTAGTTCATTACTTAACCATAATAGCGCTCCCAACTTGGGGGATATATTGTTAAAGCTATCTTTTCGGTCATTTGGCCGGCTAAACCGACAGCCTCCAAAGTCACAGGGTAATCCATTTTCATCTGTGCGCCCGGGAAGCATTTGATTGTCGTAGTCATAGTGTGCAGATTCAATCCTGACTCCACCAGTGATTTCCAATTGATCATTAACCTTCCAGGTTGCCGATGCATAGGGGGCGACATTCCAAGCTACGACTTCATAATCGTAGTGCTTTCCCATTGGTATGGTTGCTTGCAGAAATTCAGAGCCCTCGGTAACACTCTCTTGGGCTTCCAGGAGATATCCTTTACTTAATTCAGTATCAATACCGGTTAGCAGATTAAGCTTTTCACCCAGCTCCAGATAATAACCGCTTCTTATCCCAACACTCTCCTGGCCATTTTCCTCCATTGGTTGCCCCGGTAAATAATGCTGCAGAAAACGCATGTCAGTTTTACGGAGGTAAGGAGCCAAATGTAATTGACTAGTTTGATTCACAGGTATATCAATCAGAGAGTAAAATCTGAGAGAATTGGCATCTCGAAACGCCTCTGGATTAGGGTTGATACGACTCAATCGACGATTGCGGTAAACTCCGTCACCCTCGAGGTAACCAGCCGTCTCCTGCTTTAAGCTTGTCGCTACTAGACGAGTTCGAACTCTGCTATCACCGACCTGGTGGGTATACTGGATGCTAGCCTTTTGCTGGTCCAATCCTGACTGATCCCTATATCCTCCATCAGTCATCAAATACAAATCTGCACTGATCACATCACCTTCACTACTGAGGCGATGATCTGCTGATACACCCAATCGATAGTAATCGTGGGGCCCCGCTTCAGTGTTGAGAGATCCATTCTCTCCTTCTACAGGATCGCGGCTGATAACATTGATCAATCCATGCATTGCATTAGAGCCATAGAGGGTACCAGCAGGCCCTCTAACCACTTCGACATGCCGAGCTGTCTCGCTGAAGGATTCAAATAACTCATTGATATTACAAAATCCATTTGCTCTCAATGGAATCCCATCTTCTGCTGTCAACAAACCACCACAGGCTCCTGCACCAGTCAGTACTGGAGAACGTAGGGCTGGCAGGTATTCCTGTCCATTCCCTCTTGCTAGGTTTGCTCCAGGTACACTCACCAGGCTTTGTTGAATATGGGTATTACCACTTTTTCTGAGTACATCATTATCTACAACAGAAATACTCTCCATCCGCTGTGAAATATCCTGTTCATATCTACCCGCAGTCACAACGATAGTTTCAATCTGAGTTTCACTGCTATGTGAAAAACTGATCGGAAGCAGAGCCAGTGCAATATAACCCAAAGTGATCTTATTTATGATCCTCAAGTCCACATCCCTATTCTTTAAAAGATAGAATATCTTATGTTGTGACCAGATAATATCAGAAAATCATATTCATAATCCTTATAAATATTAGCTAGCTCTAGCTTCCTTACTAAATGGCGTAGAATTTAATATTTTACTTCTCGTTACTCTTTACGCAATAAAAAATGCAAGTAACAATTAGACAAAGAAACAAAAAAGATCAAAACTCTTAACAATTTTTACAGAGAGATCATCTTTCGAGTACAAGCACACTAAAGTATAAAAGTAAGTATATTCAGAGTTCTGCACTAGTCATAAAGAAGAATAGATTCTGCATAATTGTATATACTATCACTATAGAAAATTATCTGGCGCTAAAGTAACCAATATAAACCTAAAACACTAAATCAGGATAGGCGCTAACAGCATAACTATATAAAAACAAAGAATTTATTAACGTGGTCAGGAGCTAGCTTCACAGAGTAGGGCTTAAATATTTTAGCCAGATCGAAGATCTGGCATCGTCGACATACTTAGATTTAAGCCTTCATATATACAGATAAAGATTTAAACAGGTCATGTCTCTCACTGTTTTCTACTCTATTCTAATCTCTTTCATAATAGGTATAACCTTGCATACTTGCATTGAAGGTCTTAATTATTTGCTGACGTTCACGAGCACTAATACGCCCACTGCGAACAGCCGCTTCAACCTTATTACGAAAACGCGTCTTTACTTCATGCGGCTGATACTCGACATAACTTAAAACATCCTCAATAGTATCCCCATGAACCTCTTTCACAAACTCAAAGCTGGCATCTGAATTCAGTCTCACACTGACAACATTCGTATCACCAAATAAATTATGCAGATCACCTAGAGTTTCCTGATAAGCGCCCACTAGGAAAACACCGAGATAATACTCCTCGCCGTGCTTTATTGAATGCAGAGGTAAGGTTTTTTCGACTTCCTGGTTGACTACGAATCGCTCAATTTTCCCATCACAATCACAGGTAATGTCGGCCAAGATAGCACGCCGACTTGGAGTCTCATTTAGTCGATGAATAGGCATAATAGGAAATAACTGATCAATAGCCCAGCTATCAGGTAAGGACTGAAATAAACTAAAATTACCATAATAGATATCAGCTAGTGAATCTACCAAGCCTTCCAGATCTTCAGGTATTCGCTTCATTTCTGAAAGAGTCTCTTTTATACGATGCAAAACATTGTAATAAATTATCTCTGATACAGAACGAACACGAAGATCTATTTGGCCACGCTTGAATAATTCGCGAACTTCGTCCCGATAAAACTGCGCATCATTGAAGCACTCTTGTAATCTTTGAGGCTTCAAATAAGTCAGAATTTCACGCATATTTTGAAGCAATTGATGCTCATCTTCCTCAGCTTCTTTTAACTCTTCTGAGTCGAAACTTACAACATCAAGGATATTAAAGAGCAAAATTGATGTGTAGGCTACAGTAGCACGACCAGACTCCGTAACAATTATCGGGTGGGGTAAGTTATTACTATCTAATGTACTCTTAATTGTATCAATGATATCTTCGCAGTATTCCTCAAGTGAGTAATTTCGGCTTTGTCCAGTACTTGACTGTCTACCAGTGTAGTCAACTGCTAAACCACCACCTAAATCAATATACTTTAATGCCGCGCCCTCTTTACATAAATCGGAGTAATAGCGACAGGCTTCTAGTACACCACCGCGGATATCGCGGATGTTAGGAATCTGAGAGCCCAAATGGCAATGTAGTAACTCAAGGCAATTGAGCATTTGATGCTCGTTTAAGTAATCAACCACATGTATAAGTTGACTTGATGACAGTCCGAATACACTTCTCTCACCACTAGTAGCACTCCAATGCCCACTCACTTGAGTCGTCATTTTAACGCGCACGCCAATATGAGGGAAAATATCTAACGCTTGACTTCGCTCTACAATAATCGGCAGTTCGGTTAAGGTTTCAATAACAAAGATACATTTCAATCCAAGTTTTGTTGCCTCTAACCCCAATTCTATAAATTCTTGGTCCTTATAGCCATTACAAATAATTAGGCTATCTAGTTCTTCGATAGTGGATAAAGCTGCAATCATTTCGGCTTTACTACCAACTTCAAATCCATGTTGATAGCGAGAACCAAACTGAGCTACTTCATCGACAATTTGGGCCTGCTGGTTTACTTTAATTGGATAAACACCTTGGTATTTATTCTGGTAATCCAGTTTTTCGATTATCTGACGGAATATTTCATTAAGTGAGCTAATACTTTTATCAAGAATATTCTCGACACGCAGTAAAATAGGCATGTGTAAACCGCGGTCCTGCATACCCTCTATAATTTTCATCAAGGGAACAGCGTCTGCCTCATCATCACTAGGATTTTTTACGACAACATTACCCTGTGAATCTATATCGAAATAACCATTGCCCCACTGGTTAACCCCATAAATATTCCCTGCCTCAGCCATATTCCACTGAGTATTAACTTCACTCTTGAGTTTATCTTTCTCTAACATCTTTTTACCATTAAGAATTCATTAGATTCCACTGAAGTGAACATTCCACACCTTGCGCAAATCGTAAGAAGTGGGAATCAATGCAATCTATGATCTCTTTTAACTCCGCGTCAGAGTTAGCACCACAACGCAAATCCAATTGATCACCACTTCCGTTCATATCACAGAAACCCATATCAAACTCAATATGGCCGCAATCGCTGCTCCAGTGGGCATTAACTTTGTGAGCGAAGTGCTTACATAAACGCCTAATCATCCTCTCGCTGTCAATATGAATTACCGTTGAAAAAGCTAAAAATTGGCTATCATGCTCAGCCTCAACTTTATTAATAGTGCTCATATCCCCACTTCTTAATTAAATCACTTTATGCCGAGCCAACTTTTAAACGAAAAGATGTATTCAGCAATTAACATCTCTGGTAATGATAATCATTATCAAAGATGTTAATTGCTTTCATGGCCGAAAAAAACCACTTTTACAATTGTTACGGCAGTATAATAGCTAATAAAAACCGTCGATAATTAAAACATTTTGAACTCAAAGACAGCTTTAAGCTTGCTAATGTTAAACAAGCCTGATTAGAATTTTAGAAAGGAGAAAATACTTGAATAATGCCTAAACCGATACTTAGTACACCTAAATTTACCGTTTAACTTAAGCTAGTCTTTTATTATGAAAATCTATAACCTTTGCCATGAATCGTAGCAAAGCGGTCAGCCGATATACCAACTTCAATAAACTTTTTCCTGATACGACTAAGATGCATCTCAAGGCTTCGATCATAACGGGAAAATTGCCTATTGAGTACCGCACGATATAAAAATTGCTTACTAACTACCTTGAATCGGTTCTCAGCGAGTATCCAAAGTAATCGAAATTGAATAGGTGTAAACGCTAAATTATCTCCCCTATAAAAAACCTGCTGCCTTGATTTTAATAACCTTAAATGATCGATATCAATCTCACCCTCAATGTTACTTTCCCCCTTGTGAGTCCTACGCAATATTGCGTTTACACGCAGCACTATCTCAGTGGAATCAATCGGTTTGGATATAAAGTCATCAGCCCCCTGCTGAAAGCTCTCTATCCTTTTTGCCGTTGTATTAATTGAAGAGAGAACAATTACAGGCGTTTGCCCCCAGCTACGTATAGCCTGTAAAGGTGATAAATCATCATTGGTGGGCAAAAACGCATTAACTAAAATAAGATCAAAATAGTCTGCGGGCATTACCATCAACCCTTCACTAACATCTTGACATTGAGTGACATTAAATCCTTGCTTTTGCAAAGTGCCGCTCAATTGTCTGCTTATTTTAGTATCACTTTCCAATATTAAAATATGCGCAGTTGCCACAACAGCCTCTTATCCACAACCAAATTAAAACTTGAATTTTTTGAATCCAAAATTATTCATAGCGCAAAAATACTCTCGCCCACCGACGACCTTAATATGGAGGAACCCGACTGGAACCTACACATAGCTCTTACTTTTGACGTCTGACAGTAATTTTAATAGTACATTTTCTAAACTATTTTCAATGGATACACATATGACTTACCAGGACATTTAGCACTGCAAAACATTAATACTGCTGCGCACTTCCTGTACAACCATTGCACGGGACACGCCACTAGCATGCTTAGTGCCCAACACAATATTGCATTGGCTATAACACAAATCTGTTCACATTTAGAACATCAAAACTTCACGATGCAGCTTTATGTATCAACCTAAATTCACCGATATTAATGATAATCACTATCATTTGCAACAAGTGGAATATATAATACTGCCTCAGAACCTATTTTCTCATGATTTGAGACACTTTAATGTCAGCCCAAAATCCAGCGCTTTCCGGTCGTATCGTCAAGACTTTTTTTTACTATGTACTACCTTCAATAGTCGGCTTAGTTGCAATAACAAGCGCCAACCTGATTGATGGCTTTTTTGTCGGCAACACCATAGGTACAGACGCTCTCGCTGCAATCACTCTAATGATCCCGTACTTCACCTTGTTGATAGCTATTGCCATCATGCTGGCAATAGGCGGGGCTGTGAGCGTAGGTAAAGCCATAGGTGAGAAAGATCCGAAAACAGCAAACGCCATCTTCAGCCAATCCCTTATTGCTGCTGTGGTTATTAACACTCTGTTAGCGCTGGGCAGCTTAGCCTTCAACGATTTACTTTTTGAAATACTCAATATTTCAGCCCAGGTTGCTGTATTAGCAAGGGAATATTTCGACGTCATTCGCTGGGTGTTCATTTTACAGTTAACCACAATGGTGCTGTATTATTTTGTACGTGCTGATGGCCATCCGATATTAGCCACATGTGCATTAGTAATCGGCGCTGTTCTCAATATTATTCTCGATGCCTGGTTTATAGTGTACTTGGAATTCGGATTAGCTGGGGCTGCTTATGCAACTGCAATAGCACAAGTTATACAATTTTTAGTATTGAGCCGTTATTTTTTTAGTAAGAAAAGAACACTTAAGTTCGAATTACAACAAAGAAACTGGAAACTACTTCTTAACTCAGCTTATAACGGTATATCAGAGTTTATAAACGAGATATCTGTTGGTATTATTTTTTTCATTCTAAATACTTTAATGATAATGCGGCTAGGCGTAGATGGTGTAGCGGCATTTACTTTGGTCAATTACTTCATTTTCTTAAGTGTCATGCTTAGTTATGGTTTAGCTGATGCACTTCATATCGTTGTCAGTCAAAATTTTGGCGCTCGGCACTTAACTAGAGTGAAATCTTTTTTGTCAATTGCAATATTAAGTACCATCTGCCTGGGTATCATAATCGTTGCGCTGCTCGTTTTTTGGCCAGAAACTGTTCTGAGTTGGTTTACCAATGAACAAGATCAGGAAATATCCCGAGTCAGCATGCAATTGCTGCCATTGTTGCTTCCACTATTTTTAATTAATGGGACTAACATCGTCTTAACCTGTTACTTAACAGCAATACACAAACCAAAACCTTCAGCTTTAATTGCTATTAACCGCAGCTTATTATTCCCCGCCGTATTTTTGATTGCCTTTTATTATATGTTGCCCAGCTGGCACTTATTACCAGCAGCAATAAGTGATTTATCATTTATTGTTGCACTGCCATTAGCAGAATGGTGCACTTTTTTGTTGGCCGCCTATTTTTGCTACCAGTACAGGCCTACGAAGCTGAAAGTAAATCAAACTTCAGTCTAAGTAACGCCAAGTGAGATACAGCTCTAAAACAATAGTAACAATTGTAAACTTACTTGCTGGTGAGAATGTGTATCATTATCATCTGGGTAAGTTCTTTTACTTAGTATCTCCAGGAGAATATCGTCATGCCATTCACCGCAAAAGAGCTGGCGGAAAAGGCTTCTTTTCAAGCATTTGCTAATGCATATATAAGAGAAGTTGACCCCGGTGTTTGGCATACAAGCTCTGATTGGCAATTACAAACTGGTGTGGCCCTTGAAGAAGAAAATGGTTATGCACTAGAACTTTATTTGAACGGAACTGGAGTTACACTTGCTTTAGAGGCTTCTTATCGTTCAATTGTCGGCCGACATGTATTTACTAAAAGCTATCGCAAATTAGCAAATCAATGGAATTGGCAACCCATAGATTTTACTTCTGCGATTATGATGTTAATAGATAACATTTATGCAAAAGATAATAACCAAAACAATAAGCCAAATACTCCAGCCAACAAAATAGAACTATTAAATCGCACTTTAGAAAGTCTTCAAATCATGCAGGATTATCTTACTAAGCGACTAGATGATCCTACACTTAATAGCTCCGATTATATTTGTTCTGAACAGTCTCTGTTATTTGGACATTGGCTTCATCCAACACCCAAGTCACGCCAAGGCATTCACTCTTGGCAACATGAAAAGTATACGCCGGAATTGAAATCTAAATTTCAATTACACTTTTTTGCCGTGTCAAAAGATCTTCTGGAGCAAGATTCTTTACTCGACGAGAGCGTTGAGGAAATTATCAATAATATATTAGGGGCCGATATCGATATTGATATTGATATCGATAAACAACTAATACCTGTACATCCCCTACAAGCACAGTGGCTGTTACACCAGGACTATGTTCAGCATTTACAACGTGACGGATTAATTGTCGACTTAGGTCTTATGGGTAAGATGTTTACGCCCACTTCTTCTGTCCGCACTTTGTACTGCAGTGAGCTGAATTATATGATTAAGCTCTCGATCCCTGTAAAAATAACTAATTCGCTAAGAAAAAATATGGCTCACGAATTAGATCCGGGATTAAATGTTGGAAAGTTGTTCTCATTAAGCAACTTCAAGCAAAAATTTCCACAGTTTGTTTTAATTGAAGATCCTGCCTTTATTACTGTTAAATTACCTAATATGCAGGAAACAGGCTTTGAAACTATTATACGGCAAAATCCATTCAGTAAAGATACAAACAGTCTAGAACTACCCACAGTTTCAATCGCTGCATTGGTACAAGACCCTATCTTATCCGGAACTCAGTCTAAATTAGCGCAGCAAGTTTTAAGCTTGGCTTCCAAGCAGGGCATTAGCGTAGAGGAAGCAGCGTTAAAATGGTTTAATTGTTATTGGCAATGTGCAATTGAACCAACAATTAGACTTTACGATAGTCAGGGTATTGGTTTAGAAGCTCATCAACAAAATTCTCTATTAACTATTTATGATGACTGTCCAATTAGATACTACTACCGAGACAATCAAGGTTTCTACTTGTCAGAAAAAATGCAGGATAAGTTGCTCGAAGCTGTACCTGAGTTGAGGAATAATCCTGACTTATTTTATCCTGACAATATGATTGCAGACCGGTTTGGATACTATCTTTTTGTCAATCAGTTATTCTCAATTATTGGCCGTATGGGACAAGATGACCTTATTGATGAGAATAAACTATTACAATTAAGTTACAGCAAGCTTAATTTTCTAAATTCTAGGGTACTGATAAGCGTCGGCAAAAACTTTACAGATAGATTATTTAATAATTCTAGTATTCCCTGCAAGGGAAACCTTCTAACTCGCGTTGAAGATGTTGATGAGCTGGAAGCGGAAAAAGAATTAGCTGTTTACACTAATATACGAAATCCTTTCTTCGACCTGCATCAAGAAAGCTTGACTACCCATAAGCAAGTTAACGAGGTGACTCTTGCTCACAGTTAACCCACAGCAGCATTTATCTCAACAAGACTTAGAAATCTCTCCTTATAAAAATTCTGACAGCCACTTAGCTGAAGAAAAAAGAGTGATTCGCCAGCTCTTGGAAGCATTGTTGTTCGAGCATCTTTGTGATTACTCTTATCACGATGGTTTTTTCTATTTTACATTAGGAAGATCTTTTTATCGTGCTTCAGGAAGAATTTCTGGTTTTAGTCGAATTAGAATCAATGCAGAAGAAATGTTTTTTTCTCAAAGAGATGAAAAGCATGTAGATACAAAACTTCAGGCACAATGGATAAAAAATATATCTCAAAGCATTGATTGGCAACCAATAACACTAAATGCCCTTGTTGAGGACTTGCCTACTTCAGTAGTAGTAAAGAAAAATCTGGCAATTGAGCTCGAACAAACTGTTAAACTTTGCCAGTGGAACAATAAGCATTTAAACCGCCATATAAGCCGTCGTGAATTAACATATACCCAGTTAGAGTCTGCAATTGATGAAGGGCACCCTTATCATCCATGCTTCAAGGCACGAACTGGGTTTAGTGAGCTTGATCATAAACTTTATGGTCCAGAGTTTGGCAATAATTTTCAACTACATTGGTTGGCGATTAGACGATGCTATTTGAAGCGTCGATTTAACTCTGTAACTGAAAAAATATTTTGGGAAACTGAGCTTGGTGAACAATGTTACCAGCAGTTAAATACACAAATTAAAAATCTAACTTCCGATAGTACTGCATTTTCATTGATGCCTATCCATCCATGGCAGTGGAAGTTTTTAAAAGATAAACTTGAGCCCGCTATTGATGATGGACAAGTATTTTACCTTGGAGAGGCTGGCGATCAATATCAAGCCAGCATTTCTATTCGTACATTATTAAATATTAGCCATCCTGAAAAAGCTAATATAAAACTACCTCTGAATATAATTAATACTTCTTCACTACGCACTATAGAAAGTCACACCATTTGTACTGCACCTGCTATATCAAACTGGTTAATACAAATTCTGGAGTCGGATAACTACCTGAAGCAAAATATGATTTTGCTGGCGGAGTACGCCGGAATAAGGCCTACAAATGATGGCACTGAACATCAGGAATGGATTGAGAATCTCGATGGTCAATTGGGTGTAATTTTTCGACAGAGCCTGCACTCATACTGTGATGAGAAAACTGTAATACCTTTTGTAGCCCTAAGTATAATAGAACAAGATGGCAGCCCTTTTATCGAGCCCTGGATTGCCGAATATGGTTGTCATAGTTGGCTGGAGAACCTGCTCGAAAAGGTGATTATTCCCATATGGCACTTACTAGTTCATCACGGTATTGCAATTGAGGCGCACGGGCAAAATATCTTATTGCAACATAAAGATGGTTGGCCTGAAAAAGTTATAGTGCGCGATTTTCATGAAAGCATGGAGTACGTTCACAATTACTTAGCACAACCGGAATTAGCGCCTACTTTTACTGACTTCGAGGAAGAATATAGTTTTGGCGGGCCAAACCAATATTATTGGATGGAAAGTGTCGAAGCTTTGCGCGAACTTTTAGTAGATACCTTATTGGTTTTTAATTTATCTGACTTGGCCGTATTACTTGAAGATTACTACCAATTTCCAGAAAGTGAATTCTGGAAATCAGTTTATCACAGCTTTAGAAAATATCAGCAATCAAACTTAACTGATCAAAAGCGCATAGCCCAAATCGATTTATTCCAACCGGAAATTAAAACCGAATCACTATTGGATAAGAAATTTCGCGGGAATCGTGAAACAGAATTTCATCATCACATAAGAAATCCGTTAGCAGACGCTGCTTTACATGATACCCAAAAGGAAACCTCCAAGACATCAATATCAGTGCCAGCAGTACCAGGAAAATCCTATGCTTACAATAAATGATAAGTTTTATAGTAAAGAAGACTTTAACGAGCAACAGCAGTCCTATGTCTCAATAAATACTATTAATGAGAGTAACGCTGTTGCGGTATGTGTTGAAGATAATTTTATTTGGTTGACTCTATGTTATTACTTAAAGTCAAAGAAAATATCTGCCATGCCTATCCACCCCAGTGTTCCAAAGGATACTGCAAAGCGTATGGCAGAAAAAGCTGGCTGCGAATTGCTGATTTATGGTGACTTAGCAGGATTAATTGAGCTACCGGCAACTAATTTGAATAAATCTGAAGCAGGTATTATTCAAATGAGCTCCGGCACCACAGGTGAGCCAAAATGCATATTGCGAAGCTGGGCGGATATTGATATTGAGGTAAAGAGTTATTGCCAGGCTTTCAGCGACCCGGACAGCATGACTCCAGTTGTCGCTTGTCCCGTTACCCATTCATATGGATTAATTTGTGGCGTAATGGTTGCTCTGAATCGGGGTCAGTCACCACTGATAATTAGCAATATCAATCCTAAATACCTTATCAAGAAGCTGCAGAGTTGTCAGCGTCCGCTTTTGTATTCTTCTCCGGTAATGTTGCAGGGATTATTACGTTTATGGCCGGCCAATAGCAAACTATTTGCTGCTATGACTTCAGGTTCCACTATGCCACAACAGGTATTTGAGCAGATTCAGGCACGTGTAGAAAACTTATATCAACAGTATGGATGCTCTGAAGCGGGCTGTATTAGTATAGGACAGGATTTATCTGCTGCTAACGATCAAGGAAAGCCATTACCTCATGTCGAAATTACCTGTGGTAATCTCGACAATAAACAGCAAGAGATAGTTGCTTATGTAAAAACTGCATCAGGAATTAAAACTGTTAAAACACAGGATGTCGGCTATTTGAGTGAAAATGGTCGGCTGCATTTTCTTGCACGAATGGATGACACAATCATCGTATCAGGGCTAAATGTATATCCTGCAGAAGTAGAAGATATCATACTTGAACACCCGCAAGTTAATGATGTAGTGGTATTTAAGATAGATGATCAATTTGCGGGCCAACGAGTTTGCCTACAGTATGTCGCTTCCCCAGCAATAGACCCCTCCGAACTACGCCAATGGTGCAGTCAACACTTAGCACTATTTCAAGTACCGCAAATATTACAGCCGGTCGATGAGATAATGCGAATGGCTAACAGTAAAGTGAACCGTAAGCAGATTGCGCTGAACTATCAACAGAACATACTAACCAGAACAAATAAAAGTAGTGAAGGAAAACAAGCTGAAAGAGCCAACTAGTAAGTAGGGGCTATCTATTGAGCAAACAAACAATATATTAATTATGCAAAAGACTGAAATAGTAGATTCGATTCAGAGCATACTTACTAATGAGTTGAATCTAACACATATAGAAGATGTTCAGCTTCACTCCAAGCTAAATGAAGATTTATACCTTGATTCCGTACTGATCCTGCAAGTACTTATTAGCTTGGAATTAAAGCTGGGAATTGATATACCCGATGAAGCCTTGAACTTGAAGGATTTTGATACAGTCGATAGCTTTAGTGAGTTTATATTAGGCCGGGTTAACTATAAGAGCGAGAATGGCGCTTCTCCCAAACATACCGATCCTCAAGAGAAATCAGGAGTCGAAATAGCTCCAGCAGAACAAGCTGAAGAGCAGACAGAAGAGTTTGAGGATATTAAAGTACATTGTTTTGTGAGTTGTCTATGCGAGTGTATCAAAGCAAATGATCATGTTGACCATAGACCATTTTATTTTGGTGTATGGGACGCCGATGTTGTAGTTGATAATGATTATTGTATCAACTATCACGCTGAGAATTTGAACCATGACTTCTTTCGAAACTGGTTCGAGAAAATTTATGGTGTCGAGGTAAAGTCCTGGTACAACCAAGGCTTATCCAAAAGCGACAATATTAACACCTTACTAACATTACTAGACAATAAATCTGCCAGTCAGAACATAATGGTAATGCTAGATATGTATAGGTTGCCAGAACGCGAAAATAAGTTTAACCAGAATCCATTCCCTCACTACGTAATGCTGGAAAATAGCCAAAATCCAGAAATGTTATTTATGTGGGATCCTGATTTTCGCTGGGAAGGAGAGCAAAATAAAAAACAAGTATTACACGCAATTGAGTCGGATGCTGTTGCTGGCGGTTATATCTTTGATAGCAGCCAAATTAAACCAAGCTCCAATCAGGCAATCCATGACTATTTTACTACCTGTTTGAACTTAAACAATAATCCGATGACGGATGCTGTGCGAAAAATTGTCAAGGCACATTTGGCTCCTGAAAGTCAGCTAAGCCCCTCTAATTTAAGCCGTGCTCTCACTCAGCTTCCCGTATTGGCTATTCGAAAGTATGCCTACGAACATGGCTTAGCATATTTTATGTTGCAGCTGAATTTGGATTTTGATGAATTTGAAACATGGTGCGACATTATTGAAGAGTTAGTTTCCACTTATAAGCAGATTCAATTTCGTTCTATGAAAATCGCGAATTACGCTACTGAAGGAAACTATCCATCCGAATCATCGACAGATATTAAAACAGAAATCATGCAGCTACTGGATCAACAAGATCAGCGAGAATTTAAAATCAAAGGTCAGCTACATACATTATTTCAACAATGGCAAAACCATGTAGCTATTACTAACAAAGAACGTTCCAATGAGGTGTGCATATGATTTTATCTATCTGTACAATCTCTTTTCGCCATCAACTGGTTTCAATTGATCATTTGGCAAAGTGGGCGAAGCATAATCATTTTCAGGGTATTGAATTGTGGGGAACTCACGCAAAAAACCTCGCCTCTCAACCAGAATATAATAAAGATTGGTTGGCGGACTACGGCCTAAAAATCACGATGTTAAGTGATTATTTAGCACTATATGCCACTGAAGCTGAGTTACATAAACAAGTAGAACATTTATGTTACTTAGCAAAACATTGGGGTGCTAAGAAAATTAGGACTTTTGCCGGCTCCGAGGCAAGCGCAAACACATCTGAGCATGGCTTTGCACGATTAACAAAGACGTTGCGCAAGGTCTGTCAATGGATGTCCCGACATGATCTCAACTTGATTATTGAAACACATCCCAATACATATGCGGATTCCGTCCCAGCAACAAAGCATTTATTACAGAGCGTTGCTTGTGACAACCTTCAAATCAATTTTGACGTACTCCATGTCTGGGAATCAAAAACTGAAGTGATCCCAGCTTTTGAGGCTTTAAAAGATAATATTAATCATATCCACTTAAAAAATGTAAGTTCTGCAGAATTCCTGAATGTGTTCTCGCCTGCTAATGTATATTCTGCTTCTGGCTCGCGGGAAGGTATTGTCCCGCTGTTTGATGGCGCTGTTAACTATCAGGAATTCGTAAGTCATATTAGTCAACATCCAGACAAGAGAGTCCGCAACATTGAAGCTTCACTGGAATGGTTTGGTGATGACTGTAAAGAAACACTAGCTAGAGATAGATACCTAATTCAACAACTTCAGCAGTGTCGCGAACCACTAGCCATTTAGTAAATTGGGTCTGCTAATTTCTAGGAAATCTGGCAGACCCAAACTATCAACTCTTAATCACGGTAAATTTTCGTTAAGTCTTGGTAATGATCGACACGTCTATCTCGCAAGTATGGCCAAATACGACGTACTTGTTCACTTTTCTCCATATCTATATTCGCAATTAGTATCTCACCATCACTTTCACTTGCACAGGCAAGTAGCTCGCCCTGTGGACCACAGATAAAGCTATTACCCCAGAAATCAATGCCGGCAGAACTTCCACTGGAATCACTTTCATGGCCCACACGATTACAACTAATAACTGGTACGCCATTCGCTACCGCGTGGGACCTTTGTACAATTTTCCAGGCTTCAAGTTGCCGTTGCTGCTCAGCCGCATCATCGCGCGGGTCCCATCCAATTGCGGTTGGGTAAATCAGTAATTCTGCTCCAGCCATTGCCATCAGTCGGGCAGCTTCAGGAAACCATTGATCCCAACAAACCAATATGCCCAACTTGCCAATACTCGTATCTATAACTTCAAAGCCCAAATCACCAGGCGTGAAATAAAATTTTTCGTAAAATCCCGGATCGTCCGGAATATGCATTTTTCGATACTTTCCGGCAATAGAGCCATTTTTATCCAATACCACTGCAGTATTGTGATAAATACCTGCAGCACGCTTTTCAAATAAAGAGGTCACTATGACCACGCCGAGTTCTTTTGCAAGCCTTCCAAAATAATCCGTACTGGGTCCAGGGATCGTCTCAGCTAAATCGAATAAACTCACATCTTCTGACTGACAAAAATACAGACTACGATGCAACTCCTGCAGCACTACCAAATCAGCACCTTCACTCGCTGCGGCACGTATTCCCTGAGTTGACCTATCAATATTTTGTTGGCAATCAACAGTGTTATCTTGCTGAACAAGTGCCACTTTAACTATGTTACTCATTAATAAATTCGCTAGATTGTTTAATTTTAGATTAGATGCAAAAAATTTTTTTAACGCCTAATTAGCCAAGAGGTTTTTCGGCAGCTGCATAGTTAAACAATGCAAACTACCGAACTGTTCGATAATGGGCCGGCAATTAACCGCAACTATCTGATGCTCCGGAAATGCCATCTGGAGAGTTTGTAACGCCTCAGTATCTTCTTCAACATCATATACAGGAGCTAGTACCGCATCATTGATAATTAGAAAGTTGGCATAAGTGGCAGGTAAACGCTCGCCACTTGCATTTGCTTGTCCGCTAGGCCATGGTAATTCCAGCAAATTAAATGGTTTCCCATCAAGCGAGCGCATTTGTACTAAACTCTGCTTCATTTTCTCAAGTTCATCAAAAAAACGATAACCACTTTCATTACAGCCCTGATAGACAATAGTTTGGCCAGGTGCGAACCGTGCAAGAGTGTCGATATGACTATCTGTATCATCGCCCTCTAATGCGCCATGATCCAGCCATAGAATATTCTTTGCACCTAACTCAGTTTTTAGCAGTCCCTCGATATCCGCTCTTGTCATGCGGTGGTTACGATTTTTATTTAGCAGACAGCGCTCAGTCGTTAAAAGATTGCCCTTTTCATCAATATCTATTGCTCCACCTTCAAGAACGACGTCAATTTTCCGCCAATTACAGATACCCAATTGCTTAAACATTTCCTGGTTAATCTGATTGTCTAAATCAGCCGGGTATTTGCTTCCCCATCCATTAAACGTAAAATCGAGAGCAACAACTTCTCCTTGGCTGTTCACTACTGAAATTGGGCCATGATCTCTCGCCCAACTATCATTTGTGGCAACAACAACAAACTGAATATTTTGAATTATTACATTAGCCACATGTAATAGCTGGCTAATATGTTTTTTTAAAACCTCATCATGACAAACGACTACCAGTTTTTGTCGAGCAGTTATAGCTTCGCAAATAGAAACATAAACCGCTTCTACTTCGCTTAGTATCGGTCTCCAATCAGTATCCGCATGAGGCCAAGTGAGCATTATTGCATCTTGCTTTGCCCATTCAGGTGGCAATCTATTTGACATAAGTTTTAATTACTTTATCTGATAGTTATTTTAAATTTACAGGGGTATTGAACTAGCACCAAATGATAATAATTATCATTACAATAATATAGAAAAATTCATTTCGCGCAAGTTTGGGCTCGGATTTAAATAGACTTTCGCACAGTTTTATCGTTTTCCTGATTTCATCTGGAAAACAATGCAAAGCCCTCTCAGTAAAGATTTTATTTATTTAGCATGCTCCAACTTCCTCCGAAACAATGCACTTGGCAATGTAACTAATAGATTGCGTTTTAAGAGCTCAAACAGGTCCGACTGCACTTTGAGATTAATTACTGGATGGGAGCGAGGCACAGCTATCCACCTGACTTTCAATAAAGCTATCTCAGCTATTCTCAACTATATCTGTTCTAATACGGGAAAGACTTGTTTACTGACATGTCAACATTGATTTCTCCGCTAGAAGCAAATCGCCGAGTCTCTTTAAAGGAATATCATGGCCTGGTTCTACTTAATACTCGCCGGACTATGCGAAATTGGTTGGGTGCTGGGACTGAAAATTTCACAGGGCAGTAACACCCGCCTTCTGGGTGTGGTTATGGCTGTGGTATTTATTGGGGTCAGTGGATTTCTTCTGTGGCTGGCGCAGCGAGAGATACCTATTGGTACTTCCTATGCGGTCTGGACAGGAATTGGTGCCGCCGGAGCCTTTGCGGTAGGAGTGCTGTTCTTTGGAGACTCCACCAGCCTTGGACGCTACCTGGGAGTTTTGCTCATTATCTTAGGCGTTGTCACGTTAAAACTCTCTCATTAATTGAGAAGCACCCGGGAAAATTCCCGGGCGCCAGTTCTATTAATCCTCTGAATATTTGGGTTTACGTGCCTGGTTTTGCACAGATCGATACATCTGGGATAGCGCTCTCTCCCCTGCCCGTTTCTGCGCGAGAGTTTGACCGTTACGGCTTAGTTCCTGTTGCAGTTTTTGCCAATTGCGCAAGCGCCGATCATCCAACGAACCGCCCGTTATTGCCTCTTGTACCGCACAGCCTGGCTCTGACTGGTGCTGGCAGTCAGAGAAGCGACACTCTCTGGACAAGGCCTCAATATCAGAAAAAGTCTCCGCCACGCCATCTTCAACATGCACCAACCCCAGCTCCCGCATTCCAGGGCTATCGAGTAACAGCGCTCCCCAACTCAGGGAGTGAAGAGAGCGTTTCCGTGTAGTGTGACGCCCTTTACTATCGGCTTCGCGAATGGTCCCAGTCTCAGCCAGGGGTTCGCCAGACAGCGCATTTAGCAAAGTGGATTTACCCACTCCAGAAGAACCTAACAGCGCGATAGTTTCCCCAGGTAAGCACCACTGGCGCAGCTGTGCCACGCTTTCTCGATCCAGGCTATTTACCATTGCAGCGGGTAATTCGCCGAATGGACGCAATGCCTGAAGAAAAGGGGCTGTATCTTCACACAGATCGGTCTTAGTCAGTATCAGGTGTGGGCTGCAACCAGACTCCCGAGCCAGAGCCAAATAGCGCTCAATACGTGAGAGGTTAAAGTCATCATTCAGGGAGGAAACAATAAAAACACTATCGACATTGGCGGCGATCATCTGCACCTGATGCCCCCCAGGTGCCATGCGCTCAAACTGGCTGCTGCGGCTCAACAAACGCACGAAATATCCACTGCTCTTCTCTAACAACAGCCAATCCCCCACTGCGGGCAAATTAGCCACAAGACTCCCGGTTAGCGGAAGGGACACAGCCCCCTGCTCGCCGGCCAACTCCAGGCGACTGCGGTGTACAGCCATAACCCGCAGCGGCAAACACTGCTCGAGTTCTTCGAGCGTCAGCTGCTGTTGGAAAAAAGGCTTCCAACCGAGTTTTTGCAGCGGAGAAGCTTCCCGCTCAATTTTGATAGATGGGGATTTAGTGCCGAATCTATTAACAGACCGGCGGGTAAAGCGAGATTTACTCAAGATTGAAACCCTCTGGGCGCAATAAAGCACCAAGCGACCGCACATGCGCGGCCAACAGAGCTTTCTCAGGGAAAGCCCGACGTCTAGGAATCTATCGCCGGGCGTGGGCAGCTGGAGGCTGCTACTGGACCCGACGGAGGGTTGCAACAATCATCAATCATCCTCCGCAGTCATTGAGTTCTGGATTCCGCCAAAGTACCTGGCGGGTTATGGGCAAATTAGCACTACCCGGGGATAGGAGCAAGGATAATCCCGGGAAGCCTCTTAGTAATTGCCCCGCCATAAAAAGCAAAGCCGGCAAAAGCCGGCCTTCGAATCCGATTACAGCGAGTGCATCACCTTTCTCGACTCACCATAACCCGATCAGCTGAGTATAGATCCGGCTTTTTCTTTCGCCATCGCGTTTACTCGAGAAGCATCTTCTCCTGCGGGTATTTCCACCAAGTGACGAATCTATAAAGGTTTTATGACACCCCCAACCACCTCCCCCAGACCTCCACCTCCTCGGGGTGGGAGGCCGTCAATGCGTGACTGCGATTCAATACCAACTGAGAGAACCGCAACAAGTACAACAAAAAATGGGAAGCGCTATGCCAACAACAAAATTTACAGGGCCCGGCACAAAGGCCGGGCTGATTCTGGGGGCAGTCTTCTGCTCCATCCAAATACCGGTGTGGGCATCTGACACACCAGACCCCACAGAGGTCAATATTCCCGGCAACCTACAAAGCCAACTGGGCTGCGATGGCGACTGGCAACCAGGTTGTGTCGCCACCCTGCTCAGCTATGACAGCGAAGACGACAAATGGCAAGGCAGCTTTTGGATACCCGCCGGCAACTGGGAGTACAAAGCCGCTCTCAACAACAGCTGGGATGAAAATTATGGGTGGGGCGGCCAGCGGGACGGCGGTAATATTTCCCTCAGCCTGGATGAGGCCCGCGAAGTTAAATTTATCTACGACCACGAGACTCACTGGATCACCGACAACCACAGTAGCGTGGTCGCCGCTGTAGCCGGCAACTTCCAATCCCTGCTGGGGTGTCCGGGAAACTGGCAACCCAGTTGCCTGCGCAGCTGGATGCAGGATGCCGATGGAGATGGCACCTACACCTTTATCACCTCAGCGCTGCCTGCCGGTTCCTATGAATTCAAAGTAGCACTTCACGAAGGCTGGGAGGAGAGCTACGGCAACAATGGAGCCAACGTCAGCTTTACCGTGGTCGCCGATTACGACGAAATCTACTTTGCTTTTGACTCGAATAGTAAAGAAGTCACCGTCAGCAGTGACGGCTTCGCCAAGGGTGACCTGAGCAGCGATAAAGCTCACTGGGTGGATACCAGCAGCTTTGCCTGGGATATCCAGGTACAGGAAGGCACCAAGGTTAAATTGCACTACAGCAACAGCGCCGAGCTAAAACTGGAGGACGGTGATATCCGTTCCGGTGGCACCATCGATCTCACCCCTCTCGCCACCCTGCCCGACAGCGCCCAACAAAAATTCCCGCACCTGGCCAGTTTCAGTGCCTGGCAATTGCCGGGGCAGGCTTCCACTAGTGATCTGGTAACCCAGCAACTCGCCCTCGCCGCTTACGATGCGGAGGGCACGTTACTGGATGCGACTGGTGTGCAGATGGCAGGCGCGCTCGATGATCGCTTCTACTACGACGGTGAACTCGGTGCCCGTGTCGGCGAGGAGAATATCCAGCTCGATCTTTGGGCTCCCACCGCACGGGCAGTAAAGCTGCACCTGTTTACAAACTCCAGCAGCGATAGCGCCGATCAGGTGGTATCCATGCTGCGCGATGAATCTACCGGGGTGTGGAGTGCCGATATCGACAAGCAGTGGGACCGCAGTTTTTATCTCTATGAGGTCGAGGTGTACTCCTACTTCAGCCGCCAGATTGAAACCAACCTGGTCACCGACCCCTATTCCCTGAGTCTCTCCATCAATAGTAGCAAAAGCCAGATCATTAACCTGAATGACCGGGACCTGAAGCCGCGCGGTTGGGATCGTCTGCGCAAGCCCAAGTTAACCCAGCCGGAAGACATCAGTATCTACGAGCTGCATGTGCGCGATTTCAGTATTGCGGATCAAACTGTCCCCGAAGCAGAGCGCGGCACCTTCAAGGCTTTCACCCGCAAGCACAGCGACGGCATGCGCCACCTCAATAAACTGGCCCACGCCGGCCTCACCCATATCCACCTGCTGCCGGCCTTTGACTTTGCCACAGTCAATGAGGATCGCACCCAGCAGCAGCAAACCCCGGACCTCTCAGACTACGCGCCGGACAGCAGCGAGCAGCAGGCCCAGGTAGATGCTATTCGCGATACCGATGGCTTTAACTGGGGCTACGATCCATTGCACTACACGGTCCCCGAAGGCAGCTATAGCGGCGCTCCCGATGGACCTGCGCGCATTCGCGAATTCCGTCAAATGGTGCAAGGGTTATCTCACTCCGGCCTGCGACTGGTGATGGATGTGGTTTACAACCACACCAGCTCCTATGGCCAATACGACAACTCCGTACTCGATAAAATCGTCCCCGGCTATTACCATCGCCGCAATCTGGAGGGCGGTGTGGAAATGAGCAGCTGCTGCGCCAATACCGCCAGTGAGCACGCCATGATGGAAAAGCTGATGATCGATTCCCTGGTCACCTGGGCCCGGGCCTATAAGGTGGACAGCTTCCGTTTCGACCTGATGGGACATCACAGCCTCGACAATATCCTCAAAGCGCAAGCGGCACTGCAATCACTGACCCCGGCAGCCGATGGTGTCGATGGCAACGCTATCTATCTGTACGGCGAGGGCTGGAATTTTGGCGAGGTGGCTGACGATGCTCGCTTTGTACAGGCCCGCCAGGGCAATATGGCCGGCAGCGGTATCGGCACCTTTAACGATCGCCTGCGCGATTCCGTGCGTGGTGGCAACCCCTTCGGAGGCTTTGAGGAGCAGGGCTTTGGTACCGGTCTGTTCACCGACAGCAACGGTAAATTTGAGGGAGAAGATGAGCGTGCCACACTGCTAACCCTAGCAGATAAAGTCCGCGTTTCCCTCGCCGGCAACCTGGCGGATTATCCTTTTGAAGATGCCAACGGCAATATCATTACCGGCAGCGAGCTAGTCTATAACGGCCAGCCCACCGGCTATACCGCCGACCCGCAGGAATCCATTAATTATATTGCCGCCCACGACAACGAGACGCTGTTCGACGGAGTACAGATCAAAGCCAGCGACAGCGCCGACTTGGCTGAACGAGTGCGTATCCAGGCACTCAGTAATTCCCTGGTTCTGTTCGCCCAGGGAGTGCCGTTTATCCACGCAGGCCAGGATTTCCTGCGCTCAAAGTCGATGGATCGGGACAGTTACAACTCCGGTGACTGGTTTAATGCACTGGACTTCAGCCTCGCCACCGATAATTGGGGTGCGGGTTTACCTATCGCAGATAAAAACGAAGATAACTGGTCCCTGATGCAACCTTTACTGGCAAACCCGGAATTGGCTCCCGAGCGCCGGCACCGCTTGTGGAGCTCTGCTCTATTCCGCGAGCAGCTGGCGATTCGCAACAGCTCTCCCCTGTTCCGCTTGTCTGATGCAGAGTCCGTAGAAGCACATCTCAATTTCCTCAACACCGGACCCGACCAGATTCCTGGGCTGATTGTGATGGAGTTATCCGATTCCAGTGGCAGCATCGATCGCCGCTTTGAACGTATTGTGGTGCTGTTTAATGGCGATGACGAATCATTGGAATTTACCAGCGAAAACCTTATTGGTGAGTACCTGTTCAAGCACCCACGTCAGCGCCGATCAGTAGACTCACGCCTGCACAAAGTAAAATTTGATAGGAGCAGCGGCACCTTTACTCTGCCCGGCCGAACTACCGCAGTATTTGTGCAGCCACGCCGTAGATATTAATTCTTCATAAATTTTAAAAGGCCGGATTTTCCGGCCTTTTTTTCATTTTTTAGAAACTATTTCCCGGCTCTCACCAAGTAATCAACTCGCAATTGTCATATTCCGCAGATTGATTTAGCGTGTACCTAAATAATAAATAGGTGTACAAATCATGAAGCGTCTCCTTCTCTGCGGCATCGCAACTCTTCTCTCATCCGCGACACTGGCAAAAACTACTGTTATCCATGCAGGCACACTCCTCGCCGTTCCCGGTGAGAAACCTTTGCAAGAGCAAAGTGTAATTATCGAGGACGGCAAGATCAGTGCTGTCAGATCCGGTTATGTAAGCCCGGATAACGCTGAAGTCATTGATCTTAAGAATAGTTTCGTAATGCCGGGCTTAATGGATATGCACGTGCATTTACAAGGTGAGCTGGGCCCTAAAAATGATACCGAGGCTCTCAAGATGTCCATGCCGCTGACCCAGATGCGCTCGCAAATGTTTGCCATGCGAACCCTGGAGTCTGGTTTTACCACTGTGCGCGATGCTGGTAACAGTGGTGAAGAAATGTATGCGATGCGCGATGCGATCAATAAAGGTTGGGTAGATGGCCCGCGAATTGTTGCAGCCGGCAGGGTGGGAATAACTGGTGGCCACGCAGATATCAGCGGGGTCAGTCCAGAGCTAATGGAGCTGCATGATGACAAGACCAAAACTGTATGCGACGGCCCCTACGAGTGCCGACGCGCGACCCGCCATGCGATCAAATATGGTGCTGACTTTATCAAGATTACCTCTACCGGTGGTGTGCTCACCGATCGCGCTACCGGAACTGGTCAGCAGATGGAAATGGATGAGTTAAAAGAGGTGGTCCTTGCAGCCAAACGTATGGGCCGCAAGGTGGCCAGTCATGCGCATCAGGAAGAAGGCATTATCGCCGCACTGGAGGCTGGTGTAGACAGTATTGAGCACGGCACCTACGCAGGTCCCCGCGCCCATAAGTTATTTAAAGAAACCGGCGCTTATCTGGTTCCGACACTTCTCGCCGGCGATACTGTGGTACAGCTGGCAAAAAATACCGATGTCTTATCTGAGGCTCAGAAGGAAAAAGCCATTCGTGTTGGCACAGACATGCGCGGCAATTTCCGTAAAGCGGTCAATGCCGGAGTAAAAATTGCTTTCGGTACCGACTCAGGTGTATCCAAGCACGGCATCAATGCCCGCGAGGCGGTACTGATGAGTGAAGCCGGTATGGACAATATGGCCATCCTGCAATCCGCTACCGTTAACGCCGCCGACCTGATCGATATGAGCGATTCACTGGGCACCATTGAGTCCGGTAAGTACGCCGATATTATCGCCACCGATGGCTCGCCACTGGATAATATCGATGAACTTTTAGATGTGGATTTTGTGATGAAAGGGGGCAAGGTCTTTAAGAATTAAAAGCCTCTGAATAGTTTAATAGCGAAATTAAAATATTCGAACCCAGTTTTAATTAATTTCTACAAAATAAAAAAGGCCGGATAACTCCGGCCTTTTTTATTGGGGTGCTTAAAGAAAAGTGAAAGTTAGTTTTCCTCTTTTCCTTCTTCATCCTCATTTTCGATCAGGTGACCAAGTTTGCCTTTTTTAGTGGACAAATACTTGGCATTGTGGGGATTGCGCCCAGACTGGTGCGGCAGGCGCTCAGTCACATTGATGCCCAAGTCCTCCAGCGCTTTAACTTTGCGCGGGTTATTGGTCATCAAGCGAATGGCATGGATACCCAGGTGTTCGATCATTGCTTTCAGAATCGAGTAATCCCGCATGTCCGCGCCAAAGCCCAACTGCTCATTGGCTTCCACCGTATCCGCACCACAATCCTGCAAGTGGTAAGCGCGAATCTTATTTAACAGACCGATACCGCGGCCCTCCTGGCGGAGATAGAAAATAGCTCCACGCCCCTCCATCGCAATACGATGCATAGCATGTTGTAGCTGGGCACCACAATCACAGCGCAGGGAGAATAGTGCATCTCCGGTCAGGCACTCAGAATGAATACGGGCCAACAGAGGCTCTTCGGTATCGAAGTCGCCCATGGTGAGTACCACGTGCTCTTTTCCGGTTTCCACTTCCTCGAAACCGTGCATCTCAAACATACCCCAAGAGGTGGGCAGTTTTGAGGATTCCACAAAACGAATGGTCAACTTAATACCTCTTTAAATCAGTGTCGAGCGCGCAGTAGCAGCACGCCGCCCTGCTGTTCCATATCAACCCGACTGAGAAAACTATTGCCGAGAAGCACTACGCTGGGAAAATCATCTGAGTGTACGGTCGCGTCAACATTGTGAAGCTTGATTCCGCCAATGGTTACACTGTTCAAGCTCACTTTGTAAGCCCTGGTAACTCCATTGGCAGTGGAAACCCGTATTTCTTGTGCAGTATCCAAATTCAAACCGAGACGGCGAGCGGTGGGATAATTGAAGGCAATGCTGGTAGCACCGGTATCCACCATCATCGGCACTCTCATACCGTTAACCCAGGCATCCGTCATGTAATGACCCCGGCTATCAGCGGAAAGCCGTACTTCAGCTTTTGCCGCCTTGGCAAAACTGGTTGCGATAGGAGCCGCCAAGGTCAGCTTTTGCTCCTGCCCGGCAACACTGATCCGCGCATAACGAGTAGTTGCTTCCAGTAGGGTGACGCCCTCTGGGGATTTTTGTCCCGCCTTAAGGATTTTCTGGCGGCCATCAATCTCCAGCATGGCGCTATCACCAAACAGGCCTTTTAGCTGCACCTGCTGTGCATTGACATTCAGTGCAAATAAAAAGCTAACTATAAATACAAAATAGCTACGCATTGATCTTCCCTATCCAACCTAGACACCCAGTACCCATGCGGTTAATTGCAGCACCAGTGACGCGTAAACGGCGGCCAGTATATCGTCGAGCATAATTCCAACGCCACCTTGCACCTTGCGATCAGCCCAACCAATGGGCGGGGGCTTGGCAATATCAAATATCCGGAAGAGGACAAAGCCGTATAGCGCCCAAGCCCAACCTGCAGGAGCCATAAACATGGTGAGCCAGTAGCCCACCATTTCATCCCAAACAATACCGCCGTGATCGTGAACTCCCATTTTCTTGGCAGCTGCACCACATAGATAGCAACCTACCACACCGGTAACAAACACAATGGCCAGATACCAGAATGGAGGCAAATCCTTCATCAGCCACCAAAAAGGAATCGCTGCCAGGGTACCAAAAGTGCCCGGCGCTTTCGGTGCCAGCCCGGAGCCGAATCCAAACGCCAACAGAAGAGTGGGATCGCGCAACAGCTGGGAAAATGTCGGGTTGTTAATGCTCATGTTATTGAATTCTCACAAAGGCACTATGGTTTACACAAGGTATTAAAAGTGCCTATAGCCTGGCGATTGAGCAACCCAGGGGTTCCCGTGATAGGAGCAGCGTACCTGCGGCTCCCCCTCAACGAGCTTCCCTATGGGAGTGAAACCCAGCTGACGAACTTGCTCAACAGCGGCTGCCGGAGCAGTAAAACAGAGCTGGTAGTCATCCCCTCCACAGGCCGCCAGCTCTACGGCAGTATCAGCTGCCAATCGATTGGCCAGGGGTGCTATGGGCAGAGATTCCAGGTTTATTTCTGCTGCCACACCGCTCGCTTTGCAGATATGGCCCAGATCCCCCAATAATCCGTCGGAAATATCCAACGCACTGGTAGCAATGCCTGCAATCGCGTTGGCAGTTTCTAATTGCGGCTCGGGAAAATAGAAAGCCTGCTCCGCTTCCCGCCGCACTGACTCAGTCACATTCCGCTCTGCCAAAACAACGGGCAGGGCTGCCGCGGCAGCGCCCAGTGGGCCGCTCACATAAATATTGTCGCCGACAGAAGCGCCGTCCCGCCGGAGGGGCTTTTCGGTATGGCCGATCACCTGAATCGTAATGGACAAGGGGCCTGCGGTGGTGTCACCACCCACAAGGGAAACCCCAAACTTGCCAGCAGTTTCCAGCAGGCCACTGGCGAATTTCTCCAGCCAAACGGAGTCGCTATCGGGTAAGGTCAGGGCAAGGGTAAACCAGAGGGGGCGGGCATTCATTGCCGCCAGATCACTGATATTCACACGCAGTGCACGGCTCGCAACCATGAATGGGTCAGCACCTGCGGGGAAGTGACGGCCTGCTACCAGGGTGTCCATAGAAGTGGCCAACTGCCCGCTGACAGGTGCTTGCAATAGCGCGCAGTCATCGCCAATCCCCAGGGCTACACCTTCGCCCTGGGGAGCGCGGGCGAAGTAATCGCGGATGATCTCAAACTCCCCCGGCGCTTTAGACATAATTGCTGGCTCAGCCCTTCTTGTCTGCGGCTACCTCTGCCGAGCGCAGGTCCGCAGCGGTCTTATCCAAAATGCCATTGATAAACTTGAAGGCATCGGTGGGACCAAATTTTTTCGCCAGTGCCACCGCCTCATTAATGACAACCTTGTAAGGCACATCGATACGGTTTTTCAGCTCGTAAGTGGCCATGCGCAACAGCGCGCGGGATACAGGGTCCAGATCTTCCACTTTGCGATCCAGGTGCGACGTGTAAGCGCCCTCTACCTCATCAAGGTTTTTCGCTACGCCGTGGAAAATATCACGAAAATATTCCACGTCGGTTTTGCTCATATCATTATCGGCGTGAAACTCGGCCTCAATGGAATTAAGGCTGGCGCCGGCCATCTGCCACTGATAGAGCGCCTGCATGGCGTAGTGACGTGCCTTACGGCGGGCGGATGCAGTTACGGTCATTGTCTTTTCCGGTAGATACTTCACAGAATGGGCTGCACCGACACACCTTTTGTGCCGGCGCGCCGGCAATTAAATCTTGCCGAGTAGGGAAACCATTTCCAGGGCGGTTTCGGCGGCTTCACAACCTTTGTTGCCAGCCTTGGTGCCTGAGCGTTCAATAGCCTGCTCAATGGAGTCCACTGTCAGCACGCCAAAGGTGACGGGAATACCAGTATTCATGGATACCTGAGCCAGGCCTTTGGTGCACTCGCCAGCCACATACTCAAAGTGCGGGGTGCCACCACGGATAACCGCACCCAGGGCAATAATGGCATCGAACTTTTTAGTCTCAGCCAACTTCTGTGCCGCCAGGGGAAATTCGAATGCGCCCGGGGCGTAGTAGATAGTGATATCTTCATCCTTGATACCCTTGCGGCGCAGGGTGTCCAGTGCACCATCCTTTAGGCTTTCAACCACAAAGCTGTTCCAGCGGCTCACCAACAGTGCGTATTTGCCCGTACTGCCGACAAAGTCCCCTTCGATCACTTGAATATTGCTCATAATTTTCAATCCGTATTTCTTGTCCATCGCCGCCGCTATCAGGACAGTAGCGGCGCTTCAGTATTGTTACTCTTTTACTAGGGTTGCGGCGCTTCCACGTTCAGGTATTCCTCTACCTCCAGGTCAAACCCGGAAATAGCACTGAATTTGAACGGTGCGCTCATCAGGCGCATTTTGCGCACCTTGAGATCCCGCAGAATTTGCGAACCGGTACCTACCTGTTTGTACACCAGGTCCTGGCTGGGGCGCTGTTGCTTGCCGCTGATCAGCCAATCAATACTCTCTTCGATTTCTTCGGTGGTTTCGTTGTGGCAGATCAGTACCACAACACCCTTGCCCTCTTCTTCAATACGCTGCATCGCGCGGCGGAAGGTCCACGGGGTGAATTTTTCATCGCCGCGCTGAATCGTAAGCACATCGCGCAGAGTATTTCCTACATGCACACGAACCAGGGTCGGTTCTTCTGGGGTGGGGTCGCCTTTAACAAAGGCAAAGTGGCGTTCGCGGCGGGCCTTATCGAGATAAGTGCGCAGTTTGAACTCACCGAACTCGGTGCGCACCTTGCGCTCATTAACGCACTCAACGGTTTTCTCATTCAGGGCGCGATAGGTAATCAGGTCGGCGATTGTGCCGATCTTCAGGTTGTGCTCTTTCGCGAACTTTTCCAGGTCCGGGCGGCGGGACATGGTGCCGTCTTCATTCATGATCTCAACAATCACCGCAGCCGCCTCAAAACCCGCCAGGCGGGCCAGGTCGCAACCGGCTTCGGTGTGGCCTGCGCGGCTTAATACACCTCCGGGCTGGGCCATAATGGGGAAGATATGGCCGGGCTGTACAATATCGCTGGGCTTGGCATTTCTGGCCACAGCGGCGCGAACCGTGCGCGCGCGATCGGCGGCGGAAATACCGGTGGTGACACCCTCTGCCGCCTCAATGGATACGGTGAAGTTGGTGCTGAACTGGGCTCCGTTGTCCCGCGACATCAGCGGCAGGTCCAACTGCTCACAGCGCTCTTTGGACATGGGCATACAAATCAGGCCACGGGCATGAGTGGCCATAAAGTTGATGTCTTCAGCGCGAATCTGCTCCGCAGCCATCACCAGGTCGCCCTCGTTCTCGCGATCTTCATCATCCATCAGGATTACCATTTTGCCCTGGCGGATATCGTCGATCAGTTCTTCAACCGTATTTAGTTCCATGGTTAACTCTGGATAAATTTATCAATTGCAAATAGAGCGGCTATCGCTGCTGTTTTCGCCGTGGTGCACGGCCCATCTTTAGCGCTTGTAAAACCCGTTCTGGGCCAAAAATTCGAGGGTCATGCCCCCACCACTAGGCTTGGCTGCCTCATCACCGAGGAGTAGCCGCTCCAAGTAGCGCGCAATCAGGTCCACTTCCAGGTTGACCCGAGTACCGGCGGTATAGCCGGCCATAATCGTTTCCTGCAACGTGTGTGGCACTATGGTGAGTTCAAACTCAGCCCCATCCACGGCATTGACCGTGAGGCTGGTGCCGTCGACGGTGATAGACCCTTTATGGGCAATATAGCGAGCCAGATTTTCCGGTGCGCGCAGGCGGAACCGCTCGGCGCGAGCCTCGGACTTGCGCCATACCACCTCGCCAATACCATCCACATGGCCGCTGACAATGTGTCCACCCAGGCGGGTCTGGGGTGTCAGTGCTTTTTCCAGATTGACCCGGTCGCCTTTTTTCCAGCGGCCCACCGTTGTCACATCCAGGGTTTCCGCAGAGACATCCGCCCAGTAACCATCACCGGGCAGGTCAACAACCGTGAGACAAACACCATTGGTGGCAATACTGTCCCCCAGTTGCACATCACCCAGATCCAGCTTACCGCTGCGCACACGCACACGCAGGTCGCCGCCCTGGGGTTTTAACTCTGCAATCTCGCCTAAGGCTTCAATAATTCCGGTAAACATCAGCGCTCGATATCGGTTGTTGCAGTAATGCGCCAGTCGTGACCAACTGCGCGCATATCGGTAATCGTAATCGGCAGCATCGAGCCCATACGCTCGATAGGCAGTTCAAACAGCGGTCGCCCGGTGCTACCCAGCAGTTTTGGCGCCATATAAACAATTATTTCGTCGACATGGCCCCGGTAGAGGAATTCACCAGAGAGGGTCGCACCGCTCTCTACCAAAACTTCATTGCACTGGCGTCGCGCCAACTCCTTGAGCAGGGCGAGCAGGTCTACGCGGCCCTCTTTGTCGTGGGGTAAAGCCACGACTTCCGCACCCGTTTTCTCAATACGCTCGCGGCGCTCGGCCTCCGCGCGCTCTGTCGTGCACACCAATGTGGGGGCATCCCCCTGCAAAATAAAGGCTCTCGCTGGGGTGCGCAGCTGGCTGTCAACAATTACCCGCAGCGGCTGCACTTCGGCGGCTCGCTCTGCGGCCAGCATTTCCAGTGCCATTTCATCGGCGCGCACATTGAGATTGGGATTGTCGAAACGCACCGTCTCAACCCCGGTGATCACTGCACAACTGCGAGAACGCAGGCGCTGTACATCGGCGCGAGCCGCAGGGCCCGATACCCACTTTGATTCCCCACTGGCCATAGCGGTGCGCCCATCCAGGCTCATGGCGGATTTGCTTCGCACCAGGGGCAGTCCCAGGGTCATACGCTTGATAAAGCCGGGGTTTAGAGCGCGACACCTCTCTTCCAGGATGGGGCCTTCCACTTCGATCCCAGCATCGCGCAATATTTGCAATCCGGCACCGCTGACATTCGGATTCGGATCCTGCATTCCGTAAATAACCCGGGCCACGCCGGCCTTTACCAGCGCCTCGGCACAGGGACCTGTGCGGCCGGTATGACTGCAGGGCTCAAGAGTGACATAAACCGTAGCCCCCTGAGCCAGGTCGCCGGCATCACTCAAGGCTTCGATCTCAGCGTGGGGTTCGCCGGCCCGCTTGTGCCAGCCTTCGCCGACAACATTGCCATCCCCGTCAGTAATCACACAGCCCACTCGCGGATTCGGCATAGTGGTGTAGAGACCGCGCTCTGCCAACTGAATAGCGCGGGCCATCAGTGCTTCCGCACTGTGTACAACAGTTTGACTCATTCTGTCTTCGATCCCTTACTGGTCAGTCGCTCAATCTCTTCTCTAAACTCGCTGACATCCTCAAAACGGCGATAGACAGAAGCAAAGCGCACATAGGCCACCTGGTCCAGCTCACGCAGCTGCTCCATCACCAATTCACCAATAGCACGCGCCGGCAACTCCCGTTCTCCGGTCGCCTGCAGGGCGTGTTTTATTTGAGATACCGCCGACTCCACCCGCTCAATACTCACCGGGCGCTTTTCCACAGCGCGCTGAATACCCGCGCGCAGCTTGTCTTCATTAAACGGCTCGCGCTGGCCGTTTTGCTTGATCACTCGCGGCAGCAGCAGCTCCGCAGTTTCAAATGTGGTAAACCTCTCGTGGCACTCCAGGCACTCGCGCCGGCGGCGTACTTGGTCGCCCTCAGCCACCAATCGGGAATCGACTACTTTTGTTTCTTCTGCGCTGCAGAACGGACAGTGCATGTGGGATTATCCCCGGAATGGAAAATGGGCCGCAGTTTACCACAGCCGTTGCACTGTGTGACCGCGGCACGCACAGCCACAGTGCATCGCAAATTCAACATGGACACATAAAAAAAGCGGCTCTATGAGCCGCTTTTTTGTCAGCAGTGCTGATCAGCCTTTTTTATACACAGGAAACTCTGCGCAAATACCCAGAACCTTCTGCTTCACATCGGCGATAGTGGCTTCAACATCACCTTTCTCCAGTGCGTCCAGCACGTCGCAGATCCAGTGAGTGAGCTGTTGGGTTTCCTTTACACCAAAGCCGCGAGTAGTGATTGCCGGAGTGCCAACACGCAGGCCGCTGGTAATGAAAGGAGAGCGCGGATCGTTGGGTACCGCGTTCTTATTAACGGTGATGTTGGCGTTACCCAGGGCTTCATCCGCATCCTTACCGGTGTACTCTTTGCCAATCAGGTCAACCAGCATCAGGTGATCATCGGTCCCACCGGATACAATGTTGATACCGCGATCGAGGAAGGTCTCCGCCATTGCGCGGGCATTTTCCACAACCTTCTTCTGGTAGGCCTTGTATTCAGGGGTCATGGCCTCTTTGAAAGAAACCGCTTTCGCCGCGATCACATGCATCAGCGGGCCACCCTGACCACCGGGGAATACAGCGGAGTTGAGCTTCTTCTCAATTTCTTCGTTGGCGCGCGCCAGGATGATACCGCCGCGGGGGCCACGCAGGGTTTTGTGAGTAGTAGAAGTCACAACATCGGCGTGGGAGATTGGGGAGGGATACTCACCAGCGGCAACCAGGCCTGCAATGTGAGCCATATCCACAAACAGGTAAGCACCCACTTTGTCAGCGATCTCGCGGAAACGCGCCCAATCCATCACTCGGCTATAGGCAGAGAAACCAGCCACGATCATCTTCGGCTTGTGCTCAAGCGCCAGGCGTTCAACTTCCTCGTAATCCACTTCGCCAGTTTCCGGGTTCAGACCGTACTGCACTGCATTGTAGATCTTGCCGGAAAAGTTAACGCGGGCACCGTGGGTAAGGTGGCCACCGTGGGCCAGACTCATGCCCAGTACAGTGTCACCTGGGGCGCAGAGCGCCTGGTAAACAGCCGCATTAGCCTGTGATCCTGAGTGCGGCTGCACATTGGCGTAGTCAGCACCAAACAGCTCCTTGGCGCGCTCAATGGCCAGGGTTTCCACTTTGTCCACGTACTCACAACCGCCGTAATAACGCTTGCCTGGATAGCCCTCGGCATACTTGTTAGTCAGGCTGCTGCCCTGAGCTTCCATTACCATTGGGCTGGTGTAGTTCTCAGAGGCGATTAACTCGATATGGTCTTCCTGACGAGAGTCTTCCTCCTGGATGGCTTCCCAAATTTCCGGGTCGTAAGAAGCTAAAGTGACAGATGAATCAAACATGGTGTTCCCTCGGTAAAGCGGGCTTGAGTAGAGGCTTGTAAAACTCGATACCACAGCGCCCAGACTTATGAGTAGGACCAAAGGCTCCCAGCGTGGGATGGCCCTACTGCTCAATGCATTCTGGGCATTTTAGAAAGGCGCGCATTGTACACCAAGGGCAGCATGAATGCGCAAATGCAGAGACGTGGCGGGACCAACCCGCCCACCTTAAAAAGACGGTCAGAATTTGTACACTACAGAGCCAGACCAGTAATTCACGTCGGACTCAATGATGGTGTAATCCAGTTCCAGGGTCGCCTCGTCGGTCAGTTTGAAACCAGCCCCGAGCCCGGCAGATGCACCGTTATCCGAGTACTCTTTCTCCCAATTATCTATCTCCAACTCCTCATGGAGGTAGCCGATACGACCTTTCAGATAAATGTTGCCCGGGCTGCGATAGGTGGCATAAACAGCTTGTGTTGCCAGGGAGTAGTTGTAATCGTGCCAGTAGTAGTCGAACTCACCATCAATGACAGAGTCGGTGACTTCTGCCTCGAATCCCCAGCCAGAACCCCAGGTATAACCGGCTCGAATCCCCCCATTTAAAGGATTCTCCCCCCTGGCATCAACATCCAAAGCACCGAAGACGCCACCGATATACGCACCCTGGCCATAAGCGGTAGCGGAACACAACAGAGCGGTAACTGCAGCCATTGCCTTGAGATTAAAGCCCACCATCTTCCCCTTAAATCTCGAAGTCTGATCAAAGGGCAGGGATTATAGGGGCACAATCAACTGGCACAAGTGGTCACTTAGACAGGTCAGTATGTAACCTGGGAGCTTTTAAAAAGAGGTGTCACCATTAGTCAAACTTAGGAAAGAGGCAATTAAAATCTCAGGCTAAACCCGCCTGACCAATAACTGACATCCTTCTCTAATACGGTGTACTCAAGCTCCAGATGATAAATTTCATTCAGGCTATAACCAATTCCAGCCCCTAAGCTGACACCCAAGTCATCACTACTTGCACTGCCAACAGAAACGTCTTCATAGAGAAGGCCCAGGCGTCCTTTCAGGTACCAGTCCCCCTCTGTTCTGTAAGTCGCATAAGTAGCAAGAGTACGTATGTCTACATCCACATTCCGACCATAAGCCTCAGTCTCACCACTTAATAGTGAACTGGTATATTCACCTTCCACCCCAAAACCCGAGGCCCGCACATAACCTGCTCGCAGTCCCAAATTCAGTGGATTATCGACCCCCTTGAAATCAAAATCAGCTATTCCGGCCACACCCCCCCAGTAGGCGCCCTCGGCAATTGCGCCCGTTGAAACAACGAGTGCCAGCACACCTATACCAGCCTTAACTATTTTCATTAACACTCCCATCCTGTTGCATTAACTTTGTCGTGACACATAAATAGAGCGCTGCGGAATAATTCGATGACAACCTACGACTTCAGCACCAATAAATTTATTGAACAACGGGAAACATCGCAGCATGCTTAAATGTGCAACAACACGTCATTAGAAATTATTAAAATATGAAAGATCAGACACACCCTTATCTAGGTCCGACAGAAGAGCGTACTTGTGGAAAAAACTGAAGAAAGGGCTACTCGAAAATAGGTTTAATTTATCTTGTGGTCAAATACAACGAGGTACAGATAAGAGTTGAACCAAGGAATTCAGCGGCATCATCAGCCTCATACCTATTGATAACCCCAGCCTTCCCCTGAGTAGGTAGCGGTAAATTCCACCTTGAGTCCCACTAAGTCCCCCTCACTTGATCCAAATCAACTTTGGATTGGTACATATGGCAACAATAGACCCATCGACAAATCGCGGAGGTCTGGGATGAATGCCATCTACCGACAACTGTGCTGTGACCATAAACATATGCAAGAGTTGCTCAACGCCTTTGAGCAATTACTCCTGGATCTTTTTGGCTGCGGCGACCGCGATCCGAACACCTTGTCACTGATCCTTGATGCTTTGGATTATTTATCGGCATACCCGGATAGGTATCACCACCCAGTTGAGGACTTAATATTTTCCCGGCTGTTGACTAAGCCAGTACATGACAGGGAATCAATTTACGAAGCGCAAATGCAGCATGAAAATATAGCCGCAGCGACAAAACACATGTGCGCTTTATTTTACGCTATTGCCAACGATGCGACCGTTGAACGGAGAGTGCTGCAAGGAGCTTGCAACACCTACCTGAAGCTGCAACGCAAGCATATGGACTTGGAAAATAAATCTATTTTCCCACAGATCGAACAGTACCTGGGGACTACCGACTGGATTTATATTCAGAAACAGGTCAGTGAATTAAGCTGCAGATATTTCGACAGGGCAACCAGAAAAATTTACGAGTCCCTGCACGAAGATCTGACACAATATCAAATGCCCGCTCAGGCATTAGCTTAGGTCACCAAAACAGCAGGGAGGAAATATTAATGCAGTTTAAACGCCACGGCATATCCATTGGCATGGAACGCATAAATGATGAATTTTTCCTTTACATAAAGGCAATTGGTGAATTAACCCATGAGGATTATGAGCATATAACACCACTATTAGAATATGCTCTGGAAGGGGTAAAAAAACCTCAGGTTCAATTACTGATTGATCTCCGGGATTTCGAGGGCTGGGGGATGCACGCGATCTGGGATGAGTTCAAGCTGGCCTTAAAGCACGGCAATGAATTCTCGCATGTCGCTGTACTTGGGGATGAGGAGTGGCAGCAAATAGCCACAAAAGTCGGGAGCTGGTTTGTTAGCGGTGAAGTCCGCTATTTCAAGCAGCAACAAGAGGCCATGGATTGGCTACAGGAAACAAGGAAGACGGGTATTGGTCACAAGGAATCTGAAAAGGAATTAGCTTTCTCCACACACTCCTGATAAGTAGTGGATTAAGGGGGCGTTTACGCCCCCCTTTTTTTGCCCGTAAATTACTCAGTTACTTATTTCTAAGTATTCACCTTCCTCTTTTTACTGTCCCAGGAAGGCGTTCCCAATATAAGATTACCTACGCTCAACTCGTTACGGCAAAAAGAACAGTAAATATTCTCATAGTGTAAGTTGTTCCGATGCAGAATATTGAGCACATCAGCCAGAGTTGGACTCTTTTGATTGTGCCTATTTCGAATCGTCAAGAAGTTAGCTTCCATCTTTGTGGTGTACAAAGAAGCACCAACCTTTGCGTCATACAGAGACTTTTGAAAGGGATCATTTAAGTCATATTGCTGCAGTCTTGCCTGATTCCGAATAGCTTTCACATTGTGTTTATGGGCTTCATCCACAACATTCTGAATCTGAGCGTAACTCTCACCATCATTAATAAATCGGCGCGATAGGCGACCAAAAATCTGTCCGGCTGTACTGCCGTGGTACCCCTGGAATTTTTTCAACATATAGTTACGGCATATCTTACCCTTGCCAATATGCTCATGAACTTTTGCTTTCCCATCTACAACATCTTGTAGGCCAGGATCTTCCAACGTGTAACCGTGAGGTGCAAAGAAAAGCAGGTTATCGCCACCGTGACCTTTATTATAAAAAACCTGCTTGGTTGCGGCACCGTGGGCAGAAATCACCAGGGACGGCGCATCCCCAACATTGGTACCTTCCGGTGCAAAAATTTTGACTAAATCCAATTCACGAACAGGCATATGACACCTATCTAACGTCGAGTACAGAAATAAGAGGGTCACCCCTCCAAACAAAACAACCGTACTAACAACCTACTATGACCAATCATCCACACTCAAGTTTTATTGCATGATTTTTGACATTAGTCACGAAGAGGAAAATTTTTTGGACTAAATATTAGTCAAATAAGTGAGGTATGAAATAAATATGACAAAAATAAGGAGGAATTGAGGAAAGCAGTACAGGCCTGGCAAGCTCAAAGCTCAAAAAAGTGAGCCGTAACAAATTAGTAGATGGTGACCCATAATAAAAATGCATTCACATTTCTAGCTTAACGGGCACCATCCTCTCTCTACTTAAGAATTGAATACGAAGTTAAAAAACACCGATTAAGTGGTTGGTCGCTGCATTTTGCTGTCCCAGGATGGAGTTCCAATAAGGATATTGCTAAAACTCACTTCGCTTCGACAAAAAGAACAGTAGATATTTTCATAGTGCAGATTATTTCTATGCAGAATATTTAGAATATCCACTAAGGTGGGGTTATCCATTTTTACTCTATTGCGAATAGTCAATAAATCCGCCGACATTACCGGCTTAACCCCTTTCTTAATATAAGGTTGATGCATGGGATTATTGGGATCCAGATTTCGCACCATCTCATTGTGCTCATGGGCATTATCTACAGCCTTTTGCACATCGGCATAGCTCTCACCTTTAATAAAATGGCGAGTAACGCGGCCTAGAATCTGACCGGTTGTTGACCCGTGATACCCCTGAAATTTGCTCAGGGTATAGTTATGACAAACCTTCCCCCTACCAACCCACTCATGATATTTGGCATTGCCACTCAAGACGCTACCAATACCTGGATCATTTAGAGAGTAACCATGGGGAGAAAAGAAAAAGAGGTTATCCCCTCCATGCCCTTTGGGATAAAAAATTTGCTTGGTTGTTGCACCGTGAGCAGAAATTACCAGGTTGGGAGCATCTCCCACTTGTGTTCCTTCCGCTGCAAAAATCTTAACTAGATCAAATTCTCTGACAGGCATACTTCCCTTCCTCTCACTTCTTATTTTTTTGAGGCTTACTGACTAGCGCTCTGTGACAAAGGCTACTATGGCTTATTGGATATTTGCTAGAGGAGTGAAATACAAAAAATACCAGGCAAGAGAACTACAAATATCCAAGCTATATAGCTAAACCCTCTTAAACAGAGGGGAAAAGAAAACGCTTCCAAAATAGCGGCATTCAATTAAAACCATCGTACTTTTTTTGGACGGCAGTATTCGCAGTTATTTTGGCTGAAATGGCCCGGGTATTGCCAAAATAGGCAGGGAAGAGAAACTAATTTTAGAAGGAATTATGCGCCAATACCCAAAAACCAGTCTGACTAAAAAGAACTAGCTTCGAGAGAATCAATTGGAAAAATGAAAGCCTTTACTGCTATCAATCGTAGCCGCAATGGGTTCCAGCCAATTCACTCAACGCCAACAAGTCAAGGATTTCAACCACTCGACCACTAACATTCACCAGTCCATCTCGCTGAAAACGCGAAAATAAACGGCTCACCGTCTCCGCTGTTAACCCCAAGTAATTGGCGATGTCTGTCCTCGGCATAGAGAGTACAAATTCGCGGGGGGAGTAACCACGACATGCATAGCGACTGGAAATATTAATCAACAATGCCGCTAAGCGGGCATCAGCAGCACGCTTTCCCAGCAACATTAAGATTTCATTTTCCTGCCGCAACTCTTCGGAAAAAATGCTATAGATTTGCTGCTGCAGTGCTGGAACTTCCTGAGCTAAGGTTTCCAGCTGGTCAAATGGCAACAAGCACACACTGCTATCTTCCAGCGCCTCCGCATAACTGGGGTGAACCCGACTACTATAAGCATCGAGCCCCAACAGCTCACCAGGAAGGGCGAAATGTGTTACCTGGATATTCCCATCTGCACCAATGACTACCGTTTTGACACTTCCAGAGCGAATCGCATAGAGATTTTGGAAAGGGTCACCTGCTCGATACAAGGTTTCACCCGCTTTAATTACCTTTTTCTTGCGGGTAACCCGTTCAAGCCGGTCAATATCTGCCTGCACCAGCCCTGCAGGCAAGCACAAACGCCTGACTGAACAGTTACTACAACTTACGGCCTGCGCTGACTTGGTCATAGCTAGGCAACCAAATTCTTTTACTGACAGTAATACTATTGCCGGCCATGAATCAGCTTTTTGACTCTTTCATAACCGGCTTGTCCTGGTAAATACACTCCATAATACTAAGCAACACACATGGTAGTTAGTAACTTGCCCTATGTGCTAAATTCGTAAAGTTAAAAGATTAAAACTCAGGTAAAAAGCTTTCGATTACCATTCGTTGCTGTTTTTTGCCATCCTGATCCAAGCCGCTCTTAAAATTGCAAAGTTTATTGGCCCACTTGGATGATCTGACCCGAATAGGTGGCTCCTCAGCCTGTACCACTTGTAAAACCACGCCGGCTACTTGGTCAGATGTCTGGTATATCTCAGCTGTCTGCTCTGGGCTTCGCGACCTCATACCACCAATATACTGATTGAAGACCCCCTGGTATTCATCTTCGGGATACCCCTGGCTCCGCTCCAACTGCGAAAGCACATTATTGGCAAACTCTGAGTGGATTCCACCGGGCTCGACAGCGGTAAAATTAATATTAAAGGCAGGGGTTATATAACTTGCCAGGGCCTCTGTATAACCCTCAACAGCAAACTTTGCCGCACAATACAGCTCATTGAACGGCTGCCCAACTAGCCCACCCACTGACGAAATATTGATAACGTGTCCACTGCGAGCTTCGCGCATATAGGGTAAAACTGCTTTAGTGCAACGAACTACACCGAGGTAGTTCACATCCGTCACCCAACGTATCTCTTCTTCGCTGGCGTGTTCAGTGGTCTTTACAAAACCAGCGCCAGCATTGTTGATCAATAAATCGATACGCCCAGCATCCCGGATAATAGTATCTACGCAGTTCTGAATACTGTCAGAATCTGTTACATCCAATTCCATCACTTCGAGAGCCGCCCCCTGAGGAGCCGCATTTATCAGCTGGTCGGCCTTGGAGAGATCTCGCATGGTGGCAAAGACCCTAAACCCCTGCTTAGCCATTTGCAGCGCCAGACTCTGCCCCAGCCCTGTGGAGGTCCCGGTAATCAAGGCAACCTTACTCATTGCTCTATCCTCAGTATCCGTTAATCAATCTCAAAATGTAAACTACTCAGTACAGTATACACATGAATGGTATTAAGTAAACCGATCGGTGTATTTTTGGCAATTAATCTGGCTGCAGCTAAACAATAGGGCTGGCGAGTCAGAATAAGCCGTAAAATAAGCTCCGCCAGCTTTATTCTCAGAGGGCGTAACCTGATACCATTAGCGCCCTTCTATAGCCCAGACAGTTTCTGTGAGTCGGAATGTTGGATAGCCTCCGGCGCATTCACGTTCACAGGTAGTCCCGCAACAAGGTATTTCTATGTCCATTGCCGATTTGAACTTTTTGAAAGCACTGCCAAAAGCCGAGCTTCATCTCCATATCGAGGGTTCACTGGAACCGGAGCTAATGTTCGAGTTGAGCAAGCGCAACAATATTGAAATTCCCTTTTCCAGTATTGAGGAAATTAAAGCAGCCTATAAATTTCATAATTTACAGTCCTTCCTCGATATTTATTATCAAGGCGCTTCGGTCCTGATCCATGAGCGGGATTTTTATGATCTGACCATGGCTTATCTCAAGCGCTGTCGTGAAGACAATGTTGTCCACACAGAGATCTTCTTTGACCCCCAAACCCATACAGAGAGGGGCATTGATATCGGTGTGGTTATCAAGGGTATTAACAGCGCTCTTGATGATGCAAGAAATGAGTGGGGAATAAGTAGTCACCTTATTTTGTGCTTCTTACGCCACCTGAGTGAAGAGGAAGCAATTGCCACCTTGGAAGCGGCAAAACCATACCTCAACTTAATAAAAGGTGTAGGGCTGGACTCTTCTGAGCTGGGTCATCCACCCAGCAAATTTCAGAAAGTATTTGCTATGGCCAAAGAGCTAGGGCTTGAGAGAGTTGCCCACGCCGGTGAAGAGGGGCCTGCCGATTATATCGTAGAGGCTCTCGATCTTCTGGACGTGAGCCGAATCGACCATGGGGTTCGCTGCGTTGAGGACGAAGTACTAATTGAGCGCCTGAAAGAGGAAAATATCCCCCTGACCGTTTGCCCGCTCTCCAATACCGCACTCTGTGTTTACGACAATATGAACCAACACCCTATTTTGTCACTCCTCGAGCGCGGCCTGTGTGTCACTGTTAATGCAGATGATCCAGCTTACTTTGGCGGTTACGTCAATAAAAATTATCTGGCCCTTAGCGAAAGTCTGGGCATGACCAAAGAGCAGGCGAAAAAACTGGCCCTAAATAGTTTTAAAGCAAGCTACATTCCAGAGGCAGATAAAGAAAAGTGGGCGGAGGTAATATCAGCAATCGAAACGGTTGCTGAAGTATAGAGGATTGGGTAGTGTCCTGACTGACCATAAAGCCAGGACACTATTTCAAAATTCAGTCTTCATCATATCCGCAGTGAGTACCCGCTAGCTCACTGAGTTCAATTAAATTAATAATCTCAACTGATCGGCCACTCACCTTAATTAATTTTTCTCGCTGAAAACGCGAGAAAAGCCGGCTGACAGTTTCCGCTGTCAAACCCAAATAATTGGCGATATCAGTGCGCGGCATCGATAAAACAAACGCACTGTGAGAGTATCCACGGCGAGCGTAACGGCTGGAAATATTAATCAGAAGAGCCGCCAAACGAGTATCGGCAGAGCGCTTACCCAACAACATTAAAATATCGTTTTCCTGGCGCAACTCTTCAGAAAAAATGCTGTAAATCTGCTGCTGCAGGGCTGTCACCTGCTGGGCCAAAATTTCCAGTTGAGTAAAAGGCAGGAGGCAAACACTGCTGTCTTCCAGTGCTTCCGCATAACTCGGATGTACCCGAGTACTGTAGGCATCCAGACCGAGCAGTTCCCCAGGTAAAGCGAAGTGGGTGACCTGAGTGTCACCATCTGCGGCAATCACCACAGTTTTAAAACTACCTGAGCGAATTGCATAGAGATTGGCAAATGGATCGCCAGCTCGGTAAAGGGTCTCCCCCGCTTTAATTATTTTCTTTCGACGCGTGATCTGCTCTAGCCGATCAATATCAGACTGACACAAACCAGCTGGCAAGCACAAACGCCTGACTGAACAGTTGCCGCAACTAACAGCTGTAGAGGAATCCATCATACTAAACCGGTCGGTAAACTAATTTGCCGCAATTGTAACGGCTGTCGAGCCGTTAGTCTCCTGCCGGTAGCTATAGAACACGTGAATATTTCGCATCTGTTTCTTGACTGTGCAAATACATATCAAATGCAGCGGCAACATTTCTCACGAACCAGCGGCCTTCCTCGGTAACAATAATATTTTCGTTATCCTGATAAATTAGACCATCGTCAAACATAGGCTGTAAGCGCGCTAATTCCTCAGAGAAATACTCCTCAAAGGAAGCACCTATACGCTGTTCAACAAGGTTTTTATCCAGGCGCAAACGACACATTAATTCACTAATAATCCACTGGCGCAAACGATCTTCATCATCCATTAACCAGCCGCGGCAGGCTGCAGATTTTCCTTCTCCAATCGCCTGAGTATATTCTTTTAAGCGATGTAAATTTTGCCAATAGCCATCGCGACTGTAGCTGATCGCCGATGCCCCCAGACCGACCAAAGCATCTGCCGGCATTAGGGTGTAACCCTGGAAATTGCGCTGCAGCATACCGGCATGGGCTGCCTTAGCCAGTTCATCCCCAGGACGGGCAAAGTGATCCATCCCCAAAAATTCATACCCCGCCTTACCCAGGTGCTCTACAGCCGCCAGCTGCATCGCCACTTTTTCTGCAGCAGAAGGGATTAAATCCGTATCAATCAGGCGCTGGGCCTTAAATCGGTGTGGCAGGTGTGCATAGTGATAGAGAGCGATGCGGTCCGGTTGCAGCTCCAGCACTTTATCCAAAGTGCGGTGCAGGCTGCTCAGCCCCTGCTTGGGTAGTCCGTAAATCAGGTCGTAGGAAATGGACTCAAACCCGCGCTCACGCGCCGCTACGGTCAACTCCGTGACTTGGTCGGCACTGCAGATACGATTGATTGAACGCTGAACTTCGATATCGAAATCCTGCACCCCCAGGCTCAAGCGGTTAAAACCCAGTTCTCGCAGGGTATCCAGGGTCTCTAACTCAAGGGTACGTGGATCGGCCTCAATACTGTATTCAACCCCGTCGCCTGGGCGCAAATCAAAAACTTCAGCCAGCCCTCCCATTAAGCGACGCATATCACTATCACTCAAGAATGTCGGCGTACCACCGCCCAAGTGCAATTGGGTAACGGGGACATCAGCCACCTTATCCCGGTACCACTGGGCTTCCTGCAGCAAGTGATCCAGATAACTGGAAGCCAGTCCATACTGGTGAGTGATTACTTTATTACAAGCGCAGAAGTAACAGAGAGAACGGCAAAAAGGAATATGAACATAAAGGGACAAGCTACGAATATCCTGCAGTGCTGCCCAGGGCTCAATTCCATTTAATGTGTGAAAACGATCGGCGGTAGGATACGAGGTGTAGCGCGGGCAGGGTCCGCTATAACGGGATAAGAGTTCTTCAGACAACCCTCCCACGGGGCTTTTAATCTCTTGCTTCATATTCATTCACACCTCGTTCGGTAGTTTGCTTGGAAATCCGACACAAACAAAAAAGCAGCCACCGGGTCTTCGACCAGAAAACCACAGTGACTGCTCTACCCCAGACCTATTTATTGCTACCTTTTAGAAGCGGTAGCCCAGACCAGCCATGTAAACCAGCGGATCAATATCCACATTGGCAGTCACTTCACCCAGGCCAGGTACTTTGACTTTGGCGTCGGTCTCGATGTCCATCCAGAACACAGACATATTGAACAGCCAGCGTTGATCGGCACCGAAGGTAAAATCGATACCGGCTTCTGCTGCCAGGCCAAATGAATTGTCCAGGGACAGTTCTGCATCACCGGTGGCGCCAAGGCCTTCGAAAGCGCTATCGGCGGTGCTGCTGATTTCTTCATCAAAGAAAGCGGTGTAGTTCACACCCAGGCCAACATACGGCTGAATGTTGGACTGTGGCTCCATCGGATACCATTGAACCAACAGAGTCGGCGGCAAGTGCTTGGTTTCCCCCAGGTTGAAACTGCCCAGGCCCTCGCCAACAACTTCGATATCGTGGCTGAACGGCGTTGCGGCAACCAGTTCCAAACCCCAATGATCGCGGAACATGTAGACGCCGGTCAGGCCCAGTGCGGAACCGTTATCCACATCAACACCAGTTTGGTCGATGCCGGTTCCATTCAAGGAAAGTACGCTGGAATTAGCATCGGGTGCTACAGTGGCCATGCCACCGCGCAGAATTAAACTGCCTTGTTCATAGGCCAGTGCGGGTGCAGAAAGTACGGCGGTCAAAGCGGCTGTCGCACAAGCAGTTATACGATTCATTAACTTCTCCATAAAGCGATTAGGCATTTTTCCCGACTCAGGAAGGGCCCCCCTCCAGGCACAATCACAAGTCGCGGACAGGTTACTCGCTGGCTGCCTGAGGCTGCTTGATCCAAATCAAGCTGCCGAATTACCTGGAAAAAAATCCATTGGAATGTGCAGCAGCAAGATAATTGCGCTGTTTAAGGGAGACCCGTTTCCGGGAAGGGGCGGGGAAGATAGCGGCTCAGAAAGTCCGAGGGAACCGAGCACTCAATGGTATTTGATACGATCTTGCCAAATTGAGAACTACCGCAAATTTTTTTCTTTAGGTGACAAGGTTGAGGGCAAGCAAACCAGGCCAAAACTGCACCACTGCCGACATTGCCAGACTGTGGTGCAAGGCCTTTAAACAGGCGCTAAGTAAGGCTGCCCGCCGGGCGCCGGAACATATTCTGAATACTGGAGAAATCCAGTTGCCGGTTTTCCTCACTGGCGCCATGCAGTTGGAAAAGATTTTTCGCCAGGGCTCCCATCGGAGTAGAGGATGCACTGGTTGAGGCGGCATCCATAGCCAGTCCCAGGTCCTTGAGCATCAATGCCACACTGAAACCGCCGGCATAACCCTTTGCCGAAGGCACGCTCTCCATAGTGCCCGGGTAGGGATTGTAATTAGCCAGGGACCAATTATTACCCGAACTTTCCCGCATAATATCGCTCAGTACCTTGGCATCCAGCCCCTTATCCACTCCCAGCTGTAAAGCTTCTGCGGTACCGGTCATATGGATCGCGAGCAACAGATTGTTGCAGATCTTTGCCACCTGCCCGGCACCGGCAGCACCGGCGAGGAATATCTTGCTGCCCATCACCTGCAGCGGGGCCCGCGCTGCATCGAATGCCGCTTCATCCCCGCCGCACATAAAGCAAAGCGTCCCCGCCTGTGCCGCAGCTGTACCACCGGATACCGGAGCATCTATCGCTCTCAACCCATGCTCCCCGGCAGCCTGGCTGACCAGGCAGGCATCCTCTGCAGAGATAGTCGAACAGTCGATAATCAGGGTATCGGCCGGGAGTTGCTGCAACAACCCAGCCTCTCCCAGGTAGAGCCCTTTCACCGCGTCGCCACTGGGCAACATGGAAATTACGATATCCGCGCCCTCAACAGCCTGCTGGGCACTGTCACAGGGCAGGCAGCCATCTCGCTGTGCCTGTTCCAGAGCAACAGGGCTCAAATCAAATGCCGCTACGGTATAGCCGGCCTTCGCCAAGTTGGCAGCCATGGGGCCACCCATATTACCCAAACCAAAAAAGGCTATCTTTTCCATAAAAGCCACTCCCTATTTTGTTGTTGGTATCCCTGGCGATTAACAGCCCGGGACGCTCGGTAAATACGATATCTACAGGTCGGCCAGCGGGTGCTCACCAGCCCAGGGGCCTACAAAACAGCTTTCCACCTGTGCAGGTGTAATCTGTTCCAAGCTGTCAGGTTGCCACTGGGGTTCGCGGTCTTTATCAATCAACAGCGCGCGCACCCCTTCCTTGAAGTGGCCACTGGCACAGAGGTTTACCGCGAGTGCCAACTCCATGCGGTAGATATCCGCCAGGGACAGGTGTCGAGCCCGCTGTAATTGCTCCCACACAATCCAGGGTGTCAGCGGAGAGCCACCTGCCAAAGTGGCAGCTGCCCGCTGCAACCACTTATCCACACCCTGGTATGCACTGATGGCGGCACAAACCTCTGGCAAGGTGGCAAAATCTGTAAGCTGCTGGATTTGGTCATAATGCTCTCGCAGAGCAGACTCAGGCCGCTCCAGAAGGGGCAGCTCCTGGGATTTAAGGCAATTGCTAATTAACTGGTGATTGGCTTCCAGGTTTTCACCGAAACTGAGCTCCGCTAACGCAGACAAGACTGATTCCCGCTGATCCCGGCCTATCATGCGGTCCGCCATACCGGCAAACAGGGCATCGGCGCCATTAAACTGCGCACCGGTCAGCCCCAGGAAAAGTCCAAGGCGCCCGGGCATACGATTCAGGAACCAGCTGCCCCCCACATCGGGAAACAAACCAATCGTAATCTCCGGCATTGCCATACGAGTGGTTTCGGTCACAATCCGGTGGCTGGCTCCCGCCATAATGCCGATACCGCCTCCCATCACGAAGCCACCGCCCCACACCACGACGGGCTTGGCGTAAGTGTGAATCTGGTAGTCCAGGCGATATTCGCGGGAGAAGAAGTCGGTGGTGAATCCGTAGTCCAGTGTCTCACCATAGGCGGCGGACTCCCGATACAGCGCCACCACATCGCCGCCAGCGCACAGCGCCTTGTCGCCACTGCCATCGATCCAGACTGCCGCGACTTCAGTGTCTTCAGCCCAGCGGTCCAACTGGGCCGACAACAGATCGATCATGGATGAATTTAAGGCATTGAGAGCCTTGGGGAGGTTTAGTGTCGCGATCGCCAGGGCGCCGCGCCGGGAAAACAACACCGGGGAATCCTGATCCATTTTTATTCGTCTTATAGCTCTTGTACTAGATAGTGTCGCAGTTAAACACAGATCACATTTGACGTCAGCCACACGCGAGTACAGCGGGCTACCACAGACATGCCCGGTTGCACTTTTTACGCAAACTGATAAGTTGCGCGCAAAATCTGACCGATTCCAACACCCATTACGGAACCCCAAATGGCCGAATACGTATACACCATGAACCGGGTGGGCAAAGTAGTGCCCCCCAAGCGCGAGATCCTCAAGGACATCTCCCTCTCCTTCTTCCCCGGCGCCAAGATCGGCGTACTCGGTCTAAACGGCGCAGGTAAATCCACCCTGCTGCGCATCATGGCCGGGGTCGACCAGGACTTTAACGGCGAAGCCCGCGCAATGCCCGGCATCAAGGTCGGCTACCTGCCCCAGGAACCGCAACTCGATGCCAGCAAGACCGTGCGCGGCAACGTAGAGGACGGTGTACGCGAAGCCATCGACGCCCTCGCCGGCCTGGAACAGGTCTACGCCGATTACGCCGAGCCCGACGCAGACTTCGATGCCCTGGCCAAGAAACAGCAACAGTTCGAAGACATTATCCAGGCCTGGGACGCCCACAACCTGGAGCACCGCCTGGAAGTTGCCGCAGACGCACTGCGCCTGCCCCCCTGGGATGCGGACGTAAACAATCTGTCCGGCGGTGAAAAGCGCCGTGTGGCCCTTTGCCGCCTGCTGCTGTCCCGCCCGGATATGCTGCTTCTCGACGAACCCACCAACCACCTGGATGCGGAATCCGTATTCTGGCTGGAGCGCTTCCTGCACGATTTCACTGGCACTGTGGTTGCCATCACCCACGATCGCTACTTCCTCGACAATGTTGCCGGCTGGATTCTGGAACTGGACCGCGGCCACGGCATCCCCTGGGAAGGTAACTACACCACTTGGCTGGAACAGAAAGAAAAACGCCTGGAGCAAGAGCAGCGCGGCGAACAGGCTCGCGCCAAAGCCATGCAAAAGGAACTCGAGTGGGCCCGCCAAAATCCCAAGGGCCGTCAGTCCAAAAACAAGGCCCGTTTGTCCCGCCTGGAAGAAATGCAGTCCCAGGACTTCCAGGCCCGCAACGAGACCAACGAAATCTACATTCCGCCCGGCGAGCGTCTCGGCGACAATGTGATTGAGTTTAAAGATGTGAGCAAAGGCTTCGGCGAGCGCCTGCTGATCGACAACCTGTCTTTCCGCGTGCCCAAGGGCGCAATTGTAGGTATCGTCGGCGGCAACGGTGCCGGTAAGTCCACCCTGTTCCGTATGATCAGCGGCACCGAGCAGCCGGACTCCGGCGAGATCAAGATGGGTGAAACCGTTAAGGTCGCCTACGTTGAACAGGGCCGTGAAAATCTGGATGACAGCAAGACCGTATGGGAAGCCATCTCAGACGGCCACGATATGCTCAAGATCAACAACTACGAAGTGGGCTCGCGCAACTATGTTGGCCGCTTTAACTTCAAGGGCAGTGACCAGCAGAAGCGCGTAGGCGAACTCTCCGGCGGTGAACGCGGACGCCTGCACCTGGCCTATACCCTCAAGCAGGGTGCCAACGTACTGCTGCTGGATGAACCCTCCAACGATCTGGATATCGAAACCCTGCGCGCCCTGGAAGAAGCCCTGCTCAACTTCCCCGGCTGTGCCCTGGTAATCTCGCACGATCGCTGGTTCCTGGACCGCGTTGCCACCCATATCCTCGCCTATGAGGGTGAGAGTGAAGCGGTATTCTTCGAGGGTAACTATACCGAGTACCACGAGGACTTTGTGCAGCGCAAAGGTGAGGATGCAACGCCGCATCGGATGCATTATAAGAAACTTAAGACTTGATTTTGATCATAAAAAAGCCCGCTTAAGCGGGCTTTTTTACTTTCGAAGAAATAAATACGAGTTGATTATTAGAACTCGCACAAATTTATCAAGCAACTTAATTTTCCAGACGGGGCGGCTCAAATGCCCCGTCAGGGCCCGCACAAATATCGGTTTCTACGTTCATATAAATCTCCTGTCGTATAATTTGTTCTCAACTAATATCCAATTAGGTCATTGGATGACACTAAGCTTAACCTGATCACACTAGATTACACCATTAATAATCAACAATTATGGGTGAGCAATCACAAATAAAACTTTCACCTGTCACACAACCTAAACTCATGTTGCTTTTCCAGCTAAAAAACAAAGATAAACCGTCACTTTGTAAAATCCAACTCACCCACCTAAATGGCACGTTCGTAGCAAATAATAAGCCGCGCAGATCATTTAGTGAGATACTTCCCATTTTTAAATTTTTCTAACCGCAAAAGATTTCTTAAAAAAGCCTACAAGTCAAAAGAAATTGGCAACATATTACTATTGCCATATTTAGCTGCGAGCTGCATCACCAATATAGGCCCGCTCCTAAGTTAAGCAAAATCCCTTTAAAATTAAGTCTCATAAAAAATTAACACCCGCACTCAACTATGGGTGAGCAATAACAATTAGTGTTTTCGAATTTCTTTGCACACAAGCCACCGCCATACGTAGGTTCTCAGGGTCGAGTGCAGCAAAGCTCTCATCCAGCACCACTAGTTCAGTATTTTGTAACAGTGCACGGGCAATAAATAATCGACTCATTTCTCCATGAGATAAACGCCAGCCCATCTCCCCCACTGTCTGTAGAATTCCCGCCGGCATTTTTCTTAAAAGCGGTGTGAGGCCCAATTCCTCGCAGATTATATAAGCTCTGCGCAAGCTCTCCTGGTGGGGCGGCCACTGATCCCCCATCAGTAAGTTAAATAAAAATGAATCTCCCAACACATGGTTTTCATGAAATTGAGGAGCAGAAGCAACCATCCTGCGCCAAGATTCAACACCGATGCTCGCACGATCATAACCATTGAGCAGTAATAACCCATCATCCGGTTGTTGAATACCGGTGAGAATATTCGCTAGTGTAGATTTTCCAGAGCCGGAAGCGCCCTGTAATAAAAGCCGGTCGCCGGGATAAATGCTGAGATTGCATCCCGCCAACACTGCTTGATCTTTTCCCTCGTAGGTGAAACGGATATCGCGCAAATAACACAGAGGCTGCGAGGAGTCCTGCTGGCCAGCCGACGCGGCCATTGCCGAACCGGCACTGCCCTTTAAGTGGCGATCTTCCAGGGAGAACAGCTCACGTACTTTTTCCCAGGAAATTGCGGCACTTAAGGCGCTGGTAAAACCATTCATACACTTTAAAACTGCGCGATACCCCAACAACATGCCTCCAAAGGCAATCGCGAGTTGGGTGCTACTGGCACTGTCGCTAATAAATGTTGGGGTCAGCCCCACGATCCCTAAAAGTAACCACAGGCGCGGCAAAAAAGCCTGCAAACGCGCCATGGTGTTATCCATGTGAGAGGAAGTTTCCAGGTAGTTATTTAACTCACTGTCTTCGCCCCGGTGCCACTCGCCGGGTGCCTGCTGCGCGAGCCGGGTGCGGTGGCCGATCATTTTCTCAATCAAGCGATGGGTCATAGACAGGCGCTGTGCTGTCCACTCTTTGCGGCCGTAGTACTGTGCCCGCCCCAGGAAAAATGCAACCACTAAAAATAGGGGCAAAATTGCTGCATAGATAAGACCACCAGCTCCCATCAGCAAAATTGAGGCTGCAATTAACAGCTCTACAACACCGAGCAATAATAAAAAGGCACCCTGTAATGCACTGGCTTCTATATTCTCCGCATCGTAAACCCTGCCCAATACCTGACCCGAACCCATATGGCGAATACGACTGGGAATGACGCGCAACGCGCTGGCGAGCAATCGCTGTTTCAGAAGTGCGCCGGTCTCAACGGAGACCACACCGCGCAGCCGGGCTGTGAGCAGGGATAGGGGAACCTGAGTCACCAACAACAACACCCAGGCAGATAGCCAGCCGGTATCAATATGGCCCTCGAGCACAGCCCTACCTATCACCCACCAGCTGCACAGAAAAATAGCCATCTGGGCACTGTGACAGGCAAGCATGGCGGCAAAGCGCCAATACAGCCCACGCTGGCGAAGCTGTAAGCGGAAAGACCGATGAGAGGATTGACGCAACAACCAGAAATCATCCAAGCGTACGCCGGCAAGGTTTTCTCGCAGTAGGGCGGTCATGGCTTTCTTGCGCCGACGCCCTTGAATGTCTGCACTATCCAGCAACTGTTCGATACGCTCGCGCTGGGGCCCTTCAAGCTCGCGAGCCAGCTGCTGAATAACCAGCTCTAGGCAAACTTTCTCCAGGTGCAGTGCCGGTGTGAGCAGCTGTAACTTATGCCCCCTGCCACCACACAGTGCGATAAAATATTCCCCCTCGGGAAAGCGAACCCGCAATAGCGCCGGGGCGGCTCCCAACAGCATGGTTTCCAGCTCTGGGTAGCTACAACTCACCTGCTCCACTTGCAAGTCCAAAGCTTCAGCACCTGCCTGCAACCTGGCATTCAACTCCAGGGTGCTTCCAAGGGATTTGTGCTCCGCTACTTCAGGCTCCAAGCCGCTGTATTTTGCCAACGCTTGTAAGGAGGCCTCCAGCTGCGACACTGGCCAGCAATAGGACATTAATTCTTTACTACTCACTGGCAACCTCCGTAAACCGGGAGGCCGGTGTCGCCCCAGGAACTCCTTGTACTTCTGTCAATTGACCGCTGGCCATGCGCAAGTGACGCCAACTGCTACTCTGCCAACACTCTTGCCAGAGACTGCTTTCAGCTGCCAGTAGCTGCGCATAGCGCGTGTCGCCCTGGGTTTGAAGCTCACTGGGATTACCATCTTCAATAATGCAACCCTCGTCCACGACCAAAACACGAGGAAAGTCCCGGGTTTCACTGATATCGTGGGTAATACAGATCAGGGTGACCCCCTGCCAAACCTCCCGCACCCGGTTCATCAGGCGCTGCCGCTGTTGGCGATCAAGCCCCCTGAACGGTTCATCCAGAATCACACAAGCAGTTTCCTCGCGGCCAAATGCGCGCCCCAGACGTACGCGCTGCCCTTCACCACCACTGACCAGGGCACCACTTTCGCCTAACGGGCTTTGCAGCCCCTCCGGTAACGCTGCTACCAGCTTGAGTAAATCCGCTTGCTGTAAAATGGGGTAAAGGGGAGCTCCGGGCTTATTGCCGTAACTCAAGTTTTCCAGAAGGCTGCTATTCCACAGCTGAATTGCGGGATCAACCCAGGCACAGTGAAGGCGAAAACGATGCAGTAACTCTCCCTTCAACTCTCCACCATTGAGCATCACACGGCCACTGGCGGGTTTGTGCCACCCCAGCAATAATCCGGCAAGGCTCGACTTGCCGGCGCCGGATGCTCCGACCACAGCAATTTGCTCACCGGGGCTGATTTCCAGATTTACCTTGTCGAGAATAGTACGACCGCTGGCATTAACGGTGACATTCTCAAACTTGATACCCACCGGTTTTGCCGGGGAAAATTCCACACTATCAGCGGAACTTTTATCTGTGTCTGTTTCAGTGACTGCTTGCAGCGGTTCGAGGGCTCTCAGTAAAAAATTCCGTTGCCGTGGATAACTTCGCATCAGTCCCGCAATATCTTCACCCAGCGGCGGCAGTGCCAATACCCAATAAATCAATAAAAGCAGATCGGGGCTTGCCCCTCGTGCATTAACACAATAAATCACCAATACACTACTGAGGGTACAATTAATCAACAGCTGTACCGCCTGGCTATTGAGCTGAAAACTCAGTGATGAGTATCCAGCCCTTATCCATTCAGTGAGCAGGTTTTCATGCTCACGCCGAACAGACTCACCGGCGCCGTGCGCACGGATTGGAATAACTCCCAGCAGCGCATCCATATAGAAGCGAGCCAGGGCTCCCGCATGAGTTTGTACTCTCATACTGTAATCAGTGAGTACTGGATGGAACATCAAGGGTACAGCGACTTGCAATACCGACATGACTAGCACCAAAGGAGCGGCAGCTGGAGCAAGCCAGATTATTCCGAGTGCAGTGGCGAACAGGGAGAAAATTTTAAAAATGAGACTCGTTCCGAGAACAGGCAAATCTCTCAAGGCGGCAATACGATGTGAGCGTTCGGCTGTATCAGAGGTGGGACGGCTCTGAAAGAAATGATCAGGTATTTTGGGTAGGGCCGCTAAAAACCGTATGCGGAAACGATTTTCCAAACGGCGCCCGACCACCATTTGGACTTTTCCTGCGGGAAACTGCAAAAGCATTAATGTGATCATAAAGAACAACAGCAATGCAATCGTGCCTGCTCGCTGTATCTCTGTCGCTAACTCGCTGTGGATATCAATCAGGCCACGGAAAAGCAAGGCTTCGAACATCAGCCCCAATACCGCTCCGAGCATAGCAATAACTATAGTGAGTGGCGCAATCAATCCATCTTCGCGCATCAACCCCCAGAGCTGCCTGAGAGGTTGAACCGGTGGCTCCCGCAAAGCCCTGGATAGCGCTTCCGATTTCGGTTTAACTTCACTGACATCGCGAACCCCTTTTACGCTCACTATGACCGCGCCACTAAACTCCAACTGCTCCGGCGACAGTTCAATTGTCTCTGCAGGCTCACTTCCACGGGGACGGGACGGTCGAGCACACCAGTAATTCTCTGGTACTAAAGAAAATGCTTGGGTGGTATCTGTAGTAAATTCAACAGACAGCCGCTGCAACATACCACTGATCTCAGTTCCGCGCTTTATCGCCCCGGACGTAACCAATGAGGTGAGCATTCGAACAGATGCATCGAGAAATGCCAACGAGAGCCAACTCTCATCCTTTAGCGCTTTTTCACAGAGCGTGGCGGCCTCTTTATTGCCAACCTTTAACTGAGCAATACGCTCTTTCAGCGGGGCAATAAAATCATTACCACCTGCCCAGTTTCTCCAGCCCTGAGGGGGCACCCGTGCGGTATGAACATGCAACTCATCCAAAAAACGACGCGCGCTGGGCCAGCGCCTACCACTGGCGGGATCCATCACCTGCACAATACCGCGATGATTTTTCCAGGCCACGACAAAATGAGTGTTACCGTTTGGTAGCCGTACCACAACCAATCCCGGCAAGTAGCCGGTGGAGCTCAATAAGAGATGATCCACGGGAACCACCATCTGGGCAGCTTCTAGCCCAAGCTCTACCGCAATTTTTTCCAGGGTATTTATCGAGGTTCCATCTACATCAGTCTGGCAGGCATCGCGCAAATGGCCGTAGTGTGTATTTACACCAAAACCTTCGAGCAGACACTTCAGGGAAGCCGGACCACAGTCCATATTAGAGGTCTGAACTACCTCTGGAACTAACCAGCGTCTTTTGCTTTCCACTGTTACGCTCCCTCTTCCACTGTCTCTGCGGGAGCTTTGCCCGAGAGTATCTCACCCGTCCTTTGTAGAAGCAGTTGGTATGGTGTTTTCTTGCCTGTGGCAATTTCTACCCTGGCCGGTAAATCATGCAGTAAAGGGAGATGGGGCGGTGCTTCACCTTGTAAGGATAGCTGTACAAGAACTTTGCCTTGCTGGACGGCACTAGCGACCCGTTCTACTCGGGCCTCCAATTGCCCATAACGGGCCCAGGAAAATCCATCCAGTTTTACTTGGGCCTTCTGTCCGGGCTGGATATGTCCCAGGGCTAGTGCCGGTGGAAAAAATGCCTGAATCGAGATAAGGCCCTCTGCTTGAATAGTCGCTATTTGCTGACCTGCCGCTAGAACTTCGCCCTCCCTAATTTCTGCAAGGGCAGCAAGTGTACCGGCGATTGGCGCCCGCAATTTTTGCTCACTCACAGCTAGGTGGCTTTGTTGAATACGGGTATCTACTTCTGCAAGCTTGCCATCTATATCTTGATTTCGTTGCCTGAGGGTACTCACCTCCAACTCATATTCACTGATCAGCTGTGCTCTTCGATCCTCCAAAGCACGAATATCCGCTTGTATTTTAAGTGTCGCCATTGCCATTTGCTGGTAGGCACGTTTTGCTGCTAAATAATCCAACTCTGAACTTTGTTGTTTCTCCAGTAATCGCTCATAACGATCGGCTACCTCAGCTTGTATCTTTTGATTACTAACCTGAAGATGGTACCTTTGTTCCAGTATCTTCAATTGATCGCTAAGGGCTTTCTCATCTTCGCCAAATTTTTTATCTAGTAACCGTCGCTCTCGCTGAACAGAGTCAAGTTGCTCCTTCAGGCTTTCAGATATTTTGGTATCACCCTTTAAACTCAAATCAAGTACAGACGTATCAAGTTGTACCAGAATATCCCCGACCTCAAGGGTATCACCTAGCTCAGCATCAACAGTGATCACCCGGCCAACCCTCTGGGTACTTACATGAATTGTGTTTTGCTCCTGCTCCAACCTAGCATCATCACTTACACTGTAGATCGTAATATCTTTCGTAAAAAACCAAATTAACCAAGCAATCAGAAGCAAAAACCCTAACAAGGTAACAAGAACCAAAGCATGGATAGAGTCTGAGGCAATAGCTCTAGTAGTATGAGAAAAAGGCGTTGACAATGCTGTAAACCTATTAGTCGACCTGCAAGGCAGGTAAAGAAGAAAATCTCTGTTTTTGCAGGTTATTGTAAACTAACTGCTCAAAATTAGATTTGCTAAATTTAAATTTCTTACATTAAGGATGTCAATTAAAATCTATACTTCATTTCTCGACAAATAACAATCATTTCACACTTCTAATCTACTCGTTACAAGTGTGCTTAGAAAAACCCCTGATGCCCCCAGTATCAATTCATTCAGAGCTTCTCTACCAGAATTAGTCAATAAGAAGCAGGATATATTGAGGCCATATATATTAATTTTAAGTTTGCATTAGGCCGCATAGAAATATAATTTCCGGACAGAAGCACCCTAGAATTATTGAAAAGTTTTTCCATCAAAAGCCTTAGCTGGAAAAGAAAAACTAACCAGTCTACAAACTTCGCTCTTACATACATCTTATTCATATGGCCAACACATTAGCTACTTCTCCTAGATAAGCTATACTTCTCGACAACTGAAAATCATTTTCACGTTTAACAGATCTACCCAAGGATATGGGGGATTAATTCGAGTCATTAAACACTCCAAATCAAAGCATATTTATTATTTATGCCAAATAAAAGAGGCAGTCATCTTTGTCCCCCACAAAGCCGAATTAAAAGTTATTTACGGCATTGCGTATTTCGCAATACATTTCGCTAACAATTGAACTTCCACCAAAGCAATATATTAATTTCATCAGTCGACCAACCATCTTTCATATATAAAATATCGCTATATAAATGTACTGACAACTTAAAAATTTTGATTTACAGACATTAAAATCCACTCTATAAAAACTATAATCATCTACATTATTCAGACACTTCTCCTTATTAAAAGCTAAAATTAGACCTTAAAGAATGACCAACCAAGAGAAATTTACGGTAAATACACTTTAGGACAGATACTAATTCAACTAATTAAAACCGGAAACTAAGTATGGCCAGCTGCAAAATTTATCTTGATGAGTCTAAGCTATCTCCAGATTCAACCCCATCCTTTTTAACAGAGCTACTAAACCGGGAGCTTGATGTAGAAGAAGATACTGCTGTTGTGATCATACCTGCCACCTTAGCAGTTCCTGCAGGCTGCTATATTGAAATATTATGCAAAAAGCAACCCAACAGGACTCATCAGGTCCTACAAAGTCTTGCCATTCAAATTGATGTATCCGCTCGTAGATTATTTCAAATCGAAGAGCCAATTAGAGTTCGAATTATTATGCTGGAAGAAGATTTTTTCTTTGGGGTAAATTAAAAAGAATAAAGCTTATAGCACAGACAAACAACCAAAGATTCAACCATATAAGTCCAGGCAAATTTTTACTTGCCTGGACTTAATAAACATTAAGTTAAAAATCAAATCTAGTTAAAATCATATCTAAAACCTAAGCGAATACTGCGAGGAGTTTGATAATAATAAGCACGCCCAAAGTAGTCATATGGCTCTGATGTCCCATCAAGATCACCTTGTTCCTCTACTTCTAAAACAGCATCATCATTAAATACATTAAAAACATCCAAACTAACCAACAACCTCTGATTGTCGGCAAGCTCAATCGGGTATTGCGCATTTAAGTCAAGGTTCCAGTAATCATCGGTTCTTCCCAAACTACCCCGTGACTTGAGCTCCCCTTGACAATAAAAAGATTCAGATCCATATGCTTGGGCAAAAACATCAGTGGGATGCATTCCAAAACAATTTTTTGGGCGACCCGTTTGCCACATAAAATTAGCCCCTAATCTCAATCCCATATCAAAGCTGTAAGTACCAAATGCCTTTACCGTGTGCCTGCGATCATTTGGCAAGTTACCATACCCACCTTGTATCAATCCCGGTTGATCAAAGTTAGTTGTTAAACCTGAATCTGTTTGCCCATTATCTGAGCGAACGTAACCTTCATTATTACCCCAGCTATGCCCCCAAGTATACGAGGCATCTAATGACCACCTGCCATCAAATGGGCGCTTGAACGTAAATTCAACTGCACCATATTGTCGCTTCGCTTCTGGATACCTTAATTGAGCTGCCGATAAATTGATATATTCACCCTGTTCAGGGATATAAATCCGCATATCGTTGCCGGGGTTAGTCAATACGTACTGATGGAAGCCTCCAAATATATCTTCGACACTTGCTCCATCAACTTTGGATGCATCCCAAGTACCTGACGAGTTATAGTAGTCAATTACCGCAGCATCAATTGCCAAGTCTTCCAACGCGACTTCCAAATTGCGATAAATACCACGTACACCCAGCTGAATACCACTATCCATAATATATTCGTAGCCAAGTATATACTCAGACTGATACATCGGATCAATATTCTTATCTACAACACTTTCGGTGTCCTTTAAGCTCCCATCAGCATAGTAGCCAAGACCGTCAGATTCACCTAAGTTACACGGAGTTGCGTCATTATTCAGGCAAGAACCATCCCAGTCGAACCACTCAGTGGTATATAATTCTGTACCCGCAAGTCTTACATTCGTATTTGAAGCCACAGGAAGGTAATAAAGGCCAAAATTTGCAAATACCTTTTGCTTTCCTTCGCCAGTTGGGTCCCACACAGTAGAAAATCGAGGTGCCCACTGATCACTCACATCAATAAATTTCTCTCCAGCAGCATTTTTATTGGTAAAAGTCTCATTCCGTAAACCCAACTGAACAGACCAGTCATCTGTTATCTGCCAGGTATCCTGCAAATAAAAAGCTGTAGACTCTGTTTCAAAGCTGCCTACATTTTCATAAATAAGGTTGCGAGCCCGCCCTAGCTCTGGATAGAGCCTCCACACCTCTCCTCCTGAATATGTGGTATTTTCTGTAAGACTATTTGCCTCATTATCAATACCAACTTCAACAAAGTGATCATTAATAGCCCAAGAAAAATCTATACGGAACATTTCCCGTGTATCTTCACCAACTTCCACTGTCGATCCAACCCAATCACCAATTGATACCCGACCCGGGTTATACCAATAAACAGTAGAAGCATCTTTATTCTCTGGTATTTCACTTCGGTCCTGTGTATTTTCGCCATAGGAAATACTTAAAGTCATATCATCATTTAAATTCCCGATGTAGGAAGCTATCCAATTAAAACCTCCCCTTCCATAAACAATATCTCCGATATAGTCGCCTGTTTGCTCTGTGTCGGAATCATAGTTATAAATACCTTCTACAATATCTCTCTCATCACTAAAGGCGGTAAGCTCTATTCGATGGTCTTCAGTAATATAGCCATCTATTTTCACTCCCCAAAAATCTGATTCGGTCTCCTCTTTATAGCCACGACCACTGGTCATCCCATAGTATTCTTTGTTTTTTAAAACACCACTATAGAGAGCATAAAAGAACAACCTATCTTCTATGATTGGCCCTGAAGCATAAATATTTGCCTCCCGGGTATTTAGTTCATCCTGATCATTATCGTAGACAAAGGTATTTGGAGCGGTTTCAGTCTCCTCATCATAATAAAAACTAGTACCAAATTTAAATTCATTAGAACCACTCTTGGTAGTGGCGTTCATTACCCCACCCGTAGAGCGGCCAAACTTGGCTGAATAACCACCAGTTTTTACCTGTATATTGTCGTAAAATTCAAATGGAACTGTAGAGTAGCCCAATCCGTTTCTAAAATTAGTAGTATTTAATCCGTTAATATAACTAACATTTTCTGCAATTGATGCTCCAGCAAAACTAGTCCCACCACCAAATTCATCAAAGGTACGATCGCCTCTGGAAACACTTGGCGCCAAAAGCGTTACAGAATCTAAATTTCGAGCTACAGGAAGCTCAACAATTTCATCTGATGAAATAACCAAACCTGATTCGGCAATCCCTGTATCCAACTGAGAAATTCTCTGCCCTTGAACAATAACTTCCTCCATCTCAGAAGTATCGCCAAGAGCAATATTAATAGTCCCCCCCAAACTCACCGATACTGAACGAGATTCCGTAACTTGGCCATCTGAATAAAGTTCTAGCTGGTACTCTCCAGGCGGCAAGCTCCCCACTCTGAACTCGCCTCCATTACCTATAGAAACATCTTTGGAAATACCTCGAGCAATATCTGTGACTCTTACTTTGTCTGCTTTTTCAGCATTTAACACAGCCCCCCTAATCGTACCCGTCGTATTGTCTGCCAGAACAATTGAGCTTATCGAAAGAGTGGCACCAATAGAGATCGCCAACAGGCTTTTAGAGAACCCTTTCTTAACTTTACATATAGAAACCATAAAACCCCCAGAAATTATCTTTATTTGAATAACTGGGACGCAATCTGGTACATCGAGATAAGCATCCCGAGAAAACTCATTCTCAACTTTGCAAATAAAAAACACACATAAAAATTGCAAATCAGTTCTCAAAAACAACAAAACCTTAAAGGGTTTTAATAAAAATCAAACAAAAGTCTGATATGCGTTACAGAGACCATACACACGCTCAATAAAGAAAAAATTAAAACGCCATTAAAGCAATAAGACGAATTACAAACTCAGAAAGTGGTACGAAAAAGCTAACTGTGAAAGCTGAATATTTAACGCTTATATAATCCTCATAATATGAAGAAAACGAAATAAACTAATAAACAACAAGCCATTTTTACTTGAAAGGGAATGCCAACATCAGCCATCGAATTTAGTCTATTGAGTATTAATCAAATATTTGTATGAGGAGAATCAAGTATAAAAAAGGTGGGCTACCCCACCTTAAAGTTTAGTTGGCGTAATACTACTTACGTAAAAACTCCAACATCCATCTGGCAACTGCATTTTCATGGATATCGTTCTTGAGCGACTCCTGCCCTTTATCAACCACAGCTTCACCAAAAGCCTGCCGTCGAAGCTCCATTAAGCTATTCGAGTAGGGCTTAGTGAATTCCGGGTGCGCCTGGAAGCTAAGCATATGATCATCCACCTGCACCATTGCCATTGGGCAGAACTCACTGGAAGCCAGTACTCGCCCACCAAGCGGCAGCTGATCCACCTGATCCTGATGCGTTACTAAGAGACTAAAGTTGGGGGCGGGTTCAGACATCCAACTAGGCGTCTCCTGCATTTCATAGGTGTGCACCCCCAGCCCCCAGCCCTTATCCGACTTTCGGGCCCGGCCTCCCAGTGCCTGGGCAATTAACTGGTGACCAAAGCAAATACCAATGGTCGGCTTTTTCTCACCATGTAACTTGCGTACAAAATCCATTAAGGGCGCAATCCAGGGTTTGTCGTCATAAACGCCTGTCTTGCTACCGGTAATCAGGTAAGCATCTACTTCATCTATATGATCGGGATACTGGCCGTGCTGGACTTCGTAGGTGTTAAACTCCAAATTGGAGTCCTGGTCGCGCAACAAGTCGGCAAACATCTCCGGGTACTCCCCAAATTCGCCGACAAGCTCTTTGCGCACATCATCGGTTTTTAAAATTCCAATCTTCATTATTTTCACCGCTGAATTGACTACATAGTATTGGGATTATGGCATATCCAGTCATCTGAGACCGCTATCAGAAAGACTTACCCTGATATGACAAGCGCCATAACAGCACATCTTTCATCATAGATCTTTTACCTATCCGGGTCGCCTGATAGCTCTTTGGCCCGCCGCCTAGGAGCAACATTTCTCTCTGGGCATTCTTAGCTGAAGTAGTTTTGTGTATGATCTCGGCTTTAGCACATTTTTCAGCCAACCCTTCGGCTACAAGGCGGCCCAGAGGCAATTAGGGTCGCTTGCAGTAACGACTGAGGACCAACAATGACCACAACAACCTCCCCGAGCGATCGGCAGGACAGTCCCCCAGGGCGCAAGACAGCCTTTATCCGCTTCTTAGATGCAGTGGAATGGCTCGGCAACCTTCTCCCCCACCCAATCACACTGTTCGCACTATTCGCCGTTAGCGTGATAGTCATTAGTGGTATCGCTTCTTACTTTGGCCTGTCTGTCCCCGACCCCCGCCCGGTTGGCGCTGCTGGCCGAGCGCCAGATGGCGTCATTGAGGTTTTCAACCTTATGAGTGGCGATGGCCTCAGGATGATCGTTACCAGTCTGGTTAAGAATTTCACCGGATTTGCTCCTCTGGGGACAGTTTTGGTGGCTCTATTGGGGGTTGCGATTGCCGAGCACTCCGGCCTGTTAAGTGCCGCTGTTCGCGGCCTGGTACTCCAGGCTTCCAAACGCACAGTCACTGTCATAGTGGTTTTTGCCGGTATCATCTCTAATACCGCCTCTGAATTGGGCTACGTGGTACTGATCCCATTAGCCGCAATGATTTTCCACTCCCTCGGTCGACACCCTATCGCTGGCCTGGCCGCCGCGTTTGCCGGTGTCTCTGGCGGCTACAGTGCTAACTTGCTGCTGGGAACGGTGGACCCGCTGCTATCGGGGATCACAGAATCAGCAGCCCATATGATCGACCCGACCTACTCCGTGGGCCCGGAAGTAAACTGGTTCTTTATGATTGTCAGTACCTTCCTGATCACCGGGGTTGGTAGCTGGGTGACCATGAAGATCGTAGAACCCAAGCTGGGTAAATATGATCCCAGTGAAGCATCTGTCGACCTGACTCAAGACAAAGTTGGCACCCTGACCGACGCCGAGAAGCGCGGCCTTAAGTACGCAGGTTTGGCTGTTTTGGGCGTATCTGCAGTACTCGCTTTGACGGTGGTGCCTGAGTGGGGTGTTTTACGTAATCCCGAGACAGGCTTGGTCGCGGGCTCTCCGTTCCTAAAAGGTATCGTCTCACTGATCCTGGTGTTCTTCGCTATCCCGGGATTTGTTTACGGTAAGGTTGTCGGCACCATGAAGAATGACCGAGATGTCATTGATGCCATGGCCAAGAGCATGAACAGTATGGGGATGTACATTGTCCTGGTGTTCTTTGCTGCGCAGTTTGTCGCCTTCTTTAAGATCACCAACCTGGGCACCATTTTTGCCGTTTTAGGTGCTGATGCGCTACAAAGCATCGGCCTCACTGGGCCACTACTGTTCCTGTTCTTCATCATGATGTGTGGCTTTGTGAACTTAATGCTGGGCAGTGCCTCTGCTCAGTGGGCAGTGACAGCTCCCATTTTTGTACCCATGCTGATGCTGCTGGGCTACGCCCCGGAAGTAATCCAGGCGGCCTACCGTATCGGTGACTCTGTGACCAACGTTATCACGCCGATGATGAGTTACTTTGGCCTGATCATTACTTTTGCTGCGCGCTATAAGAAAGACTTGGGCATGGGTACATTGATCGCCACTATGATCCCCTATTCCATCTTCTTCTTTATCGGATGGACAGCCCTGTTCTTCATCTGGGTTTTTGCCTTGGGACTGCCCGTCGGCCCCGGTGCAGCTACCTACTATGGTGGCTAATCCACTGATTAATCAGTAATCCTAGAGCCCGCTTATGCGGGCTTTTTTGTCTCCCCAAAATGACCGTACATTTGAACTGGTCATTTATATCCGCTGGTAACTACCCAAAAAGTGTTAAAGCGTTCCTGAAATCACCAGTCATTCAAGATAGCTTTAGGCAGGGGTAAAAAAGTGGATAAATTAAGAAAAAATTATTATTCCCAGATATGGAGTCACCATAAAACAAAAAAATTTTTTTACTGTCATAAGGGAATAAAGTTTCAATGTATTAACTTTAATTGGTATTTTTTTTCATTAGGTGACATTTTAATTATGAGCAAAAGCCAAAAGCCCTTCGAATCCACAAAAAAAAACAAGTAATATAGGCCTTGAAATAATACTTAGCGGAGACTGATTGGCGAATTGCGCCAGTTTCGGCTGCCTTGTTTTAATCTCATATATTATTTTCTCAGGATGAGTCGTGTGCACTTTGTGGTAGTTAGTGCAGTAACAGTTATCCATAGCGCACAATACATATCAGGAATTCGAAATAAAACAGGCATTCGCCAATATGACGGTTTTGCAAATCCGTCAGACAATGCCCAGGAATGTGTAATCCTGGAATTTGCATTTATTTGTAGATTCCTAAAATTATCGGGCGCGCCTATCAGTTGAATATTTCCGCTCAAATAGAAGTTGCGACCCGGCACGCCTAATAATTAAATCAGGCTGGGTTCTTGGAAGGATTTGGAAGAAATTGACCCAACAAATAAGAGCTAAGCTGTTAACCGGCTTTTATGACCAAGTATCCCAGCTAAATGGCTGCCCGGAAACACTGCTTAATAGCGCCGGTATTAACCCCGAGCAAGTTGAAAAACTCGAGGGGTATCTCCCGTTGAGTAAAGTGACTGACCTTGTTGAAAAGGCCGCACGACAACTCAATTGCGCGGATTTCGGACTGAGACTGGCAAAAAGCCAGGGGGCTGCCGCCCTCAGTTCTCTTGGAGCAGCAGTATTGCAGTCGTTGACCCTCGGGGAATTCCTCAATGCTGCCGTAAAGCAATTTGCCGCCCCTCCTTATAACCTGCGAGTTGAATTGGAAGTTAAAGGGCTCCAAACGTTTATAACTTTTCATTGTTTAAATGATTTAGAAAGTTATATACCTTCGGACTCTCCATTGCCTCTCGAGCTATTCCGGGAATTTCTCCTTGGGGTTTCTGTTGTCGCACTACAAATATTATGTGGTGAAAAGTTCAATCTGGAGGCGGTTCATTTAAAGTCCAAACAGCCGCTCCACGACCAATATGAAAACTTTTTTGGTACAAATGTACAGTTTTCACAAAATAGCGACACCTTGATTCTAAGTAGCGGCCAGTTGGCCCAACCGACCGAGAAGTGCAACCCGGTTTTAAGGCCTCTGTTAAAGTCTTATATCGACAAAGTACTGGAACAAGGTGAGTCAAACCTGATTCACCAAGTAGAACAGCTGATCTATTGCCTGATGCCGCTAAAGCGCTGCAGTTTGCAGGAAGTCGCCAATCAGCTGGGGATGCACAAGCGCACTCTGCAGCGCAGGTTGCGAGATCGGGAATTGGTGTTTGAGGATATTCTCGACCGTATTCGCCGCGAACGCGCAGAACATTACCTCAGTAGAAAGTTGCCACCTATGGCCCAGATTTCCAATATGCTGGGGTATCGGGAGCAGAGCTCATTTAACCGGGCCTGCGACCGCTGGTTTGGTACCACTCCAATGAAAGTTCGCCGCAGGTTGTTGAGTGAAGCTGCGGCGAAAGCTGCACTGGAAACTGAAAGTTAAAGCCCCTTCAGAAAAATACAGAATCAGTCGTGACACAAGCCAGATTTTTGCTTGTGTCACGACTGATTAAATACCCAGCCTTTCCTACTTACTCATCCCCTAATTCCCACCTCCACCACTGATCAATTAGAGCCTGTCAGATCTCTGGATCATTAGTCGTAAAGTGAGCTCTCCAGCCCCACACTTCTTTACAAGTTATCCACATTACTTACTCATTCCTCGACTATTTTCGATGGCAGTCCCAGGCCAATTCGAGAAGCCAGCCCTTCGCTGAGCGGTAATCGCCATTTCCCGAGTCTATAGTTTCGGGCGACAGCAATAACCTCTGTCAAAACCCAATGAGCAAAGTTGAGGCTCCAGGGACTCCCCTCAAAGTGCCTACGACAGGAGAACACGATGAAGAAAATATTTATCCCAGTAGCAGCCCTCTTACTGGCCACAAATGTATCTGCACAGCCGCGCCAGCCTCCGCAGGAAGCGATTGATGCCTGCAGCAGCTTGGCTGAAGGAGACGCCTGCACTGTCGAGACACCCAGAGGCACATTGGAGGGCACCTGCCGTATGCCCCCGCAGATTGAGCAGCTGGTCTGTGTACCTGCCGGCGGCAAGGGCAAAGGCGGCCCTCGCCCCATGGAAGATGAAGAACAGTAACTCCCAATAAATCGCAACCGGCCAGCGGTACTGTAAATCTTGAGATGTCATTATGAAGAAGTGGTTATTTGTGGGGCTTTGCAATATTGCGCCTCTCTCGCTGGCTCACGTACCCGATAGCGCCCTGGAGGCTTGTCGAAACCTGTCCAGTGGCGCCAGCTGCTCAATGGAACTGCCCAATGGCCGAGTCAGTGGTCGCTGCCGCAACCACCCCCAATCACATGGCCTAGCTTGTGTTCCCGAGCGCAAACCGACTGCGCGCTCTACAGGAGGGGGCGCCACTGGTGGGCGCCACACCGCTCGCAAACACACAGTAGTGCAATCCGATGGTCTGCAGCACACTGTCCCTGCTACCGAAGCGCCGATTACCTTTAGTGAAGTGAGTATCAGTATCCAGGGACCCTGGCGCGTTATTGAGGCCAACGGTATTTCCGAGCATAAGACTGGTACCTTCCCCAATCGCGGCAATCCCCATGAAATCGAGGTGCAGCGCTACCGTTTCCGAGTTCCGGCTATTCCCCAAATTGCCGCCCAATCTACACCGGTTCCGTTGCAGAATTTTGGTATCGGACTGAACGGAGTGCCTTTCGACCCCAGCGCTGCGGAATGGTACCTGGGCAATCGGGGACGCTGGCGCTACGAAGCCCTATCCGGTGCGATTCAACTGGGTGTAGACGATAACTACGCCCATGTTCAGCCCAATGGTGCCTATCACTATCACGGAATTCCCACCGGTTTATTACAGCGCCTGGGGGTATCTAAGGAAAGGCATTCGCCACTGATTGGCTGGGCTGCCGATGGATTCCCCATTTATGCCCTGTACGCCTATGCCGATGGTTGGGAACCGAAATCCGGGATTGCGGCAATGACTTCAAGTTATCAGGTGAAATCCGGGAAACGCCCCAAGGGCAGTAAAGAACCCGGTGGCTACTACGATGGTACCTTTGTGGATGATTACCACTATGTGGCTGGCTCCGGCACATTGGATGAGTGCAACGGCAGAATGGTTCGCACCCCGGAATTCCCCAAGGGCACCTATGCCTATTTTCTAACAGAGGACTGGCCCATTATCCCGCGCTGTTACAAGGGCACTCCGTCAGAGGATTTTCGTCGGGGCCCCGGTAACAACCAGCGCAAAGGAGCAACTAGGCGCCCCTAGCGCAGGAGGCTCTGAAAACTCACTTCTCCAGGGGAATACGCAAGGTATTCCCCTGTCAAAACAGCTGTCGCCAACTGGAGTGTCAGCTCATATCAATTACCGCCAGCGCTTCCGCCAGGGTTTTGACCGAGTGCATTTCCATTCCCTCGATATCGTTTTTAAGACGGTTGGCTGCAGGCACAATGGCTTTGCGGAAACCGTGTTTGGCGGCCTCGCGCAAACGCTCTTGGCCCGAAGGCACTGGGCGAATCTCGCCTGACAGCCCCACTTCCCCGAATACCACCAGATCCCGGGGCAGGACACGGTTGCGGAAACTGGAGACTACCGCCAATAAGAGTGTCAGGTCGGCGCTGGTTTCCATCACCTTTACCCCACCAACCACATTGATAAAAACATCCTGGTCCCCCACCAAGACCCCACCGTGGCGATGCAACACAGCGAGCAGCATGTTCAAGCGGTTCTGGTCGAGGCCCACCGCTACCCGGCGGGGGTTGCCAAGACTGCTATCGTCCACCAGGGCCTGCAACTCTACTAACAGTGGCCGGGTGCCCTCCCACACCGAAGTCACCACAGAACCGGCAGCGATCTCCTCGGCCCTTTGCAGGAAAATGGCTGAGGGATTGGATACCTCTTTCAGGCCCTGCTCTGTCATGGCAAACACGCCGAGTTCATTAACGGCCCCAAAGCGATTTTTATGGGCCCGCAATGTGCGGAAGCGGGAGTCGTGGGTGCCTTCGAGGAGAATGGAGCAGTCGATAATATGTTCCAGCACCTTGGGGCCCGCGAGACTGCCATCTTTGGTGACATGCCCCACCAGAATCAGCGCCGTGCCAGTCTGTTTGGCAAAGCGGGTCAGGTAGGCCGCACTCTCGCGCACCTGTGCCACAGAGCCGGGTGCCGATTGCACATCGCTCATGTGCATCACCTGGATCGAGTCCACTACCATTACCCGAGGATTCACTTCCTTGGCCGCCAGGCAAATACGCTCCACATCGGTTTCGCTGAGCAATTGCAGGGAATCCGTGGGCAGACCCAAGCGCTTAGCGCGCATAGCAACCTGCTGGAGAGATTCCTCACCGGTGATATAAAGCGCCGGCATTGATGTGGCGAGATGGCACAGGGTCTGGAGTAAAACAGTAGATTTCCCGGCACCGGGATGGCCGCCGATCAATACAACGGAGCCCGGCACCAGTCCGCCGCCTAGCACTCGATCCAGTTCCGAGGCCGTAGTGGGAATACGCGGCAATTCACTGAGGTCGATTTCCGATAGTTTTTGTACTTTGCCAGCACCAGCGGAACCGGCGTAACCACTTTGTGCATCGGTAAAATTCGCGGCGCGACTGTCTTTGTGATCCGGTCCCAGGCGTACTTCCGATAGGCTATTCCAAGTGCCACAAGCACTACACTGCCCTGCCCATTTGGTGTAGTCAGCGCCGCATTCATTACACACGTAGGCAGTTTTACGTTTTGTGGCCAAAGCACTCTCCCGAAAAGTCACAGAATTGATCGGCGCACAGTTTACCCCTTATCCGGCCGAGGCGGGTGGTGCTCAGCAGTCTAAAATGACTCTCCTACACGGATCCCTTCTATTGGCATCTTCTCCTTCTAATTGGTCTATCTACGCGATTGATCTAGATCAATTCACCCAGCCCCCTCCGAGATAACATCCGCCGCTGCCTCTACCCACTAATGGGGAGGCGCTGAACAACACTGACTAACCATCGAACAGGAAGTAAGTATGTCGTCTATTACTCTTCGCGGCGCGATTCTGGCGCTCGCCATGGCCTCGACCTCCGCCCTGGCTGCGGATCACGAAGTTAAGATGCTGAACCAGGGCAAGGACGGCATGATGACTTTTGAACCGGCATTTCTCGCAGTAGCACCGGGCGATTCTGTCACCTTCCTGCCCACTGATGCGGCCCACAACACTCACTCAGTTTTGTCCCCTGCCGAGGGCGCTACCTGGAATGGCAGCATGGGAGAAAAGGTGACTGTCACTTTGAACCAGGAAGGTGTCTACGTATACCAGTGCGACCCACATCTGCCGCTGGGTATGGTTGGGGTAATTCAGGTAGGTAAGGCAACCAACTTGGAAGAAGCCAAGAAGCATGCCGAAGGCATGAATGCCACCATCGCCATAAACAAGGAGAGGCTCACTCAATACCTCGGCCAAGTCCAATAAGAGGAGTCGCGGCGTGGACATCCTATTTGAAAAAGGTCACCACCTGGTTGCGCGGTTCGGCGATTTGGTTAAAGAGCAGAATGGCAGCGATGGGGTACAGGCCAATCAATTTGTTATTCGCCGCGGCACCAAAGGGGCGCTTATCGATCCCGGCGGCGATCTGACTTACACACACCTCACCATTGAGCTCAGCCGCCATTTGAACCTGAGCGAACTGGACCTGATCCTGGCCTCTCACCAGGATCCGGATATTATCGCCTCGCTGCCGCGCTGGATGCTGCATTCGCGCTGTAAGGTGGCAGTGTCGAAGCTGTGGTCGCGGTTTTTGCCACACCTGGTTTCCGGCTTTGTCGCCTCGCGTGCCGGTGCTGAACGCTGGCAGGAACGCATCATGCCTCTGGACGACAAGGGAGAAATTATCCCCTTCAGCGACAGCGAGATCTGGGCGCTGCCAGCACACTTTATGCACTCCTGTGGCAACTTCAGTTTTTATGATCCGGTCAGCCGCATATTATTTTCCGGCGATATCGGTGCCTCACTCGGTGGTGAGGAGGGCGAAGTCAAAGATTTCGACGAGCACCTGCCGTCGATGGAAGGGTTCCACCGCCGCTATATGGGCGGGAACTGGACCTGTCGTCTCTGGGCCAAAATGATTCGGGAACTCAACCCCGCAATGATTGTGCCCCAGCACGGCGGTTACTTTGCCTCAGGCGATGTCAAAGAGCGCTTCCTGGGCTGGCTCGAGCGCCTCGAATGTGGGCCGGACCTGTTGCGACACCAGGACTTCCGCCTACCCCTGGGCCGCTCTTAACCCGCCATCCCGCAAGCGGGAAAGTTGCACCGGCAGAGGCCAGCCCATACACTGCGGGCTGGCTTGTTTTTTGAATACCGCCATGCACACCGGGATCTTGCGCCTATTTTTGCTCATACTACTGCTGGCCTTCGGCGGCCAGGCAGTTGCGTCATCCTGTGCGGAAACACACGAATCCCCAGCGGCATCCATCGCTGCAGAAGAAAAAGCCCACTGCGACGAAGCAACCCTTGAGAACTGCAGCGACAGCCACCCCTCCAGTTGTACTGCTGAGTGCAGCTGCTGTGCAGGGCCTGGCACCAGTTCTGCGGTAAACACTCAATATAAAATCCTTGTATACAACCGCAATCTACTTGTAACTGCCTACCGGGAATTTAATTCCTCTCCAGATCCGGAAATGGCACTGCGCCCACCCATATTCCGCACTTAACGGGCCCCGTATGCCTAGGCATACGCGCACTCCCCAGTTTTACTCCAAATATTTTTTATAAATGCTCGCACGCCTGTGTGCGCCCTAAATCTCATCATCGGAGTTCATATGAACCGTTCAATTTTGGTCGCTATTGCGGCGCTACTCACAACCCTGGCATTAAATGCCTGTGCCGAATCTTCAGACCCCAAAAAGGAATCTGTGAGCCTGACCACTTACAAATCCGCCACTTGCGGCTGCTGCAAAATTTGGGTTGAGCATGCCCAACAAAGTGGCTTTGACATCGTAGCAAAGGATGTCGAAGACCTTAACGGCGTGAAAAAGCAGCACCATATCTCTCCGCGCTACCAATCCTGCCACACCACAGTGTCAGAACAGGGCTATGTTTTTGAAGGGCATGTACCTGCAAAGCTGATACAGCGTTTCTTGCAGAATCCACCGCAAGATGCCATTGGCCTCGCAGTGCCAGGTATGCCCCTGGGCAGCCCCGGTATGGAAGTGGGCGACCGTTTTACGCCCTATCAGGTAATGCTGCTTAACAAAGACGGCAGCAGCGAAATTTACGCCGAAATCAATACGGCACAGGAGCAGTTTTAGAAGGGACATCGATGACAGAGAGCTTCCGCACCGACGCCGTATCGAGGCGTACTTTCGTCACAGGTCTCGGAGCGGGAGCCCTGCTGCTGGGGTTATCCCACAGTTCGCGCCCAAACTCGCCTACAGCTTCGGCAACAACCCTGCGCGGTAATCACTTTGATTTATCCATCAGTTACCGCCAGGTAAATCTTACCGGGCGCGAACGACAAGCCCTTACCATTAATGGCAGTCTACCGGGCCCCATTTTGCGCTGGCGGGAAGGGGAAACCGTCACCCTGAATGTCCACAACCAATTACCCGACAAATCCTCCCTACACTGGCACGGTGTTAGGGTACCCAGCGATATGGACGGCGAACCGGGGTTGAGCTTTAACGGCATTCAACCCGGGCAAACATTTCGCTACCGATTCCCTGTGCGCCAAAGTGGTACTTATTGGTATCACAGCCAATCCGGGTTTCAACAACAGCGGGGGCTAATTGGGGCAATAGTCATTGATCCGATATCTCCAGAACCATTTTCTTACGAGCGGGATTATGTTGTTGTCCTATCCGATTGGAGCGATGAATCTCCCCAAACTATTTATACCCATCTAAAAAAAGACCCAGACTACTACAACCGGCAACAGCGCACGGCTACAGATTTATGGCGTGAGGTGCGCACAAAAGGTGTCGCACAAACCTGGCGGGACCGGCATCAATGGAACTGGAAACAGCTTTCCGACCGCAGTATCTCCCAGGTCACAGGCGAGACTTACACCTACCTGATTAACGGGCATACACCCGATACCAATTGGACTGCATTATTTAAACCTGGTGAGAGGGTTCGCCTGCGATTAATTAACGCAGCTTCGATGACCTTATTCGACCTGCGTATCCCCGGCCTGAAAATGAAGGTGGTGGCGGCCGATGGACAAAATGTCGAGCCCATTAGCGTCGATGAAATTCGTATTGGCAGCGGCGAAACCTATGACGTAATTGTCGAGCCAGAGAGTGAACAGGCCTACAGTATATTTGCGCAGTCCATGGACCGCAGTGGCTATGCGCGAGGCACACTGACAAGTGATATACGTCTGAGCGCAGAGATTCCCGCGATGGATCACCGCCCAGTGCTCACCCGGCAAGATCTGGGACTAGGGAGAAAAACCGAAGAGACAGACACACACTTTAAAACAACCCAAACTGCTCACACCGAAAAACATTCCAATTTGCCCGATGCAACTGAGGGGGGATGGTTTTACGGGAACCTCGCTGCAGCGGGGCTCGGTAGTAATAGCCCTATTATTCACCAGCGAAGTGAATCCGGATTCAGGGTGGATCACCGCGCGCTGACGCCAGTAAACGGCATCTCTGATCCCGGTGTAGGACTCAGAAACCATAAACATCGCTATAACCGCCGTGTACTAACTTACAGTGACTTGCGCAGCAGTGAACCCACCCAGGATGAACGGGAGCCACAGCGGGAATTACAGTTACACCTGACCGGCAATTATGAGCGCTATCTCTGGTCAATAAATGGTGAAAAATTTCGCGATGCCAGCCCATTATTATTTCGGCACCAGGAGCGCCTGCGTATTACCCTGGTCAATGACACCACGCTTCCACAGCCCATGCACTTACACGGTTTTTGGAGTGAGCTGGAAACCGGCGACGGAGAGTATTTACCTCGCAAGCACACGGTGATCGCACAACCCGGATCAAGCATCAGTTACTTGGTCAGCGCCGACACCTATGGCCGCTGGGCTCTGCACAGTCAAATGCTTTACCAGAGGCCCGGTATGTATCGGGAGGTGCGCATTGTTTAAGAATATTTCATGGATAGCAGTAACACTATGGATACTTGCTGCCCAGACCGGCTATGGGCAGGCAGACTCTCAGCATCAGCACCATAGCTACCAGTCCTCTGGCGAGGATAACGAAGAAGAACCCATGGCTGAAGTCAGCCTCGACTATGTGGAACTACGAGGTGATAACGGCGGGGAAATCGAGGGAGACTTCAGCTATGGAGGAGAGCAAAATAAGTTTGTTGCCGAAGTTGACTACGAGCGAAGCAGTGGGGAAATCGAAAAAAATGAACTCTGGGCGCTCTATAGCCGGGCAATTTCGGCAAATTGGAATTTCCTAATTGGAATTCGCCACGATTTTAATCTGGAGACTACCAGCCGGAATTGGGCTGCTGTGGGTATTACTGGAGAGTCTCCCTACAAATTCGAAATGGATGCAGTATTTTTCTATGGAGAACATGGCAGTACTGCATTTCGCCTGGAAGGCGAGTATGAAATAAAGTTGGCACAGGACTGGAACCTGGTCCCACGTATCGAGCTGAACTTTTTTGGGCAGAACGATGAGGCCCGAGGTAGCGGCTCCGGCTTATCGGAAGCGGAAGTCGGCTTTCGGCTCATGTATGAAGTCACCAGGAAATTCTCACCCTATATTGGCGTCCACTATGAACGGGAAGTGGGCAATGCCGCTGATTTCGCCCGTGAAGAAGGTGAGGATGTGGACTCAACCGTATGGGTACTGGGGTTTAGAGCTTGGTTTTGAAAAAATCCAACTTTTATATCTATACAAGTTGTACCACTTCGCATCAGCTGTAACCAACTTTACCACCCCCTCAATCTGTCATAGCATCTAATAGATCTTAATCGCCTTTTTAAAAAAATTTAAATTCAGCAAGGATGCCGGTGATATGATTTTTCCCCGAATACTGTTAATCGCAGTTTCTTTACTGTGTGTGGGACTATCAGCAGAACCTGAAAGCCCACAGAGCCACTCTTCTGTTAGCACGACCAAACACCTGAGTTATGGTGATGAAATTCTTTTCTCATCCAGAATCTTGAGTCGTGAAATACCAATCAACATATATTTACCGCAAACGTTCCATCAAGCATCAAAGCAGCATAGATACCCGGTTATCTTTATTAATGGCACTCACGGCAAAGAATTTTTCCACGCCTTAACCGGGGTAGTAAAGCATCTAAGTAACGTAGAACGTATGCCGGAAAGTATTGTAATCAGCCTTAATGATGGCGGTGATGAACCGGAAACCTACCTACATAGAATGTGGAAGCATACCACTGAGGAGAAATTTAGCGCCCTGGGAAACCCTGAGACCTATAGTAATTTTCTAACTGAAGAACTATTCCCATATTTAGAAAGCAATTACCGCGCACTCAACAATAGAATGATTATTGGTGTCTCAACTAGCAGTATCTTTCCTCTCTACGCCCTAACTAACATACCTGGATTGTTTCAGTCTTACTTCTTTTTATCTGCAGCTGACATATTTGGTATGGGGCCCACTTCAGAAAGTACTTTTATTAATGAAATAACCACAAGCATGCAGACCTCATCAAACAAGATCAATGCTTTTTATTTCGCGATGGCTGACAGTGATATGCGTAAAGATAAGCGCTATGAAAAAATCTTAAGTCAAATTAACACCAAACTTTCTCCTTACGCAAAAGAGAACCTCAAATTAAAAATAGAAATTATTAACAATGAAAACCATTACGGTGCCTTTATAAAAGCCGCGTTATCGGCTATCGAGCTTAATTATCCCCACGAAGAATGGTCCGCAAATTATCGAGAATTGATATCCCAGCCTGGTGACGCCTTACAAAATATCGATCATTTCTACCAATCACTCTCACAGAAATATGGCTTTCCTATTTTACCCAGGGCTACACGTTGGAGAAATGTTAACAAATTAAGCTATATCACCAGTTTGTTACTAAAGGATGGTCGCATCCAAGAAGCTATCAGTGTTGCAAGGCGATGGGTGGAATATCGGCCAAACTCTATTGATGCCCACCAAAGTTTGGCCCAGGCGTTACAACAGAATGATGAAATTTCAGAGGCTTCTGATGTTTTGAAGAAAGCTCTAGAAATTTCTCGCAATCAGGATAAAAGTAAAACGGCGGCGATAAATCGGCAACTAGCAGAACTCAAGCTCAATTAGCATACAATTAAAAATTGTATTTACAAAAAATGAAAAATATAGTTATCACACTAATTTTCTTTTCCCCGTTGGCATTCACCTCACAGGAAAATCCAAGATGGTGGGACAGGATAAGTTATTACAAAACTCTCCGGACAGAAATCGGGACTCTTAGACTTGATGTATATTTAAAACCTGAGTTTTCGAATACTACAAAAACCGTCAAAAACCTTGTTTTTGCCCTAAATAACACACCAATTGAAATACCAAAAGACGTTATAGACAACTTCAAAGGAATAGCTCCCGGAAGCTTCACTTTATCTACCAGCTATTATAGTGATGCAACTGGAACCCCTGACACAGTAATCACTGCTGCTTTTAATTACGGATTTCCAAGCTGCGTTAGAGAAGGACGTATATCTGTTAGGAGTACAGGTTATCTTTTACATATGATCACAGAGGACGATAATTGCTCTTCAGAACCTTAGGCCAAGGGCACTTAGTAAGGTGGAAAACTAAAAAACGAGCTGGCATTTACCTCCAGCTCGCCTACAGAAAATATACCAACACCTATCTGGCACACAGCTACTAATAGCAATTTCACAGAACCTCTCTACTCACTCACCAGGCGTAAATCCGTAGCCATCTCATCTTTCCACCAAGCCTTTGTTGCTTTGGGAGATTGCAGGCGAACAGCCTCTCCAATGATAGGCGTTACCAAAGTGACACCCTGATCTTTGGCTGCCGCCTGTGCGCGCTCCAGGGGTTCATACCAATCGTGTAGGGCAAGATCAAAAGTACTATTGTTGATAGGCAGTACTGCTCCCCCACCAAGTTCCAGATGCGCTGTACACTCTCTTCGAGAGGCCTGAAAAGGCCAAAAGATACTTTTACCCGTTTTCTGCATATAATTGAGCCTGAGAGATGGACATCAACCACTACTTCCAACGAAGACTGATCTAAAAGAAAGAGAACCTGGGTTTAATAGTGTGACAACTGGGGTTGGCAGCCTACTTATTTTTAAAAGAAAAAGTAAGGAAATCAAGATAAATCACAAAACCTATAAAAATCTATTCTAATATAAATCTCTCAAAAGACAGCCCTGGCATAAACAATCTAGGCTATCCTCAAAGTACTTCCAGGAAATCACTTAACGGCCTTTAACTATCTCTGTTTTTTTATTATCCACTATCTTTTTAAATACATTCCCAGATAATTTTAATAACTTAGCGCGACTTAAGATTCGAGGCAAGATACTAAGTAATACCTTTTGCTTCCCTGAAAGCACATAGCTTCTGTTGGCAAGAAATCCATGTAACCCTACTTTGGCTACATGCTCCGCACTTTCATACTGTTTTTCATCAACACTTACATCATTATTTGCCACTGCCGCAAAGTTTGTCTTAGTTCCACTAGGACATAAACAAGTTACTGTGATACCTGTACCTTCCAATTCGTTATATAAAGCCTCTGAAAAATTCAAGACATAACTTTTGGATGCAGAATATACGCCTGCATAGGGCACTGGCATTAAGGCCGCACCTGAGGCGACATTTATAATTCCTCCAGATCTTTTACTTTTCATACCATCAAGGTATAGGTAACAAAGCTCTGTCAATGTACTAATATTGAGTTGCAGCATCCTTTTATAGGTTCGAAGGTCAAAATCCTCAAAATTGCCCCATTTCCCAAATCCAGCATTATTAATAAGAATATCTACATCAAGTCCTTTATCTTTCGTTTTCTGAAATAATTTCTGTGCAGCCCCCTCTACGCTTAAATCCATAGCAATTAAGGACACTTGGACCTGATATTTCTCTTTAATTTTCTTGCTGACTTCTGCCAAGCCCGCTTGAGATCTAGCAACGAGAACCAAATGAGTTCCCTTATTCGCACACTCATAAGCAAACGCCTCCCCAATCCCTGAAGAGGCACCTGTGATTAATACAGTTTTTGACTTCATAGTACAGCCACTTAAATATTTAAATATTGGAAAAAATTTAAACGAACAAAAGATGTATAACTTATATTTACCTAGCCACAACTTAAGCGATAACTTATTTAGTTTTTTCAACTAAAAGTTCCCGCCACCAGGATTTGGTTGGCAATGGATTTCTCAACTTTACCGGTGCACCTATCACCGGTATTAACAGCTTTACAGCCCGATTTTCCGCAGCAATTTCTACACGCTCGAATGGTTCAAACCAGTCATGCAGAGCAAGATCAAAAGTACTATTGTGGATAGGTAACATTGCTCGCCCTCTGAGATCGAGATGTGCCTGTACACTCTCTTCGGGCATCATATGAACCGAACTCCAAAGCTTGTTATAAGCACCCGTTTCCATCAGTGTCAGGTCGAACGGACCAAATCGCTCACCAATTTCACGAAAGCCACTAAAATAGCCACTGTCACCGCTAAAGAATATACGGCCCTCGCGCCCTTCAATTACCCAGCTGGCCCACAATGTTGAGTCTTTATCCGTTAGTCCACGCCCGGAAAAATGTTGAGCCGGGGTCGCGGTAAAGTGCAAACTGCCCAGGGCAAACGATTCCCACCAGGCCAACTCCTCAATTTTTTCGGCCGGAATTCCCCAGTTACGCAAACGACTTCCCACCCCGGTAGGAACGATAAATTGCTCTACTTTATCCTTGAGTGCGCGAATACTATTTTTGTCCAAATGATCGTAGTGGTCATGGCTGATAACGACCGCTTTAATCGAAGGCAAGTCTCGAATCTCTATGGGCAATGGATGAAAGCGCTTCGGGCCCATCCACTGAACCGGGGATGCCCGCTTGCTAAATACCGGATCTGTCAAAACATACTGATCATCCATTCGAATCAGTACTGTGGAGTGCCCGAGGCGATATACGGCACTCTCAGCGACTGGGGCAGCCAGCTCCGCAGCGGGAATCTGTCGCAATGGAATAGGCTTCACCGGTGCGGGGGCTGCGCGATCCGCCTTAATGTAGGCGCCGATCATCTCAACTATACCGCCACTACTGACTTTGTAGTCCGTATCACTGTTGCGGAACTTCTCGGGTTGATTTGTACAGCTACCAAAGAGACCTACCGACATAACAATCACTCCTGCCAGAATCCACCAGCGCTTCTTCATTTCACTTACCATGTAAACTATACAGTGCAGTGTATAAACTAACTATATGAAAGTAAACTATATAGTGTAAAATTTGCGTAAGAAGTAACTTGCCGGCAATGGAATCCCCCGGCCCAGATTTCACAGAGATACCCATGACTGAAAAGAAACCAACCAGAAGTGAGCTGAAACGCCAAGCTATTATTGATGCCGCCAAGCAGGCTTTTCAGGAGCTGGGAGTGCAGGGCACGAGTATGGACGAGCTGGCAGCCCGAGCACAGGTATCAAAACGCACCGTGTACAACCACTTCTCCAGTAAAGAAGCCCTGGTGATGCATTTGATCGGTGAACTCTGGCAGCAGGCCACCCAGCCCTCCGGTTGTGACTACAACCCGGATAGTGATATGCAATCACAACTCCACACACTGTTAGAGCAGGAAATAAAAACGATCTGCAACCCGCAGTATATTGAGCTTAACCGCATGGCCTTCGACTACTTCTTCCACCAGCCGGAAGCACTACAGAAGGAAATGGAAAAATATAAGGCCCATGAAACCGGGGTGCAGCGCTGGATCAAATCTGCCGTAGCTGATGGGCGACTAAAGTCTCTCGACATAGAGGTCGCCAGTGGGCAGATTCACAACCTGATTAAGGGCGGTTGCTACTGGCCTCAGTTACTTCAACTCTCTGGCCCACCGAGCTCCGCCGAGCAAGAGGCACTGGCCGAGCGCACCGCTGCGATGTTTTTAAGTTATTACCAAGCTTGAACCTCTGCCCTAAAAGGCCATTTTTCACCTACTAATTTACCTATAAAAAAGGCCCCAAAAGGGGCCTTTTTTATCTTATCGGGAACAAATTACAGTCTTTCCCAGAGTATCTCCCAGTTCCCGCCAACACCCGGCTCGAACTGTTTTGCACCTCTTCTCACTTCCTTACAGTAGTGGGAGTAAGCAGAGTCCTTACACTCGTAGACATTACCATCACGGCCCAGGACTTTGGTGCCCGCAGCATAGTTTCTATGGCCTCTAGGGAAGACATAATCATAATCCTGATCACTCGAGGATTGGTCATCGTCATTGGAGCTATCATCGTCTCCGTTTGAAGTATCGTCGTCATCATTAGAGGTGTCGTCATCGCCGTTGGAGCTATCGTCGTCACCATTAGAAGCGTCGTCGTCGCCGTTCGAGGAGTCATCATCCCCATTAGAGGAGTCATCATCTGAGGTATCTTCAACCAGATAGAAGTTCAGGGTATTTTGATCAACCATGTTGCCATCGCGATCTTTTACCACCACTACAACCATGTGGTGCCCTGCTACAGTCTCTGAGAGAGTCAAGCTAGTACTGGCAGTATCACCATCATCAATGTTATTGCTATAGCTTGATAGAGTATCACCGCCATGATTTACCACTGTAACCTCAACGCTGACATCTCCCGTAGCACTGAGAGCCAAGTCTAGAGAAATAGCACCGCCTGTAATTGTGTATTCACTTTCAAGACCACTTACCGTTACTTCATAGTTGGGCTCTTCTTCGCTCAACTCGTAACCGATCTCGACATTTTCCAGGCCACTGCCATCTTTTAGATAAATGCGGTTGATACCGTACAGAGGCTCAAAACTATTATCACCATCGAAATCACCGGCGCGGATATCGGTCTGCTCTACATTAATCAACTCAGCCAAATCATGTGACCAGTTTTCAGCGATGCCCTGCTCTTCGGAGGCAATTTCCAAAACAGTGCTGTAAGATGAGTTTTCACCTGAGCCATCAAATACGCGGGTATATACTTTATCGCCAACATTCAAGTCCTGCGTCGGATTGATGGTACCCGCAGCGCTCCACTCGGTATTAGTGACATTATCGCCATCGAACTCTACATCGATAACATTGTAGAAAGCGTTAACCGTATCACCTACATCCCAAACAGCCAGAATTACATGATAGCCCTCGCGATCCGGCACCTGACACTCATGAGTTGTATTTACATCTGGCTGTTCATAATTGCCATCTATCTCACAGAATGGGTCGAGATCAAATTGATCGCGAGTCAAGACTGAATTCGGATTCCAATCTTCTTTAGTAATATAGTATTTCCAATCACGAGTTACATGGTTGGCGGTGAAGTACCATTTGAAGGTTTGCCAACCGGAGCTAATATAATTTTTTACCCAGCGATCAGATGTCTGTTCATTAAGCTCAGACCAGGCACTGCTTCCTCCACTGGCAATTTGCCCATCGGCAGGGCCGCTATCGGGAAAGCCTTCAGGACCTTCAATACTCTGTGGTTCCCACTGAACTGCACCGCAATTCAAGTTCATTTCACCGGTATCTAATGCGTATTTACACAGGGTACCACGCGCAGAAGCTACACCACCGTCAGCGGCCTCAACATAACCATGACTGAAAGCATTAGAACTGGCACCGGCTAATACCACTGCCATTAATGTGCGATTGACTATCGGTTGTTTAAATACGGATGCTAATTTTTTCTTACGTAGAATCATATCTCTGCCCATTTATTACTTTGCGCTCAACTTCCTTCCCCAGCTGAACACAAATTTTTACTTTTAGAGGATGTAAATCCTGCAACGCTAGCGACAGAGTTATGGACCACCACTAATTGGCACGGTTCCTATTATTTTTATAATTTAAACAAACAACTTTTAGCGTGTCACCGAAAGATAAGTCTAATTTTTAATAAATACCATCCCATTAAAAGTTCCATATAAGCACAAAAATAAAAACATAAATAATGACAAAATAATTTCTTAAAAAATAGAAAAATGACGACCCAAAACAAAAAATAAGACCACAATTTCGGGCAATTACTGCAACATAAAATCAATAAAAGCGACATTTAGTGGTATTTTATTCCAGCAAGGGCAGCCAGGTATAAATCCGAATATACCGCTTATAAAAATATAAAAACAAAATATGGAAGAACTATGAATTTCACACTTAAATCCTCCCAGAAATCAATATGAAACCCTAACTAACTCCACCTATCGCTTACCGGCAAAAAAACACGGTGCACCCACGACAAAATTGAAATAGAAAAAACCTAGAAAACAACGGCCAATACTTCTTCTATAACTAATCGGGCAGAGGGTTTTCCAATGACAATTAAAAATATTAGTTTTTTAAAGCTTTCACTTTACTGAATTCATGCCGACCAGATATCTCTGAGTCCACAGAAAATGCTACCTTTCGATAACTTACAAATAGTATCCCCAATGAATCAAAACCGATATTTTGGGGCCTCAGAGCAACTCTTTGACCCCATCAGCTTTAAGATTTAATCATGGAGTTTCTAAAGCCCAGGATTAATATTAGGTTTGCGATAAACCACAGGTCTTTAATAATAAAAATACCGCTGGAACTAAGTTGCCAGGGAGCTACCCAACTGCCTGGGTAGGAGTAGAGGAAGGTCTGGGTTGTTATAAATACTGCGGCACAAAGCAATAGTCCCGGCCAAAACAGCTGCCGGATATAAATACCCAAGGCGAGGATAGCCAGCGCAATCAAGTCATATATACCGATAAGATTTGAGGCCACCTGCACGCTAAATACACTGTATAACCACGACATCAGTGGCGAAGTGCTTACCAGACCTTCAATCCCCTCAGCCTCAAGCGCTGTGAATTTCATCCCACCAATCCAGAGTAATACCAAGCCGACAGGGAAATAATTGAGCCATATCAGCTTTAGTGGACTCAACGAATCCCGATACAACCAGGTAATACCCAAGGTTAACAGGGCAAAGTACTTAATTATCCCCTGTCCTGAGCCAATTGCCGGAAAGCCGCCCAGGGAGTCGATCCAATGGCCGCTGCCAAGAAGACTCAGTAGGGGCACTAGCGATATTAAAATCAGAAGGATTGCCAGGGGCTTAACAACCCGCTCAAAGCGAAGGACGAGCGCCCCCAAAATAGCGGCGACTGAAAAAATAATGGCAGTCAGTAAACGTATAGAGGAAAGCACCTCCTCATTAGTGACACCGTAAAATTCAAATACGCGCTTGATACCACCCCATTGGCCGGAAAAAAGCGCCGCCGCAATAAGCGCAAAGGCGATGGCCACCAGGGCGAAGGGAAGTTTTCGAAGAAGAAATGACATTTGTTGACGACCTCTTAACAAATTAGAGCTTAGTCACCAGCCTGACCAGAGCCCCTCTCTCCATACAGGTGAAAGGCGGCTCTGGGGTATTGGTTAAATCTATGTCGTCTTGGCCCGGGGAATTATTACACCCCCAAAGAGAATCACATTTACTGTTACTCCAGTATCAATGTGCCCCGATACATTTGCATCTGGCAGTTGAACGGGTATTCGCCCGGCTCGGCTTTTGGTATTTCCACCAAGGTGTCCTGGTTCAGGGCAAGCTGAGCGCTGACTTCCAAGTCTGGAAACAATACCCACTCGGAGCAGGGACTTGGGTCCTCCCGGTGAAAATGCAAAGTCGCTGTGCGACCGGCGGGCAGGCGGATAAGATCCGGTTCGTAAACTCCACCCTTAACCAGAATCTGTAAATTATCCGTACTCGGTGTCGCCTTACTGGCACTTCTTTTTGGCCCCAACCAAAACCACCAGATAACAGCCAGAATCATCAGCACACCGACGATATTTACGAGAACTTCAGCCATTTAGCGAGTCTCCGATGGTTTAAAGAAGCGCAGGCGGTTGGCATTACTGACCACCGTCAGGGAGGAAAGCGCCATAGCACCACCGGCAACAATGGGGCTCAGTAACATACCTGTAATCGGGTAGAGGACACCGGCGGCGATGGGAATACCCAGAGTGTTATAAATAAAAGCTCCAAACAGGTTTTGCTTGATATTGTGCAAAGTGGCCCGGGACAACTCCACGGCATTGGCAACCCCGTGCAGGGAGGAACGCATCAGGGTGACATCGGCGCTCTCAATAGCAACGTCGGTACCGGCACCTATCGCAAAGCCCACATCGGCCCGCGCCAGGGCCGGGGCATCGTTAATCCCGTCACCCACCATACCCACTCGCTCGCCTTTTTTTTGCAATTCAGCGACTATCCCCTCTTTATCTTCCGGCAATAGCTCTGCGTGAACTCGATCGATACCCAGCTGCCGGGCAACCGCTTCGGCACTGCCGTGATTGTCCCCGGTAAGCATTTCAATGCGTAAACCCAGTTTGTTCAGTCGCTCGATTGCAGCTTGCGCATCAGCGCGAATCGGATCGGCTACAGCAATAATCCCCCGCAACTTGCCGTCCACGGCGGCGTACATCACCGTGCGCCCCACCTCGGCCAATTTGGCTGCCCGCTCACTCCAGGCATCCAGGGAAACAGCCTCCTTTTGCATTAACTTGGTATTCCCCAACAGCACGCGACTGCCACCGATATCACCACTCACACCGTGAGCTGTGATGGCTTCAAAGTTGGCTGGAGACTGCAATTCAAGGTTTTTATCGTGAGCTGCCGTCACTATGGCTTCAGCCAAGGGGTGCTCTGAGCCCTGCTCCAGGCTCGCCACTAAACGCAGCAGTTCATCACTGTCGCCATCACTATCGATATCTGTCAGACGCGGAGAACCCTCGGTGAGAGTCCCGGTTTTATCCACAACCAGGACATCCAGAGTGCAGGATTGTTGCAGGGCCTTGCCGTTGCGCACCAATACACCGTACTCGGCACCTTTGCCGACCCCCACCATAACCGACATGGGAGTCGCCAAACCCAAGGCACAAGGACAGGCGATAATCAGCACCGAAGTCAGTACTACTAACATATGGGCAACCCGAGGATCGGGGCCCAAGTTGAACCAAACCAGTGCGGCCACCAGGGAAATAATCATCACCACTGGCACAAAGATGCCGGAAATCTTGTCCGCCAAGCGCGCGATAGGTACCCGGGAGCTCTGGGCATTCTTTACCATCTCGATAATCTGCGCGAGGCGGGTGTCGGAACCCACTTTATCTGCGCGAAACAACAGGCTGCCATTTTTATTCAGGGTGCCGGCGGCGAGGCTGTCACCCTCCGCCTTTTTCACCGGCACTGGTTCCCCGGTGAGCATGGATTCATCTACCAGGCTGCGCCCTTCAAGCACAGTACCATCCACCGGAATTTTCTCGCCGGGGCGGACGCGCAGCTGGTCTCCCTGCTGCACCTGCTCGATAGGCAGATCCACCTCTCGGCCGTCTCTCAATACCCGCGCGGATGTATCCTGGAGCTCCAACAGCTTCTCCACTGCGGCACTGGTGCGCCCGCGAGCCCGAATTTCCAGTGCCTGGCCGAGGCTGATCAGGCCAATAATCATGGCACTGGCCTCAAAATACACATGTCGTGCCGCTTCCGGTAAGAGATGGGGGACCAATACTACAAGCATGGAGAAGAGCCAGGCCGTTCCCGTGCCCAGGGCCACCAGCGTATCCATAGTGGCATTGTGGTGGCGCAGTGCCTTCCAGGCACCGCTGAAGAAGTTACCGCCACAGAAGACCAGCACTGCCAGGGTAATCAGCCCCATAGCACCCCAGGCCAGCTGCTCCGCAGGGGTATTCACCGATACCTTGTCAGTGATCAGCCCCCAAGCCATCATTGGCACGCCCACGCCCAGAGCAAATGCCGAGCGCCACAACTGCTGGCGGTAGTGCCGCTGTGTCTGCTCCCGCTGTTCCGCGCGCTGCTCTCGTTCACTACTTCGCAGGAGTTCAGCGCCGTAGCCCGCGCCTCGGACGGCTTCGATACAGGATTCAGCCTCCGCCGGGCCGTATACCGACAGGATTTTATCGGACAGGTTTACCCGGGCATCAGTCACCCCGGCTACGGCCTTAACCGCAGTCTCAATTTTGTTGATACAACCGGCACAATTGACTCCACTCAAACGGAACACCGTTGGCGCAGATTGTTGCTCCTTCGTCATCTTGCTCTCCCGCAACACCAATTACAGCGACAAAGTTACAACCTTACCGCTAGGGGAAGGCAACCGTTGGCAGCGCACCGCCCGCCGAAATTTCGCAGTCAATTCATCCTTCAGCTTAGTGGTTGGCACCAGGGGCAGGAAAAGGCTGAGGATTCGCCAATGATCGCGCATGCGATGCGCCGGAATGTTATTATCGCGCCATGACACATCCCCTGCTTCCCGAAAGACCCCTGAGTATCTCTCCTTCTCTGGCTGCCACTGTCGGCCTGGAGGAAGCTGTGCTGCTCACTGCACTTGGCGACCTGGCTCCATTCCTTCCCCTGGAGCCCTACGGAGGCCGGGATTGGTATACCGCCGAGGGGGAGCAGCTATATCTGCTGCTGCCCTTCTGGCAGGCAGCGGATATCCAGAGGGTAGCCACCAGTTTGCGCAACCGGGGTGCCCTTCTGCTGGGGGCGGCACCATTCGGCAGTAGCGAGATTCTGAAGTTCGCCCTGCCCGGTGAGTACAAGCGCCCGGTGGCAACACCCCCTACCCCGTCCAACCGCAATGCCAACACCATTGCCCCCAGTTGGCAGCCGGATAGTGAAACCATGGCCCGTATCGCCCAACTGGGTATTCCCGAGCACTTTGTAAGGGAGCAATTGCCAGAGTTTGTCACTTACTGGCGCGAGCGCGCCGAGCCCCGCCACTCCTTTGGCTCCCTGTTCCTGCGCCAGGTTAAAAGCAAGTGGGAGGCTTTTCGCGCAACGGCTCAGCGCAAGCAGCCACTGCCCAACGGCTGGCAACCCGGCGATGAGACCCTGCGCAAGCTGGCGGACGAGGGAGTCCCCAGCACTTTTGTCGGTCGCGGCCTACAGCGCTTTCTCGATTACCACCGCTCCAGTGGCAAGCAGTCCATTTCCTGGGATTTGGAGTTCAATGACTGGATTATGGAAGACTGGGAAAAGCAGGACACGCCATTTATCGAAAAGCGCAAGCCCACTGCTATGTCCCGCGACTGGCAGCCCAGCGAGCACACCTGGGAGCAGTTACAGCGCCTGGCCATCAATCCGCGCTTTGCTGCCGAATTGCTGCCGGAATTCATTTATAAATGGACCGAGCGCGGTGGCCACAGTGCCCGCTGGGGTGAACTGTTTATCGAGTATGCGCGGGAAGAGTGGGCCTATTACTGCCAGGGTATTGAGAAAAACCCGGTGGCCAAACCCATCTCCCGCAACTGGCAGCCCAGTGGTGACTGCCTGAGTCATTTGATGAACCAATGCGAGATAGATCGCGACTTCGCTCTATCCCTGGTTCCGGAATTTATTATTTACTGGCGCGGTCAAAATGCCGCACGTAAAAGCTGGGACGCCGTATTTGTGCGTCACGCGCGCCACCAGTGGGCGGAGCGCAACAAACTGGCAATAGGAAACTCTTATGGCAATCCACAAGACTCCCACAACAACACCAACCAGCGCACCCGCGACCGGTCAATCGGCGACATACTCACAGACACAAACTGGTAGTGAACAGGGCCAGGAACTGCTGAACGAAAAGAAGCGCGCAATCAATGAAGTATTTGCGCTGTTTAAACTGAATTATCACAATCAGTTCAGCGCAGCGTTTCCAGACACTGAAACCCTTCACCACGCCAAGCGCCTCTGGCTGGAGGCCCTGCTTGCTTTCGCTCCCCAGGATATTATGCAGGGTGCCAAGCGAGCAATCCTGCAAAGCGAGTACCTGCCCACCGTACATAAAATGCTGCAGCTGTGCGCCGCTGGGGAGAATGGTTTACCGGAAGCACGCGCCGCCTATCGCGAAGCCTGCAATGCCCCCAGCCCCAAAACCAATTACAACTGGAGCCACTTAGCGATCTATCACGCAGGGCGGGAATCCAACTGGTTTTTTCTTGCCAATAACCCCGAGTCTATCGCCTACCCGGTCTTTGCTGAGCACTATCGAAAAATATGTGAACGAGTCCTGGGGGGAGAAAAACTAACCGCTCCAGAGCAATTAAAGCTGGAGGAAAACCCCGGCTCACCACTTTCCAAGGAAGAAAATTCGAAAAGACTCTCGGAGATGCGAGCAAAGCTTGGCATTTAGAAATTAACAGCCAACTGCTTACTCTGACTTTGAATACAGGGCCTGATACCTAAAGGCCCTCACGCCAATGACTTGTGAAGTAAAAGCCCTGATCTAGCTTTACTGTGCTTGAAATAAAAATAAACAAAGCACAGGACAGATCATGAATAATTTTAAGACCACCGTAAAAACAAGTTTGTTTTCCAGCCTTATATTCACTTTCGCTACAAATACCAGCGCTGACTTTGCCAACAGGAAATATATTGGGGCTACCCTCGGTGAAACCTCTTATCCTCAATTTTGCTCATCTGCAAACCCCCGGATAAAATCACAGATTCCTCAAGGATCTACAGACGGACGCTTTCATTGCAATAGTAGCGGCAGTACGATTAAGTTTTATGGCGGCTTGCGTTGGAACAGATACCTCGCCCTTGAAATCAGCTATCTAAAACCTTCAGCTGCGCAAAGCAGCTTTTATACCAATAATGAAAATGGAGAGTATGCAAAGGCTGCATACCAGGTTGAGACATATTCATTGACCGCCTTTTTATTGGGTTTTTATCCTGTTAACTCTAATATAAATATGTTTGCCAGAGTCGGGGCTGGAGCTTGGAGAGGAAAATTATCAGAGCAACAATCCGCTCAATTTTATATCCCCCAGCAATTATCCAATGGACAATTCACGGCACAACTTCAGACGTTCGATAAAGACAAGTCCCAAAACCACAAAGGCCCTCACTGGGGTGTTGGGGTCGGCATGAATTATATCTATAGGAATCACTGGATTTGGAGACTGGAGTGGGAGAAACTGGAGCCCACTGGAGTAGACTTCAATGCAGAAACACTATCACTGGGTTTAGGGCGGCTTTTTTGAATTTTGTTAATTGACACCTATAACTTTATACAAATTAAATAGAGTTCCCGCGAACTATTACTGGGAACTCTACCTTTAGGCGCCGAATCCAGTTAATAGAGTAGGTCCTACCTTCGATCAATCTAAAAGACGTTATTATTTTGGTGGTTGCCTTAATCAAATTTCACTCTAAAATCAGCTTCAGCGGTCCCCCCATATAAGCTAAACAAGGTCAAACCATGAACCGCTTTAGCCCCCTATTCATTATTTTTCTACTTTCCTTGCCTGCCCTTACTTGCGCCGATTTCTACTCACACAAATATGCTGGTATCTCTTTCGGTAACCAGCATGCCAATAACTTGTGTAGCGAAGCAGAGAAGCGGGTTCAACAAATTGGCGCCAGCTTAGATCAAGTGGATCTCAGTCAGTGTGATGATAAAAATAACGCCTGGAAACTATTTGCAGGAATTCGATGGACACCTTACCTGGCAATTGAAGCCAGCTATCAAAATTTCAATAAGTACCAGCTGAATACCCATATCTCATATGGGGATGGTGAATATTTAAACTATTTCTCTGATTTTGATAGCCAGCTTTTCAATATATTTTCCCTGGCGTATCTTCCCCTGGGAGAGTCATTTAGCTTATTTGGGAAACTTGGCACCGGCATCTGGTACGCGGAAACCAATGAGATTCAGAAGGGTGAAGTTTTTATCCTATACCAGCTTGAAGATGGAAGTTTAATAGAACAATTAACTCCAGTCAGAGGTGAATTAACCGATAGCAGCAATGGATTCCACTGGGCTTATGGTGCTGGTATTAACTATAGCTATAGGGGTAAGTGGAGCCTACGGATAGAGTGGGAACAGTTTTCAAAAATTGGGGGCGATACGTTTCTGGATGAAATAGATAGTGAAGCTATCACTATGGGGTGGAGTATTAACTTTTGATAAAGCAAGGAAGGTTCAACATTAATTATTCCTAGAAAAACAGCTATCAGCTCACCGATTCAAACAATAAAAAAATGAAAAATAAGAAAAAAACCTACAAGCAAAAGATCTAAAAGAATACAGTGAAGACTATAGAGCAAAAATAGAATTTGAAAATCGATTAAAAGATGAACATAAATTAATTAAAACATTTTCACTATTATTTTTCACTATATTACTTATTATTTCAGTTTTTCTTTCGGGTTACGCTCAACGATATGACGAACTTTTAATGGCCATTACCTTTGGGATTATACTTACTTTATACGGTCTTAACTGGCAACTGGAACAGAAGAAAATTAACACCCCCCTATCTGCAGTAATTGCAATAACAAGATGCGGCGCTGTGAATATACCAGCGGATGCAGGTGGCAAGATCTGAGGGGAATCGTCTATCTATGTGAAGACTGCAAGTCAAAAATAATTGATACTGAGCCATCACAATCTGGTTAACTCTCAGTTTTTTAAGGCCTCTCTTTCCTCTCTCATAAGATATAGATAAAATCAACATCTAGACTTCACAAGATTAAACAAAACTGTATCAATAAGTATTATGCCAAGATTTCTCAAGGCTTCAGCCCTACTGTTTTTTCTTTTTATTCTTTGGATTATCTATCTAGCCAATACCGGATCGAATAGTATATTTTTTGACCTTGTCCGTGCTATCCCCTATGGCGATAAACTAGGCCATATCGTCTTGTTTGGTACTTTTGGCCTTATCCTGATACTTGCCACCCGCGCCACTTATTTTAAGCTCGGCTTTATTAGAGTTTACTGTGGTGCTATCGCAGTGCTTGGCTTTGCCCTGATTGAAGAGATAAGCCAGGCATTTGTTCGCTCAAGGACTTTTGACTTACTTGATCTGGCCGCCGATATCGTTGGAGTGTTACTTGCGAGCTCTCTAGTATACTTGGTTCAGAGAGCCCGCAATATTAACAATTTAAACCAGCCTGAAAACCCCGGCGCCACTAGTGAGACAACAGACGATTGACATCCCTCCAATCAACCAATTTAAAATTCTGGGCTGCGCTGGGCATTCGGTTGCGCCCATCCTGAACAACTAACAAACCTTGAGGATATTCCGCACCCAAAGCTGAACTGGTAACGGCCAAACCATCGGTCTCCGAGCTGCCATCCACACCTAGCTGGGAATTCATACCAACCCGAAAATGGGTAATAAATTCATTCCCACTACGGCTGAATAGTACATAGCTATCATTACCTTGACTGGATATCACTAGATAGCCCTTGTCGCCATCCTGATAAAGTGCCAATCCCTCTATATCTGCCACCAGCTTTTCACCATCCACTGCTGCCACCAACTCTGGAGAGGCCTCTGATAAGGACTTTAGGTCCAGCCGCCAAATCCCCCGGTCCTCCTCAGCAAAAAACAGGGTTCCGAACTGGTCATCCACAACACAGCCTTCAACCTGTCCATAGTCATCAAACTGGATACCCTGCTCAATCTCAAACTTATTGGAGGACTCAGAGACATTGATTTTGAGCTGATGCAAGCTGGCCTCCTTATCAGAAACCCAGGCATAAAGCCCACTATCGTCCTGTTGCAGGCACAAGCCATAGGGATCACCAAGCCCTATACCCCGGTATCCCAGGTGCTCCACTTCGCCCATTGCACTGATAGCAAATAGATCCAAACCGGGATTAGTACGATTAGAGGCAACGGCAATCGCATCAATATTAGGGTGGGAAATTTTACGGATATCGACATTATTGACCCTGCCCACTGGAAAATGCTGTTTTAACCCGCCGGACAGATGATAGACATTGAGCCCCTTTTTTTTATCTGTAGTAAAAATCAGGCTGTTTGCCGGCGAATGAGAGTTCACCCAAATAGCGGGATCATCAGCAGCATCACCATAAGAGTGAACGGGGTCAGTTTGTCCCCTGGCGGCAACAGTGGGAATAATTTCAAGCGGATTATCTGTAACGCTGGTCAGCTTGTTATTTATCGGGAAATAGGTTATTTCACTCTGCTTATCATTTAGCACGGCCAACCTATCACCAAAAACTGCAATAGAGGCAGGACTTTCTGCAGGCAATGTCCAAGACTGGTCGGGCCTACCACTTCCTGACAAGTCGAAAACTTGTACTCCCTGTTCCACAGCAATCCAGATTTGGTCCTGCTGATAATCCAGTTGCAAGCTGCCGAAATCATCACCGAGCTGTTTCGCCGAGATTAAAAACTCACGCTCCTCATCTCGCTCTGCATCGGCATTCAATGCCAATATCCCTATAGGCGGCTGTGATACCAGTAATCGCCCCCGACGGTTATCCACGCTACAACTATTAACCTCCTCCCCCAAATATATTGGGCGGATCTCGGTAAAGTCCCAGTGCTCATCACTGGGAGAAAGCAGGTACTCAAATCCCAGTCCGTCCTCTCCAATGGCAAACAGGTGATCTCTTCCTGCTTGTAGTGAAAAACAGAGTGCGCTCACAGGCTTGGCACTCTCAAGCTTTCCTAAAAGTTGAAGCTGCAAATCATCGTTTAGATCAGTAAATAATTGATATAGATGTAATTCTGCTTCCTGCTCTTCGTAAGCGGCCACCAGGTAGCTACCATCTTCTCTTGGCTGAATTACAAGTGCCTCTACTCTGCCATCCTTTTGAACTTGTATTTCTGCGGAATCATCTACAAGCACCAGCCCCTTATCTTTACTGGATAGCAACAAGTATTGCTGCTCAAGGAAACTGACCAGCTGAATCTGTTCAGCTATCACCCCCTTTAAAGATATGATCTTTTGCGAAGATAATCTTTGACTACCCTTTTCAAGATCGCATCCCAGTAATATAAGGCAGGACAAAACACCCACTATTGAAAAACGCATAATAAAACCTGCTCAGGATTTACCGGAAAATAACAGAAAATATTACTTTTGCAAAAAACAAAACCCCCACAATATTGCAGGGGCTTTATCAAGGTAAGAATTTACACTAACCAAAAAATTCCAGTTAAAATTTTAGAAAGTGCTGTAGCTCAACCCAATCGCATAAGTCGGACCGTATTCTTCGTACTGACCATTAAACCCAGACGTGTGAACATAGTAAGGCTCATCCGTGAGGTTAACCCCAGTAAAAGTGAGTTGAAGGCCATTATCAAAGCGGTAGCGGGCCGACAAATCCAATTGCAAATGGTCTTCTTCGTAGCGGTCATTGACCTCATTTTCAAGGTCTACTTCCAGCAGGCGTTCACTGCGGAAAGCTGCTGACAGGCGCATACTAAAGGCATCGCGTTCATAGCCTACAATAAAGTTGCCGACAAAATCCGCCTGGGAAGGCATAGATATTTTGTCACTGCGATCACTGCTATTGAGACCCAGATCAGCTTCTGAATCGGTTAATGTTGCATTAGCCCTGAGTAAGAACCCATTTTCAAAACCTTGGGTCCAGGCCAGTTCGGCACCGCTGATACGGGCGTTGTCTCCGTTAATCGGTTGCCATACTTCAGCATCATCAACCGCTAAATTCCCTACAAAACGGGTAAAATCGGTATTACTGGAAACCTCAGACATAACAATAAAGTTATCGATACTCTTATGGAAAAGTCCCACAGAGAACATACCCAGGTCGTCCGCATAGTATTCGGCAGATAGGTCGATATTGCGGGATTCATAAGGGTCTAATTCTGGATTTCCAGCTTCAACCTCCAGTTCCCCATCATCGTATTCAATTTTGGCCGGAGAGGGGTTCAAATAGCCAAATGATGGACGCGATAAGGACTCCGAATAGGCTGCACGGAGAACAACATTATCGTTGTAATCAAATTTGTAATTAATACTGGGGAAGAAGTTGTCGTAGTCCCGCTCGTAGTTAACCTCAGTGGCATAAACCTCCTCTGCAATTAAATCGGCACCCGGCAGGGGCTCTTCCGACTCTGCCACATTCACTCCTTCAGCAGTAAATTCGGTGCGCTCATAGCGAACCCCAAAAACCAGCTGGGAGCGATCCAACTCAATAGAATTCATCACATACAAGGCCGTGATGTCTTCATTCATTGCGTAGTCACGGGCGGATGCCAAAGCGGTCTCCGTCTCATCTATGTCAAAATCACTGAGGTTAGCATTGATAAAACTATTCAGGCTTCCAACATTGACGCCAGGTCCAAATGCATCCAAACCATAATCGATACTATTGCGAGAAAAGTCCGCCAGAGTGTAATCCCCACCAAACCCTTCATATACAGTCGCATTTAAGTCACCAGCCTTTTCTCGCTGACGCTCATGTAATCCGAATTTAACTACTGAAGGATTGCTAGCCCAATCAATTTCTCTACTGATATCAATACGGAAGCTAATTTCTTCATCTTCAGTAAAGTTATCTTCAATGACCAACTCATCGAGTTGATAACTGGCCGGGTCCAATACTGCTTCAACATCCTCACTTCCCACCGCCATACGGGGAGTATCACCAGCTTCAACATACCCCAAACGCAGGGAGTCCAAGACAAAATCGGTATCGCGTCGATTGGGTTCAGATTCCTCTGCATGGGAATATCCCAAGGCATAGGACAATCCCCATTGCTCAAAATCATGCTCGCCACCAAATACCGCAGAAATAATTTCCTGTTCTTCCAGGCGGTCCTTCAGGGACTTCTCCAACGCGGCCTCTTCCCACTCTGCCGAGTTGGCCGAAATAGTCTCCGGCTCATCGCGTTCATCATCGAGCTTCCAGGAATTGCGCTGGCGGATTTCCTGATCAGAAAAATCGGAGTACAAGCTGTGGAGATAGATGCTTGAGTCACTGCCCAGGTCCAGGTCGAAGTTGGCAGCAAGACCTGTGCGCTCCCGGGTAATACTGTAATCGCGATGTTCTATTTCGGTCGCGCCCTTAGCTACAGAGCCGTCTTCAGCAGTCAGCTCTTCCCAGCTACCGTCAGTCTCAATATTATCTGAGCCAAAATCCCGCTCCTGGTGACTTAGCGCCAAGGCCACCCCGAGACGGCGCTCTCCATCAAGTTCAAAAATATTGGTCATGGTCGCAGCTACTTTGGGGCTGTACTCTTCCTGAAGCTCGCTGTAGCTATTCTCTACGCTTAACTTGTAGCGATTGCTGTCATAATCCAGGGCATTCAGACTTTTAATCTCAATGGCACCACCAATAGAGTCTGCGCTCATATCAGGCGTAAGAGTTTTAAATACCTCCAAACTCGCCAATAAGTCCGATGGAATAACATCCAGGGCTACCGCCCGGGTGTTTGTTTCCGGTGCGGGCAGGCTCACGCCATTAATTGTTGCCGCATTCAAATTTGGGTCTATACCCCGCACACCAACAAAACGCCCCTCACCCTGATCTCTCGCAATAAATACACCGGGCATTCGCTGTAACGCTTCTGTGACATTGGCATCGGGGAGTTCACCAATCGCATCAGAAGTTTGCACCGCTACGACCTTATTGGCGTCCCGCTGTCGATCCAAGTCGCTGCGCGCATTACTTGCCTGGGCGGTAACCGTCACAGTTTCCATTACCTGCTCATTTTCTGCGATAGCATTTGCGCTAATGATGGCTGTCGCCAGAGCCGCCAATGGCATTCCCAGTAACCGCAAGCCTGAAGTTCTGTATTTCATTGCGTCCCACTCCCACTTTGCCGGTGGTTAATTGAATTGAACGCAGACTAGAAGGCCGCTATGAACTTTACGTGACATTTTTTTTAAGCTTGTCATCACATAGTCAATTAGTACTGCGACGATAGATGTAAGCCCTGCTATTTACACAGATATCAATCGCCTTAAAAGGAACCATCAAGGCAATTAACAGTAAAAAGCGTCATATACTGAAACCAAATATGGAGCAGTCATGAACGAAAGTCCCAAAAATCCAGCACGCCGCTCTCTATTTAAAGTCCTGGGTGGTGTAACCGCCACCGGTGCTGTAAGCAGCTTACTACCCGGCTGTAGTGGGAGTGAAAATCCCACACGCAACTCCCTCACCTTTAAAGAAATCCCCCATAGACTGGATTACCAACACCATCTACCAGAGGGCTATAAATCCACGGTTCTGCTGAGGTGGGGAGACCCTCTACATAAAGAGGAAACATCTTTTCAGCCTGAAGAACTTAGCGCCAGTAGCCAGGAACAGCGATTCGGTTACAACAACGATTTTATTGCATTTATGCCCTTGGCAGCGGGGACCAGTTCCACCCTGGGGTACCTGCATATACAAAGTAAAAATAGTGATCGCGGGCTTTTATGTGTCAATCACGAATACACTCAGCCCCATCTGATGTTCTCGGGTTATAACGACGAATACAGTGCCACCCGAGGAGTGAGTGCCGAGCATGTGGCCATTGAACAGGCCGCCTGCGGACACTCCATCGTGGAAATTCGAAGAAGTAAACAGGGCTGGAAAGTAGTGGCTGACAGTCCCTATAACCGGCGGATAACTTCTACGACGCCAATGGAAATCACTGGCCCCGCCGCAGGCGACGAACGTTTGAAGACCCGCCAAGATCCCAGCGGAACCCAGGTCCTCGGCACCATAGGTAACTGTGCAGGAGGGAAAACTCCATGGGGAACCGTATTAATTGCTGAAGAGGGGTTTGGCGGCGCTTTTCAGGGAGACCCAAAAAAGCTCGAAGATTCCCGGGAGATCGAAAACCATCAACTTTTTGGTATAAGACCAGAAAATCGCAACTGGGGTGACCACGACCGCCGATTTGATATTCAGGTAGAACCCCATGAGCCCAATCGATTCGGTTGGATGGTGGAGTTTGACCCCTATAACCCCCAATCAAAACCGCGCAAGCTGACCAGTTTGGGGCGTTTTGAGCACGAAGGCTTTACCCTGGTCTGTAAACCGGGACAACCGATCGTTGCTTACGGCGGCGATGATGATGAACATCAATTTGTCTATCGCTATGTATCCCAAGATAACTATCAGCCCGAAGATCCCGATACAAACCGAAAGCTACTCGTTAATGGCACGCTCTATGCCGCGCGATTTGCCGACGATGGCAGTGGCGAATGGCTGCCGCTGATATATGGCCAGGGCCCACTGACCGCAGAGAATGGTTTTCATAATCAAGCAGATGTAATGATTGATGCGCGCCGCGCAGCCGCACTACTCGGGGCCACACCAATGGATCGGCCAGAAGATGTAGAAACGAATCCCTACAATGACTGCACCTATGTAATGCTGACCAAAAACAAGAAGCGCAGTGATACCGATACCGCCAACCCTCGCGCCCGCAATACTGCCGGGCATGTATTGGAAATAGTGCCCCCCGGGGAAAAGGGAAATCGCGACCACACAAGCGCACAATTTCAGTGGCAGCAATTTCTACTTGGCGGGAACCCCAACGCTGAGAACCCCGCTGAACGAGGCGCCTACGGACAGCAGTCTCCCTATGATATTTCTGCGCACGGCTGGTTCGCCAATCCTGACAACGTTGCTTTCGACCCCAGAGGTAACATGTGGATTGCTACCGATGGCTGTGAGAGTTTTGGTTTCCACGATGGTCTTTGGGCCATGGCTACCGAGGGGCCCCTGCGAGCGGCACCCAAGCACTTCTTTGGTTGCCCGCAAGGGGCTGAGGTATGCGGGCCGGAATTTACCCCCGACGGAAAAACACTATTTATTGCTGTGCAGCACCCCGCCGATTCACGCAACTCAACTTATGACAATCCCCTGCACCGGTGGCCAGATAATAATCCCCAGTTACCACCTCGGCCGTCGGTACTGGCCATCTACCGCGAGGACGACCAAATAGTCGGTAGCTAGGCAATTGATATGACGAACCAGGGACCCTGCTAAAATTTTAATCTAAAGCAGTTTTCGGCCTCTCATCCCGCCTATAGGCAGGTTGCCAGAGGCCTATAAGCCGAGGTCCCTATGATATCGAGGTGTGCAACCCTTTTACGCCGCCTTACCGCCGTGCTGGCAACTGCCAGTTTTATCCTTGCCGCCACACCGGGATCTGCCCAGGTACCGGAAAATCCTGTCAATCTCCGGGGCAGTGGCGCCAGTTTCCCCTACCCAATCTATGTAGAGTGGTTTCGGCAGTTCACCCATCGGGAAAACAATATATTTATTTTCTACGAGATGAGCAGTAGCGGTGATGGCATCAGAGACTTTCTCGGTCACACAGTCGATTTTGCCGCCTCAGATGCTGCTATTGAGATCGATGAGTTACGCAACCTAAAAGGTGGTGGCGTGGTACTGCCGGTTACTGCTGGGGAAGTGGTACTGGTATTTAACCTCCCCGGGATCGATAATCTAAAACTGTCCAGGGAAGCTTATGTGGGGATTTTTCTGGGGGAAATCACCCACTGGGATGATCCCAAGATTGCAGCTGTAAATCCCGATATCAAGTTGCCAAGGGATGAGATCACCGTTGTTACCCGTTCTGAAAGTTCGGGTACCTCCTATATTTTTTCTGGGCATATGAGCAGTGTGAGTCAAGAGTTTCGCGAAAAAATTGGTTTGGACAGAACACCCAGTTGGCCAAAACTGCCCAGATTTAAAAGAGCGCCGGGCAATCAAGGCGTAGCCGCTAAAGTAAGAAAGAAAGTTGGGGCCATTGGCTATGTGGAGCACGGATTTGCTCAACTGGTAAACCTACCTGTGGCTTCACTGGAAAACCACGCGGGAAACTATATTGCCGCAGGCCCCAAGAGCGGAGCAGAGGCTCTTTCAGAGATTGAATTTCCAAAAGCATCACTACCAATTAGTGGAGCTCCCAACCTAATCGCCTGGATTTGGGACCCCAAAGGAGAAACAGCCTATCCCATTACCAGTTTTTCCTGGCTGTTGCTCTACGCAGACCAGGATGATCAAAAAGCACAGGCATTAAGGCAAATGCTGGTCTTTATGTTGAGTAACGCATCTCAAAGTCAAGCCGGGACCTTGGGTTTGGTCCCTCTTCCAGAAAACATAAGGCTCAAAGTGTTAAACGCTGTCACTTATGTGCGCTAACTCAGGTAGTTTCAGCGCACTCCACAATACGATTACGGCCAGCTCGTTTAGCCTGATATAACGCAGAGTCCGCCCGCCGCATTAACTCCAGGATGTCTTCCCGCCCTTGCAGGTGAGCTATGCCAATACTTGCGGTAAATTGAGCTTGGCCAACGGCACTTTTAATCACGATTTTAGCAATATCCCGGTGTATACGATTGGCAACCTTCATTGCTCCTTCGACATTGGAGCTGAGTACTAGCGCGAATTCCTCACCACCAATACGCCCGAAGATATCCACATCCCGTACGTGTTGGGAAATTACTCGGGCAGTCGCACAGAGTGCCTGATCGCCGATTAAGTGGCCATGAATATCATTAACAGATTTAAAATTGTCGATATCCAGCATTAATACACACAATGGCATTTGGTTATTAATTGCCACAGCCACTAGATTACTGGCCTCTTCAAAAAAGCAGCGGCGATTAAAAATACCTGTTAGCGGGTCTGTGCGCGCCTCCTCTTCAGCCTTGGCTTTGGCGTACTCTAATTCCTGTGTGCGAAGTTTTACCTGTTGCTCCAGCTCGGTTCTCGAGGCTTCCAGGTGTAGTAGATACCTTTTTTCTGCAGTCTCTTTTTGTTGCCGTAAACCTTTTACCAGTAATCCAATAGCTATCATTATTGCCAACATCTCAACAAAAGAGGCAACCGGGGGCCAATAATAATTAATTGGATTGTGCACCACATAACCGAGATCCCTCATCGCCTGCACCAAAAGCCCCAACACCAAAACGCTCCAGGCTAATGCAAAAACGGCCGCAGAAGTATCCCCCTGGCGCCAACGCACCAATGCGACAACAACAACGCCAGGATAGAAAAACAGAGCGAGCATCATGGAAATGTGCCCCAGAGCCTCCCACTGCAGTACAACGCAAATAACCAGGAATAAACCGTTGAGTAGAATTAATTTTAAAAAGTAATCCAGTCTTGGGGTGTACTTTGCCGTTTCAAGAAAGTATCGGGCAAAAAGAATTCCGGTCAGAATCGCCACAGCACTACTAATCGATTGATAGCGCCAATCAAATTGTTCTTGGAACAAATATTGGTGGGTATATCCCAGTAAAGATCCCCACACCCAAATTTTCGTTACGGAATATAACGAGTATAGATACAGGATATTCTTACGCGCAGTAATAGCACCAATCAGCGCAAGAATGGCCATCAAAAAATAACCACCAAAAAGAAATGACGTTAAAATGGCCTCAGCCTTACTCCTCTCTTCAAGTTGTTCAGGTCGCCAAATACGCATACTGGGAAAGGCAACACCTAAAACTCCAACATCAAATTTAACCATCATTTCCTTTGATGCGAAGGGGGGGATTTCCAATGGAAAAGCAAAGCGATGATGCCTGATTTTTCGACTGGAAAAAGGCTGATTCGCAGACAGACTTGCCAGCTCCGTATAAGGTTGACTACCGCCCTGAATCCTAGAAAAGGCCGTCAGCCCATCGAGCTGGTTATCCACATATTCAATTGAGACATAAACTGTTTCACTACTGGAGTTTTTTAATATGAAGTGAGACCAGAAGGCTCCAGATTTAAGTCCGGTAGATCCAGCAGTTCCCAGGGGAAGAAAAAGTTTATTTTTGTAAGATTTTTCAGCTTCAACAATGTTTCCAAACCCCGATGGATCATGCCAAATTGCATTTAGGCCACTCGGTTTACTTCCTCCGTCCAACAAGGTGATATCCACAACCGTATGGGGGTAACTGGGCATAGAAAGAAGTATGGCGAACATCAGCACTGCATAACAAACCAAACGGTAGTGCCATTTAGAGCCACCCTTTTGAGTCCACAGTTCAAATTCACCAATTGTTTTTTTCATTCTTACTATGTAGATACGCAACAATTTCCGTCTTCATAAAGACCAAATCAGTCATAATGGATACTGACTTCCAAAGTGAATTGATAATGCTTGTTGTATTTCAGAGAAATAGCTTCCATACAAGAAAGTCATCAATTCATACTTAAATAAAATAGCTATGTATGAATTCTACAAGTCCGCACCTGTACAAAAAACACACTAGTAAGGACTTTAAATTATCAGGTACAACTTTTTTCTACTCCCCCTATTTGGCAGTTTCACTCTTCATTTATCAAGCGCTTAAGTAATGTGTTTTATGCCTTTTAGCTTGAAATAAGGGTACACAGGCTGTTACGCCGTCTTACACCTTGGGACTAATCCTTAAAATCAAGTATTAATTAGGAGAGACAAAGAATACAAAATCTTAAATGCGCCAAAGAGAAAATTCCTGTTAACGATTACATTTGACTACCCACATCAAATTTAAATATTGTCTCTAGAACGCTAAATTTAGAAATTGTTGCTGATCCGGGGATCTCATCATTGTTTACCAATCAGTACATATAGAAAATATGCCACTCTTAGATATTAAGGAGCCTCTAAAGAACAGCTGAATACAATTGGGCTTATCTCACAACCCAAGCATTGAACCCTCCCTTAGACCAAACAATGAACCAATAGTCATTCCTGAAGCAGGTTTCTTATACAAGTAGCCCGGTGAGGTTCAGTGCAACTGGAGAGCTATCAAATAGCTAGCCTTACCAAACTAGACGCCACGATGTCGTCTACAATATCTAGGACCATCACTTGATCTTCTTCCTGAGTAGAGCAGTTACTCCCCCTCTGGTATTTAGCGACAGGTTGCTTATCAGTCAGCATGCTTCCAGGACAGTTGTTGCTCTACCACTTATGTCAAAGCCTCTTAAACCGTATTGGAGATACTTATGTTTAATAATGTTGGCTGGCTTGTGGAGGCGAAAATAAAGAACGGACAGGAGCAGGCCTTTAGGTCAATTGTTGATGAAATGGTAGAGGTAGTCTCGCAGAAAGAAGCGGGGACATTGAATTACCAGTACTATATTTCTGATAGTGGAGAAATTATTGTATACGAGCATTTCAAAGATGTAAGTGCCGCACATAAACATGTGGATACCTGGGAGAATTATTCAGAGCGCTGGCTCAAGACGGCAGAACCCACTCGCGTCATCTATTTAGGCGATCTTCCCAAAGATCTTCAGGCACGCCATGCAGGCCTCCCCCCCCAGCAGTATCACACCTATGCAGGATTCGAACGCAGCCATTAATAAACTGAATATAAAAAATTATACTAATTCTTATGATGATAGTATTGTAATTAGGAGAGCGAATTTTAATTCTTTGCTTTCCAAACGGTTAGTTCTGGCAATAAATTATAAACACTATCCCTATAAATCTAAACCATGTCATAAAGCGCTTTTATCACTAATACCAAGCCACACAAAAACATTACCAATAGAGTGTATTTCCTAAATTTTTTAAAGCTGACCTGATTCAATCTCCTTTTAGCGAGGGTTACACCAATAATCCCCCCAAGCCCAGCCGCCACACCATAGAATGCCAACTCTAGGGATACCGCCGAGAATGTAATATAAGTTCCCAGCTTTACAAGCTGCATTAACAGCCCATTAAAGGCCTTAGTGGCTATCAGGGATTCTTTCTCGAGACCATAATTCAGCAAGAAAGGGTTCTTAAGTGGACCCATTGCCCCAATAAGACCGGAAGCAAAAGCAGTCACCAATCCCAGAGGTAAAAAATAGGGAAGTGACATGGGAAAAGATCTTTCCCTATGGCCAAAGCGATACTGAAGTATCGTGGACATTAAAAAAAGCCCAACCACTATTTGTATCCACTCTGGGGACATCTGTGTATAGGAATATGCACCTAGCAATGCCCCGACTAAGCTTCCTGGAGTAAGCCAGCGTACTACCCGCCAATCAATATAGGACCAGAAAACCAGTGCCCGGTAGGGCGAAGCCAGGCACTTGGCAATGGTTACCGTTGGTGCAACCAGGTGTGGGCCAACGATAAAGCTAATCACTGGAACAAGGAGCAGTGCCCCGCCCCCGGCCGCAAGCGTGCTGATATACCAAATCAAGACGCCAAAAAACAGCAGCAATAGCTCTATCATTTTACCGCTTCAGAAGTCACCAAAATCACAGTGAATAAAGTAGAAATTCAGGCTTGGACGCAATTCCAACACCTAACCGGCAATCCAATACTCTCTTCACTAAAAGAAACGCAGCCTTAGCTCAACCAGTACAAAACCAAATGCCAGGAGCTAAATTGAAAAGAACTGCTGAATCCCGACAAGTACATTGGTTGTTGCCACTGAGGCCAGGATCAGCCCCATAACTCGACTCACGATACTGGCCCCGGCATCACCAATAAATCGATGTATCCAGTTGGCAGTTAGCAGCAGCAATATCACTATCGCCAACACAGCTACCATGGCAGATGCTGTACTCAGCTGATGAACCACATCAAATCGATGGTTATCTGTGAGTACCACAGCCGCGAGCATGGCTCCGGGTGAGGCAATGGAGGGCACCGCAAGAGGGAAAATCGCTGTCTCATGCCCCTCACGGATGATTTCTATCTCCTGCTCTGGCTTGCTCTCACCAAATATCATGGTTAAGGCAAACAGGAACAGGACGACGCCTCCAGCTACCTGAAATGCAGAAAGGGGCACGCCAATCGCCTCAAGGAAGAATTGCCCTGCGACCAAAAAGAACAACAAGATCCCGGTTGCGACGAGTACTGCCAGCCAAGCTATCCTGCGCTTTTGCCACTCTGCATGTCGTGAAGTGACTGCGATAAACACTGGCAGAGTACCCACCGGGTCAATCACAGCAAAGAAAAAGACAAAGCTACTGATCCAATCGTTCAATTGGGACTCCGACGTGCCGTGCTACTATCCGCTTAATTAGAGCCCCAGGCAGTATGGGCAGGACCGGAGCGAGGTGTGCTTAGGGGGTCCAACGCCGTTATCTACGGTAACTGCTGGCGCAAGCGTAACTTGTAACTTAGAAAAAAAGTCTAGTGCATGACGAATCACTCACCGACCGCCCGACGCATCGCTAAAACCATCCTCAATGGTTTTGACGCCTATTTCGCAGACTATCAGAACATCACTTTGGGCGCCAAGGCCCGTTTTGAAACCGCCTCCTGGCAAGCGGCACATGAGGCCAATAAAGCCCGGATCGATCTTTACAAAACCAAGGTCACCCAAGTGGTGGACCTGGTCCATTCGGTAACCAGCAAGGACACCAGCCAGCTGGAGCTGTGGCGTGATGCCCGCGCCACTTATGCACAGCTGATTGCCAATCACAGCAATTATGAGATCGCCGAGACCTTTTTTAACTCGGTGTTTTGCAGCCAGTTTCACCACACCAACATTCACGACAGCAATATCTTCGTCAAGCCGTCCCGAGCACCGGAAGACAAACCGCTACGGGATTACAGCATCTATATCAGTTACAGCGGCCGCCACGGCCTCGAGTGTATGGTCGAAGATATTCTCAAGGATTTCAGCTTCTCCACGCCCTGGGAGAATATGGAGCGCGACATTGCCCATATCTGCGAATCCCTGCGCAGCGCCCCCCTGGCCAATGTGGACAACGAGAAACACTTGCGGGTGGATATGCTGGAGTCGGTTTTCTACCGTAACAAAGCAGCCTATCTGGTGGGGCGCATTATCCTGAACGGCGAAGTTATCCCCATGATCCTGCCCTGCCTAAACAACGGGCGCGGCGGTATTTTTGTGGACACCCTTATCTACAATAACGACTCCGCCAGTATCATTTTCAGTTTTACCCGTTCCTACTTTATGGTGGATGCGCCAATCCCCTCCCGCTTTGTGCGCTTCCTGTCCACTATTATGCCGCTCAAGGAGAAGTCTGAGCTTTACAACTCTATCGGCTTCCACAAACACGGTAAGACCGAGTTCTACCGCCATATCCTCGCCCATATGAAGGTCAGTAACGACAAGTTTGTTATTGCACCGGGCATTAAAGGGATGGTGATGAGTGTATTCACATTGCCCTCCTACCCGGTGGTATTTAAAGTCATTAAAGATGAATTCGACCAGCCGAAAACTGTCACCGAGAAGATCGTAAAAGAAAAGTACAAGTTCGTATCCCGCTCTGACCGGGTCGGCCGTATGGCTGACACCCAGGAGTATTCTTACTTTATTTTCTACCGCAATCGCTTCAGTGAAGAGCTGATCAAAGAACTGCAGGAAGTGGCACCATCAAAACTGATCATTGATGAGAAGCGGGTCATCATCAAACACCTGTATGTAGAGCGGCGTATGGAACCGCTTAACCTCTACCTGCAACACGCCAATGAAGAGCAAACCAAGGAGGCCATGGAAGAGTATGGCAATGCCATCAAACAGCTGGCAGCCGCAAATATCTTCCCAGGTGACATGTTGCTGAAAAACTTTGGGGTTACCCGTCACGGGCGGGTAGTATTCTACGATTACGATGAACTCTGCCCATTGACGGAATGTAACTTCCGCAAGATTCCCGAAGCTCATACCTCTGAGCAGGAGCTGGCCGACAAGCCCTGGTATACCGTCGCAGAAGCCGACGTCTTCCCAGAAGAATTCCGCCTGTTCTTCTCTGGCAATCCCACCGCGCGCGCTGCATTCGAAAAGCTGCACGGCGATTTATACAACTATCGCTTCTGGAAACTCTTACAAGATCGTATTCGCGCCGGACATGTGGAGAGTGCTTTCCCCTATCGACGCAAGTGGCGTTTCCCGCGCCGCTCCCATAACCGTGCACAACAAAAGTAGACGACCAATCTATGACTATATTGGTAGGAGGACTTTTCCAAGGGAGCGGATAATCCGTGCATATTTTTCGCTGGGCTCTAGTTGCCGCAACTTATACCCTGCTGACGACCAGCGGTTGCGGCTATTTCCCCAGCGAGATGTCCATCCCCGGCAAGCTCCCTCCAGCAAAACGCCCACCACCTTACGCACGAATCACAGGAAAACCCCATGTGGTCAGCTGTGCAACCCCCGCCCGGGGGTTTCCAACCCTGTCCTTTGATGAGGTCTTTACTTTTACTGAAAACCCACGCCAACCCTTCGTAGAGTCATATGGCCTTCCCCAACAGTTCGATGTAATCGGCTATGTATGGGGCAGTGAGAGGTGTACACCAGCGGCCTTCTGTAACTATGGAGACTATTACCAGCTGCTGGGACGCGGACCCAGAGGCGACTTTGCAACTTGGATTTCCACCCCGCAATATCCCCGTATTACAATTCAATCCCCCTGCGGCCAGCGACTGAAGGTCGGCCAGGGGTATCGCTTTTCATTTAGTGATGGACAACTGGTGGGATTTAGCCCCAACTAAAGAAAAGAGTTGCCACTAGTGTGAGTAGACCGTATTTGAAACATAACGTGGATATACTCACTTAAGCCTGTAAAGCTTCTATGCTCCATACACTCTTGAGCCCCACACTGCTTTACTTCTGTCCTTTTTAGTACCTCTGGGAATGCTTCTTCAAGTAGCGGTAAATAGCGTCCTGGGCCCGACAGCCCCTACTCCCTTCATTAGCCAATCTGGTATTGGTTTGACCGGCATCAATTAAGCGGGCCTTCTGATTATCATGCCACTGTAATTCCATGATCTTCTTAATGGTTCGGAGGTGTCGAGAATTGGTTACCGGATAAGTGACTTCGATCCGTTGATCCAGACAGCGGTTTTTCAGGTTCGCAGAGGACATCCACATCAGTTCATCACCACCATTATGAAACACATAAATCCTTGCGTGCTCCAGAAACTTATCCACCAAACTGATCACCTTAATATTGTCGGATAATCCAGGGGTGTCGCATACCAAAGAGCACTCACCGCGAACGAGTAATCGAATCTCTACTCCCGCAGCGCTCGCCCGATAAAGGTGGGCAATCAGTTTGCTGTCTATCAGGCTGTTGCACTTAAAAAATATGCCAGCTTTACGCCCAGCAAGGGCAGCCTCTATTTCCCGGTTTATGGCCTGCTCAAAGGAACTTCTCAATGAGAAAGGAGAAACGATAATATGCTTGAAAACCTGTTTTGTATTGGGGAATCGCATAAATTCAAACAAGTTATAGATGTCGCGCCCCACTCCCTGATCATTAGTCAATACACTGAAATCACAGTAGACACGAGCAGTACTCTCGTTAAAATTCCCTGTTCCCAACTGGGTATAAAAGCGATTCTTTCCCTGCTCACGGCGAACTACAGAAATTAACTTCGCATGAACCTCCATTTCTGGAACACCGTAAACAACCAACACTCCTGCTTCTATTAATTTACGGGACCAATAAATATTGGCTTTTTCATCAAAACTCGCCCGCAATTCAACAACCGCAATTACTTTTTTATTATTTCTAGCCGCATTAATTAACGCCGCGATTACCCTTGAGTTTTTCGCCATTCGATACAAAGTAATACGTATCTCTTTTACCTGCGGGTCAATAGAGGCCGAAGCAAGGAAATTTGTTATTGCCCAAAAATCATGATACGGATAACAGAACAATCCATCATCGTCTTGCAATTGGTCAAAAATATTTTCACTGGTGGATAAAGCCAAGAGCGGTGCCGGCCTTCTATACCGACAACTTTTGGAGTCCGGGGCAAAGCCCATAAGATCTTTGGAGTTGTGATAACGCCCACCAGGGGTATAACTATCCCTGGACCCCATCTTCAGCTTTTTCTTAATCAGCTCCAACAGTGTATTAGGCATTTCCATGTCGTAAGCAAGACGTACCGGCTCTGCACGCTTACGCTGTTTGAGCGACCGTTCAACACGTTCAAGAATATCCCGGTTGACATACTCCCCCAGCTCAATATCTGCATCCCGACTTATCTTGAACATATATGCCTTGGCAGAAAGAATAGGCAGGACATTGCGGAAGACTTCTTCCAGGCACACTCGAATAATATTATCCAGAACGATGTAAACTTTCTCTTTCCTGCCTTGGCGCGATGGAATTTCCAGGAAGCGGGGAAGAATAGCAGTGGGGATTTCCATAACTGCATATCTGCTTGGTTCCCCTTTTAAATTCAAAGTGATAGCGAAATAGATATTGTTGTCACTCAGCAATGGCATTGCTGACCTGCCATCGATAAAAAAAGGCTCTAACTCCGGCAAAACCAGGCTATGGAAGTAATTTTTTACAAATCCCAACTGATGGCTATTTAAGCTATCTTCTCGAACAAGATAAATACTATGTTTTTTCAATCCCGATAACACTTTGACATAAGCTTCGGCATAGCGCTTTTCAAGTGTCAAAATACGATCATTAATAGTTTTCAATAGCTGGGAAAAGTGCTCCCTCTGCCCCACACCAGAATCAATACTCGCCAACCTCCGCACACCAGCCACCTTAATGCGGAAAAACTCATCCATATTCTGGGAAAAAATTCCGAGAAAGTGTACCCGTTCGATAGCCGGGACTGTTTCATCCTCGGCTTCCTGCAGTACTCGCTCATTAAAAGATAGCCAGCTTAATTCGCTGGGAAATAGAGGAATATCATTCAGCATAGATAGAGCACTTCACCAACGCTTCTACTATTAATCACCAAAATCCAGATGCCAGCCTCCCTAAATCCGCCCTACTGGTACAGAGCTTAAAATCTGGCTAACTATAAAATAATAGAACAAGGTGACAGCGTATTTTTGGATTAACTCCTTGTGATATCGGCTATAAAACCAACGGTAGAGTTTCTATCTTGGTAGCGGGATCAATAAATAGAGAAAAGATGCACTCTATCAAGAGTGATAGCCTAAACTGGGTAGAATAGTGATGTTAACAGTGCAAATGGTATTTGTGACCCCACAGACAAACTGAAGGGTCACCATTTAGTCTAAGGAAGGTCTGCAGTCCATTATTGGCGATCTATACTACTCCGCCTCACGCTGCTTTAAAAAGCGATAGATGGCATCCTGGGATCGACAACCTTTTCGTCCCTCATTAGCCAACTTGGAATTTGTTTGCTTGGCATCAATCAGCCGCGCCTTCTGATTATCACTCCACTGCAATTCCATAATTTTGCGAACTGTAGCCTGGTGCTCCGGATTCATAAGCGGGAAAGTGACTTCAACTCGCTGATCCAGGTTTCGTTTCATCAGGTCCGCCGAAGACAACCACATCAGCTCATCACCACCATTGTGAAAAATATAGACCCGGGCATGCTCCAGGTACTTATCTACCAAACTGATAATACGAATGTTGTCTGATACGCCCGGAGTTTCACAAACCAATGCACACATCCCACGAACGATAATACGAATTTTTACACCTGCGGCACTGGCACGATACAGCTGCTCAATAATCTGGCTATCCACAAGGTTATTACACTTGAAAAATAGCGCCGCTTCCTTCCCTGCCTGGGCGGCATCAATTTCACGATCTATCGCTGCAGTAATCGCATCCCGATAGAAAAAAGGTGAAGTGATAATACGTTTAAAAGAAGGGCGCCTACGCGGTGCCTGCATAAACTCAAATACATTGTACACGTCCCTACCCAGCTCCTGGTTATTGGTCAATAAGCTAAAATCACAATAGACCTTCGCTGTATTCTCATTAAAGTTACCGGTGCCTAGATGGCTGTAGAAACGGTCTTTGCCATCCTCGCGGCGAAGCACAGAAATTAACTTGCAATGTACTTTGAGATTGGGCATGCCATACACTACATTCACCCCGGCATCGCTCAACTCATGGGACCAATGGATATTTGCCTTTTCATCAAAGCGCGCCCGCAACTCCACCACCGCAGTCACTTTTTTGTTATTACGAACCGCATTTACCAGAGCCGCAACTACACGGGAGTTCTTTGCTACCCGGTAGAGATTAATCCGAATTTCTTTTACCTGAGGATCTAGTGCGGCAGATGCCAGGAAATTGACAATCGCATGGAAGTCATAATAGGGATAATAATAAAGCCGATCCCCTGCGCACAGCTGTGAAAATACACTTTCATTTTTCGGTAAGGCTGGCAGTGGTGTGAGGCGCTTATAGCGAAGTCGGGCGGATTCTCCTGGGAATTTCATCAGATCTTTGGAGTTGTGATAACGCCCACCGGGGGTATAGGTATCATAACGACCCATTTTCAGTTTCTTCTTCACCAACTCCAGTAGAGCCTCAGGCATATCACCATCGTAGGCCATACGCACCGGATCTGCGCGCTTTCTCTTTTTTAGTGAGCGCTCCATTCGATCGAGAATATTCTGGGTTACCTCTTCACTTAACTCCAACTCAGCATCGCGACTGATCTTAAAGGTATAGGCGCTGGCTTTAGCGATAGGCACCACATGGCGAAATATTTCTTTAAGGCATCCCCGGATAATATTATCGAGAACGATGTAGACTTTCTCCCGCTTCCCCTCCCGTGGAGGAATCTCCACAAAGCGGGGAAGTGTATCCGTAGGAATCTCCATTGCCACATAGCGCTCGGTACCATCATCCAATTCAAGTGCTATCGCAAAATAGATACTGGTTTCATTAATCAATGGCATGGGCTTGCGCCCGTCGATAAAGAATGGCTCCAACTCCGGCAGCACTTCCCGGTGAAAGTAACTTTCTACAAACTGGCGCTGGTTATCGCTAAGCGAAGTCTCCCTAACCACATGGATATCATGCTTTGCCAGATCCTTTAAAGCTTTGTTATAGGCCTTCGCATAGCGCAACTGTAACCTCAACACTCGATTATTAATCGATTGCAATAGATTACTGTAGTATTCCTTCTTTTCTCCGCCAACGGAAAAGGCTGCTAAACGACGTACCGCTGCAACATGCACACGGAAAAACTCATCCAGGTTATTAGAGAAGATTCCCAAAAAATGTACGCGCTCAATAACAGGCACACTTTCATCTTCCACCTCCTGTAAAACACGCTCGTTAAATGAAAGCCAGCTCAACTCTTTGGGAAATAGAGGCACATCGTTAGACATTGCAAAACCATAAAACGCACCCAGTATCTGACGGCAGTTTAAAAATCCAGATTATTCTGGAAGCAGCCTTAACACGGGGCTGAGGGTCAAGATTAAGTAAAGAAATATGCCACTGAAATGTGGCTGTGAGCAAGCGCCTATAGCAATATAACGATCTAGTATGGCTTCACAGTTTTCTGCCACACTGTTTCAGTCCATAAATTGGCACAAATAAATAAAAAATATCTTTTATTTATAAAAGATATTTAATAATTTTGTAACACTTTTATAGGTGACGCCTTTTTGGTGCGCTGTAAATTGACTGCACCCACTATTGGACTGAAAAGTGGCAAAATGAATAATAGAGCGTCCGACTCCATACATTAGCGCTTTCAGCGGGATATTGATGCAAGCTCCAAACGAACGCTATGCCGCCCTAGATTTGGGCTCAAACAGTTTTCATCTGCTCCTGGCGGAATTTCGCGATCAGCGCATGGTACGCCTGCACACAGACAGAGCCATGGTGCGCCTGGCCGAGGGGCTGGATATTAACCACCACCTGGACCCGGCGGTAACCGAACGGGCCCTGACCGCTCTGCAACGCTTCCAACCAGTGATGGATAAACTGCCCCTCGACCATGTGCGTGTTGTGGGTACAAATACACTGCGCATGGCTGCGGCCAACGCCGATGGTTTTTTGGAAGAAGTGGAATCAATACTCGGAGTGCCGGTGGAAATTATCAGCGGTATCGAGGAGGCCCGCCTGATCTTCACCGGGGTTCTCGCCGCCGCCAATGGCCCCCCTCGCTTGCGCTGCATTATTGATATTGGCGGTGGCTCCACGGAGCTGGTTCGCGGTGGTGATACTCCACAGCAACTGGAAAGCCTGGATATAGGCTGTGTTTCCTACAGTAAACGTTTCTTCGCCGATGGCCTGATCAGCCGCAACACCGTAAACCACTTCCAGCGCGCGCGGCGAGCGGCGCGGGCCGAATTGCAGGAGCTGCAGCATATTGCCGAAGGCGCGGAAGTTACCGGTTGCTCCGGGACTATCAAAGCGGTTGCCAGGATTTGCAATGATGGTGAAGTAAAGGCGATCAAGCGCGGGGATATCGATCAGCTTGCGCACCGGGTTTCCTCCGCCAAACATATCGCGGACCTGGATTTACCCTACCTGGATGAAGAGCGTCGCCCAGTCTTCGCTGCCGGCCTGGCGATACTGCATGCAATATTCTGCGAACTCGACATTATGCGTATGGAAGTCTCCCCCTATGCAATCCGCGAGGGCATTGTGCACGACTTGGCCGGGCGCCTGCACGGCGGGGATCGACGTGCAGATACGATTGCCGCCATGGTAGAGCGCTGGCAGGTAGATACCAACCAGGCTAAACGTGTCAGTTCCACCTCACTCAAGCTCCTGCAGCAGTTGCGCCCCCAGTACCCACCAGAAGGCAAGGTGCGACTGCACTGGGCTATCCAGTTGCACGAAACCGGCCTGGCCCTAACTCACAGCAGCTTCCGCAAGCTGGGGGCTTATATGGTTAAACACGCCGATATGGCCGGATTTGCCAAAAGTGAACAGGAGCACCTGGCCTATCTGGTGCACAACCAACGGGGAAGAATCAAACCGCCACGGGAGCACTATGGCTTCCACCCCAGCCCAGACCTTCTGTTATGCCTGCGCCTCGGATGTATTATTCACCGGGACCGCACCGAACGCAGCCTGGACGGCTTAAAGCTATATGACCAGGGAGACGCCTATCACCTGGAAGCCGATCAACAGTGGCTGGAGGATAGCCCGGCAATTGCAGAATTGTTGGAGCAGGAAGAGCAACACTGGCGCTCACAAAATCGGCCCCTACAGATAACGGCGATATAAGAGCCAGGGGCCCCTGTGAGCCACACTGGACACTGGCGTTTTACACGAATATTCACCCTACAATCAAAAGCTATGAAACTGAGCGAAGTCACTCTCGAACACCACTATGCGGATATGGGGGAAGCCTTTGGCACCCCCATAGCACCCACTCCTTTCCGCCACCCCAAGGTAATCGATACCAACCCTTCAGTGCTGCAACTATTGGGAATAGATCCCAACGAGAAATCTGACCCCGCCTGGGCCGAGCTGGGCTGCGGCGCCCGCCTGTTTAAGGGAAGCCGCCCATTTGCGATGAAATACACCGGTCACCAGTTCGGGGTCTACAACCCGGACCTGGGGGATGGGCGAGCACTGCTGTTGGGTGAAATCGAGAGTGAAGGCCGACGCTGGGAACTGCATTTAAAGGGTGCAGGAAAAACGCCCTACTCCCGCTTTGGTGATGGCCGCGCAGTATTGCGCTCCACCATACGGGAGTACCTCGCCAGTGAGGCACTCTACGGCCTCGGTATTCCCAGCACCCGGGCACTGTGCATTGTTGGAAGCGACGAACCTGTCACCCGAGAGAAAATCGAAACCGGAGCCATGCTGATCCGAGTGGCAGAGAGCCACGTGCGTTTCGGTCACTTTGAATACCTGTTTTACACCAAGCAACTGGAGGCCTTACAGGAGTTGATCGGGGTTATTTGCCGACGCTTTATACCGGGTACAGAGGGTATGGCAGTGGGAGACCAAGCTGAAGCACTGCTGCGCTTTACCACACGCCGCAGTGCAGAGCTGGTTGCAGCCTGGCAGTCCGTAGGCTTTGCCCACGGCGTGCTCAACACCGATAACATGTCGATTATTGGCGACACCTTTGACTACGGGCCCTACGCCTTCCTGGACGACTACGACCCCACTTTTATCTGCAATCACTCCGACCACACCGGTCGTTACGCCTTTGAGCAACAGCCTGGAGTCGTACTGTGGAACCTGAATGCTCTCACCCATTCACTGTCGGCCTTTGTCGGTGTAGACGCCCTACGCGAATGCCTGGAGCAATTCCAGCCGGTGGTAAGCGAGGCCTATGCGCAACGTATGCGGGCCAAACTGGGCCTGGAAAAAGAAGAAGATGGCGACCAGGCCCTCTGCTCGGAACTGCTGAAGTTGCTACAACACGGCGAGGCCGACTACAGCCTGTTTTTCCGCGCCCTGGCCCACTACCGGGGGGAGCGTCCGGCCAGCGCTTTGCACGAGTTACTCAAACCCACTCACCACAGCGCCCTGTATCAGTGGCTGGAGCACTACGACCGCCGCCTCACCCGGGAGACAAATAACTCCCGGGAGCGCAATTTGGCCATGCTGTCAGTCAACCCGAAATACATTCTGCGCAACTATTTGGCACAGAAGGTCATCGAGGCTGCTGAAGATGGCGACTATCATCCTTTGCGGACTCTGCGCCAGTTACTGCAATCCCCTTTCGCCGAGCACCCGGAGCGGGAAGTCTGGGCCAGTGCACCGCCAGAATCCGGCAAGCGTATCCCCTTGAGCTGTTCCTCTTAAAGGTGCCTTTGGGTAACTCACAAAGGTCCCGAAATTGGAACAAATAGAGAGAAAAGGCAGGGATATGTGGCCAAATGCTACTTTTTGACTGTTAGATTTTACCTGATGACGACTAGCCCACTGCCCTCGCAGGTGACTTGATGTAATATCCGGGTCACCCTACTTTACATAGGAAAATAAGTGATGATTAGAAACCTGCTTCTGGCCACCTTTGGCCTGCTGTTCGCCCTGCAGGCCAGTGCTGCAGATATCCTGGGCAACTGGCGCACTATCGATGACGAGACCGGAGAGACAAAGTCCATCGTCAACATCTATGAAAAGGATGGGAAGTATTACGGCAAGGTAGTGGATCTTCTGATGAAGCCTAACGACACCGTTTGCGACAAGTGCCCAGGCGACCTGAAAGGTAAGCCCATTGTCGGCATGGATGTCATCAGCGGGCTGGAAAAGAAAGGGAAAAAATACGAGGACGGGGAAATTCTCGACCCGGTAAAAGGCAAGGTTTACGACCTGAAAGTCTGGCTGGAGGATGACAACACCCTTAAGCTGCGCGGCTACCTGGGCTTCCTCTACCGCACCCAAACTTGGCACCGAGTTCAATAAGCAACTAGGTGCAGCTCGGGCCCGAGTCCTATCGGGCCCAGAACCCTCTCTTTCAAACCCAGTTAAAGCACCACCCTGCCGCTTTCACCGCTCGTTGCACGGGCCGACACCACTTTATCATCTTCACTGGTATCAATTCGTACCTTGGCGCTCATACCTGCGCGCAGAGGCGGAGAATCCTTGAGAGGGTATAGACGCAGGCGCACTGGCACCCGTTGCACTACTTTCTCCCACTTGCCACTGGCATTCTGCGGCGGTGTAGAAGCAAACTCACTGCCACTAGCGGGGCTCATACTGTCCACCTGGGCTTGCCACTCAAAATCTGGGTAGGCATCCAGGGTCACTTCCGCCTGTTGGCCCGTGCGCACGCGACCCAGCTCGGTCTCTTTCAGGTTGGCCTCCACCCAAAGGCCAGTGGAGCCAATCATTTGCAGCAGGTTAATGCCCAGGGTGGCCATCTCCCCCACCTTGGGTACGGTATTGGCGATAGTGCCATCCACGGGAGCAATAATACGTGTGCGCGATAACTGGTAGCGGGCCGTATCCAGTTGCGCTTGAGCCACTTTTAAATCTGCTTGCTCTTCCAGGGCAATGCTCGGGTCGCCCCCCAATTCAGCGCGCAAGCTGGAGAGCTTCTCAGCATTAATGGTGATCTGGGCACGAGCGCGCTCCAGCTGCTGGCGGGCGCTGTCCAGCTCCGCCTCGGAAAACGCCACCTTGCTCAGTTTTTCATTGCGCTCCAATTGGCGGCGGTAAAAGTCCGCATCTTTGCGTGCCTGCTGCAACGCTGCGTCTGCTTCAGCATATTCTGAACGGCGAGCGAGCAATTCGTTGCGCACCTGGGACAGGCGCGCCTCCGCCTCAGTCACCGCCAGTTCGAAGGCCGTGCGGTCGATCTGAATCAATAATTGCCCTTTCTCCACGACCTGGTTGGCACTCACCAGCACCTGAGTGACAACACCACTAACCTCGGGCGCCAGGGAAATCTTGTCCGCTTTCACGTAAGCGTTCTCTGTCTCGACAATATCGCTACCGCGCAACAGGTTCCATCCCCCTATCAGGACGGCCAGTACCAGGAAAAAGGAGAGTGCGAACTCTCGTTGTCCGGCGCGGTCTAGCTTAATGGACAGCTTTTCAGTCACATTCAATCTCTTCACGTGTCAAATTCTTGCGCAACCGCAATAGCAGCGACTGCAATTGATCCACCTCTGCGGCGGAAAAGCCCGCAAGTGCCTCACTGCGGGTCTGCTGGGCTACACCGCCCAGTAACTCAAGGGCCGGCATTGCCTGCCCCGTCAGATAAATACGGAAACAGCGCCGGTCCTCGGGATCGGGCCTCCGCTCCACCAGTCCCTCCTGCTGGAGGTTATCCAGCTGGCGCGCCAGACTGATCGGCGCTAGGTCCAGGCGCTCGGCCAACTCTGCCTGCTTGAGGCCCTCCTCGCGCAATAGATGCCAAAGCACCTGCCAGCGGGATCCACTCAGCCCGTGGTCCTTGGCTCTGCGGTCGAAGTTTCGCCGCAGCAGCCGTGCTGCACTGTGTAGTTCAAAACTGATTTCAGTAACGGCATCTTCCCTGGACATATCTGCTCTCCCTGTCTAAGGCCGCTCATTATAAGCCTGCTTATTATTTCATCAATGTGTGAGTTATCAATATCCCAAAACCCCATTAAAAAAGGCGGTCACTAGGACCGCCCTTTCGACCTGCATCCGGGATGGATCTATTTCTCCAGAACCTCAATCTTATCGACCTTCTGGAAGCCCCGGGGCAGCTTGTTGCCGCGCCGGCCACGCTCGCCGCGATAGTGATCCATCTCCGAGATCTTGATCTTGGTATGGCGCTTACCGGCGTGAACGACCAGTTGATCCCTGCCCTTCAGTACAGCAACACCGATGACCACCTCTTCGCGGGCCGCAGCTCGGGCCGAAGTGATATTGATAATCTTGTTACCCTTGCCTTTGGACAATTCCGGCAATTCAGTCACCGGGAACACCAACATGCGCCCCTCGGTGGTCACCGCTGCCAGCAGAACATCATCGAGGCTCTCCAGCAATTGAGGGGAAAGCACCTGGGCTCCCTTGGGCAGGGTCAGCATGGCTTTACCTGCCTTATTGCGCGACTGCAAATCAGAGAGCTTGGCGATAAAGCCATAGCCCGCATCGGAAGCCAGTAACACTCGCTGCTCATCAGGGCCCATCAACAAGCCCTCAAAGGTGGCACCGGAGGGGGGGTTGATACGCCCGCTGAGGGGTTCGCCCTGCCCCCGTGCCGAAGGCAAAGTATGGGAGGCAATGGAGTAACTGCGACCAGTGCTATCGAGTAATAACGCGGGCTGGTTACTCTTGCCCCGCGCGGCAAAACCGAGACTGTCCCCTGCCTTATAACTGAGCGCTGCCGCATCAATTTCATGGCCCTTGGCCGCGCGAATCCAACCTTTCTCAGAAACGATAACGGTGATGGGATCTGAAGACAGCAGCTCAGATTCACTAAACGCCTTGGCCTCTTCACGAGCCACAATCGGGGAACGGCGGTCGTCGCCAAACTCTTTGGCTGCGGCCAGAAGCTCTTTCTTGATCAAGGTCTTGAGGCGACGCTCGCTATTCAGGGTCTTGGTGAGGGTATCGCGCTCTTTTTCCAGCTCCGCCTGCTCACCGCGAATCTTCATTTCTTCCAGGCGTGCCAACTGGCGCAGCTTGGTATCGAGAATGTAGTCCGCTTGGATATCCGTGAGCTCAAAGCGATCCATCAGCTCCTGCTTGGGCTCGTCACAGGTACGGATAATTTCGATCACTTCATCAATATTGAGGAAGGCAACCAGCAAACCTGCCAACAGGTGCAGGCGCTTCTCAACTTTATCCAAACGGAACTGCAGACGACGGCGGGTGGTAGTGGCGCGGAAAGTCAGCCACTCCCGCAGGATTTTATCGAGGGACTTCACCTGCGGGCGCCCGTCGATACCGATCATATTCATATTGACGCGGTAGTTGCGCTCAAGATCGGTAGTGGCAAACAGGTGATTCATCACCGATTCCATATCCACCCGATTGGATTTCGGCACAATTACCAAGCGCGTCGGGTTTTCGTGATCCGACTCATCGCGCAGGTCGCTCACCATGGGCAGCTTCTTCGCCTGCATCTGCTGGGCGATCTGCTCCAGCACCTTGGCACCGCTCACCTGATGGGGCAGCGCAGTAATGACAATATCGCCGTCTTCCTTACTCCACAGGGCGCGCATCTTGATAGAACCGCGACCGGAGGTGTAAATCTTACGGATATCATCCCGCGGCGTAATAATCTCTGCCTCAGTGGGCATATCCGGGCCGAGAATATGCTCACACAGCTCTTCTACTGTGGCCTTGGGATTTTCCAGCAGCTCTACAGTCGCGTTGACCACTTCGCGCAAGTTATGCGGGGGAATATCCGTAGCCATACCCACGGCAATACCGGTGGTACCGTTCAATAGAATATTGGGCACCCGCGCAGGCAGTACGCAGGGCTCATCCATGGTGCCGTCAAAGTTGGGCTGCCAGTCCACAGTGCCCTGACCCAGCTCCGACAGCAGCACTTCCGAATATTTCCCCATGCGCGACTCGGTGTAACGCATCGCGGCAAAGGACTTGGGATCATCCGGCGAGCCCCAGTTGCCCTGGCCATCAATCAGGGGGTAGCGATAACTAAACGGCTGTGCCATCAGTACCATCGCCTCGTACACGGCACTATCGCCGTGGGGGTGGTACTTACCGATCACATCACCAACGGTGCGCGCGGACTTCTTATACTTGGCAGTATTCTTCAGGCCCAGCTCACTCATGGCGTACACGATACGCCGCTGTACAGGCTTAAGGCCGTCACCGATATTCGGCAGGGCGCGGTCCAGGATCACATACATGGAGTAATCCAGGTACGCCTTTTCGGTGTACTCCTTTAACGGCAGGCGCTCTGTGGCCTCATAAACAGAGGTGTCGGTCATACAGCACTCGTTATTTTGTTCGGAAGGGGCGGATTATGGCGGACTGAGGCGGGAGGTTCAAAGGGAGCTGGTAATGAAGCACTATCTGACAAAGGGGATTGGCATAGTCCTCAATCTCGAACTGCTTTAGTTCTATGCAAAATGGTACTACTCAGTTATTGCATTAGGAAGGAATAGGTAAATAAAAGACCTTGTGTCGGCTCCCCTTTCCTGCCTGGAACGCAGTGACTAAAGCAAAAAAGGGATTGCGGCAATTGCGCAATCCCTTTTTGAAGTTATGTATCACCAAAAGCATTGTTACTTTTTACAGAGGTCCAGAAGGGTCGCCACCAGCACATGAGGAGTAGTTACTGGCCTTAAAGCGATGCTCAAAAATCAGTTCTACATCCCTAATTGCTTCAACATCCACCACTGAACCGTAGATATCCTCCAATAAGAAGGATAAACGCCAACCTGTCGCTGCCACACTGCGTTCTTTAAATTTATTCGTAACCGTATTGATAGAACCCGCTCCAGATCCAAATACATCCAGAGCCGCACTCATAGGTACACGATAACTATTGCGAACAGCAGCCAGCTGAGAAAGTCCTGCGGCATCCCAGAATAGCGCACTGTAAGTGTTGAACTCTCCCTCAATCCCAGCAGCACCTTCATCAGTGATAACTTCATTTCCAGGGAGAGAGTCCCGCACAACACTGGCACCACCATAGGTAAGGTAAGCCGGAGTTTGAACTTCACCACTAGTGCTATAGAGAATGGGGATATTAAGCTCTACTGTTTCAATCTTATCCCCATAGGCACCAGCAACCGCGATACAGCTCTCCCCATCCACTTCACTGATAATCGGTCCAGTGAAAAGATCACTCCTAACAGGCTCTTTAACCGTACTAAACTCGATTGTAACCCAGGTGTCTGACCCGAAAGTGCGCGCCAGTAATTTCAGCTGTTCTTGGAAGGCCTCTCGGGCGCTTAAGCGGGGACCGTTTTGCTGATTCGGATCTGGGTGTAAATAGGTTTGCTCTCTACCGTCAATACTATCCCTGTATCCGAATACATCCTCTTTGATGGAAAAGACATCTCTCTCCTGATGAGAAGTAGCTATACCCGGCGAGTCAAAATCCATCATTTTGCCGTAAAAATCCCACATATCCCCAGCACTGCGCAGATGGAATACAGAGCCTTTGCTGATATCTACATCACGAATAGCGAAAGGTTTTTGCCATTTGTACTCCAGGGCCTCGGCAGTATAGAAAAGCCACCGTTGTGCCCGATCAAAATCACTGGTCGCTTTTAAGGCCGTCTCTGTAATTCGACGAGAATAAATCAAGTCTGCAAAATAGCGCTGAGCGGCCATTGGGGCATCACTGGTTGCAACCGCGATCAAGCTTTTGGCCTGATTCAAAATAACAGAGAGACGTTTTGCTTCCTGCACCAGTGTCGCTTCACTCTGGGCGAGTTCCAATACAATAGCATTCACTTCGAGCCATAAGCTTTCCAGGCGGTACTGACTACCAGCTTGCAGAATTTTACCGCTGCTATCATACAGAGACGCACGGTGCTCAGCTGCAAGAGTCACGTTCGCAGCTTCGGGCAAAGTAAAATCATCAAGGGTGTCAATAGAGTTGTTAACCGCAACCAAACGATCTGAAAGTTCACCAACGGCATCCCAGCTACTACTCATGTAATTTTGAGCTGCTATAGATAGAGACTCGAATAATACCGAGTGGGAGTTGAACACTTCTTGCTTCTGGCGAATGCGATTAATCTGTTGGCCAAGTGAGCTCTGCTGCGAATGATAATCCACAACAATCTTCTCAAAACCATCTGCAACACCAGCATCTTGCGCTAAGCGCTCCACTTCCAACTCAATTTTTGCCAGGCGATTTTCAAGCCGCTGAAGACTTAGGGTGATAGAATTTTGAACACTTTCTACATTCCGCGACCAAGCAGCTACTTCACTATTGTCTCGAGTCTCACTGGTGATATCTACACAGCTTTTTTCATAGCAGCTACTTGGGAATCTGGCACCTAACAAACTGTATAATTTATTAGACGACAGTTCATGGCGCCCAATATAGGCGTCCGTTAATGCCTGGGCATTATGGAGGTAGTTATCATAATCCAACTTGGCAGCAGCAAGGTTGCTTTCTGCCCGCACGATAAAGCCTGTATCTTCCCTATCGAGGAACTCACTCAATATATTGAAAGCATCAAAATGTGTATCGCTGCTAAAGCCGTGTGGCACAGCTAACTTCGACATACCGAGGAAGTTGGTATCACCGGCAAGCCAGGACATAGCATTTTCCAGCTGATCAAGTTGAAAATGCCACTGCTCTACCGCCTGAGGTAAACCGGAATGCGAAGATACTTCAGTAAAATCAGTGCCGGAGAATAGAGTGCGTAACTCAGCTTCCTTGGCGACCATAGTATTCTGCAGAGATAAAATCTCATCGATCATTTGAGTAGACAAGGAAGAGTTAAGCTGGTCTGACTCTATCAATAAACCTGCCTGCTGTACTTTTACAGCCGCGAGATTACCCATTAACTGGTACAGCAAGGTGATATCTTTGTACTCGCCGGGCAGAACACCGGCTGGGGCGACATCGTTTTGGGTATTTGTTACGGAATCATAATATCGAGGGCTGACTTGCCCCCGAGAACTGGTCAATTGCTGCAGATAAGTGGGCGTATTCTCTACAAGGGCCACATACTCAACGAAAGCACTATTGAGCAGGGTAAAGGCATTCCCGACATGCTCAATTTCAATAGCAGCCAGCTCTCCATTCAAACGACTGGACAGCGCCTTATCCAGAACAATATTGGCGTGAACAATTTCTGCGACCGCTCGATCGTAATAAAGATCCAGCAACGACTGTTGCAGCTCTAAATTCGTGGGGTACAACTCTAACTGTTCATAAATCAGAGTTTCAGCAACAGAAATACGTGCACGCTCCGGATCGCCATATAAATCAGAAAACTCTTTGGGAGAAACACTGCTAAGATAGCTATTAATGACCTCTTCAGATTTAGCATCCAAGCTATACATTAAATCTAAATAACGGAATGCTGCATTATCACGAGAATAAACCCCACCTTGCGGATCCTCTGCCTCAGCACTTACTGAATCAGCTTCGTTATAATAAAGCTGCTTACGAATAGCATCTACTAGCAGCTGACTTTCTACTTGAGTACCAATTCCAGTAGAAAACTCCTGTGCATTAGCTCCATCTAGTTTTGATGCAACTATCAATTCACTGCCAGACAACTTATCAGAGACTCCAGATTCGCCTCTAGCAGGAGAGTGCAACGACAGCCCAGCAACTAGTGCCAATCCCATAACAGCTGTCGATTTCGACGAGTATTTCATTTATTCCCTTCCTATATTTTTATAATTTATCCCTTTAGCCTGCCACATCCATCCACATACGTTCACCGCAATAAAACAATACAACAGGATAAAATTCGCACGCTTTCTAACATGGCAATTAATTTAATTCAACAACAAAAATTTTCCACCAACCCGCATTACCACCAAATTTATTAATTAAATAAATTCGCATATAACAGAGGCAGATATACATGTTAAATATATTTATAGAAGGGCTCGCGTATAGCCCGAGAAACATCATTAAGAAAAATGCAAAATCTATAACTTATATCGCACAACCCACAAACTTAATTTAATGCTAAACAACTCACCACATAAAAATCTATATTATCCTGACTATAAATATGATTTTCATAAAGTCTATAATGGATAGTCTTAGAACATAAAATTTTCGATTCAGCTATGTTGAACAACTAAAAGTAGTACCTATAAGGAATAATCATATTTTGGTCACAACTCTATAGGAAAACATCAGAAAAATAATTAATTTTCTCAACATGGTTCCTTATTAAGCAAGAAATACAATTTCTTATATTGATATTTTTTAAACGATAGAACCAAATGAAGGTTTCTTATCCACGCAGAAATTATAAACATTCAATAGAGCTATAAATACTTCACTCAGAGCACCAATGCGGAGATAATTATTGGTGTCCAATATCTATAGGGCTATCCATGCCGGACCTTAAAATCAAAGATCTTTCTATCGGCACCTTACAGGGCGCAAGTTTTACCCTGGAACCCGGCCTAATTACCTGCATATCTGGGCCATCTGGTTCAGGTAAAAGCCGATTGCTTAGAGCCATAGCGGATCTCGAATCTCACGAAGGTGATATATTCCTGGCTGGTAGATCTCAAAATTCTTACCCGGCACACCAGTGGAGAAAACAAGTGATGTTAGTTCCTGCACAGACTGCCTGGTGGGAAGAAACTGTCGGCGATCACTTCGCAACCCCTATGAATGATGCACTTAAACTTCTCGGCTTTCCTGAAAATGCAGTAAAGTGGCAAGTAAATCGACTCTCTTCGGGAGAAAAGCAGCGCCTGGCTCTTATTCGCGCAATATCCTACAAACCTCAAGCCCTTCTTCTAGATGAGCCTACGGCCAACCTAGACGGCAGATCCGCGCAAGAGGTAGAGCAATGGCTGACAGGTCTCATTGAGGAGCACGAGCTGCCTACGATTTGGGTAGCTCATAGCCAGGAGCAGATTCGAAGGGTAGCTCACCGCCACCTGGCCATTGTTGATAATCAACTGAAAGAACAGGAGATCCATCGATGAGTGTAATCGACCTATCCTGGTGGCAGTTGTCTTTGGCTGCGGGGTTGGTACTGGCTCTAGCTGTATGCACTCATGTAGCACGACTACAACTAAGTAGATCGTTAATTGTTGCCGCTCTGCGCACGGCTATTCAGCTCACCCTGGTAGGACTGGTACTGGAAACCCTTTTTGCAGTTGGCACCCTACTTTGGGTGGGACTACTGGCCTTGGCAATGCTGCTATTTGCCGGGCAGCAAGTGGCAGCCCGACAAAAGTATCGTCTGCTCGGTGGCTGGAGCTTTGCCGTAGGCACTTTATCAATGCTGGTATCCGCTTTCAGTATCACCATATTGAGTTTGGCCGTACTGATTGGCCCTACTCCCTGGTACCAACCCCAGTATTCCATTCCACTTTTAGGTATGTTGCTGGGTAATACAATGACTGGTGTTGCCCTAAGCCTGGACCGTCTAACAGAAAGTATGCACCGCTCCAGGGATATTATTGAGAATCGCTTGATGCTGGGGCATACCTGGCAACAAGCCAGCTTGGAGTTTCGGCGGGATGCGATGCGTGCAGGATTGATGCCGACAATTAATTCCATGGCTGCCGCTGGGATAGTATTTTTGCCGGGAATGATGACAGGGCAGATTCTCTCAGGCACCTCCCCTACAATTGCCGTCAAATATCAAATCCTGATTCTTTTTGCGATTGCATCAGGCACCGGTTTCGGCACTTTTCTCGCCGTTGCCCTGGCCTCAAGGCAGCTCTTTGATAAGCGGGAGCGCCTGCGCACTGATCGCCTGATTAAAAATGCCTAAAGTCTGTGGAGAGATGATTCGATCGAAGGAAGGAGCGCTGGACACCTGAGAACCAGCGCTCTATTAACCTTTAACGGCCAAAGAATAAGATAGCCCCGGCGATAATCAGACCTACCAGCAAGGCCCATACACCCCGCAGCATCAGCGATCGGGCATATTCCGCCTCTTTGTAACGCAATGCATAGGGAATGCCGGTAATCGGCCCGAGGACGATCGTTACAATCCCCCAAACCCAGCGCTTGTTACCCAAGGCCGTCAACGCAGCCATCAGGCCACCAAACCAGCATAAAGTTACGCCAATTACAATTACCACCAACGCCAGGATGGACCACCATTGGTTGGCCAGGAAAATTTCTACAATTTGGGTTTCAGTCATGGAATTTCGCCAGTCCGTATTACCTTCCGATTACATCTTAATGCTCTCGGCACCTTAAAAGATTAGGTGCTTCCAGAACGAGACATCCGGATACCAACGCAAAGATGCTAAAAGAGCCGCCGCAGTGAGCGAAACCCATGCAGATGACCCTTTTGGTACCCTTCTAAGCTGAAATCACCAGTGATGGGAGCGGCGATACAGCCCTAGGACGCTATAGTAACCCTAAAGTGAATCCCGGGCGTATATTCCGTCTTGACTAAAAGATACCCATAGAGATAGCGAGCACTCACTATCATGAGTACTCAGTAACTATCTCCAGCCCCGTGATCTTCTGGGTATCGTTGGCAAATTCGTAGTAGTCCGGCTTTTCATCGATAAAGATTTGATGGGTCATTGTTGTCTCGGCCGGAAGATCAAAGATCCCTGCAGGTACTGAGTACTGGGAAGTTTCCTTTAAGCGATAAAAGAGGTGCGAACCGCACTTTGAACAAAAACCCCGTTCAGCCCAAATTGATGAATCAAATACACTGACATGTTCCTCACCGGTAATCTCAACACTGGTTTGACAATCCACCGCCAACAGAGGACCACCGCCCCATTTTTTGCACATACCGCAGTGGCAAACCCCCAGATTTGAAGAGGGCAAAGATGCGCTAATTGTCACTGAACCACAGAGGCAACTTCCGTGTACTTGAGTCATTTTTTTACCTAAGTATTTCTTACTTCAGAAAATCAATATCAAAATCGGGAGTGGAATCTACCATAGAAAACTAATCAGCCATTGATCAAAATCAGTAATATTGTAAGCTTCATATCGCAATGTGAAATAGTGCACAAACCTCCCAAGAAATAATCACTCCGCAATAAACAGCCAATAAACAATAAATCACTGCTTATTCATCTCACCACACTAAACTCATCCTAACATCTAAAAAGTTAATGAAAATCCTATGATTTTTTTCAAGACAGCTAAATATGTGCACCTTATCAAGCAACATTAACGCTTATTTACTGGGATTCAGGCCAACTTCTATATTCCCCGAGAGAACCCACTCAGTAACCAGACAATACTTGAATTATTTTAAATAAACTCTAATTCGAAAATTCCACCCTTGGATCACCAAAATCCTTACCAATATAGTCAGGTGCGCAAGGGATTAATTCTGAAGCCTCTATTCCTGCATCAATCAAATACTTTTCGACATTTCGGCTTCGCTCCATTGCCAAATTTTCAAGTTCTTCACGAAGTTCCAGAGATGGGTTTTGGTAAAAAGCAACCTGGGATCTTCCGCTTCTGCTCATACCTGCCATGGAATAGGGGTACAGGGCTTGCCAGTCCCGGGCATTAGAGATGCCGCATACTCCTGGTCGTGCGTCAGGGTTCTTAAGTAAAACAAAGACCATACGCTGTAGTTGTGTCAGTGCTAAATTAGTTAATTTTGCACTGCCAGGTTCAAAGTCAATAGACGCAAATGATTTCGTCCTGAAACGCCCCCAGGCATAACGTGCTAACAAATAAACGCCATAGGGAGTCAAATAGCTTATCAAGGCATCTATAATTGCCTTTTGTAGCAACTCACTAAATACAAAACTAAAGGAGAACTTGGGATCGCGAATATTGCCGCTAACAGGCATGCCAAACTTAATATCCCCCCGCCCGTCTTTTAGCAACCATAGAGCAATATTCAAGGGAATCAGCGTGGACTTCACCGGTAGCTGATCATCTTTCCGCACCCGGCGAACTTTTAGTTTTTCCAGTCGTATATCCGCAAAGCCATCGAGTTCATTTTCAAATACCCGAATATTAACTACCGCATCTCCCTGCCCCTGAAGAATTTTGTAACCCAACAACTTGGCCATATAAGGCGTAGCAGGTATTAAATTTACGCTGGTGAGATACCCGGTAAGATCAGCATTCCACTTTTTATCTCCCAAGTAATCTACAGTTCCCCCTATCTGAATCTCACCAAATCCGCCAGGCCTTCCATTAACAACAATCACCGCTGGGGGGTGTTCGGCCAAGTTACTTAAATCACTGAGATTAAAGTTGATATCCCGGACCGGTAAGCGGGCCCTGAATTCATCTTGATAGTCTACCCAACTAAAAGTGCCGTGTTTTAGGTAGAGGTCACCGAGATGATAAAGTAGCGGTGGGCTGCCCTCCTCCCTGAAAGCAAACGTGTCAATGCCACCAAATCCTCGCAGTTCATTAATTTTTCGGGCTACCGGAAACTTCCCTGATAAATCCCTTAAGAGAATAAATCGAGGGCGCAGAAAGTCGATAAAACCTATAGTGAGTGTTTTCTTAGGGCGGTAATAGCTCAAACCTTCAACCCACAGGGACTTAAAATCAGCCATCCATCTATGGCGATCAAAATCCAAACTGTCCGGGTTTCTCTCAAAAAAATGAAAGTGAGTTGCCTCACCACTGGCAAAGCGCCATTCGGCATCGGTAAAGAGCAAATGCGACAAGGTTATGCTCTCACCGTGCACTAACTCTTCCCCAGAGGGTGAAAGCAAAGTGATGCCATTGACCCTCACAACAGCAAGTTCTGCCCCCTGACCACGGCGGTAGTTTCCCTCCAACATTAAACTCGAGAAGCTGAAGCAATGATCTCCCTGATCCAGATAACCACTGGGAAAACATCCTGCAATTTCCTTAAACTGTAAATCCTTGAAGTCAACTCCCTGTCGACTGATGTTTAATTGCCCGGCCCCCATACCGGATACAGATAAAAGTTTAAGTGGCAATTCCTGTGGAAAATTTTGCTCATGCAACTGTACATTACTTATTTTTATCCCAGAAAGGATAAGCTGCCTTCCGCCAGTGCCAGTAATACCTTCTGCCTTGCCAATACTAAAGGCCCCAAATTCATAACAGGGCGCAATCTTTTCGTCTTTTAATAGTCCCCCTGGCATACATCCCCTCGCACCAGAGGCTTTCGCCAAAGATTCCCCTTGCAAGGAGATATTATCAATTTCAAATTTTGGTATTTTCAGTGGCCCCAAATTTTTCCTGGGTATTGATAACCCAACCATTTCTACAGAACCTTGAACTGACCAGGGGTGTGACAATTTGATTTTCTGTAATCCCGGCATGGATAATTTATCAACCCCAAAACAATGGTGGGAGTCACCTGCCCTGGCCCGACTCAGTTTATCCACAGTTACTGCAAGCCCCGTATCCCGCGTACACACCCGGATATTCTGCAAGCTTAGATTCGACACTGAGAACTCTGCACCTCTATCCCAGATAAATCGACTCCAACTCAAGCCCTGCACGCCAGCTTCTAAATAGTCGCTACCCTTTTGCCAAAAAGCGATAGGCTTACTCTTTAACGGCCCTAAATCCAAGCGGGGGGCGCCTGAATCTATACCCAATTTTACCCAGGAATCACCAAAGCTTATTTGTGGGGTCTCAATGCAATCGGCAAGACCCATATCTTCATTATTTTCAGAAGAATAAGATCTCAACCCACAAAGCAGAACATCATCGATATTGAGCCCATAAAAATCGAGAGTATTGGAGGAAAAAGACGTTCTCTTCGTAAATACTCGCCCCAGTTGCAACATGGGTACAGTTTCGAAGTCCTCCTTAAATTCCACTTCTTCGATCGACCAACCGCTTTGCCCTACAGAATGGATATCTTGCCCAAATACACAGGTCGGTATCGATTTATTAGTCTTCGCTAGCCTGGGAATACACAAGGTTACTCTGTCAGCAACAACATCCTGCAATGCAATTTTTGACTGGGTAGGTTTTTCCCGGGACCATAGCAACTCTAGCTTTGGTATAAGTACACCCCCAAGGTCGAAAACATTCTCGCCAGACAGGTTTTTCAGCTGCACAGATTGAATTGCTGAGTCATCCATATTGGCAATTAGATTGCGTTGGCTGAAATAAACGAAGGAGTAATCTCCCAGTGAAAGGCGCTCAACATCTACACAGTGAATATTTAGTGAACTCACTTGCCTACCGCCGGGAAAGCAGCCACTCAACTTTTCAGCATTTGCACCGGGCAAAGCGATATAAGATTCAGAGTCTGGTGTACGTCTATGCCTTAGCCTGGCAAGGGGTAGATCTATCTTTTTTAAGTCAAATAATTTCCTGCCCCCTTTTGTCTTCGCTTCAGCACTAACCACGGAGATTTTTTTTACAAAGAGATCTATCCCCTGCTGCCAAGATATAAAGAGTGGCTCCCTTTGCTCTAATGAGCGGATATCAAAGCAAACTGGCAGATTTTCGTGGTTTTTATTGGCGCGATAAAATAACCTTTTCCAACCTTCAGTGAGACAGCCAGCCAGTTTCTTCAAAACAAGCTTTTTTATTTCCAGGTTTGGGTTTTCTATGGTGGCCAGCCCTAAGTCGTCAGGATTTTTATCCGCATCAATATTTTGTTGATCCAGTCTTCCTTTTTCGGTGCCGTAATTATCATCACCAACTTCTTGAGGAATACCCGGTAACTGACTGGTCGCCACCCAAGGATTATTTGTAACCTTTCTTTTAAATAAGCTATCGCCACTTTCAAACTGCTGTATCACTAAGCCATTTCCTGCACCAGCGGAATCATTTAGAAGTAATCGGTGAAGGCGCAGTTTTCCCAAAATGGCATAGCCATCTTCACCTCCCTGCCAGGCAAAATGTCCCTGCCCTGAAAAGCTGTTCAAACGTGCGCATAAAGGCTGCCAATCCGAGGGGAGAAAGTCCTGCGGCAAACACCCTGATAGTGACTGGATAAAAAAGTCCTGAGCAGATAGCGGGCCGTTACGACCTATTGTATCAATAACCCGCCAGCGTAGGTCCTGTAGTTTAGCTCTGGGACGACCTCTGGCACCTATTGAAAATTGAGCCAATTGCAGAGGACCGCTGGAAAGCCCCCAATCAATATTGTGTTCAGCAGAGCCGAACTGAAAGGCAAATTCCTCTGTACTTTTGAGACCAACCATAGAGACACAGTGATCGGGCTTCTTCCACAGACCGCCCGGTACACACCCATTGGCTGTTTCTATCGCAAGATGGGCAAAAGATAATATTCGCGTTTTGGCATGAAACTGAAGAGGACCAAATACACCATTATTAGCCCTGATGGGATGGCTGGTAGATCGAGCCATATCCAAGAGGTAGCCCCGATTAATTGAACTGGCCCCTGTATTTATTTTTAAGCGATCGTTCCAGTCGAAAACCGTTTTTTCCGGCAGGTCTAAATTAGCCGCTCGCAGACACAGGTGGGAATTGGCGTTACGCAGATGTCGTGGACACCAATCAAATGCCTGGGCAAAGCCTCGCCTCCATCCCAAACGCTTTTTCGGGCGCTCAAAATTAAACTCACTGATGCTAATAACCCCGGCCCGCCAATCCTGCCAAAGGCGATCACTGTGCCTCAGTACAACACTCTCACCATTGAGCTGCCGCCACTGGGCACGAGCCTTGCGGCCAAACCCGAATTTCATATCACCTGCTGCGGCAAGCCGGCGGGCGGAGGCGCAATGTCCAATCAGGCTTTGCAGCCCTGCTATTGCATCGGCCCAACGCTGTGGCGGGCATCCTATAAAGTATTTCGCAGTAAACTTGTTAAGATCTGTATTGAGGCTCGGCCAGGAAAAATTGACCTGAGTTCCTTCCAAACTGCCTATCACCGTGTTGTATCGTGATTTACCTCTCTCCCAGGCCAATAAATCACCGACCTGTAAATCCCCAATAGCAATATCTACGTTCAGGGGAACATCACCTTTACGCCATAATGCCAGCGTGAATTTATCGGTTTGGAGTTTGCCGATGGCTGCGCAGGTGGCTTGGCTCCAAATAGGCTTGTGCAGGTAGCAAAGTTCGCTGTCTCGTATCTGGGCGCGACCGATAAGCAGCCTGAAATCGCGATCCTGTCGCGCTCCGCCTCCAAGATTCCAGCCACCCACCTCCCACTCCCGGTACAGTTCACCCGGGTAAGACTGCAAGTCCATATAGGCACCGCTCACCGATGCCTTGGGTAAATGAGCTCGCCCCCATAACAATTGCCACCAGCTGTAATCGAGCATTACCTCATGAGCAGAGAATCCCCGCCCTTCGCGATTCTCAGCTTTTACATCAATCGCTATAACACTTAGATCCAGCAGCGATACGCGCAAATGATCCACATGGAATTCAAGGCCTCGCTCCTCCATCCAGTCGCCAGCTTTTACCCGCACCCAGTTTGCTGCCCACCAGTGAAGAACTTCCACCAGCAATAGCCCAGCTAGCAGCCACCAGATTAAGCGGCGGAAAAAGGCATTCTGAGAAGCGGGCTCTGGGGGCATTAGAATTAAGCGCCAGAAAATGAATTTTATGCAGATTACAACTGCAATTAGGCCCATACAGTAAAGACCAGCACCTGGGGATTTTTTTGCCTTGGCGCTGCTATTCGCGATAATAAGCAGCTGCGTCGTCCATTCGCTCGCAGTCAAATGCGAACTGTCTACTATTTATCCAGGGGTGTATTTGCGCGGCGCGGAAGTTTGGGAAGCCAGTATCCTTACCGCCTCTCATTTTTTCTGTTACCCAGCCAGTGAGTAGACATGCAGGAGCATCCAAACTACCAGGACATCCTTTTGGTCGGCGGCGGCCATAGCCATGCTATTGTGCTGCAAATGTGGGCCATGAAGCCTCTGCCAGGCGCGCGTCTGACCCTGGTCTCTCCCCAGGTGCAAACCGCCTACTCCGGTATGTTGCCCGGAATGGTTGCGGGCCATTACTCCCTGGAAGACACTCATATAGATCTGGCCAGGCTCTGCCGGGCCGCTGGTGCCCGCTTTATACAAGCCTGTGCACACGAAATTGACATCGAAAATCGCACCGTATCCCTATTGGGCAGGCCTCCGGTAGAGTACGACCTGCTCTCTTTGGATGTCGGTGCGACTCCCGCCCGCGAGTTACCGGGCTCCGAATTGGCAATCCCGGTAAAGCCTATCGGGCATTTCTACCGTTTCTGGCAAAAACTGCAAAAACAGGTTGGTGAAAACACCTCGCCCTTCCGCTTGGGAGTTGTCGGCGGCGGTGCCGGAGGCTGCGAGCTGTCGATGGCAATGGCGCACGCTTTACAAGGTGCCGTTAAGAAAAAGCAGGTAGAGGTTCACCTGATTCATGGTGCCGCCGCAATTCCCCAGGGCTATCCAGTCAGAGCGCGCAAATTAGTCTCAAAGGAGATGCAAGAGCTAGGGGTTCAGTTACACCATAACTGGACCGTTAATGAAATTACCGAACAGGGTGTCGTTAATGGGAGTGGTGACTGCCTGCCCCTCGATCAGGTAATACTCACCACCAATGCCTGTGCTCCCCCCTGGCTGGCCAACTCGGGCCTGTCCCTCGATGGCAAAGGCTTTGTGGTGGTAGATCAAACACTTCGCGCCCAGGGGCGGGAAGACGTTTTTGCAGCTGGTGATGTGGCCAGTTTCGCTCCAGAACCTCTACCCAAGGCTGGGGTTTACGCCGTTCGCCAGGGGCCTGTTCTATTTCACAATCTGCGCGCCTCCCTGACCGGACGCCGCTTAAAACAATACCGGCCACAAAAAGATTTTCTCAGCCTGCTCTCCTGTGGTGGCAAGCGGGCTGTGGCAGTTCGAAATGGCTTCGCCGCTGCAAGCGGTCTGATGTGGCGATGGAAAGACTCTATCGACCGCACATTTATGCGACGCTTCAGTGAGCTGCCAATGGACATGGCTGATCACACTGCCAAAACCAAAGACATCGTCGACCAGCGCTCAGGCTCTTCTCTATCTCCGATGCGCTGTAATGGCTGTGGCGCAAAAGTTGGAGCCGACATCCTGCGCCGCACGCTGGCGACCCTTCCGGATCAGCATTCGGAATACCTGTTAAAGGGCGTCGGTGATGATGCCGCAGTTATGGACCTGCCGGCTAATCATTTATTAGTGCAGAGCTCCGACCAACTGCGTGCACCTGTAGATGATCCGTGGATATTTGGTCGCCTGGCGGCTCTGCACGCCCTATCCGACCTATTTGCTATGAATGCTCGACCCGCCACCGCACAAATCCTTGCAACCCTGCCTACGGCTGCAGAGGAAATTACCCGGCGAGACCTACAGCAGTTACTTGCAGGAGCCATCCACGAGCTGAACCGGCACCACTGTGTCCTATCTGGCGGGCATACCGCCGAAGGTTCTGAAATGCTAATGGGCTTAACCGTCAATGGATTTTCCGAGCGGGAGCAGCTCCTGGAAAAAACGGGGGCCCGCGGGGGAGACTGCTTGATCCTGAGCAAGCCATTGGGAGTAGGCACTATCCTGGCAGCAGAGGGCGCGGGAGAGGCTAAAGGCCTATGGTTGCAGCAGGCGCTGGAAACCATGTTGCATAGTAATGCCGACGCCGCAGAGATATTTGCCCGCCATAACGCCAATGCGCTGACAGATGTCACGGGCTTTGGCCTGCTGGGCCACCTATTGGAAATGCTCGGCCCTGAAGGATTAAGCGCGACACTAATCGCTGAGAATCTACCGCTAATCTCCGGCGCCGCCACTTGTATCGAGCGCGGATGGCTATCCAGCCTGCAACCGCAAAATGCCAATGCCTACGCCTTTGTAGAAAACCCCCAGGAGTGGCAGCCATTGCCACAGTGGTCATTGATTACCGATCCACAGACTTGCGGGGGGCTCCTCGCTGCTGTTCCTATTGAGCAAGCCGAAGCCTGCGTGGGCGCACTGCTAGAGCGCGGTTACACCCAGGCGTCAATTATCGGTGTAGTGACGGACTCACAGAATCCAGAAGTGAGCGTACACTTGCGCAAGTCAGCAGACTGGCGAGCGCTAATTTCACAGGGCAACGAGACTGTACCAGGCCAGGTTTAAGGATTTTGCGAAACCGGAACAACAACCGGTTATGAGCTTTGTATGATTTCTATTGAGAGAGGCTTTCACCGACTCTGTTAACTTGTCATCTATCTTTCAGCGCGACATACTGGCGCTAGAAAAAACATCGGTGACATATTTCCCGATACCAAAAAAGGTCTTCACAGATTGGGGAGTCGGCTTTTAGCAATCGACAGGAAGACCCCTATGAAAAAGATCGTCATTATTGGCGGTGGTGCCAGCGGCCTGCATTTGGCTACGCGGCTCGGTCAATATTTTTCTTTTACCCCTTTCTTTAAGCGCCGCCGCAAGTCCCCCGCTGCACAAGTTACTCTGGTCGATCGAAATCGCACCCACCTGTGGAAACCACTGCTACACCAGGTTGCCTCCGGCGCATTGGATGCCAATATGGATGCACTGAATTATCAGGTGCATGCCCGCATTCACGGCTATGAATTTCAGTTGGGTAGCCTGCAGTCCCTGGATCGTGAACGACAAGTAGTCGGGCTCGGACCTGTTAATGATGAGGACGGTAGCGAGTTAGTACCCGCACGGGAATTGGAATACGATTATTTAGTAATGTGTATCGGCGGGCACAGTAACGACTTTCATATCCCCGGCGTCAGAGAAAACTGCTTTTTCCTGGATAGCAGCAACGAAGCACAAAAATTTCACCAAAACCTTCTCAATCGTTTCCTGCGGCTGGAGACACATGTTGATGATAAGTTAAAAGTGGCAATCGTTGGCGGCGGTGCAACCGGTGTAGAACTCTCTGCTGAATTGGTGGATGCCGTAAAACAAGTCGGCAACTATGGACGCATTCGTCCCAATGCGATGGAAATCACCTTGATAGAAGGGGGTGAGCACCTACTCCCAGCACTACCAAAACGAATTGGAAATAATGCTGAACGCGAACTGGCCAAGATGGGGGTTAATATCCTTACCGGCCACCATATTGCTTCAGCAAACGAACGTGGACTTACCACCTCCTGTGGCAGGGAACTCCCTGCCGCAATCCGAGTGTGGGCTGCCGGCGTCAAAGCTCCGGGATTCCTCACCCAGCTGGATGGTCTCAGTACCAACCGACTCAATCAAATCGAAGTGGAAACTACCTTACAGACCCAAACTGACGCAAAGATATTTGCCATGGGGGACTGCGCCAGTTGCATTGACGGCAATCACCAGCGAGTGCCTCCGCGCGCCCAGGCAGCACAGCAAATGGCTACCCTGGTTGGCGACAATATTATTGCCCTATTTGAAGATAGACCTTTGCACCATTTTTATTATCGCGATCGAGGCTCTCTGGTATCCCTCAGTCAATACACTGCCGTTGGCAACCTGATGGGGGCGTTGGTTAAAGGCAGTCTTACCGTAGAAGGACGCCTTGCTGGCCTTGCCTATCGCTCGCTCTACCGTATGCACTTGGCGGCAATCCACGGCTGGCCGAGAGCTATGCTGCTCTACCTAATCGGACAGGCGAACCGGTTTGTGAAGCCGAAGCTCAAGATGCACTAAAGGATCAATCCCATGAAGCTAAGGGAAAAATAGAAAGTTAGTGTAAAATTAACTAATACTGCTACCAATAAACCCTGCACATGGAAGTGCCAGGGCGGTAACATTATGAGTCACACCAGGCCATCAATTAAGACCTCTGAGCTGAATGCGAGCTCCTCTGTAGATCCAGGCAAAGCCCTTGTGTGAAAATATAAAATGAAAAAACAGTATCAAAAAATCGTTGTACTTACCGGCGCAGGAATTTCAGCTGAATCTGGCATAGGTACTTTTCGCGGTGCCGATGGCCTGTGGGAAAACCATCGCCTGGAAGATGTCGCAACGCCAGAGGCATTTGATCGCAATCCGGCACTGGTACATAGATTTTACAATGAACGCCGCCAGCAGCTGCTATCTGCAGATATCCATCCCAACCCTGCCCATCTCGCCCTGGCCGAACTGGAACAGAAATTCCAAGGGGATTACTTACTGGTTACTCAAAATATTGACAACCTGCATGAGCGCGCGGGCAGTGAGCAGTTGATTCATATGCATGGAGAGCTACTAAAAGCACGATGCAGCCGGAGCGGGAAACTATATCCGCTCAATTCGGATCTTTCGATAGCTGATACCTGTAGTTGCTGTCAGCAGGCGGGAAACCTTCGCCCCCATGTGGTCTGGTTTGGAGAAATGCCTCTGGAAATGGAAGCTATCTATCAGGCGTTGTCCGATTGCGACCTATTTATCAGCATTGGCACATCTGGAAACGTCTACCCAGCAGCGGGATTTGTCGAATGTGCCAATCAGGCTGGAGCTCACACCATAGAGTTGAACCTGGAGCGCAGTAGTGTCGGCGATGCCTTCAAAGAACACCGCCACGGACTGGCGTCACAGGTAGTCGATAGTTTTATAAAAGAAATTATTAATTAAGGTGACTCTGAAACTGCATTTTCTGTCTGCGAGGATTTCACCGGGCCATAGCGCTGTATCAAAGTGGTTACCCCCTCATTATCACGCACAAGGATATAGAGTCGGTCAAACTCACTAGCCTCTCGAATAGGTCGCCCTTTTTCACCGCCGAGCAATTCCGCCAGTTTTGGAGTGGTATTGCTGTGCCCAACCACTAAAATTCGATTTCCCGCCTGCTGCAAAGAGTTAGCAAATTCTTTTAAATCTCTGGGGTTATAAATTTCCACTTCAAGCCCCAGCTCTTTTGACAGAGGCTCAACCGTTTCCCGGGTGCGGTTGTAGTCAGTGCTATAGATAGCGTCTATACCCACTCCCCCAAGAATATAGGCGAGTTGCCGTGCACGCTGCCGGCCCGCCTCAGTCAAATGAGGGTCGCGACCCACCCCGGGCCCTTTCTCTTTTTCTGCATGGCGTATTAAGTAAATAACCTGAGACTCAGAAGAGTCGGCTAAAACCCAATTTGAAGCCCCAACCAGAACAAAAAGTGTACAGAAAATAAACAGCTTAAGTCTTGAAAGCACAGTATAAACTCCCAGGTAAATAACGGGGCAGACATATGCTGAATATAATAAGGTAAGTAAAGAGAGGATGCGGCGAAAATGCCAAATAATGCGATGAATTAAAATCGAACGATTTTTAAAAAAATATTTGATGCCGGATATCCGGCATCAAATGAGTGGTCATCCAGAATTAGATTTTCCACTCTTTTACGGTGTCCAGACCGTACTCATCAATCCACTGGCTCAGGGCCTTAGGATTACGCTTTTTCTTTTCAACAGTAGCGCCGGTATACGGGTTGCGATAGTGACCAGTTTCCAGCTTGGGCTCTGCTGCCTTTGCTGCCGGTGCTGCACGACGGCCGCGACGGGGGCTGTCACCTTCCTTCTTGAGATGACGGGCAACGCGAGCCTTCAGGGTTTGTACGTAGTCTGCAGGATCTTCATCACCCAGCTGTGCTACCAACCATTCAACGATTTGCTGGCCACGGGCAACGAAGAACTCCTCTTCATCCATGTGGTATTCAGCAGCAAGGTTCACCAATGCTTTATCATAGGCAATTACGCCATCTTTCTTGCGTTCAGCCTGAGCCATTTGCTCTTGTAACTCTTCGATTCTTGCCTGATGTTCGGCGATTTGTTGTTCAAGTTGTTCGTATTCCTGAAACATTCAATAAACCTCAACGACGGTTATTAAAAAACACAGAGATATATCTGTGGCGCTGGGCGACACAGATTGTTATTTCGGATATACCGTGTAAAAAATCAACAAACACCGTGGCTGGCCAATGGCAAGCAATTTAGTGATGTTTAGTCCGGCATATTATGAATTGCCCGATATACATGAGTAGATACCACTACACATCGTGTAGTTCTGGTGTTAGGTATATTCGGCAAATACATTATTAAAAACTAGCCGATTTCAGCTCGGTTCGGCAAACACTCCGAATCACTGATTATATTTTTCGACTGAGGTCGCGAATAATAATCTTTCACCGGCAAATATCAACCATTTGTGTCCCTACCTTTGAATATAATAGGAATAATTCAAAATAAGGGCTAAAAAGTGTAACAAAGGCGGCCATATCTGCAATCTTAAAAGGATATCCCTAGGGAGCGCAATTAGCTATATTGTAGCTGCAGTCGTCAATTGCAAATTAGTCGCTGTGTAACGGTAATCGAGCATATTGCCAAATACAATTGGATACCCAGATCATACTATGTCCACTCACAATAATATCCACCATATACCGACTTTGGCCGCTCTGATGACGCCATTTCCCTACCATATCGATATCAATGCCACGGTAGAGGATGCTCTGGCAATGATGGAGAAGCACAAAGTACGCCACCTGCCGGTAACACGTGCAGGCGACTTGGAGACGGTCATTTCCCGAGGGGATATCGAAAGAGCCAATGCACCGGGACACCGCCTAGAAGAGCAGCAGCTCTATGTACATGACCTATGTGCCAGACGTCCCTTTATCGCAGATATCCACGACCCGCTGGATAAAATTCTCTTAGCTATGGCCGATACCAGTATTGGCTCTGTACTGGTTATGCGGGAAGGCGAGCTGGTTGGAATTGTAACTGTGACTGATATTCTGCGCTTTTGTAGTAAGTTCATGGCAGAGTTGGCCCAGCCGGTAGACGATTCTATTGCTTGAGCTCACCGCGATTACAAGGGCCAAACCCAAAGCAACATAGGGATACTCACAACCAGTACCAACAATTCGAGTGGCAGCCCCATTTTCCAGTAATCACCAAACTCAAAGCCCCCCGGTCCCAGAATTAAGGTGTTATTTTGGTGCCCAACCGGCGTCAGAAATGCGCAAGAAGCTCCAATTGCGACAGCCATTAGGAAACTGTCCGGGTTCACCGCCAGTTGTTCTGCGGTACTCATGGCAATTGAACACATCACTGCCGCAGTGGCGACATTATTCATAAAATCAGACAGCGTCATGGTAACCACCAGGATCAGCCCCAGGGCCAAAACAGCGCTGCCCTGAGCCAGGACATCCAACAAAACCTGAGCGACCAAGTCTGCAGCTCCTGTTGACTCCATCACATCAGCAACAGCAATCAAAGTCCCCAATAGCACGACTACGGACCCGTCGATAGAGTCATAAACATTTCGCAGCGGCACTATCTTCAACGCCATAAAAGCCAATACACAAGTGGCAAACGAGATTGCTGCCGGCAATAGGCCGAACGCTGCACCGGCGACACCAAGCACCATAGCCAATAGGGCAATGGCCGCCTTCTCCTTGTTAGGGATGCTAATATCCCTTGAGGCCAAAGGCACACAGCCCTTTTCCCTAGCAAAGCTGTTTAGGTTTTCATCGGCTCCCATCATTAACAGAGCATCACCGGCCAGTAATGATGTCGAACGCAACCGGCGTACCGAGCGGCGCCCCTGGCGCGAGAGTGCTAGCAAGTGAATCTGGTATCTCGCTGCGAGGCGTGAAAACCTCATAGGGCGTCCCACTAAAGGGGAATCTGGCATGACAACCAACTCCCGCAGCTGCATTTCGGTACGATCCGCCAGTGCTTTTATTGGGGTCTTATTCTGAGAATCACTCTCGGTGTTATTGCTACCCGATTGTCGAGCCTTACCCGATGAATCTGCCCCAAGGGCTCCCACTGTTTTCAAACTGAGATTGGACAAGCAGGTAGCAAGACTCTCCGGCTCCGCCTCAATGACCAAAATGTCACCGCTATTTACTTTATGCCAGGGAGTCGCGGGAGAGACCCTGGCATCATTGTGTACGACACCCACAACTTGGGCATCTTCTGTTCCCAGCATTTTGGAAATTTCACGTAGATTCTTACCGGCAGCAACACTTTTTTCCTCAACAAGTGCTTCTGTTAAATATGTGCCAGTTTCAAAGGAGGAGGCCCCCGTTCGGTTGCGTGCAGGCACCAAGCGCCACCCAACAAATGCAATAAACAAAACTCCGGCTATCGCAACTGCCAGACCCACCGGGGTGAAATCAAACATACCGTAGCTACCGGCGCCAGAATCCGCCCGAAAACCGGAAACGACCAAGTTTGGCGGTGTACCTATCAGTGTGGTCATTCCCCCCAGAATCGTTGCAAAAGACAGGGGCATTAAAACCCTCCCCAGTGCCACTTTCTGTTTCTCGGCCATATCCACAGCCACGGGCATTAATAAAGCCAACGCGCCGACATTATTCATAAAGCTAGATAAAAATGCGCCGAGCCCAATGAGTAACAATATGGATAGTGAGATACTCCCGCTTTTGCGGACAACTCGTTGTGCAAGTGCATCCATTGCGCCGGTATTTTGTAAGCCACGACTCAGGATTAACACACAAGCTACAGTCACGACCGCTGGATGGCCAAAACCAATAAAAGCATTTTCCGGGGGAATCAGACCGGTAAAGACACAAGTCAATAAGGCTGCTATAGCAACCATATCGTGGCGCCACCGCCCCCATATAAACAGGGTAATAGTGACACTTAAAATAATCAGGATTAGTAACTGGTCAACAGTCATGGAGAAAGATATCCCTGAATATAAAAGCTGCTCAGATTTCTGTTCAGCTATCTATTCAGGGTATACCCAGGAAATTACATGGAGCGCACTTCTACGCCATAACCCCAGCTACATTAGGGGTACAAAATTCAGGAGAAAGTAACTGCCCGCTCTTCCAATGGATAAAACTGAGTACCTACTTTAATACAAACCCTGGCAGTACTGCAGGAGAACCAACCTCTATATCCAGTGACCTGAATATTTCTATAGGTGCCAACCATCGCCTGGCGCAAGCGTTGAGCCCAAGGTCTTAACTTTTCTCCATCGTAGCCGGAACCACAGGCACAAACATGTAAATTAACGAAATTAGCAGGAAGCCCCTCTTTAACCAAGGTATCTGCTAGCTGTCGAGGCGTGTAGGTTTTCCACTCTCCTCCCTGCCAGTTAGGCATGCCGTTTACATATACTTTTTTCTGCTTGTTGTTACTCGTGGAGCGCTCAGCACCAATGAATTGTCCATCCCCGGCACCCGTGCCATGGGTTACGATGTAAAGGGTATCGGCAGGGTTCAGCTTACTCAAACACTGGTTCACCCACCGATACATGGCTTTTCCAAAACCGGAGGTTACTTTATTGGCCAGGATTTGATTCACCGGTATGCCCCAGGCTTTCGCCAATCCCTCCGCATATTCCTGCATTTCATCACTATTTATCGGGATATAGATATATTTTTTAGCCACGTTTTTATCCTCTATACATGCAGGAGCAACCCGTCCCTTATGTAATCCAAATGCTTCCAGGATTTTTAAATCAGCTGCAATAATTCAGGTAAGCTAAGATTTACCTTCTGTGACCTGGAATCGCATTAGGTTCAAAAAGTAAATGTAAACACTGAGCTATCGAGCAATAAATTAAAAAAGTATTCTCTCATACTGAGCATTAATTTCCGGTGTAAATATCAAACTGTCATCTAACGCTAAGCACATCATATATTGCATATACAAGTAGCTTCTTCAGTTGCCATAGGCCTGAAAAGAAAATGGAGATACAATCAAATACCACCTATTTTCTAAATAAGCAGGAGTGCTACCTTGCGGACCGATACTGCGAATTACACGGACATCTTCCTGAATGATATTCCGCTGATGGACGTACGCGCCCCAGTTGAGTTTGTTCGCGGCGCTTTCCCTTCCGCAAGAAACCACCCCCTGCTTGACAATCACCAACGTGAACTGATCGGGACTGAGTACAAGAACAAAGGCCAGCAAGCAGCAATTGACCTTGGCTGGCGTTTAGCAACAGATGAAGTGCGAAGCTTATGTCTTTCACAATGGAGCGCATTTGTACGTAAACACCCCCAAGGTTACCTCTACTGTTTCCGAGGCGGTTTGCGCTCCCGAATGACACAAAAACTGCTGCGCTCGAATAATATTGAATACCCGATAGTAGAGGGTGGCTATAAAGCCATGCGGCAGTTCCTGTTAAACGAGCTGGAAAAGTATTGTACCCAACTGCCCTTTATCGTTGTTGCTGGTCACACCGGCAGTGGCAAAACGGAATTAATCCAGGCTGCGCGGCGGTATATCGACCTTGAGGGGATCGCAAAACATCGAGGTTCTAGCTTTGGCCGTACCAGTAGTAGCCAACCTTCACAAATCGATTTTGAAAATCAGATCAGTATCGACCTGCTGAAGCTTTCCCAACAGACAGGTGCTATTGCTATTGAAGATGAAAGCCGTCTAATTGGACGCTGCGCACTTCCTCCAGTATTGCAAACCGCTATGAAGGCCGCTCCCCGGGTTCTTGTCGAGGAGCCATTGGAAACACGGGCACAGCGCATTGTGCAAAATTATGTTCACGAGGGCTTAGAGCGCTTTAAAAGCAGTGAAAAATCAGCAGCTGAATCTTTGGGGGAAGAATTACATCTCAATCTCAATAAAATCAGTAAACGCCTGGGAGGGCTGCGCTACAAGCAGCTCAACGAAGCCTTAGCTTCAGCTAACCAAGAATTACTGAGAACGAATAATAGTGATGTGTACATCCCTATCGTCGTGTCACTGTTGCAAGAATACTATGACGGCAGCTACGACCATCTAATGAAGAAATCGGAACAGAAAATACTGTATCGAGGCAACTACAACGAAGTACAACAGTGGTTGAAGGAGTCCAACCACTCACTGCAAAAACCAGAATAACAATCCTCAGCTTTTGTGAGCGAGGCGATTTAATTTAAATCTCCGCATTAAAAACCAGTCCCTAAAACTGCGCGGCAGCCAGCGTGCCATCCAGGGCAACAGGCTGCTGCGGTTGCCAATACGCACCAAAGGACGAGCGCGTTTTCGCAGCAGCTCACGCACCAGCTTTTTGGCCAGTGTGCTTGCCAATGTAGCATTCTGTTGGGACTCCTGGGCTCGGGCCCTAACCGCCTCTTCCTGCCGTTTATACAGGGAGTCCGGCGGCAAAAGACCGCGCAGGGATGTCTCAGCGTGGCGACCAAATTCCGATGCGATCGCACCGGGTTGCACCGTCATTACCCGAATGCCAAAGGGTTTTAGTTCGAGTCGCAAAACATCAGAAATGGAGTGTAGGGCCGCTTTAGAAGCACAATAGGCACCAGAGAAAGGTGTGGGCATTACCCCGGAAACCGAACCGATATTACACACAATTCCGCCCTGCTCCGAACGCATTAAAGGTACACAGGCCCTAATCAAAGCGAGAGGGGCAAATACATTGGTTCGGAACTGCTTTTCCAGTGCTCGCGTGTCCAGTTCCAGCAATGGCCCCATCTGACCGTAACCGGCGTTATTGACCAAAATATCGAGCCGCCCGTATGCCGCTTTTACTGCGTGAACCACTCGATTGATATCCGCCTGGGAATTCACATCCAAGGCCTCAGTGGCAATTCCCAGGTCCGCCAGCTCTTGTAAACTTTCCGGGCGGCGCGCCGTGGCAATCACTATGGTTCCCCGGCGATGTAGCGCCAAAGCCAGCTCCCGCCCAATACCGCTTGAGCAGCCGGTAATTAAAGCCACTCGATCCGGAACCACATAACCCCGCCCAATTTGCGCAAGGCTTTCAGCAGCAAAACTTCGATTGGGGGAACGAAATCTGGAAATGGGCGGCTTATCCACAGGAACTGCTCCGTTTAATGGTCCTATCTCTCAATGGGCGTTTGCAGGTACTCAATCAATCCGAAAACATTGCCATAGGGGTCGAGAAAGCTCGCCATCAGCACACGTCCAGAGACTTCCTCTATATCCGTGTGCTGCCGCACCCCCATAGTGCCGAGTCGCTCAATCTGCGCGGCCAAATCCAAAACCTGCCAGTAAGCAACTACACCATCGGCCCGGCTGATCGCACTGCGCGCATCGGCATTTAATCCGAGCTCGCAATCACCAATACTAAACGCCGCATAGCTATCGCTTTCATAGCTGGGTTTCTGTTCGAGTACCTGCGTATACCAGGCCACAGCCTCGGTAATGTTGGCAACTCCGTAGACTGTTTTGCGCAAGCCAAGAATCTGCCCCATTTGAGACATCCCGTTGAGTAATTTTTATCCACTGGGTGGGGCACTATGGCGCAGTTTATTGCAGCTCTTGCTCCAACTGCTCCAGTAGGTCCAGGGGTTCCATCTCAACCCCTTCCAGTTCGGCGTTCCAGTTTATCCCCACCAATAAGACATCTTCATGCATGCCGGTAAGCCAGTCATCCATAAATTCTTCCAGGTCAATTGCCACTGCCTCATAGTCAGCCCAGTCTCCTTCGCAGTGGTCTTGTGCAAATTCTCTTTGCGACCAAAAGGGCATAACCTCGGTATCGGCCCGCTTTTCAGACTCACAAAGTGCAAAGCCCTCCTCACCCTGCAGGGCCCAGACGCAGCCCTGGCCTACAGCTTCAGGCAAAAAGCGCGCGCAATTATCTTCAAAATTATCGGTTAGGGTTTCGCTTTGCATAACAACTTCGCTTAAACGGTTTTACCGCAGTTTACGTTAGTTTTCCCGGCCTCAATAGGCCCTAAATTCTGTCGAATACTGCCATCGACTCAACATGATCGGTATGGGGAAACATATCCATGACACCCGTCTTACTCAACCGGTACCCCAACTTCACCAATTCACCGGCATCCCGGGCCAGGGTGGCCGGGTTACAGGAGACGTAGACGATCCTACTGGCAGAAAATCGCGCCAATCCGCGCACAGCCTCCAAAGCGCCATCCCTCGGTGGGTCCAACAGGATTTTATCGAAACCTGCTTCTGCCCAAGGCGCACCTGCCATTTTTTCGTTCAGGTCGGCAGAATAGAAGTGCACATTTTGTAATTGGTTCAAAGCGGCATTGTCCACACCCCGTTGAGTTAAAGCACCGACACCTTCGACCCCGATCACTTCCGCTGCACGACGCGCCAATGGCAGGGTAAAATTCCCCAATCCACAAAATAAATCCAATACACGCTCGGAGGGTTGCGGATCGAGTAACTCAACGGCTCGACTCACCATCTGCCGATTTATCGCAAAATTAACCTGCACAAAATCCTGCGGTTTAAATCTCAACGTCAGGTCAAATTCCGGCAACTGATAACTTAGATCAGCAGCTCCCTCTGTCGGCCAGATTCTCTCCTGTGAGACATCACCTCCACCTTGTATATACAGGTGTATACCAGTACTTTTAGCAAATGTTAACCAGAGCGCCAAATCCTTATCTGACAGAGGCTTTAAATGGCGGAGCACCAGAGCTGTCACATCATCTCCAACCGCCACTTCCAGGTGAGAAAAGTTCGCGCGCCCGTCACTTTCAGCCACGAGTTTTTTTAGCGGCGCTAAATGCTCGGCAATTTTTGTATGTAGTACCGGGCACTCATCAATATCTACCAAATCATTGCTGTGCTTTTTTCGAAAGCCAAAAAGCAGCTCGCCACCCTGGGACTTTTTCAATTTGCGAATGCCGATACGGGCCTTGCGTCGATAGCCATAGGGATCAGCAGTTAACGGAGGCAGTACTTCTTCGGGTTCAATACCGCCAAAACGCAACAACTGATCCAAAAGAATTTTTTGCTTTTCAATAATTTGTGCCGATGGCTGCAGGTGCTGAACCGAACAGCCTCCACATGAATCTACATAGGCGCACTGCGGCGCGCACCGACCCGCTGAAGCCGATATGACGTCCTCAACAATTCCCTCATCAAAACGGCCGCGCCGTGCGGTATAGCGAAATTTAACCTGCTCTCCCGGTAAGGCACTATCAATAAACACCGTTTTGCCACCTACCCGGGCAATACCGCGCATATCGTGACTAAATTTTTCTATTGTCGCTTCAGCGCGGCTCGGCAAGTTTTTTTTAACCGGCTTGCGGCCAGTAATAAAACGGGGCTTCTTACTCATAATTAATTGGGAGAATTCAGTACAACTAAAGAATAGAAAAAAGTTACAGGGTCAGGCGGTGACCGTTATCGCGCAACCAGCGGCGCAACTCTTTAAATCTGGGGCACACACTTTGGACTAAATCCCAGAAAGCGCGGCTGTGGTTATGATGTTGCAAATGGCAGACCTCGTGAGCCACCAGGTAATCAACCACCGGCTCAGGAGCGAGACAAACAAGCCAGTTAAACTGCAGCTCACCGCGGATACTGCAGTGACCCCATTTGCTTTTGGTGCGACGGACTTTTACTGATGAAATACTTAACCCCAGCTGCTCGGCCAACACATGGGATTTTTGCGTTAACAATGCCAATGCTTCCCGCTGGTAAAGGCGTTGTAAAGCGGTTTGCAGCTGTGTGTTATCGGGCTGGCGATAGCGGGTATAAAGCCTGATAGCACCATCGCCAATACCGGCACTTTTACTGCTCATTGCACGCTCTAAGGGAAGCTGCTGTCCCAGCCAGGGAAAACTCTCACCAAAAGCGTACTGATATTGCGGCACCTGCGCGGCGCGCCGGTCGGCTGCGAGTAACTGCGCTCTCACCCACTGGATATTTTCCTGCAGGAATTCATGCCCATAACGGGCTGCACAACGCTGTGGAATTCGCACTTCCACACCACCGGAAGACAGTACCAGTCCCAGTCGCTTGCGCCGGCTCGAGCGCACCAAGCGATAGGGAATATCTTCAAAAATAAAATCCTGGGCCTGTTTCAAGCGGGATCTCCACTCGCAACCCAGGAGCTAATACTAGGCACCATGAGCTACAACAGCCATGGTAATGCGAGAAATACAACTGAGTTTACCATTGGGCGCATAGATCAGAATTTCCCACACCTGGCTGCTGCGCCCAATATACACGGGTTTTGCACGACCTCGAACCTCTCCCTCGGGGACAGGGCGCAGATGATTGGCGTTAACTTCCTGACCGACACAATAAAATTTATCGGTATCCACTAATAAGTTGGCACCTATGGAACCCAGTGTCTCCGACAATACGACATTGGCACCACCATGCAAAATACCGAAGGGCTGGCGAGTGCGATGGTCTACGGGCAAGGTCCCTTCCAGGTAATCATCGCCAATTTCCGTAATTTCCATTCCCAGGTAGCCGGGCATGCATTGGGATATTCCCTGGTTCAGTTCTTCCAGTGAAGGATCTAAATGCCAAATTGCCATTACAATAAATCTCTTGTGCGTGTGATACCGGGGCATTAACCCGGACTTCTTTACTTCAATTTAGGACCAATAAATTTTTTACTTACCAATAAAATAATCTGGCAGAAAAAAATCCAGGGGGATAATAGCCGGGCGTTAAATGAGTGGGGCCAAACAAGCCATAACGAAACAACTCCATATCCAACATCCGCAGCTCCCAGCGAAGGCGGCTGCGCTGCAAGTACAATGCCTGGGCCTGGGCTTCACTATCGGTGTTCCGATAGGCGTAATGCAGGGAGAGCAACTCGCGCTCTAAATTATCCCGACGCCACAAAAGGCGCTGGTAATGCTGCTCTATACGGTATTCGGCGAGACCGCGCTCGTAATTCTGTAAAAACAAATCAGCAGTAGGGCCAGTGCAAACCCCTTGGTAATTCCGTCCCCTACGCCCCTGGTGATAGCCATTTTCTGCAGTGCAGTAAGTCTCTACACCCTCTTCATGGCCCTGCAGCCATGCATCGCTATCCACATGCATATCGTAGCTGTCACACTCTTGGGCAATATCGTACACCAGCGACTGTGAGCGACCGCGAGCGCCGTCTTGCAGGCCCCGCTCATACCAGAGCCCCGCGCGGCACTCCTCTTCGGAAATTACTGCGCAGCCGCTTAACCCCAGCACCAGCAAGGCGAGAAAAAGACGTATTTTTCCTGCAAACATAAAATGGGACTCCCGGCGCTGTACTTCCCGCCTGTTATTGGAATCCAGGTATCACTTAACCAAAGCGCTTGTCGGCGACAAAAGGATTGGTTTGGCGCTCCTGGCCAAAAGTGGACATGGGGCCATGCCCCGGTACAAATTGAACCTCATCACCCAGCGGCCATAGGCGCTCTTTGATAGAGCGAACCAGGGTATCGTGGTCTCCCTGGGGAAAATCTGTGCGCCCGATCGAACCGGCAAACAAAACATCTCCCACCAGAGCCAACTGGCTCGGGCGGTGGAAGAAAATCACATGGCCGGGGGTATGGCCCGGGCAGTGGTACACCTCCAGTTCCTGATCCCCTACAGTAACCGTATCTCCCTGCTCCAACCAGCGGTCTGGAGTAAATACTTCGACAGCGGGGAAACCAAACATCTGCGCCTGCATGGGCAACTGCTGAATCCAGAAATCATCGCCTTTATGCGGCCCTTCTATCGGCAGCTGGAGCTGCTTGGACAACGCCGCAGTGCCGCCTACATGGTCCAGGTGGCCGTGGGTCAGCAAGATTTTCTCCAGCTTGAGACCGCGCTCCTCCACCGCCGCCAGAATCTTATCGAGATCGCCACCGGGGTCGACAACAGCCGCGCGCTTACTGTCTTCACACCACAGCAGCGAGCAGTTTTGCTGGAAAGGAGTAACCGGAACCAGGTGATATTGCAGCGACATAAGAAAGCGGCCCTTCATCTTTTACAGGAGACTGTTGAGGTAATTGGGGATTATACCGCGAGAGCCTGCTGAGAGGGTTGTGGATGCCGATGAGCGGGCTTATTCACCGTCTTGAGCAGGGAGCGCACATCCTCTATCAGCTGCTCAACAACTATCGGGTTCCGCCAGTAATCCTCAGGGGGCGAGGGAAAAGTCACTGAACCCAAAGCGCCGTGATCGCTCAGCGAACAAGTCTCATAGTCACGGCACACCGCCTGGTTATAGGAGGGGCTCAGGGGTTTAAGGGGCCAGCCAAACAGGTCATTGGGGTGATAAAAATTCTTCCAGCGAAAATTGTATCCTCGGGTATTGGAGGTGACCGCCTGAATTTGCTCCCTGGGTCGATCGGAACACCACAGGGGCATGGTCGACCCCAGGGTGTACCAATGGCTCAGGGTCTTGAGGCGCAAAAACCTCTCACGCGCCGACCCTTTGTGAACCCCCGCCGGACCACCGTCACGCCAAACACCGCAACTGACATTGGGGCGCTGGGCATCCCATAGGTAATTAGATAGGTTAATACAACCCACCGAGTGGCTGACCAATATCACCGGGGCCCGCTCATCAACCTCATCAGCAGCCTTGGCCAGCGCCGCATAGATCTCGCGCTGGGTCTTTTCGTAGTTGCTATCCCGGCGATCCACATTGCCGGACTGCGCCGCCGTCTGCGACATTCCCAGGAGTAAATATTTTCGTGCACGCAGGAAGTCCAGCTCGCGCTTCTGCATACTCTCAAAGGTGCGCTCGATGTTGCTCTGGAAGTGCTCCAGGCCGGGTAATTCAGCGCAGTAGAGACGCGACCACTCCTCCCCAAGCTCGGTTTCCAATGCCGAAAACAGTGGCTTTGCAAACGTGTTATCCACAGCCCCCATACCCGCAGCAGCAAGGATTACGATATCCGCCATGGCTTCCTCTTCTTATTATTCTATCGGCGCCTTCGCAGCGCTCGGCTTTTTTAAATGAATGAACATTGATGAAAACCCGCACAACGGGCATTCTCACTGCCAAAGAAAAATCGAAAAAATACTGAAAGTGGCGCGAGGGGAAGCTGCACAATAACGCATCCCTTTACGAGCCGGTGTGGATACATCAAAGTAAATATGAACTAACGTACCCACTAGTGAGCCGCAGAAACTGCATTGCGACGGGTTGAGATGACCGATTTAACCCGAATAGTAATATACTGCCCAAAGCTAAACCGGCGCCACTCCAATTTGCCACCCAAGAGGCAGAATCACCAGAAAGCTGGCCTATTACAGTGCTGTAACAATACCCGGGTCCTGGTGCATAATAGTGGCTGTACAAAAATCAAACATTTATAACAATCCCTCCCGCAGCGATGCTTTTAACTTCCAAATACAGCCTGCCGGATTGCCCCGAGCACGCCCTATCGCGCCCGCGCCTGCTGTCGGTTTTGAACCAATGCCACAGCGATCAACTGCTGTTGGTGACGGCTCCTGCGGGATACGGCAAGACCACGCTGGTTACCTCCTGGGCCTCACAGCAGGACAACCCGGTCGCCTGGTATACGCTGGATGCCAGCGATAATGAACCGAGCCAGTTCTGCCGCTACCTGGTGGAAAGCGTGCACAGGGCGACCGGCAATGGTGTCCCCCAGACTCACCAGTTATTGTCCGCGCCCCAGCGCCCGGACCCCTCGACTCTGGTGAGCCACCTGCTGTCGGAACTGCGAGGCCTGCCCAGCGAACTGCGCATCGTGCTGGACGACTACCACCAGATCGACAACCAGCAGGTGCACGACACTACCCGCTTTTTGTTGCGCCACGCCCCCGCCGGTGTCGGTATTGTTCTCACCAGTCGCAGCCAACCGCCTTTGGGCCTGGCCACCCTGCGGGTTCAAGGGCGATTACTGGAATTGGGCAGTAATGAGCTGGCCCTCAACATTGAGGAAATCGCCACCCTGCTCAAGCAGCGCCTGCCGTTTAATCTCGACGGCGACCGCGCAGCCCAACTGCATCACCTCAGTGAGGGCTGGCCCCCCGCCGTACAGCTATTCACTTTATCGGTGCGCGACAGCAACGAAGTGGATCGCTATCTGGCAGAGCTGGAGCAGGGCCACAGTCATATTCTCGATTACCTGGCTGAGGAAGTGCTGGAACGGCTGGAACCCCAACTGCGCCAGCTCCTTTCCTGCACATCGATCCTCACCCGGGTGAACGCCCAACTGGCGGAGCGCCTTACCGGTCGGCAGGACGGGCAGCAGTTGCTGGAAGAAGCCGCGCGCCGCGGGTTATTCCTGCAGGCGCAGGATTCAAGTCGCCAGTGGTTCCGCTTCCACCCGGTCTTCGCCCGCTTCCTGCAACGGCAAATCAATGACCGCGAACACTTGCTGCAACTGCACAGCACTGCCTGTGATACCTGGCAAGAATTAGACCAGCCAGTGGAGGCCCTGCGCCACGCTCTGGCCGGGGGCGACCGCGAGCGGTTAAAGCAGCTGCTCAACGATCGGGGGGAACAGCTTCTGCGCGCGGGGCAGTCGCGCCTGCTGCGGGACTGCCTCGACTGGCTCGGTGACGAAGCCCTGCAACACAGCGCCCGCTTTACTCTCCTGTCCGCCAAAATGGCGCGGGAGAATTTTGAATACGACCTGTGCGAGAAAAACCTGGCGGCCTCGGAAAGCTGGCTGCAGCGGGAGGACCCGGCACAGTGGCGCGACTTTGAAGGCGCCTTTGCCACCATGCGCGCCCAGGTGGCCATTGCCCGAGGGCAGACACTGCAAGCCAAGGAGTATGCCGAGGAGGCCCTGGCCCTACTCCGCGCAGACCAGCTGGGCGAGAGAATCTCCGCTCTGCTGGTCACCGGTGAGACCAGCTTCTGCCTGGGTGCCCTGCAAGAGGCCAACCGCTATATGCAGGAAGTTGAAGCCCTGGCGATCGCCGAGCGGGATATTCCCAGTGCCGCCTGGGCCATTTGCCAACAGACAGAGATCGCCTTTGCCCAGGGCCTGCTGAAGAAAGCGTCCACGCTGCAGGAAAAGGTGCAGACCCTGGTGCAGAAAAATCACCTGTCCACACTGCCCATCTCGGAATTTGTGTGCCGGCTGCGCGGCCAGCTGCAATGGGAGTCCGGCGATCTGGAAGGTGCCGAGCAATCCGCTCGCCGAGGTATGCAAATCAACCGCCGGGTCGGCGAGCACTGGCTGCTGCCGGAGTACACCCTGCTGTTAAAAATCGCCCAAGCTCGGGGGGAGAAAGAGGAGTCCCTGGAGTGGCTAGAGCGTATCGAGCGGCTGCTCACAGACGGGCGCTACCACCGGGACTGGATCGCCAACGCCGATGCCACCCGCATCCGCACCTGGCGCGCCCTGGGTAATCAGCAAGCCATCGCCAGCTGGTTGGAACAGGCCACCCCTGTCGCCGACAGGCCCAGCAATCACTTTGAGCAGTGCCACGGGCGCAATCATGTGCGCGCGATGATTGAGCTGCACCACTGGTCCGATGCCAACCGCCTATTGAGCCGCCTGAAACAAGTCGCCAACGAGTGCGGCCTGGAAACAGATCGCCTGCGTAACCGGGTGCTGGAATCTCACCTGTTGTGGCTGCGCGAGCAATACCCCCAATCTGTGGAGGCTATTAGCGAAGCCCTGCTTCTCTCCCACGAACGGGATTTTCGCGCCAGCTTCCTGCAGATCGGCAAACCTTTAATCGTTATCCTGAAAGCCGCCCTGGAAAATGGCCTGGGAGATGCGGAGTCCAGCAAAGCTCAATTACTGATCAAAGCGGCACAACAGCAGCCAGAGTTGGACGGTGGTATTCGCATCGAACTGGATGACACCATTATCCGCGAGATACTGGCCAGCGATGCCGTGCCGGACTTCCTGCGCCACTCCCCACTCACCCCAAGGGAATGGCAGGTACTGAATGCGATTCACTCGGGGCTGTCGAACGAGAAAATCGCCCGTCACTTTAAGGTGGCACCGAGCACCATCAAGACCCATATTCGCAGCCTCTACCAAAAGCTGGACGTCAAGGATCGCCAGGAGGCCATCGCCCTGGCCGAGCAAATGCTTCGCTCGGTCCAGGACAAGCCTTAAACAGTCCTGCTCCAGCGGCACAGGGACGTGCCCACTATGCTCCTCATCCCCCGCCCGCCAATACCAAGCCACCCCAGGCCGGTCACCCTTTACCCCCCTCTCCCCCCTCGCCGGGGAGGAGGAAGCCCGCCAATGACTGCTCCATACTCACCTCATCCTTTAAAGGTGGACTATCTCCACATTTCAAATAATGAAACAAGGCAGTAATCCATGAGCGGCAACAGCTATGAGTGGTGGCGCAATAGCGTTATTTATCAGATTTACCCACGCAGCTTCTGCGACGCCAACGGAGATGGCATCGGTGATATTCCCGGAATTACGCAAAAACTGGATTATGTAAAATCCCTCGGCGTAGACGCCATCTGGATCTCACCCTTTTTTAAATCGCCGATGGTGGATTTTGGCTATGACGTTGCCGACTACCGCGATGTAGACCCTATTTTTGGCAACCTGGAAGATTTCGACCGGATGATCGAAGCGGCCCACGAGCGCGGCCTGAAAGTGATTATCGACCAAATCCTCAGCCACACCTCAGACCAGCACCCCTGGTTCCAGGAGAGCCGCGCCAACCGCGACAACCCCAAAGCGGACTGGTATGTCTGGGTTGATCCCCAAGAAGATGGCACCCCTCCCAACAATTGGGTTTCCGTATTCGGAGGAGGCTCCTGGCGCTGGTGTACCCGCCGCCGCCAATACTATTTGGCCAACTTCCTCAAAGAGCAGCCGGACCTGAATGTGCACAACCCGGAAGTCCAGGAGCAGCTGCTCGCCGATATGAAGTTCTGGCTCGATCGGGGTGTAGATGGTTTCCGACTGGATGCGGTCAACTTTATTTTCCATCAGCAGGCCCTGGGCAATAACCCGGCGCGCCCGCTCAAGCTCGATGAGAAAGGCCTGCCACCAGTCAATCACTACGATTACCAGTGGCACCAGAATGATAAATCCCAGCCGGAAAACCTGGTGTTTCTCCAGCGGGTACGACAGTTAATGGATCAATATCCCGGCACTGTAACCGTGGGTGAAGTGGGCGACGACAACACCCACAAGATCATGGCTGAGTACACCACGGAAAAACGCCTGCACATGGCTTATTCCTTCGATCTATTGACCGAGGATTGCAGTGCGGGCTTCCTGCGCGAAACCCTGGAAAAAAACCGCGACGTAATCGACAAGGGCTGGCCCTGCTGGTCGATCAGCAATCACGATGTACCCCGCTCAATAACCCGCTGGAACAAAGGCTTTAACGACGATCAAGCCGATGCCAGAGCCCCGCTGTTCCTGCTGATGCAATTGGCACTGCGCGGCAGTGTCTGCCTCTATCAAGGGGAAGAACTGGGCCTGCCGGAAGCGGAAATTGCCTATGAAGATCTGGTAGACCCCTACGGCATTAATTTGTGGCCGGAATTCAAAGGTCGCGACGGCTGCCGCACACCGATGCCCTGGACCAATACCAGCGACGACAACGCCGGCTTTTCCACAGCAAAACCCTGGCTACCCATCTCAGGGGAGCACCAACAACGGGCGGTAGAGGTTCAGCAGGACGCCCAGCGCTCCATGCTCAACCGCTTCCGCGCACTGATCGAATGGCACCGGGAGCTCCCCCAATCGCTGGCAACGGCGGAGCAGGAAGTGATCGACACCGGAAGTGAATTATTTGCTTTTGTAAGGCGCAGCGACAGCGAAGAAATGCTGGTTGTTCTCAACCTTGGGCAAACCAGTAGCACCCTGGAACTACCTGCCGAGTTCTCTGGTGCGCACAATATTACCCCGGCACTGTTTACTGGCAATGCGGAAGGAAATAGCTTAGAGCTCGCTGCCGCAGATGCCTGTGTGCTGCTGCGTAAAAAGGCCTGATTGATTAGCAATATTTAAAAGATGCCCAGCTCATATTCGAGCCAGGGCATCGAGTAAGAATTACAGTCTCTCTGCAACGTCTCTTCCTTTCGACGTCTGCTTTCCCGCCGGCACAATGCCGGCTTTTTTCTGTTTAACTCCAGCACTTCATCATCTATAGCCTGCAAAATAAAAAAACCAGATAAAGATATCCGGTGTGGCTCCCCTCTCAAGGTAAGTCTTCGCTATTGGAAATAACCAAATGCAAGGCCAAAATCATCAACTAATGAAAAATACCAACTCATCGAGTTAAGAATCCTTCAATCTCAATTTAAAGCACTACCACTGGAGAGTCACGTCATATGATTTTTCAAATTAAAAATTGAAAAATTCAAAACGTTTATATAAAACCGATAATAGGACTTATGTTTTAGCTACTTCGAAATGGGACAGCCCTTCCTTGAAGTACAAGGTGAGAGAGGTTTCTCGCAACCTTCCCACCCTATCAGTGAGACTGGTTTCCTTAACAAAATATATGAATTGCTTCTCCCAGTGAGTATAAGTTTACCTCTTCTTTCTAAAACAACCGTACTTAATTTCAAATATGCTACCAGGAGACTCCCGTGAAGCATTCAGTCTTACTTGGTACTTAACCGCGAATATCTTCCATAACATTGCTATTCAAACTGTCTTATATACAGCATTTCATATCTTGCTCTACTTTCAATATCAGAATTCAAGAGAAGCTTCTCCTATTTCTGGAGAGAGCGAGCTAAGTCATTGACTTTAAAGGAGGTGACACTATTGTCACGAGCAAGAAAAGCAGGTAGATATATAGCCGCTGTTATATATCTACCTGTTGAGGATTGCGCCAAAACCTCTAACCTACTGATATTGCTATGTTTTTTGGGTAATCTTGGATGACTGCACCAGAATTATATAGAAGGGTGATATAAAGACGCTTCTTTTGAATTAACTGTTAAGAGTCAAAACATAGATATTCAATGAGTACTAATAAAGAGTTATTTCTACATGTGGAAAAGGTCTTAGGTTATCTGAATTTTGGGCTATTTATTCTGGGTTTCTTTAACTCAAAAGGTGGGAGTGGTGCTGCTGTACTATTTCTGCCGGCCAGTTTAATCTTAGCAACAGCCGTCACTCTTGTTTATATTTTTGGCTTTAAGTATCTTCATTTGGCTGGAAAGCGCATGGACTATTGGTTTTGGTTCAGACCATATGTTTGGCTCATAGTAATTTTTGTATTCCTTATAATTAGTATTGCTTCTATTGGGCACTTCGGAAATGCGAACTCTTAACAAAGTCAAGCACGATCGCCAGCAAAGCTGGCTGGACCTACATTCCGCAGCTTCGCTGCTCCATTTCGGCCCGTGTTGGCGGCGTTAGCACTAAGACTTACCCACGTTTAGTAGACACCCTGTATAGTTAGGTTTAGGCCTAACACGGAGGTGTATTATGGGTAAGAAAAGAACTCAGGCGTATACGGAGGAGTTCCGCAGAGAAGCAGTTAAGAGAGCGGAAAAGCCTGGAGCAACAACGGCTTCTGTGGCGCGAGAGCTAGGCGTCAGCGCACAGCAGATCTACAACTGGCGTCGTCAATTTAATCGACTGTCTGATAAGCAGTTCAATAGTTTAGACGGTGTCGACTATTCCAAACAGGAAAGCGCTGAAGTTCGCAAACTCAAGAAGGAGCTGCATGAAGCTCGTCAGGAGGTTGAGTTTCTAAAAAAGGCAGCTGCGTACTTTGCGAACCACCAAGAGTAAAGTACGCATTGATACAAGAGCATGTAGGGTCATTCCCGGTTAGCTTGATGTGTCGGTGTTTAGAAGTCTCAAGATCGGGTTATTATCGATGGCGGGGGCGACTGCCATCTGCTCGCACGATTAGAGAGATACGAACAATCGAGAAAATCCGAGAGACGTTTGTTGAGTTTAAAGGTCGTTATGGCGCGCCTAGAATTGCTTGCGAGCTTCAAGAGTTAGGTGAGCCATGCTCGCGGAACTACGTCGCTAAGCTTATGCAGCAGGAACATATTAAAGCGAGAAACGGCAAAGGCTTTCGATATAGTCAGCCCGTAGAGGGGAGCATTAACGTCTCCGCCAACTTACTTAAGCGTTGCTTTGATGTGGATCGACCAAATTGCCGCTGGACCAGTGACATTACGTATATCTGGGTTCTGGATAGGTGGCTATACCTCGCGGTAGTTATGGATCTGTACTCTCGACGTATTGTAGGTTGGGCATTCGACTCGCAGATGACCGATGAATTGACACGTCGAGCATTGAAAATGGCCCTAGAGCGACGACCAATAAAGCCTGGACTGCTAGTTCACTCTGACAGGGGTGTGCAATATCGATCGCAGAAATACCAGGATCTCTTGTCCGAAAGCAAGTGCAAACCGAGTATGAGTCGCCAGGCTAACTGTTGGGATAATGCGGCAATGGAATCATTCTTTAGCAGGCTAAAAGTCGAGCTGGTCTATGCCGGAACATTCGAAAGCGAAGAGCAAGCAAAATCTGAGGTGTTTGAATACATTGAGATTTTCTACAATAGGGTTCGTAGGCACTCTGCATTGGGCTATGTAAGTCCAGCAGAGTATGAACGAAAATACGCATAGTTAGAGTGTCTACTTTTTGTGGGCAAGACCACACTCAATATGAAACGAGCATTACTTATTATTACTTCATTCCTTTGTTCCTGTGATTCAGGCGTGGAATGGAAAGATAGGCCGTATGAGGTTATATGGATTGATACGGGTGACAATCGAACGCTTAATCACGAGATAAGTGAAAATGCCTCAATCGGTCGAGTTGAAGCTGAAGTTATAGCTGTCGGAAGTAACGAGAAGTATGTAGTAGCAAAACAAAAACCAATTGGCGGTGGCTCTATTTCATATTTCTACATAGACCGAGCAAAAGATGATAAATACTTAAATTGGGATGAAATTACTCAAGGGCCATTCTCAGAGGCCAGGTTTTTGCAACTGAAAACTGAATTGGGCCTTCCAGAGTTTAGCAAGGAGTTCTAGTGAAAAGTGCTAACAAGGCAATTAAAAATCGCCCACAAAAAACGTGGACTGGACTCGCTAACGCTCGCCTTTTATTGCGGCGTTATGAGTAGCTTATGAATAGAGATCGCGATTTAATCGAAGCGTTTGAAAATTTAGATCTTGTAGCTATGAGGTCTGCGATTGAGATGGGAGCGGATGTTAATTGCCCACACCCTGATGGCGGGTCAATATTATCTGTAGCTGTCGATAGCGCTATAGATAGCTGTATTCAGTCTGGAGGTGGTCCAGGAGATGAGGAGCTAGAATTCGTCGAACTCTTACTAAACAACGGTGCGGATATATTCTTTAAATTTGGTGATTCATCAAGTGCCATTGAATGTGCAAAAGCTTATAAATCAGCAAAAAACATAGTAGTGTATCTTGAGAGTTTTCACTCATAACAAGCGGCTGCATTTCGCTCCGGCCTGCGGCCTCCACCGGACTCGCTACGCTCGCCGATGAGCCAGGCGTTAAGGTATAGGATGGATATCGTGCATTTACTCAAAGATTACAAGGAGACCATGATCGCGTGTGCAATCCTCCTAATAATTGGGTTGCCTCGGCACGGAGCAGTCGTCTTAGTAATTGCCTTCTTTTTCATTATTCCCTTAGCTTTACAAAATATATTTTACATCTATAAAGATCCGAAGAGCATAAAGCTTCGATGTGCGAGAATGTCTATATGGTTCGCATCGGTGTTTCTTATATTGGCCCACCATGTTTACCTACATAATGATGCGAGAGCCATAGCTGATCGAGCAAAGAATGAAGTTGTTCAATTCTACAACCAGAATGATAAATATCCAGATAGCCTTTCAGTTACAACGTTAGAGATTGATAGCCACAAGAAAATTGGTCTTTACTATTCAATAAATGAAGGAAAACCAATGTTATTTTATCGTGTAACATGGATTCCTTTTGAAACGTATCAATTAGATTTCAAAGCGTTACAATGGATTCAACACGGTTAAAATATCAGGCAAGCCTTAACAAGCGGCTGCAATCTGACCTCCGGCTACTGTCACCTTTTTTGCAAAGAACCGCAAAAAAGGCGCCAGTAGCCTCCGGCAGTTGAGCCGGGCGTTATGTATCAATGAGTAGGAAATATGATTGATGTCATTGATGGGTTTAAAGCAGGTGGTTGCGGTAAAATTTTTATCAGACACTTACTTAAGCTTATTTTTACATTGTGTGCATCAATAGTTCTTGTAGGGTTGATTCGCTTCTTACTTGGGAAAGATGAGATAATACCTCTTGGTGCTGAATTCATAGGCGTTTTAATAGCTTTGGTATTGGTGCACTTAGTTGATTTCATGCGTGCGGTAATTAAAAATGGCGAGCATTCTGATATACCCCCAAGCACATAACCAGGCCAAGCAGGCTCGCCCAGCTAATAGCTGGGCTGGACGGCCTACGCTATGCTTCGGCCGCCCTTGTTGGCAACGTTATGCCTCCTAGTATCATGAGCAATACAATTATTAGCAACGACAGAAACAGGGCTGCTTTAAAGCCACTATTCACTTTAGTAGGATTTTGCTCAATTCTTATGGGCATATTGCTTTTTGCATTTTCTGAATATGCAAACGATCTGAGCAGCAAGAGTGTCATCGTAATTTTGGCTTGGTCTATCTTGTCGGCTTACCCAATAGCAAATTTGGCTAATGCGTTCAAAACAGGTGTAATTGTGAGTAAGTTTTCTATTGTCAGTAAAGAAACTGCGCCATTTGAGTTTTGGTTGTGGGTAGGTATATTCATAGCTGTAGGCTTATGTCTAAGTTCAATTAACCTAATTTTAATATTTGGCTGGGGCACCCAAGCATAAATCGGGTAGCCGGTAGTTTCTAGCTACCGGCCCCCACACCACCCATCGTGCGGGTCCGCAATGGGCGGTTCCCTATCCGTAATGAATCTCTACCCAACGATCTCGCAATGAGATCAAACCCATCTCTTCGAAGAACTCATTATTAAGCGCAATATGAATACCCTCAGTTTTTGCGCTTCCCCAGTAACTTTTAGCGGACGAGCCGCAGGTAACTGCCAGCGATTCACTCACACCCATACGCAGTAAATTTCGAATATTCGTTCTCACTCTGCGCCAATTCTTCCAATAGCTCATTCTTAATCGCCGCCGTATCCAGCAGTCTAGATCAATACATTTTTGATAGCCTTGCGCTACTCCAAAATAGTTGATCCAGCCACGGAGGTATACGGTAAGTTCTTTCAGTTTCTTTTCCATCGAAATGCCACGGGATCGTCCTGTAATCTGACAGACGTGGTATTTAAATTGGCGCAGTGACTTATCATGCCAGACAAGCTTTGCTCCACGGAAAGAAAAATCCAGAAACTTACAACGACTAACGGGGACTACTTGGCTTTTAGCATCGTTAACTTTGAGCTTAAGCTTGCGCTCAACAAAGCGTTTAATACTCACCATAACCCGCTCACCCGCGCGTTTAGAGGAAACCACAATCACAAAATCGTCCGCATAACGGACGAAATTGTGTCGGCGTTTTTCCAGCTCTTTGTCGAGCAAGTCGAGTACAATGTTGGAGAGCAGCGGCGATAAAGGGCCACCTTGTGGTACCCCCTCATGACAGGCTATCCAGCATCCATCTTCTACTCTTCCTGCACGCAAGTAGCTTGCGATCAGTTTGAGTAAGCGCTTATCGCTGATTCTTTGGCCAAGTAAACTCATGAGGAAATCATGATTTACCCGATCGAAGAATTTAGATAAATCGACATCCACTGCTATTCGTTTCCCTCCCTCGATATACTTTCGCAGCTTTTTTACCGCATGATGCTGCGATCGCTTTGGGCGGAACCCATAGCTGAACTCCGAAAAGATTTTATCGAAACTGGGACCGATGATTTGGGCGATAGCCTGCTGAATAACACGATCAAAGATCGCAGGTATCCCGAGACCACGCTGGCCACCATCTGGCTTGTGAATGTAGACGCGCCTGACGGGAAGCGGCCGGTAATGACCCTGTCGAATGGTCTCGATGAGTTCGTCGCCAACTGCCTTAAAGTGCTGCACAAAATTATCGACAGTAATCCCGTCAATGCCTGCGGCACCTTTGTTGCTTCGCACATGTTTCCATGCAGCATTAAGATTTTCTTTGCTGAGGATGGCTTCAAGCAGATTTTCATTTGAGTTGAGTGTCATGGCAGTGCGCTACGTCAATTTTATATCCGGCTGGCAACATATCAGTAGGCTAGCCCTGTCTTTTAACTCATGGATTTTGGGTTCAGGCCTTCACCGTATCCAAGGTATTAATCTTGGTATTAGGCTACTATGCCGTCGGCTGACTTCTGTTTAATCACCTTGATCATTACTGACCAAGGCGCCGCTGTGTTCCACCAATTTTGTTTACCCCCGCGATAGTGGCTAGCGGGCTGGCCCTACTTATGAGTCAGCGGCCACACTGACAGCTTTACAGCAGCAGGTTGAACAGATCTCCCCAGATAAGAACGTGAACTTTCACTACACAACTGCATCATTTACTCTACCCGTTAGACCACATGGCTTTGGTATCCTTGGCTACCTCGCCTCCAGGCTAAGCCTTATATGATGTTTCTGTTCGTCAGCTCGTAGTTTTGCTAGCGGCTTCCTCCCCACAAAACCTCACGGTGTTGCAGTTGCCATTCGCTAGTAGTTAGCATTTAATGAAGTCCATTAAACGGTGATCTTCCTACACGGGACTTTCACCCCATTAGTTTACGCCCATGCTGGGCGTACCAAGCTAATGAACTTCGCGCGCAAAAGGCACGCGCCGGACAGCCTACGCTGCGCTCCGGCTGCCGGTTATTAGAACGTTATGCGTAAAATATAGTGAAGAGAAAGACGTGAGAGATCCTAAGAGAATACAAGAAATTCAAGAGCTCATAGAAAAGCTCTGGGAAAAAGATCCTGATCTTAGGTTCATGCAGCTTATATACAATATTCAAAGCAGTATTTCTTACAACAATGATGATTTAGGTAAAGTTATTAGTGAAGAGCAAGATGGTTTTGAGCGTACAGGCTATGACCTTTTCAACCTAGAAGATGACATACTTATTCGGCATCTAAAAAATATGGTAGAAAATAATGGCTAGTATTAGTTCGCATAACCAGCTAAGGCATCGGATACTCAAAGCCTACGGTTTTTCGGTCCGTTGCTTAGGGCGTTAGGACTCATTATGAATGATTATCGCAGAGTGTAGTGGTCTAATCCTTCCGGACACTTCGCTAAGATGGTAAAACTACCAAGCGAGGTGAAGTATGACAACAAAAGGTACACGTCGGCATTTCAAGCCGGAATTTAAGAAAGACGCCGTAGCGCTAGTCTCTGAGCAAGGGTATTCAATTTCTAAAGCAGCAGAGGCTGTAGGAACAACAGCCAATAACCTGCGACGCTGGATAAAGGAACAGAAGCAGGAAGAAGACGGTGTGAGGTTGGATGTAGGCGAGCGCGCAGAATTAGAGCGATTACGACGTGAAAATAAGCAGTTGCGGATGGAGAAAGAAATCCTAAAAAAGGCCAGCGCCTTCTTTGCGAAAGAAATGAAATAAAGTACAGCTTTATTGAAAAACAGCAAGGCAGCTTTCCTGTTAGGGTGCTCTGCCGGGTAATGCAGGTAAGTAAGACTAGTTATTACGATTGGTGTTGCCGTGGTAATAGCTCAATAGATGCTCAAACATGGCAACTATGCCATCGTTTGAAGGCCCTATTTGCAGAATCTAGACAGAGTCTCGGAAGTCGTCGGTTAATGAAGCTGTTACGTAAAGAAGGCTTTGAAGTCGGGCGCTATCGAGTCCGCAAGCTCATGAAAAAGCTAGGCTTGGCAGTAAAGCGCAAGAAGCGATTTACACTGACGACAGACAGTAAACATCACCTGCCTGTCGCAGAGAACCTTCTGAATAGGGAGTTCTCACCGAGTGCTAAAAATCAAGTTTGGACGACTGATATTACATATATTTGGACTTCGCAGGGCTGGCTGTACTTGGCGGTAGTGATTGATCTCTATTCGCGCCGGATTGTTGGTTGGCATCTAGATCGCAAGATGGAAACGGCCCTGATAACTCGTGCGTTGATGATGGCTGTCAATTTGCGTACGCCCCCAAAAGGTCTCCTGCATCACTCTGATCGTGGCAGTCAGTATGCCAGCCATACCTACCAAATGTTATTGAGTCAGCAGGGGATGGTGTGTTCAATGAGCCGTAAGGGAAATTGTTGGGACAACGCACCGACTGAACGTTTCTTCAGCAGCCTGAAGCGGGAGTGGTTAACGGGAAACCTCTATCCGACAAGGGAGGATGCGGTAGCAGATGTAAGAGCCTATATTGCTTATTACAACTCACGCAGAATACATACAACACTGGGAGATCTAGCCCCTATCGAATTTGAGGAATGTGCTTAAAGAAGTGTCCGGCTGGAGTTGACCACAACAGAGCGGTTTTTAGCGAAAATAAAAATGAGGTGATGGAAGCCTTATTCGCAGCTATTTCTCAGCGTGATTTTTTCTTGATAATACTGAAATTGCGCTTAAGTTCAACGATGATAGGGTTTCGGGGTGGGTTTTCGCTTATAGAGTTCACAAGTATCCAGAAGATAGGGGCATCCTCCTCAAGTCTAATATTAACAATGAAAATCCACGTATTAGAGAACATGTCTGCGATATAATCGGGGATGAACATATTGAAAGTTTGAGAGGAGAGCTAATAACGCTATTTGATGACCCTGTGAATTATGTTTCGGAGGCTGCTAAATATAATTACAGTGAAATGTTCTAACCAGCCTAACCAGCGGCGGCAATACGCAGCCGTCGGCTGCTGGACTCAGCACTATATGCTTCGCCGTTGCGCCAGGCGTTATGTTTTAGGAGATTGATGCGGTGACATGGATGATATTGGCTTCACCGGCAGCTATGGCGCTCATCGTTCTTCTTATTATTCGATTGTTTAGCAAGGTTGGAGGATACACCCTTTGCTGTATGCTCTTCCTAGTCGGAGTCGCTCTATCTGTGTATGACTTCTATGCCGGTATTATGAGTACGGAGCACTTGGCTGGTGACTGGGATTGGATTGGTATCGGGATTCTACTAATAATGGGGCTAAGCGTGGTGGCTGGTTGCATTTTGTTTTTGGTATATTGCGCACTCCATGCGGCACTTTCACAGAAATATAACAAAACCCAGTGGTAAATCCAGCGTCGCTGTCTGGACAAATCAATGCGGCTGCGCCGCTATGGATGGCGTTAAATGAAGAAAGGAATTAAGAATACAGGAATACAATTACTGATCTTATTGGGCTTGTTTGTTGCTTCTATCGTTTGGTGGAGGCTTTGGTTTTACCAAGGCTTCGTTGGCCCCATTCCTTTCTTACATTGGTTTATCAGCGTGGATGGTGAGGCCTCGTATGACTTAACCTATTGTGAAATACTTATTCAACTTATACTGATTTGGCTATTATCTAAAGTGTTTTACTATATAAAAAAACGTTATGGTAAGAGTATTTAACCACCTCAGGCACGCGACCCACTTTTCGTTCCGCCTTTCCGCTACACAAATAGTGCTCGCATGCTAAAGGCGTTCTGTGTCAAAGGAGTTATCGTGAGTATACCTAAAAAGGGAAGTAGAAAAATTGTAGTAGAAGGAAATTCGTACCGTTGGATCGTACGAGACCGGCCGACTTACACACAAGCTTGTCAAGGTGGGAAAATGCTTGCTACTATTGAATTAGATAGCCAAAAAGGTTCTACGTTATCGGTTGAATTCAAGTGGCTGCGTCCAGATGTTACAATAACTAGCTATCCAAACTCTGTGACGCCAAAGTTAATTGAGTCATGTATTAAGAGTGCAATAAACGAAGGCTGGAATCCAATTAATCCTGGTCCAGCTTATAATTATTATTGCGAACTAGATCAACACAGAGCAAATGTATCAAATTGATGCCTACACTATCGCTTCGGCACAGTTTATACAGACGTATTGTGTAAAAGGATTTTATGACACTTTTCATGTTAGGTATTCTTTCGGTGACAGTATTATTGCCTTGGGGTCAAAAACTACTGATTTATTGTACTGTCCTATGGTTTTTGTTGTGGCTTATCTTTTTCTTACAAACTGAGCGTGAAAGTAACCCAATTTATGATGTAGGTATAGTTGGCGATAGTACTACTTTAGGTATTTCAATTTTGGCCTTTGCTATCGTAGTATTTGCACGTAGCTTTATTCATTTTGTCATGAATAAAGCTAATCATAATCAAGTATGATAAGCGTAGGTAGAATTGCAAATACCACATATTTGCTGGACCTCCGCCATTTGGTGAATGTTAACTATCTAAGGGCTTTCGATGCAAATTAAATTGGTACATCCAGTAGTAAAAGCCTTCCTGATTTATTTTTTAAGTGTTATAACAATTGCGATGCTCTTTGCCCTATTTGGTGATTGGATAAAGGAAAAAACCAACTACTCGCTCATTTTGAAAGGATACATTGTTGGCCCCCTCGTTTGGCCGGTAGCTTATTTGGGGCTGATTTATGATAAATCGAAAAGTTCAGACAATAGTTAGTGATGACAACTCCAAATCTTACCAAGGTTACAAGCTGATAGGGAGGCAGCCACATAACAATCACAGGCAACGCGACGACTTTTTCATTTCGGCTTCGTCTTCATTTTAAAGCCCTGCATATTGCGGGGAGTATGAGGCTTATGAATGCATACCTACGAACTTAAAAAGAAGATTTGGTCTGAGAATGACTTCTCCATAATGGGGTGGCACGATTCCAAAATATGGGGTTTCCTGGCTGATACGGAGAATTTCGAGTTTATGATAGATCTCGATTACATTTTTCAATGGATTCATCCAAGAAAAGGGGAAACATATTTTAAGTTCTGGGTTGCTCCCGTTACGATGGTATTTGAAAATGCTTACGATATTTTACTTGACATTGAATCCAGGCAAGGTGAGCTAGAAGTCGCCGACTTGCATATGGTGAATGAGAGAAAAACAAAGAATGGTCGCTTCGATGAGCACGATTTTCGTTTTGACTGCCAGGAAGGGGAATTTAAAATAAGCGCCACTGGTTTCAAAATGTACGTTCGTAAAGCACCAATTTTACAGAGTAGGAAAGCTTTGAATTACAAATTACGCGGAGGTATAAATTTTAGCCGAGAGTACAGTAGCTCATAATAAGTGACTATGGTCGCTCATCAAGCTTTTAAGCCATACTTTCATTCCAATAGGTGTTATTTTTTACCATCATATTCAGGGTCGTAATCTGCTTTCTCATGCAGAAAATCAGAGCCACCTTTTTAGGTTTGCCAGAGTCGACTAATCGCTTATACATCGGCTTTAGTATGGGATCATATTGTATGGCGAAGAGTTTGTAGTTGTTTAATGGTATCCTTAATGCCATTTTTATCGCTGGTAAAACTAAAGAATTAATCAGTAGATCTCACACAAATATTCAGTTGTTTGCTAGGGGTATCGATACCAATATTGATCTCTTGAGGTTCCATAAGATAAGCTATCTCCGCCTTGCTATCCGGGCTCGAGGCCCACATGACTATTCGAGTTATGCCCAGTGAGTGTCTGTCACGTTCCTACTTGCTAACAGTCTTTATAAACCGGCGCAGTAACGAACTGTGACAAACAAGGCCTTCGGTGGCCGCCGAAGGTGGATCTCAATTTACCCATTAGCGAAAAGGATTTTCAAAATCAGAATCGATCAAGAACAACCATACAAGTCGCAGCAATCGCTCTCTTTGATCTCAAAAGCAGTCAAAACGCTACGATTATTTGGCTGTCTTTTTGCGAAGCGTTACTTACGGAGGAACTCTTGAAAAAAACAATCTTATTTTTATTCAGTATATTTGTCACAAGCAATACCATCGCTCAGGAAGATAATTATTACTTAAGAATATCTTATGGCAGCGTTGACACAGATATTGAAGCCCAAAAAGTTATAGATAGTTATGATTTTTCACTGTCAGATTCAGAAGGCTGGAGCTTTTCAGCCGGTTACCGGATCAATAGATATCTCGCTTTAGAAGGTGGATTTAGCGATTTAGGGGAATCTAGTGGAATGTACCACTTTCCAAGCACAGATACTAACTTTAGCATTACAGAAAACCTCAGTTCAGAGATTAAGTTAAAAACACTAGGCTTATCTATTTCTACTGATACGAAAAAAGCATTATATACAGGGCTTCGATTTGGATATCAGCGCTGGGATGTTAAATGTAAATTCAAAGGGGAGTATTTGGAGTACCTTGCGGCCCCAACTGTTATTGGTGCTCTAGGTAGTGGGGGACCTGTTGAATACTCAGAATCAAGCAAATGGCGTAACGATGGTTACGATTGGTACTATGGGATATCAGCAGGTTGGAATTATCAGAGTTGGGCAATAAGCCTGGAACACACAATCTATAAGATGGATAACGAAACCCCTTCTTTCGCTGCATTAGCTCTTAGCTACAATTTCTGAATCATCGGTTTGCAGATTCAAAGGCGGCCTCATGGAGGGCCGCGCTGTTATTAAAATAGTATCAGACCCTTGATACATCTCTATCTAGATCAATTCTCACGGATAGACCAAGTGGTATGATAACAACTCTAGAAAAATTAGGCGCTACGTGACAATCTAAGTGTTCACCGTCATCGCTATGAGTCCTCACTTAACGGCCAGTAGCTCAAGCAGCAGAGATTGGTGCGTGGTATCATTGGTTTAATGTTTCTCTTAAGAGGTAGGTATTTAGCAAATTAATGCTATTCATCTCAGCACTAGGGTTTCATCGGGCCGTCACTACTTCGCAGATCAGGTCATAAAAAATATTATTAATCATGAAAATCGGTAAATTCAAAGACTTTCATTCCCAACTTATATTCTCTATAGGGGTCGGATTTATTTACCCAGCGATTCTTTCATTACTTCTTGGACTCTCTTCCTACATCGACTTATTTAATTCGTTAATAATCGATGGAAAGTTGTATGATCCACGTGTTCCCAGGCACCTAGAGATCTTAATGAATCATCAATTCCCTATGGGTTTAAATTTCTCAGAATGGAGCAAGATTCTTGACTTAACTGCCTTTTTAAGTTGCGTTTTAATTGCTTCATTGTTGACATATACACTTAACTGCAAAATGAATATGAGGAACTGGTGTCTATCTCTTATTTATTCGCTCGCTATTGTCTTCGGAGTAACTTTTTATTATCTACCTATCGTGAAGGTTTGGATTCTTGCGCTAAATCAAATATCTACCATGATAGCTATACTTGTTGTCCCATTTCTGGTTTCAGTCATATCTCGATGGATCTTTTTAACAAACGCAGGTACGCAGGACTAAATGTCCGTTGCGCTTCAATTTAGTCCATACCGCGGGCGTTATACCCACGACCTATCCACGTTTAGTAGGTACCCTATATAGTTATAAAATCCACTATAAGCTGACGAGAACTAAGGAATATCCGGAAAGCACCCTCATGTAGTCTATACCTGAGGCCTGTTGGCCAAGGGCTACAGCATGGATTGCTATTCGAAACCCCGTAGAAAAACCGCGACGTTATCAAGATAGGTTGCCCCTGCGGCTTAATCAGTTGTCACGGATATATCCCTTTCAATAGCCCGCAGGAATAATGGTTTTTCACGCCAGCTTAATGCCGGCTATTTTATCTTTAACTCTACACCTTCAAATTTCTCTTACCACCGTCACCAATGTCCACATAGCGAATGGCGCAAACTGCTAGATTGAGTTATCTAGTGCTGGAAAATACTCCACAGGTAAACCTTTGTCATTGGGAAAACCAAAGTGCAAGGTCAAGAATCATCGCCAAATAATCAAAACAACAGCGACCAGCAATCGCTGGATTTGCAGAACGCTGATATTGATGCAGTTTATACTGAACTAAACACATCACCCGCCGGCCTCACCAAAAATGAAGCCAGCGCCCGCCTGCAAAAATATGGTCCCAATGCCATTCAGGAGAAGGAGCAAAGCGCACTCGCTAAGTTTTTGCGATTTTTCTGGGGCCCCATTCCCTGGATGATTGAAGCGGCCGCATTGCTCTCTGCATTAATTGGCCACTGGCCCGATTTCGCCATCATTATGGCCCTGCTGTTGTACAACGCGATTGCCGGGTTTTGGCAGGAACACAAAGCTGCCAATGCGCTGGCAGCACTGAAGGCCAGCATGGCCCCCAAAGCCAATGTATTAAGGGATGGGGAGTATCAATCTATCGATGCGGCGATGGTGGTCCCAGGCGATATAGTGCGAATCAAGCTAGGGCAAGTCGTGCCTGCTGATGTGCGCTTTACCGAAGGGAAATCCATCAGTATTGATCAGGCTGCCCTTACCGGGGAATCTCTACCCGTCAGTAAGAACATCGGTGATATTGGCTATTCCAGCAGTATCGCCAAACGCGGGGAGATGACCGCTGTTGTCATTGGTACCGGGCACAATACATTCTTTGGGCGCACCGCCCAACTTGTTGCCGGCGCAGGGCAAAGTGCCTCACATTCGCAGAAAGCCGTCACCCATATCGGTGACTTCCTCATCGTGCTGTGTTTGGTGCTGGCCGTTATTCTGGTGGGCACAGAGTTATACCGCGATATCGTGGTCGCCGAAACATGGCACTGGTCAGATATCATCAATATTCTCCGCACTGTACTGGTGTTGCTGATCGCATCGATTCCCGTTGCCATGCCTTCGGTCATCACTGTGACCAATGCTCTCGGTGCCCTGGCGCTATCCCGTAAAAAAGCGATCGTCTCGCGGCTGGAGTCCATCGAAGAGTTGGCTGGTGTTGATATCCTCTGCTCAGACAAAACCGGCACCCTCACCAAGAACCAATTGTGCCTCGAAGAACCTACCTTATTCAGCGCGGAAAACAACGACCAGTTAATTCTTGCCGCCGCTATCGCATCTGAAGCAGGCGCCAGTGATCCAATTGATCAAGCAGTTTTTGCCGGCCTGAAAAATAAGGAAGAACTGAAGAAATATAAGGTTGAGGAATTCACTCCCTTTGATCCGGTGAGCAAACGCACTGAAGTCAAGGTTCAGAATCAGGATGGGCAAACCCTATATTTCAGCAAAGGGGCCCCCCAGGCTATTGTCGACTTATGTAACTTGAGTGGTGCGAAGGCCGACAAAGCCGCTGCTTGTGTGCAACAACAGGCCTCCAGGGGACTGCGCTCCCTGGGCGTTGCGCAGAAGGCAAACGGCTCACCGTGGCAATTCCTGGGTATTCTGTCTCTTGAAGACCCACCTCGGGATGACTCCAAAGACACTATTCAGCGCGCACGGGAACACGGGCTTCAAGTAAAAATGATTACGGGTGACGATGTGGCTATCGGCAAGGAAATCGCCACCCAAGTCGGTATTGGAACAAATATTTTCGCTGCCAGTAGTGTGTTTACAAAGTCCCAGGATATGGACCACCTGCCATCTACTATCGTCGACACCGTTGAACGTGCAGATGGGTTTGGCCGGGTTTTTCCCGAACATAAATATGCCATTGTGAAAGCATTGCAAGGCAGAGGTCACCAGGTTGCCATGACTGGCGATGGTGTGAACGATGCGCCGGCCCTTAAGCAAGCTGACTGCGGTATCGCCGTTAGCGGAGCAACCGACGCCGCACGCGCGGCTGCAGCCATTATCCTGACCTCTCCCGGACTATCAACCATCGTCGATGCCATCGATGAAGCCCGAAAAATATTTGAACGCATTATTAACTACGTACTTTTCCGGGTATCCATGACCCTGGATATTATGGTCGTGGTTGTCTTTGCTACCATAATGTTCGGCTTCTCGCCCCTAACCCCGGTTATGATCGTACTAGTGGCTCTTCTTGATGACATTCCCATTATGACCATTGCTTACGATAATACTCTGCTTCCCAAGGAACCTGTGCATTGGCAAATGCGAGACTTATTACTGGGCTCCAGCATTATCGGCCTTTTTTCTATTGCTCAAACAATGGGTATTCTCTTTATTGGAATGGAATGGCTCAATAATACCAACTGGCAATCCTGGATCGCATTAAATAAAGAGCAAATTCAAACCATCGTATTTTTACAGATCGTAGCGGGAGGACATCTACTGTTATTCGTTGTGCGCTCTCGTACAGCTTTCTTTTCCAAACCACTACCCGCTTTCCCTCTGTTTATCGCAATTGTTGGCACCCAAGCATTTACCGTGCTGATGTGTGGATTCGGCTGGCTGGTGCCGGCAATACCCTGGACTATAATCGGTCTGGTATGGCTATACATGATTATCTGGATGTTTTTCCTGGACCTGGTCAAGAAACTTCTTTATCGAAGATTAAGTGATATCTGAGCCATCTACAAAAGCCTAAAAAAGGTAGGCAGTCGAACTATGAATTGTTTCGAAGATTTCAGGGTAAAGCCTGGCAGCAAGATAAAGCTCTCCGAAATAGATCCGGGCTTCAAACATTGTTACGAAAGTCGTGAAGAGGCACTCCCAGACACCCAGCGTATAGATGAGCAGATACGTTCATTCACTTACAAGCTTTACGCTGAGCGTAAAACATCTCTACTTATCTGCTTGCAGGGAATCGATGCCTCGGGGAAAGATGGCACCATCAAGCATGTATTAGGCGCAACAAATCCACAAATGTGTAGAGCGACTTCCTTTAAGGAACCTTCAAAAGAAGAGAGCGAGCATGATTTCTTATGGCGATATCACAAAGTAACCCCTGCCCGGGGGCATATATCAATCTTTAACCGCTCTCAGTATGAGGGCGTACTGATTGAGCGAGTGCATAGTCTGGTTCCGATGGACATTTGGAGCGAACGCTATGAACAAATTAACAACTTTGAAAAATTACTCTCTGAAAGCAACACAATAATACTGAAATTTTTCCTTTATATCAGCCAGGATGAGCAGTTGGATAGATTCAAGCAACGTATTGATGATCCCGCCAAACAGTGGAAAATCAGCGAAAGTGATTATACTGAGGCAAAATATTGGGATGAGTATATATGTGCTTTTGAAGATATGCTAAATCAATGCAGCACCGAATACGCGCCCTGGTTTGTTATCCCCGCAAACCACAAATGGTTCCGGGACTTGGCCGTAGCCTCGATTATTTCTGAAGCATTAAAAAAATTAAATCCACAGTTCCCTGCCCCCACTGTCAACCTGGAAGAGATAAAAACCAAGTATCATCAACTTAAGAATTCTTAACAAATTAAAAGCTAAAAAATTAAGGTTCTATTATTCCTTAAACCTTTAATAAACAAGTTATCTTTTAATCATAGATTTCTATCAGAGGAATTAAAGTGGATGCGCTGGGCAGCTCGCCGTCATTCTCAATAAATTATACAAAGTCACTCTGCCTCAATACGAAATCAGCTGCAGTATCATTTTCCTCTGGCCACTGACCCCAAATAAGTATTCAATTGTTATCAGTAGCAAATAACTGTATATCGTTCACCCAAATTCATAATCAGGGATAATGAAATTATCTTCTATCGCAGAATTTATCCACCCATAACTATTGAAGCTTTTCGTCCTAGTACTAAATATACTGCAGCATAGTTTTCTATAAAAAATTCACCCCAAGGCCTAGCCCATAAAAAAGACCTCTCGAATAGACATACATAGGGTATAACCGCTAGATACTCCAGCCGTCGATCTGATTATAGATAACCAAAAATAAAATTTTATAAAATCTATGCAGATATCACTGCTTGACGTAAGACTAAAATAAAAAACCAGGTAGTATAAACTACCTGGCAGAAAAGGATTTGACTTGGTATCAAACGATCAGACCAAATTAAAGCTATCCAATTTAAGCAAAGCCCCGAAAATTTTAACAGGCCTCTTCGGTATATGGAGATATGCACAGGCTGACCTGCTAGTCAGTAGACACACCTGTCTTAAAGCTAACAATACTAACTCGTCAGAGGACTTTAGATCCGATTTACATTGGTAGGTATAGAACTCTTGATAGGAGCTCATAAGATTTATATCTTAAAAGATAACTGCTTCACTGAAAGAAAACTGCCAACCATATAGTGGCTTCATCTTCAGCTGTCTCCACCACCCGGTGCCTTTGATTTGCCCCAATCAAGAAGTTATCCCCCTTCCCCAGGTGGTGCCTCTCACCATTTTCCATTTCAATAACACCATAACCGGAAAGTACTAACACCCACTCATGCTCATCTTGATCATACCACCCTTTTTCCGGCGAGGACTGCCCGTAAGATATAATCCGCTCAACCCTGCAGCTTTTCCCCTCTAGCAAACTCTCAAAATGCTCCCTAGAGTGATCACCTGGTAGTTGAGTGAAAAAATTACCCATAAGTCTCCCCTAACATTAAATCGGCATGAACGAAAATTTACAAAAATACAACTATACTAGAACTAATGGGCTCCACGATCGGGATTAATATAGAAAAACATACGCCAACCGAAATCAAAATGAGCCCGAGACCAAAAAATAGAATATCTTTTACTAAACCTTCAATATTGGCTCTTTGACGCCCCCAAAACACAACACTCACATAAAATATAAAATATAAAATATAAAATAGATCATTCGAAATAGATATGAGCACCTATTAAACAGCAGCAGATACCAGATCACGATCCATAAAACACAAAGAACATATAATGACTATATATTTACATTCAGGGCTACATAAAACCGGCACCACAGCAATACAATGTTACGCCTATAAATATAGAAGGCTGTTAAGAAGTAAAGGTATTTTATATCCCATTATTCATCGAAATTTAATTAGCATAGATAAGGGTCACCATCTTTTTGCACACTCATTTTCCGATCACCCTGAAAGTCCACCTATCTCCAGAGGAAAGTTGCTAGCATATGATTGGAAGTCAAAGTCGCAGAAAAACAACCTTGATCTATTAATTAGTGCAGAGCCTATTTGTCGACATACTTATAAAACAAAAGATTGCTCCTGGATTGAGGCTCGGCACCATTATTTAGAACAGCTCTCCAACACATTACCCCCAGAGCAAACTAAAATCATCTTAACCTTGCGCAGACAAGATAATTTTGCCCAGTCTCTCTACAAAGAACATATTATGAAAGGAGTATCTCCACTAGCGAAACTGTCATTCAAGGAGTTCCTATCAAAGATAGAAGGTAGAAATCTGAACTTTTATAAAAATATAGCAGCATTCAAAAAGTTCTTTCCCAATATACAAATACTCATTTACGAGCAGCTATGTAATGGCGACCTACCAGTTAATTTCTTTCGTGCTCTAGGGATTTCCGGCCTACCAAACTCTAACAAAATCATAAGAGAGAGCCTATCAAATGAAGAGGCCGCTTTAAAACAGATATTAAACCAGCAAATACACTCAAAATCTGAAAATGCAAAACTATTGAAATGGATAAAATCTAGCAATACACAAAATATAATCAAGCGAACACTACCAAGATCACCACACCTATGGAACTCTGATGAAGATAGAGCTAATTTTTTAGATCGATATTCACAGGAAAATAAAAAAATAAATGATGAGTTCCTCGAAGGAGGTGAAGAACTGTTTCCATCAAATCATACACTTCCCAAAAAAAAGCCTAACATTATCACGCTAAAGCCATATTTAATTAAAACACTTCAAGCCCTATCTAGTGATATTCAACAGTTACTGGGGGAATACCGCTTTAGAAACATAATCAATGCTATAGAGCACTGATTGCCAAATCTGGTTAGAAGTCCTTTAATAAGAATCGCCAGCAACAAAGTATGTTACTGGCGCCTAACTTGTAGTAGTTCAGGCTTGATCTGACAGTTACCGGTTTTTCAGAAGGTACTCTGTCAGGTCAAATTCAGTTTACGAGTTTCTCCTTCCAGATACTTTTACCCTCTTCAAGGGTTACCATCGGTGTGCGACCACAACACTTTTTACCCTGATGAGTTCGATCATTATTGTAATATACGAGCCATTCGTCCAGATCCTTTTGTAGCTCTTCTATTGATCCATAGATCTTTCGTCGTAACGATGGCTGGTAGAACTCTTGTAATATAGTTTTATGGAAGCGCTCACAGATACCATTTGTTTGTGGGTGCCTGGCTTTTGTCTTGGTATGTTCTATCTCGTTGATATTCAAGTACAACTGATAATCATGCTGCTCCAGCTTGCCGCAATATTCAGTACCGCGGTCAGTCAAAATACGCAACACCGGCAGATCATGCATGGCGTAAAACGGTAATACACGATCATTCAGAAGATCTGCTGCTGTGATTGGCGTCTTAGTGGTGTACAACTTGCAATGGGCTACCTTTGCATAGGTGTCGACATAGGTTTGTTGGTAAACACGCCCAACCCCCTTAAATGTTCCTACATAGAAGGTGTCCTGAGAACCTAGATAGCCGGGGTGTTGAGTATCAATTTCCCCGCAGGCTTCATCATCATGTCGCTTTCTTTCCAAGGCCTGAACCTGCGACTCCGTGAGGATTAGCCCCTCCTTAGCCACCTTGGCTTCAAGTGCTTTTAATCGTAACTTGAAGTTAGCCAGGTCGTTCCGTAACCAGATACTCCGAACACCACTAGGGGACACGAATACGCCACGTTTACGTAGCTCATTGGAGACTCGAACCTGTCCATGGGCAGGCTCTTGGAGGGCATAAGTCAACACGGCCTCTTCAATTGCTGTGTCAACACGGTTCTTGTGGTTAGGCACCCGTCGACTCTTTTCAAGAAGGGCGTCCACACCGCCACTTGAAGCAGCTTCCTTGTACCGATAGAAAGTGTCTCTCGAAACACCAAGCATCTTGCAAGCTTTTGAGATGTTGCCAAGCTCTTCTGCAAGATTGAGCAATCCGGTCTTGTGTTTGATGATACGATCATTAGTATGGATCATGGGGTTTATCCTTGGTTTTGTTTTTAGGTTTAGGCACCTTCATCAAAACCGGTAAACCCCTCTTTTTCAAGAGGATGTGTCAGATTTGGTCTGAACTAATACACCTAACTATTTAGAGGATCTAAAGCGATAAATCACTTACCACTGATATATCATTCCAAGTAAAACGCTCAGCACGATATACACTCGTATCATTGACTATCATCTCCCAAACCGTCTCTGCAGTCTGATCGCCGGCGATTTCAACAATATATGCATCTCTATTGTTGCCGGTACTAGCACTGGATGGGCCGCCCGCGCAAAGTAGAATATTCCCACCGGGAAGTTCATCTACATCCCCTAAAGAATTGGTGTACTTTGGTGCAACGTACTCCCAAGTTTGCACTGCCACCATTTCCTCTGTGTTTAAAGAGAATTTCACTGCGCGGCTATTATAGACCTCACCACTGTATTCGGACTCATTCCTATTATCGTAAATCAGAATGTCTCCGTCTGACGCAAGCATAGCTGCATGCTGAGAAGCCATCCAGGTGCCATCTTGCAATGAAAATAATTTCTCAAGAAATCCCTCGGAAGCATCCAAATCCCTACCCATAATCCAGTTTACTTCGCCACTATTATGATCAATATTGACCACCCAGCTTTGAGAGCGACTTGACAGTAAAATCGAATTATCGGCAGAAATATAGTGTAACGAGTTAGAGTGAGTCCAATCCAGCGCACCATTGCTCGCTTCTCGATTGGCTAACTCACCGGGGAAACGCTGAGTATCGAGATGATCGAATGCAGACCATTCCCATACAGTATTGCCCTGCCCATCCACTTCAAGAATCGCATCTCCTTTTATCAATTGACCATCAATTGTTTCATAGGCGTTTGTTAATACCAGTAGATTTCCATTTTCAAGAAGAATTGCATCGTGGTGATAGGCTGGCAGCTCAAATGATTGGAGCGTTTCACCGGCAAAGGAGATAATCCTTGCTTCCTGATCCAACAGCAACATTAAATTGCCATCCTGTAAATTGCGCACTACCGGAGCTCCGGTTAGAGGAACATCTCCGTGAAGGTACCAGACAACCTCACCCTCCTCATCGAATCCCCAAAAGGTATTATCCCTGTCACCTGAAGGTGCAAAAATAGTTACACCTCCTTCGCTTTGCTCTGTAAATGTAGTTACCTCAACTGGGGGAGCGCCTTCAGGTAACGAACCAGTCTTGAAAGAAATAGTCGAACTCTGCACAACGTCTCCACTTTCCAGCATTGCCAGTGCAGTAAAACGGTAAGTGGTATCGGCCCTTAAACCTACTAGGGTCATATCATGCTCTGTGCCCCAGTCGGTATAATTTGTTCGCCGACGGTCGGTTACCGCCGAGTTGATCCTGATCGCCACTCGCGACTCACTGCTAGTCGATACTTGTGCATTAACCATTAAACTATTTAGTGGATGCATCGAAAGGGTTAATTCTACTTCGTCATCCAAAATAAGCAGAGTTTCATTCGCTTGCTCTACCTCAACACTCACGCCCGGATTGCTGTAAAGCATTACAATAAATACTAGAAAAAATATGGGTAACGTCGATCTTCCAGTCATAGCCAAATCCTATTTAATAAATATTAAAAGTAATCATCCCTACCCTGGCATTTCATTTTCAGGGGAGCTTCCAATAATCAGCTATCACATAACGCAAAAAGGGTGGATTCGTTTACTTGGTTTTCAAACCAGAAAGAAATATTTTGAGCGATCCCGAAAAGAAAATTTCTTTATTAAATTTTCTAATGCGCAAAGGCCTTCACAACAAATATGAGAAATGGGATAAATGTGGATAACGGTATAGTTGCGACACTTACTAAGATGAAATAAATAACAATAACTTTTTGAAAGCTATTTCTATTATTCTGGTGTGATTCAAGAACGCTGGAAATTGACTCGCAAGTTACGGTAGATAACTCATAAAACCTTAACAACTAAGACAAAATTCCTCAAAATCACTAACAACTAGAAGAGCATCCTCTAAGAGAACCTCAGTATATTCCTTTTTGTTGTCACCAGCCCTTAAGACCCACCTTACCATCCCTTGGACTTGTAGTGGTTCATACCGCCGCAGTACCAACCCGCAGCCGAGGCCGAGTATACGGTTATCTGCTTTGGGGAAATCACCAGCTATGGACTTGTCCCTGTAGAAGGGCAGAAGTACTTGCCCTAAGACAAACTGTAGCTGGATTCAAAATCCACGGTTGTTTACACGGCCCACTGGTAGTAGAGAGGTGTGTAATGCATAGCCGATCTTCGCTGCAAAATCATCAATCCATTTCCACGAAACAGAAGGGATCTCTACGCAAAAAATCATCATTCGCCGCTGCCGTAGTGATTGTGGGATCTGCAATTCTTGCCCCACTGACCTATGCCGTGGATTATTCCAATTCCCGCTATAACTCGAGATACAGCGCTCAACATGGACATGGAAACTACGGAGCACACTCCAGGTATAGCAGGGACTACCGAGCAAATTCACGGCATAGCAGGAATTACAGATCGCACTCAAGGCACAACCGGGACTACAGAGCACACCCCCGATACAACAGAAATTACAGGGCGCATTCCCGATACAACAGGAATTATCGGGCTCACTCCAGATACGGAACTCATTCCAGATACGCGGCGAATCCACGGCATAGCCGCCATATGTGGTTTAAATCCAATATTCAGGGAACACCGCGTATTGTGATCGACCTCAGTGATCAAATGGCATACTTCTATAAGGGCGGGCGTCTGGCCGGTATGTCCCCAGTATCTACTGGCAAACCCGGACACCGCACACCTACCGGTAACTTCCGTATTTCACAGAAGAAATACAGCCATCGATCAAATCTGTACGGTCACTACATCAGCCCACGGGGCTATGTAATGCGCAGCAATGTGGATGTGCGCCGCCACCGCAAACCTGCGGGTTCTCGATTCCGCGGGGCATCTATGGATTACATGATGCGTATCAATGGCCCCGTTACCATGCATGCCGGCCATGTCCCGGGATATCCCGCCTCTCATGGCTGTATTCGTATCCCATGGCATATGGCTAAGATTTTTTATGCCCACGCCAAGGTTGGTACCAAAGTGTCCGTGGTGCCTTGAATTGGAAGTAACAGGTAAATTTTTACCACGCATAAAAAAGGCGGACTATTTAGTCCGCCTTTTTTAATTAGGAAGCCTCGGCCTCTTTTCTCTTTGTTAAATCCATACGGGTAAAATAATCGTGAGCCGCTCGATTAACATGCCTCGCCAGTAATAAAGTAGACACCATTGTTGGAATCGCCATTACTGCATACATCCCGATGATGATGCTGTTTACGGCACTTAAAGAAGCCACCGCACCCAATATAATCAGCACCATGTAGAGTCCGGTATAAAGACCCTGCCAGCGGCCACCGAAAAGAAAAACATAGCATTTCATGCCGTAATACCAGCAGGTAACGATAGTGCTGAAAGCCAGCGGAAGGACCATTAGCAGTAGTAAAATTGGGCCGAACTGCCCAAACACCTGAGAAAATGCCTGTGCAGTCAGGGTAACGCCGGCAATATCCCCTTCCTGCTGCCAAGCGCCAGTCAGTAGTATCACCAGGGCAGTGCAAGTGCAGATAACCAGTGTATCTACAATGGGGCCCAGCATGGCAACCACGCCTTCTCGAACTGGCTCGCGGGTTTTAGCTGCACCATGGGCCAAAGACTCTGTGCCTATACCCGCCTCATTGGAAAATGCGCCCCGGCTTACCCCTACTGTGATGACCGAACCCAGAGTACCTCCAGCAATAGCTTGACCGCTGAAAGCATCCGAGAAGATCAGCGCAAATGCTGCCGGTACCTGCTCCCAGAAGCTGGCAATTACCACAAGGGTCATGCCCAGATAAAAGAGCACCATGCCCGGCACTACTCTTGCGGAGAATTTACCGATACGCTGGATACGACCGGCAATAACGTAGGCCGATGCAACAGCAATTAATAAGCCAATAACAAAATCAAAAGTGAGTGAACCTCCGGGCGCTACCCAACCCAAGGGCTCGGCAAAAGACTCGCGCAGTAGCTGCGTGGTTTGATTGGACTGAAACACCGGCAACATACCGCAGAGTCCCGCCACGGCAAACAGTACTGCGAGCGGCATCCAGCGTCGGCCCAACCCCTCGCGAATAACATACATGGGGCCACCTTGCAGTTCCCCGGAGGCATCGCGACCGCGAAACATCACCGCCAGCGTCGCTGTATAGAACTTGGTAGCCACCCCAACCAGGGCAGTTACCCACATCCAGAAAATCGCCCCAGGTCCACCAATCGTAATTGCGATGGCAACCCCGGAAATATTGCCCAACCCTAGGGTTCCCGACAGCGCTGTGGATAGCGCTTGGCTGTGATTCACTTGTCCAGGGTCATTGGGGTCATCGTATCGGCCACTTAAAAGCCCAATACTGTGCCCAATATGGCGGTAGGGACGGCCACGAGAATAGATTAATAGCGCGAGGCCGCCACCAACGAGTAGCACTAATAAGGGGGGACCCCAGACAAAACTGGCAAAAGCCTCTAATGCCTGATCAATTGCAGGGAATATCGACATAATTTAATTCATTTCCGGTGAGATCCGCCCAGTCTAGGTACGCTCACACCAGACTGTCAAAATGCCGCCATAAAACTCCGCAGCCCCATAAATGCGAAAACTTTGGGAAAACCTGGAATCCCGGCAATAAAAAAGCCCCAAATAGGGGCTTTTCTAACGATCTTTTACAACTTTTTATCAAGCTGTAGTAGTTGCCTTTAATGCGGGCTCGGGTTCTGAACTCTCCCTCACCAGCGCTACCGATATAGCTCCAAGCAACATACACACCCCCGCCAAAACAATGATGTAAATTGCCTGGTTTTCGAAAACTGTTTTCAATATCAAGCCAGCTACCAAGGCGGAGACAATCTGCGGTGCGGCGATAGTGAAATTAAAAATCCCCATATAAACACCGGTCTTATCCGCCGGCAGCGAGTCGGAGAGGATCGCATAGGGCATCGCCAGAATAGCGGCCCAGGCAATGCCCACACCCACCATTGGTAACAATAATCCCAGGGCGCCACTGGGTACGGAAACTTCGGTAATCAACAGATTTACTTGCGTAGGCTCGCCCCCCTGGAAGAACAGGAAGCTGATGTATCCCAAACCGCCCAGTGCCAGCGATAGGGAATAAGTGAGCTTACGCCCCAGCACCTGAGACAAACGGGCCAGGACAATAGAGAAGATCGCTGCAAACAGGGAGTAAGCAGCAAAAATAATTCCTACCCAGTCACCGGCAGCACCCTTAGCAGCAGCGATATGTGCGGGAATTTCTTTGACGCTTTCCAGATAGGCGGGATCAAACCACTTGGCTTCCACTCCCCAAACGTGCTGAGTGATCGCAGGCGTGGTGTAAACCCACATAATAAACAGGGCAAACCAGGAGAAGAATTGCACCAGGGCCAGCTGGCGCATAGTGCGCGGCATTTTAATTAGCAGCTGGAAAAAACCGATCAAGCGCTTTGCCAGTGGTTTTTTTTGCTGTCCCTCCCGCTCAAGTTGCGCGGAGTCGAGACCTTTATAGGCATTGTACTGCTCCGGCGGATACTCCTTGGTGCGCAGCACAGTCCACAACACACTGCCCAGCAGCACTGTGGCGCCGATATAGAAAGCCCATATAACGGAGGGCGCCACCTCTCCCGCACGGGCAGTATTTTCCAGACCAATCACATTAGTCAGAATGAATGGCAACATGGAGCCGAAGATGGCGCCAATGTTAATCAGTAAAGACTGAATCGAGTAACCCAGGGTGCGCTGCTCTGATGGCACCATATCGGACACCAGGGCGCGAAAAGGCTGCATGGTCACGTTAAAGGCCGCATCCATCAGGGCCAACATAACGCCGCCGAAAATAATTGGGGCCACTATCGCCACCACAATCCCGGCATTGGGCATAAACGCCATCCCCAGGGCTGCGGCGATGGCACCAAAAAGGATAAAGGGGTTGCGGCGACCGAAGCGACTCCAGGTCCGGTCCGAAGCTGAACCCACGATCGGCTGTACGATCAGTCCCATTAGCGGCGCCACTATCCAGAATAGAGACAGGGAGTGAAGGTCCGCCCCCAGATCAGACAAGATTCTACTGGCATTGGCATTTTGCAGAGAAAAGCCAAATTGCACCCCGAGAAAACCGAGACTGACATTCCACACCTGCCAAAAGGGCAAGCGCGGTTGCTGGGCTTGCGGCGCAACGGCGCTGCTTGCTGATTGGGTCATAGAGGTCACCGCATCACTAGTTATGCTTATTCTGCCATTCTCACACGCACTCCCGGAGCATCCATCCTCCCCCATAGGGGAGGATGCGGGCCAGATCCTTCGCTTTAGGATAAACTCAGGCCCATGCGTATACGCCGGGCCAACACGAAACTGTGAATCCTAATCAAGCAACTGAAGTCCCGCGCGATGATCCTAAGACTCCCACTCCTGCGCCTGGTGTGTCTCGCAGCTACACTCTGCCTGAGCGCTCAATCCCTGGCCGCTGAACAGCGCAACTACCGCGATCACACCATGAGCGAAGACTCACTAACTGTACAGACGAGTGAGGGCGAGGTCACCCTCACTCCGGTTGGTCCGTCAGCGCTATCGGTGCATTATCGCAGCGAAGGCCTGAAGCAGTTGCCCTCATTTGCGTTGGCCAGCGATTCTGCCGGCCGACCCGAGGCTACGCTGAAGCAAAAAGGGGACAAGCTCGTTTACCGCACTGGCTCGCTTACTGCAGTCATCCAAAAGTCTCCCTTCCGAATCGAGTACTTGCGCGGTAGCGAACAAATCCTGAGTGAAGAGAGTGGTTTCTTTGCCACCGAGACGATGCGCGGATTCCGTTTCGCACTGTCGCCAGAGGAAAAACTGCTGGGTGGCGGAGAGCGGGTTATGGGGATGGACCGCCGCGGTCAACGCCTGCCCCTATATAACCGTGCCCATTACGGATACACCACCGAATCCAACCAGATGTATTTTTCCCTGCCAGCAGTACTGTCCAGCAACAAATACATTCTGCTGTTCGACAACTCTGCCACCGGCACCCTGGATCTGGGCGCAAACGAAGAAGATATCCTGCAATTTGAAGCCGTAGCCGGACGCACCGCTTACATCGTGGTAGCCGGTGAGACTTATCCACAGTTGCTGGAAAATTATGTATCCACCACCGGCAAACAGCCCCTGCCACCCCGTTGGGCCCTGGGTAACTTCGCCTCGCGCTTTGGCTATCACAGCGAAGCTGAAGTCCGCGCAACCGTGGATAAGTTTGCCGAAGAAGATTTCCCCCTGGACGCCCTGGTGTTGGACCTCTACTGGTTTGGCCCAGATATCAAAGGCCATATGGGCAATCTTGCCTGGGACAAGGAAGCCTTTCCCGAACCAGAAAAGATGATGGCCGACCTTAAAAAACGCGGCATCAATACCATCCTGGTGACCGAACCTTTTGTCCTCTCCACCTCCGAACGCTGGCAGGAAGCCGTGGCGAATAATGCCCTGGCCAAAAACCTGGCCGGAGAGCCCAAGCGTTTTGATTTCTACTTCGGCAATACCGGCCTGATCGATGTCTTCTCCGAAGATGGCCGCGACTGGTTCTGGAATATTTACGACGGGTTATTGGAACAGGGCGTAGCCGGTTGGTGGGGCGACCTGGGTGAACCGGAAGTTCATCCCTCCGATACCGTTCACGCAATCGGTATGGCCGATGAAATCCACAACGCCTTCGGCCACGCCTGGGCGCAATTACTGCACGAACGCCAAACGGCAAAGCACCCTGAGCGTCGCCCCTTTATTATGATGCGCGCCGGTTTTGCCGGCTCCCAGCGCTACGGAATGATCCCCTGGACCGGCGACGTCGCTCGGGAATGGGGTGGCTTACAGCCCCAGGTGGAATTGGCTCTGAGTATGGGCTTGCTGGGCTTTGGCTACACCCATTCAGACCTGGGCGGCTTTGCCGGCGGCGAGAAATTTGACCGCGAACTCTATATCCGCTGGTTACAGTACGGCGTATTCCAACCGGTTTACCGCCCGCACGCCCAGGAGCATATTGCTTCCGAACCGGTTTTCCACGATCGCCGCACCCGCGATATCCTGCGCGAGTATGTAAAACTACGCTATCGCCTGCTGCCCTACAACTACACCCTCGCCTTCGAAAACAGCCAGACCGGCATGCCGCTGATGCGCCCGCTGTTTTTCGAAAACGAAAGTGACCTATCTCTCCTGGACTACAAGGATGCCTACCTTTGGGGTCAGGATTTCCTCGTTGCCCCAGTCGTGGAGGAGGATGTGGATGAGGTCGCGGTAAAACTGCCCGGTGGCACTTGGTTCGATTACTGGACTGATGAACAATATTCTGGCGATCAGGCCCTGGTAGAAGTGAACCTGAAAACGATTCCTGTACTGGTGCGGGCCGGCGCCATTATTCCCACCATTGACGATGTCCACAGCAGCCGCGATTACTCCAGTAAAAACCTGACCCTGGACTACTACGCGCACCCTTCAGCAACAAAGTCCGAGCGCTATGTTTATGAGGATGATGGCGCTACCGCGCAGGCTTTTGAAAAAGGCAAATACGAGAAGCTGCATTTCTCAGCTGAAAACAAACAGCAAGGTTTAGCCTTCGCCTTTAATCGCGAAGGCGACGGTTATACCGGTATGCCGGAATCCCGCACGGTCACTTTAAAGATCCACAACTGGCAACAAGTACCCGTGCAGCTCAATATTAGCGGCGAATCCCTGCCTATTTTCGACAGTGAAAAAGTCTTTGCTCAGGCACCCCGTGGGGCCTGGTACAACAAGCGCAAGCAGCAACTGCTGGTTAAATTTGACTGGCACAAAGAACCGCTGGATTTAGTGCTCAAAAATCAATAATTCAGCAAACCGCTGTTCACTGACAAAAAAATTTAAAGTCATCAGGAAACAATGAAGAAGTTACATCCCCTGTTTATTGCCAAACTCCTTTCGGCTTCCCTACTGGGCGCTGCTCTATTCGGCACTGCCGGCTGCAGCCAGGAGAGCAGCCCGGAAGAAATACAGCCCGCTGAAAAAGTTGCGGAGAAAAAAGCCGTTATCTACCAAGTGCTACCGCGCTTATTTGGCAACACTAACAGTACCAACAAACCCTGGGGCACACTCGAAGAGAATGGTGTGGGCAAGTTCTCCGACTTTACCCCAAAAGCACTGAATGAAATCCACGCGCTGGGCGCCACCCATATCTGGTACACCGGCGCCCTGCACCACGCGCTCGTTGGCGACTATACGGAATACGGTATCAGTAACGATGATCCAGATGTGGTCAAAGGCCGCGCCGGCTCTCCCTATGCCATCAAGGATTACTACAGCGTAAACCCAGACCTGGCCAATAACCCAGCAGAGCGATTACAGGAATTCCGCGCACTGGTGGAACGCAGCCACGCGGCCGGCCTGAAAGTAATTATCGATATAGTGCCTAACCATGTAGCCCGCGCCTATCATTCTCTCGATAAACCCCAAGGCGTGCAGGATTTTGGAGCTGGCGACAACACCCAGGTCACCTACGCCCGCAACAACAATTTCTACTATGTGGTGGGCGAAGACTTCCGCGTGCCCGTTGCAGAAGACAGTTATCAGCCACTCAATGGCGAAGCCAATGATCTTGTCGATGGGCAGTTTGTAGAGAGTCCAGCCAAATGGACCGGTAATGGCGCGCGCAGTGCACAACCTGCCATGCACGACTGGTATGAAACCGTCAAAATTAATTTTGGCGTTCGACCCGATAACAGCAAGAACTTTTCTGAGCTACCCCAGGAGTATACCGAGCGCGACTACCGGGCCCACGCCCAGTTTTGGGCAGACAAGAAAGTCCCGGATACCTGGAAAAAATTCCGCGATATCGCCCACTACTGGCTGGACTTTGGCGTGGACGGATTCCGCTATGATATGGCCGGTATGGTGCCGGTAGAATTCTGGAGCTACCTGAATTCCTCCATCAAAATGCGCAACCCCAACACACTGCTACTTGCCGAAATCTATACTCCAGAGCGCTATCGGGATTATCTGCATCTGGGCAAAATGGATTATCTCTACGATAAAGTCGGTACTTACGACGCTATTCGTGCGGTCATGGAGAACAAGGGTAGCGCAGATAAAATTGCAGAGGTACAGGCAAGCCTGGTAGATATCTCCTCTCATATGTTGCGCTTTATGGAGAACCACGACGAGCAGCGTATTGCCAGCGCACAATTTTCTGGCAACCCAGAGGCAGGCAAACCTGCAATACTGGTGTCTGCCACGCTCTCTCCAGCCCCTATCTTGGTTTACTTTGGCCAGGAGTTAGGAGAACCCGCCAACAAAGATACCGGCTTCGGCAAAGCCAGCCGCACCACCATTTTCGACTACTGGTCAGTACCCAGTGTGCGCCGCTGGAACAATGAGGGCGCTTTTGACACTGCACTGCTGACAAAAGAAGAAAAAGAGCTGCGCAGCTTCTACCAGCGCCTGCTTAATTTCTCCAAACAGAGCCCGGCCTTACTTGGCGATTACCTGGACTTGCACAGCTACAACCGCAAGCAAAACTCTGGCTATGGTGAAAAACAATTTTCCTTTGCCCGCTGGAGCGAACATGAAAAATTGTTGGTAATCGCCAACTTCGATAACAGGGCAGTGGAGTTTAATTTTCAGTTGCCTACAGCACTTCTAGAGGCCTGGAAACTACAACCGGGCAGCTACCTGGCTGAAAGCCAGATATCCAATAAGGTGGCAAACCTTATCTTGGAAAAAGACCAAGCCTCCACAAAGATCCAGTTGGCACCCTACGAAAGCCATATCTTTGCAATATCCGCTGTTCCCCAGAAATAGCCACTCAGCCCTGGAGGGGACTACTCCCCTCCAAGAACGCTTAAGCACAGCAATTTATACCCACCTTATCCCCTTTCTCACAACATATTCCCGACAATCCCTAACCATACTCATCAGGTAACTCGCTTGACATAAACACTACTCCATGTATATTGCCCGCAATTATATTGTGCGCAACTTAAATAAAAGCCGAAATTGATATGCAAGGGGACACTATGAACCGACAACATAGCCGCTATTTTTCACCACTAAACCTAATTTTGGCTGCACTTTTAGCATCAGTAGCACTTCCTACAATGGCTGAAACTAACAAGGCTGAACAGAGCGAAGCACCTATCCAGGTAACAGACGAGACTTTTAACTGCATCCGAGATATGACCAAGGTGCGGGGGTTTTATGTGGATAATTTACTGGGAGATCTGGATGGGACTCTAGAGGTCGCAAACTCCAGCACTGGAGGTGTTTATCCTCCTGGATCAGTGGTCCAGTTAGTCCCCGGGGAAGTGATGGTCAAACATCAAAAAGGCTTTAACCCCGCCACTAAAGATTGGGAGTTTTTTGAACTGGATGTTTCTGAGGAAGGCAGCAAAATCCGTTACCGAGGTTTTGTTGATGTAGTTAACCGTTTTGGAGGTAACTGCTTTGCCTGTCATGTCCAGGCCAAACCGCAGTGGGATTTAATTTGCGAGACCGGACACGGCTGTGACCCCATACCATTAACAAAAGAAATACTGGCCTTGCTGCAAAAAACCGATCCTCGTTGTGAATCGAACCCAAAGTTAAATCAAGAAGAGATTGCAAAATTGCAGGCGCTACAACAAGCTCTGCTGGCTAAAGAAAAAGAAAATAAATAACTAAAGAAGCCTGCAGACCAACTTCCTGGCCTGCAGGCTCTTATCAATTACAGTGCAACCACACTATAAATCATGGTTTGATCATTCACCTGCACCTTGTAGCTTCCGCTTACAGAAGTGTAGATATCAGACCCACCCTGCTCCAAGTCACCATCGGAGTCGCTATCGCCGTAGTTTTCAGTCCAGTCAGCATTAACATCGAACTTGAAACGCTGCTGGGATTGGCCATCAAAATTTACCTGGATTTCCCAGGTATTGTCGGCAACTAATTCCATAGCGTCAGCACCCCAACTATTTGGTGTGCCACGGAAATAAAGTGAGGAAAAGTTGGATGCGTAACTACCACAGTCTGCACAGGTTAGGCTGTAGCTCAGGGTTTCATCATTAACCTCAACAATATAAGTCCCTGATACATCGGTGTAGATATCATCCCCACCCTGCTCCAGAGAGCCGTCCGCATTGTTATCCCCGTAGTTTTCAGCCCAGTCACTGCTGACATCAAACTTAAAGCGCTGGTTACTGCTGCCATCAAACACCACAGTGGCACGCCAGGTATTATCTGCAACCAGGGTCATCGCCTGAGTGCCCCAGCTATTGGGCGTACCGCGGAAATTTAATGCCGTAAAGTTTTGAGCATAACCAGCATTGGGATCAGTCACGGTAATGGTTGCCGTAGCACTATCGGTCAGGCCATCGCTGTCAGTAACAGTGACTGTCTCGGTATAAGTGCCCGCACTGGCGAAGCTCAAAGTCGTCGAGGAAGAACTACCACCGCTGCTCCAGCTATAGGAAATCACACTACCGTCGCTATCAGTAGAGCTGCTGGCATCCAGGGTGACACTCTGATTGACTTCTACTGTGCTGGATACTGGAGTCACACTTGCAGTGGGTGCTTGCTGGGAAGAGACCTCGGTGATCGAATAGGCCAGAGTCTCATCATTTACTTCAATTAAGTAGTTACCGGTTACAGAGGTATAGATATCTTCTCCGGTTTGATCCAGCGTGCCATCAGCACCATCGTCACCGTAATTTTCGGCCCAGTCACCATAGATATCCAACTTAAAGCGTTGGTCCGCCTGGCCATCAAAATTGACCACCAATTGCCAGGTATTATCTGCTACCAATTCAAAAGCCGTTGCTTCCCAATTATTTGCTGTGCCACGGAAATAAAGGCTGGGGAAACCTGTACCAGAACATTCATCACCACAGGGACCAGATAGCTGCCCACCGTGAATGGCAGCAGCGGAATAAGCTGCAACATTGAAAGTTGCATAGCCATTGCTGCCTACGGAAATAACATCGCCACTGCACTCATCATCTCCCGCCAGGACATTGCAGTAGTCCCCAGCAGGAAGGCCTGTATACAGTGTCTGGCTGAAAGAATTACCCTCGTTATTGATAACGACATAGCCTTTATCACCGCGTCCAAAGGCAATCTGGTTATCTCCGTTATCCCACCAATTTTCCATACTGGTGCCGTCGGTGTAGTTACGGAAACCCACCATATTGGCAATATTGCCCCATCGGTGCTGACATACCCATTCGTTGTTTTCACAACTCTCCGGACCAGTATTGGGGGGACCAATATCGGTATCGGTAAAGTCATAACCTGACATTACCTTCGGATAGCCATAGGGGTGTGCCAACATAAAAACATTGGCCAGGTTATACTTGTAGCCATCGTGATAGGTCAGGTTACCGCCACCACCGTGGCCACGTTCACGATCGTGGTTGTCAATAAAGTGAACTGCATCGCTGGAAGATAAAAGTCCCCAACTCTCGCCAATACTGGCGAGGTTTTTAATTTGTCCGTTAAAATTACTCGCTACATCAGTGCCGTACTTAAACTCAGTCACACGGCCCAGGAATGTATAATTTGATGGCTGGATTTCAGAGGCTTCGCCAGCTGCGCCGATAACTTCAGAAAAGATCCAGGGATTACCAGCTTTACTCATGATGCTGTACATATCGCTGGGAGACATATGCTTAACCGCATCTACACGGAAACCATCAACGCCCATACCCTGTAATTTATTTAGGTAATCGGCCAGGGTCTGCTGAACATAACTGGAACCAGTATCCAAATCTGGAAGTCCACTCAAGCGGCAATTCCAGACATTGTTCGCATCGCTATAGTTATCAATAGTGCAATCGGAGTGATAATCCCAAGAGGAAAACTCACCTGGATGATTCAACAATGTCCACTCGGTACCGCCCCAACCCGTGCCTCCACCATTCCAGGCCGCCGTATGGTTGATGACTACATCTGCGTAGACTTTTACACCCGCCGCATTACAGCGGCTGATCATACTCTGTAACTCAGCCTCGGTACCGCTGCGGCTGGTCAGGTTAGTGTAGGAAACCGGCTGGTAGCGCGCCCACCAGGTGGAGTGGCTGATATGTTCATGGGGCGGGGAGATCTGCACCGCGTCAAAACCTTTCGGCCCCAGGAACTCCTCACATTCACTGGCGATATCATTCCAGCTCCATTCGAACAGGTGTACAAAGGCCGTGCCTGCGCTGGCATGGGTACTGGACATGGCTCCGAGTACGATACTCGCGCCTCCCAGAAGCCCTTTTAACGGAAATTGTTTTTTCATTTTAGCTTTCCTTTTTCTCTCATCTTTAGTCGTTATCTTTTTTGTATAAGGAGAACCCCGGAGGCAGTTGCCTACCAATGATTAATGGTTCTTCATTTCTACATAAGTAGGGTCAACTTATAAGCACACCTTTTCCCAGGCACTTGCAAATACTTGGATTGCATTCGCCCCACAGTAGGAGCTAGAAATATTCTCCTCAGGCGACACAACCAATAGGCATTCGCTCAAGAAAAGAATTTGTGGGAAGCACCGCAAGCGGCGAAGAAAAGTTCAGGCTTATCATCACAGGTGACCATTTATTATTTTTTGCAATTCAAGCCGGATATTTGGAAACCCCAACTACGCAGTATCTAAACCGCTGGATTTCAATACCCGACCAATTGATCACTCATCCTGAGATATCCACAGACCACCAAAGGCATCAATAAACCGGTAGTGTGTGAACAAATACCGAACAGCAGCGGTAATATGCACCTCCTGTGCTACTGCAAACCCAAAATTACAACTATTCGGGCATTTGGAAGGCTAATAATCAGTGCTTGAGAGCACATCCTCCCTATAGGGGGCGTAGTAGATATTTGTGCTACAGGTCTAAATAGCGAACATAATTTGGCTTTTAAGACCAAAATTTAAGCAGGCGGGGAAACAGAAACACTTACAAATTTTGCTATAAATACTTGGAATTGACGGTATGTGAGCACTCCTTAGCAATGACGTTAGATAGGTAGAAATTAAACCCCGGATATTTCTTGGTTATTACACGAGCATAATCACAGTACTCATCAAACTCATTTACAGGCCAATCTCGAAACTCCAGTAGATCTTGACCTATTTCTGATATCTCATCAGATAGTTCAAGTTGAGCCAGCCAGCTTGCAAGAATTGCACCCACACCCTAATTGGCACCAATCAGGATTCCGCTAATAGAGCCTGTAGAATCTAAATCGCCATCGTGATTAACAGCCATCAGCAACGCTTCTTTGAGGCTTGGAGATTTAAGGGCACAGTAAACTGAAATAACATGAGCCTATTCAGCCAATTCGATAGCTGTGAGCGTTTTCTTATAAATTGAATGTTTCCACAACTTTATTTTTGCTGTAGTAATTCCTTATTTATTCGAGTTTAGCTCAATATTGCACCCCCAGATAAAAATCAGGATAATAGTAGTCGGGATGACCAACATATAAACGTTAAGTTAATTATGAATTGTAAAGCAACTATTCAGTTTGAAGACGTGAGATAATCAAGGCAGCCACCGTTGATAAATTTCAGCATGGTTCGCTTCGCTCACTTTACCACCCTTAGCTCCGCTCGGTTATCACGATATTAGAAAATAAGAATATGGAAAATATATATACCCCCCCTAATTCTATTGAAACAAATGAATGCCAGCTCTTGACTTGGAAAAAGGTACTAAGTTCTATCTTCTCAGTAATCTCAGCGACCGTCTATTTTCTTGGTTATTGGTTAACCCCTTATTTTGCTGAAATGTACGCTAACTTTGGCGTAGAATTGCCATTCCAGACCATATTTCTTATTGAACTACACCCTTACTTACTATTACTTTCGATTATGAGCTTTTGCCAATGGTTGTCTGGCATCAATCTGAGCTACTGATAAAAGTAAAATATGGAATGTTTCGCATTTCATTTATACATTTTATCATTTCAATTGTTGAGATTGCTTTCTTACTGTGGTCCCTATATGCTCCAATTTACGCTCTTGGACAAAGTGTATAAATCCCGACATAATCGTGCACTATGAAAGCTGGTCTCTCTATAAATCACTAGCAAGGGGGGCGGGCGTAAAACATAGAAACTTCCTAACTTCAATTTGCCGCTTGAACACCCAAATCACTTAGCTTATCTATCTACCTCCTACAGCAGCTTTAGCAACCTTTTATATAAAGCCTGCTACGTTATGTAAGCCTATGTGGCAGTCAATTTCTAGATTGTTTCCTCAGGCAATAGACTCAAGTCTTTAACAGAGCGTATCTTAAGCTAGTTGCTCTACAACTTTGCACCATAGCTTCATTCAAGTGTGATCTCCCCTTATCAGTAGAGAAAGTAATGTATTTTCCTTGTAAACTTACCGGGCAGTGAACATGTAGTTCATTTTATCTGCACTAACTATAAAACCGCTCAGCCGGTAACTGAAATAGACAGCTAGGGCTCGATCCCTACTGTGAAGTTTCAGTTTTCATATTCAAATTAAGGGGAAAAGGATGAAATTTTTCAAAGGAATAAAGGTGTTTTGCCTTGCCGTGACACTTTCAGCTTTATACGGATGTGGTGTCGCACACGTAAAAACAGACGTTCAAGCGCAAAGTTTTGAAGACTATAAAAATATATTAATACAAGATGTAAGGGTGTACTCAAATGAAAGTGCAGCCAAAAACAATAGTGCCCTACAGGAAAAAATGAAAAATTGGGAGCTCCATACCCGCAGTGAACTCGAGGAATTTGCCAGAGAGAGCGATTATCAACTCGTCAATTCCTTAGATGAAGCTGAAGGCAAGACTTTGCTCGTTGATCTTGATGTGAAGGTTCAATACGGAAATCGCGCATTGCGCTGGGCTGTTGGCTTTGGCGCAGGAAAGGGAGGCGTTGACTCTGTCCTGACTGTTAAGGACTCCGAAACCGGTGATGTTAAATACAAGGCTCATGCCGATAGTGATCTGTCCGTGGGCGGTGCAGGTGGAGATATTGGCGCTGTACTTAAGAAAAATATCAAAGCGCTCATTGACCAGTATCGGGAAGTCTAAACCTTACGAATTGAGCACTAGGGACGCGCGTATAGTGCGCGCTCCCTCTTCACCGGGTAAGTTTCTTTGGGAAAGACTAAAAGAACCGATCACGGCTTAACTCAAAGAGCCTGTAGCCGATAGTTACTTATGGTGTTGTAGTTAGCCCCCACTCTCTAAGTAATTCCAATCCCAACATACTCCAACCAGCTCTCAATAACGCTACCAGGCAAGAATACATTTTGAATTCTGGTCACCCGCATTTTGGTTCAAGTAGGGCTTGCACGCGCTACCTATAAACTTGATCTACCTCAATACCTCCACCCCCAACTTCGCCATTATGCGCAACAAAATTATTCGATGAGATAGGCGCCAAATTCGACAAATGGGACAGTCAGGTACTCGGGCTGACCACCCCATCATGATAGATTAGACCTCTTGGTCAACTGCAGGTCGCACTGGCCAGTAACACGCTTAGTTGAGGAGAAAAAATGGAGCAGCAAAGCACCGTATTCGTTGTAGTGGACCCTAACGATGAGAAGCATGTAGCTCTGGAGCGAGCCCTGATCACTTCACGTGGACGCAATCCTCAGCCGCGACTGGCTGTATTCGTCGCAGTTGATGGTGAAGCGGTGGATACCCGTGCAGTTAACGACCACCTATTTCGCGATGAGTCGTGGTTCCGTGAACAAATTCGTGAACCCATCTCAGAAGCTGGTCTTTCCTGTGAAATCACTGTTTGCTGGTCCAGTGATTGGCAGGCGGCCATCGTGCAGGAATCAAAGCGTTGCAACGCAGAAATGATCTACCTACCAGTACACGCGAAGAGCAGCCGTCGCTTTACCTTCGCCGAATCCAAATGGCGAGTCCTGAAAACAGCGCGCTGCCCAGTAGTATTGATTCGCCCTGGCGCCAAGGACGAGCGCAAAGTTGTATTGGCTACCGTTAACTACCAGGCAAAAACCCTCGAGCAGCGCGAGCTCAATCGCCAGATCAGCGAACGCGCGACCTATATCGCAGGTCATTACGGAGCAGAGCTACACCTCGTAAACGCCTTCCTGGATTCCATGCTCTACCCAGATCGCGGTGCTTTGGCCAAGCTTGCCGATAAAACCGGTGTCCCCACCCATCGCATTCACGTAAAGCGCGGCTATACCAGTGATGTTGTTGAGGAGGTGGCCCGTGAGATCGATGCAGACTTGGTCGTGATGGGAACCATGAATCAGTATGGCGAGACCGGTTCATTCCTGCGTGGCAATACTGCCGAGCGTGTAATTGGCCAGTTGGACGTTGATGTGATGGTATGTAACCAGTTCACCACAACAACAATGAACAACGATTAAGTCATCCCATTTTCAAGGATGCTGAAAGCCCCAGCAGTGCTATCTGCAGGGGCTTTCTTTTTTGGATTTACTGCGATTTAGCCGATAGTAGTAGCAGAGTTCCCTCGGTATCGAAATTCACCCTGCCATCCTCAACTTTGGCTCGCTTGCCCGAATAGTAATCGGTCAGTTCGATACCATCGGCAAACACACCTTTAACTGATACGCTCTTCTCACCCGCGGACAGTTCCATCGCCACAACTACCGGCTGCTCACCAGATAAGGTGCGGGAGAATGTATAAGGCTTATCCTCCAGCTTCTGGTGTACACCAGCTCCAACTGCCGGGTGCGATCGACGAAACTGCCCCAGCTTCTGCCAATGAGCCAGCAATGCACGGGTTTCCGGCTTTTCCAAGTCATCCCAGTTCATATTGGTGCGCATAGAGGCGTCGCCGAATGCGCGATCATCAATCATGGGGCGCGCCAGTTCATCACCGTAATATATCTGCACTGCACCGGGCGCCAACATCAGTTTACTTGCGGCACTCAGTGTGTGCTGGCGCTCGCGGTCAAATGAGTGATGGTCATCGTGGGAGCCTAGATAATTTAGGACACCGAGCCCTTTTAGTTCACCACTGTTCAAGGCGGAAGAATAGCTGGAGAAAATATCCTCCGCTGGCTTGCCCGCAACCTGGGCAAAATCAAAGTTAATCAGGCTGTCAAAACCGTACTGATAAAAGTCTACTTTCCGATCGCTATAATCGTAAGAGCGACCAACACTGGGACCAAAGTTGTTAACGCCGAAATGGTAAACCTCACCCACCATAAAGAAATTGCGATCGTCCAATTTCTTCTTCGGGTTCTCAGCCTTCCACTCCGCCAGGGCTATATCCGCTTCGTTTTTCAGTATTGCCCAGGCTTGTGGCTCTACATGTTTGACGGTGTCCACACGAAAACCATCGACACCGTATTCACGCACCCAGTCGGTTAACCACTTGATCAGGTAATATTTGGGGGCGCGGGGATAGCCAGTGCGCTCGAAAAAGGCATCCAGTTCACGCTGCTCTTGCTGCAGGCGGCCTTCTTTTTTCCACTTTGCCACCAGTTGCGGCGGCAACTCGACATCTTTCTCGCTCTCCGTGAGGATATCCGTCAGGTTCGCGTGAATTGCACACTCAACATTGCCGGCATAGTCAGACCAGTCGCATTGCTGGCTATTGCGCAGCCAACTCGAGGGCCATCTGGAATCCTGTTCAGTGACTGGCCCGGTGTGATTGAGAATTACATCCAGCAATACGCGAATCCCCTGGCTGTGAGCTACCTCAATCAATTCCGCCAGGTCTGCTTCAGTGCCAAAGTTGGCATCTACGGCAGTCCAGTCCTTAGGCCAGTAGCCATGGAAAGCGTAGGTGCGTTTATCGGACTCATTGTAGCCATGGATGTTCTCAATCACCGGGGCCATCCAGATAGCATCGACTCCGAGATCATTAAAATACCCCGCTTCAATTTTCTCGATAACGCCGTGCAGATCCCCTCCCTCAAAGCCACGCAGGTATGCCGCATCGTCTTTGCGGCCGTAGGGGAAGTCATTGCTGCGATCGCCGTTATTAAAACGGTCCGGCAACATAAAATAGACTGTCGCATTGCGCCAAAAAGGGTCTACCGGCTCTGCAGCCACGGCAGCTTGTACACCACCCAGCATCAGGCCAATCAATAAGCTGGTGAATTTTCCCATTGTTCTCTCTTTTATTCGCCGCTCAGAATTATTCAGAAGCTCCCCAGACCACTCTAATAGGCCCAGTAAATCAAACATCCTCCCGCACGGGGGCGTAGGTGCTGTGCAGGGTATAAGACCGGCAATAAGGTTGTGCAATTACCCCATAGTAAAACTATTTTGCGAGCGGCGCTTTTGCAGAGTAATGTAAAACCAGCAGATCGCGAGAAACCGCAGCGCTTTGTCGTGGTCCAAGCGTCACATTCTGTTAGCAGTCAAAGGAGGCAGGGAATGTCGGAACAACAATCTAGGCAAGGGTGGATCATCGGCATTATTGTGGTGGTCGTTGTCGCTGCAGCAGCCTATTGGCTCTGGACCGGCGAGGAAAAGAAAAAAGAAATTCCCACCATCGGTGTTGTCGAAGAACCCCAAACTGCTCCCGAGCCAGAAGCCCTGGCACAACCTGAGAGCCAGGAACCAGCCCAACCGCCCGAGGAGCCGGTCATCGAAGAGGAGCCCGGCAGAGAGCCACCTCCCCCCCTGAACGAGAGCGATAAGGCCGCATATGACGAATTAATGTCCTTGGCACCCGACGGCGCCTTGTCCCGCTGGCTGGTACCTGATGAAGTAATACGTAAATGGGTAGCCGCTGCCAACGCAGCATCCCGTGGTGAGTTGATTCACAAGCATCGCCCGCTGAAAACCATTCGCGGCCCCATCACCGTTACCGGGTCATCCGCTGAAGGCTACCAGCTATCCCCGGAGAACTATCGCCGTTACGACCAACCAGTACGATTGTTCGCACTGGCTAACACTGATGCCATCATTACGCTGTATCAGTACTGGTACCCCCGTTTAGCTCAGGCCTATGGCGAGCTGGGGATTCGCAACAAGTCATTCCACCAGGTGGTGATTGGAGCAATCGACAATGTACTGGCAGCGCCAGATGTTGAAGGCCCAATTCAATTGATACGCCCGTCGGTGTATTACAAATTTGCCGACCCAAAACTGGAAAAACTCCCTGGAATACAAAAGCTGATGATCCGCATGGGCCCCGACAATGCAGCCCGGGTTAAGGAAAAGCTGAAAGAGATAAAGGCTAAGCTCGAAGAAATGCCCATTCAGGAGCAAACCCAATAAACAGATCTCAGGTCACTCAGCTTACAAGCTGGGTGGCCTCCCACTTTCAAGATTCGGTTATTTTTTAACCGTTTTATCGCCTGGACACAACAATCCCTGCCTTCATCAATTTGAACCGCCGAAAAACTTATTCAAAACGCCAGCGGTCATAGCCATCCGATACTCAGCCCATAGCCATTGGGGTATATTACCGGCTGTTCACTAAACGATCCCAACACCAAGCGGTAACGGAGCGCCGCTGCCAAACGGCAACAGGCACTGCCCTATAGGGAAAGATCCAGGGTTCAACAGGAGCGAATCAATCGTAGGGTGCCCTGCGTGCCCCTTCTGCTTACTCCCCACCCAAGATCTATTCTGTCTCCGCCGGTATAGGCTGTAGATAACAATCGAGGCTCATTTTGAAATATCGTTCCTTCGGCCAAATTCTGGCTGTGACTCTCTTATTTGCTGTGTCGCTGGCCCAGGCTACCCCTGAAATTAACATAGCCCCAACACCCACTTGGGTGGATGCCGTCGACCTCTCGAGTAGTGTCACTGCACCCGAAGGCAGTGTTAGGTATCTCCTGAGCAACTCCCAGATATCCCATACGAACGAACAACATCAATACTATTTTCAGTTGGTGATGGAGCCCCTCAATCAACAGGGGGTTAAACAGGTATCGGAACTGAACATTAGTTTTTACCCCGCATTCCAGCAGCTGGTCGTCCACGAAATTACTGTCACCCGCAATGATCAAGTGATTGATCGCCTGGACAAACAGGACTTCAAGTTATTCCAGTCTGAGCAGGAGCTGTCCAGCAAACTCTACTCTGAAATGTGGAATGCGCTTTACATTCTTGAGGATATCCGACCCGGTGACAAAATCTCCTACGCTTATACACTCGAGGGAAGCAATCCTATTTTTGAACGCGGGGATTTTGGTACTTTCTACTTGTCATGGCCGGATGCCATCGACAGGCGCTATGTAAAAATTACCAGTGACAACAAGCTCAACTACCGTTTTAACAATGAAAAAGTACCGGTGAACGTTACCCGCAATAACGACACTTACCAGTACACGCTGGACCTGAAGCAGGTATCTCCGATACTTCAGGAGGGGGAATATCCTCACTGGCATGACCCATTCAACTACATCCAATATTCAGGCTATAACAGCTGGGCTGAAGTAAACGACTGGGCAATGACACTCTACGATATTGACCTCTCCCTGCCACAGGAACTCACCCGGCAATTGGATCAATGGCGCGCAGAGGAAGGCCTTGAGGGAGCTGTCAGCAAGGCTATTGCCTACGTTCAGGAGGATATTCGCTACTTTGGGATCGAGTTTGGAATCAACTCACACCAACCGCGAACGCCGAGAGAGACTTTGGATAAGCGCTATGGCGACTGTAAAGACAAAGCCATATTAATAACCGCCATGTTGTCTCACCTGGGGGTTAACTCTTACCCCGCTTTGGTGTCTTCAGGACGCGGACGTGAACTTGCCAATGATATCCCCTCTCCCAGTTCATTTGATCATGTAATCAGCGTCATTGAGCTCAATGGACAAGATTATTGGGTTGACGGCACCGCTTCCGGACAGGGCTCCAATATCAAGAGCAAAGGCTTCTTTGATTATGAATTGGCACTCCCCATTCGAAAGGGAACCCGAGCATTAAAACAAGTAACCACGATTTATCCCGCCAACGGCACTCTGCAACTGGATGTCACCGAAAATTTTGAAATCAATGCCGGTGCCAATACCGCAGGGCTAACTGTTGAGTCCACCTACAGCGCTCTCAAAGCGGAGCAGATGCGTCAATTTTTCCAGTCAGCAGACTCTGAATACATAAAGAGTAATTACGCAAACTTTATGGCAACTTACTACCCCGGTATTGAAATCACATCCAATATCAAGCACCAGGACAATCGGGGTGAAAATGTACTTCAGGTATCGGAGCTATATGAGATCAGTGATTTTGCCGAGTTGAACTCTGCCCGGAAGATTTTCTCACTGTATGGCTCCAGTATCGCCTCTTATATTACCAGCCCCCAGAAGCGTATTCGCCAGAGCCCATTAGCGCTGGCACATCCTGTGGATATCAACCACAAAGCAGTAGCCAAAATTACTGGAGAGGTTTTGTGGAGAGAGGAATCCCAGGATCTACAGATAGACAATCCCTGGTTCACCTTCTCCAGAACCTCCGATCATATTGGCAATAACATCTCGGTGAACTACGCCTTTAAATCCAAAGCGGACCATGTCCGCAACACGGATATTGCCGAGTATATGGAGCAACTCGATAAACTGGATGAAGCACTTCAATATCAGTTCTGGGCCAAGGGCGATAATTCGAATACCCAGGAAACCAGTAAGGCAATGAAAAACCTGGTTAAGTCACTGATCAGGAAGTAAATAATGAAAAAATTCCTTTTTGCCCCTGTTATTTACTTACTGGCCTCTTGTGCAGCTCACACCTCCATCGAACCCGGCGATAGCGAAATAAGGCTGCTAACCGAACAAATTGCTAGCGCTCCAGATACAGTTGCTTATGAGGATTTCTGGCTTGCCTATCTTGAGTCTCAGCAACCCCTGAATAATATCGCGGCCAGAGAGCGCTACCAGGCGGAGCTATCCGCGATTGAATCTGGGGATAAGTCTTGTGAAGCCGTGGACTGGAAGGCCGTAACAAACAACAACATCCTGTCACTGATGCCCCATCTCAGCGCTGCAGAATGTTATGAGTCTGTGGGACAGTTAGAAGCCGCCAACTACCATAAAAACCTATTTGAATTTATTGCTACTGGTATCCTTTCCGGACGCAGTGGTGAGTATAGCTATAGTGCCTTTGAGGTCGGAAGCTGGGCAGATGCAGAAGACCTGCTCACCATATCCGGCTATGAAATTATTGATAGCTATTTTGAATTTGCAAATAGTCGCAATGCTATATACCGCGTATATAACGTAAAGGAAGTAGGCGGTTATCAGGTATCGAAAATCTACTTCGATAATGCCCGCTTTCTACACCGACTGCTCGCGATCCGGTATCCATTTGCCGGCACATCAGATCAGCTCTATACCGATGTGATCCAGGTACTAGCCTCTACAGACTATGCTGCTCGACACGCCGAAGGCATTGTGTTTCATGCGGAGGGTCAGTATCCACAGGCTGAACAAGCTTATCTGGACGCTATTGTTATGGGATCCATTTCCGCCAATATCAGTTTAGGGCGGCTGTGTCTCAGTGGCAAAACTGAAAAATTTGCAGTTAACGAGTGCGCACAATTATTTGTTGCTGCTGCGGATCTGGGCCTCGAAGAGGCGAAGGTTTACCTAGCCTATATAGCCTTTATGGGCCTGGGAATTGATCCGGATAAAGAATTAGCAACTTCACTACTCTCCAGTGCCGAACAACACTTGAAGAAAGGCCAGGCGGAGTATGAACTCTACTCCCTTTTTGCGTCAGAGGAATTTAACTCAGCTAACGAATCCGGTGCTGCACAATTCTTGCAAGCCAGCGCTAATAAAGGTTACCCCGTAGCCCACTTTACCCAGGCTATTGGTTACCTTGAGCAGAATAATTACTATCAATTTGAAAAGCTTATTCAAAAAGCTTCCGATAGTGGCTTTTCACCAGCCCAGTTTTTTTACGCCAGCTACCTGCTGGAGGAGAAAAAAGAAACCAGTGGGGGCATGGCACTTCTCAATGAGGCCGCAATTGCAGGAAACCCCGCCGCACTCTTTGAGAGAGGGCGTATCACACAACTAGGCGCCCATGGCCAACCGGTTAATATCAATCAATCTATCAGGGACTATCAAGCAGCGGCATATCGTAATCATCTTCCTGCACAATTAAAAATGGGGATACTGCACTCCAAGAATATTATTGCAGATGCCAACGCCGATATTGCCTATGCCTGGTATTTATTGTGTGGACGGGCCGGCCACCTGGAGTGTATTACCAATATGGGTTACTCCGCCGAAAATGGTTATGGAGTGGAACAAAACCCGACCCATGCAGCACAACTTTATAGGCTCGCAGCTGCGGAAGGCTCAGCCAACTCCAGTGCCAGGTTGGCCGGACTCTACGAGGCAGGTAACGGAGTAGAAAAGGACCTGGAACAGGCAATCTATTATTACACTCAAGCAGCGGAGAGGGGATTAGCAAGCGCCATGAATAAGCTTGGGCTCATATACTTGGACTCCGGTAGTGATTCTTTCCATAACTATCCCGAGGCTCTTCATTGGTTCGAGCAGGCAGCGAATCAAAATTCAAAGTATGGATACTTTAACCAAGCCCGTATGTATGAACAGGGGCTTGGTGTAGAAGCTAATCTAGATCGAGCAATGTCACTCTACGAGGAAGCCTCAAAGAGAGGGCATGGTATAGCTTCACTGAAAATTGCTGAGGCCTATAGTCAAGACGAAAATCCAGGCAAAAACCTTGATCAGGTACGTTACTATTTGAAATTGGCTACTGAACAAAGTGACGACCAGCAGTTGAAACAAATCCTGGAAAACTGCGTAAACACAAAAGATTGCAATGTCTCACACTTAAAACAGTTTCTGAGTGGACTCTCTGCAGAATAAGATTATTTATGCGGTCGACTATTCACAGCGAATAGTTGACCGCGTTCAACCTTCTTTTGCCAACAAGTTCCTAAACCACTCTTTTTCCTCACTTAAAAATCCCCAACTATTTTTCAGCCTGTTTTCTTTAATTTTATTGGCAAAAAATTCCTAGGTGCGATTGATAGCACCATTTTTTGCTCAAGTAAAAAATCAGCCTCAAAAGCAAGCCAACCATCACAGATTATGACTGACAGCTCTTTATACTCCGCGCCAATTATATTTGGTTTAACGGATCTATCGAGGCGATATGAGCTATTCACTGAAGTTACTCACAGCTATCAGTTTATCTGTATTTCTTACTGCTTGCGGTGGGGGCGGAAGCTCCGATGACAACGAATCTGACGACACTCCAGTAAGTAGCGATAGCGATTCAGGGGCAAACTCTGACGGCGATGATGACGATGGCAATACTGGCTCTGATGATGACGGCTCCAGCTCTGATGATGATGACAGTTCAGATTCGGATGACGACGACGGCGATGACTCCCCTAGCATAAGCGGTGACAGCGGCAGCGTCAGTGAAGATGTCGAGACAACGGTTTCAGGGCAACTGGTCGATAACTCAAACAGCAATCAAACCTTTGAATCCGGAAATTTTCAAGGGACTTACGGAGAGCTTGAAATATCCAGCGATGGCAGCTGGACCTATACCTTGGACACTGAACTATCCGATCCAATTGCTGGCTCAGAATTAGTGACCGACGCATTTAATATTGGTATCGGCTCCAGTGATTCAGAAGCCACTATATCCATTTCCATAACCGGTTACGACGATGCCTACTCGTTCAATCCCGCCAGCCCACTGGCCACTTTGATTGTTGAAGGTAAGGAATTTTCTTCAGGAACATTCCTTTTGGAGGATGTCGATGGCAATACTCCGGAGTTTGTCGAGGAAACTCTTAACGGATCCTACGGCGATTTCAAGTTATACAGCAACGGAGATTGGGAATACAGCCTGAATGATTCTGCAGACAGTTTAAAAAATGGTGAAACGACAGAAGATACCATTTCATTCCAACTTAGCGATGGCACTACTCAATCGATTACCTTCTCTGTCGTCACTTTAGAGCCTGATGAAAGCAGTATCGTATTCATTTTCATGAACTTCTCTGATGCTGTACCTACAGATACCACTAATATCTCTGATATTGCAGATATGGTCTTTAACGATGAAGACTCTCTCGACAATACCTACCTAAAGAATTCATTGGGACAACTAAAATTCCTGCGCCATCGCATCAGCGACAGCTCCCTGGAGCATTACTGCTATGGAGAAGGTAGCAATGAAGACAGCTCCATTGACTGTATCATTTACAACATTCCGGATAACCAAGACGGTGGCACTTTAAGTGTTGACGATGCGGCAGCCCGCTCCAGCCAGGGAGGAGAATATACAGACGGAGGATACACTTGGCGTGACAATGCAACAGAATGGGCGGAAACCAATTTAGTTGATAACAATAACAACCCTATCAACCTAAGCGACTGGCGCCACCGTGTTTACATCTACCCACCAAAGGCCAAGAGTGCTGGGCTGGTTGGGGCTGGTGTCGCCTCTGTTGGTGGTAAGTGGAGCATCGTTACCGCTTATACAGACCAGATAATAATGGGCCATGAACTTGGCCACAATATTGGACTCAGCCATGCCGGCAATGATGACAACAATGATGGCGATACCTTCGATAGTGGCGAAAGCGAGTATGGAACAGATGGGAGCTTTATGGGGAATGCCTGGACTTCGCGCTTATTTGGCAGTGGTCACCGAGAGTACATGGGCTGGTATGATTTATTCCCCGAATATACCCAAACGGTAACCCAGAACGCCGGCAGCACCGAAGAGGTGGAGATTGAGGCTATTGAGCTGACTGCGGGAGAGCTCTCAGGAAACCAGCCCCAGCAGCTGAAAGTTGAGAGTGCGGGTAGTCAGAATGGCGAAGACTACTACTACGTGAACTACCATGTAGGCCATGACATACTGAACCCATCGTCTCATATGGAAAATTCAGTATCCGTTCATTATCTCGATAATAGACTCTTTAACCATGTAGCAGAACTCAAGGAACCAGGAGATAGTTTTAGCGACTCAAATATTGGCTTAACCATTGAGTTTCAATCTATGGCCTCAGACAAACAGTCGGCCACTATCTTAGTCAGTTACAGTGATTAGACTATAAATCCATTACCGCAGGATAAATACTATGAAAAAGTTCATTCTAATAGCGTTTGCATTGAGCTTCTCCCTGTTTGTGCAAGCAGAGGAGATTGTAACTGGCACCTTGGAAGAAATTATCTCTGAAGATTTTGAAACGGGAAAATCCGAGCGTAAGTTTTCCCTGAAAGATGAGCAGACTGGCCGCTACTTTTTCCTGGATGCCGATGAGGCCAAGCTCAAAGGTATGAAATCTGGAGATCGGGTTAAAATTCGTGGTGAGCGTGGGGAAAAGCACATACTACGTATAAAAGAATCAGAGAAAATAGAAGTAAAGGATAGCGAATAGTCATTTATTAATTTAAAACGATTTACCTCCCTATCTGATTAAAGTGGAATAGTGCTCAGAGATAACCCGAGCACTATTCCAGATTTTCTTCTACCCCACCCTTAATTGATTTAACTGATCCATGTGCGGCATAAAGTTCAGAGCACAGCGGCGGTTAAAATCCTTGATTTCTTCCAATTTATATTTGTGTGCAAACTCATTACCTGGACGCAACTGTTCCTGCCCCGGGTAAATCCCCTTGCCAGTCAACAGGCAATTCCAGGATACATTCGGGAAATAGACATCCAGTTTTTGATCCAGTAGTTCATCAGTAATATTCTTGCCTGCCATCCAGGACATCAAGATTGAACGCAGGGAGGGAGATATCTTTTCATTAGTGCCATTGGCAATCCAATAATCCGTATCTGTTCTCGAACTAATACGGTAGTGACAGACGATATAGTCCCGCACCGCATCAAAACGAGCGCTGATACGATTATTAAAGTCATCCCTATACTTATCTGTATGATCACCATTGTTATAGGCCTCTATAAAGCGCACAACAGTCTCCTGAACCATATCCAGCGCCGTTGCCTCCAAAGGCTCAATAAAGCCTTGGGAGAGCCCCACCGCCAGGCAGTTCTTGGCCCAGTGTTGGGCAACCCGACCCACCTTGAAATTTAATCTACGCGCCTCGACATCACTGTCTAGCAAGCCCAAGTGAGCGCGAAATTCCGTTTCTGCCTTGTCATCGTCGACAAAGCGAGAGCTATAAACATAGCCGTTGCCATTGCGATTAGTCAGTGGGATTTTCCAGGCCCAGCCATATTTCATTGCAGTAGAAATAGTGTGCGGTGCATACTCCCTTGCTTGGTCCGTAGCAAATACAACCGCAGAATCGTTAAACAGACTCTCAGCGCTACTAATAAAAGGAACCTTCAAGGATTGTTGTATAAGACTTCCACGGAAGCCGGAACTGTCCACATACAGATCCGCTTTGAGAACCTCACCATCAGTAGTTTTCAGGTGATCAATATTTCCCTGTGCATCGAGCATGGCGCCAGCCACTGTCGCCACCTTATAGCGAACGCCTTTTTTTTCGGCAACACCCCGCAGGAACTGGCCCAATAAACCAGAATCAAAATGGTAACCATAGGCAATTTCAAAAGGGAAGTTTTCCGGTGCGACTGGAGATAATTTTTGTCGGATCATCTCTGTGGCCAGAAAGAAGTGGTCCGGGTGTCCCTCCAGGTCAACGCCTTTCCTGCGCAGGTAACTATTATGAAAAAATGCCGGGATAGTAAATTGGTCCGGCTGGCCGACAAAGGGATGAACATACTCGGTAAAGCCCGGTTTGACCGACCAATCCCTAAAGGTAATACCGACCTTGTAAGTAGCGTTACAAGCAGGCATCCACTCCGATTCGCTAACTCCTATAGTCTCCATAAAACCCTTTAGTGGCGGAGTTGATCCCTCCCCCACACCGATAATTCCAATATCCGGTGATTCCACCAGGGTGATTTCAAACCCTTTATTCTGCCAATGGGTCGCCATCAGATTGGCGGTTATCCAGCCAGCGGTACCCCCGCCAAGAATAATTATTTTTTTACATTGATTGCTCATGGCGACTCTCAAAAATTCGGCACCGCACTTATTTTCGGGCCATTTGACATTTCAAAAAAAACCGCCCGGCAAGCGTAGCTCAGCGGGCGGTCTCTTATCACATCTTCAGTTTACACCGAAAGAATCAGCGATACTTAGTAGCTATAGTTCAAGCCGAGGTAGAACTGACGTCCAAACTCAGTGTATTCACCGAGGACGCCATCTACTCCGTATGATTTCACATCAGCCTCATCCGTAAGATTGTTCGCTGAGAAAACCACATCGATACCATTATCAAATGCGTAGGATATCTGTGCATCGACAGTGGTATAGGCTTGCGCTTCCACTGGTGTGGAGCTACCTGGTACCGGCATATTCAGGATAAATTCATCCCGATAGCGAACATTGACGTGGGAGCTGAAATTACCAATATCCCAGAATACTGTAGTGCTCCAGACATTTTCAGAGAGGCCCGGCAACGGCAGGTTTTCACCATAGAGGTTACCGCCACTCACTTCGGTTTCACTCTCAGTATATGAATAGCTGGCGGTCATACCCAAGCCAGCCCAAATACCTGGCAGCTGATCAAAGGTTTTGGTACCCGCAAGCTCGATGCCTCGAATATAACCCCCCTTGTCGTTGTTCACGTAAGTCTCAAAAGCGCCGGCTTCCAGACCAACGGGAATTTCAATGCCAAGGGAATCAAACAGTGCCGTTCGATCTGCCTGGCTGTCCAAGTAGATATACTGCTTTTCTACCAGACTTTCGATATCTTTCCAGAAAATGGCTGCAGTTACCGCGCCGCCATCTTCGAAATAGTGCTCGTAAGCCAGGTCAAACTGGTTTGCACGGAAAGGATCGAGGTAGGGAGACCCCTTGGTCCAAACGTTGTACTCCGTAGCGCCATCGTTGTTAACACTGTTCCAGGAGCCAGCGCCGCCCTTCAGCTGCCCAACCGGCGGACGGCCCATCACTTTAGCTGCAGCAAAGCGAATGTAGTCCTGCTCGGTCAGCTCAAAGTTCAAGTTAAGGGAAGGCAGGGTGTCTGTGTATTCGGGGCCGTACTCAACATAGTCGTAGCTATCTGAAGTTACACCCACGTCATCAGTAATTTCGATACCATTGCCAGCACCCACATTTTGGATACCGCTGGACTTCACATCGGTTTCAACAACCCGTACACCGAAATTACCAGTTACTGGAATACTACCCAACTGGGTTTCAATATTGGCCATCAGGTAGTAGGCAAAAACTTCCTCTTTCACAGCACCGGACTCAACGAAAGTCCAGTCCTGGCTAAATACCTTTTTACCTTCGTAATTACCGGCACCAAAAATACTGGAAGCCAGGGCATCCATATCGTTGACTACGAATTGTGGTATCCCATTGGTAGATTCAATGCTGACATAGCCGTCCAGTAGTTGCGGCTCACAATCGATGTCGGACAGGTTATCCGCACAGTAGTCATTGAATTGACCATCGCGGCTACCGTACAGGAAAGCACCACGTTCAGAATCGAAAGTACGCTCAGAGACACGGAATCCAGTCTCTATAGAGGCAATGGCTCGCCACTCCAAGTCAAACTTGTAATCGAACTTGAAGGCTTCAACTTTATCTGTGTACTCGTGGGGGTACTCTTCATAGCGCGACAAACGCATGGTATCCAGATCGGTGAAATCTACACCGGAGAAAACGCCTGAGGGAATACCATCACCATTAAGGGAATAGGCAAAGCTCTGCCCAGCAGCTTCTTCCCAGGTCTCTAAGTTCCCATTGTCATCGTAGGTCAGGTCGTAAGCGTGCATGGATACAATCTGATCCTTGCGCGTCTTGGTGCCCTTACTATAGGAGTAGTCAACGGCCAGGGTATGGCGGTCACCAAAATTCCACTCCAGGTTCAGGCCAATACTATCGCTGTCCGCCTGAGTTGATTGATCCTCAGAGCGGGATTCAAACCAGGGGCTGGAATCGTAAACAGTTTTTGGATCGGTAATAATTACCGTTCCATCGGTAACCACTCCGCCGTTTACTTCCGTATCGGAAAGGGTATACATGTCTGTATTGGCCAGCCCACCAACCGTAATACCGTGGCGAGTATCCACACGCTCAAAGTCAGATTTGAAGTAATCCAACTGGGCCTTGAAACCATCGGTAGGCTCAAAAACGACGCTAGCCAGGTAACCATTGCGGGTATCGGTACCATCACCTGACTGCCATTGGAATGCGCGCGGCAAAGCATCTGCGCTGCCGTCACCATCGTAATCGCTTGCCGGCGGTTCATAACCGATCTGGGCGTCTGCACCTGTGCGGGACTTTACAAAGCTATTCGGCTGCTCAAGGTGGGAATAACCCAGGGCGACGCCCACCTTGTCATCCATAAATTTACCCATGTACGACAGCGTGACACGCTCACCGAACTCGTCGGCACCGACGTCGTCTGCTGCGTCGTTAAACGACATACGCACATTGGCATTAAAGTTGTGTTCTTTCTCGGCGTCGAGAGGATTGGCTGTTTTCAGCTCTACAGAGCCCGCTACACCACCTTCGATATGAGAGGCTTTCGGAGTCTTGTAGACCGCGGCCTGATTAATCAGCTCAGCTGGGTACTGGTCAAAAGATATCCAGCGAGTACTTTCGGTATAACCACTGGTAGAGGCCTGCTCACGACCATTCAGGGTGGTCTGCAGGAAGTCACCGTTCATACCGCGGATATTTAGCTGTGAGGACTGACCGTTGGATCGCACGGTGGTTACGCCGGGCAGACGGCCCAGGGCATCAGCGATTGATTGGTCGGGAAGAGATGACAGAGCGCCCGCATCTACCACATCGGCCACAACATCGGCGGCGCGCTTGGCTTCAACGGAGTCCAAAACGCTGGTGCGAATACCGGTAACTGTTACTTCTTCCAGTGTTTCCTGCTCCTGCGCATAGGCCCCAACCGAGGTGGACACGGAGGCCGCGATGGCAGCAGATAGCAAAGTGGGTCTGAGCGCCCCTTTACCTTTATTGGATAGACTCATCATCTTCTCCCTGGACTTATCGTTATGTTGAGACCCTGCATCCTAGGGCGGCCCCTAATCCATAACATCCTCCCCCGAGGGGGGAGGAGACGGGAAAAAGTGTGAGATCAATCACAGGTGTAATTTAATACACGTTTGTCAGGCCATAACCCAACAAAAGTACCGAGTAATTACCCCTCAAGCTGTACTGCAGCGCCAATCAGAGCCTGATAACCCGCATTCAACGCGTATACCGGAACGGCCTCCATCCATTGAGCAACACGCCCTTTCGTCAGGAAACGCTGCTCAAACTCGCTCTCAGGTAGCAGTTCAGCGATCCTGGGCAGTATACCACCGCCCAAAAATACTCCGCCACGGGCGCCCATATACAAGGCCGCATCCCCGGCCGCACTGCCGAGAAAATTGAGGAAATCTATCAGAGCTTCACGGCACAGCGGATCTGAACCCTCAAGGCCTCGGGCGCTGATATCGGGGGGCGTCAGGTCCTCAGCGGTCTCTCCGTTCAGCTCGCAAACTGCGCGATAGAGATTAACCAGCCCATTGCCCGACAAAACCCATTCGTTGAAAACAGGTAACTGGGTTTTCATCAGGATTTGCAGCAACTGCAATTCACGCTCAGTGGAGACAGTCAGGTTGGCATGCCCACCCTCTCCCGCCAGCACATGGTATCGGCCATCGGCTTCAGCCAGTCCGGCAACACCGAGGCCGGTTCCGGGACCGAGCACCGCCATAGGGGCACCTGCCTGCCGGGGAGTATCGCGCAATACCTGGTAATCTGATTCGGCCAGACGGGGCAGAGACTGAGCCAAGGCTGCAAAATCATTAATCAGCTCTAGGTGGGGAAAGCTAAACTCTTGCGCCAGCTCCCCGGCGTCAATAGTCCAGCCCAGATTGGTCATAAAAACCTTTCCACCTGTTGGAGTCATCTCCAGCGGACCGGCTGCTGCAATACACGCCTTTTCCGGGCGCGGCTGGTTTAACCCATCGAGCCAGTGCTGTAGTGCTGCATCAAATCCCTCGAAGCGTTGGCAATCAACGACTTTGAGTTCTTCCAGCTGGTAACCCTCTGCTACAGGCTTGGCGATGGCAAATCGGGCGTTGGTCCCACCGATATCCGCTACGATACTCGTCATAGTTATCCTTCTAACTTCCCCCTAAAAAAGGCGATATAACTTAAGGCGTCAGGCAAAATATTGCCAGCCCCAAAGCTTACTACAGAGGACAACTCACCCTATAAAGAAACCGCATAACCCCATATATAACCCAGATAAACTCGATAAACCTCGCAACAGAAAACCAAACTGCAACTTTCAGTCACTTTATTTTAGCGATCAGCGGGGGGGATATTTTTCACGCTATCAGTAAACGAGCAGATTTCATCTTTGTTAAATCGGGTATTGACTCGCTTCTGTGAGGCCGGTTGATAGCTAATACCCACACCGCTACGCCGCGCAACCTGGGGCCGAATGGGACGGGGGCAAAAATTACCGCCACAGTTAGGGCAGACGTTACTGAGTAATGTATCGACGCAGGGCTGGCAGAAAGTACATTCGTAAGTACATATCATCGCCTCTTCCGAGTTTGGCGGTAGGTCTTTATCGCAATTCTCACAGTTCGGCCTTAACTCCAGCATCCCAGTTCCCTCCTTGTTCGCTAAATAATTTTTTGAAGTTTATTAGTCTTAATTTCTCGCTCAACCTCCCTACACAAAGGAAGTTATCCCAACAAAAAATGACTACATAAAATCTGTATAAACTTTATATATGGAAGATTAAATAGCTTTTCATATTAACGACTTACTCTCTCTAATAGTGGTATTAAAATGACAGTAAATCGACAAATTCCGACATGATCCACTGTTACAAAATCAACATTGCAAAATGCTTATCCAAACCATCAAATTGATGACTATCTCTTGATAAGATAACCACATTAATTAATTTCTAAGAAAGGAAAACCAACTTAGACACTTCCCTCAGATTCCACAACCAGAATGCGAGCCTCACCAACAGGATGAGCTACATGTTCCGTGCCCTCAGAAGCGTGGAATATATCACCAGGTCCAAGAAGTTCCGATTCGGTTCTACCTGCCACTTTGTAAAACATTTCTACATGACCATCGAGAACAGCGAAGACTTCCTGGCCATCATTGATATGCCAAATATAAGGTTTATTAGTCCAATGCAGTTTAGTGGTAATCCCGTTCATGTTTGCGATAAGTTGCGATTCCCAGGGCTTACTACCGGTAAAATCTCTGCTACGCACTACTCTCATAATGTTTATTCCAATATCGCTTTATAAAATTTCCGGAACCATCATTTAAAGAGTCGGTAACTATAAGGCGGATTCTTCAGGCGCAGGGGAAGTCATGACACCATTTTCATCAGCCTTTTTTTCTGCGAGCTCATCAACTCGCCTCACCCCAAAAGTCACCGTTGGTGGAATTCCCATCCCCAGATCGATGTCCGCAACACGATAATTGCATCCCCTGGCTTTGAGAATGGCATTCACCTTCTCCTGTTTCTCAACCGCTTTGATAACGGTATTGGCTATTACTTCATCACTGCTAAAAGCGGTTACGGACTCATTGACCCTTTCACCGAGTTCCTTGGCTTTTTCAAAAATACCCATAATTTCCTATTCCTTCTCTATTCATTCGCGGCCGAAATCATAGGTTAAATATCTATTTTTAGGAACCGCAAACAGGTAGCCCTGACTCCACCTCGAGGCAACAACAATCAAGGGTTAAGACGAGCTGGTCACTTACAGCAGAGGCTTTGAGTACCCAGTAAAAAGGGGCCCATTAGTCAGCACCAGGCCTTTGTACAAAATAAGCTGACCACCTATTCATGAACCGGCAAATCCGCTGGATTATTCATGCCAAAACCTATTTACCCCTATAATTTCGAGACGCTCCCCCTCTCGTCTTGCCCACCCCAGATTGATGTGTCACTATCATTTTTTTGAGGTTTGGTAACGATAAATGAGTGGGCGCAAGCAGTTCGATGAGTCACAAGTACTAGACAAGGCCATGCGCGTTTTCTGGGAAAAAGGCTACAAAGCAACTTCCTTGTCGGATCTTGAATCGGCCATGGGACTGAACAAATCCAGCATCTACAACACCTTCCAAAGCAAGGAAGGGTTGTATGGCCGCTGTCTGGAACATTTCCACACCCAATACGCCTGCGATGCTATGGATACCTTGAACCACCCGGACTTCCGCACAGCTATGGGCGGCTTCCTGGAAATGCTTCAGTCAGGTCTGGAGAGCTCTGAAACTCCTGAAGGCTGTATCGCTACTATGGCAGCTATGGAGGTGGGTGCCAGTGAAGGATTTCTCGCTGACCTGGTAGCCAAGGGTACCAATGATATGCTGAACCGGATCGAAACCCGTATGCAAAAGGCTATTGACGATGGCCAATTGCAGGCCGGTGTCGATTGTGCCGCCCTCGCCGCGATGGTTATGGCGGTAAGCCGAGGCGTAGTGGCCCTGAATAAAGGCACGGGCAGTACCACAGCAGGCAAAAACAGTTACCAACAGCTATCCACAATTCTGGACCAATATACACTTCCCTAAAAAAAGCCCACCCCAAAACTTCTTGCCTCTTTGGGGTGGGAATGGGGGTATTCCTGTGAGAATTAACTTTTAAAAATAGCGACGTAATTCCAACTGAAAATAGTCGTCGTTGCGCAAATTGTAGGTAGGGTCTTCTTCATCGGCATTACCGAAAAAACGCGCCTCTGCTTCCATTAACCAGCGGTCATTTAGTCGGTGGGTCAGTTCCAGATTGGAAAAACGACTACCGTTATCCAAATCGGTACTTACGGCAAATAAAAGCTCCGTATCCTGGGTATTATTTAGGGCGTATCGCGCACCTATCGCAATGTCATTTTGACTGGCCGTAGACCAAGGTCCGGTACGATCATCAAATTGATACTCCATTAATACCCCAAGATCTGAGACCGTTTCGCCAATACCATAAAATGTATATTCGAAACCGCCGACAGCTGCTGTCTGTCGATCTTCACCGCGAGGTTTAAATGAAATAGCTTCAAACTTCCACAACCAATCTCCACGGGTAGTTTGGATGTCCACACCCGTCTGATCGATCTGTGCATAGTAAGGCGCAAGCAAGCCATCTTCCGTAAGCAATAATAATGGATCCCGATTAGTGCCGGAAAAATGGCTGAGGCCCAGGTCCCAATCTCCAAGTACATGGCTGTAACGCAAGGCCCAATCTATGTGCTTCTCCTCCCGGTCAGATTGATAGACCGCAGCATCCTCATCCACCGGCAGCGGAGCACGTAATCGCCCTTCCCGGCCAGCAAACTGACGCTCACGAAAACCCAGTAAACCGTACACCTCCAGTGTTCCCCAATCACGCTCCATCAGGAGGTTAATCATGGGTTGGCCAAGCTTGTCTTCACCATCGATATTTTCCAATGCATCATCCTGGTTAATCACATCCACCAAATGCACGGTTTCAGTAACTCCCCAAAATACTTTGCGCACCCCGGCGTAAAGCTCGAAACTATCGTAAGCTTTCCACCAGTAAAGCTCGCCGAGATCCGCGTGATTGCGATCGCTATCCTCACTGTCCCAGCGCCCAAAGACACTGGCCACAACACGCTGGTTTCCATCGTCAAAATCCCGGTAGTACTCGAGATTTAAAGACGCAGAAAGACCGGCATCACTTTGTGCTGAATCCAAAGGATCTGCGGTGAATGCGCGGGCCTCCAGGCCCGCATAACCGCTCAACTCATTTGCTCCAGCCATATGACTCAACGCCGCCAATAGTGGCAACAAAGTGAGTATTTTTCGGTTAACCATGGGCGCAATCCCTATTTCGCCCTGGAGAGACTATTCTTGGTGAAGTCGCGATCGGTAAAACCATTGCCAAGTACCCAGTCACCGTACAACAACTCTGTGGATTTACCGGTCTGGTGATTAACCATTTCCATTTTATTGGCTCGCCAGTATTGATCGCCGTACTGGTTGTAGTCGGAAATCGTGAGGGTCTTCATCAGGTCCCCTTTTCGATCATAGTAATCCGTTCTCCATGCGCGGTACTCCTCTGTATCAACCCAAAGGTGTTGAATGGAATAACCGGATTTAGGATCAACCGGGTCCAGCTCCAGAACAAAGTGATCGCGGCCATCGAAAGACTCGTTGCGCAAATATTTGTAGGTGTATTTCTCCACCTCCTGTGAGGCGATATCTTCATAGGAGAATTCACTACCCATAAATGGTCCAGACTTGTTACTGGAGGAAATACGCTTTACTCGCTTTAAAGCAGGCAAATAGAGCCACTGGTCATCGGAGCCCACTTTATGAGTAAAGGACAAAAATGCTGTGCCCTTTACATCCCGAGGGTTGTCAAAAATCACCAGGGATTTATCTCCGTCATTTTCCTGCTCCAGAGTTTTAGTGCGCATAGCCCGCACACTCTCCTCACCATATTTATTGCGCAGGGTCATTGTAAGACTGTTGCTGAGATCGCCGAATCCCAAGTCGCGACGGTCCGCCTCCTTGGCAATTTCCAGACCTTTTTCTGCGGCCAGGTCCAGTTCACTGGCAGAAACAGAGAAAGCTGCCAGAGCCAGGGCACCTGCTAGGGCCCGCGTCAAAAACTGTTTTTTAGAGCGGCTGGGTTGCATAGTTTTGCTCCTTATTTTCAATAGAGGTAATAGCGGGGTCGTATGCCTTGGCATCGAGCTTCATCAAGAGAATCGGAAGAAGTAGGAAATCCGCCAGCAAGGCCATCAAAATGCAAATTGCGGTCAGAAGTGCCATGGAGGAATTCATACCGAAGGAGGACTGGGCCAACACCATAAATCCGGCAATCAGAATGACTGAGGTAACAACTATCGCTACCCCCACTGAAGAGAAGGCGTAACGCAGTCCGTCCTCCACGTTGTAGCCTGCACGGCGCTGGCGCAGGTATTTACTGAGGAAGTGTACTGTATCATCGACCACAATACCCAGTGCCATACCGGTCACCATAGTGACAGCCACATTGACTTCAGCTACCAGTGCACCCCAGAGGCCAAATGCCAGGCCGGCCGGCAACAAGTTGGGAATTAAGCTTAAGAAACCGAGTTTGACACTGCGCAGGGCAATACCAATCAGTGCAGAAATTAACACCAGCGCAACCAGAGTGCCCACCAACATGCCCTCCATATTACGCTCGGCAATATTGGCAAACATGATCGCCGGACCTACACCATAAGCGGTTACACCAATGTTTTTCTCCAGCCAATTACTGCCGGCATCCGCCACCATTTTGAGCTCTTTCGACTTGAGATTATCGAGAGTCACAATAATCTGCGTCGATGACTTAGCCACATTCAGCTGATTATTTAAATCCAAGCCATAGGGGAGAGATAGCTCGTACAGTAACAAATACTGGGCTGCCAATTCCTGGTCTTCAGGCAACCTGTAATAGGCCGGATCGTCAGCATGCAGATTTTTATTTAACCGCTTGAACGTATCGCCAATGGTATTGACATGGCGCACACCGGGCTGGGTTTGCATCCACTCAGTGAAACGCTCCAGATTGGCAAGAAATTCCGGATTGCTGACACCATTGTTGTCACTGGATTCAATCGAGTAAATCAGCTGGTAAATACCAGAGAGGTTGTCATTGATATAATCTGAATCGGTTCGGAATTCCACAGATTCATCAAAGTAACCAACAAAGTCATCATTAATCTCATTGTTTGGAATCATTGCCAATAATCCCAACGAGACAATGACTCCCGCCAGTAATATCGGGCGCTGACGGCGAATCACAAAATCTCCCAGAATATCCATGGAGCGTCCAATTTTGGATTCACTGGCGCGACTCTTGGCTGGCAGTATCGCCATCAATGCAGGCAGTAAGGTAACCGATAAGAAGAAGGCCACCATCACACCCATAGCGGTAATATTACCCAGATCGTGGAAGGGAGGCGCATCGGAAAAGTTCATCGACAGGAAGCCAATGGCGGTAGTGATAGAAGTGAGGAACACAGGCCCCATGTTGAGCTGCAAGCTCTCTTTAATTGCATCGTGCTTGCTGAGGCCACGGCGCATTGCAGCGAACAAACTCACCAATATATGTATCGAATCCGCCACTGCGAGAGTCATAATAATGGTGGGCGCAGAAGCGGAGGGCGGTGTCAATTTAACACCTATAAAACCGGCCAAACCCATGCCTGCAGCCATGGAGAAGACGATAACCAACAGCGCTGCAAAAGTCGCACTGAAGCTCCGCACCAACAAAAATACAACTGCAATAATCACCAGGTACATGAGCGGAACTAAAGTGCTCATATCTGACTGAGAGGCTTCAAAAAATGCATTACTCAGTAAAATAATACCGGTCGCATAAACCTCTACATCGTATTTTGCCTCAATCTCTTCCATCAATGCCTGTGCAGCTTCAGCCGCTTCAGGGGTTTCATGCATGGATTTTTGTGGAAGCTGGAAGGTGATATTTATCCCTGTAACCGAGCCATCACTATTTACCAGGCGCTCCTTCAAGGTGGGATCTGCCAGTGCTACAGCCTTGATAGAGGCCAAGGTTTCTGCATCTAAATTGCTGGCATTTTCCACCAAGTCCTGTACCAGGAGGTCATCTTCCTCGGCAATGGTGTGCTGGAAGTTGGTGATTGAATCCACCCGCAGCGCATAGGGTAACAACCAGGATTTCTCGGTCATCTCCTCTACGGCTGCCAGGGCATCATTGGAAAAGGCATTGCCATCTTTAGGCACTACCGCAAACAGAATATTGTCATTCTTAGTGTAAGTGCGCTGGATTTGCTCATAAGCTTGTAGTTGAGGATTAGCTTCACTAAAGAATGCCCGGTAATCATTGTTGAAACCCAGGAATCTTGCTCCGCTTACCGCAAAGAAGGCTAACAGTAGTGCGCCAATGGCTACCAGCCATCGATATCGAATAAGCCAATCCGCATAACGGCTGACCCAATTCGAAGGTAATTGGGGGGATGACATGAAATCAGCTCCTTCAAACAACTTGATAGAAAAATAATTAATCAACAACCTAAGCAAATGGGTATTTACTTACGGCCACAGAATCCCGTAGTAGCCAATATAAGATCAGCCACAAAATTTGATAAAAAGGCACACTAATGCCATCAGCCAAACCGTAAATATGGCCGAGACATCAATAAAAAGTTATCGCTTTTGGCGCTATAAGAACCACTTCTTTGTAATTAATGGTAGCCAACTATCAGGAAAAGCTTACCTTTCCCCAACACAGGGGCGACCACGAGAGAGCTATCGAGTTAAGAGAATACCTAATTTACAGTGTCGTAAATCTAACAATAAATATAATAATTATTTATATATGCCTGAGACATACAGATATATTAGTAACCTGCCTATTATTATCACTATAAATTAACCCGTTAATTATCCTCTAAGAAATAATTAGAGGGCTCGACAAGTTAAACATCTCTAATTATTTCCAACCTATGACCTATCAGTATAACTTTCTGTGCCACTCAGTCTCGTGAAAACCTTGAGAGCCTCCTGCAACCCTCATTGTTCTGTGGTTATAGCTCTTTCCACAACCTATGCAGAACATCTTGAACCGTTCGGTTCATCATGTCAACAGCGGAAACTGAAAATATATAAAGGCAAGCCAGCTCGAGGGAGTCGGTTACGCAAAATCTGGGGTAGAATCGGCCGACGATAATGAGAATGAAGGAATTGTGCTGTGAAAAAACTGCTCCTGCCCATCGCAATCGGTGCATCGCTGCTAGCTACCCATGCTTCTGCAAGCGACCCTAAGCCTCAGCAATTGCTGGAAAACACTGAGTCCAAAGTGATTGAGTGGCGCCGCCACCTGCACCAGAACCCAGAACTGGGCAATCGCGAATTTGAAACAGCCAAATATATTGAAAAACACTTACGTGCACTGGGCCTTGAAGTGGAAACCGGTATCGCCCATACCGGCCTTGTGGGCTTTTTGAGGGGCGGAAAACCGGGACCAACTGTTGCCTTGCGCGCGGACATGGACGCTCTGCCAGTCACCGAGAGAACCGATGTGCCCTTCGCTTCCAAAGCGAGAACCACTTACCAAGGTAAAGATGTTGGCGTTATGCATGCCTGTGGCCACGATACCCATGTGGCCATGCTGATGGGCACTGCCGAGGTCCTGGCAGGCCTTCGCGATGAGCTGGCTGGAAACGTCTTGTTTATATTCCAGCCCGCAGAAGAAGGCGCACCGGACAATGAAGAAGGTGGCGCGGAGTTGATGCTCAAAGAAGGGATCTTCAAGAAGTACAAGCCGGATGTGGCCTTTGGCCAGCATGTCACTTCATCACTACCCACCGGCGTCATCGGCTATCGCTCGGGCCCGCTTATGGCCGCTGCCGATGAATTCCGTATTACCATCAATGGCCGCCAAACCCATGGCTCACGCCCCTGGGGTGGAGTGGACCCTATTGTCGCCGCGGCACAAGTCATAATGGGCACCCAAGCCATTGTCAGCCGCCAGATCGACATCACCAAAGAGCCTGCAGTCGTTTCCTTCGGACGTATTGACGGTGGTGTCCGTAACAATATCATTCCCGATAGTGTCTATCTGAATGGCACCATCCGTAATTTTGATATGGATAACCGTGCAGAAATTTTCAAACGCTTAAAAACCACTGCGGAGTTAATTGCTGAAAGCTCCGGTGCAAGTGCAGATGTGGAGATTCTGGAGGGCTACCCGGTAACGATAAATAATGCAGAGCTTACAGAAATGGCCCTGCCTATTCTGAGATCTGCTGTCGGCGACAAGAATGTTATAGAAGTACCCAAAATCACGGGGGCAGAAGACTTCTCCTACTACGCCAATGAGGTCCCTGGCTTTTTCTACTTCCTGGGAGTAACTCCTAGGGATCAGGATGCCAGCCAAGCTCCAAGCAACCACTCACCGCTTTTCTATGTGGATGAAGACGCTTTGCGCAAGGGTACTGAAGCGCTGACTCTGTTAACTTTGGATTATATGGCAAACTATAAAAAACAGTAATTGTAAAAAGAGCCTCATTTTGAGGCTCTTTTTTAGATGCTTGTTACTCTTAAAACTCGATATTAAAGATTACAACACCTTCGCAGGTGAATACCTTGTTATCGGCATTAAGAGTCCAGCAAAATACTAGGCACTTTCAGATCGCCCTCTAGTAGTAGGACGCCGTCTCGGAGCTCGTTGTGGCTTCTGTCCATCACTGCGACCAGCCTCAGCACCGCGCCCTTTACCTTTACCGTTATCGCCCGCGCGCTTGGCTGGAGCACCTTTACCCGCAGAGGCGTTACCACTGCGGCCGCTAGAATTTCCACGCCCCTCAGGCTTACCGCGTCCATTGCCGCGGTTGCCCCGACGCTCCTCGCTATTGCCGCGCGCTTCACGCCGCCCTTCACTCTTCTGTGAGTTACCCGCTGGGCGCTTGCTGGAGCCGGGCTTTTGCAACCCACCCCGCTTTGGATTTCCGGATGCGGGCACCTGGTGGTCTGGCTCAAACTCTTCGATTTCCTCGCGCGGAATTGGCTTGCCGATCAAGCGCTCAATATCGCGAAGCTGCTTAATCTCATCAGCGCTAACAAGTGATACCGCTTGTCCCTGAGCGCCCGCACGCCCTGTGCGGCCAATACGGTGGACATAGTCCTCAGGCACATTGGGCAAATCAAAATTTACTACCTGGGGCAGCTGGTCAATGTCGATGCCTCGGGCCGCGATATCAGTCGCCACAAGAATCTGAACCTTGCCAGCCTTAAAGTCCGCCAGGGCACGAGTTCGTGCATTTTGACTTTTATTACCATGAATGGCTGCTGCCAGGATGCCGTCACCTTCGAGCTGCTTCACCAGCCTGTTGGCACCATGTTTAGTTCGGCTAAAGACCAAGGCTTGGTGCCAGTTATTCTCCCTAATCAAATGACTAAGCAGTTTCGTTTTTCGAGCCTTATCCACAGGATGGAGTTTCTGTCGCACCGTTTTAGTAGTGGAGTTGCGTGGACTGACATCAATTTCCAGCGGATCTTTTACCAAGCCTTTCGCCAGCTGACGAATATCTGGTGAAAAAGTTGCGGAGAATAGAAGGTTCTGGCGCTTGGCCGGTAAAATCCTCAATACTCGTTTGATATCGTGGATGAAGCCCATATCCAGCATGCGGTCTGCTTCATCAAGTACCAGGGCTTCTAAGCGATCGAAGCGAATTGCCCCCTGATTGTGCAGATCCAGCAAGCGCCCAGGGGTAGCTACCAAAATATCCGCTCCGCCTCGCAGGCGAGAAATCTGGGGGTTGATCTTCACACCACCAAACACCACCGCATGGCGCATAGGCAGGTACTGGCTGTACCCCTGCACATTATCGAAAACCTGAGCCGCCAATTCACGGGTTGGAGTGAGCACCAGTGCGCGTACTTGCCCTTTTCTAGCGCGCTCACCCTGGCTAAGACGATGCAACAACGGCAAAGTGAAGCCAGCCGTCTTACCGGTACCAGTTTGGGCTGCGGCCATAATATCGCTGCCCTTCATTACCGCTGGAATAGCTTGTGCCTGGATTGGCGTAGGCGCAGTGTATCCCTGCTCTGCAACGGCACGGGCAATCTCCTGGGCAAGGCCCAGATCTTCAAACAACATAAAAAAACCTCGAACTGCGCCGCAGGCGCAATCAAACACACTCACTCCCCCTGAGGGAATGAAGAGAGAAATCGGAGTCGACATCGGGAGCCTGTATTGCTCCCAGCGTGTACAGCCGTCTAATCGCCAGTCCTCGTAACCGGCGCGCGGCATTCAGTAGAAATTTCCTGGAAGAATTTTTGAAAAGTTCCGGAGGGGCTACCGGCGGATCACCGGCCTACAAATGACGCAGCTGAGAAAAATCAGCGGCGGTACTATACCACACAAAGGCTGACTGTATAGTTTCACCCAGCCAAACTCCTTTCTTTTATAGGTTTATACAGAGCAGTTGTTGGGGAGGTCGTCTTCAGGACCGTAACATAGTTTCACGTTCGCAGCGCGAGCGTCTATCTTTGAGGTACCCCATCCCGTTGCGAACTTGTAAAACAAAGCTGCTCAAAGCAGCCAGGATAGGAACCGTTATGTCACCCAACAACAGTGTGAATACTGAACACCAAGTTGAGCTGATCACCCTCGGCAATGGACGCAAAGTCTCAATACGCCCCATCTGTCGCAGTGATGGCCAGCTTGAGAAAGAACTAATTGAACAGTTATCTCCAGAAACTCGCCGCGATCGCTTTATTGGCGGAAGCTGTAAAGCCAGCCAAAAGCTATTGGAGTTACTCACAGATAACGACCACCATGTACATGAAGCTTTTATTGCACTCTGCAGTAGTGACAGAGCACAGAGAGCCGTTGCTATAGCACACTACGCACTTGACGTTGACGGACGCGCTTGTGAGTGTGCCGTTGTGGTGAGCGATGACTGGCAGGGGTTAGGTTTGGGACGCTTAATGTTAAAGCGACTCATCAACTGCGCCCAGGATCAGGGGCTTGAACGAATCTATTCGATTGAGTCAGCACAAAATAGACGAGTGGACAGTTTCGCAAAATCCATGGGCTTTACCTGTAAAGCCGATGCCAAAGACTATACCCTGCTCACCTATACACTAGAATTGAAAACTAATCTTGAGACTAACGGCTTTAGTCATAAAGAGGAAATTTCCCGAATAAATTTGGAGTAAATTAGACAGCCCAATAAATAAATTCACAATTACAATTATCATTATGAAGCAGGTGCCTTTAGGACCTGTTTCGCTTGCCCCCTATTCAACTGACTTTTAATTTTTGTATTTTAAAAATCCAACAATATTACTTAATACACCATTACATGAAATATGCCCCTCAGGAAAAACAATATTAACATCTAAATTATTAACACCTAGGGGCTCATAGCTCGTATCAACTCATCACTGGATAAAAACTTTACACCAATGTTTTTCATATCGACAATATTGGCCTTGGCAATCTCTATCGTTTGGGCTGAGGTTGCATCAGTAATAATGGTTACCTCGTAATGCAAGCAAACCGCATCATAAACTGTGGCCCTAACACAGTTTGGGTACTGAGTACCGGTAACAACTAGCTCATTAATTTTTAAACGTCTTAGAATGGAGTCCAGTTCAGTATTCATAAAACCACTAAACCTATTTTTAATGATTTTATATTCCCCCTCAAATGGTTGTAACTCATCTATAATTTTACATCCAGGTGTATTTGGAACGGCATATTTTTTATTAGTCATAAAATCCTGATACCTGAAATTTTCAATATCACTACCGTCCTCTCGATACTCCCGAACAACATGAAATATCGGCAGGTTATGCTTCCTGAAAAATTCTAAAACACGCCTAACCTTAGATATCGTAGAATAAGCACCAAAAACTCGACATGGAGCGCCCGGCAGAACGAAATCATTCTGCATATCAATTATAAGTAACGCTTTATTCATTGAACACCTCTCCTATTAAGACAATCTTCCTCGGTAGGAAATTAGTATGTCAGCAGCGTTCAAAAGACCAACCCATATTTTCTATTTGTCACATGAAAATATTCACTATTTACCTTATAAGACAGAAAGTAATAGTAGCCAACTTAAACACACAAATAACACTACCCGGCACAGGGAAAAAACTGATTTTACTTTAACCAATGAAATGGATTTAAAGCCCCCCTATTCTCATCTTTATTTACTTGCCAACATATTTACTCTACATCTATACGCACCACAACAGGGTACCGCTCACTTGCCCATTCATGGCAGATATCTGCCAAGTATTGGGCTAAATCTTTCTCACTAATTTCCGAAGGTATTGATATCCCGGCACTGCGACGCTTACCTTCATTGCCCTGATAGAATGTGGCCCAGCTATTCGACTGCCTTTCGATCAAAACCTCTCTACCAAAAACATTGAATTTAAGCTTTTTCATAAAGAACTATGTACAACTAAAATGCCTCAAAGCTATGCAATTGCTCACACAAATTTCACAAACCTATTTTCTTTGCATGGATACAATACGCTCTCGATCAGATACAATAAAGTATTTGCAGGAGTTAATTTAACTCCTGCAAACCCAATAACTTCTTCTTTTATACCACTCTTCTTTAGTCAAAAAAATCATCACACGCCAATGGCCCACTAAATTCGAGCAAGGCCTGAGGCATTTGAATTTGCTCCTTCAGCTGTCCAAATTGATACAGATAGAAGTTGACATCTGCCTGCATGGATTTCATATAACTCTGCTCACCACCAAAAATAATTACAGAGGGAAACTCCAGTGGATAAAAGCTGGCAATGTCTGCTTTTGCTTCGACAACTAACTTGTATGAAATTTTGTTAAGTTCAACTTGTAGATAACCTGAACAGGCGTCTGCTTCCCGCTTAACAGAGAAACCATTAAAAGCCGGTAAAAAAATCAGGTCATGCTCCTCAGAAACATATCGCCCCGCCCACATTTCAATCTCTGAGTCACCCAGTTTAGCTCCGGTAATCATATAGTAGAGGTCATCTGTTAGCCCCATTGAATAGATCATACCGGCACTGGATTCTTTGTCATACCAGCCCTTATCCAATTGCGCATAGCCAGCACCGGCTAGAGACATAGAACCATCAAAATAACTGTAATTGACTGGGGTACCGACCGTATATAGGAACCACTTTCCTCCTACCCCAGGTATCTCAGGAATAAATCCAAAAGGAGTTTGACCGGGGTTTAACCCATGCCAGTAATGGTGGTGTTCACCAGCCCACTCCATATTAAACAGGAAATCTGGATGTAAGACCTGTACACCCTGCTCATCGGCCACAACTACTCCCGGTACTTCATAATAGAACTCATCAATACCTTCGGGGTGCTTCAAGATCACTTCATCAAAAAAGAGATCATACTTCGTGGTAGCTCCGGTCTCTGAAGAAAAAGCTAAATGGATATAGGCTTTAGGCTTGACAACTGCAAAGTCAGGTGCAATATAGGTTTGTAAACTAACTTTGAAATATCCTACATCGGGAATTGCAATGTTATAGAACCATTGCTCGGCCCAGGTTTTGTCAGAGCTAGGCTCATGTGCACTTAAGTCACTTAGAGTGGTAGCACCAACAAATATGGGAGATATCATTAATCCGATTACAATCAGTATTCTTTTTATCATAAAACACATTGAATAATCCTCTTTTACTCTTCACTAGTTACATTACGACAACAACATTTAAGCTAGGCATTAATCCAAAGCCGAATTGCCAGCCACAAGATACTAGCCGTACAGTGCAAGATTATTTTTTCATTTCTTATGGGTGTTAATTATTTGCGATCTATTCTACAAAGATAATCAAATACATTTATTTTAATTTTTTGGTCAATCAACCTTCTGCTCAGCAAAAGTGAATAGTCATAAAAGCAGCGTGATATTCCTCTTTAATCGCGAAAAAACACCTAAACTGTTGGATAAAATCCCCTCCTCTCGGCGCTTTAATTAACATGAATAAGAATATTCCTTCCAAGTTACCAATAATGATTGGTGGTGAGTGGATTCAGTCCAAAAGTACTGAGTGGCTGGATGTAACCAACCCCGCTACCGGCGATGTTCTTACACAGGCGCCATTGTCTACCCAGACTGAACTGGAGAATGCAGTAATTTCCGCCAAAGAAGCATTTGACCAATGGCGAAATACGCCGGTTACTGCAAGAGCACGGATTATGTTGAGGTATCAGGCGCTTCTGAAAGAAAATCAGGAGCTGCTGGCTGAAATCCTCAGCGAGGAAACAGGTAAAACTTTTGAGGATGCCAAAGGGGACGTCTGGCGCGGTATTGAGGTTGTTGAGCATGCAGCCAATATCGCTTCACTAATGATGGGTGAAACCGTAGAGAATGTTGCCAACACCATCGACTGTTACTCCTATCTACAACCTATTGGAGTTTGTGCGGGGATCACACCATTTAATTTCCCCGCAATGATTCCACTATGGATGTTTCCAATGGCGATTGCCTGTGGGAATACTTTTATTCTGAAACCTTCTGAACAGGACCCTGTCACGCCTTGCAAACTGGCCGAATTATTTGCTGAAGCTGGGGCTCCTGCAGGTGTTTTACAGGTAGTACATGGCGGCAGGGAACAGGTGGATTTTCTTCTAACGCATCCCGGCATTCAGGCCATTTCATTCGTTGGTTCAGTCCCCGTAGGGCGGCATATTTATCAGACGGGTACCCAGCACCTAAAACGAGTTCAAGCTTTTGCCGGTGCAAAAAACCATATGGTCGTGATGCCCGATGCCAATAAGGCTGCGGCTATAAATAATATTGTTGGATCATCCATCGGAGCTGCCGGGCAACGCTGCATGGCGATTTCCGTCGCTGTACTTGTTGGGGAGACACAACAGTGGGTAGACGACATTAAAGACGCTATGTCAGCTATCAAGCCCGGTCATTGGAAGGATACGCAAGCGGGCTTCGGCCCACTAATATCACCCGCTGCTCGTGAGAGGGTGCTTGGGTATATCGCCCAGGGCAAAAAGGAAGGCGCCCGCTGTGTATTAGATGGCTCTGAAATTACTGTCGAAGGGTTTCCCAATGGGAACTGGGTTGGTCCCACCCTATTTGCCGATGTTACCTCGGACATGTCGATCTATACCGACGAGATTTTTGGTCCCGTACTTTGCCTGGTAAATGCCGACTCCCTGGAAGAAGCAATCCAATTAATCAATAACTGCCCCTATGGCAATGGCACCTCAATATTTACGGCTAGTGGCGCTGCCGCACGTAAGTTCCAACACGAAATATTAGTGGGGCAAGTCGGTATTAACGTGCCTATCCCAGTGCCGTTACCTTTCTTTAGCTTTACCGGCTGGCGAGCGTCTTTTTATGGTGATCAACACGCTTATGGAAAACAAGCTGTACGGTTTTACACCGAAACCAAAACTGTTACAGCACGCTGGTTTGACAGCGATATAGAGCATGCAGAGCACACCAATTTAACCATACAGCTCAAATAATGTTAACCGGAGAGCAGCATGACTAAAACAGTCGCATTTTTAGGATTGGGCCATATGGGACTGCCTATGGCCACCAACCTGGTCAAAGCAGGCTTTGAAGTTAAAGGGTTTGACCCGGTCACTGAAATACTGGATGCCGCTGTAGAAAGCGGTATCAAAAAGTGTTCCTCTCCCCAAGAGTCCGTCGAGGAAGCAGGTTTTGTGGTAAGCATGCTGCCTAATAGCGCGGCGGTTGAGTGCCTGTATATTGATACCGACAAACTGCTCGACAGTATTTCTCGCGACTGTTTGATTATCGACTGCTCCACTATTTCTTCCAACAGTTCTAAGCGCCTTATTCGTGAAGCCAGAATCAAAGGCCTGCAAGCCATTGAAGCCCCGGTATCCGGGGGAGTGGCGGGTGCTAGCAAAGGAACTTTGAGTTTTATGTGTGGGGGAGAGGCCGGTGATGTCGATAGGGCCCGGATAGTTCTAGAGCCAATGGGTAGCAATATTTTCTATGCCGGAGCAGCGGGATCTGGCCAAACAGCAAAGATTTGTAACAATATGCTGCTGGCTATTCATATGATTGGTACCGCTGAAGCCCTACAAATGGGGGTAGATAATGGACTCGACCCCAATGTGCTCTCCGACATTATGTTAAAGAGTTCAGGAGCCAACTGGTCCCTACAAAATTACAATCCCTATCCCGGAGTAATGCCCGAAGTTCCAGCGAGTAAAAACTATAGCGGTGGCTTTATGGTAAAACTTATGTGTAAGGACCTGGGGTTGGCGCAGGAAGCAGCCACTCAGAGTAAGAGCTATACGCCTCTCGGCTCAATGGCGCGCAATCTCTATGGAATTCTCAATTTGCGCGGAGGTAGTGATTTGGACTTCTCATCTATTCAAAAGCTATTTCAAGAAGTGGATTAGCCGCGTAGCAGGCTGGGTATCCACAACCCCTGCCGCAGCTCCACTTCTCTCCAGCACCAGTTACTGGCTATGGTTGCATGACTTTACCGAGAATTCGGATTTCACGCACTTGATCCCACTCTATAGCAAAGTAGAACTTTTGTTTGCGTCCAGCATTACTGGGAATCGTGAGTTCTTCAGGGTTTCCTTTGCCCCTAAACAAGTTGGTTGCATAGCCATCCTGGTCAATAAGGATCACTGCCTCGGAGCTATCCAGGTCGATTAACCGCACGGGGAAGTCATTTTGATTTTTAAAACCAACTTCAACATAGCAACCACTCTCTGCATGGGCGGTCACTGCGATAACGTCGCTTTCCAGATACTTATTGAGATCTTCCAGCGTATTGATAAGTACAGCACCATCAGTACTCTGCCCTGTTTTACGTCCATCAACCACACCTTCACTGGCACCATCCATCAGGTTTTTGCCAAAGCTGACGATGTTAGACATCACTGATTTTGCCGTTTCCGCTACGCCACTCTCTTGCTCATCTGTATTTTGCTGTGCAAACGCAGAGGAACATAAAATCAGGCCGGCAATTAAAATCGTTCTTCGCACTGATATCTCCATATCCTTTACTATCCATTCCAACTTAAGCCAGCTCCAGTTAGCTGGCTTAAGTTGGGAATATTAGCAAAAGAAATATTGCTTGGAAAAACGATTAGTGTTTGCGCGGTACAAAATCAGGATTACTGTCCCTGCCCTGTTGCTGCAATTTGAACCTCTCGAATATTTACATGCTGGGGCTGGGAGTACATGAACATAGCTGTGCGAGCAATATCCTCTGCATTAATTGCACCACCAATGGATTCTTTCCATTGTTGATAGGCCTCAATAATTTCTGCTGAGGTAGTGTGGCTTAGCAGCTCTGTTTCCACCGCGCCGGGGCATATGGTCATTACACGTACCCCGGTAGGCGCCACTTCCTCGCGCACGGTTTCACCAATAGCAGAGACAGCATATTTGGTACCACAGTACGCAGCATGATTGATAAATGTTTTTACTCCAGCAATAGAACTGATATTGATAATGGTCCCGGAATGGCGAGTTTTCATATCCTCCAAAACTGCCTGCATACCGTTAAGCAAGGCCAATACATTCACATCGAACATTTTCCGCCACTCATCGGGGTTCTGGGTTTCAATATTGCCCAGTAACATTTTGCCGGCATTGTTAATCAGACAGTCAACCGGACCAAACTGAGTCTCAGCCTCACGAATTGCCTCGCGCAAGGCTGCCATATCAGTCACATCCACTTTCCTGCAAAGAGTATTTGGCAGATTTAAAGCTTCCAGTTTGTCCACACGCCTTGCCAACAATAATAGAGGATGCCCGGCAGCAGACATATGTTGGGCAATGGCAGCACCAATACCTGAACTGGCTCCAGTAATAACAACGAGTGGTTTGGACATGGGCTCTCTCTCCTTCAATGAGTTATCCCGGCGGATAGTTTTGTTTAAGTAGACCCAGTATAGGAATTCCGACTAATATGATTAGCCCAACCAATAGGAAAACATTGTTTGGTTTTTATGAACAATATCTCATGGCGCGCTATTCGTGCATTTATTCAGGTGGCCGATGCCGGAAGCTTCACCGCTGCAGCGCGGGACAGCGGCTTTTCCAAGGCCAATTTGAGCCAACTGGTCACAGAGCTGGAAACAACCCTGGATATACAGCTTCTCTACCGCACGACAAGACAACTGCGTCTTACCGAGATTGGTGAGGGTTACTATTTGCGTTGCAAGCAAGCGATGCAGCAGTTGGATTCAGCCGCCGAGTGGGCCAGTGAATCAAAGGGAGGACTGGAGGGAAACATCCGCATCAACGCTGTTGGTGGCATTATCGGAGAGAGCTTAATTGCTCGGCTGGTGATCAAGTTTCAGCAGGCCAATCCAGGAGTTAGAGTTCATCTGGACTTTTCCAGCACCCGAGTAGATTTGATTCAAGACCAGTACGATTTGGTTATTCGTATGGGCAGTTTGCCGGACTCCTCTCTAATCGTGCGTAAACTTCACACTATCAAAACCCGATACGTAGCCAGCCCAAAGTTCCTTCAAGAATATGGACCTATAGAAAAACCTGCTGATTTAGCATCTGTACCGCTAATTTCCGGCAGTGTAGATCAATGGCTGCTGACACGAGGTAAGAATCAACAGGTTGTGCAAGTTGAAAACAGCACTAAATTGATTAGCGGAAGGGTAATGCACCGCGCTGCAATTGAGGGACTTGGAATTACCCGGCTGGCAGATATCTATGTCCAGGCAGATATTGCCAGTGGGCGTCTGGTTGAAATTCTGCCCGGCTGGTCTGAGTCTACCGAGCTCTCCATGGTATGCCCGCCCCTACGCCACCAATTATTACGGGTGCGCAATTTGATGCAGTGGCTAAAGGAAGGTTTTGCGGATATTTATTTACAGGCTTTAGCTGTTAGTCCTATTGAATAAAGTACCTCAAATAAACGCGAACAATTTGTCTCTGTGACTAGCTTTTCCTAATTACCGTCAAAGTTCACCTTCTGATTGTTTTATTGCCTGTAATTCCACCGGTGACAAAGCCTTGTAGCCACGCAAATAGGGCCAGCCATACCCCCAGCGAAATGGGGTGGGTAAAAAAGGCGTACCGCCAACCCGAACTCCAAGTAACATCATTAGTGCAACTTCTTCTTCCCCGGTTCCAGCTACACAGACTTCCAGATCTTTATCCGCCTGCTCGCGTTCATCGTATGTGCCCCCTTTCCAGTAGGCATAATCATGGGCAATACAGCAGTCGAGCCACAACTCCTGTTGATCAAAAGTTCCATCGGGAAATGCGCTACAACCATCAGTAGTAAATGGTTCTATTTCCTGCGCAAAGGCTTCCAAACTCAATAAGGAAATGAACAACAACCAGCGGCACATCAGTTCTACTCACACACTCGAAAAAAGTAAATCGGCTCGGAGACTGGAATATAACCCCACCTCTTCGATAAACCACTAAAAATTGAATTTAAGCCCACTTGCCATTAGTGTCCATTAGACACATAATGTTTCAAGACTTATTATTCAAGCCCTGGAGAGACCGGGGTTTACTCACAGCAAGGAGCTTGCTGCTATGGCCCTGCACTACGATTTTGCCGTTTTTATCGGTCGATTCCAGCCATTCCATTCCGGACATCTAAAAGTAGTCCAGTGCGGATTAGCTCAGGCCCAGCACCTGATTATCCTGATTGGCTCCGCCAACCAGCCCCGCAATCCTCGCAACCCCTGGACTCATCGCGAGCGGGAACAATTTATCAGGAAAAGTTTAAGCGAGAGTGACAACAAGCGCCTGACCTGCCTACCTTTAATGGATGTGCCCTATAACGATGAGCTGTGGGTACGCAATGTACAAAACTCCGTTAACGGCATAGTGACCGCTCATCACTCCATTCCCCACAAGCCACCTCAAATTGCATTAATCGGGCACCAGAAAGACCAGAGCGGTTTTTACCTCAACCTCTTCCCCCAGTGGGAATCCCTTGGGGTGGAGAATCACAACGAAATCAGTGCAACCCCCTTTAGGGAGGCACTATTTACCGACAGCGCCGATAGCTTGTTGAATTCACTCAGCCAGGAAAAGCAATTGCCAGAGGGCACTGTTGGCGCTTTAAGAGAGTTTGTGGAGACCAACCCAGCCTACGGCGAGATGCGCGAAGAAATGGCATTTATCCAGCGCTACAGATCCTCCTGGGCCACCGCTCCCTATCCGCCAACTCACGTTACTGTCGATGCTGTAGTGGTCCAATCTGGCCATATCCTGCTGATAGAGCGACGAGCTTTTCCCGGGCGGGGTTTATGGGCGCTGCCCGGTGGTTTTGTCGACCCCGGTGAGCGACTGATCGATGCTTGCCTGCGAGAATTGCGAGAGGAAACACGCCTTAAAGTCCCGACACCAGTGTTGAAAGGATCTATACGCCGGCAGGATGTATTCGATGAACCCTATCGCTCGGCTCGTGGAAGGACCATCACGCACGCCTATTACATAGAACTGGCTCCCAGCCAACAGCTTCCCAAGGTAAAGGGCGGTGACGACGCTCGCCATGCCCGCTGGGTGCCCCTCGCTGATCTGGACCCTCAGCAGCTATTTGAAGACCACTATTACATCATTCAATCCCTGATTGGCGGTGCCTAAAGCTTGTAAGAGGTGGCCAATTGCCGCCTCTTACACATTCAACAACTCGCATTACCTTCACCAATACCCAAAAAAACACGCCAATACTTGACAGCTTAGTATCGAAAAGACACTATTAACTTGGTTAGTGTCCTTTAGACAATAATTGGCAAGACCCGCACTGGAGAGACCGGTGCTAACAACTACTCACGGAGGATTTCCGCGATGAACCAGTACAACCCAATCCTGAATGTCGACAGCTATAAAACCAGCCACTACCTTCAGTACCCAGAGGGAACCCAGTATGTCAGCAGCTATATCGAGAGCCGGGGCGGCCAGTTCAAAGAGGCTGTTTTCTTTGGCCTACAGGCATTTATCAAGCAGTACCTGACTACCCCGATCAACGCAGAGCACATCGAAGAGGCAGAGGAGCTCTGTCTGGCCCATGGCCTGCCATTTAATCGCGAGGGATGGGAATACATTCTCCAGGAGCATCAGGGTTACCTGCCCATTGAGATTCAAGCAGTTCCCGAGGGCAGTGTTATCCCGACTAGAAATGTCTTAGTCCAAGTAGTCAATACAGACCCCAAGTGCTTCTGGCTAACCAGCTATATCGAAACCGCCCTGCTGCGCGCAATTTGGTACCCCACCACAGTTGCCACCCAAAGCCGGGAAGCCAAAAAGGTCATTCAACGATATTTACTGGAAACTGCTGAGGGCCTCGACTCACTGCCCTTCAAGCTACATGACTTTGGCGCACGCGGTGCTAGCAGCGAAGAGACAGCTGCGATTGGGGGCCTGGCCCACCTGGTAAATTTCCAAGGCACAGACACCATTGCCGCCGTACTCGCCGGCCGCCGCTACTACGCAGCCCCAATGGCCGGATTTTCAATACCCGCTGCAGAGCACAGCACCATGACCAGTTGGGGGCGCGAGCAGGAAGCCAAAGCCTATGAAAATATGCTGACGCAATTCAGCGGTGATAACAGTCTGGTCGCCGTAGTGAGTGACAGCTACGATCTTTGGAGTGCAATCGAGAATATCTGGGGCGGTGAATTAAAAGAGAGGGTAGAAAATAATGGCGGCACCCTGGTAATTCGCCCGGATAGCGGCGATCCCGTTGATATAGTCACTCAGACTATTGAGCGCTTGATGAGAATATTCGGAGCGACCATTAATAGTAAAGGTTTCCGAGTACTTCCGGACTTTATTCGGGTGATCCAGGGTGACGGGATTTCTCTACACACCATTGAGGGTATCCTCAGCGCAATGAAGGCCAGAAAACAGAGCGCTGAAAATATTAGCTTCGGTATGGGAGGTGAGCTTTTACAAAAAGTTAACCGAGATACCATGAGGTTCGCCATGAAAGCCAGTGCGGTTCGAGTCGATGGCCTATGGCGGGATGTTTACAAAGACCCCGCCACCGATAGCGGTAAGCGCTCCAAGAGAGGGCGCTTGGCATTAATAAATCGTACTGACGGAACGCCCTACACTATTCGTGAGCAAGATATTGGCGGCCGTAATAATCTGCTAAAAACCGTATACCGCAACGGAAAGTTACTTATAGAACAAGACTTGGAAACTATTCGAGAACGGGCTGTTATTGTTAAAGGTAGAGATGTATTGGCTGTTGCCAGTCAATATTAACTAATCGGTAATCTTTTAGGGGGCTTTGATGTTATTGGAAATAGCAGTTGGAGATGCCTACGGAGCCGGATTTGAGTTTTGTAGCCGTGAGATTATTAACAATAACAATCATGCTAACGGGTATATCTCTCATCCCCTTGGCATCAAACCCGGTTGTTATACCGACGATACTCAGATGAGCTTGGCTATTGCTGAGCTCCTTCTTGAGAATTCGAATCCCCAAGAGTCGGACTTTGCACAAGCTTTTATCCACGCTTATAAGCGTGATCCTCGCCTTGGATATGCATCAGGCTTTCAAAGCCTTCTCGATAGCTGTGAAACTGGAAAGGATCTAACTCGCAAGATAAGGCCTCACAGCAAACGTAACGGTGCAGCAATGCGCTCAGTACCCCTTGGGCTTATTCCCGATATTGATCAACTACTAACAGTGGCTAAATGCCAAGCTAGCGTTACGCACAATACCGAAGAGGGGATCTTATCTGCTCAAGCAGTTGCCCTAATGGCACATCTATTAATCTACCAAAAATCAACTCTAATTGAGTTGCCCAAGCTTATTGAGAAAAAGCTCAACCTAAAATTAATAGGAAACTGGTCTGGCAAGGTCAACTGTGATGCCTTAGAAACCTTGGCTGCGGTAAATATAGCACTACAAAGTAATCGAGACTTCCTTGGACTATTGAAGACCTGTATAGATTTTGGTGGTGATACTGATAGTGTCGCCGCAATTGCCTGCGGGCTTGCAGCACTTACCAGAGAGTACGATTTGGAACTTCCTTTCAGTTTACTCTCTGGCCTGGAAAATAGTACTTATGGATACCAATACTTGATTGAGCTAGATAAAAAATTAGTTAACAATTTTTTATCTTAAGAAGCGAAACTATTTTTCAGTTAAAGCTCTAAATTTCTTATAAATTTATGATCAGCGGAGCTTTCACTCAAACGATAGAGCGCTGCAGGCCGACCTTTTTCAGAACGTTTTTCACCAGTATCTACTAACAAATTTGCCTGCTCAATTCGCCTGCGAAATGATTTTTTCTGTATTGGTTTACCAATTATTGCCTCATGTACATGCTGCAACTCTGGCAAGGTAAAAGTTTCCGGTAATGCAAATGCAGGCACAATAGTATAGAGCGCTTTTTGAACCAAACGCTCATGGGCACGACTAATAATTTCCTGATGATCAAAAGCCAGAGATAATTGAGATATCTGAGAGTAAGGCAACCAGTCCACACTCGATACGGTATCGATTGCACTTGCACAGCGCTGGTGGGCAATCAAGGCAGTATAGGCAACCGATATCGACCATCCGCGCTTGTCTCGGCTAGATCCACCAAAGGTATAAAGCTGCTCTAAATAGGGAGGTATAACTGATGTCTTTTCTTTTAGCTTTCGGTTAACCGCCGCCTCCAGACTATTATCTTCGGTTTCAGAGACAAATCCTCCAGGCAAAGCCCACTTTCCTTTCTCTGGGTGAGCCGAGCGCTTAACCAATAACACCTTGAGAAAGCCTTCGTGATAGGTAAATAGAACTGCATCCACAGTAACTAAAGGAGCGTCAAAGTTACGCTTCTCATAGCGAGCTATATAGTCTTTTTCATTCATAGGGAGAGACAAGTATCATTTAGACACTTAGTGTAACTCGAAGGTATTGGTGGGATAAAGTTATTTACTTTCAGATAATTCTGAGCCGTCAATTTCCTCTTGTAGCTTTTCCAAGTCGTCCAGAATTCTCAGGAATTTCTGTCCAAATTCTGTAACGTTATATTCCACACGGGGAGGAATCTCTGCATAGCTGATCCGCTCCAGTATCCCGAACTCCATATTTCTTCGTAAACATTCATTCAGGACCTTGGTAGTCAAACCCTCAACGCTGCGAACCATCTCCCCCGGTCGATTTACCCCTCCAGCCAGAAGCTGATAGACAGTAAGGGACCATTTACAGCCATAGATAGTCTCAACCATTCTGGCACTTCTCTTGGGCGGGCGCTTTCGCGTGAGCATGTTTTTCTCTGATTTCATCAATACTTACCAAAAAGTAACTAGTGCACCATTTTGTGCTTACTTTTCAACCTATCCGATTCTTTTCTAAACTCCACTCACGTAATGAGCATATCTCAGTGAGGAAATAATATGAGTGACTCCACTAAAAGACCAGATTCTACTGAACAAAAAGAAGTTGCCTTAATCGTTGGTGGTTCCAGTGGTATGGGACTCGCCATTGCAAACCTACTGGTGAAACAGGGAATCCACACAGTTATTATTGGCAATAATCTCAACAAACTTGAAAGAGCCCACAACGAATTAACTCAGATGGGCTCTGCAGAAGCACTTCAGGCAGACCTCTATCAACAGGCTGATATCAGCGATATTATCGAATATATAAAATCCAGCAATCATCATTTTAAATACCTGGTAAACGCCGCTGGATATTTTAATCCTACTGCATTTCTTGAACATACTCGGGAAGACTACGACACTTATCTCGACCTCAACCGTGCCACCTTCTTTATTAGCCAGGCCGTAACAAGAAACATGGTAGACAACGGCGGAGGGAGTGTAGTGAATATTGGCTCCATGTGGGCCAAGCAATCCGTAAAGGCGACACCCTCCTCAGCCTATTCAATGGCCAAAGCCGGTTTACATTCGCTCACCCAACATATGGCGATGGAACTGGCCGATCACAAAATTCGTGTTAATGCAGTATCCCCTGCGGTGGTTAAGACGCCTATCTATGAGTCCTTTATCGATTCGGGGGAAATAGACCAAGCACTTGCTTCCTTCGATAACTTTCACCCTATTGGCAGAATTGGTACCCCCCAGGACATCGCTGGTGTCGTAGATTTTCTTTTAAGCGACAAAGCAAGTTGGGTAACTGGAGCCATTTGGGACGTTGATGGCGGGGTAATTGCTGGGAGAAACTAGAATACCAAAACGCCCGGATAGAAGTATTTTATTCGGGCTCAATTTAGAGAAATTCCTGCACTGCAGCTCCTGCTAAAGAATTGTTATTTTACCTTTTATTTAAATATCCAGAGTAAACCATCAAAACCATCTAAAGTAGAAAATTAAATCCTAAGACATGACCAATCGCTTGTGCAACAAAATACCACTCACTATAAGGTATTTTACAGCATCAACAACATTCTGATCGGCTTGCAATAAGCTATCACTCTTCTCAAAAAATCTAATTGCCTTCTTATGGTCCAAAAACGGCATATCCAAAGTTGCACGGCTATGAACAATATCCTTCATATATTCATAAAGTTTCCTGTTTTTCTTATCCGTAAGTGGTGGAGTCCAAAGAGGCTGTTTTTGCTTCTTGTATACTTGCTCTGTTAACACAGGTTTCATGGCTTCTCTGAGTATATATTTCTCCGTTAACCCGCGAATCTTGTATTTATCCGGCAATACTTAGACATACTCAACCAGGTGATGATCCAGAAAAGGTAGGCGCCCTTCGATAGAGTGAGCCATTTCTGTTCTATCCCCCATCATTGTAAGAACATAGTGGGGCAGCATAGACTTGGTAAAGGTATATAGACTTTTTGATAAAATGGACCTGTTCTTAACCGAAAAGGCACCTCCCAAGTGTTCCAACAGGGTTTCTGCAGGCTGTAAGTGCTGTATATACTTGGCATAATCCTCACAAAACAATGGGAATATCTTTTTGCCCATATCCATAAAGCTCTGCATCCAGTTTGGAAAAAAGCCAAGGGCTGACTTCACCACCTGTGACTGATGCACTCTTGTAGAGGCCATAAAAACGCCTTCGGAAACAGGATCACCAGACTGCAATTTCTGCAAGATAGCTTGCTTTTCTTTTTTTGGAATTGTATCTAAATAATTTTCGATAAAATCTTGCCTGAACCAACCGTAACCAGCAAATACTTCATCTGCTCCATCCCCAGTAAGAACCACTTTATAACCGTGCTCTCGAACAACTCGGCTTAGAACATATTTAGTGATAGCGTTACCGTTAAAGAACATTTTTTCGACGGTATAAGCAGTATCCTCAAAGCAAGAGATCAGTGTGTCACTATCAATTTCAACAGGGTGATAATTACTTCCCAAGTAATCAGTCATGGATTTTGCGTTAGAGGACTCATCATAGGCCGGATGATCAAAAGATAAGGTGAATGCATCGATCGGCTTATCCACCATACTTTGCGCTATACCAAGCACGGAAGAGGCATCTATGCCACCACTCAAATAGCAGGCAACAGGTACATCAGCTTTGAGCCTTAACTTAATCGATTCAGAGAAGCGCTCGCGCACCTCACTAATAACCTCTTTCTCATCGAAAACGTTACTTCTTTGTTCCGCAATATTGGGGAAGTGTAAATTCCAATAAAGATGAGTCGAAAATTGTAGATCATCCAAATAGGCTAAACCATAATGACCAGGAGGAAGCTCATGAATATTGTTAAATAAACTAGAGGCTGGAGCATGCAAGAAGCTAATTTCTTGCCAAAAAGTATGTGGATTCCAATCTATCGGCAAGCCAAGCGCTTTGAAGGCCTTAACTTCTGATGCAAAACACAAGCATCCATCTGCCCAATAATAAAATAGAGGTTTTATTCCAAACCTATCTCGAGCAGAAAATATTAAGTTTTTTCTTTTATCGTAAAGTACGAAAGAAAATTCCCCTCGTAGATATTCCAGGCAATAAACACCAAACTCTTGATATAGGCCGATAAGTATTTCACTATCCGATTGTGTAAGAAAACGATAGTTCCGCCTTATCAAATCATCTTTTATCTCTAAATAATTATAAAATTCACCATTAACAATGCAGGCTATCTCTCCATCATCACTCAATAGTGGCTGCTGACCACCTTCCAAGTCAATAATACTGAGGCGCTTATGAGCCAGCCAGGCCCGTCCATCTCCTGATGACCAGAACCCTTCACCATCAGGCCCTCGATGGGAAAGGGGCTGTAATGCTCGATAAATCTGTTCCCCGTTGTATACAACGGTATTTGAAAATACAGCTAGCAGCCCACACATTTTGCTGCCTCCCCAATATCGATAGAAGGACTGCCTCAGATTAGCAAAAAAGTACTTCGCGCCATCTACTCAAAAAAAAGCGAACAAATACTTATGCATTAAAGAATTGAACTAGAGATAAGTATAAGATTAAAATTTAGAACCAAACTCACATTTCACTAGCTGAGCTTGATTACAAGCTCAGACTTAAAGAGAGTTATAAATTTTAAAGATATCCTTTTCTTTCACTATCCAGCTAAGCTTTAGCTAAAACTCTAGATATATTGCTGCTCTAGGAAAATCTTTTGATTTACCTGAGCAGCCTAAAATCTATACTTAGAATAAAGATCTCTAAAATTTACATTGTACGTATTCCGATCGGTCTAGATTAATGATAACAATACCATTTAAACTCAAACAACTAACTTTATACGTAAATACAAATTATACAGCCCAATTAATAAATATAGACCGCTCCTGCATTTTCAGCTTCATTGCTCTCAGGGTTTGCGAACAAACCGCTATCCGTTCCATCCTCACCGTTCGCCCCTACTGCTAAACTAGCTCCATCTCCACTTAGCGCAACAGAGCCACCAAAATGGTCTCCCGAGTCTGTGTTGCTCGCCTTAATATAAGCTTCACTAGACCAGTCTACGCCATTAAATAAATAGGTATAAACTGCTCCTGCTCTAGTTGAAGATTCGTCTGTACTATCTCCGAACAATCCTTGGCTATAGCTTTTCTCTCCCCATGCTCCCACGGCGATAAAACTGCCATCATCACTCAGGTTTACCGCCTCTCCAAAGTAAGCCGATACATGAGGATTGGAAGCTTTCAAATAGGCAGTTTGCTCCCAAGCGTTTTCTTTTCGAGAAAAAATGTAGGCAGAGCCACTGTTAGATCCACTTTGTAATGGGGCGCCAACTGCTAGAGTTTGCCCATTACCACTTAAATTGAGCGCAAATCCAAACCAATCACCAGCGACAGGATTACTAGCCGATATCTTACTATCTTCCACCCAGGATTCACCATCCAACTGGTATAGATAAACGGAACCTGCCTCTGCATTGTCAGCATAAGCCCCAACTGCGAGTGAAGCCCCGGCATCATCAAGGCTTATCGAAGAACCAAAACCTAACCCCTCAGAACTATCAGCAGCCTTAATATAGGCATACTGTGACCAACTTCCCTCCTCATTACGGAACATATATACCGCTCCAGAATCTTCAATAGAATCGCCATCAAGACCACCATCTTCACTGGGTGCGGTTACTGCTAAAGTAGAACCATTCCCACTAAGGCTAAGGGCATAGCCAAATAGGTCATTATTTCCTTGATTGTCTGCTTGAAGTCGGGCGCTATGGACCCAACCGTCATTACTTCGGGAAAAAATATGAACAGCGCCCGCAGAAAAATTATCATGTTCCCCGTTCTCCTTGAATGCCCCTACTGCAAGCGTATAACCATCATCGCTAAGACTCAATGCAGTTCCAAACTCTGCAGCTTCTTGAGGATCTGGAGACTTAAGATAGGCTTGCTGTGTCCATTCGCCATCTTCCCGACTAAAAATATAAACTGCACCTGAATCAGGTGTCAGGTTATCCTCTTGGTCACCACCGCTATCTTCGCGAGGAGCACCTACTGCAAGCAGGTTGCCATCATCGCTAATTGCTAGATTCCATCCAAACTGATCGTCAGCATCCGTATTACTGGGTTTAAAATAACCGATACTACCTATCACATCCTGATCAATCGCTACTGCATCAGAATCGATACATCTCTGATCATCACAGGTTTGCAATAAGTATTGGGCATTAAGCTTTTTGAATAAAGGCACCACTAATTCAATGCGCTCTTCTTTTGGCGTAATGGGATTTCCAATAGGTTCAAACCCAGAGTGCCCATCAGCATTTTCAAATAACTGATAATAAGTTGCCCCAGAAACATCGCTCCAGCGAAAGGTTAGCGTTTTAGGTTTCTCATAATGGACCGTCATCGTAGCAGCTGTAAGCTCGCCACCCGTGTCTGGATCATCTCCCCCGCTCGAAGATCCATTACAACCTGAAAGATAGACACTGAACATCAAGATTGCTAGGTTAATATTAAATTTCACTATATGCTTTCCTTATAGGTCATCGTATCATTTTTCAAAACTCTCTTACCCTTAGCCCTTAATTAGATATAATTTTTATTGTCAACACGAAAATACAGACTATTCTCGCATCGCCTTAGCACTAAAATATCTCCAACAAGAACCACTGCGAGAAGTAAAATTAGAATAAACTTCGAATATATTCGTAAATAAACATCCCCTTTTATAGATTTATGTTTGATTCTCTTTTAGAGCCTTGACAGGATTAAGGGCTCAGACTGCTTTATTAACTTGCCAATTAAAACTTAGAAATTCATTCTTGAATTCACAATAGTCAATTAACCAGCATGAAAAACATATAAAGCAAACACTCAGACGAGCAGACATTATTATGTATATTTTATTTGTTCAGCAGCCGGCAGTGATAACTACTAAATAAGGTGCAAAAAACTTATCAACGTCTACACTATTTATCTTTCATTATTGGGTTTGCGCCAATTATCCTGCACACCAAATGGAGCAACCGACCAATACAAAATCAATAGCAACACCTACAAACATAACTTATTAATTTAACCTATAAACTATCACCCTTCACATTACAGCCGAGACTTTATAAGGCACCTATAATGAAACTGCTATCTAAACATTCTGATACTTTTAAACAGCCTACAAGATTCAACTGACAGAGTGAACTTTTTTTAATAAATATATTTTCATCCCCTAAATTAGAACAATAGGCCCAACTAAAAGTCTTTAATGGCTAGACATCTGTCCGAACTTGAGGGTACGTTTTCATAAATAAATGTGACTAAAAATTTCTTAGCAAACAAAAATACGGATAGCTTTTAGAAATTTTAAACCAGATATCCCACATAATTACACAAAATAAATCGATGAAGAGATTACAGCTTAACAATTTTCGGGCGTAAAAATTAAGAAGTGTGAGCTTCTGTCCATTTAGATAATAGAGTAATACTTTTATCGTATCTCATAATTTTTATACATGAAAGCAGTTTAAAAATGTGTGACAGTCATTTCTTGCAACAAAAATCTGTGAGTATTCCAATATTTATTTGGAGCTCAAGCTATTAGATACTCAACTACTCTTCCAGCTCGCTCTGCACGTATTTTTCGAATCCACAGCCTCATCCTGGGTTTACTAACTCCCATGGCCTCGCAATATTCATTCATTATATATTTTTGGCTGACTATCGGTTGTACAAGCTCCTGTTGGCACTTGGAGAGAGAAAACACCTCTTTCACAACTTGATCTTATTGAGTGTAATGCCACCAGCAGTCAAATTTAATATGACGATTCCTTTTACAACATCTAGATAAATCACAGTCCTATTAAGGCATGATTTAAGCTTAACCTTTGGAACCACCCCTATTACTAATTGAATTTGGTAAAATCAAATCTACTGGTTTTCTTGAATTAACATAATCCCGAAATTCGGGAGCTACATATTCAGAGCGCAACTCCCATATCCTTTTAAAAGGTGTCATTGATAAGTATGCTGTATATTGACGAGTCATTGAGTCCCAAATAGTAAAATCCAACCTGTTTGCCTTGTATTGGAAATAAGCTTCTTCCCAGATCTTAAAAAAACGATATACAAAACCAATGATCCTTAAAGTATCGGCACTCGACAAAGAATCAAAATCCTTCATCGCCTTCGCAAAGATATCTGCCATTGGTCCGTCACAAATTGCTGCCACAGCTTCTCGATGAGCAATGGATATCTCATGCATAGAAGCAATCTTCGATTCTTTATTCTGAACTCTTATTAAAGCGGCAAGATAGACTAAAGACGCGACAACCGCAAAGGCACCAACAAGCTCACCAACGGCACTTAATGTATTCCACAGCATACTCAAAACTTAATCTCGTCAAGCAGGCATTAATTATATAACTTTTGATGCTGTCGCTTTAGACTTTGAAAATACCCGAAACTGCTAGTCTCACTGTCAAGACATTATATAGGCACTTGTCACATGGTGCTTATTTCATTTTTTAAAAAAATTTAGACTATAGGTAATTAGAAAAGGACAAAATAGTAAAACCAAATAGAATGGATTGATTTGTGCACTTCTTTTTTATCGAAAATATCACATAGATGCTAAGGCTATATATTTTCGCATCAATGAAGTTGCCTGTTTTAAATAAGTATAATTCTAAAACAAGAAATTTAAACTAAAGGAATTAAATAATATCCAGCTGAAATGGCATCCATTAAGTTGAATAACTGATACAACTTCTGAAAGAGAGATAGAGCCCCTCAAAAGGAAGAGCGCTCCATATTAATCATATGCATTGATCTGTTGCCTTATTACACTAAGGCAACACCAATATCTATGTTAGAAAGCTAAGGGCTTAACCCACTTCAGCCAGATTCCCCTTACTTTCCAGCCACTGCTTGCGGTCTCCAGCACGCTTTTTAGCTAGGAGCATATCTAGTAGTTGATTACTGTCATCTCCTGAATCTATATAAAGCTGTACGAGACGTCGGGTATTGGGGTCCATCGTAGTTTCACGCAATTGCATAGGATTCATTTCTCCCAATCCCTTAAATCGGGTTACCTGAATCTTGCCCTTTTTCTTTTCTGCACTGATACGATCGAGAATGCCCTGTTTCTCAGATTCATCCAGCGCATAATAAACGTCTTTACCGATATCAATTCGGAACAGTGGGGGCATGGCCACATAGACATGACCGTTAGTGACCAACGGCCGGAAATGACGTAAGAAAAGCGCGCATAACAGCGTAGCAATATGCAGTCCGTCTGAGTCGGCATCGGCGAGGATACAGATCTTGTTGTAACGCAAGCCTTCCAGGTTATCGCTGCCCGGGTCCACACCGAGGGCTACAGCAATATCATGTACCTCCTGGCTAGCGAGAATTTCCCCTGAGTCAACTTCCCAAGTATTCAGGATTTTACCGCGCAGAGGCATGATAGCCTGGAACTCCCGGTCTCGCGCCTGCTTGGCGGAGCCACCGGCCGAATCACCCTCCACCAGAAAGAGTTCGGAGCGCGTGGTATCGCCACTGGAGCAGTCTGCCAGTTTGCCAGGCAAGGCCGGTCCCTGAGTAACTTTTTTACGTGCAACTTTTTTCGCGGAGCGCATGCGCTTCTGTGCGTTGCCAATACACAGTTCCGCCAGTTTATCGCCCTCTTCCGTATGCTGGTTCAGCCACAAGCTGAATGCATCTTTGGCGACACCGGAAATAAATGCGGTCGCTTCACGGGAGGAAAGTCTTTCTTTTGTCTGGCCCGAGAATTGGGGATCAGCCAGTTTGGCAGAGAGAACGTAAGAACACTGGCTCCAAATATCTTCTGGTCCCAATTTAATTCCGCGCGGTAGCAGATTGCGGATTTCACAGTATTCGCGCATTGCTTCCAGCAGGCCGGCCCGCAAACCGTTAACATGGGTACCGCCCTGGGCGGTGGGAATCAGGTTTACGTAGGATTCAGCGGTGACCTCTCCGCCCTCTGGCAACCATTGGACCGCCCAGTCTGCCGCCTCAGTGGTAGCTGCAAAACTACCTACAAATGGTTCTGCTGGCAGTACTTCCCAGCCCTGATTTGCAGCGGCCAAATAGTCCTTGAGGCCATCTTCGTAATACCACTCATCGGACTCGCCATCCTGCTCATTGATAAACGTAACCGTGAGACCCGGGCAGAGCACCGCCTTGGCACGCAGAAGGTGTCGCAGGCGCACCACTGAAAATTTAGCAGAATCAAAATATTGGGGATCTGGTAAGAAGCGAACACTGGTGCCAGTTGTGCGCTTACCGCACTCACCTACTACTTCCAGGTCGGAGGCCTTTTCACCATCTTTAAAGCCAATGCGATGAACCTTGCCATCTCGCTGGATAGTAACCTCCAGCACTTTTGAGAGGGCATTAACCACGGAAACACCGACGCCGTGAAGGCCGCCGGAGAATTGGTAATTATCATTGGAAAACTTACCGCCGGCGTGCAGAGTGGAGAGGATAACCTCTACACCAGGCCGTCCCTGCTCAGGGTGGATATCGACAGGCATACCACGGCCGTTGTCGCTGACAGAAAGCGAGTGGTCCTTGTGTAACACCACTTCAATTTTCTTGGCATGTCCGGCCAGGGCTTCGTCGACACTGTTGTCGATTACCTCCTGAGCCAGGTGATTTGGGCGTGCGGTATCGGTATACATCCCGGGGCGCTTACGCACCGGATCTAGTCCCGTGAGTACCTCAATATCTTCGGCGGAATAATTAGCCATAATTCTTATTGATTACTGCTCGTTAAATAGAAATTCGGTGATAGGGTCGCAGTAGCGTGCGAACTCCTGAAAACTATGATCGCCACCGTCTTCAATGGTCTGGCGTTGTCCTTGGTAGAAATCCTGCGCATCGCAATAATCCAGAACTTCATCCCCGCGCTGGGCGAGTAACCAGTAGCGACTCTGCAACGGCTTCTCCAATTCAGCCTGTACCCGCTGCATGGCATCTACATCAACCAGGGTAAGACGAAATTCCTCTTCTTCACCGCTATAGGGTTTTAAAACTTTCCCCACATAGGCTGGAATAAAGCGCGCGGGGCGCACTGCGGGATTTATCAGTACAGCGGGCAATCGGAAGCGCTCACTAAGGTAAGTACACCAAAAGCCCCCCATAGAACTACCCACCAATCCAATGGGTCCCCTATCGGGCTGCCGAAGGAGATCCTCCACAAGAGCCACCAACGATTTCTGCGCCTCCTCTGTATAGGGAGGAATCTGCGGTGCACAGAAGGTAACATGCGGGTATTGGGCCTGGAGCCGTTCTCGCATCAACTGGCATTTGAAGGACTGTGGTGATGAAAGGAAGCCGTGCAGATATATCAGCACCGGCCTTCCCTGAAGATCATTAGTTTGCATAGGCGGTGATTATAGCGCCCATATCGTCAATCGGGGGCGCTATGTAACCAGAAGCCTCAAAACGTGTGGGTATCACAGCAATGTGCGATTCAAACTGGCAAAGGCCCGCCTCATATCTACACGCATATCAGACCAGAAAGTTACACTGGTAAAACGCTCCATGCGCCCACCGGGGCCATAGGCACCAAAGTTCTCACCGATATCGCGGCGATCCCGGAAGCGCATCACAGCATTGCCCTCCCGATCATAAAGCGTTCCGACCAGTACCCCATAGGCACTCTGCTCGGTGTAGACGCGCCAGGTCCATGGAGAGGGGTCCAGTGGTGCAGCTACCGAAAATTTTTCCAGGGATAAGGACAGTGTGTAATCTGCCTCTTCCTCCTCCTCTGCTACCACGCTGTTACGCGGTTCGAGAAACTTCTCTGCAAACGTTTTGACCAACAGTGCATTCATCTGCTGTAGGTCCCTATCATCCAGCTCGTAATCTTTCTCTCTGTAGCGGGTGCGTGGCACCGAAGAAAAGCGCTTGGTGTAGTCAATTTGCACAGGGGCAATAAACACTTTGGAGCCGCTCATATCAAAAGCAAAGGCCGCGGCAACTTCATCCAACGAGCTGGATCTGGGAACCAAACCTTGGCTATCCTCCTGCACTGCCAGCTTTGACTCTCCCACCTTACTGGGATCATGAGCACAGGCACCGACTAATAACGCCAAGCCAATGAGCGGTAAAACAAATATTCTGTTCATTATTATTCCTCACTTCCCGATGTTATCTAGTTAACTGACGGAGTAGCTGCAAAATACGCATGAAATGAGGGGCAGTAGCGCAAATAAAACCCCAGTGCCTATTAGCGTATTTTATCAACTGTCAAATACTACTATTGATTCTGGTATGCCCCATTAAACAAATATCATCAATGATCATAAGCCTGGGGAAATTTCATTGTACGGTGAGAAAACAAAAAAGATAATGGTAAGTTCGTAAAGGGAGGCTTTACAAATAAAGGCGAGCTAGAAACTCTTAAATAACACGATAGAAATCCCACAAAGTGGGACTTCAAAAAAGCAGGCACATCTCAAGGAGAGGTGACTCAGTAGCCGGAAGACGCAAAGTCAACAGAGTATTTTGAAACCTCAACCCGTTCGACACCGGTTTTATAGCTACCGTCATCATATAAATCGAACCAACGATATCCCGGCATCTCGTCGTCTACGGCAAAAGGCCCACTACCCGGAGTAAATTGTACAGAAGTGGAAGGTGTCGCATGTAAGCCGACCCGGCCCTCATGGTTATCAAACTGCTGATGAACATGACCCCACACGAGCGCTTTGACTTGGGGCGCTTTGGATACCATTTGCAAGAGTTGCTCGCGTCCATCGCGCAGCATATGGCCATCAATCCACTTACTACCCACCTGTACCGGCTGGTGGTGCATCATGATCATTACCGGGTGTTCCCGGGTTTCCCAAAGCAGCAGCTGCAAACGCTCAAGCTGAGCTTCGCTGAGACCGCCACATATCTGGTTTTCAACACTGGTATCCAGAAGCAAGAGGCGCCAACTTCCTAGGGCAACCACTTCTGTACAGCGTTGTGGGGCCAGTTGTTTCATACGAGAGCTTAAGTCGTGATTCCCTGGTAGCCAGTACCAAGGTTTCTGCACCCTGCGCATTTTCTGAAGAAACCGGCGGTAAGAGGCCTCGGCCCCATTCGCGCTAATATCTCCTGTCGCCACCAGCAATTGCGCTGCCTGCTGCCTGGAAACGATTGCGGACAGTACCTCATCCAAAGTATGACCGGTGTCCAAACCCAGTAATTGATAATCCGGCCGGCTGCCGATGTGTGGGTCTGTTATTTGGATCAGACGATATGAATTGGTCTTATCGGACCTGCTAGGCTCATTGTGCTCGCGAATCACTTGCTCACCTTGTAATCACATCCATGTGTTCTACCGCAGAATTAAATTTTTCGGCCATCCAGCACTAATTGAAATTCTGCGCGACCATTTGCAAGACAGTACTCAAGCCACTCACCGAGAAAACGGTTGGCCTGAGGCCTCTCATCTGCGCGCTGCATACGGGGATTTGGGTAAGCGATATCCACTCCTTTACCACCTACCGGCCCACAGCCATTAACTGTTATCACCTCTGCCATCCGCGCATCGTGATAGAGACGAGCGGTCAGGTTAGGAGATGCCAGCCAGTGGCTTTCACTGAGATTTACCTCTGCGTCCAGTGACACTTCTGTGGTGTACCTGGATCTCGCTACCACTCTCAGCTTTAAGCTGCCACCAGGGATTTGATAGCACCATTGCTCTCTCTCTGAAAGCTCAGGTAGCAGCCTCAGTAGACGTAGGTAGTTAGCGTCGCAGTCGGCATGATAAGACGGTAAATCGACGCGATATACTGCTTTACCGTTGCCATTTGGCGACATTTTCATCTGCCTGCGCTGGTGCGCACCTACCTCACGTACTAGAGCCATTATCAACACTCCAATTCATTTGCCGCCGTGACTTACATCTCAGTTTACCTTTTGTGCGGGTAAAGTAGCGCAAAGAGCTGTGACCGCTCAGGCGGGTGGCGTCATATGAGTAAACTGCTTCCGATTTAACTCTAGCCACTGCACCGAAATCAGTGTGGTGGCATTGTCTATCGGGTTTTCTCCCGGGCCGTAATTCCCCCGCATCGCATCTACGACGTTCTGCCTCGGGAATACCCGCAAACGGATATCCTCATTTTCCTCAGCCAAGCCGAATACGCCCTCGGCCTGCTCCAAATCTACCAGGGCACAATACAGATGTATCCGCTCCGAGCTGCCCCCTGGGCTGGGGATATAACTGTGGATAAAATGCAGGTCGTCCACAGTACATCCAGACTCTTCTAACACCTCTCTGCGCGCTACATCCTCCAGACTCTCCCCTTTCTCCACCATACCGGCTACCACTTCAAGACACCAAGGCCCTGCTGGGCGCCCCAGGGCACCTGTTCGGAACTGCTCGGTTAGCGCCAACAGGTCCCTGACAGGATCGTAAAGTAAGACTCCAACGGCCTCTCCGCGCTGAAACAGTTCCCGCTCTATTTCATTGCTCCAACCCCCGCGAAACAAGCGGTGGCGCAATCGCAGGCGCACCATAGTGAAAAATCCCTTAAACACGGTTTCCCTGGAAATTATGTCTACCGAATCAGCGGTGAACTCCGGGTTTAAATCAGTTCGACTGTTATGTTGTGGCATGGTTCGTCTTTCCCTAGGTTTCGGTTTTGCTGCGCTGCTTCCGCGACAAGACCGGGGTACCAGCTGTTATACTCTGCGCCCACCGTACCAGCCGCTGACTGCAGAGGCTATCCGGGTTTCCGTGTTGAATTTCGAGAGTACACAACATGAGAGTGCTGAATATCGCCTATCAGCAGCTACGGCGCTATGGCAAGACAAGGGTTAGCTGGGCACAAAAGCTTACCTTCGGCCTGATTAAGAATGACCACTACACCCAAGTGTTCAGCGACCGCGATATTGCCGCGTTTGAGGCACCCTTTGGTATTCGCGATCTGGGTGTAAAAAAGGCGAACCGACGATTGATGGAAACTGTCGAGGCCTTTGAGCCAGATCTGATCATCGCAGGCCACTGCGATATGATCACTAACGACACTCTGAAGGCCATTAAGCAACGCCTGCCCAATTGCTTTATCGCTCACTGCAATAATGATCCCCTCTTTGTTCCCAGCAATGTCGAGCGAATCAAATACCGTGCGGAAGTCGCCGATGCAGTTTTTGTATCCACCGGGCGAAGAGAACTGAAAATATTTGAGGGCTTTGGTGCTCGTGTTTATCACATGCCGAACCCGGTTGAACCCTCGATTGAAAACCTCAATAACGCTGAACGCACAGATTTAGCCATCGACCTGCTTTTCTGCAGTAACAGTAATAATTTCACCAAGCGTCTGCAAATGGTTAAAAACCTGAAAGATGCCTTGGGGGATTCGCTGAACTTTAAAACCTATGGCAGCTTCGGCGAGGCACCCGTTTGGGGCCGCGACTACGACCACGCTCTATCTCAAACCAAAATGGGATTGAATTTCAATCGCCAGGATACCCATTACTGGTATTCCTCAGCACGTATGGCGCAGTTGGCGGGCAACGGTATTTTGCAGTTCACCAGTGATAAATTACATTTTGACGACTTGTTGCCTGCTGAGAGCGTCGTTTATTTCTCCGATGAGCAGGACCTACTGGAAAAAATCCGCGAATTTAACGGTGACGATGCCAAGCGACGCGCCTGGGCCGCACGGGCCAGGGAGTTTTTCCACAATGAAATGAACTCGAAGCTCTACGCTCAGTACATTGTCGAAGCCACAAGCTTACAGCCTTTTAGCCACGACTATGCTTGGGCTCAAGATATCAATCTGGATGGCACACTCAGGTAGTGTTGCACCCACTCTATTCGATCAGATGCAATAGATTATGAGTAATAACCCAATTCGAGTCGCACAGATACTCGCCGGTGCTGAGCACGGTGGTGCTGAGAATTTCTTTGTGCGTCTCGTCAGTGGATTAAATCCCCGCAGCGAAATTACAGAAAAAGCGTTTATTCGCAACCACGATCACCGGGTACAGGCACTGCGCAGCAACAATGTTGAAACCGAAGGTTTTAAATTTGGTGGCAAGCTGGATTTTCTCGGCCGAAAAAAATACCGGGATGCCCTGAACCAATGGCAACCGGATATCGTGATGACTTGGATGGGGCGTGCCACTTCAATCACCCCCAACTCTGAAAAATACCGGTTGGTAAGCCGCCTAGGGCACTATTACAACCTGAAGTATTACCGTCACGCAGATTATTGGATCGGCATCAGCAAAGGTATCTGCCAGCATTTAAGGGACGGAGGCATCCCCAAGGATAAAATTTTCCATATCCCCAATTTTGCCGATGAGACGCCAGTTAATCCGCTGCCTAGAAACAGCTTCAATACTCCGGAAGACCGGCCCCTGATCCTGGCTGCAGGCCGCCTGCATATCAATAAAGGGTTCGACACCCTCCTGCATTCACTCACCCAGGTTCCCAATGCCACTTTGTGGCTCGCCGGTAGCGGTCCCGAAGAGAGTAAATTGAAATCTCTGTGTCACCAGCTTGGCCTGGAGGAGAGAGTACGCTTCCTGGGTTGGCGCAACGATGTCACCACGTTAATGCGCACTGCGGATATGTTCGTGTGCCCTTCTCGACATGAGGGCCTGGGCTCTATTGTGATGGAGTCCTGGGCCCATCGCTGCCCTATAGTGGCGACGGACTCTCAGGGCCCTGGAGAAGTGATTACCAATGGCAAAACCGGTCTGATTACCCCTATCGATAATGCCGATGAACTGGCCAAAGCCATGAAGTCCGTTATCGAGTCGCCGGAATTGCGCCAAAGCCTGATCGAAAATGCGGCCGAGGAGTACGCAACGACTTATGCGAAACAGGTTATCGTCGACTCCTATATCGATCTATACGAAAACCTGATGAAGAAAGGGCGCTAGCGGTGAATGGCAGCCACCGAATACCCGGTGGCTGCTAAATCGTATTTTTCGTTTCGTGCCAAATCGTACTTATTGATAGGCCGGGGGCAAATCCCGCAAAAGAGCGCTAACCCCATTGGCGATCAGTCGTTGACGCTGCTCAATACTATCGGGGCGTGTTAACAATTCACTGGCTCTCCCCCCCCAAATCACAGCCCCGCCCGGGCGCCCAATACCCACACTCATAATCACCAAAGGGGCATCTGTCAGGGGCGGTAGTTCCACTACATCCTGTGGAGCATTGCTATCAAACTGTTTGTCCCAGCTGGGATCCCGGGTATCACCGGAGAAAAACTCATCGACTACCGCAACCTGGTAATCCACCACCATATCCGCATCCTGGTCCTGGGACACTTGGCGATAGCCTCGTTGCTGTAACTCTGCGGCAACGGTATCGCGCATTTCTTCATCCAACTCCACCAGCTGAGCAGTGGCATCCTCTGTGCCACTCAGCGGAGCTACCCCCCATTTATACGTGGCAAAGGCAACCGGTGGCTCCCCGGTAGCGGCTTTTTCAACCTGTACCTCCTGGCAACCCGCCAATAGCAAGATACTCAGCAAGCCTGTTAATAAATAGCGCATAAAAACTCCTACATTCCCGTACTTATTTTACTGGTTCGACCGTGCCATAAAGTTCTATCTTAGGACTCCAGGTATACCATTTGGGTTCAGCTTTTGGGTAGAGAGGGAAATGGCTGCCCGACTCCACTTCAAATCCCATAAAAGGGGCCTCTGGCGTGGCAAATGCGATCCCCCCCTGCAACAGGGCCTGAGCCGATTCCGTGTTGATATTAAGTCCACTTTTCAGACCGAAATTCACATCGACGCCACTGGCATTCCAAAACACCGTGTGCTCTCGCACCAAGGGCTGGTATTGGGGTTCGATGTGAACATAGATATACACTCGATCAGCATACTCCCCCAGGGAAAAACCTGTAACCTCTCCCACTTTTACCTGGCGATAATAAACCGGACTCCCTGCTACCAGAGATCCTCGCCTCGCAGCATCCAGGATAATTCCCAGCCCAGGGCGGGTAAAAGTTTCTGCCAGGTCCTCTTCCGGTGCCTGTTCCAAAGCGTAAAACTTTGTCTGAGGATCACCTAAGCCAGGCTCAAGCGCCAGGTATCGCCCTGTAATTAGGGTATCCAGATGGGCAATCTTATCGATACTAATTTGCGGGGATACCACCCATATACGTGTACCCTCCCGAGCAAACTGTTCCCCGCGATGATAAAGCTTGGCCCTGGCCCACACCTCGCCCAAAGAGCGATCGAGTCTCAGGCGAGTAATCTCTCCAACTTGTACCCCGCGGTAGCGCAACGGTGCTCCAACTCTCAGCCCCTCGGCACTGACAAGGCTGACTTGAATTTGTATCCCCCCCTCCATAGCCGCTTCCCGACTACTGAAAAGAGGGAACTGGTCTCCATTTTTTGCTTGCCCGCCTTTTCCAAGGTCTTCCCGGCGTATACCAAAGGCGATACCGCCGCGCAGAAGTGACATCAGCGAATCTGCCTCCACTTCCACCCCCTCGGTCAAGCTTGCTGTAGCCCGCAATCCGCTCACATTCCAGAACCGAACGCCTTCCTGCACAAAGTGGGCATAGCGGGGCTCTATCACCACATAAACCTCTACCCCCTCGCCATCCCTACGCAATTCCATTCCCTGAACTTTTCCTACCTCTATACGGCGAAAGTAAACCGGCGCGCCCCGCTGCAAAGACCCTGGATTGCGTGAAGTGAGGCGTAAATGCAGCCCCGGCACACGGGGATCCATCGGTGGCGCAGAGGTTCGCGCAGTGAAATTGCGCTGGGAGCGCTGTCCTTTGCGCAAGTCTACTTCTATACGATTACCTTGGATTAAATCGTTTAATCCGCCAGTAAAATCGAAGGTTGGGGGGGCTAGCCAAAAACGGGTATTTTCGGTGAGCAATTCATCCGTTGTAGGATCCATCAGAACTTTGACTTCCATACCATTCAAACGGCGGTTTGCCTTGGTCCCACTGACTTCCCCTACCTGGATGCCCTGATAGTAAACCTTCGTAGAATCCGGAGTAACATTCACCCCCTGATCGAAATTTAATGTCACAGGAATTCCCGCATCTGCTGCGGCAAAATTTTTATATAACTCAAACTCACTACCATTTACAGCAAGTGGAGACTGACGTTGATTTTCCGGGGTATAAAAACTTACGCCTCCGGCAAAAAGTGCTGCCAGGGATTCTAAATTGACACTGATACCGCTAATACCGCCTTCAATAGATATCCCTGAACTATTCCAAAAGCGGCTGCCCCGATGAACCAGATAGGCATATTCACGACGAATAAATAATTCGATACTGACTTCAGTTCCGTTTCGATCCAAACGGTAATCCGCTACCTGACCGACTCGCAACTGACGATAATATACTGGCGATCCTCGACTTAAAGAGCCCAAACGACGGGACTGCAAAACAACACGCAAACCATCCCCACGGATAAATGCAGGAGGCTGATCCAGGGCAACAAAGTTGCGCTTGCGCTTTCCACTACCTGATTCAACGGCAATGTAATTGCCTGAAAGTAGAGTTTCCAAACCGCTAATACCGGTAATAGATAACTCGGGTTTTACTACCCAAAACTCAGTGCCCTCTACCAATAAATATTCGGCACTGCGATTTAAACTAACTTCGGCCAGAACGCCATCGGCTCCATTCAGCTCTTTCGCATTAGGTACAAGGCTCACATCCTGGACCATACCAATATCGACCCCGGAATATTTGACCACCGTTTTTCCTTTTACCAGGCCATCGCCAGAATGAAATAAAATAGTGGCTTTAACGTCTCCCTCTGACAAATCCTGATAGAGCAACCAGAGAGCAATCAGCCCCGCGATCAAAGGTAAAATCCACACTAGGGGTAACCCCCTACTTGCGCGCACTACTCCCCGCTGAGCGCCTCCATCCAAGCGAGACGCATCACTCGTATCCTGCGGGGGCAGCTCATCAGCCATTTTCTGCGGCGCTCCTATGAGCCGTTTCTGGCTCTACTGCAGACTCATATAAATCTCCGTCATAGGCATCCCAAATTAAACGGGAATCGAAAGTTCGTGCCGCCAACATGGTTACCACTACCACAGAGGCAAAAGCTGTCGCACCAGCTCCAGCAGTTACCTGGGAAATAAATCCCATATCCACTAGCGACACCAGAATTGAAATCATAAATAAGTCTAAGAGTGACCAACGCCCGATGCCGGAAACTACTCGATATATTTTCATGGACTGAATGGGGTCGAAGGACAGGCGCAACTGAATTTGGATCAGGAGCAATCCCAATCCCAGTAGCTTCATCACAGGAACTGCAATACTGGCAACAAAGACAATTAAAGCTATTCCCCACATTCCCGAGTTATAGAGTTGCATGACCCCGCTAATGATGGTGCTGGGATCACCGGCACCTAAATAAACTACTGTCATTATCGGTAACACATTGGCAGGTAAGAGCAATAAAGTGCCAGTAATCGTTAGAGCCCAAGTTAACATCAAGCTTCCTTCGATTCTGCTGTGTACTCTCGCTCCACAGCGCGGACATCGGCAACGACCATTTTGGGGAAGAATAATTAATTGATGACAGCACAGGCAGCTGGTTAAGCCTTTTTTTAAACCTTTATTTGGTACGCTATTCACAAGCTTATTCCTTAAGCGCACGACGCTGTGCTAAGCGGTGCCAAATTGCTGTTTGGTCAAAACTCAGGGAAGAGAGATTTGCCAGTAGCATCATGGCACCAAAACAGTACAGCCCCGGTTCTACCTCCATCTTGCCCAAATCCCGTAATTTAATCAGGGCCACCAAAATTCCGAGCATATAGACATCGAGCATGCCCCACTCTTTCAAGTGCTGGTAAAAACGAACAGCATTGGATACTGGCCGGTCAAGCCAGGCCCAAGCACTGCCCCAACAAATAAACAACAACAGGGCAAATTTACCTACCGGAGCCAGAACGCTACAGAAAAGCACCAGCGCCGAGAGCCAAATAAACCCTGCCTTGAAAAGAGAGTAAACGCCATTAAGCAAGGTACTTTCTGCACCAAATGAGAACAGGGAAAAGTCGAGCAACGGCAAGCTAACAGAGGGAATAAACAGTAATAGGCCGGTTAGACTGAGAGCCAGAGTGTAGTAAATACTATGATTGCCATTGCGATGCAAAGTACAGCGACATCGTGGGCAAATTAGCTTTTGTCCCGGAGGCGCCAAGCCGCCGGTTAAAAGTAGATCGCATTCGTGACAGACCCTCTGCCAATTGGTCAGCACTGCGTTGCGCCCCTCATTCATGGACAGTCAGTCCTTGCCTTATTCTGCACAATTTTTGCCGCATCCAAATGCTTATGAGGCGCGTCTATTGAAATATAGGCCCTCAACCTTATTCAATGGGCCCTAGTTATTGCCAAGAAATTACCGATAAACGCACATAGGTGTCGGTTTAACGAAGATATAGCAAAAAGCCGATTGCCGTCTCGACGGTCGGTTTGACCCCGGGTAAACTCTCGCGACTGCTATTGGGGAGACTGGCAATATTAGTAATAATCGCAAGCTGGAGCCCTCCATATCCCCACTACATGACACCAGCTCCAAATAACTTGCAAAAGCTTGAAGACCGTACCCTCCACAGGAAGTCGAAACAGATGAAAAGAAGTAACCGCACAGAGCCGCAAGGCCGCAAGTTGCGTCCGCTGAAAAAACTAATCGCCGCTACGCTGCTGGGCCTGGGCGCCATGCAGGCGCAAGCCGACACCCTGTGGGATATCTATACACAGGCCCTGGAGAATGATCCCGAGCTGGCCGCAGATCGCGCTGCTTACCACGCGGGTATCGAGGCCAAATATCAGTTCCGTGCATTTCTGCTACCTCAGGTGGAGGCTAATTACATAGCCGAGAGGAGCCATCAATATAGCGCGACAAACAGCTTCCAACTTGTAAATGTCAGTGAAGAGGGTGAACCGGAAGATCTCCAACTGCTAAATCTTAGGCCTAGAAGCAGTAAATCTGTTCAAGAGAGGACCTATGCCGCCACTCTAAATCAGGCTATTTTTGATGCTCCAGCCTGGTTTGATTTCCAACGCGGTAAGATGCTTACCGAACAGGCGACGGCTGAGTTCAGTGCCAACCAGCAGGGGATGATGCTCCGTGTCGCCACAGCGTATTTTGACGTGTTGCGCGCATACGATGTTCTAGAAGCTGCTATTGCTGAGGAGCAGGCTCTAGCCAAGCAGCTAGAGCAGACGCAACAGCGCTTTGAAGTCGGCCTCACAGCTATTACCGACGTCTACGACTCCCAAGCGGCCTATGACAGCTCTGTCGCCCGCCGCCTTACCGCCCAGGATGATTTGCTCAGCAACTTTGACGCCCTGTCTGTATTGACCGGCGGTTATCACGACGAAGTGGCACCTTTGGTTGCCAGCTTTAAGGTAACGCCACCTGTTCCATCCGATCGCGCTGATTGGGTTGAATTTGCCTTGGCCAATAATTTTGTTTTGAAGGCGGCGCGTCTTGGATCGGATGCAGCCCGTTACAATGCCCGTGCAGTGGCCAGTGAGCACCTTCCCACAGTGACCGGAACACTAGCTTATTCGAACTTTAGTTCTGATGGTAAGCAGAGGGTTCGAACTACTGATGTATCTGGAACTCAGTTCACCAGATTCCCGGAAGATACTGAGTCATGGGAGTCATCAGCAGCGGTTACAATTTCCATGCCCCTCTTCACCGGGGGCCTTCTCAGTGCCAATCGCCGCCAAGCCCGCAACCAAGCGTTCGAGGCCCAGGACCTGAGCATACTGACAGAGAGAGATACCATACAAACCACCCGCACCCTACACCGCGCCGTAGTCACAGATGTATCCCGAGTGTCCGCCCGTGAGCAGGCCGTTATCTCTGCTAAAAGCGCCCTGGATGCCACCCAAGCAGGATATGAAGTAGGCACCCGTAATATTGTTGATGTACTGCTGGCACAGCGCACACTGTTCCAGTCGCAAACCGATTATGCCAACTCCCTCTATGACTACATTCTAAATTCACTGAGCTTGAAGCAAGCTGCAGGACTCTTATCCCCTAAAGACCTTCAGGATCTGGATATGATGCTGAATCCTGCAAATAATGTCTCTCGCGTAGAGGAAACTGGAGGCACCAGCCTTCCAGCACCTTCGAAGTAACTGCGTATACGCATCTACCAGAGAGCAGGATTTTTATTCTCTCTCTGGTCTTCATTTTGTGTAGCCAGCCGCTCCACCTCGCCCAGTAAGCGCTGCAAAGCACCGCTATTTTCTGAAGCTACTTTTTTCGCTCTCTGACCGGCGGCTTTTCTTTGCCCCACATCTTCCAGCCAAGCCTGAACTTGTGAAGCCATCGATTCACTGTCTTCGACTACAACCATGGCTCCAGCCTCCTGCAACAAACTGGATACAGTGGCGAAGTTATGCAGGTGGGGACCGGAAATAACTGGCACACCCCAGGCAGCGGGTTCAATCATGTTGTGGCCACCAACAGAAACCAAGCTACCTCCCACAAAAGCAATATCACTGGCTCCATAGAAACGCAGTAACTCCCCCATGGTGTCTCCCAGAATAACCTCATCACTAGCTTTAATGGCTGTGCCTTCACTCCTTCGAACCAGGGCAAAGCCACGCTCCCGACACAGGCGGGCAACACCATCAAAACGCTGTGGATGCCTGGGCACCAACACGAGTAAAAGATCTTTAATCTCTCTCTTCAAAATAGAGAAGGCATCCAAGATCACCTCATCCTCACCCACATGGGTACTAGCCGCCAGCCATATAGGCCTGGAAGACTCCCCCCGCCACTGGTGCGCCAGCGCCTGGGCTTCACTGGCCAGTCCCATATCAATACTGAGGTCAAACTTGATATTGCCGTTGGCTACTGCTCTCTCCGCTGGTAATCCCAGATCGATAAACCGCTGCATATCCGCAGGGTATTGCGCAACAACACGATCCAGGTTGCTCAACATCGTTCGACTCAAAGAGGGAAAACGCCCGTAACCTCGTGCAGATTTTTCACTGAGCCGTGCATTGGCCAATAAAATTGGGATCTTCCTGCTCGAGCAGAGCTTGAGTAGGTTGGGCCAAAGCTCAGTCTCTATAATCACCAATGCACTCGGGCTAAGCGCATTGAGAAATGGCACCAGGCATTCAGGGAGATCATAGGGGAGGTAATAGTGAAGTAAGCGGCCACCAAGAATTGGCTGCAAGGCTTCCTGTACGCGCTCGGATCCGGTTGGAGTTGTAGTCGTTACCAACCACTGCCAGTCTGTATGTCGCGCAGCCAATTTAGAGATCACTGGTACGGCGGCTAGGGTCTCTCCTACAGATACAGAATGGATCCAGATTAACGGTGCCCGGCTGTGCCTTTTTGGAACCTGACCCAGACGCTCTCTTAAACGCAACCGATAGGCCGGCTGGCTACGCCCTCTCCACCAGAGACGTAGAAGGACAACAGGTAAAAACAGGCGGAAGAGCCAGGAATAAAATATTTGCATGAAGCAGGGATCACCTAAAGATCAATATTGCCACCAAAGAAAGTGCAATGATGACGGTTATCTCTTCCAGGTAAAACACCCCCGTAAGGAAGGCCTCAGGCCATTAGTGATCGACCACCCGGTAAAACTCAGAGCGCACCCCAAAAACACCACAAGCCATGCCGGCTGAACGGCAAGCGCGGAGCCAAGGCCCAGAACCCAAGCGCTTTCCACCGAAAATCAATCCTAAAATACAGCCTATGCTGGAGATCAACAATTGCCCCAGAGCCGATACAAAGATACTGGTATGACCGCGACCTTTGGCAAGTTTATGCTTTGCCAGAGTGATACCAGCGGAGAATTTTCTACGCGACAACCAACGCATATTGGCGCGACTCTCCGGTACAGCCTCGTAAACCCTCGCCTCCAGGCAGTAAACAATCTTTCCGCCCTTGGCCTTAAACTCTGTGAAAAAAATCACATCTGTACCGGCACCTAGAGGGTCCTGCTCATTAAACCTCAGGCCTAGCGAGCGGATACTGCTCATCGGTATTAATACATTGCTGGTCGCACAGTAGTTGAGCTGTTCTCCAGTCTTTCGTTTCTGTCGATAAAAAATACGTGAGTAATAGGCAGGCACAGAATCCGGCCAACGCCGAACAACACTGCCACACACCACGCTACTGCCCCCCAGCTTTTGCGAGTAATCATATAGCTGGATTAACCAATCGGGCTCTACCCACTCATCATCATCAATGAAAACCAGGTAGTCAGCCCCCATATTATCCAGTTCATCGATACAGCGATTGCGTGCACAAGGGATTCCCCGCCGCTCTTCTACAGCACAGTTGAGGGAGAAGGGAAAGCTTCCCGACAACTCCTCCACAACTTCTCTACCAGCCTGAGTGTCCGAATCATTATCGACAACCAGTGCAGCCACATTTAAGCCTGTAGGTAGCTGGAGCTTGGCCAGACTTTGCAGAGAACTGCGAAGCCGCTCTGGTCGCTGATAAGTACAAATACAGATCACTAACAAGGGGTGCAATGTAAACTCCAGATTACGGCCAAGAACAAATCGGATATAAGCTTTTTCGGCTGGGTTAAAAAAGAATCAGCCTATACCCTTAAGAATGACCTGTCTATAATACCACTTTTGCCAAATGCTTTATCAGGGCATCTATGGTCCATTTTATATACTCGTGCCCGACCTTCCCTGCTAAAACGCAACCCATTAGTCAAATTAATTCAAAAAACAAATTTCATAAGTCCTGGTATATCTCCCCATGAAAATTATGCAGCTTTTACCCGCTCTGAACTCTGGGGGGGTTGAGAGGGGGACCGTTGATCTTGCCCGCTACCTGGTAGCAGGCGGTCATCAGTCAATCGTCGTTTCCAGTGGGGGGAGCATGGTCGAGCAACTGAAAGCTGAAGGCTCAGCCCATATTGAACTTCCAATCCACAAAAAGTCTCTCTTCAGCCTGTTACAGGTCAGACCACTTCGAGAGGTTATCTCTCGTGAGAAGCCCGACATCATCCATGTGCGTTCCAGGGTTCCGGCTTGGCTAGCCTATCTTGCCTGGCTAAGCCTTGACCCAGCTGAGCGCCCTCGTCTTGTCAGTACGGCTCATGGCCTTTACTCGATAAATCGATACAGTGCCATTATGGCGAAAACCGAACAAGTAATCGCAATATCAGAGTGTGTGAATAGCTACTTATTGGAGAACTATGCAAACGATCTAAAACGCCCCCCACAGATCGTTTATCGGGGTGTTGATACAGATGAGTTCAATCCCGATGTCCAGCCATCGGAGTCCTGGTACCAACAAGTACACCAGGATTTCCCCCAGCTTGTTGGCAAGCGCTGGCTCCTATTACCCGGCAGGCTGACCCGCTGGAAGGGACAAGAGGACTTTATCGATCTAATTCATCAGCTAGTCCAAAACCGTTCTGATGTCCACGGCATCATTCTCGGCGGAGCGGAGAAGAATAAGCAGCACTACGCCGATGAATTGGAGCAAAAAATTCGCTCAATGAAGCTTGAGAACCACCTTACCCTGGTTGGTCATCGTAGTGATATACGCCACTGGTATAGTGCGTCCAGTTTGGTGTATAACCTATCACGTCGACCCGAGCCATTTGGCAGGACCGTTATAGAATCCGCTGCGATTGGCACACCTATTATCGGTTATAACATTGGGGGCCCGGCAGAGTCACTAAATGCCTGTTTCCCTCAAGGGCTAGTTGATATCAATGATTCAAAAGCTTTATTCGTGCGTACTCAAGAGCTGCTCGACAGCCCTGAACAGAAGCCTCACCTATCTACCGATTTCACTTTGGGAAGACAAGCCGAACACACCATTGAAATCTACAAAAGCCTACTCACAGAGCGTACCGGAGCGAAACCGAGTGATTAATTTGAGCCAAAGCGAGCCGTTTGCCAGTGGAGGCAATCGCTTTTGCTACCGACACCCGGAGCGGCCTGAAATCTGTGTCAAGGTGATGCGTCCCGGTCGAACAGCGGAACTATTGGGGCGAGCCCCCTGGTACAAAACCTGGAGAGGGGAGTCCTATTTCGATGATAACCTTCGCGAACTGGAGGGCTATAGCCAGCGAGCTATTGCCAGTGACCGAGAGGACCTATGGCAGCATTTACCACGCTGGTATGGAATTCAGGAGACCAACCTAGGCCCCGCAGCTGTCACCGATATGATTCTGGACAGTGATGGAAATCCAGCGCCCACCCTGCGCCAATACCTGAACAAATACGGTCTCAATGTCGAGGTACGTACATCTTTACAGCGTTTTTCTGAGTGGCTGCTTGAGTATGAGGTTCTCACCAAGAACCTGATTGCCCACAACCTAGTCCTGCGAAAAGAGCAGGGCAAACTTCAAACCTACCTGATTGATGGGCTGGGTTGCGCTTCTTTCCTGCCCCTCCCAAAAGTCTCCAGCTACTTTGCGAGACGCTATATCCGCCGCCGTATCGAGCGTATGTGGCTGAGAGTCGAGTGGGAAATCTCCGATAAGGAAACCCCCTGGCGAAAGTTTGAAGCTGAGGGGCTAAAGCGCTAATGACTTGGCAACCCTGATCGACGCAACAATGCTTGAGCACACAATAGGTATTGATCCAGGGGGGCACGCTGGCCTCCTGCCTTCACCTCAAGCTTTTCGCTAACCAAACCTTGATCCAAAAGTCGTAATACCGCTGAACGCACTTTATTGGATTTGCTGCGACTCGGAACCCGAATCACACCGACTTGGGCCCGACTTTGTAACGACTCGAATAGCATGGAGATACTGTCCTCTGTAACCCAGATTGTCTCCGCTTCCGACAACTGCTTTTGAAGCCAGCCCGTCGGACAAGAGCGCCAGTCAACCAACTCAACACCGCTTCTCTCCAGCTGCTCCATGGTACCCGCCGGTGTTCTCCGACTGTCAGAGATACACCAATTCAAGGGTTGGGCTAATAATTTCTCGACCTGCTCCCGGATTGAGAGGGTATCCCAACTGTAATGCTTACTGGGTCCACCCAATAAAATAAGCCCCCTTCCAGGCTGCAGTACATCACTCTCGAGGGGTTCAGTCAGTGCGCCCTGACTCACAATCACATTAGGCAGAGGGGGCGGACGGTCGTGTTCGGGGACGACCGCAAAATCAAACCAGCTGTAGGGCAACAAAGGGCGATTAATTGCCACTGCGCGACCACCAAACCGGCAACGGGCAGATAACATGGGAAGCCGGCTGCGGCGACCTGTGCCAACCAGAAAGTCGGGGGCTGGCAACACTTCCAGCTCCCCTCCAGCTTTTAGGAGAATACGGCTGGCTGTATATTCTGGCGATATATCAAAAACCTGCACCTCCCCGATATAGCTCCTGCGCATCCCTTCAATCAGAGCTGCGCTCTGCTTTTCATGGGCCCGGTTGCCATCTAAAAAGCGCCAAATAGTAAGTTGCAAGATAGGACCCTAAACTGCTGAAACATAGGAATATAAGGCAGTGTACCTACCCCCCATCAGAGAGGCCACTGTGACAAGGCTTTGGGAGCCCCGAAACATCCAGTATACTGCCCTTCAAACCTTAGCGGGGTACCCGGTAAGTGGCCTTGTAAATCCGTGCCCTCAGGAGGCCAGCTGAAGCGCTCAACAAAACAGATATCCACTTTTACTTTGTGTAAAGCCCCGCAATTATCACCAAAAACCAAATTCCGAGCGTTCATGGACAACAGACTTTTATATAGTATCCAACCATACAGTCTATTTCCGCGCACCTAATACAACCTTTTCTATTTGGCCGACAGTTGCACCTATGCCTGAACTTGGAAGTACTTTAAATAAGCTTTCTCAACCCGTTTACCGTCAGCAAAGCTCATTGTGGATTTCAGGTCTGCTTAAATGGGCCTTTCTGGGGCTATTTCTGCTGGTATGTGGCTTCTATATTTTTCCCAAGGTTTCAGGGATACAAACCAGTTTTTACCTGACTTTATTGCCCACAGCCTTTTTACTGCTGGCATGGAGAAAGAGTTATCACTTCCTGCTCTCTTGGCAATTTATAACCTTTTGCAGCCTCCCAATCATACTAGCGCTATCAACCCTGTGGGCCTCACCTGACACCGCTGACGTTTACAGGCAACCTGATTACTATTGGAAATTGGTGTTATACCTGTCTCTATTTTACTGTGCGACCTACTTCCTACTGGAACAGTATGGCGACACTATCCTCCATCAGCTGTTACTCGCACTTATTGTGATTGGGCTGCTATCTGGCATTGCTTCATTAGTTGCTTATGCCCTAGAGGGGAGCCTACAAGATCTGCGTCGGATTGGAGGTATATCTCTAGAGGGCAATATTGATAAAACAGGAATGCTGTTCGGCTTCCACGCCCTTTTTTGCTGCTACGGTCTCTACCAAAAACCCCGTATTTGGCGCTGGCTATCAGGAGCAGGTTTACTCACCTCCTGTATCTATATAGTTTTGTCACAAACCAAAGTACCGATTGTTATGGCGGGCTTCTCAATCTTTTTGGTTGTATTCGGCAATCTTTCACGACTGCTAAAGATACTCGTTGTTGTTGCCATAGTTTGTGTGCTGCCCCTGGCCTACTTTACGCTGTATGGTGATCTGCCTCTTCTACATCGGGGTAGTGCCTATTCCGTTCGCATGACACTCTGGCAAAAGACATTTGAAGAGTTCCTGCAATCCCCACTGTTTGGTCAAGGCCTAGTGCACAAGAAGTTTATCGAGCTAAACAGAATGGTGCCCCATCCACATAATTTCCTCCTGGATATCGCACGCTTCAGTGGGATATTGGGGGTGGCCGCTTGTGCCTGGCAAGGACTCTCAGCCCTGTGGACAGTGAGATCCAAAGAGAGGCTTCTGAGCTGGATCCCCGGTTTGTACTTCACCTGGTTCCTGTTCGGTATATTGGCAATGCTGACATACGCCCAGCAACCTTTGGCAAAACCCAATTATATTTGGTTCTTTTACTGGATTCCCCTAGCTATTCTGCTGGCGCGAAGTAATCTTGAAAACCAGATCCCGGGGCAGTGTAAAACTTTCCCAAAAAGCAATCCTCAAAACAGTAACCGTCGAGAGATAGAGTCACACTGATGAATGTAACCGTTTTTGGCACCGGCTATGTGGGTCTGGTGCAAGCAGCAGTTTTAGCTGAAGCTGGCAATAAAGTAGTTTGTATCGATATAGACTCGGATAAGATCGATCGTCTCAAGCAGGGTGTTATCCCTATCTATGAGCCCGGCCTCGAACCTATGGTGAAAAGCAGTATCACCAACGGCAATCTGTCCTTTTCAACCGATGCCGCCTACGGCGTAGAACACGGTGAATTGATCTTTATTGCCGTAGGTACGCCCCCGGATGAGGACGGTTCGGCGGACCTTCGCCATGTGTTGACTGTCGCCAGAACCATTGCCAAACACATGGAGTGCAAGAAATACATTATCAATAAGTCCACAGTACCCGTGGGGACTGCCGATAAGGTGCGGGCTGCCGTTGAGGAGGAACTCGCCAAACTGGACCGGTCTGATCTGCCATTCGATATTATTTCCAACCCTGAATTCCTCAAGGAGGGCTCGGCGCTCAATGACTGTATGCGCCCGGATCGAATTATTATCGGCACCTCCGAAGAAGAATCAGAGCAGAAGCTTCGCCACCTGTACGCACCATTTAACCGAAATCACGAAAAAATCCTGGTGATGGACGTTAAAAGCGCGGAGCTGACCAAGTATGCCGCCAACTGCATGCTAGCGACCAAAATCAGCTTTATGAACGAGATGGCAAATATTGCCGATAAAGTTGGCGCTGATATTGAAGCAGTTCGGGCCGGAATCGGCTCAGACCCACGAGTTGGTTACCAGTTTATCTACGCAGGTATCGGCTACGGTGGCTCCTGTTTCCCGAAAGATGTGAAAGCCCTGATTTCCTCGGCTCAACAGCTGGGCATTGCTGCAGATATTCTCGCCGCCGTGGAATCCCGCAACGAGCGCCAGAAACACTATCTCGCCGAAAAAATACAACGCCATTTTAACGGAGATATTCAGGGCAAAACTTTTGCGCTCTGGGGCCTGTCATTCAAACCCAATACAGATGATATGCGCGAAGCCCCAAGCCGTGTGCTGTTAGCTCGATTGTGGGAGCAGGGTGCGAAAGTACGAGCATTTGACCCTGAGGCCATGGAGGAGTGTCAGCGAATTTTTGGCGATCGCGAAGACCTGACCCTTTGCGACTCCAAGACAGAGGCTTTACAGGGTGCCGACGCCCTGATTGTCGCGACCGAATGGCAACAGTTCAAATCTCTTGATATCGATGAAGTAAGCAGTGCTCTCAGTGCCCCGGTTGTGTTTGACGGACGCAACCAGTACGAACCAGAGGAAATGCGCGAGGCAGGCTTTGATTATTACTGCGTAGGGCGCCCGGACACCACCAGCTCTTACTAAGTAAGCCTTACTTAAAATAAAAACCCGGCATCTGCCGGGTTTTTATTTTCTGTCATGCTATTCGCATCTTTACTTCTGCCTGGCCCGCTACATCACTGAGCCAACCCCGATGCGCAGCACTACGCCCATGTACCACATCAAAATAAAGGTTTTGCAAACGACCGGTAATAGGGCCGCGACGACCACTGCCGATAGAACGCCCATCCAACTCACTAATGGGCAATACTTCCGCCGCTGTGCCAGTAAAAAACGCTTCGTCAGCGATATAGACTTCGTCCCGAGTGATACGCTTCTCTAGCACCCTATAGCCGCACTCCCGTGCCAGCTCAATAACTGTATCTCGGGTAATTCCATCCAGGCACGACGTCAGCTCCGGGGTATAAATAGTCCCATCGCGAACAATGAAGACATTTTCTCCACTACCCTCAGCAACATAACCCTCGGGGTCCAGTAATAACGCCTCCTCGCAGCCATTGCGCACTGCCTCCTGTAACGCCAGCATCGAGTTTATATAGTTACCATTGGCTTTCGCCTTACACATGCTGATATTCACATGGTGTCGGGTGTATGAGGAGGTATTCACCTTAATCCCCTGCTCCAACGCCTCGGGGCTCATGTAGCTGGGCCACTCCCAGGAAGCGACAATCACATGGGTTGAAAGATTTTCTGCGCGTAACCCCATTCCCTCTGACCCGTAAAATACCATTGGTCTCAAGTAAGCTTGGCGCAAGTTATTTTCGCGCACCACAAGCCGCTGAGCTTCATTCAGCTCATCAGTGCTGTAGGGCATTGGGATATTCATTATTTTTGCAGAGCGAAACAACCGACGGGTGTGCTCTTGCAAACGAAAGATACTGGTGCCGTTACCGGTTTCATAAGCCCGTACGCCTTCAAACACCCCCATTCCATAGTGCAGGGTATGAGTGAGGACATGCACCCGGGCATCGCGCCAGGGAACCAATTCACCATCAAACCAGATAACGCCGTCGCGGTCGGCAAAAGACATGGGTAACTCCTACAAATCCTGAAAAACAGTTTAATCGGGCAGCAGGTAGAAACCCGGTGTTAACCGAGTAATTGCTGCCAGTTTGTTTGAACGGTCTTTCTTTCCGCTGTGAATTGGTCATCGCTCACAATCCCTGGCAGTTGTTGTAGTGCCAGGCGATGACCTTCAGATCGGTAGGCTTTGTAGGCGTCGATCAGATGTCCGGCTTGTTGGGCCGGCATCAGGCCTGCGTCAATTAGACTTTCGAGAATGCGAATATTATCGGTATACCGCACGATCGAGGGCGAAATTTTTGCCCAGGCCAGAGCAGCATATTGAACCATAAATTCAATATCGACAATACCGCCCTCACCGTGCTTTAGATCAAACTTTTTATCGTTGCTCTTATCGAGGTGCGCACGCATTTTATTGCGCATTTCCACCACCTCATCACGCAATTTATCGCTCTTTCGCGACTGGCAAAGCAATTTCGTACGCAACTGTTGAAACGACTCACTCAGGCGGAGACTACCGGCGACAGATCGAGCTCTCACCAGCGCCTGATGCTCCCAGGTCCAGGCACTCTCCCTCTGGTATTTTTCAAAGGCAGCCAATGAAGTCACCAAGAGTCCTGAATTACCCGAAGGGCGCAGTCTTGTGTCTACCTCATAAAGAGGCCCGCTCAATGTACGGGTTTGCAATATGTGGATAAGTCGCTGTGCTAGTCGGGTAAAAAAGCTCAGGTTATCAATACTGGTTTTACCGTCGGTAACCTGCATCGCATCTGCATCGTGCACAAAAACAATATCCAGGTCAGAACCGTGGCCAAGCTCCAACCCCCCCAGCTTTCCGTAGGCGATAATGGCAAAGTGCATATCCTCTGCCGAGGCCCCCGCAGGCACACCGTATTTATCCACCATCTGTGCCCAGGCGAGTTGCAATGACTGCTGCAATATCGCCTCTGCCAACCAGGTAAGGGAATCACTGACTTTCATCAAAGGCAGGGCACCATTCACCTCTTGTGCCGCAATGCGCAGGCTTTGACTCTGTTTAAAATATCGAAGCGCCTCCATTTGCAATTCCAGATCTTCAGGATCGATCCGCAACAATTCGAGACGCAGCTCATTGGCAATATCTGCCGCCGTAGAGGGTGCCAGTAACCTGCGGGAATCCAGTAACTCATCCAGCAGAATTGGATGGCGCGCAAGTTGCTCAGCAATCCACGGACTGGCACTACAGAGGCGCACCAGCTGGTTGAGCACGGGGGGATTTTCATTAATCAGGACGAGATAGGCACTGCGACGCAGTACTGAGCGCACTAAAGGTAAAACACGGGTTAGCACTAACAAGGGATCAGCCTGTAACCCTGCTGCGGCCAGTAGCGTAGGCATAAATTGGTCTAGGCGCGCACGGGAAGAAGCAGGTAGTGCCGCAACCATTGTTGACTGGCACAGCTCCTTTAAGTGCTCGAGTGCCTGCGGTGGAGGAAGAAACCCTGCACTTTCCAAAATCTGCAAATTCTCTTCATTCGCAGTTTCATCGGCGCAACTTGCCCAGAGTCCCTGCCACTCTTCAGCCACACTGGGGGCGGCCATCTCCTCTGGTGGAGCGATTACAGTATCGAACTCCCGCTCAACTAAGGAACGAACATCGACCAGCTCACTCTCCAATTGCTCCCAATTATCGCGGCCCAGGGCAAATGCCAATTTTTCCCTTTCTTCCTCCTCAGCTGGGAGCGCCTGTGTCTGCTGATCCCGGTATGCCTGAAGAGCGTGTTCAACTCTCCGCAGCAACAAATAACAATTGGTCAGTTCACTGGCCACTCCCGGTTCAACATGGCCATCACTTTCCAAAAGGGGCAGTAGCTTGAGCAAGCTGCGCTCGCGCAGCGCGGGTTCGCGCCCTCCGCGAATTAACTGGAATGCCTGGGCAATAAATTCCAACTCGCGTATGCCGCCCCGCCCAAGTTTGATATTGTCCGTTAAACCGCGAGCGCGCACTTGCCGCTGTATCAAGGCTTTCATTTCACGCAAAGCATCAATAGCACTGAAATCGATATAGCGGCGATAAGTAAATGGGCGCAACAACTCCATCAGCTCTTCAGAAAACGCCTCCCTGCCAGCAACAGGGCGAGCTTTGACCATGGCGTAGCGCTCCCATTCACGCCCCTGAGTCTGGTAATAGTCCTCCAGAGCAGCGAAATGGCTTACCAGGGGACCACTGTCACCATAGGGACGCAAACGCATATCTACACGAAAAACAAAACCATCCGCATTGATTCCATCCAACGATTTAATCAAACGCTGGCCAAGTTTTTGGAAAAACTGCTGATTTTCTACACTCTTTTCGCCATCGGTATAACCAGGCTCAGGGTAGGCAAAAATCAGGTCAATATCCGATGAGAGATTGAGCTCCCGGGCTCCCAATTTGCCCATCCCCAACACCACCATCGACTGACTATCGCCGGCTCTACTACGAGGCTCGCCATAGCGATCCACTAACTTTTCATGGTGCCATTGCATCGCCGTGCGAATAGATAGCTCTGCCAATTCACTGAGGCGCAGACATGCCTGGGGAATATCCCACTGGTCGGCAAAATCGCGAAATATGACCTCAGCTGTTGCCCGGTTACGCAATAAGCGCAATTGAAGATCTAACTCCTCATCACTTTCTATGGTCGGGAGGGTGAGCCCAAGATCTTGTTTAAGTAACAAATCCCGTAAAAGCTCTGGGCGGCGACAGCACTGTTGATAAAAAAATTCTGAACCAATTAAGCTCCGAGCCACTCCTTGCGCAAGCAATGGCTCTGCCAGCAAGCTCTCCACCTCAACAACAAGCGCGGCCTCCGTCAGTCCACACCAGTCATGCCAAAGTGACTGAAGTTGAGCGCGGATAGGTTTTGGGCACGGAATGTTGTCAAACATGAGGGGCAATCCTTGGTGCGAATATCAGCGGGCAATTCTGCCTAGCTATCGGCATTCCGATAGCTAGCGGTGGTATCGGATAATGATGAGTGGCCGAGCAAGCCCTCCTATAAGGTCACTTCACTGGCCTCTACATCTTCAAACAGTTATCTCAGAGAGGCCACCCAAGCTAGAAAGCGATATCCGGCGGTGGGGCCACCCTCAATACCTCTGCCACAGTAGTCAAACCCGCCGCTACTTTTTTCGCACCGGAAAGCCTCAGACTATTCATACCTTCGCGCATCGCCTGGCGCCGCAGTTGCTGTAGATCACAATCGGAGGTGACAATAGCTTGTACCGACTCGCTAAATGGCAGGATTTCATAAATTCCCTGACGCCCACGATAGCCCGTATTACGACATTCCAGGCAACCTTCCGGCCGGTAGACTTTCTCCGGCAACGGCGCTCTCCAGGGTCTCACCAGAGACTGCCAATCGGCCTCTTCAATTTTGTCCTCCTGCTTGCAACTGGGACATAGTGTCCGTACCAAGCGCTGGGCCATCACCCCGAGAATGGTGGACTTCAATAAATAATGCGGCAAGCCCAGGTCCAATAAGCGGGTAACCGCTGTTGGAGCGTCATTGGTATGTAGGGTTGAGATAACCAGGTGGCCTGTCAGTGCCGCTTGTACCGCCATCTGAGCAGTTTCCAAGTCGCGAATCTCGCCCACCATGATAATGTCTGGATCCTGGCGCATCAGGGTTCTGATACCTGCAGCAAAATCAAAGCCAATAGCATGGTGAACCTGAGTTTGGTTAAAGCTCTCTTCCACCATTTCGATAGGGTCTTCAACGGTAGAGACATTCACCGCACTAGTCGCCAGCTGCTTGAGGCCTGTATACAAAGTGGTGGTTTTTCCCGAACCGGTAGGACCGGTGACCAGTACGATACCATTGGGCCGTGACAGCATCGCCTGCCAGCGAGCCAAGTCATCACCACCCAGTCCCAGGTCGGAATAAGATCGCGCGAGAACCTCTGGATCGAAGATCCGCATTACCAACTTCTCGCCAAAGGCTGTGGGAAGTGTGGAGAGGCGCAACTCCACTTCGCTGCCATCTGGCCTTTTTGTCTTGATACGGCCATCCTGAGGTTTGCGTTTCTCCGCCACATTCATGCGCCCGAGGATTTTCAGGCGACTGGTAACCGCAGCATTTACCTGGTCTGGAAGCTCATGTATCGGGTGCAATACGCCATCGATACGAAAGCGAATACGTCCCACTTCCCGGCGTGGTTCAATATGGATATCACTGGCGCGCTGGTCAAAGGCGTGCTGCAACAACCAATCGACGATATTGACGATGTGTTGATCGTTAGCTTCAGGGTCCTTTAAGGCGCCTAACTCCAGCAACTGTTCAAAATTATTTGCCGCTGAGGTTCCCTGAAGGCCGCTTGCGCCAGAGATTGAATTGGAAAGGGAGTAAAATTCGACGCAATGTCGCTTGATATCGGCCGGATCAGCCACCACACGGCGAACTCTACGGCCGGTGGTATGTTCCAGCTGCTCCTCCCAGCCATGGGTAAACGGTTGAGCTGTCGCCACCAGAAGCTCTTCGGTACTCGCCTCGACACAGAGGATTTGGTGGCGCTTAGCAAATTGAAAGCTCATCACCTCGGTGACAGCGCTCACATTAACCTTCAGAGGATCAATATGATACAAGGGGTGGGAAGAGCTCTCCGCTAACCAGGCACTGAGGGTTTCACTATTGAGCAGGCTACCCGGTTGCTTGCGGTTGGCCAGGTCACAACTGGCGATATAGCTGAGCGGGTGCATCTGGGCCTGTTCTGCTGTCCGCGGAGTCCCGACAATGCGGTTGGCATCCTCTCGGCTAATAAAGCCCTGCCCCACCAAATCTTCCAGTAATCCGCGCAGTTCCAGTATGCGGTCTGCAACTCTGCTCTCTGCCATTGGCAACCCCTTTATTCTCATATGGCGACGTTGCATTGTAGCCCTATCATCAAGCTGTGAAAGTGCGCTGTTAACGCACTGTTACGAAGTTGCCCCGATTGGGGTACCATGCCGCCGTTTTCGCATTCTGAGCAATGGAGCTAACCATGGCCCTGTCGAATATTGCCAACTTATTTGGCCGCTCTCCGATTAAGCCAATCGAGAAGCATATGGCTACGGCCCACGAGGCATCGGCTGACCTGATCCCCTTCTTTGAAGCACTGATCAAAGGTGACCTCAAAGAGGCAGAACAGATCCAACTGCGCATCTCCGCATCGGAGAATCGCGCTGACGATATCAAGAGAGACCTGCGTCTGCATCTGCCGGACAGCCTGTTTATGCCAGTGTCCAGGACCGACTTGCTGGAATTGCTGCATGCCCAGGATGAGGTAGCCAACACTGCCCAGGATATCGCTGGTCTGGCTGTAGGCAGGAAGATGCAGATTCCCGCATCTCTCCAATCCTTGATGACCACCTTTGTGGAGAGCGCTGTCGCCACCTCTGCACAGGCACTGCGCGCGATCAACGAACTGGACGAGTTGCTGGAAAGCGGCTTTGCCGGGCGCGAGGTGGATATCGCCAAACGCATGACCGAAGAGCTGGATGAACTGGAGCGCAAGTCAGACAAGCTTGAAGTCGAAATTCGCGCGTCGTTGTTTGCTATTGAGAAAGACTTACCTCCGGTGGACGTTATGTTCCTCTACCGGGTTATTGAATGGATCGGTGAACTCGCCGATCGCGCCCACAGCGTGGGCAACCGATTGCAGTTGTTGTTAGCACGTTAGGGGGTTTGGCGTGGAAATTATTAGTCAATACGGCCATATATTATTGATTTTGGCCTGTGTGGCAGGCTTCTTTATGGCCTGGGGCGTCGGTGCCAACGACGTAGCCAACGCCATGGGTACCTCCGTAGGTTCCCGTGCACTGACTATCAAGCAGGCGATTGTTATCGCCATGATCTTTGAATTTGCCGGCGCCTATTTGGCAGGCGGAGAGGTTACCGCAACTATCCGCAAAGGCATTATCGATTCTGAAGTCTTCGCCGCCCAACCGCAACTGTTGGTATACGGTATGCTTTCGGCACTGCTGGCGGCGGGCACCTGGCTGCTGGTAGCCAGTATTCTCGGCTGGCCGGTATCCACCACCCACTCTATTGTCGGCGCAATTGTCGGCTTCTCTGCGGTAGGTATATCCCCAGATGCAGTGGCCTGGGGTAAAGTGGGCAGCATCGTGGCTAGTTGGGTGGTCTCCCCGGTTCTCGCGGGCACCCTTTCTTTCCTGTTATTCCGCAGTGTCCAGCGCCTGATCCTAGATACGGAAGACCCCTTCAACAATGCCAAGCGCTACATCCCCTTCTACATGTTTGCAGTGGGCTGGATGATTGCCATGGTGACCCTTACCAAGGGCCTCAAGCACGTTCTTAAAGATGCCAATATCCAGCTCAGCTTTATTCAGGATGCCGGTATCGCCGCCCTGGTGGGCCTTGCTGTCGCCGGTATCGGAGTCACCATGCTCAAGCGCGTCCAGCGCGACCCGGCAGCTGAAGCTGAAAACCGTTTCGCCAACGTCGAGCGCGTATTTGCGATCCTGATGGTCTTCACCGCCTGTGCCATGGCCTTCGCTCACGGCTCCAACGATGTCGCCAACGCCGTTGGTCCTCTGGCTGCCGTAGTTAACACCATCCAGAGCGGCGCTATCACCGTTAAATCCACTATGCCTTCCTGGATATTACTGCTCGGCGGTATCGGTATCGTGGTGGGCCTGGCGACATACGGCTTTAAGGTAATGGCCACTATCGGTAAGAAAATCACCGAGCTGACCCCGAGCCGTGGCTTCGCTGCCGAGCTGGGTGCGGCCTCCACCGTCGTACTGGCATCTGGTACCGGCCTGCCAATTTCCACGACTCACACTCTGGTGGGCGCGGTATTGGGTGTTGGCCTCGCACGGGGTATTGGCGCACTGAACCTGCGTATGATCACCACTATCGCCGCATCCTGGGTAGTCACCCTCCCAGCGGGTGCAGGTATTGCGATCCTGTTCTTCTACTTCTTCAAAGGCTTGTTCGGCTAAAACCGAAGCAGCACACAGAGCAGATCAGCAAAGGGGGCTAAAGCCCCCTTTTTTATGCCCCTCATATCCACCACTTTAGTAAGGCTCCCTGTCGATATCTATTTCGCTCCTCTGGCATTAATATTTAGGGCAATAAACTGGGCCGAGCCCGCCGACCAATCTATGCCTGCGAATTCACCCTGATGCCATTACTGTTGTTTGTCACTCTTCTGTGGGCCTTTTCCTTCAGTTTGATAGGCGTCTACCTGGCCGGACAGGTGGATAGCTATTTTTCCGCAATGACACGGGTGCTCCTTGCCACAGCGGTATTTCTACCCATGCTGAAATGGAAGTGTTGCCCTCCCCGTACCGCGATACGTTTAATTGTGATCGGTGCTGTACAGCTGGGGCTGATGTACTTGTTTTACTACCAGTCATTCTTACTGCTCAGTGTCCCCGAAGTACTTCTATTTACTATTTTCACTCCCCTGTATATCACCGCCCTTGAGGACTTCCTTAACAAGCACTTTTCTGTCTGGAACCTCACTATCGCAGCCGTAGCCGTATTGGGAGCAGCCACTATTCGCTGGGGCTCTCCCAGTAACGACTTTTGGATTGGGTTTGCAGTCGTCCAGGGTGCCAACCTATGTTTTGCCGTGGGGCAGGTGGCATACAAGCGCCTGATGTCCAGAGAGCAAGGCCTCCTCCCGAGACAAACCTTCGCTTGGTTTTTTGTCGGCGCCAGCTTGATCACTGTTATTGCCTGGCTCCTGCTTGGGAAACCGCAGTACCCACAGGGCTCACAGCAATGGGGTGTTCTACTCTGGCTGGGATTGGTGGCATCAGGTCTGGGGTACTTTTTGTGGAACAAGGGTGCTACGCAGGTCTCTACTGGTACCCTGGCCGCAATGAATAATGCACTGATTCCCGCTGGCTTATTGGTAAATCTGTTAATCTGGAATCGGGATGCCGATCTAACCCGTCTCGCCCTTGGGGGAGGACTGATCGGAGCCGCTGTTATCTTGAATGAATGGCGCAACAAGAGTAGGGAAAGTCACCATGGCGAGTATCGCAGTACCTGACCTGAAGACCCAATTACATCAACTGATTGCCTGCCCCAGTGTCAGTGCAACCGATCCTTCCCTGGATATGGGTAACCGCCCGGTGGTTGAGCTACTGGGTGGATGGTTAGAAGGACTTGGTTTCAATGTAGAGATAATGCCTTTAAAGGGCTCTCCCAACAAAGCCAATATGATTGCTACTCTCGGCGGTAAAGGTGGTGATAGAGGCGGGCTCGTTCTATCCGGACATACTGATACAGTCCCCTTTGATGCGGGGCGCTGGCAATCGGACCCCTTTAAGGTTTTAGAGCGCGACAACCGCTTATACGGTCTCGGCACCAGTGATATGAAGGGTTTTTTCCCTCTGGTTATTGAGGCCGTGCAGACTTTTCTCGACAAGCCTCTACAAAAACCATTGATTGTTTTGGCAACAGCCGATGAAGAAACAAGTATGAGTGGTGCCCGCGCCCTGGTGCAGGCTGGCAAACCCCAAGCGCGCTACGCGGTAATTGGTGAGCCCACCGGGCTTCGCCCGATACGTATGCACAAAGGCGTTATGATGGAAGCTGTGCGTATTACCGGGCAATCCGGCCACTCATCAGATCCCAGTTTAGGGGCCAACGCGCTCGAGGCCATGCATAAAGTTATCGGTGAGCTATTAACACTGCGAAAAGAGTGGCAGCAAAAATACAACAACCCCGGATTCGCCGTTCCAGTACCCACGATGAACTTAGGCTGTATCCATGGGGGTGACAATCCCAATCGGATCTGCGGCCACACAGAACTCCAGTTTGATATTCGCCCGTTGCCAGGAATGCAGCTTACGGACCTGCGGGAAGAACTAAACAAACGTATCCTTACCATTCCACAAGACAATAAAATTCAGGTGGAAGTGGCCTCTTTATTCCCTGGCACTGCGCCCTTTGAACAGGATGCCCATTCAGAGTTAGTAAAAGTCGCAGAACAACTTTGTGGCCATCCCGCTGAAAGTGTTGCCTTTGGTACTGAAGCGCCCTACTTGAAGAGTTTGAATATTGACACTATCGTGCTCGGCCCCGGCGATATTGACCAAGCTCATCAGCCGGATGAATTTCTCGCCCTGGATCGTATCAACCCTATGGTCAACATTCTGCGCGACTTGATTGGCCGCTTTTGCCTTTAATCTGCCTGCGACAGCCTCCGGGGCTTTAACACCACAAGACTTGCACACGGTAAGAATTAGTGAGCGACGATAACGCCTCCCTGAACTGGTTTCGCCACGCGGCACCTTACATCAACGACCTGCGCGGTCGCACTTTAGTAATTGGTATCCCCGGCGACGCTTTAGAGCACGCCAATTTCCGCAATCTAGTACACGATATGGCGCTGCTCGCCAGCCTTGGGGTTCGCTTGGTTGTTGTGCACGGCGCGCGGGAACAAATTAATCGAGCCCTGGATGAGCGCGGCATAGAAAATCGGTTTCACGAGAACCAGCGTATTACCAATCGAGAGACATTGGAGATTGTTAAGTCTGTCGTGGGTAAACTGCGCTTCGATATTGAAGCCGCATTTTCCCAGGGACTGCCAGACTCACCGATGGCGCGTTCGGCCCTCAAGGTAGTCTCGGGCAATTTTGTTACCGCCCGCCCCAGTGGCGTGCTCGATGGCGTGGACCTGGGCTGGACCGGCACCGTGCGACGTATGGACACCAGCACTCTGGAACAAAACCTGGATCAGGGTTCCCTGGTACTCCTTTCTCCCCTGGGCACATCCCTGACCGGGGAGCTTTTCAATATCAATTACCTGGATCTGGCCGCTGAAGCTTCCAGGGTATTGCGCGCCGAGAAACTAGTGCTATTCCGCGAACCTGAGCAACTCCAAGTGGACGGAAATTCGGTACACGAATTGAGTATTTTGCAGGCAGAGCAAGTTTCACCCAAGGTGCAAAGCGCAACTCTGCGCTGCGCCATTCGAGCCTGTAATGCAGGGATCGCCCGTACACATCTACTTAGCTTTTGTAAAAACGGCGCCTTAATTCAGGAGCTATTCCGCCGTGAAGGCGCCGGCACCATGATTTACCGGGACAGCTACGAAGTTGTGCGGAGAGCGCGAATTACCGATGTGGGCGGCATTCTTGGACTGATTCGTCCGTTAGAGAAAGATGGCGTTTTGGTACGGCGCTCCCGTGAGAAGCTCGAGGCAGAAATTGAACACTTCACGCTTGTGGAAGTGGATGGTACTCCAGTTGCCTGTGCTGCTCTGTATCCCATTAAGGATGATAGGGGCACTACCACAGCAGCCGAAGTTGCCTGCCTTGCCAGCCACCCAGAATTTCGCGGTGGCGGGCGTGGAGCCAAGCTGATGCGCCACCTTGAGAGGCAGGCGCAAACAGTCCAGGTTGATGAACTCTACGTCCTCACCACCCAGACAGAGCACTGGTTTATCGAGCAGGGTTTTGAGCAAGTCGGTATCAGTGAGCTGCCTACCGCGCGAAAGTCCCTGTACAACATTCAGCGCAATTCGAGAATCCTGCGTAAACGCCTGGGGAAAAGTCAGTCCACTTAGTCACAGAAATTTGAAATATTTATCCTTATTACTCCTTTGATGGGTAGTTTGGGCGCAAAAACATCCCAGGAAAGTCCATTTTTTGCTAAGCTGGCGCATTCATTGTTGCCAGCTGGAATCTGTGACTATGCCCCAATACCGCTCCCGCACCTCTACCGCCGGTCGCAATATGGCCGGAGCCCGCGCCTTGTGGCGTGCCACCGGTATGACGGACGAGGACTTCCATAAGCCAATCATTGCCATCGCAAACTCTTTTACCCAGTTTGTCCCCGGACACGTACACCTAAAAGATATGGGTCAGCTTGTCGCAAGGGAGATTGAACGCGCCGGCGGCGTGGCCAAGGAGTTCAATACGATCGCTGTGGATGACGGTATCGCAATGGGTCACGACGGCATGCTCTATAGCCTGCCCAGCCGCGAAATTATCGCTGACTCAGTGGAGTATATGGTCAATGCCCACTGTGCCGACGCCCTGGTTTGTATCTCCAACTGTGACAAGATCACACCGGGAATGATGATGGCAGCCATGCGCCTGAACATTCCAGTTATCTTTGTCTCCGGTGGCCCCATGGAGGCCGGCAAAACCAAGCTGGCTGACCACAAGCTCGACTTAGTAGATGCTATGGTGATCGCCGCTACAGATACGGCCTCCGACGAGGAAGTTGCTGAGTATGAGCGCTCTGCCTGCCCGACCTGCGGCTCCTGCTCAGGAATGTTTACAGCGAACTCCATGAACTGCCTGACCGAGGCTCTGGGGCTTTCACTCCCTGGTAACGGCACCATGCTAGCGACTCACGCCGACCGCAAGGAGCTATTCCTCCGCGCTGGCCGCGAGATCGTAACCCTGACCAAACGCTACTATGAGCAGGATGACGAAACTGCCCTGCCGCGCAACATCGCCAACCGCACAGCCTTCCGCAATGCCATGGCTCTCGATATCGCCATGGGAGGCTCCACAAATACCATCCTGCACCTGCTGGCAACTGCTCAAGAGGGTGAGATTGACTTTACCCTGGAAGATATCGACAGCCTCTCCCGTGAGGTTCCACAGCTGTGCAAGGTTGCCCCCAATACCGAGAAATACCATATAGAAGATGTACACCGCGCCGGTGGTGTAATGGCCATCCTCGGGGAGTTGGAGGCCGCAGGTCTTATCGACTCCTCGCTGCCAACCGCCTACGGTGGTTCACTCGCCGATGCCCTGGCGCGCTGGGATATTTGCCGCACGGACGACCAATCTGTACTGGAATTCTATCGCGCGGGCCCCGCAGGCATTCCCACGCAAACAGCTTTCAGCCAGGATTGCCGCTGGTCCACTTTAGATGCCGATCGCCAGCGCGGCTGTATCCGTTCTGCGGAGCACGCCTACTCCTCTGAGGGAGGGCTCGCCGTTCTCTTTGGTAACCTGGCCCCCAATGGCTGTGTAGTGAAGACTTCCGGCGTCGATGAGTCGCTGTGGAAGTTCGAAGGCCCCGCCCATGTAGTAGAAAGCCAGGAAGAGGCGGTTTCCAATATCCTCGAAGGGAAGGTCAGTAAAGGGGAGGCTGTTATCGTTCGCTATGAGGGTCCTAAAGGTGGACCTGGAATGCAAGAGATGCTTTACCCCACCAGTTATTTAAAGTCCAAAGGACTCGGTGAGCACTGCGCATTGATTACCGATGGCCGCTTCTCAGGAGGAACTTCGGGCCTCTCTATTGGACATGTTTCACCGGAGGCGGCGTCTGGAGGTAACATCGCTCTCGTGCGCAATGGCGATCTAATACGTATTAATATTCCAACGAGGAAAATTGAAATCGCTATTGAGGAAAGTGAACTCGATAAGCGGCGCCAAGAAATGGAAGAAAACCCCAATGGATGGAAGCCCATCGAAAAGCGCCCTCGTAAAGTCAGCAAAGCACTGAAAGCCTATGCCATGCTTGCCACCAGTGCAGACCGCGGGGCGGTGAGGGAAATTGACTGATTAAAACTGTTCTAAACAAAACGGCCCCAAAGGGCCGTTTTTTTATTCCGCTATTTTGTAACTGATTCGATTGCGTACCCCGTAGCGTTCCACTGGTTGGCCATTCTCCATTTGGGGTCGATACTTAAACCGTTCTGCCGCGGCTACAGCTGAGCGATCAAATACGCTCGTGGGGTTACCATTAGAGTCATAGCCCCCAACCACGCGAGCATCACGTACCGCCCCCGTTTTGGTTACCGTAAATTCTACAACGGCATACCCCTCTATCCCCCTGCGCAGTGCCGCATTGGGGTATCGCGGTTTAGCTTTATAAACTGGTAAGGGGTCGCGCGATATTTGCACCCCAGTAGAAGTGACTGGAGTGGGCGTACCAATCACCACATTCATCGTAACCGGTGCTACCTCAGTTTCCTCAACCCGCATCGTCGGCTGCTCCAGCACAGCTTGCGGCGGTGTAGGCTCCTCATAAGTTTGGGTAACAATCTCTTTTTTTGGCATATGTACCGGTTTTATCGCAGGCAACAAACTAACTTTGGGCTCCTCGATATCAGTAGCTACTAGTTGACTCATCAAAAAGATCAATCCAACTGTGATTGCAGCGGCAAAACCCAGACTCTTTGTGTAACCCGCGAGTAAATGTGGGGGGAAAAATAAGGGGTTGGAAATCGACTGGCAAGCTCTGTCCATAACACCTCTCCTATTATTGTTAGGGTGCGATAAGCGGCATTCATATGCCGAAAATGGAAAAGCTGATCAGCTGCCAGTAATCATTAGCCAATTTACAAAAAAATGCAAATAGTCTGTTAATACAGGTTGTATCAAAATTTTGTATCGGCATACGGCAGAAGGCAAGCATAAAAAAAGCCGCACATTTCTGTGCGGCCTTTTAAGAAACCTGGAAAGCGGGTCAGCTTTAGATGGCTAACTGCTCTTCACGCTTCTTTTCACCCTCAACAAAGGTAATCCACTGTTTGGCGAACTTCTCAGAGCGTTCATCTTTCAGTGCAAGCTTGAGGCTCTTTAACGATGAGTCATAACGCTTCAGGTTGGCATTTGCCATACCCATTACGATATGCAGTTGGTCAACCCGCTTGATACCGCCTTTTGCCAGGGCTTTTTTACCCATAGCGATGGCTTTTTCGTTCTGATCCAAATCCAGGTAAATACCGGCCAGGCGTGAATAGATCTCACCTTTATCGGAAAGCTGTGCAGCCGCTTCCAGCTGTGGAATCGCCTTTTGCAGCTCCTGTGCCATCTGGTATGCCTGGGCCAGGGTTTCCAGGTTTTTAGCCGTGCGCGGGATCTTCTTGTCTTGAATACCCTTGGCAATCACCTTGGCTCCTTTATAAGGCATTTCATGCCCCATAAAGAGATACCCCATATTCAGCAGATCTCTATCTTTCTCCAGTGCACCGGCAAGGTAAGCAGCTTCCATCATATGCAGCTGATCCTTGTCACGCTTGAGCTCACCGTACATGGCAGCCAGCGTTTTGTAGTACACCGGCTTAGGATAGTACTGCACCAGTTTTTCCAGAACAGCGGCTACGCTCTTGTAGTCGTTGCGCTCGAAATAAACGTACTGCTGCAATCCGTACCAACTCTCCTTGGGTGTTTTGCTCTCTTTCTCGTACATGGATACCGCGATATTGATATCCGCGAGGGCCTTGTCCTGGTTACCAGTCTGATTGTAAGCCTGGGCGCGCAAGGCATAGGAGTCCGCAGTGATGCGATCGGAGACCTTAAACCACTTGTTTAGGTAGTTAATCGCCTGCTTGTAATCCTCAGTGACAAAATACAGCTGAGCCAGTGTAAACAAAGTGCCTACTTCTAAAGCTACCGGCAGGTTTTTTTCACCCTGGTCCAGAACCTTTTTAAAGTAGGGAATCGCCTCTTTGTAACGCTCAGTGCTGTAGTAAACAACACCGAAAAAGTTATACATCTGGGCAATTTCATAGCCGTTGAAGCGCTTCTTAGCTGCATCCATATCTTGCAGTGCAACTAGTGCCGCTGCCCAATCCTCTGCATCCGCAGCTTCCTGGGCTTTTTCCAGCTTCTTATACGCCACTTCGCGCATCGCCGGAACTTTACGGGTTTTTTCTTTGCTCGGCTTTTTTTGTTCCTGCGCCTGTGCAGAGGCGAAAGGTGCTGATACACCCACCGCATCCAGCACGGTAACGCTGACCGTCGGTGCCAGAACCAAGGGTAGCGCTACTGACGTGCGCAGAGCGAACTTGGACAAACCTTTAGTGATGGTCGTCAACTTCATAGTGCTTCCCCTTTTTAGTCCTTAGCCATGTTAAAGCTGATCTTAGTCCTAACATTAGGAACCTCGGTCGGCTTGCCATCGACTACCCGCGGCTTGTACTTGTACTTCAGCGCGGACTTCAGAGCAGCCCGATTGAAAACCGTGGTCGGTTTACCTTGCAGCGTAAACGCCTCAATTACGATCGGGTCGCGTACAGAACCGTTTGTCGTCACTGTGTACTCAACGATTACATAGCCTTCCATACCGCGCTGTAGAGCGCGACGGGGGTACTGAGGCTGTACTTTTACGATCGGTAGGTAGTCACCTTCACCAAAACTGAAGCCAGACAGCTTAACCCCACCTCCTGCTTTCGGAGCGGCGATACTGATGTTGCCATCAATATTCGGCTCCTCAAAGTCGGGCTCCGGCATCTCCGGTGGCGGAGTCTCTGGCTCGTCTGGTTTTACCGGCTTGGCGGTGTCGTACTGTGTTTCAATCTTCGTCTCAGGCATCACCACATCGGCAACCTTGAACTGCTCCTTATCCTCTGGAGCCTTCATGTTTGCCGCAATCAGCTGATGCATGGTGAAGATGAGGCCAAAGGTTGTGGCTAACGCCAGCGTACCTGCCCCAAGAAGTCTTACCGGATTCATAGCTGTTAACTCTTCTCTGTAGCGACGGAAACTTTCTTGATACCAATCTTCCTGGCTGCGTCTGCAATCAGGGCAATCTTCTCAATACTTGCTCCCTTATCGGGCTGAATTACCAACCACCCTTTCGGGTTTTCCGAGTAGAGACGCTCCAGGACAATTCGTACCTGACGCTCATCGACCTTCTCTTTGGCAATCCAGACCTCGTCACTGTCGTTGATCGCTACCAGAATAGAGGCGGCCTTGAGTTCAGCGGTTGTCGCTTCCGGCTTCTCAACATCAGCACCCGGCTCCTTGATAAAGGTCGCAGTGACGATAAAGAAGATCAGCATGATAAACACCACGTCCAGCATGGGCGTGAGGTCAATTGCGCCGGCTTCTTCTTCTGCCGTATTTTGTCTTTTGCTCATAGCAACTCTCTTAGCGAACTTTTCCAGCGGGGGCTCGGGGAGCCCCCGGCGAAAGTATCTGGCTTGGCTAAACCTTCACAGCAAATAAGCTGGCTTATTCGCTGGTGGATGCTTAGTGATCCATTGTCAGATGATCTTCGAGCAGCTGGGTTTCACGCTCAGCTTTACGGGCGAGGTAGGTATTGGCAAATACACCTGACAGGGCCGCAACCATACCCGCCATTGTCGGGATAGTTGCCATGGATACACCACTGGCCATCTGCTTGGCGTCGCCACCACCTGTAATCGCGAGAACATCGAACACGTTGATCATGCCCCAAACCGTACCCAGCAGCCCAAACAGAGGGGCCAGGGCGACACAGGCTTGGATCATGTCCATATTGTCCTGAATTTTCTCGGATACCCGGGAAATCATTGCATAACGGATCTGGTGCGAACCCCAGGATTTGCGCTCACCGCGCCCCTCCCACTGGTCTACCGCACCCTGAACGTCACTTTTCAACCCTTTGTTAAAGTAGAAAATACGTTCAAAAATCAGCGTCCACATAAAGAAGGTCAGGCCGGCGATCAGGAACAGTACTGGCCCGCCCGACGCCATAAAGGCGTTGACGGCGGCCCATGCGTCATTTAATGCGTGCATGTTGCCGCCTCCTCTTATTTGCGCTCGGCGTTTTCTGCCACGATACCAGCACTCTGCTCTTCCAGAATGTGCAGGACACGCTTGGCACGGCCATTAACTACGGTGTGCATCAGAACGGTTGGGATAGCCACAACCAGACCGAGAACAGTAGTGATCAGGGCTGAGGAAATACCGCCGGCCATTGCCTTGGGATCGCCCGCACCAAAGATAGTGATCGCCTGGAAGGTGATGATCATACCGGTAACGGTACCCAGCAGACCCAGCAGCGGAGCAACCATGGCGATGATCTTCAGCAGGTTGAGGCCGGATTCGATCGCCGGACGCTCTTTCAGTACCGCTTCTTCCATCTTCAGTTCGAGGGTTTCACCGTCTACACCCTTGTTCTCTTCCGCAACAGACAGTACGCGGCCCAGCGGGTTATTGGTGTTCGGGGTAGAAGAGCGCAACTGTGCATTTACTTTGCCGCTAACACCGGTCAGAACGATCAGGCGGAAGATAGCCAGCAGCATTGCGAAGGCACCAACTGCGGAGATGATGTAGCCCACGATACCACCCTGGTGCCAGCGCTCTACGATGTCCGGGCTGTTGATCATGGCTTTCAGGTAGGAACCACCGGTAGGGCCAGTCGGGTCTACACCGAAGGCACTGAAGCCGCTGGTAGAAGCTTGCAGAGCTTCAGCCATGCCTTGGAACTTGGCATCCGGCTGACGGATCAGCTCAGCCATTTTGTAGGCATTGTTCATTTCCAGGTATTTACCGTTGGAAACCAGGTTGAAGTTACCTACACGAACCACTTCCTGCTCAGCTTGCTCGCCGTTGGGCTTGATCACAGTTGCGTTGAACTTAACGATCTTGCCGGACTCAACGGTTTCGCGCTGAATCTCAAACCACAGACGCTCGATCTCTTCGATAGTCGGCAGCTGGGTAGCACTATTCATTTTGGCCAGAAGACCATCGATGAACTCAGTACGGTTAGGGTATTGAGCGGAAACCAGAGAGGAACCGATATTGGCACGCAGGTCAGCAGCAGTAGAGGACATATGGCCAAACAGTTCCTTCAAGGAACCCAGGCGCTGGTCCAGTTGCTGACGCTTCTGATCAACAGCGACTTCCTGCTCCTGGTATTTCTTTTCCAGTTCAGCAGAGCGTTTTTCTTCAGCGGTGCGAGTATTCTTAGCTTGGTTCAGCAGAGCATTCTGGTTCGCCTTCTGACGGCGGAACTCAGCTTCACGCTGCTTGTGTTCTTTGGACTCGGCAACTTTGGATTGCTGAACCATTTTCAGCAGGTCGTCCAGAGAAGAGGCCTTCTCTTGAGCAACCGCGGAGAAGCTGATCAGGCCAGCTGCTGCCGCTACTAAAACGCGTTTGGCGAAAGAGGTTTTCATTGCGCTGCCTCCGGAGCCGGGATCGGCATGGTCATGATGTCGATAGTGGCCTGCTTCTTGGCAATTTTCAGACCGTTCATGAGAGCGCGGCGGTATTCACCAGCGTCGATCTCAACCCACGCTTTTTGCGCTTTGTCATATGCGAGGGCAATTTCTGCATCAGTAGTCTGAGCCAGCAGGGCGATACGGCCGATTTGCAGAACGCTCACCTCGCGCTCCTGACCAGCAACGGTCAGAGTATCGCGGTAAGAGTCGATCTTACGGGCGTATTCCGCTTCGAAGTTGTACAGCTCTAGTACCTGGCGGAATTTCTCCGCAACACTTACATCGGAACGGTCCATGGTGCTCTTAACACCGTTGAGGTTCGCCATACGCTCTTCGAGCTTGAACGGTGCGTCCAGCTCAATGAACTGCTCCAGACCTTCCAGCATACGCAGAATCAGCGGCTGAATCTGACGTTCAATGACAGTAACGTTGGCAATAGACTCGTCCAGCTCATTGATAACTTCGAGCTGGTTGGCCAGCTGCTTTTCCAGCTGACGGTTGTATACGCGCAGACCATCGATTTCTTTATTAACCACCTTGAAGTCCTGCAGCAGGCTGCTGGTTTCGTCGGCAATCTTGTCGATGCGTTTTTGCGATGCCTGGGCCGCAGTGGTTTTCTGCTGGCCGACGGCGAGTACGTTATCGAGAGTATCCGCAGTGGCTACGCTGCCGTAGAGCGCGCCGGCAGACAGCGCAGTGGTCAGCGCCACAGCCATGAATCGCTTGGTTTTCATTAGACCCCCCAGTGGGTTCAATATTTCACAACATGGTCGCGATGAGTTAGCTGCCACAACGCGGTGTCCTTTTGTTTTAAAAACATTGGTTAGAAGACAGCTAAGAGCCGCACATTGTAAACAGCCGATTTGATTATTCAAATGCCGATTGCCAGCATCGGCCCGCTTGGGTAGCAAGGTAACACTTGGGTAACATTCCCGGGTTACTTGCACACATTAGCGGCGACGTTCCTTGTGTAAGCTGTTGGAGAATTTAACAGATCGATCAACTTTTGATCAAATTGTTTTTATTTAAATCTGTCATATTGGACTAATGAGTAGTTGTACTCATTCCTGTCCGAGGCCGGGTAACACTCTCGTGCCGACTCGACCCATGAGTCATCCATGTCGGGAAAGTATGCATCCCCGTCGATATTTGCGTCAACTTCGGTGACATATAAGCGGGCAGCCAGAGGCAGTGCCTGACGATAAATTTGTGCCCCTCCAATAACCATCACTTCAGTGGCGCCGCTGTCCTTAGCGCAGCTTTGGGCCAGACTCAGGGCTTTATCCAGAGACTGGACCACCTCAACGCCATCCGCAACCCAGTCAGCATTACGCGTAATGACAATATTGACACGCCCCGGAAGTGGGCGACCAATAGACTCAAAGGTCTTTCGTCCCATTACTACTGGCTTTCCCATAGTGGTCCGCTTAAAAAACTGCAGATCGCCGGAGATGCGCCAGGGGAGTTCATTATCCTTGCCGATAGCACCATTGCGGGCAACTGCCGCAATCAAAGCAATAGAAACCGTCATTACTGCCCCTTAAACCGCTACAGGTGCCGGAATATGTGGATAGGCTTCGTAACCTTTGAGCTCAAAGTCCTCGAAGCGGAAAGAAAACAGATCTTTCACATCTGGATTCAAGTGCATTTGTGGCAGAGGCAGAGGGTCGCGCTGCAATTGCAGTTCGACCTGCTCCATATGGTTGGAGTAGAGGTGAGCATCACCAAAGGTGTGGATAAAATCGCCGGGCTTCAAACCGCATACCTGTGCCAGCATAAGGGTCAGCAGGCTGTATGAGGCGATATTGAAAGGCACCCCCAGGAAAATATCTGCGCTTCGCTGGTACAGCTGGCAGGACAACTTGCCATCAGCGACATAGAACTGGAACAGGGCATGGCAGGGAGCCAGGGCCATGCGCCCTTCACGAGCATTATCAGCAGGTGAAACACCTTCATCTGGCAGATCCGCAGGGTTCCAGGCACTAACCATCAGGCGCCGGGAGTCCGGGCGGGTTTTCAACTGGTGTACCAACTGCTCAATCTGGTCGATCTGGCGACCATCAGAAGTGGGCCAGGAGCGCCATTGATGGCCATATACAGGGCCCAGATCACCGTCCTCTGTCGCCCACTCATCCCAAATCCGCACCTTATTGTCCTGCAGATAGCGGATATTGGTATCCCCCTGCAAAAACCACAGAAGTTCGTGAATAATCGAGCGTAAATGGCACTTTTTAGTGGTGATCAGCGGAAAACCCTCCGCCAAATTAAAGCGCATTTGATAGCCAAACACACTGAGAGTACCAGTGCCGGTGCGGTCACCTTTAACGGTGCCGTTATCGCGCACATGGCGCATTAGATCGAGATACTGCTTCATCTACTGCTATGCTCCGCCTTTAACTCGGGAAGACCCTGCTTTCTTACCTTTCTGCTCAGTTCGCCCCTCGGGAAGCGGCTGAGTTTTATAACTCCACACCAGCAATGCGATGCCGGCAATAATCATTGGCAGGCTCAAAAGCTGCCCACGAGTCATCCATCCAAATAAATCAAAACCAATATGCCCATCGGGCTCCCTGACAAACTCCACCAGGAAGCGGAATACACCGTAGAGCGTCACGAACATACCGCCCACCGCGAGTCGAGGGCGCGGCTTACTGGAGAACCACCAGAGCAGCGCAAAGAGAACCAGCCCCTCAAGGAAGGCTTGATACAGCTGGGATGGGTGCCGGACCAGAAGGTCCGGGTCCTTTGGAAAGACCATGCCCCAAGGGCCTTCAGTTTCACGCCCCCAAAGCTCCTGGCCAATAAAATTACCGATCCGCCCAAGCCCAAGACCTATGGGCACCAGAGGAGCAACGAAATCAATTAGAGCCGGGAAGGTTGTACCAATTTTGCGTGCGTAGAGTGCCGTGGCCAACATTACCCCTATCAGCCCGCCGTGGAAGCTCATCCCCCCTTCCCACAGCCGGATCAGTGATATCGGGTCTTCGAGCAACTGGGGGAAGTTATAAAAGAACATGTACCCCAAGCGGCCACCGATAACGACACCAATGGCACAGTAGAGAATCAAGTCCTCAACTTCGGATTTAATAACCGGTGACCAGGGTTTGGCACTTCGGCGCAATGCCAACCACCAGGCCGCGACAAAGCCAGCCAAGTACATCAGCCCATACCAGTGCACTTTTAAGGGGCCTATTGCAAAGGCTACCGGGTCAATTTCGGGATAGGTCAGCATGGGGGAATCGCGATTGCCAATAAAGGGCGTATTATGGTCGTAAAGCCCCCCGCTGTGGAAGAGCAGCTTGCCCCTAGGGAAGATCCCCATGTGTCTACTGCTATTCGCCTATCAATGCCACCCGCAATACCCGCTGCTGTTGATCGCCAATCGGGATGAGTTCTATCAACGGCCAACCGCTGCAGCGGCGCGCTGGCCAGGGACCGGACTAATTGCGGGTAGAGACCTTGAAGCCCAGGGAACATGGGCCGGCGTCTCCCCCGGTCGGGTCGCCGCTGTAACCAATATCCGGGAACCTGGAACACCGGAACCTGTAGGAGCGCTATCCCGCGGGGAAATACCGCAGAAATTCCTCAGCCAACAAATTAGCCCTGAGCATTTCATCCACTACCTGGAATCCCAGCAGTACCGGGGCTTTAACGCCCTGCTGTTTGATGTTGAGAATCAAAACACTCTCTTCTGTGCCGGAAACCGGCACAAGCCATTTACGTTTGAACCGGGTATTCACGGTATCTCCAACGGCGCACCGGACGAACCCTGGCCAAAGGTGGAGAGGGGCAAAGCGGGGCTGGCAGAAATAATACCTGCGGCCGACCAGCTGGTAACAATCGAGAGCTTTGTGGAGCCAGCCCTGGCACTACTCAAAGATCGCACCCCCGCGCCGGACCAACAACTCCCCCATACTGGACTGCCACTGAAGATTGAGCGGGCACTCTCTCCTATATTCATTCAAATTGATGCCAATAGCTCGGCGACAGAACCAATGCTTCGCAATGGAGGCTACGGCACCCGCGCGAGCACCGTAATCACCATCGACCAGAGGGGGTGTGGCCAACTTTGGGAGCAGACTTTTATACAGGGCAATGAAAATGGCCCCCTGCGCTACTTCACTACTAAGTCGCCCAATTAAGCGGGCTCAATGCTAATGGCAGAGAAATTGTGCATAACTTTTTGTGCAAGCCTCTGCACCATATTCAAATAAGCCCCAGTAAACACGCCCCTTTTTCACCCACGAGCGGAAAATTTGACGCAAAACTCATCATTCGCAAATCCTTACTCTAAAAAGAATGAAGCGCCAAGCAAATTTTGCATTTATTGCCATACTTACTTTCACAGACTGAAGTTGGTTGAGTTTCGCGCAAGCAGGACACCGACAGCAGTCTTAATAAAAGGAAGTCGCGCGGGACGCATGACACGTGCGAGTCACCGATAATATCCCTGAGTATCTGGATGGGCTCGCCACAGGTTGGGAAGGTATGAACGATCTGGCGCCCGGCATTTTCCAAAATATCGCACCGGGCCCCCGCAGAATCGCTGAGGTACCATGTCGTATTTCAACCCCGAGCATCGTAGACGCAAATCTGTACTTCCACTGCTGACACTGGGTAGTCTCTGTGTCTTCATTCTTTATTATGCTTTCGCAGCAAACCAGAAGACCGTACCCGTTTTACCGGAGAACGCTGTTCGCCCTCATTTAGTGCACTGGCTGGAGGAAAACCCTGATGCCTGGCCAGCCCAGGACCCCATTTTTAACCCCGCCGCTGTGCGCAAGATCTACCAGCGCACGGATTACCGCTTGCTTTGGTTCGATAACTACAGCCTAAGTGATAGTGCCAATGACCTGCTGAAACAACTCACAGCTGCCAGCTCCGGCAATCCGAGCAGCATGGTCGACTACCGCTACCACCTGGGGTACTTCGATCGCACCCTCCGCGATACTCCACAACGGCTTCAGATGGCTGCAGTATTGGATATCTTACTGACCGATGCCTTTGTCTCCTACGCGCAAGATACCCAGCTGGACAGGCTCAAGCCCAAAACCCGCCCGCGTCGGGGTGTCACACCGGTTCTGCGGGATAGCGAAGGTTTCCGCCTGGTTGCTACCAGCACCGCTCAACAGCAGGCTTCCAGTGAACCCAGCGGGCGCAAGTACTTCCGCGGATATGATCGCGCAGCCAATCTCGGCAGCAATGTACGCAGCCGCTATTACTCGCGGGAATACAATGCGGATACTTCCGGCAATTACTCAGGACGCAATTATTCCGGTAGCACTCGCACCTATGAGCGCAGTCGATACCGTTCCTACCGGGACAACAATAGTGGCTCAGGTTCCGGCAGCCGTGTTTATTACAATCAGGGGCGGTCAAATACTGCCGCCCCACCGGTGAGATCTGAAAACAGTGAGGGGCCTTACTACGAGGAAAACCGGCCCTATGGCAACGATGTAAGGGCGCTGCGCGGTGAGCTGCAACGACTGCGCAAGATTTCCTCCAGCGGTCGCTGGCGTCCGATCCCGGCGGGCCCTGCCATGACCATGGGTGCACGCCACCCACATGTGGGCCTCCTGCGCAACCTGCTCTCCCTATACGGTGATTACCAGTCTTACTACAGCTACGGCGGCACTGATCGCAATCGCTTCGATCGGGGCCTTCACCAAGCGGTGGTGCGCTTCCAGAAACGTCACGGCCTGAGAGCAGATGGTATTGTCGGTCGCTCAACTCGCAAGCGCCTGAACTTATCCCCAGCTGCGCGCGCCCGCATTGTGGAAATGAATATCAAGCGCCGCGAAGAGTTGCCGGAACAATTGGGCAGCCGCTTTATCCAGGTCAATATTCCTGCGTATCGTCTCAAATACGTGGAAAACGACCAGGTCAAACTGGCGATGAATGTGGTCGTCGGCAAGAAAAAGCACGCAACGCCTGAAATAACCACCCGTGTCAGCAAGGTAGTCTTTAACCCCACTTGGACAGTACCGCGCAGTATCCTGGTAAATGAGATACTCCCCAAAGCTCGTAAAAACCCAGCGGGTATGGAAAAAATGGGATACCGGGTGATTAGCGGTAGGGGTGAAAAACTGCCTCTAACTCCGCAAAACCTATCTGCTGCAGGTGCGGGTTCCTACCTTATGCGCCAAATGGGCGGTGAGGAAAACATATTGGGACGTGTCAAATTTGAAATCCCCAATATTCACGACGTGTACCTGCACGATACGCGCGCGCGCAAACTTTTTTCCCTGACCTCACGGGGCTATAGCCATGGCTGCATCCGCCTGGAAAAACCCCGCCACTTGGCCGAAGCGCTGCTTCGTCCCCAAGGGGATTGGGATCAATGGCGTATCGATCAATTGACCACAGGAGAGGAAACCACAGAAGTGGATATGTCCCAACTGGTGAAGGTTTATATCACCTACTGGACTGCCTGGGTCGATGGTCAGGGCAACCTGAACTTCCGCCCGGATATTTATGGCAAAGATGGACTGACCGATAATCAATTTTAAAAGAAACCGGGGCGGCTATACGTCGCCCCGGTTATAACCAAGGAATTATTGAGCGTGTTATTCCATTAATTAGCCTTTCTTAAGCAGCGCCATTCCTGAAAATTATTTAAAGACTATCAGTCACAAGTTATCAATGTGAGCACAGTGATAAATCTCACTGATTTCTCAGTGCTTGCAGGGGTGACTTATGGGTGCTGCCAACAATTCACTTTGCGCTTTTTTGCCACGCAACCAACTAACCTCCCTCAGGGCGAGTGCCGCTGCGATTGCCATAGCAATATCGATAGGCATTCACTCACCACAAATAATCGCCGAAGCTAAAGATACCGTCGAACCTGACTTGATCGGCAGTCGCGATCCTTTTTTACCTCAGGGCAGGCAATTTTCCCTACTCAGCGAAGCGTTAGCACGCTACCAAACCCTGGCACAAGGTAACTACTGGAAACCGCTCAGTGCTGGACAACCTATCGCACCGGGCAGTCGCAGTCCCCGGGTTGCGCAATTGAGAAGCCTGCTAATGCTCTATGGTGATCACCACCCCGAAGAGTACGGAGCAGATACTTCTAAAGCAGATGTCTACGACAAAAAATTGCAGCAGGCCGTTAAACGGTTTCAGAAACGTCACGGATTAAAACAAACGGCACTTGTTGATGAGGGAACCCGGAGTCGACTCAATACCCCGCCAGCTAAAGTTGCCAAAATTCTGGCAGCAAATATTGAACGCTGGAAACAACTCCCCAAGGATTTAGGGCCTCGCTATATCATCGTGAATGTCCCGGAATTTAATTTGCGCCTAATTGAAGGCGATAAAGAGCAGTTCCGTATGCGTGTGGTTGTGGGAAAACCAAAACACAAAACACCACAAATCGCTACCCGTATGACGCGACTGGAATTTAATCCTGTATGGCGTGTCCCGCCCAGTATTGCGCTGCGGGAACTTTTACCCAAGGGCAGTTCCGCCCTTAGGGCAAAAGGTTATCGCCTGATGAATCATCGGGGCAGATCGGTGCCTTTTACTCGTGGAAATGTAGCCGCAGTGCGTCGAGGACAAGTTTCACTGCAACAAAAAGGCGGGCCGGGAAATGCTTTGGGAAGAGTGAAATTTGTTATCCCCAATCGGCAGGCCATTTTTCTACACGACACAAATAGCAAGCATTTATTTAAAAAATCACAAAGGGCCTTTAGCCACGGTTGTATTCGTCTGGAAAAACCATTGCAGTTTGCTCGCATGATGTTAGCTCAGCAAAACAAGTGGAGTGATGCTCGCATCAATCGCGCGCTGGGAAGTGGTCGCACCCATGGCGTTGCCCTTAAAAATCCCCTACCGGTTTATATCGCTTACTGGACTGCCTGGATCGATGAAAATGGGCAGCTTCAGTTTCGGCCGGATATCTATAACCGGGATCAGTAATAGGAGGTAACAGAGTGAAGCGGATTGAGAGCTACAGGGACTACTGAGTTATCAGTATGGCAAATGGCCCATTCCAGCTCGGCATCGCCGCACTGATAAGCCTCGTAATTGCCTCGGCCAGCCCTTTGAATGCTTCATTCACTGGGCGGACCGATATCATTATTGAGCCAATCAGTTCGACCCAGCAATTACGCGATACCGCTCAGGCCTACCGACTGTTAGCGAAAAACTGGCGACCGATTACCCAGGGAAAAACTTTACAGCCCGGAGACAAAGGCCCTCGTGTCCTACAACTACGTAATTTACTGGCAATGTATAAGGATTATCACGGTCAGCCCGGGCCGCTTTCCGCTCCGCAAAAAGACCCCCGAAGATTTGACAGTGCGCTCCAAGCTGCAGTGGAGCGCTTTCAGGAACGCCACGGATTGAACGTTACCGGTATCGCCGATGAAGACACACTTGCAGCCTTGGCTATATCGCCAATGGAACGCGCTAAGCAAATGGAATTAAATGCATCCCGATGGGAGCAGCTAAAGCTCCCAGAGGATGATCGCTACGTAATCGTCAACGTGCCCGACTATCGATTGCAGCTTATTGAAGATGGTTCGGTCGCTCTCAATATGAAAACCGTCGTGGGAAAAAGCAGTACGCGCACACCAAATTTACGCACGCGGATAACCAATATTGTTTTCAGCCCAACCTGGACTGTCCCCCGAAGTATTCTTGTCACCGAGCTTTTGCCCAAGGCACGACACAACCCAACAGCCATGCACAAGCGGGGTTATCGAGTAGTGCAATATCGCAGCGGTAAATCGTCCCCTATTACAGAGGAGACTATTGCCAAGGCAGCCGGTGGGCACGCTACTTTGAGGCAATTGAGTGGCCCTGAGAATACTCTGGGAAAAGTGAAATTTGTTATCCCCAATAAGCAGGCTATTTTTCTCCATGACACCCAGGCTCAAAGCCTGTTTAAACTTCGCCAGCGGGCATTAAGTCACGGATGCGTAAGGCTACAAGCACCAGAAGAATTAGCTTATTTTCTTCTCCGTGACCAGGGGTGGGACAGAACCCGGGTAGCGCAGGCAGCCAATGGGCACGATGCTCTGAATGTAAAGATTAAGGGATCACCCCGTATTTACATCGTTTATATGACCGCCTGGATAGATAGGGATGGGCGCCCCCAATTCCGCCCTGATATTTATCATCGTGACAAAGAACAGCCTTATCCAAATTAGGGAGCCTATCGGCAAGTGAAAAATATTAAGTATCGCTAAAGGATTTTGCCTGTTCTCATTTTCGCTGGCAGCGCTCTATAACGCTAAAGCTCCCCAGGAAATAGAACTTGAAAGACACCGGTCAAAATAACCACCTAAGCAAGTTTGATTTAATTTTTCAAAGCACTACTCACACTTCTATTTAAACCCTGGCTTTGGTTTGAAAACTACATCCTTGTTATCACAAAATTAGAGCGTTGCCATATTCACAACCGTGGTAGCAATACTGGCCGGATCTAATTTTTCCAGGTTTCTCTTTATCGCCCGCTTCTACTGGAGGGCTCCAGGAAATCGAGATCAATACGCCCCCAAATATAGGGCGGTCCAGGGTCTGCCAGATAATCTAAACAGCTGAATGTCCGGAGAAATACTACGCTAGCAGCACCTAAGTCACATGTATATACATGTACATACAAATTCTTATCTTCTCTATATCTAGGTTGTCTTCTGTATATAGATCGGTAAACCATCCACTAATAAAGAAGGCTATCAAGCTCATGACCGAAGAGGTGATCGGATAGCTCCCAAGTACACTGACGAAACAGCCCGATAAAACTTATAAGTCGCAGAAAAATAATTTTTTAGTGATTAGCGTGCAATGACAACGCTGTCTCCTCCCTATTCAACACCGTTGACTGATCAGCAATAAAAATTCCGGTTTCAGGTAGCAGAAAAGAAAAAATATACCACCGGGGCCATCTAATTATTTCCGAATTAGCAGCTTCAGGTTTGTAACAACTGGTTATTTTTTGTACATTTTCCGCCGTACCCGGTTGCGCCAACTAAGGCAAACCGACGAGAGATTTAACGACGAGGCGGAATTATGAAGAATCCATCCAGACGTCGATTCCTGGCAGTGACCTGCGCAACTGCGGCGGCCGTCAGCGCCGGACCGACTTTCGCAAAAGTAGGTAGCTCCCGCACCCTGAAAATGCGCAACCTGCACACCGGGGAGAAGCTGGAGGCCGCCTACTGGACTAACGGAGATTACAGCAGCGGAGGCCTGAAGCAGTTCAACAAATTGCTTCGTGACCACCGCGCCAACGAAGTGACCCGAATGGACCCCAAGCTTCTAGATATCGTCTACAAGCTGAAGGAGAAGTTCAATTACAACGGCACCATTGAGATTATCTCTGGATACCGTTCACCTAAAACCAATGCCAAGCTGCGTGCAGCTGGCCGAGGCGTAGCGAAACGCAGTTACCACACACGTGGTATGGCCTTGGATATCCGTATGCCGGGTGTGTCCCTGTCGAAGTTGCGCCAGGCAGCACTCAACCTGAAAGCGGGCGGTGTCGGATACTACCCGAAGAGTAACTTCGTACACGTGGATACTGGCCCTGTACGTCGCTGGTAATCCCCACCCAACAGATACAAAAAACCCGGCAGTCGCCGGGTTTTTTGTTATGCCTGTGAGAGCAAGATTTATTCACCATCAACCGGTAAGCTAACCGGCATCACATCCTGATCGGATACTGGCACTTGGGTAGTACCTGCCATCAACCCGGCGATACGCTCGAGAAGTTTGCGTGCCTGCGCCAATTGGGTCAGCTCCGCCAGTTCAATCGGGTCTTCCATTTGCAACAACAAGCTCTCGAAATCCACAAAAGCCTGCTCTAAAGCTGTCACCTGATGTCTATCCAGTAACAGCTCCGCCAAGCCGCCCCCACCAGTGGGAATCCAGTTTGACTGGAGAGTTGCCATAATCGCCAATATCGCCTGCTTTGAATCGGCAGCGCGGCTACTTTCCACATCGCTCTCAGAACTCTCCGGCAACCTGCGCAACAGCTGCTCATCAATCACCCGGGTGTGCGCTGCACGGATTTGCTGCAATCGGGCAACCGGGCCAAGGGATAGATAGGGCCGCGACAGGCTGTTGGCTGCCGTCGGCCAACGGCGGGCCAAGCCTGCCATATCCTCTTCCACACCTTTAACGATCAAGCGGGTTAGTTCACGGCGCCGATTGACGGCCAGGGCCTCGGGTTTTTCCCCATCGGACTTAGCCAAAAACTGTTCCGCAACCCGCTCGCTGGTGGGTCCCCAGAGCATGATTTCCAGGGCGTGAAAACCGGTGCTTGCCTCTTCATGTGCCGTCAGGCGGTGCTGCTTGCGCAAGTTCGTTAAAGTCAGATCAATGGCCGTATCGTTAACGATACCGCTCTCAGAATAACCCGGCACTGTATCCAGGTAGCCCGCCTGGGCCGGCCAACTATCTACTGATAACAGTAATTTTCTACCCTGGCTGCGCAACTCTCCCGAAGAAAAAGCCAACTGGATATAAGGCAGTGCAGCAGCAAATTCCCTGTGGGCATCCAGCCAGGCGAGCCTGGCATTTTCCAGCTTATTTTCATTCGGCTGAGCCAGAAGACCATCCACTTCACGCTGCAAAGTTTCAACAGCAGCATGGGCGTGGATAACCTGGGCCTCACCCGCCTGCCAAATTGCCAGGGATAACTCGGTCGCAGCCTTTTCATTCACAGGTTGCGGCGCAATACTTTGTTGCGATACCTGCTGCGGTTTTTCTACCGCTTTTTGTTCACAGGCAGAAAGTCCGGCCAGGGCCCCGATTAAAACAGCCAGGGCCCGGTACTGGATAATAGATCCGTTCACTCAATTCCCCATCTTGTGCATTTCACAAATACTGGCAAGCACCTACTCACTCTCTTCCCGCAAACTGATCACCGGCCATCCGCGAGCCTCAGCTTCTGCGCGCAGGCGATCATCCGGGTCCACCGCAATTGGGTGCTCAACTTCGCCCAGTAAGGGCAGATCATTGATGGAGTCACTGTAGAACCACTTTTCACTGTTGGCGTATTCCGGATTGTGGGCCAACCATTGGCGCAACCGGACAACTTTCCCCCCCTGGTAACAGGGTTCACCAACAACCTTCCCGGTGAACCGCCCCTCATCCTCCTCAGGCTCAGTGGCCAGCAGGGTATCGACACCGAGGCGCGAGGCAATAGGCTCAACCACAAAGCGATTGGTCGCAGTGATAATCATGATGTGGTGGCCTTTGCGGCGGTGTTCGCCGATCAGCTCCTGGGCCCGAGGCAGCCACAATTCACTGATAACTTCCTGCATAAACTCGCTTTGCAAGTTATCCAATTGGCCACGGGAAAGCTGAGCCAGGGGCTCCAAGGCAAATTCCAGGTAGGCAAAAATATCCAATTCACCGCGCTGGTAATCTTGATAAAAGCGATCGTTAGCCGAGCGGTAACGGGTCCCGTCGACATGTTCGCGCTCCACCAGAAATTCGCCCCAGGCATGATCGCTATCACCACCTATCAGCGTGTTATCCAGATCAAAGATTGCCAAGTGCACCGTCGACTCTCCCATAACTATAGGTTCCCCATAAGTATTTGACCGCCAGGAAGCCAGAAACGTCCCCAGCGCGGCCGCTAATTTTACCTTGCGCCGCACGACAGCACACGGACTGCGTCACTGAATTGCTGTAAACCCCCCGCTGTGGAACAATGCAGAACAAGTAAGTGCAGCGCACGGCCGCACACAACAGTATTGAGGATGGTATTTTGGGCGACGGCAAGCCGGCACAGGCCGGACGAAAGAACCGCCGTAAGCCCGCCAAGCATTCGAATCGCAATGATAAAGCCCCGGCCGGTAACAAGAACCGGGGCACGAGTGGCGAGAGCAGCAGCAATATCGATGCCGAGGGGTTCCGCCCCAATGTCGGTATTATCGTGCTCAACGCCCGCGGTCAGGCACTGTGGGCGCGGCGGGTAGGTGGCAAGGACGCCTGGCAATTTCCCCAGGGTGGTATTAATCCGGGCGAAACCCCTGAACAGGCGCTATATAGGGAACTGTACGAGGAAGTAGGCCTTACTCGCGATCAAGTCAGTATGATTGCCTGTACCCGTGGCTGGCTGCGTTATCGCCTGCCTCAAAGGCTGATTCGACGTCGCTCCGAACCACTGTGCATCGGGCAAAAGCAAAAGTGGTACCTGCTGAGGCTCGAGTCAGAAGAGGCCTCTATCAGCTTCGACAATGGTTACAAACCCGAATTCGACCACTGGCGCTGGGTAAGCTACTGGCACCCACTGAGTAAAGTGGTGACCTTTAAGCGTGAAGTATACCGGCGCGCACTGACCGAGCTAGCCCCACAACAAATACAGCTGGAGAGACGCTGGCTGCGCGGACAGGACAGCTGACCGCACAGGGTAGTTAGCAGCGTATCTTCACAAAATGGCCCCGATCAGCATCGAAATTCTACTTTCCGGGGCCATCGAATTTCTCCGTTGATTGGCGAGGACAGGCCATTGCTCGGATCTCTGCGCAGTATCGTTCAGGAAGTAAATGCCGCCCGGAACCTCACCGCGGTGCTGGAAATCATTGTGCATCGCGTGCGGGAAATCATGCACACCCGCGTCTGCTCCGTATACCTGCGCGACAAGCAACACGGCAACTATGTCCTGATGGCCACCGATGGCCTCAACCCCAAAGCGGTTGGCCAGGTCCACCTGGCCCCCGGCGAGGGACTGGTGGGCAATGTAGTTACCCGCGAAGAGCCGATTAACCTGGAAAGGGCCGAAGCCCACCCCGCCTTCCAATATTTCCCCTCTACAGGAGAAGAGCGCTTCAGCGCCTTTCTCGGCACACCGATTATTCACCACCGCGCCGTACTGGGTGTCCTAGTTGTGCAGCAAGAGGAGAAGCGTCGATTCGACGAGTGGGAGGAAGCTTTCCTGGTCACCCTCTCGGCGCAGCTCGCTGGCGTTATCGCCCACGCCGAGGCCACCGGTCTTCTCGCCTGTATTGGCAAGCAACAACGGGAAACTCACTTCTCTGGCATTGCTGCGTCCCCCGGTGTGGCTATCGGGCGGGTACATATTGTCACCCCACATGCGAATCTCGGCACAGTGCCCTACTCCGAATGCGAGGATGTGGACACTGAACTGGCCCTGTTCCAACAGGCCCTGACCGCCGCCCAAGATGAAATTCGCGAAGTCGGTGAGCGCCTGAAGAGCGACCTCAGCCCCGAGGAACGGGCGCTATTCGATGCCTATATCAGCATGTTGGATGACAGCTCCCTCGCCGTCGAGGTGTGCGATCGCATCCAACAACAGCTAAGTGCCCAGCGGGCCTGGGCCGAAGTTATGTTGGAACATGTGCGGCGCTTTGAAGCCATGTCCGACTCCTACTTTCGCGATAGGGCCGCCGATGTTCGCGACCTGGGCGCCCGAGTGCTGATGCACCTGCGGCAACAGCAGCAGAGCGACCGGGACTTCCCCGATAACACCATCCTGATCGGCGAAGAGCTAACCGCAGCGGTATTGGCAGAAGTGCCCAGGGAAAAGCTGATCGGAGCCGTATCCGTTAAAGGCTCCTCCAACAGCCATGTGGCTATTATTGCCCGAGCCATGGGACTGCCCGCAGTAATGGGAGTCCAGGACCTACCCTACGAAACCATCGACGGTGTCGATATGGTGGTGGATGGCTACCGAGGCGACTTGCATATTCACCCCGGCGCAGAACTCAAACGTCGCTACGACGATATTGTCAAAGAAGAGGAGCAACTGGCCCGCAACCTGGACCATCTGGCACAACTCCCGGCAATCACCTCCGATGGCCACCGCATTCGCCTGATGGTAAATACTGGGCTGATGGCCGATGTTGTTCGCTCCCTGGAACGCGGCGCTGAAGGAGTAGGACTTTTCCGCACCGAAGTACCTTTCCTATTGCGAGACCGCTTCCCCTCCGAGGAAGAGCAGCGGGAAATTTACCGGGAGCAACTGGAAGCCTTTGCCCCCCTTCCCGTAACAATGCGCACCTTGGATATCGGTGGCGATAAAGCACTGGCCTATTTCCCTATAGAGGAAACCAATCCCTTTCTGGGGTGGCGTGGCATTCGCGTAACTCTCGACCACCCGGAAATATTCCTGGCGCAAGTACGCGCCATGATGAAAGCCAGCCTGGGGTTAAATAACCTACGCATTATGCTCCCCATGATCAGCGGCCTGAACGAGCTCGAAGCCGCGCGCAAACTGGTGGAAAGAGCCTACCGGGAGTTGCTTGAAGAAGGTTACGAAATTGTTATGCCCCCACTCGGGGTAATGGTAGAAGTACCCTCCGCCGTCTACCAAGTACGGGAACTCGCCGTGCATGCAGACTTTATATCGGTGGGCAGTAATGACCTCACCCAATATCTCCTGGCGGTGGATCGTAATAACAGCCGCGTAGCCAATATTTACCACGCTCTGCACCCAGCGGTACTGCGCGCTTTGCAGGAAATCGTAACGGCAGCCCATGCCGTTGGCACAAAGGTGGGGATCTGTGGAGAACTAGCAGGAGAACCTAGTGGTGCATTGTTATTAGTAGCCATGGGCTACGATATGCTATCGATGAACGCCACTAACTTACCGCGAATAAAAGCTACGCTGCGCGCCGTTAGCCGAGCTGATATTGAGCAGCTCCTGCAACAGGTTTTGCAGATGAATAGCCCTGAGCAAATTGAAAGTACGGTAAAAGAGTTTCTTAATGAGGCGGGGTTGAAGGTGTCTTTGCAGCCGTAAATGATGAGGTATTTAAATCTAAATTTACCCGATTTTATAAAGCCTGCGCTCAATAGCTAACAACCAGACCGTTAGTCCCTCGCAACAGTAAGATATTTGCCCAAGCGACTAATGAAGAGCTATATTGCTCAACATTATTCTGACCCACTAAATAACTTCTCAATGTTTCCTAATCCTTAAGCTGCTTTTCAGAAATGGCAATCTCACTTTATTTTTAAGTGTGTCAATGGAATAGCAGAATATCCCCCACCCAAAGAAAAAACAAATAACTACTAAATACGCGTGATATTCAATTAGTACACTCAAACCAAAAAAATATCTAACCCTTCACAACACTCAACCCTGAAGCCTTGGCCTCATCACAATTCTAAATTTCCGATAATTCTGACAAGTTAGTGAATGCCAGCTCAGGTAATTATGATCATTTTGACCGTTATTTTTGAGTTTCACGTAGAATGTGTAGAAATACTTTAAAAATCAGTCAGTTATAAGTTGAGTTAAAAACTGGGATAGTAGTCAAAGTGATCATTTTTGTAATTTGCACTTTAGCACCAAATACATCTAAACCTATGATTTATATTTAAAATTTCCACTATATCGGGAAAATTGATTCCGAAATAGTAATCATGATAAAAGTGGTCAGAATGATTACTATATAAATGTTAGGCATGTCGAGATATGAAGGTATTCCTAGATAGCAATATTATTCAGCACTCAGCGACAACATATCGCACTATGGATATATATTTTGGTGGAGCTAAGCCAGGTGAGCCATTGGTAAGAAAAGGACCAATTCAAACAATTAACAAGAAACCAGCAAAAAACCAAAAACTGAGGGCGGAAATTGATTGTTTGGAAGAGCTGGCATCTAAATTGAAAGCTCTCCGTGCCACTCTGATCATGGATTTTGATAATATCTATTCAGAGGTGCGTAGGGCGGGAAGATTTAGGAAAGAATTCTTTTATGGTAGCGACATCAAATACGCGGAGCGGCCGCCTGAATTTAATACGGTTCTAGGGGGTCCTAGCTGGTTAAATTCAGGGCCTACCGACAAGCAATTTCACAATTTCCTTCATAATCTGAAACACCCAAGATTCTTAGAGTTAGCGAAATTCTCTGGTGCATTACAAGGAAAGGATGCCAATTACAATCAGCTTGCAGATGCGTATTTCTTGTGGTGTGCAGAGATAAATGAGGCAGATTACTTTTTAACCTTGGATGCCAAATTAGAAAGGTCTATAAATCAGGCTAAAAGTCTAGTTTATAAACCAAATGTAATATCAGCTTCCCAATTATTAACCGAACTACAAAATGCCTAACAAAGCCAAGCACAATTGCCCAATGCAAAAAAACACATTGGGCTGGACCTCGCTGCGCTCGGCCTGTGTTGGCGGCGTTATGTGCAAACCATGATTGACCGAGAATCTAGAAATAAACTTGCTGAGCTTATTCGTAGCTTGGTTGCTGGCATAATTACAAATGATGAGTTTGAAGATGCTTTACCTCAGTCAAAAGATGATGCTGTATGGGAGGTTTTTCATCACGGGGTTTGGTGTCTGTACAGCGATATGAAAGAGTACAAACTTAGAGGAAAAGAGGCACTTTCCAATGAAGAGCGGTCTGTTGTAGCGCGTTGGATTCTTTTCCTAAAGTCAGACATTGAGTATAAGTGGCCCTCTGCTAGTTTCAGAGACAGATTTCTTAACTCAATCAGTTTCGGGGCTTTCGGGCAAAGCACTCTCGAAAAGTGGCAAGAACATGGTGAGTTGGCATATTGGCCTTTCACTGATATCGCTCAGTACAACAAGACAAAACTGAGTAAAGGGTATCTCGGTGCCAAAAACACATAACGAATCAATCAACTTCGCGCCTACGGCGCCGGACAGCTTGCTCTACGCTTCGCTTCGTTCCAGCTGCCGGTTATTGAGGCGTTATGAGTCAACTCAAGGAAATCACGATGGCAAATAATTGGAATATTCCAGCTTGGCTTGAGGCAGAAGTGAGGGCAAGAGATAAAGATTGCATCTATTGCCGTAATGAATTCACATCACCAAAAGAATCTGTGAAGGCATCTCCAAGTTGGGAATATATCATCAATGATGCAAAAATAATCACGAAAGAAAATATCGCTCTTTGTTGTCGTGGTTGCAATGCGAGTAAAGGGCAAAAAGGCCTTTCAGCTTGGTTGCAGTCTGAGTATTGTAAAGAGCGGCGTATAACAGCTGAGTCCGTTGCACCAATAGTTAAGAAAGCCATTGCCCGTGGTCTGTAGCAAAACTCATAACAATCGCAGGCAGTTTGCTCCGGCCCTTCGGGCCTCCGCGGGCGTTTATGTGCAAAACCAAAATTAGAGAAAAAGATGGATATTGAAGTCGCAAGACACGTAGTAAAAACCGCCTTTAGAAGCTCGTCAGAACTTACCAATCTCTATGCTTTTATAAACGAGCACTGCGATGATGAGGCTCTAAAAGAATCTCTAAAGTCATCTCTGGCCCAGGTTATTGCCGATATCGGATACAATTTCAACAAAAAAATCACTGATATACATCCAGAGGTTCAAGAAGAAATTGATCATAGCATTGAGACTTATGGCTTTCTTATTAGGCAGTAGACACATAACAAGTCAATGAACTTCGCGCCTTCGGCACCGGACAGTTTACACTGCGCTTCGCTCCGTTCCAGCTGCCGGTTATTGAGGCGTTATGTTTTTTGAGAGGTCGTTCCATTAAAACAAATAATCTTGAAATTCATAGAGCAGAGCCTGCAGTAATTGAGTTGAATGGCTTCCTCAATGCATTAAGGTGTGTGATCGACTGTCCGAAAAGGATGTTTAGTGCAACACTTGTCGAAAAGGATGCTGGTTTAAACTCTATTATCGAAGGCACAATAAAAAGTATTGGTGAGTTTGGAAAACTCATAGAACAAAGACAATCTGATTACAAAACTACTTATCAATTATTCATCGATCATATTTATAAGAAAATATCAGATACCAAAACTAGGGCTTTGGATAATTTAGATTGGAATCTAATTGAGTATTATGGTCTTATCTCAACATCAGACCAAGAAGATGGCCCTTGGAATAGATTTATTAGTCAAGAACATACGACTTTAAGATTTCTTGATGATGACGGTGATGAGTACATTTTATTCTTTGTAGAATTTAGTGATTTTGTAGTGGTAACCCAATTGGGGTTAGCGTGGAATGAGAAATAAACATAACCAGGGCATGCACCCGACCTCCGGCAATTTGCACCTTTTTTGCGGTAGAGCTGCAAAAAAGCCTCCAATTACCTCCGGCTGGTGATGCAGTCGTTATACACACAGTTAAGGTAATAAGGATATGATGAAAGGACTTAGAAAAAGGAATAGTGATTACTCAAGCAAAGAGAGGGTTTCTTACTCTATTGTTTTCATTGTTGTGGCTTTTTCAGTTTCATTTTTACTAGCCGGAAGCTCACTAGAATCAAGTATAGTTCAATACATTGTGGCGCTCTTTTTTGGTGTATCAGCTGGTCTTGTTGGTTATAAATATCCAAAAGCAGTTTATATTTTAATTCTGGCGCTTCCACTTTCTCTTGTTGGCAGCTAACCCAGTTATCCAGGGCAACCACATGAACGTTTTTTAATCAAAATATGGGGTTTTCGTATACAGAGTTCGTATACTTACGGAGCAAAACGTTTATCGCTTGATCCATAAATATATGCTCAATATGCATTGTGCTCAAAAAACACACATACGTGCGGTCACCCTGCCCAGTTATCATGTACTAAAAAACGCAAAATAATGTATAACAAGCAAAACCACGCCAAGCCAGCAAGCTGGCCGGACCTCCACTGCGGCGCTCAATTTTGTGAACCACAAAATTGGCCCCTCCGTTCCGGCCCGTGTTTTGAGCGTTAGCAATATTTTAAGCATCTGGATCTACTGGGGAGTCTGATTTTTTATGCAAAGAGAATGCCCATACTGTGCAGAGAAAATACAAAAAAGAGCTAAAATCTGCAGGTTTTGCAGCGCAAAAGTTGATCCACTGTATGTTGAAAACGCTGCCGCAAATAAGCAGATATGTAAAATTATGGATTGGCACAACGCGGGGAACGACAGTTACGCTATCGCGAAACTGATGAATGACTCTGGTGAGAGAACATTGGATTCCCAAGAGACATGGTCAAGCGATAGAATCCAAACTATTGTTTTAAGCTTCAGTGCTACAGGGGCTCAGAGAGTAGTTGATTCATCAGCACCGTCAAGAAACGTTTCAGCTTCAGGCAATCATCGTACTGCGCAACTTGAGACTTCTATTGTTGGTAAGGTTGGAGTGCCCGTTGAGAGTGGCAACAGTAAAAACAATAACAATTCGAAGCGTGTGATTGGCGTTATCACTGGCGTCGTTGTATTTTTGGCAATTCTTACATCGGCACTCAATGGCAAGGACGCTTCCATACCAAAAGAAAACTTCCTTTATTCAAAATATGATTTATGCCGTGGCTTAGTCGGAGCACATATGGCGAATGTGGGTACAAAACCACTAAACATGATATATGTCAGCCGGAGAGGAGATCAACCTGTTGTAGATCATCCAGGAAGCTATAGTCCAGTACAATGCCGAATAGAGGGAAATCGGATAGTTTGGAGAAATTACCCAAATGGTAGGTGGCGTAATCATCCTGATGATCCTGTAGTAACCTTTTCCCAGGTCAACCGACAGTTGGTCTTTACTGATTCATTTAACAAAAATGACTCTCATGCTAAAGCTTATTCGTTCAGTGATTTCAGAAAATAGCGGTACGTCAATATATATTTCTTGAGCTAAGTGCCACGTCCCCGCTAACAAAGTGCTGCAGCCCACGCCTTACTTTATGCTCATTTTACGGGGTTGCTTCGCTCCTATTTTTGCGCAAAATACGCATAAAGTAAGCCTCCACTGAGCAAGGCATTAGCCATAAAATGAAGAAATACGTAGCTATCATTTTGCTGCTTCCATACATGACCGCGGCATCATCGATGGAATTCTGCCATTTGTCCGGCCGTGTGGTCTCAGATGTTCAAGGGTATGAGCGCGAGTTGAAGTTTCAGCTAAAAGTAGAGGAAGCAAAGAAATTTTCAAAAACTAGGGGTGAGTTATATTTCAGTAGTTGCACTGACTGTCAGCGGCACGTAGGCAAAGTCTACGAAGTCTTTTACTCTGATCAAGAGTACTCAAAGGCCGGCAAACCTAAAAAAAGGTGAGAGTCATTGTGTAAGCTATACAGTTGAAGACGGGGGTGGTGGAGCCCCTGTATACTGGGTTCCGGGGTGCAGCAATGGCTAAATCGGGTAGCCGGTAGTTTTAGCTACCGGCCCCCACACCACCCATCGTGCGGGTCCGCAATGGGCGGTTCCCTATCCGTAATGAATCTCTACCCAACGATAGTATCGAGCAGATCTTCATTTGAGTTGAGTGTCATGGCAGTGCGCTACATCAACTTTAACCGACTGGAAACATATCAGTAGGCTAGCCCTGCCTTTCAACTCGTGGATTTAGGTTCAGGCCTTCACCCTGTCCAAGGTATTAATCTTGGCATTTGGCTACTATGCCGTCTGCTGACTTCTGTTTAATCACCCTACTCATTACTGAGCGGAGCGCTGCTGCGTTCCACCATTTTTTTCTATCCCCGCGATGGTGGCTAGCGAGTTGGGCCTATTTATGAGTCAGCGGCCACGCTGACAGCTTCACAGCGGCAAGTTAAACAGATCTCCCCAGATAAGAACGTGAACTTTCACTACAAAACTGCATCATTTACTCTACCCGTTAGACCACATGGCTTTGGGATCCTTGGCTACCTCGCCTCCAGGCTAAGCCTTATATGATTTTTCTGTTCGTCAGCTCGTAGTTTTGCTAGCGGCTTCCTCCCCACAAAACCTCACGGTGTTGCAGTTGCCATTCGCTAGTAGTTAGCATTTAATGAAGTCCATTAAACGGTGATCTTCCTACAGGGGACTTTCACCCCATTAGTTCACGCCCATGCTGGGCGTACCAAAACAGTCAACTTCATTCCAGCCGCTTCGCGGCTTCCATCGGACCTCCACTGCTTCGCAGCTCCGTCCGGTTACTGCGAGCGTTACACAGCAAGGAGTATTAGTGCTTAATCGAAAGTTAGCTGTAGGATTTTTTATATTAATGCCATGCCTAGTACTCGTGTTTTTGCCGATATACTCTGTTGTGAGTGGGTACTTGAATCCAAGTATAGAGCACGTAGAAAGAGCAAGAAATCACCTTCCAAACTCTAAACTGCTTCAAATCGGCTTTGGTTTTGGCAGCTATTCCTGCGTCAATGAAGAGTGTGATTACAGTAATGCTTATGATCAGAGACAATTTATAAGTGTTTCTAGCGCTAGTAAAATTGTTACAATTCGCAGATCATATGAAGGTGAATGGACAGAATCTGTGGAAGAAACCAATTTAAAGTTATGGCTTTCACTTTTAGCTATTTATACGCTAGTAATATTAGGTTTGGGATTTTCACTAAGAGAGCTAAATCGTGTGTAATAAGCCGCAGCAATCGCTCCCGTTGGTCGTTGGGACAATCAAAGCGCTGCATTTATTTATCTGTCCTTGTGCGGGGCATTAGCTATTTCAATATGAAGTCTATAAAAAGTTTTGTAATTTTCTGTACGTTTTTTTGTGGATTGATCTCCATATTGTTTAAATTGAGAGATTTGGAGAACACACAAGATATATATTTATTGCTTCTGGTAGCAACATTATTTGGGATTTGTGTTTCAGCAGCTATAGCCCGTAAAGGTTCTTTTTTGCTTTCTAGTGTGCCTGATAACGAGATATGGGCAGCAAAATCTTTGTTTTATGTTGGCGTTATCAGCTTTTCTATCTCTACCTCTTGTGTATTAAATAGAAATTACGCCAAGAGTGAAACTATTTCCTCTTATGAGATTAAAGATAAAAAATATCAAGAGAGGGCAGGCAAATCCTCCGAAGCCTGGCACATTAGTATTGATCGACAAGGGAAAACCATAGAGCTTGCAGTTGATAGAAAAGATTTTAAGTGTTACTCCATAGGTGATAAGTTTCCTGTAAAAGAGATAAATGGATTTTTTAACTGGCTTATTTTGCTTCCCAATAGCTAACAAGTTTGCGCACTGAACTAAATTTCCGTTACGCATTTTGGCATTGCGTTGAAATTTCATGTCAAAATAATCCATCCCAATTTAGCCCGTGACAAAGGCGTTCAGCGTTCAGCGTTCAGCGTTCAGCGTTCAAGGAAGAGCATTGAAGACAGTTACTATATTAGCACTAATAATAATTAGTAATCCTGTTTGGAGTAATAATCTCAATACGGTCAAAAAAATACAGGAAAGTATTTCTGCTAATCTATCACAAGGCGATAGTAAGAAATTAATTGAAGAATATTTAACCTCAACTAACATTGTGTATTCTTTTAGATATCAGGCCGTAGTACGAGAAAATGAGTCTGACTGTAAATTTGAATCTATATTTCTTTGGCTATTCTATGATTGTGCCATTCAAATATATATAAACTTAAATGAGCAAGGGGATTACAAAGATCATGAAGTTTATCAAAGTTATTCTGCTTATAGCGTCGCTATGCTTAACAAGTACAAGCAAGTTGCTGCGGGTCTTCGGCCCTTTCACGGGACGGCCTATACTGCCCACCAGACGCCCCTGTTGTAGTCGATAAATTTCATGCACAGAATGGATTGGGTATTGAACGCTATTTATTCTTTAATACATTTACTATGTTTGGTGGGGGCCACTGATTATTGGTATTGCTGTTGGCCGATACTTCTATCGTGATTATTTCAAAGACTATGAATGGGGCTTCGTAGTCTTCATCGGAGGACCTTTATTGGCTTGGTATGCTGGGTCAATGATAAAAGGAGGTTCATTAGCCAATCTCATAGAGCTTCCTTTTGTAGTGGTTTCCGTAGGCGCGTTATCGGCATTGAGAAGTTTATCACTCATGAAAAAAGGTGTAGCTGTTTGGTACTTCCCATCATGCTATGTGTTACCTTTCTTAATTGGTTTAGTGGTGCCAGCTCTGCCAGAATAAATTTAACAGGCACAAGTAGGTTGCTGAAGGCCTTTGGTCCTTCCCGGGACGGTCTACTTTCAGCACCCCCTGTTGTAGTCATTAAAAATTGATCTATGAACACAGAACATCTTTTCAAAATTGTTTGGCGCGGTTGGTTTACTAGCGTAAGTATTCTGGCATTCATAGCTATTTTACTTGGATACCTTCTTGGTCCGGAGCTAGGAAAGCCTGTAGTTTTACTCTTGGTCATGGCCCCCGTAATAGCCGCGCTCCAAGGGGTGCTTGTGGCAGCATTAGTGTGTATTGGAGTCAAAATATGGCCGTTGAAATAGCTCAGGATCCAATCATTTTTAACAAGCAAAAGTCAAGTTGCTTCGGGCCTTTGGCCCTTCGCGGGACGGACTACGCTTCGTTCCAACCGACCCTGTTGTAGTCGTTAGCACACACAAGGAGATATTGTGCAAGTCTATGAATTTGGTGACTATCAGGGTATCCCGGTCATTTTCTTTATGGGTACACCTCAAAAAGGTGAGTCCGGGCATGAGTTTTCAGAGCTCGCGAGTAAAGTTGGTATTCGGCTAATTTGCCCTACCCGCGCCTGGTATGGCGAGTTTGATTCAGCCCCGTCATTTGACAAATGTTCGGAAAAAACTAGTGCGTACCTACAAAACAACGAAATCAGAAAATGTCATGTAATTAGTGGTAGCGGAGGGGGACCATTCGTATTGCACTTTTCTACCGTTTATTGCGCACGTAAAATTCTAGCAAGCCGCTCAAAAATCGTTTCGGCCGCCAAAAGCGTGGCCTCTATTGGACTCACTAACGCTCGCTGATTAGCGGGATATTAGGCATCAACTAAATAAGGAAGTTCTATGCAAGATTATTACTGGTTTATTATTTTTATCATCTCGAATAGTGCAATTCTTTTGGCATTTACAATAAACGTATCAAGACTAAGAATTAAGTATAAAATATCTTGGGGTGATGGAGGCAATAAAGGTTTAATGAAAGCCATAAGGGTTCACGCTAACGGTACAGAGCAAGTTCCAATATATGCATTAATTATCCTATCGATATCATTTGCAAATCCAGATAATGTTGCACTACCGATCTTGGTAATTATTTTTACTCTTACAAGATTACTTCACGCATATGGTATGCTACTTAGAAACCCACTATTGAGACAAATAGGCGCAGCAATTACATACGCTACTCAAGGAGCTGCAATTTTAACCTTGTTGGTCAGCTTAAATGCCTAACAAGGCGCTGCATTAACTGTAAAAAGGGATTATGAATAAACTGCTAGAAACCTTACAATCATTGAGTTCTGATGATCTTGATAATTTGCTTGACCAAAGAGATGAAGGTCCATTTGATTGCACATGGGTCAAATTGAATCAGCGTATAAGCGAAGTTAGTGCAACTATAGACAACAAAGAGCTCTTTATAAGATTGTCCAATGCTACAAACCACCATGTGGTTTGCTCTTACATCGCCGATGATCTTGAGCTTATCAACAAGACAGAAACGCTGGGAATAGAATCAGAGTTCTTAGATTACTTAAAACACTGCTATCAGCAAGGCGTAGTCCCCAGTGAATGGCACACCTAAATCGGGTATCCGGTAGTTTCAAGATACCGGTCCCCTCGCCACCCATCATGCAAGTCTCCAATGGGCGGTGCCCTATCCATAATGCATCTCTACTCAACTAGTAAATCTTCACTTGACTTGAGTGGCATGGCAGTGCGCCACCTTAACTTTATCTGACTGGAAACATATAGGTAGGCTAGCCCTGTCTTTTAACTCGTGGATTTAGGTTCAGACCTTCACCCTGTCTTTGGTGTTCATCTTGGCATGGCACTGCTGTGTTCCACCATTTTTTTATTCCCGTGATAGTGACTAGTGGATTGGGCCTACTTATGACAGCAGCACGCTAAACAGATCTCCCCAGATAAGAATGTGAATTTTCACTACACAACTGCATCATTTACTCTACCCGCTAGATCACATGGTTTCGATGTCCTTGGCCGCCTCGCCTCCAGGCTAAGCCTTACATGATGTTTCTGTTCGTCAGCTCTTAGTTTTTTCTTCCCCACAAGACCTATCGGTATTTCAGTTGCCATTCGCTAGTAGTTAGCACTTAATGAAGCCCATTAAATGGTGATCTTCCTACAGGGAACTTTCACACCATTATTTCACGCCCATGCTGGGCGTACCAAGTGGCTACATCGTACAAATTGTAGCTGTCACTTTTTGTGTAAAGACACGCACAAAATGAGCCGCACCCGGATGAGGCACAAGCTACAATTTATGTATTACGTATGTTTTACAATGATCTGTATTTTGGTAATCCTTGTACTAGGGGTTCAAATTTTCCATTGGTATAATAGATTTATTATTAGTGATCCAAATACAGCTGTGTTCAAAAATCTGTATAAGCTAAATTTTATGCAAGGAAATATAAAAGTGGAAAATACAATATATAAATCACCTGAATCTGAGTTGGAGATTAAAAGTCCACCTAAGACTCTATCTTCCTCAGAAAAGCTAGCTGAGTCTCGGCGGCAAATGGAAGAATCCAATGCGATTCAAACTTTAAATTTTGTATGGGGGTTAAGGCTCGCCGGAAATACTATTTTTATTCTATTCTTCATAGTAGGAATAATTTCATCCTATAATAGCACTTCGACAATCACTACAGCCGTACTTATCTTTTCCATTTTATTTTTTTGCACTGAAATATTCTGCATCTTAGGCTATTTTCGTAGAAAATCTTGGTGCCAAATTCCACTTCATATATTCTCAGCATTTTCTCTGCTAAATATACCTTTTGGTACTGTTTTTTCTATATTACATTATATCAAAATGCCTAAAGTTAGATTTGACGATTAATTATTTTTGCCTTGTATGCTACCCATACAAGGCAACTTCTAGTGACCTAATTCTTAAAAATATTTGGCCATGTATACGCTTTAGCATTTCACAAATAGATTTTATCATTCCATTTTTTGGTATTATTCTTCGGATAAAAAACCTCACAATGCATTTTTTCACAAGTTTATATGCTTTATTTGAAATATTGGCATTCCGGTTGAAGAGGCTATTGATTTTTACCATTACACTCCTACTTGCACTTGCTGCATATTATCTTACTTTTACAGCTTTCTATGAGTCATGGTTCCCTTATTATTATGAGGAATATCTTTCATACTTCTTCTTAGCTGGACTAGCAATAGTTGTATTATTACCATTCGCCATTGCAGCCACTTCAGACCAAAAGAATGGCCTGGGTTATCTTTCTAAGTACGCCAATTCAGCAACGAAGGTTCATTTAGCTGTAGTTATCTTATCTTTGTTAATTTTTACTTATATGATGTCCAATGGCGTTTTACTAGATGAGGCCGGTATTTATCAAGTGGTACCATCAGGTGAATAGACGTAACTAGCAACGGCACCTGGCACCAAGACCGCGGTTCTGCTAAGGTTTTGATGCCGATGCTTTGGATGCTCCACAATTAGGACCAAGCTCTCAACAGTTTCTATTCCCCTGCATCCTTCCCTTCTGGACACGTATGTAAATTTCTTCACGGTGAACTGGAAGTGATCTGGGAGCTTGTATTCCTATCTTTACCTGATTTCCCTTAACTTCCAATACTGTGATTGAGACATTGGCTCCGATCCTTAGGTTTTCACCAGTTCTGCGCTTTAAGATCAACATATTTCTATTCTCTGCTTTTCAAGCCATGGGTAGGCTTTTATTGATGGACGGCTGAGAAACTAATCTGTTGAAGAATGCAGGGGGAGCGCGAGGACGATAGGCATAGAAGAAGAAAAGCCGGACGCAACGCTCCCAGAGCTTAGAGAATCTCTCCAAGCCGCTGGGTGTACTCCAATTTATTGGAGACGAGCGGGTTTCTAGCGTATGATCCATATAGCCATTTTGATAGTTAAGGTATCAATTTGGTTAGCTGGCCCCTGGTGTTCCCGCACCTTGGGTCAGCGCCTTTTACTTACTCTTACGTCACGCTACCGTTCTCCTTTGAGAGAGTGGTTCTTTTAGAAAAATCTTGGTCTATTGAATCTCTTTGGTCACAGGCCTTCAAAAAGCGCCTCATTTACGACCAAAATACCAATAAACATCTGTCGATTTTACGCAGATTTGACACTGAAACAAACTTAATAAATTTCAATAAGATCATTTTTGTGCCTATTTTTTGTAAGTTACCGCCTTGGAAAATATCGGAGTATGTAGAAAATGGCCAATCGTATTGGCAATCTTTAATGGCTTTTACGTTAGAACCTCAAGGCACAAGACAATCAAAAATAAATACGTAAACGTACTCCTCATTTCAAAAGAGAAAGGCTAAGTATCTTCTAAGTATTGGGTATATTGCCGTGGGTTTTATGCGACTTACCCATTGGCATTCGCACTCTGATTTTCAGCCAGTAATTTAGGAGAGATATCCTGCATGATCGTACCTATTTAAAAGTTCAATGTCCCTGAAAACTCATTAATTACTCTTCTCAAGCCGTATATTTTGGCTGGGCACTACTTATGATACATTCTGATATTACAAATATTGCAGCAAGTATTACAACTCATTGATTTATAACGATTTTTTCTAAAAGAGGGCTCAAGGCGAATATACTGTACACGTGATATGGCCACTGGAATATTCTTCAATCGGTACTGGTTTTTACATTAGTGGGTATCTTTCCCTGATTTGAGTCGTTTTCCATTCTCTGGGCATGCTGATAAATGATATGATTTCTCCCACTTTCGATTATACGAATAGACCAGCCAAGGAGAGTAAATGGTCAGTCAGAGAATTAACTATTTGCAGATAGCAGGGATACTTACTGTATTGGCTGCTTTAGTTCATATTGGGTGTATAGTATTTGGTGGTGATTGGTATCGGTTTCTCGGTGCCGGTGAACATATGGCTCAACTAGCTGAAAGTGGCCACCCCTACCCAACTATTGTAACTAGCGTAATTTCAGCCGTTCTACTGCTTTGGGCTAGCTATGCTTTTTCTGGAGCGGGTTTAATTGTTAGGTTACCGCTAGTTCGGCTTGGCCTAATACTAATCTCAACGATACTTTTAGCTCGTGCGCTGGGTTTTTATTTCATAATGCCAGCCTTCCCAGATAATTCGCTAACTTTCTGGCTAACCAGCTCAGGCATATGTTTAATTCTCGGCTTAACCTATTCGCTTGGTTTAATACAGAGGTGGAACCTAATTAGCAGAAAGACCTAACAATGGGTGTATTACTAGAAAATTTTATTCGTGAAGAACTCTACGAGCGCTTGATTGGGCGTATTGAAGCCACTGTTGAAGAACCATCGATAGCTTTTAGAGAGTTTAATGGAAATGTTTATGATCTTGTATTTAATTTTGAAAAATCAGAAGTAAGTGTAAATAGTGTCTTAGATGCTAGTTCAACCGGCACTGAAAACTTGTCAATAGATGTATTTTTATTAGCAATAGGGGCCATTGTTAAGTAAATTTGTAAAACTCAAACTTCTAGTTCTTATAGCTAGTACTGCTTTAATTATAAGTTGAGGTGAAAGCACGTGCACAGCACAATCTGATAAAGTGGTCACGGCAAAGAGTTTGACTAATGAACAGTTAGCATCTCTTTATCATTCGGCACTAGAGCTTATGGATAATTCTGAAAATATAGTACTTAAAGGCGATCAGATTCCGGCTGTATTTACAGATACAATTAGTCCAACTCTTATTCGGGTAAGGTCGAAATCTATCTGGCTGTACCTAGAGACATGTAGCTTTGACAATAAAGTGGTTATCTTTATTAATGCTCCATCTATTCTTGGTAGGGGTAATATCACAATAAGGTGGGGAGAAGGCCCAACCACACAATCTATTGAGCTTTGGCATCAAGTGTAAAGGTAAGAGTATTATCTTTCCCTATATCATTAAAGATTATGATTAAGAAATTGATATTAGTATTTGTGAGCAGCATAGCTATTGGCTGTTCCACAGTAGTTACAGAATATATTGAGCGGTCTAATAGCTTTGATTTTAAAGAGATTGTTTCTTTCGATACTATTGAAACTTATGGGTTTAAAAACAACAGGTATTGCTCTACAGAGCATAAAGTATGCACAAACTACCTTCTAGGGGAGCCACTTGAAAACAAGAAACTTCACTATACGGTTTCCCTAGAATAATTTAGCGGTGCGGAAAGCACTGTTAGTTTAGACATTTTAAAAAGCTCACTACCTGAATTACATTCAGGAACAGTTGTTCTTATACATGGTTTTAGGGCATCTAAAGAGTTTATGCTGAATTCGGCTCTGTACTTCAGAATGTTAGGCTTTAGAGTTATAGTTCCTGACTTATTAGGGCATGGTGAGTCTGATGAGGATAAAGAATACGGTGTTGGTGATACTAAAATAGTCAACGAAATCATCAACAAATATGAAAATAAAACCCTGTATATTGTTGGTAACTCTATGGGTGGTACAACTGCAATGCACATTTCTACTTTAAGAAATGACATTGATGGAATAATACTACAAGCTCCAATGCTTCGATTTGATAAGGCAGTTTTAAATTATACTAAAGCTAACTTTCCGAGTATGACAATGCTTTTCTCAGAGGAAAGCATCAAGCAAGGAGCGTTAGATAGTTTAGTTAGAGCCGATATCACCCTTGAACAGACGGACATTAAGCCAATTATTGGATCTTCTAGTGTACCTATAATTATTTTTGCATCATCTTCAGACCCTATTGTTCCACACAGAAGCTATAGCAATCTAGCATCGAATGGTGTTTCAATTGTAAAAGTTGACGACCGAAACCACCCAAGTATGTCAATAATTGGTAACAATGAAAGTCGGGAGTTAATTCACTGGTTTGGTAAGCTAACACACAAATCCAAGTGATGCTTACAATCTGACTGACTTATTAATAAGATTCTTATAACTTGCATGAGGTATTAAATTTTGTCTGAAATTGATTGGGAGAAATATTGGGAAGAATTAAAAAGCAAACTCAGCCCCTATAGAAAAATCGCGTGGGAACCTCAAACACAAGAGCAAGTGACTGAAATATCAGATTCTAAATTTTGTGGAATGCCACTACTTACAGCAGAAGGCTGGCCTGAGTGTGGAAATTGCAATGAACCTATGCAGCTCTTTGTACAATTGAACTCTAAAGATCTCCCAGAGGCTTCAAATACCCCTTTTGGAGATGGAATATTACAAGTTTTCTATTGTGTTAACGAAAATTCAAGCTGCGAGGCTGACTGTGATACGTGGGCTGCAAATTCAAAAGCTACACTATTAAGGATATTGCCACTAAATATTCCGGCTCAAACAGAAGTTACATTAACCCCTTCTTCAGATTATCCAGAATTAAAAATAACTGGTTGGGAAGAGTTAGAAGACTACCCAGATACATTTGAGCTCGAGGAGTTAGGTGTAGAGCTCTCAGAAGACGAAGAAGATTTTCTATGCGAAGACGAAGTTCCATTCTCTGGTGAAAAGTTACTGGGGTGGCCGCATTGGGTCCAGGGAATTGAATATCAATCCTGCAAGATATGTAATAAACAAATGCAGTTTATCTTTCAAATAGACTCCTCAGGAAATATTCCTTATATGTTTGGAGATTCTGGATGCGCACATATTTCACAGTGCACAGAACATAAGGAACAATTAGCAATGGCATGGGCTTGCTGTTAATAATAGAATTAATACAATGCCGCTTATACAACGCTGTTTACAAAAAAATATTATAACCTTGCTGGAAAGACCAGAGTGCTTTATACAAAATTGAACAAGAAGGCTATATCCTGGGGTCTGATTAGTTTCAGTATTCTTTGGGTCATGCTGACTCTGATGATAAATTTTCTAGCCGTTCCACTTAGCGCTACAGGGGTACTCCTAGTTTTGTCGTCTATTCTCTCAGGCATAGTGGTGGTAAAACGTGGTGCTCAGGCCCCTTTAATCAACGCTGCTATCTCTGGTGGCATTGCTGGATTGCTTCTATATATTTTGACTGTTCCATTTTTCGGTGTGGATCTATGGAGCCTGATTTATTCTTTAGTAGTTACTACGGGGGGATTTGTGGTAGGTGCTACTCTTTGGTTGGGCGCTTCTTTTTTTATAAGGCTACGTAACTAAGCTTCCTCTCTACGGGTGAATAGCACATATAGCAAGTTTGCCTCAATTCAATAAAAATTGAGGTAAGTAATGAAAAATAATTAGTCTTGTGCTTAATGAGTGGTATTTCAGTGTTAACTTGAACTGGGTTTCAGCATTCAACTTCGACACGAATACCGACATCCTCATATACAGCCTGGAAGAAGGGAAGTTACTTGCCAAGAATATTGCTGAAAGGGATGTCGTTGATGAGCAGGCTAGTGAATCTCCACAAAACAATATCTTGCGGGCCTATAAAGCTCAGCTAGATCAGATTGTGAATGATGAGGAAGTTCGCAACGCAGTATCGTTTGATCAATAAGCGGAAATTGTTTTAGGCGCTTATAAAACAAAAAAGGCTGTGGGGATTACCCACAGCCTTTTTTAATATGCTTTTCAGCACATTCGCTCTATTAGTCTTCGGACTCTGAGCGATATGTGTCTGCATCCAGCATATTGTCCAGCTCACTCACGTCGGAGGGCTTAATGCGGAAGAACCAGCCATCGTCGTAAGGAGAGGAGTTTACAGTTTCCGGAGCGTCTTCCAGAGCTTCATTGACAGCAACTACTTCACCGGAAACCGGGGAGTAGATATCGCTGGCAGCTTTAACGGATTCAACTACTCCTGCCTCGTCACCAGCAGCCAGGTTGGTGCCCACTTCTGGAGTCTCAACGTAAACCACATCACCCAGGGCATCTTGAGCGTGATCGCTGATGCCGATGGTTACGGTGCCGTCCTCTTCCAGGCGTGCCCACTCGTGGCTGGAGAGGTATTTTAATTCATTGCGGATTTCGCTCATGCTGTTATCCCTTGATTAAGCATCTAAGTTTATTGTCTTAGTGACGCGTACACCTCTGGGCGACGCTTAAATAACTGACTTGCCGTTGCGTACGAAGCAGGGCTTAACCACCTTGACTGGCTGCAGTTTCTTGCGGATTTCCACCTGTGCGGTATCACCAACACTCACCGGAACTCGCGCCAAGGCGATAGAGTAACCCAGTGTGGGGGAGAAAGTGCCGCTGGTAATGATACCCCGGTCATCACTATCGTCTACCACTACCGGTTGACCTGCGCGCAATACACCGCGCTCTTCAAGCACCAGGCCTACAAGCTTGTGCTTAACGCCATCGGCTTTTTCCTGCTCCAGAACACCACGGCCGATAAAGTTGCGGCTCTCCGGTGCCCAGGCAACCGTCCAGGCCATGTTGGCAACCAGAGGGGAGGTCTCATCGTCCATCTCATGCCCGTACAGGTTCATACCCGCTTCCAGGCGCAGGGTGTCGCGTGCACCCAGTCCACAGGGAGAAACGCCCGCTTCGGCCAGGGCGCGCCAGAAACCACTGGCATCTTCACCCGGCAACATAATTTCCAGACCATCTTCACCGGTGTAACCGGTGCGCGCTACAAACCAGCCACCTCGGGCAACGCTTTGGAAAACTTTCAGTGCGTCAATCGCGGCAGTCCAATCAATGCCCAAAACCTCTTTGGTTTTCTCGATGGCATTGGGGCCCTGGATAGCGACCATCGCTACATCCGGGCACTCTGTCAGGGTCACATCGAAGGACTCTGCCTGCTTGCGCATCCACGCCAGGTCTTTCTCGCGAGTTGCACAGTTAACAACCACTCGATAGCCGGGATCGCGCAGGTAGACGATCAGGTCGTCAATCACACCGCCTTTGTCATTGAGCATGCCGGTGTAAAGGGCCTTACCCGGGTTGCCATCCAGCTTGGACACATCATTGGCCAGCAGGTAGCGCAGGTAGTCGCGAGCTTGGGCGCCATCTACGTCGACCACGGTCATATGGGAGACATCGAACATCCCCGCATCGGTGCGCACCTTGTTGTGCTCATCCAGCTGCGAACCGTAGTGCAGCGGCATGTCCCATCCACCGAAATCCACCATTTTGCCGCCCATAGCGACATGCGTGTCATACAGAGGAGTTCTATTTCCCATTTTTAAAATCTCAGTCCGTCAGGTTCCGAAGCGGCGTATTCTAGCGGCTTGGGTACCGGCCTTGCCAGCGGGGCAGACGCGGCAATATATATGCTCTGCAAGCCTAGCAGGCATTGGTAGTAAAACCTGTCCAGGTTCACAGAGGCCGTCAAAGATTCCGCTGGCGCTCTATCCTGCATTCGCCCGCGTTTGGGAATCGGGCAATACCCAATACCCGCTGTATTGGGCTAGTGCAGAAATGATCACTTTTCAACCAGCAAAGCTCTTATCAGTCACTGCCCCGGTCGCGCCCTTGACCAGCCTCTTCCGCGTTCTCTTCTGTGTTTGCGGATTCGTCGACTTTGAGGCCGTACTTCTTCGATCTCCAGCGCCACAAACGCTTAGCCAACTCCTGGCGGTCCGGTGTTTTATCTGCCTCGTCGACAATTTCTTCCCCGAGCAGGGTCTCCAGCAGATCCTCCAGGGTCACCAAGCCCTCGAGACTGCCATATTCATCCATAACCGCACTAATCTGCACGCGGCGGGACAGCATTTTCTGGAACGCTTGGTAGATAGTCGCTGTTTCCGGCAGGATCAACATTTCACGGCGATAATCCGCCAGAGTTTTCTGGTGTTCGCCTTTGGCGTAGGCCAGCAGTAGCTCCTGTCGCAATACAAAACCCACCACACAATCCGGGTCGCGATTTTCATAGACAGGGATACGGGAGAAACGCCCTTTCTCTGCATCCTCGTAGGCCTCTTCCACAGTAATGTCCTGCGGCAGGGAGAAGACTACCGTACGGGGAGTCATCACCTCGCGCACGGAGTGGTCCCGCAGGGTGAAGAACAGGTTGCGCAGAATGCTGGACTCCCGCTGCTCCAACTGCCCTTCGGCCTCGCCAATTTCCGCCATAATGGCGAACTCATCGCGGCTGAAGCCCGTCAGGGTTGGGCCGTGGGACAGTCCTTTGGTCAACCACTCGGACATTTTTACAAACGGGTGGAGTAACCAAACCAGGCCGCGCAATACATAAGCGGTGCTTGGGGCCAATTGGCGCCAGTACACGGCTCCCAGGGTTTTGGGGATAATTTCAGAAAAAACCAGGATCAGCAGGGTCAGGATCGCTGAAGCGATACCCAGGTACTCATTGCCAAAAACCGCTGCTGCCTGGGCACCAGCACCTGCAGCACCCGCTGTGTGCGCGACGGTATTCAGAGTGAGGATTGCGGCCAGGGGGGCATTAATATCGGATTTTAATTTGCGCAGCAAAGACCCCGCTTTATGCCCCTCCCGCTCCATCAAGCGTACGTATGGCGTTGTTACGCTGAGAATAACTGACTCTGCTATCGAGCACAGAAAAGAAAAGCCAAGGGCAATAAAAACGTAGGTTATCAGTAAAATCATAAAATTCAGATTGAAGCGGGATAAGAGTTAAATTTTCGCGCACCACCAGCAACGCAGTAAACCAGCGCAATCAAAAAACCAGCAAAAAAGCCTCCTAAATGCGCAGCATTGGCGATGCCGATCCCAGTAAAATAGGTAATCACTCCAAGAACACACAATATCATCCACACAATCGCCAGGGTAATAATACCCGGGGGTATATCTCTCCATGCCGGTTGCCAACGCTGCATTACCACAGCAAATCCGACCAGCGTGTATACAACACCCGACATTCCAGCGAATATCACCTCGGGCTTCCAGGCATATTGGGATAAATTAGCTGCAATCCCGCCGAGCAACACCAGAAGGCTATAAATAAATGGCCCTCCGCGTGCTTCCAATGGACGCCCAAGTATCCAGATAGCCAGAGCATTGAACAGGGCATGCTGAAAAGACAAGTTGATGATTGCAGGAGTCCACAATCGCCAAAACTCCCCTCTCTCCAAGTGCCACATTAAAGACGACTGTGAGAAAAGTGGGCCACCACTGGTATCTGGATATATTAAAAGCGGGGCAGACAGATTATTGGAATGTAAAAACCAACCAAAAAAACACAGGCCGATTAACAGTAAACTAATCGGTGTTTTATCCATTGGGAAAGTCGGTAAAAATGAGGGGCTTACAGGTGCTTTCTCCTTTGATGCTTGTCCCTCTTCACCCGGTAAATGTTCGCCGGCCTCTGGTTCTGCCTTTGTTAGCTGAACTCTGTCCAGATCAACTAATCCCCGCTCCCAATCTTGCAAAAGCGGCTTCAGCAATTCAGCTATACCTGAATCTGTCGTCAACAACGCCTGCTGATTTTTTTCCTCAGCAATTCTCAATGGCAATTGGTAACGCTGTATTAAGCGAAAAAGCGCGCTGAGATCCTTTGATATAGGAAATGAGTAAACAGTAATCCAGTGACTCAATTGAAATTAACCTTTTTTACCGACGGCAAGGCTTTTAATTCCCCTCTGCCTCTGGGAAAAGCCACTAAGTAGATAGGCAAACACCAGCAACTTCTCTGACACCCCCACCGAGCACTTTCTCCCGATCCGTTTTGCGGGAATAGCAAATTTAAACAGCCATAGCCCGCATAATAATCCGCTTCTTTAACATGGGGCTGGCATCTACCATGCTCAACCCAGTGTTACGCAGCCAGCGCCAGTGCACATCACCAGCACCGAACAAAGACTTAAAGGCGCTCATCGCTTTCATAGTGGCGGCGTTGTCGCCGCGACGGCGGCGTTCGTAGCGGGCCAACACTGAAGAGTGAGAGGGCTCCAGGCCGCGCGCCATAGCGCGGTCAATTTCATCTGCCAACACCCGCACATCCTGCAGCCCAAGATTTACACCCTGGCCCGCGAGGGGGTGGATACTGTGGGCGGCGTCTCCCACCAATACAGCGCCAGGGCCGCGATAACGTTCCGCATGGCGCGCGCGCAGGGGGAAGGAAAAGCGCTCACTGACGGATTCCACTTTGCCCAAACGGCTCTCAAAGGCTTTTTCCAGGTTCAGGGCAAAGGCCTGGTCATCCAGCATCAATAGCTCTTGCGCCAGCTCTTCATCCGCAGACCAAACCACGGCGCAGTGATTGTCATCCCCCAACCCCGCGAGAGGTAAAAATGCCAGTGGACCCGTTTGTAAAAAACGCTGCCAAGCGGTGTGACGGTGAGATTTCTCACTGCGCGCGACACACACCAACGCAGTTTGATGGTAATCGGTATCCTGGGAGCGGATATGCAGTAAGTCTCGCACTTTAGAGCGGGCGCCATCGGCACCGATTAACAGGCGGGTACGCACTATCTCTGGTTGCTCACGGAGGCCATCCTCTTCATTTAAGCGATCTTCACCGCGAGGCTGTAAATGCCAGAGTCCGCAGTCGCGCCACCAGCTCTCCAGGCGAAAACCATTGACCAACTCCACGTTGGGTAAGGTTTCCAGCCGTGCTCTTAACGCGGCGACAATGACATTATTCTCAACGATATGACCAAGATTCGGCAGCTGCACATCGCGGCTGTTAAAGCTTACTGAGCCGGTTCCATCTGCATCCCAAACCCGCATTTCCACATAGGGGCAGGCGCGGCGGCTGGCAATATCATCCCAGGCTCCCACCTCTTCGAGCAGCTCGCGGGAGGCCTGTGTCAGGGCCACCACGCGAGGTTCATACTGCGGTGACAATTGCGGCGTTGTTTCCGGGGACGCCTCCAGCAAGGCCAGACGCATGCCCGGGTGCCGAACTGCCAGCAGCGCTGCCTGGGCCATGCCCACCATGCCCGCACCCACAATGGCAAAATCCAAACGATGTCTGTTCATAAAAGCCAATTCCGCTGAAGTGGCAGCAGCCGTCCCCGACCCTGCACCTTTTAAAGCCCAAATCCCGCCGCTTGATTGACAAATTCCCGGCGCAGCGGCGGGACCATTGTAAGGCCGAGCATTCCCAACTGACGAATTCCCTGTTGCAGCCAACCGGAAGAGGAAAACAGTGTGGGAATACGGTCACTGAATCCAATCGTCAATTGCTGGTCCAGCTGGCGCATTTCTCCGTATTTCTGCAGGAAATCGAGCCGCCCTGGCAATGTATCCGACGTCACTGTCGACAGCGCTTGTGCCAATCCATAACAGTCCCGCAGAGTCAGGTTAAAACCCTGCCCTGCTACTGGGTGCAGAAAGTGGGCACAATTGCCCATCAACACCACATTCCGGCGCCACTGTTCCTGGGCGATCGATAAACTCAGTGGATACCCCTGAACGGCTCCAACCTTAATAAAACGTCCGGCACGCCAACCAAATACCTGCTGCAGTTTTTTCAGGCGCTCAGCCTCAGGCATTACACCGACACGCTCAGCTTCTGCTTCCTCGCAAGCCCACACAAGTGCCGCGCGGTGCTGCCCTTCTCTATCTGGCAGCGGCAAAAGTGCCATGGGCCCCATTCGAGTGAAGCGCTCGTAAGCCACACCTTGGTGAGGCTGTTGCAGAGCGACCGTAGCGACGAGCGCTCTCTGAGGGTACTTAACCGAGCTGATTTCTATTCCCAGCTGGCGGCAAAGGGGAGAGTTCACCCCATCGGCAACGACCACCAATCCACAGGACAGTGCCTGATCGGGGGATTTCTCACCGGATCGCCACAACAGGTTTGCGCCCGCAGAGGTCATGGTAATGTCAGTAACCTGCGCCGGCGCTAATAATTGGGTGGAAGTGCTGGTCAGTGCACTGTGGAGAATCGGGCCCAGCGCTGCATTTTCTATCACTGCACCCAGAATGCCCTCAAAGTTGACTCCCTGTCCCTCACGGGTCGAGAGGGCGGCGCCAAATGCATGCCCCCGGTCACTCACATGAATACGATCAATCGGGGCGCTATAGGCTTGCAGAGCAGGCCAGAGTCCAAGCTCCGCAAACAACTGCAAGCTGCCTGCGGCAATGGCTGTGGCTCGCGTGTCGAAACTCGGCAACTGAATACTGGCAGCGGCATCCGGCAGTGCTCTCTGCTCCAGGAGCGCCACACTGAGTTGAGGACAAAAATGTGACAACATTAATGCCAGGCTGGCTCCCGCCATACCGCCACCGACAATGGCCACATCTACTTTACGCGCCGACTCACCCATCCCAATTCCCCCTTTGATTATTCGGCATTGAAATATTATTGGCCGAACAATCCAACAATCACTTCTAACGGGTCAGTAAGTCCCGTCCATGAAGCATGGTGTATTCAATATCTTCAATCGCTTTTGGAGCCGCTGCTGAGAGGATCTGAGGCCCTCTATTGGTAAGTGCGACATCATCTTCGATTCGAATCCCGATCCCGCGAAATTCTGCGGGAATACTCTCATCGTCCTCCGGGACATAAATTCCGGGTTCAACCGTCATTACCATTCCGGCTTCCAGCTGGCGCCAGGCTCCATGAATGCGATAATCACCCACATCGTGCACATCCATGCCCAGCCAATGGCCAACCCGGTGCATATAAAACTGCCGATAAGCGCCAGACTCTATCAACCCCTGGGTGTCGCCCCGCAACAGTCCTAAATCGACCAACCCCTGAGTGATTATCTCAACACTGGCAGCGTGGGGATGGTCCCAGTGATTGCCCACTGAAACCTGTTCAATCGCCGCTTGCTGTGCCGCCAAAACGATCTCATAAAGTGCGCGCTGCGGTCCGCTAAATGAACCATTAACCGGATAGGTGCGAGTAATATCGGCCACATAACCACGGTACTCACAGCCCGCATCCACCAGCACCAAGTCCCCATCGCGCAACTGGGCATTATTACTGCAATAGTGCATCACCAACGCATTGCCGCCACCCCCAACGATAGTGGGATAGGCTGTTTCCCGGGCTCCGGAGTCGACAAAGGTATGCAGGAGGGCAGCCTCCAGCTGGTATTCGTAAAGGCCCGGCTGGCATCGGGTCATGGCCCGGCTGTGTGCCTCGGCACTGATTTTGGCCGCCTGCTCCATTAAGCGAATTTCCTGGGCCGACTTAATCAGTCGCATTTCCCGCAACTGGTAATCGAGGTCGACCATTTCCGGTGCCCCCCCGGTATCCGGCGCTGCGGTAATCCGCTCCAGGTAATTGCGGATTCGCTTATCCAAATGGGCGTAGCGGCCCATGGGGAAATAGAGCAGCTCGCGCCCTTCTAGCAGCCCCGGCAAAATATCATCGAGATCACCGATGGGAAATGCATCGTTCAAGCCGCACTGCTGCATCGCGCGCTCCGGCCCCAGGCGCGGGCCATCCCACTTTTCTTTTTCCGCATCGCGCTCGCGACAGAACAACAGGGTTTCTCCCTGTGTTCGTCCCGGCACCAAAACCAGCAGCGCTTCCGGTTCATCAAACCCAGTGAGATACAAAAAATCACTGTCCTGGCGAAACGGAAAATAAGTATCCCGGGAACGCAGTTGCTCCCCAGCTGATGACACGATTGCCAAACTACCTGTGGGCAATTCTGCCATCAGGCGGTTGCGTCGGCGGGCGTACTCAGATCGACTGATTCCCGCTGTGGTTTTCGGGGTCTTAGACATCAGTGAATGGTGGGCTCGCTATTGGAGTCCTTACCCTTTACCTCAGTAAATATATTGAGTACGGCTACGCGCACGTATTCCTGCAGTTCCACCAGTTGCAGCTCAGTCTCCTCACCCTCTTCAACATGTTCGGCATCCAATTGGGCGATGGCACTAATATCTTTTAAAGCTTCGTCACTGGTGGGCATCAATTTTTCCCGGGCCCCGCCGACACCAAAGCCGTGCAGGAATCCATCGCACCAATGACCCAGCGCCAGAGCGCGGGAGACAACATCTTCGTCATCGCACAGCACCAACTGAAAATCGAAGTTAGAGCCGTCGAGCTGCTTGTGGCTTTCCTCAGTCAGCTGGAAAAAATCCCGATTGAGATCTGCCGGCACCGCCTCCACATCGAGCAATCCGGCCAGCTCATTCTGCCAACGCTGTTTGTCCGGTCGCTCGCCCGCCGCCAAAATGCCACAGATAAAACCGTGTAATTCACTGGGATCAGCCTGCCCCCCAGCTGAGAGAATGGCGTTGGCGAGGAGTTCAAATCGGCTAGCTTCAGAAGTCATGGTTACCGTACAGCTTTTTGTAAATTAGGCTTTTCAATCCGGCCGTCACACTGGTGCCAAACCGGGAATTTGAGGCATTAAGAGACAATTTTGTGATTGTCCGCGCAGGTGCAGCGATTGACCCACCAATACGCCGGCAATATAGTAGCGGAATCCCTCGCAGTCTGTCGTGTTGCGAACTCAGACGTCGACCTCAAATGCAGGAAATATGGATAAGCTGCAAGCGCTAGAAAGCACCGTGGATTCACTCATTGCCCGCTGTCAACAATTGGCGGATGACAATCGTGAATTACGCCGGCAGGAAGCCGACTGGCTGCGTGAACGCCAGCGCCTGATAAAAAATAACGAGGCCGCCCGCTCGCGGGTAGAAGCTATGATTAACCGTCTTAAGGGGCTAACGCAAGATACCTGATGTCTGAAACCGCATCACCCTCCGAAACTGTAACTGTTTCTATTCTCGATAAAGAGTACCGTGTCGCCTGCGCGGAAAGCGAGCGTGCCGGACTACAGGCTTCGGCACACCTGCTACACGAACGCATGTCCCGCATCCGCGCAACAGGTACTGTCATCGGCTTAGAGCGTATCGCCGTAATGGCAGCGCTTAATATTGCCCACGAGCTTATCCAGGCGAAAGCTGAGCTCAGCTCCATTCCCCTGCAAGAGGAAATGTTGGAGCGGCTTACTGATAAGGTGCAAAGTGCACTGGGCGAAATAGACTCGGAAGAAAAACTTCAGGAGTAAGGTGACAAGAAGCCACTTTCTGCTACCGGTCACTTCATTTAAATTTCTGGTTAACAGCCCCCCGCTCTACAAGTTATAATTGATTCATACCCTGGGGTGTTGGCCAGCAGACTATGTCCTTGAGCCGATAATCTTACCCCGGTGGTTTCCAGCGGGTGCTGGTGAGCAAGTCCGCCTTGTAGCGGAAAGCCTTATGTACTCCGGATCCCACCACCTTGAACCTTACGGTTCAAGGCTCCGTCTACAGCCGCACACTCGGGGTACCCTATTTCTTCACGCTCTTCTCTTCCCACAATGACTGAAACCAAAACGCAACTGCGCCGCCGTATGCGCGCGGGGCGACGGGAACTCAGCGCCTATCAACAGCGTTTGCATGGCCGTGCAGCCATCACTCTCCTGAGCCGTATCCCACAAATGAATCGAGCAGTGCATGTCGGTATCTATTGGCCGACTGATGGCGAGCTGGATGTCCGCTATCTGCTGCAACGTTTTCCACAAAAACATTTTTATTTGCCACAGCTGCCGGCAGAACCACACCCCCACCTCCGGTTCAGGCGTTGGCAAGGCGAACCCTTGGCTTTTCGCAATCGCTATCGCATTCCGGAGCCTGTGCGCACAACTTACCGCGCTCCCAAGCTCCTGGATCTTGTTTTGGTTCCTCTAGTCGCCTTCGACCCCAGCGGAGCGCGCTTGGGTATGGGGGCCGGTTTCTACGATCGGACTTTTGAGCGCAAACAGTTATTACCAGGCACTGGACCACAACTTATCGGCGCGGCGCACCATCTACAATGTGTGGATAACCTGCCCACAGACAATTGGGATATTCCACTGGATATGGTGGTTACAGAGCAAAGGATTTACCGCTGCCGCTAAAAAGTGGGTAGTGGAGCACAAAAAAAGCCGGACACCTCAGTGTCCGGCTTTTTTTGTGTTTGCTCGTGGGCAGAGCGCCCCCCCGGCATCAGCCTAACGGGTAACCACTCCCTGTTGCAGAGCAGCCGGCGGTTCAGCTTCGGAAGAAAATACCTCAGATAAACCACTGGTACTCAACAGAACGCCCGCGACAAAGACAACCACAGCGATTGTCAGCGCATCGGCTTTCATTGGGACCATCCTGTACGATAATTTTGTTTTTATATGCGTTTCGCCCCGCTTATGACCAGAGCCACAGCAAAAGTTCCACGCGAATAGACAATACTCAAGAAGCGGCGTAATAGTAACCGTTTATTGGATATTTTATGAGTTTTTTGTCTCAAAATTAGACAAGCAAGTTCGACAAAACAGGATTTGCAGTCTATACACGTTTCGATAAATGAGACGTCTTTCTCAGGTATCGGGAAGCGATGGTTTAAGCGCCCAAAAATAACCGATAAGCCGAATTCTGTGTTTCATCCCAAAAACGAAATTGAAGCTGGTGTAATAGTGTCTGTAGTTCGTCCCTCGCTGCCGGCTCCACCTGCAATCCCACAAGAACACGCCCATAAGCTGCCCCGTGATTGCGATAGTGAAACAGCGTTATATTCCAACGCCCGGCGAGATGCTCGAGGAACTTGCGCAAGGCCCCCGGGCGCTCGGGAAATTCAAAGCGGTAAATAACTTCGTCGGGCAAGCCCGGCACTCTACCTCCCACTAAATGGCGAATATGCAGTTTCGCCATTTCGTTATCGGTAAGATCGGTAACCTGATAATCTTTGGACTCAAGCTGACTGACCAATTGGCTGCGGTCTTCCTCAGATACCACCTGCAAACCCACAAAGATATGCGCTTCGTTATCACTGGCAAAACGATAGTTAAACTCAGTAATTGAGCGGTCCCCTAAATCCCGGCAGAACTGCAGGTAACTTCCCGGTTGCTCAGCAATTTTTACTGCGAGGACCGCCTCGCGCTTTTCACCGATCTCAGTGCGCTCACTAATGTAGCGCAGGCGATCAAAATTAATATTGGCTCCACTGCACACTGTGGCGAAGGTGCCATTGCGATTGTCGTTTTGCTCCAGATATTTCTTCAGCCCCGCCAAACCGACGGCCCCGGCCGGCTCAGCGATAGAGCGTGTATCCTCGAATATATCCTTAATGGCCGCACAGATTTCATCGGTACTAACAGTGATAACCCCATCCACGGTTTCGCGCAGAACCCGGAAGGTCTCCTCACCGATTTGTGCAACGGCAACACCATCGGCAAACAAGCCCACCTCCGCTAGCCGAGCGCGCTCGCCGGCTTTCAGCGCGGCCTCCAGACAGGCAGCATCCTGCGGCTCTACACCGTAGACTTTGGTTTCCGGACGTACATATTTGATATAGGCGGCCATACCCGCAGCTAAACCACCCCCTCCGACCGGAATAAACACCGCGTCCAGGTTACCCGAGTGCTGTCGCAGCATCTCCATAGCCACGGTGCCCTGGCCGGCGATTACATCGGGGTCATCGTAGGGGTGGATAAATACCAGCCCCCGCTCTTCAACCAGCTCGCGAGCCCTCGCCGCCGCTTCATCAAAAGTATCCCCATGTAGCACGACTTCGGCACCGCGCATGCGCACAGCACTCACCTTAATTTGCGGGGTGGTTTTGGGCATCACTATAGTGGCGCGCACTCCCATTTGGGCAGCGCTCAGGGCAAGCCCCTGGGCATGGTTACCCGCCGATGCAGCAATCACTCCCCGGGCCCGCTCCTCGGCGGGCAACTGCAGGAGCTTGTTGTATGCCCCTCGAATCTTGAAGGAAAACACCGGCTGCAGATCTTCGCGCTTCAACAGAATCCGGTTGTTAAACCGATGGGAGAGTTGGCGCATTTGCTCCAATGGCGTCTCGGTAGCGACATCGTAAATACGTGCGTCTAAAATGCGCTTGATATAGGACTTGGGCATGACGTGTTTGACGGCCGTAGCGGTTAATTACTGTGCGCGACTCAGCGTAGACTAATAGCAGGGTTACAAAGGCCCTGTGTGAAGCGCAGCACCGGCATGACAGTCTAAGCCTTGAGAAGCACATTTGCCACAAAAAACAACCAGACGCGCTTTTTTTTATCGTCAGATACAAATTAAGGCGAAATAATTGCAAAGGAAACTATCCAGAGTATGACCCAGGATGAATTGAAACAGGCGACAGCTCGCGCCGCTATCGACTATATCGCCCCGCGCCTGGAGGACAATTCCATTGTCGGCGTAGGTACCGGTTCCACAGCTAACTTCTTTATCGATTACCTGGCGGAGATCAAAGGTACCTTTGACGGTACTGTGGCCAGTTCTGAAGCCTCCGCACAGCGACTCAAATCCCACGGCATTCCCGTTTATGAGCTTAATGCCGTCGACAGCATCCAGTTCTATGTGGATGGTGCCGATGAAGTGAATCCGGCCCTTGAAATGATCAAAGGTGGTGGTGCTGCATTGACTAGAGAAAAAATCGTGGCGGCCTGCTCTGAAGAATTTATCTGCATTGCCGATGAGAGCAAGTGGGTAAAAGTCCTGGGAGAGTTTCCCCTACCGGTTGAAGTTATCCCCATGGCACGCTCGCTGGTTGCCCGGGAGCTGGTTAAACTGGGCGGTGATCCGGTTTATCGTCAAGGTGTGATCACAGATAATGGCAATGCCATTCTCGATGTATACAATCTGCGTATCGAACACCCCACTGTCCTTGAAGAAACCATCAATAACATTACCGGTGTGGTGACCAACGGTATCTTTGCCAAGCGCTCCGCCGATATTTTACTGCTTGGCACCAGTGCCGGAGTGAAGACCATTACCGTTTAAACATGTCGTAAATAGTTATGCACAAAAAAAATAAAAAATGCGGACTGCTGGTTTTGCTCAGTGCTGTTGCACTGAGCAGCGGCTGTGCAACCGCACCTCCAAGTAATCTCGACAACGTCTGCTCTATTTTCCAGGAAAAAAAGAAGTGGTACCGCGAAGCAAAAGACGCGGAGGAAAAATGGGGCTCTCCAATTGCAGTGATGATGGCAATCATGCACCAGGAATCCCGTTTTGTGCATGATGCCAAGCCCCCGCGCACCAAGATCCTGGGCTTTATCCCCGGCCCGAGGCCTTCCGATGCCTACGGTTATCCCCAGGCTCTGGGGACCACTTGGCGCCACTACCAAAGGTCTTCCTTTAACTACGGTGCCGATCGGGATGATTTTGGCGACGCCATCGATTTTATCGGCTGGTATAACAACACCAGTGCACGCCAGTGCCAGATACGCGCCAATGACACCTACAGCCTTTACCTCGCCTACCACGAGGGGCACGGTGGTTTTAATCGGCGCACTTTCCAGAATAAAGCCTGGCTAAAGAATGTATCCCACAAGGTATCTGCCAGGGCGCAAAAATATCAGCAACAACTCAATAGCTGCGAACAGTCGCTGAAAAAACGCAAGAAATTTCTCTGGATTTTCTAGCTGATCACAACGACCGTTAGTCGCAAGGCCCACCTCGGTTTAAATCCGGTGCAGTTTTCCTGCATTATGAGCGGCGACAGCCGCTCGCTAAATTTTATGACCTCACAACCACTCCAGGAAAAATTCTCCTTGCTGGCGGAAAAAGGCGCTACAAGGCGCCAGAAACTGACTACGCTGAAGACTAATAGCTACCCGCTTTAGACTTGGTACAGGTCACTAAAGCTCCGCCACAAGCATAAATTTACAGCCCCAACGTGACGCTGGGTGCTCCCTCTGAGAAGCAAAAGCGTCCTTATACTTTTTGGAGTGCCCGATGAAGCTCTTTTTGAAATACCTGGCTGTATTGGCAATATCACTCAGCGTGCCGATGACCTTCGCACAACCTGCTACCAGCCAAACAACCGCCCCCAAAGCTTCGTTTAGCGAACCGCAGCTCAAGCAATTTGCCAACGCCTATCGCTCTATCGTGATGCTGAGTCGAGAATACGCTCCCAAACTGAAAGCGGCTGCCGATATCAAGGAAGCGGAAGCGATCAACAAAGAAGCACAGGGAAAAATGATCGCCGCAATTGAAAAAGCCGGCCTTTCCAAAACCAAATACCAGGAAATTGCCAACAGCATTAAATCGAATCCCGCCCTACTGGAGAAAGTGAACAAAATTCTTCAGCAAAGCCACGCGCCACAGCAGTAATCCAACTTTGTGAGTGGCGCTCTGATCAGCTCATTGCGTCACTCAAATCCAGCTTTACACCTAACACCTGGCAAATAATCGGCAAATTGGTTTTCACCCAATTCTTGTCAAAAGATCCCCAATCACGCAGCAGGTAGTAGCCGTCATTATGGCGCACGCCTTCCTGAATGAACTCTACAACTGTGCCATGCCCCGGCAATCCTTTCGCAATAATGTCCTGCACCGTACGGCGAGGCCATCCAGTTGCCTCCTCCAAAGTAGGATTATTGGGACGCGGAATATGCTCGATCAGGTAAGCAATCAACATTCGCCGGCAGATGGTCGGGTTTAACAGACTTGCAACAGACGTCGGTGACATTTGACCAGTCCTTCACTAACGGAATTTTTCCTATTGTTGACGAATATGACTTACAGGTCGAGGAAATAGTGATTCACTATCGCTATCAAACTTTAAAAGAACTGTCAGTCCACAGAGGATCAAGCATAGAAAACTGTTGAGAGCAAAACTGGGATTTTCAGTCGTTAACGCAAAAAATACACATTAAAAGACAGAAATAGACAACTTTTATTCCATAAGCCCATCAATTTCGAAACTGTCACCACTAATAAAAGCACAGGCAGTTGCATATAAATTAAGCAGAAGCCTGACTTTCTCTCTCTGTTTGCGCATAATCCATACCGTAATACAGCAGCAGACAGAAAATAATTGTGAGGCTGAAAGAGTGGACAATGAAAACCCCAAACTCCGCGAAGCGGGGCTAGGTATTCCCGCCGCTGCGGTAAAGGCCCATCTGGTTGGCGCACAAGCGACCGGACTGGACTGCCAACAACTACTCATCGATAGCGGAATCGCCCCCGCCCAGCTAGATGATCCCGATAGCCGCGTTGGCCGGGAGCAGATGGCCAACTTGTTACGCCTTGAGTGGGATTTTCTGAACGATGAGTCAGGAGGATTCCTGGCGCGCCCTTGGCTGCCGGGCACTTTTGCCATGATGGGGCACGCTTGTATCACCTGTCCCAACCTGCGCCGAGCCCTGCTTCGCTCCAGCCGCTTTATCAGCATGGTGAGTGACGACTTGCACATCAAGCTGGTCGAGGATGGTGAAGAAGCTCGACTGATCATTCACCACACCAATGAAAAAAAATTGCCCAACCAAATTTTCGTCGAATCTATCGCGGTAATCTGGTTGCGCTTTTTTAGCTGGCTAATCGACCGTACCATTTTATTAGAGCGCGTTCTTCTGGCGTTTCCCCCGCCCGACTACAACGAAGACTACAGCGATATGTTCCCTTGCAGGCACTACTTTAACCAAGGTGAAACCTGCCTGGTATTTAACACTCGCTATTTGCAAATGCCCCTGGTACGCGATGAGCAACAGCTGGCAGACTTCCTGTCCCGCGCCCCCGAGTGCCTGTTGACCCAATACAAATCCGACCACAGTTTCACCGGTCGTATTCGCCGTATGCTGCAACAGCAAAACAGTATCGAAAATCTGTCACTGGATGATGTCGCCGCACGCTTGTACACATCTCCACAGACACTGCGCCGCCGCCTCAAAGAGGAGGGCAACAGCTGGCAGGATATTAAAGACTCTGTTCGACGGGATATGGCGGTTTACCAGTTAAAACAACAGGAAACCGCTGTAGCTGAAATTGCCGAGCGCCTGGGCTTTTCCGAACCCAGCGCTTTTAATCGCGCATTTAAAAAGTGGACAGGGCTAGCTCCCGGAGCTTACAGGGATAAATTCCGTAGTTAAGGCGACACTAAAAATCCCGGTCAAAAGACCGGGATTTTTTATAAATGAAATCCACCTTGGCAAATATCCTTTAAAGGGATTCCCGTATCCCGGCTACTCCTGAGAGTTTGTCACTACCCGGATACTAACTCGCTCAACATTGAGGGCTTTTTGGTCCCTCTTCTCTGACATATCTTCCGCTACAGGCTTAGCCGAGCCCATTCCTGTTGCAGTGATACGGTTTGCCGCTATCCCCTTCTTCAGTAGAAGCTCTTTCACTACATCCGCACGTTCTTGGGAAATTTCCTGCTCTGCAATTTCATTGCCCTCACCTTTAACATGCCCTTCAATCGCAATGGTTAAGTTGGGGTTGTCCTGCATGATTTTTGCCAGAGCATCGATATCCTCAGCTGCAGGGTTGGTGATTTTTGCGGTTCCCTTTTCAAAGTTCACCCGCATGGGAAATTCCCGGTCGGGATTGTCTGAAAAGCTCTTGAGGTAATCACGCAAATTACTGGAAAAGTTATCGGGACCCAGTTGCGCTTCCTCTTCCGCTTTCTCAAGGGGGGAATCCCCTACTGGCTGTGAAGCGGACTCCATAAAGCTCGCTTCCTGGGAAGTCATGGAAGGATTACTTTCTGAATTTTCCTTTTTCCCTTTCAACATACACATATTCAATGCGTAGAGAACCACAAGTACCAACAGCAAAGGAAAAAACCAGCTACTGAAACTAACCGGTTTACGTTTTTCTTCGGGCCCCTGAATTGCTGTAGCCCGAGGTTCCTGGGGTTTGGCGTGGCCATGGGTAACCAGAGCGTCTCCCAGCTTCCCAAAATCTGGAACGTCGATTGCTTGGAGAAGGTTATCCGGTATATACCCCTGTAAATGCTCCCGCTGCCCAATCAGGAATGAAGCCAAGTCGGAAACATCCATTTTTTGAACTTTGGCCTGGCTTTGCATCAACGAAGTAACTATCGGTGCGGATACACTCAATAGATCTCCGCCCTCTTTCCCCAAATTATTCGCTGCAACTTCCAGGACCTCTTTTTTACGACTGCTGAAAATTTTTTCCAGCATTTTCTCACCGATGTCTGTAATTGACTTCAACTTTTCTGGTGAGGAAATAGCGGTGGCAAATTTAGACAAATCCAGCGCTTCACTTTCAGAAATTAAATTAAATAAATAACCCATTCCCGTCTTGCTACTAGCCCTGTTCAACATACCAGCCAGTATGTAAGCAACACCTGAGCAGAGTGCAGCTTCACCTTGCCCTGCCGGCAAATTCAAAGCCTTTGTCAGCGCATCAATACCCCCGGAGCCCAATTGGCCGGTAGCCATATCCAAAACATTATCCGCCATAGCCAAACCTCGCTCACCACCTCAGGGACCGTCAAAGTACATTTATTTGTCCGGGGTCACCTGTGTGTTACCCATTCAAATTTTTCTCAGCTGCCCTGTATCACCCATTACCCTGCCTGACATGGGATTCCTCCAGCCGCAAAGATAATTTAAGTGCCAATTTACCGTGCCAAAATTTCAATAGATTTAGGCGCCTTACTTGAGTGTACGGCAGTACCTCCACATGGTTAGGTTAATTTGGAATAAATAAAAAGATATTTGACTAGGAATTTTTCGGTAGTACCTGGAAGCTGAGTCATCTCCCGTGGCAATTTTTATCATTGAACCCAAGCTGCACCGCACTATGGTAATAAGCGAAACCATAAAATAAAAAGAGGCTAAAACCGTGCCAACCGAAGCCTACATCTACGATGCTATCCGCACCCCGCGGGGCAGAGGCAAATCCAGCGGTGCCCTTCACGAAGTCAAACCTATCACCCTGCTTTCAGATCTCCTGAAAGAATTACAGACCCGCAATAGATTCGACACTGCCAAAGTGGACGACATCGTTATGGGCTGTGTTACACCGATCGGAGATCAGGGTGCCGATATCGCAAAAGTTGCAGCTTTAGCTGCCGATTGGGACTGGGATATCGGTGGCGTAACTCTAAATCGCTTCTGTGCCTCCGGTGCCGAAGCGGTCAATCTCGCCGCTACCAAAGTTCGCTCCGGGTGGGAGCATCTGGTAGTGGCCGGAGGCGTAGAGTCCATGTCGCGGGTGCCCATGGGCAGCGACGGCGGCGCCTGGGCGATGGACCCACGTACAGCAATAGATACTGGATTTGCACCCCAGGGCATTGGCGCGGACTTGATCGCTACACTCGGCGGATTTTCCCGCGAGGATGTGGATAACTTTGCGCTGGACTCTCAGCACAAGGCGGCAGCCGCCTGGAAGCGCGGTGCTTTCGAAAAATCTGTGATTCCCGTACGCGACCAAAATGGCCTGACCATTCTCGATCACGACCAGCTGGTGCGCCCAGATGCGTCCATAGAGGCCCTGGCACAACTCAAGCCGTCCTTTGCCGGGATGGGTGACCTGTGCTTCGACAGCATTGCCATATCCCGTTACCCACAGGTCGAATCAATCAACCATGTTCACACTGCGGGAAATTCCTCAGGCATCGTCGATGGCGCAGCCGCCCTGCTGATCGGCAGTGAACAGGCCGGGCGGGATCTTGGGCTCAGCCCCCGCGCCCGTATTGTCTCCGCTGCGGTAGTGGGCACTGAGCCTACTATCATGCTCACAGGCCCCGCGCCCGCCACTCGCAAAGCCCTGAAGGCCGCAGGCCTGACGGTGCAGGATATTGACCTCTTTGAGGTGAATGAAGCCTTCGCGGCAGTGGTGATGCGTTTCCAACACGAGTTAGACGTGGACCCACAAAAACTCAACGTTAACGGCGGCTCAATCGCTATGGGCCACCCCCTCGGCGCGACCGGTGCAATGCTGATCGGCACAGTACTGGATGAGCTGGAACAACGGCAACTTCGCTACGGCCTGGTCACACTATGTGTGGGCGGTGGTATGGGTGTAGCAACCATTATCGAAAGAGTTTAGGGGGCAGACTATGAAATCCATTCGCCTGGAAAAAGACGATCACAATATTGTCCACCTGATCATGGACAACCCCAATGCCTCAGCCAATGTGATGGATCGGGATTTTACCGAGTCGCTGAGCGCAGCGGTTGAACAACTCAAGCAGCAAGAATTTTCTGGAATTATTGTTCGCTCCACAAAAAATACCTTTTTTGCCGGCGGCGACCTCAAATCTTTATTTGCGGCAAAAATTGAAGAAGCTAAGCCTTTCTTCGAATCCTGCGAATCAATGAAAGCCAACCTGCGCTGGCTGGAAACCCAGGGTAAACCCGTCGTTGCTGCGATTAATGGCACAGCTTTGGGCGGTGGCTGGGAAATCGCCCTCAGCTGCCATCAGCGCATTGTTATCGATAGCACCGCAATAAAACTGGGATTGCCTGAAGTCACATTAGGCTTACTACCTGGTGGTGGCGGCTGTGTACGTATGCCCCGCCTTTTAGGCATCCAGGAGTCTCTACCCTACTTACTGGAAGGAAAACAGGTGAGGCCGCAACAGGCTCTCAAAGCCAGTCTGGTACATCAGCTCGTTACCAGTGAAAGTGAATTACTAGAGAAGGCTGTCTCTTATATTCGAGAGAATAGTGAGCAACCTGTTGCTCAGCCCTGGGATCAACCGGATTACCGGATGCCGGGAGGGGACGCAAAGAACCCTAAAAATGCGCAGTTACTGATGATCGCCCCAGCAATGCTGGAGAAAAAAACCAAGGGATGTCTGCCGGCCCCAGAGTCGATAATGGCAACCGTCGTCGAAGGGTCAAGGGTCGACTTCGAAACTGCTACGCGAATTGAGTCCCGACACTTTGTAGGCCTCGCTTGCGGTCAGGTTGCCAAAAACATGATCGGTACTTTCTGGTTTGCACTCAACGAAGTCAAAGCCGGAGCATCACTGCCCGCCGCCGCCCGCGATCATAAAACGTCGCCCATGCAAAAAATTGGCATACTCGGCGCCGGCATGATGGGCTCAGCCATTGCCTACGCCTGTGCCAATAAAGGTGTTGATGTCGTATTAAAAGATGTATCCATGGAAGGTGCCTTAGCCGGCAAACAATATGCAGAGAAATCCCTGCAAAAACGCTTACAGCGGGGTCGCATTACCGAGGACAAGGTCAATCAGATCCTCTCCCGTATCACGCCCACAGACAGCAATACCGACCTGGCTGATTGTGAATTGGTGATAGAAGCAGTTTTCGAAGACCGGGAACTCAAGCGTAAAGTTACCCAGGAAGCCGAAGCACAGCTGCCGAAAAATGCAGTATTTGCTTCCAATACTTCGACACTGCCGATCACTGGGCTCGCTCAAGCTTCCGACCGTCCCCAGCAATTTATCGGCCTACATTTCTTCTCCCCTGCCGACAAGATGCCACTGGTAGAAATTATCTGTGGGGAGCAAACCAGTGATGAGACTCTCGCCCAAGCCTTCGCCTTTGTATTGCAGATTGGCAAGACTCCTATCGTTGTCAACGACAGCCGTGGCTTCTTCACCTCAAGGGTATTCGGCTGCTTTACCAATGAAGGTATCGGCATGCTCAGCGAAGGGGTTAATCCCGCCACCATTGAAAATGCCGCGGCCCTAGCTGGCTTCCCAGTCGGCCCTCTAGCTGTTAGTGACGAGGTCTCCCTAACGCTGATGAGCCGGATACGCCAGCAGACCATCAACGACCTGCAAAAAGAGGGTAAACCCGCCCCCACGCATCCCGCCGACGGAGTGATCGACCGAATGCTTGAAGTGGGTCGCGCTGGTAAGGCCGCAGGTGGCGGCTTCTATACTTACCCTGAGGGCGGGAAAAAGCACTTATGGAGTGGCCTTGAGAAGGAGTTTCCCGCCAAAGAGGCACTGCCGATAGAAGATGTGAAGGAACGGCTGCTGTTTATTATGGCTCTGGAGACACTTCGCTGTTATCAAGAGGATGTGCTACGCAGCGTACGCGATGCCAATATTGGCTCTATCTTCGGAATCGGCTTCCCACCCTGGACCGGTGGTGCATTGCAATACATCAGCCAGTTTGGCCTGAAAGCGTTTACCCAACGCGCCCAGCAACTGGCTGATGCCTATGGAGATCGATTTGCCCCGCCAGCAATTTTGCTGGATCTGGCAGAGTCAGGAAAAGCTCTGGCGGACAACCCTTAACCCAGGGGTTTGAGCGATGTAAACAGGCTTTTAAAGTCTTGCTGTTTACATCGCCAATCAAAACACTGGTTCAATTTTTCAGTAATAAAATGCGGTGGTGTAAGGATGGTACCAAGAACTGTTTACAACGAAGATCACGAACAGTTTCGAGAAACTTTACGTAAATTTTTAGAGAATGAAGCTGTACCCTACCACCATCAGTGGGAAAAAGATGGTCAGGTAGATCGTAAACTGTGGAATAAAGCTGGAGAAATGGGCTTTCTGTGTCCGCAAGTTGACGAAAAGTATGGTGGCTTGGGGCTGGACTATGGCTACAACTCCATTATTGATGAGGAGGTAGCCCGAGCGGGACTTTCCGGTATTGGCTGGGGCCTGCACTCTAATATTGCAGTGCCCTACATTATTAATTACGGCACGGAAGAACAGAAGAAAAAGTACCTTCCCAAATGCATTAGTGGTGAGATGATTACCGCTATCGCCATGTCCGAACCTGGTGCCGGATCGGATCTCCAAGGCGTGAGAACCACAGCCGTGCGCAAAGGGGATCACTATCTGCTCAATGGTTCCAAGATTTTTATTACCAATGGACAGCAGGCAGACCTGGTTATTGTCGTGGCCAAAACCGACCCTCACGAGGGGGCCTCTGGAGTCAGTTTGCTGCTTGTGGAAGCAGATAGCCCTGGATTCAAGAGAGGCAGTAACCTAGAAAAAATAGGCATGAAGGCCCAGGATACTTCAGAGCTGTTCTTTGATGATGTCAAAGTCCCTGCGGAAAACCTTCTCGGTGGAGAGGGACAGGGATTTATTTATTTAATGCAGGAATTGCCTCAAGAGCGTTTAAGTGTGGCAATTTATGCAATAGCTAATGCAGAAGCAGCCCTGCAATGGACGATTGATTACGTACGGGATCGCAAGGCTTTCGGCAAACCCATCTCTGCCTTCCAAAATACACAATTCAAGCTGGCTGAGCTGGATAGTGAGTTAACCGCTCTTCGGGTATTTATCGATCGCTGCTTAGAGCTTCACTATAAAAAGGAACTCGACGTTGCAACTGCAGCAAAGGCAAAATTATTGAGTACAGATTTCCAATGCAAACTTTTGGATGAATGTGTTCAGTTACATGGCGGCTATGGCTATATGTGGGAATACCCCATCGCCCGGTCTTGGGCCGATGCTCGTGTAGCACGTATTTATGCCGGAACCAATGAAATTATGAAATTAATTATTTCCCGAGACCTCCTCCGCGATGACTAAATTAAAGTGCTAGATTGAAATTTCTGTTCTCAATTAAAATAATGAAATAAAAAGTGAAACAACAAACGAAGAATCACTGCGCCCCTCTTGAGGGGCTAAAAGTACTCGACTTTTCTACCCTACTTCCCGGTCCCTATGCCACTATGTTATTGGCAGACTTGGGCGCAGAAGTACTAAGAATCGAGTCTCCCACACGGCCAGACTTACTACGGGGCTTTCCCCCTTTAGTCGATGACACGGCTTCCCTATCCGCCGCCCACGCAACCATTAACCGCAACAAACGCTCCCTGGCGATCGATCTAAAAAATCCAAAGGCGCAAGCGGTGATTCACCGACTGCTTCAGCAATACGATATTGTGATCGAGCAATTCCGCCCCGGAGTGATGGATAGGCTGGGCCTTGGCCACCAAAGCTTAAGCCAACAGCGCGCAGACATTATTTACTGTTCGATTACCGGATATGGCCAGACTGGACCATTAAAGCAACGTGCCGGGCACGATATCAATTATCTCGCACTATCTGGCCTGGCCAGCTATTCCGGCAACCGTGACCATGGCCCCTGCCTGAGCGGCACACAGATAGCAGACATCGCCGGCGGTTCACACCATGCGGTTATGTCGATACTGGCTGCGGTATATCATCGTCAGAGAACCGGTGAAGGCAGTTATATCGATATCAGTATGACGGACTGTAGTTTCGCGTTAAACGCAATTAGTGGGGCCAATGCACTGGCTTTAAATACCGATCCCAAGCTGGAATCCGAACTGCTAAACGGTGGAAGTTATTATGATTACTATCGCACGGCAGATAACCGCTATCTTTCTGTGGGAAGTTTAGAGCCACAATTTGCTGAGCAATTTTTAACAAAAATAGGCCGAAAGGAGTGGCTGGCTCGCATTATCCAAGACGGACAACAAGAAACACTTAAGAAAGATATTGCAGCAATTATTGCCACAAAAAGCCAGAAAGAATGGATTGATATATTTCAGGATATTGATGCGTGTATTGAACCCGTACTTAATTTTACAGAAGCTGCTGATAGCGATCTTATCCAATCCAGAGAGATGATCTGCTCTGTGAATGGAGACATTAAACAGATCAACACGCCCTTTAGATTTAACGGCCAAAAGCCCCACTTATTTAACCGAGGGGCAGCTCTGGGAGAACACAATCACGTTGTGCTGGGTGAGCTCGGCTTTAGCGCTGAAGAAATTGAAGAGCTTTGCGATGTTCAGGGTGTCACTCATTAATCACCTTGAACAGGGTTGCTAGAGCAGTGATAGCTACCTTTAGCTGCCACCTCCACCACAGCCCCCGCCGCAGCTGCCTCCAGAGTCTGAAGAGGAGCCGCCACCCCAAATTCCAGAGAAGGCACTGCCGGAAGTTCCGCCTTGACAGCTCGCGGCACAACCAATGTGACTGGCACAGTGATCCGCAGCGGGACTATTTCTCGATCGACAGTTTAGCGAATAATGAAATCCATCTTTAATCCCCAACTTTTTATCAATTGAGAAAACCAGAGGTAACGATTTTGGCTTGGAAGGACTTATACCACTACGAACACAAGCAATTCGCCACACTCTCTTAATCCCCTCACTAGCTGTATCCCTATGTTGTGGTCAACTCCAGCCGGACACTTCTTTAAGCACATTCCTCAAATTCGATAGGGGCTAGATCTCCCAGTGTTGTATGTATTCTGCGTGAGTTGTAATAAGCAATATAGGCTCTTACATCTGCTACCGCATCCTCCCTTGTCGGATAGAGGTTTCCCGTTAACCACTCCCGCTTCAGGCTGCTGAAGAAACGTTCAGTCGGTGCGTTGTCCCAACAATTTCCCTTACGGCTCATTGAACACACCATCCCCTGCTGACTCAATAACATTTGGTAGGTATGGCTGGCATACTGACTGCCACGATCAGAGTGATGCAGGAGACCTTTTGGGGGCGTACGCAAATTGACAGCCATCATCAACGCACGAGTTACCAGGGCCGTTTCCATCTTGCGATCTAGATGCCAACCAACAATCCGGCGCGAATAGAGATCAATCACTACCGCCAAGTACAGCCAGCCCTGCGAAGTCCAAATATATGTAATATCAGTCGTCCAAACTTGATTTTTAGCACTCGGTGAGAACTCCCTATTCAGAAGGTTCTCTGCGACAGGCAGGTGATGTTTACTGTCTGTCGTCAGTGTAAATCGCTTCTTGCGCTTTACTGCCAAGCCTAGCTTTTTCATGAGCTTGCGGACTCGATAGCGCCCGACTTCAAAGCCTTCTTTACGTAACAGCTTCATTAACCGACGACTTCCGAGACTCTGTCTAGATTCTGCAAATAGGGCCTTCAAACGATGGCATAGTTGCCATGTTTGAGCATCTATTGAGCTATTACCACGGCAACACCAATCGTAATAACTAGTCTTACTTACCTGCATTACCCGGCAGAGCACCCTAACAGGAAAGCTGCCTTGCTGTTTTTCAATAAAGCTGTACTTTATTTCATTTCTTTCGCAAAGAAGGCGCTGGCCTTTTTTAGGATTTCTTTCTCCATCCGCAACTGCTTATTTTCACGTCGTAATCGCTCTAATTCTGCGCGCTCGCCTACATCCAACCTCACACCGTCTTCTTCCTGCTTCTGTTCCTTTATCCAGCGTCGCAGGTTATTGGCTGTTGTTCCTACAGCCTCTGCTGCTTTAGAAATTGAATACCCTTGCTCAGAGACTAGCGCTACGGCGTCTTTCTTAAATTCCGGCTTGAAATGCCGACGTGTACCTTTTGTTGTCATACTTCACCTCGCTTGGTAGTTTTACCATCTTAGCGAAGTGTCCGGAAGGATTAGACCACTACACTATCTGGCATAACTTCATTGGGTGTGTGGTGCAGAAAGTGTCCAAAAGATTTATTACAAAAATTTCGATACATCTGTGTGCTTAATATAAATTCATGCCAAGCGACATCAATCACTTGAGATGGCATAGCGACCATTTGTCTACCAGCCGTTTGGCAGATAATAAAATATTCCCTTAACCCATCGAGTACCATACCCAGCTGCTTGTTGCTGAGATGAGGGTATTTTTTCTTCACTCTTTGTTTGAGAGACGGATGGAATTGATAGTCTCTTAAAAATCGTTCCCGCTGTGATTTTCGGTAAAAGAAAAAAAGCATAGTACTTACGATCAATAGACAAATTGCTATAAAACCTTCAGATACCATAGTAACCCCCGCTTATAAACACTTATTGCTCTAAATCAAGTCGTAAAAATGCATCATCTCAATGTAATATCAATAATACTCTTATACCACTCTATTTTAAGAGTTGAGAGTACCAAGTGAGCGCTTTTAGGTTGGGGCTTGAAGTATTTTTGAATCTTTATTAAGCTAACACTTAACAACTTTTCTTTTTGGAGCTATCTACGCCAATGAATTAAGCCTTGCACACACTGGAGATAAACCGGTTTCTTAAGAGGCCATCAATTCCCGTGCAAGTGGCGTACTCCATTCTCTACAACTTTCTCTCAAGATCATGGTATTGCGCCACCCATTCCGACTACCGGAGGGTGACATGCAGAGCATTTGTTCTATAAAAAATCTTTACTTAAACGTCCCTGAGAAATCTCTACTTAAGGGGATCCATCTTGACTTCCATTCTGGATTTACTGGCTTAGTGGGAAATAATGGCAGTGGAAAATCGACTTTTTTAGAGGCTTTGATTGGGAAACTAAAGCCTGAACAGGGAAGTATTACTTGGTATACGGACTACCTTAAAGTGGATCAAGTGAGCAGCAATTCCAACAAGAGAATTGTAGATATATTCGACCCTACGGGCCTCTATGACTGTTTTTCACGTATTGAATCTGGCAATCAGAGTGACGAAGATCTGATACGTGTCTCAGATTCATGGGAGCTACCTACAATTTGGCAACAGCATTTATACAGCGCCGGAATAAATCTCACGTTAGACACTCCTATCGACAATCTTAGCGGCGGTGAAAGAATCCGACTGGCTTTAATCAATGGCTTCTCTTATAAAAACTACTATCTGCTACTGGATGAGCCTAGTAATCACCTAGATTCAGACGGTAGAAAATGGTTACAGCAGAAAATTAGAAACCATTCTGCCGGAATCCTAATGGTCAGTCATGATCGAAGCTTACTCCAACAAGCTGACACGATAGTGGAACTAGATTCAGGAAAAATACGCACATATGGTGGCAACTATTCACACTACAAGAAAGAAAAAGAGATACAGAGACAGTCTGTAGAAAAGAAAATTGAAAGTACCAAAAAGAATATAAAAAGCCTAAACAAACTTAAGCAAAGTTCTGCTGAAAAAACTACAACCAGAAAAAACCAGGGTAAGAAGTTAAAAGGTTCCCAATGTAAATCGCTACTAGATGCGAAAAAAGATCGTGCAGGGCAAAGTTTAGGCAAGCTGACTAGAAACCTGGATCGTCAGCACCATAAGTTAAAGCTAGATTTAGAAAGTTGCCAAAAGGACTATAAGAGTCATAAGCTCCCAAATATGCAACTTAGCAAAACAGGGCTAACGGGTGGTATTCGTCTGCATGTTGAGGATCTCAAACTGCCCTACGGTATTCAGAGTGATCCCATATCACTTACCATGCACAGTGGCGATCGCTGGCATATTTGTGGCGCCAATGGTAGCGGAAAGACAACGCTACTAAAGATCATTGCTGGTCGAGTTAAACCTCGCAGCGGTTTGTGTAAAACTTTTGGCAGCTGTTTTTATCTGGATCAGAACCTAAGACAACTAAATGGAAATCTATCTGCCCTGGAGACTTTATCCCGCCTGCACCCTGATAAAGATACCAACTTCTGGCGCACAGCCCTAGCCACAATGAATATTCGAGGTGATTCTGCACTTCGCTCTACCAATACTTTAAGTGGAGGGGAGCGACTAAAGGTTGCTTTACTTGCCGCTACTCGTGGCACTGAGGCACCAGACCTGCTACTACTGGACGAACCGGACAATCATTTGGATCTGGAGTCGCGTATAGCGCTAGAAACTGCGCTGGTAGAATACCCCGGAACATTTTTATTGATCTCCCATGACTCTACTTTTGTAGAAAATGTGGGAGTGAATAGAAGGATCTATCTATAGGCATATTAAGACCTAAATAAAGGAAGTGAGATGTGAAAACGCTGCGCTTGCTATTAGGAGATCAATTGAACCAAAAACACTCCTGGTTTAGAGGTAACCAGGAGGATAAGATTTACTTTATGGCTGAAATGCGCCAAGAGACCGATTACGTTGTTCACCATATCCAAAAAATCGTTGCCTTTTTTGAAGCTATGCAGATTTTCTCAGAGTGGCTTAAAAATAGGGGCTGTAATGTCATCTACTATCGAATAGACAATAAAAACAACAAACAAAACCTTACAAAAAATATCGAAGATATTATTAGAAAACACAAAATTGAAAAATTTGAGTACCAACTTCCCGATGAGTACCGACTAGATCAGCAACTATTACAACTAGAGAAGAGACTATCAATAGAGTTTCAAGCCTACGACACTGAGCACTTTTTGACCACCCGAAAAGAGCTGGCAGACTTCTTCCAGGGGAAAAAATCTCTACTTATGGAAAGCTTCTACCATTATATGCGGAAGAAGCATGACATTCTGATGAACAATGGAAAACCTGAAGGGGGAAAGTGGAATTTCGACCAAAGCAATAGAAAAAAATGGAATGGAAAGCTGGGCAAACCCAAGCAGGGAAAAATAACAAGTAATGTCACTTCAACTTTATCCCGTATAAAAAAGTCTGGAGTTAAGAGTATTGGAGAGATTGATCCAGAGGATTTTATATGGCCAACCAGCAGGGAGGAATCTATAAAACTACTTCGTCATTTTTGTAAACATCTACTTGCTCATTTTGGCGATTTTCAGGACGCAATGGATCCAGATGAAGCCTTTCTTTATCACAGCCGAATTAGCTTCTCCCTAAATAGTAAACTCATATCTCCAAAAGAGGTTATCGATACAGCGATAAAATCTTGGGAAGATGGAAAAATTTCAATAGGACTTAACCAGATTGAAGGTTTTGTACGCCAAATATTGGGCTGGCGAGAATATATGCGCGGTGTCTACTGGATGTCTATGCCCAGTTATGAGCATCAGAATAAGTTGAAGAATAAAAATAATTTGCCAGATTTTTTCTGGGATGCCAAAACGTCCATGAACTGCCTTCACAACACTATCAGGAATAGCTTGGAAAATGCCTATGCTCACCATATCCAAAGGCTTATGATTACCGGTAATTTTGCGCTACTAACACAAACTGACCCTGACCAGGTGGAAAGTTGGTATCTCGGTATTTACATAGATGCTATTCAGTGGGTTGAAATGCCTAACACCCGGGGAATGAGCCAGTTCGCCGATGGTGGATTGGTTGCAACAAAGCCCTATATTAGTAGTGGCTCCTATATCAACAAAATGAGCAACTATTGCAGCGACTGTATTTATGACGTCAAACAACGAACTGGAGAGAAGGCCTGCCCATTTAACAGCCTCTACTGGAATTTCTTAATTGAAAAAAGAAAAATACTAGAGGGCAATCATAGAATGACAATGATGTTCAGCCTTTTGGATAAGCTTGATAAGAGTGAAGTGACAGCAATAAAAAAAAGGGCAAAGCAATTTATGACAAAAAAATCGTAATCTCTATATAAATCATAAAATCATTTATCGAAGACTTCCTTAATCATTACTAAACTGAGCCAATACTCGCCTCAATAGACTCTGGTCATGAAGACTGCAATCATTACCCTCGATTTTATCAACGATATTTGTCATCCAAAGGGACAAATATCAGCAGCGGCCCCAAGAGTCCATAAGAATAGAGTTATTGAGAACACCAATAAACTCCTTGCGTGGGGAAGAGCACGACGTCATCTTATTTGCCATATCAGGGTCGCTTTTTCCACCGACTACAGGGAATCTTCCTCTAACTCTCCCCTCTTCAGCTATATCAAAGATATAGGCGCCCTCCGTCAGAAAAGCTGGGGCACTGCTTTTGTTGATGATCTCAATATCACTGATAGCGATATATCTATTTATAAGAGGCGTGTCAGTGGCTTCTATGGGACCGAACTCCCAGTGCTTATTGCTAGCCACAATATAGAAAGGATTATTTTCTGTGGGGTATCAACACAAAATACAGTCGAACTGACAGCCAGGGAAGCTCACGATAGAGACTTTTCAGTACTCATTGCCTCAGATGCCTGTGAGTCTGACACGGAAAACAATAAACAGAATAGCCTGAACTTCCTCACGAAGATAGCCAGTGTAAAAGCAGTCGATGAGATTATTGCTAGTGAGGGTGCTAGTAAATAATGAATACCCGTATTTCCAATAGAGAATTTGCCCTCAGTGTCATTACCGCAATTCTGGCGGCCAGCTGTATGTCGCTAACCGGGCTATTTGGTAAAGAACTAACTACCTTTAGCTCCTTATCGTTGGTGGTCTTTATTCGTTTCTTTGCCCCATTTTTAATCCTAACCTGGATTTGCCTCGTTGTTTTCGATGAAAACCCTGTGACTCATCGAATAGATAGGATTGATGGTGCAAGGGCGTTATTCACTTGTCTCGCTCAGTATTGCTTGTTTTATTATTTGTCCAAAGGCTCTCTACTTGTCGCCGCCCTTCTATTTTCAACGTCAGGTTTATTTCTCCCTTTTATTACCCGGTTTGCCAAAAAGGATCCGATAAAAAAGAAGACACTAGCGGCCTGTTTAATCAGCTTTATCGGCGTTGCTTTTATATTGAAGCCAATTGCTGGCTTTGATAGCTATATGATAGTGGGCCTGCTATCGGGCTTCTTTGGAGCTTGTTCACAGTTTGTAATGCACCACTCTTCAAAGAAGCAAAATACGATATCTTCAACCACCAAGATGTTCGGCCTATCCAGCCTCTATATGCTTGCTATTTTATTGATTGAAGGAAATCTTGGGGAGCTTACAAAAGTCGCGGTATCTCTATCGGACTCGGTAAGTTTTGTGATTGTGATTATTGCTTTTAGCCTGTCGACAATCAGCAATCAATCCTTACGCACTAAAGCCTATCGTCGGGTAAACAGACCTGCCAGCTTATCTCCCTATTTATATACAAGCCTGATTTTCTCCGGCATATTGGATTGGTTGGTCTATAACACACTCCCAACCTGGAATACTTATGCCGGCAGCTTACTGATAGTAATAGGAGGTATTATTCAGGCAATCAGAACTCAACCCCAGATTAAGGCATCGCATTCTTAGCAAGGATAAGGGAGGGCTAGGAATAGCCGGAGAAACCCAGCCCTACAGATTCAACTATCTGCAGGGCCCAGACGATTACTTGAACATCAGTTCAGGATTAACCATCGTTTTCATTTCCAGAACGTTGCCATTTGGATCTTCGATAAAAAAGGTTTCCTGTTCGTATTCATTGCCGACAAAGCGACGGTAAGGCTTGTCCAGGTATTCCAGCCCGGCAGCTTCGATACGGCCTTTTAGTGCCTGAAACTCATCTTCCGGCAGGTGAATGCCAAAATGAGGAACAGCCACTTCTCCCATATCCACCTTGTGGCGAACATTGGGGAGCTTCTCCTCACTCTGGTGCAGGGTGAGTTCGTTACCCCAAAAGTCGATATCTACCCAGCGACCTTCTTCACTGTTGCCGGTCTTGCAGCCTAAGACATCGCAATAGAATTTCTTGGCGGTTTCCAGGTCCCCTGCCGGAATCGCAAGGTGCAAACAATTCGATTTCATATAGCCTCCAGCCTTTGCTAGCTCCTCATAGAGATCAAAAATTGATTGACTGACATCTGCTAGTCATTAGCCCTTCAACCCTCCCCCCTAACAGCATTAACATTTACTTTGCCGTCGGAGCCACCCAAAGGATACAAATAAGATCAAGTGATCCCGTTAATTATTTAAATAAAAGTGGCCGCTTTACGCGCTGGCAACTTATACCGGGAATATTCCTAATATTAGGGCCCATAGCTTTAGCTAAAGAGCCCGAACTCAGGGAGTATACAGATGCATATCATCGCACCCCACCCCGAAATGGAATATCCTCCTAGCCTAGGAGTACACTTTAACATATATATTTCAATCTCTAATATCGAACCCGCGGAGAAACTGCTTAGTTATTGAACGTACTCCTCGACACTTCAGCGCCAAATCCTTATAGTGCGGCCCCCACATCACGCCTCCTATTTTGGCGAAACTGGCTTACCAGAGCCCATTTGTAATCCTCAGGAATACGCTCTTGATCTCCACCGCGAATATCACCATGCAGTTTGGTGCCCAACCACTGTTTGAAAACATTTCTGTAAAGTTCGGCAATGGCAACCGATATGGCCTTATCGGGGCCAATGGATGTGGAAAGTCAACCTTTATGAAGATCTTGAGTGGTGCCTTGGCGCCCTCGGCCGGCAACGTATCCATTGAGCCTGGATGCACCTTGGGTACTTTGAGCCAAGACCAGTTTGCATTTGAAGAGTACACCGTCGTCGATGCGGTCATCATGGGAGATGTCCGCCTGTGGGAAATTAAACAGGAACGTGACCGTATATACTCGCTACCGGAAATGAGCGAAGAAGACGGCATGCGTGTAGCCGAGCTTGAAGTCCAATTTGCTGAGCTGGATGGCTATAGTGCAGAGAGCCGTGCGGGAGAAATCCTGCTTGAAGCTGGCATCGACGAATCCCTACATTTTGGCCTGATGAAACAGGTAGCTCCCGGCTGGAAATTGCGTGTATTACTCGCCCAAGCGCTATTTGCCGACCCGGATATTTTATTGTTGGATGAGCCGACCAATAACCTGGACATCCACACCATCAAGTGGTTGGCAGATGTACTGAATCAACGCAAAAGCACAATGGTCATCATTTCCCACGATCGCCACTTCCTGAACTCTGTCTGCACCCATATGGCCGACATAGATTATGGTGAATTGCGGGTTTTCCCCGGCAATTATGAGGACTTTGTTGCGGCCTCCACGCTAATACAAGAACAACTTCACGCAGAGAATGCCAAGAAAAGTGCCGAACTGGACGAGCTACAGAGCTTTGTGAACCGCTTTTCTGCCAATGCATCCAAAGCCAAGCAAGCCAGCTCCCGCGCGAAGAAGATGGAAAAAATCAAGCTGGACGAAATCAAACCCTCCAGTCGGGTCAGCCCTTATATTACGTTTAACCAGTGTAAAAAATTGCACCGTCAGGCGCTGACTCTTGAGGGGCTTACCCATGGTTTTGACAGTGAAACGCTATTTCAAGGTGGCGAAATGCTGCTGGAAGCCGGTGCGCGCCTGGCAATTATCGGTGAGAACGGCGTTGGTAAAACAACCTTCCTGCGCTGTCTTGTCAATGAGATCCAAGCAAACAGCGGAGTCGTCAAGTGGTCAGAAAATGCCGCTATCGGCTACTGTCCGCAAGACAGTAGTGCAGATTTTGATGGTGACCTGACAATATTTGAGTGGATGTCCCAATGGCGCACCCCCAAGCACGATGATCTGGCCGTGCGGGGTATTCTGGGCCGACTATTATTTACCGCAGATGATGCCAATAAAAAGGCAAAGGTCTGCTCTGGCGGCGAGAAAAATCGCCTGCTGTTTGGCAAGCTAATGATGATGGACACCAATGTGCTCATCATGGATGAGCCAACCAACCACTTGGACATGGAAGCCATCGAAGCCCTAAACAAGGCACTGGAGAAATATGAGGGCACACTTATTTTTGTGAGTCACGATCGTCAGTTTGTCTCATCCCTGGCAACCCGAGTTATTGAAATCAAAGACCAAGCACTGATCAATTTTCAAGGCACTTACGAGGAATACCTGGCGCACCAGTCAGGTACAGAACAGCAGGTAGCCTGACTCCAAACTCGAATCGGAAAAGGCATATTGGGGCGATAACAATACTCGCCCCAGGTCTCAAAAGCTGCAAGTGTAACCAATCACCACCAGATAATACGGGGCTCGGTAGGCATTACCTGCGTCCCCCTAAAGTCGCCCCCCGCTACTGCAATCCATCCAGATTCCTTCCTGGGCCAATTTCCTACGAACTAGCAAAAAAACCAAACAGCCAAATAATTTTTATACAGGTTAAAAGTCGATTTACTTTTCCCAACTATAACCATCGACCTCAGGCCGATGCCTGCCTATATAAGGAAGGCGCTCAGAAGATACATTTCAACCATCCTTGTTCTGCTACCAAGCGGATGACTTCCAGTGTCATCAAAGTTAAACAACATCTATCGCGACCCCTTAAAGCACCAAAAGTATTCATGTTGCCTGTGCAAGCACCACTGGAGAGCAGATGCCGACTTTCTGGACTATTTACCTAATTTGCCCCTGCAATATAGCGATTCCCTACTATCAAACCAATCAAGCAATACTTTTTTGCTACACCAACCCATCGCTAACCAACAAATGAGTATCTCGTTTTCCCCAAGCGTGTTTTTTTGGTGCAGAGTTACTTAAAAAGCTCGGAAAAAAGCGTAAATCCCGAGAAAAAACACTGGAAAACAGGGGTTAAGTTCTGGTACATTCCGCGACTATTTTTTAACCAACTGCCGATTTTCTCATCGGCCGCCAGTGCGAAATTCGCCTGTCGCTGTAACAGAGGTAATAGAATGAAACCAACCAAGCCCCTGCTACTGCTGGCCTCTAGCCTGTTGTCCGTAGCTGCCCAAGCTGAGATGACCTGGAGTGACAACAGCCTGAGCCTTCTTTACGGCCGCGATTACGAGGTTAACTACAGCCTCAACACGGATGACTCTGAAAGATCCGTAGTAACTTTCGAGCACGCCAGTGGCCACAGCTGGGGTGACCTCTTTATTTTTGCCGACTACCTGGACTCGGAAGATGGCTCCAATGAGCTGTATAGTGAGATCTCTCCCCGCCTGAGCTTAGGCAAGCTCAGCGGCAGTGAGCTGGCTTTCGGACCGGTTACCGATGTGCTTGTCGCCACAACTGTGGAGATAGGCAATATGGATGACCCGGATCACCTGACGGCCACAGGCCCCCACTTCACCAATTACCTGACAGGTGTGGGCTTTGATCTCGCGGTTCCCGGTTTCTCCTTTGTACAGGCGAATGTTTACCACCGCGATAACGATGACAAGGCCAGCAACGAGCAGCTGACCCTGGTTTGGGCCATGCCTTTTACCCTGGGTGATGCCAGCTTTGTCTACGACGGATTTATCGATTGGACCAGTGCTTCTGAAGATTCACATCCGAGCACTAACTTTACCTCCCAGCTGAAATGGGATGCCGGCGCCGCCTGGGGTGAACCCAAGACCCTGTACGCGGGTATTGAGTACGTACACTGGAACGACAAGTTCGGAATCAAAGATGGCACTTATGGTGTCGATTCCAACGAGCGCAACGTTAACCTGCTAGTAAAGTACCACTTCTGATATGAAACCCACTGATATCCAAACATCGGCGACCCCAGGGTCCGACATCCCGCAGGTGGGAGGCAATGCCTCATTCCTGGAGAAGTTGTTCAAGCTCTCAGAGCGCCAGACGAATGTTCGCCGGGAAGTGATTGCCGGCGTTACCACATTCCTGACGATGGCCTACATCATCTTTGTGAACCCCAATATCCTGGCTGCAGCGGGTATGGATAAAGGCGCTGTGTTTATGGCGACCTGTCTTGCAGCCGCTATTGGCTGCCTGATTATGGGGCTCTACGCCAACTACCCCATCGCATTGGCGCCAGGTATGGGCCTCAATGCCTTCTTCGCCTACGTTGTCGTCGGTGAAATGGGCTACAGCTGGCAAGTAGCCCTGGGTGCGGTGTTTATATCAGGGGTAATCTTCCTGCTGCTCAGTATCTTCAAGCTGCGAGAGTGGATTATCGATAGTATTCCCCTCTCCCTGCGACAATCCCTGGCAGCGGGTATCGGCCTGTTCCTGGCGATCATTGCCCTGAAGAGTGCCGGTATCGTTGTGGCCAGCCCCGCTACTCTGGTAACCCTGGGTGACCTCAAGTCAATTGAGGCAATCCTGGCAGCACTGGGCTTCTTTATTATTGTGGCGCTGTCCTACCGCCGTATGCTGGGCTCAGTGATGATCGGTATCCTTGCGGTAACCGTCATCGCCCTGGCAATTGGTAAGGTAGAGTTCACCGGTCTGGTATCCGCACCTCCCAGCCTGGCACCGACTTACCTGGAGCTGGATATCGCTGGCGCCTTCGAAGTAGGCATGATCAGCGTGATCTTTGCCTTCCTGTTTGTCGACCTGTTCGACACCGCAGGCACCCTGTTAAGCGTTTCTGATCGCGCCAAACTGCTGGATAAAGATGGCAAGTTGCCTGGAATGGGCAAAGCCCTGATGGCCGACAGTTCCGCATCTGTTGTTGGTTCTGTACTGGGCTCCTCCACTACTACCTGTTATGTAGAGAGTACTGCGGGAATTACCGCCGGTGGTCGCACAGGCCTGACCGCTGTGGTTTGCGCCGGGCTATTCCTGTTGGCGACCTTCTTCTCGCCCCTAATCGGTATGATTCCGGCCTATGCAACCGCAGGTGCTCTGCTGTATGTTGGCGTCCTGATGACTTCCGGTATGTCATCTATTGATTGGGATGACATTACCGAGGCCGCACCGGCAGTAATCGCCGCAGTGATGATGCCTTTGTCGTTCTCGATCGCGCACGGAATCGCCCTGGGCTTTATTTCCTATGCAGTTATTAAAACGCTGAGCGGACGTAGCAAAGACGTCAGCATCAGTGTCTACGTGTTAGCGGCACTCTTTGTTGCCAAGTTTGCCTTTTTCTGAGGGGTACATTGATGAAAAAGCACTTTATTAGCGCACAGCAGCTCCTGATAGACTCTTATGCTCTCGCCGAGCAAATCTATAAGGACGGCTTTCGCCCAAACTATATTGTCGGTGTTTGGCGCGGTGGCGCTCCTGTGGGCATCGCTGTACAAGAGCTGCTGCACGTGATGGGAGTGGATGCAGACCATATCGCTATCCGCACTTCCTCCTATCTCGGTATCGGTGAGCGCGACAAGAAAGTGCGCGTGCATGGCCTGAACTACCTGATCAAGCGCCTGGAGTCCCACGACTCCCTGTTGATCGTGGACGATGTGCACGACTCTGGCCTGAGTATTGAGCAAACTATCGAAGACCTGCGCGCTGCCTGTAAGAAGAACACACCGGAGATTCGTATCGCGACCCCTTACTACAAGCCGAAGAACAACAAGGCCAAGCGCGAGCCGGATTACTTTATCCACAAGACCGAAGAGTGGTTGGTATTCCCCCACGAGATCGACGGTCTGTCCCGGCAGGAGATTCTGGAGAACAAACCAGAACTCGCCCCCTATGTGGACAGAATCGCCACTGCTGTTTAATCAGCAATATTACCGGGGGCTAATGCCCCCGGTTCTCTTTCTCCTCTCATCTCCCTCTCTCCCTCAGGCCATTCCGGCAAACCCTCCCCCGGCACTCAACTCCTGCCATAGGCAATACTTCAATACTCTATTAATAAATCCCACTTATGAAACTAAAGTTAGTGAGAATCAATTTATAAAGTAGAAAAGTTGGTCCAAAATTAATGCGATAAGGCCAAATGTCGGAAAATAAAAATGAACGACAAATCAGCGGGACTTAGTAAATCGCAGCTCGATGCTTACTGGATGCCTTTTACCGGGAACCGCCAATTCAAAAGAGATCCCCGTATTATTACCTCAGCCAGCGGCTGCTATTACCGTAGTGCTGATGGCCGCCCCATATTCGATGGTCTCTCTGGCTTGTGGACCTGTGGTGCCGGACACAACCGTCCGGAGATTATTGACTCCATTACCCGGCAAGCAGCCCTTCTGGATTACGCTCCCGCTTTCCAATATGGCCATCCGGGAGCCTTCCAACTAGCGGAGCGTGTCAGCCAGATGATGCCCATGGGGCTCAATCGTATTTTCTTTACAAACTCCGGCTCTGAATCCGCAGAAACCTCTCTAAAAATAGCTAGAGCCTACTGGCAGAAGATGGGTGCTCCAGGGAAAACAAAATTCATCGGACGCGTGAAAGGCTATCACGGAGTTAATTTTGGCGGTCTTAGTGTGGGCGGTATTAGTGCTAATCGAGCAATCTTTGGCTCATCTTTAGATTCTGACCACCTTCGCCACACCCTTTTACCCTACAACCGCTTTGCTAAAGGACAGCCTGAACAGGGAAGTTTCCTGGCAGACGAGTTGCTGGAACTTATCAAACTGCACGGTTCTGAAAACATTGCCGCTGTTATTGTCGAGCCCGTAGCCGGGTCTGCGGGGGTATTGCCCCCACCAAAAGGCTATCTCCCCCGCCTTAGGGAGATATGCACTCAATACGACATATTGTTGATATTTGATGAAGTTATTACCGCTTTCGGGCGCATGGGGAAAGCCACCGGAGCAGAGTTTTTTGGAGTGACCCCGGATATGCTCAATACAGCCAAACAACTTACAAATGGCGCTGTTCCCATGGGCGCTGTGGCTGTGCGTCAAGATATCTACGAGATATTCATGGAAAATGGAGGACCTCAATACCAACTGGAGCTTCCCCACGGCTATACCTACTCTGGGCACCCACTAGCCTGCGCAGCGGCATTGGCGACACTGGATATTTTACAGAAAGAAAATTTATTTGAGAGATCTGCGGAGCTTGCCCATATCCTGGAAGACCATATCCATCAACTCAATGGATTACCGTTAATAGAAGATATTCGTAATTGTGGACTTGCCGCAGGCCTGAAAATCGAATCAGCTCCGGATGAGCCATTACTCAGGCCTTACTTAATTGCTATGAAGATGTGGGAAAAAGGCTTTTATATTCGCTACGGCGGCGACACATTGCAAATCGGCGTCCCATTTATAGCACAGGCAGAGGAGATTGACGGAGTTATCAACGCATTAGCGGAATCAATTACTGAGGTCGCAAACGGCCAGTAGCCAGAACCTATTCCTTCTCACTCTGTATAAAAGATTCCCCCTCCTGATACGGAAAATTTATATCGCCGCCTAGCTATCTTTAATGATACAAAGTAAATCGCAAATAGTAATTCAATAACCCTATATAAAAAATAACGCCATAAACAAATATACTAGCCTTACAAAGGTACTACTAAAGTACAAAGTAGTTATAGCGATTCTATGTGGTATTTTATTAAGTTCCTGTGAGCAAAGAACTACTGAGCAAGGAATAAGCTCACCAGCAAAAAAAATTCATCTCCTATTAGAACCACAGCTCCAGGACTTTCAGAATCTTATGCTGACACTCGCCTTCAGCAAATTGCTGAAGTGGACTATCGGCTGAGCATCAATCTGGATAGTCAAGCTAAGAAATTCTCCGGAATTGTGCACGCAGATATCAATTTTAGAAAGATACCTGAACAGCCGCTCACTATCGAATTTCCGGTGATGCGGTTGATTCAATCCAGGTCGATGGAAGATCTGTTCCATTTGAGTACAACAACTACTTTATTTCTATTGATTATCAAAATCTACCGGAAAAATCCCACACGATTACGGTAAATTATCAACACCCATACTCTAACAATGGCTCAGGATTACATCGCTTTAAAGACCCCAAAGACGAAAAGGTCTATTTATATACAGACTTTGAACCTTATGATGCCAATCGCCTATTCCCACATTTTGACCAACCCAATTTGAAAGCACGCTACACCCTGGATGTAAAGGCTCCAAAAGACTGGGTAGTAGTTATCGCGGAAAGAGAGGAGAGAGTAGAAGAGAAAAGAAAATCAAACCACTGGTTTTTCCTCAAACCAAGAAATTCTCATCTTACATATTCTCTTTACATGCAGGTCCTTACCACATCTGGGAAGACAAGGCAGGAGATATTCCCCTTCGCTTAATGGCAAGACAGAGCCTGGCAAATTACGTAAAAACAGAAGACTGGTTTACCTTCACCAAACAATCCTTTGAATTCTTTCAGCCCTACTTTGAAATTGATTATCCATTTAAAAAATATGATCAAATACTAGTACCTGATTTTAACGCCGGCGCTATGGAAAATGTTGGGGCTGTAACATTTAACGATTCTTACATATCCCGAGGAAAAAAGACCCAGGCCCAGCGGATGCGCCTCGCCAATGTTATTGCCCATGAGCTGGCCCATCAATGGTTTGGTAATTTGGTCACCATGAATTGGTGGGATGACCTTTGGCTCAATGAGAGCTTTGCCACTTACACGGCCAATCTGGCTCTAGCCGAAAATAGCGAATTCACTACCGCTTGGGAGAACTATTACTTAGGTGCCAAGCAATGGGCTTACCACACTGATCAACGCCCCACTACCCACGCTATTCAACTACCAGTCAACAATACTGACGAAGCCTTTGCCAATTTTGATGGAATTACTTATGGCAAAGGCGGCTCAGTACTCAAGCAATTGCCCTACTATTTGGGCAAAGAAGAATTTCGCAAAGGCGTCAATAATTACTTAAAGGCCTTGTCTTACGACAATTCAACCCTCAATGACTTTATCAACCACCTGGGCAAAGCTGCGGACAAAGATCTTAATTCCTGGCAGCAACATTGGCTTTACCAGGCCGGCCTCACCACAATTTAGGCCAGTTTCCAGTGCCAGGGCATCTTTTCTATACTCCTCTGAGTATTGTTTACGAGCGGTTTTGGTTGGTTTATTTGATCTTGTCTAGAGCACCTCTGCTGCATAGTTTATCGCATAAGAGTGTGTCCGTCGTTGGTGGGTAGGATCAGGTCGTTAGTGAGGATGAACAATTTCTTTAAATAACATTACCTTCCGGATGGACCATTTGGCTGCTATATAATATCAGGGATTTTCATAAAAAACTTAATAAGTTATCGAAATAAATGGAGCCAATTTATTTCAAATCGATACTTTTGAAGAAGATTCAGACCTGCCAGAATCTTTACATATTGACCCCTGAGTGAAATTTTATCTACATGGATTTGTAGTAATTAGTTCTAGATTTTTTCTGTTATTTTTTTATTTGAGCTTTGATTAATGTTTACAGCTATTCATATCACTACAAGAACGTGAGTGAAAACTTATGAAAAGTACAGCAATGCATCTTACCTCAGTGACGATTTTAATTGGCACATTAGCCGTCCCCATAGTTGCCAGTGCCGTTAGCTGTGGCGACGTTATCACAACCTCGGAAACTCTCACAGAAGACCTATCCTGTGATTCAACTATTTTTAACCCATCTCTTACTATTGAGGGACCTTCGGGCCGCCTTGATATGGGTGGTTACACTTTAATGTGTGTAAACGCGACAGGTGATGGGATACTTTTAACGGGTACTGCAGCCAGGCTCAGCAATGGTGATATTCAGGAGTGTTTTGACTCCATACAGATAGAGGGTACTGGAAGCCATAGAGTATCTACAATCAATATAATTGACTCAGATGATGATGCCATTGTTATCAATAGTAGCTTCAATACAGTAACCGATACCTCCTCTTTCAATACCGATGATGATGGAATAGATATTGGATCCAGTTCAAATTCCAACATAATCACTAATAATATTATTGATACGGTTGATGATGAAGGTATCGAACTTGATGGAGATGCTAACTTTATTTCTGGTAATGAAATACTAAATACTGAAGATGGGATTGATCTTGATGGATCATTTAATGTCGTTGTTTTAAATACAATAGATTCTAATGACGAAGCAGGGATTGAGCTTAGGGGTGAATTTACTACAGTCGTCAATAATTCTATAAACAATAATAACGTGGGTATAGAAATATACGATGCTGACAATAATACTATTACTGGCAATGAAGCTAGTGACAATACATCTTATGGCATCTATCTGCTCGACTTAAATGCTACTCAAAATGTAATTGTGTCGAATACAGCAATTGATAATGGTATTTTTGATTTATTTTCACCTCTGGATCTAGACTGCAGTAGTAGTAACGTATGGGCGGGAAATATTTTTGTTACTTCAGATCCAGCCTGCTTGGATTAATTAAAGTTTGGGCATAGTGAGTGATCGCTCTGCTCAAACTCTAATTCTCCACTTTTTAACGAATGCATTAATTAATACATAGCCTCTGGCGGTAGTGTTCAGAATTCTGTATCACTTCTTTACTATTAACCCGGAGGCCCAATAGTTCATCTATGCTGCATATTAAATTTCCTTATGCTTAGAGTAGGAAACTACGCGCGCAGGCTTCTTCTGTAGCGTTCTCATGTGAGAAAGTAGTTTTTTCTAACTTTTTTTGAATTGTATTGGAATCCCACTATATACACCCCCTTTAAGATCGAAGTTCAAATACTCATCTGGGTTCAATTCAGGTGAATACGATGACAAATAAAATTTTTCTATCTCATCCTCATGCTCTGACAGCCAAGCTTTAATCACTCGGGCATGATGTACCCTAAGGTTATCTAGAATGAGGTAAACCTTTCTGCCTGCGGTTTTAATTAATCGCTTAAGAAAGCCAATTAATCTGTCGGCATTCATGCTTCCTTCGTAAATTTGAAAGCGCACTGTCCCTTGATTTGTAATCGCTAAGATCATGTTGAGTGAAGCTCGCTTTGCGGTTAACTTCACAATGGGTGGTTTTCCTTTTGGCGCATAGCCGCGTTCATGCTGACAATCACTGCGAATGTCCGTTTCATCACCCCAGTAAATTTCTGCACCTTCCTTTTTGGCACGTTGTTTAATATATGGATAGTCTTCTTCCATCCATTTTTTAACTACTTTGGGGTTTTGCTCATAGGCGCGTATGGCGGGCTTCTGAGGTGTAAAATCCCAGCGCTTCAGATAATCACCGACCGTTCGAATTGACATTTTTATGCCAAACTCACGTTCGATTAGCTCCATGAAAGTCTTACAAGTCCACAGAGCATAGTTAAGTTTGAGCTGTTCAGCTACGATTTTTTTGAAGCTGCTTTTCTTGCTCTGCCGTTAGGCTGCGATTCACCACTTTCAAATAGCCGCGCTTTTAAGCGGCTAATGCCTCGAATCCGTCAAATTTGTAAGCCTTAATCCAATTTTGCACAGCACGGCTGGAAACATCCAGTGTTCTTGCAATTTCTACTGTAGGCTCCGATTTCTTCCAAAGCTTTACCGCAGTTCGACGTTTCTCCTCCTGAGCGGAAGCGGGTAATCTTCATGCATCAATAATATTCATTCGAACATTATACAGAACTATAAGGTCGCCGAGCTAGTGAAAGAAAAACCACAACTTAAGCCCATATTGGTAAAAGCATTAAAAAATCATCGCTACTCCGGTGAACGCTGTATCAATATCGGGAAGCGATTACTCTAAATCTTCTTTAAACTAGCTATTAATGTTGAACTAAGGGCAATATCCAGCCCTTAGTTTCCCTTACCAGGCTTTTGGCTGGGTATTACGCGCAATAAAACGGTGCAAAAAAATATATATTTTATCTCTATGCCCCCTAATAAAGCATATCTATTGCACCAGTCAACTTATACTTATCCTTCTCTAAAAATCTTGCTACAGTGACATTTCAAAGCCTAAAAGTTTAACGGGCGTTCCTATTTAAACCATTGTTTTAAAAAGAAAGACAATCAAATAAAGATGTATATATCAGTACAATTAGACGACCTGTCTGACGGTTCCATTAACAATCTTCTTGAAGCTCATCTACGGGAAATGTACCGACATTCCCCACCTGGGAGCGCTCACGCACTAAATCCTGATGAGTTAAATGACCCCATGATTACCTTTTGGGGAGCGAGAATTGATGGAGTTTTGGCCGGCTGTGGTGCCCTAAAAGAGATCAACCCTGATTTGGGCGAAATAAAATCCATGAAAACTCATTCTCTATTCCTGCGCAAAGGCGTTGCCCGCGCCTTGATAGAAAGAATATTGGAGGAGGCAAAGCAACGTAAATATAAAGAGATAAAGTTGGAGACAGGTCGCGCTGAAGCTTTTGCTCTCGCAATCGCTCTCTATCGCCGTTATGGATTTGACGATTGCGCCCCTTTCAGTCACTATAAAAATGACCCTTTTTAGCCTATTTTTAGGTAAAAAATTATAGTCAATAGGTATCCCTTATCAGTCAGTATGAAAGTGTTTGTTACCATGGCGCTATCCAGAAGATCCTTTATTAAATATTCCAGCTTAGCTTCCCTTACTTTCGGTGGAGTCAATCTAACCGCTAAAGAGGCTAATTCCAGTCTATCTATATCAAGTCTTCCCAGCCTGGAAATGCCTTTACAGGAGATTTACCCCGCAGTCTTTTCTGGTGAGATCTATGTAGCAGGGGGATTTATCCCATCGGATGCGGCAGTTTTCTTCGGTCTCTCTCCAACTAAACAAACACATATCTTTTCTACAAGGGAACAAAACTGGAGGCATGGGCCCAATTTACCTGAGGTAAGGCATCACCTCGGTATGGCCAGTAACTCCAACGGCCTATATGGCATCGGTGGTTTTTTTGGCGATTCTGATAGCGCTTGGCAAGCCCGAAATACCGTTTATAAACTATCCAGCGAATATAAGCATTGGATAGAAACCAGCCCTCTCCCCCGGCCCTTGGCTGAATCTATTTACACCAATATTGGGGAGAACATCCATGTCATTGGCGGTAAGGCCCCCAACGAACAGTCTAAAAATAGAGATACCAATTCTCATTATGTGCTTACAAGAGGAGATCATTGGGAGCAAGCAGCACCAGCCAGTATCAAGCGAAACTCCGCAGGTGGGGTAACTTTAAATAACAGAATTTATGTTGTTGGTGGCCGCCAGGTTAGCGACAATGGTCGCAAGGCCGGGAATCTAACTTATGCCGAAGTTTATGACCCCAGCCTGGATAAATGGGAAAAGATCCGCCCCCTTCCCCAAGCTGTTGCCGGGCTCACAGCAACCCCATTAAATAATAAATTAATAGTTACCGGCGGTGAGGCATTTGGCCCCAATGGCAACTGGAAGACTGGTACAGCATTTAACAATATTTGGATTTACGATCCAGTCACAGATGATTGGAACAATCAGGGTCAGTTGCCCCAGGCACGGCACGGTCACGGAGCAGTAGCCCTAGGAGAAAGCCTCTACTTGATTGGTGGAGCCTCTAAAGTTGGGCCGCAAGAAACTCTCGCCTCCGCAATACAGCTGCGCTGGAGCTAAAGGGCAATCAATAAAAACCCACAATGCCTCTGGCTTGCAGAGGCCCACTGATGGGATGCATTAATTAATCGGGAGCAATGCCGCCATCAATATCTGTATAGTTCTGATGGCGCTCAACTCCTAAATATCCAATATATCTATCCCGTATCTCACGCACATAATTAACTGGCTCCCTGCCGCGCACGTAACCAAAACGACTATCGCGATAGTATTCAGGCTGGGACAACAGCAACATGGCCTCTTCAACATGGCCAAACCACTGGTTAGGGTCCCACTTCAGTCGTCGGGCTAACGTCCTGGCATCCCTGACATGGCCGTGACCCGCATTATATGCAGCCAGGGTAAAATAGATCTTCTGCTCTAGGGGTATATTTTCAGGAAAACGTTTATCCAACCACCCCAGATAAGATACACCTGCGCGGATACCGTTTTCAGGATCATACAAATTGTTAACTCCCATCTGTCGTGCAGTCCGAGGTAATACCTGCATCAAGCCCTGAGCACCGGCAAAGGAGCGAGCTTGGGGGTTAAATTGACTCTCCTGATACATCTGCGCAACCACCATACGCCAATCCCGATCGGTAGCCTCAGTATATTTCTTTACTATGGGATCAAAGGGCGATAGTTCATCAGTGCTGCGCAGGCGCTGCCCTTGATGTTGTAGGATACGCTTTTGCTCCTTGAAATATTTATTGTAAGTAACGTTAAAGAACAGGTCCCGATTGTGCTTGTTCAGAAAGTTATTCAGTTGTTCCAGTAATTCCGGTTGGCCAGTTCGAACGGCCCAGGCGATATCTCGCTCCCCTGGCAACTCCCCCACTACAGTAAAGTCATCCCGGTAAGTGCTTTCAATGGCGGCCAAGTGTGAGTCAACTACGGTATAGGGAAAAATACCCCTGGCTACTGCATCAATAAGAAACTCACTGGTAGCGCTTTTTAGACGATGGATCTGTAGCGGCACCATATCTTGCCCGTGCTGCTTTTCCATTATTTTGACCAGACTCTCGTGATAGCTCGTGGTGGGATTAACCACTACTGTTTGCCCAGAAAGCAGGTTCTCTGGAAGGGGCAGCTCTTTATCAGGCACATTTGATTTTGCGGCTACTACCTGTTCCGTAACTGTCATATAAGGCTTGGAAAATACCAATCCCTGCTGGCGGCGAGCCTCGGTAACAGTTAGGGATGCAGCAATCATGTCTCCCATTCCATCATTCAATGCCTCGACCAAATCCTGGTCTTTATCGGGCACAACCATGCTCAGACGTAATTTATGGTCACGGGCAAACTTCCTTAGCAGATCGTAATCAAACCCCATCAACTCACCGCGCCAGATAAAGTAGGAAGCGGGGTGATTGCGAGTAAGCACCCTTAAAGTTCCGCTCTCCTTTATCGCCTGCCAATCTCTCAGTGGCTGCTCTCGGTTCTGACTGGCCAATACCAATTCTGCTGTAAAGAACTCATTCAACTCACGCCTCAAAGCGATAGCATTTTTGCGTACAGCCCAAGCGATAGGCCTGCGGGAATCGAGTTCTGTGGTGGCTGTGAGTTGAGGGTAATCAGTTAGAAGTACATCGGCCAAATTACTATCAATAATTGTTGCGGGATATTCACCCGCTGCTACAGCCGCGATAAGCTCGCTGGTTGCAACCGGCTTATCGAGGTAAGTGATTCTGTAATTTTCCGTATCGGCTCGCTGCTCCAGGGTTTCAGCAAATGCACTGCCCCGCCGCAGCACGACTTGTAAGGGCACAGCCTCTTCCACCTCGAACTCTTTATGAGTAATTAGCAACTCATCAACATATTGTAATGGGCGGGTAAAACCCAGTAATAACTTGCGTTCTTCGGTGCGGGAAAAATTGGTGGCGATTACATCCCCACGTCCATCAATAACCGCCGGAATTAAATCGGAAAAGTTATCTACGTAAACCCACTGAGGCTTTAATCCCCGGCTACGAGCAAAATTTTCCGCAAGTTTTCGCCACTCTGTTGCAGGTAGTCCTTCTCGTGGTAAGGCGCTCTCCTGGGGGCCCCTTGGGGCCAACAGGCGTAATACACCTCGCTCTAACAAGGCTGGCAAATCTCCCTGCTCTACATAATTTTCAAATTGTGGCTTTGCGGGCTGTTTATTCTGCGGCGTTGGTATCGGTTGTTGGGGAGATTCCGTTAAAACCTTTGAGTTTTCTACAACAGGATCTCTATTACTCTCGCATGCGGCAAGCAGCAATATTAAGACAAATAGCGGAAATATAACGAAAAACCGTTTTCTGCTCACAGTGCACCCTTTCTTATTCTATGAGAAGCATTACCCTTAACGCGCTCGCTATGCTTCACAATATGGAATTGCCGCTGTTACAGAAATCGTACCAGTTTGCAGGGAAATTATCCCCTAAAAAAAAGCCCGGCAAAGTCAATTGCCGGGCAAATATACGTTGGCGAATGTCGGATGTCTCTTACACAGAGTGACAAGCCTTTTTTATTCAGTGAGCGCTCTTATGGTTGCTATGATGACTTGGGTTTGCCCTTCAGCTCTGCCAACCTCATTTTTATTTCTTTGTTCTGCTCCTCGTCTGGAAGCTCGAACATCAGCGGCTTCGCCACTCGGGCAAAATACTCCGCATCTTTCTTTTGGTAGAGCTCTTCTGCCAGCCACTGGGCAATATGCAGCTCACGGGGGGCACGCTTGTAAGCCTGCTCCAGCTTTTCCAGATATTCCTCTCGGGGGTAATCCAGCATCTCCATAGCCATCGCCAGGCCAAACCAGTGAGATGCATTTTTCGGTTCTTCCTTCACCAGGAAGTCGAACTCCTCCCGCGCCATTTTCAAGCTGCGAAGATCCCGCTTAATACCGGGCGCCACCGCCTGCTGATTAACCGTTAACCAGGCATGGGCACTCAAGTACCAGAGCTGGCCTCGGTCCTTAGTGGGGACACTGGCTAAAAGATGGCTGGCCTGGGGGAAATTACCCAATCGCAGATCGGCACTCGCTTTAATCGCAGCCAACTCAGTACTGTAAATACCCGTGCTGTAGGCATACTCAATCAACTCATCCAAGGCCAGCAGGTTGTAACCGGACTGGGCGATAAATCCAGCCAGGATACTCACCGACTCTCTTTTGCTGAGGCGTTTAATCGTAGGGCTGGCCTCTTTAAAGTCCGCGGGGATAGCGCCACTAAAATGTTCAAAGCTATCCGCCTTATAAGTGGCGACATAGGCCTTTTCAATTTCTTTCACCGACATCCCCAGCGCTTCTTCCAGGGCAAGTACTGGGTCGGCGCCATCGTTATAGGCTTTGACGAAATTATCGAAACTATCCTGCTTGCCGCTTTTCATCATCAACCAGTGAGACAGAATCCAACCTCCGGCATAGACATCCGCCTTTTCCTCCGCATCGGTGTTGTACACCGTCGCGCGCAACAGGTCTTCCAGCGGCATAAGCCCGGTATACATCAGGGTCATGGCCCGTTCGCTGGGAATGGAGCCAATTTTGTAGGTGCCTTTTTCCGGGAATGACATGGTTGCCATAAATTCAGCAAACCCCTCGCTATACCAATAGGGGTAGTGGGTAGTGTTGCCGTTATAGCTCAGAAAATGGGTGTATTCGTGGAACAGGAATTCGCGCGCTTTGAGCTGCCTCTCAACGCTGCGACCATCCAGGTTTACCAGGGCATAGTTACCCTCCGCAGAGGTATCGAACAAACCGTTGGTCATATCCGCCAGCTCAACACCCACCAGGTTTGCATAGGTGTCCCGGTCTGCGGCCGCATAAATAGTTAATCGCTCGCTTTTTGGGTCTGCATCGAGTAACTCCAAGGCCACTGCGCGATAGCGCTCCAAGTCTGCTACCAGACTTTTGACTGCGCTGGGATCACCATCGGTAATCACGCGAAAATTATCACTGTCGACTTCGTACCAGGTCACTTCCCCCAAACCACGTGGCGCGGCGTAAGCTGAAGCGATAAATCCGAAACAAAGTACTAATAGAACAACTGAACGAGAAACCATAGTTCGGGCCACCGGGTCATTGTTGCTGAAGCCCTCCCTAGCCGATTAGCGAAGACGACACAGTACCGGTTTTTACCGATCAAAAAAAGATCAATTTGATCGCAAAATGGCTTTTACCCCATTTTTATGTGACCCAAAAGACACAGAATAGATAGCTGATTGCAGAGAGTTTTCTGGAGTAGATTGCGACAAGAAGCGAGACAAGCGTCTCAAATTTAGCCCTATTTGCGTACAAAACTAGGATGAACTCCTATAGTACGGGGTCGACCAAGGAGGAAATCCTGGTCAAAAAAATAATAATGATTTCATCAGATGAGAGAAAACTAATGAATACCAAGCCACTACTGGCGCTGCTTGGCGGCGCCCTAATGTCTGCTCATGCCTGGTCGGCACCGGAATACATCGCCGACGTGGATATTACTTCTTTTGACGGTACGGTCCTGGATGCGAACTTATTTATCCCGGAGACTCCCGCACCAGCAGAAGGTTACCCCACCGTTATTTTTACCAATAGCTGGGGGCTGGAGAAGCACCAGTACCATTTCCAGGCCAAAGAGCTTGCGGAAAACGGCTACCTGGTGCTCAGCTACTCCACCCGGGGATTTGGGCACTCGGGAGGTCTTGTTGACGTCGCTGGAGATAACAGCCTTAACGATGTGGGAGTCCTGATCGACTGGCTGGAAACCAATTACCCGGTGGGTAAGTTGGGTATGGCCGGTATTTCCTACGGCGGCGGAATTTCACTGTTGAGTGCCGCCAAGCACCCACGCGTCGATGCAGTAGCTGCGCTATCCGGTTGGGCAGATGTAGTGGAAGCTTTGTATCCGAATGAAACCGTCAACCTGGTATGGGGCACGCTGCTTGTTACTACCGCTTTCCAGAAAGAAGCTGAACTCGAGCAGGTATGGAGCAACCTGCGCGATGGCGAAAATATGGAACAAGTAATCACTTTCGGCGCGCAGCGCTCCGCGGTGAGTTACGTGGACGAAATTAATCAAAACGGCACAGCGGTACTGCTCTCAAATAATTTCGCCGACTACCTGTTTAAACCGAATAGCATGACCGATTTCTATTCCCTGCTCGAAGGGCCCAAGAAACTCATGCTAAACCCCGGCACCCACGCGATTACCGAGACTCTTACCGGTAACAACGGCCATATCTGGTCCACCAGTTTCCGCTGGTTCGACCACCACCTAAAAGGCGAGGACAACGGGATCGACACCGAACCCAAGGTGGATATGACTGTGCGTATCAGCAATGAGCTGGAGCAATTCGAGGACTACCCGGTAACAGACGAAAGCACCACCTGGTACCTGCAGCCACGCTTTACCATGTTCAACAATGCAAAAATGGAGAGCGACAAGTACGACGGTTGGAGCTGGAGTAATGAATTCCACGGCGGCTCAGATACCTTTGCAGGCACCGGTATCCCGCTGGTTTCCGATGCACTGGAAGGCTTCGGTATCCCCGTTTACGCGCCCATGATCGCTATCAACGGCTACTACGCCATTGAGTACAAATCACCGATTCAGTGGGAAACCCTGAAGATTCGCGGCGAACCCAAACTGGAAATGTGGGTGGAACCCAGCAAAAAAGAAGTACAACTCAACGTGCACCTCTACGATGTGGGTCCGCTGGGATTGGGACGCCTGATAACTCACGCCCCCATTACCCTGCATTCAGACAAGTCTGGGCAAAAACAAAAGTTCGAAGTGGACTTTTTCACCACCAGCTACGATGTCCCCGTTGGCCACCGTGTGGTATTGGCCATTGATACTCAGGGCTATATCTACCAGAAGCCGGAAAATACCAATTACACCATCACCGTGCCCTACAGTAGCAGCAAGGTCTCTAGCCTGACCGTACCGCATCTGTAAGTCTCCCCGCAGAAACCCGGCGCTCACTGCCGGGTTTCCTCCCACCTTCCCCTCAGCCCATCTATTTGCATCGCGTAATTTTTCTCCAATCGGTACAATCAGTCTTTTGGCTGAGTGCTCCCCCTACCATGAAAAAGAATATCCCGCTCACTCTGCTCACTGCGGCCCTGCTCTCAGTAGCAGGTTGTAACCCCGCAGAAAAAGCATCGGAACCGGCAAAAACCAGTACTGCCCAGGAAGTCGCAGCTAAAGGCCTCGATTTTGATAAGGCTCCCGAAGGGCGTCTACCAGAGGGAACCACCCCCCTGGATTATCAGCTGGACCTGGTGTTGGACCCACGCAAAGACACCTTCACTGGCAAGGTGGATATCGATATCCAGCTGGCAGAAAGTGCCCGACATATTTGGCTGCATGGCAAAAACCTGGATGTACGAGAAGTCTACGCACAACTCGATGACGGCCGCCAGATTCCGGCTGAATACCGGGAAGTACTGGACAGTGGTGTTGCCGCAGTGGAATTTGCAGAGAAGATCGATGCTGGCAGCTTCAAACTGCACATCGACTACAGCGCTGCGTTTGACCGCAACCTGGCCGGGCTTTTTAAAGTCGAAGAACAGGGCGATGCCTATGCCCTGGCAAAATCTGAATCGATCCAAGCCCGCAAGTATTTACCCGGCTTTGACGAACCAGGCCTGAAGGCCCCCTTTAGTGTCAGCCTGACCATTCCTGAAGGCTACGCTGCGATTAGCAATGGACCCGTGCTCAAGCGCGAAACGGCAGGTGACGGTATGGAGAAAGTTACTTTCGCCACCACACCCCCCATGTCCACCTATTTGCTGTCCCTGTCAGTGGGTCCCTTTGACGAGGTTGAGCGCCCAGCCATACCGCCGAGCAAGTACCGCAAAGACCCCATACCCCTGCGCGGCTTCGCCCGTAAAGGTCGCGGTGAGGATATGAACTACATCCTCGATATCACCCCCAAAATGGTGGAGACCTTCGAGACCCAGCTGCAACGCCCCTACCCATTCAAGAAGCTGGACATTATTGCCGCCCCCCAGTGGCCCAGTGGCGCTACTGAGTTGTCTGCGGCAATTACTTATCGCGAACAGCGTATCCTGGTGGGCGACAACCCGGCTCCCGGCACCCGCCTGGCTCTCGTAGAAGTTCATGCGCACGAAATTGCCCATATGTGGTTTGGCAATCAGGTCACCCCTCCCTGGTGGGACGACCTGTGGCTGAAGGAAGGTTTTGCTACCTGGGGGGAGGCGCTGGCCCTCACCATTATGGAACCTGAAGAGGGGCACGACCTCAACGCAGCGACTTATGCGATCGGCGCCATGCAGCTAGACTCCCTGGCCAGCACCCGCGCCATTCGTGAGCCCATCGCGGACAACAACAATATTCGCAACGCCTACGATTCGATCACCTACTCGAAGAGCCTGGGCGTTATCCACATGGTGGACACCTATTTCGGAGCGGAAAACTTCCGCCCGGCACTGGGACGTTACCTGGAAACCTTCTCCGACAGCGTGGCCGACTCACCACCCTTCTACAAAGTGATCGGCCAGGAAACCAACACCCCGGAACTGACCGAGACTTTCCGCAGTTTTGTCGAGCAAAAAGGGGTTCCACAACTGGATATCTCCATGGACTGCAATAGCGACGGCAAGGCCTCGCTAGTGGTTCAGCAGAGCCGTTACAGGCCACTCGGCTCCCCTATCGCCGACGCCAGCGATAAATGGAGCATCCCCTTCTGCTTCAGCACCGATAGCGGCGTGCAGCAGTGCCAGATCCTGACTGAGCCAAGGGAAACCCTGGAGATTACCGGCGGTGCCTGCCCAAATTGGGTAATGCCCAATGCTCAGGGCAGCGGCTACTACCGCTGGAACCTTCCCAAGACGCAGTGGCAGGCACTGATTAAACAGTTTGCCCAGTTCTCTGCCACTGAACAGCTGTCCATTATCGACAGCGCCTTCTCAGCTTTCGAGGCCGGCAATCTCACTGCGGCACCACTGCTGGAAGTAGTGCGCAAATCCGCAATGGCGGACAAGCGCCAGGTTATCACCATGCCATTGCGCTACCTACAGAAGTACCGGGATAACTACCTGGTTGAATCCCAGCGCTCTGCATTCCTAAATTTTGCCCAGAACCTGTACCTGCCGATACTAAATCGCAGCGCCAATAGCAGTGATAGCGACCAGCAGATGCTGCACAGCGACCTGCTAACCTTTATGGCACAAGTTGCAGAAGATCCTGACTCGCGCAAGCAGTTACAGGAAATGGCAACCGCCTTTACCGGCTTTAAACAGGAACGGGATGCGAAGGCGTTAAGCTCTGACCTATACCAGGCAGCCCTGAGTGTGGCAATACAGGATGCGGGGGAGGATTTCCTCGCACACCTGATCAAAGTCCGCGCCGAGCTGGATGATCCCCGCTTTGAAAATGCCAGTGCCAATGCCATCGGTACCAGCAACAATCCCAAGCAAGTGGAAACCATTCAAGCATTAGCGCTCAGCGACGAAATGGGGCCGAGAGAATCATTTGGCCTGATCCATTACGCCCTGGCCCAGCCCAGGGTTCAGGAACAGCACTGGGAGTGGCTGCAACAGAACTTTGACAAGGTAGTAGATAAGATTCCGGCCCAGATCCGCCGCCGCACCCCATCACTTGCCGCTGCCTTCTGCGATAAACAGCACCTGGGCGAACTGCAACAACTCTTTGCCCAGCAAGGTGATTTAGCCCCCGGGTACCAGCGCAGCCTCGCGCAAGCCGAGGAGCGAATCCAGCTGTGTATGGCACTGGAGAAAAAAGGCAAAGCGCTAATGGGGGCATTGCCGAAGGCAGTCAATCTCGCCGCTAAGCAATAAAAAACAGAAGTTGTTATTTAAATAGCAATTCGAAAAGGCCGGTATTACTAAGTAATACCGGCCTTTTTTATTACTGAGCGTATTTGAGTTAAACGGTTATGAAGAAGCGGATTTATTATGCTTGCGCAGTCGGAAAGATAACCAGATCAATGGCAGCCCCAAAATAATCGCATAGGCACCGATTACCCAGAGCAACGCCAGAGCACCGGCCCCGGGGCTGACTAAAATTGCAATTCCGAAAATCACCGAGAGAACACCAATGGCGATCAGCAGCCACTCGTTATCAATTTCCTTGCGCAGGCGAACAGCACCGACAATTTCAAAGATACCCCGCACCAGGGCCCAGGCACCGATAAAAATCACCAACACTAAAGCGGTAACCTGCGGGAAAATAAAAGTCACAATTCCCGCGGCCAAACTGATCAGCCCCGAGACAATCAACCACCACAGTGGAGTGGACTTATGCCGCCCCATCACCGCTGCAACCAGGGAAAAAATACCATCCAGGAAAGCGTAAACCCCAAAAAGCAGCACCAGGGTCAACAGGGACAATCCCGGCCAGACAAAAGTCAGCACGCCAAAAATCACCGCGACAATACCGCGCAGCAGGAGTAGCCACCAGTTTGCAGACAACACCTGCAAAATAGGTCCGGTCGCCAGGGGAGGAGTGTCAGCGGGCATAGAAAAGTCCCCAGGTTGAGTAACTTTCCATATTGAAGAGTCCCTTACCATCAGGGAATTGAATTTTTCCCCGGCGGTTTTTAAAGGCAGCCTACGAGCGCGGCCAGGCAGTCGACTCTGCAAAGACTGTGACCGCGCCGCAGGCCACTATTTTCAGTGTAGCTCTAAACGACAATAGGGAAGTTATGCAAACTGCCCTGCGGGTCATGAAAGGAGAGGAAGGGAGAAAACTAATAAGGCAGGAAGGAGAGAATACACAGCGCGTCTCGAGAGAAGTGTATTCTTTCCTTCTGGCACAAGAGTAATTTGGAGAGAACGGCAGCCCAAACGGGCTGCCGCAATAGCATAATCAGGCCAGAGCGCCGATCACGCCACGCAGTTTATCCACAACAGCATCGATCTCGTGCTTCTCGATAATCAACGGTGGGGACATACACAGGGCATCGCCAATACCACGGGCCATCACTCCAGCTTCCCAGGCCATACCAGAGACTTTAGCTCCGTATTTCCCTTTCAGATCCTGCGGCGCGCGCAACTCAATAGCGCCGACCAAACCGTAATTGCGCACATCGATCACATTGTCCAGGTCAGCCAGGCTATGCAGGGCATTTTCCCAGTGCTGGCCAATTTCACCGGCAGCGCGGGTCAACAGGCCTTCGCGCTCGTAAATATCCAGAGTCGCCATACCCGCCGCACAGGCAACCGGATGTGCTGAGTAGGTATAACCGTGGAAGAATTCCACCGCACCATCGGGAGCCGCATTCATCACGGTTTTATAAATTTCGTCGCTGACAAATACCGCACTCAGGGGCACTGTGGCATTGGTAATCCCCTTCGCGGAGGTGATCATATCCGGGGTTACACCGAACTCCGTGGAGGCAAATGCAGAACCGGTACGGCCCCAGCCAGAGATGACTTCATCAAAAATCAGCAGTAGGTCGTGCTTATCACAGATTTCCCGCAGGCGTTGCAGGTAGCCTTTGGGAGGCAATACCACACCGCCGGCACCGGCAAATGGCTCAACAATCACAGCGGCAATCTGGTCGGCACCGTGGAAAGCTACCAGTCTCTCCAGGTCTTCAGCCAACTCAATACCGTGCTCCGGCAGGCCACGACTGAATGCATTGCGCTCGATATCCAGGGTGTGGCGCATATGGTTGGCTTTCACCGGCTGGCCAAAACCCTGGTAGTTAGGAGGAATACCGCCCACAGAAATACCGCCGAAGTTTACTCCGTGATAACCCTTCTCACGGCCGATAAACATAGTGCGAGTGCCCTTGCCGCGTACACGCTGGTATTGCAGGGCAATTTTCAGGGCGCTCTCAACTGCCTCGGAACCGGAATTACCGAAGAACACATGGTCCAGGCCATCGGGAGTGTGCTTTACCAGACGCTCGGAATACTCAAAACCCAACTCGTGACCAAAATTAAAAATAGAGCTGTAGTCGAGTGTTTTTGCCTGTTGGTAAATTGCCTCTGCAATTTCAGAACGGCAGTGACCCGCATTGCTGCACCACAAACCCGCAGTCGCATCAATAACCTGGCGACCGCCTTTCTCCGTGAGATAAATCCCCTCGGCGTGCTCTACAATTCTCGGTGCAGACTTAAAGGTGCGGTTGGGGGTAAACGGCATCCAGAAAGCATCGGTTTGCATCTCAGACATAGTATTAATCTCCGCAAGTTCCCTGAAGTTTCAAACTCTTAAGTAGGGGAGCCACAGGCTCCCGAAAATCTGTTCGGGCGCTTGTCACCTAGGACAAGCGCAGGCCAGTTGTGTTCAGACCGGGGCTCAGGCCCCGAAACAGCAATATTTGGTCTCGTAAAATTCGGCCATACCCTCGACGCCGCCCTCGCGGCCAATGCCGGACTCTTTAACACCACCGAAAGGTGCCACAGTGGTGGAGAACACTCCGGTGTTACAGGCAATCATGCCGTAGTCGAGCGCCTCTACCACACGATTGGCACGGCGAATGTTTTCACTCATCACGTACGCCGCCAAGCCGTAGGGCGTTTCATTGGCACGGCGAACCACATCTTCCTCATCGGAGAACTTCTGTACCGCCGCCAGAGGGCCAAAAATTTCCTCCTGGGCGATACGCATGGTATCGGTAACTCCAGTGAGGATGGTTGGCGCAAAAAAGTTATCGCCATTGGCCAGCTGCTCACCGCCAATTTCAATTTTTGCTCCGGCCGCAACCGCGTCCTGTACCAGCCCCTGAACCCGGTCCACAGCCCTGCGGAAGATCATCGGGCCCATATTGACCCCTTTATCGGTAGCGTGACCGATCTTCAGGGCGGCAACCTGCTCGCGCAGCTTTTCCACAAACTCATCGTGCACGGATTCGTGCACGTAAATACGGTTGGTGGCCACGCACACCTGGCCCGCATTGCGGAATTTGGTCGCCATACAGGCGCTGACTGCGGTATCCATATCCGCATCGTCAAATACGATAAACGGCGCGTTGCCGCCGAGCTCCATGGACATTTTTTTCACGGTGCTGGCGCACTGGGACATCAACAGCTTGCCCACAGCAGTGGAGCCGGTGAAGGTGAATTTGGCCACACGGGGATCTTGGGTCAGAACCTTGCCAATTCCCGGAGAATCACTGCCGGTAACTACATTGATAGTCCCCTTGGGCAGGCCCGCTTCTTCCGCCAATTGGCACAGCGCCAGAGCAGATAGTGGCGTCTCCAGGGCCGGTTTGATCACCACAGTACAGCCCGCCGCCAGTGCCGGACCCGCCTTGCGGGTGATCATGGCATTGGGGAAGTTCCAGGGAGTAATACAGGACACCACACCCACCGGCTGGCGGATGGTATTCAGGCGCATGGCCGGGTTGTGGGTCGGGATTGTCTGGCCGTAGGCCCGGCGGCACTCTTCCGCGAACCACTCAATAAAGGAAGCCCCGTAGATAATTTCACCTTTCGCTTCCGCTACCGGCTTGCCCTGCTCCAGGCTAAGGATCATTGCCAGGTCATCGCTGTTATCTACGATCAGCTGGTACCAGCGCTTGAGCACCGCAGCTCTCTCACCGGCTGTACGGCGGCTCCAAGCGGGGAAGGCTTCACTGGCAGCCGCCACCGCCGCCTCAGTATCCTCTGCGGTACCGTCGGCCACACGGCCCAGCAGCTCGCCATTTGCCGGGTCACATACATCTACAGTGGCGGCAGCGTCACGCCATTCGCCCGCTATATAGTTCTGAAATTTCAACAGGTCCGAATTTGCAAGTTTCACAGGGAAATTCCTAGTAAATAGATGTTATTAGTAGTATGCGGCGATTCTGGCCGCAGCTGATGGAGGAGAATAGTAGTATTTTTCCAACTAAAGTTTATATTTATCAAACTTTAATCAAATCCGCAGCCCGCAGCGCCGGAAACAACCTGGAAGTGCAGCCGTGAGCAAAACCAAAAACGCCCTGGGAGGCCGCCTCAGCGATATGGATTTGCGCCTGCTGCGCGTCTTCCGCGAGGTTGTGCACGCCGGAGGCATCACCCCTGCCGAAGTCACCCTGAATATCAGCCGCTCCACGATCAGTGTGCATATCTCCGACCTGGAGACACGGCTGGGTATGCAGTTGTGCTTGCGCTCTCGAGGCAGGGCCGACTTCAAACTGACCCCGGAGGGGGAGGCCTTGTATCGGGCTATTTTGGAGCTCGATGGACACCTGGATACCTTCAAAAGCCAGGTCAATGCGATCCAATCCCAACTCACCGGTACCCTGCGCCTGGTAATGCCCGACGATGTATTGGAAATACCGCAACTGAACTTGCCCGGAACTATCACCCAACTGCGTGAGAAGGCCCCGCAACTCCACCTGGAAGTACAACTGGCCGCCCCTCAGGAACTCGAGTTGGAAATCCTCGCAGGCCGCGCCGATATCGGTATCAACCCCCTGCACTCACGCCGACCGGGGCTGGAGTACCAACCCCTGTTTTATCACCAATCGATTCTCTATTGCAGTAACAGCCACCCCTGTGCCCAGGTGTCAGCTATTGATGAGGAGCTACTCACCCAGCAGGAGTTAGCTGCGCCCAGTCATACTGTTCTCTCTGGCGCGGCGCACCTGTATCGATTGTTTCCCAAGCGATCCACAGCCAACCATATGGCAGCCAGGTTGGCGATGATACTTTCTGGGTGCTTTGTGGGTTTCCTACCGGAATACCTGGCCCGCAGATATGTCGGGGAAGGAACCCTGCTCCCCCTGCTGCCGGAGAAGTTTCACTACCAAATACAAAATGCTGTCACCTTCAAGAAAAGTGCAGCAACTCATCCCGCTGTGCAGCTTTTTTTGGGAGCCTTGCAAATCAATAGACAGATATAGCCACTGCTATTTATCCCTAGTGATACTGAAATAATCGAGTCAAGAATCCAGTAAATAGAGAGATAAGAATTTCAAAAATTACCTTTTACTTATGATCGATCCTCTACTGTGGAAATTGTCATAATAATTAAATAAATTTAAACATAAAAACACAACCAAAAAGTAAATCATCTGTAACTTAATGCGCCACAGTGGTAATCTCCTCCTCCAATAGAATTACAGGGATAACCCGTGATAGATTTTAAAAACTCACCAGTATTTAAACTCAAGCCTATAGATATCTCTGAATCCAGGGATGACTTTAATAAGTTCCTGATCGAGGGGGAGTTTATTTTTGCAGGTTTTAAAACTATTCGCGATCAGGTAGTTTTCACCAACAAACGCATTATTGCCGCCAATGTTCAGGGTATCACCGGCTCAAAAGTAGACTACACCTCTTTGCCTTTCAGCAAGATCCAGGCATTCTCTGTTGAGACCGCTGGCACTTTTGACCTGGACTGTGAAATAGAAGTTTATTTAAGCGAGATCGGTAAGGTAAGGTTCGAAATAAGAGGTTCTTTCGATCTTATTCAGTTCAACAAATATATCAGCCAATACATATTGGACTGAATTCAACCCTTAGTAAATACACAAAATAACGGGGGCTCAGCAGCTCCCACAACTTTATCAATCAACCCGATAGTAGAGAGGGATGTCCATGTCGCAAATCTGGTTAGAAAGCCTAATTACTGAAAATGCACAACAAGGCTTTGAACTTGCAATGAAACTATCCAGGATGGGAGTAAAATATACCCAGCCTTCAGATGAAGTACGGGGTAAGCTGAGGTCCGCCTATGAGGAAAATGCAGATAGCCTGATCGCCTCCTCTCAGGTTGTTGCCATTAACTTCCAAACCGTTGCAGCAGCCAATAATTACTGGCGCGGCTAAAGGATTAAGAATGCGTTATCTTTGTAGAACGGGTAACGCATTCGAGGGAGCCTCTGAATAACTCCGTAATGCCTCTGCGGGCCTTGAAGGCTGCAGATGTTAGGCGCAGCTCGCCGCGAATGGCCGTAGCCCTTGGCAAGAGCTGCAACGCAGCAGCTGTAGCCTTCAAGGCCCGCCCTTCGGGGCTCGCAGAGCGATTCACACTCCGCGTTGCGACTTCTTGAAAGGTCTAGACATTCCTGCGAAGCCGCGCCTTGATTGTGAACCGCTCTGCAAGCCAGAGGTATCACGGAGTTATTCAGAGGCTCCCTAGATCTGCAAACATTCAAAAAATTTTCCTTCATCTCCTCTTCAATAATTTATAGTCTTTTAGTACTACAAACACTCTGATTTTGTACTAAAAATTAGCCATCACTATAGGTAGCTGCAAGATCGTCATATTCACTGTTGACGCTCTCGACCTTATTGATATTTATAAACATCGAGATACTGTCTTTGGCACAAGATAGATTAACTCAACGACCAGTAATATTGCGCCTCAAATGGGAAGGTGAATGAGATGGAATACAATGACGATGAAAAGTACTTAATTCAACTTTGGGAAACCCATACCGAGGCCGAATTCGATCTAAAAGATGCCGACGCCGCAATTGCTACCATGACAGAAAATCCCGTATTAATTCATGTACCGGTTAATACCGGCGCAACGGGAAAAGAACCCTTACGAAAATTTTATAGGGATATATTTATTCCTCAAATGCCAGCGGATATAAATTTACAGCTTCTTTCCCGCATCGTGGGCAAAGACAGCTTAGTGGATGAGTTTATTCTTCACTTTACCCATTCTATTCGTATGGATTGGTTCGCACCTGGTATCGAAGCAACAGGGAAGAAGCTATCAGTCCCCCATGTGGGAATTATTAGCTTCTCCAATAGAAAAATCAGCTCTGAGCATATTTACTGGGACCAAGCGACTGTCTTGGATCAATTGGGTATATTGCAGTCAGGTCTACCGGTAACAGGAAGTAGTCAATGTCATCGTTTGCTAAATAGTAATGCTCCGGCAAATGAGCTGATACCGTAACCTTCATACCCAAAGGACAAAATCCAAGCCAACGCTCAGACTGACCAAATGGTCACGCTCAGACTGAGGAAAGTATCCATAACTGAATCTAAAACGTGAGGACTTGCGTCTAACTACTGTAATTTAAATAAATGATATAGCGATTAGGATTTGCGGTAACATCAGTAGATTACCGTTTTCACTAATATATTTTACCGAATTGGTAGGGGTAGTTATGCGAACACTTGGAAATTTCCTCTGGTTTATCCTTGGCGGTGTCATTATGGGACTCTGCTGGTGGTTTTGCTCGCTGATTGCCTTTATCAGTATTATTGGTATTCCCTGGGGAAGAGCCTGCTTTGTAATCGGCAAATTTTCCTTTTTCCCTTTCGGTAAGGAGGCAATTTCCCGAGAAGAACTCACCCTGCGCGGTGATATTGGGACAAGTGGCTTTGGTCTAGTCGGAAATATTATCTGGTTCCTATTGGCTGGTATCTGGCTTGCTATTGGCCACCTTCTGCATGCTATTGCCTGTTTTATTACCATTATTGGTATACCTTTTGGTTTGCAGCACCTTAAGCTTGCGGCAATTTCACTCTCTCCGATAGGAAAGACTATTGTCAGCAAGGAAGTAGCCCATTCAGCTAAAATGCGTAATGCAGATGTTGAAGTGACCAGATTAAGAAGTGGTACTTAAGTAAACATACATTAACAGTGATACCGTACCAACTTGGGGCTATTACTAAAATAGCCCTGAGTTCTCAAGTCCCACCGCAATAAATTAATAAAAAATTTTTCAGATCAGAAAAATCACTTTTTTTATCTTGTTATAAGCAGGCATTACCAATTTAAAGCATTAAATTTTAAGCTGTTTTATCGCTGTCAAATTCAAACTTATTCATTTCGTGTAGTACCTAGCCAAACTATAGAAGCTAAATAATAAAATAAGGATATTAAATGAAAAACCTAACAAGACAAATCACTGGCTCAATTATGCTTTCTTTGGGACTTGTTGGTCTAAGTGCCTATGCAGAGCCAGTAGAAAGTACAGAACCCGCACAAGTTATGCTTTTTGGTAGCTTTCACTTTACCCACTTCAGCAAACCCAGTAAAGATGTGGTGAAAACACAAGTTATTGATGTTTATACCGAAGAAAGTCAAAGGTATTTGGAGGACCTATCCTCACGGATTGCCGCCGACTCGCCAACACATGTTCTTCTGGAATGCCACACCAATGACGAAAGTAAAATTAATCAGCGCTTTGCCAAATATGTCAAGGGTGAGCACAAGCTAAATAGAGGAGAAAGCGAACAGCTGGGATTCAGAGTAGCCAAGAAGGCCGGCCTGCCTAAAGTCATCTGCTATGATGCTAGCCAAGATCTCCCCTATGGCGAACTTTTATCCTATCTAGAAAGTAATTCGCCCGAGCGAAAAAAAATAACTGATGAATTTTTGAAGGCTTGGGGCATTCGATTTAATGAGATGCATGCCTCACTGTCATTGGAGGAAATTCTGGACAAGCACAATGACCCCACTGAAGATAAAATAAACGTAGGCTCCTATATAATGCTCAATGACATTGGCCAGGGTGATAACTTTATCGGTGCCGATCTATCCTCCAAATGGTGGTCCAGAAACTTCCGTATGTATGCCAATATCCAAGCCGTCGCCCAACCGGGTACCAAAGTTTTCGTTCTCGGTGGACAGGGGCATAGCTCTATAATGAGACCGATGCTCGAATTGGATGATAAACGTGAAACCTGGGATGTCCGCAGTTATTTCTAAAGAAGGCTCAACACCAAAGTCAGCCCCTTAGGGGGAGGAGCCCTGCCACTGGTTTTATAGATAGAGTAGAACTTTATCTACACCCCAAAGGCAGGGCGCTATGGATATCTATAAGACCTTATTATTCGGTATTCTTTTCAGTCTAATACCACCGTGTACAGCTGAAGAACCCCCTAAAGAAGTACAGGTATCGGCAGGAAAGCTTGAAACACTTCCCTCCCTGACACTGGAAGGACTTGCTGAGCGCCCAATTCATGTATGGCTGCCTGATCAATATCCTACACAGAAACCCTATGCCGTCCTTTATATGCACGATGGACAGATGCTGTTCGACAGTAAAACCACCTGGAATGGTCAGGAGTGGGGCATGGATGAAGTCGCCTCTCGGTTAATAGCAGAAAAGAAGGTACGTCCCTTCATAGTTGTCGCTATCGATAACATTGAGACACTTCGCCACGGTGACTACTTCCCCCAGAAAGCTCGGAGTTTTTTGCCTAAAGAAGCTTCACAGGTCCAACATCCATTTAACCAAGCCGAATTGCGCGGGGATCTTTACTTACAATTTTTGGTGACCAAGGTTAAACCCTATATTGATAGTCATTACGCTGTGAGTGGTGATCCCAGCGACACCTTTATTGCCGGCGCGAGTATGGGGGGATTAATATCACTCTATGCGGTCACAGAGTACCCCGAAGTGTTCTCTACGGCTGCAGCTATATCCACCCATTGGCCAGGGATTAACCCCGACGACAAACTACCGATAGCTAAGGCTATTCGCGACTATCTAGAGGCAAATTTACCTAAGCCTGGAAGTCACCGATTTTATTTTGACCATGGTACAGAAACCCTGGATGCTTATTACCCACCTCTGCAACGGACTGTGGATAAAATTATGCGCCAGAAAGGGTATTCCTCTTCAAATTGGCAAACCCAAGTATTTGAGGGTCATGCCCATGATGAGAAATCATGGAATTCTAGACTCGATGAAATATTAATATTTCTATTTGGAAACCCTCAAACAGACGCTTAAATTATTTTTCTATTTTAGATACCGGCATCTATATAAATAAAAGACATAGTTGCCGGCTTTCCAACTTATCCCTTGAGACTACTTTGTTACTTTGTGGTATCCAACAATAGTTCTGCAACTACACTTCTCTATCAAGCTTCCAATAGTTTTTGGCAGACAAATAACTATTGCGATTGAAGCTTTTCCTAACGCATCACTTCTCCTGCGACAAGAATGAAACGTAAAAGCCGAACTGTTCTTTTAATACCTGGAATTTTTGATCGAGGAACCTCCTTACTTAGAATGCAGCACGAATTAGCTGCCGAAAATTATGACGTACACTATATCCACCTACGCTATAACTCCGGCTGGCATGGTATGGAACACCTTTCGTCCCAGCTTCTCGCAAAATTGGAGCACATCGTAGATAAAGAAACTACCTGTACCCTGGTGGGATTCAGTATGGGAGGGATAATCGCTCGGTATTATTTACAAGCCCTTAATGGTTTGGAGCGGGTGCATAAATTTATATCAATTTCCTCTCCCCACCATGGTAGTTACTGGGCAAACTTTCTTCCTTACAAAGGTGGGAAACAATTGCGGATCGGCAGTGATTTTTTACGCGCGTTGAACTTAGGCATTCAAAAATTGGAGGTTACCGAACCGGCTTCAATCTGGACACCCTATGACATAACCATTATGCCCCATAGTAGTGCTATCCTGGGCTTGGGAACATCCTACGAAGTTCCAGTGATACTACATCGAATGATGCCGCTAAGTAGCAAGGTAATTTCATTACTAAAACAGGAAATTAAATCAGGATTGGATTAAAAAGCTCACTGACAGAAACTAGCTTTAATTTTATGAGTTTAACGAGAAGTAAGGCATGGACAGCCCAGAAGAAAAAACTTCGATTACAGATAAGGCAATTCACAACTACTATCGAAAATTTGAAAGCCTGATTGCCTTAATTTTGACTTTTATTATTGTTGTAATCGTAATAGTCGCGATCAGTCGATTGGGATATTCTGTATACAATATGTTACTGGTGGGCATGCAGGACCCTCTGGACCACAAGGTATTTCAAACAATATTTGGCGAGATTATTACTTTACTGATTGCACTGGAATTTAGCCATACACTTCAATATGTAGTTACACGTCAACAGAGTATTATTCAAACCAAAGTTGTCGTACTTATTGCTATTTTGGCTTTATCCAGAAAATTTATTATTTTAGATCTGGATAAGGTCAATGCTGGCGAGATTTTGGGGTTATCTACTGCCACTCTCGCGCTGGGCCTTACTTACTTAATATTGAAGCTAAAAAATAGTAACTAAGGGTACTATTGCAAACCAGACAGTAATCCGGGGTGGAGGAACACCTCCACCCTCTCACTATATTAACTATCTTCACGTAGAGCGTGATGTAACCTTACCGGTGGGGTCTTACGGACTTTCTTGCTGCGCATACGCAAATTGAGGAACTCCACAGCCATTGAAAACGCCATGGCAAAGTAGATATATCCTTTAGGTACATGGACATCAAACCCTTCAACCACCAGAGTTAAGCCCACCATAATTAAGAAGGATAGTGCCAGCATTTTCACGGTAGGATGACGATCAACAAAATCCCCGATTGGTTTAGCCGCTACCAACATAACGATTACCGCCAGAATAATCGCTATTGCCATGATTGAGATCTCGTCGACCAATCCGACAGCGGTAATTACAGAATCCAAGGAAAAGACAATATCCAATAGTGCAATTTGTAGTAGCACCATCCAAAATCCCGCACTGCCGAGCGAGGATGCACTCTCCTCTTCACCCTCGAGACTATTGTGAATTTCATGGGTAGCTTTAGCGATTAGGAACAGTCCTCCGCCAACCAAAATAATATCGCGCCCTGAAATTTCCATGCCATAGATGCTAAATAGTGGCTCGACCAAGCCCATAATCCATACAATAGAGAAAAGCAGAGCCAACCGGGTCACCATTGCCAGGGTAAGACCAATAAAGCGCGCGGGCTCTCTCTGTTTTGGAGGCAACCGTCCAACCAAAATGGAGATAAAGATAATATTATCGATGCCCAGCACTATCTCCAGCGCCGCCAACGTGGCCAATGCTATCCAGGCCTCAGGGCTGGCTATCCACTCAAACATACGGTCTAATCCTTATATAATTTATTATTTAATAAACCTTTAATGGACAAATACTTTATTTTTCTATTCTGGCTTTATCACTTCAAAATCTAGGTATCTTCCTCCAGCCAAGCTTTCGCCTCAGTTTCTGATTCAAATGTTCGATATTCACCACCAATAAACCAGCTACCTACTTTTCCGGCGACTTTTAGCCAGCGTTTATCTGAAAGTACGGCAACCCGGTTAAACTCCCGGCCGTATTCAATACCCAACTTAAAATCATCCCAAGCCGCCCTAGGCTCCCACCCCTCCAATTCTCGAGCATCCATAAATACGTTTATCTTTGGGTGCTCAACTTTTTCTATTGCTGCGGTCAACATTGGTACCATGGCTTCGTAATCATCATGGGTCAACTTACCACGGGCCTTCACAGTAAGGAAAATATAATCGGATTTCTGTTCCAAACCGATAGACACACCATGGGACGTAACAGTCATAAGACACCTGTAAATCTTTTACAAATTATCACTACATAATCCATACTTTAATCATCGAAAAAGCCATGAATTCATGAGTTAAGATAAAAAGATCATATTAATTGAAAGGTGATAGGTTTAAGTATTTGAATAGCTACTCTCTTACAAGCTGATAGTATCAGAACCACTGCCATCAAACTGTAACAGACAGAACTCATTTCCAAAGGGGTCAGTTAATGAAGACTTAACTCCCCATTCTTTTTGCTGGATTTCACCCTGTATCTGTCCACCAGCATCGACCACCTGCTCTATTGCCAGAAGCAAATCCTCTACAACAATATCCATATTTACCGGCGTCCAGTGCCGATCATAGCTACCTATATTTTTTTTACTGTTTATCGGCCAGATCCCCGAATCCCTTTGCTGTAGAAATATAGGCACAGTGCCACCGAGCATCTCAATCATATCCGTTCCCAGGCGGCGACCTTCGTAGAAGCCCAATGCATCTCGATAAAAATTGATCGCCCGGTTTAAGTCATCTACATCAATGTTGAGAAGTACTTGCATTGTGATATGCGACCCACAAAACTCCGCTTTAGTCAGCTCCTGCTGGCTTGGGTTCTCCACATTGCCAGCAGTAGTCAAAAGCTGCACCGTTATCTTCCCCACATGCCTGGCAGAACCAGCTATTCGAATCCACCTCAGCCTCAGCCAGGACCTGTCGGGCTCGCTCCAAATCGCGGTCACGCTCTAACCATAATTCTGGCCAAACCTGGTTGGGGGCTAATTCACCAGTAGCCCCCTGGGCATATTCATTTTTTAATCGTGTTTTTATTCCCGCAACTTCAAGTCGACTCTTTGCCAACTCAACCAACAAACGGTTTTCATGGGTATAAATAAGTTTCATAATTGGGCCGCACAAATATCAGGAATCCCCAGATTACACAGCTATTAATCTGCAAACAAACCCTGCTTCTGCCAAGCAGGCAATTCCTGAAAATTCTCAGCGCACACCAATCAAACCACAATTTTCATATTCACAGTATTTCTCTTCTCCAACCGTAATGATCTCCAGAATAGACTCTACGGAGTCAACTGCTGAACGGCTGGTCAATAGAATTCTGCCTGAGCGATTGGCAATATATTCAAGGACAACTTTCCCTTTTCTATTGCGATGCTCAGCAATTTTCTGCCCTTTTCTGACTTGATCACCACGATTGACAAATAGCCTGATCCACTCTCTTTGCCTCTGCTTGAGATTGTTATTGTGAGACATACTCGTATAAATTTTTTCTGCGCTAACAAGCCCTGCTATTTCGCCAAAAACTGGCGCTTTTTCAGCATGGGCATAGGTCGCACCAGTGGCGCTTAAAGCCACAAATAGAACGGTAGTTTTGTTCAAATCAGCACCCCTACACGCTATAAAACTCGTGAACTGGAATACTCATATCCTGAAAATGTCGCCCAAACTTTTCTCAGGGCAATAAGTTAGGTATAGCTGACTAGATAATTCACGCCAGAAAATCCACTGCGCGTCGATCCGGCAGCTGGTATTAAGGTAGGGGGAGATAAACACTGACTACACCGGAGCCCTGTATGTCTAGTGGCAATTCCGGGGTGAGAGGGAAAAATGCATGAGGACCGGGAATCCGGCCCTCAAAGCTGAGAAGCTAACTCAAATCAATCCAGGTGGACTTGAGTTCACAGTACTTATCCAGCGCGTGTAGCGACTTATCGCGGCCATTTCCAGACTGCTTAAAACCGCCAAATGGTACGGTGATATCACCGCCAAAATAATTATTTACCCAAACAGAGCCGGCGTATATATCCCGGGCCATACGGTGGGCGCGACCTAAGTTATTGGTCCAGATACCCGCCGCCAGGCCGTAGATTGAGTCATTGGCAATGGCGAGTGCTTCTTCCTCTGTATCGAACTCGATAACAGACAGTACCGGGCCAAAGATTTCTTCACGGGCGATCGTCATGTCACCGGTGACACCGCGAAATACCGTTGGCTCATAGTAGTAACCGCCTGCTACTTCATCTACCGGTTTGCCGCCGCAAACCAATTGGGCACCCTGCTCCAGGCCCTTGGCCACGTAAAATTCAACCGTATCAAACTGGCTGCGGTCGATCAGGGCACCCATACGGGTATTTGGGTTTTGAGGATGCCCGGGCTTAAAGCACTCTGCCGCTTTAGCCACCTTTTGAATAAACTCATCGGCAATAGATTTTTCAACCAGCAGACGCGATCCGGCGGTGCAGGTCTCCCCCTGGTTGTAGAAAATGGCCAGGGCCGCTGCTTCTGCCGCCTTATCCAGATCTGCATCGGCAAATACAATATTCGGGCTTTTACCGCCGAGCTCAAGGAAAGTACGCTTGAGGTTGGACTGACCTGAGTACTCGGTCAGGGTTTTGCCTACTTCGGTGGAACCTGTAAAGGTCAGGCAATCGATATCCATATGCAGGCCCAAGGCCTTGCCCAAGCTACTTCCCGGTCCCGGTAGCACATTTAACACGCCATCCGGCAGGCCAGCTTCCTTAGCCAGGCCCGCCAGCTTAATCGCTGTCAGCGGTGTGTTAGACGCGGGCTTCAGGATAACGCTGTTGCCGGTGGCCAGGGCCGGCCCCAGTTTCCAGGCGGTGGTGGATAAAGGGAAGTTCCAGGGCACAATGGCGGCCACCACCCCCAGAGGCATACGGGTAACCAAGCCCAGCTCACCGGGGCCGGTCGGGGCCACTTCATCGTAAATCTTGTCGATTGCTTCACCGCTCCAGCGAATCGTAGTGGCCGCTCCAGGGACATCCACGGCCATGGTATCGCCAATCGGCTTACCCGCATCGAGGCTCTCGAGCAGGGCAATTTCCACCAGATTCTCTTCAATCAGCTCTGCAAAGCGCACCATAATTTTTTTGCGCTGCATTGGCGGCATTTTCGACCAAACGCCAGACTCGAAGGTTTCCCGAGCCACCTTTACCACCAAGTCCGCGTCATTTGGACCGCAACTGGCAATTTGCGCCAGCTCTTCACCATTTGCGGGATTAAAAGTGGCGCGAGTTTCACCGGAGAGGGCATCGACATAGCTGCCATTGATAAAGGCACGGCCCTCGATCTTCAGTGAGGCCGCCAGAGCCTGCCATTCCTGCAGGTTTTGGGGGACATTATTTTTTTTCGCTGACATGACACACCTCATTTAATTTGGAGATAGTTTTCCCGGTTATATCGAAAATGTGATCACAAATCAAAGGGCTAAAGTCATTCTAAACTAGGCCACCTGCGTTTCCACACGCAGCCAATCAACTTCCAACTGCATCGCCAGATTATCGCCGTGGTGTAATTCGCCCACTCCCGCCGGTGTGCCCGTCAAAACCACATCACCGGGTTCGAGCGTAAAGTAACTGCTGACATAGGCCACCAGATCGAGAATTGGTGTCAGCATATTTTCGGTTTTACCCTGCTGGCGCAGTTCACCGTTCAGCCACAGGGAATAGCTGAGCTTGTCCCAGTCCGGCAACCAATCGAGTTTCACAAAGGGAGAAAGAGGGCATGACTTATCGAACCCCTTGGCCTTTTCCCAAGGATGTCCCGCTTTTTTCAGCTTCGTTTGGAGGTCGCGCAAAGTTAAATCCAGGGAGAGGCCCAAGCCAGCAATGGCCCCGGGGACTTCTGCCACGTTGGCATTACTCAAGCGCTTACCAATCAACAGGGCAAGCTCCCCTTCAAAGTGGCAACTGCCGCGCCCCGCTGGTAAATGGATGGTGTCTGCCATAGGTACCGCGGCTGTTGCCGGCTTGATAAATAGCAGGGGTTCTTCTGGCACCGGATTATTTAACTCGGCCGCGTGGTCTGCGTAATTGCGCCCCACACAGACAACCTTCCCCAAACCAAACGGTACTTCACTGCCACAGGTAAATTGATGTTGGTACATAGATAAACAAGATAGTTAGGATAGAAATTTCGAATAAAGCCTTGGAGGCTGCATGTGCTATGATCGCGCCTTCGCCAAAATTGCGGCACCCCCGAAGAAGTGATCTAAGCACTTTGCACCTGTTATTCGCACTCAGTGAAGAGATAGTTTATGGCTCCGCACAGTTCCGATCAAAAGAAGTCCCTGCAAAAAGATAAAATCCGCATCCTGTTGCTGGAAGGCGTACACCAGTCCGCCGTCGACTTACTCAACTCCCGAGGCTACACCAATGTGGAGTACCTCAAGACCTCCCTGCCTGAAGATCAATTGATCGAGAAAATTGCCGATGCGCACTTTATCGGTATTCGCTCGCGTACCCAGTTAACCCGCAAAGTGTTGGAACACGCGTCCAAGCTGGTAGCCGTAGGCTGTTTTTGCATCGGCACCAATCAAGTGGATTTACAGGCGGCGACGGAACTGGGTATCGCGGTATTTAATGCGCCCTACTCCAACACTCGCAGCGTTGCCGAGCTGATTATTGCAGAAACTATTTTTATGCTGCGCGGTATTCCAGAGAAAAACGCAGTGTGTCATCGCGGCGGCTGGCAGAAGTCAGCGGTGGGCTCATATGAGGCCCGTGGCAAAACCCTGGGCATTATCGGCTACGGCGCTATCGGCTCCCAGGTTTCTGTTATGGCCGAAGCTATCGGGATGCGAGTCAGATTCTACGATGTGATTACCAAATTGCCGCTGGGCAATGCCACCCAAGTAAACTCACTTCCGGAATTGTTGGCGGAATCCGATGTGGTCTCCCTGCATGTACCAGAGTTGCCTTCCACCAAAATGATGATGGGCGCCGAGCAGATCGCACAGATGAAGCCCGGCAGTATTCTCCTCAACGCCTCTCGCGGCACTGTGGTAGATATTGATGCCCTGGCAGAAGCACTGAAGAGCAATCACCTGGCCGGTGCGGCGATCGATGTCTTCCCGGTTGAGCCCCGTGGCAACAGCGACGAATTCGTCTCTCCCCTACGCGGAATCGATAAGGCGCTGCTGACCCCTCACGTAGGTGGCTCCACTGTGGAGGCCCAGGAGAATATCGGTACAGAAGTATCGGAGAAACTCGCTCACTACTCCGATAACGGCACCACCACCAGCTCTGTTAACTTCCCGGAAGTAGCACTGCCCGGTCACCTGGATACCCACCGCCTGCTGCATATTCACAAGAATGTGCCCGGTGTACTGAGCGCTATCAACCAGGTGTTCTCAGAAAATGCCATCAATATCTCCGCACAGTTCCTGCAAACCAATGAAACAGTGGGCTATGTAGTGATCGATGTGGACGCAGAGTATTCTGATCTGGCACTGGAAAAATTGAAGAGTATCCCCGGCACCCTGCGCTGCCGCGTGCTTTTCTAAGCCTTTCGGTCGTTGGCGGGTACCCACAAATACCCGCCAATGACACGCCAATCGGAGCCTTCCTCGCGGTAAAAAAGATTGATCCCCCCCGGCCACCGCTTCTACAATGGCCAGACCTATTCTTTTGCTTCAGACCCAGGTGACCACATCCACGTGCCACCCCTGAATCAAAGCCAGAGTTATCCACAGCAGGTGCTCCCTTGCGTAGTAATGATTCCGCCTCAACCGGCCTTCTCGCCGGGATTTCCGCCTTCCTCATTTGGGGGCTGGCGCCACTTTACTTCAATAAATTACAGGATATTCCCGCTGCGGAAATCCTTGCCCACCGCAGTATCTGGTCGCTGGTACTCGCTATTGGTATTCTGCTGATTGTACGCAAAATGCCGGACTTTCTGGCCACCCTGCGCGATGGCAAGAAGATGCGGATGCTGGCCCTGACCACGGTATTGATCGGCGGTAACTGGCTGGTGTTTATCTGGGCGATCAATAACGGCCATTTGCTCGAGGGCAGCCTGGGTTACTACATCAATCCACTGATCAATATTTTGCTGGGCGTCCTGTTCCTGGGTGAGAAACTGCGGCGACTGCAATGGATCGCTGTAGCGCTGGCCGCTACCGGCATTGCCTATGAGCTTTGGCAGTTTGGTCGCATACCGATGATTGCCCTGTTCCTGGCCTGCTCCTTTGCGCTATACGGTTTGGCCCGCAAGCAGGCCCCAGTGGAAAGCCTTACCGGCCTCGCGGTGGAAACTCTCTTTATATTGCCAGTGGCCGTAATCTACCTGTTTTGGAGCGACAGCCCCACCAGCAACTTGCTGAACAACAACCTGGAGTTAAACAGCTTACTGCTCTTTGCGGGCCCCATTACCCTGGTTCCCCTGCTGCTGTTTACGATCGCCGCGCGCAGGCTCAACTTATCTACACTGGGCTTCCTGCAATACATCGGCCCCACACTGATGCTGGTGGTCGCCACCCAGGTATTGGGCGAGTCTTTCAGCGAAGAAAAGCTCACCACCTTTATGTTTGTCTGGCTGGGTCTAGCGCTCTACTCTGTCGATGCGTTGGCACAGCGGAGAAAGCTGCATCTACAAGGTAAGGCAGCGCTTTAACGGTAAAACCTGTGTAAGAATGGCCGCCTAAATTAACCGAAGGCGGCCATCATGAATTACTCGCCGACAGCCAACCCAGCTCAAGTGCGACTGCTACCCAGCAGGCAGCGGTCGCTGACTGTTTTGCTCGCTACTCTGCTTTGGACCCTGCTACTCAGCTTCGGCTGGAAAGGTACTTATACAGAGCTCCTACTGCAAACCAGCACAGCTGCCATATCAGCACTGGTTACTTTTTGCCTGTTCGAGCAATGGCCGCGCAACTTGCCTCAACGATTACCTCGCTGGGTAATACAGGTGGTGGGTGTGGCAATCTCTATTCCACTATCGCTGCTAATCCTGTCCCCTGCCTTGACAAAACCGGGGGCACTTCCACTTTGGCAGGACCACAGCCGACACTGGAGTTTTCTCCTGATAGCGGTGACCGGCATGTTATTCGGGCCCTGGCTCGCTATGTCTGCGCTGTTGCGCCAGCGGGATATTGCTGTACGAGAGCAGGCGCAACTTTTTGAACGGCAGCGGGGTGCCCTGGAGCACCAGGCGCTCAATGCGCGGCTGCGTTTATTGCAATCCCAGGTGGCCCCACACTTCTTATTTAATACACTCGCCAATGTACAAGAGCTGGTAGAGTCTTCATCCCCTCAGGCACCCGCACTACTGAACAACCTGATTGCCTACCTGCGCGCCGCAGTACCGAAACTTGAGTCGGAGCAAAGTACCCTCGAGCAAGAGCTAACTCTGGTACAGGCTTACCTGGGCCTGATGCAAATGCGCATGCCGGATCGCCTGGAATTTTCTATCAACGCTGATGACGAGGTGCGAAGTCAGTCTTGCCTGCCCATGTCTCTGATGTCACTGGTTGAAAATGCCGTCCGCCATGGCATAGACCCCAGTGAGGAAGGGGGACGCATTGATATTGAAATAAAGCTGGAACAGGGCCTCTGTATTGCCACCGTCACCGATAGCGGTATCGGCATCCAGGACAATTCCAACAGTCTCGGGACAGGGTTGGCAACTTTGAGAGAGCGGCTACAACTGACCTATGGCGATAGTGCAGGCTTGCGTTTGATCGACCAACAGCCCACAGGTCTTTGTGCCGAATTGCTATTCCCCGCCAAGGAGCAAATATGAGTGCCACGCCCACCACCGCCTTAGTAGCTGACGATGAACCACTGCTGCGCCAGTCTTTGGTCCGCAAACTCAAAAGTGTCTGGCCGGAGCTGAAGGTTGTTGCGGAGGCCCGCAATGGTCGTGAAGCCGTAAAACTATTTGAAGAAAAGCAGCCCGATATCTGTTTTCTGGATATCCATATGCCGGGAAAGTCCGGTATTGAGGCAGCCCAGAGTATCGGGCGTCGGGCCCATTTAGTTTTCGTTACCGCATACGACAACTACGCCGTGGAAGCTTTTAGCCAGGGTGCACTGGACTACCTGGTAAAACCGGTAGAGATTGAGCGGCTCGCCGATACCGCCGAGCGGCTTAGGGAAAGGCTCAGCAGTTGCAAACCCGTCAATCATCAACAGGAGTTACTCGAGCAATTAGCGAGACAGCTTCAATCCAAGGAAGACAAACCATACCTGCGCTGGATTCGCGCTTCCATAGGCCAGCAATTGCGGATGATACCGGTAGAAGATGTGCACTATTTACGTTCAGATGAGAAGTATACCCTGGTCGCCTGGAGCGAATCCGGCAATAACAATCTCGAAGCCTGTATTCGCACGCCATTAAAGGATCTAACCCACCAACTTGACCCCGAACTCTTTGCCCAGGTTCATCGCTCTGTTGTCGTCAATTTAAAGGCCGTTCGCCATGTAATAAGGGACGGAGATACCGCTCAAATTACCCTGCTAAATAGGGAAGAAATACTCCCCGTAAGCCGGCGTTACTTGCATCTATTCCGCCAAATGTAATCAGTTTTTTAGTAGGGGGCATTTAAAAGCCAATTTTTTCTCCGACGTAGGTCCGTAGAGATTATCCCGAATTTATTGGACAGCATTAATTCTTGAACGAGAATTACATAAATCTCCATAAGATTGCCGGAAAGTTCAATGAGCCGCCACCTGCTTTTCCTTGCCATTCTGACACTTGCATTTATCTCGGAAAATATATTTGGCCAGGACAAAACCAACGACGTAAAGTTTGAAACTCTAGTTTCCTCTACAAAGGACTGGGAAGGACATTCCCTACCAAAAATGAAACCGGGGCAACCGGAATTAACGATTGTTAGCGTTACTATCCCGGTGGGCGAACAGATGCCCGTACACAAGCATCCAGTGCTAAATGGTGTCTATGTAGCAGAGGGCACTTTAACCATTGTACTTCCAGGACAGAAGGAAACGCTTACTCTGGGGGCAGGTAAGGCATTTATCGAAGTTACCGACAAATGGCATTATGGGCGTAATGATGGTGATACTCCGGTAACTATTATTCTCTTTTACTCCGGCCTGGAAGGACAGCCAACCACCATCTATAAAAATCCTGATGACAAACTAAGTTAATAGCAGCCTAAATCCTGATCCTTTACAAGGCATGAGTCCACGTCATCTACATACTTGACCAAAATTGTTAATCATTTTTTTGTACGTTTAAAAATGTCTGCATATCCTTGGTATGTATTTTCCGCACCGACTGGAATCTATAAAACCATGCGACTGATCGTTGATATATTTGCCACTCTTGCCCTCGGGGTGTTTTTCGCGATTTCAAGCCTGGCCGAGCAGCCTGAATCTCTGAAGCGTTACCCACCTTATGTGGAAGATGATGGCAAAATGCACATCTACTTTTGTGGAACTGGCACGCCAGATCCGGGCTATCAATACTTGCGCCATCCCGCCTGCGTTGCTATTCGCAGCAGTGGGAAACTATTCCTCGTCGATGCGGGCGAAGGAGCTACAGCAAGAATTGGCCAGCTCGGCCTTAACCTCGCCCAGCTGGACCCCATTTTTATTACCCACTGGCACTCGGATCACTTTGGTGGTTTGGCCATGGTGATCAACGAGTCCTGGTTTGTTGGTGCCGACTCGCCTATTAATGTCTACGGACCCTACGGCATCCATCGCATTTTGGATGGAATTAACAAGAGTTTTGGGCCGGACATCCTTTTTCGATCGGCAAATAGGCAGGGAATTCTCGATCCAGTCCTAGCGGTCGCCACTCCCCACCTAGTGAATATTGCCGGGGATCAAAGCGAGGTCGTACAAGATGTGTGGCACCACAGGGATACTTATGTCTCTGTGTTTGCCGTACATCACGAACCGGTTTTTCCCGCATTTGGTTACGAGATACGTTTTGGCCCCTGTAAAGTCATCATTACTGGTGATACCCATGTTTTCGATGCGCTAGAGCCAATTGAACGGGATGCCGATCTACTGATTTCTGAGGCTCTCAGCTATGCCCAATACATCAGCAAGCTGAAGCAAACCGGGGATAACCGTCGCGCTCGTTTGCGATATGAGAAGGCAAATCAAATTATCCACTACCATTCCAATACTCTGGACATTGCCAAGATGGCAACCAAAGCGGGAGTAAAATCGGTTGCCTTAACACACCTAATACCACCCCCCGTTACTGAAGCTGACAAGATCGGCTTTATTAAGGGAATGCGTAAATTCTATTCGGGCCCAATTCGGGTAATGGATGACCTGGATGAAATTGTGCTATCGGACAATGGACAGGGTACCTGTAAGGTTGAATACCCTACTAACAAAGTTCCCACAAGTGCAAAACAGACTTCGGAGAAAAGTGATAAACCCCGCAAGAAGCCAGCCTCCACACCGAGTCCCTCCGAATCCAAGAAAGCCAGTCAACAACCCGATTAACAGCAGGCTAAACAGTGTGAGCCGCATACGGTTGGCGACTCACAAAGCTTCTGGATGGCCATACCATCCCAAATCACTTATCTCACTATTCCGCACTTCAAACCACGCTTTCCGCAGCCTATGCCTAGCTGGGTAGCGCACAACTCAATATTCCAATAGGTTTCTTTGCATACAGTGACTCTAAAGAGACCACCATGGCGTCAATAGCTAGTACCGCACACCCAATAGTCTCAGTACCGTTAGCGATACAGAATCTTTACCTCTATTCACAACGGAACAACACCATAAGTACGTCTTTGCTGACCATATTCTTCTTATGAAATTCCAGCTGATTACCGTGGTTGGAATTTCATCGCAGTCCCCTTTATATGGGTACCGCGACTAGGACCTAACCGACTATTGGCTCTCTATCTGTCAATTTGATTTTACAAGGATATAAAATGACTCAAAAAGAATATGCCAGACTTTCTGGGCTTATTTATTTACTTACTATATTGTTGGGAATATTTTCTTTAGTATATGTGCCTTCTAAAATTCCCACAGCGTGGGAAAATGCATCATTAACAGCGCAAAACATCCTGGAATATGAATTTCTATATAGATTAGGAATTTTAGGCGGGATACTTCTCTATATACTATTTTCAATACTGCCACTAGCTTTATATCGCACACTTGCACCTGTAAATAGAGGATGTGCGTTGTTAATGGTTATTTTTTCTCTCACCAGTATTCCATTTACTCTACTCAATATAGTTAACAAAGTTGATGCTCTCACACTTCTTAGCGGAGCAGAATATCTCCTAACTTTTGAAAAAGAACAAATTTATACCCAGGTATTATTGTTATTAAAATCGTATAGTAACGGAATCCAAATAATCCATGCTCTCTGGGGATTATGGTTACTTCCTTTCGGATACCTGGTCTACAAATCAAACTTTCTACCAAAAATACTGGGCATACTGTTAATGGCAGGATGCCTTAGCTATTTAGTAAGGTTCTGCGCAAATTTACTTTTCCCTGAATATCAAATCCCCGCTTTTATTAGAGTACCCGCCTCTCTAGGGGAGATCGGAACCTGTCTATGGTTACTAATTATGGGCATTAGAACTCCACCAACTATTACCGAATCAAATCAAAAGTTATCTACCAGTAAGATCGAGGGAATGTCATGAACGATAAAGACAACTTAAAGAGCACATCGACCAAGCTCACTGACAGTCATATAGATGTTAAGATTAAAATAGCCGGGCTATGGGCTTCAGTAGTACTACTTTACATCTATGGGGATTTCTTTGGGCTATTTAGGACAGGAAAAATAGATAGAATAATTGAGGGGTTCGGGCCATTTGGAGCGGTCACACAAGAGTCACTACTTACTGTATCAATCATTGTGTCACTCCCCTGTATTATGGTTGCCCTTACTTTATTACTTAAACCATCTATCTCTCGCTGGATAAATATTATTACATCCTCAGCTTTCATTATTTTCTTATTTGTAACATTTTTAATGTCCACCTGGTATTTCTACTTCTATCTGGGATTTATCGAGATTATTCTCAAATTAGCTATTATTTGGCTGGCTTGGCGCTGGCCTCATGAGGAGTATTAATAGAGTTTTTGACCAAAGGAGAAGGAAAGAACATATTGTACTTGGGCACCGCCGCATAAGGCATGGATGGCGTCTTCGACCTTATCGGTGAAATTTACAGAGTGTTCATTTCTTCTAACTAAGGAGCCTCTAAATAACTCCGTAATGCCTCTGCGGGTCTTGAAGGCTGCAGATGTTAGGCGCAGCTAGCCGCGAATGGCCTAGTCCTTTGCAAGAGCTGCAACGCAGCAGCTGTGGCCTTCAAGGCCCGCCCTTCGGGGCTTACAGAGCGACTCACACTCCGCGTTGCGACTTATTGAAAGGTCTAGACATTCCTGCGAAGCCGCGCCTTGATTGTGAACCGCTCTGTATGCCAGAGGTATCACGGAGTTATTCAGAGGCTCCCTAAGTAGATTCGCTAAGGCTTTCCGAGTGAAAAGTGCAGGTCAAAACTCTGCGAGTTGAGCGATACAAGTTATCGCTCACAGCCTATTTGGTTAACCACTCATCCATCGCCGCTAATATTTGATGGCGATAAGGTTGGGTTTCGTTAATCATCTGGTGCCGGGCACCGCGTATCAATACCCGGTGGCAATTGGGAAAACGATTCCGAACAGCATGAAGACCATAACGCCAATCAACGGTTTTATCATCCGTTCCCTGAACCAAAAGGATCGGGCGCGGGTTACGTGCCGTGCGGGGAAATGTCTGCAACCAATCCACCATCGCCCTGAGCCAGCTCATAGAGATTGATTGAGATTGAAGGGGGTCCCTAAGTGCCTGACGTCGAGAAAACTCCACATCGTGGGTATTAATCGTAAAGGCCCGGCCGGGTTCGCGGATAAACAGGCGGCCCACATAATATTTCCAGCGATTTAGCCAGGCCCAGTTTGACGGCCTTACCAAGGGAGCCAACAAAAAGACCTTATCCAGAGGCTGCCAGCGGCTGTATTGCAGATGGGCCAGTAGTGCAGCGCCACCGGTGCTCTGGCCCATTGCATGCCAGGGCCCGGGCAACTTATTTCGCGCAATTTCCAACAGTCCATCAAACGCCTGGCGGTATTGCAGGAAAGTATGGATAGCTACACGCTCACCACTGGATAAACCATGTCCGGGGAAATCAAAAATCACTACATTGAGATCCCGCTCCAGGCCAAAGCGGATTGCCGGACCATAAATACCCGTATGATCAAAATAGCCATGGCAAATAAACAAGGTGCCCTTGGGATTCTCGACCATCCAATACTGTGAAACCAATTCAAATCCGGCAACTTTAAAAGTGCCGACTCCGGTCTTATGGGCTCGGGGAAAATGCAAATCGTAAAAATTACGATAATCCCGCAGCTCTTTGCACAGAGGGGTTTCGTCAGCGCCGAAATCCAGTTCAGGCAACTTCTGACGCAATGCCGAGTAGTCCGGGCGCTTTATTACCGGGCTATTATCGTAGGTGCTGAGGTCTTGCAAAGTATCCATTAGTGCAATGGTACTGCATTTTGGCGGTAGGGGTAGTGATATCGTAGCGGGAAAGACAACCTGAAAAGAAAAAGGTGGGCATAGAGCCCACCTCTTCGCAACAGTGGAAGACTGTTACTTGATTTGCGGCTCCAGCTCACCGGCAGCGTAGCGTTCGCTCATAACATCGAGGCTAACAGGGCGAATCTTGCTGGCATTACCAGCAGTGCCAAACGCCTCATAACGAGCGATACAGATTTCCTTCATCGCTTGCATAGCGGCTTTGTAGAACTTACGCGGGTCAAACTCAGATGGATTCTGAGCCAGGAAGCGACGTGTGGCACCAGTCGAGGCCAAACGCAGGTCGGTATCGATATTGACCTTGCGCACACCGTGCTTGATACCTTCACAGATCTGCTCAACAGGAACGCCGTAGGTTTCCGGGATCTCACCACCAAACTCATTGATTACAGCCAGCCACTCCTGGGGTACAGAAGAGGAACCGTGCATTACCAGGTGGGTGCCTGGAATACGAGCGTGAATCTCTTTGATACGGTCGATGGCCAGGATGTCCCCTGTGGGCGGACGAGTAAACTTGTAAGCACCGTGGCTGGTACCACAGGCAATTGCCAGGGCATCCACCTTGGTTTTCTGTACGAAGTCAGCGGCCTCTTCCGGATCGGTCAGCAGCTGGTCGTGGGACAACTTGCCCTCAGCGCCAACACCATCTTCCTCTCCAGCCATACCGGTTTCCAGGGAACCCAGGCAGCCCAGCTCACCTTCAACAGAAACACCACAGGCGTGGGCCATATCCACCGCGCGCTTGGTGACATCTACGTTGTACTCGTAAGAAGCCGGGGTCTTGCCGTCTTCCTCAAGGGAGCCGTCCATCATCACTGAGCTAAAGCCCAGTTGGATAGAGCGCTGGCAAACGGCGGGGCTGGTGCCGTGATCCTGGTGCATAACTACCGGGATCTCAGGGAACTCCTCAATAGCCGCAAGGATAAGGTGGCGCAGGAAGGGAGCGCCGGCGTACTTGCGGGCGCCCGCAGAAGCTTGAACGATTACTGGAGAATCGGTCTCTTTGGCCGCTTCCATAATCGCACGCATCTGCTCTAGATTGTTTACATTAAATGCGGGTACACCGTAGCCATGCTCTGCGGCATGGTCCAACATTTGGCGCAGGCTGATAAGAGCCATAATTAATTCCTTTCTCGTCTACTCGTAGTATTTGTATTTTTGCTTTTATGACCTGCCTGCAAATTGCGACAGGCCTTATTTTTCGTTATTTAGTCTTGTGCGCGGCTTTCCAGTATAGCGACCGCTGGAAGCTTCTTACCTTCAACATATTCAAGGAAGGCACCGCCACCCGTGGAGATATAGGAAACCTTGTCGGCAATGCCATACTTATCCACAGCCGCCAGGGTGTCACCGCCACCAGCTATAGAAAACGCTGCGCTCTCGGCAATGGCTTTAGAGAGGTGCTCGGTACCGTTGCCAAACTGGTCAAATTCAAACACACCTACAGGACCATTCCAGATAATGGTTTTCGCACTGCTGAGAATATCTTCCAGTTGCTCGGAGGATTTCGGACCGATATCAAAAATCATATCGTCTTCAACCACAGCATCGGCACTTTTGGTTTCCGCTGCGGCGGATTCACTGAACTCTTTACCTGTGACGACATCAGTTGGCACAGGAATATCACACTTCTGCATCAGGGCCTTGGCGGTATCTACCAGATCGTGCTCGCAAAGGGACTTGCCCACTGGCTTGCCGCTGGCTGCCAGGAAGGTATTGGCAATACCACCACCAACAATCAGCTGATCGACTTTGTCAGCCAGGCTTTCGAGTACCGTCAATTTTGTAGAAACTTTGGAACCACCAACAATAGCAACCAGCGGGCGCGCCGGTTCAGCCAGGGCTTTCTCCAATGCGTCCAGCTCAGCAGCCAACAGAGGGCCGGCGCAAGCAACCGGGGCAAATTTAGCCACACCATGGGTGGAAGCCTGGGCCCGGTGGGCAGTACCAAAGGCATCCATCACGAAGATGTCGCACAATTGCGCATAGGCCTTTGCCAGAGACTCATCGTCCTTTTTTTCACCGCTGTTGAAACGTACATTTTCCAGCAGGGCAACTTCCCCATCGGCCAGTTCAACGCCATCGCGCCACTCTTTGACCAGCGCCACATCACGGCCCAACAGCTCACCCAGGTGTGCAGCAACAGGGGCCAGGGAGAATTCTTCCGCGTACTCCCCCTCTGTGGGGCGCCCCAGATGGGACATCAACAGCACTTTAGCCCCGGCTTCGATAGCGGCTTTTATCGTCGGTAGTGCCGCGCGAATACGTGCATCGGAAGTTACACGACCGTCCTTAACCGGTACATTCAGGTCCTCACGGATAAGTAAGCGCTTACCAGCGAGATCGAGATCTGCCATCAGTTTGACCGCCATTAGCCAATCCTCTTCTACTTCGATTAACTGAAAAATGTGGGCGGCGATTATATCAACTGGAACCTATCGATGCCGATATTAAAAACAGGGGAATACGTTGTTATAACAGCCAATCTACGCATTATTAGCGCAGTTGTTACTGTCTTCTGGGTCATATAATCAGTTGTAGTCGATGCTTATCGCCCTTGACTTGCGCTGTAAGCGAGCAATCACTCCTATTCAAGATGACACCTGGAGCCAATTTTCAAACAGCTTTATAGCAACTTTAGATTTTCTGATGATACTGCCGCAATCGCCCCGCTATTTAAGTAGCTATAAGGGTCCATACATATGCTGAGGGGCTCACGATCGGCATCTAGCGATGAGGAGAAAGCTGATTGGAGCCCAAAGTGACAATGGCGATTTAGCAATTCGCCGGTTGAGAACTACTTTTTAATTACGCCAGATAACACACATTTACAGTCAAATTACTCTTCCCGCACCCAAGCTCGATCGATAGAATCGCCGCCCCCCTCCAAAATGCACATTAATCACAGAGGCCGCTCAATTGTAAAAACCAAGGGTGGCCAAGATAAGAGGTAAACAAAACGATGCAACCAACGGATAGTGATATCGTTTTCCAAAGCTATGGGCGTTGCTGTAATAAAGAACAATTTTTTGTGGATTTTTATGATCGATTTATGGGAAGTTCTACAGACATTCGTCAGCTCTTTGCCAATACAGATATGAAGGCCCAGCGCCATCTTTTGCGTAATGGCATTATGCAGCTGGTGCTCTATTCACGCGGCATGCCAGACACCAAGCTGCGCGCTCTGGGTAAAAGCCACGATCGCAATGGCTATAATATCCGCCCAGAGTGGTATCGCCTATGGCTCGACGCCCTGCTCGCTACTATTAGGCAGCACGACGAGGAATTTTCCCCCGAAATTGAAGCCGCCTGGAACCGAGCAATCCTCCCAGGCATTGAAATTATACGTCAAGCATACTAATGCTCGGACTCCAAGTTTAATTTCCTAAGCCCTAAGCCCTAAGCCCTAAGCCCTAAGCCCTAAGCCCTAAGCCAGCCATTTTTGTCGGGCCTTTTGATAGTTTTAATATAAAGGCATACCTAGTGCCGGCATAGGGCTACACTCCCGACCTGGGATATAAATTATTAAATGCTCACCTGTAACTACCCCATGAAAGAAAATGTATCTATAAAATTTGCACTAGATATCTAAAATAAAGTAGCGAAAAAACCAAGATAATACGAAAGTATGGTGTTTTTTCAAATCAGCCAGCATGGCTACTGTACAGAGTGAACCTTCCCAAAGCTGGGGGCGACATTTCTTGAGGCCTGTTACCACAAGTCTTCATATGGATTTACGCGAAGAAAGATCTTATAGTAACAATCAATGACAAGTACTCTCCGAGTCATATAGAAAGCCATACAAAAACTTTTAATATAGACCCGCCTTCAAACCGCCCGCCAACACGTAATAAAATTATAAAAATTATTTACATTACAGCTAAAGAAGACCCGAGATGAAATTAGGATAATAAAAACATCAATCTTAGTATAGGATCAGCTATCAACTTTAAGATATGCAAATATTTATCGAATATTATTTTATCCAGATAAGATTGAAAGCAAATGGAAATAGCCACCCAAGACCGGCATCTCCTCGGGCGGCCATTTTAACTACCTTCGATAAAATTCAGTAATTACAGAACGCCTTACAGTACTCAGTGCCATACCCACTCTCTCTACAATCTACCATGCACTGCAATTCTTCGGGAAGAGAAGCTAACGTAGCAACACTCCCACTCAACAAAACACCAAAAACAAGCGCTGAAAATAAACTTTTCATAAAACTCTCCAATTAACAAATACTTTTCAAGAGAATTTTTTATACTATAGAAAAATCACCAAAGTAAACAAGTTAAAATATATTTTTAAACAAAAATAAAATTATGAGAACCAATCAACAAACGTTTGCACAACCATATAGAGCCACCACAGGAGATAGCAATCGACCACTGAACCAATTAACAAATTTGGCCAGAGAAAAAACACCTCTCCAGAACAAATGGCGCACATTTCTCCGAAAAATCCCGTCAAACTCAACCAGCTAACACTTTTCTTAGATTGGCACTTCCCAGCAAAAGAATAGAATTAAAAATGAAAATCAAGAACTTCAATGAATAATTTATTCGCCTTGATGCATCCCACCCCATACCGAAGCCACCATAATCATAGCCAACTAGGGTGGCACTCCAATTACAGGAAATGCTGTATCAATAAAACTTACAAACTGAAAATATTTTCAATTCATACACAACATTACCAAATACATCCTTTAATCAGAATTCCCATCAAGATAAAACAGAACTTCAATTTTGACATGGAGCATGTCCATCGAAATAGAAATGGTAAAAAATTTATCCATTACCCTCAAGCAAGGAGAGATAGAAGATGAGCTTTGCCTTCTTCTGGCCAATTTAATTCGGCTAAAATTTTTTCCAGGAAAACCTCTTTGCAATTCAACCTATCACAGAAGGAGCCTTATTAGGTACTTCAACTGCCATATTGTCCCTGTAAATGACTATTCTCGGCCAGCCACACCAAGCACCTTCTAAGAAAATAGCTGCCCCACCTCATCTCGCCTGCCAAAGCAATCATACCGGCCATCTATATAATAAAAACAACCTCATAATTAAAAATATAAAAAATAATTATTCATACGACAAGAAAAGCCTGATAAATTCCCCTCTTCGACGCTCAAGTAAATATCAACAACCAAAAAACTTGAAATTAGAACGTCGACAAAAGCAACAATAAACATAGAAATCTTCAGGAGCATCCAATGAATAAATCCTTGTCTGTATTTGCAGCCAGCATTTTAGCGCTCGCCGTGACCGGCAACGCCACTGCTGAGGACAAGCGTTATATCGTGACTTTCAAGCAGGGAAAAGGCGAATCCGTTAAGTCTTTTATGAAGAAGAGAGGCGGAAGACAGGCTATTGAAATACGCCGCCAGAATGCGATGGCAGCACATATGTCTGCAACAACCCTAAAAGAAATGCGCTCGAACCCGGATGTTGCTTTTATTGAAGAAGACGTTAAGCGGTATCCGATGTCCCAGGAAACCCCCTACGGGATCACCATGGTGCAGGCAGATCAACTAGGTGATACTCAGGCCGGCAACCGCACAGTCTGTATTATTGATTCCGGCTACGATCTGGTTCACGAAGATTTGTCCGGAAACGCCGTCACTGGTACCAGTGACCCAAGCGGCGCAGGTAACTGGTATGAAGATCAAAGCGGTCACGGCACCCATGTAGCCGGCACTATCGCTGCGATGAATAATGGTACCGGTGTCGTTGGCGTGATGCCCAGCAGTAATATTAACCTGCATATTGTAAAAGTGTTTGATGGCGACGGCTGGGCCTACTCCTCCTCCCTAATGGCAGCCGCAGAGGTTTGTGCCGACAATGGTGCCAACATCATCAATATGAGTCTGGGCGGTGAAAGTGCCAACTTCCTCGAAAGACGAACCTTTAACAATCTAAATCGCCAGGGAATCCTGTCCATCGCGGCAGCCGGAAACGACGGTAACACTGCGCACTCCTACCCAGCCTCATACTCCTCTGTTGTATCCGTCGGTGCTATCGATAGCGATAAAGCTATCTGGTCCTCCTCTCAGCAGACTGACCAGGTAGAACTTTCCGCCCCCGGAGTACAGGTTCTATCTTCTGTTCCCACCGACACTGGCAGAATCTCTAGCTTAACCGTCGGCAGTGTTGACATCGAATCAGCCCCAATATCAGGCACCCCAGCTGGTGCAATCACCGGTTCAATGGAAGACTGTGGTACGGCTGAATCCGCTTGCACCAGTGCGGCAGGTAAGATTTGCCTGATTGCGCGAGGCAATATCAGCTTTGCGGAGAAAGTTTTAAATTGTGAGTCCGGTGGTGGTATCGGAGCGATTATTTACAACAATGAAGAGGGATTACTCTCCAGCGCAACCCTGAGCGATACTGTAACCACTATTCCCTCGGTTGGTATTTCTGACACTGATGGTGCAACTCTACTCACGCAGCTGAGTGCCAGCGTAGATTTGGAAAATGAGGCTACAAGCTACGAATATTTCAATGGCACTTCCATGGCTACCCCACACGTTGCCGGTGTTGCCGCATTGGTATGGAGCCACTTCCCCAACTGTAGCAATACGGAGATCCGCAACGCCCTTACAGCCACAGCGGAAGATCTCGGTGATGCGGGAAGAGATAATGCTTACGGCTACGGCCTCGTCCAGGCAAAAGCAGCCTATGACTACCTGGATACCTACGGCTGCTCCGGCTCCTGATCCCATTCGGATTAACTAGGGCTTAAATAAGAAAGGGGAGCAAAGCTCCCCTTTCCTTTGCCAGAACCGAGAAAAACCTGTTGAGAGTTTTTATAGATAGCCACAGGGTTAAGAAACTATTTGGGACTCAAGATATATCCACCCCCGTACTGAAATCGCTCTCAGAGAGTAATCCCTCAGCGAGCAGCTGCTTTAAAACCCCCGAACACCGTTCTCTCAAAGTGTCGCGCACTAATCGTACCGTCGGTGTTATTGACTGCCTCCCCGGAGATACCAACCATAGCTCCGTCGCCTTGGGTTTATAGTCTCGCATGGTGGCCACTACCTGACCGGAAAGTAAATCCGCAGACATATCCAGACATGACTTAATGGCAAGTCCATAGCCAGAGGTACACCAACGTCGCACCAGGTCACCGTCATTTGACGACCTGTTCCCAGACATACGTATCTTGTATATCTCTTCGCCCCGAAAAAATTCCCAATTATTGTGCACAATCTCGTGAAGCTGATAAAAAAGGCCATTATGTGCGGAGAGATCCTCCGGTGTTTTCGGGGAACCCTTTTCCTGTAAGTAGGCCGGGGTTGCACACAATAAACGGGGCACGTCACAAATCTTAAAACCATACAGGTTGGCATCCGCTGGGGGGCCGTAGCGCAACGCGATATCCACAGGATCCCGGTAAAAGTCTACTTGGCTATCACTGATATTCACTCTTAGACTCAGCCCCGGGTGCTCCTGCAACAATTGATCTAACCAAGGAGTTACGAGGTTCCTTCCCAGGTCCGAGGATGCACCTATGCGAAGCTCGCCATCTATCTGACCGCTGTCTTCCTTGAGATTTTGCCGGGCGAGGTCCAAAGTCAGGAGGGCCTCCTCACATTTGGGAATAAACCTTTCCCCAGCACTGGATAGCCGCAATTGCCGCGTAGTGCGAATAAACAAGTCCGCTCCCAGCGCGCTCTCCACACGCTTGATCGCTGCGCTGGCAGTTGCAGTGCGTAAGTCGAGACTGGCGGCGGCTGCAGTGATACTGCGAAACTCGGCCACTTTAATAATGACCCTCAAGTCTTCAAGCTGCATATTTTCAATATATTTTTGATAAAGATTCAAAGATTATAGTGTTTCTAGCGATGCAATCTAGATCTAGAATGACTTCATCAGCTCGACACCCCAGTCCTTACCCAGGAGACAGCTAAGCTGTTCACTAGGTCTCCTCTGAAAGGATCAAGGAAAAGAGTACAAACCTTAATCCAACACATATTGAAACAAAGAGGCGTTCACATGAGCAGGCTCACTATCGTTGCCAACATTAAAGCCAAGGCCGACAAAATTGACCTGGTGAAATCTGAATTGTTAAAACTCATTAATACAACACGAGCAGAAGCTGGTTGCATTAATTACAACCTTCATCAGGACAATGATAATCCTGCACACTTCCTGTTTTATGAAAATTGGGAAACTCGCGATCTGTGGCAAACCCACATGAACAATAAGCACCTAGAAGACTATATGAAGGCAACCGAGGGCGCCGTTGAAGAGTTTGTATTGAATGAAATGACCGAGATTGATAACTAATCAAACTCGGTGCGTTATCCAGGTTCCCGCCTGGATAACACCGAGCTAATAAATACACTTCTTCAAAAGGCTTTCCCGGTAACTTAAGCGTAAAAGCTCTTCGGCGCAGCAACTCTTCGTCTAGAGCTATCCCCCAATAGCAACCCAGCCAAATAAAATACTAATCAACAAGTCCGGATTGCCGATTAAGGTTGATAATCACCTGTGAATTCATCTGCCGGTTTATCTGGGTTGGTCATCCTTTGCACTCAATCAGGCCCTATGCTTAAATTATTCCATTAACAGTCACTAATAAACATAATTAGCCTGAAGGATTTATGGAACTGGAATTTTTAACGGCAACCCTGTTTAACCTGGGAATTAACCTGATTTATACGCTGCTAGCGTTATTTATTGGTATCACCGCACTGATTACCATTGATAAGAAACTGCTTCGCTCTGTAGATATCGAAGGCGAGCTAAAAAATGGCAATATCGCCGTATCTATATTTGCATCAACCATATTGATATTTGTTGCCATCATTATTTCCTTTGGCCTCAAGGGATAGCACTATGCGCAAGTGGCTGGCTATCACACTGATACTTTCCCTCGCACTGATCACTCCTGAACTTGTACGGCGAGCTAATACACAGGAGCCGCCAACTAAAAGCACACCGGAAATCCCCCTTTCCGATAATTTACGGAGCTTTGGTAGCAGCGGCAGTCAGTTAGCCAGTATTGTGGACTCACAACAAGGAGTAGTGCGAGTGGTGGGTACCCGCTATCCTCTGGAAGAAAAAACCATCCAGAAAGTAGTCGACAAACGCTCACTGGAAGAGAGCGCTCATGTCTCAGTGTGGAACTGGCAGGGAATTGAGGCGGCGACAGCTTCCGCCCGGGGACTGGACCAGCAACACCACTTTGCCAACAGCTACCTGGTGGGGTTCAAGCCCTTTAAGACTCAACAGCTTTGGGTGCCTCTTTATACACTGGCTATGAATAAAGAGTACCAATACGATCACCTGCAATACGCCGGTTTGTCAGACATTTGGCAAACATCCCGGCAGGCCTATTACCAAAAGCGGGGTGACTGTGAAGACCACGCTATTTTACTGGCAGATTGGCTGATCGAATTGGGAGTTGATGCGCGGGTGGCACTCGGAACCCATAAAGGTCAGGGTCACGCCTGGGTAGTGGCCATCTTGAACGATCAAGAGTACCTGCTGGAGGCAACCAGCAAACGCCGCCAGACCAGCTGGCAAGCCATGCCCCTGGCAGCGCTGGCGGAGGGTTACGATGCGGAATTTCAGTTTAACCGCCACTTTTTCTGGGCGAAGAAAAACCCAACCCCCACTCGACAGTACCGAGGAAATCACTGGGTAAAGAAGTCCCAGTTTATTCGCGGTTAATGCCCAAAGGGGGTGAGCGTTTACAGCCCACCCCCTTTTATCCGTTTCAGATCAGATCGGAGATCCTGGCGGCAACGCTTTAACCGCACCAGGTTTTACTTCCAGCTTGCCCTGCTTAAAGGCATCGATGCGCTGTGCCTCATAGTAATAGTGCGCACTATAGCCCTCAGGATCATCGCCAAACAGCCGCATAGAACCAATTTCCTGAAGAAGTTTTGCCAGCTCCAAATGCGCTTTGGCCCGCACTGATTCGTCTGCCTTTGCATTACTGGCCAGTAACATCAACTGCTCGATATAGGCATGATTAACCCGCTGGTGCACACTCGCCTGCAGACCGGTATAACCCTCACCCTGCAGAGCCAGTGCGCTCAAGCGCTGCAATAGGCTAGCAAACCCCGGTACCTCACTGCTGCGGGCACTCTGTTGATTCATTCGCGCCGCGCGCTGCGGGTCCATCAGGATTGATAGCGTATGCCCAGCAGCCGCTTCCGCCAGAGCCACCCCATCAAAAGCTACTCCCGTATATGAGGGGAAGCTCTCGATAGTACGTTCGTAGCCATAGGACTTGGGCGGAATCAGCTGCAAGACCTGCTCCGGCAAGGTGAGAAACTGCGGCGAAAGTGTATCCAGCAGTGCATCAATTGCCCGCTGTTGTCGCTCTGCGGGCACCAGGGTATAGCTATTTTGATCGGTACCGTTGTAGACATAGTCATAGTCCAAACCACCAATCAATTTGCCCACAGCCTCCGCCTGGTAGCGATGACCGTAGTACACAGGCACCAGGGTCTCTTCCAGGTCAGAGCGGGGCGCGGATAACGGCGCTGCCGCCGCAGAGAAGTTATCCAGGGCATGACGCCTCAAGTCGACCATCCGCTGGAATTCCGTCAATGGGTCGGTGCCGTTGTCCCAAAGGTGTGAAACTGCGTGAGCATTATTGATGGTGCGAGAGTCCGGGTCTGAAATAAAGCGCAACTCTTGTTCCCCGGCCTCAGCGATAACACTGTCGAGATAACTTTTTTCATCATCGCTCTCGCCATAGCCATAGCGAACCGCCAACTTATCCCAACTGCCGATGCCAGTGGCGTAGGCATCTGTCAGGTCCAACTTACCTCCCAGCAGAGAGACCAGCGGAGCCGGGTAATCCATTACTGAAGCGCGCTCTTCGCTACTGGCAGCAAAGTTGTGCGCCAGCCCCAGGGTGTGGCCTACTTCGTGAGCGGATAGCTGACGGATACGGGCCAGGGCCATATTCTTTAGCTGCTCAGTACTGACGGTGTCGCCGCGGTAGGGCTGTACAAGCCCTTGAGCAATCAGAAAGTCCTGGCGAACACGCAGGGACCCCAAGGTAACATTGCCTTTTAGAATTTCGCCGGTGCGGGGATCGTAAACCGAATAACCGTAGGACCAACCGCGAGTGGAGCGGTGTACCCAATTGATCACGTTATAGCGAACATCCAAAGGATCGACGCCCTCCGGCAGAATCTCTACGCGAAACGCATTTTTAAATCCTGCTGCAGCGAATGCCTGGTCCCACCAGCTCGCCCCTTCGATCAGGGCGCTGCGCACCGGCTCAGGCACTCCGGAATCTACGTAGTAAACAATCGGCTCCACAACTTCATCGCTACCCGACTTCTTCTCCAGTCGATGACGGTAGATATAACGCTGGTCCAGAGGCTCTTCAATCGCCGTAGCGTAATCTCGATAAGCGAACGGGAAGTAGCCACTGCGGCTGTGAAAACGGCGGGGCTCATAGTCGTTATCTGGCAATTCAATCAGGGAGATATGCTGGCGCAGGGACACCAATGTAGGGGTCGGAACCACTTCGCGCAGATAGTTTCCCGGAGCTGATCCAGCAAAAGTTAACTGGGCCTCAAACTCACTGTTCTTGGGAAAGTTTTTTGTGCGGGGCAGATAAACTGCTGACTTGCTCTTATCCACACTGTAACTGCCCTGCTCTGCGCCCTTGAGACGTGTAGCAATGCCGTGCTGATCGCTCAGCAGGAAAGGCGTAAAGTCCACCAGTATTGCCTTATCGCTCTGAGCAAGCACCTTGAAGCCCCAGAGTACGGACGAAGCGAAAGCTTCCTCAACCGCGCGGCGCTCAGCCGCATTTGCTGATTGGGCACGGTATTTCAGATTCACCTGATGCAGTAATACCTTATTACCCGAATGCTGGAACTTCACCAAGCGGCTCTCACCCACTTGGTTCCGATCCAGGCCCACAGGGTTTGAACCCAGTCCCTGGGCCAGCCCGGTGAGCAAGAGCAACTCGCGCTCAAACTCATCGATCTCCAGCAACACCCGGCCGTTAGCCTCGTCCCAGTAAAAGTCGTGGAAGCCGCTGTGCCTATGCATGCCTGCAGTGTACTCCGCGATGCTCCCGGCCTGTGCCATTGTGCTGACTATCAAGAAGCACAGTGCGGCAATGTGCCTGCTTATGGACATTGAATACCCTCAATTTATTAAGTGTTATGGGCTAAAAATACAGAATACCCGCTGGAACATCCACGCCTGGCCATCACTCCCTGGGCCTGCGTCAGGAAAAAATGAAAAATATTTCAAGCTGCCTGCATCTGTTCGGCGACTCAGGCGCGTCACACTGAAAAGACACACAATAGGAAACCGGCATATGTGGAAGCCAATCGCACTTTCAACCCTGATAGGCCTCGGTATCAGTACCCAGGCAATGGCCCACGATTCTTTTCATGTCGATACCAGCACCTGCACAGTGTCTACGAATTACGCTATTGAAGTAGGCCCGGACTTCTTTACCGTCGATGGGGAAGACGGAAAACTGGTGACATTTCAGCTGCCCAACCAGCTATCAGTGGATGGTGAGTTGCTGTCCCTCAATTCTCAGCAGGAGCAACTACTTCAGGAATACCGCCAACAGCTACACATCGCCGGTCGCGACACACTGGTACTCACCCTTGAGGCGGTCGATATTGCAATGGATGGCCTATCCATTGCCATCAGCACCCTCGCCGGGCCGGACCACCCGGATATCCTCGAACTCCAACAGTTTTCCGCCGACCTGATCCAGCGCACTGAGGACCGCCTCAATCGAGAGGGCGAAATCTACCAGCTGGGAAACGAGGAAATGGGTAACTATATAGAGAAAACCATCTCTGAAGAGTTTGAACCCCGTATCGAACGCCTCGCTATGGAGTCCGCGGGGACTATTGCCTGGCATGCCTTCAAAGCTGCCTTTACCGGCGGGGAAAGCATTGAAGAACAGGCCACTGAAGAGGCGGAGCGCTTACTGGAACAGCGCGGTAAAAGTATTGAGCAGTCTGCAAACCGCTTGTGTACACAATTGGAATCCATCGATCGACTGGAAAGCGACCTACACCAGCAGGTACCAGAACTCAGTCACTACGACATAGTGAAAGCCGGCCTGGTTGTCATCAATTAGGCCCTCTTGATTTTCATCCCCCCAAACTCGGCCGCACTGCGGCCTCTTTTTTAAATTTTTCACAGTATTGTCACAGCCCCTGACGCTGCAAAAACTCCATTGCGTCGGTGACACTTTGTTCAGCATTTTCGACATGGGACATATGCCCCATCTTCTGATACACGATTAACTCTCCATTAGGCAACTTGTCAGAGAAATACTTTCCTACGGACAAGGGAATAATTTGATCTTCTGCCCCCCAGATAAATAAAACTGGAATTTTAATAGTCTCCAAGTCCGGCAACGGCTGGAAATTGATTGTGGCATTAGCAACCAAATTGATCGCTGTACCGCGGTTCTTCTCATAGCGGGAAAGCAAATAGATTCGTTCCAACATTTCCCCCGGCAGAGCCTGCGGATTGTAGAAAAATTTGGAAGCCAGCATTTTTCTCAATAATCCACGACTACCAATGTGCGCAACCATTTTTCGCCCCCAATGGCTGGTGGCAAATCGAGCAATACCAGCAGGCATTTCCAGTCCCTTGCCACATTTATAACCACCGGGAGAGACAAGAATAGCGGCCTTGGGTATATTCGGATGTCCTGTTAAATAGCGTAAAACCCCATTTCCACCAAATGAATGGCCAGCGATCACATAGTCCCTAAGTTTCAGGGTTGCGACAAATTCTGCAATAAAATCGGCAAAATGCTTAGGTGTATAAGTGCCTCCTGGTAACGGGTCGGTCAATCCATGCCCAGGTAAGTCCACCAAAATAACATGATATTTTTCTGCCAATTTTGTCGCCCAGGCATTCCAGGCGCTCAGTGAATCACCACCACCGTGAAGACAAAGTATATTAACGCCATCAACAGGCCCCATCTCGCGATAATTAACGGATAAACCACCAGCCAGCGTAAGTTGATTAAAAGAGAATTTCAGTAGCTCATTGCGACTTAAACTGGGACTACAAAACGCCATCCACAGAAGCCAGAGTAGAATTAAAAAAAGAATTAAAACCAGCCAAAAAGTCATCGTTCTACCCGAGCCCCTCACCTTTATCCGCTGAAAAAGTGGCTGAGTTGGCGGAAATAGTAATACCGCAAGCAAAAGCTTGAAAATAATGGCCCAGATCCGCGCCCATTCAACAAGGATAGACGGCGCTCGCAACTGAAACTGGCTGCTACACCCAAAGGTAGAAAAAAGAAAACCTCTTAGTAATTCACCAATATCCCTGCCTAACCTAAAAAATGCAAATATTAAGTGCTATTTACTTTAGAAGGCCTCTAGTATTTCATGTCACACAAAGGGTTATCTGGACATCTGAGCCTCCGTCGCCCGGCAAATAGCATCCAGGGTGAGGGCAATATCATTATCGGTAGTCGCCCAGGAAGAGATGCTAATACGCAGGGCCGTTTTTCCTCTCCAGGTAGTAGTTCCAAACCAGCATACGCCCTCCTCCTGTATGGTCCTGACTATCTCTTGAATGTCTTCCGCAGTGCCAATAGTTGCCACCACCTGGTTTAACACTACATCGTTAAGGATCTCATAGCCCATTTCTGCCAAGCCTTCGCACAGATGCTGGGCATGGATACAGCAGCGATCAATCATCGCCGCTACTCCCTTCGGGCCCATCTCCTGAATCGCCGCCCACACTTCCACCCCTCTGGCCCGACGTGAGAATTCTGGCACCATATCCTTGGGGGGCACCAGCGATCCCACTTGCAAGTATGGCGCCTGGGTTGTCATCACATTGTGTACAGACCCCGGCTTTCGACAAATTGCCAAACCGCAGTCATAAGGCGTATTTAGCCATTTATGAGCATCTACAGCCCAGGAATCTGCTTGTTCTACTCCAGTAGTCAACACTGATTTCGCTGGAGATGCCGCTGCCCACAAACCAAAGGCACCGTCGACATGTACCCAGGCACCTTTGGATTTAGCTTCGGGAATTATGTCTGCAAACGGATCAAAACTGCCGGAGTTTACGTTGCCCGCCTGAAGGCAAATAATGGTGGTTTCATCAACCTCGGGAAAAGTATCTGCACGCACCCTCCCCTGTTCATCACAGGGCGCTTTAATCACCTGGTCCATACCAAATCCAAGAATAGAGAGCGCCTTGTGAACTGTGACATGGGACTGTTCAGAAACAACAATACGTAGTGGCGGCGCACCGGCTAGCCCGCTTTTTGCCAGGTCAATATTTAACTTTTGATAAAGCATATTTCGCGCAGCAGCCAAACATACCATATTGGCCATAGATGACCCTGTGGTGAAACCCACACTACTTTCCACCGGCAAGGTTAACAATTCCAATATCCAGTTTGCCGCAATACGCTCCAGATAAATTGCAGAAGGCGCTGACGCCTCCAGAACCGCCACTTGGTCCCAAACGGCGTTCATTACCGCCGCGCCCATAGAAGCTGGCGTAGCCCCACCTACCACCAATCCGAAAAATCGCCCACCGGTACTGGCAACTGTTGCCGGAGAACCATAACGATGCAGGCTCTCGACAACAGCCTCTGCCGGTTCCCCAGCCCGGGCCAAGTCGCTGTTAAAAAATTGCATTTGATCAATATCAAAGGCGGACGGACTTACGCGGCGATCGCGAATATCGGAAACATACTCCTCAGCGTACCGCGCTGCCAGGGATAGTACTTCTATGGCATTAGAAAAATTTTTGCTGTCATTATTATCCATTTTCGTCCCCTCAACTCCTTTTCCAGCACCTGATCTAGTATAAAAAATTAATTACTCTATTAGACTTAAACTAATAAAAAATTAATTAAAACGATACGAACAATAAGGACAAAAACACCTATCTTTATGGCAAGAATCGCTTTTAGATAAAGTTGAAATAGCAATAAACCTGGCACGTTTGAAGACAAGGATTAACTTGAAAGGACTTTTTATCTAGTGCTATCTTCTGCCCCAACATAACCAGTCGGGGCTCATACAGTGTTTGCTTACTTGGGGTTTATCTCGCTGGTATGGATGGTTGTAGGTGTTACATTGGCAGGAGCAAAATACTCTGGCTATAGCCATTCAAGACAATTCTGTAGCGAACTAGGAGCCGTTGGAAGCCCAACCCAGAAGCTCTCCCCCTCATTAACAACTACCCACTTGGCATATTATTCTTCTTATTTGGCCTGGATATAATTCAAATTGAACAGGCCCCAGTTGTACTTACCATCATTGGAGTTTTAATTATCATCCACGGTATTGGAACCTGGGTTGCGGGTTATTTTCCTATGGATGCAGATCCCTATACAAAAACCCCTAGTCTTGAATGCCAGATACACTCCTGGGCGGGGATGCTTATGTTGTTGTCTTTACTCATTGCGCCATTGCTAAGTACTTTCAGTAGTTACTTCTCAATAGAATTCAGGCTATTTAGTACAGCCTGCTTGCTCGCTTCTATCTATTTTACTGTTACCTTAAAAAAAGCCTACGAAGAAAAAACCAACCCCGGTCTGCACCAACGTCTCAGCTATGGAGCACAGTTGATATGGTTAACGGGGCTTTCCTTTAATCTGATAACGAGCTGACAAATAATTTATAGCAACTTGGAGTGATCAATCTGATAACGCTTCGAGAACAGTAAAAGCCCCTTCTGGGAGAAAGTAATCGCCCTGGAGTCCGCTCTTCTTACCGCCCACTGCTTTGCCAAGGCATCTTCGAGTATCCATTGACCCAAGCTGCCTGCAAGGTGGCTTTTTCGTTCGCTCCAGTCTAAGCATGACTTGCAAACCGGGCGCTTACGCTGCTTAAAACTAGCTACGGCTACTCCTCGTTCCTGAAAAAATATTTCACCCTCTTTGGTCAAGGAAACTTGCTGTGATTGCTCAGAGAGCAACTCACTAGCCAATAGGGCCTCGTACAATAGTACACCAGCCATTCCTGCTAAATGGTCATAGCAGATGCGGGACTTCCTTAAATCTGGATCTGTGGGCCCAGTGGTAACTTTTTGAGGTACCAGGGTGCTACTCAGATTGAGCAGTGCCTCTAGCGCTTCGGCAACTTGATGACTCGCCAGCTGAAAGTACTTGTGCCTACCCTGCTTGCGAACTATCAGCAGCTTGCTATCTACCAGCTTGAAAAGATGGTTACTTGCAGTCTGTGCAGTCACATCAGCCTCACAGGCTAACTCTGTTGCTGTCAGTGCTTTTCCACTCATAAGCGCCATCAATATTTTTGAGCGCGCCCGATCCCCAATCAAACTGGATATTACCGAAATGTCAGGTTCCATGGTTATCCTCGCAACAGTTCGCTGAACACCGAAGTATAGAAAATTAAACCATCTAGAATGCCAGCAAATTATGAATAGAGGCAACTTTGATGACTGTAACCTGCTTTATTGAATACAAGATCGATCCGTTTAAGGTTGATTCTTTCCGTCTGTATGCGGAGAACTGGGGCAAAATTATTCCAGATTGTGGTGGACGGCTATTAGGGTATTTTCTACCTTCTGAGGGCACCAACTTTCAGGCCTTTGGTATTATTAACTTTGACAGCTTGGCTCACTATGAACAATATCGAAAACTGCTGAAGCAGTCTCCTCAGGGCAGTGAGAATTTCCAGTTTGCGATGAGAGAGAAGTTTATCCTTGAAGAGAAGCGCAGCTTTTTAAAGGCTGTGCCGAAAACCTACCTGAAGCTCCCACAGGGAAATCAGTGATGATTGCCGTCATATTTGAAGTTACACCAAAGCCTTCAGGAAAAGACAGGTATCTGGCCGTTGCAGCGGACCTAAAAGAACACCTGGCCGACTTTGATGGATTTATCTCAGTCGAAAGATTCCAAAGCATCAATCAACCAGGAAAAGTTCTGTCACTCTCAATTTGGCGGGATGAAGAATCTGTAGTGAATTGGAAAAATCACAAGGCACATTGTGATGCACAACATCTGGGCAAAAAAAAATTATTTGATAACTATCGTATAAGGATTGGAAAAATTCTTCGGGATTACTCTATGTAATCAATCAACATTGGCTAAAATTATTGAGCCTCTGCACTATTTTCTGAAAAACAGAACGCAGAGGCCCCCATTCCTAAAAACGGACCGACCAAAATAATCGAATTACATTGGCAGAGAAACTATAAGCCGGTTCGTCACCGGGACTGATAGATGTCGCTGAACCGTGTACCGTGACATCGAGAAAGTCATCGTAGTCAAATAGAATATGATCCCAGTAAAGATTAATTGTATTCCTGCGATTTAATAGAGACCAGCGCCGTGGCAACTCATAGGACACTCCCAGGCCAAGGGCCAAGGTTGTGAAATTGCTCAACTCCTTATCACGAGCACGAAAGTTGGTAGCGTTGAGATAGGGAAAAAGGTCGCTGTAAAAATCTGCACTACTCTGCTGATAGTAACGGATCTTTCCTTCAAAAACCCACTCGTCTTGTTCTTTCCACGGATGGGTATAGCGAAACTCTACATTGTCTGCAACGATTCCCCAACTATCCGCATAGTGTCGATACTCCCCTTTAATCGCTGCGCGATAGGGCAATCTATATTTGGCCCTCAGGGCAACCGCATCACTGTTGCGAGTTCTGGGGTAAACCTCGGCCTGATAGCTAAACCCTGTTCCAGATGCTTCATCGAGATACCTAACACTGCGATAAGGGTTGTTGAGATACCCTTCATCCGACACAGTTTCGACACTCACCTCTGCAATCAGCTTTTGCGTGAGAATCTGATTCCAACTAAATGCGTAGCGACGGTGTTGCGCTTCCTCGGCAAAATTATCGTCGCCATTGCGGAGCACATCATCACTTCCGTAACTAACCCGCAGGTCGATAGTACTTAAATCGCCAAAGAAACCCTGACTGATGCCGAAAGCAACGGTTTGTGCCTCGTAGTCATTCTCAGAACTGTTGGTGTACCCCACACTGATGGTAGTTTTATCCACAAGGTAATCAGCACCCAAGGAGTATTCATCCCGCTGCTCCGAATACTCACTGGCCGTGGCCTCCACATCAATAGAGGCTCCGGAAATCATGTCCACATAGTAATTGGCAGACAGAGAAACATTGTTGCCAACATTCTGGCGAATCAACACTGAAGGCCCATCAATGGTCACTCCACCACCGCTATAGGCGTGATACATATTGTCTGCCCGCTCTTCGGGAAGCACTGCGGCCACGGCAGAGAGCGGTGCTAAAAATGCCAACCCGCCCAAGCGAGATAGAAGCTTAGTTACAGCCACATCCACCTCCACTGCCTCCTTCAGCTCCACGCGCAGCTTCGCGAGCTTCATACACGTGATTCATATAGCGAGCAGCTACCGGATCCTGCTCAAACCCCATAATAGGATCCGCAAGAAATTGCCGTTCGTAGGGTGCAATCCACGGGTTAACAGTGCAACCTGTACTCATCAAGAAAGTGCAAACTAGCAATAGTGCACGCATGACACTACTCCCGAATCAATTCCTTGATCATTTTTTTATAGGCAGCTTCATCCCCGTCACGATAACCTTTATGGATATAGCGAACGTTGCCATCACGATCAATAAATACGGTGCTGGGCATAGCGGCAACACCATACATTTTGCTCACTTCCCCTTTGCTATCAAAAAGAATCGGAAAATCCACTGGGATTTTCGCTAATAGTGAATCCGCATCCTTACGCTGTGCATCCACATTGACTCCCCAAACCTGGAAGCCAGCAGCTTCATAGCGAGCATGTAACTGATCCAACAGCGGCATTTCCTGACGACAAGGGCCACACCAGGAAGCCCAGAAATTCAGCATAATGACATCGCCGCGCTGCTCTGCAAGCCTCAAATTTCCACCCTGGTTGGAACTCAAGGTAAAATCCTTAGAGGGCTCTGCGGCGGAAGCCTGTGACATCGATAAAAGCAGCGTCAGGAAAGCAGCCAGGTATTTCATGGAAGAGTCCTTGTTATTTTTGATGATCAATTAAAAAAAGATGGTAAGTCCCAATTGGGCAGACAGATTATTGGTGACTTGGGCCTCGCCAAATAATTCATGTTCAAAAACATGGTCGCGAACATCAAGGCGCACCGCGAGCCAATCGTTGGCAAGCATTCTCACTCCTGCACCAAAGTTGTAAGTGAAGTGCTCCTCATCAGCAAACGAGGTATTTCCCACACCTCCCACAACATAAAAATTGGCATTAAAGGCCCAGTCATCAAATACAAAATACTCACCCTGGAAAATATTCCAGCCCACAGAGGTATTGTAATAACTGAGTTCACGCTGCTCATCGGTCAGTAGTGGTGCGGCACCGCTCAACCTTTCAAAGCTGGATTCTCCCAACTCAGTCTGGGCATAGGTGGCCTCTATAAAGAAATCTTCGCTGATATGGTAGGCCGCTGAAGTGCCGTACAGGGAGTTTGAGCCAAAATCCTCGACATTGATAACACCAGCAAACAAACCAATTTCTATATTTTCACTATCTATCAGGGCGTCACGTATCTCTCGCCGTTCCAGTTCAGGTGCGACAATATCCGCAAGTACTTCATCATCCTGCTGAGCACTGCATACCTGGGTCCCCACCAATGCGGAAAGTGCCGCGGAGCCTACAGATATACGTCGAAACCAAGTTTCCACTCGACTATCTCCTGATTATTTTCCTGCGTAGTAAGCAAGTAGTGATTCGTGTATTCCGCCTTGATGGCAAAACGGCGCGATAAGTAAGTACGCAACCCTACGCCCGCCAACATCGTTGTATCTTGCCGATCTTCGGTGGCAACGATAGTTGCGTTTGGAGAGGTAATATTTATCCCAGCTCCCAAAACAAAATAAGGGGATATTTTCCAATGTGGGAATGGCTGGTGGACCATTGCTACCTGATAGACTTGGCTGTCTGAATAGGAACCTACCGCCTGGGTTGCACGTATTTCAGTAGCTAGATTGGCAGTAAATTGGTAGCCCAGGCTAACTCCCAGGGAGTCCGCTCCAGCAAAATCACCGTAATTCATACCTAGGTAAAAGTAACCGTCGTCAACATCGGAAAAATCCGGCAGAGGAACTCGAACAATTTCTCCATTTTCTCCGTAGATTTCACGTAAGTCGTCAACTTTTACCCAGCCACTTTTATTGCGTGAAGTAAGCACTTTTACCCAGTCGGTGCGGCGTTTAAGCAGCCAAATTTGTTCACCATACTCAGCGACATAGAATATCGGGTAACCGCGCCCCGGGCCTCGGTAAATATTAATAAATGCATTACCGACTGTAACCGGCTCTGCATCCTCAAGGCCTTTATATTTTTTCTCAGTCTCAGTCTCAGTCTCAGTCTCAACCAATTCTTCTTGTGGGGTATCATCTGAAGAATCAGATTCCATCAAAGTTTGTCCAGAAGAAGCCTGCCCAGAAAAAAGTAGCAGCAATACAAATACCGCGAAACTGCCAATAGAATTTTGGTGTAACTTCAACATGCTTTAATCTGCCGGCGCCGCAAAAGGATCGTTATAGTATTGAGCGCCAATATCAAACCACTCGGCAATCAAGCGCAACTCGGCATCTTCTAAGTACCCTTGATGTGCGCCACCACTTTCAAAGAGAGAAAAAAACGAGCTCTCAAGAGCAGAGCTCGTCAAGGGAGAGGAAATATTGACGGTAACCATTACCGGAATCGGATCACCGTTACTGTCGAGAACTAATTCACCATCCTCATCAACCTCGTAAACAGGATTTCCATCATCATCAAATTCCTGTACAAGCCGCGGTGTTAGCACCCCACTGGATAACTCCAATTCAGCGCGATCGGCCACCAGCTCGGAATAGGAAACAAACCAAGCATCATTAACAGAGGAAGCCGAGGTTGTGAGATCTAATTGCCCATCGGGTATTTGAGTTGCTCCAGCAGCATCAACAGGAGAGTGACAGACTGTACAGGTATAATCAGCTATTACTGCTCCTGTACTATCCAATACTTCACGGGGGAAATCCCAGAGCGGCTGAATATGTTGTTCATAGTGAATGACGATTCGACAATTACTTTCCCACTCTGTTAAACAAGTGGATTCCACCGGTGCATCCGTACTCAAATCACCGTATGAAAGCAATAACTCATCATCCTTAGTCCGTACCGCAGGATCAGTCCATAAATCGGTAAAGTGCAGATCTCCTTCAAGTTCAGCCTCACCAATATAACGGGCCAATAATTGAGCCATAGTCTCGCCCATTTCCGCCAGTAGCGCGGGCTCAGTATTGGCAAATGGTGCTGCCGAGGTCGGTGCTCCAACCCAAGCTGATTCCAGCTGCATATCCGTGCGGCCATGAGGAGCTTCGCTATCGCTAGTATGACAACCGTTACAACTGCGCACTTCACCCGCTTGTAGTTGTAACCAGTTGTTATGACTATCGAAAATGCGTTTTCCATCCGCATCGACAACGGATATTGCCAGGGGCATATCTGCGGGAACTTTTACCCTTACGGAACCGTCGGGCTGGATTGGGGTATAACCCAATATTTCACGCATGCCCTGATTACCATTGCGGCCAAATGCCGCTCCATCAAAGTCCAGAACATCATCATCGGGAATGCCCACGGCCTTGGAAATTTTCAGGAATCGTGCAGGCCGCAAATCTGCTGTGGTTTGGGCGGGGTCCGCCAAGGTTTCGATTCCGGCAATATCTTCACCATCAAAATCATAAACACTGCGAATATCCAGGATTCCGACAGATTCCTCCACCAGATCCGCATCGACATCGACTCCCGGGACAGGATCTGGAATATAGGTGGGTTCAGTGCGCGGCTCCAGAGTAACCCCTTCGGATATCATTTCTCCCTCTTCCACAACCACAATAGGAAGCTGGGTACCGGCGATATAATCGTAAATCCACAGGCCGTAGAGTGGGTCTGCCAATTGAACTTCTTCGTCTTCGGTAAGAGTATCCGGGCAGGTCTCCAGCAGCTCGGTTTCTTCATTGATAACCCGGCATTCACTCCAGGTTACCAACAAACGACTTGTCCCATCGTAGAATGGCCATGCGGAAGCAAAAGTACCATGGGGAGAAATAGTATCGTCGGTAGTGACTTCTCCAACAGTGATAGAAGCCTGCCCGACCATTTCACCACTTTGCTCCGGCTCACTGTAGGCTTCGCTATAAACAATTCCATCGATAGTCACGAGATCGCCACCATAAGTGAGCCCAGAGGGAGCGCGCAACGTTACCAAAAGGCGGCCATCCGGCATTTCGTGCGGTCGATTGAAGGCGGCCTCAGTCTCTTCTGTACCCGTATTTTGACTGTGATAACCGTAATAAACCGCCAGGTCAGAACCATCTGGCTTTACTGTATATAAGCTTAATTTATCGATACCTGCTGCATTGTCCCAGCGATTAAACAGAATCCGTCCATCGCTCAGTACAACTGGATTTAAATCATGACTCTGATTAAACGATATCTGCGTGATATCGGTTCCGTCCGCTTCCATTACATGGAGTACAAATGCCGGCTCTTCTCGATTTTCAGTCAGGGCCGAGAATTGCGGTTTACCGTCATCCAGTAAAAGAGCTCTGGAGCGCCGCTGGCGGGTAGAAGAAAAAATAATGCGCCCATCGGGTAAAAAAGCGGGAGCGATATCCTGGCCTTCTTCAGCAGTTAAATCTGACTCAATTACCCGATTGAGTTCTTCTGTTTCGGTGTTGTATACCCAAATATTCCAGGTAGGCTGCTCATCGTCATCAGCGTCTTCTATTTCCGGTGCCCGCATAGCAAATATAAGCTGGCTGCCATCTGCTGAAGTATTCAGATCTTTTACATCGTAATCACCGTCAAATATATTTGCAGTAATGACAGTTTCTGCAGCACTGGCGGTTGCACGCTCTTTTAAAATCAGTTGAGCTCCGGCAAAAAATTCCCCGGGCTCATAAATATTATCCTGAAGGAGGCTGCCATCATCGTCACTACTTAATTGACGAAGTACAAAAGCAACAGGATAGTCCTCCACCACGGGATCTTCGGCTTGGTCTTCACCACCACTGGAACTGCCACCGCCACTACAGGCCGTCACCAATAGCAAAAGCGGTAGCGCACGCAAACATTTCATTTTTGTTATCCACCCGGGTTTGGCACGAGCAGCACACGCCTTTTTTGTGCTCTTAGCCTAAGAACTTTTTTATACGGCTTTGACCGCTGAGGCTAATTCTCGCAAGTTGCGCACAAAAAGTTTGCCAACTGGGACGCAAATATTGAAAGTCATTCTGACATTGTTGAAATCTGCTTTTAGACTGCTTTGCCACATCCCAGTGATCTCACCGACAAAAATAGTCCAATGAAAAATAATTCGTCTCGAGCGCGTGTACTCCGGCTCACCACGGTAACCGCACTGCTCGGAGTAGGTTTGTGGAGTAATTCTGCCCTATCAGCATCGCAGGACCAGGCTCTCCAAATTCACAGCCGCATCACCGGAACCATTCCTAGCGAGAGTGTATTGCTGGATATGGCAGAGGATATAGAAAACGGTGATCCCACCGCTGCGGCGTATACGGCAATGGAGAATGACGCCTTCTATAATGTCACTCTAAAAAATCTGGCCACTCCCTGGACTAATGAGGAGCAGGACGTATTTGAACCATTAAATGATTACACTGCGACGGTAATCGGCATAGTTCGGGACGATATGGACTTCCGCCAACTGCTCTCGGCAAATATTCTCTACACCGGTGATATTTCTGGCCTGCCCTCCTACAACACGGGAAATAATGACCACTACGAGACACTGGAAGCCGGGGGTTATTCCCTGCAGGATAATCTGGTGCAGGAAGCCCAATCCTCTCTCAATGGTCTCCCCGCAGATGCCACCGCCGGCATTCTTACCAGCCGCGCCGCCGCCAAGGCTTTTTTTAGTGCGGGAACCAATCGCGCCATGTTTCGCTTTACCATGCTCAATCACCTGTGTAACGACATGGAGCAGGTGCAGGATACTTCCCGCTCACCGGATCGTATTCGCCAGGATGTAAGCCGCAGCCCAGGTGGCGACAGTCGGGTATTCCAAAATAACTGTATCGGTTGCCACAGTGGCATGGACCCCATGGCACAGGCATTCGCTTACTACGACTATGTATACGATGCAGACAATGATCCCGATGGAGAAGAGGGATCCCTGGATTACAACGCAGCCGGTGATATAGATCCAGAAACCGGCAGCCGTGTTAAGGCCAAAAACCTGATCAACAGCGGCAATTTTCCCCACGGTTTTATTATTCCCGACGACAGCTGGGTTAACTACTGGCGCGAGGGCATAAATATGCATCTGGGCTGGAGCGACACCTTATCCGGCAACGGCAACGGCATCAAATCCCTGGGAGAGGAGTTGTCTAACAGCCGAGCTTTCGCCAAATGCCAAGTAACTAAGGTGTTTCGCCAAGTTTGTCTGCGCGAGCCGGAAGATTCTACCGACCGCAACCGAATCGAAACTATTACCGATGACTTCAGCAATACCGGCTACAAACTTAAGCAGGTATACGCAGACACTGCGGTTTACTGCGCGGGAGATTAAAAAATGAAAACCTATAAAAGTCTCCCAGTGATAGAAAATACACTGATAGTTCGCACGCTTCGTATCGCTTCACTGTTTTGTGCTGCCCTGGCAATCAGTGCCTGTAGTGGTGGCAGTGGAGAGGGCACCGAAAGCCAACCGGATACCAGCGACAACGATGGCACCGCTGCCTATTCCGGACCGGATCCTGAAACCGATGATGTCAATCAATATAAACAGTACATCTGGGATAACCTGGCGGCGACAAATCGATGCGGCAGCTGTCATATTGAAAATAACCAGAGCCCACATTTTGTCCGCGGCGATGATATCAATGCTGCCTACGATGCCGGGCGTGAGTTAATTAACTTATCAGTTCCCGATGAATCCCGTTTGGTAACCAAGGTTGGTGGTGGGCACAATTGTTGGCTTTCCAGCGATGATGCCTGTGCGGAAATTATTACCAACTATATCGAGGAATGGGCTCGGGCTAGCGGCGGCCTAAGCAATACAATCACCCTTGTCGCACCTGTCGAGCGTGAGGTGGGTGCCAGTAAAAGTTTCCCCGAATCCAGCGGCAGCTTTAGCACTACAGTTTACCCTCTGTTGCGCAGCTATTGTGCCAACTGTCACAGTGAAGATGCGACAACGGCACAAACCCCCTACTTTGCCAGCTCTGATGTCGATCTCGCCTACGCATCTGCGGTCAGTAAAATTAACCTGGATTCTCCGGCCGACTCCCGTTTCTCTGTGCGCCTGGGCAGTGAATTTCACAACTGCTGGGATGACTGCTCAGATAACGAAGCGGAAATGACCGATGCGATCCAAGCCTTTGCCGACACTATCAGTGTCACCGAGGTAGACCCCGACTGGGTTATCAGTAAGGCACTGCGCCTCACAGATGGCATTGTTGCGAGTAGTGGCGGCCGTATAGAGAGCAATGCAATTGCTCTCTATGAATTTAAAACTGGCAGCGGCACCACTGCCTACGATACCTCCGGAGTTAACCCTGCAATTGATCTCGCCCTATCTGGCGATGTGGAGTGGATCGACTCCTGGGGGCTGCAATTGAAGGGGGGTAAAGCACAGGGGGCTACTGCAACCAGCAGCAAACTTTACGATACCCTCACAGCCACCGGTGAATACTCAATTGAAATCTGGGCGGCACCCGCCAACGTCTCACAGGATGGGCCCGCGCGTATCGTCACCTATTCCGGTGGCGATGATATTCGCAACTTCACTCTCGGCCAGGATCAATACAGTTACACCGTGCAAAACCGCAATGACAACACCGATGCGGACGGTATGCCTGCCCTGGCAACCGATGATGCCGACCAGGTTGTACAAGCCAGTCTCCAGCATGTGGTGGCCACTTACGATCCAATTAACGGACGCAAGCTTTACGTTAACGGTGCAAATACCGGGGAGCCAGACCCAAGTGAATCCGGTTTACTCTCTACCTGGGACGATACCTTTGCTCTCGCAGTAGGCAGCGAAGTCAGTAACGGCAACAGTTGGGAAGGCTCCATTCGCCTTTTGGCAATTCACTCCCGCGCCCTATCGGAAGAGGATATTGCTACCAACTACGAAGTCGGCGTCGGTGAAAAATATCTGCTGTTATTCAAAGTTGAAGAGCACACAGGCATTGCCGAAAGCTATGTCATGTTTACTGTGCAGCAATTTGATAATTATGCCTATCTGTTTAGTGAACCCACCTTTGTCAGCCTCGACGACAGTGTCGATCCATCTGGAATCGCCATTGAGGGAATGCGTATCGGTATTAATGGCCGCGAAGCGGAGGTGGGCCAGGCCTGGTCCAAGTTATCCACTGCAGTCGACAATAGCTACGTAGCAGGTGAGGGCCAGCAGCTTTCCAGGCTCGGGACCATTATCACTCTGGATAAGGGCCCCCTCGATGATGAATTTTTCCTGACCTTCGAAAAAATCGGCAGCGAAACCTATAACCGGGTTGAGGCCACTCCAGCTGAACCTGCGGATGCCGCTGATCTGGAAGCGCAATCGCGCATAGGTCTGCGCCGATTTGAACAAATCCATGCAAGCCTGTCCCAGGCGACCGGAGTCTCCATGTCCCACCCGGATATTTATGAAACCTGGGAAACTGTGAAACGCCAGCTTCCGGTTGAAAGTGACATTGAAGGATTTCTCGCTGCACAGCAAATGGGTATTACCCAGCTGGCAGTGAAGTATTGCAGCACCCTGGTGGACTCCAGTGAGCGCAGCAGCTACTTCAGTGGATTTGACTTCAGCGCTTCCGCAGACACCGCCTTCGACAGCGCCAGCAAACGCGCGCAGATAATTGATCCGCTCATGGAAGGTTTGCTTGGCCACGAGATGAACTGGCATGACGGCAGCGTCTCGCAGCTTGCCAGCGCCCCGGACCTGGCCTCTGTAGAGACAGAACTGGATACGCTTATCGACACCATGACCGCCTGTGGCAGCAGCTGCGATTCAGGTCGCACAGAAACTACGGTGAAAGCCGTATGTGCTGCCGCCATGGGCAGTGCCATGATCCTGATTCACTGATCGCATAAAAAAGACTAGCGGCTTTGTCGGCAAAACTTTCGCCGGTAAAGCCCCTCCACAATAAAGAGCCGGCACACCGAAAACTATATCCGGGAATATTATGAGCAAGAAAAAACACTTTGATCTGGACCAGCCCCTACGGCACCCGGACCACCACCGCCCGGTAACACGCCGCGACTTTCTCGCTCAAGGCTTCCGAGCGGGTATGGGAACAGTGCTGGGCGGTTCTGTCTTCAGCTTGTTTGCCAATCCCCGCAGTGCCCATGCAGCCCTTTCCTCGGACCTGGAAGCACTGCGAAAAACCAATGGCGGCCCCTGTGACGTCAGTGCATTCGGTGCCGGTAAAATTCCTTTTATTTGTTTCGATCTCGCCGGCGGCGCCAATATCGCAGGCTCCAATGTGCTGGTAGGTAAAGAGGGCGGACAAATGGATTTTCTCGGCACAGCCGGCTACAACAAGCAAGGCCTCCCCGGGGACATGGTTCCCTCCCTCGGTGATGAATTTATCAATACTGACCTGGGTCTCGCCTTCCATAGTGACAGCGGCATGTTGCGAGGCATTCTGGAAAAAATCGCTGCTGGCACAGCATCGGCGACCAACGGTGCGGTTATTCCCGCTCGCTCGGAAAATGATACCGGCAACAACCCACACAATCCCATGTACGGTATTAACCAGGCGGGAGCAAACGGTTCCCTGCTGGCCCTGATCGGCTCCAGCTCCAGTGATTCCGGTGGTAACTCCATGGCTCCTTCCGCCATGATCAACCCCGAAGTTCGCCCCACCAAAGTGGATCGCTCTTCCGACGTTACCGGCCTTGTAGATGTAGGAGACTTGGTGGGGCTGCTCAGTCAGGAGGACACTGTCGCAGTGATGGAGTCCATGTACCGTATCTCCGAAGCGAAACTCAGCAACGTAAATACTAAAGTCAGCACCGATGCAGTCATTAAAGACCTGGTGCGTTGCGGCTATATGAAAAGTGCTGACCTGGCTGATCGCTTTGGCAACCCTGCCGATTTAAATCCCGAATCCGATCCTGATATCGTCGGGCCATCCGGTGTTTTTACCAGTTCAGAATTGAGTGGAGACAGAGAGTTCCAAAAGACCGCCTCAGTGATGAAGCTGGTCGTCAATGGATATGCCGGTGCAGGCACTATTACCATGGGTGGCTATGACTACCATACCGGCGACCGCGCCACAGGAGAGATTCGCGATTTGCGCGCTGGGCGCTGTATTGGCGCTTGCCTGGAGTATGCCGCCCGCCGCAACCAGCCCCTGATGATTTACGTTTTTAGTGATGGTTCCGTTTTCTCCAACGGAATGCTGGACGACTCGGTAGAAGGCCGTGGCAAAGGCGTCTGGACTGGCGATGATCAACAGACAGCCGCCTCATTTTTCCTGGTATACAACCCGGCGGGCCGACCACAATTACTCGGTGGCACGGCGGACGAACAGGCGATCCACCAGCAACTCGGCTATATGCGCAGCTCCGGTGATGTAGAAACAACATCCACCCCCGCCGCTAACAACGTCAATTTATTGGTGGAAACTGTAGTACTCAACTATATGGCCCTGCACGGGGAGCAAGGTAATTTCTCAACCTTATTTCCGAATCACGGTCTCGGCGATAGTAACTTACAAGACAGTATGACTGCCTTCGCCCCCATTATTTAACTTGGATAAGTGATGTTCCGCTTTTTTAAATTGCTATTACTGTGTAGTGCCACACTTTGCGCAATTCCTTCGATGGCCGAATGGCACTACGCTGAACGTGCAATTATGGGAACTCAGGTTCGCCTACAACTTTGGCACGAGGACGGCATTGAAGCCGAGCACCTTATTGAAGAGGTCATGGCAGAGTTTCATCGACTTGACGATCAGCTCTCGCCCTATAAGGAAAACAGTGAACTATCACTCGTTAACCGCACAGCTGGCCGGGGAAACGTCAATATTTCTAAAGAGCTCACCAACCTGATTGATAAATCCCTTTGGTTTAGTCAGCTCACCGATGGTGCATTCGATATCAGCTACGCCACCCTGGGCAAGCACTATGATTTTCGCCAGCAGAAACAGGCAGACGCCCAGCTAACGGACTCGTTGTTAGAAGCGTTGAATTACCGTCACTTAAAACTGAATAAAAAGGCCAATACACTCCGTTTTGGCCACGAAAACACAAAAATAGATTTAGGGGGAATTGCCAAAGGCTATGCGGTTGATCGGGCAATTGAGATCCTCAAGCAGGCAGACATTTGCTGCGCCAGTGTCAGTGCCGGTGGCGATTCACGCATGCTGGGAGATAAACAGGGGCAACCCTGGTTAGTGGGTATTCGCCACCCCCGTGAAAAAAGTAAGAATGCTGCGGTTATCCCCCTGCGTGATATTGCTATCTCTACCTCAGGTGATTACGAGCGTTATTTTATTGATGAGCAGCAGGATAGAGTGCACCATATTTTTAATCCATCCACAGGAAAACCCTCGGAAACTTCTGCAAAAGACACTGATAAGTTGATTAGTGTCAGCATTATTGGCCCCCGCGGCTTTGATACCGACCCCCTTTCTACCAGTGTGTTTGTTCTGGGAAAAGAGAAAGGCTTGGCACTTATTAATCGATTGCCCCAATTTGAAGCAGTAGTTATAGATAGTAACCGGAAGTTGTTTTTCAGTCGCGGTTTGGAGAATCTTTGAGTAATCCGTTTTATCTTCATAGAAAATTTGCCAACAAGATCACATCAGATCGTTGATCCCCTGACATAATTTGCGCCGACCAAAGAATAATGCCAATTCCTATCAAAAGGTCTGCCATGAGACGCCCCTTTCAGTGCTTTATTTTATTTATCGGCCTTTTAGGCTCTGCGTTTGTGCAGGCTCAGGAAAGCGATTTCTCTGCGGAGAAATTGGAAGAATTAAAGCGCGATGTACTTAAATTAAACAGGGATTTATTGATTCTTGAAGAAGATTTGCTCTATCCCGCACAGAGCCAAATCGCCTTTTATGTGTCTATGGATGTAGGCCACTATTTTACTTTGGATGCAGTAAAGCTACACATCGATAACAAGTTAAGTGCAAGTCATCTGTATACGGAGCATCAGCGGGAAGCGTTGATTCGCGGTGGTATTCAACCGCTTTACAAAGGCAACCTAAAATCCGGTGATTACACTATTTCTGCTTTTATAACTGGCCTTGGGCCCGAAGGGCGCGAATACAAGCGGGCAGCCAAGTTGGAATTGAATAAAGGTGATGAGCCCGCCGTTATTGAACTGGTTATCTCAGACAACTCCGGAAAACAACAGCCGGAGTTTGAGTTGGTGCAGTGGCCAACGCCCTGATTAGCCATGTACTACCCATCTTTTACCCGCACCCTATCCCTGGCGCTCATCCTTGCCGCAAGTAACCTTTGCGCTCAGGAAGCTGATACTGTGGCCGAAACAAACGGTCCCAGCAATGAGCAGCGAGCCCCACAAAAATACCAAAGGGCTCAAGACCTGGCTTATGGCGCTACGCTTTACGAGTATTTTCAAGGGAATTACTTTGATGCCCTGAGCACACTGCTGGTTGCTCAACAGCGGGATTCAATTCAAATTCACAGGGATAACGCCGCATTGATAGAGGGCGGGATCAGCCTAGGGTTTGGTTTACATAGACGAGCAGCTGAACTTTTTGAACAGCAGAGTAATGTCGAGGCTGCGCCAAAATATCGCCGCACTGCCTGGTTAAAGCTGGCCGAATTAAATTACCTGAACGGTGATTTTGTCAGCGCAGCAGCACACTTGGAAAAGTCAGGGGTTGCCGAGGAGTCCTCTCTACCTCTCAACTTAGCGCTGCGCAATAAAGACCTCACCACGGCTCAAAAATTACTGGAAACCAGCGATTTATACCCTGCGGAAAAGTTATTGGGACATATCAACTTAGGCGCTGCCTTTGCCAGGTCCGGCCAATTGCCTGCAGCAATTCACGAATATCAAGTCGCTGTTGATTTTGCAGAAACAATTGATATTCCTTCATCTGAAATTCCCATACTCATTGATAAAGCCCATATTGGTATGGGGTACGCCCTGGCTCTTGCAGAGCAACACAGCGCAGCTAAAGAAGCCTTTTCCAGGGTTCGCCTCAACACGCCCTGGGCAACTCGCGCACTCCTGGGAATGGCTTGGTCCTCTATCAATGGTGAGGACTACCAAGCGGGCATAGACGCACTGCAATTTTTACTGGATAAACACCGCTACAGTCCCGCCGCACGGGAAGCGATGGTAGCCCTGCCTTATGGTTACGAAAAACTGGAAAATCGCTCTGTAGCCCTCAGAGCATATCAAAGCGCTGAAGCTTATTACCTGGAAACGCTCACTGAGTTACACCAGTTACAGCAAGACCTGGCGACGGAACCGCTGGCCTATGATCCTGTTCAGCGCGAGGCTTGGCGCTATGGCTGGTTACAACTAGCCCAGGCCTCTCCCCTATTGCGCGATAACCAACACTTTCTGCGGCCAATCCTACAAAGTGACCACTTCCAATTGCGGCTCACCGAGCTGCGCGATCTGCAGCAGCTCACCCAGGTCCTACAGACCTGGCAAGATAAACTACCCCAATTTGCCGACCTTATCGAAGAGCGTCACCTGCGCCGTACAACGATTATTGATAACTACAATAGCGCCCAGTTTGACCAGCAATTGCAGATGGCAACACAGCAATATGATCATTTGAGGGCAGCTCTCGAGGATATTGAACAGGAGCGCGACGCACTCACTTTATTGTCGACCACCGCCACTCCAGATGATCAAAGTGAAAGCCTCGAATTACTGGAAATTCTCACCGGCGCTCAAGAACGTCTTAAAAAAATCCAGCACAGCGGCAAGGCCAGCCAACAACAAGCAGAAACCCTGGCGAAAGCCCGGGGGATTTTGCTCTGGCAAGCCAGTGAACAGTATCACGAGAAGTTGTGGCAGCAGCAAAAATCCCTACAACTGCTCGAAGAGCAGTTACGCAGGGGGCGGGAACAACGCAAGAAAACAGATACCGAAGCACAGCGGGGGCCACAACTTCGCCAACTAGCCTATCGGGTGGTCACCGCCGGTGACGAAATTCCAGCTAAGCAAGCGGCGATAGGTCGAGCCAGCGAATTAATTGAAGCCGACCTACGCCGAGAGGTTATCGCTCAGCTGGGTAGAGAGCAGCAGCAAATTCACAATTATATGGCCCACACACGACTGGCTATCGCACGTCTGCAAGACGCTGAAATGCAGGCGATCCCCGCAGCCTCTCAGGCTGACAGTGACACGGATAATACCGGGGCCTCAGACAATGAATAACGCCCCGCATCCGGCTGCTGTGTTTACCCTGCGCTCCCTGGCTATTGGTATTTGCTGTGCCCTGACAGCCTGTGGCAATCAGCCGGTACAAACCCTCGCTGACCTGCCCCGAGCTACCGCCCCCAACCCTCAGGAAGAGGCGCCGCAAAGTCCGCCCGCACAAACCGCTGCCGCGCTGGAAAGCCTGGTGCAAAGTTACCGCACAGCACTGGAGAGCCATACCGACCCAAAGGTTCAGCAGCAAATCCATCTGCGCCTGGCGGACTTGGAAATGGAGCGACTGGAGCAAGAACAGTCCGACAACCCTGACACTATTGTCGACTACTCCAGCGCGGTCGATTATTACCAGAGCCTATCCGCACAGCGTCCGAAAGATGACTATATTCTCTATCGCTTAGCTCGCGCCCGGGCACTGGATGGGGAAATGCCTGCAGCCTTACAGGCATTGGAAAAGATTGCTGGCAGCTCACCGGATTCACCATTTATTGGCGAAGTGTTATTCCGCCGTGGCGAAGCGGCATTTAACCGCAAAGACTACCCCAGCGCCGCCCGAGACTTCCGAGCATTGCTCAAGCAGGGGCCGAGTCCATTTACGGATAATGCTCGCTATATGCTGGCTTGGTCAGAATTTAAATCGAGCAATTACCGCGCATCCACAGAAATTTTTCTCCAGTCACTGGATATTTTGCACAGCGAGGAACAAGAAGAGGAGCTCCCTGTTGGACGACAGCGCCTGCGTGAAGACAGCCTGCGTGGGCTCGCATTAAACTTCAGCTACCTGGGCGGCGCTGAAGCCATTGAGTCTTTTAACCTCGATGGAAAGCCACGTCCCTATCAGCACCAACTATACAGCGCACTCGGCACCTGGTATCGGGAAAAAGAGTTGTTCCGCAACAGTGCCGATACCTTTTTACAATTCGTAAATCACTACCCGCAAACCCAACAGGCCCCACAGCTCCATCTTCTCGCCGTCGAAACCTTGCAAGCGGGGAGACTACATAAAGAAGTTCTGCCGACGAAGCGGGACTTTGTACGGCGCTATGGTGTGAACAGTGATTACTGGCAAGCAGCAGATGAAACTCAGCAGCAGGAATTAGCCAAAACCCTGCAACCATGGCTGTACGAATTGGCCCAATTTGACCACGCCCGCGCACAAGAATTAGCTCAGCAGGTGGCAAAGCTGCCCGCAAGTAAAGTGAAAGAGCGCCGCCTTGTCAGCACACAATCACTGGGTGCCTATCGCAGTGCCGCTGCTTTATATCGGGAATACGCGCAGACTTTTCCACAAGACCCGCGCACGCCCTCCATGGTTTTCCTAATGGCAGAGTGTCTTGAGCAGGCTGCAGATCACCCCGCCGCCTGGCGCGCTTACAGCCAGGTAGCCTGGGAATACCAAGATCCCAAGTATGCTGCCGAAGCCGGCTACGGAGCCATCCTCAGTGCAGCCAGAGTGCATGAACAAACTCCGGATCAAGAGTCGGAACAGAAAATCCTGTGGCTCGATCGCAATATCGAAGCGAGCCTGAAATTTGCACAGAGCTGGCCCCAAGACCCGAGAGCTCTGCCAGTACAGCTGGCCGCTGCCGATAAGTTGTTACAACAATCGCGCTTTGCCGAAGCCATCGCCGCTGCCGAGCACGCCGATCAATGGCAACCGCCAGCCAATAGGCAACAGCAACTAAGTATTGCAATAATACTGGCCCACAGCCATTTTTCCCTGAAGCAATATCCCCAGGCAGAGGCTGCCTATACCCGCGCGCTCGGCTACCAGCCAGACGATAAGCTGCGCAAAGACGCATTGCGCCAATTGCAGTTATCCATCTATCGCCAGGCAGAAATCATTTTGGCCCAGCGCGAGAGTGAGGATGCCGCTCCCAGTGAGGAAGCCCTCAATCACCTGCTGCGTATCCGCGATAGCGGGCGCACAGAGGTTGCGGCCACCGCCCAATATGATGCGATTAATTTTCTTATTCAATTAGGGCAGTGGCAGCGCGCCAGCACAGAACTCGCTGATTTCCGCCAGTTTTATCCCGCGCATATCTTGACGCCGACACTGGCTGCCAAAGCCATCGTTATCTTTGAAGCTCTGGAAATGCCGGCGGCTGCCGCCTCAGAATTACTGCAATTAGCCGCTACAGATCCGGATCGGGAAGTTCGCCGTCAATCCCTGTTTATGGCTGCAGAAAACCTGCAAAAAGCCGGTGAGTACAACAGGGCTATTGAAAGCTATCGCAACTACAGCAAATTGTGGCCAGAGCCCGCTGAGCAACGTCTGGAAGCGCAATTTCAGCTGGTCGAAATCTACGCTCAGACTAAAAAGCCCACCAAGCGGAATTACTGGCTACAACAACTTGCACAGAACTCGCTGCAGTCACCCCGCGGGCGTTACCTGGCCGCTTATTCTCAAAGTGAACTGGCGGAACAAAGTTATGCGAAATTTGCTGAACTGGCACTGCGCTTGCCATTAAAGACCAGTCTCGCTAATAAAAAGCGGGCCATGCAAACTACCGTGGCGGATTACCGCAAAGTCCTGGAGTTTGGCATCGCAGAATTCACCCCTCAAGCAAACTATCGCCTCGCGGAAGTGTACCGACAGCTCAGCCGTGACCTGATGGACTCACAGCGCCCTAAAAACCTGAACGAGCTGGAATTGGAACAATACGAAATTCTGCTGGAGGAACAGGCCTATCCCTTTGAGGAGAAGTCCATAGAGCTTCACGAGGCCAATATCCAGCGCACGGTTGAAGGTATTTACGACGACTGGGTTAAACGCAGCTTCCACTCACTGGGAGAGCTGCTACCTGCACGCTACAAAAAAGAAGAAAAAACCCTGGAGTGGAGTGATGCACTGCACTGAATTGAGCGCACAGAAAATATCTTCAATCGCACGGTTATTCACTACTGCGCTATTGTTTTTTTTACTCTCCGCATGTAGCGGTCTGCAAAAGACGATATCGCCCGCAGATAGTGACACCGCGCAACAACTGACAGAAAATCCCTACTTGCGAGATGTTAAAAGGGTACCGCAACAGGCCCGTGCGGCGATGGAACTGGCTCGCCAGAATTTTCAGGCAAATGATTTACCTGCAGCTGAATCGCAACTGCTCCAAATTACCGAAAAGTGGCCGGAGCTGTCTGGAGCCTGGCTTAACCTGGCAATCGTGCAGCATTCCGGCGAGAAATACGAGGGGTCCGAGCGCAGCTTTCTACAGGCCATTGCTGTAAACGATAACAATGTATTTGCCTGGAATCGTCTCGCCGCGCTGATGCGTGACCGGGGGCGGTTCGAAGATGCGGAGCAATACTACAACGCGGCCATAGAGCGTTGGCCACACTATGCCGATGCACACCGCAACCTGGGAATCCTCTACGACCTTTACCTGCAACAACCCGAGCGCGCCCTTCAGCACTATATGGCAGCGCAAGATTCCGGTACTGAACAGGATAAATTGCTCAGTGCATGGATACTCGAGCTGGAGCGGAGACTTTAACAATGAAATTATTTTCTAGGCTCATACTGAGCCTGTCTATCTTTGCATATGGCGCAACAGCAGAGGAAATAACAACGCTGGAGTCCACCGTAATTGGCAGTCAAGAACAACCTAAGGTTTTATATATCATTCCCTGGAAGCAAGCCGACAGTTTACAAAGGCTCGACAGCGTTCTGCCGCAAACTTTCTCCTCTGTATTTGAACATCAGGAATATTCGGAATTTCGGCGGGAAATAAAGCTGTTACAAGCTGAACAGGAAAAAACCGATTAGGCCGACCCATCAAAATAAAAAATAATTTTTTGCGGCGTATGGAAGCGGCGCTGCTGAATTTATACAGCGAAGACATGGAACCGCCGCAGCAGGCTTCAACGTCCCGCGGCCCTCTTTATACACCAAGGGTGGGAACTCAATCGCTCTCCCTTTGCACTACAAATTTATAACTTTATCTGTGGAGAATTAAATCATGGAATTCACTCAAGCGATGCTGCGTTTTTTCCAAAATGGCGGACCCTTCATGTACCCAATTGCGGTAGTCCTGGTGATCGGACTGGCAATGGTAGTAGAGCGCTGGATATTTTTATCACGCGCGCGGAATGCCAATAAAAAGGCGTATCAACAAGTATTGCCCATGTTGCAAAAACGCAGCTATCAAAGTGTCTTGCAGCTGGCCCGAGACAACGATGCAGCAATGGGCCGTATCGCCGCAGCGGGCATCAACACTTTGCAATTTGCCAAGCGCGAGGAAAATATTGCCCTGGCTATTGAGGAAGGGATTCTCGAAGCGGTTCCCCGTCTGGAAAAACGCACCAGTTACTTGGCCACTCTCGCTAATATTGCCACTCTGCTGGGCCTACTCGGCACTATTATGGGTCTGATTGCTGCATTTACTGCAGTAGCCAGTGCCGACCCATCTGAAAAAGCGACCATGCTCTCCACCAGTATTTCCGTAGCGATGAACACTACAGCATTCGGTTTGATTTCTGCCATTCCCCTGCTGTTGTTTAACTCAATGCTACAAAATAAAACCAATGAGATTGTCGATAGTTTGCAAATGGCCGGGGTTAAATTCCTTAATCTGCTGACCATGGGACGCCCACAGAAAGCGGAACAACGCACCGCTAACAGCTAAGGGATACCGCCATGCTGAACATAAATATTCGCCGGCGTGGATATGAGGAAGCGGAACTCGATATCACCTCGTTTATGAGTTTGATGACCATTTTGGTTCCTGTGCTACTGCTAAATATGGTGTTTTCCCATATCTCCGTGCTCAAGCTGAACCTGCCGGGTATCAGCGATGGAAGTTCCAGCAGTGTGGAGGAAAACCGCCAGCTCGAACTCGTTTTGCGCACGCAGTATGTCGATATCAATTATCCCGCTGGGCAGCGGGTTAAACGCATCCCACACGAAGAAAACTCACCGGATTTCGCCACGATATCTATCGTTTTACAGCAGATAAAACGGCAGTTGCGAGAAAAATCTATCGACAAAGATGATCTGGTGATCCTGTCAGAAAAGGGAACGCCTTACAAAACTCTGGTCACCGCCATGGATACTGCACGCAGCTACCGGGCTGTAGTGGCCGCATCTGTTGTTGATGCAGAACTGTTCCCCCAGATATCTCTCGGCGATGCACCGGAGCAGACAAAATAGCGGGGCCAAACTATGAAGATAAATGCAGCCGCAAAACTGCAAGAGCGCAGGCAAAGGCAAAAAAAGCAGCAGTCAAAACTGAACCTGGTATCACTGATGGATATCTTCACCATCCTGGTATTTTTCCTTCTGGTGAACTCAACCAGTGATGTTCAGGTTCTGCAGACTGATAAAACCATAAAACTGCCCAAGTCCACCTCACAACAGAAACCCGAGGTGACTACTGTAGTGCGGGTCAACAATAAACAGCTGTTTGTCGGGGACCGATTTATCGCCAGCATCGATGACATCGATCCCAGCGCAGAGAATATTGAAGCCCTGGTAACAGAGCTTAAATACCGTGCTGAACGAGCGGGAGAGCTGAGCGAAGCCCAGAAAACTCTGGGCCGAGCAGTGACTATTTTAGGTGATGAACAAGTTCCCTATGAGTTGCTGAAGCAGATCATGCACACCTGCGCAGCCGCAGACTTCCGCGATATGTCTTTCGCCGTAGAACAAACAGCGCCGGAAGATCCCTCGGGGGTGGAATCCTGATATGAGTACAGCAACCATTAGTTACGCCCCCTGGCAACTACAGGAAACAGTGCTTCCCTGGTCCGCCTCAAGAGAGGAGGATCAGCGCTTTATCAAATTGCTGCGCGGTGGCCTGATAGCCCTGGCCATCAGTGGCATTGCCGTTGCACTGGCGCCAGTACCCGAACTCACCCGGGAACAGGCCGAAAGGGTGCCACCACAGCTGGCCAAAGTGATTCTGGAAAAAAAGGAATTGCCAAAACCCAAGCCAAAGCCGAAACCCAAAGAGCAAAAGAAGCCCGAGGAAAAGAAAAAGCCCGAAGAGAAACCCAAAAAGAAAGCGGAAACACCCGACAAGCCCAAGCCTGTGGAGAAGCCGCGCAAGGTTGAAAATCCCCCGGTTGCCAAGGTACAGCAGGCCCGGGAGAAAGCGGCCAATAGCGGTCTGAATGCACTCGCCGATGATCTGCTGGATATGCGCGAGAGTTTTAATACATCGGATATTAGCCGGGGCCAGCTCAGCTCGGGGAATGCTACTGCCACTAAAATAGAACGCAGTATGATCGCGGATAAGTCAAAAGCCTCCAGTGGCGGCGTTGCCGCCGGTAGAGTAAGTCGGGATACCGGTGGTGTCTCACTGGCCGGACGTGAGAACACCCGAGTACAAAGTACCCAGGCAACGGGTTCAGCCAAAGAAGCGGTGGCCAAGGCCCGAGGGCAAAAATCCATACGTACCGACGATTCCATTCGCAGTGTTATGGAAGCCAATAAAGAGGCCATTATTGGAATCTATAATCGCGCGCTGCGCAGGGACCCAACTCTGCAGGGAAGACTCACCGTACAGTTGGTGATCGCACCGAATGGTGCTATCGCGTCGATCAAACTGGTAGAGAGCGAGCTCAATAACCCGGCACTTGAACGCAAGTTGCTGGCGAGAATCCGCATGATCAATTTTGGTTCTGCCAACGTTGAGAGTACTACCAAGAACTACTCAATCGACTTCCTGCCTTCTTAAGTTCCGATAGCTATCTTGTTTGTAGCGTGGCGACACAGGGACGTGCCGCCATTTGAAGGGCGTTAATAGGTGGGCAAGAAGCTGATCCACCCAATCAACTAAAGCAAATCCAGCGCATAGCGACGCAATGTTTGCATAGGAATAATTTCCAGCGCCTTCACATGTGTACTCTGTAAAAATACCCGGGGTGCCATATCCAATTTCTCCGCTTCAAGCCAGCGCGCGGCACAGAGACACCAACGATCCCCTTCCTTTAAACCGGGAAAATTAAACTCCTCTACCGGTGTGCTCAAATCATTGCCGCGACTGCGGGAAAACTCCAGGAACTTATCAGTCACGGCAACGCAGACGGTGTGAGAACCGAGATCCTCTTTACAGGTGTTACAGCAGCCATCGCGAAAGAAGCCTGTCTTCGGGTCCAGGCTACAAGGCACCAGTGGATCACCAAAGACGTTGACTGAATTTTCTATCTCCATTCCTGACTCTCTCCACTTCTATCACCAATTAGCTGAATGTCCACCAGCTGCCAGCGCAGACCATTGCGTTGCATCAACATGCGCAATTCAGGCCGACCATGCTCACCATATTCAACACTCAGATGATTGAGGTCGGTAAAATGCCAGCCCATGCGCTGCCAGGAATCTTCATTCTCTTCCGCTGCAGAAGTCTCATTCTCGGAAATATCCGGTGTTTCACCACCCTGTCGATAAATTTCCCGCTGAAATGCCTCCAGATCCTCTCCCCCACGAAGAAGGTCGGCAATGCCCTCAGGAGTAATAAACTGTTGTAAAAGTGGATCCATAAAGAAATTTGCACCAGCACTGAGTAATTCATCAAATTCCTGAGGAATAGAGTTACTTAGAGAATTCCTAAGTTGCTGCTGTAAGCGGATCTTTAAATTGTCACGTAAAACAGGAAAATCGACATAGCGCTCTAACGTGTCGATACTCTCAGCTCTAACCTGCGGCTGATCGGATTTAGCCATTTTCGCCGCACGCTGCAATTGCTCGATGGAATAAAACGGCAAGGCGACATACCCAGCGGTAATCAACACCAAAACCAGGCCGCTCATCCACAGTATTTTTTTCATCAATTCTATTCCTTAGTCACTCCCCGGGGATTTTATGCTGAGAAAGATGTATCACCTAATTTGCCAATGTATTGGCGTGGCATTGTTCGCCACTCCTGCCTATGAGATATTTCCCTCCCAAGACTCTGCACCCCATTAATAATCTAAATCTCAATAAGGACAGCTAACAGGATGAGTGACATCTATACGGCACCAAAAGCCGATTTGGCGAGTACGCGGGAAATGGAGGAATTCGGCTCTGTAGAGAAGGGGATTGCAGGGGACTATTCGTTTTCTCTCGGTGAAGCCCTCAGTGAAGGGTGGCAATTATCACTAAGCAATATGGGAACTATATGGCTTAGTTTTATTCTTTACGCACTGGGCGCATCCGCAATAATGCTCATCCTAGCGGCATTAATGTGGGGTTCTATATCATCGGCTGCTGGTTTATCAGGCATGCTATTCCTAGTCATCTTAGCGCCTATCGCCGTAATAGTGATCGTTGCCCCTCTTATGGCAGGTTCTATGATGGTAAGTATAAAGATTGCCAGAGGAGAAAAAACCAGCGCCACCGAGGTATTCTCCTATTTCGATAAAATCGTGCCCCTTGGCCTGGCAATGTTTTTATTATATTTCCTCGTTTCGATTGGCTTTTACCTGTTACTTATTCCCGGTATCTATCTTTCAGTCGCCTATATGATGGCCCTGCCGCTTATCGTAGATCACAACCTGGGTCCCTGGCAGGCTATGGAGGCTTCACGTAAAGCCATCACCAAAAACTGGTTCGCCTTTTTTGGCCTTTTGCTGGTAATGATGGTCATTTACGTTGCAGGCAGCCTTCTATTCCTCATAGGATTAATATTCGCCCTTCCCTGGATTTTTGCGACTTACGGCGTTGCTTACCGTCAGGTCTTCGGCGCCCCCACTCAAAACACATAATCGGTTCTACCAAACAGGAGCGGTGGCTTGCTGGATACCACCTATAACGTCGAAACACCCGAGGGGATTGATTTGCGCGCGCGGGCCGCTGGACCCGTGCCACGTATCCTTGCGTATGCAGTGGATGTGTTTTATCGATCATTGATATTGGCTGCGATCGGCTTTGCGTTGCTATTTGCCGGCTTTGCCGGTGCGGGTATCTGGCTCGTCTGCGCCTTTCTTCTCGAGTGGTTTTACCCGGTGTTTTTTGAAGTTTTGCGGAACGGCCAGACACCGGGCAAAAAGGCCTTTGGCCTAATGGTGGTCAACGACAACCTTACGCCGGTATCCTGGGGAGCATCCATCGTTCGCAACCTGCTACGCTTTGCGGATTTTATGCCATTTGCCTACGCCACTGGCGTAATAAGCATGACACTGGGGCGTCACTTCCAGCGCCTTGGCGACCTGGCAGCAGCCACCCTGGTGGTCTATCGCGAAGAGGAAAAGGCACCTGTTGCCCTGCCGGATACAACCCCGCTCCCACCACCACAAAACCTTCGCCAGCAAGACCAACAGGCACTGGTTAGCCTTTTGGAGCGCCACCAGGATTTAAGCGAAGCGCGTCAGCAAGAGCTCGCCAATCTGCTCGAACCGATTACTCGGAAAAGGGACAGCGATGCCTTGAGCTACCTGCGCTCCGTGGGCAGTTGGCTACTCGGTGGCAGGGGATAGGCAGAGGTACCTATGAAGCAGAGAGACTTTGAGAATCGCTACCGCGACAGCTGGGAGCAATTAGAAGCCTGGCTGAAAGCGGATCGGAACAAGTCCGAAGTTGCGGCCCTGGACCTACCCGTCGCCTACCGCAACCTTTGCCAGCAGCTGGCAATGGCTAAGGAGCGGCAATATACCAACCGCCTGATAGACCACCTCAACCAGCTGGTTATGGCGGCACATCACCGTGTCTACCGCCAGGAAACCTTGCGCCGCAAGGGATGGTTGCACTATTTGTTGGCAGGTTTTCCCCAAGCCGTGCGCGCTAATAGCCGCGCAGTACTGCTGGCATCCGCTTTGTTTTTAATACCTGGCCTGATCCTGGGAGTCGGCACTTACAACAACGATGCCCTGGTGTACGCAGTAATGTCACCGGAACAGGTTATGGGTTTTGAATCCATGTATGATCCGGGCAACCGGGTACTGGGCCGCGAGCGCGGCTCTGATACCGACCTGTTCATGTTCGGTTTTTATATCAAAAACAATATTGGCATCGCCTTTCGCACCTTTGCCGGCGGTGTACTGTTTGGCCTGGGCTCAATTTTCTTCCTGGTGTTTAACGGCATCTATATTGGCGCAGCGTTTGGGCATATCACCCGGGTGGGCTTTGTCTCCACCTTCTACCCATTTGTGATTGGCCACGGCGCCTTTGAGTTGACCGCCATAGTACTGACGGGAGCAGCGGGCCTGATATTGGGACGCTCTCTAGTGGATCCGGGCCAACACCGACGCACGGTCGCACTGCGCCTGGCCGCTGTCGAAGCAATGAAGATTATGTACGGCACTTTCCTGATGCTGGTGATTGCCGCTTTCCTTGAAGCCTTCTGGTCCTCCAGTGCCAGCACACCGATTGCGATCAAGCTCGGGGTAGGCGCCCTGTTTTGGGTACTGGTCTTTGCGTACTTTATCCTGGCGGGACGCAGGGAGGGCGCAACTCATGCAAATTAAGAATCTGGCCGTGCGAGCCCGCTTGCGCTCTCCCTGGGAGTCTGTCGATCTCGGTATCGCCCTGGCACGAAAGTACTGGTGGCAACTTTTTATAGTCTACCTGTTGCCTGCAGCACCGCTATTTGCTTTGTGTTATTGGCTGTTTCCAGAGTCACCAACGCTCTCCATCTTATTTATTTGGTGGCTGAAACCCGTATTTGATCGGCTGCCCCTGTTTATGATCAGCCGCGCATTATTTGGCTCACCGGTATCCATTGGTGAGGCATTGAAGCATTTCTTTAGCCAGAATCGTCGCGACTGGTTTATGTGGCTTACCCTCCGTCGGCTGAGCCCCACACGCTCTTTCGATATGCCAGTCACCGTGCTGGAGCAATCCACAGGTAAGGCCCGTACCTCGCGCCTTGGGGTACTGCACCGCAAACACTCTGGGGCCGCCACCTGGCTAACACTAACGCTTTACCATATTGAGATATTTCTACTTGCCGCATTAAGTGTGATGGCATTTCTGTTTATCCCTGAACAGTATTCCGATGGGATCGATTGGATCCCTCTGCTCCAAGGGGATACTCAATGGCTGGAATGGATATATAACGGACTCTACCTGTTTGTTATGGCAGCAGTAGCCCCCTTCTATATCGTTAGCGGATTTTGCCTTTATATTGGCCGTCGTATTGAGTTGGAAGGCTGGGATATAGAAATCCAGTTTCGGGACCTGCTGGAACGCCAGCAGCGTGAACAGGAGTCCCACCGCAGAAGAAAACCAAGCACTGCTGCGCTAATCCTGATCTGCGGGCTCACCTTTGGCTCATTAATTCCAGCGCCCCCCGCCAGCGCCGCATCTTTGGAAACCCCGCAGCAGGCCCAAGAGCATATTGACGAAATCCTCGCTGGCGATGAATTTCATCAAATGAAAGAGATCAGTGGTTGGCGCAAAAAAGACAAATCTGAAACAGAAGCCGTCAAAGAAAAGTTCCCCGAGTGGTTAATTAACTTTATCGAATGGCTTTTTGAGAACTCTAAAGATACGCCTGAAGTTGACGATGAAGTTAAATGGGGCCCAACAATTGCGAAAATCCTGGAGCTGCTGCTTTGGATTGGCTTGGTATTCGGCCTGGGCTATCTGCTTTGGAGACATCACGATAAAATTCTTCAGAGCTTGAAATGGCAGCCTAAGCCAAAGAAAAAGCAGCCCGTCCCCGAAACCCTATTCGGCCTGGATGTACGCCAATCGAGTCTGCCCGATGACGTTTGCGCGGAGGTCATGCGCCTGTGGACAGAGGGAGACAAGCGAGCCAGTTTGGGACTATTGTACCGCGCCACCCTCTCTCACCTGATTGAAGACTTCGAGTTTTATTTTGGCGATCACCTTACCGAAAGTGAATGCGCACAGCTGGTACAAGTAAGGCAACAGGAGCCGAATGAAGTACAGCGCCCAGTAAGTCCCGCCCTGAGTCAATTTGTACAAGAGCTTACTGCAAACTGGCAGCAGCTTGCCTATGCCCACCGGCCGCCAAAAGAGGCTCAGGTAAGCTCACTTTGTAGCCAATGGCAGGAGGAATTTGGCAATGACCGCTAAGAGAATTCTGTTGGCAGCCCTGGTCATAAGTGGCGTGGCACTTGTATGGCTATTCCTCACTTTCTACGAGCGCTACTCCAAGGAGATCGACAGCGGCTGGAGCATGGAAGCCAGACGAAATCCCTACCTGGCAGCAGAAAGATACCTCACCGATATCCAACTGGCGCCGCATCAGGCAGATAATATATCTGTACTCCAAGGCCTTTCCTCCGATGCCACCCTGTTTATCAACAGCTCCAGCCAGGTCTATAACCCCACCAAGGCCCAAGAACTTCTAGAGTGGGTCGAGCGCGGTGGCCACGCCATCGTTGTAGCCTATACCGGCAACTTCGACAGCGACTCCGGGCGCAGTGAAAACCGCGATTGGCTACTTGAGTCCATGGACGTCTCTATCCAAGAGGGACACAGTAAGTTCGAACTGCAAGAAACCCTGGAGCAACTGCTCGGGGAGGATGCCGTACTCGAGCCTGAGCAGAGCCCCGCTGATGCCATGCGGGAGCACAATCGCAAACTGGACGAAGGCGAAACGGAAGATGAGCCGAAGGAACAAGAGGAACCTCGCAACCCCGATGTGTCAGAAGAGGATCTGGTAACCCTGCCTGTTGAGGGCGGCAGCGAAATACAGCTATACCTCGATGCCAGCCACCTGCTCTACCACCCTTCGTTTAATGACGAGACTATCACCGATGGACCTGTCTTCTGGGCAAAAGTACGACGCGGCGATGTCGGCGTACCGTTTATGCAGTTCGAGCGCGGCAATGGTGTGATTACCCTGATGACTGACAGCACCCTGTGGCAGTCCCAGCGTATTGGCCACTTCGATCACGCCTATTTCTTACAATTGCTGGCCGGCGAAGGAGAGTTTGTCTTTCTCACCCGCCCCCGCTTTGAAACCCTTTCTAAGGTTGCTCGTCAATACGCTGCAGAGTTTTTTCTCGCCGGCGCACTGGCCTTACTCGCTTGGCTATTACTACACGGGCGCCGCTTCGGCCCCTTGCAGCCGGAGCCAGAAGTGTCCCGCCGTTCTCTGCTAGAACATATATCCGCCTGCGGCCATTACTACTGGCAGGACGACCAGGGGGAAACCCTGCTGCGCGGCCATCGGGAAGAACTTCTACGTCGTCTTGGCGCCACCCATATCAACGCCACTAAAAAACGCAAACTGTGCGACAAGCTCTGTGCCTCCACCGGTATGGATGAACGGCTAATAGTTGAAACCTTGTGGGGCAAGCCCCCAACAACCGAAGAAACATTTACTGAACACATGCGTAATCTGCAGCGAATTGAGGCAGTCCTATGAACGAGACCACCCTTCAACCAGAACAACAAACCACGGGCCCGTCACCTGACTGGCAGGCTGCGTCCGCCAAACTTCAGATACTGCGCAACAATATCAACCGGTTGCTGATTGGCCAGGAGCAGGTGGTTGACCAGGTACTCGTAGCTCTGCTGGCTTCTGGCCACGTACTGCTCGAAGGTGTACCCGGACTCGGCAAAACCCTTCTGGTGCGCACCCTGGCCAACTGCTTTGGCGGCAATTTCCGCCGCATCCAGTTTACCCCGGATTTGATGCCCGCCGACGTTACCGGCCACGCCATGTACAACATGGGAGAGAGCCGCTTTGAGGTGCGTCGCGGGCCGGTATTTACCAACCTGCTGCTGGCGGATGAAATCAACCGCGCCCCCGCCAAAACCCAGGCCGCCCTGCTGGAGGTGATGCAGGAGAAGCAGGTCACTATCGACGGCCAGGCACTGAAAGTACCCAGTCCATTTATGGTACTCGCCACTCAAAACCCCATCGAGCAGGAAGGTACCTACCCGCTGCCAGAGGCGGAACTGGACCGATTCCTGCTGAAAGTCCTCATCGATTACCCCAGCCTCGAAGCGGAACTGAAATTGGCCGCCGCCGCCAGCAGTGGCCGAATTGAGCGCAGCCTGCAGGAAAAGCTGGCCGGGGAAATTACTGTCGAGGGATTGCAACAACTTCAGGCCCTGGTGCCCCAGGTCGGATTGGACGAACAGGTATTGAATTACGCCGTGCGGCTGGTGCGCGCCACCCGCCAATCACCGCAGCTGCGCAGCCCCGCCGGCCCGCGCGCCAGTATCGGCCTGCTGCAGGCAGCCCGCGCCAATGCGCTGTTACAGGGACGGGAATTTGTACTGCCGGATGATATCAAGGCCATGGCCATCCCGGTAATGCGCCACCGTATCGGCCTATCTCCAGATATGGAAATTGACGGTGAAACTGCTGACACGGCGCTGGCAATGATTATCGACAGTGTTGAGGCGCCGCGACTGTGACACAGACTGTAGCTGCAACAGAGCAACAGGCAGCACCAGCGCAAAGCGGTCGCACCGGCCCGAGTCCGCGCCTGGTCAAACTGCTCGGCTACTGGTGCCTGGCGGCTCTGGCAATTACAGCAGCGCGAATTTGGTTTCCGCAAGCCAGCTCATTTATCGGCAACCTTTGGTGGGGAGCGAGTGCCCTGTTAATCAGCGCCACCCTGCTGGACTATCTCACCGGTTACCGTGTAACCGGTCTGCAGGGGCTGCGGCGATTGCCCGGCAACCTGGCCCTGGGCGTACGCAATACTGCGCGGCTAAAACTTCACAATACCGGCCCACGCCCACTATTACTCCAGGTTTCCGACTCAATCCCACAGCAACTGGGATCGACAGGGCTGCCGCGCTCCGCACAACTTAACCCGGACCAGGAAATCACCATCGAGTACGACCTGGTACCCCGTCGCCGCGGCAGCGCCTCTTTTGGGCGAATCGAGGTACTGGCCAACTCCCCCTGGGGACTCTGGCAGACAAGGGTATGGTTGGGACAGGAGCAGACCGTCAAGGTCTACCCCAATTTTCTCGGTATCTCCTCGCTGCAGTCTCTCTCCACCGAACAGAGCCTGCGCCTGATGGGATTGCACCAGCAGCAGCGTCGCGGTGAGGGCATGGACTTCCGCCAGCTGCGGGAATACCGCCAGGGAGACAGCCAGCGACAAGTGGATTGGCGCGCAAGTTCACGGCTGCGCAAACTGATCAGCCGTGAATACCAGGACGAGCGCGACCAGGAAATTATTTATATGCTGGATTGCGGCCGCCGAATGCGCGCTAAAGACGGCGAGCTGAGTCACTTTGACCACGCACTCAATGGCTTGCTGCTTTCAGCTTATGTCGCCATCAAACAGGGGGACGCGGTCGGCTTGCAGGCATTTGCTGCGGCACAGGAGAGCAGTGGTGGACAGCTGCCTCCAGTAAAAGGCGAAAGTGCAATCAACCTACTGTTGAATAATGTCTACGACCTCCACTCTGGCACCAGTAGCGCAGATTACACTAGCGCCGCACAACAGCTGATGGCCCATCACAAGCGCCGTGCCCTGGTAATCCTGATTACCAACTTGCGCGATGAAGATAGTGATGAACTCCTAGCCGCAGTCAAATTGCTGTCGCGCAATCACCTGGTGATGATTGCCAGTCTGCGGGAGACTTCTGTGGACAAATTGCTGCAACAGCCGATTCAGAGCTTTGATAGTGCAATAAACAGTGCAGCAGCGAGGGACTTCCTGCGCCGCCGAGAGCAATTACTTCAGCATTTGCAGGCACACAATGTCATAGTGGTTGACTCGAGGCCGGAGCTTTTGCACCAGTCTCTGGTAGAGGCCTATTGGCGCCTAAAGCGCAGCGGCAGAATCTGAATCGTCAAATTCACCGAGTGGGGACTCTCCGAGCCCCCACTATTTAAACCTTCTCTATAACCTTCCCACTACCCGCAATAATCCAGGGCTGTCCGGGAACTCTCCCCAATCCCGGGAATCTCTTATTGAGCGCGCTACCTCCTGGAACCTTTAGCTTCCAGCAAAGTTAGATTTATTTTTAGAATGCGCTGAAGAAAAGAAATTAAATTCCGACAAAACCTGATAAAGCTCAATTTACCTCGTATTAGTTCGCAAAAGTTAACTTGGGGCAGTGGCACTTTGCTGTATCACCCGTTAACCTCTTGTTACTCATCTCCGGGTATTTAAAATGGGCCCGGGAAAAGTACAGACCTTCTTATTTATGAGCGGTAAGCGCACCATCCAATACTGTTCCCGTCTGTCCCAGTGGCAGGCGCTATTGCTATTGCTGGTATTTCTCAGCGCGCGAGGCCTGGTTCCTGCAGGTTTTATGCCGGCAGATTTTGCAGCGGGAACGCCCTATGGGCTCTGCCATGGCGATAGCCGCAGCGCTTTATTGCTCAATGCCCTCAAAGCGAACTCTCACAGCGATCATCACGGCGACCACTCTTCAAGCCACAACCACGATACGCTTACCGCTCACTCATTTGCCGATAACCATTGTAATTTTTCCGCCGCTGCCAGTATTGCCAGCGCACCAACTACAGAACTGGAAATAGTCCTACCCGGTTTTACTCAACCGCCCTCTTATCCGGCTTTTTTCCGCGTTATCTCTAACGCTTACAGCCGCCCACTAATTCGCGCCCCCCCGGTTTAATTCCTTTTTTATTCCAACATCATCACTCCGCAGTTCGCTGTGGACCGCAAGTCTCATTGCTGTCTTAACATTTTCAGCGCTTTGAGCCTTGCCAAAATACGACCACTTTTTCAGGTGGGGATATGTCGCGTGCGCCAAATATTACTCAGGCCTGCGCGCTCACTGCTGCGTGTTCGAAACGCCAGCGAAAAGGATTGAAAACCATGCATCAGAGCATCAACGCAAAAATTTTTCTGAAAAAACCTCTCAGCCTGGCACTTGCTGCCTGCTGTACCTTTTCAGCACATCTCGCAGCGGAAGAATCCGAAGAGTCAGAACCATTAAAAGATAGTGAAATGGAACAAATGGTGGTTACTGGGGTAAAGACTGAACTCCCCCTCAATCTGGTAACCGACCCGAAAAAACCCCGTCAGCCATTACCTGCCAATGACGGCGCCGACTACCTGAAAACAATTCCGGGATTTTCCGTAGTGCGTAAAGGCGGTACCAGTGGCGATCCGATGCTTCGCGGAATGGGGGGCTCGCGCCTGGGAATGGTAGTGGATGGAGAAACAATGGCGGGTGGTTGTCCCAGCCGAATGGACCCACCTACAGCCTATATTTTTCCCGAGGCAATGGACGAAATTGAAGTTATTAAAGGGCCACAGAGCGTCCTCTATGGCCCGGGAAATTCCGCCGGCGTAGTTGTATTTAATCAGCAGCAGGAGCGCCCCACTGAAAGCGACTGGAATATGCATGCGAGCCTGCTCGGCGCCAGTGCCGAGCGTCGCGATGGTCTATTCGATATCTCCTATAGTTCGCCGCAGTTTTCTATCCGCAGCTCCTCGACCTCGGCATCTGCGGACGACTACGAAGACGGGGATGGCAATGAGGTAAATTCCAGTTATGAGCGCTGGAGCAGCCAGGTCAATTTGGCCTGGACACCCAGCGACGATACACGGGTCGAGTTTGATACTGCATTTAGCGATGGTGAAGCTGCCTATGCAGATCGGGGAGTCGACGGTTCCAAGTTTGCCCGTGAGAGCCACAAAGCGAAATATGTCCGCAGCAATATCAGTAGCTGGCTCGACTCAATTGAGCTCCAGGCCTACTACAACTATATCGACCACATCATGGATAACTACAGCCTGCGCGAGCTATCCAGCACCGCTACCCCCATGGTCATGAATCTCGATAGTGAGACCACAGGTTTCAAGGTGGCTCTGGTGTTTACGCCTATGGACGATGTGGAATTGACCAGTGGAATTGATGCCCGGGAAAATCGCCACACCGGCCGCTCGACCATGAACCAGTCCACCATGGACTACCGGGATATGAAGCGAGAGGCCGATGCCGAATTTAGCCAGCTGGGGTTATTTTCTGAGGCCAGCTGGCAAGTCGCAGCCAATCAACGCTGGATCGCCGGTGCACGAGTGGATGATTGGGAAGTAAAAGACCTTCGCGATGAAGTTGCTCTATCCATGATGTCCTCAGTGGATAACCCCACTGCGGGAGAAACTCGCTCAGAGCTATTGAGCAGCGGCTTCCTGCGCTATGAATATGGTCTCGAAAGCGGCCCCAATAGTTCTGCCACACTCTTTGCCGGGCTCGGCTACACTGAGCGCTTCCCCGATTATTGGGAAATTTTCTCCTACGAGACAGCAGACTCCTACAGCGCACTGGATATCGAATCAGAAAAGACCACCCAGCTGGATATCGGCTATATCTATCGCGGAGAAAAACTCTCTGCCAGTGTCTCCGGATTCGTCAATCAGATTGATGACTACCTGATGATTGAGAAGGATTACGAAAAAGCGGCAGTAATGAGTAGCATGGACTCTATGGGTAGTATGAATATGGATACTATGGACTCCTCCGATATTCGCACTACCTCCATTGTCAGAAACATCCAGGCGCGCTCCTGGGGTTTGGAGTTTGACTCCTCATATCAGCTCAACGAGCAGTGGCGCACTGAATTCACCGTAACATCTGTTCGCGGTGCCAACGAAACCGATGGCACTACCTTGGCACAACTGCCGCCTCTGGAGGGCCGCCTGGGACTCTACTATGAACAGGCCCAGTGGTCAGCAGGTGTTTTATGGCGCGCTATCGCAAGCCAGGACCGGGTGGATATCGGCAAAGGCAATATTGTTGGTCAGGATATTGGTGCAACCGACTCTGCCAACGTCGTTTCCATCAATGCCGGCTGGAAACCCAGTAAAAGTGTACTGGTAACTACCGGTATCGATAACCTATTCGATGAGACTTACGCTGAACATATCAGTCGCTCTGGAGCCAATATTATTGGTTTCGATCAGTTGACCCGGGTTAACGAACCGGGACGCACCTTCTGGCTGAAAGCCATTTATCGAATTTAAAAGCTATTGGGGCCCCAGGGCCCCTTTTCCATTCTATAAAAAAATCAGTATTTAATTAAGAAATTTCTACGAATAAATTATTGAGAAAAATAGGTTAAAAGGCGGAGGGCATACTAAAAGCGGTAGGAAAAATTCAAACTCAGGGTACGCAGATGCCCGAGGTTAACACGTTCTATTTTGCCAATATTATTGTAGTTATACTCTAATGAAGTATCGAAATCCTGAGTCCACATAATTCGGTAACCCACTCCGGCGTTCCAAAAGGTATCACTGCCACTGGCATCAATAACATAGATATATCGATCATCCGGATAAAATGGTGGGTATTCTCGATACCAATAGCCTCTTCTTATAACATTGTTCAAATCCACATCGGCATAATTATATCCCACCATCCAATAGAGACATTGAACGTGACAATTCAGGGTAAAATCAATTTTAAAATTTAAACCTACCTGATCTACTGTGACATGATTGTCATCAAAATGTGACGCCCGCAGCTCAACTTGCCAGACTCCTACCGCCGGCGTAATTCCAAGGCTGACATAGCCAAAAGAATCCCGCTGCTTATTTAACTGCTGCTCGCCACTCCCAAAACCAACGGTACCGATAATCCGGTACTCTCCCGTGGCTACACCATCAAAAGGATTATTCGCCTCGAATCCATAACTGGACGCAGCTATAAAAAAGGAAAGCAGGTAGACGGATAGCTTTATCATCGCCACTCACATCAAAAAGCCAGTCATCAAGTTCAAGCTCAGTGAATTATTTCAAGTTGTTTCTACATCAATAATGGCCCAGACGCCTCCTACAAAAGCCGGGTTTTTCTTCAGGTTGTCTACATCACCTGCTTGCGGCATTGGCTGTCCAGCCTGACGGAGCTCTTCCAACCGCTGAAAAATCGTTTCAGCCATTTTTTGCAGGGTCCCCTCAAGGGTATCGGCATAGCAGTGGCAATGCGGCAGATCCGGTGCAATGGCACCAAATCCGGCATATTCAATATTGTGCACCACAACCGGGTAGCGCATTGAAAAATACTCTTATGTATTAGCTTTCCAAAGCGTAGACTGCTTTACATTTTACGGGGGAATTTGGCAAGGAAATTAGCTAATTAGCTGGGAAATAATATTTCGCGCGGGCACAGATTCAACACTATAAGTGACAGCACTTAGCAGGAAGAACTGCCGTATTCAAATTAAAACCTGCAGCACTACAGTTTTTCACACAAGAAAATATTTGGAATTTAGTTAACGGGGCATTCTACCTAATAGGGCCCGGCGGGAAAATAGCATGCTGTTATAGGTGCGCCGCAGCGCAATATCATTTGCATCGACTGCATTGGAGAGGGCTTCAAAATGCCGCTGCAACCAGTTTATTTCCTCCTCCAGTTCCCGACGCAAACAGCGAATTTCACCTTTATCCTGGTTAAAGCGCAGATCGGGTCCAGACATCTGTGAGCCTCCTGAATTTGGAAATATCCAGATCCCCTTTAAAGCCTCCACCAGTGGTGGTGGAGGCACAAATATACTCTCTATATGTTTACTGGCGTCACACCCTAAGCAGCGGACTTATCCAGCAGTAGGGATTGCCAATCAAAAGAAGAATCGCCAATTACATAGAAAAAGGGATTCAGCAGAGAGTCTTTGGTGTTGTAGCGCAACAAATTAAACTCTTCGTCCACAACAATACCACCTGCTGCTTCAACTACAGCCTGAGCTGCCGCAGTATCCCACTCGCAAGTAGGAGCGAGACGCGGATACAAATCTGCTGCACCCTCAGCAACCAGGCATAATTTCAGCGACGAGCCCATATTTTTGCACTCGACAGCACCCAGTTCAGACTCGATACGTTGTACCAACTGGTCGACGGTGCCGGTTCCATGGCTGCGGCTGGCCACAAGCTCAACAACTTCACTATTATCCAGGCGCGGCCTCAGTGGACGCACCCGAATTTCAGTTTCGCCATTGGCATCGCGCTTAAAGGCTCCTTCGCCCTTGCAGCCGGCATAAGTGATATTCAGTACCGGTACGTAAACCACCCCCAAAACGGGCTCGCCATTTTCGATTAACGCGACATTTACGGTAAATTCACCGTTGCGTCGGATAAATTCTTTGGTGCCATCGAGCGGATCGACAATCCAGTAACGCTGCCACTGACTGCGCTCTTCGAACGAGGGCATTTCCTGCTCTTCTGATAAAACCGGTACTCCCTCGATAAGCTGTGCCAACGCCGGTTCCAGTACTTTGTGAGCGGCCAGATCTGCGGCAGTTACTGGGGAATCATCTTTCTTTGTCTCGACTTCCAACTCAGCGCTGCTGTGATAAACCTCGAGAATCGCCTCTCCCGCGCGTTTGCAGATCTCTATCACCTGCTCCAAAAGTGCTTTATCCATTACAACTCCATACTCTTTGAATTCACCATTATAAAATCTTAGGCGGAGAAAAGGTCCTGAACGGACAGATAGCGCTCACCAGTGTCATAGCTGAACACCAGTACCCGGCTGCCCGCATCCATCTCCCCCTCGCGCTTTTTCAGGGCCGCAAGGCTGGCACCGGAGGAGATACCCACAAAAATTCCCTCTTTTAATGCGCAACGACGCGCCATTTCAAAACTGTCTTCCTCACTCACCAATACAGTACCGTCGAGTACTTCCGTATTGAGTACCTGGGGTACAAAGCCGGCGCCGATACCCTGCAAACGATGCAGGCCTTTTTCTCCACCGCTAATCACCGGTGATTTCTCCGGCTCTACCGCATAGACCTGTAATTTTGGAAAGTGCTCTTTTAATACTTCACCACAGCCTGTGATATGCCCGCCAGTACCCACACCGGTAATCATATAATCCAGCCCCTCAGGAAAGTCTGCCAAGATTTCCTTGGAGGTAACATCCCGGTGCACCTGGGCATTGGCGCGGTTATTAAATTGTTGGGGCATCCAGCTATTCGCATGTGAGGCCAATAACTCCTCCGCCTTAGCAATAGCGCCGCCCATACCGCGCTCTTTAGGTGTAAGGACCAATTCTGCGCCCATTGCTTTCATGACCTGGCGACGCTCTACCGACATAGACTCCGGCATGGTCAGGATCAGGCGATAACCCTTCACGGCAGCAACCATCGCCAGTCCAATACCCGTATTACCAGAGGTCGGTTCGATTATTACCCCACCGGGCTGCAGGGCTCCACGACGCTCAGCATCCTCAATCATCGCCAAGGCAATTCGGTCCTTAATACTGCTGCCCGGATTAAAGCGCTCTACCTTCATCCAAACTTCTATATCGGGGCGGAAGAGGTGATTGATTCTTACGTGAGGGGTATTGCCGATTGTTTCCAGAATATTGGCCGCTTTCATCGGTGAGGCTCTCCATGACTAGTGCTCAAGGCAAACAACTGCCGGGCATGTATTTTCGATGTTCCATATTACCCCAGAAATGTCCCGCGGCCGGCACTGGAGAAAACTCAATTGGAATTAGAGAGTACAAGCTATCGATGATGCGGAGGAAAAGCGTTAAATTGATGGGGAGGTATACAAAATAAAAATAAGGTAAGTACCTATGTCCGTAGAAAATTCCGTACCCCAGCACAACTTTCGCAATTACCTGGTACCGATGTTCCTGGCCAGTGCCACTTTATTCATCTTTCTGGATACCTGGAAGCTAGATAACTTGTGGATGCCCGCGCTAAAAGCGCTGCCGATACTGTGCCTAATGATGATTGCCAGACTGGAGCTGCGGGGCAAAACCCTGCTTTTCACTTTTCTAGCCCTCAGTTCCTCCGCCATCGGGGATGTACTCCTCGAAATGCAATTCCCCCAACACTTTGTGTTTGGACTGGGTGCTTTTCTTATTGCCCAGCTAATCTACGCGCTGGGCTTCCTGCGTTTTGCGGAGCCCCCCAATCGGCGCAACCTTATTCGGACACTGCCTATAGTGATTGCCGCACTGCTTTTGGCTCAAATTATCCTCCCTGCTGCTGGGGATTTAGCCCCGGCGGTATTAGCGTATCTGCTGGCTATCCTCGCCATGGCAGTCGCCGCCGCAATGCACAAGGGTGACGCCACCCTGCTATTTGCCGGGGCGGTCATCTTTATGGCTTCAGATACATTGATTGCTATTAACAAGTTCATCACCCCTCTACCGCTAGCCGATGCCGCCATTATGCTCACCTACTACAGTGCGCAACTATGTATCCTGTACGGAATCCGCCGCGCCCAGGCATAATGCAAACGATCCGGGAAGGCAGTGGCAAGCCAACTAAACTTGTCTTCCCGCCCCATTTCAAAGAGGTACATAGCTCCCATGCTCGATTGGCGAAGTATCGATACCGTATTGCTGGACATGGACGGCACCCTGCTGGATTTGCATTACGACAATCATTTTTGGCTCACGCACCTGCCCAAGCGCTACGCTGAAGTCCACGGCTTTGACCCACAGGAAGCCCAGCAAAAGCTCGAGGCTGAGATCAATGCTCGCCGCGGTACGTTGGAGTGGTACTGCCTGGACTTCTGGGCGGAAAAACTGGAGCTGGATATCCTCAGCATATTGCGCGAGATTGAGACCCGCATCGCCCTGCGCCCTCACACTGAGGCGTTTCTGAGCGGCCTGCAACAACTGCAAAAGCCCACCTACCTCGTGACCAATGCGCACCGTCACGGGCTGGATCACAAGCTGGAGATCACCGGTATTGACCGCTGGTTTGACGGCATCATCTCCTCCCATGATTATGGACATGCCAAGGAGAGTGCCAATTTCTGGGACTCTCTGCGAGATAACCTGGAATTTGACCCGGAGAACACCCTGTTTGTCGACGATAACCAATCTGTTCTGAGCGCGGCCCAGGACTACGGTATCGCCCACCTATTGTGTATTCGCCAACCGGATAGCCGCGGGCCCAAACGGGAAATCACCAACTTCCCGGCGATCCATCATTTTGATGAGATCATGGCTTTTAACCGCAGCAGACTGGACACCGGGTCCGCCTGATTTCACAAGGAAACCATGGAAAAAGTACGTATCGATAAGTGGCTCTGGGCCGCACGCTTCTTTAAGACTCGCAGCATTGCCAAGCAGGCGATCGAAGGTGGAAAAGTCCACGCCGATGGCCAGCGGGTCAAAGCCAGCAAGGAAGTCACTACCGGTGTCAAACTGAGCATCCGCCAGGGCTGGGATTTACTGGAAGTTGAAGTAATCGCTCTATCGGATCAGCGGCGCGGCGCCGAGATTGCGCGCACCTTATACCGCGAGACCGAAGACAGTATCGCCCGTCGGGAAAAAGAGAAAACCGAGCGACAGGCAGCCAATGCCGGGATACAACAGGAGCGGCCCAATAAAAAGCAACGCCGCCAGATACACCGCTTCCTGCGGGAACAAGAGTAGACTCAGCAGACAAAAGTGGTGAAATTTCCGCCATTTCCCACTTTAGCTGCTAAACTGCCCCCACTTAACCGGATAGAAAACAGCCATGTTGAAACGACTGATCGCCATTTCCCTGCTGGTTTTGCTCGGTACCCAAACCGCCCTAGCAGACAGCCGAGAACACGAGCAGCTCAAGCGCTCAATCATCAAGATTTACACCACCGCCGCCGCCCCGGATTATTTCAATCCCTGGGCCCTGCTCAACCCCAAGCAGCTGTCCGGTTCCGGTGCCGTCATCCGCAACCAGCAAATCCTGACCAACGCACACGTAGTGGCCAACGGCAGCTTTATCCAGGTACAGCGCCACGGCGATGCAAAGAAATTCCGCGCCCGAGTGAAATTTGTCTCCCACGATGCCGACCTCGCCCTGCTGACCGTCGATGACGAAAGCTTTTTCAACGATACCCGCCCTTTGGCCCTCGGAAAATTACCCGACCTGCAGGAAGAGGTCACCGTCTACGGCTACCCAATTGGTGGCAAATCCCTTTCGATTACCCGCGGAGTACTCTCCCGCGTGGAGCACCAATATTATGCCCATGCGGAAAGTTACCTGATGGCGGGCCAGATAGATGCGGCCATCAACCCGGGCAACAGCGGCGGTCCGGTTATCTCCAATGGCCGCATCGTCGGCGTGGCCATGCAAACCAACCAGAGCGCTGAAAACCTGGGTTACTTTGTCCCCCCCAGCGTGATCGCTCATGTCTTAGAAGATGCCAAGGACAATGTGCACCAAGGGTTCCCCGAACTGGGACTGGTAACCCAGAGCCTGGAAAGCCCATCGATGAAAAAGGCCGCCGGTCTCGAGGAAGACCAGGATGGTGCCATGGTCGTTAAAGTATTCGACAACTCCCCCGCAGCCGAAGTGTTCAAACCCGGCGATGTCCTGCTCGAAGTCGATGGCTTTAAAGTAGCGGCGGACCGGACTGTGGAGTGGAGGGAAAACCAGCGCACCAACTACCACTACGCCGTGGACCGCCACCATGTCGGTGAACGTTTACCGGTGCGCTTCTCCCGCGATGGTAAAGAGCAGACCGCTGAGGTCACGCTGGCCGCAACACCTCCCTCACGCGCTATGGTGCTGGGAGAGCAATTTGACCGCCAGCCCCGCTACTATATCTACGGCGGTGTTGTCTTTGTGCCCCTGAATATGAACCTGATCAAACGCTGGGGCAAAAACTGGCACTCCAAGGCGCCTATTGACTACCTCTATGCCCGCAATCAATGGAGTGACGAGGAACGCCGCGAGCTGGTCGTCGCCCTGAAAGTACTGCCTGCCAATGTGAACCTCGGTTACCACGACTGGAAGAACTGGATCATCGACTCAGTAAATGGCCACAGCATCAAGGACTTCGACGAGTTCGCTCAATTGATGGAAGGCAACAAGCAGGACTTTGTAGATTTGCGCGACCGCTCTGGATACCGGATGGTCTTGGATTCGGCAGAGGCCCAGGAACAGCAGCCTCTGATACTGCAGACCTACCACATCCCCCAGCGTCATTCGCAGGGGTTATTCAGCCAGCTGGCCAATAAAGAAGAATAGAAATATAGAAAGGCATGGAGTAGCCGTGAAATTACTGTGTCTACGTTCCGTAATAGGCGGCCTTATACTGGCCGCTAGTGCAACCGCAAGCAGCGCAGAGATGTACCGCTGGGTCGATGAAAATGGCCGGGTACACTTTGGCGATCGCCCCCCGACTGACGCCAAAGCCGAGGATGTTTCGGGGGATCTGGCCCCGATCAATTCTATTGGCTCCAATGGCAGTCGGCGGCCTATTTTAACAACCGCAACGAGATCGAGAGTTTCTCAAAAGGTTGATGATGAATACCGCGAGCGCCAATTGCGCGAGAAACAGGAAAAGCAGCAAAAGATGAAGAAAGCCTGCGACAAGGCCCGCAGTGACCTTGAGGCCATTCAAGGGCGGGTTGTGTTTCTCGACAATAACGGCAAAGAAGTGCGTCGCACCGAGCGGGAGAGACAGCAAATAGCTGAAAAGCTCCAGCGGGAAATTAAATACTATTGCGGCTAGTTACTTTCCTACTTGAGCGCTGACCCATTGTGATAAAGGGGTAGCGCTCTACATTCTTCCTCTACTGCACCAGCAATGATCAGCGACAGCTACCATTTAGGCATATCCACCTCTAAAATCCTGCGGTTTTAATACCGAGAGCCCCCGACCTATGTCCGATCAGCTGGAACGCTTTATTTTCTCCAAACACGATATTCGCGGACAGGTGGTGACACTTACTGATTCCTACCGCGATGTACTGGAACACAACCCGCTGCCTACGCCAGTGGCCCGCCTGCTGGGGGAATTCCTCACCGCAGCCAGCCTGCTTTCAACCACACTGAAATTCGAAGGTGTCCTGAGCCTCCAGGCCCGTGGCGAAGGCGATGTGCCGATGATTATGGCGGAGTGCACTCACCACAGCGACCTGCGCGGCATCGCCCGAGTTGCTGAGGGTGCACAAATCGACGAAAACGCCACCCTGCGCGATATGATCGGCCCCCGTGGAGCCCTGGCCATTACCCTTGAGCCAAAGCGCGGTGAGCGCTATCAAGGTGTGGTTCCCATGGAGCAGGACAACCTGGCCGGCTGCCTGGAAGACTACTTTAAGCAATCGGAACAGCTGGCTACCCGTGTATGGCTGGAAAGCAGTGACAATACCGTCGCCGGTCTTATGTTACAGATTCTGCCAGGCAATAATGCCGCCACGGAAGAAGAAAATCAGGACGCCTGGGAAACAGCGATTCACTTGGCGGAGACCGTAACTGACGAGGAGTTATTTACCGTTCCCCACCCAGAGCTGATTCACCGCCTATTCCACCAATTGGAGCCGGCAACCCTGGGTACCGACACTATTCGCTTCAAGTGCAGCTGCTCGAGAGAGCGCAGCGCCCGCGCGCTGGTTTCCCTGGGTGCAGAGGATGTCTACCGCCTGCTGGAAGAGCAGCAGGGTGAGATTATCGCGGACTGCCAATTCTGTAACACCCAGTACCGCTTTGACCGGGACCAAATTGAGTCGCTCCTCAACGCTCCCCCCCACACTCTTCACTGATCCTCGAAGGGCTGCGCAACCGCCGAATCCTCAGCGCAGCCCTACCACCTGACACCCCTAACCCCTCCATTAAATTCAAAAAAAAGAATAATTAGGGGTGTAGCCATAAATGGTGTGAATTTAGGTCGACATTATTTTCCATGACAGCGCTGTCATTGACTACAAAATAGCCATAGTTGGTATCCGCATATTTTGAATTTTGCAATAATGCGCCCCCAAAATTTTCTACGGCTGCCTAAACCTTGGGCAGCCCCATTTTATTTACTGTCCAACTTTCACGGGTATTCCACGAATGGCACAGATCGACGACTCCGCGATGGTCTTCAAGAACCTATCACCGGCACAATTGGTAGAGCAGGCTCTGACGCGCGGCGAGGGCAAGCTGTCAGATACAGGCGCTCTGGTGACTGAAACCGGCGCACGCACCGGTCGCTCCCCGGCTGACCGCTTTGTTGTAGAAGAGCCCTCCACTGCCGACAGCATCGCCTGGGGCAACGTCAACCGTCCTTTCCCGCAGGATAAGTTTGACGCCCTGTGGGATCGTGTAGAGGCTTTTGTTGCTGGTCACGATACTTTTGTTCAGCACCTGCATGTGGGCCAGGATGAAGACCACTACTTGCCAGTGGTAGTGACCACCCAAACTGCATGGCACAACCTGTTCGGCCGCAACATGTTTATCCGCGCCGAAAAGTACAACCCCAAGTCCAAGGAAGAGTGGCAAATCCTCCACGCTCCTCACTTTGTCTGTGAGCCCGAGCGCGATGGCACCAACTCCGAAGGCTGCGTAATTATCAACTTCGGCCAGCGCAAAGTACTGCTGGCCGGCATGCGTTACGCCGGCGAAATGAAGAAGGCCATGTTCTCCGTACAGAACTTCCTGCTGCCAGAAAAAGACGTAATGCCAATGCACTGCGCGGCTAACGTCGGCGAAGATGGCGATACCTGCCTGTTCTTCGGCCTGTCCGGTACCGGCAAGACCACCCTGTCCGCGGATCCCGAGCGCTACCTGATCGGTGACGATGAGCACGGCTGGACCAAGGGTGCCGTCTTCAATATGGAAGGTGGCTGCTACGCGAAAACCATCGACCTGAGCCAGAAAAATGAGCCGGTAATCTGGGATGCCATCCGTTTCGGTGCCATCGTTGAAAACGTGGTAACCAACGATCACGGCACTGCTGACTACTGCGACACCAGCCTGACTGAAAACGGCCGCTGCTCCTACCCGCTGGAACACGTCGAAATGCGTCAGCTGGAAAACCGCGCTGGCGAGCCGAAGAACGTTATCTTCCTGACTTGCGATGTATCCGGCGTACTGCCACCGGTATCCATCCTCTCCAAAGAGGCTGCGGCTTACCACTTCCTGTCTGGCTACACCGCCCGCGTAGGCTCCACCGAACTGGGCGCAGAGGCCGGTATCCACCCGACTTTCTCCACCTGCTTTGGCGCGCCGTTTATGCCGCGTGCACCGCGCGAATACGCAGACCTGCTGATGAAGCGCATCGAAGAGTTCGGCTCCAAGGTCTATCTGGTAAATACTGGCTGGACCGGCGGCTCCGGCGACAACGGCAAGCGCTTCCCGATCCCGGTCACCCGCGCGGTCGTTGCCGCTATCCAGAGCGGCGCCCTGGAAGGCGTTGCCACTGAGCACCTGGATGCCCTGAACCTGGATATCCCGATGGAAGTGCCCGGCGTGGACAAGTCTTACCTGAACCCTCGTGAAGCCTGGGCTGACAAAGCTGCTTACGACGATCAGGCAGGCAAGCTGGCCAAGCTGTTCGCCGAGAACATTGAGAAGTTCAATGTCGGCGAAGACGTTAAAAATGCAGGCCCTAAAGCCTAAGTAGAGGTTGTCGGGCACAGTGCGCTGTCCGTGACCCAAAAGCCGCTGCTCCCCCAGGAGCAGCGGCTTTTTTTGTGGCTGATCCCAAGCCCGCAGCCCGTCGATTTTTGCGGCTATAGTGAGTAAACAGGCGCCGACGATTTTAGCGTCGGAGGAAAAACTCTCTCAGCAGCAATCGCGAGCACTATGTCCGCAGGTAACTCGTTTACTCGCTTCGAAACTCTGTTCCCACACAAGCCGCCCGGGCAAAGAGTCAATCGGGTGGTCGTCAGTGCCCTCACTTTAATACTCAGTGCCATCCTGTTTACCCTCTGGCTCTATCTATTCCTCTCCTCGCAAGAGAAGTCCTATGTCGAACAGCGTGGCTATCGCCTCGCCAACGAGGAGACCTTTAACAAATTCCTGCGAGAGGGCAGTAACCGCTCCAGCGTACAAGCACTCAATCAATTGCTTCGGGACCGGGGTGTCGCCGAGGTTTTTCCTATTCGTGATCTTCTGCGACAGGGGGGGGACTGGCTGGAACTGGGGGAACCCCCATTCGCCATACCACCCAGGGACCAGTGGTCCAATATTGTGAAAACCCTCACCCTGGTACGAGACCAGGTAATACCGCTAATTGGCCCTGTCACTGTGGTTTCCGCTTACCGCACTGATGCCTACAACCGAAAACTTGCGACCGAAGACCAGCCCCGCCACCGTGACTTTTGCGGGCTGGACTTAATTCCGAATTCCAATATCGGTAAAAACGAACTCGCTGAAGAGCTAAGCACACTGCACGCACGCCTCGGTCCCGATAGCAATGTCGGGATGGGCCTGATTGACGATGTCCTGTTTCATGTCGATACCTGTGGCTATCGCACCTGGTAATTGAGGGAGCTGCCCGATGGTTATGCAAAGTAACAAAGAATGCGTAGAAATCGGCCAGCGTCAACTGCGCCGGCGGATCATCATCATTGGGGCAATCGCACTGGCGATTCTCACCGGTCTATTTGTTTTTACTTACGAACGAGCGCGCGAGGCTGATGACCGGGTGAAATCCCCTATCGATATCCTCCCGCTGCTAATGATCCCGGAGGTTTACGATATCCAGGGCTATCCGGCAGCTTCCGAGAGGGCATTCAGCCGCTTCCTGAGCAAAGGCAATAACCATGCACGCTTTACTCAACTCAAAAAATTCCTGCGCTCCAACCGGGTTGAACAGGTTGTGCAACCCTATGAGCTATTGCGTCAGGGCAGTGACTGGCAGGATTTGGACGAACCCGCATTCGCCATCCCTCCCAAGGAGCTCTGGTGGGGCATCGTAAATACTCTGCGGGTAATCGAGCGGGAAATAGTGCCCCGCGTCGGCCCGGTAACAGTGGTCTCCGGGTGGCGCACAGTGGATTACAACCGTAAGGCCGGGGGTTCCAAGGGAAGTAAACATCTGCATTTCTGCGGGCTGGATATAGTTCCGAAAAAGAAGTTCTCCCGAGAGCAATTGGTGCCCGTACTGAGGGATATCCACAAGCGCAACGGCCGCGAGTGGCAAATGGGCCTCGGAATCTATCGGGGCATTCGATTTCACGTGGATACGTGCGGATATAGGCGCTGGTAAAACCCCACTGCATCTGCTTAGATAGAGCAAAAATTAGGCGCCCTACCACTGGGCTGCCGAAAGAGAAGCAGAGGAAGTCGCAGTGCAAGAAAAACTGGAAAGGCGCTCATTTATATTGACCTTATTATTGGTCAGCGTAGCTTTTTTACTCCTAATAAAACCCTTCTTTACCCCTATTTTTTGGGCTTGTGCCACCGCACTGATTTTCTACCCCGTGTACCGTCTGCTGATGCAGCGCTTTCCCAATTCGCCTAATTTAATGGCTCTGCTAACCCTGTTTATGTGTATCGTTCTATTGGTGATACCCGTATTGGTAGTGGCCACCTCTTTTATTAATGAAGCGGTAACTCTGTATCACCGGATCCAGGAAGGACAAATTGATGTTTCTAAATCCTTTGAGCAGATTCGCAGTGCTTTCCCCAGGGTTAACAGCACGCTCGAAAGTATTGGCGTGGATGTCGAGGAGGCCAAGCAGCGCCTGATGGGTGGAGTGATGAATGCCGGTAGCTTCGTCGCAAAAAATGCGATTGAGGTCGGACAGAATACTGTTAACTTTTTCGTTATGTTGGGTTTAATGCTTTACCTCACCTTCTTCCTGATTCGCGATGGCGAAAGGCTGGTAAACCTGATTATCCATGCCCTACCACTGGGTGATGAGCGCGAGCACCTTTTGCTGGCAAAGTTTGCTGAAGTCACTCGCGCAACCATCAAAGGAAATCTGGTAGTCGCTATTACCCAGGGCGGCTTGGGCGGAATTATTTTCTGGGTGCTGGGCCTACCGGCACCGGTCCTTTGGGGTGTATTAATGACCCTGTTGTCATTATTGCCCGCCGTCGGTGCCGCATTGATCTGGTTCCCCGCTTCTATTTACCTCTATGCTATTGGCGAACCCATGAAGGCAACGATTTTACTCGCCTATGGTTTCACCGTGATCAGCCTGGTAGATAACCTGTTGCGCCCAATATTGGTGGGTCGAGACACAAAACTCCCCGACTATTTAGTGCTTTTCTCCACTGTCGGCGGTCTGTTTATGTTTGGAATCAGTGGCTTTGCGATAGGCCCTCTTCTCGCTGCACTATTCCTCGCCTTCTGGGAAATTTTTATGCGTGAGTTTGTGCATCCCGAAGATGTCTTAATGCCACAAAAACCTGAAGATCTTTAACCTGTTCCCCGGGGCGGAAAAGCCTTAATTCCGCCCCACCCAATTAATATGCAAAGTCAGCTCGCACAACAGCTCAGTGGGCAGCCTCCTGTAGCTCTTTCAGCTGCAAATTGAGATCGCTCATCGGCGACTGATCAACCAACAGTGCTCCCTCATTTGCCCGATCCAAATCCGCCACCAGTAAAATCACTGTTGAGAAAGTCAGGGCCAAAGCTATAACTACCTGGGCAGATCCCCCGCGACTTATCCCCAACTGGTATCCAATTGCCAGCATCGCCAAAATGGTCATAAAGTACTGGGAGAGCCAGAGTGGACCCGGTATACGGTATTGCAGCCCAACCACAACCCTGGCACGGTGCAGATCTACCATCCCGTTAACCTGCTCGGCAAACTGGCGTAAATAATCGGCATTGTAATCCTGTGCGATATGCGCCTCGATCAAACGCCAAAGAGCCTGGTGAATTTCCTCACTGCGAGCTACATCTTCCGGAGTGACGGCGATTGATGGGTCAATATCCCTGAGATTTGCATATTCAGCTATTAGGTCTCGCGCCTTATCCTGCTTATCAAATTGCAAAAAGCTCGCATTTAAATATGCGGCCTGGATGGTATTGACCTCCTGCAACAGCAATGCCTTGCGCTCATTAAATCGGTCGGCTGTCATATCAAGGAATCTCTGAATAACTCCGTGATACCTCTGGCATGCAGAGCGGTTCTCAATCAAGGCGCGGCTTCGCAGGAATGTCCAGACCTTTCAAGAAGTCGCAACGCGGAGTGTGAATCGCTCTGCAAGCCCCGAAGGCGGGCCTTGAAGGCCACAGCTGCTGCGTTGCAGCTCTTGCAAAGGACTGAGCCATTCGCGGCGAGCTGCGCCTAACATCTGCAGCCTTCAAGACCCGCAGAGGCATTACGGAGTTATTCAGAGGTTCCTTAGGTAAATGCCAAAACGAATGCGACTAGGCCCAAAGTGGCAGAGTATAGAAAAGGCTGTCAAAGCGCATTTAAGCCCCTGCAAAACGGCAAGTCCATAACGGTGCATTGACGCACCAATATTCTTACTTTGGCGCATAAAGCATAGCAGTTATAGCTGAGCTATTGGCCAGTTAGACCTTAGGGCAGTAGCATAGGCGTATCGGTAAACTACAAGGGAAATATTCGTGAAATATCTGCTGACTTTCTTAATTACGGCGTTTATCAGCCTTCCCACCCTCGCTCTGGAAGTTGGTGAAATGGCGCCAAATTTCACTCTACAGGGGTCTGATGGCCAAACCCACACATTGGCGGACCTCCAGGGCAAAAGCGCTGTTGTGATCGCCTGGTTTCCCAAGGCATTCACCCGTGGCTGTACCATAGAGTGTAAATCGCTCGCCCAAAACGGTCACTTGATCAAAGATTATGAAGTCACCTACTTTATGGCCAGTACAGATGATCTTGACGATAACACCCGATTTGCTGAAGAGAGCGAAGCGGACTTCCCGTTACTCAGTGACCCCACCGGTGAAACGGCTAAAGCGTACGATGTACTTATTCCTGTAATGAATATCGCCCGTCGCGTTACCATTTATATTGGTAAAGATGGACGAATTAAAAAAATTGACAAGGATATTAAACCGGCAACCAGCGCAGAGGATATAGCGCGAACGCTTGGTGAATTGGGAACTAAAAAAGTTTCAACCTGAAGGGTAATCCAGATCAATTACTATAAATATCAAATAGCTCAAATTTTGGGCTATTTGTATTGCAAAATCACTTTTTAATAGAAAAAGAAATTCCAAAACAACATTGCTCTCCTTCAAAATCTGCCAGCCACTTACACACACTTAGGTTAACTTCACCCAGGCTAGATTGAACGACATGTTCGAGAAGGTAATCGGGCTCCCCTGAGGAAAATACACGCTGATCAGCCTCACGTAACGCTTTGGCATTCTCTGCCCAGGCCAATTGGACATCAGTTTTACCAACCACATCCTCTCCAGCCAATTCGCATATCCTTTGGTTACCCCAAATATATTTCTCACTTTTATCTTTTACCCAAAACAAGAATGGAACGTCATCAACGACTTTCAATTCATCTCGAGTCATATAACACCTGTGGATTGCTCACATAAAGCATTTAATAAAAATAATAATAGCTGAGTTAATCGACCCCATAAGCTCATAAAAAAATAAAAGGAAAACTTCGCTATATAACTTAATGCATGCGTACCACTATTATGCCGTGCAATTTAACTTCACAAAGGTATCATACGGCCAATAATTAATATTGAATATAGAGAGAGGTTATGAAGGAACTGACCAGACACCTAACAATACTGGCAGCATCATTGATTCTTGTTAGTGCATGTAGCGGAGGTGGAAGCAATTCATCTAGCCCAGAGCCGACACCAGAAGTACCATCAATTACCCTACATGGAGTCTTTGACGAAAGCTTCTCTGAGTTTCCAGAAATAACAGTCAGCATTGGCGAAAGCCATTATACTGCCGAGCAAACAAACAACAATGAATTCACGGTTGAAATAGAAGGCGGACATAGCGACGAGCTAGTAACCATAATTGCGCAGGGTGCGGTCTCAGATGACTGGAGTTATAGTTTTAAATCCTATGCTGGGTCATTTAGTGAACTTTCGAGCCAAGCAATAAATAATGAAGTAAGCTACCTCAACAATAACCCGGGTTTAGTGTTAAACAGCTTATCAGCGTCGATCTCCAACCTTGCAGAGATATCAAACAACAACAGTGAAATCACAACCACTGAAGACCTAAAAAAACATATTTTCGAAGTGCCTATGGAGGATGCTATTAATTTAGCTATATTCCTAAAAGGTGCAATTAATGAAGAGTTCTCAGACAACACGAACTTTTTCTTTCTCGAAGATAGATATTCAAATACGACAGACTTCATCAGAGATTATTCATTCTCAAAAGCCTATGTAGAAGACATAATTCAATCAAATCAAGAGTATGCAGATGAGCTTCTACTGAAAATCCTAGACAATAATTACTCTCACCAACAGAATTACAGGCTGAATGAATCCTTAGAAACAATCTTTTTGACTGGAAGCTCAGGCAGCGACAATTTAATACCCGGGGTCATACAACTCAAGGAAGAATTACAAAATTCCGGCACAGCTAATTTTATTGGAATTGGAGAGTTCACTCTGTCACTGGATGAGGACGGTGACATTAATGGACAAATAGCTGACGGAGTAAGCTGGGGCAGGTTCAGCCTTCATAACTGTATAGATATTCGAAACAGCAACTTTAATACAAGGCATATTTATTCGACGCCATATAGCCAGGTACTGGAGATCAACCTCAATAGCACTTGTACAAGCCAGAGCGGGGAGCAATATGAATACAGCGAAAAAAGATACTTAAACACCATAAATACAAGTTATTCCGCCTCCTGGGAATCAATTCCCAGTCACTTTTCAACTAAAACTTACCATCCAAATTTCTACCAAAACTGCAACTGCAAATACTTCTCTGGAAAGTTCAGCATGGACTCTGAGAATACTGGTAAAGAGAAATTTGGGCCGGACCTAAAAGAAGAAGAAACATTTTCAGCAGTTCTAACTAATGAATTAGTCATAAACTACGAAAGTGGCCAACAAACACGTTACATTCCCACGAGTACATTCGGAAATGCGACCAGGGTCATTGCCGTTAGCACAGGTAGCGATGGCACAACAGATATATTTTCTAGTTTTTTGGTTGAAGAAGATGACACACCACTTGAGGCTCCTCCATTAAGAGTGGAGACTCACACTTCATTTCCAACTCCCAATATTTGGGCAGTCGTTTATTCCGATAATGGAACTATTCAACAAGAATTTACCTACCCTCTCGATCCATTCAATCCATTTTCTGACTATGACTGGATGACGGATGAACGCAAAGGCTCGTGGGAGATAGCAGCAGACGGCTCAATAGTTTCGAACCACTACTATGATCCAAATCTGGAAACGGAGGAGAATTCCACTGCTGCTTACCTGCCATCTTGCGAGGGACAATCTGAAGACTGCATACTATGGAAAAAAAGGCGATTACGACTTATCAATACCGATGAGGATATCTACTATCTTGAATCTTACCTTGAAATCTTCTCTTCAAGACTAGAAGAAGGCCAGACAGATTATAAAAACGGCTTCATTGGCCGCTTTAAAAAAGTAGATATCTAAAACCAGCTGCAATCTATTTTAATTGAAAAATGTGCTTGGAGAAAAATTTTCCCCAAGCACAAATTCTCTTTATTCCCCACCGATCTCCAATTCTTTTAGCTTCCGTGTCAAGGTATTTCTACCCCATCCCAATAGATCAGCTGCATCGCGTTTACGCCCAGCAGTATGCTTAAGCGCAATTTCTATTAACGCTTTTTCAAATGCGGGAACAGCCTCATTTAAAATTTCGCGCTGCCCAGAGGATAGGGCCTGGTCAGCCCACAAGCGCAGTGCTTTTTGCCAGTCTGCCGGTGTTTCTGTCGTCGCGCCCTGCTGATGCAACTCCTGTGGCAAATCTTCAATATGCACCTCGCGCCCAGAGGCCATCACGGTAATCCAGCGGCAGGTATTTTCCAGTTGTCGTACATTACCAGGCCAATCCAGCCCAGAGAGGTACTCCTCAGTTTCCTTGGTTAGGATCTTTGACTCCACCCCCAGATCTTTTGCCGCAGCATTAAAGAAATGCCTCACCAATCGCGGAATATCCTCACGGCGATCCGCGAGTCTTGGAATATGGATGCGAATAACATTCAGGCGGTGAAACAGGTCCTCGCGAAATTTATGCTGACATACCAACTCTTCCAGATCCTGGTGAGTCGCCGCAATAATACGCACATCCACTTTGACCGGGGTGTGGCCACCGACACGGTAAAATTCACCATCAGCCAACACGCGCAATAACCGGGTTTGCGTATCTGCGGGCATATCACCAATTTCATCTAGAAACAGGGTGCCACCATTGGCCTGTTCAAAACGTCCGGCACGCTGGGAGCTGGCACCGGTAAAGGCCCCTTTTTCATGGCCAAATAATTCAGACTCCATCAGGTCCTTGGGTATAGCCGCCATATTCAATGCAATAAATGGCTTATCCCTGCGCGGACTGTGATTGTGCAGAGCCTGCGCCACTAACTCCTTACCGGTGCCGGATTCACCGTTGATTAAAACGGTGATATTGGAGTGAGACAAACGGCCAATCGCACGGAAGACCTCCTGCATCGCCGGCGCTTCTCCAATAATTTCTTTATTACCCTGACCATTTTCCGGCTCAACCCGTTCTTCAGCACTCTGTTCACTGGCGTGCATCAATGCGCGCCGGGTTACCGCTACGGCCTCATCAATATCAAATGGCTTAGGCAGGTATTCAAAGGCTCCCCCTTGGTAAGCAGCTACCGCGCTATCCAGGTCCGAGTGCGCAGTCATAATAATTATCGGCAGACTCGGTCGTTCAGCCTGGAAACGCTGCAACAATTTAAAGCCATCGGAGCCCGGCATGCGGATATCACTGATTACTACATCCGGTGAATCGCTATAGAAATCATCCAGGGCGCGGTCGCCACTCTCGTAACACTGGGTATCAATTCCCTCACGCGATAGCGCTCTCTCCAGCACCCAGCGGATTGATCTGTCGTCGTCAATAATCCAAACGCGATTACTCATTCTCTAGGTTCCTGTATTAGCTAATTCGGTAGTCAGGGGCAGATAAATTTGGAAAATGCTACGGCCGGGTTGGCTGTCACACTTAATCAGCCCCTTGTGCTGATTAATAATGTTCTGGGAAATTGAAAGTCCAAGACCTGAACCCTCGGCGCGGCCGGATATCATCGGGAAGAATATCCGCTCGCGAATTTCCTCCGGTATGCCCGGGCCGTTATCTTCAATTTCTATACGGCAGACCAATGGGCAGTTGCGGCGGCCAATGGTGAATTGGCGCTGGATACGCGTACGCAATACCATCTCCCCACTACTGAGGCCAATACTTTCATCGATGGCTTGCATGGCGTTGCGGGCAATATTAAGCAGCGCCTGAATCAATTGTTCGCTATCGGCGGGAACATCGGGAATAGACGGATCGTAGTCCCTGCGAATTTGAAGCTCACCGATACACTCTGCATCCAGTAATTGGGCAACCCGCTCCAGAACCTCGTGCACATTAACCGGCTCCAGTACTACCGGCTGGCGTGGTCCCAATAAACGGTCAACCAGATTGCGCAGGCGATCCACTTCCTCGATGATAATCTGTGTATATTCGTCTAACTCCCGGTCCGGCAACTCGCGCTGCAATAGTTGTGCCGCCCCGCGGATACCACCGAGGGGGTTCTTGACCTCATGGGCCATACCGCGAACCAGGTTTCGTGTCGTTTCCTGGGCACTGAGCAGCGCATCTTCCCTGGCAATTCGCAACAGGCGATCCATCGGCTGCACTTCCACAAGTAGCACAGAAAACTCGGGGACCGGGCTGACTGAGTAATCCACGGTCCGGGTTTCAAGATTGTTCAACCTCCAACTGGCCCGGCGCACTGTATACTTCTCATTTTTGCGCAATGCTTCCCGCATAGCCTCATAGGCAGTGGGAGATTCTCGCACCACCTCCTCCAACTTCGAGCCTTTAACCCGGGTACTGGAGGCGGCAAACAAGTCCTCAGCAGCATTGTTCAAATAGCAAAGCGATAAGTTTTCATCCAGCACCAACACTGCGGAAGTCAGGCTATCGAGTAATTGGCGCAACTGGCGATCATTCAGCATTCACAAAATTTCCGATTCATTCCGAGGCTCTGACCAAACTCCTTTTGGTCACCCCCAGCAAACTAGCGCTGTATCTAGTCAGTGCAAAAAGCAAACCAAAATGGCGCATAAGCTGGCATTTGTAGGCGGGAGCAGCTTCAACCGGACACAATCAGTGCGCAGTTAGCAATAGCTGCATTGCGAGTTTTCGGTCTCAGAAATGGGATGCCGCCAAACACAGAGAGAATGCACCATAAAGGTGCACAGGTCAAAAAACAGGCAGCCTGAATTTAGGGCGAAGCAAAGGGTTTCGGGAGCTTTGCACTCCCTCAAACATTCACCCCCGGGCTATGGTGCGCTTTACATGAATTGTGACCGTTTGCGACTGGGCCAATACTTGCCCTTTGGGCCCTAGCAGAACCGCCTTGAGCGTATGGGTACCGCGGACCAGGGCAGAGATATCCAGGGAGTTACCAGCCGAACTTCCCTGCCAGCGCTGCCCATCGATAACCGCATAAAAGCTAGCGCCCTCTGGATATTTGGGAGCCACATCCACCTGAAGCGCTATCAACGTCTGCCCTGGCGGTATAGTCGCCTCATTAATTGGACTCACAATTCGAATCGATACCGGCCCCAACTCTTGATCATCACTTTTGGGAGACAGCTTTCTTGTGGGCAGCTGGCGGGGCAGCGCAATTGGCTGGATATTGATTGGGGCTAAATCCACTTTCTCTGAGTTGCCATTTGCCGGTGGTGTATCGCTAAAACTGACCTGGCCATCGGGCCCAACCACTTTGTAGATCGCGCCAGCCTCTTCATTCTCTTGAGAAGCCGCAACTGCCGCCAGAGGCATTGCGAGTAACAGGGCCTTTAATTGCCAAAACCTTGCCATAGTGTTTTCGACCGCAGGGCGGACGCTCCTTTCTTCCCAGATCGGGCCAATGTGATATTCCTGAGCCTCCGCACAGCGGCACTCAATTCACTTCCACTGACAGTGTACCCGCAATAAAAAAGCCCGCACCAGAGTGGCGCGGGCTTTTCGAGAACGGTTCGACGGCATCATCGTGATGCCGGTCGCCATTACACGGAGTAGTACATATCGAACTCGACCGGGTGAGTGGTCATGTTCAGACGCTCTACTTCTTCACGCTTCAGCTCGATGTAGGCATCGATAGCATCGTTAGTGAATACACCACCGGCTGTCAGGAACTCACGATCCTGGTCCAGAGCATCCAGGGCGCCTTCCAGGCTGGAAGCGACAGTCGGGTACTCAGCCAGCTCTTCCGGCGGCAGATCGTACAGATCCTTGTCCGCAGCATCGCCAGGGTGGATCTTGTTCTTGATACCATCGAGACCCGCCATCAGCAGTGCGGCGAAAGACAGGTATGGGTTGGCGGTCGGGTCCGGGAAGCGAGTCTCGATGCGCTTGCCTTTCGGGGAGGGCACGAAAGGAATACGGATAGACGCAGAGCGGTTGCGCGCAGAGTAAGCCAGGATTACCGGCGCTTCGAAGCCAGGTACCAGACGCTTGTAAGAGTTGGTGGAAGCGTTACACAGCGCGTTCAGGGCGCGAGCGTGCTTAACGATACCGCCGATGTAGTACAGAGCAGCTTCGGACAGACCAGCGTAGGCGTCACCGGCAAACTGGTTTACGCCATCCTTGCTAAAGGACTGGTGAACGTGCATACCGGAACCGTTATCGCCAACCAGCGGCTTGGGCATAAAGGTCGCGGTCTTGCCGTAGGCGTGGGCAACGTTGTGTACAGCGTACTTGAGGATCTGTACTTCGTCCGCTTTCTTGGTCAGAGTGTTGGCGGCAACGCCGATCTCACACTGGCCGGCAGTACCTACTTCGTGGTGATGCACTTCTACGCGCAGGCCCATCTGTTCCATCGCAGAACACATTGCGGCGCGAACGTCGTGCAGGGAATCCACCGGAGGAACCGGGAAGTAACCGCCTTTAACGCCGGGGCGGTGACCAATATTGCCTTCGGCAAAGTTGTGACCAGAGGACCAGGCTGCTTCTTCGGAGTTGATCTTGTAGAAGGCGCCGCCCATTTCAGCACCCCAGGTAATATCGTCGAATACGAAGAACTCGGGCTCGGGACCGAACAGAGCGGTGTCACCCAGACCAGTGGACTTCAGGTATTCCTCAGCGCGCAATGCGATGGAGCGAGGATCTCGCTCGTAACCCTGACCGGTAATTGGGTCAACGATGTTACAGCGAATGATAACAGTGCTCTCATCGGTGAAGGGGTCGAGGAAAGCGGTCTCGTCGTCCGGCATCAGGATCATGTCGGATTCGTTGATGCCCTTCCAACCGGCGATGGAAGAACCATCGAACATTTTGCCTTCTTCAAAGAACTCACCGTCAACTTCCGACGCAGGGATGGAAACGTGTTGTTCTTTACCCTTGGTATCGGTAAAGCGCAGGTCTATCCATTTCGCTTCACTTTCATTAATCAAACCGAGCGTTTTCGCTGACATTGCAGTCCTCCAGGTCTTGAAAAGTAATTGGTCGCTATGCCTTGCTGTCGCTGCCGGCATTCACTCTCTACCTGGCGTGAAATAAAGCAAGGAGTGTGCCAAATTAGGGCAATCGCCTCATAGTCCCGGTTGGCGCCGGTGCGAGCCCCAGCAAAGTGCTGACGCAGCCAGGATAGATGTATTGTGGCCGAGCAGCCACATAAATACGCACCAAAATAGAACATATTTGTTCTCGCTTCGCCCGCAAACAGTGCACAACCAACTTGGCTCTGGCTAGTTTATAATGCCGCACCTTCTATCAACATGCGGTACCCCACGGATTCCCATGCACTTTGTCGTCAAGTTTTTTCCAGAGATCACCATCAAGAGCAACCCTGTGCGCAAGCGCATGTCGCGCCAGCTCAAGGACAACCTGCAGCGCCTGCTGCGCCAGCTGGACGACCGTATCCAGGTGCGAAAGGATTGGGAAAAGATCGATGTGATCGCGCCCGATGCTGTGTCCCACCTGGGTGGACGTATCGAAGAGGTGCTCTCTCACACCCCCGGCATCGCCAACTTCTCCCGCGTGCGCCAGTTCCCCCTGGGTGACCTGCACGACATGTACGAGAAAACCCTGTCGGTTTGGGGCGCAGCCCTGAAAGACAAGACTTTCTGTGTACGGGTTAAACGCACCGGCAAACACGACTTCCAGTCTCTGGATGTGGAACAGTATGTGGGTGGCGGCCTCAACAAGAATACCGAGGCATCCGGAGTCAAACTGAAAAACCCCGACATCACCGTTAAGCTGGAGATCCGCCACGACAAGCTCAACGTGATCGAAGAGCAGCATCCCGGCCTGGGCGGCTTCCCCCTGGGCACGCAAGACCCGGTTTTGTCACTGGTCTCCGGTGGCTTCGACTCTACCGTGGCCAGTTACATGACCATGAAGCGCGGTATCCGCACCCACTTCCTGTTCTTCAACCTGGGCGGACGCCAGCACGAGCTGGGCGTGAAAGAAGTCGCCTACTATCTGTGGAACAAATACGGCGCTTCCCACCGGGTGCGCTTTATCACCGTGCCGTTTGACGAAGTAGTGGCAGAGATTCTCGAGCGGGTCGACGATTCCCATATGGGCGTTATTTTGAAACGCATGATGCTGCGCGCTGCCGATGTAATCGCCAAGGAGCTGGAGGTGGACGCCGTAGTCACCGGTGAAGCCATCGCCCAGGTTTCTAGCCAGACCCTGAAAAATCTGTCGGTGATCGACAGTGTTACCAACACCCTGGTTTTGCGCCCACTGATCACCACCGACAAGACCGATATTATCCGCACCTCCCGGGCCATCGGCACCGAAGAGTTTGCCGCCAATATGCCGGAGTACTGCGGCGTTATCTCGGTTAAACCCACCACCCGCGCCAAAATTGAAAAGGTGGAGTCCGAGGAAAACCGCTTCGATTTCACCGTCCTCGATCGCGCTATCAGCAATCGGGTGATGCAAAATATTGATCAGGTGATCGAAGAAGTCGATGGCGAAGCACCGGATGTGGAGATCCGCGAGGAGCCGGGCAGCGCAGTGGTTATCGATATCCGCCACCCGGATGAAGAGGAGCTGGACCCGTTGGAGCTAGGCTGTGAGGTGCAGACTATTCCTTTCTACCGTCTCAACAACAGCTTTGCCCACCTGGACCAGGAGCGTGAGTACCTCCTGTATTGCTCCAAAGGCGTTATGAGCCGCCTGCACGCCTCACACCTGTTGGATGAAGGTTTTCGCAATGTGGGCGTGCTGCGCCCGCTGATTCCCCACAGACCGGAAACCATTAAGAAGTAACTTCTGCTCAAGGCGCGGGCAACCACCGCCCGCGCGGGTTTTAATGCAATCACCCCCCCGGGGCGGTGATTTTTTACTCAAAATCACTCCCAATTGTCATGCGGCCCCCCTATAATCGCCGCCTTTGGCCGGAATGCTGCTGTAGAAACCCCGCAGGCCCCCGCCCCGACTTACCAAGATTTAACGCCCAGAGGCCCCCAGTGATAGAGAATCTGCGCAATATTGCGATTATCGCCCACGTAGACCATGGCAAAACCACCCTTGTGGACAAGCTGTTGTCCCAGTCCGGCACTCTCGACCGCCGCGACGAAGGCGCCGAGCGCGTCATGGACTCCAACGATCAAGAGCGTGAGCGTGGCATCACCATCCTGGCGAAAAACACCGCTATCCGCTGGAATGACTACCGCATCAATATTGTCGACACCCCAGGGCACGCCGACTTCGGCGGCGAGGTGGAGCGCGTACTGTCCATGGTGGATTCAGTTCTGCTGCTCGTAGACGCAGTAGATGGCCCCATGCCGCAGACCCGCTTCGTAACCCAGAAGGCGTTTGAGCAGGGCCTCAACCCGATCGTGGTGATTAACAAGATCGACCGCCCCGGCGCTCGCCCCGACTGGGTGATGGACCAGGTATTCGACCTGTTCGACAGCCTCGGCGCCACCGACGAGCAGTTGGACTTCCCGGTTGTCTACGCCTCCGCCCTGAACGGCATCGCCGGTCTCGACGACACCGACCTGGCCGACGATATGACGCCGCTGTTCCAGATGATTGTGGACAAGGTTGAGCCCCCGAAGGTTGACCCCACCGGCGCCTTCCAGATGCAGGTTTCCGCTCTGGACTACTCCAGCTACGTAGGCGTAATCGGCGTTGGCCGTATCACTCGCGGTACCCTGAAGCCGAACCAGCAAGTGGTAGTTCTCGATCGCGAGGGCAACTCGCGCAAAGCCAAGGTCCTGCAGGTTATGGGTTACCTCGGCCTGGAGCGTGTAGAAGTGGAGCAAGCCAGTGCTGGCGATATCGTGTGTATCACCGGTGTGGGTGAGCTAAATATCTCCGATACCCTGTGCGATCTGGATACTCCAGAAGCCCTGCCCGCCCTGAGCGTGGACGAGCCCACCGTAAGCATGACCTTCCAGGTCAACGACTCCCCCTTTGCTGGCCAGGACGGCAAGTTCGTTACCTCGCGCAACATCAAAGAGCGTCTTGACCAGGAGCTGATTCACAACGTGGCCCTGCGTGTAGAGCAAGGCGACTCTCCTGATAAGTTCAAGGTTTCCGGCCGTGGCGAATTGCACTTGTCTGTCCTGATCGAATCCATGCGCCGAGAAGGTTTCGAGCTGGGCGTTTCCCGCCCCGAAGTGGTGCAGAGAGAGGTCGACGGAGAGATCCACGAGCCTTATGAAGAAGTGGTTATCGATGTTGAGGAACCTCATCAGGGGCCCATTATGGAAGAGCTGGGCCTGCGCAAGGCCGATCTCACCAATATGGAGCCCGATGGCAAAGGTCGCGTGCGCCTAACCTTTATCGTGCCCTCGCGCGGCATGATCGGCTTCCGCTCCCAATTCCTTACCATCACCAGTGGTTCTGGCATTATGACCAGTATCTTCGACCACTACGGTCCGGTGAAGCAAGGTGAAGTGGCCAAGCGCATCAACGGTGTACTGGTTTCCATGGTCAAAGGCAAAACCCTCGCCTATGGTCTGTTCGCACTGCAAGATCGTGGTCGCCTGTTCCTGGGCCACGGCGAAGAGGTCTACGAAGGCCAAATCGTCGGTATTCACTCCCGTGGCAACGACCTGGTGGTAAACCCCACCAAGGCTAAACAGCTCACTAATGTGCGCGCGTCAGGTACCGACGATGCACTCACTCTGTCACCACCCATTCGTCATACCCTTGAGCAGGCTCTGGAATTTATCGAAGACGATGAATTGGTAGAAGTGACTCCTAACTTTATCCGCCTGCGCAAGAAAATTTTGCAGGAAAATATGCGCAAGCGCGCGAAGAAATAATTAGTATTTTCTTCAACTTTAAAAAGGGCCCTCTGGGCCCTTTTTTGTTTTTGCCATATCATGACATCTTCAATCCCTGAAGAGGGACAATCAAAAACTTCTCCGTAGCAACATTTCATAGTAAAGAGGTGATTGATTAACTCGACAGAAGCCGTGCTGCACTAAACTGCAGGGAGGCTGCCTGCAAGAGGCCGTAAATATCGCTCGCCAGAATCCGGTATTTTTTTCCGATCTCTTACCCCAAAAAGAAAATTTATCTTCTTTTGATATTAAATAATCGACCATTTTTATCGTTGACCTGCTCAAATATTTATTCCTGGAAGGTGCAATTAAATTTATGTACGCACTTTTTATTGTCCCCATCACAAAACTACAGCGGAAATAAATATAGCCACTCAGCCACTACTCTCCGTGGCTTGCACATTTATTCCACATTTCCTCGCGGAACTTTTACCTCTCCATTTATTCAAATTTTTCCACATATAACGACAAATTTCTTTATACATAATTAAGACCTATGGGAGGTCAATCTAATGTTTTCTTTCCTGCAATCTCAGGATCGAACAAGGATGTTGGTGGGCAGCCGCAGTGAACGCGGATCTAAATTTGGGTTTAAATTAAAAGCTGCGGCGGCACTCGCAGCAGCAATCGCCATCAGCGGAAACGTCAGCGCACAAGAAACCTCTAAACGTGTATCTGCCTATTGGGCCGATTGGGAATACTGGGCCGACTCATCCTTCACCCATGACAACGTGGATTTCTCCAAGCTCACTCACGTTCAGTACGCCTTTGCCTGGAATGACGAAGACGGCAACATCTACTTTACAGACCCCTACGTTTTCTACGGCCTGGGCGCCCAATCATTTTCCGGCGGCGCCGGTGATGGTCCCGTAAAATGCTCGCCGCAATTCTGGCACCCCTACAGCCAATACGATTCCAGTATTCAGCCCGCGGTCTGCCAGGGCTGGAATGACCACGAATCAGGTTTTGTAAAATCGGTACATGACGACGGTGCCAAGGCGATCCTGTCTATGGGCGGCTGGACCCTCTCCCACAAAGTCTCTGAGATGATGGAGAGCGACACCGCACGTGCAGCCTTTATCGAAAATGCAGTGACACTGCTTACTGACTGGGATTTCGATGGTCTCGATCTCGATTTCGAATACCCCGGCTATGCACCGAACGGCGGACGCTCGATCGACAAAGAAAACTTCACCACCCTGCTGCAAGAGCTGCGCGCGCGCTTCGATGAGGTTGAAGCGGAGACCGGCAAAAATCTGGAACTGACCGCTGCCGTGGCCTGTGGCCCCTCGATTGCAGAAGAGGGTTATGATTTTGCTGCTGTGGGCGAAGTCCTCGACTATGTCAACCTGATGACTTATGACTTTGGTGGCGACTGGGATACCGTAGCCCAGCATACCTCGCCGCTGTACCCCTATGAAGGCCAGGTCAACGAAGGCTTCGACGCAGACAGCTGCCGCAATATGTGGATGACTGAGGGCAATATTCCTGCTGAGAAGATCACCCTGGGTATGTCCCACTACGGCCGCAGCGTGGCTGGCGCCACCGCAATCGGTGAAGCCGCCTCCGGACAAGACGTCGCTCACTGGGGCTCTGACACCGAGACGCGCTACTACCAGATCGTCGAGAAAATGCAGAGCGACTCTTCATTCCAGACGGCTTACGATCCCGAGGCCGTCACCCACTATGGTTGGTTTGAGGATGGCGGTTTTATCTCTTTCGAAGATACGACTTCTATCGCCGCACGCGCCCAATATGTGCTCGACCAGGGCCTTGGTGGCGTGATGATCTGGCAGCTACGCGGTGGAATGCTATTGGAGAACAATGAATACCAGTATCCACTACTCGATGCCGCACTCGAAGTTTTCGGACAGGGTGGCTCCAGTGATAGCGATACCGGAGACACTGGCGACACTGGCGACACTGGCGACACTGGCGACACCAGCGACACCGGAGACACCGGAGACACCGGAGACACCGGAGACACCGGAGACACCGGAGACACCGGAGATACTGGCGACACCGGAAGTGGCGGTGGCAATAATAATGGCGGAAGCAGCACCTGCGTCGCGTTTGAGCAGCCCTATGCCGGCGACCCAGGTTATTCAGTCGGTGACGTTGTTGTCTTTGAAGGAGTCGCCTACGAGTCCACCCACGAGCCAAACTGGTGGTCTCCAGGTTCCGCGCCATCGCTGTGGACCGAAACCACCTGTCAAACTGAGGGCGAAGGCTCTGACAATGGTTCCGACAGCGGCTCTGGCGATAGCAACGACAATGGCTCCGATAGCGGTTCTGACGACAACGCCGATAACGGTTCCGATGACAACACCGACAGCAATCAAGGTTCAGGTGAAACCACTTCCTGCCCCGAATTCCAGCAGCCATATGCTGGTGACGAAGGCTATCAAGTTGGCGACCTAGTAACCTTTGAAGGCCAGGTTTACGTGTCTACCTTTGGACCCAACTGGTGGTCCCCGGCTAACGCCCCCCAGTACTGGGAAGCGAGTTCCTGCCAGTAACCTGGATACACTTTGGCCGCCTTCTCAAGGAAGGCGGCTCAATGTATCTTCTAATAAAAGGGCCCTTATCGGGTCCTTTCTATTTATTATTTAGTCCGCGTTTAAAATAATTATTACGGCGTATCTTGTAAAATATGCATCACCTCACCAAAGTCATCCTTTGACAAATTATATCTCAGCCAGCGAATACCATTATCTGTCAAATTTTGCTCGTACTTAATGTGCTTTTGATCTCGCAGATAAATTCTGAGCCTGGGGTAAGAGGCAATAAATCTCTGTAACTTATAATCAATTAAATTAAATTTATTATTATCATCCATTCTTAAAATGTATTTTGGAACCCAACGGCTGCGTGCCGCGCCAGTACCAGTAGCTGTTTCAACCGTCTGAATTTGGCTCCAATTATACTCTTTAGGAAAAAGGGAAAATAATGAATTAAATTTCACTCCATTGGAGCTGACAACAAAATAACTATTTAGCCCCAAGACCATCAAAGGTATAAAACAAGCCGAAAAAAACGAGAGAATTCTAAAATTGTTACGAATTGACTGCTTTAACCCATAGCCCTCAAAATATCTTAGACTGAGCTCCTTATCAAGTTCTGCTCTTGCCGTAGGGATTAAGTATGAAATCAGCTTCGAGAAGGTCGCAAATAATATTATAGAAATAAACATTACTGGCAGCATTAATAAAATATATCCCTCATTAGTAAGGTCTGCCAAGATGGCGCCCTCAGCTAAAGACTCTACTCGCCGATATACTAAAAGCTTAAAGTAAGAAACAACTATAATAGCCACCAATAAAAGAGAAAGCACGATGACAAACCAGTCCCAGTTGCAGCGAATAATAACGCGCTTTCGATTCAGCAGCGGCATTGGGAACTGTAAAAAAGAGGATCTCTTTTTTACTTTAGGAGACTCCCACCCTAGACACAAAGCACATCTATGTCCTACATCTTCATAGATTTCTTGTTCCTGTATGCAGACTTTACAATAATTCATAGCTACTAAAAATTTATTAGATTTAAAAAATACGCATAGAAGCCGGACGTATTTATTAAATCATTAATAACTAACTTTATCGAATAGATGTCTCGTTAAGACCAACGAAAGCAACATTTAGCACGATAGAACCAAATAATTAAATGTAGGCATAGCACTTAATAATCAGCGAAAAGTTAGAAAAGGCTGTATAGCACCCGAATAACTCTCAATTAATGAGATCAAAAGATAACCTAGTAAGTTGTTGCTTGTTAGACTGACATTCCATGGCTCGATATGCCTGCACAGCAGAACTACTTTATATACGTCATATTAGGTTATTGAAGTAACCAGTAACTGTATGGAATCAATAGTGCTTTACTAAATAATTAGTACAAGTAGATTGTATCCCATCCAATTACCCCTGACACATCAATGATGGCCATAAAAGCGCTGCTCAACTTTCTGCCACTGCGCCAATGCAGTTTGTGAGTGCAAACAAACTGTGAGTCTCTCGAACCTTGAGGCATAAGCGCGTAAAACGGCCAATCCCTGATGTGCTGCAATCTCGTGAGGGAAGCGGTTAGTGCCAGCTCCCAGTGCCGGAAACAGTATCGTTTTGCAACCGCGCTCTATCGCCAACTCCAAAACGCTTTCATAGCAGTGCCTCAACAGCACTATGGCCTGGCTCCCCCATTGATCGCCACTGCTCCACTGGGGCGTAACAGTATGCAATAAGTACTCGACCGGTAAATCATAGGCTCGAGTCAAGCGAGCTTCACCGACTGGGCAGGCTCTTTGCTTGGTACACTGGGGAGTTAATTGAGTCCCGCAATGGGCATAAATCTGCGCTGAAAGCCCCCGCCCCCGAATAAGGTGTTTGTGTGCCGGACACACCAACGCATCTCCACGCATCGTCAAAATATCGCCAGAAGTCAGTTGAATTTGTGTCACGATTTCTCAGTTCTAAAGTTTGAGTTACTGATACTGTAGCTTGCTACTTTGGTCGGTGACAGATTCCCCCTATACTCAGCATTGCTTCACTCCGGCAGTGGCTACCAGCATAGTTGTATGATGCAGGGCGGTCCCGAGCAAGCGGAAGGTTGCAGTCGGTATAGCAACGGGAATGACTATGAGCTCAGGGTATAACAATCAAAACCCCGCGATATCCACCTCTATTGATGAAGTGCAGCGCATAGATCTGCGCAGACGGATATTGGCCTCCTCTTATATGCTGATATTCGCTATGGCTATCACCGGGGCCATGGCGATCATCGCTCTTACTGCAACCAATATCCTGCAGGCATCGACGCTTTTTATCGTCGCGGTGGTTATTTTATTTGCGTATATCACTGTCAATATCATCGGTCCTACCGAGAAAACACCCTTATTAGTGGGAATTCTTTTATTGGCGCTGTATTTCTACTTACTAATGACTGGTGGTGTAAACAATACCGGATTGATGTGGGCAGTTATGCTGGTCCCCGGATTTATCAACCTTTACGGCTATAAAACCGGTACCACTGCACTGCTCGGAATAGGTCTTGCTACGGCAACAATCCTGTTTTACCCAGATTTCCCCGGTCTCACGGCCAAATATGATACGGCCTATCGCGCGCGTTTTATTGCAGTATTTGGCGCGCTTACTGCTTTAACTGCATTACTTGACAGTAGCCGCCACCAAACTCAGCAGCTCCTTCAAAGATTAACAAGTGAATTGGAGACTTATGCTGCCACGGACACATTGACCGGATTAGCCAATCGCAGAGAAGCATTTCGCGCCATTCATGAATTAGAGCGCCGGAATGATGAGCTGAAAGATCAATATGTCATCCTTATCGGAGACTTAGATAACTTCAAGACGATCAACGATACCTACGGGCACTCCTTTGGCGACCGCGTATTACAAGATGTTGCCAAGATATTGAAAAGTAACACCCGATCTGAGGATATTGTGGCGCGCTGGGGCGGCGAAGAATTTTTATTGCTATTGCCGAATACTGACTTGAAAGGCGGCAGTGTCCTTGCAGAAAAACTTCGTCGTAGAGTATCCACCCTCAGTCGCCGCTATACACGCCCGGTAAAAATCTCAATCAGTCTCGGAGTCGTCGAAGGCAGTACCAATGGCAAGCCACTCAATCAGCTATTGGCCGAAGCAGATAAACGTATGTATCGAGCCAAGAATGGCGGGCGCAACAAAGTGGTAGCCGCATAAATATTAAGTCACCAAGTGGCGCAGTAGATAGCCAACGGAGAGTGCCAGAGCCGCTGCACTACTGCCAAAAAACAGAGTTTTTAAGCCCGCCACCAGCAGGTGGTGGGAAAACACCAGTCCTTTGCACAAGCCAATAGCAAAAAAAGCGCAGACCGACAGAACGGCGCTCGCATAAAATTGTTCGGCGGGATTAAGGCTGTGGAAAAGGTAGGGCAGCAGGGGAATAGCACCTACACACAAAAAAGCGGCGAAGGTTATCAGTGCCGCCCCCAGAGGCTTATGCTCTAAGCGGCTTATACCGTACTCTTCCGCCAGCATTGTCTCTATCCACAGCTTTTGATTCGCGGTGATAGTGGCAATAATATTATTGAGAACTTCACCTCGAAATCCCTTTCGATAGAAAATCTGCCTGATCTCTTCCCGCTCTCCCTCGGGAATTAAAGCAATATGCTGACGCTCTGTACGCATAGCCGCGGCTCGTTGCTCACGCTCCACACTGGCAGCTTCATAATTGCTTACCGCCATGCTGAAACCATCAGCGATAAGATTGGCAAAGCCCATCACAAGCACAACCGCTTCGGAGAAGCCTGCACCAAAAGCGCCCGCAACAATGGCAAAGGTAGTTACGCAGCCATCTATCGCTCCCAAAACAAAATCAGAGAGCCACTGTGACTGTGGACGACTTCGCAAGCGCGCCTCAATACGCTCCGGTCGATGCTCCTCAATTAGCGCTTCCCGGCTTTCCTGTTGGTGTTTTGGGTTTTGCCGGTCCATAACCAAGCGAACTACTGTAAAAACCGCTGCATAACATAAGCATCTTGCAACCTTCCCAAAGGATCGGTAAATGCTCTATCTAGCGTTTTGATAATAGTGAAGCCCAGCTCTGTATAAAGGGTAATTGCGGGCTCATTATCGCTGGGAACGTAGTTGAACTGCATTTCCAAATAGCCGGCGTCCTGGGCCCTGGCGATTGCATGCTGGACCAGTGCACGATCTACACCGCGATCGCGCACATCCGTGTGCACGAGAAAGTTGGCTGTCGCGACATGGCTATGAATACCAGGGAAATTAACCCCTAATTTATACACCCCCAGCAGGTGAGGTAACTCTTCGGTAACATAAGTCTGTAAGTCGTCATTAAGCCATTGAGCAGAAAACACTTCTCGACTGATCTTATGCGAGAAAGGCAGATCCCCTCTGTTTCGCACAACACTAAAGAGGCTCCACATGCCTTCGAGGTCACTCTTTATAGCCTGCCGAATATCCATAGGAATCCATATCTCAGACGGCTTGCCGCACTTGCCTAGCGCACAATGAAGCTCCCCCGATCCACACCGGTATTTCCAGTCTTGGGATCATAGGCATATAGCACAATTTCATAAACACCTGGCAAGTCTGTCGCAAAGGGCGCACTAAAGGTGTTCATAGTCTCCTGTATCTCTAGCGGCACTCGAGCAAATGATTTGCCATCTCTTTTAACCAATGCCACAACTTCTATCTTACTGCCGTCCCAAAGCCCACCATCAGTAAGTGAACATCCGCACATCATTACCACATTAGCGCGAATCTTAAAGGGACTCTGGTCCACACCTGTATAGAGATGGGTCTGTGGGCTGAGTAAATCTACCAACATTCCCGGAATTTCCACAATCAGCCCATCACCAGAAATAGACTTGCCCGGAACCAACCAAGTCTGTGTCTGCGCCACCACTCGGGCCTGCTTTTTGATATACGGCGCAAGAACTTCCACCGTCAGAAACACCGGCTCACTGATATTCAGTGTAGCGGTAAAATGCGCAGCGCCATCGGCGATAGATTGGAACCGCTCTCGGGGCGTTTTCATAATTCTGGTGGTGTCACCGGTGCTCCCTTGGGTAAGCCCCTTGGCAAGAATCGCCCCAGAATCTGCATCGCGAATAATAACCATGGCACCACCGATGGAGGAGCCAATAAACTTGGCATCCATGGCCTTGGCGCGCACAGTAATTTCAGTGGGTGTTGGCTCCGCCCATAAAGCGGAAGGAAACAGTTGTAATAGCAGAGCGACGATAATAAATCCTGAACGTCTCATAGATACTCCTCTCTTATACATTGCCTAGCAGATAATAAGCCCCAAAAATACCCACTCCCCAAAATACAGCCCCTACAGCCAACCAAACAAAATTCCAGGGAGTAAATCTCGAGTTAGCCTGTCCTGAAATATCTCCATTAACCATATTGGCAGCTTTCTGTCCCTCATAAAGTGGCCACAATGTAAAGGGTAAGAGAAGTATGCTTACTATATCGATCAATGAAATTACATCGGAGTAATAGGAAATCCTGTCGACAATAGCCCCGGCAATCGCAAAAACTACATATAACGTAGCCCAAAGTGCCGGCACCCAGCGGTAATCCACCTTATCAATCTCGATACGGCTTTGAATCCTGGAAAAAAGGGAATGAGTAAAAAAGATAGAGAATATTGCCCGCATAACCGGCCACATATTCTCTCCACTAGCATGCTGATATTCTGCCCAATGACGGTAAAACCAATAAACTGAATAGATACCCACTGTACCTAAGCTCATTACCCAGAACTTGGTTGGTGAAACTATATAAAACTGCGCTTCATCCTCTGAAACAGTATCTAATTCAGCCTCTGGGGCAGAGTAAATATTTGAATCCATTGGGACTTTTCCATAAATAAGAATTTTAGGGAAAACCAGCTTTCCTCTATACACAGACGATATTCACAGAAATACGCCCAATAAAAAAGCCGGGCTATGCCCGGCTTTTTAAAAGAGTCAGCTAAGAAGCTTATGATTGCTTCACTGATTCCACCCAAGAGGCTACGCGGCTCTCCAATACGGGCACTGGCAAAGCACCGCCACCCAGCACGGTATCGTGGAATCCGCGAATATCGAATTTATCACCCAACTGATCTTCAGCCTGCTTGCGCAGCTCCTGAATCTTCAGCATACCGATCTTGTAAGCGGTCGCCTGGCCCGGCCACGCCAGGTAACGACGTACTTCGGAACGAACTGCAGTCTCGGGGATTGCGGAGTTTTGCAGGAAGTACTCCACCGCTTGCTCTTCACTCCAGCCTTTGGCATGCAGGCCGGTATCAACAACAAGGCGAATGGCTCGCCACATTTCAGCCGTCAGGTGGCCAAACAGGTTATAGGGATCTTCGAAGGCCCCCATTTCTTTAGCAAGCTTCTCAGAGTACAGCGCCCAGCCCTCTACATAGACAGTAAAGTGAGCTTGAGTGCGGAACTGCGGGATACCTTCCAATTCCTGAGCAATTGAGATCTGCATATGGTGACCGGGGTTGCCTTCGTGGTAGGCCACAGTTTCCATATCAGTCGTGGAATAGGCACTCATATCGGACAGGTGCGCATAGTAAATACCCGGGCGGGAACCGTCGGGAGTGCCGGGGTAGTAATGCTGGGCACCGCCATCCTGTTCGCGGAAAGACTCAACCCGCTTTACTACCAACTCAGCTTTCGGCAGAAGGCCAAAGTATTCCGGCAATTTCTTGGTAATGTTGTCCAGGAAGGCAGTTGAGTCATCCAGGTAGCCCTGGCGACCTTCATCGGTATTCGGGTAGTAGAATTGGCCATCTTCGCGAATAAACTTGAAGAAGTCCTGCAGGCTACCTTCGAAACCAACCTGCTTCTTGATAGTTTCCATCTCACCACGGATACGCGCCACTTCTTCCAGGCCGATATTGTGGATCTGGTCGGCAGTCAGATCCGTAGTTGTGGTGTTGGCCAGGCGTTGATTGTAGTAAGCCATACCATTGGGCAAGCTACTAGCACCTTGAGGCTCTGCTGAGGCCTTCTGCATATCCGCTTTGAGCCAGGTAACCAGCCCTTGATATGCGGGGAAGAACTCAGTCTCTAATGCCTTGCGCGCTTCCGCGGTCAGCTTGTCTGCCTGCTTCTGATCAATAGTACCGGCTTCGAGCAGCTCAGCGATCTTTCCTTTGGCACCGGCCCACAGAGGTGCGTCTTCACCATCGGTAAACGGCGCGCCTTCAATCAATTTACTGGACTGATCAATCGCACCTTCATAGGCAAAGCGCGGGGGGCGGATACCTTCTTTGGACGACAGCTTGGCGCGGTCAAGCAGCTGGTTGATCGCGCGGGAGATACCACCGATACGGGTGATATACGCCTGCATATCTTCAACGTTGTCGACCTTGTGGAAGTTCAGCAGGAAGTTGGGCAACTGCGATTGTGCACCTCCCATCTGCTCAAAGATGTAGCCGTGACGGATAAACGGCGCAGCGGCCTTGGCCTGTTCAAACTGATAAATCCAGATATCGTAGGACGTTTTTCCTTCCTGGGTCAGCTTGCTGTAGTCGAAATTCTTCTTGAGATCTTCAACACTTTTCTCTTGCCAAACCAGGCGGCGAGCCTCTGCGGCCTCACTCATATCGTCAATTTGGTCGTAGTGGTCTTTGCGACCCAGGTAGGACAGCTGAATCGGGCTGAACTGCAGCTGTTCCTCATAACGCTCATCCAGCCACTCAGTCAGGCGCTTGGTTTCCGCAACCGCATCTACAGTAACTGAGGCCTCGGCAACCGCATTTTGGGGCTTATCTGCATTTGCTCCAGTCTGGGCACTCTTGTCACCCTGACAGCCCGCAAGGATAGCGACAGCCAGCAGACTGGGGATCAGTGGGTTGTTCAGCTTTATCGGCATCTTCCTATCTCGATCAAAAGTTGTACAAAAAAACGCCGCTAACTTTGACACGAATTCGGTGAGGTGTCGATTAATGCCCCTCAGAACGCTATATGTTTGCGTTGAGTTGAGACAAATCGGAGATTTTGGACTAGGTGGACCCAATACCTGGAGCAGGATATTGTCACGAATGACCCTGCAGTAATGGGCTAACGCATAGTGGCAGCCCGATCCACGATATGAAGCTCTCGTTGGGGAAAGGGTACCGTCAAGCCTTCTGCCTCCATTGCAGGCTTAAGCTTTTGCATCAGGGACCAGTAAACATCCCAGTACTGATCATTGGCAGCCCAGGCCCGCAACTGTAAATTGACCGCGCTGTCAGCAAGCGCCTTAACAGCGAAACTTGGCTCTGGCTCAGCGAGAATACGGGGTTCCTGTTCTACCAAGCGACGTAATACTGTTAGACCGCGATCAATGTCATCGCCATAGGCAATACTCGCCACAATCTCGATACGGCGAGTCTTATTGCGACTGAAATTGGTGAGCACTTGCCCCCAGATAGCACTGTTGGGTGCGGTAATACGCAGCCCATCCGTGGTATCCAGCTCCGTAGTAAACAGCCCTACCTCGCGAACAGTGCCCAATATGGCACCGAACTGAATCACATCCCCAACGCGAAACGGCCGCAATCCCAGCAATAGGAACCCCGAAGCAATATTTTGCAGGGTATCTTTCAACGCTAAGGCTACTGCCACACCAGTAGCGCCGAGTAGAGCAATTAAGCTGGTAGTGTTAATACCAAAGACATCCAATACCAGCAGTGCGCCAACAATATAAACCGCCCAGCTCGAAATACTGCGCAGTACCGGGCGCAAGGTAATATCAAACCGGTCCGGCAGACGATCAACCGCTCGGCGAGCAAGATGGGCCACAAACAGCGTCACCAAAACTACCAGTAGTGCGGCCGCCAGCTTTAGGGATAATGCTGTTACTTGGGGCCAGTACTCGTTGAGCAAGCTATTAATATTCATCGATCCCCGAAAATAAATCCCTATTTTAAATTCAAGCCAAACCTAAATTCTGCGCCTCATCGACACAACGCTGATGAGCCGGACACGTTTCCAAGTGATCATTGACCATTCCAGTTGCCTGCATATGTGCATACATAATGGTTGATCCCACAAAACTAAAACCCGCTTTCTTTAACGCCTTACTCATCGCATCAGATTCTGCTGTTGTGGCCGGCACCTGCTTCATGGAGCGGGGGCGATTAACAATCACTCTTCCACCGGTGAACTGCCAGAGAAAATCCTTTAAGGATATACCGCGATCGCGCAACTCGAGGGTTGCCCGTGCATTCTTGATGGCCGATTCAACCTTGAGCCGGTTGCGAATAATTCCCGGGTTGAGAAGTAATTTCTCTACCTTTTTAGGCGTGTAGCGAGCAATTTTTTCAGCATCAAAATTATTAAATAGTTTACGGTAATTCTCCCGCTTATTGAGCACTGTAATCCAGGATAAGCCCGCCTGGGCCCCCTCCAGCAACAAAAACTCAAACAGGGTTTGATCATCGGTAACCGGCCTACCCCACTCCTCATCGTGGTAACTTTGATAAAGTGGTGTAGACAGGCACCAGTCACAGCGCTTTTCCGCCATCATTACTTCCTTTTTATGACTAGCTTGCGCCAGAGAAAAAGTAATACTGAATAAGCTGTAAAACCAAAAGCAAGGCAACTAACCCAAAAATAATATTATTACGATTCACTTCGACTCCAACAAATTGTTCTGTACTAACCAATCGCGACATTCGCATAACATAGTATCCAAAGCCACCCCCGATTGATAACCGAGTTCACGTTCAGCCTTAGCACTACTAGCAACGACTCTCCGCGTTACCAACGTGGCCTTTTCAGGAGTAATAACCGGCTCTTGCCCACTCACACGAGACCAGAGATCGGAAAACCAGGCGATAGATTGAATTAGGAATGCCGGTGTGGTGCGTTTTGGTACAGGTTTATGCAATAACTCAGCGATCTTTCCAAAGAATTCTAAAAAACTGGCATCCGTTCCGGCCAAGATATAATTTTCACCACACCGCCCCTTTTCAACCGCATCGATATGGGCTCGTGCTACTGCACCGGCATGGCAAAAAGAACCCCAGCCCGGTGGAACACCTGGTAATTGATTTTTATCAATCAGAAAAAAGGTCTGCGCCCAACTGGTGGTATCGTATTTACCCACAATTGCGCAAGGGTTAAGAAATACCGCATCCAGGCCCTGCTCAATTTCTTTGCGAACGGCAATTTCCTCTCTTTTTTTCGTGTAAAGATAGTGATGGTGAGGATCATCTGCCAGCTTATCACTTTCTTCAGTAATTCTTTCCTTATGGTAGCCATAAGCAGAAATTGAGCTGGTCACCACCATACGCCCTACATTTTTCTCCCTGGCAACTTTGGCAATATTCGCTGCCCCCTCAACATTATCTTTCCATTGCTGGGCATTACCGCCGCGCCACATACTGGTATTAGCCGCCATATGGAAAAGCGCATCGACGTTATCTGGGATTGCAGCTTGAAGGGACTGAGGATCATTCAGAGAGGCTTCAACCAGGTTGACGCCCAAAGAGCGTAACATATCGGTATTGGAGGTGCGCCGATGCATAGCGGTAACTTTCCATCCATCACCAACCAATTGCTCTACCAAATTAGCGCCGAGAAAACCGGTTCCCCCGGTTACAAATGCATGTTTCATAAATCCACCGGATGAGTTGTTATCGTTATTCATACCCAGTGATTAGCTCTATCGAAGCCACCTCCTCCCGGAAGGGCAGACCGGTTGGTGATACGACCACTCCGACAGAGTGGGCGGCACACTAACGTCATTAGTGACACCGCCCCAAAACTAAACCCCTTTGCAATCGTCCTACCGGGAGTTTTATTGATTAATCCCGCTATTACTTTTATTGGGTTAGTTGGAAAGGCTACTCGATTTTCATGCCCAGCTGGTAGGCAAGGAAGCTCCACTGATTGGCGAAGTCTTCCACCTGCATCCATACCGGCTTGCCTGCACCGTGCCCAGCCCGAGTCTCCACGGCAAGCCAGACTGGTTTGTCACAGCCCTGATCTTTTTGTAGGGCTGCCGCAAATTTGTAGCTGTGCCAGGGAACCACTCGATCATCGTGATCGGCAGTGGTGATCAGCGTGGCCGGATAGCAGGTGCCCTCACGAGTGTTGTGGACCGGAGAATAGGCATGCAGCGCTTTGAACTCATCGCGATTTTCACTAAGCCCATAATCGCTCGACCACTGCCGGGCATTAGCGGAAGCGGTATGATATCGCAGCATATCCAGGACACCGACTACCGGTAATGCCGCCGCAAACAAATCCGGTCGTTGTACCAGCGTTGCCCCCGCCAATAGCCCACCATTGGAGCGACCACTGATAGCAAGCTTTTCAGGAGAAGTCACTTTCTCCTCGATCAGCCACTCAGCTGCAGCGATAAAATCATCGAAGACATTTTGCTTTTGCTTCTTTGTACCCGCCTGGTGCCAAGCATTGCCGTACTCGCTACCACCGCGCAAGTTGGCCAGTGCCAGGGTGCCGCCCATATCCAACCAACCGACAAAGCGGTTGTAGAAGCGCGGTAACTGAGCTGAGTTAAAACCACCATATCCATAAAGCAGCGTGGGGTTGGAGCCATCTCGCTTCATTCCCTTCTTATACACGAGAAATAGGGGCACCCGGGTACCATCCTTACTCTTATAGAAATGCTGACTCACAGTCAGATCGGAAAAGTCTGCTGCATATTTTGGCTGCTTGAACAGCTTGGTTTCACCAGTCTGTACATTCAGGTGGTAGATACTCGGCGGGGTAATAAAATTAGAGAAAGCGTAGAAGGTCTCGACTTCATTCGGCTCACCATAAAACCCCTTCACTGAACCCACTCCCGGCAGCTTCAGCTCGTACTGTTTCTTACCATTAGTATCGGTCACCAGCACTCGCGATTTCGCATCCTCCAGATAGTGAAGCACAAAGCGATCGCCGATATAACTGGCACTCTGCAGGGCACTAGTCGTCTCCGGTACCAGATCGCGCCAGTGTTTGCGTTGTGGCTTATCCAGATCAATAGCGATTACACGGCCCAACGGCGCCCCCACATTAGCCTTAAAGTATAAGGTGCTCCCTTTATTACCGAGATACTGGTACAGGCCATCCCAGTCATCCAGAAGCTTAATTACCTTACCGCTTTCATCGCGTAAATCGCGATAGTAAAAGCCGTTCGAGTCATATCCATCAAAAATATCAAAGATTAGATAGTTACCATCGTTACTCACTATCGCTCCGGGGTTGCGAGTGGGATGGTCAGTAATTTCATAAATCAGCTGATCACTCTCCTGGGCATCTCCCAGTCGGTGAAAATAGACGGCTACCTGTTTGCTATCATCCGCCGTGCCATCTCTGTTAAACGGGTAGCGGCTATAGTAAAAACCAGACTCATCCGGCGCCCAACTGGCATCACTAAACTTGATACCGGTCAGTTGCTCCTTCAGGTCCTTGCCTGTCTTTAGATCGCGAATACGATAGTCGGTCCAGTCGGTCCCACCATCCGAGATACCGTAAGCCAGATAGCGGCCCTTTGGACTGACTTTGAGGCGCTTGGCAGCAATAGTGCCATCTTCACTTAGGGTACGTGGGTCTAAGGCCGTATCGCCGTCAGCAGACAGGCTAGAGGCCTTATAGAAAACATTCTGATCCCAATCACCGGTGTTGTAGCTGTAGTAATAGCTATCGCCCTTCTTGTACGGAACACCGTAGCGCTCGTAGCGCCATAGTTCTGCAAGCCGGTCATTGATTTTCTGCCACCCGGGGAGGCCTTTCAAACGCGGTAATGAATGGTCATTCTGTTTGGCCACCCAACTCTTTACCTCATCACTGGACATTTTTTCCATCCAGCGATAGGGGTCAGCCACCTTTTGACCAAAATATTCATCAATTTGAGTACCCGGCTTACTATCCGGATAGCTATCAGCTGCGTGAACACTCACCGCAGCAAGTGCACCGGCAACCAGTGCCACTAGCTGTCTCTTCATACCGTTATTCTCGGTTTCTCTACTGGGAACAGTCCGCTAATCTAGGCGATTTAGACGATCGGTTCCAGAGCAGCAGAGAGAAGTGAGATGAAAGGATTGATCCAAAGAGTAAGCCATGCCCAGGTTAATGTAGCGGGAGAGGCCGTTGGGGCCATAGATAAAGGTATCCTCCTGCTGCTAGGTATCGAAGCCCAGGACACTATTAATAGTGCAGATAAGCTGCTGCACAAAGTCCTGAATTACCGTATTTTTCCCGATGATAAAGGGCGTATGAATCTCAACCTCCAAAAGGCGGGAGGTGGGCTCCTGATTGTCAGTCAGTTCACACTAGTTGCCGAAACTGATAGAGGTTTACGCCCGAGCTTTAGTCGCGGCGCATCACCAGAATACGCGGAGGAGCTCTACAACTATTTCGTTAAAAGTTCCAAAGCCCAATTTACGCCAGTGGCCACTGGAATATTTGCAGCGGATATGCAGGTTTCACTAGTCAATGACGGCCCGGTAACTTTTATGCTGGAAACCTAGAGACCTTCCACAGGCTCTTTCTGTTATTTCACCTAATCAGGAAAACTCTACCAGTTGGTTAGGTTGCTAACGACTAAAAAATATCGCTAAAAATGGAGAGGCAAAAGGATGACTAAAAAGCCTATTGTAGTAAACAATGATATCAAACTCGATCCACTTTTGGATAGTGACACAGAAATCATCTTTACCTTAATTGAAAATAACAGACCACTGCTAGAGAAATATCTCTATTGGGCAAAGCTTGTTGTCGACCTCCCAACCACAAAAAAATATATTGCCGACAGAGTATTCAGCAATAGTTTCGGAGCATCCTGGTACAAGATCCACTATTCAGACAAGGTAGTCGGAATCTTTGGTATCAAGGAAGTTAACCTTAAAAAGCAAAATGCAGAAATAGGATATTGGTTATGTAAAAGCTGCCATGGCAATGGAATCGTGACTCGAATCATAAATAAAATATCTAGCTACTTGAAAGATCTGCACGATATTCAAGCGTTGAAAATTCACTGCTTATCTGAAAACAGTGCCAGCATAGCCGTAGCAGAACGCGTAGGTGGAGTGCATAGTGAAACTATTCCAAATTATTATTCGATTGATGGAATATTTCAGGACTTAAAAATCTACACAGTTCCTACCTGATTCATTATTTTAACTGTGGAGTACAGGAATATTTATTGCTGAATACTTACTGGGCTCCACTCAATACCATCTGACCCTTGTCCCGCATTAAATATACGCTTAACTTTCCAAGTTGCGGTATCTATTTCAACAACTTTTCCGTCTCTCTGAGAACCGGCAAACAAAAACTTTCCGTCCGGAGAGAAAAATAGCGATGCTGGCTGTCTGGCCCCTGCGCTGCCGACATCAATCTCATGTAACTGTTTACGGGTCTTGGCGTCATACACGAGTATACGATTACCATTTAAGTCTGCTACAGCTACCACTTCGCCATCAGGGTGAAACCTGATTCGGATAGGCAGAAAACCAACATCTATCGTTTCTTTTTGCTTTAACGTTTCAGTATCGAAAATAAAGATATTTTCTGACTGATTATTTCCTATCCATAGCTCGCTATTATCGGGGCTTACCCACACCGCCTCCGGCCCATCCCCAGCCGGTATTGTAGATTTCAACTCCATAGTTTCTGTATCAATTACACTGAACGTATCCGACCCCCGGCTAGTAACGTAGGCGGTCTTCAGATCAGGTGATAGTGCAAGCATATGGCTACCTACCTGATCAGTACGGGCAACGCCCAGTACTTTTCCTTCAGTCACATCCACCTTTATCACATCGCTGGTTTCTTCTGTCGTAACAATCACATTATTGCTGTCGCCCAGCCAAGCGATGCCGTGAGGGCCTTTGTGTGGACTGATATCAATTCTTTTCAGGCGCTTACCGCTCGCGATATCGAATACATTCAGCTCTTCTCCCACGTACCCATCTTCAAGGTAAGAAACTACCACTACTTTAGATTTATCCGGCGACACTATTAATTCATGGGGCGAACCTCCAGTTTCGGGCTTCTTAACCTCTTGGCCGGAAGCCAGGTCAATAAAACTCACCGTGCCTTCATATTTATTTCCTACTACCAACGTCTGCGCTCCTAGCGATCCAGTAGCTAAAAGTACTAATGACATGGAAATTAAAAGTAGAACTCTCATTAGGAAGCCTCTCGGAGGAATTTGTCGCTAATAGAATGCTTCCTTAACAGCACACCCCAGCGAGCTTTTTAGAACTGAAAAGTCAGTCCTGGTTATCCACTGCAACACTGGATAATAGATCGTAAAAATAGAACTCTTTAGATATTTTCTTCATTACAGGGATGTTACTAACAGAATTCTTGGATAGTGCTGTGCATAACTTTTGGATAGAGGTCTGGAAGCCTTTAATTTCGTGCAATGAAATAATTCGATTAAAAAACCAACGAAAAAAGTGTCAGGTTATCCACTAAAAGTAAGACCAGAACGTTACTAACAGAAAGTCTGGATAGAGTTGTGCATAACTTTAATAAACGGGCTACAGGCCCCGTGGTTACAGGGGATTACTGCAGAGACTAAAAAATCACCGATATTTTTACCGGCTAATTTTAATTTTTGGCGGGAGTGGTATGGGTACTTTTCTAGTTTTTACGAGGGTTATTTTTGTTGGATTATTTTTTTTGTGTGAGTGCAAAGGCGTTTGCTACGGAGGTAGGTAAAGGCCTATTTTTATAGGCCTTTTAAGGTGCTCAGGTAATCTTAGGTTTTATTTTTTATTTACTAACTGACTTTTTAAATAGAAGCTGAGCACTAAAGTTTTCAAGTGATTTTTAATTTCTACTAAGTACTTTCTGCTTCCCCTTTCTTCCTTCCCTTTCTTAGTTTTTTTGTTTTTTGCTTCTTTAAAATATTTTTCAGTCATAAAAAAAGGGCCACCCTATTGGGTGGCCCTTTTCGGATTAGAAGCCTGACGATGACCTACTCTCACATGGGGAAGCCCCACACTACCATCGGCGATGTTGCGTTTCACTTCTGAGTTCGGCAAGGGATCAGGTGGTTCCACAACTCTATTGTCGTCAGGCAAACTGGCTTGGGTTGGCGTTGGTCTTATAAGCAAAGTGCTTGGCCTGCCGCGTTATCGCTGTTTGCCTCGGTCATGTTATTGACCGGCGATAACCCCAAATAAGTCGGCAAAACAATCTGTAGTAATACACCGCAAGCGATCGTATGTCTCTAACTCACAATCCGCTAGCTTAGCTAGTCGTTAGTAACCATCTCTGTTGTATGGTCAAGCCGCACGGGCAATTAGTACTGGTTAGCTCAACGCCTCACAACGCTTCCACACCCAGCCTATCAACGTGGTAGTCTTCCACGGCCCTTCAGGAGGCTCAAGGCCTCAGGGAGATCTTATCTTGAAGGAGGCTTCCCGCTTAGATGCTTTCAGCGGTTATCCCGTCCGAACATAGCTACCCGGCAATGCCACTGGCGTGACAACCGGAACACCAGAGGTTCGTTCACTCCGGTCCTCTCGTACTAGGAGCAACTCTTCTCAAATCTCCAACGCCCACGGCAGATAGGGACCGAACTGTCTCACGACGTTCTAAACCCAGCTCGCGTACCACTTTAAATGGCGAACAGCCATACCCTTGGGACCGGCTTCAGCCCCAGGATGTGATGAGCCGACATCGAGGTGCCAAACACCGCCGTCGATGTGAACTCTTGGGCGGTATCAGCCTGTTATCCCCGGAGTACCTTTTATCCGTTGAGCGATGGCCCTTCCATACAGAACCACCGGATCACTATGACCTACTTTCGTACCTGCTCGACATGTCTGTCTCGCAGTCAAGCGCACTTATACCATTATGCTCATTGCATGATTTCCGACCATGCTGAGTGCACCTTCGTACTCCTCCGTTACTCTTTGGGAGGAGACCGCCCCAGTCAAACTACCCACCATACACTGTCCTCGATCCGGATAACGGACCAGAGTTAGAACCTCAAACATACCAGGGTGGTATTTCAAGGACGGCTCCACAACAACTAGCGTCGCTGCTTCAAAGCCTCCCACCTATCCTACACAAATAGGCTCAAAGTTCAGTGCAAAGCTGTAGTAAAGGTTCACGGGGTCTTTCCGTCTAGCCGCGGGTACACTGCATCTTAACAGCGATTTCAATTTCACTGAGTCTCTGGTGGAGACAGCGTGGCCATCGTTACGCCATTCGTGCAGGTCGGAACTTACCCGACAAGGAATTTCGCTACCTTAGGACCGTTATAGTTACGGCCGCCGTTTACCGGGGCTTCGATCAAGAGCTTCGCCGAAGCTAACCCCATCAATTAACCTTCCGGCACCGGGCAGGCGTCACACCCTATACGTCCTCTTACGAGTTTGCAGAGTGCTATGTTTTTAATAAACAGTCGCAGCCACCTGGTCACTTCGACCGGCCTCAGCTTAGGGAGCAAGTCCCATCACCAAAACCGGCGTACCTTCTCCCGAAGTTACGGTACCATTTTGCCTAGTTCCTTCACCAGAGTTCTCTCAAGCGCCTTGGTATTCTCTACCTGACCACCTGTGTCGGTTTAGAGTACGATTCACTATTACCTGAAGCTTAGAAGTTTTTCCTGGAAGCAGGGCATCAACCACTTCACCCACTAAGTGGGCTTCGTCATCAGTTCTCAGCCTTAGGGACCCGGATTTGCCTAAGTCCCCAGCCTACAACCTTAAACATGGACAACCAATCGCCATGCTGGCCTAGCCTTCTCCGTCACTCCGTCGCAGTAATAGCGAGTACAGGAATATTAACCTGTTTCCCATCGACTACGGCTTTCGCCCTCGCCTTAGGGGTCGACTAACCCTGTCCCGATTAGCGTTGGACAGGAACCCTTGGTCTTCCGGCGGGGAGGTTTTTCACCTCCCTTATCGTTACTCATGTCAGCATTCGCACTTGTGATACCTCCAGCAGACCTCCCGATCCACCTTCAACGGCTTACACAACGCTCCTCTACCATGCTCCTAAGAGCATCCGCAGCTTCGGTTATCAGTTTGAGCCCCGGTATATCTTCCGCGCAGGCCGACTCGACTAGTGAGCTATTACGCTTTCTTTAAAGGATGGCTGCTTCTAAGCCAACCTCCTAGCTGTCTGGGCCTTCCCACATCGTTTCCCACTTAACTGATATTTGGGACCTTAGCTGGCGGTCTGGGTTGTTTCCCTTTCCACGACGGACGTTAGCACCCGCCGTGTGTCTCCCGCGATTGCACTCCTCGGTATTCGGAGTTTGCATGGGGTTGGTAAGTCGGGATGACCCCCTAGCCCAAACAGTGCTCTACCCCCGAGGGTGAGACGCGAGGCGCTACCTAAATAGCTTTCGAGGAGAACCAGCTATCTCCCGGCTTGATTAGCCTTTCACTCCGATCCACAGGTCATCCCCTAATTTTTCAACATTAGTGGGTTCGGTCCTCCAGTTGATGTTACTCAACCTTCAACCTGCCCATGGATAGATCGCCGGGTTTCGGGTCTATTGCCTGCAACTAAACGCCCTATTAAGACTCGATTTCTCTACGGCTCCCCTAAGCGGTTAACCTTGCTACAGACAATAAGTCGCTGACCCATTATACAAAAGGTACGCAGTCACCCCGAAGGGCTCCTACTGCTTGTACGTATACGGTTTCAGGTTCTATTTCACTCCCCTCTCCGGGGTTCTTTTCGCCTTTCCCTCACGGTACTGGTTCACTATCGGTCAGCTGGGAGTATTTAGCCTTGGAGGATGGTCCCCCCATATTCAGTCAAGATAACACGTGTCCCGACCTACTCGATTTCACTCTAAATGCCTTTTCGTGTACGGGGCTATCACCCTGTATCGCGGTACTTTCCAGAACCTTCCACTAAAACATAAAGAGCTTAAGGGCTAATCCCCTTTCGCTCGCCGCTACTCAGGGAATCTCGGTTGATT